>JADJEA010000009.1 GCA_016702415.1 Nostocoides sp.
GCTCCACGAGACCTACCAGCGTTTCTACCAGCAGTCCGACGCGTTCAAGGGCCGCGGGATCTATGAGAGGGGGTCGTGGGTCGGGGTTGTTGCCGATGAGCCGATGTGTACCGCCGAGAAGTACTTGACCGACATGCAGCGCTTTCTCACCCTGGATTACAGCAGGCAACCACACGACGGACTGCACCTCCCGGGTGAACCTGGCAGGCGCGTCACCCCGCTGGAGTACTGGGACGCGCTTTTCGCGATCACCGGTCGCGTGACGATCCCGGTGCACCCGGACCTGATCTACCAGTTCCTACCCATCATCTGGCTCACCCCTGGCCACGCCGGCGTCGAGTTCAAGAACCTGGCCTACGACGACGAGGTCCTCGGGACTTCCGCGACGTGCGGAAGGGACCTTCCGGGAGCAGGACAGCGCGATCCCGTTCCACCGCGACCCGCGCGACATGACCCGCATTCTGGTTCCGTCACCCCGACACCGACCGGATCCACGAGATCGGTTGGCGGGGCGCCACCTCATCGACGCCCCCTGGTCGACGTCCTCGTCGACCGTGTCAACGAACGCATCCAGGAACGCGGAGGCAACCGCGCGCTCAAGAAGCGCACGATCATGCTCCAGATCATCGACGAGATCGGTGACATCACCACCCCCAAGGGCAAGGACGAGTCACGAGCCCAGCTCTCGGCGGCATACATCCGCTGGGGCCAGGCCCAACGCGACCACGCCGAAGTCGCCGAAGCCCACCGTGCCCTCGAGCTCGCCCAACAAGGCAACGTCGTGCGCTTCCCGGGAACCGCTGTCGCCAGCTCAAGCTCGGACGCAACGACGTCAGCGCCTGCCCACGAGACCGACGAAGAGCCCTGGCCCGACTACCGGGGGATGGTGTGACATGGACGCACACGACTGGCATCGGCAAGCAACAGCCCCATCACCGGCGTGGCCCGATCCGGTTTCCATCGCTGAGTACGACGGCTGGTCTCGAGCCGCCCGAGACGACTACTTCCGTCGGTTGAGGGTCGCGATGAACGCCAGGGTGGTCGTCTCGAAGCCGATGGAGGCCGTGAAGGCCCACCTCGACGACATCGTCAAGACGAACCGACTCCGACCGCCGGGCGCGATGCCGATGGTCGCGGTCACGGCACCGTACTCCGCAGGCAAGTCCACGCTGCTCAAGCACTGGGGATTCGGTGTCTACCGTGGCGTGCTCGGCGACCAGGTCAACGAACAACGACCAACATGGTCCCCCAAGCCCGCGATGATCGCGGACTGGGTGCCAGTCGTCTACGTGACCCTGATGGCGTCGAGCTCAATCAAGGAGATCAACGCGCTGATCTTGCTCTACCTGGGCTACCCGCCGGAGGGTCTCGCCCGCACCACGACCACCCGCGTCCTGCATGCGTTGCGGATGCACGGCGTTCAGGTCGTGATCCTCGACGACGCCCACATGCTCCGATCCACGAACGCCCAAGGCCGAGCGGTCCTGGACTACATCAAGTTCCTCAACACCGAACTCGGCGAGATCAACAACGGCACGGTCATCCTCGTCGGCGCCCACCTGGAGAGCACCACCATTCTCGATGACCCCCAGATCCGCGCGCGGTTGACCACGATGACGGTGGACGCGTTCCACATCAGCACCATCGAGAACAAGGCAGCCTGGCAGGACCTGCTCGCGTCCGCATCGGATCGGCCTCTGGAGCATCTGCCCGATGCCGCCCCGGACCTGTTCGTCACCACGCTGGCCCAACACATCTGGCGGCGGACCCAAGGTTTCGTCGGCGAGGTTGCCAAACTCGTCACCGGATCCGTCCTGGACGCCGTCCACGACCGCCGCAGCGTCATCACGCGCGACGACCTTGACGCGGTCAAGCTCAGCGAACGCTCGGTCGATTCGCAGATCGACGCGGCGACCGCGGCAAAGAAGCGCCGGCAATGACGGTGCCACTGCCGGTGCGTCCCAACCCGCGACCGTCCGAGCCGCTTAGCTCGTATGCCGCTCGCCTCGCCGACGCCAACGGCCTGAGCCGCTCCCGGATCTTGGTGCCGTGGCGGCACGACATCGACGTCCCCAAAGCCGAGCTCGACTCCGTCGCGGCGCTGGGCGGGCTCGACGCCGATGCCGCGCGGCGGTTGACGATGAGCCGGTACCCGTTGGCCATCCGCGGTCACGGTCAGCAACGTCGGCACGGGTGGCGGTTGCACCACGCGGTGGTGTGGATCTGCCCGGCCTGCACCATTCGGACTGGACACACCGACTTGCTCTGGCAGACCGCGCTGATGCCCGTCTGCCTGCGGTGCGGCTGCTACCTCGTCCGGGCCGGAACTCCTCACATCGTGCGACCGGCTCACCCGCGGGTCCTCGAACTCGCGGACATCCTGCGCGACCTGGCCGAGGCGGCCATCGACCAGCCCCGAGCCCGCGGCATCCTCTACCGCCTGCGCCGTCGCTGCCAGGCCACCGCCGCGACAGTCCAAGACGACCCTCACGGCGCGGAGCTGGCACTTCCGGTAGTCGACGTCACCGCCGCCCGTCAGTGGGGCGCGTACCCGTCACCCGACCCGGGCACGGTCGCGGCCCTGCTCCTCCTGTGCGGTCGGCGCCTCGCCCGCGAGCAGCGTCAACGACCGGCGCACTCCCGACGACACCAAGCGGGCGAGTTCACCCCCGCAGACCAGGCCCGGCTCGACTGGTTCCTCACCCGCCTCCGACACCACGCCACCTCCGATGGGCTGCACCCGCGACACGTCCCCGCCCTGCTGCCCCTACCCGCCAACGACGACGCACCGGCGCGCCGGCCCGGGCAGTGGCTCTCGCTGACTCGCGCCGCTGTCGCCCTGCACCTGCTGATCACCCAAGCCCTCGACGGCCACCCCACCCCAGAGGATGCGACCGCCGCGCTCGGCGTGACCGGCATACCGACCAGCCTGATCATCGACGGCATCCACACCGGCTCCGGCCTCCGCGACCAGGACGCCGACCTGCTCAGCCGAGCCCTCGACGCGCTCCTCGCCGGCGGGCTCGCCGACTACCAGCGCCGCCGCGACACCCTGCGCGCCGTCACGCGGCTCCCCTCCAGCACCACTCGGCGCCTCCCGCCGAGCACCGCCCGCACTGACATCCAGGTCATGGCGTTGGGGTGGATTTGGACGAGGTTCACGCACGGCCCGATGCGTTCCAGCCCTTGGCCGCACATCCCAGACCGGGACATCCACGCTTTCGACACTCGCATCGACCCCGAGACCCGACTGCTGCTGCACGAGACCGGCCAGCAACTGCTCGCTGACACCGACCTGCTCACCATCCCCGCAGCCCAAGCCACCTGGGCCGGAGTCACTCGGAGGTACGGATGAACCAGCTCGAGCCTGACCATGAAGACCTCCGCACCCGAGCAGCCCGGATCCTGCACGCGATGGCCGCCACCCCCATCCCGGCCATGGACGCCACCTACTACGCTCACTACGCCGAGGAACTGCGAATGCTCGTCGAAGAGCTCCTCGCGCAGCCTCACCCGGTCAACGCCTCCGTGACGCGCGTGTGGCTGCTCTGGAACTGCCACGACATCGCCGGCTCCTTCCCCACCGAACACGCCGCCATCAAGGCACGCGCCACCCTCCAACGCCACCTCCTGAACCAGCACGGCCCTGACACCGCGCTCCTGGCGAGCATCACGATCACCACGGCGGATGTCCCGACCACCTGCCTCGGCCCGCGGTGGGGCCACCAATGAGGGGCATCAGCCGCAACGTCTTGTCCCGCGACGCCGCCTGGACCCTGGCCGACGGGGCCTGCAAAGACCTCACCAGCCAGTGGACCGCGTGGGAGAACACGTATGCCGCAGCACCCACCACGGCAGCACGCGCCGCGGCCCTGACCGACGCCGCGACGCTGTGTGACGGATGCCCCGTTCAAGCCGAGTGCGCGGACCTCGCCGATCTCTCCGGCTACACGGGCATCGCCGCCGGACGCGGCTACCGCAACGGCCGGCCGGAGCGCGACCGCCACCCCACACAACGGAGGACCGCATGACAACCTGGCACCTGAACCCCACCTTCCTGCGACTGGCCGATGGCACCCACCTGCGGGTCCTGCTGATTGTCGACACGAGCAGACGCCGTTTCGTCGGCGCTGGCGTTGCGGAGTCTGATGGAGACATCGAGGACGTACTGCGCGGCTCCATCGCGAAGGATGGGTTGCCCGACGTCGTTCGACACTTGCCCAACCACCTGTTCGACGACCTCACAGGCTCCATCACCCGTCTCCTTGCCGGGCACGGGTTCCGTCCCGGAGTCGAGGCCGCCTACCTCGACGACGACCTCGTCTGGGTCCTCGACAGCGCCCGCCACATCAGCAAGGCCGCTGAGCGAACGAACGCGGCCACCAAAGCCGAGCTCGCCGACGCACTCCACAACGGACTCGACCCTGTCGGAACGGCACCGGTGGGGCGATGAAACAGGCCAGGCGCCGGAACGCCCACCCTTGCGAGGGACCGGGAAGTAACCCCCAGGATCACCTGCCGGACGACAGGGCCTGGGGGGCGCGCACACCACCCCAGATGTGCCATGACCGCGGCCCTGCCGGTCTCCGTGACGCCACGCCCTGGGGAGTCGATCGAGTCCTGGCTCGAGCACCTCGCCGACGCCAACGGCCTCACCACCGCTCAGCTCCTCACTGCGACCGGCAGTGGACGAGCAGGCACCCGCTACCTCACCCTCGCGCCAGCACCGGAAACGATCGCCCGGCTCGCGGCCCTCGCCCGCGTCGACGAGCAGGACGTGTATGCCGCCACCCTCGCCGCCTTCGACGGAACCGCCCTCGACCTCACCGGCCTGGACCCAACCGATCGGCACTCCTACCGGCAGGTCGCCGCCCGCGGCTGGGCACCCGCCCACGGCACCCAGATCTGCCCGGCATGCCTCGCCGCGGACGGTGCTTGGCAGTCTGCGTGGCGGCTCCTCACCGTCACCACCTGCACACAACACAGGTCACTGCTCGTTGCCCGGTGCCCGTCCTGTCGGCGACCGTTCCGGGACCAGCGCCACTCCCACCTGCGCCGCGTCGGCGCCGCCACCGTGTGCGGGAACCCGCTCGGCGCTGGCCCCACCCGGCAGTGCCAGCACGACCTCACCACCATCCCCACGACACCCGGCAGCGAAGACGTTCTCGCCCTGCAGTCCCGCGTCGACACCGCTATCGACGGGCAACAGGTGACCGTTCTCGGACAGGCCGCCCAGCCGGGGACCTATCTCGCAGACCTGCGCCACCTCGCCACGCTCCTGCTCCACCTCGCCAGTCAGCCCGGCGAAGCGCGTCTCGCGCCCTGGGTGGCCGACCTGCCGGACGAAGCCGAAGCCCGAAGCCGTGATCGTGGACCACGCTGGGGCCTACGCCCACCCGAGCCCCCCGCTCTGCGAGCCGAAGCGCTGGCGACGGCTGACGGCATACTCACCGCCCCTGACGTCGACGAGGCTGCTGCCCGGCTGACGCCGTGGACCGAGCTCACCCCGACCACCAACGACGGCCCGCTCGGGTGGCTCGCCGACCGCACCGTCATGACTCCCACCCTGACCCGGCTGGTCATGGCCGCCCGCGCCCCGCACCGGCGCCTGTCCCACCACCTCGACACCCACTTCGGAGGGCGTATGCCGATCAACCTCACCCTCATCCCGCAGGTCATCCCGCACGCCCAGTACCTCGAGCACCTCGACGGCGCGTCCACCTCGAGCGAGCACACTGTGCGGCTGTTCGCGTCCCTGTCCCTGGCGCGGCTGCACCCGGACGTGACGACCTGGGCCCAAGCCGCCGAAGCCCTCAACATGCCCGGCCCGATGGGGGTGCGCCGCGCCCGCGCCTGCTCGGCCACCATGCTCGTCACTGCGGACGAGTGGAAGAGCCGGATCTGGCGAGCCGGGGAAGAGACCGAGC
The DNA here is from genome assembly GCA_016702415.1 of Nostocoides sp. Taxonomy (GTDB): domain Bacteria; phylum Actinomycetota; class Actinomycetes; order Actinomycetales; family Dermatophilaceae; genus Nostocoides_A. Next base: position 5,928 of record JADJEA010000009.1, read on the forward strand.
GCCGCGACTACCGGGCCACCGAAGCCAAGATCCACCACCGGCTCGGCATGACCCGCTGGTTCAACGAATGGGCCCGCCGCAACCGCCCAGACGCTCGCTACGGCGACCACGACCTCGCCCTCACCTGGCAGTGGGTCCACGTCGCCCACGGCCACCTCGACCTCTCACCCGTCTGGCGAGGGAGGCGACCAACGGCCACGGACCGCGCCCGCTACCGCCAGTTCGCCGACTCCCTCGACGAGCGACAGCAGTTCGAACTCTGCTGCGCACTGCACAAGCGAGCATGAGTTGCTGCCAAATGACACGCTTGTAATTCGGCCTCAAGGTCCATAGGAACCGCCGATCCTTACGCTTAGATGGAGGTAGGCAGTCGAAGATGGCAAGACGCTGGGTCGATGTTCCATTTGGAGGTGCCAGGTGCCGACAGGTAGCGTAGAGTCTCGTTGTCAAGCCGACACGCCGTGTCTGCGGGCCCTTCGATGGCGCGAGCGGATGTTGTGCGGCCTCAATGCCTAGCATGCGAAAACCACAGAAGGACAGTCCAGTGGCTCACAAGTTCCGCTTCAAGGTGGTTAAGTCGACGCTGCCCAAGGCACGGCGTGAGGCCGTCGGTCGCCGGGTCGTGGACGCTGGCCGGGCAGCGGAGGCCAACGACACCTCGGGACGTAAGTCCAAGAAGCTTGTCAGTGTCGGCGGTGGCGTGGCCCGTAGCGGGGCGAAGAGCGCTCTCAGGGCAACCACTGGACAACGAAGGGCGCGCACCTCGGCTATGGGCGTTTAGACGCGCGGCCGGTCAGTCGTGTCTGGCCAGCTTTGCGACACAACCGCGAGTAGCGTGATCTCTCGTGACCCCGCAGGCCGGTGACTTCATCCGCGCAGCTGCTGTGCTGCAGCATCAAGCAGGATTGCTGCGTCAGCGGTTGCCGATTGCCCCTGACCAACTGGATGAGGACGCGCGCGCCAACACTCGGTTCAAGTCTGACCCCGACTCCGCTTTACATGATCTCCTCGACGCTTGCCCACCCGTCGAACCGCCGGTCCACTACCGCCCCCTAGAAACGGATGAAGATTGGACTACATTCGATCAGGGGATGTGCTTCTCTTTTGACTCGGCGGGACCTTGGCACCGTATAGTCACGATCTTGCGCGAGCATGGCGTCAAATCTGCGGTAGTCGAGGAGAGGTACGTGTGCCTCGACTATAGAAGCGAACAGGCCGCTTTCTATTCAAAGTTGAATGCCCCAGTACAGCACAGTTCACCTCGGCTACATTTCTTCACAAAGGCCCTCGCTTCAGACGGCACCCTGATCTTCGACGACGAGCTCGCTGCCTCCTACCGGGGCTATGTCGTATGTCGTCCGGGTCATCTTCCCTTGGTTGGCCGCTCTGTCATACAGACCCCTGAATATGTACACGAGTGTAGTGACATTGAGGAGGTGGTGCATCTCTTAGGTTCTACCCTGACGGTTAGAGGCGTTCCATTCATGCAGCAGGATGAGCGTTTCGTGGTTTGCGCTCAGGTGGCTGCATGGATTACACACTACTCATATTTTAGGCGAGGTCTGGGCGAACGACGATTGATCGCGGACTTCGCCGTCGAAGGCGACACGAGTCCGATGAGACCCCAATCAACTTCGGCGCTCCTGCCAAGTCACATCAGCGACCGCCTCTCTAGGTTCGGGCTCCGAACTGTCAGCTACATGACGCCACTCTCAGAAACGTACGATTATCCGGTCGTTCCCGTAGCACTCATCACAGATTGCGCGTCCCGCGTTGAGCGAATAGTCGCACAAATCAGAGCCTTGTGGGGCGAACGCGACGAGGGTCAGGCTGACGAGGGTCAGGGTGACCACCCTGCGTTCGTAGAGTTGCTTGCGCGGGCGAGCTCTGCTCAGGATGACATTTCGAATTTCGCAGATTATGTGTACCCGATCGCATATGAGCTTCAGTCAAAGGGTGAGGAGGAAGTCATGGGGGAGGTTGAGAAACTGCAGACCGAGATCTTCGACCTGGTCACTAGGCCGTTCATAAGGTCCAGATGGCCCATATACTGCCAGACGAGGGACCATGCGATGGTCCTTTGTGGACGGTCTGAAACCGATACTGACGTAATTCACTTCTACCATGATGACCAATACGGTCCGTATCTCGCGTCGAGCGACGGGATTGCTGTCAGCAAGGACGCCTTCGCCCATCAATCGTATGTCACTAGAGATCCCCATCCGCAAGCACCAAAGGAAGACTTGGCCCGTGCGGTGGTGGATGGATCTGGGGAGTCCTTCACGGATAGAGGGCGCGAGATATATCAGATCTTGGTGCCTCAGCCTGCGCGCAGTTTGCTTGATCCATCAGCTGCACTCAATTCCACCTTATGGCTGGTGGAGGACGCACTGGAAGGGTCGCCCACGCGCTGGACGTACAACAGCGTCGCTGTTATGGGACTGGACTACAAGAACGATCGCTTGCGGCAGGTGGGGGCACGCGACGGGAGGGCTGCCGAGTTCTTCGCTTCGTGCTCGCTTGCGGAGTGGGTAGTGGTCGTCGAGGCCAAGGACGCCCTTGGGCATGTTGTCTGGGAGTGTGTGTACGACGGAACCTCGGGTTCAAACTACCCCGAGCTGCAGTTGCTGAGATTTGGCCGGGATCTCCTTCAGTTCGAGTATGGCCATTCTGGCCTCGTTCGTCGACAAAGGTTCAGAATCGCCAAATTTGTGGGCATTACGGTTCCTCCGAAGGTGGGAAAGGCAAGTTGATGACTGATAATGCTGACGGGGATCGGCCAGAAAGGTCATTGATTGGTCGATTGATCGACAGGGTGAAATCGCCGCGGCCGCGGAAACGCCCTGAGGCTCCGACGGCACGGGTCGCACCCCACCTTCGCCCCTCGGACAACCGCAGCGGGGCCATGAAGGGGGAAGGTAGGCACCTGCGTCGTCGCTTACCCTGGCGGTCCGATGAGGCCGGCGATGGGGAACAGTGACATCGAGGCCCCCGTCGTAAGTCTTGCGGGCGAACAGCGTGGTCTGTACACAGCACAGAGCAGTACCGTTGTTCGGACGCTTGCCCTTTCTGGACTCGCTGCGGTATGGCTCTTTGGTGGTGGTCTGGCGGCCAAGGACAGCTCTCCGCAGGTGGTTGTCGCAGCCGTCTTGCAGTCTGGCCTTCTCCGCGGAGCCGCCGTACTGGCCATTTTGGCCTTGCTATGCGACGCACTTCACTACCTGTGGGGATCGTGGGCATGGGGCCGGGTTTCTTGGGCGCTGAACCAGGCACTGATCAACGACGACTACGGACGCTCACCCTCCGCTGACGTGACAAAGGCATGGCGCAACCTGGATCGTTGGGGTTTCGCGAACAATCTTGTTCACCACGCCGAACTTGGGGCGACGGATGGTGCGAGCATTGTCGGTTCGGAGGATCGGGGCGCCTTCGACTCCCCGGTTGCGGAAGCACGCCAGTACCTTCGGACCCAGCCACGACCCGCGGTTGTGACTGCGTTCGTGTCGCAGAGGTGGAGTCCCCCTTGGCTCAACCAATCGACCGAGGCATTCTTCTGGTTGAAGGCCAGCCTTGCCGTTGGTTGCTACGTTTGCCTCCTGGTCTACCTAGTGTGATTCCAACCGGGTGACTTCCGCTGATGGCGAGACGTGGACTTTGCACGACTTCAACCACGGTCGCACGCCGCGCAAAGTTGCCGGCGCGTACTCGTGCACTCTTCGGTGCAACTCGACAATTGAACTCTTGTCGAGATGCACTGAATCTTGTAAGAACGTGCGCTGATTCTAAGAATTAGCCGATGTTATGCATCCCGGGCGTGTCGCACTGTCGTGTTATGTGTTGCGGCCCCCGCCCACGCTCGTCAGGTGCGCTCGACCGTGGCTACTTGAACTTCTTCACGCGTTCGAACCAAGCCTTGGCAATGTCCAGTTCCTCCGCCAGTTCGTCGAAGCTCGGTGGGACGTAGTTCAAGGCGGTGGACTTGTCGTGACGGGTGGCCCACCTTGACACCCGCTTGTAGGCCTCTTGGAACGCTTTGTCGTCTTCCTCGTTGAACTTGACGAGCACCTTGAGCATCGTGGGACGGACCTCTTCGGTGCATCTGTCGAACAGTTGTCCCGCGATCTCCTGGCTGACGATGCGTTCCCACGTCTCGGACAGCCTCCCTGACCAGGAACCTATCGCTCGCTCGCGGGTGTCGTCGTCCCATCCTGTCGACTCGCGCCGCATTCTTTCGAGAGGAGAGTCCTCTGGGGTGGTGGGTTTTGAGGGTCAACGGCGGGGGCGGGTCCAAAATAATGGGCACGCCACCGCCCTATCGAGTGCGGTCCACCGCTCGGCGTGCGACCGGGAGTCGAGGTGACCGCCCTCAACCGGCTGGCGGACAAACTCGAGGACGAGGCCGGGGCCTGGCTGACCGAGATCCTCAACGAACGGGCCGCTGGGGGGTGGGCACACGGCATACCCTCAACGGGTGTCCGCTCTCGCCGATGCCGTCCTCCCACTGATCCGGAGCCGGGCCGACCTGCACCGCTGGAACGTGGCCAACGCCCATGGGGCACAGATGCACGGGGGCGTCGACGTGCTTGAGCGCGCCGCGACCACCGACCCCGCCGAGGCATTCGCGGTGACCCAGCGCGCGATCGCCTCCGCCCTCAAGGTCATCATGCGCGCCGACGACTCGAGTGGGATCATCGGCGATGCCTGCCGCCGCCTCCTTGACCTGCACGCCGCCACGGCCGGGCCAGCCATGGCCGCGCCGGCAAAGCTCGTGACCTGGCTGATCGCCTTCCAGTTCGACCAGGAGTGCGACTTCTTCACCGTCGACCCGGTCAGGTACGCACCCGCCCTCGGCGAGGTGGGGATGGCAGCCTACCGGCGGCGTCTGGCGGAGCGGCGCGCCACCCTCGGGCCGGAGCCGGATCGCGGTGAGAGCTGGCGCTCACCGAATGCGCGCGACTGGTTCACGATCCACGACAACGACCAGCGGCTGGCCGTTCTCGACCGGGACATCGAGGCAATCATCACGACGCATGCCCGCGACCAACGGGTGCCAGCATGGTTGCAGGACACCGCCGTAGCCTTCGCCGAGATCGGCGAGTACGACCTCGCCATCGAATGGGCCCAGCGCGCGGTGGCGCATCCCACCGGTGGCCACCAGGCGATCACCGCGGCCCGCTACCTCGCCGAGTTGGTGGCCGCCCACCGGCCGGAGGCGTTGGTCGACGCCACCCGCGCGACCTTCGATCGCTGGCCGACGGCTGGGCACGCCGCGGCGCTGCGCAGTGCCGTCGGCACAGCCTGGCCCCAGCTGCGCGAGCACGTCCTGACCCACCTTCGCCGTGCCCCGCGAGAGGCGGTCACCTTCGCGCTCACCACCCTCGGGGAGCCCGCGCTCGCCTGGACCCTCGCGCACGAGCTCGACCTCACCGACGGGGATCTGTGGTCACGCCTCCTCACGGCATACGAGAAGGTCGACGCGCTCGCGACACTGCCGATGCACACCCGACTCGTTATCGACCAGCTCGGCGTCGCGAACGCACAGAACTATCGGTATGCCGCGCGCCGGCTCGCGCGGATGCGTCGCCTTGCCTCGGACACCCCTCAGGCGGCCGAGGTCGATCAGCTCATCGCCGACCTGCGGCAGGAGCACAGACGTCGCCCACGGTTGCAGCAGGAGTTCACCGCGGCCGGCTTGCCCTGATCGACCACCGACCAGCGCCGCTTATCCCTCGTGGTGACGATCCCGGTGCCCCTGGGCCACACGGCATACCCCGGGGGGTCGTCATGCTCAGTCCCGCACGGGCAGGGGCACCTCGGCCACTCCCTCAGGCTCGGGCGTGAGCCCGGCGATGCGCAGCGCCGAGTCGTATGCCGAGTCGAGCACCTCATCGGACAGGGAGGGCTCGGTGACGGCCCGCGCCAGCTGCATCGATGAGACGAGCAGGGTGAACAGGAGATGGCTCGTGCTCGTGTGTTGTCGCCGGCGAGCCTCTCGGCAAGGACGGCGATGACTCGGTCGGCTCCCTTGGTGTATGCCGCGCGGACCGGCTCGGACTGACGGGCGATCTCGTCGAGCAAGGCGGCCGAGGGGCAGCCCTCGGCCGGGTCGTCGCGATGCTGGGGTGAGAGGTACTGCCGGATGAAGGCGGCCATGTCCTCCGCGGAGGCGATCGACTCCAGTCGCGCGACCTGGGCCGAAAGCTGGTCGGCGACAACGGTGGCGATGAGATCGTCCTTCGACGAGAAGTGCCCGTAGAAGGCGCCATTCGTCAGACCCGCATCCGACACGAGGGACGCGATCCCGGACCCATCCAAGCCGTCGCGCTTGAAGCGCCGAGCCGAGGCGGCGAGCAACCGGCGTCGGGTCGCCGCCTTGTGATCTGGGGTGTACCTGGTCATCGCCGCTCCTTTGGTTCACGCCTGCCAAAGATCCTAGTATGATCATACTATTACGATCGTACGGTAAAGCGAGGAGGTGTTGTGATGTCCGGAAGGTCCTACGACCTGCGTGGCAAGGTGGTCCTCATCACCGGCGGCAACGGAGGATCGGTGCCGCGACGGCCCGCCTGTTGCTGCGCAAGGGAGCCAGGGTGGTCGTCGCCGACGTCGATCCGGCCACCCCGGAGCGGGCAGCCGCGCTCGGCCCGGAGCCGCGTGTTCTCGGCTGCGTCGCCGATGTGCGCGACCGCGCCTCCCTCGAGCGGATCGTCGCCGAGTCCGTGGCGCGGTTCGGTGGCGTCGACATCGCGATCGCCAACGCGGGGCTGTTGCCGACGGCCGCGACGCTGCGCACCATGCCCGCCCACACTGTGGAGCGGACCATGGACGTCAATGTGAACGGCGTGGTCAACACGATCTCGGCCGCGATGGAACAGGTGACGCGCAACCGGGGTCAGGTCGTCCTGATCAGCTCGGTCTTCGCCTACCTCAACGGCATGGGAGCCATCCCCTACGCGATGAGCAAGGCGGCAGTCGAGCAACTGGGACGCGGCCTGCGTCTCGAGGTCGCGGACCTGGGCGTCTCGGTGCTCACGGCCTACTTCTCCCTGGTGGACACCGAGATGATCAAACACGGTGTCGACGAGGACGACACGGTGACGGCCCTGCTGCGGACTCTCCCGGCGCCGATGCTCAAGCGGGTCACCGCTGACGCCGCGGCAGCGGCTCTCGTCCATGGTCTGGAGCGACGAGCCAGCCGGGTCACCCACCCGGCGCGATGGCGCCCGGTCTCGGCCCTGCGCGGTGTGCTGGCACCCGCACTCGACTCCCGCCTCGCCAAGGACCGTCGAATCCTCGACGTGCTGGCCCAGCTCGACGCTCGGCCGTTCCCCCAGTCCGAAGGAGCACAGCGATGAAAGCCTTTGTCCTCGAGAAGTACGGTCGCCCGTTCCGACAGGTGTCGGTCCCCCGGCCGGCCGCCGGCCCCGGCCAGGTGCCGGTGCGCATGGTCGCCGCGGGTGTCAATCACGCCGACGAGCGCAGCCGGGCCGGCGAGTTCAAGCTGCTCTTCCACCCGACGCTTCCGGCCGTGGCCTGGCGGCGAGCTGTCCGGTGAGGTCGTCGCCGTGGGTGACGGGGTTGCTCGGTTCGCCGTGGGGGACGCTGTCATCGCCTACACCGGCGTCGTCACGATGGGTGCCTACGCGGAGTTCGCCGTCGTGGACGAGGGCGCCCTCGCGCACGCTCCGACCAGCGTCTCCCTGGTCCAGGCGGCATCCCTGCCGGTGGTCGGACTGACCGCCTGGCAGGCCCTCGTCACCCTCGGCCGGGTGCAGCCGGGTCAGCGCGTCCTCGTCCACGGCGGATCCGGCGGGGTCGGGTCGATCGCGGTCCAACTCGCCAAACACCTCGGCGCGACCGTCGTCACGACCGTGTCGGGCGACAACGCCGACTTCGTTCGCGCTCTCGGCGCCGACGAGGTCATCGACTACCGGCGCGAGGACTTCGTCGCCCGCCTGGCGGCCAGCCCGGTCGACCTCGTCCTGGACACCCAGGGTGGCGAGACCACCGCCCGGTCCCTGCGGGTGCTGCGCCGCGGTGGCATCGTCGTCAGGATCGCCGGGACCCCCGACCCCGCCCTGGCCGACCAGGTCGGCGCCCCCCTGCCGGTCAAGCTGGCGCTCGGTGTCCTGAGCGCTCGTCTCCGGCGACAGGCCCACACCCTCGGTGTGCGCTACCGGTTCCTGTTCATCGAGCCCGACGGGCCGGCCCTGTCGACCCTCGCCGGGCTGGTGGATGACGGTGTGCTCAAGCCCGTCGTCGACCGTGTCCTGCCCTTCGGGCGCACGCTCGACGCCATCGCCCAGGTCCTCGCCGGAGGCACCCGCGGCAAGGTGCTCGTCTCCACCCGCCCCGACCCGGCCGGCTCCATGCCGAGCGAGGCCGAGGCGCAGGACTTCCCGGAGCGACCCACCACATGGGCCACCGTCCCGAACAGCCACATCACCGTGGCCGGGGACCGTCTCCTCTACCGCGACCTCGGCCCTCTCACCGACACCCCCGTCGTCCTGCTGACCCACCTCGGCGCGACGCTCGATGAGTGGGATCCGGCCATCGTCGATGCCCTGGCGAGGCGGCACCGCGTCGTCGCTCTCGAGCTGGCCGGGGTCGGCGGCTCGGGTGGCGTTGTTCCAGGAAGCATCCGCGAGATGGCCGACACGGCCCGCGCCATGATCGCCGCCCTCGGGTTTGAGCACGTCGACCTGGTCGGCTTCTCGCTCGGCGGCTTCGTCGCTCAACAGGTCGCTCTGGACGACCCCGATCTGGTCCGCAGGCTTGTCCTGACCGGGACCGGCCCGGCAGGGGGTCATGGCATCGACCGCAAGACCGGCGGAGCCTACATCTATTGGGACATGCTGCGCGGCCTCGCTCATCGCACCGACGCGAAGGAGTTCCTGTTCTTCCCCCGCACGCCGGCCGGGAAGGCCGCCGCGCGGGTCTATCTCGGCCGCCTCCGCGAACGGGTTCTTGACCGCGACCAGCCCATGGCCGTGTCCGGCTTCAATCGCCAGATCTCCGCCGTCCGTCGGTGGGGACGGCAGCAGCCACAGGATCTGTCTCGCATCACGGCACCGACCCTCATCGCCAACGGCGACCACGACCGTATGGTGCCCACCGAACTCTCCGAGGACATGCACCGCCGGATCCCGAACAGCACCCTCGTGATCTACCCGGAGGCCGGGCACGGTGGCGTCTTCCAGTACCACGAGGCGTTCACCGAGGCACTACTGGCGCACCTCGACTGACGCCCAGGTGACCACCGCGGATCGGCAGTGACCTGCGCGGGGGCCGAGCGCCATACCCCAGGCATCGCGGAGTCGGCCGCGCCTCCCCCGGCGGGCCGGACCACCTCTTCCCGATGGAGCTCGCGAGAGCCGTCGGCATCAAGCCCGCAGACGTCAACTACACGCCGGGATCGACCTGACCTTCACCAACTGGCGCGGCATCCTGGCGCCACCAGAGATCTCCACCACCAGAGATCTCCACCGAGCGACGCCAGGAGCTCATGACTAGCCCGCGTGGTGGCCTGGGGCAAGCAGCGTCCGCAGGACCTCGGGTGCGTGGTAGCGGCGGTTGTAATCCCGCTGACCGTACTCCGCCAGCACGCCGAGTTCCACCAGGTTGTCCACGAGCTTCTTGGCTCCCGGCCGTTGCAAGCCCAGCTCCTCCGCGACCTGACGCACGGTAAAGGTGGGTCGAGCCACCGCGAAGTCGACGAGAAGCCGAGCGTTTGCCGTGCGCAGGCGAGACTGGCGGACGCGCTCCTTGAGGTCGTCCTGGACATGGGTCAATGCCGTCATCCGCGTTCGGGCGCTCGTGGCCGAGGAGGCGAGGCCTTCGGCGAACATCTCGACCCAGGTCGACCAGTCGCCAGAGGTCGACACCCCGAGCAGGGCGTCGTAGTAGCGCCGGCGTCGCGCCTCGAACCAGGGTGAGACGGTGATAGACGGCTCGCCGAGCACTCCGAGGCGGTGCAGCTGAAGCACCACCAAGAGCCGCCCAATCCGCCCGTTGCCGTCGTGGAAGGGATGCAGGGCTTCGAAGGTGTAGTGGGCCATCGCGGCTGCGACAACGGGATCGCATGTCGTGCTCTGGTCGGTCTGCGCCCAGTCGAGGAGATCGGCCAGGCGTCTGCGCAGGTCGTCACCGGGTGGCGGGGGCACGTAGCGCGCGGCCTTGATGGGGAGGTCGGCAGGATCGGCGTCTTTCCGTCGTCCGATGACTACCTGGATAGGTCGCACCCCGTGGAACCCGCGCTCCCCCGTGGTTCCGCGCATGAGGAGGCGGTGCAGCTCCTCGAATGTGCTGACCGACCAGGGCCGACCCTGGGCGCTCCAGTCAAAAGCGAGCTCGGCGACGGTGACGTAGTTGAGGACCTCGATCATGGATGGCGACGTGGCCTCCGCAGGCTCGACGCCAAGCACGTCCATCAGCGGCTCGTAGGTTCCCTCCAGCGCAGAGGTGGCCTGAGCCTCAAGCCGGATGGACGCGTGGCGAAAGAGTCGCGGGTTCGGAAGCCTCGCCGCGGTGGAGTCGAGTGCCGCGAGCGCGGCCCGGGCCTCGGCGACTGCTCGGTATGCCGCCTGGCTGAGTTCAGGGCTCGAGTCGCGGAGGGCGTCCGGCACGAACGCGTGATGGGTCCACTCGCGGCCGTGGTCTGACCCGCTGATGGGCACGAGGTGTCCAGTTGGACTGTTTTGGAACAATCGGGTCAGCACACAGACACACTACAGGGGATTATGGAAACTTTCAGCCGTGCAATTGTTCCACAGCATCGGCGACCTGCTCCTCGGCGGCGCAGAGAGTCGCAACGAGGCGTTACCCAGCGGGACCGCGCCGCCGCGCGCTAGCGCGCGGGTCGGGGCTCGGCCAGCAGAGCCTCGATGACCGCCGTGCCGTTGTCACCGTCGCCTTCGCCGACGTGGATGTGCCGGACCATCCCGGAGCGGTCGACGAAGACCATCGTCGGCCATGCCCGGATCCCGAAGGATCGCCAGGTCGCGAAGTCGTTGTCCAGGGCGACGGCATACCGGATCCCCGCCTCACGCACCGCGGTCTGGACATTGGCGGGCTCCCGTTCGTAGCCGAACTCCGGTGCGTGCACCCCGACGATCCGTAGTCCGCGCCCGGCAAAACGCTCGTGCCAGGCGTTGAGCATCGGCTGGGTGTTGCGACAGTTGACGCAGCCAAAGGTCCAGAAGTCCACGACGACGACGTCACCGCGCAAGCCGGGCCAGTCAGGCACCTCTGCGGTGTTGATCGGGTGGGTCAGGCCGGTGAATGGGGCTGCGGGATAAGGGTTCTCGCTCATCCGAGCCGTCGGGGAGCGCGATGGCTCGGATGCGGCGGCGGCCTGCGTCGGCGCGATCCACCGTACGGCCCTGCGCAGCAGCTCCTGCTCCCACCCGCTGGTGCTCGGTGCTGTGGTTGCGGTCAGGTCCTCGGCCGTGCGCTGCAGCCCGCTGCCGACCAGAAAGGCGGTGAGCACCAGCCCGGCGGCGGCGACCCGCCGCACCCATCCGTCGGGATTGATCGCCCATCCGAGGCGGTGCACCAGATGCAGGCCGCCCACCGCCAAGCCCAAGACAGCGGTGGCCAGGCCAAGGACATAGGCGAGCAACAACACCAGCCCGTATGCCGGTGCGCTGGGCAGGACGCTGGCCAGGATGAAGGCGTAGACCGGTGAGCATGAGGAGAAGACCGGCCCGAGGGCGACCCCGGTGACGACCCAGCGCAGCGGCCCCTCGATCCGACGGCTCGCCGCGAGTCCGCGACGTGCCCCCGCGGCCAGCCCCGTCCGATCGCTGATCCGGTCCCAGGCTGCCGGGAACCACAGGGCGAGCGCTGCGATGATCAGGAGCGCCGCGGAGAGCCACCGCCAGACCTGTGGCGGCAGCCCGGCTGCCACGGTGAGCCACTTGAGCAGGACGGTGGCGAGGAACACCGAGACGGCCAGCGAAGCCGCGACGACGAGCGGGGCAGTCCAGGCTCGAGCGCCCCGCTGGCCTTGTGCCATGGCGGGGGCCACCACGCCGGGAAGCAGGGTCACCGCGCAGGGGGCGAGGACGGTCAGCAGCCCGGCCAGCAGGGAAAGACCGAAGAGCACCATGGGGCCGACGTTAGGCCAGCCTCACGCTGGCGCACCCGGTTCGCCAGGTGGGGTCAGCGAATCGCAAGACCTCGGGAGCGGCGCAATTGGGATTCCGCCACCCGCATTTGCGCAGGATAAGTGCATGCTCAGTGCATGGCAGTGAAGACGATTACGATCGACATGGAGGCCTACGAGCGCCTGAACCGGCTCAAGGATGGCGACTCCTTCTCCCAGGTCATCAAGAAGTACCTCCCCGCGGCGGGGTCCACCGCCGGGGACCTGCTCGCGGCCCTGGACGCCAGCTGCGTGTCCCAGGAGACAGTGGACGCGATCGCCGCCGAGGTCGAGGCCCGGCGCCACTCCCCGGTCCGCGAGCCCTCCTGGTGATCCACCTCGACACCGCGTTCATCGGCGACGCCATCCGCGAGTCACGCCGCGGGCTTTGACCTCGACAGTCGCGGTGTCAGTCCCCAGACGCCGGAGCCGCGCCACCACGGTTCCGAGGTCCAGGTCACTCAGCGCCACTATTGCAGTTTGCATTTCCATTATGAACTGCAAGTGAAACTGCACGTCAATGCGCGTCTCAGACAACCACCCATCCAGCGGTCAGTGAGCGGAGGCTGCGGCGCGCGGCGTCGGGCCCGGAGGAGGTGATGGACGATCAACAGCCCATCGACGCGCGCCACCACGGCGAGGGCGGCAGCGCGCGGGTCGTCGACGTCCGCGAGCAACGGCTCGAGCCACTTGACCCACGCGGTTACGACGCCTGCCGCGATCGCGGGGTACGGCTCGTGGCCGGAGGCTGCGTGACCGACGATCTCCAGGAAGACCCGGACGATCCGGTCGGATTCGGGGGCGGTGAGCACCCGCACGGCATCGGCGACCACGTCCTCAGGTGATCGCCGGGTGCTGCCGAAGGCCTCCTCGATCAGGACCTGGAGCCCAGTGCCCAGGGTGTGCATCGTCTCGCTGATCAGGTCGCTCTTGGTGGGGAAGTAGTAGACGACGACCCGGTCCGGGACGCCCAGGCGTGCGGCCAGCCGCCCGAAGGTCAGCCGAGACAGACCCTCCTCCACGACCAGGCGGCCGGCCTCCTCCAGGAAGCTCGCGCGATCGTACTTGTAGCCCACGCCGCGAGCCTACGGCCCGCGCGCACGGCATACGGGGGAACCGAGTGGCCACTACAATTTAGCAGAGTGCCGCCTCCTACCCCTCTCACGCCAAGGAGTCCTCATGTCCTTCGTCGAGCTCGCACCGGTCATCGCTGCCGTGGCCGCTGTGTCCTTCGGTGTGTATCGCGCCGTCACCCGACGTGCCCCCAGCCCACGCGGTGGTGGTGGGCCGCCGGAGTGTCCGCACTGTTCCTCGCCTTCAGCGTCGTCGCAGCCGCGCGCGAGGGCGCGACGGGCTTCTGGACCGAGCACGTACGCAACCTGTGGGGCAACCAGATCTGGTTCGATCTGCTCATCGCGGCCAGCGTGGCCTTGTTCCTCATCGTGCCTCGGGCCCGCCGGGTGGGGATCACTCCGTGGCCCTGGGTGCTCGCCAGTTTCGCCACGGGTGGGATTGGCCTCCTGGCCTTCCTCGCCACGGTGCTGCGCCGCGAGCCAAGGGTCGTCCGACCGGCACATCGAGGGGGCGCTCTCGCCCCTGAGAGGGGACGGCTCAGCCCGGCCGCCTCAGGGTGCGAGGGTCTGGGTGAGGAAGGCGATGGTCGGCTGCACCTGGGTCTGGTCGAACATCGGGTCGGCGTGACCGGCACCCTTGAGCACGACGTAGGTCTGCGTCGCGCCGGCCTTCTTCAGTGCCGCGTCGAGCTCGACGCTCTGACCGTCAGGCACATTGCAGTCGGAGTCGCCGTGCGCGAGATACCAGGCGGGCAGCGTCTTCGCGCCGGCCAGGTAGGAGGAGATATTCGTCGACGCGGTCTGCGAGGACGTGTCGACTGCGCCGCCGAGCCACCGCGACTCGGGGGAGTCGGCGCTCCCATGCACCTGGGACTTCGAGCCGCAGGCGGTCACCTCCTTGGCCTGGGCGTCCATGGTGGCGAAATTGGTGGGGCCGAACCAGGAGACGACGGCCTGGACGGCGGAGGACTGGTCGGCGTTGCCGAGCGCGGCATCGTCGAAGATCGTCTTCTGGTCGCCGGTGGCACCGAGCATGTTCGCCATCCAGCCTCCGGCGCTCTGCCCCCAGGCGCCGAACTTCGCTGTGTCAAAGCCATATTCGGCTGCGTGGGCGCGGAGCCAGCGCACGGCAGCCTTCACGTCCTGGGCCCCCGCGGGGTAGGGGGCCTCGCCGGACAGCCGGTAGTTGACCGACGCGACGGCGAAGCCCTGCGCGACGAGCTGCTGGGCGTACTGCGTCTCCATCCCCGAGTCGCCCATCGCGAAGGCTCCACCGTGGATCAGCACCACGACCGGCACCGCTTTGGACCCATCGGTCGCCGGCAGGTGCAGGTCGAGTGTCTGCGTCGCCGACGCCGCGGCATACGCCACCCCCTGCTGCGTCTCGACCGCCGCGCGGGCGACCCCCTTGCCCGTGGTCCCGGCCGCGACGGTGGGCGACGACGCGGACGACGCGGACGACGTCGTACTCGCCGAGACGGTCGCCGGAGGATTGCTCGACGTCGAGCCACAGGCGGACAGCCCGAGTGCGCCTATGCCGCACAGGGCCATGGCGGCGATGCGGCGCGTCGAACGAGGGGTGAGTGGGGCGATGACGGGCACGACGACTCCTGATGGGGGATCAGCGGTTCGGGAACACGCCGAGCCTGTCCAGCGACCCTGTGAGACTCCCATGAGGCACCTATGGACTCGGTCTGGGCCAGACGGGTTCCCCTGGCTATGCTCGTACCCTGGTCTGGTGCCGGTGAACCGTCGGAGGGTCCGGGCGGCCAAGCGCCGCAAGAGCCGCCTGGCCAAGGGGGTGCATGACCTCACCGACGCCCAGTGGGGTGCGCTGCGGGAGATCTGGGGCGGTTGCGCCTACTGCGGGGCCACCGGGACACCCCTGCACCGGGACTGCGTGCTACCGGTTGCCCGTGACGGTCGGTACACCCTCGCCAACGTCGTGCCCGCCTGCCCGACGTGCAACAGCAGCAAGTGGCACTCGGAGGTCACGGGCTGGATGCGTCGGAAGGGCCTCGCCGAGAAGGCATTCCTCGCTCGACACCTGGCGATCCACACCAGCCTCGCCGCGTCAGCGGAGATGCCCGCAGAGGCCCCGAGCCCTCTCCTCGACGTCAGCGCGTCTCCTTCGACGGCCCCCAACGAGTGATTCCTCGAAGGATCGTGCAGGGGACTCTCCTGGACTCCGCTATGGCTTGGATGGAGCCATAATGGAGCCATGCCCAATATTCAGATCAAGGACGTGCCGGACGAGACCCACGCCGTGCTGCGTGCGCGAGCTGCTGCTGCGGGCCAGTCGCTGCAGGAGTACCTTCGGTCGCGGCTGATCCGGGAGGCGTCGCAGCCGACGCTGGACGAGGTCCTCGACCGCGCGGGGGGCCGCGCTGGCGGGACGCTGGCGCTGGGGGACGCAGTCAGCGCACTGCGCTTCGAGCGTGCTCGTCGTTGACGCCAGCGTCCTCGCCGTCGCACTTCTCGACGACGGCGAGGACGGCGACGCGCTGCGAGCGCGCTTGCGCGGTCACGCTCTGGCCGCCCCGAGCCTGATCGACCTCGAGGTGGTCTCCGTGTGGCGGGGCCTGGCCCGCAGCGGTCAACTGGACTCTCGTCGGGTGGCATTGGCCGTTGCGGACCTGCGTGCGCTGCCACTTCAGCGGGCCGACCACGCCGCGCTGATCGCGCGCTGCTGGGAGTTGCGAGAGAACCTGACCGTCTATGACGCGGCATACGTCGCCCTGGCCGAGGCGCTGCAGGCGATCCTGCTCACCGGAGACCGGCGGCTCGCGCGGGCATCCGGTCCGACCTGCACCATCGAGCTCGTCACCGCCCGGCCCAAGGCGGACTGACTGGCGCTGTGGCCAGGGGCGACCGCGCGGCTCCGGGCCGATGTCGGGCACAGGTGGTGTGGTGCGAATCGTTGTCGCGGGTGCGTCGGTCCGCGGTCGGCTTCTTCGGTGCCGCGGCCCGGCAGATCACCGCCGCGGCGAGCCCGTGAGAGCGTGCCCCATATCGTCGTGCTGTCCATCCTCAATGTCACGACTCCGGTGGCCCGCGATGCCCTCGTCGAGGCGGTCGAGGCCGGGCCGGGGGGACCTCGCATCGAGCTCGCCGGGCCGCAGCCACACCGCGCGGACCAGATGGCGGCCGCGTATGCCGATGCCATCGGTCACAAGGTCCGGGTGATTCCGATGCCGTTCCCCAGCAGGGCTTTTCGTGAGGGGGCCATGCTGCCTGGTCCTGCCGTCCGTGTCGACGAGCGGTGCTTCGAGGACTGGCTTCGGGACGAAGCGCTGGCCCAGCGACGCCTCGCCTGAGGCCGGTCGACCTAGGGTGGGAGGGTGACCGAGGACCGCCGGATGAGCCGCAACCCTCAGGAGCCGCCGAAGCATGGCCCGGCGGGTGAGCAGCGGTGGGCGGACTATCTCGACTGGCTGCGCGAGGACATCATCGAGGGCGTCCTGGGGCTGCCGCCGCAGGAGCGGACGGCGTCCCGCCTGCCGAGCGGGTGGTCACCCCTCGAGCTGCTCAGTCATCTGCTGCACATGGAGCAGCGCTGGTTCGTCTGGGGCTTCCTCGGCGAGCAGGTGCCGGCGCCTTGGGGGGACTGGAATGTCGATGACCCGGGGGCCGACCCCGGCCCGGCTGGCACGACTCCTCGGTGGCGTGTTGCCGAGGGGACTGTGGCCGAGGACGTCGCCGCGGATCTGCGCGCGATGGGTCGGCGCACCCGCCAGACTCTCCTGGCGCACGAGCTCGCCGAGGCAGCTCGCCCGGGCGGCCGGTTTGCCCAGAGCCCTCCGACTCTCGAGTGGATCTGCTTCCACGTTCTCGCCGAGTACTCCCGCCATGCAGGTCACCTCGACATCGTGCGTGAGCTCAGTGTCGGGTCGCCCAGCAATGACACCGATGGTGCCGCCTAGGACCTGGTCGCCGAGCGGGTGCGGCAGCTGGCCGGGATCGCCGCCGGCCGCACGCTGAGGCGGCCGACCCCCTTACCCCTTTTGCGCCACGAAGACGGCCAGGGGTAACAGCAGGCAGCCGACGGCGATGAGCCAGAGAGCTGCGTTCGAGGGGGACTCGCGCACCAAGGAGCGAATCACCATCCCCCACACCGCGAGAACAACGAGGGGGGCGATGAGGCCCCAGAGCAGCGACAGCACGACTTCCTCGTCGAGGGTCCTCTTCATCGGGATTGACCAGGCCCCGCGCGCAGGGTGGGCGGTGGTATGGTTAGTCACATGACTAATGAACCAGGTAACCAGGGCAACGGCCTCACCCCGCTCTTCCTGGTGATCGCCCAAGGCATCGAGGCGGGGATCCTCGACGGTTCCTTCCCCGAGGGATCGCAGGTTCCCTCGACCAATGAGCTCGCGGTCTTCCATCGGATCAATCCCGCGACAGCGGCCAAGGGGGTTGCTCACCTGGCCACCGACGGGACCATCTACAAGCGTCGTGGCATTGGGATGTTCGTCGCCGAGGGCGCGCGCGCCCAGCTCCTCAAGCGTCGCGAGCAGCAGTTCGAGCAGCACTTCGTGGCGCCCCTCGCGGCGGAGGCGGACCTGCTCGGGATCAGCCCCGATCGCGTGCTCGAGCTCGTGAGCGCCAGCCTCACCGCGACCCGAAAGGAGGCAGCGTGGACGCCGTCTCCCTCACCGAGGTAACGCAGCGCTTCGGCGATGTCACCGCCCTGGACCACGTGTCGGTCAGCTTCGGCGAGCGCCGAATCACCGGACTGGTCGGACGCAATGGTGCCGGAAAGTCCACCCTGCTCGAACTCGTTTCGGGGCGCGCCCGCGCGCGATTAGGCTCGGTCACGGTGCACGGCAAGAACCCCTATGAGGACCGGGCCGTTCTCTCCCAGGTGTGTGCCGTCACCGAAAGTCAGCCCTACCCCAAGTCGTTTCGCGTGAGCACCGTGCTCACCTGCGCGGGGTTGCTGCATCCCCAGTGGGACATCTCCACGGCCCACGACCTCGTCGACCTGTTCGACCTGCGGCGCCAACAGAAGGTGAGCCAGCTGTCCCGGGGGCAGCGCAGCGCCCTCGGGGTCGTCGTGGCACTGGCGTCCCGGGCGCCGGTGACCGTGCTGGACGAGCCCTATGTCGGTCTCGACGCAGTGGCCCGCCGGCAGTTCTATGACCGGCTGCTGGAGGAGTTCGTTGCCCATCCCCGCACCGTGATCCTCTCGTCCCACCTCATCGATGAGGTCGCCCACCTCCTCGACCATGTCGTCGTCATCGCCCACGGTCGCGTGGTCCTCGACGCTGCGACCGAGAGCGTACGAGACGGCATCTTGGAGCTCACCGGTCCCAGCGTCCTCCTCGATGAGTATGCCGCTCGGCTCACCGTGCTCTCCCGCGCCGACCTTGGTGGGCTCACCCGGGCGATCGTGCGGGGAGCCCGCGCCGATGAGGCCGCCGCACGAGGGTTGCGGGTCGCGCACCTGCCCTTCCAAGAGGCTGTCCTCGCCCTGTCGTCCGGACCATCCAGGGGCTCCGGGGTCGGCACAGCGGACAGCCCCTGACCACCACACAATGGGGGTGAGAAGGTGAGTGAGGCAGTCACCATGCTGCGCATCCTGGTCCGCGGCGGACTCGCCACGCTGTGGCCATGGCTGATCCTCGCCATCAGCTTCGCGGTGAACCTGGCCTTTTTCGCGGCGGCCGGCGACAGTCCGGTTGTGGTCCGGCAGAGCGGTGGGCTGCTCTCACTCTTCCTCACCTCGGTGGTCGCCAACCAGCAGGCCTGGACTCAGGTGCTCCCCTTCGTGATCGGGCAGAGCGGCACTCGCCGCGGCTTCGTCGCTGGGATGGGGCTCTTCGTCCTCCTGCAGGCGGCAGCAGCTGGATTCCTCGTGGTGTCCCTCGGAGCGGTGGAGGCCAGGACCGGGGGATGGGGGATGGACGTCGGTTCTTCCGCACCCCCGTCCTGGACGCCGCGACCCCGCTGGGGCAGTTCGCCATCGTCACGGCAGTCCTCCTCGCGATGAGTGGTCTGGGCGCGGTCCTCGGAGCCGTGTTGGTGCGGTGGGGGTCCTCGGGGGTGTGGTGGCTCATCGCGGGGGTCAGTCTGACCGTCGGCGGGCTCACCGTGGTGCTGCTGACACGCGTCGGTCTCGGGCGGATGGTGGAGGGAGTCGCCAGTCGCCCATGGCCCGAGGTGTGGCTGCTGTGGCCACTCACTGCGACCGCCGTATGCGCCTTCGTCTCTGGCTGACCGCGAGGCGAGTCGCGCTGCGCTGAGGTGACCTGCAAGGCTCGGCAGCCGCATCCACCACTTGAGGATGAGAATCATTCGCATTAGGTGGACGACATGAGCGCACTCGTCTCGGACCACCCGTCGACTCCTCGCAGCCATGGCGTCGCCACGGCGCTCTTCGCGCCCACCTCGTTGGCCGCTGTCAGCACCCCTAGCACCCCGTCCACCACCACCGCCGCCGCGGTCAGCCGGATCGTCGTCGCCAGCGACCAGGCCGCACTGGTCCTGGACGCCAACCGCCTCTCGGTCATCGACACCATCCCGATGGCCGCCCGTCCCGGCCTGTCTGCCGCTGGAGATGGCCGCCACGTCTTCCTCACCCCCTCGGGTAAGGGGATGGTCCAGATCCTGGACACCGGAGCTGCCACCGCTGACGCGCGAGCCACGCAGCCCCACATCGAGCGGGGCGTCCTGGCCGGCGTCACCCCCGGACACGTCGTGGGGGAGCACGGCCGCACCGCGGTCTTCGACGACGGCACCGGAGTGATCCAGGTGGTGGCGGACGCTGACCTGAGCGCCGCGGCGCTGCCCGTGCGCGCGATGGCGCCCTATCCCGCACACCACGGTGTGACCGTGCCGATGGCGAAGGGCTTCCTGACCAGCGTCCCGGCCGCCGGCAGCACCGCGCGGATCGGTGTCGCGCGGATCCGGGAGAACGGCACGGTCGCCGCTCGCTGGGACACCTGCCCCGGGTTGCACGGCGAGGGCCACGCCAAGGGTGGCGTGGTCGCCTTCGGCTGCGACGACGGCATCTTCGTCTACCGCAGCGGTGCAGCGAGCAAGATCGCCGAGCCGGCCGGCGTCGAGGGTCGCGTCTCGACCCTCGCGGGCAGCGAGGACTCGCCGATCCTGGCGGGGAACTTCACCGCGACGTCCATCGTGCTGGCCGACACCCAGACGATGACGACCCGCCTGGTCGAGCTCGGCATGGACTATGGCTCCTTCGGCCGCGATGACGAGGGTCAGGTTGTCGTCCTGGGGACCGATGGCGCGCTGCACCGGATCAACCCGTTGACCGGCGAGGTCGCTGAGCCCCTGTCGGTCATCCCGGCCTGGAGCAAGCCCACTGACTACACGGTGGCGCGTCCGGTGATGAGCATCGACGGACACCGTGCCTATGTCACCGACCCCGCGGCCGGACCGTCACCTTGGTCGACCTCGAGACCGGGAAGATCCTCCGCCGCGTCACCCTCGCGGTCACCCCTGCCAACGTGCTTGCCGGCGGACACGGCCACTGACCCAAGCGGCCTTAGCCGCTCCCAGCAGAAACGCCTCCTCGGCCATCAGGACAACCCGATGACCGAGAGGCGTTGTGGTGCAGCCGTTGTGGCTCAGCCACCCCGTCACCACGAGCTCGTGGTCACTCCTGGGAGCTCGCCGCGGTGGGCCATCTCGCGCAAGCGGATCCGGGACAGCCCGAAGCGGGTAGGCAGCACGAGGTCGGCCGTCGACGACGTCGCGGTTGACCAGCCGGGGTGGGTGAGGCGTCCCGGAGGGAGGCGCCGAGGGCGAGGCGGGCGAGCGCGCGGCTCTCGTCGCTGGGCCGCGAGCCGAGGGCAAGGTGGTCGTCCTCCCCTGAAGGTGCGCGCCAGCATCCGCTCCCTCAAGAAGGTCCCCGGCTCCCAGGTCGTCCGTCGCCGGGGCAAGACCTCCGTCATCAACCGCCTCAACCCGCGATTCAAGGCCCGTCAGGGTGACCCGCCGGTCCGAGTCCACGGACGTGCTCGACAGCGTCCGCACGACGTGGGCGACGTGGTCATCGGCGATGCGGTAGACCACGGCATGACCCGCCCGCTCGGAATGGACCAGCCCGCCCAGACCAGGACGCGCAGGTGCTGGGACACGAGGGGTTGCGGGGCTCGGTGCGAGCCTGGAGCTCAGAGACGCCGACAGGTCCCCTCGGCGAGCTGGGGAGAGCATGACGACCCGCAAGGGGTGACCGAGGGGCGCGGAAGAGGTCCGCCGCAGTGCCGCCGCCTCATCCCGTATCCATGCCCCGGGAGTCAAACAGGCATATGCAGGTATAGTAATCCGCGCATACTCGGCGCGCTCAGCACGGCCTAGTCACGAACTCTCCTGCAGGGCTCACCCGCGAGGTCTCAGTGCTCGTCGTAGTGGTCCTCGTGGGCCGCGTGCCGGTGGCCGTCATGGACGTAGTCCAGATGATTGCCGTGCTCGACGGCCCTACTGGCCGCACTCGGACCGTGCGCGTGCTCCGCGACTGTGTGCTCAGCGTGGGCCTCATGCTCGTGGTAGTGATCGCCGTGCAGGGCATGCCGGTGGGTGCCGTGTGCGTAGTCGACGTGGTCGCCGTGCTCACGGCCTGGTGACCGCACCCGGGCCGTGTTTTGCTCGGTGAGGGTGCTGGCGTGGGCGGTGCCGGTGCTGCTCGATGGTTCCTTCTCCGTGCGTTCGGATGCGGGGCTGTCGCCCCAGGACCACCGACGACTTCGCCAGGAGCCCTGCTTGCGACGAACCCACGTCACGCGAGTGCGAGCACTTTTATGCGAATATTGCAATAACCGCACGAGAAGGATCATCATGTCAGGCTCGTCGTGCGCAACGACTTCGAGCAGGCCAGCGCCCGGTCCGGCCGACGCCCCTCCGTAAACGCCCAGGTGCATACCAGGAGAGCGATCAGGGGCGCAGTCGCCACCGGACCGATACAGCGGCACCGCTGCCGCCGCCACGACCAGGGCACCACGCCGGCCCGACAAGGTGCCAGACACTGCGACCACCCTCCGCCGCACGCACCATCGCGGCCAGCGCGAGCAGGGCTACCGCCGAGGCGAGGGCGACAACGACCGTCCCACTCGCCCCGACCCCGTCGACCGTCGAAGCAGACCACATCGACCTGCGCCGCACCCCCCGCCCCGACTGCCGCGATGGCGGCGAACACCGCCTGTAGTGCCCGTAACCCCAGAGGAACGCCGCTGCGGTTGCGCACCAGCGCTTCCGTGCTCAGCACCTAATGCCGCAGGCCCACCAGAGGCCGCCGCGATTACCAGGGCGGCGACCACCACCCTGAGAGCATCCGCAGCGACGAGTCCTCCCTCGACCACCTCGACCAGGCCGATGCCACCGCCAGGATCGTCTCGCCGAGCACGATGATTGTGAACAGTCCGTACCGCTCGGCGATGTGGCCCGGGTGGGAAGACACGGTCAGGGGAGCGGCGGACGGCGAGCACCGGTGTGGCCAGCTCGACCGCGAGCGCGATCACGGAAGATCATCATGCCGAGTACCCCTCCCGCCACCGCACCCGATCACCCAGAGCGCTTGTGCGACAACGGAGCCCACGGCATACGTGAGTGCAGGCCCGGTGTGGCGGGTCGGCACAGGCCGAGCGCAGCCAGGCCAGGACGAGCGGAAGCCGCATCACGGCATACGCGATGGCGAACGGCACCAGCTCGCCCCGGCTCGCCGATGGGATCGCCCGGCTAGCGCCAGCACGCCACCCATCTGCGCGAAGGTCCGCACTCGGGTGAGCGGGTCGTCGTGCGAGAAGGCGGTGGCGAACCAGGTGTAGCTCATCCACGCCCACCAGATCGGGATGAAGAGCAGGGCGTATGCCGTGATCGCGGCAAGGGGGTGCCCGGCCGCGATGCCGTGGTGCAGTTCCGCGGCAAGGAATGCCACGGCGACGACGAAGCAGAGGTCGAAGAGCAACTCCAGCGGCGTCGGTTGGACGCGCCGTGCACCGAGTGGTCGTGCAGACCGCGCGGCGCAGGACCCCGGTCACGGTGTCCACCGGAGGGCCGACCAACGAGGTGCCCGTCCACGCCGCCCATCCGGACCATCCGGATCCACAGAAGAGCCAGGTGCTCGAGGTCGAGGGCGGCCGACTACCGCCCAACGTCGAGCGGCTCCCGCCGAGACTGGTGAGAATGCTGCGACGGCGGCCTTGGCTGCGGGGTCGTCACCGGGATACGGCATGAGCGCCAGGCAGCGCCAGGAGCGGTTGCGATGCCGCTCGAGGTTCTCGGCTTCCGTAGACGTTGAGGGCCTTGACGATGGGCGCCCGGGAGGAGCCCGGCCACCCGTTCGGCTCCGAGGCTCGCCGAGCGCGTGCCGCAGGCCCGGCCCGACCGGATTGGTCGCATCGATGACGGCGCGGATAGCTGGCCGGTCGGCCAGCGGCGGGGCGCGCTGTCGAGGGCGGCGAAGGGCAAGGCGACCAGACAGACGGTCGGCTCCCCCGACGGCAGCCGGGGCTCCGCGGACGATCGCGCCCTCCAGTGCCGCGGTCGAGCGCACCCGAGCCGCCGCTCTCCCAGCGCGGTCGGGATTCGGCGAAGGTCACCCGGTGCCCAGCGCGCAGCGCGCCGCGGCCACTGCCGACCCAACATTCGGGACCGAGCACTATCAGATGGAGGGACTGACAGCGGTCACCGGCCGAGGGAGTCGATGATGGCGCGCGGCGCGGCGGCGACTCCGGGGTGTTGTCGCTGCATCGTTGGAGTTCACGCCTGTGTCCTTTACGTTGCGGCGGAACGCAAATGGAACCAGAGTAGCCAGGACGCGCGACCGGCACGCCAGTGCCGTCACGCATCCTGGTCGGTTCGACGCAGCCGTCGCCTGCCGTCGCGGGCCGCCCCGGGCGACACGACGATCGACGCATGCGTGCTCGACGCTGCTCTGAGCGAACTCGGCACCAAGGGGTATGCTGGCGCGTTCTCCTCGCTGCTGTGGCCGAGTCGCTTGGCGCACCACCGGCCCGCGGGGTACCGACGCTGGAAGGACAAGTCGGCTCTGGTCGTCGCGACGCGGTTGCCCGGCTCGCAGAGGCGTTTGCTCCGCCTTGTCACGGGAATCCGCAGGACGACCTGGTCGAGCTCGAGAACTTCGCCCATTGCATCACCGCCGCTTACGCGCTTCCGCTCGCCGGGCTGATGCTCTCCGATGCGGTTGAGCCAGGGTGCGGGCGAACTACCGGGAGTTTACCGGGGCCGCGGCGGGCGACTGCGCGGGCATCCTCCTCCCGGCGGTCGAGGCCGGGAACCTGGCGGCCGACGCCGACCTCGAGATCGCCGGCCTCTTCTTCATCTGGCCGTGGTACGCCTTGAACGTCGCGGGTCGCCCTGCGCCGCGCGACTGGGTTCCCCTGCCACCTTGCGGGGGCTGCCTGCGGCGGGGTGCCTGGTGGCACGCGAGCGATCGCCACCCCGGCGCCCGGAACGCTGACGGTCTCAGGCCACTTCCCCGTCCGCGAGGCACCGGGTTCAGTCGAGAGAGGCGCCGACGCGGTCCAGAGTCCCGGCGC
>JADJEA010000010.1 GCA_016702415.1 Nostocoides sp.
GTAGTCACTCCATGGAGGAGGTCCCGCCGGGGCGTCCGGCCCCCATGGTCTTGAGAGTGCGGACCATGACCGAGGTCTTCCAGTCGCCCTCGCCGCCGAATCCGTAGCCGTCGCCGCCATGAGCCGTTGAAACGGCAAGGCCGGGAAGCTGGCGCAGCCCGCCGAGATCCCGGAAGTTCGTCGTGAACGCGCCATACCCGCCGTCCTCGAGGAAACCCCGCAGGCCCGCTTCGATGCGGGCGGCATGGTAGCGCAGGGACTCGTGTCGGGAACCCGGACGCGGCTCGGGGACAACGGCATACAGGTCGGTGTAACGGGTGACCAGGATCGTCGACGGCCGCGTCCTCCACCGCGTCGACCCGCGCGACGAGGTCGTTGACGCCGAAGGCGTCCACCGACACGCCGAACCGGATCTGAGCCTCGACCTTATCCCCTTCGGTGACGGCGACC
Organism: Nostocoides sp.; assembly: GCA_016702415.1. GTDB lineage: Bacteria > Actinomycetota > Actinomycetes > Actinomycetales > Dermatophilaceae > Nostocoides_A. The sequence goes on from JADJEA010000010.1 coordinate 451, forward strand.
CCGCGCATGTTGTCGCCGAAAAGCGCGCCAGTCGCAGGTGCCGCAGATCGTCGTATGCCGCGGCCACCCCGACCACGCCGCGATCCTCGCGAGGACGGCGGGTCGCAGGTGTGGCCGACGATCGTCTTGCGCGGCACCCGCATCCGCGTCTGGACGAACCTGAACTCCGGTCACCCCATGGGCGGCCTGGTTGAGATTCATGAAGTCCATGTCGATGGTGGGCCCAGGGCAGGTCGCGGTTGACCTGGGTGTGGAGGTGGGAGGGCTTGGTCAGAGCGCTCCAGCCCGCCGATCCACATCTTCGCCGGCGAGAAGGTGGGCATCCACGCGACAGACCCGATGACACGGTCGTCGCTGCTAGCGTCGATCATGGCCCGGCGAATCCCGTCGGCATCGGTCAGCACCGGCTTCGCGATGATATCGGCGCGCAGATCCGGGGGGCCGCGGCGAGCGCGTCGGAGATGCTCCGCGACTGGTCGCGGACCTGGTCCGACCTCCGGACCATAAAGCCCTTGCGACCCCGGCGAGGAACCAGATCTGCTTCTGCGGACACGGTGGTCGGAGCATCCGTCGTCATCTGCCGCCCATGCGGCCTTTGGGGGGGGGGTGGCCTGGCTGGCCATAGACGTTCTGATAGCGGTCGTAGAGCCGGTCGATGTCGCGCTCGGCCAGCGGCGGGGCTCGCCAGCCGGCGCGAGGTGGACCGTCGGCGACGTCTTCGAGCATGGGGTTTTGACCAGGAACGGGCTCTGGCCATGAGGACTGCCGTGGACCGGGTGGGCAGGTCCCACCAGGCCACGGCTGATCGAGTCGTCGCTGATGAGCGCGAATGGTCGACTGGATACGCCGCCGAATTCGTCGGCGATCATCGTCAGGACACAGGGATCGGTTCCCGGCGCGCGGCCCCAGGCCGTCGCATGGTGTCGAATGCCGTGGACCACCTCTGATGTCCGGCAGATGCCGGTAGACGCAGGCGTGCGCCGCCGCGTCACTGCTCGGGTTGTGGTCCCCCGATGAGATTGCCGTCGAAATCGGCTCACTTAGCGTCGGGGTCAACTCACCGGTACACACCCCGACGGCCTATGACCAGGCCGCCGGCACCGGCACTCCCGGACCCGGCCGTCCAACGCCAAGCCGTTGGGGGAGGTGCGGCAGGCCGCGACCTCGACCTCAACCGGTCCACCGCCGCGCACCCTCTCGACGTCGCGGCGCTCGCCGAAGTATGCCGACCCGCTCACCCGCGGGCCGCCCTTGCGGATCGCCTTCAGCCGCCGCATGACCTCGGTGCCGCCCCGACCGAAATGGTCATGGAGAGCGCGGTATTCGGCATAGGCGCGGCATAGCGCGCGACATTGTCCGGGATCGGCTGGTAGGCCCCGACGTCGCGCCCGCCCATGGCCGCGGCAGCGCGCGGGATAGCAGGATAGGCGCCCGCGGCGACCGCGGCGTGGATCGCCGAACCGAGCGCCGGCCCTGGGGTGGAGGTGACCACGGAGAGCGGGAGGTTTAGGACATCGGCATAGATCTGCATCAGCAGCGGGTTCTTGGCCAACGGGCCGGCGACGACGAACTCGGTGACCGGGACCCCGAGTCGTTGAAGGTGTCGACGATCATCCGGGCGCCGTGCCGTTGACTCCAGCAGCGCCCGATAGATGTCCTCGGCGCGGGTCGCCAGGGTGAGTCCGACAATCAGCCCCGACAGAGCGTGGTCGACCAGGACCGAGCGATTGCCGCTCCACCAGTCGAGGGCGATCAGGCCGTGGGCGCCGATCGGTTGGGCCGCAGCGAGTTCGGTGGGGTGCTCGTGAAGCGACAGGCCGCGCTCGCTGGCAGCGGCGGCACACTCCCCCGGCACGGCCGCTCGGTGAACCAGCCGAAGATGTCGCCGACCCCGGACTGGCCGGCCTCACAGCCCATGAGACCGGGGACGATCCCGCCGTCGACCACCCCGCACATGCCCGGCACCTCGGCCAGCGTCGACCCGGACATGACGTGACAGGTCGAGGTGCCCATGATGGCCACCATCGCCCCTGGATGGTGACTGCCGCCGCCGGCGCTCACGTGCGCGTCGACATTGCCGACCGCGACCGGGATGCCGACCGGCAGTCCGGTCCAGCCGCTGGCCTCGTCGGTGAGAGATGCCCTGCGACGGAACCGGGTTCGCCGATGTGGTGGGCGAGTTTGGCGTCGACAGGAGTCGACGAAGCCGGGGTTGAGCGCGGCGAGGAATGGTCCCGGGACGGGTAGGCCCGTCCTGATAGATCCCCCTTGTATCCGGCGGTGCAGGCATTGCGGACACAGTGGCCGCCGAGCCGCCAGACGATCCAGTCGGCGGCCTCGACGAACTTCCACATCTCGCCGCATAGGTCGCCGGTGCGTCCTCCAGCAGTTGCAGGCCCTTGGCGAACTCCACTCGCTGGAGATGAGGCCGCCGTAGCGCGCCAGCCAGGGCTCTCCGCGGGCCGCGGCCAGCGCGGTGATCCGGTCGGCTTGCCCTTGCGCCGCATGGTGTTTCCAGAGTTTGACATAGGCGTGCGGGTCGAGCGCGAAGCCGGCGACCTCGTTCAGGGGCGTGCCGTCCTCAAGCACCGGGGACCATCGTGCAGGCGGTGAATGCGTGGCGATGCCGATGACATCGGACGGTCGATGCCGGCCTGCGTGACCGCCGCCGGGACGGCCCGCCGGAGCACCTCGGAGGTAGTCGTCGGGGACCTGGAGCGCCCAGTCGGGGGAAGCTGGGTCGAACTGCCGGGAAGATGGGTGTCGATGACTACCATGGGGTAGAATCGAGAACGGCGCTGCCCATCTGCTGCCGTCCCGCACGCGGACGACGAGGGCGCGCCCAGAAAGCGTCCGAAGTCGATTCCAACGACGAACTTGCTCGAGTCCGGTCCCGCTCATCAGTGCTCCTCAGCCGGCTAGCAGGACGCGAACATCCCACGGGCCCAGTCGGATCGGGTCACCCGGGGCGATCGCCATGCCGCCGAGGAGGTCGTCGAAGGGGGCGTGGTTACGCGCTCACGGTCGTCGGCAACCACGACCAGTTGGCGGAGGACGTGGACCTGTCGGCCGTCCGGGGTGCGACGACGTCATGTCCGTCACCGCCGGGGGCAGCCCGGGCCACCCAGGAGATCCGGTGGCGCGAGCCAGCGCGCCAGGGACCGCGCAGGTCCTCATCCGGTATGCCGCCCACCAGCGTCACCCGGCCCGCGCCGTGGGGCGCGGTGGTCATCGCCGCGAAGGTCCCGTAGTGCGGGTGGTCGAGTCGGGCGAGCACCTGCGCGCCCTCGGTAGTCGTGCTGGGACCGCCGGGGCGGTGGGCGGCCCCACCACCAGCAGTTCGGCGTAGTCGGTCACAGCCCCCGGAGAAGTCGTTCGCGACACAGAAGTCCTGCGCGACAACGGCAACCGGGCGCGCGAGGTGGCCGACTCGGCATACCACGCACGGGCGGCCCGATGAAGGTGGGCGGAGCAGGATCGGCCACGGCCGGCCCCCTCGCGGTCGGCATACGCCGTCCGGGGACCGAGGACGAGGTGACCACCGGCGGCGGCATAGGCCTCGAGGAAGGTGAGGTCGTCGGGCGCGGTGAGATAGAGCCCGGCGAGGAGGAGCACCGGATAAGCCGCGGCCGCCTCCCTGCGGCGACAGGGTCCCGCCACGCGACGAAGCAGGTGTTGGGCCCGCACCAGGCGCTGTTGGCGGCCGGTCTCGGTGATCCCCCGGCAGAACGGCTGGACGATCCGGCGGTAGGAGTCGGGGTCGACCGTCCCGCCGGGCGCCTGAGCGGACCCTGGGTCGTCAAGGCGAAACTTGCTGTCGCAATCCCAGAGGACGGCGATGTCGAACTCCGGCTCGGCACCCGCGAAGGCGGCCCCGCCTTGGTGAGATCGGCTCCGAGGGAGGCGAGTTCGGCACACACCCCACCGGGTAGGCCACTGTGGGGAGCACGCCGACCCAGTGGGTCTCGGCGCCATAGGGAAGGGTGTTCCAGTGCCAGTACGACACCATCCGGGCACCGCGGGAGACCAGCAGCCATGCGGCCTGGCGCCACCGCCCGGGATAGGGGACATTGCCGTTGCCGAGTTGCCGATCGATCCGGCATTGGTCTCGGTGACGAGGAAGGGTGCCTGCCGGCTCGACCATGAGGTCGGCGAGGTGGGTGACCGCCAGGGACCGCGGACGATCAGCCATCGGACCGGTGCGGCAGGGGACGGGGCTGGGGTTGGTCAAGAGTCGCCCATGTCGTAATAGGCGTTGCCGGACAGGATGTCCAGCTGGGCGCCGAGGTCGACATCCTCCCGACCGCCTTGACTGCTCCATCGACACGCAGGTGGTATCGAACTGACCGTCCCGGCTCAGATCGCGCACAAGGTCGGCCTGCCAGCCGATGAACTCGGTCACCAGGTCGGCCTGGAAGCGTCGCCACGCGAGTCGTATTGCGGCTGTTGGTTTCCGTCGGGCCGCCAGCGCAGGTCGGCCCAGGTGGAGAGGCGGTGCGACCAGTAGGTCAAACCCCACTCGCGGTTGAGGGTTCTCGACGTCGCCATAGCGAGTTCGGAGCGAGTCGACGAACCGCTGGAAGATGCCCTCGTTATTGCAGCAGGCGCAGCCCCGGCTCATTGTCGACCTGATAGCCGATGATCGCCGGGTGGTCCCGATAGCGCTCCACGACAACGCGAATGATGCGCTCGGCATACCAGCGATAGGTCGGATGCGTGAAGTCCATCTCCTGGCGGCCACCCCAGCCGATGCGCTGCCCGGTGGCGGACTCCGCCGGCGACCTCGGGGTGCCGGCGAGCCAACCACATCGGGAGCGCATAGGTCGGCGTGCCGAGGATGGCCCCGATCCCGTGGGCATGCGCGGCATCGAGGACGGCTCGAGCCAGTCGGTTTCGAAGCGGCCGTCCTCCGGGCTCCCAGGTGGACCAGACCGACTCACCCACGCGGATGACGTCGAAGCCCGCCGCCGCCAATGAGGCGCAGGTCCTCGGCGAGATCGGGTCGGCGCTGATACTCCAGGTAATACGCCGCGCCGAACCGGGATCGGCCTGGCCCGGGATCCTGGGTGAACTCGGTGTCGGTCACACCGGCCTCCATGACGCCGGCGTCAGCCGACGAGGTGCTCGACGGCGAGCTGGTTGAGCCGGACGAAGCCGAAGTCCCGTTCGGCGGCCTTCTCGGCGTTGAAGCCGTCGTCGGTCGCCAGGGAAGTCGGCGAGACTCTCCCCCGTCATCCAGGGTCGGCTGCTTCAGGTCGTGACCCCGGAGTACTCGAGGGGCCTCGACGACGCGGGGGTCGGCCTGGAAGGGGCCTGGGCCTTCTCGGCCAAGAGGAGATAGGTCTGCATGCGCCTTGGCCGACTCCCAGACGCCTTCCATGTGCTCGGTCCGCGACGGCTTGTAGTCGAAGTGCTTCGGCCCGACACTAGCGGGGAGCGTCGGGATTGCCGGCGAATCCCGTTCTCCAGCAGGTCGACCGTGAAGAAGGCCGATAGCAGATCGCCGTGGCCGAAGACGAGGTCCTGGTCGTATTTCAGGCCACGCTGGCCGTTGAGGTCGATGTGGAAGAGCTTGCCGCTCCACAGGGCCTGGGCGAGCTGGTGGGTGTAGTTGAGGTTGGCCATCTGCTTTCGTGGCCGACCTCGGGGTTGAGCCCGACGATGTCGCCGTGCTCGAGCTCGGCGATGAGGGCGAGCGCGTGCCCGACGGTCGGGAGGAAGATGTCACCGCGGGGCTCGTTGGGCTTGGGCTCCAACGCGATTCGCAGGCCATAGCCCTTGTCCTTGACATAACCGGCGACGGTGTCGAGGCCCTCCTTGTAGCGGTCGAATGCGCGCACGCAGATCCCCGGACCCGTCGTATTCCGCGCCCTCGCGCCCACCCCACATGACGGAATGTCTCGGCGCCCAACTCCCTCGGCAGGTCGACGGCGCGAAGGATCTTGCGGAGGCCGAAGCGGCGCACCGCACGGTCGTTGCTGGTCAGGCCGCCGTCCTTGAAGACGGGGTGGGAGAAGGTGTTGGTCGTGACCATCTGATGGGTCAGGCCCGCGGCGTCGACGGCGTCCGAACTGCCGCAGGATGCGCTCCCGGTCGGCGTCGGAGGCGTCGAAGGGATAGACGTCGTTGTCGTGGAAGGTGACCCCCACGCGCCGACCTCGGCGAGCTTCGCGGCATACCCCACGGGTCGAGCGCGGGCCGGGTCGAGACACCGAACGGGTCGGTGCCGGTCCACCCCCACCGTCCAGAGTCCGAAGGGAGAACTTGTCCGACTTCTCGGGTGAACGCACCATCGCTGCCTCCTGGGCGGTGAATTGATTTCGTGACAAAATATATTGGGTCGGGCGACTACAGTCAAGGGGTGTCTGTCGCGCCGCCCCGCCGCCCGGGGGACCGCGACGCCATGCGCGCCGCGAACCTCGCGCTCGTCACCGCTGCGGCGTATGCCGCCCCCGAGCCGCGCTCGCGGGCCGAACTCGCCGACGTCACCTCGGTCAGCCGGGCGACGGTGGGCCGGCTGGTCGACGACCTCGTCGGGCCGGGTTGTCTCGTCGAGGGCCCGGCCGCGCCCAGCCAGGCCCGGGCCGCCCGTCGATCCCGCTCCTGCCGACAGGACATCGGTATGCCGCCCTCGGCCTCCAGGTCAACGTCCGGCGCCTGACCGCCCGTGTGGTCGACCTGGCGGGCACCCTCGTGAGCGAGTCCGTGATCGATGGGGATTTCACCGATTCCGATCCGGACACCGTTTCTCCCCCAACTCCTCACTGGGCCGGGGGTGGTTCGAGCAGCGCGGATGGCCGCGAGGTCGTCGGTGCCGGCCTGGCGCTGCCCGGCCTGCGTCGGGGCCGACGGCCAGCTCTTGCGTGCGCCCAACCTCGGCTGGCAGAAGTCGACATCCGCGCCATCGTCGATGGGCGCTTGGGGGACTGCCGCTGGTGATCGACAACGAGGCAAACTTCGCCGCGCTCACCGCCGCGCGCCACGCGCCCGACGGCCCGCGGCCATCGGCGACTTCGTCTATCTCTCCGGCGAGGTGGGCGTCGGTGGGGCGATCGTCGTCGACGGCCAGGTCCTGCGCGGCCGGCACGGGGTGGGCCGGCGAGGTCGGCCGCGTCCCGGTCACCGCGGACGGTCCGCGCTGCCCGGCGTGCGGATCCACCGGCTGCCTTGAGACGTATGTCGCCGCTCGGCTCTGCTCGCCCGGGCGGGACTGCCGGTCGACTCGCCGCTCGGCGGCCCTCGCCGCGGCGATGGGACGTGAGCACCGCGCCGTGACCGCGATCGAGAGGCGGCCCGGGCGCTCGCCGTCGCTTTGGGTGGCGTCGTCAATGTCCTGGACGTGCCGACCGTCGTCCTCGGCGGCCACCTCGCCGATCTGGGCGCGGCGCTCGCGGACCGGGTGCAGTCGGGTCTGGCGGAGCGGGTCCTGGCCAGCCGCTGGGTCCCGCCGGTCGTGCTGGTCGGCTCCAGCGACATCTCGCCGGCGGCGACGGGCGCGGCATACGTCCCCCTGGAAGGACTGCTCGCCGATCCGGGATCGGTGCTCGCCCGGGGGCGCGCGGCGGCATACTGACCGCCGGGAGGTGAGCGGCGGATGGCGGTGAGTGTCAAGGACGTCGCCAAGCTGGCCGGAGTGTCGGTCGGCACGGTGAGCAATGTCCTCAACCGTCCCACCGGGGGTGCGCCCGCAGACCCGCGAGCGGTCGAGGAGCGATCGCCCAGCTCGGGTTCATCCGCAACGACTCGGCTCGCCAGTTGCGGGGCGGGCCGCAGCCGGATGATCGGCTAGTCGTCCTCGACGCGGCGAATCCGTTTTCGGCGGACGTGGCACGCGGGATCGACGAAGGGTGCCCGCGCGGAAGGCCTCGTGCTCTTCCTCGCCGACAGCCATCAGGACGCGGATCGAGGGGACCAGTTCCTCGAGCAATTCCTCCGAACAACGCGTCCGCGGTGTGTGCATCACGCCGGTCGACAGCGGGAACCGGCGCCCGCCGTCGCTGGCCGAGCGTGGCGTCCCGGTCGTCCGGTCGACCGCGCCGGCGAGCCAGGAGGACTGGTGGTGCAGCGTCGGGGTCGACGACGTGCTGGGCGGTGGTTGGCGGCCAGGCATCTGCTCGATCTCGGGCACGAAGCGGATCGCGTATGCCGGTGACTCCCGCCGCCTCCCGCAGTCGGTTGATCGGCTGGCCGGGGTTCGTCGCGCGCTGGCCTCGCGCGGGGATGGACGAGGACCACGGTGTCGTCCTGCACACCGAGGGCATGCGGCGCTTCGCCGACGGTCGCTCGGCGGCGGCCGCCTGGTCGCGCTGCCGCGGCGACGCGTCCACGGGCCGTGGTGTGCGGCAACGATCTTCTGGCTCTCGGGGTGCTGCAGCAGGTGATCGGTCAGGGCTTGCGAGTGCCCGCGGACGTGGCGATCGTCGGCTACGACGACATCGAGTTCGCGGCCGCGGCGGCGGTCCCGCTGACGTCCGTGGTCCAGCCGCGCCTGGAGCTCGGCCGGGCCGCGGCGCGGCTGCTGCTGCGTGAGGAGGACGAGGGGCCCGGGCACGTGCACGAGCACGTGAGTTTCGAGCCCGCGCTGGTGGTCCGCGCTTCCACGGTGGGTTGACGAGCGCGGCATACGGCCTTATCGTTCAACGAGGGAAACGATTCAATAACTCGTCGGGTGTGTCAATGATCCCCACCCTCACGCCCGCCGCCCTTGATGTCCTCGACCGGCTCGCGATCGAGGTGCCGTCGTCGGGCGTTGCACTCCGGCACCCGGTTCCGGGTCTTCGGCACGCCCGGGACGCCGCGCACGGTGCGGGGAGAAGATCGCCGATGCCGCTCAGGTGCATGCGGTGACCGGGCTGGCCCCCCGAGCGTGGCTCTGCACATTCCGTGGGACCGGGTGGACGACTACGGGGCGCTGCGGTCAGATGCCGCCGACCTCGGCGTCCGCCTCGGCACGATCAACTCCAACACCTTCAGGACGAGGCGTTCAAGTTCGGCTCCCTGACCGCGGCCGACGAGGGAGTTCGGCAGCGGGCCGTCGACCACCACATCGAGTGCATCGCGATCATGCGTGAGACCGGCTCGACGGATCTGAAGATCTGGCTCGCCGACGGATCGAACTACCCGGGGCAGACCGACCTCCGCCAGCGCCAGGACTCCCTCGCGGCGTCCTTGCGGACGATCTATGACGCGCTCGATCCCGGGCAGCGGCTGGTTTTGGAGTACAAGTTCTTCGAGCCCGCCTTCTATGCCACCGACGTGCCGGACTGGGGCACGGCATACGCCCAGGTCGCCGCGCTCGGCGAGCGCGCCGTGGTCTGTCTGGACACCCGGACACCACGCTCCCGGAACGAATATCGAGCAGATCGTCGCCACGCTCCTGCGGCTGGGCAAGCTCGGCTCGTTCGACTTCAACAGCCGCTTCTATGCCGATGACGACCTCATCGTCGGGGCGGCCGATCCGTTCCAGTTGTTCCGCATCATGGCCGAGGTCATCCGCGGCGGTGGCCTCGACGCCGGTTCGGGCGTGGCGCTCATGCTCGACCAGTGCCACAACATCGAGGCCAAGATCCCCGGTCAGATCCGCTCGGTGCTCAACGTCCAGGAGATGACCGCCCGGGCGCTGCTGATCGACCGCACCGCGCTCGCCGCCGCCCAGGCTGCCAATGACGTATTGACGGCGAACGCGGTCGTCATGGACGCGTTCTATGCCGATGTCCGGCCCGCGCTGGCCGCCTGGCGCGAGGAGCGCGGACTGCCGGCCGACCCCATGCGCGCCTTCGCCGACTCCGGCTACCTCCAGCGCATTGCCGCCGATCGCGCCGGCGGCACCCAGGGCTGGGTGGGGCGCGTGGGGCGGCCCCGGGCCCTGCACCATCCGCCATTCCCTCGCCCCACGTCGACCCGAATCGCGAGACCGCACATGCCTGACGCCACCTCGTCCTACTCCACCCCTGCCGACTTGACCTCTCCCACAGCCAATCCGGCCGTCACCGACCTCATCGCCCGGGCCAACCGGTTGGGTGCCGATCCGCGCAACACCAACTACGCCGGGGGCAATGCCTCGGCCAAGGGCACGCAGACCGACCCGGTGACGGGCGGGACGTCGATCTGCTCTGGGTCAGGGGTCCGGTGGCGACCTCGGCACGCTCACTCCCAGGGACTGGCCGTGCTTCGGCTGGACCGGATGCGTGCCCTCGCGGCGGTCTATCCAGGGCTGGAGCGGGAAGACGAGATGGTCGCCGCCTTCGACTACTGCCTGCACGGCAAGGGCGGGGCGGCACCGTCCATCGACACCGCGATGCACGGGCTCGTCGATGCCGCCCATGTCGACCATCTCCACCCCGACGCGGGGATCGCCCTCGCCACCGCCGCCGACGGGGAGGCGCTCACGTGCGAGGTGTATGCCGACCGCGTCGCCTGGGTGCCCTGGCGCCGGCCCGGCTTCCAACTCGGTCTCGACATCGCCGCGATCAAGGACGCCAATCCGCAGGCCGTCGGCTGCATTCTCGGTGGTCACGGGATCACCGCCTGGGGCGCGACGTCGGCTGAGTGCGAACGCAATTCGCTGTGGATGATCGAGACCGCAGCGGCCTATATCGCCGAGCACAGTCGGCCGGAGCCGTTCGGTGCGCCCCTGGCCGGTCACGAGCCGCTCCCTCGTGCGCAGCGACGCGCGCGGGCGGCGGCGCTCGCCCCGACGATCCGTGGGCTCGTGAGCACCGACCGGCCGATGGTCGGGCACTACACCGACTCCGATGTCGTCCTCGACTTCCTCGCGCGCGCCGCCCACCCGCGTCTGGCCGACCTGGGCACGTCTGCCTGACCACTTCCTGCGGACCAAGGTCACGCCTCTCGTCCTCGACCCGCCGGCGACGGCGACGGCGGAGGCGATGATCGCGCGGCTGAAGGAACTCCACGGGGAGTACCGCGCGGCATACCAGGCCTATTACGACCGCCACGCCACACCCGACTCGCCGGCCATCCGCGGAGCCGACCCGTTGATCGTGCTCGTCCCGGGGGTCGGGATGTTCTCCTACGGGCCGGACAAGCAGACTGCGCGGGTGGCGGGGGAGTTCTATGTCAACGCGATCAACGTCATGCGCGGCGCCGAGGGCATCTCCACCTATGCCCCGATCGATGAGGGCGAGAAGTTCCGGATCGAGTACTGGGCGCTCGAAGAGGCCAAACTGCGGCGCCTGCCCAAACCCAAACCACTGGCCACCCGCATCGCGCTCGTCACTGGCGCGGCCTCCGGCATCGGCCGCGCCATCGCGAATCGCCTTGCGGCAGAGGGCGCGTGCGTCGTCATCGCCGACCTCTCGCTGGAGAAGGCGCAGGCGGCCGCGGCGCAGATCGGTGGCCCGGATGTGGCGATCGGCGTGACAGTGGACGTCTCGGACGAAGCGGCCGTCCAGGCGGCCGTGAATGCCGCCGTGCTCGCCTTCGGGGGCCTCGACCTCGTCGTCAACAACGCCGGGCTGTCGCTGTCGAAGTCGTTGCTGGACACCACTGTCGAGGATTGGGACCGCCAGCACGATGTCATGGCGCGGGGGTCCTTCCTCGTCTCCCGCGCCGCCGCCCGCGTGCTCATCGACCAAGGCATGGGCGGTGACATCGTCTCTATCTCGAGCAAGAACTCCGTCTTCGCCGGGCCGAACAATATCGCCTACTCCGCCGTCAAGGCCGACCAGGCACATCAGGTCCGCCTCCTCGCCGCCGAGTTGGGCGAGCACGGCATCCGCGTCAACGGGATCAACCCCGATGGCGTCGTCCAGGGCTCGGGCATCTTCGCCGGGGGGTGGGGGGCGAACCGGGCGGCGGTCTACGGCGTGGACGAGAAGGACCTCGGCCGCTTCTATGCCCAGCGCACGATCCTCAAGAAGGAGGTGCTGCCGGAGCATTGTGCCGCAGCGGTTTTCGCCCTGGTCGGACCCGACCTGACCCGGACCACGGGGATGCACATCCCGGTTGATTCCGGCGTGGCTGCGGCCTTCCTCCGGTGAGCGGTATGCCGCCCGCCCCCCTCCCGTTGTCGCCGCGCCCGTCCGGTCGGTTCGCGGCCGTGGATCTTGGTGCCTCGTCGGGGAGGGTCATGGTGGGCGAGATTGGTCCGGATGGCGTGCGGCTGACACCCGTGGCGCGCTTCCCCAACGCGGCGGTGCCGCGGGCGGACGGGTTGCACTGGGACATCGCCGCGCTGCGGGATCAGGTAGTGGCCGGGCTGCGGGCCGTGACCGGGCTGGTCGGTGCGGAGGGCCTGGTGAGTGTCGGAATCGACTCCTGGGCAGTGGATTACGGCCTGATGCGCGACGGCGATCTCCTCGGCGAGCCCTTCCATTATCGCGACGAACGCCGCTGCGCCGAAGGGCCGCGAGCGGTGCACGAGCGCCTCGACCACGCGGAGCTCTTCAGCCGTCATGGGCTGCAGTTCCTGCCCTTCACCACCCTTTATCAACTCGCCGCCGATCCGCTCGCGCGTGAGGCGGATCGGTTCCTGCTGATCCCCGATCTCCTCGGCTACTGGCTGACCGGACGGGCCGTGGCCGAGCGAACCAACGCCTCGACCACCGGCCTGCTCGGAGCGACCTCAGGGCTCTGGGACGACGACGTTGTCAGCCGAATCGAGCTGCCGCGCCGCATCTTTCCGGATATCGTCGACGCGGGCGACCGGGTGGGCACGATCTCCGGCGAGATGGCCGCTGGGGCGGGAGTGGTCGGCATACCCCTGGTGGGCGTGGGTTCGCACGACACGGCGTCCGCGGTGGTCGGGGTTCCGCTGGAAGGCGAGGACGCGGCATACATCTCCCTGGGGACGTGGGGTCTGGTCGGGGTCGAGTTGGCCCACCCGGTGCTGAGTGACGATGCGCGGGGTGCGAATTTCACCAACGAGAGAGGGGTGGACGGCACGATCCGGTTTCTCACCAATGTCATGGGGACGTGGCTGCTCAGCGAGAGCCTGCGCGCGTGGGGCACCGACGATCTGACTGGCCTGCTCGCCGCGGCGGCCGAGATTCCCTCCGTGGCAGCGACATTCGATGTGCAGGACGCCCGCTTCCTGCCCCCGGGGGACCTGCCGTCCCGGATCACGCAGTGGTATGCCGACCGTCACCTCCCCCCGCCGACCGGCCGTCCCGCGTTGGTCCGGGCGATCGTCGAGAGTCTCGCCGAGGCCTACGCCCGGGCGGTGGACGATGCGGAACGCTTGTCGGAGAAGACCATACGAGTCGTCCATGTGGTCGGCGGGGGCGCGCGCAACCGTCTGCTGTGCCAAGCCATCGCGGACCGCTCCGGCCGACGCGTCGTGGCCGGTCCGGTGGAAGCGACGGCACTCGGCAACGTCCTGGTTCAGGCCAGGACCGCCGGTCTGACCGGGCCTGCTCTTTCCGACCTGCGTGACCTCGTCCGGCGGTCGGTGGCGCTGCAGAGCTTCATTCCGGGTGAGCGAGCGCGGCGAGTCACAACGCCATGACGGTTACCGGTGTCGGGACCTGGCCGATGGCCTGCGGTGAGGGCGCGGGTGTGACCCACGTGAGCCGTTGACTTGTCACTCGAACTAGTATACGATTAGTGCGTTGGTCCGGTTGGGCCAACGGGGGTGCGGGTCGACGATGCGGGGGTGTCGTAGTGAGCGTTGCAATGGTGTCTGCGGTTGCCGGTCACGGCGATCCGGAGCAGTTGTGGGAGCGGGCTCGAGTGATCGCGGGCCAGCTGAACATGCTGTATGCCGAGCTGGCCGAGGTGACCGCTGCGGTGATCGAGGCGCAGGCGTGGGGTGGGCAGGGGGGTGTCCGGTCCCCAGAGCATTGGCTGATGCTGCGGGCGGGTTTGTCGCCTGCGACGGCGGCGCAGGTAACCGCGCTGGCCCGGTCGCGGTCCCGGATGCCGGCGTTGACCGGCCTGGTCGATCAGGGACGGTTGTCGTTGGACCAGGCCAGCACGATCGCGGTCCGGGTGCCGGCCGGGTATGCCGAGTCGGTGTGTGAGATCGCGCCACTGATGACGGTCACCCAGCTACGCCGGGCCGTCGGCCGGCACGCCTTCGACCCCGACCCCGGTACTGGCCCTGAGGGTCAGGGTGGCGAGGATCGTGGGGTGGATGCCGGGCGGGCGGTGGAGCCGAGCCAGGTCTCATTGGTCTGGGATGAGGGACGGCTGCTGCTGCGGGGGGATCTGGATGCGCTCGACGGGGCGATGGTGGAGAACGCGATCCGGGAAGCCAAGGACGCCCTATTCACTGCCGGGGACAGCCGGGCCGGCCTGGCTGATGCGCTGGTCGAGATGGCGTCCCGCTCCCTGGCTGGTGTGCACTCGCCGGCACGGGCCGCGCATTACCGGGTCCTGGTCCATCTGGATACCGAGGGGGCATGGCTCAACGCCCGGGGGAGCCTCGCGGTCCGGATCGCGGAAAGGTTGGGGTGTGTGGCCGACGCGGCCGTGGCCTGGCATCGGGACGGGAAACCGGTTTCGGTCGGGCGCACCCGGCGGGCGATCCCGGAACGGACCCGCCGGCTGGTGGAGGACCGGGACCGGGGCTGCGCCTACCCCGGGTGCACCGCGGGCCGGTTCGTGGAGATCCACCACGTGCGGCATCGCCAGGACGGCGGCGGCCACGACTACGACAACCTCCTCTGCCTGTGCCCCCGTCATCACCGCGCCCACCACGCCGGAGACTTCCACATCACCCCCGGCACCGACCCGCGGGTCCCGTTCGTGTTCACCGCCCGCCATGGATGGACCATCCAGGTCCCCCCACGCGATCCGACACTCCCGAGCGATCCGACACCCCCACGCGATCGCAGCCGCCTACGCGATCCCGCCCCGAGGACCGGCCCGCTGAGGCCGACCCCCGGGAGGCCACGGCCGCCCGACCGCCCACCGGACTACACACCCCCGCTTGGGGAACGCGCGGACTACGGCGCAATCGTCTTCCGACGACAAGACCTCAACCCACCCCACGACGACGGAGACGACGACGCCGCCGGCCGTCAGGCGCAGGACTAGCGTTCGCGGACGCCGGTCACGTCCGCGACCCGTGACGGCTTCTTATAGTTGCTCGTGGTCACCCGAGCCCGGACCTGGGATTTGCGGTATGCCGTGTCCCTCGACGCCGTCGGTCGGCTCGGGTCCTTCAGCGCGGCGGCCGAGGAACTCGGCTACACCCAGTCGGCGGTGAGCCAGCACATCGCTCGCCTCGAACGCATCGTCGGTCACCCCCTCGTGATCCGGCCGGGCGGCCCGAAGCGGGTGTCCCTGACACCCGCCGGGGAGATCCTTCTGGCGCACGCGCGGGCGATCAGCGATCGACTCGACAGCGCCTATGCCGACCTCGAAGCCCTCCAGCGTGGTGCCGCCGGGGTGCTTCGGGTCGGGTGCTACCAGAGCGTCGGGGCGCGCATCCTCCCGGGGGTGCTCCGCGAGTTCGCCGCCGCCTGGCCGCGGGTGCGGGTCGAGCTGACCGAGGCCGAGGACGACGCGGTACTGCTCTCCGGAGTGGAGCAGGGGGTCCTCGACCTCACCTTCGTCGCCTATCCGATCTCGGCCGGGCCATTCCGCGGCGAGGAAATCTTCGAGGACCCTTACGTCGTTGTCGTTGGGGGAACACGATCCCCTGGCCTCGGGCACCGACGACCTCCCCCTCGACGCGTTGGACGGGCGACCGCTCGTGACATACGCGCAGATGCGGGAGGTCCACTCGATCGAGAATCGGCTGGCCCGCCCGCAGCTTCGCGAACAGATCGTCTTCCGCTCGAACGACAACGGCATGCTGCTCGGGCTGGCCGCGGAAGGAGTGGGGGCGGCGGTGATCTCCTGGCTCTCGGTCGACCCACACCGGCCCGGCATCCGCGTGCGGCGGCTGGCCGGCGTGAGCCCCCGCGTCGTCGGCATCGCCTGGCATCGTGATCGCTACCGCATCCCGGCCCACCGCGCCTTCATCGACCTCGCGCGCACCCACGCCCTGCGGGAAGCCCGGCTGCTCTCGGGGATGTCGGCGGCGCGCGGTCAGGAGTGACTGCGCGCCCCGACGTCGATAGCGACGACGGCGCGACGCTTGGACGGCCGGTGGATCACCTCGAATCCGGAGGCGAGATAGATGCTGAGCGGGCCGGGGTGCTCCTCCCCCCAGGTGGCGTCCGGGACGGTGATCGGATACGCCTCCACCCGCCGCGCTCCCCGGTCCCGCGCGAACGTCACCGCCGCCGCGGCGAGCGCCCGCGCGACGCCGCGCCCGCGGAATCCGACTCGGGTCAGCACGCAGGTGACCGCCCAGACGGAGCAGTCCCCGCGGTCCTCGGTCCGCCCGCGCCACGCGGTCTGGTTGGAGTTGCGGACCAGTCCGTCGTATGCCGACCGCTCCCCCACCGCGCACCACCCCGCCGGTTCGCCGTCGACGTAGGCGATCAGGCCGCTCGTCTGCGGCGAGTCCGGGTCGCCACAGGCGCTCTGGTCGCGCAGGCGCTGCGCCCGCTCCTCCACCGGGGTGCTCCGGAAGGACTCCCCGCGCGCCAACCGGTAACGCTGGCACTGACATTCGGCGCTGCCGCCGCGCTCGCCGATGATGGCGCGCAGGTCCGCGCAGCTGGCCTGGTTCGCCGGAACGACGGTGATCCCCACGGCGACAGTGTGCGCCACGCAACCGCCCCGTGCCCCACGTAACCGCCCCCTGCGCCACGCAACCGGACGCCGGTGACGGGTCGGGGAGAGAAGCCGACCACGTCCAATCGAGCACGAGCCGCGCCGCAGCCCTACTCTCGAATCGACGCGGCCCGGAAGCGGACGTGCATACCGGAAGAGAAGCCGATGAGCGAGCCCACCCACGCGACCCAGCCCGAGCCCACGGTGCCCGACGACGCCAGCGCCCGGACGCACGACAGCGATCCCGAACCGTCGCAGGGGCCGGAGCATGACGTGCCCCGGTTCACCGAACTCGTCGCGGACTTCCGCACCTGCATGTTCTCCACCATCGGTCCGGACGGGCTGATCCACAGCCGACCCATGGCGATTCAAGAGGTGGCGACCGACGGGACGGTGTGGTTCTTCGGATTTGCCGACGCCCCGAAGCTGGCCCAACTGGATACGCCCGCCGGGGTCAACCTCACCTTCGGCAACGACAGGCGCTTCGTGTCGGTCAGCGGGTCCGCGACAGTGGTCGACGACCTCGCCAAGAAGCGCGAGCTGTGGAACCCGTTCGCCAAAGCGTGGTTCCAAACCGAGGCCGACGACCCGATGGTCGCGCTCATCCGCTTCGACCCCAGCGGGGGGGAGTACTGGGACGGACCGGGTCGCACCGGGCAGGCCATCGGCCTGGTCAAGGCCATCTTGGGCAAGGGCACCCCCGCCGACGGCGACAACGCCAAACTCGACCTGGGCTGATCCGCTCAGAGCCTCCGCCCAATCGGTTCGGGGTGCCCTCTCCCCTAGTCTGGCCGGGTGAACCTCGAGAAGGTGGTCTTCGGCTTCTTCGTCCTCCTCGCCGCGACGCTCAATTTCGGCTTCTTCGTCGGCGACATCGCCGACGCGCGGGTGCACAACGTGTGGGAGCTCTTCCTCGCCGTGGTCGTCAACGCCATTGCGACAGTCCTGAAGTTCGGTGACCGCACGCAACTCGGCGCGGTTCATCTGGCGACCAGCCTCGTCGCGCTGCTCCAACTCCTCGCCGCGACCTCGGTTTGGATCTGGGCGGTCCAGGTGTCGGCGGACGGGCTGACCCCCACGCACATTTCGAGTGTCGTCTCGCTCTCGGGGGGCGCTCTGTTGGCCAATATCGTCTCGGTGGTCCTGCTCGTCGTGGAGACGGCGTCCTTCCGGCGTCGTTGACCGATGCCTAATCCTTTGCACCTCTTCGGTTCCGACCGGCGCGTGCGAGCGCGCCGGCGACGGCGGTGCCCGTGCCGACGGCGCTGCCGCGCACGGATGCGGTCTTCCTCGTCATGCGGCGGATGCGGGCGCCCTTCCTCGTCGTCATCACGACCTTCAGTTTCTGCACCGCGGGCCTGACCTTCATCCCCGGCACCGACGGCCAGGGGAACCCCCTATCGGATGACCGCCTTCGACGCGATCTACCAGATGACGATGACGGTGACGACGGTCGGCTACACCGAAGCGCCCTACGCCTTCAGCTACCCGCAGCGCATGTGGGTGATGATGTCGATCTTCCTCCTGGTCGTGAGTTGGGCCTATGCCCTGGGGGTCTTCTTCTCCCTCCTGCAGGAGCCAGCGTTCGTCGATGCCGTTGCGACGCAACGGTTCCGCCGGCGGGTGCGCCGGTTGCGGGAGCCTTTTACGATCATCGCCGGCTATGGTCTTGCCGGCCGCACCGTCGGGGCGGAGCTCGACGAGCGCCGCCGCCGCTTCGTCGTCCTCGACAACCAGCGCTCCAAGGTCGAGACGGTGGCAACCGAGCAGTTCGCCGCCGACGTCCCCGCGGTCGAGGGCGACTGCCGGCAGCCGGCCATGCTCGGCGTCGCCGGACTGGACCGGCCGGCCTGCGCGGGGGTCCTCGCGCTCACGGACGACGACAGCGCCAATCTCGCCGTCGTCATGGCCGTGTCCGTCCTGCGTCCGGGCGTGCCGGTGCTGGCACGCTGCTCCTCCCACGTCTTCCAGGACCGGATGGAGCAGTTCGGCCCGGAGGCGGTCATCAACCCGGACGACCGATTCGGCAACTACCTCGCCTTGGAGATGCTACGGCCGGTCACCCATCAACTCCTCATGTGGCTGATGGACAACGACGAGAACCATCTGCCCGCGATCCGCAACGGACTCGGGCGCGGCCGCTGGATCGTCTGTGCCGACGGCGCTTTCGGGGACCTGGTGACCACGGACCTGCGCGAGGCCGGCGTCGAGGTGGACCTGACTCACCCCGTGACGGCGCGCCGCGCGCCTCCGGGATCACCGGTTTTGTCAGTGGAACCGACGACGACATCGTCAACATCGCCTTGGCCGAGCAGGTGCGCCTGACCAATCCCGAGGCGCACATCGTCGTCCGCCAGAAGAACGCCGCCAACAAGGCCGTGCTCGCCGGCCTGCGGGTGGACCACGTCTACATCGCCACCGAACTCGTCGCGCGCGAGGTTCTCGCCCGGACGCTGACGCCGGTCTTCTGGCGCTTCGCCGAACTCGCCGTCGCCCAGGACGAGGCCTGGGCGATCGCCCTGCGCGACCGGCTCGTCGAGCGGCTCGGCCGCCGGACGCCCGATCGAGACCTGCTGACCCTGTCGATGGCGGACGCCCCCGGCCTGGTGCACTGGCTCTCCCGCGGTATGCCGTTCACTCTCGGCGACCTTGTCCGCGACCCCGGTGACCGCTCGGCCGAACTGCCGGTGGTGCCCTCCTGCTGGCCCGCGGGGACGACATTCTCGTCACGCCCGGCTCGGACGTCCCCGTCCGGGTTGACGATCAGGTCCTCCTCGTCGGCAGCGGCGAGGGCCTCGGCCGCCTCGCGGAGGTCCTCCTCTACGACGACGCCGTGGAGTATGCCGCTACCGGCCGCGAGGTTCCGGCAACGTGGGTCTGGCGCACGCTCACCGCCGCCCGCCGCGACCGTCGGCAGGCCGCCGGCGACTGAGGTGCCCCCACGACATGGCGCGCCCCACGAGGACGCGGGGAGCGGATCGGCATACCGACCGCGCCGGCGTGGCAGGCTCTGCACCGGGCCCGCGTCGCCGCCGTCATCGCCCGCTTTAACCAGTTCAACTACGCCGGTGCCCTGCTCGGGGCTGTGTTGACCGGGGCCATCGGCCAGGGCAACCTCCGGGTGGGGTATGCCGTGCCCATGGTCCTCGTCCTCGGCCTGATCCGCTGGCCCGCCACTTCGCCGGCGAGGCAGGCACCGCCCCTGCCTGATCGGCACCGCCCCGCCACCGCACCGCGACCTGACCCCCGCCGCCGTTCCTGGGAATCGCGCCCGCGCCCGGGAACCGAGCCTGGACCCGCCCGGGTCCTCACTCCCGCGCGCTCTGGTGCTCCCTCGGGGCGCCGCCGCGGGGGGAGGGGGGCGGCATACCGGCGTCGGATCGCCACTTGGCGCGGCGCAGGCGAGACACCCCGTCGAGGATCACCTCGAGGGTGACCTTGCCGCCAGGTGCATCGTTGCCGCTGCCCGTGGGTTCCGCAGCGGGGGGGTTCCCCGGAAGGACCGTTGCACTCTCGTCGAAGAGCTCCGGGCTGAAGCCCCAGATCCGGTTGCCGAGCAGGTGCATGACGTGATGGGTCAGATCGGTACTGAATCCGGCACGGAGGAAGACCTGGGTGAGCCGCTCCATGTGCGCCAGGACCGCCGGGGTGCGCGTCGTGCGGGTCTCCAGCGCTCGGCGCGCCCACGCATGGCGGGTGACCAGTTCCCGAGCGGCGTGGACATGGGCCCGAACGGCTTCGCGCCAGTCGGTCGGGCGCATGGGGGCGATGGCGGGCAGCTCCGCCAGGATCTCCTCGACCATGCCGTCGATCAGATCTTCCTTGTCGGCGACGTGGCGGTAGAGGGCCATCGGCACGACGTCGAGGATCTGCGCGAGCCCGCGCATGCTGACGGCATCGAGACCGTCGCTGTCGGCGAGGTGAATGGCGGCACGCAGGATCGACGCTCGTCTCAGCGGCCTCCGGGGAATTGCGGTGGGATCCGGCACTGCACTCCTGGGGCTTGACCAGGCATCCATCGTACGCCTACGCTGACCGCCGTTCGGTGTACGGAGTACACATAATGAGGGTCGAGGGGAAACAATGGCGAGCACGCGGATGCGGTGCCGAATTGCCGCAGCGCTTTATGTGGTCACGTGGGTGACCTCGGTCGCAGCGGTCATCCTGTACGGCGGCTCGACCATGAACCCGACCTCGACCCTGGCTGGGCGCGTCCCGGTCCTGGCGGCCGGCGTCCTCGAGGTGATCCTTGCGGTCGCCGTCGTGGGGACGGCGGTGGCCCTCTATCCCGTGTTGCGGGGATACGAGGGGGGCTCCGCCATGGCGTATGTCGCCCTGCGCACCCTCGAGGCCGGCGTGATCCTCGTCGGCGTGGTCGCCATCCTGCCGGCCGTCGCGCGGCCGGGGGCCCGCGCGGCCGCTGCCTTGGACAGCGATGTCGTCGCCGGCCTCCACCTGATGCATGACTGGGCCTTCGTCGTCGGGCCGGGGCTGATCAACCCGGTCAATGCCATCGTCCTGGCCGTGGTGCTCTGGCGCTGGAGCCTGGTCCCGGCCTTCATCCCTGTCCTCGGGATGGTCGGCGCCGTTCTTGTCGGAGGGATGAACGTGGCGGTGGTCTTCGGGTTCACCGATCCGCTGCCGCTCCTGGCAATCCCCCTGTTCGCCTGGGAGATCTGCCTGGCGGCCGCGTTGGTCATTCGCGGAATCCCGCGGTACCGGCGCGGGGGGTCCTCGCGCCGTGGCTCCGCACGCGAGGGCGACCGGAATCGGGAGATGGCAGCGAGGTGACCGTGGTGGTGACCTCGTGGTGGTGACCTCGGACCCATCGAGGCGACCGGGTTGCCGCCGCCGGCGTTGAGCACGACACTGAAGACCCTTCCGCGCCGCATCTGGGCGGGGCGGCTGTGATGAGGAGCAGCCCCATGCCCGACACCGCTCTCCGCCTTCTCGTCGGCACGACCAAAGGGGCGTTCGTCCTCGACGGCGATACGGACCGCGAGGCGTGGTCCGTGCGGGGACCCTACTGCGACGGCTGGCCGATCAACCACGTCGTCGGCGATCCCGTCACAGGCGCGATCTGGGCCGGCGGCGGCGGGGCCTGGAGCGGCGCCGGGGGTATGGCGGTCCGCCGACGGCGGGCATGAGTGGACCCTCGCAAAGCTGACGCTTGGGGAGATCGACCGGTGGGCGGCCAATGATCCCGGATTCGCGGAATCGATCGGATGGCAGGCGCAGGAGGTCCCGTTCGGGGAACGCTTCGCGCAGGTCTGGTCCCTCGGCCGCGTGGGTGATCGGCTGTATGCCGGGACCAAGCCTGCCGCACTCCTGTCCAGCGACGACGGGGGAGCGACCTGGAGCGCGGTCGAGTCGCTCACGGACCATCCCTCGGCACCGGAGTGGAATCCGGGTGCGGCGGGGCTCGTCCTGCATACGATCGTCGCCGACCCGGCCGACCCCGACAAGCTGTGGTTGGGGATCTCCTCCGCTGGTGTATTCGCGAGCAAGGACGGTGGCGCGGACTGGGAACGCCGCAACGACCTCGCCGACCCCGACGAGGTCGCCGAGCCCGGTCATCCCGCGGGTCCCCGCCACGGGCAGACCGGCCACTGCGTCCACAACATCGTGCGCGCGCCCGGCGACAACGACCTTCTTTACCAACAGAATCACTACGGTGTCTGGCGCTCCGACGACGGCGGGCTGACCTGGCACGACATCACGCCGGGGCTGCCGTCGACCTTCGGCTTCCGATCCGGGTCCACCGCGCGACGGGCAGACGATCTGGACCATTCCCCTGAACGGCGACACCGAAGGTCGCTTCCCGCCCGATGCGGCGGCGGCCGTATGGCGCTCCCGCGACGGTGGGCGGAGTTGGACCGCCCAGCGCACCGGCCTGCCGCAGCAGTCGTGCTTCTTCACCGTGTTGCGTCAAGGCATGGCCGGGGACGCACTCGACCCGGCCGGGGTGTATTTCGGCACCAACACCGGGTCGGTCTTCGCCAGTAGCGACGAGGGCGACAGCTGGGTCGAGATCGCCCGGCACCTCCCGACCATCCTGTCGGTCGAGGTCCTCCAAGTGCCGTGAAGGCAACGCCGCGCTTGACAGAGGCACCCTTGTAATCATGTAATCAATACATGAGAGAAATCACGGAGTGGTTCCGCGGTCACGTCCCCGCGGACCTGTATGCCAGCCCCACCGTCGTCGTCGACCGCGAGGAGATCACGGTCGTCGGCCCGATCCCGGGCGAGGAGAGCGACGCGGCGATAGCGGAGTTCCGCGAGCGGACGCGGGCGCAACGGATGGAGGTCGCAGCCCGGGCCGAGGACCTGTTCGGGCGCAAGGTCGCCTGGGGTGCGCGCCGGCGACCGATCGGTCGTCTTCACCAACCTCGCGGTCCCCGTCATGACCCGGTTGCGGCAGTCCGAGCGGGCAGTGCTCGACACGCTGGTCGCCGGCGGTGTCGCGCGGTCGCGCGCCGACGCGCTCGCGTGGTGTGTCCGCCTCGTCGGCACCCACGAGGCGGACTGGATCACGCGGATGCGAGAGGCGCTGGCGGCCGTCCACGAGGCACGCGACTCCGGTCCGGCCGCGTCGAACTGAGAGAGTGGGGCGGCCCGCGGGCCGCGCGGGCTCAGCCCTGCTCGACCTTGGGCATGATGTCGTTCTTGAGACGCTTCATGTCGTCCATCGTCTTGGACACCGGCACGTCCTGGAACGGCGGCCAGAGCATCGGCATCGTCAGGCCGGCCTCGCGGTATTCGCCTGAGCTTGTCGGTGATCTGACGCTCGCTCCCGACGAGGATGTTGGAGCCCTTGCCGTTGTCGGTCTGGTCCATGTCGGCATCGGTGATGACGAACCAGATCATGCTGCTGATCTCCAGATCGTCCATCGAGCGCTCGGTGTCGAGCTTGTCGAGTTCGGCCTGAATCGCGCCCCGCCACTCCCGCAGCTCGCGCGGCGTGTCCTGGATGCCGATCCACCCGGCGAGGTCATATTTCGCGATGCGATTGGCTGAGCGCTTGGGGTCCTTGAGGCCCGAGAAGAAGATCGGCGGGTGCGGCTGCTGGACGGGCTTGGCGCCGAAGCCGCAGAGGTCGAAGTCGGCGAACTCCCCGTGATATTCGAAGTGCTCGTTGGTCCAGATGCCCTGCATGATGTCGAGCGTCTCGCGGACATGGGTATGCCGCCGCGGGAAGATGTGCGATGCGCTCGCCGCCGCGAACTCCTCGGGCATCCACCCCGCACCCACACCGACATTGAGTCGGCCGCCGCTGGTGGTCGATCGTCGCGCACTCGGCGGCGAGGACGGCCGGTGCTCGATACGGGGTGTCGGTGATGCTCATGCCGATGCGCAATTTCGTGGTCTTGGCCGCGAGCCACGGGATCAGCGGCCACCCCCGGTACCACTCGCCACGCGAGCTGACCGGCAACTGCTTGGGGAAGCCCGGGATCATCCCGAAGCTGTACGCGAGTTCGCCGTGGTCGGAAGCCTCGGGCACCACGATCCGGTCGAGGGTCCACACCGAGTCGAAGTCGAGTTCCTCGGCGAGAGCGGTGAGATCCTCGAGTTCCTTGACGGTGACCTTGTCACGGAAGTTGGGCAGATAGAGGGCGAGTTTCACCGGGAGCCTCCTGACACCGATGTCGTGGACGTACCGGCAAACGTTGCCTAGGATCGCAAACCGATCAAGAGTCGGCGCGGAGTCGGTCGCGCAGGTCGCGTTTGAGGACCTTGCCGTAGTTGTTGGTCGGGAGGGCGTCGACGAACCGATAGTCCTTCGGGCGCTTGAATCGGGCGATCCGCTCTAGGCACGCGCGCGGTCGAGGTCGTCGGTGCCGGGGTGCGGCCGCGTCGGTGGGGACAACGAACGCGACGACCGATTCGCCCCACCGCGGGTCCGGCCGACCGACAACGGCGACCGCCCGGACGCCCGGGTGGTGGAGCAGGGCCTCCTCGACCTCCCGCGGATAGATGTTCATGCCGCCGCTGATGATGAGGTCCTTCGAGCGGTCGCGCAGCGTCAGGTAACCGTCGCCGTCGAGGCTGCCGATGTCGCCGGTATGCAGCCACCCGTCGCGGATCGTCTCCGCGGTCGCCTCCGGCTTGTTCCAGTACCCGCCATGACGACATCGCCGCGGACGACGATCTCCCCCGGACTCCTCCGGTGGCACGGGGCGACCCTCTCCGTCGACGACCCGAACCAGCACATCGGTGCGCGCCAGGCCCACGCTCTCCATCCGCTCCCGCCACCGGGGATGCGCCCGATCGGCGTGATGCGGCCTGTGCCAGGGCGGTGATCGTCATCGGCGACTCGCCCTGGCCGTAGATCTGGGCGAGTCTCGGGCCGAAGACGGTCAACGCGCGTGCTCGAGATCGGCGAGATACATCGGTGCTCCGCCATAGATGATCGTCTTGAGATTGCCCAGGTCGCTCGCGGCCACGGCGGGGTCTTCGGCCAGGCGCTTGACCATCGTCGGGGCGGCAAAGAAGGAGGTCCCGGGCCAGCGTCGGATCAGCGCGGCCATCTCGGCACCGTCGACGCCGCCCGACTCCGGGAGCACGCTGACCGCCCCTTGGCCACATGCGGAAGGCCATAGATCCCCGACCCATGGGACAAGGGTGCGGCATGAAGGACGCTGTCCTGCACCGAGATCAGGTCGATGTCGGCGGCGAAATAGCTCAGGACGCCATGAGCAGATTGCGGTGGGTCAGGACGGCACCTTGGGCCGCCCGTCGTGCCGCTGGTATAGAACAGCCACGCCGGGTCCTCGGGCCGGACTGCGGTCAGGGGGATCGGTTCGGCGCTCGCCACCCGACGCCACCGCTCGCCGAGCGACCAGCGCGGCGCGCGCGCGGAGCGCTCGCCATCGACGAGGGCGGTGATGTCGGACGCGTGCTCCTCGTCCGTCACCACGACGGTGCTCCCGCTGTCATCGAGGATGTGCGCGATCTCGTCGCGATGGAGGCGGGCATTGACGGGGACGGCGACGAGGCCGGCGTGCCATACGGCATACAGCGCCTCGATGCAGTCGGGGCGGTTGCGCATGACGATGGCGACCCGGTCGCCAGGGACGAGCGAACTCGCGGCGCAAGCCGCCCGCGATGGCGGCGGTCCGGCGCGCAAACTCGCGCCAGGTCGCGTGGACCCGCTCACCCTCGGCGATGGCGGGGCGGTCGGCGTGCGTGCGGCCGTTGCGCTCGACCCACGAGGCGAGATTCATCCGGCCAAGGGTAGGGGCCGAACCCCCGGCTTACCATGCCCCGATGAGGATGGTGGCGCA
>JADJEA010000011.1 GCA_016702415.1 Nostocoides sp.
GTTCGCCATCCTGTCAGGGGATGAGCAGCAACTTGCCCGCCGTCGCCTGATTCCGGCGTCGTATGCCGCGCCCGCCTCCGCCAGCGGCCACCGCCCACCGACCTGTAGCTCCAGGTCCCGTCCGAGGCGTCGATGACCCCGCCGACCCGCCACAGCAGTTCACGCGGTCGCGCAACAGGGCCGGCAGTGAGGCCGGGTCAGGAAGATCACCGGAGCCGGCGGCGTTGAGCCGCTGATGTCGAAGGGGGCACCTGGCCGCCGCCGGCCCGCGAAGAGAGACCGAGCATCCCCGGGTCCGCAGCGACGCTGAGCGGGAGGCATCGAAGGTGTCCTCGCCGACGCCGTCGCAGGCGACCGCGACACAGACAACCCCAGGAAGCCGACCGCGCCGCCGCCGCGATGTCGTCCTCCCGGTAGCCGACCAGCGTCCCGGCGCCGAGACGCAGCAGGATGGCGAGTTTTCCGGGCTCCCGGTGGTCGCGATGACGCCCGCCTCGGGCGACGATGAGTTGATCCAGCACTGCCCGACCCCACCCGCGGCGGCGTGGACGAGGAATGGTCGCCGGGCTGCACGGCATACGTCGAGGTGACCAGGTAGTGCGCCGTCATCCCCCGGGAGCATCGCCGCGGCGGCGAGGGTCAGGTCGGAGCCCGTCGGGGACGGGCACCAGCTGCGCGGCCGCGATGGTCGCCAGTCCCGCCGCGCTCCGGGCTGCATCGCCCACGCCACCCGCGCCCCCAAGTCCAGGTCGACACCCGGACCCACGGCGACGACCTCGCCGACTCCTTCGAGGCCGAGCGTGAACGGTGTCGGGATCGATAGACGCCCTGGCGCTGGTAGACGTCGATGAAGTTGACCCCCGCCGCGGCGACGCGCACCAGCGCCTGCCCGGGACCCGGATCGGGGATGGTGCGCTCCTCGACGGCGAGGACATCGCTGCCGCCATTGCGGGTGACGATGAGGGCGGTTGTCGGGGTCATGCGCCACCTCCGAGTCGGATCAGGGTCTGCCCGTCGATGCGGTAGTCGATCCACTCGTCCATCGCCCGCGCCCCGATGGCCTCGTGGTAGAACTCGATCGACGGAGTGTTCCGGTGAGCACCCACCATTCCAGACGCCGGTAGCGCTTCGCGCAGATGCGGGCCAGCTCCAGAGCAGCGCCTTGCCCAGGCCGTGGGTGCGGAAGGCCGGGGCGACATAGAGGTCTCGAGGTGGATACCGGCTTGCCCGTCCACGTCGAGAACGTCAGGAACCACAGCGCCATCGCGACGACCTGCCCGTCGACCTCGCCGACAATGGGCGTATGCCGTGGGCACCCCCTCCGCGGGGAACAACGCCTGCGTGAAGTCGTCCTCGCACGCCTCGACGGCGTCCGGTTCCCGTTCGTATGCCGCGAGTTCCCGCACCAGGCGCAGGATCGCGGGGACGTCCTCGGGCCGGGCTTTGCGGATCCGCGGGTCGACGGTGGTCACCGCGGGCCCCGGGATGCGGCCGTGCTCGGCAGGCGGGGGCGGGACGGGGCAAGGGTCATGATCCGACGGTAGTGCGTTGCGTCGCCTCGGCGGGCTACCTGCTGGGCTGACCCGCCGCTGGGCTGACCCGCCGGGCGGGTCAGGCCGGGCGGTCAGGCAGGGTCGGGTCATCGCCAGCCTTCCAGCTGAGCACGTCGAGTCGACTTGAGCACGCCACGTCTGGCGTGCCTCGGGATCTGGCGATACCTCGCTGGCGGGCGTGCTCAAATTCCGTCGACATGACGTGCTCAAGTCGGTTTGCCGTGCTCGGTTGCCACCCCAGCCCACCAGCCCATCCCCCAGCCCACGCCAGCCCACCCCAGCCCCAGCACCAGCCCACCCCGGCCAGGCGTGCCGCGCGCGTCGCGTGGTGGCGACCGGTCGGGGCCGGCGCGGGACTTAGGGTTGGGACCGAGATGACAACCCTGTTCGATGAGTTCCCGAGTGGTCCGCGGACGTGACGGCCGCGGGCATCCCACCTGGGCGCTGTCTGACGCGGGGCGCCCTCCCGGGGAGCCACCGGGTCCGGAGGGCGCCCCCCGGAGGGCGCGGCCAGGTCGGGAGGGTGATCGCGGGGGGAGCGGATCGGCATACGGCCCGGTGGCGGTGGACCCCGAAACCCTCCTCGCCGGTCTCAACCCGCAACAGCGGCGCGCGGTCGTTCACGAAGGCCCGCCACTGCTCATCGTCGCCGGGGCCGGCTCCCGGCAAGACCCGGTGTTGGCCCACCGGATCGCCTACCTCCTCGGGCACGCTCGGTCCAGCCTGGACAGATCCTCGCGATCACCTTCACCAACAAGGCGGCGGCGGAGATGCGCGAGCGGGTCGAGGGCTGGTCGGGCCCTGGGCCAAGGCGATGTGGGTGCTGACCTTCCACTCCGCGTGCGTGCGAATCCTGCGACGCGAGGCGGCGAAGGTGGGGCTGAAGTCGAACTTCTCGATCTACGACGCCGCCGACAGCCAGCGCCTGATGGCCATGGTGCTGCGCGACCTGGACCTCGACCCGAAGAGGTACAACCCCCGCACCTTCGGTCACCGCGTGAGCACCCTCAAGAACGAGTTGGTCGACGAGGAGACGTATGCCGCCCGGGTCGCCCGGGACGAGGCGCCCGCCCACCAGGACGAACTGCTGGCGCAGGCGTATGCCGCCTACCAGCGTCGCCTGCGCCAGGCCAACGCGCTCGACTTCGACGACCTGATCATGACGACGGTCAACATCCTCCAGGCCTTCCCGGATGTGGCCGAGCACTATCGGCGGCGGTTCCGGCACATCCTCGTGGACGAATACCAGGACACCAACCACGCGCAGTATGTCCTCGTCCGGGAGTTGGTCGGCGGGGCGGGCACCAGCCGAGCCCGGGAGGGGCGGGCCGCAGGTTCCGCCCGGCGAGTTGGTCGTCGTCGGTGACGCGGACCAGTCGATCTATGCCTTCCGCGGTGCGACGATCCGCAATATCGAGGAGTTCGAGGAGGACTATCCCGACGCGGGAAATCATTCTCCTGGAGCAGAATTACCGCTCGACTCAGACCATCCTGCGGGCGGCGAATGCCGTCATCCGGCACAACAGGGCGCGCCGCGAGAAGCGATTGTGGTCCGAGTCGGAGGGCGCGGCCATCATCGGCTATGTCGGCGACAGCGAGCACGACGAGGCCGGGTTCGTCGCGCGGACGATCGACCGGCTCGCCGACGAGCACGGCGTGGCCCCCAAGGATGTCGCGGTCTTCTATCGGCCCAATGCGCAGTCCCGGGCGATCGAGGAGGTCTTCGTCCGCGTGGGCCTGCCTCCCAGGTCGTCGGGGACCCGGTTCTATGAGCGGCGCGAGGTCAAGGACGCTCTCGCGTACCTGCGCGTCCTGGCCAACCCGCCGACACGGTCAGCCTGCGCCGCATCCTCAATGTCCCCAAGCGCGGCATCGGCGACCGGGCCGAGGCGTGTGTCGCGGCGCTCGCCGAGCGCGAGCGGATCCCCTTCGTCGCGGCGCTCGGTCGCGCCGCCGACGCCCCGGGCATCGCCAGCCGGTCGGTGACGGCGATCGCCGGGTTCACCAGGCTCCTGGAGCGGCTCGGTGAGATCCGCGATTCCGGCGCCAGTATCGGCGAGGTGCTCGAGACCGTCGTCGACCGGAGCGGCTATCTGGCCGAGTTGCGGGCCAGCCTCGACCCCCAAGACGAAACCCGCATCGAGAACCTCAACCAGCTCATCTCCGTCGCCCGCGAGTTCGACGAGGCGCGGATCGAGACCGGCGAGGTGATCTCCCTCGACGACTTCCTCGAGCAGGTGTCCCTGGTCGCGGACGAGACGAGATCCCCCGACAACAGCGAGGGCGGGGGTCGTCACCCTGATGACGCTGCATACGGCCAGGGCCTGGAGTTCCCCGTCGTCTTCCTCACCGGCATGGAGGACGGCACCTTCCCGCACTCACGCTCCCTCAACGACGACCGGGAGTTGGAGGAGGAGCGGCGACTGGCGTATGCCGGCATCACTCGGGCCGGGAGCGCCTGCACGTGTCGCGGGCCACCGTGCGCCGGGCGTGGGGAGCCCGCAGTACCAGCCGGCTTCCCGCTTCCTCGACGAGATCCCCGCCGACCTGCTCGACTGGGAGCGGCTCGTCGAGCCTCCGCCCGCAGCGTGGCCGCTCCCTCGTTGGCCAGGCTGGCCGCCACCCCGGGGGTGCGCTCCCCGGGCACCCGGGCTATCCTCGCGCTGAGCCCCGGCGACCGGGTCAGCCACGACTCGTTCGGCCTCGGGACGGTGGTGCGGGTCGACGGCGTGGGCGAGTCGACCGTGGCGCATGTGGATTTCGGCGGCGATTCGGGCGTGAAGCGGCTGCTGCTGCGTTATGCGCCATTGGAGAAGCTCTGAGCGGACCCTCGGCTACAGCTTTGGGGCCCGCGGGGACGTGGTCAGGCTTGGGAAGCGCCGGCGCCGAGGCACTGGTGTAGCCGGGGGTACGCCCCGGCTGGGAGCGCGGCCCCGGTGCGCCCCGGCTGGGAGCGCGGCCCCGGGTGCGCCCCAGCACCAACTGCCTCAGAGGCTGCGGACGTTGATCCCGTGGGCCTTGAGCCAGGGGAGCGGGTCGATCGGCTCCCCACCCTTGGGGTGGATCTCCATGTGCAGGTGCGGTCCGGTGGAGTGGCCCGTGTTGCCGGACTTGCCGACATAGGTTCCCGGCCGGACGTGCTGGCCGACGGTGACGTCGATCTCACTCAGGTGGGCGAAATACGAGACGGTGCCATCCCAATAGGTGATCTCGATCTTGTTGCCATAGCCCCCGGCATTTTCCGTCTTGGTCACAACACCGCTAGACATGGCGAAGATGCGCGTGCCCACCGGCGCCCCGAAGTCCAGGCCCGCATGCAGCCGACCCCAACGCATCCCGAAGTGCGAGGTCAGCAGCGGGTGCTCCAGCGGCATGACCCAGCGGTGGGCCGCAGCGCGGCGCTTGGCCTTGAGTGCGGCCGCCTTCCGCGCGGCGGCGGCATCCCGGCGTTCCGCGGCCAGGGCCCGAGCGCGCTCATCCTTCTGACCCTGGATCATCGTCAGCGCGAGCGCTCGGCGTTGGCGCGGCTGGCGACCTGGCTGGCTTCGGCGCGCGCAGGGCCGCGGCTTCGGCGGCGGCGCTCTGGGCCGCGCCTTCGTGGCGTCCGGCGGCGAATGCCTCGCCGAGGGCTGTCGCCGTCAGCGTGGTGCCGGTCGCCGCGTGCTCGGAGGGCTGGGCGATGGCGGATCCGGCCACCGTGGTGACGATGGCGGCACCGAGAGCCACGGGAGCGACGATCAGGCGACGGACGAGGTGGCGCGAGGCCGGCGCGGGCGCGGCGGGGCGCGGCATACCGTCAGATGTGGCCACGGGGGAGGTCCTAACGAACGGGGGGCGCGGGCGCCCGGGAGGGTCGAAGCAACGAGGGGACGTGGGGGGACGCGTCGTTGCTCCCGAGATATCTCGACGACGAGGATAGCGTGATTGATTCGTTACCCGAAATTCTGGGGTGTCATCCCGATCACACCGGCCGGGTCCGTGATAGTCGCGCGTGCGCGCCATACCGGCGTCCACCGGCCCGTATGCCGCCTTCCCCCACCCGGGGGCGTCGCCCCGACACCGCGCCCCAGGCGGGACCCAACCGGGAGGGTCGGTGTGGCGTCGTAAGGTTCGTGACGACGATCGTGATGCCCGTGCGGCAGACCTGGTGGGAGGGAGTGCGCATGTCGGGGGCCGTTGTCGGCGCCGACGAGTTCGCCGTCCGCGAGATCTACCAAGCGCACTACGGCACGCTCACCGGCTGGACCGCGCGGCTCGTCGGCGACCGTGACCTCGCCCACGACATCGCCACGAAGCCTTCATCCGGCTGCTGCGCCGCTGGGGCGAGGTGAGCGAGCCGCGCGCGTGGCTCTACACCACGTCGGCCAATCTCGTGCGCGACCACTGGCGCGAGGCCGTGAGGCCGTCGCCTATGGCAAGGTGGGCCTCGACCTCGAGACCGCCCACACCCCCGACCAGGCCACCGCGATCACGGTGCGCGAGGCCGTCCTCTCCCTCCCGGACCGGCTCCGGGTGACCGTGCTGCTCCACTATTTCGCCGATCTGACCGTCGCCCAGGTCGCCGCGCAGCTGGGCAAGTCCGAGGGCGCCGTCAAGCGTGACCTGTGGGAAGCGCGCGGCAAGCTCGCCGTGATCTTGGAAGGTGCCCGATGACCGGCCGCGACCCCATTGAGGAGTTTTCGCCCGCGAACGCGCGGCGATCACCCGCGAACCCGCGGACGAGCAGCGCTGGAACGAGATCGTCGCCGCGGGTCGCCGTGGCCGTCGCTCGCGCTGGACCATTCGCTGCCGCCGCGGCCGCCGCCGTTCTTGTCGGCGGGATCGGGTATGCCGTGGGCCGTGGCCTGCCCGGTGCCTCCAGCCCGAGCGATGTCGCCGGTCACGGCTCGACGACGACATCGGCGCTGACGACCGCGTCCGGGTCCGGGACTGCGAGCGCGACGGCCGATGTCACGCCGTCGGGGAGCACGCGGCATACCTCGGCGGCGACGTCGACCAGCCCGTCGACGGCCGCGTCGGTCAATAGCCCGCTGCCGATGCCGAGCACGTTCAAGACCCTCTCGATGTCCCAGGCCGACGGGAACACCGTCTTTGCCCTCGGCGTCGGGATGTGCACCGATCGCGACTGCCTCGTCGCGGTCCCGCTCGACCGATGGCGGGGGTCGTGGCAGCGGGTCGCGACTTCGTGGACACCCCCGTCGTCTCCGGTATGCCGACCGTCGGCTCCGGCGGGTCCTTCACCCAAATCCGGATGGCCAATGCGCGCGTGGGGTGGGTCTTCGGCGACGGGATCCTCCAGACGACCGACGGCGGATTGACCTGGCACACCTATGCGCATGCCGGCGCCGGGGTCGTGGACATGGCGGTCGCCAATGGTCAGGTCGCGATCGTCTCGACGGCCGGGGCGTGCGACGGACAGACGTGCGCCGGTGACCTCCAGGTCCAGATCGCGCCCGTGGATGCCACTGCCGCGACGACACCAGCCGCCACCGTGGCCGGGTCGGGATTCGTCGGGGCCTCGCTCGCCTGGTGGAAGGGGCAGCTGTTCGTGTCCCCGGTGCCCGCGGATGGAACCGGCGGTGTCGTGACCGCATCCGCCGACGGGAAGACCACGCCCGTCGACGTGGGCTGCGCTGCCCACTCCCGCGCGCAGATCGTCGCCCCCAGCTCCGGCGACACCCTGCTCGCGGTGTGCGAGGACGGGGCTGCGGCGGGGTCGGCATACTTCTCCGTCCGCCGCTCGGGCGACGGCGGGGCCACCTGGAGCGCGGCCGACGGGTCGCCGCTGCGGCTCGCCAACGCCGGCGTCACCGCCTTCGCCGCGACGGACGGCGACCACATCGTCGCCGTCTCCGGGGGGTCGCCCGACGTCCACGGCACGCTGACCACGACCGCGGACGGCGGTGCCACGTGGAGCACGCCCACCGATCCCGCACTCCCCGACACCGGCTGGGGCTGGGTCGGGGCCCCCGGACCGAACTGGTTCTATCTCGTGCCCTTCGACGGCACCAAGGGGTTCTACTGGTCGCACGACAAGGGTGCGACGTGGGCGTGGACCGGGATGTCCTAAGGCCCCACCTGCGGCGGTCCGGTAGGGAATTCGTCGTTGACTCTCTCGCCGCGATCAGACAACCGCGGCGGACGTGGCGGGGTCCAACCCGCCGCGCGGTTATGAATTCCTTAAGCGCTCCTTAAGTGGGGCCCGAGATCGTGTGCTCACCGGCCCGGACCTCGGGCCCCGCTCAGGAGCACATGATGAATACCACCCCGATCCACCCTCAGGACGTCATCGACGAGAGCCTGGATCGCTCGGTCGAATCCTCCAGCACGCTCGCGACGGTCATCCCCTCGCGTCGATCCCTGGGCAGGTATACCCCTTCGCGCCGCACCCTCGGCAAGACAATCCCCTCGCGTCGCGCCCTCGGCAAGACAATCCCCTCGCGTCGCGCGCTGTGATCGCCGCACCCCCGCGAATCGATGACAGCTATGAGCACGTATGAGCACGGCCACCGCCTCGGATGATCGAGCCGGCTCTCTCGGAGCCGTCGTCGACCGCGGCCGCGTCATGGTCGAGTCCGAGGCCTGTCGGCTCCGCCTGCGTGCCGGTATGCCGATCGCCCCCACGCCCGCATCCTCGCCACCACCCCGGCGCCCGGCTGGTCCTCGATCCAGCCTGATCGGCCCACGAGCCGGTCGCGGGCCGGTTGATCCTCGCGATAACACCACCAAGTAAGGAGATCCGGATGTCCCTCATACCTCGGCCCTGGCTCGCCGTGATCACCGCGGCAGCTCTGGCATCCCTAGGGCCATGCGTCACCCCCGCTCCGGCCGGAGCCGCGGGTCCAGCCCTGGGAATCGCCTCGTCGCTGATGCAAGTGCGGCCGTCGACGGCGATCACCGGGATGCCCACCTCCGTCAGCCTCACCGCCGCCCGCGGAGAGACCGAATCGTTCCAGATCGTGATCCCTGGCCCGACGACTGTCACCTCGGTGACGGGCAATCCATTCGGTTGGTCGAGCACGGATGTGTTTGCCGCCCGCGTTTACACCGCCACCGCCGTCTCCGACCACGAGGGGGGCACAGGGGACTGGTTTGACGCGCTTGTCCCGGCAGTCGACCGAATCTACGGCGAGACGCGCAATGCGTTCCCGCTCACCGTCCCCGCCGGCCAGAACCGCGTCGTGTGGGTCGACGTCACGGTCCCGACGTCGGTGCCGGCGGGCACCTACACCTCCTCGCTCACCGTCACCACCGCGGCGGGTTCGACCGTGGTCCCCATGTCCATGCGGGTCCTCGGGCTGACCTATCCGGCCACTTCGTCGATGACGAGCGCCTTCTTCATGAACTACGACAGTGGCAGTGATGACCAGATCTGCCTGGCGCACACCGGATCCGCGACATGCAATGGTTCGGCGGCCACCCGCCGCCTGCTCTATTCGCTCTACTCGCGGATGGCGCTCGACAACCGCGTGACCATCGCCAATGGCAGCGGTTTGCGCGCCGACCAGTCGCCAGCCATCTATGGTCCCGACTGGGAGACGTATGCCGAGGCGCCGGCAATTCTCGGCACCACCACCCTCCCCGCGGGGGCCAGATGGGTGCTCCGCGGCGCGCGCGCGACCTCAGTCATGTCGTACGAGTACGCGTCCTGGCACTGCGGGGCCACCTGCGTCGGGCAGTACCGCGCGGAGGCCACCGAGGCAGGTCAGGACTGGTCGTCGCTGGCCTCCTATTACGCCTGCGATGAGCCGAACACGAATGCCGCCGAGTGGAGTGCATGCGCCACCAAGGCCAGCGAGGCGGTAACCGCCTGGAAACGACCCACGGTCGTGACGGCATCCATGCGTCAGTACCAGGCCTACTGGCCCGCGAGCGGTATGCCGCCGATCACCACCCTCGTGCCGCTGATCCTGCGCATGCACGACAAGACCGGTCAGGTCGACGCGGGGGACCAGCGGGCGTCATACGACTCGTTCCTGGCGACTCCCGGCAACAAACTGTGGCTCTACACCTCGTGCATCGCCAGCGGGTGCGGTGGACCCGACCCTGCCGTCGACAACAGCACCTACTTCGACGGGTGGCCGGGATACGCCATCGACGCCCCCGCCAATCAAGCCCGCGCGATGGGATGGATGGTGCGTCGTTACCGGGCCTCCGGTGAGCTCAACTGGGGCGTCAACGTCCGGCTCGCCACGGCATGGCAGGCGGGCGGCCTGTACCGAGACGGGATGAATGGGGACGGCACCTACTTCTATCCCGGCACGGTGGCCCAGATCGGCGGCAGCCACGACATCCCACTCGCATCGATCCGCCTGAAGCGGCTGCGCGACGGCCGTGAGGACTACGAGTTGATGACGTGGCTCTCGGCCCACGGCCAGAGCACTGCGGTCGATGCCATCGTCAAGGAGGCGTACCCCGCGGCATACTCCGCGACCGCGAGCGCGGACGACACCGCGACCGGGAAGGGTGCGGTCAGCCGGGGCCGCGACAAATTGATCGCATTGGTCGACCAGATGACCGGAGCGCGCCAGATCGCGTTCGCGTCCAATCGCACTGGCAACTACGACATCTTCACGATGGCACCCAGCGACAGCGGCGTCACTCCACTGGCGACCGCCGCCACCGATGACCGCTTCCCTGCCTGGAAGCCGGGCGGTTCGATGCTGGCGTACTCCAACGGGGGCGACATCTGGACGATGAATGCCGACGGAAGCAACAAGGTCAACCTCACGGCCGATATCGGGGACTGGGCCGAACGCCCAGCCTGGGATGCCACCGGTGCCAACCTCGTCTTCGTCCGCAAGGTCGCCGGTCACTGGGAGGTCTGGCGGATGGCTGCGTCAGGCGCCGCCAAGACGGCTCTGGTCACGTATGCCGCCACGGGCGCCGACAACTACGATCCCGTGGTCCGATCCAGCATGGTCTATTTCGTCAAAGCCGAGCGCATCTTCCGGGTGCCACTCGCCGGGGGCACCCCGGCCGCGGTCATCACCGGGACCGCGATCGACGAGGTGCCCGATGTCGGCGAGACGCGGCTGACGTGGAGCCGGTCCGCAGGCGGACCGTACGACATCGAGGTGTCCGGACTCACCGGTGCCGGCGCCGTCAACCTCACCGCGACGTCCACCGGTGGCCCCGCCATCAACGATCTCCACAGCAGCCTCTCACCGGATGAGGGCCAGATCGTCTTCGCCAGCACCAATGGCGGTGACCTGGAGATCTGGCGGATCGGGGCCAATGGCACCGGCGCGGTACCCCTGACCTCGAACACCGCGATCGACACCGATCCGGACTGGGCCGGCTACTGATCGACGCTCCCGCACGACGACGGGGCCATCACCGGACGGATGTCGGTGGTGGCCCCGTCGTCGTGCGGGCAGTCGCGGGTGATCGTCAGGTGGCGTGCCATCTGCTGAAGTGCATGGTGCGCACCACGACGGTCACATCGCCGCCGGACGTCGACCCGGCAGATCGGTCCACACACGCGGTTGCTGGCGTGGGGATGGCGCCGCCGGCCAGGCAGTTGGGGACGACGGTGAAGGTCGCGGAGCCGTCCGGTGCCGTCTTGATGGTGATCGTCTTGTCCGTCTTGCCGTTGGCGATGAGGGAGTCGAAGCGGAAGGTCAGCACCGCGGGATCCGTCCGGGTCATGGTGAAGGCCGTGAGGGCCTTGACGAGGACCACCGTGCCGATCGCGCCGGACACGTGTCCGTCCTGTTGCACCCGGAGCGCTTTGGCTCCCGAGAGTGACCCGGGTAGACGCACCTTGGCCGCTTGGGGGTGATCTTGGTTGGTATCCGGCGTGCAGGTGAGGCTGTTGGTGTACGGGCAGTACCCGAAGCCGTATGCCCGTGCGGGTGCCACCCGGCTCGTGGCGGTAGTGCCCTCGGGGAGGATGAGCGTGCCGGAGCTCACCTGCGCGGTGCCGGTGCCGCTGTAGGTACCGATCACCTGACTCATCCCGGTGCCGCCGGATTTCCAGATGCGGCCGTTGTTGATCACCTGACCGAGAGCGTCGGGGGCAGCGGGGCGAGGATTCCCC
Organism: Nostocoides sp.; assembly: GCA_016702415.1. Lineage (GTDB taxonomy): Bacteria > Actinomycetota > Actinomycetes > Actinomycetales > Dermatophilaceae > Nostocoides_A. The sequence goes on from JADJEA010000011.1 coordinate 11,596, forward strand.
TCGTACCACCCGCCGTTGTTGGCGATCTGGAATACGCCGACACCGGTCGTGCCCGCTTTGGGCGAGAGCGTGAGAATCGTTCCGTGGTTGGCGGCGACATAGGCGCCGGTTCCGGAAAGCTTGAGCAGGCCGCGGACGGTCATCCGGTAGTCGTCGTAGAAGTTGACGCCCTTGCCATTGACGTCGACCATGCCGGTGTTGCCGACGACCATCAGGCCGGGGGTCGCCGGCACCGTGCCTATGCACGATGCGGGATTGGAGGCCGGGAGGAAGAAACATCGGCGGGAGCCCAGCGCCGCGGCATACGTCCCACTCGTCCACCGCATAATTCCGTCGACGTTGATCAGGCCGGGACCGCCCAGTGCGCCCTGGTTGATCGTCGTGCTGCCGTGGCGCAGGAACGACGGCCGGCTGGCCATGGGGCCGTAGACAAAGAGCCGACCTCCAGGAGTCAGGCGCAGCGTGGCCCCGGCGTCGAGGTCGAGCATCTGGATCTCCGCCGAGATGCCATCGCCGATTGTTACCGATGCGGTGCCGCCGATGCAGACATAGCCGGTCGCGGTGTCGTTATTGCCGGGTGGGCGGCCGAGAGACCAGTTGGCCCCGGTCGCCCAGAGCCCGTCGCCTGCGGATCCTGTCCATGTGTTCGTGACGAGGGTGGTGCCGGCTGTCGGTAGGGCGCAGAAGGCGGCGGGAGCGGCGGCATCCGCGGTGGGGGCGTCGGCTGCGGCTGGAAGTCCACCGGCAGCCAGGAGAGTGGCGAGAATGAGACGGCGGACAATGTGCATTGGGCACCCCGAGAGTGAGCGAGCCGGTCGGGCCGATCGTAGGCGCGCGACGGCGGCGGGAGAAGGCCTCTCGGCGGCGTCAGTCGGGGGGGACGAGCGCGTGAATGGCAGCGAGCATCGCGTCGGCGTCGCCTACCGCCTTGGCGAAGGCGTCGATGCGCGCCGTCTCGGCCGCTTGAAGACCCGACTTGGCAGCCTCTGCCACCCGGCGCAGGTCACCTTCGATGGGCTCGTCCGCGGCCCCGGGCTCGAGGGCGGCGGCGAGTGCGAAGAGCCGGTGGACCTCGGCCGCCGGTGCTCCGCAGGCGTGCGCGAGGCAGGCGGCAACCCGGCCGCATTGGGCGATGGCAAGGGGCTGACCGATACGTTCGGCGAGTTCGGTCGCGGACCGGAGACGCTCCCGGGCCGCAGCCACCTCCCCCCGTACGAGGTCGACTCGAGCCAGGGTCACGAGAGCGTCCCGGCGCTCATTGGGACGGGAGGTGCCCGCCACGACGAGGGCCTCCTGGCCGTATGCCGCGGCCGCCGCCGCGTCCGGTTCGTCCAGGGCAATCTCGGCGAGGATATTGAGCGTGTCCGCCAGCCGGGAGCGGTCCCGATGGGCGCGAACCACGGCGAGGCGGCGCTCGTAGAAGTCCCGCTCCTGATCGAACCGTCCGCCGATAGCGGCGCAGATCGCGGAGACCGACAAGCCCATGACCAAGGCGACATAGTCGCCGGCCGCCTCAGCCCGCTCGACGGCGGCCTGGGCGTCATCGGCGCCCTCGGTGGCGGACCCCGTGGCCGCGCGCGCCGCCCCGCGCAGTGCGTGGGCCAAGGCCGTCCCTTCGGACACCCCCTGACCCAGGACGAGTTCCGCGAGGCCCTCGGCCTCGGCATACGCCCCTGCGCTATAGGCCAGCCTTGCGCGCGCGAGGAGGGAGGTAGTCCCCGTGGTTTCGTCCGAGGCGACCGAGCGCATCATGGCCAACCCGGTCCGGGCGCGGCCGGCAGCGACGAGCAGAGGCGTCGCAGCGACGAGGGCCGCGGTTGCCTCCGCTCGGCGCCCGGCGCCGGAGCCCCACTCACACAACGAGATCAGGTCTGCCTCGGCATCGCCGAAACGGCCGAGGGCGACCTCACCCTCGGGACCGTCCAGGTCACGGCTCCAGATCGCGAATCGTTCGGTCAGGGCCCCCAGGTAGCTCGCCCGAACCGCATCGAGCTCGGCCTCCTGGAGAACCGGGGACGTGCGCACCTGTGCGCGCACCGGCCCGAGGACGACATAGCGCACCTCGACCCGGGTGTCGGTCAACCGGACAATCCCGACCTCGACCAACTCGCCGAGCAAGGCAAGGGCATCCGCGTGGGGCACGAGCGCGTCGGCGATCGACTCGACATCGGGCAGCATCATCCCGAATCTCGCAGTGGGCCATCGCCTCCACCAGTCGCCGGGCTCCGGTGGTCAAGGCGTCCAGGGTCCACTGAATAGTCGTGGTCAGGGTGCGCTCACCGTGGGCGTCGTCACCGCGCTTTGGCCTGGAGGTTCCGGAGAGCAATCGTGTCGCCGCATCGCGCGGGCCCATAACCTTCATCCACGCGGCGGCGAGTTCGAGGGCCAAGGGCACCCCGTCCAAGAGTCGGCACAGGGCCGCGACATCACGGTCGTTCGATCTGTCGATCGTGAATCGGGCATTCGCCCGGCGCGCCACGTCCAGGAAGAGGGCGCCCGAGCCGGTGGCGGCGATGTCGGATGCGGTGGCCTCGGGTCCCGGAATTTCCAACGGGGGCACCTGGAACTCGGCGGCACTGCCGAGGTGAATGGGGAGGCGGGTAACCACCAGGATGGTCAGGTCCACCGCATCCCTCGACAAGGCCTCGACCAGGTCTCGCGGCGAGTCGTCCAGCAGGTGCAGGTTGTCCAGCACCAGGATCGGGTCGCCGCCAGGCAGGGACATGGCCGCCGCCCGGACCGAGGAGGCCAGCGAATCATCCTGTGGCTCGGCACCGCCCAGCGCGACGGCTAGACCCGCCACCAGTTCGGCGCCGGTCTGTCCCGGCATAGCCGAGAGGAACAACACGCGACGACCGGCGTCGAGCAACTGCTGGGCCGCCGCGACGGCGAGCCGGCTCTTGCCCAGGCCGCCGGGCCCGACCAACGACAGAACACCCGAGGAGGTCGAGCACACCACGTCCACGAGTTCGGACAGCAACTCCCGGCGCCCGATCAACTCCCCGGGAATGGCTGGCACCCCGAGACGATCACGAGGTCGCGGTTGGTCGGTGGACCGGTCAAGGTTGTCGAGACGGTCGACCGAACCGGCCGCGCGGCTGAGCAGTTCCTCGGGCTCCCCCAGGACGGGGTCATGCCGGAGGATGCCCAACTCGATCTGCTGGAGGGCCTGACCGGGATCGATCCCCAGTTCGTCGGCCAAGCGGTCACGTGCGCGGGCATAGACGGCCAGCGCTTCGGCTTGGCGATTGCCGCGATAGAGGGCCACCATCAGCTGCCCCCACAGGCGTTCCCGGGTCGGGTACTGCTCGGTCAGGCTCTCCAACTCGGGGATGACCACGCCGAGCTCGCCGCACGCGATCTGCGCCTCGAGGAGATCCTCCTGTGCGCTGACACGGATCTCGTTCCAGTGCACGATCATTCGCTCGGCGAACGGGAAGTCGCGCATGTCCGCCAGGGTCGGTCCGGTCCATTCCGCAAGCGCGTCGGTCAGCTTCGCCCGGGCCAGGGTGGGGTGTTGTGACAGCGCGGACCGGCCCTCACGCCACAGGGCGTCGAATCGAAACGCGTCGACCTGGTCTCGGGCGATGGAAAGGGCGTAGCCCGCGCCGCGCAGTTGCAGCAGCGATCGGTCGAGGCCGACGGCATCGAAGGCTTTGCGCAAGCCACTGACATAGACGTGGATGGAGTTGAGGGGCCGCGTGGGCACGTCCTCTCCCCAGAGTCCGTCGATGAGATCGTCCGTGGACACCAGACGACCCGCCCCCAGAGACAGCATGGCGAAGATCGCCTTCTGGCGTCGGCTGCCGAGCGGGATGTCAAGGCCGTCGTGTGTCGCCCGGACCGGCCCGAGCAGGCGGATGTCCACCGCGAGCCCCCTCCTTCCCGATGTCGCAGTCTCGCTGTCGGGGTCATTGTGGCGGCTGTTCGCCGCTCCCGTAACCCGCACGACCGACACCACTGCGCCGGCATCTCGGAGCTGGGCTGTGACGAGGCCGACCATGGAACCCCGTCGAGTCCGGTCGCGGTCAGGCCCTAGGCTTCGAAGGCAGCCCTCATAGCAGCGACGCAGCGAAGGACGGTAGTCAGCGTGGACCTATTCGAGTATCAAGCTCGGGACCTTTTCGAGAAGCACGGTGTGCCCGTGCTCGCGGGCGCGATCGCGACGACACCGGAGGAGGCCCGAGCGGCCGCCGAGCGGATCGGGCCCAAGAGCGGCGGTGTCACCGTCGTCAAGGCCCAGGTCAAGACCGGGGGACGCGGCAAGGCCGGCGGGGTCAAGGTCGCCAAGTCCGCCGATGAGGCGCAGGCGTATGCCGAGCAGATCCTCGGCATGGACATCAAGGGCCACACGGTCAAGAAGGTGATGATCGCCCAGGGGGCCTCGATCGCCGAGGAGTACTACTTCTCCATCCTTCTCGACCGGGCCAACCGGACCTATCTGGCCATGTGCTCCAAAGAGGGCGGCATGGACATCGAGCAACTCGCGGTCGAGCGCCCCGAAGCCCTCGCCAAGATCACCGTCGACCCCAATGTCGGTGTGGACCCGGCCAAGGCCCAGGAGATCGTCGCCGCCGCCGGATTCGACGCCGACACTGCGGCCAAGGTCGCGCCGGTGCTGGAGAAGCTGTGGGAGGTCTACCGCGACGAGGACGCCACCCTGGTCGAGGTCAACCCGCTGGTCAAGACCGGCGACGGCGAGATCGTCGCCCTTGACGGCAAGGTGAGCATCGACGGCAACTCCGAGTTCCGCCACCCGGAGCACGAAGAGTTCGTCGACCACTCCAAGACCGACCCGCTGGAGGTGCTCGCCGTCGAGAAGGGCCTCAACTACGTCAAGCTCGACGGCAACATCGGGATCATCGGCAACGGCGCAGGTCTGGTCATGTCGACCCTCGACGTCGTCGCGTATGCGGGTGAGAAGCACCAACGGGGTGAAGCCCGCCAACTTCCTCGACATCGGTGGCGGCGCCTCGGCCGAGGTCATGGCCAGCGGACTCGACGTCATCTTCGAGGACGCGCAGGTCAAGGCTGTCTTCGTCAACGTCTTCGGTGGGATCACCGCCTGTGACGCGGTCGCCAACGGGATCGTCGCGGCATACGGCATCCTCGCGGAGCACGGCAAGCACCCCAAGCCGCTCGTGGTGCGCCTGGACGGCAACAACGCCGAACTCGGCCGGCACATCCTCGACGAGGCCAAGCTGCCCCAGCTGGAGCGGGTGGACACGATGGACGGTGCGGCCCGCCGGGTCGCCGAGCTGGCCGCGGCCGCAACTGAAACCCCGAGTCGACAAGGACGGCATACAGAAGCCATGGCAATCTTCCTCACCGAGAACTCCAAGGTCATCGTCCAGGGCATGACCGGCTCCGAGGGCATGAAGCACACCACCCGCATGCTCGCTTCCGGCACCACCATCGTCGGCGGCGTCAACCCGCGCAAGGCGGGCGAGCAGGTCGCCTTCCCCGGGGACGTGACGGTCCCGGTCTTCGGGACGGTCAAGGACGCGATGGAGGCGACCGGCGCCGACGTGACGGTCATCTTCGTCCCGGCCCCCTTCACCAAGGCCGCCGTCGTCGAGGCGATCGACGCCGGCATCCCCTTGGCCGTCGTCATCACCGAGGGCGTCGCGGTCAAGGACTCGGCCGAGTTCTTCAACTACAGCCTCGGCAAGGGCACCCGGATCATCGGTCCGAACTGCCCCGGCCTGATCAGCCCCGGCAAGTCCAATGCCGGCATCATCCCGGCCGACATCACCGGCCCGGGCCGCATCGGCCTGGTCAGCAAGTCGGGCACGTTGACCTACCAAATGATGTACGAGCTCAACGACTTCGGCTTCTCCACCGGCGTGGGCATCGGCGGCGACCCCATCATCGGCACCACGCACATCGACTGCCTGGAGGCCTTCGAGAACGACCCCGACACCGACGCGATCGTCATGATCGGCGAGATCGGGGGAGACGCGGAGGAGCGGGCCGCGGCCTACATCAAGGAGCACGTGACCAAGCCCGTCGTCGGCTATGTCGCGGGGTTCACCGCACCCGAGGGCAAGACGATGGGCCACGCCGGCGCGATCGTCTCCGGATCCTCGGGCACCGCCCAGGCCAAGAAGGAGGCTCTCGAAGCCGCCGGGGTCAAGGTCGGCAAGACGCCGTCGGAGACCGCCGAGTTGATGCGCGAGATCATGCGGGGACTGCAGAAGTAGTCTCCCGCCCCGGAACGCCCTCGACCACCGGTCGGGGGCGTTCCGCATTCAGTCCGTATGCCGACCGCTCCCCTCCCGCGCGGCACCCTCGCCACCGCGACCGCTCACCTCCTGCTCGGTGACCTCGCCCGTGACAGTGCCGCGCCGGGACCGCCACCGCGCGAGCAGGAGCGCCACCAGCGTCGCGACGCCGGCGGGGGTCGCGCGTCCGGGGGACTGCAGGGTCCCATTGCGCCGCCGGCGCGGGCTGCCGGACCGGCGCCCGTCGGCGGGCGCGGACCCGCGCCGGTGCCCGTCTCCGGACCCCATTCCGGAGCTACCGGTTTCCCCGGACCCACCGGGCTCGCCGGACCCACCGGGCTCGACGGACCCACCGGGCTCGCCGGGCCCGGGCTCGCCGGGCTCGTCGGATTCGGCACCGGAGAGGCGCAACTCCCGGCCACGGGCGACCTTCTCCTCCAGCTTGGCCATCGACTTCTTCGACCCCCGGTCGTCGCGCGGGGGGAGTTGGAGAGTGCGTTCGGCCTTGATGCCCGCCTGGAGCTGGCGGGCGCGTTCGAGCTCCGAATCGATCTCCGCGCCGAACAGAAGCGCGAGATTGGTCAGCCACAGCCACAGCAAGAAGACGACGACGCCCGCGAGGGAGCCGTACGTCTTGTTGTAGCTGCCGAAGTTGGCGACATAGAACCCGAACGCCAGCGAACCCAGCACCCAGGCGAGGATCGCGATGACGGCCCCGACGCTGATCCAGCGGAACTTCGGCTGGCGGACATTGGGGGTCCAGTAGTAGAGCGTCGCGACGATGAGGGACGACGATGGCGAGAATGGCCGGCCATTTGGCGATCGCCCAGATGGTGACCGCGGTGTCGCCGAGGCCGATCGCGTTGCCGAGACTCTCGGCCAGCGGCCCGCTGACGACGAGCCCGAGCAGGACGAGCGCGGCGAGGACGACGATGAAGACGGTCAGGGCGACTTGGAGGGGTCGCAGCTTCCAGAAGGGCCGGCCCTCGTCGATCTGATAGATCCGGTTCATCGCCCGCCCAAACGCACCGACATAGTTCGAGGCCGACCACAGCGCACCGGCGATACCGGTGACCAGGGCGAATCCGGCGCCGCCGGCGTCGACCATGCTCGAAATGACCTTGGTCAACTCGGCGTCGACATTGCCGACGCCGGCCTCGTCGAGCAGATCCAGCAGCGCCGTCACCGTCGACTGGCCCTGGCCGAAGATCCCCAGGAGCGAGACCAGCGCGAGCAGGCCCGGGAAGATCGACAACACCGCGTAGTAGGTCAGGGCGGCCGCAAGATCGGTGCACTGATCCCGCCCGAACTCCCCGGCCGCCGCTTTGGCGGTGAACCGCCAGCCGGGCTTCGTGATCTCGGTCGGTGCGTCGGGCTTGCGTGGATCGTCCGGCTCCGGTGCGGTCTGTTCCTTGACCGCCGCCTGCCCTTCCTGGGCCATGAGGATCTCCGTCCGTCCGTGGGATGCAGCCTCCACCAACCTAACCAGCGGTGCGCGACACGGGTGGATTGCGAGGCGGCGGGCTCACTGCCCGAGCAGGACCAGCAGGGCCCCCGCGATCAGCGCCGGACCGAACGCGATCCGGGTATGCCGCGTCGCCCGCCGGGTGACCAGCAGCGCCGCCGCGGTCAGTCCGGCGAGGAGGAATGCGGCATACATCCCGACCAGGAGGGCGCTCCACGAGAACCATCCGAGGAGCATCCCCAGCAGGCCCGCGAGGGTGACGTCGCCACGGCCGAGGCCACGGCGGCGCCCGAGGAGATAGAGCACGTAGAACAGGGTCCACCCCGCGAGGCCGCCGAGGAGGGCCCGCCGGTAGGCGGGGAGACCGCCCTCAGCGACGGAGCACGCGGCCAGGAGCACCGCCAGGAGGGGATAGGCCGGCCAGGTCAGCAGCCGCGGCAGGCGGTGCACCTCGAGATCCACGGCGGCGAGCAGGAGCAGGAGGACGGTCGCGAGCGCTGCCGTCAGCGGGACCGGCCAGGCCCGGTCGGCCATGCGCCACCCGAGGACGGCGGCGAGGGCCACCGTGGCGGGCACGAGCCAGTGGTGGGGGCGGGCGGGGCGGGTGTCGTCGGCATACCGATGCATCCCGGACTGGAGGAAACGGTGCCCGGCACCGCCCCCGACCACCCCGATCAGGGCGCTGGCCAGTGCCGCCCACGCGTGTGCGGACATCGCTCACCCCCTCCGCGAGAGCGTATGCCGACCGCTCACCCCCCGCGCGCCGACCGCCGTCCCCCTGTGGACAACGGGGCGGTGGCGTGGGGCGCCACGCTGGTCAGCGCTGGGCGGCCAGGCCCTGGAGGCGCCCCAATTCGCGCCAATAGCCGGCCTCGTCGATCGACCCGCCCGCAGGTGCGGTCAGGACGATCGTCGAGACGTACCCCGGGGTGCCGGTCGCCCCGACCGCCACGAACTGGATGAAGGGGGCGGTGCCATCGGTGAAGGTCGTCTCCAGCTTCCACAGTCCCGACGCCGGGCCGGCAAGGCTCGTCGTGTGCGTGTCCGCGCCGGAGACATCGCATCCGGAGAACGCGCCCGCCAGCCGGTCCACCTCGGTCTTGGTGGCCTCGCCGATATCGACGGAGCCGGAGCTGACCTGGCGGATGCGCTGGGTGGCGAAATAGCCCGCATCGACTCCGGCCTTCGTGATCGCCATGAGCGCGAAGGTCCCGTCGTGGGCGGTGTCGGCATCGCACGCCGTGGTGACGCTCGACCCGCCCTCCCACTGGCCCGGGCCCGCCTCGGCACCGCCGGTGCCGGTCAGCAGGACGGAGGTGAAGTCGGCGGGGTCGAGGAAGAGATCGGGGGCGGGGAGGTGCCCGGCGGGCCCGGCGAGATGCCGGTCGGTGCCCGGGGTTGGGCTGGGCGCGGCACCATACCGCTCGAGGCGGTTCTCCACGACGCTGGTCAGCCGGGCGAACTGATCCAGGGTCAGCGGAGTCGTCGCGCTCCCCGCGCTCGCCCACGTCTCGACATAGGCGACATCCCGCCCCCGCTGGGTGATCGTCACCCACCCGGTGTTGCCGTCGCTGTCGGCGAAGGACCACATGACGGGGTGCGGGGAGTAGCGGTCGGTCGATTGCGGGGTGATCTTCTCCGGCTTCGGCAGCGGGCAGGCGGACAAGGTGGCAGACATGGCCGTGGCGGCCTTTGCCGCGGCGGCCTCGCTCGCGAAGACGAAGTCGGCCTGCTTGGCCAGCGGCCCGGCGAGCGCGTCCACCGTCACCTCCTGGGCGGTCTGGGTGACGCCCGGTGCCGGGCTGGTCGCGCACAACAGGTCACCCACTCCGGCCGGCCCGTCGACCACCGACGGGCGGGTGCTCCGGATGAGCACCGCCTGCCACTCGGCGGCGGTGGGGAGGATCGCGCGTTCGTCGAGAAGGGCGGCCCAGTCCACGGCCGTGCCCGGGGAGGTGGAGGTCCCCCCGCTCGCCGAGGGGTGGGACGAACTCGCCGGAGGATTCGACGACGCCCCAGTCGGGGACACCGGCCCCGACGTCGGCCCCCGTCGCCGGTCCCGAGGTCGCCGGCCCCGAGGTCGCCGGTCCCGAGGTCACCGACCTTGAGGCCCCGGTCGCCGGATCGGTAAGGGAGTGACCCGGCCTGAGGACGCCGGAGAGCCCCACGGCGGCGATAGCGACCCCGGCCGCGGCGAGACCGAAACCGGCGACGGTCCACCGCGCACGCCGGCGGCGGTTGCCTTCGTCCCGGGCGGCCTTGGGCCCCGGCAGCACGCTCGCGTCGACGTCCTCGCGCAACGACTGCAGCGCCCGGCGGACGAGGTCGTCCTCCTCCGGACCCCAGTCGGCGCCGGCGTCGGAATCGCGGCGGCCGAACGGCATACGGTCACCCATGGTGCGCCTCCAGTCCGCCGAGGGCGGCAAGCATGGCCTTGCGGCCGTGGTGGAGGCGGGCCTTGACCGTGCCCACGGGGGCGCCCAGATCCTCGGCGATCGCCTCGATGCTCATGTCGAGGAGGTAGTGCAGGGCGAGCACCTCCCGGTGGTTCGGCGAGAGGGTCTTGAGGGCGTCGACGACGAGGACCCGGTCGGGGGAGATGCTCGCGGTCTGCGCGACCAGCGCCAACTGCCGGTGCGCCTGCGACCGGTTGGTGTTCTTGCGCCATTGCGAGATCGCGAGCCGACGGGCCACGGTGCGCACCCACGACAGCGGGTCGTCGGCTTGGCTGACCTGGCGCCAGCGTTGCCACGCGCGCGCGTACGCCTCCTGGGTGCAGTCCTGGGCGAGCGTCAGGTCTCCCGTCGTCGCATAGACGAGGTGGACGACCCGGGCGGAGGTATCCCGATAGAAGCGGTCGAAGTCGAGCCCCTCCACCGTCACCCTTTCCGCCACGAATGGCGACACCCCCACGGTCGGGGCGCTGATGGCGACGGTCATGACCTTCCGGACGCGCCGCGAGTCCCTTCGGTTGCCAGGCTACCGGGCGAGTTTTCGCGAACCCGCCAGGGGCCGCCCGGCGTTGCGCCATCGTGATCCGGGCCCGCGTGGGCGACGATGGACCCGTCATGACAGTCCTCGCCGCCCTTCGCCGGCCCCGCGCCACGCCCACGACCGAGGGTGAGCCCGGGCGACCCTGGCTGTGGCCCGCCCTCGGTGGCGCGGCCGCGGCTGCCACGACGCTGGTGTCGGTCCTCGCCGCGGTCGGTGCCATCGGCTCTCTCGCCGCACACGCCAGCCTCGACTGGGGCGACATCTTCGGCATCGGCTCGGCGTTCTGGCTCCTCACCGGCGGTGCCCGCCTCTCCGTGGACCACGTCGGCGTCGCCCTGACCCCGCTCCTGGGTTTCGCCCTCCTCGTCGGTGCCGCCGTCCTGGGGGCGCGCCGGTCCCTTCCGCGCACCGGCCCCCGGCGAGTGCCCTATCTCGCCTTCCTCGGGGGGTATGCCGCGCTCGCCCTCCTCGCCGTCGCCCTCTCCTACGCCGGTCCTCTCCACCCGCGGTGGTGGTCCCTGGGGGTGCCCCTGCTCGGCGTGCCGGGGTTGGGCATGGCGATTGCCGAGGTGCGTCGGGGCCGGCTGGAGGATGTCGCCCACCGGATACCGCGGACCCTGCGCCGCTGTCTGCGCCCCGCCGTGCGCACGAGCGGGGTTGCCCTGGCCGTCGGGATGGCGTTCGTTTTGGCCGGGGTGACCGTCAACTATGGGCGGGTCGAGGCGGTCACCACGACACTGCGACCCGGTTTCGCCGGGGGGACCGCGCTGATCCTCGCGCAACTGCTGGCTGGGCCCAACCTCGGTCTGTGGGCGCTCGGCTTCCTTTCCGGGCCGGGGTTCTCGCTGTCCGAAGGCACCTCCGTCTCCCTCGGCGGGGCGACGACCGGCCTCCTCCCGCAGATCCCCGTCCTGGCCGCCGCCCCCGGACCGGGCCGCTTCCCGTGGTACCTCTCCCTTCTCCTCCTGGTCCCGGTCGCCCTCGGGATGTATGCCGCGCGCCATACCCTCGCCGAGATCCCCCGCCTCGCCGGTGGCCGGGTCAAGATGGTCGGGGTTGCCACGACGGTCGCCCTCACCGGTGTGCTGGTGGCGGCGCTCGACATCCTCGGCGGCGGCTGCCTCGGCCAGGGGAAGCTGCGCTCGCTCGGGGTGTCCGCGCCCGCGCTGGCGGTGTCGCTGGGCGGTCTCATGCTCTTCGGTGCCGTCCTGGTCGTCATCCGTGACTGGTGGCGACTGCGGCGCTGACGGGGCTCGCCCCGGCGTGTCCTAGAGTCTGCGGACATGGGACGACCAGTGCATTTCGAGATCCAGGCCGACGACCTCGAGCGGGCCCGGGCGTTCTACGCCGCGGTCTTCGGGTGGACCTTCGAGGACTACAGCGGCTTCGTCGGGTCCCCCTATCTCGGGGTGACGACGGGCGCTGAGGGTACCCCGGGCATCAGCGGCGGTCTCCAGCCTCGCCCCGCCCCCGTCGGCGAGGCCCAGGGCACCAATGCCGCAGTGCTGACCATGGAGGTGGCCGACTTCGACGCCACGGCCGCCCTGATCGAGGCCTCCGGTGGACGCGTGGCCCTGCCGAAGTTCGCGCTCCCGGGGATGGCCTGGCAGGGCTACTTCCTCGACACCGAAGGCAACACCTTCGGCATCCACCAGCCGGACCCGCAGGCGCGCTGAGCCGTGCGGATCGTTGTCCTGGTCTCCGGATCGGGGACGCTGCTGCAGGCCCTTATCGACGCCTGCGCCGATCCTCTGTATGACGTGACGATCGCCGCCGTCGGCGCCGACCGCGACGGGACCCTCGGGCTGGAGAGGGCCGCGCGGGCGGGGATCCCCACGTTCGTCACCCGGCTGGCCGACCACCCGACCCGAGCGGACTGGAACGTCGCCCTGGCGGGGGAGATCGCGGCATACGACCCGGATCTGCTCGTCCTGGCGGGATTCATGCGCATCCTCGCACCCGACGTCGTGGCCCGCTTCCGGACGATCAACACCCACCCGGCGTTGCTGCCCAGCTTCCCCGGCGCCCACGGGGTCCGGGATGCTCTCGCCCACGGGGTCAAGGTCACCGGGTCGACCTGCTTCTGGGTCGACGCTGGCATCGACACCGGCCCGATCATCGACCAGCGCGCCGTCCGGGTGGAGGCGGGCGACACCGAGGAGACGTTGCACGAGCGGATCAAGCAGGTGGAGCGGGCGATGCTGGTCGAGGTGGTCGGTGACCTGGCCGCGGGGGCCGGGCCGGGGGCCGGTCCGGGGGCCGGTCCGGGGGCTGAGGCGGCCACTCGCCGCGGATGAGGCAGCCGGTCCCCGCGGGTGAGGCAGCCGGTCCCCGCGAGTGAGGCAGCGGCTGCCCGGGCGGGGGGTGGGTGGCGGCTGTGGTGTACCCCGGGCTACACCTTTCGCCCGCTGGTTCGGGGCGTGAGCGTGGGCGGGTGCGAGCGAGGCCGAATGGTATAGCCGAGGGTCCGGTGACCCGGCCCTGCCGTCCCGTTGCACCCCAGCCCAATGCACCCCAGCGCGATGTACCCCAGCCCGACGCCCCCCAGCCCGACGCACCCGACCCGACGGCCCTGCCAGCTAGGATCAACGCAGGAACGACGACTGGCGCAGGTGGACACCACCGGGAAGTCCCACGCCGGGTGCATCGCCCGCCTGGGTGCCCCGGCCCATGGCGAAAGGCCCCTCGTGAGCAGCACCGTCACCCCGCCCGGACCGAGCCAGGACACCCGGCCCATCCGCCGGGCGTTGATCTCCGTCTACGACAAATCCGGGCTGGAGGACCTCGTCCGGGGGCTGCACGACGCCGGGGTCGCGCTGGTCTCCACCGGCGGCTCGGCGGCATATATCGCCGGGCTCGGTCTCCCGGTGACGGAGGTCGCCGACCTCACCGGCTTCCCCGAGTGCCTCGAAGGGCGGGTCAAGACCCTCCACCCCACGATTCACGCGGGCATCCTCGCCGACACGCGCAAGCCCGACCACCTGGAGCAACTCGCCGATCTCGGCATCAAGCCGTTCGAACTCGTCGTGTGCAATCTCTACCCCTTTGTGGCGACGGTGACCTCGGGCGCGACCCCGGACGAGTGCGTCGAGCAGATCGATATCGGCGGCCCGTCCATGGTGCGCGCGGCGGCCAAGAACCACCCGAGCGTGGCCATCGTCACCGACCCCGCGGCATACGCAATGGTGCTGGAGGCAGTGCGCGGTGGCGGCTTCACGCTGGCACAGCGGCGCGTGCTCGCGGCGCGGGCCTTCGCGCACACGGCCGATTACGACGTCGCGGTGGCGAGTTGGCTCGGCAACGCCTACGTCGACACCTCGGGGGGCAGTGGCTTCCCGGCCTGGGTGGGGGCGACGTGGACCAAGTCGCAGGTCCTCCGGTATGGCGAGAATCCCCACCAGCGAGCCGCGCTCTATCGCTCGTGGCGCGGCGGGCTGGCCTCGGCCGAGAAGGTCCACGGCAAGGAGATGTCGTACAACAACTACGTCGACACCGATGCGGCGGTGCGGGCGGCATACGACCAGGGGGACCGGCCGACCGTCGCCATCGTCAAGCACGCCAACCCGTGCGGCATCGCCGTCGGAGACACCGTGGGGGAAGCGTATGCCGCGGCGCACGCCTGCGATCCCGTCTCGGCATACGGCGGGGTCGTCGCGACCAATGTCGAGGTCGACCTCGCGATGGCGCGCGCGCTCAACGAGACGTTCAGCGAGGTCGTGGCCGCCCCGGGCTTCGCCGACGATGCCCTGGCGGTGTTGCGGGAGAAGAAGAACCGGCGTCTGCTGACGTTGCCCGAGGAGGTGGGGGCGCTGCGCGATGGCGTGGAGATGCGGCCGATCTCCGGTGGCCTCCTGATGCAAACGGTCGACCGGATCGACGCGCTCGTCCAAGACGATGCGGGCGTCGTGAGCGGTGGCGACGACGTCGCGCACTGGCGCCTGGTGGCCGGTGCCCCGGCCGACGAGGCGACGCTGGCCGACCTGGCGTTCGCGTGGCGGGCCGTGCGGGCGGTCAAGTCCAACGCCATCCTGCTCGCGCGTGGCGGTGCCTCGGTGGGCATCGGGATGGGACAAGTCAATCGAGTCGACTCCTGCCGGCTGGCCGTTGCGCGTGCCGGGACCGATCGGGCTCGGGGTGCGGTGGCCGCGTCCGACGCGTTCTTCCCGTTTGCCGACGGTCTGCGCATCCTCATCGACGGCGGCGTCCGGGCGGTCGTCGCGCCGGGTGGGTCGATCCGCGACGAGGAGGTCGTTCAGGCGGCCGAAGCCGCCGGTGCCACGCTCTACTTCACCGGGACCCGACACTTCGCCCACTGAGCCCGGCAGTCATCCCCACCGGAGGCGCCGCTTAAGAACCCGCGGGTAGGTCAGACAGTTCGGTTGCTCAAGGAACCCAACTGTCTGACCTACCCGTCGGTAAGTTGGCGGGGCTGCTCAGTCTGGCCGGTGCGTTCTCAGCGCCCGACCGGGCGCACGGCGGCGGGGTCGACGGCGATCCAGACCGCCTCGGCTCGGGCCAGGAGCCGGCCCTCGCGTCCGTAGAGCGCGGACGCCGAGTCGAAGCGCCGCCCGGCGCCACCCCGGGGCCACGCCATGACGACGCACTCCTCGCCGACATCGGGCAGGGCCTCGACCTGAGCGGTCATCGTGCCGAGCACCATGGGCCGCCCCGCGATCCCGGCCGACCACCCGCCGGGGCAGTCGAGCGCGGCCCAGACGATCTCGGGGGTGACGTCGTCGGGGACCCAGGCCGCGGCATACTCACCCTGGCCGGTGGCGACCCGCCCCGGGCGCAGGGCGAGACCGTCCGTGCGTCCGGTCCCGCACGAATAGCACGTCGGGAACGGGTGACCGTCGAGTCCTTCGTATGCCGCACCCGCGGCGACGGCATCGGCATACGACACCGGCGGGACCGCCGGGTCGGGGAGCGGGGGTGCAGGGGCGGCAACGGCGACGAGGGTGTCCTGATCGGTCAGGCGCAGCGAGGACCCGTCCCGCTCCAGGGTCATGGGCACCTCGAGCGGCGGTGGCGCGGACAACCGGACCGTCACGGCCGGCTGTGACGGCGTGGTCGGGCACTCCTGCGCCAGGTGCCCGGCAAACCACCCGCCGTTGGCCGACTGCGGGGGTCCGTTGAAGCGGGCGGGGACGGTCAGGGTCGTCATCCCACCATCATGGCCGACCCTCTGTCCGTATGCCGCGCCCGCCGCGGCACGGTCAGCGGGCGGCGCGCAGGAGTCGGCGGGCGACGATGATCTGGAGGGTGACATAGGTGATGGCGAGGAGGCCGACGACGATGCCCGGCCAGATCGGCATACCGCCGCCGTCGGTGCAGGTCTGGTCACCGGCGCTGGTCGCGGAACAGGTCCCGCCTTGACTACGGAACACCGCCACGCTCGTCAGGAGCACGCCGAGCACCATGACCGGGAACCCGCTGCCGAGGACAAGGGCGGCGCGCAATTTGTGAGCGCCGCTCCAGCGCAGGGACATCGCGACGAGGATGAGGCCGACGATCCACGCGAGGGCGCCGACCCCGACCCCGATATAGGTCAGCGCGAAGACCTCGGCGACGAAGAGGAGGGTGACCGCGGGTGCTTCGACGCGCCGCGTACTGGCTGGGGTGGGCAGCGGCAGGGCCGGCGGGGGAGCGATCTCGGCGACGAGGTCGTCTGGGCGGCCGAGGCGGTCGAGGAGATTGCGTATGTCGGCTTCGCTGGCCAGACCGGTGGCGGTGGCGGCGGCGATGTGCTCCTCGATGTCGGCGACCAGCCCGGCCGCCTCATCGGCGGGGAGCCGGCTGGCGGCGGCCCGGAGCCGGGTGAGGTAGTCGGCCACCAGCGGGTGGGAGGTGGACGTCATCATGACCTTGCCTTTCTGTCGACGAGACGATCGACCGCGGCGCGGAACTCGCGCCAGGCGGGGCGGAACTCCGCGAGAGCCTGCCGCCCGGCGGGCGTCAGGGAGTAGTACCTCCGGGGCGGTCCGGACTCCGATTCCCGCCACGTTGTGGTGACGAGGTCGTCCTTGCGCAACCGGCTGAGCAGCGGGTAGACCGTGCCCTCGCTGGCGACGAGCCCGGCCTCGGCGAGTTCCCCGACGAGGTCGTATCCGTAGCGCTCGTCACCGTCGAGCAAGGCGAGGACGCAGTGCTCGAGGGCTCCGCGCCGCAGCTGGGTCAGCGCCTTCCCGTCGTCTGCTGTCATGTATCACAAGGTAGCTGATAGGTACCTTGCAACGCAAGGGTGCTGCGGGAGGTTTCTGGGCTCGCACCCCACCGGTGGCCGCAGGTGCTTAAGTCCCGAGGAAGCCGAGAGCTACTCGGCCAGGCCCTTGCCCGGCTGGCCGCTGTCGGAGCCGGTGGTGCCGGGATCGGGAGTCGAGGTGGAGCCCCCCGAGGGCAGGGTGGAGGCACCGAAGGCCGCCCAGCCACCGGCCGGCGCCTCACCGACGGGCAGTGACTGCAACTCGTGGATCAACGCGGGATTCTGGGCATCCAGCCAATCGACCAGCTGGCGGAACGAGACCAGGTGGGTGTCGGGCTTTGTGGCGAAGGCGCGCATCGCCTCCTCAACCGCGTCCATATAGATCCCGTCGTTCCAGGTCTCGAAGTGATTCCCGATGATCAGCGGCGCGCGGTTGCCCTCGTGGGCCCGGTCGAACCCCGCGGTCAGGGCACCGAAGGCCTCCTTGCGCCAGGTCGCGAAGTGCGGGGATTCGGTCAGCGGCTTCGGCCCCGACTGGTTGGCCATGTAGTTGTAGTCCATCGCGATCACCTGGAAGGTGTGCCCGGGGAACGGGACCAGCGACATCGGCACCAGCCACAGCCGCGTCGCGTCATACCGCTGCGGCCACATCTGGGGCCCGCCGGCGGAACTGTCATACCGCCAGCCGTCCTTGGCCGCGGTGGGCAGCAACGCCTTTTGCCCCATCAGGCAGGGCGTGCGCGAGCCGATGAGCTCCCGGCGATAGTCGAACGGCAGCGGGGGCAGATCGCTGTAGCCGGTGGTGGTGCGCCAGTGCGTGACCATCCAGATCGCCTGGTCGATCTCACTCGCCCAGTCGGCGCTCGACCAATTGTCCACGCCACCAGAACCCGCGCAGAAGTGCCCGTTGAAGTGGGTGCCGATCTCATGACCCTCGAGCCATGCGTCTCGGATGCCGGTGATCGTCCGGCGGATCGACGCGTCCGTGAGATAGCCGATGGCGGACGCGCCGACCTTGTTGCGCGGCGGGTGGTACTCATCCGCCTTGGTCTGGGGCAGCAGATAGAGCCCGCTCAGGAAGATGGTCATCGAGCCGCCGACGTCGTGCATGACCTTCCGGAATCGGGTCAGCATGTGGTCGTCGGTCTCGGCACCACCGTCCCAGGAGAAGACCACGAACTGGGGCGGTGCCTGGCCCGCGCGCAGCGGCGGCAAGGTCGGCTGGTTGGGCTGGGCCCCGGTGTATGCCGTGGAGCCGTCCCCGATCGGGGTCGCCTTCTGGCTCGGACCGGGCGCCCCGTCCCCCGAGGCGTGCGTCCCGGGGCTCCCGCACCCCGTCATCGCGCTCGCGAACGCCGCTCCGGTCGCCATGACCGCCGTCCTCCGGCTCATCCTCGCCACAGCGTCCTCCTTCGTTCCCACCCTCGCACGCGTCCGACTCCCCATGCTGCAGCGACGCGCCGGGAGCCCGTTCGGTTGGGTGCCGACGCGAGTCAGGGGGTGCCGAACGCGGGTCAGGGGGTGGCGACGCGGGTCAGGGGGTGGCGACGGCGATCAGCGCCGCGGCATACGCCTCCTCGACGTCGTCCCGGATGTATGCCGACCGCTCCCCTCCCGCGCGGATCGTCACCTCCCAGCCCGCCTCCGTCCGGCGCAGGGTCTCCAGCCGGTCACCGAGCAAGGCCCGCAACTGGTCCTCGCGTGGCATCCAGATCGCGAGGTCGAGCGGGACCGAGTCCAGCGCCCACTCGGTGGTCCCGTTGAAGCCGAGGACCGTCTGATCCTGGAAGTGGTGCACCTCGATGGTCAGGTCGCTGATCCAGAACACCTGACCGGCCAGCGACTCCTGCGCGATCGTGAAGCGGTCCCCGGGCACGGGCTCCCAGAGGATGCCGGCAGCGGCGATGGTCCGGGCGGTCTCGACGCGCAACATGGCGCCATTGTGGGCCAGGGGAGCGCGGTGCGGGGGCGCCGTGACGCTGTGCCAGGATCAGCGGTATGACCGCGACCCTCCTCGACGGCGCCGCCATCCTCGCGACCATCAAGGCCGAACTGACGCAGCGGGTCGCCGCCCTCGCCGAGCGGGGCGTCGTCCCGGGTCTGGGTACCGTGCTCGTCGGCGACGACCCGGGCAGCCAGTGGTACGTCGGGGCCAAGCACAGGGACTGCGCCGAGATCGGCATCCACAGCCTGCGTCACGACCTTCCCGCGGGCACCAGCCTCACCGATGTCCTCGCCGTCGTCGACGAACTCAACGCGGACCCGGCCTGCACCGGGTTCCTCGTGCAGCAGCCGACCGGCCTGGACGAGAACGCGATCCTGTCCCGGGTCGACCCGGTCAAGGACGTCGACGGACTCCACCCGACCAACCTCGGGTGGTTGGTTCTGGGTCGTCCGGCCCCCCTGCCGTGCACGCCGATGGGCTGCATCGAGTTGCTTCGCCGGTATGCCGTCCCCCTCGCCGGCGCCCGCGTCGCCATCGTCGGTCGCGGGATCACCGTGGGACGCCCGCTCGGCCTCATCCTCACGCGCCGCTCCGAGAACGCCACCGTCGTCATCTGCCATACGGGCACCAAGGACCTCGCCGCCGAGGTCCGCCGGGCCGACATCGTCGTCGCGGCCGCCGGAGTGCCGGGGATCATCACCCCCGACATGGTCGCGCCCGGGGCGGCCGTCCTCGACGTCGGGGTCAGTCGGATCATCGCGGAGGACGGCCGCAAGGTCGTCGCCGGCGATGTCGATCCCGCCGTCCGGGAGGTCGCGGGCTGGGTCAGCCCCAACCCGGGCGGAGTCGGCCCGATGACCCGCGCCATGCTCCTGACCAATGTCGTCGAGGCGGCCGAGCGCCAGGCGGGCCTGGGCTGATGACCGCCGACCCGAGGCGACGCGGGCCCGAACCCCGCCCGCCCGCGGTCAGCCGGCTCGGCTGGTGGTGGGTGGTCGCCGTCTGTTTCGCGATCGGGGTCGGTTGGGCCGCAACGGATCACATGCTTCGGGCCACGGTGACCATGGCCGCCAGCTGCGGGATCGGGGCCGCCCTGCGGCTCGTGCTGCCGCCCAGGCTGGCCGGCGGCATCGTCTCGCGCAGCCGGACCCTCGACGTCCTGCTCCTGCTGCTGCTCGGTGGCGCGATCGCGGCGGCCGGATTCGCACTCGACCTCCGCGCCCGCGTGTAGCCCACGGGCGCGGAGGCCGAGCGCGGAGGTCGGGTCCGGAGGTCGAGTGCGAGGGTCGAGACTCGAAGATCCCGCCCGGATCAGCCCTTGGTGGCGCCGAGGGTCAGGCCGGAGACGAACTGCTTCTGGAGCGCGAAGAAGATCACCAGAGTCGGCAGCGCGACGAGCACGGAGCCGGCCGCGACGAGGTTGTTGTCGGTGAAGAACTGCCCGCGCAGATTGTTCAGCGAACTCGTCACCGGGAACTTGTCGCCCTGCTGGAGCAACACCGTCGCCCAGAAGAACTCGTTGTAGATCCAGGTGACCTCCAGTGTCGCCAGGGCGGCCAGCGGGGGACGGCACAGCGGAAGGGTCAGGGTGAAGAACTGCCGCAGCACGCCCGCGCCGTCGACGACCGCCGATTCGTAGAGTTCCCGCGGGATCGTCTTCATGTAGTTCGAGAGCACGAACGAGCAGAACCCGGTCTGGAAGGCGACATTGACGAGAATCAACCCGAGGTGGCTGTTGAGCATCGTCCCCGAACTGCTGAGGAACTCCGGCAGCGGGATGCGCCGGAACATCCGGTAGACCGGGATGAGCAGCGCCTGCGGGGGTAGGAGGTTGGCCGCCGTGAACAGCCCGAGCAGCGCGAGATTGAAGCGGAAGGAGAACCTCGCGACGACGAAGGCGACGCAACACGAGAGGAAGAGCGTGAGCAGGACCGCCGGGACGGTGATCTTCACCGAGTTCATGAAGGTGTGCGAGAAGTTCGCCTGCTCCCACGCGTTCTTGTAGTTGTTCAGCGTGAACCCGCCGAGCGAGACGTAGCCATGCTGGGACGTGTAGTTGTAGTCCCGGAAGCTGTTGAGGATCGCGTAGAACACCGGGAAGAACCAGATCAGCGCCATCACGGCGAGGAAGACCTGGATCGGCCGGCTGGCCTGGCCCGATCCCGTCGCCGTCTTGCTGACCTTGAGCACCTGAGCCGCGGAGGTCTGCGGCTGCACCGACTCGGTCATCGTTGCTCCTTCATGACGATCCGCAGATAGATGGCGATGAACACCGAGGAGATGAGCAGCATGAATGTCGCCAGCGCCGAGCCGAACCCGATCCGGCTGGCCTCACCGACGATGTTCTGCGTCACGAGGGTGGCGATGAGTTCGAGTCCATTGCGGCCCTTGTTGATGACCCACACCAGGTCGAAGGCCCGCAGCGCCTCGATAACCGAGACGACCAAGACGATGATGTTGATCGGCGCCAGCACGGGAAAGACGATCTTGAAGAAGGTCTGCTTCTCCGACGCCCCGTCGACCCGCGCGGCCTCGCGCAGGGAGACGTCGACGCCCTTGAGGCCGGCGAGGTACAACAACATGATGTAGCCGGTATGTCTCCAACACGCGGCGACAAGCGCGGCCCACAAGTTGTACTTCGGGTCGCCGTACCAGTCGATCTTGCTCCCGGTCAGGCCGTTGATCAGGCCCTGGTCCCGGCTGTAGAGGAGTTGCCAGATGAAGCCCACGAGGGCCAGCGAGAGGACGACGGGGAGATAGAACGCCGTCTGGTAGACCCGGGAGGCGCGCATCTCCTTGTCGAGCAAGACGGCCAGGAACATCCCGAGGGGCGTGGAGACGAGGAAGGTCACGGCCAGCCAGATGAGGTTGTGCCGGACGGCGGGCCAGAAGGGCGGATAGATCGTCACCACGTCGTGGTAGTTCTTCAGCCCCATCCACTTCGCCTGGCCGATCGGGCCGATGCCGTTCCAGTTCGTGAACGACAGGAGCACCGAGCTGATGGCCGGCAGCCACACCAGCCACACGACGAGCACGGTGGGCACGACGATCATCAAAGCGACGACGATCCGGTCCAGACCCGAGAGCTGATTGATCCCTTTGTACCGCGCCATTGCGTACCTCTCACTCTCCCACGCAGTTCCGTATGCCGTGCCACCCCGCTGGGTGGCACGGCATACGGCGGACGTCGGTCAGGAACCGAAGATGCTGACCTTCTGGGCCTGGATGTTCTTGACCAGGTTGTCGATGTCGGCCGGGTTCTTGATGAAGTCCTGGATGGCCGGGATCATGACGGTCGAGGCGAAGTCGGGCCGGGTGTCGCGGTCCATGAACTGCGCGATCGACTTGGCGGAGGCGACGAACTCGACGGCCTTCTTCTGGAGGGCGGTGTAGCCAGCGGTGTCGACCCCGCTATTGGTCGCGATGACGCTCGGGTCGGAGGCAACGGCCAGGCCCTGGGCCTGCGCGCTACCGGCGAAGCCGAGTAGCGCCTTGGCGCCGGCCTCGTTCTTGGGGTTGGCAGCCATCATGTAACCGTCGATCGGGGCCTCGATGGCGTCCGCGCCGATGGCGGAATCGATCTCGGGGAAGGTGAAGAAGTCGAGGTCGTCCTGCTCGGCGCCCTTCTCGAACTGCTGCGCGACGAACATGCCGAGGAGGTACATCCCGGACTTCTTCTGCTGGAGGCTCTGGGCGGCCTCCTGCCAGGTACGACCGAGGCTGTCGGCCTGGTGGAGGGGGAGGATGTCGCGCCAGGTTTCGAAGACCTTCTTGACCTTGTCGCCCGCCCAGTCTTCCTTGCCGGCCATCAGGTTGACGTGGAAGTCGTAGCCGTTGACCCGCAAGTTGATCTGGTCGAAGGTGCCCATGGCGGGCCAGCCGTCCTTGTCGCCGAAGGCGATCGGGTCGAGACCGTCGGCCTTCATCTTGGCGCCGAGCGCCTTGAGGTCGTCGAGGGTCTTGGGGATCTCGTAGCCCTTGTCCTTCCAGAGCGACTTGCGGTAGAAGATCGCCCACGGGTAGTAGGTCGAGGGCATGAAGTACTGCTTGCCGTCGTCGCCCGTCGAGGACTTCTTGAGGGCGTCGTTGAGGCCCTGGACGCCGGTCCACACGTCGGAGATGTCACCGGCGAGGCCCTGGGAGGCGAAGAAGCGCATCCGGTAGCCGGCGAACCAGGTGAAGACGTCGTCCGGGGAGCCCTGGAGGTAGTTGTTGATGTTCTCCTGGAAGGTGTTGTGGTCGACCGTGTTGATCTTGACGGTCAGGCCGCTGTTGGCCTTCTGGAAGGCGTCCATGACGCTCTGGATCGCGGCCTTCGGCACCGCGTCGGACTGGTTCGACCCGAGGGTGACGGTGCCCGTCGCCGCGGTCGAGCTGCCACCGCTGGCCGAGCCGCTGGCGCTGCTCGCGCTGGTGGTCGAGGAGCTGCCGCCGCCATCGCCACAGCCGGCGAGGGTGAGCGCCCCGAGCCCAATGCCGCCGGTCAGCAGCGTGCGCCGGTCCAGGCCGCGCACCGAGGGGGGGACGAGGGAGGCGAGGTATTCCTCGAAGGTCGCGGGGCGTGGCATGGGTTCTCCTTTGATCCAGCCTGAACTAACCTGATCGCACAGTAATCACCAGAAATGATCACCTGACGCGAAGCATTGTCGCCTGCGCGCCTCAAGTCAACACGCACGACCAACTTGTTATCGATGAGGTGTGCGGGTCTGTTGACATCCGTCGGATCGGGGTCGAGACTCCCAGACATGCGAGCCTGGCCGAAAGGCCGCCTGGCGTACGGCGGCGACTACAACCCCGAGCAGTGGCCCCGCTCCGTCTGGCGCGAGGACGTCGACCTGATGCAGCGGGCCGGCGTGAGCTTTGTCACCCTCGGCGTGTTCTCGTGGTCCTGGCTCGAACCCCACAAGGGGGAATACGACTTCGGCTGGCTCGATGAGGTCATGGACCTCATGGCCCAGGCCGATATCGCCGTGGACCTGGCCACCGCGACGGCGAGCCCGCCGCCGTGGCTGACCACGGCATACCCCGAAATGCTGCCGCGGACCGCGGACGGCGTGGTCATGTGGCCGGGGAGCCGCCAGAGTTGGTGCCCGTCCAGCCCGATCTTCGCCGAAGCGGCGCGGGCCCTCGTCACCCAAATCGCCCAGCGCTATCACGAGCACCCTGCGCTGGCGATGTGGCATATCTCCAATGAGTACGCCTGTCACAACCTGCCCTGCTATTGCGACACCTGCGCCGCGGCCTTCCGGGCGTGGCTGCGCCGCCGCTACGGCAGCGTCGACGCCCTCAACGACGCGTGGGGGACGGCCTTCTGGAGCCAGCGCTACACCGACCTGGAGCAGGTGCTGCCGCCGCGGCGGACCCCGACCTTCCACAACCCGACGCACGTCCTGGATTACCACCGCTTCGGCTCCGACACCCTCCTGGACCACTTCCTCGGGGAGAAGGCCATCCTCGCCGACCTCTCGCCCGGGGTCCCGGTCACGACGAACTTCATGACGATGACCCAGTTCCGGCTGCTCGACTACCAGAGCTGGGCGCCGCACCAGGACGTCGTCTCGACCGATCACTATCGCGTGGCGACGCTGCCGGACCCGGTCGCCGAACTGTCCTTCCAAGGGGCGGTGACCCGTGGCCTGGCCAACGGGGCGCCCTGGATGCTCATGGAGCACTCGACCAGCGCGGTGAACTGGCAGCCGGTCAATCCCGCCAAGGCACCCGGGGAGACCCTGCGTGACAGCCTCCTCCACGTCGCGAACGGGGCCGACACGATCGGATTCTTCCAGTGGCGTGCCTCGCGAGCCGGTGCCGAGAAGTGGCACTCCGCCCTGGTCCCCCACGCCGGTCCCGAGAGCGCGCGCTTTGCGGAGGTATGCCGCCTCGGCGCCGCCGCGGCCGCCCTCGGTGAGCTGGCCGGCTCCCGGGTGGAGGCGCAGGTCGCCATCCTTCTCGACACCCAGGCCCTGTGGGCCGCGTCCGGTCCGGCGATGCCGAGCACCGCGGTCGACTATCCGGAGATGGCCCAGCGGGTCCATCGGGCGTTGCGGGACAAGGGAATCACCGCGGACGTGGTGCACCCGTCGGCGGACCTCTCGGCATACCGGCTGATCGTCGTCCCGACCCTCTATCTCGTCACCGACGACCACGCGGCCGCGATCGCGGCCGCGGCGGCGGGGGGCGCGCAGGTGTTGGTGACCTATTTCTCCGGGATCGTCGACGAGCACGACCATGTCCGGCTCGGCGGCTATCCCGGCGCCTTCCGCGACCTGCTCGGCATCGTCGTCGAGGAGTTCGACCCGCTGCTGCCCGGGGCTGGCGTGGACCTCTCCCGCGGCCACGGGACGATCTGGTCGGAATGGTGTCGGGCGGTCGATGCCGAGGTCGTCGCGACCTACACGAGCGGCCCGTGCGCGGGGTCGGCGGCAATGACCCGGCGCACGGTGGGCGAAGGCGGCGCGTGGTATCTCGGGACGATGCCCGACGAGGCGACCTTCGACGGCCTGCTCAACGCCCTCGTCGCCGCGGCCGGGATCGCTGCGGCACTGCCGGGCCTGCCGTCCGGCGTCGAGGCGATCCGCCGCCGGGCCGCGGACGGGCGGTCGTGGGTCGCACTGGTCAACCACACCGACGCCCCGGCCACGATGGCCGTCTCCGGCGTCGACCTCCTCTCCGGACATGCCACCGATGGCTCCTTGACCCTTCCTCGCGGCGGCGTGGCCGTCGTCAGAGAGGGGTGAGAGGTGCTCGCGAGCCAGCGCCACGCGCGCATCCTCGAGCGGGTCAATGCCACCGGAGCGGTCCGCGTGGCCGACCTGGTCGCCGAACTCGGGGTCTCGGACATGACGATCCGCCGCGACATCGAGCAACTCGCCCGCCGCGACCTCGTCGAACGGGTCCACGGCGGTGCCGTGGCCGCGGGCGAGCACGCCGAGTTCCCCGGCCGTCAGCCGAGCGCCGAGGAGCCCGGCTTCGCGGCGAAATCCCACATGATGCAGCGCGCGAAGGCGGCGATCGCCCGCGAGGCGGCCCGGCTCGTCGAGCCGGGGGCCGCCATCGCCCTCTCCGCGGGGACCACGACGGTGGCGCTGGCGCGGCAGTTGCGCGGCATACCGGGGCTGACGATCGTCACCAACTCGGTCCCGGCGGCGCAGGCGCTCGCCGACACCGCCTCCACCTCCGGCCACCAGGTCGTCCTGACCGGGGGTACCCGAACTCCGTCGGAGGCGCTCGTCGGTCCGATCGCCGTCCAGTCCTTGCGTGGCCTGCACGTCGACCTCGTCTTCCTCGGCTGCCATGGCCTCGATCTCAAGGCCGGGTTGACGACCCCCAATCTCGTCGAGGCGGAGACCAACCGGGCCCTCATCGAATCCGGCCGGTCGCTGTGCGTCGTCGCAGATCACACCAAGTGGGAGATCGTCGGCCTCGGCACGATCATCGGGCTCGAGGGCGTCGCCACGCTGGTGACCGACTCAGGGCTGGCCGCCACCGCCCGCGAGAGCCTCGGGGAGGTCGTCGGGCGGCTGATCGTGGCCGAGGTGCCGAGCCAGGTCGTCACGAGCGCCGCCGGGCCGCTCGCCTAATCCGTCGCGTCTGCCGCCCGGCCCAGCTCACCGGCGGCGCTGCGTTGGTAGACCCGGCGCACGACATCCTCGATGTCGGGCTCCTCCACGGCGACATCGCGGACGCCGCGGACCTCGCCGACCGCGGAGAGGACGGCGCCGAGGGAGGTGTGCGCCGCGTCATACGCCAGCCGCTGGCGCAGCCCACCACCCTCGCTGGCGAGGTGCCGGGTCCCGGGGATCGCGACCAGATCCGGACCGGGAGCGTCCAGGTCGAGGACGAGCACCCGGCCGGCCCCGACCGTCGCGGAGAGCCCGTCCAGGGTCCCGTCGTAGGCCAGTCGCCCGTGGTCGACCAGCAGGATCCGGTCGCACAGCCGTTGGACGTCGCCCATGTCGTGGGTGGTCAGCAGCAACGTCGTGCCACGTTCGGCGCGCTCGCGGATGAGGAACTCCCGCAGCCGCTGTTTCGACAGGACGTCCAAGCCGATGGTCGGCTCGTCGAGGATGAGTAGGTCGGGGGAGTGGATCAGGGCCGCGGCGATCTCGGCGCGCATTCGCTGCCCGAGCGAGAGCTGGCGCACCGGGGTGGCGAGATAGTCCTCCATGTCGAGGTCACCGACGAGGGCATCGATGCGGGCGCGGGCGGCGGGGCGCGGCATCCGGTGGATGGCGGCCAGGAGGCCGAAGGACTCGCCGACCGGCAGGTCCCACCACAGCTGTGTCCGCTGGCCGAAGACCACGCCGATCCGGGCGGCCAGGGCGCGCCGCTTGGCCACCGGGTCCAGCCCGACGGTGCGCACCGCACCCGACGTCGGGACGAGGATTCCGCACAGCATCTTGATCGTCGTCGACTTCCCGGCGCCATTGGCACCGATATAGCCGACCGCCTCGCCCGGGGCGATGGAGACGGTCAGACCGTCGACCGCGGTCAGCGGCCCTCGCCCTCGGATGCGGAAAGACCGGGTCAGGTCGTGGGTCTCGATCGCCGGTGTGGTCACCCGCCGCCTCCCTGATAGTGCCGTATGCCGTTGCGCCACCCCGCCGCGGCCAGGGCCACCGACCAGAGGGTCGCCAAGGGCAGGGCCCAGGCGAGTCCGGCGGGCAGCCACCCGCCCCCGGGGTGCCCGAGGAGGACCATCGCCGGGAGATAGGCGGTGAATGCCACGGGAATGAGGAAGGCGAAGCCGGCGACGAGCGAGGTCGGCCAGACCGAGGCGGGCTGGGTGGCGGCATAGCGACCGCCGTAGACGAAGGCGTTGGTGAACTCGCGCCCGTCGAGGAGGTGGAACTGCAGGCCCGCGGCGAGGACGAACAGGGCGCCGTAGAGGATCGGCGCGCAGACCAGGGTGAGCGCGAGCATTCCGGCGCGGGCCGTGGTCCAGTGGATGGCATTGAGACGCAGGGCAACGACGATGGCGCCGCCGCCGAAGAGGACCCGGCTCAGGCGCTTGAGCGAGATCTCGCTGGTCATCAGTTGCGCCAGGATCGACTGGGGACGGAGATAGAACATGTCCAGCGTGCCGGCGCGCAGATAGTCGGGGAGTCGATCCATATGTCCGACAACGAGATCGGCGATGGAGAAGGCGAACTCCGCGAGGCCGAAAACGAGGAGGACGCCCCGGATGTCGAGCCCGCCGAGGACCCCGGCCCGGTGGAAGAGCACCCAGATCTCGGCGAATTCCAGGACGCCCACGACGAGCGCGGCGAGAAGGTCGACGGCGAACGGGATCGGATAGGACGCCTGGGCGCGGACCCGGGACCGCAGGACGGCGGCGTAGGCGGTGGCGGTCGGCATACGGTCAACCACCCTGGACCTCCAGGGTGCGCCGGCCGCGTGCGGTCAGGACACGCCCGAGGAGGCCGATGCCGACCACCCACGCGGCCTGCACGGCGATCGCCCGTATGGCGTCCGGGCCGGTGAGGCGGCCGATGAGGACATCGACGGGGCTGGCCATGACGCTCGGGAACGGGGTCGCGTGGGCGATCGTGCGCAACCAGGACGGGAAGGCCGACACCGGGAGTGAGAGACCCATGAAGAACCCGGAGAGGACGGTGTAGAAGGTCGCCAGCCCGCGGGTGTCGACCAGCCAGAAACCGAGGATGGCAACGGCATACCGGCACAGGAACGACAGGACCGTCGCCAGGAGGAGGCTGACGGCGCCGAGGACATAGGGCGCGGCGGCGGCGGGCAGCGTCATCCCGGTGACCAGCGCCCCGATCGCCAGGCACGGCAGCCCGCGGGGGAGCACGGAAAAGAAGGACCGGCCGAGGTCGGCGGCCAGGTGGGCGCCCTGCACATCGAGCGGCCG
The DNA here is from genome assembly GCA_016702415.1 of Nostocoides sp. Classification (GTDB taxonomy): domain Bacteria; phylum Actinomycetota; class Actinomycetes; order Actinomycetales; family Dermatophilaceae; genus Nostocoides_A. The sequence goes on from JADJEA010000011.1 coordinate 40,297, forward strand.
GGTGAAATCGGTGGCGACGTCTCCGGTGCGGATGCGCTCGCCGATCTCGGCGGTGCCCATCGCGGCGACGAAACCGATCATCGCCTGGGAGACCCAGACGTAGGCGAGCAACTGGCCGCCCGAGTAGCCCGCGAGGCTGCCCCCCGCCGCCGCTGCCGCCGCGGTGAGGACCGTCGCCTTGAGCACGCCGAAGACCGCGTTGGTGAACATCCCGGCCGCCGCCGCCAGGGGGTATGCCGCTTGCGAGCGGAATCCCGCGCGCAGCAGGAGCCAGTAGGGACGTACGGCACCTCCGCGCGGGGCACCCGGGTCGAGGACGTTGGCGCGCACCGGACCGGGGCTGGGTCGGGGGCGCACAAACTCGACAGCCTATGCCGACAGGGCGGTCTCCATCCAGGCGGCCATGCGGGTGCGCTCGTCCTCGGTGGCCCCGGTCACCGGCCATCGACTCGTCGGCCGGACCCGACGGTCCTGCCACAGGCGCGCGGTCGGTCGATCCTCGGGGCGGGCCACCAGCCAGACGATCGTGTCGGCGCCATCCTCCGGCGAGCGCAGCAGGGGTCCGGTCAGCGTGCGGAAGCCAGGCAGCGACTGCGTGACTCCCGGGGTGTCGGCCCACCCGGGGTGCATCGCGCTGACGGCGATCCCGTGTCCGCCCCACCGAAGTTGGAGGTGGGGCAGGAGTTCGACCTGGGCCCGTTTGCTGCGCGCGTAGGCGCGGGTCGGGTGGTAGTCCTCCGCGAGATACTCGGGGTCGTCGGCGCGCAGGGGCTGCAAATACATCCCGCCCGAGGTGACGAAGACGACCCGGCCGCCCGGCCCGAGGACCGGCGCCAGGGCGTCGGTCATCGCGACCGGCCCGAGGAGGTGCAGTGCCATGGTCAGTTCGTGGCCCTGGGGTGAGGTCGTCCGGGTCGGCGGCATCGCGCCCGCGTTGTGCACCAGCGCATCCAGAGCGATTCCCGTGGAGAGGACGTCGTCGGTGAACGCCGCCACGGAGGCAAGATCGGCGACGTCGGCACGCCAGAGGGTCGAGGGGCCGGGGAGCGCGTCCGCGACCGCGCGGCCCTTGTCGAGGTCACGGACGATGAGGTGAACGTGTCCGCCGAGAGCGCTGACCCCGCGTGCCGCCGCGGCCCCCAGGCCGGACGACGCGCCCGTGATGGCGACGTGCTTGCCGGCGAGAGACCCGGGGGCGGGGTCCTCTGGGTGCCCGGGGAGCCGCGAGCGCAGCGCCGACCCGAGTCGGGTGTAGCCGGGGACGACGAGGGCGTCGAGGGCGTCGTCGACGGCGGAGCCGAGCGCCGCCGCCGTGGAGGTATGCCGCGTCGCCCCCGCGTCGGCCGCCGTCCTCCCGGCCGGCCGCGGCGCGCGCCTGGCTCCCGGGTCGCTCGCCGGCCGCCCCGTCGCCCCCGACTCGGCCAGCCGGTCCAAGGCGGCGGTCAGGGTGCGGGCGGTGTCGTCGGCGAGCCGGTCGAGGAGGACGCGGACGATCGGAGTCGCGAGCCGGGCGACCGTGCCGAACACGAACTCCGCGTGATAGTCCACCGTGCTGCCGCCCGAGCCGTCCGGGGCGATGGTGATGGTGTCGCGGGCCGTCGTCGGCCCGGCACGGCCGGTCAGGCGGATGCGGTCGCCGGTGGCCTCCTCGAGGACGTAGTCGAGCTCGACGTCGCGTCCGGCGAAGCGCGAGATGTTGCGGTACCTGCTTCCGGGACCGCCGTCGCCGGCGACGAGGTCGCAGGAGCGGGTCCCGGAATCCCACTCGACGGCATTGCGGAAATCGCCGAGATAGGCCGCGACCAGATCCGGAGCGGCGACGGTATGAACGATCCGGCGCACCTCCGTCGTCATGACGCCCGCCCAGTCCGGGCCCGGACCGCTGCGCGGACCTCGCCCACCGCCCGGGCCAGCGCCCGTCCCAGCGCCCTGGCCGGCGGGGCGCCCGAGTCCGGGTTTCGGTGGGTGATGTCGGTGGTGAGGGCGGTCGCGAAGGTGCACCACGCGGCATACCCACCCAGGAGCAGGCCCCGGTGGCGACCGGTCGAGGAGGCCCGCCGGGCGAGGTCGGCGCTGGAGGCGGCGAGGGCGGCCGCGCCCGCGCTGGCGAGGGGGAGATTGCGGACGCGGAAGAAAAGGATGCTCCACAAGGCGTTCAGGCCCAGGTTGACCCCCAAGGCGCGTCGGTATGCCGTGCCCTCCTCCCGCGCCCCGTCCCGGTCGAGCGCGGTCAGGTGTTGCGCGGAGACGGTGGCGATGATCGTGTAAAGCGGGGTCCACACCAGCCCGAAGCTCGCCGGGGGCGGCTGCCACGAGGGCTTGGCCAACGCCTGGTACCAGCGGGAGTCGGGGCGGGTCGCCAGGCCACCGACAGCGACGCAGGCCGCGACGGCCCCGGCGGTGCGGGCGAGGTTGGCGGGTCCGGTGTCCGGTGGCGACTCCGCGTGGGCGCGCGCCAGCGCCGCGTCGACGCCGATCCCGCGGGGGTCTTGGAGATAGGTGTCGAAGTCGCGCTCCCGGCGGACGACGGGGTGGGCGAGGCTGAGGACGAGCGGCTTGGCCAACGCTGCGGGCACCGGGGTCACCGCACCGACCCAGTGACTGGCGAGCCAGGGAGTCAGGACCGGGACGGCGAGGATGCGCCGGGGGCGCAGGCCGGCGACGACGGCATACCGCTGCATGAGTTCGCGGTATCTCACGACATCGGGACCGCCGATGTCGAAGGCGCGGTTGACCTCGGGCGGCAGGTTCGCGGCCGCGACAAGGCAGCGGACGGCGTCCTCGGCGGCGATGGGCTGGACCGCGTTGTCGATCCAACGCGGGGTGATCATCACCGGGAGGCGTCCGGTGAGATAGCGGAGCATGTCGAAGGAGGCGGACCCGGCGCCGAGGACCACCGCGGCCTGGAGGCACGCGGCGGGGACGGGCCCGTCCAGGAGGATGCGGCCGGTCTCGGCCCGGGAGGCCAGGTGAGCGGAGAGGTCGCCGTCGTCGGGATGGAGGCCGCCGAGGTAGACGATCCGGGAGACGCCGGCGTCGCCGGCCAGCCGGGCGAAGCTGGTGGCGAGTTCGCGGTCCCGCTGGGCGAAGTCGCCCCCGTCCATCGAGTGGACCAGGTAGTAGGCGACCTCGACGCCGTCGAGGGCCCGGCGCAGGTCGTCGTCGTTCCCGGCGTCGCCGACGACGACATCGACCTCGGTCGCCCACGTCCGGCCCCGCAGCCCCGCGGGGTCGCGCACCAGGACCCGGACCGGCCGGGTCGCCAGCAGCGCCGGGACGAGGGCGGCCCCGATATAGCCGGTGGCGCCGGTGACCAGGGCGAGCCCGCGGCCGGAGGGGTGGGTGGAGGTGTGGGTGGAGGTGCGCGTGGGTGGGGTGTCGGCACCCGCGGGGCTATCGGACACCGGGCCGCCGGTGGGGGCGAGGTGGGACGTCATCGGAGGGCCTCCAGGATCGGGGGGAGAAGGAGGAGCATGGTGCTCGACCAGAGGATGTGGGTGAGGATCGGGCCGAGGACCCCGCCGGTGACGCGGCGCTGGAGTCCGGTCAGGAGCCCCAGGAGCGCGGCGGCGAGGACGAGCATCGGGTTGCCCGTGCCCGCGGTGGTCAAGGCATAGACGATCGTCGTGACGAGCACGGCGTGCCGCCGGCCGACGGCGGCGAAGAGGGCCCCGCGGAAGTAGAGCTCCTCGGCGATCCCGTTGACGACGACGATGAGCAGGATGAGGGGGAGGGAGCCGAAGCGCGCGTGGTCGAGGACGGCGTCGACCTGGTCCCGCACTGGGGGGAGATGGGCCACCACGATCGCGCCGACGAGGAAGACGCCGATCAACAGGCCCCCGAGCGCGAGCGATTGCACCCACGGACGAGCGTCGGCGCGACCCGCGCGGGTGCGGGCATGGCCGAGGTGGAGGGGCCCCGAGAGGACGGCGCCGCCGGACCAGACGGCCGCCAGGGCCGCCGTCGCCCAATAGAACGCGTTCTCCCCCGGGGGGATTCGCAAGGCCAGGGCGAGCAATAGCCCGCCCGCGGCCAGGGTGACCGCGGCGACAACGCGCCGGCGCCGGAACGCCTGGTCGCTCTCGGAGTGATCGCGAGGCACCGGGTCGAGCAGCGCCGCCGCCAGGAAGGCGCGCACCTCGGCGACCGGGCCGCGGCGAGCAGTCCGGTGCGTCGTCGTGCGCGAGGTCACCCGGGGGATCAGCCGGGTCAGGCGGGGGGTCATGTGGTCGCCCCCGAGCGGGCCGCGGCATACCCCTCCAGCGCGAGGCGCCGCTGCTCGGCATGGTCGAGGATGCGCTCGGGATAGCCGTGGGCGTAGCCGCCGGGCGCGTCCCACGGCTCGTGCGCCGCGGCCCCGTGGAGATGGGCGAGTTCAGGGACATAGCGGCGGACATAGTCGCCGTGGGGGTCGAAGCGCAGGCCCTGGGCGACGGGATTGAAGATCCGGAAATAGGGCGCCGCGTCGGTGCCGGTCCCGGCCACCCACTGCCACCCGTGGGAGTTGGAGGCGAGATCGCCGTCGGTCAGGTGGTCGAGGAAGTGCCGGGCACCGTGTGGCCACCAGAGGTGGAGATCCTTGACGAGGAAACTCGCCGTCACCATCCGTAGCCGGTTGTGCATCCACCCCTCCGCGCGAAGCTGCCGCATCCCGGCATCGATGAAGGGGAAGCCCGTCCGGCCTTCCCGCCAGGCCGAGAAGCGTTCGGCGGCAACGGGATCGGAGGCGGGATCGGCATACTCCAGGGCCGCGAGGACGGGGCGCAGGTCGGCCCACGCCGACTCCGGATGGTGCCAGAGCACATCGGCAAAGAACTCGCGCCAGGCCAGTTCCGTGACGAAACGCGCACCGGCAGAACCGTCGCTCAACCCGTGGCGCGCCAGGTCGTGCAGGAGGGTGCGCGGATGGAGGGTGCCGAGTTTGAGGGCGGTCGACAGTCGCGATGTCCCGGCGCGGTCGGGCCGGTCCCGCCCCTGGTCGTATGCCGATCCCGCCCCCGCCAGGAAGCCCGCCCACGCGTCCTGCGCCTCCCGCTCGGTCACGGGTGTGCCACCGGGGAGGCGGCCCGGGATCGGGGGGAGGTCCTGCGAGGCCACGCCGCTGACGAGGCGCATCCTCGGGGGTGCCGGCGCCGGGCCCGGGGCGCCGTGCGCCCGCCACGCCCGGGCAAATGGGGTGAACACCGAGAACGGGGTGCCGCTGCGGGTGCGCACGAGGCCGGGCCCGACGGCATACGGCGAACCGGTCGCGACCCACCCGACCCCGGCGGCCCGGAGGGCGGTGGCCACCGCATCGTCGCGCCTCCGGCCGTAGGGCGTTGTCTCCGCCGAGACGTGGACCGCTGCCGCCCGCACCTCGCGACAGACCTGCGGGAGGACGCGCTCCGGTCGCCCGGTCCGGGCCACGAGACGACCCTCGAGCGCGCCGTCGAGCGCGGCGACGGCGGCGAGGAAGGCCGCGGCGCGCGGCCGCTCGGGCTTGCGGAGAAGGGCCGGATCCAGGACGACGAGGGGGAGGACCTCGCCGGCCGCCGCCGCACGCAGGAGGGCCGGGTGGTCGTGGACGCGGAGGTCGCGCCGGAACCACATGACCTGCGTCATCGCCCGTCTCCCACTCTCGTCGCGTTTCGGCTAACCTTATACAAACATTAGACATCATGACCAGTTGTGATCCACCCACCTGCAGTTCAGAGGAGTCCCGTATGCCGAGCGCCCCCACCCGACCCACCGTCGCCGTCGTCGGTGCGGGGGTCTCCGGGCTCACTGCGGCCCATGTGCTGGCGCGCACCGCCGACGTCGTCCTCCTGGAGGCCGACACCCGCCTCGGCGGGCACGCTCACACCCACGAGATCGCCTCCCCGAACGGCCGGCTCGCGATCGACAGCGGGTTCATCGTCCACAACCAGCGGACCTATCCGACCTTCCTGCGTCTCCTGGACGACCTCGGCGTCGCCACCGCGCCGACCGAGATGAGCATGTCCGTCACCTGCCGCGAGTGCGGGCTGTCGTATGCCGGCGGGCGGGGTCTCGGCGGCATCCTCGCCCAGCCGGGACGGCTGGCCGACCCGAGATTCGCCCGTCTGCTGGGCCAGGTGCCCCGCTTCCACCGGATGGCGCGGCGATCGCTGCGCGGAGATCTCGGCGACCTGACCTGGGGGGAGTTCCTCGCCGGGGGCGGGTTCACGCCGTATTTCGTCACCCATTTCGCCACCCCCCTCGTCGCCTGCGTGTGGAGCGCCGGGGCGCGGGAGGCCGCGGCATACCCCGCCCGGCATCTCTTCCGCTTCCTCGACCATCACGGGATGCTCTCGGTGACCGGCTCACCGACCTGGCGCACGATCGTCGGCGGATCCGCCCGCTACGTCGAGGCGCTGGCCGCGCGCTTGCCCGATGTCCGCACCCACGCGCCGGTGGTGGCCATCGAGCGGCATGACGACGGCGTCGGGGTGCGGCTGGCCGGCGGCGATCTCCTCGAGGTCGACCGGGTCGTCCTGGCCACCCATGCCGACGACGCCGCCGCGATCCTTGTCGACGCCAGTTCCGTCGAGAAGGCGGCCCTGACCTCGATTCCCTACTCCCGCAACCAGGTCCTGCTTCACCACGACAGCCGGCTGCTGCCGCGGGTGCCCCGGGCGCGCGCGAGTTGGAACTACTCCCGGGCGAGTTGCGCCACCGCGGAGCCGGTGGTCCGGGTCGACTACTGGATGAACCGCCTTCAGGGCTTGCCCGCAGATCGCGACTATCTCGTCACCCTCAACGGCGATCACGCGGTCGACCCCGAGGCGGTCCTGGCCAGGGTGACCTATGACCACCCGGTGTTCACGATCGAGTCGGTTGCGGCGGCGGCCCGGCTGCGCACCCTCGGCGGCCCCCGGCTCGCTTTCGCCGGTGCCCACCTCGGGTGGGGCTTCCACGAGGACGGTGCCCGCTCCGGGTATGCCGCCGCCGAACGCCTGGGCGGCCGGTGGTGAACGACCTGCCGCCCCTCCCGGCGCTGGTCCGCGGCCGGGTCAATCACCTGCGGCGAACGCCGATCCGCCATCGCGTCCGGGCCCGGACCTACCTCTGGCTCGCCGACGTCGAGGACCTGCCCGACCACGGTCTTCTCGGCCGGTTGCGTCCGGGCGACCACCTCGCGCCCGGGACGACCTCCTTGCGGGCCGGGGTCGCCCGCTTCGCCGCGACCCGAGGCGAATCCGTGGCACCCGACGAACGCCTCCTCGTCCTGGCCAACGCGCGCGCCTTCGGCCACGTCTTCGACCCCTTGACGACCTACTTCTGCGTGACGGCGGATGGCACCGTGCGGTGGGTGGTCCTCGAGATCCACAACACCTATGGCGAGCGCCACGCCCACCTCGTCCACGTCGACGAGCGCGGCCGGGCCAGGGTCGCCAAGGAATTCCACGTCTCCCCCTTCCTGACGGTCGACGGGGAGTATGACGTGGCCGTCCTCCTTCGAGACGACCTCGTCGGGGTGTCGATCTCGCTGCGGCAGAACGGCATACGCATCCTGGATGCGAGTTTCACCGGCCGTCCCGAGCCGCTGACGCGCGCCGGCCTGCTCCGGGCGGCCCTGCGCACGCCCCTGGTTACCCACCAGGTCAGCGCCCGCATCCGCGCCCATGGCATCCACCTGTGGACCCGGCTGCCCGTCGTCCCCCGACGCCCGCACACCCCTCCGGAAGGACTGCGATGACCGCCCCCACCCTCGCCGGCGTCTCGCCGGCAGCGACGACCCCCGACATCACCCCGGCACCGCTGGCCGCGCCGCCCCTCGAGGCGTATGCCGTGCCGCCCCGCGCCCCCGCGCGCGGTGCCGTCGTGCGGGCCTTGACCAGGCGGATGGGCCGGTTCGTCGAGGCGCGCATCGTCCTCCCGGACGGGAGCGTCATCGGCCCGTCCCGCCCTGACCTGCCGGTCCTTCGCGTTCACTCGTGGGCCTTCTTTGACCGCGTTGGGATCGACGCCAAGATCGGTGTGGGAGAAGGCTTCATGGCTGGAGAGTGGAGCCCCGGCCCGGGCACCGACCTCGCCGACCTGCTCACGCCCTTCGCGGCCCGTCTCGCCGAACTCGTGCCGGCCCCCCTGGCCCGGCTGCGTCGTCTGGCGGAGCCCCGGCATCCGGGCCACCATCGAGGAGAACGCGTCCACGCCGCCGCCAATATCGCCCATCACTACGACCTTCAGCCCGACTTCTTCGCCCTCTTCCTCGACCCCACGCTGACCTACTCCGCCGCGCGCTTCGCCCCGGGCGACCCGTCCGGCGTCGAGGGCCTGGAGATCGCCCAGCGCCGCAAGATCGACGCCATTCTCGACGACGCGCGGGTCGGCCCGGGCACCCATGTTCTCGAGATCGGGACCGGGTGGGGGCAGTTGGCCATCCAGGCCGCCCAGCGCGGCGCGTCCGTGGAGACGATCACCCTCTCCCACTCCCAGCGCGATGTCGCCGTCCAACGCATCGCCGCCGCCGGCCTGTCCGACCGGGTCGCTGTCGACGTCCGCGACTACCGGGACATCACCGGCACCTATGACGCCGTTGTCAGCGTGGAGATGATCGAGGCGGTCGGATACGAGTTCTGGGGGGACTACTTCACCGCCCTGGCGAGGGCGACCAGGCCCGGGGGAGTCGTTGCCCTGCAGGCGATCACCATGCCGCACGAGCGCATGCTCGCCTCCCGGCACGCGTTCGGATGGATCCAGAAGCACATCTTCCCCGGCGGGCTGATCCCCTCGCCCGAGGCGATCACCCAGCACGCGCGTGCGGCCGGCCTGGTGCCGGCCTCGCGCCGGTCCCTCCGCGACGACTACGCCTCGACCCTGCGGGTGTGGCGCGAGCGCTTCGTCGGCCGTCGCGAGGAGGTGCTCGCCCTCGGCTTCGACCCGGTGTTCCTGCGCCTCTGGGAGTTCTATCTCGCCTACTCCGAGGCGGGATTCCGCTCGGGGCACCTCGACGTCCTCCAACTCGGCCTGTATCGGGCCGGTTAGGCTTTCGGCCACCGTGTACACCATCAGGCAGGCCGCCGCGCTCACCGGAATCCCGGCGGCGACACTGCGCGCGTGGGAGCGGCGGTATGCCGTGGTCGCCCCCGCCCGCTCCGACGGGGGCTACCGGCTCTACGACGAGGCGGCGATCCGCGCACTGGAGGTGATGGCCGGCCTGGTCGCCCTCGGGCACAGCCCTCAGCGGGCCGCCCTGGAGGTGGCCGGGCGGCGGGGACCAGGTGAGCCGGGGGTCATCCCCGCGGCCACGGCCGCGATCGCCGCGGTGGACGAGCAGGATCTTCGCGCGCTCTCCCGGGCGAGCGAGGTCGCCCTGGCCGCCGGGCCGCTGCCGGAGGTGATCCAGCGCTGGTTGATGCCGCTCCTGGACCACATCGGGCGCGAGTGGGCGCAGGGTCGGCTGAGCATCGCTGCCGAACATGCCGCCTCGCACGTCCTCATGCGGGTGCTTGCCCAGCACCTCGATCTGGCGTCCACGGCATCGACCGGGCCCCCGGTGCTGGTCGGCCTCCCGCGCGGGGCCCGCCACGAACTCGGCGCGCTCGCCTTCGCCGCGGTCGCCGCCCAACACGGGATCGCCGTCGCCTACCTCGGCGCCGACCTTCCCGCGGACGACTGGGTTCGCGCGGCGGCGGACACGGGCGCGTGCGGGGCCGTCGTCGCGGTTCCCCTGCGGTCCGACGTGCGGGCGGCCCGGGAGACGGTGACCGCGCTGACCGGCACGGTCGGGCCGACCCGTGAGGCGGCGGCCGGCACGTCCGGGCTGACCGGTGCGTCCGGGCTGTCCGGTACGTCCGGGCGGACCGGTGATTCAGGGTCGACCGGGGTGTCCGAGCCGACCGGTGCGTCGGCGCTCGTCGTGGCGGTAGGGGGTGGGGCGCAGGACGGCATACGGCCTCCGGCGGTGCGCCTCGGACACGACCTGGCGGTCGCGGCGGACCGCCTGCACGCGCTCGTCCGGCCGCGAGGGACGCCTGCCCACCCGAGCCCGACGGTGCCCTCGCGTCCGCCCACGTCTCCACACCCGCCCGCTCATCCGGACCCGCCCGCTGATCCAGACCGGACGTCAACGGCGTGAATGGACCGGCCGGGCCCGCCACGCGTGGGCGGACCCGGCCGGGTCGGGATACGGGCCGGATCAGATCAGGCCGAGCGCCTTGACCTGGTCGCGCTCGGCGGCGAGGCGGGCCACCGACGCGGCGATCCGCTCCTTGCTGAAGTCGTTGAGGTCGAGGCCCTGGACGATCGACCACGCCCCGTCGGCCACGGTGCAGGGGAAGGAGCTGATCAAGCCCTCCTCGACGTCATACGACCCGTCGGACGGGACCGACATCGAGACGACGGCTCCGTCGGTCCCGCGCAGCCAGTCGCGCATGTGGTCGATGGTCGCATTGGCCGCGGACGCCGCGCTGGAAAGGCCGCGCGCCTTGATGATCGCGCCACCGCGGGTGGCGACCTTGGGGATGTACTCGCCGGTGATCCACGCCTCGTCGACGAGGTCCGCCGCGACCTTGCCGCCGACCGTCGTGTGGTAGAGGTCGGGGTACATCGAGTCGTCGTGGTTGCCCCAGATGGCCAGGCCCTGGACCTCCTCGACACCAACGCCGAGCTTCTTGGCGAGCATGCTCTTGGCGCGGTTGTGGTCCAGGCGGGTCAGGGCGTTGAAGCGCTCGCGGGGGATGTCGGGCGCATTGCTCATCGCGATGAGGGCGTTGGTATTGGCCGGATTGCCCGTCACGAGGATCTTGACATCGTCGGCGGCGACCTTGTTCAGGGCGGCACCCTGGCCGGTGAAGATCTTGCCATTGGCGGCGAGGAGATCGGCCCGGTCCATGCCCTCCTTGCGCGGCATGGCCCCGACGAGCATGGCGGCGTTGACGCCGTCGAATACCTTCTCGGGATCGTCTCCGATCTCGACGCCGGCCAGGGTCGGGAAGGCGCAGTCGTCGAGTTCCATGACGACACCCTCGAGCGCGCCGAGGGCCGGCGTGATCTCCAGGAGCCGCAACTCGATCGGGGTGTCCGGGCCGAGCAGGGAGCCGCTGGCGAGGCGGAAGAGGAGGCTGTAGCCGATCTGGCCGGCGGCGCCGGTGACGGCGACCTTGACGGGAGTGCTCACTTCGATACCTTCCGACGTGACGTGACGTATGCCGCGTTGCCCGGGCGTGACGCCCCGGCGCGGTGGATAGGTCCGACGCTAGCAGTGGGGCCTACGGTTGGCGGATGGCACCCGCACGCAGGCACCCCGGCGCACGGGTGACCTCGGCCACGCGCGACCTCGGCGGCGGCCGCGGTCCGCGCGACACCGGGCCTTTCCTCATCACGGCCACCGTCGCGGTGGTGGCCGTTGCCGGGTTCGCCCTCGCTGCGGCCCGCGGCTGGCTCGGCCCCGATGTCGGCCGCGGAAGCGGGTTCTGTGAAGCGGCCCGCGCGGGCTGGATCCACCAGCCGGCCAACACCTTCAGCAATCTCGCGTTCGTCGCGGCGGGCCTGGCGATCGCCTGGCACGCCGGGTCCGCCCCGGCGCGCACCCTGCTGACCCGGACCCGACCGCTCGTGGTGGGTCTCGGCATACTCGTGGTGCTGCTGGGTCCGGGGAGCGCGGCCATGCACGCGACCCAGAGCGAGGTCGGCGGCCATCTCGACATGACGAGCATGTATTTGGTGTCCTCCTTCGCCCTGGCGTATGCCGCCACCCGCCTCGTGCGCGGCGGCACCTGGGCGTTCGTCCGGGTGTTCCTCGCCGCCTTGCTCGTCCAAGAGATCGTCGAACTGCGCGGCGGGCCGCTGCCGGTTCTCATGCACACGGGCAACCTGGGGTTCGCCCTGACCCTGCTCACCGCGATCGGGTTCGAGATCGTCCTCGATCGCCGCGGCGACGGCGTCGACCGGCGCTGGGCCGCAGCGAGCCTCGGATCGCTGCTGCTCGCATTCGGGATCTGGAATCTCGCCAAGGACGGCACGCCCTGGTGCCATCCCCACTCCTTGCTCCAGGGGCACGCCGCCTGGCACATCCTGTGCGCCGTCGCCGCCTATGCGCTCTATCGGGCGTATGCGGTCGCCCCCACCCGTGCGCCGGCGCCCACGGCAAGATGAGTCGTATGCCGATTCCCGACTTCGTCGTCCGCCTCCGCGAGAAGGTCGGTCACGACCTCATCCCGATGACCGGGGCGACCGGAGTGGTCAGGGACGCCGACGGCCGGATTCTCCTCGGCCTGCGCGCCGACACGGGGGAGTGGGCGCTGCCGAGCGGTATCATCGAGCCCTTCGAGGAGCCCGCCGTCGCGCTCGCCCGCGAGATCGAGGAGGAGGCGGGAATCGGCATCCGGGTGGAGGCGCTTGTCGCGATCTCGGCGACCGGCGAGATCCGCTATCCCAATGGGGATCTCGCCTCCTATCTCGATTTCACGTTCACCTGCACCCACCTGAGGGGCGAGCCCCATCCGGCGGACGGGGAGAACGAGGAGATGGGGTGGTTCGCGCTCGATGCGCTCCCGCCGCTGCGCGCCTCCTCCCGCTTCCGGCTCGAGAAGGCCCTGGCCTATGCCGGGACCACGTGGTTCGCGCGCTGAGCCGCTGCTGCCGACCACGCTGCCGAACCACGCTGACGACAAGGCGCCGACCACGCGCCGACCACGCTGCGACCACGCTCCGACCACGGTGCCGACAAGGCGCGCGGCCTCCCCGGCGGCGGCGACCCGGCGTACAGTGCCCAAGGTGACCGATCCCCGCGACGCCGCGCGCATCGAAGCCGCGATCGACCTGGCCCGCCGCCTCCTCGCCGAGGCCGACTCCGGGATCACCGGCGGGGAGCGCCGCCGCCAGCGGCGGTTGGCCCGGCTCATCGAGGATGCCGAGGGCCGCGAACTCGTCCAGGCCCTCACCGATGAGGTGCTGCGCATCGAACGCCCCCGGCGGGCGGCCAACCGCTTCGCCCGGATCGTCGCCGACCACGGCGTCCCCCGCTCCCTCGGGCTGATCGACCGCGGCCTCATGGCGCTCGGGGCGCGCGTGGCGCCGGGGCTGCCGCCGCTGGTCATGCCACTGGCCACGCGCCGCATCGTCGCCGAGACCCACGGGCTGGTCATCCCCGCCGAGGACCCGGCGCTGGCCACGCACATCGCCTCCCGCCGCGCGGCCGGGGTCAATCTCAATATCAACGTCCTGGGCGAGGCGATCCTCAGCGACGAGGAGGCCGACCAGCGCCTCGTCCGGGTCACCGAGACGATGGCCCGCCGCGACGTCGACTACGTCTCGGTCAAGATCTCCGCCCTCTGCGCGCAACTCGACGTCCTCGCCTTCGAGCACAGCGTCGACCGCATCTGCGAGCGGCTGGAGGCGATCTTCCGGGTCGCCTTGGCGGCCCGGCCGCCGGTTTTCGTCAACCTCGACATGGAGGAGTATGCCGACCTCCACCTCACCGTCGAGGCCTTCACCCGCGTTCTCGCCCAGGAGGATTTCCGGGCCGCACCGGCCGGGATCGTCCTGCAGGCCTATCTGCCCGACTCCCACGACGTCCTGGCCCACCTCGCGCATTGGTCGGCGCAGCGCGTGGCCGCCGGCGGGGCGCCGATCAAGATCCGCATCGTCAAGGGCGCCAATCTCGCCATGGAGCGGGTCGACGCCGAGCAGCACGGGTGGGTGCAGGCGCCCTACGCCCTGAAGTCCGAGGTCGACGCGAGCTACAAGCGGCTGCTGGACGCCGCCCTGCCCCACGTCGCCGACGGCACCTTGCGGCTCGGTGTCGCCAGCCACAACCTCTTCGACATCGCGTGGGCGCTCACGCTCGTCGGCGAGCTCCCGCCCGCGCGCCGGGCCGGCGTCGACATCGAGATGCTCGAGGGAATGGTCCCGGCCCAGGCCCGGGCGGTGTTGGCCGAAGCCGGCCGGCTCCTCTTCTATTGCCCCATCGTCCGCCACGACGAGATCGAGGCGTCCCTGGCCTATCTCGCGCGGCGCTTCGATGAGAACACCGGGCGCGACAACTTCCTCCGGGCCATGTTCACGATGGAGCCCGGGTCGCCCACCTTCGACGAGCAGGCGGATCGATTCCGGGCGGCGGTGGCGGATCGGCATACGGTCTCGGCGACGGCGCGTCGTCCCGCGGTGGCCCCCACGCCGGACGACGGCTTCCACAACGCCCCCGACAGCGACTTCACCGCGGCGTCGGTCCGGGTGGCCGTCGCCGCCGCGATGGTCGCGCCACCGCACGTCGAGGTCGAGATCCTGAAGACGACCGACCAGGTGGACGCCGTGGTCGCCCAGGTCGTCGCCGGGCGCGAGGCGTGGGCCGCCACCGCGCCGACCGAGCGGGCCGGGTTGCTCAACGCCGCGGCCGACCGGATGGAGGCCGACCGGTTCGCCACCTTGGCCCTCATGGCCGACGAGGCGGGCAAGACCGCCCGCGAGGGCGACCCGGAGGTCAGCGAGGCGATCGACTTTGCGCGCTACTACGCGACCGCGCACCTGCCCGACGGCACCGATCCGATCGGGACCGTCTTGGTTGCGTCGCCATGGAACTTCCCCTACGCCATTCCCGGCGGTGGGGTCTTTGCCGCGCTCATGGCCGGCAACACCGTCGTGCTCAAACCCGCGCCGGAGACCCGGCGGATCGCCAAATGGCTGGTGGACCAATGCCACGCCGCGGGCATTCCGCAGTCGGCGTTGCAGTATCTCGCCTGCCCCGACGACGACACCGGCCGACACCTGATCACCCACGACGCCTTCGCCAGCGTGATTCTGACCGGGAGCTACGACAGCGCGCGGCTCTTCCTCGGGTGGAAGCCCGGGCTGCGCCTGCTGGCCGAGACGTCCGGCAAGAACGCCGTGGTCGTCACCGAGGCCGCCGACCAGGACGCCGCGATCAAGGACATTGTCAAGTCCGCATTCGGCCACGCCGGCCAGAAGTGTTCCGCCGCCAGCCTCGCCATCGTCGAGGCTCCGGTGTATGACGATCCCTCCTTCCTGGCCCGCCTCGCCGCCGCGGTGCGCACCGTCCGCGTCGGCTGGGGTCCCGAGCCGGCGACGATCATGGGGCCGCTGATCGCGCCCCCGACCGGCAATCTCCACCGCGCCCTGACCACCCTCGAACCGGGCGAGCGCTGGCTGGTCGAACCCCGTCAGCTCGACGACACCGGACGGCTCTGGTCGCCGGGCGTGCGCGCCGACGTCGTCCCCGGCTCCTGGTTCCACCAGACCGAGTGCTTCGGTCCCGTGCTCGGGGTGATCCGGGCCGATGACCTCGGGCACGCGATCGCGATCCA
Organism: Nostocoides sp.; assembly: GCA_016702415.1. Classification (GTDB taxonomy): domain Bacteria; phylum Actinomycetota; class Actinomycetes; order Actinomycetales; family Dermatophilaceae; genus Nostocoides_A. The sequence continues at coordinate 55,560 of JADJEA010000011.1, forward strand.
GAACGACACGGCCTACGGGCTGACCGCCGGCCTGCACTCCCTCGACCCGGGCGAGATCGAGACCTGGCTCGGCGCCGTCCAGGCCGGCAATCTCTATGTCAACCGGCATATCACCGGCGCCATCGTTCGGCGCCAGCCCTTCGGGGGTTGGAAACGCTCCTCCATCGGTGGGGCCCCCAAGGCCGGTGGGCCGGACTATGTCGCCGCCTTCCGGTGGCCCCGCGGTGGTGCGGTGGACGCGGCGGCGGCGGGATCGGCATACCGCCAGGCGTGGGGGGAGCGGTTCGGCGTCGAGAGCGACCCCAGCGGCCTGGTCAGCGAGGCCAACCTCCATCGCTACCGCTCGCTCGGGAGTGTGGCCGTCGTCGTCGGCCCGGACACCCCCGCGGGCGCCCTCGAGGCCGCCCACGCCGCCGCGACGGTATGCCGCGTCCACCGCATCCTCACCCATGGCCCGGGCCTTGACGAGGCAGCGCTGATCGACGCCCTGAGCGCCGATCCGCCCGACCGCGTCCGCATCCTCACGGGCGTGTCCGAGGCCGTGCTCGCCGCATGTCACGGCCTCGACGTCGCCGTCCTGACTCAACCGGTGTCCCCGGACCCCCTTGCGGAGTTGCCGTTGTGGCTGCACGAGCAGGCACTCTCGATCTCGCGCCATCGCTACGGCCGGGTGGCCGGCGTCGAGATCTGAGGCCGTTCTGTTCCATTCCCCGTGCGCGGGACGCCGACCGGTGCTAGCCTTCGTCAACTTCACCAGCGGTAAGGGGCATCGACGTGAACGACGACCGTCTTCGTCAACACCGTCCGTCGCGGCGCGCGCTCGGACGAGCCGCAGCCTGGGGGACCCCGACCCTCGTCCTCGTGACGGCTGCGCCGGTCATGGCGCAAAGTGCGCCCAAGGTCGGGACGGTGACCGCGGTCAAGGGAAGCAAAGCGGTGACACTCACCATCCCGGTCTCCGGGGCGGCGTCCGGTTCGACAATCACAATCACGGCGATTTCTGGCGGAGGAGCGGGCGCCAACACGTGGACGCTTCCGGTCACGGCGTCCATTTCGGGAGGCACGGCCTCCGCACTGGTCTTGCGCAATAACAACGCGTCGGGGACCTACACGGCGAGTTATGTGATCAACCCGGGCGGCTACACCGGGACCTTCGTCTTCACTGTCTGAGGTCGCGGCCAGGTGCCTGCGGCGGCCCGCTGGGCCGGATGACGTCTACTCCGATTTCCGAGCACGCCGGGCGAGAGCCCACGCAGCCCGTGGGAGCTGCCGAATGCCACGGGCGGATCGACGTATCCGTCCCGACACCCGTTCGCGACGGCTCGCCAAGGCCCATTGCTCGGGGCGTTGGGCGCGGTCCATCGAGATATCCCAAAAGGCCCTGAACACCAGTTCCGGCCGGTCGCGCCAGGCGGTACGCCGCCACCGGCTCGCCCACAGCACAGCCGAGTCCCCGGGACGCTCCCGCACGGCGTTCCAGTCCGTGAGCTCGGCCGCGAACCGCTGATCGACAGGACCGGGATCGCCGCCGAGGTCGATGAGGACCGACCGCAAGGGCTCGAGGGCGCCGACCGACCGCGCATAGTGAGGGACTTGGCTCCGGTGCGCTTCCTCCAGACGGGCCCACGACTCGCGCAGAGTCGGCTGGGAGATCAATGGTGGTGCGCCGTCGGCATTCCTGAGGGCGTGGACGGCAATGACGGCGAAATGATCCGCTGGCGATGGGGCGGGCACCTCTCGATGGGCGAGTGTCACCAATTCACGTCGCGACCACAGCATTGCGAACGCTTCCGCCGCCGGAGCCAGCAGTCCCGGGAAATGGTTGTGGATGTCGACCGTGCATGGCCAACCCGGAATCACGAAGGTCGTCGCGTGCATGCCGATCGCCACCATGTCGGAGTTCCCACCGTGATATCGCAGCCAACCGAGGCCGTCGAACACGCCTTCCGCTTGCCGCATCTGGCTCGGATCACACAGGACGTCCACATCGGACGACACCCGCTGCGGCAGCAGGCCTTGTGCGGTCGCTACCGGCCCCTTGAGGAATAGTGCCCGGATGCCGTGGTCGCGCAACACCCGGGCCACCAGCGCGTGGGCCAACTCCGAGGATTCCGCCAGGGCAAAGGGCTGTGCGGTCATGACGGGTCGCGAAGGGCGATATATCCTCGCCCGGCCAAGTCGTCGAGGAACGAGCGGATTTGGTCCGGCACGTCCAAATCGTCCAGGGCGGCGAACTCGTCCTCAATCTGGGTCAGGGTCATTCCCTCGGCGATGCACTCCCAGATCGCGGCCGCCGATCGGCTCAGCCGCCACGGAAGGCCCCGGTATGGCGGGCGCAGGTCCAGCACCAAGACGTCCCCCCCGTCCACCCACGCGACATCGGGGCTGATCACCCAGGGGCCCTCGCTCACGGTGCCATCCTGCCGCACCTGCGCGTGCAGAGGCGCCACTGGGACCGACCACGCGCTGCCGGGGTGACGCCAGATCGCGACCCGGTTGACACCGAAGAATGACCCGAGTCCGTGCACCATCAGACCGGCCAGGAAGGAAAGTAGCCGAGAGCCGCGGCTGGCGTGCCCGCGCCAAAGTCGGGGGCCGGCGGGAGCGCCACGTCCCGGCGCGTCCCCAGCAACGGCGCCGGTTCGACTCGCCGACAAAGCCAGGAGGCCCTGCGGTCGACGGAGAATTCTCCGTCGACCGCAGGGCCTCCTGGCGTAGCTCAGGTTCAGGCGGCGCGCCGCCGGCGCGACACCTCACCGGAGATGTCGGGCTCGTCGTTCGCACCGGTGAGCAGCCCGTAGGTCGCGCCCGCGATTGCGGCGCCGACGATGGGGGCCACCCAGAACAGCCACAGCTGACCCGGGGCGCCGGCACCATTGAAGAAGGCGACGCCGGTCGAGCGGGCCGGGTTGACCGACGTGTTGGAGATCGGGATGGAAATGAGGTGGATCAGCGTCAGGCACAGGCCGATGGAAATCGGTGCGAAGCCCTTCGGCGCCCGCCCGTCGGTCGACCCGAGGATGACATAGAGGAAGACCGCGGTCAGCAGGGCCTCGGCGAGGAACACGGCCCCCATGGCGTACCCGCCGGGGGAGTGCGCGCCATACCCATTGGCGGCCATGTGGCCGACACGGTCGAACCCGTCCTTGCCCGAGGCGATGGCGAAGAGCGCGCCACCGGCCGCGAGACCGGCCACCACCTGGGTGGCGACATACGCGGGCACGTCCTTCCACTCAAACCGCCGAGCCACAGCCAGGCCAACGGTAACGGCCGGGTTGAAGTGACCGCCGGAGACGTGGCCCACGGCATACGCCATGGTCAGCACGGTCAGACCGAAGGCGAGCGCGACGCCGGTGAAGCCGATGCCGAGTTGGACGGACGAGGCGTCGCCGCCGAGGAAGAGGGCCGCGAAGATCGCGCTGCCGCAACCGCCGAAGACGAGCCAGAAGGTGCCGAGAAATTCGGCGCCCAGCCGCGCGGGCAGCTTGGGGGTGAGCATGAAAACTCCTTGATCAAAGGTGAATGTGGTGTGGCGAACGGGCCGCGATGCCCGTCCCGCGGTGGTATGCCGCGTGGTCCAGCTCCGCACCGGATGGTTCCGGGGAGCGGGGTCCAGTCTAGGGCACGTATGCCGCACCCCGCGGCAAACTCGCCGCGACGTCCCGCTCAAGGGGGTTGCGATTCGGTCACGATCCGGTGGCCCCGAGGTGAGCTGTTGCCGCGTGCCGGATGCGGCCATAGCGTGCAAGACACCTGCAACTGGTGGGAAGGATGTGTCTGATGGTGCCTCATTTGGTCATGGCCGACACGCTCATCAAGGCCAATACCGCCGACTACCTGATCCTGGCGATCTACTTCTGCTTCGTCCTCGGGATCGGCTTCATGGTCAAGCGGAATGTGTCGGACTCCGCCGACTTCTTCCTCTCGGGCCGCTCCCTTCCCGCCTGGGTGACCGGGCTGGCCTTCATCTCGGCCAACCTGGGTGCCGTCGAGATCATGGGTATGTCGGCCACCGGGGCCGAGATCGGGCTGCCCACCACCCACTACTTCTGGATCGGCGCCATCCCGGCGATGCTCTTCCTCGGCGTCGTCATGATGCCCTTCTACTACGGCTCCAAGGTGCGCTCCGTCCCGGAGTTCATGCTCCGGCGCTTCGGCAAACCCGCTCACCTGGTCAACTCGTTGTCCTTCGCCCTCGCGCAGCTCCTCATCGCCGGGGTCAACCTCTATCTGCTCGGCTCGATCGTCCACGCCCTTCTCGGGCTCCCCATGGGCGTGACGCTCGTCGTCGCGGCGGCGATCGTCCTGTCCTACATCACCCTCGGCGGGCTCTCCGCGGCGATCTACAACGAGGTCCTCCAGTTCTTCGTCATCGTCGCCTCACTTCTGCCCCTCACGCTCATCGGGCTGCACCGCGTCGGTGGATGGAAGGGGATGGAGGACAAGATCACCGCCGCCGCCGATGCCCATCCCGGCGTCATCACGCCCGCGCACCAGCAGCTCGACTCCTGGCCCGGCCAGGCGCTGTCCGGCTTCGATAACTCCTTCTGGTCGGTTATCGGCATCACCTTCGGCCTCGGATTCGTCCTCTCCTTCGGCTACTGGACGACCAACTTCGTCGAGGTCCAGCGGGCCATGGCGTCCGAGTCGATTACCGCCGCCCGGAAGACCCCGATCATCGGTGCCTTCCCGAAGATGTTCGTCCCCTTCCTGACCATCGTCCCCGGCATGATCGCGGCGGTCCTGGTCACCGAAATTGCCGACCTCAAAGCGGGTGGTCATCCCACCGGTGGAGCCTCCGGTGATGTCAAGTACAACGACGCGATGCTCCTGCTCATGCGCGATGTCCTCCCCAACGGACTGCTCGGCCTGGCCATCACCGGCCTCCTTGCCGCGTTCATGGCGGGCATGGCCGCCAACATCTCGGCCTTCAACACGGTCTTCAGCTACGACCTCTACGGCGACTACCTCGTCAAGGGGAAACCGGACGAGCACTACCTCAAGGTCGGTCGGTTGGCGACGGTCGCCGCCACGGTCATCGCGATCTTCACCGCCTCGATCGCGGGCTCCTTCTCCAACGTCATGGACTACCTCCAGACCCTCTTCGGCTTCTTCAACGCGCCCCTGTTCGCCACGTTCATCCTCGGGATGTTCTGGAAGCGGATGACTCCCACGGCCGGCTGGGTCGGTCTGGTCAGCGGGACCATCGCCGCCGTCACCCTCTGGGCCGGGTCGAAGTTCGGTGACTGGTTCACCCTGCCCGGTCAGGGCTTGGCGTTCGCGGCTGCCTCGACCGCGTTTGTGGTGGACATCGTGCTCTCGGTTGCCGTCTCGATGGTGACCCAACCCAAGCCGGACAAGGAACTGGTCGGACTGGTGTACTCCGAGACTCCCAAGGAGATGCGCACCGACCCGGACGAGCACACGCTGCCCTTGTTCAGCCGCCCACTGCCGTTGGCCGGCGTAGCCCTGGCCATGGTCGTCGTGCTCAACGCGATCTTCTGACCCCGCGACCGAAAGAAAGGAATCTTCCATGGCAGGTCACAGCGCGGGTGCGATGGACGTCCGCAATGTCATCGGCGCCCTACTCGTCGTTTATGGCGTCATCCTCACCGGCATGGGCTTCATGGCTGACAAGGCCCTAGACAAGACCGGCAATATCAACGCCAACCTCATCGCCGGTCTCGCCCTTCTCCTCGTCGGCGGGGGATTCCTCGCCTGGGCCAAGCTCAAGCCCATCGTCATCCCCGACGACTACGTGCCAGACCCCGACGCCCACCCGCACGGGCAATGACCCCGGGTCGTATGCCGCGCGCCCCCCGGCGCTCCCGTCCGACATCCTTGTCACGCCCCCGAACGCGCGGTAGCATCCGGCGCCATCGCGCTGCAATCACGTGGCGCGTTGAGGGGAGGACCCCATGTCCGCCTATTCCATCGCCGACGCGGACCGTCTCCCGAGGGGCTGGGCCCACCGGCTCGGTCAACTCCTCGCCACGGTTGTGCTGGGTCTGGGTGGCCTGCTCTTGTGGGCTCAACAGGCCGCGGCCACGACGTGCAATATCTACTGGACGGGTGCCACCTCGACGAACTGGACGACGGCTTCCAATTGGTCGTTGACCGACGGCGGCCCATCAGCTGGCCGTCTACCGACGGCGAGCGAATTCGCCTGCATGTCGACCGCTCCCGTGCGTGACGACATCGTCCTCACCTCTTCGCGTTCGATCGCAGGAGTCGACTTCGCGACCCCAAGTGGGGCAACGCTGACGCTGAGCGGCGCGAACCTCACGGTCGGTACGACGACGAATGGGTCGTACTCCAGCGCCATCCGCGGGCTGACGACCAATGGCAACACCTTCGGTGGGATCGCCGCCGTGACCCTTTCCGGTATCAACTCGTAGCCGGGGGCACGCTGAACGGCACCGGACCGATCATCGGTGATTCCGCCAGCACGCTCGATATCTCGTACTCGGCCACGATCACTCCGGCAGCCAAGACCGTGACGGCCAACGGACAACTGACGATGGCGGATGGGATAGCCCTGACCGGGCCGGGCACTCTCGCGATTGGACCGACCGGCACCTCAACGTTCGCGGGGAGTTACTTCTACCTCGGTGGGAATCTGACGTTGCGGAATGAGGGGTCGTTCACCCTGGATGGGGCCGGTACGCAGACTATTTACGACAATGGCGGGACGAATCTGTTCGCGAATGTCGGGACGTTGAATCTGGTCGGCGCGGCCACGAACAGCCAGTACGCGAGCATCTCCGTGCCACTGGACAATGACGGGACGGTGAACGCGACCGGAGCGGCGACGCACTACCTGTCTGGGGCGGTGACCGGGTCGACGGGGACCTTCGCGATCGGGTCCGGGTCGGCGTTGCAGCCGCCGGATCTGAATCTGTCGAATGTGACGGTCTCGGGTGCGGGGACGCTGCGGGTCCAGGGGACGACGTTGTCGGGGACGGGGTCGGTGCCGAACCTGTCGCTCGGTTGGCCGACGATCACGGGGACGGTCACGGTGACATCGAGTCTGACGATCGATGATCAGACGGTGCTGTCTGGCCCGGGCGGGACCTCGACGGGGACATTGATCACCGCCCCCGCGACGACGACCACGTTCGCGGGGAGTTACTTCTACCTCGGTGGGAATCTGACGTTGCGGAATGAGGGGTCGTTCACCCTGGACGGGGCGGGTACGCAGACTATTTACGACAATGGCGGGACGAATCTGTTCGCGAACGTCGGCACCTTAGTATATTCGCCGGTCTCCAGCACCGGAGTTCTCTCCGTGGGCATGCCCCTGTCGAACTCTGGGATCCTCCAGGCCACAAAGGGTTCCATCGACCTGGGGACCTTGACCAATCTGTCCGGCAGCGGAGCGTTGACGGGCGGCGGCACGTACTCCGCCACGAATGGCGTCCTCCGTTTCGCGAATGCGGTGACGTCGAACTCGGCCACCATCATCGTCAGCGCGACCGGCAACGTCGTGATCGGGTCGGGGACCACCGGTGCCTTGAACACCCTCGCCACCAACAGCGGCTCGCTCACCATCGGCCGCTCCGTGACCGCCACGAGTGCGCTGACGAACAGCGGCACCGTCGAGATCACCGGCGGCACCTATCGGCCAACCGCCTACACGCAGACGGCTAGAGCCACCACCATTGCGACCGGGGCCGTTCTGCGCGCGGGAAGCGCCGGCACTGGCGCGGTCACCATCTCCGCGGGATCGCTGGCAGGTGGCGGGACGATCCAGGGCAACCTCTCCGTTGGGTCCGCCAGCCTGATCCCCGGCGGGGTGGGCAACCCCTTGAGTGTGTGGGGCACGTTCGGGCTCGCCGGAGGCAGCACGTTCCAGGCCGCCGTCAATGGCGCTACGACAGCGGGGACCGACTATGCCAAAGTGACGACGACGGGCGCCGCGACGATCGGCGGAGCGCTCGCGATCACCACCGGTGCGTCATACAACCCGCCGGTCGGCACGTCCATCCGGATCATCGAGGCACCGTCGCGCTCCGGCACGTTCGCCACTGTGACCGGCGTCGACATCCCCGGCAACAAGCACTGGGTCGTGGGGTATGACGCGACCGGCGCCACCCTCACCGTCGCGGCCAATCCCAATCTCTCGGTCAACGACGTCTCCATCGTCGAGGGCAACACGGGGTCGACGAACGCCATGTTCACCGTCGCTCTAGATGCTCCGACCGACCGAGCCGTGAGCGTCGACTTCACCACCTCCGCCGGCACGGCCACTGCCTCGACCGACTATTCCTCCACCAGCGGAACAGTCTCGATCGCCGCGGGCAGCACGATGGCTACCATCTCGGTCCCCGTGCTGGGCGACACCATCTTCGAGCCGGACGAGACATTCACGGTCGTGCTCAGCGCCATTGTCAGCGGCGTCCTCGCCGACGGTATCGGCCTGGGCACGATTACGAATGACGATCCAGAGCCGCCTGTCACGTCGGTGACGGCGATCAGCCCGTCGTCCATCGGGCAGGGAGCGACCAGCGTCCCCGTGACCATCACGGGGAGTGCGTTCACCCCGGGCAGCACTGTTGCCATCTCCGGGACAGGCGTGACCATCAGTGGTGTCACTGTCGTCAGCGACACCCAGATCACCGGCTCGGTCTCCGTCAACGGGACCACCGCAACGAGCGCTCGCTCCATCACCGTGTCGACGGCCAATGGGTCCGCTACCTGTTCGGGATGCCTGACGCTTGCCCCCCGACCCGTTGTGTCCTCGACCACCCCCGCCCTCGGTCAAGGTGCCAAGCTGCGCGAATTGACGATCACGGGGACGAACTTCCAGCCCGGCGCCAAGATCTCCATCAGCGGGGCAACGGTGAGTTCCACCAGCTATGTCAACTCGACCACCCTCGAAGCGGTCGTCACCGTGACTCCCACTCGGGCTATCGGTGCGTATGCCGTGACCGCGACGAACCCTGACAAGGGCAAGTTTGTGTGCTTGATGTGTTTCACGGTCGTGGCCGGACCGAAGCTGACCTCGATGACTCCATCAACGGCTGCCCGTGGAGCGACTTACTCCGTCACCGTCACGGGCAGCGGGTTCGTGGCCGGTGCGAAACTGACGGGCCCCGCCGGAGTCACGTTCGACGCGGTCGTGGTCACCAATGCTTCCACGATCACGGCTGAGATGACGATCATTCCGACGATGTCAACGGGTGCCAAGGCCATCGTCGTGACGAATCCGGCGTCAGCGGGCTTCGGCTCCTTCTACTCGTCCATCCTCACCGTGACGACCTGAACCCTAACGGGCGCGGCATAGCCAAGAGTGCGTGGCAGCGTCCGTTGTGGCCCCGGCGTGCGCCGTGGAGAGCGACGGAGCGGCCCGACCACGCGGGTGGCCGGGCCGCTTCGGCATCGAGCTATTGGCCGTTCAAGAGCTGCAATGCGGCGTTGAATGTCGAGGACGGGCACATCACCGCTGTCGTCTTCGTCGGATCGGGCCGGTAGTAGCCGCCGATGTCTGCGGGAGCACCCTGCACGGCGAGGAGCTCCTGGCTGATGACGTCTTCACCGTTGGACAACGCCTCGGCGACTGAGGCGAACGCCGCCGCGAGTTGGTTGTCCGCGCGCTGCTCGGCCAATTCCCGGGCCCAGTACATCGCGAGATAGAAGTGACTGCCACGGTTGTCGATCTGCCCGACCCTGCGTGCCGGCGACTTGTTCTCCTCGAGCAGCGCCTCGGTGGCCGCATCAAGCGTGTCCGCCAGGATCTCGGCGCGCTTGTTGTCGGTGGTCCGCGCCATGTGGCGCAGGCTCTCGGCGAGCGCGAGGAACTCGCCGAGGCTGTCCCAGCGCAGGTAGTTCTCGGCGACGAGTTGTTGGACGTGCTTCGGAGCCGATCCTCCCGCACCGGTCTCGAAGAGACCGCCGCCGTTCATCAAGGGCACCACCGAGAGCATCTTCGCGCTGGTCCCGAGTTCGAGAATGGGGAAGAGGTCGGTGTTGTAGTCGCGCAGGACGTTCCCGGTGACCGAGATGGTGTTGCGCCCCGCGCGGATTCGCTGGACCGACAGGGTCGCCGCATCGATGGGGGAGAGGATGCGGATGTCGAGCCCGTCGGTTTCGTGGTCGGCAAGGTAGGTCTCGACCTTTGCCCGGATGTTGCGGTCATGGGCCCGGGCGTCGTCAAGCCAGAAGACGGCGGGATCGCCGGTGATCCGAGCGCGGCTCACCGCGAGCTTGACCCAGTCCTGGATGGGGGCGTCCTTTGTCTGACACGCCCGCCAGATGTCGCCGGCCGAAACCGTGTGTTCCATGAGCACCTCGCCGGCGCGGTTAATGACCCGCACCACGCCATCGGCGCCCATCTCGAAGGTCTTGTCGTGGCTGCCGTACTCCTCGGCCTTCTGAGCCATCAGACCCACATTGGGCACCGACCCAATGGTCGTCGGGTCGAAGGCCCCGTGCGCCTTGCAGTCGTCGATGACGGCTTGGTAGACCCCGGCGTACGAGCTGTCGGGGATCACCGCGAGGGTGTCCACCTCCTGTCCGTCGGGCCCCCACATGTGGCCGGAGGTGCGGATCATCGCTGGCATGGACGCATCGACGATGACATCGCTCGGGACGTGCAGATTGGTGATTCCCTTGTCGGAGTTGACCATCGCCAGTCGCGGCCCGTCGGCCAGGGCACGTTCGAAGGCGGCCCGGATCTCGGCGCCGTTCCTCAGGCCGTCGAGGCCCGCGAGCACGGCCGCGAGACCATTGGTCCCGTCGAGTCCCGCGTCGAGCAAGTCCTGTCCGTATGCCGCATACACCCCCGCGAAGTAGGCGCGGACGACGTGGCCGAAGATGATCGGATCGGAGACCTTCATCATCGTCGCCTTGAGGTGAACCGAGAAGAGCACGTCATCGGCCTTGGCGGCCGCGACCTGCTCGGCGAGGAACGAGTCGAGTTCCGCGGCATTGAGGAAGGTCGCGTCGACAACCTCGCCGGCGAGGACCGGCAGCTCGGCCTTGAGCACTGTCTCGGAGCCGTCGGTGGCGACATGCGTGATGGTCAGCACATCGTCGGCCGCCAGGACCACCGACTGCTCGTTGGACCGGAAGTCGTCGTGCCCCATCGTGACGACCCGGGTCTTGCTGTCGCTGCTCCAGGCACCCATCGAGTGCGGATGCTTGCGGGCGTAGTTCTTCACCGAAGCTGGCGCCCGGCGGTCGGAGTTGCCCTCGCGCAGAACCGGATTGACGGCGCTCCCCTTGACCTTGTCATAGCGTGCCCGCGCATCGCGCTCAGCGTCGGTCGTGGGCTCGTCCACATAACCGGGCAGGGCGATCCCCTGGCTCTGCAGTTCGGCGATCGCGGCGATGAGCTGCGGCACCGACGCCGAGATATTCGGCAACTTGATGATGTTCGCCTCGGGCGTGGTGGCCAGCGCACCGAGTTCAGCCAGGGCATCACTCTCCCGCTGCCCCTCGGGCAGTTGATCCGAGAAGGCCGCGACGATTCGGCCGGCGAGCGAGATGTCCCGGGTCTCGACCTCGACCCCGGCCGTCTTGGCGAATGCCTCGATAACCGGAAGGAACGAATAGGTCGCCAACAGCGGCGCTTCGTCAGTCAGGGTATAGATGATCTTCGCCATCGCGGCCGGCTCTCTTCTTCTGGTGGAGTGGGGAAGCGGTGTCGCCCCGTTGGCAAGGCTACCCACCACGGGGCGGGGTTGCGCAGCGCCGGGTGCCGGGGCCCGGACACCGCGCCGGCGAGCATCGGCGCCGGTGGCTGCCAGCATACGATTGACCGTGTGACAAGCAGGTCTGCCCGTCAGCGCGCCCAGGTTCTGTTGCTTTCATCGGCTCGGCGAGCGAACGCGGCTCTTCCACAGAACCTGCAAGTCACCATCCGCCGGTACCGCAATCGCCGCCGGCCGCTGCCGGAGATGTCCATCGGCATCCTGCGTGGTCCGACCCCGTGGGATCTGGCCGGCGTGGGTGCTGACCGACCCATCATCACGGCGGCGGATGTCCCGGATGCCACGGCGGCGTTCGTCGCCGACCCGTTCGGGGTGTCAGTGGACGACCGCTGGTTCCTCTTCTTCGAGTTCATGAACAGAGCCAGCGGCAAGGGCGAGATCGGTGTCGCCGAGAGCGCCGACCTCCGTGACTGGAATGTTCGGGGTACGGCCCTGTGCGAATCGTTCCATCTCTCCTACCCAGCGGTGTACGTCATCGGCGGGGAGTTCTGGATGATCCCCGAGACCTGGGAGGCAAAACAGGTCAGGCTGTACCGCGCGGTCGATTTCCCGATGCGATGGACGTTGGAGCAGGTCCTGATCGACGGCGTTCCGGGGACCGACCCGACCCTGTTCCGCACTAGCACCGGGGGCTGGTCGATGCTCCTGTGTGGGGCCGACGGGGCGCACAACTCGACACTGTGGCGGTATGACGCGCCCGACATCCGGGGACCGTGGACGCGCGTCGAGGACCCCCTGATTTCCGACCGGCCGGATCAGGCGCGACCGGGCGGTCACTGTTTCGTGGAGGACGGCGTCACCTACCGGCTGGGACAGGACTGCTCGCGTCATTACGGTGAGTCCTTGTCCTCCTATCCGCTCACCGTCCCGTGGACGGAGGGTGGCCGGGTCGTCGTCTCGGCCGCAGGGAGGGGCTGGCGAGCGCGAGGCGGTCACCATGCCGACCTGCATCGGATGCCCGAGGGTGACGTCCTTGCGTTCGTGGACGGCGAGAGATGAGGAGTCCCTCCCGGTGACGGCGAGTTCCGGGCCCCGCGCGCGGTGGGAATGACCGGACTCAATGTGGTCTTCGGTAGTGTCCTCAAGGTTTCCAGCCTGGTCTTGACGGTGTTGATTCCGATGGTGGCCACGCGCCTGCTGCCACGCGATCAGGCGGCGCAGGTGCTGATCGCGATCAGTACGGCGACCCTGGTGGCAGTCGTCGCACAGGCTGGCCTCCCGTGGACGATCTCGCGGCGCGTGTCACTGGTGCGCGTCGGGCGATTGCCGATCGATGCCCTCGGTTCCGATCTGCTCACCGCCTCGGCGTGTCTGCTCGGGATCTTGGTGCTGCTGATCGCCGCCGTCCTTCCACCTTGGGGTATAGACCCCGGATGGATCGTGCCGGAGGGTAGCCCGCTGCTCGCCACCGCCATCCTCACCGCCGGCATTGCCCGGGCCTGGAGCAGAGTCCTGAGCGAGGCCAACAAGGGCTTCGGTCAGGTCAACAGTGCGTCCGTCAGCGCCGACCTTGCGGGCCCGGCGCTGGGGTTGGTCCTCGTGGCGATACTCGGGTTGGTCGTCCGCTCGGAGACATCGAGCACGGAGATCGGTTGGGCGCTGGCACTCGGCTGGATCGGCGCGGTGGGTATAGCGCTCCGCACCATTCCAGTGCGCATCCCTCTGCGCGTTGCCGCATTCGCCCCCCGCCGTCTCCTGCGCGAGGGCGCCCTCGTCCTCGGCATCATCTCTATTCTCAACGTCGGCATCCAGCAGGTTCACGTCATCATCGCCGGCTATGTGCTCGGCCTCGATGAGGCTGCGGTATTCTCGACAGCAGCACGGCTTGCGTCTCTGACCGGTGCTCCCCTCATGATCATCGCCGGCATTGCGACGCCGGATATCGGCACCGCGCTGCAGAGCCGGGATGAGAACCAGATAGCCGTGGTGCAGCTCAGGCTGCAGCGCCTCACCGGTGCCTTCTTTGTCGCGGGCAGTGCGCTATGTCTTCTCTTCGCGGTCTGGGGCTCCTCGATCCTCGGCCTGCTGTTCGGCCGCGAGTATGCGGCGGGGCACGCGATGCTCGTCGTGCTGGCGATCGGACCACTTGGCAGCCTGTTCGCCGGGGTCGCCGGGCTGGCACTGACATTGGCTGGTGCGCAACGGCGGCTGCTTGCGATCACGCTCGTCGGTTCGGCCGTCGCGGTCGTCAGCATGGTCGCCGGTGCCTTCGCGTTCGGCGGCATCGGATTGTCAGTCGGTTACTCCGTCGGGCAACTGGGAATCAATATCCTGCTGCTGCGCAGCTCGCGGAAGGTGCTGGGTTTCTCACCCATGGCCAACCCGATCGCAGCGACCTTGTGGGTGTTGCGCGGTCTGGCGCATCGCCTGGCCCGATCGACGGGCGGGAAGGCGTAGCCGATGGGCCGGAACACGCTCGCTGTGGTCGCGACCAGCCCCTACCAGATCGCGCTGTTCCTGCGTGGGCATTTGGCTGCTCTCCCGCCTGAAATCGACGTCATCGTGTTCAGTAACACGGAGGATCAGTACCGGGATCTGATCGGGGATCAACCCGCTCGGCATGTGCCCCTCAGCCGGAGTGGGACGATCACGCCCGACGATGGTCGATCGGGACTTGTTCTCGCCCGGGCCCTGCGTGCCGAGCGCGTCCGCACCTTGGTCACGATATCCCCGAAGGCCGGTTTCGTCGGCCAGCTCGCCGGGCGGGCGGCCGGCATACCGCGTCGGTTGCATATATTCACCGGCCAAGTCTGGGAGTCCCTCGACTCGGGCCCGAAGAGGTGGGCGGCGATGGCCGCAGACCGCAGCATCGCCCGCTCGGCTACCCATATCGCTGCCGACAGCCCGTCCCAGGCCGAGAACCTCAAATTCATGGGAATCGTCCCTCGGGGATTGAGGATTGACGTCCCGAATCCAGCTGGGTCCATCCGCGGGGTCGACGTGGATGTCTTCCGACCGCGACCGGACCTGCGGGTGAGCCTGCGCAGTCAGTACGGCGTCGACACCGACGCGGTCGTGTTTATTCATTTGGGACGCATCTCGAAGGCCAAGGGGATTCCCGAACTGATCTCCGCCTTCACCCGGTTGCGCAAGGCCTGGCGGACCGGATCTGCCGCTCGGGAACCCCGACTATTCCTGGTCGGGTCGGAGGAGGATGACTCGGCAACGGGGCAACACGGGGCAGACGGCGTGACGGTGCTGCCCTTCACGCCGCACCCCGAAGAGATTCTCGCGGCAATGGATGTCCTGGTCCTGGCCAGCCATCGTGAAGGTTTCGGATCCACCATCATCGAGGCGGGAGCCGTGGGCCTACCGGCAGTGGGCACCGACATCGTCGGGGTCCGTGACGCCATCATTCCCGGCGAGACCGGCTGGCTCGTTTCTCGGCGCGACCCGGACGCGCTGTACGCTGCTCTGGCTGCGATTCTTCGCGATCCTGATGTCGTGCGTCGTCGTGGCATCGCCGCGCAGTCGCGAGCCCGCAGCGTCTTCGGAGCTGATCGGGTTACGCGCGCGTGGACTGAATATCTCTTAGCCATACATGGGAGTGGTCGTCGATGGTAGAGCGCGCCAACGGCCCGGTGGTCATCTTCGGAGCCAGCGGCTTCATCGGGAAGCACCTGCTGGACCGTTTGCAGAGGTTGGGCGTCGACGTCATCGTCCCGGTCTCGGAGACGGGCGAGCGGATCGATGTCGCGGCGCCGGTCCACGATCTCGTCAAGGCGATCGGGAACGCATCGGTCGTCGTCAATGCGGCGGGGCGCGCGCATCTGCACTCGACCAATCCGGCCGATTTCTGGGCCGCGAATGCCGTGGGTGCAGGTCATGTCGCGGCGGCAGCCGTCGCCGCCAGGGCTCGACGACTCGTGCACGTGAGTTCGGTCGCCGTCGGTGCGGGGGGCGTTGATCCACCGGTCAGTGTGGCGATGCCGTTCACGGCATACGGAGCGGCGAAGGCTGCGGGCGAGTTCGCGACCGCTGCGGAGGTCAACGGGTCCACGATTGAGCTGGTCATGGTGCGCCCCGCCGGCATCGGCGGTATGGACTCGCCGGGATCGTGGGGGACGATCTGGCGGCGCGCCGCCGCCGGGAGACGAATTCCGGTTCCCGACAACGACGTGCGACATGACGTTGTCGAGATCGACGAGGTGGTCGACTTCCTAGTGCGCGCCGTGACTGGTGACGTCGGTCCGGGTGCGTACGCCCTCTTGGGTCCCGGGCCGACCACCCTCGCCGAGTATGCCGACCGAGTCGCCGGCGTGCTCGGGCGCACCGCGCACCTGGTCAAGGTTCCGGCCTGGACACTTGCGGCAGCCGGGGCGTCCATGTCGACCGTTCAGAAGGTCACCGCGCCAGCTCGACGCATCGAACAACTGACCGCGACACTCAATCGACAGCGCGACCTGGCGCTCTCGGAAATGACCGAGACCACCAGCTGAGTGAGACCCGTGGGCACGGAATTGGGCTTCTTCGCGGTCGTTGCTTTGGCAACGGCCCTTAGTTCGGCCGTCCTCGGAGGCATTTTCACCCAGCTGGGCATCGTGTCCGAGCCGAACCATCGATCCTCACACAATCGCACGACCGCGGTCGGAGTCGGCGTCGTGGTCCCGGTGATCGCGGCCAGCGCGCTCCTGGTCCGGGACGCGTCCCTCCCGGCCGGTTTGTTAGGAGGACTGATGATCGCCGCGCTCGGATTCGTCGATGATCTGCTCGATCTCGCCGTGTCAGTGCGGATCGTCGGGCAGTTCCTGATCGCGGGCGCGACGCTCTCGCTCGGCGGTTCGAGTCCGGTCGGTGTCATCGTCGGTTCCCTCGTGGTCGTCGCCGCGGTCAACGGGTTGAACTTCATGGACGGCATCAACGGCATCACCGCGACGGCGGGTGTCATCATCGGTGCCTGCCTCAGCTACGCCGGGTCGGTTGCGCAGAGTCCAGCGTGGTCGGGTGTCGGGCTGGCCATGTCCGCGGCGTGCCTGGGCTACCTGACGCACAATTTCCCCGCAGCGCGCAGCTTCCCCGGGGATGTCCTGCCCTACTTCCTCGGGGCGGTGTTCGTCATCGGCGTTATCGTCCTCGGGCGCACGCACCCCATCGTCTTTCTTGGGATGGGCGTCCTGGTGCCCGCTGGCGTGGACACCTCCACCACACTCATCAGGCGAGTCCGTGCCGGCCATGGCCCCGCCAGCCCACATCGTGATCACGTGTATCAACGACTGGCCCGAGCCACGAGCCATGTGCACGCGACGCTTGCCTTCGTGGGCCTGGAAACGATTTGCGCAGTGGCGCTCCCGGTGGGCGTGCGCTGGGGATGGGAAGTGGGCCTTGCGTATCTCCTTGTCGCATCCCTTGGCACGCTCGCGACCCTGCACCTCGTGAGCCGTCGACTGGCCAGCCCGGACCAGGTGTCCTTGAAATCAATTGGAGAACTGTCATGATCGGGTCCGGCCTGATTCTCCTCGCCGTCTTCCTCGTCGCGAGAGTGGCCGTGAAGTCTCGGTCGCTACCCGTGGGAATTCTCGCGGCGAGCATGGGCGTCTTCTATGCCGTCCGGGCGGTGGGGGTCGGTCTGGGGTTGGACGACCCCTATCCCGATTTTCTCTTCCAGGGAACGGAGTTGAACGGCCCGCTGATCCGCCTTGGGCTGCTCCTGCTGGTATTCGTGCTCTCCTTCCTGGTGACATACCGTAAGAGCGGACCCATCGCCCGCCCACTGGCGTGGGCGTTACCCCTGCCGCCCAGGCGTATTCTCCTTGGCCCGCTCCTGATCGCCACCGTGTTTTTCTCGGGCCTGGCCACGCTCATCGCGCTCAATCAGATCGTTCGGTATGGCGGATCCAGCCAGGCGATCTATGCCGCCAAGGCGGGACGAACCAGTGGGGAGGGAATCCTTCGGATCCCGGCAACCCTCGCCCTGGTGCTGTCGTGTTCCACTCTGTATGCCGCAGGGCGCCTCGCGGGAGGCAAGCTTGCCGCGGGCACCATCAGGCTAATCGCCGGCGCGTCGGCCATCGTGGCGGCCTTGGCCGCGAGTGTGTGGGGGTCGCGTCAGTTCACCGTCCTGGCCGCCGGGTATCTGCTCGGTTCACGGGCGATCACCGCGTTCCGTCAGGGAAAGCGCGGATGGCTCGTCGGCTCGACGATTCTCTTCTCGGCGGTGATTGGGTTCGGGTTCTGGCTGCGCCTCTATCGTGACGACGTCCTTGGCGGGCGGACCGCGATATCGGAGGCTCAAGGCCAGCAGTTCCGGCGCGTGACCCTGTCGATGAATGGCAGTACCTTGGACAGCTCGCTGCTCGCCGTGCGTGACTGGCCGAGCCGAAATGGATGGCTGGGCTCCGATCTCTTCACGAATGGTCTATGGGGTGCTGTCCCAGCCCAACTAAGGCCGGAGGGCCTCCTCGTCGATAGTGCCGGGGCGCAGTTCCACCGCTTCTACGAACCACTGGCCAAGAGTGGGTGGCCGATCGGTGCGCCGGTCGAGTGGTTTATCAGCTTCGGGTGGGCTGGCGTCATCATCGGAGGCTTGTTGTCGGGGCTCATCTACCGCTCGATGACCTTGGCCCTGCGCCGCTCGCCTTCGCCGGAGCTCGCGACCGTTTCGGCGCTGATCCTGACTATCGTCGTATTTCCCCTGGGAGTGTCCGCCTCATCGGCCAACCGATTTGTCATTCACGCCCTGCCATTGTTCTTGCTGCTGCTTCCGCTGCAGGCATTGTCGCGAAGCCTCGAGGAAGCGCGGGCGTCGGCGATCAAGCGAACTCCGCGGAGCCTCAGGGGTCACCGGGGGTCACTGCCCACCGGTCGCCCCGCCCCGGCCGGTCGTCGCAGGGGCATTGCCGAGGTTCGGAGAGTGGCTCAGCCTGTTGACCGGTCGGGATCGGCCAGACGGATGGGCGGCGCCAGGCGATCGGCCCGCGAGGTCACGGCCGCGGTGGTTAGCTCCCCGCCACCATCGTCAACCATCGATCATAAGGCGGCTGCGGCTGCCGCTGGGTCCGGTATCCGCCCGCGCGGCAACCGGTCTCGCCGACGCGAGTTGCTCCGAGCTTCGCAACGCTCGCAGCCGCTGAGATCGCGTCGGCAGCAGTCGTGGGAATCACGCTGACGGACGAGCGCACTTAGCCGACGTACCGCCCGTGCCGAGCCCGCAGTTGACCACGCGCAGCGATTTGGTTGCTGGCAGGCGCACCGCCTGCGTGATGTCCGCGACCCCAGGTAGGGCGACACCGTCGATGTGCAGATCCTCGGCGGCATTGGGCCCGACACCACCTGAGATGGTCGGCTTGGCGCCGCGTCCCTCGATGCGCCCACCGGAGATCCGGCAGTCGCGGACGCCCAGTAGTTTGACCGTCGAGTTTCCGTCGGCGGGCGCGTTGAGCAGGCAGTTCTCGAGATGGATGTCTTCGACGAAGGCGTCAGCCTCGGCGTCTCCTCTGGTGCCGAAGGCCGTGCTTCGAGGGCTGATGATTGCCACCCCTTTGAACCGAAGCGTCCGCACTGGACCGGCTCCCGGTGAACGTTGCACGAGAATCTCTTGGTATCCCTCGCCACTCTCGGCCGCGGACAGGTCGATCTCGCATTCCGAGAATGTGACATCGCTGATTGTCCCCGTCGAATCCGTGTTGGCCACGACGATGCCGCGCCGCCCGGCGGAGCCGGAGCACTTCTGGAAGGCCACGCCCGTGATCGAGGCCGTCATTCCACCTGCTCCAGGGGGAGATGTGGACAGGATAACAACCGCCAGGCGCGCAACCTCCGACCGTCCCGAGCAATCGACATACTGTGCCGTGTCGATGGACAGGTCGCGCAGGGGGTGGTCGGGCGTCGCAATCGGGGTGAACTGAAAGGCGTCGTCGCCCGAGGTGACATTGCAGCCGCGAGCCAGGAAATCGTGGCCCCCGAACATGCGGATGCCCCCCGTTCCCGGGGCCTTCTCTGGGTTCGTGGTCGTGACTTCGCGCACGCGATTTCGATCGCCCCCGATGAGGATGGCCTGCCCGCCGGCGAAGTTGGTGATGGTGAACCCGGAAAGGACCAGGTCGTCTCCAAACAGAAATAAAGTCTGGCCGGGTATCTCCTTGCCGTCGATGACGCCGTCGCCAGTCATCTGGAAGTTCGTGATCTTGTCCTCGAAACGCTCGTTACTCAGCAAGGCGCGCCCGCCGAATCGTCTGATCAGTCGCGCACCGCCCACGAAGCGAAGGTGGGAGTTGCTGCGGGCGTTGAGGGTGGAGTGGAGAGCGTATGACTTGGTCAGAACGACCGTGCCGTTCACGGCGGACGCAGCGTCCAGGCAGTGCTGCAGCGCAACCCGGTCATCGCTTTCGCCATCGCCGACAGCTCCGAAATCGTGCGGATTTATCCGCTGCGGGTCGAGGTCGGCGATCGGTGGCTGGGGCAGGTCCATCCGCTCATCATGCACCCAGAAAGCGCCCGCCAGGGCGGCAACGGCGAGCCCGCCACCGAGTGCCGCGCGCCGAGCCACAGTCATCAGTCACTACCCCGTGCTGCTATTCGGCGCGTCTGGTTGCCCCGGAGCCGGCGCGCCCGTCGTCCACCCCGACACATCGATCCCATAGCGATGGGCCAAGTCGTGGTTGGGCCCGACGTAGTACGCGCGCACCCGCTCGACCGCCTCGCTCGCGACCCGATGCTGCTGGGGTGCAGCCCCCCGACCAACCTGCAGACGCCGCCACAGCTCACCCCCGGCGCTGCGGATCCGACCTCTCGGCACGAGATGGCGACCCGCCATGCTGACAATCTTGACGGCGCGGTTGCGTGGAGAATAGGACTGATTGCGGCTGGCGAAGTGATAGTTCCGCAGATCGACAGCTGATGTCTGACCGAGTGCACTCACGATGTCAGTGACGACTTCGGCAGGATGGGCCTTGATGTCTTCGAATCGCAGTATGCGAATCCGCTCTTTTCCGAAGCGCTCGGCCCAAGGGTCCAGAGCCTCGGCGTATCGTCCCTGCACGAGCGCGTTCGAGACAGTTTGATCGGGAAGACCGATCCGGTGATCGAAAAGCTGTGAGATGTAGTCGTCGAACGTCAGGTCCGATGGGAGCTTCATGAGATTGCCGGTGAAGTACTGATGAACGGACTCCAGGCGCTCGATCGGGTCGCGCAAGATGACCGCGAACTGAGGGGGCACCCTCCAGGAGGCGAAAAACGCGAGCGCGCGCTGCTGGTAGAGGTATCCGGCGGTGACCTCGACGGCCGGATCCGGTTGACCCCTGAAGAGGTTGAGGTAACCATCGACCCCGTCTCCCGACACGTGCGTCGAACCCCTGAGGCCGGCATCATCGTCCATCAAGTAGAAGCTGTCTTTCACCCCCACCCCCAGGCCCGCATCGCCGAGCCACTTGGCAAGCGACGTCGTTCCACACCGAGGTGCACCTAAGAGCACCAGCGCTGGTGCGCCATCCCGACCAGCGACGAGCGCGCTGGCTCCGCCGCTCGCCATCATGCGGCCCGGCGGGAGCGTGACTTGATGCCGAGGCATTCCCAGAGGACATCGAGGAACTTCTGCCGCATCCCGTCCAGGGTGTTGTGCCGCATCACGAGCGCGCGTGCCCGCAGCCCCATTCGCTGTCTGGTTGCTGCGTCCTCGACCAACCGCGCAAGGGCACCGGACAGCCCACCAATCGAGCCGACGTCCACCAGGAGCCCGGTCTCGCCCGGAATCACCAGCTCGGGGACCCCACCCACGGGGTAGGCAACGGGAACGGCCTGGCGCTGCATCGCCTCGACAAGCGTCAACGGCATGCCTTCTCTGCGTGAGGCCAGGACAAAGATGTCCGCTGCCCAGAGCCACGCCCCGGTGTCGGCGACCCACCCACGAAGCTCGACGGTTGCCGGACTGTCCGCGACGGCATGCTGGAGGTCGCGGGCATACTCGGCGTCATGGGGCGGCCCGCCCAGCAACAGGATGACGTTGTCGCGCTGCGGCGGGGGAAGCGACTCGACAGCGCGCAGCACATCGAGCAGCCCCTTCTCCTCGATGTGCGCCCCGAGGGAGACGATCCAGACCTTCTCCGCCGACCCGGGCGGAAGGTTCAGCTCCGAGCAGAGTCTCGCTCGTGGGTCGTCGATCTCTGCCGGAGCGGCAAGTCCGGTCTGAACGACTCGGACTTTCCGTCGTATCCACGGAAGATCGCGCAGCTTGCCCACCGTTGGAACAAGACCATGGGCGATGACGACGATGCGTGTGGCCACGAGGGACGCCACTTCGCTGAAGCCCGTGAAATAGCCGCTCCCCATGATCTGCCACACGACCGGGGTGCGCGCCCTGCCTCCGACGGCGGTGCCGACGAGGGAGAGGGTCGCACGCATGGCGGCTGACCACACCAGGTCGTACTCGCGTGCCCGGATGCTGCGCGCGAGCGCGACGTTCTGGCGACTCAACGCGCGCACGGTCGAGGTGATCTCCCGAGGCGATCGAGACAGCAGCGACCCACCCCAGCGATCGAGCGCCTCGGGAAGACCGAACTCCACGGTGGCGAGGCCCTTGCTGCGGGCAAGGTCGAGGAATGGGCCGGTCCGGGGGGCGCCCACGGTAACGTCAACGCCCGCCTCCTGCGCGAAGCCGGCGAGCTGAACAAGCAGTTTCTGGGCTCCCTGTGCTGCGTAGTACCGGTCGTCGAAGAAGAGGACGCGAGGTGGGCGAGGTCCGTTCCGATGAGTCATCTGACCGTGGACTTGGGGCGTGTTGATTCGAGTGCGGTGCGACGCATGTATTCGGCTGCGTCGCCAGGGGTGTCGAACGTCAGGTTGTACACGGCGTTGGCGTCGAGATCCGGAACATCGACATACGTCACCAGCGGGTGCTCAGACAGTTCACTGTCTTCACCTGGGGCAAACAGCTCCTCGGTCAGCTTCTCACCGGGCCGTAGGCCGGTATAAACGATGTCGATATTGTCGCGCCCGGAGAGCCGGATGAGCGTGCGGGCCACGTCGATGATCTTCATGGGGGAACCCATATCCAACACCATCACCCGCCCGTCGGCACCGATGGACGCGGCCTGCAAAACAAGTTGACATGCCTCTGGAATGAGCATGAAGTAGCGTTCGACATCGGGATGAGTCACGGTCACGGGTCCACCCTGATTAATTTGCTGGGTGAATGCCGTGATGACTGATCCTCGCGATCCAAAAACATTTCCGAATCGCACGCTGACATAGCGCCCGGCGCCCTGGAAGGCTTCGTGCGAGGTCAACCGCTCGGTCAACCGCTTGCTGTATCCGAGGACAGACGTGGGATTAGCCGCCTTATCGGTCGAGATGTTGACGAAGACACCGACCTCGGCCTGTCGCGCGGCACGCAGGACATTCACCGTGCCCAGCACATTGGTCTTCCATGCCTCCTCCGGATACGACTGGAGAAGGGGGAGGTGTTTGAGTGCCGCCGCGTGGAACACGACGTCCGGTCGGACATCCAGCATGACTTCAAGCATCCGGTCGGCGTCCCTGATGTCGGCGAGCACCGTGTCGTCTCCGTCGAGCAGACCGCGCCCGGTGAGCGTCAGTTGCGTCCCGTGCAGACCCGATTCGTCCCGATCGAGCAGGACGAGTCGGCTCGGTCCGAACCGGGCGACCTGACGACACAACTCCGAGCCGATCGAGCCGCCCGCCCCGGTGATGAGGACCACTCGGCCGCTGATGGTCTCGGAGATCGCGGCGGCATCCAACTCGGCCTCCGGGCGACCTAGCAAATCCGCCAGGTCCAGGCTGCGCAGATCGGCGGCGCGTGGTTGTCCGAGGAGATCACGAACTCGAGGGAGTACGCGCATCTCGAGGCCAGCCTCATTGGCCGCCCCCTCGAGTTCCCGGAGGAGGTCAGCGGGGGCACTGGGAATGGCGACGGCCAGCATCTGTGCCCCGGTTTCGCGGGCGACGTGCGAGAGCGCGGTCCGATCTCCCAACACGCGGATACCGTCGATGCGCCAACGTCGTTTCGCGGGGTCGTCGTCCAGGATCGCAACGGGGGCGAGACGTGACTTGCGGTCGCTGACCAAGCTGCGCACGAGTTCCCGACCACCTCGCCCGGCACCGAAGATGATGACGCGTTTCTGGATCTCGTCGCCGAGCACGGCCTGCCGTCGGCGAAGCCGAATGACGAACCGCCCGCCGAACATGGCCAGCGAGGCGATAAGTGCGGCGATGACCGGAACCGAACGCGGCACCCACAGGGGAGAGGTGATCCAGTTGATGACGAACGCGGGAATCACCGTGATCGTCGTGACTCTGGCGATGTCGACGGCTTCTTCGATGGACCCGTTAATGTGTCCGATGTCGTACGGACCTATCGTGAATCCGGCCAGGCAATGAATTGCCACGACCATGGCGAGGAAAAGACCGGCGCGAGGGTGAATAGCGTCCAATCGAAAATCGTAGCGCAGTACCAGCGCCACGAGCACGGCTGCGCACCACATGGCGACGTCGAAGGTCGGCCACAGCCAGGGGCGGCGGCGGGGGACATACCGGGGAAGGTGCATGAGCCGTCTGTGTTTCATGGGTCGGGATGGACCGTGAAAGACTACAGGTCTTTGCGGCAGTGGCGCGCCGGAAGGGCGGGCATCGTGCCAGGTCACCAGTCGTAGGCCGGGTCTTGGCCTGCCTGTCGTAGGGCCAGGTGTAGGTCTGCCCTGGCCCCACTCCGCCTCCCGCTGCAGGGGCGCGGCGGGCGGCATACGATGCTCGCCGGAGGCGCCTGAAGGCGAAGCGCGAGCACCCGCGAGGCGCCTATACAATAGGGAGCCCTTCCCCTGACATCTTTGGGACGTTCTCCGTGGATCTGCGTGACTACATCCGAATCCTGCGAACCCACTATCGCGTGGTGTTGGCGATCATTGCGGCCAGCTTGGTGGCCGCCTGGTTGGTCACGGCATTCTCGCCCCGGGTTTACACGGCCACCGCGAGCGGGCTTGTCAAGGCCCCCAGTGGGACGAGCACGGCCGAGGACTCCATCGGCGACGCGCTTGCCAAGTCGCGCGTCGTCTCATACGTGGTCCTGGCTACGGGGCGGCCGACGGCCCAGAGGGTCATCAACGAGCTCGGGTTCAACACGACGCCGGATGCTCTCATCCATCGCGTGCACGTCACCCAACCCACGAACACGGTAACGATCCGCGTCTCGGCAAGTGCCAACACGCCGACGTCCGCATCACAGTTGGCCGACGCCTGGGTGAAGGCATTGGCCGCAGAGATCAGCGCTGTCGAGGATCCCACGAAGACGGGCAAGACCATTCACCTGGTCCCGGTCGAGAGCGCGGCCATCCCCACCCGACCCTCGTCGCCGAACCCGACGCGCAATCTGGCCGTCGGCGGCGCCCTCGGCGCGTTGGCCGGCTTCGCGTACGCCCTGTTGCGGGCCCGCATCGACCGGCGCATCCGCGATATCGACACGGTCACTCGGGACTTCGGGGTCACGGTCGCGGGCGCGATTCCGCTCAACGAAGCGCTCGAACGAAAGCCCGGACAGCCGGTGCCGATCGTCGTGGCCGGCCCCCGGGACGCCAAGCGGTCAAATGCCGCGGAGTCGTTTTTCAAGATCCGCACGAATCTGCAGTTCATGGACATCGACAACCCGCCGCGGGTCATCGTCGTGACGAGTCCCATGCCCGGAGACGGCAAGTCCACCGTCGCCGCGAATCTCGCTGCGGCACTGGCCGCCTCCGGTGAGCCGGTCATCCTCCTCGACGGAGACCTGCGCCGCCCCGTCGTCGCCGAGTCCTTCGGTCTCCCCGAAGGGGCCGGGCTGACCAACCTCCTGACCGCGAAGGCGACGGTGGAGGAGGTAGCGGAGCGGCCGATCGAGGGACTCCCGCTCCATGTCGTGACGGCCGGCAGCATCCCGCCGAACCCGAGCGAACTGCTCGGCTCGAAGACCATGCGGCAGTTGCTCCAGTCGCTTCGCAAGGACTACCTCGTCGTCATCGATGCCCCGCCGCTGTTGCCCGTGACGGACGCGGCCGTGCTGACGGCCAATGCCGACGGCGCTCTGATCGTCATCTCGGCAGGTAAGACATTGGACGCCCAGCTCGACGGCGCGATCGCGCATCTCGAGCAAGTCAGCGGCCACATCCTGGGTGTCATCTTCAACAAGGTCCAGATCGCCGCCGGTGGTTACGGCTACGGCAACTACGGCTACTACGGCGGCTACGGCTACTACGGCGAGGACTCCAAGCCGACGAAGAAGGCGGGGCAGCGCAAGAAGGCTCCACCGAAGCAGGATTGGGACCAACCCATCTCTGCACCGGTTCGCCACTGAGCCTCGGCCTGGCGACGCGGGTCGCGGGCGAGCGCGACCTATCCTGGTCGGGCGCCGAGACTTCGACACAAGGGACCACAGTGGAACTTCGCGATTACCTCAGTCTGCTGCGCGCCCATCGGGTCGCCCTGGTGATCGCGTTGGTGGCGGGGGTCCTCGTCGGCGGTCTGGTCACCCTGCTCTCGCCCAAGGTGTATGCCGCGTCCTCCTCCGGCATGGTCATCGTCACCGGCACCAGCACCGCCGTCGAGCAGTCGATGGCCGACAACCTGGCGAAGTCGCGGGCCACGTCCTACGTCGAAGTGGCCACCAGCCAAGAGGTGGCCCGGCGCGTCATCGACTCGCTGCATCTGCAGGTGACATCTGATGAACTGATCCGGCACATCAAGGTCACGCAGACTCCCGACACGGTGTCGTTGAAGTTCCGGGCGACGGCGGCAACACCACGTGGTGCCCAGCGGCTCGTCATTGCGTGGGCGCACGCCCTCGCCGATCAGATCGTGGTGATCGAGGACCCGAAGGGGACCGGGACGAACGCGCTTCGGCTCTCGGTCAGCCAGGCCGCCGACCTGCCCCGTCGGCCGGTCTCGCCCAACCCGACGCGCAATCTGGCACTGGGTGGGCTCTTCGGCCTGTTGGCTGGCTTCGGCTACGCGATGGTGCGCTCCAGGCTGGATCGACGCATCGGGGATGTGGAGGACCTCTCTCGGAACTTCGGCGTCACCGTCGCTGGTGCCGTCCCCCGCAGTGAGGTATTGGAACGTAAGCCCGGCGAGCTCGTTCCGATCGTGGTGGGTGGCGTGCGAGCGGGTGACCGCTCTCAGGCGGCGGAATCCTTCTTGAAGATCCGGACCAATCTGCAGTTCATGGACGTCGACAACCCGCCGCGCGTCATCATCGTTACCAGCCCTCTCCCGGGCGACGGCAAATCCACTGTGTCGGCTAATCTCGCGGTGTCCCTGGCTGAGGCTGGCAGCTCCGTCGTTCTCGTCGACGGCGACCTTCGCCGGCCGGTGGTGGCCGAGTCCTTCGGCTTGGTCGATGGAGTGGGACTGACCGACATCCTCACCGGTCGAGCCACGTTCGCCGAGGTTGCCCAGAACCCCACCGTGGCGGCGCAGCTGACCGTCGTCGCGGCCGGGAGCATTCCACCCAATCCCAGCGAGCTCCTCGGCTCACGGGCGATGCGACAGTTCCTCGAGTATCTCCGCGACGACCACATCGTCATCATCGACGCGCCACCACTCCTGCCAGTGACCGATGCGGCCGTCCTCGCCGCGAATGCGGATGGCACCCTCGTGGTCATCACCTCCGGTAAGACCCTCGACACCCAACTCGACGTTGCGTTGTCGCATCTCGAAGCCGTCCGGGGACACCTGCTCGGTGTCATCGTCAACAAGGTCAAACCGATCGGTAGCGGCACCGATGCCTACTACTCCGGGTACGGCCCGTACTACGGTCGGGACACGGCGAGAACCGTCGGCCAGGAGAGCGACACCACCGCTGGGTGACCGGAGCCACATCCCTCCTGCTCAACGGGACGAATACCCTGCCAGCGACCTCCGATCCGGCCAGTGCCGTCGTCGCCGCCGGCGACACGGCGCTCTTCGTGGTCCACGCGACGAATTCCCATGGCGCGGAAAGCCCGCTCTCGGGCAACCTCACCGAGTTGGATCAGGCGTGCCCACGTTTGCAACCAACCCCAAGGTCGGTCACCGTTCTCGTGGCCAAGGCGGACGCCGGGAAGGACTGCACGGCCGTCACCGGGTGCTGCTACCCCGCCTGCGGCTGACCCGTCGCCCCAAAGGACCAAGGCCCCCGGCATCGGCGCGGGGGCTCACGGCATACGCCCGGGATGTGCGCGTCAGGACAGATCGAGGCGAGCGACCGCGGCGAGAATGCGCGCGGCGAGTTCGGGTCGGCATACGACCAGGTCGGGAAGCAGGACGTCGGGTTGGTTGTAGAGGAGGGCGCTGCCGTCCACACGGCTGGTGTGGAGGCCGGAGGCGGACGCGACGGCGACCGGCGCGGCGGAATCCCATTCGTACTGACCGCCGGCGTGGACATAGGCGTCCGTCGACCCGTCGAGGACGGAGACGGCCTTGACGCCGGCGGAGCCCATCGGGACGAGTTCGGCGTCGAGGGCCTCGACGAGCGCGGGGAGCCAGGCCGGCGGACGCGACCGTGAGACGGCCAGGCGGATGCGGCCCCCTGCGGCGGGGGGAATCTCCGGGGGCGCGTCGGTGGCGAACACCTGGTCGCGCGCCGGGAGTGCGACCGCGCCCGCGACGAGGCTCCCGCGTTCCCAGAGAGCGACGTGGACGGCCCAGTCGTCGCGGGGCCGCTCCGAGAACTCGCGGGTGCCGTCGAGGGGATCGACGATCCAGACCCGATCCGAGCGCAGGCGGACCGGGTCGTCGGCGCCCTCTTCGGACAGGACAGCGTCGTCGGGCCGTGCCTCGGCCAGGGCGGCCATCAGGTAATCGTGCGAGCCGCGGTCCCCGGCATCCTTGAGTGCCTTGGGGTCGCCGTCGGACGGGAATGCGGCACGGATGTCCAAGAGGACCTTGCCGGCAGCGACGGCGAGGTCGCGGGCCAAGAGGTGGTCGGGGCGTGGGTCAGCCACGGGAACTCCGTTTCGTGGGGGTGTTCAGAGGATCGTATGCCGCGTCCCGCCGCCGCCGGTGCACCGGCTCAGTCGGCGTCGCCTGCCGTGTCAGGCCGGGTGAGGCGTGCGCCTCGGCTCAGGCGGCGGTCAATCTTCTCGCGACTCGTCGGTTGGAGCGGGGTTGCGGTCGCCCCGGTGTCCCAGGGGGACGTGCCGGAAGGCAGGCCGACCGTGCGCGGCCTTGATCACTCCCCAGACGACCGGGCCGAGGATGACCATGGCGGCGCCGAGGATTCCGACGGTGACCGGTGGGACCTTGAGCAGGCCGAGGCCGGTCAGGGTCAGGACGATGGCGATACCGCGCCGCAGGATCGACTGGGAGACGAACCCGGCCAGGCGCGCCCCGAGGAAGGTGCCGGGGCTGCCGCCGACGATGAGCGGGATCAGGACGTCCCACTGGATGCCCGAGACGAGGATGTGCGAGATGGAGGCGGACAGCACGAGCGGAATGGCCTGGACCAGGTCGGTCCCGACGAGCTTGCGCGCCGACAGGGTCGGATAGAGGAGGAGGAGGCTGATCATGATGAGCGAGCCGGAGCCGACACTCGTCATACCGACCAGGAGGCCACCGACGGCGCCGACGATCAAGGTCGGGAGCGGCCGCACCCGCGGGTCGGGCCGGTCCGGGTCCTCGGGGAGGTGGCGGCGCATCTCGAGATAGATCCGCAGCGAAAACGTGACCGCCGTGATGAGCAGTGCGATGCCGATCGCCATCTTGAGGAAGGCCTGTTGGTCCTTGTCGGCACCGATGGCCTTGATGATCCACGCACCGGCGAACGAGGTCGGCACCGAGCCGATGATCAGCCACTTGGCGAGTTGGAGATTGGGCGAGCCGTGCTTGTAATGCACGGCCGCGCCGACGGACTTATTGATGGCCGCGGCCGTCAGGTCGTTGGCGACGGCAGCGGTCGGCGGCACGCCGAGGAAGATCAGGGCCGGGGTCATCAGGGCACCACCGCCCATACCGGTCAACCCGACGACGATGCCGATGAGGAAGGCGACGGCGAGGATGCCCGGGGTGTCATGGGTGATGAGGTCGGACGTGGCTAGATGGACCATTCGAGGATCTCTTCCTTGGTGAGGTGGCCACGAGTGCGGAGGAGGGCGAGGACCGCATCGACCGCCTGCTCGATGGTCTTGCCGGTGGTGTCGATGACGAGGTCGGCGTCGGTGGGCTCCTCATAGGGCGAGGAGATGCCGGTGAACTCGGGGATCTCGCCCCGGCGAGCCTTGGCGTAGAGGCCCTTGCGGTCGCGGCGCTCGCATTCGGCGAGCGGGGTGGCGACATGGACGAGGAGGAAATCGCCGCCCGCGTCGGCGACCATGTTCCGGACGGCGTCACGGGTGGCGCCGAAGGGCGCGATCGGGCTACAGATTGCGACGCCCCCGTGGCGGGAGATCTCGGCTCCCACCCAGCCGATGCGGCGGATATTCGTCTCGCGATCGGCGGCGGAGAAGCTCAGTCCGGCGCTGAGATGCCGACGCACGAGGTCGCCGTCGAGCAGGGTGACCGTGCGCTCGCCGCCTTCGAGAATCAGGTCGCGGACCGACCGGGCAATCGTCGACTTGCCCGACCCCGAAAGCCCGGTGAAGAAGAGGACCAGTCCGTGGCGCCTGGGTTCGGTCGGGAGCGGAGTCAAGGCGACGACCTCCCCCGGGGCGTATGCCGAGACCACCCGCTCCCGCTTCGCCGCCGGTGACCTGGGGTCGAGCGGGATGGCGACGACGTGGCCACGCCGCAGCCGGGACACCGCGTCGAGCGCGGAGCGGATACTCGCCACCGCGGGGGAGTGGGCGCTGTGGCTGGGTCCGGCGAGGACCAGGAACTGAAGCGGGCGCTTCCCCGTGGTGGCCGCGAGATCGAGGAGGTCGTCGGTGCGTAGCGGACGGTCCACGACGACGCTCACGGTCCCCGGCTCCACCTCCGCCGCGTTCACGGCCGGCGCGACGTAGTAGCGCTCGAAGGTCCGCGGCGACGGCCGGCCGGTCCACTCGGGGTCGAGGGGCAGGGTGATGCATCCGTCGTCGTGACGCGCCTCGGCGTTTCCGGTGAGCCGCGCGAATGGCACCCCCTCGGGATCGACGATCTCGACCCCCCCGGACGCAGTGATCTCGTCAGCGAAATGAGCCGGAATGTGGACGGAGACGAGGCGGTCGCCGTCCTGCACCGTCAGTGCCCCGGCACGCATGAGCTCGAGGTCGTCGAGCACGTCAGGGGGCGGGCAGAACTGCGGCAGGCTGGGGGTGGCGGCAGTCACGAGGCGTCATTGTGCCATCGGAGATGGTGTGATCCCGCGGTTGTCCATATTTCCGAGCGTCGAAGTGGGGATTAGCCTCGACTCCTCCTGCGATTGCGCTGGGGATCGGACTGGGAGACGGGCGTCAGGGCGTGGCCCGATCAACGTCGGCCCGGGCTCGAGACTCGACGGTGATGGTGATGGAGCCGCCGAGCGCGGCAAGGATCGGGGTCAGGACCGGCAGGTCCGCAGTTCCGGTGACGACGACGACCGCCGTGGCTCCGTCCGGGGACCCGGTGCCGGGGCCCACGGACCAGGTCTGCATTCGGTCCGGCAGTGGGCGGGAGGAGAGGTAGTCCCGAGCCGTCTGCGTGACCTCGGCGTCCGATAGCGGAACGGACTCTCCGATGCCGCTGGTGTAGGCGCTTTGGGCGATGCTGTCCGCCGCGTCGAGAGCCGCGGCATCCGCGGCGTCGAGCAGGCGCATGCGGGTGAGTTGGGCGCTCGTCACGGTGACGATGCCGAGCACGAGGACGAGGCCGATGACGCACAGGCCGAGGATCATCAGCGAGATCGAGCCCGTCTCGGTGTCGCCCTCGTCCCCAGGGGTATGCCGCATCGCTCACATCCCTCGGAACCGGTCGACGGTGACCACTTGCGTCGCCGAGACCGGGATCTCCAGGGGGATCACGTCCCGGGCCAGGCTGGGGATGAGCGGGAGCGGAACGGTCACCTGGGTCGTGACGTCGATCCGGGCGTCCGGGGTCAGGCACGGCGAGGCGGCGCAGGTGATCGTCAGAGTCCCGTTCTCGGCGGTGAAGCCCTGGTCGGCGAAGGCGATCATCGCTGCCGCCCGGGCGCGGGCCGCGGCCGCGTCCTCGGTGTCTGAGGTGACGAACGCGCGCCCGGCTTCCCGGGCGGCCTGGGCGGCGGCATACGACCCGGCCTGAACGCGTGCGACCATCAACGTCAGATAAATGAGCGGGACCAGGAGCAGGACGCCCAGGAAAACGAATTCGACGAGGGCACTGCCCTCCTGAGCCGCCGCATTCCGGGTCGCGCCGGACACCGCTCCGGACGCCGCCGAGCCGGTATGCCGATCCCACCCCCGTCCCGACATCATTGCTTCTCCGAAAACGCTCGACCGACCACATCGAGGCCCTCTGAGGGACCGAATGGCCCGATCAGGGGCAGTGGCGCCTTGACACGCACCACGACAACAGCGACGCCGTCGACGTCATCGGTGGACTCGGTGACGTCCTGAGCGAAGCGGGCCGAGATCGACCGGCCGATCAGGTCCTTGGTCCGGGCCACCGCGACACCGGGCGGCGCGTCGCCGCGCGCCCCCAACCGGGCACCCTCGGCGGCGCACGAGATCAGCGTGTTGCGGACGTGGAGGGCCAGCCCGAGTTGGAACACCATGGCAAACACGAGCATGAGCAGGCCCGACACCATGGCGAAATCCGCGACGGCCGCCCCGACCTCCGCCTCACGCCGATCCCGCGCACCGCCCCGGCGCGGGAGAGTCATCGACTCAGCCGTGGACACCGTCGAGAGCGGTCTCGAACATTTCCTTGAGCTTGGTCCCGGCGAACGTCCACAGGATGGTGACGATGCCCGCGGTCATGAGAGTGATGAGCACCCAGCCCGGCACATCGCCCCGCTCGCTCTCGTCGTCCCGTGGCGTGAGCGCTGCGCGGATGGCGGCGGTGAGCCGGATGTGGGCCTTGATCAGTTGAGTAGACATTGGATGTCCTCCCTTGTTGTGGTGGTGTTACATCGAGAATTCGAGGAAATCAAACCCGGGGAAAACCGCAAAGAGAATAGTGATGGGCAGGACCAGAAAGACGACGGGGACCATCATGGCGATCTCTTTGCGTCCGCCCTTTTCCATGAGATCGCGCCGGCTCTCTTCGCGGACGTCCTGAGCCTGGGCACGAAGGACCTCGGCGAGTGGGGTGCCGCGCTCGACGGCGATGACGATTCCGTCCACGAAGCGGGTCAGGGAGGCCAGGCCGGTCCGGTCGGCGAGGCCTTCCAACGCCGTCGGCAGGTTGGCACCGGCTCGCGCGTCGCCGAGGCAGCGGCCCAGTTCGGAGGCAAGCTCGCCATTGGAGAGTCGGCATACGCGCTCCAGCGCCCCGACGGCCCCCTCGCCGGCGCCCACGGCGAGGGCGAGGAGTTCGGCGATGGTCGGGAATTCGGTGAGCATGAGTTCCTCGCGCCGCACTGCCTGTCGGGAGAGCCACTGGTCCCAACCGATCACCCCGCAGGCAGTGGCGAGCACGACGATGAGGACGAAGAGCAGCGGGTTCGACCCGCGGCCCAGGACGACCGAGGCCCCGAGCAGGGTGCCGATGACGCCGGCCGCCGCGCCGGCGAGCACTTGCTCGGCGCGGAACCGGTCGACGTCCGGCGGTTTGCCGGCGCGCAGCAGGCGCTGGCGGACGGACGCGGCGCCGCCAAGGATCCGCTCGATTCCGCGGCCGAGGTCACCGACCAGGGGACGACCCAGGACGGCGAGCACGCCTGCGGGATTGCTCGTGACTCGCTCACGAAGGCGGGAGTGGCGGACGGCGTCGGAGAGATAGGGCGCGAGACGCGATTCGAGGGTCGGGTGGCGGAGGATCGGCATACCGCGAACGACGGTCCATATGCCCACCGCGAGGAGCACTCCCGCGAGGGCGCCGACGCGCCCGAGTCCGAAACCGAGGAGGTATGCCGTCATCCCAGCACCCGGTCTTCCTCGGGAAGGCGGGCGATCCGGACCATGAGCCGGTAGGCGATGAGGGTGCAGACCCCGCCGCCGATGAGGACGAGCGTCCCGGTGCGGCTGGCGTAGGCCTGGACGGCCTCGGGGCGGGTGCAGAGCATGGCCAGGACCACCCACGGGGCCGCGACCGCGAGTCGGGCGGCATTGACCGTCCAGGATTGGCGGGTCTCCAACTCGGCGCGGGCGCGGGCATCCTCGCGCAGGAAGGTCGACAGGGTCCGCAGGAGGCGCCCGAGATCACTGCCACCGACCTCACGGGCCATCCGCAGCGACTCCACGAGCCGGTCCCCGACGGGGTCGGCCAGCCGGGCCTTGAGCAGATCCAGGCTCTCGTGGAACCGACCGGTGGTGCGGTAGTCCTCGGCGAACCTGCGGAAGGCGGGTCGAAGCTCCTCGGGGCCGCGTCCGGCGAGTTGGGCGAGGGCCTCGGGGAGGGCGAGGCCGGCGCGCACACCGGAGGTGATGTTGTCGACGGCGTCGGGCCAGACGTCCCGCAGTCCCGTGCGGCGTTTTCGTGCCTTGGCGCGGACAAGCATCACGGGTGCGGCCCCGAGGAGGGCTGCGAAGCACGTGGCGATCGAGGCCACGCGCACGAAACCGGTGACCAGGACGAAGGTCACAGTGGCCAGGAGCACGCAGGTGGAGAGCAGCGCGCGGGGGCCGATGGCGGCATACCCCGCCTGGATCAGGTCGTCGGAGATCCGGTCCATCCAGCCGCGACGGCGGACCACGCGGGTGGCGGACTCGTCAGCGGCCCAGCAGGACCACCAGATGAGGAAGAGGCCGATCCCGAAGAGAAGGGCGATGGCGGTGGGATTCATCGTCGCTCCTCACGCGGCCGGCCGCAGCAGGCTGGCGACATCGAATCCGGCCGCCTCGAAGCGGTCGAGGTGGGGCGGGAAGCCGTCGGCGCGCTCGAGGCGGCCCCCACGGGCGACGAAGATGTCGGCCATCTCCACCACATCGCCCTCGACCCGTCCGGGAACGGCCGCGATCTCCCGCACCCGGCGCACCCCGTCCCGCTCGAGGGCGGCATGGACGACGAGGTCGATGGAGGAGGCCACCGTCGGCACCACGAATCGCGAGCCGACGTTCTCACCGGCGAGCAGGGGCAGGGTGCACATCTTGACGATGGCTTCGCGGGCGCTGTTGGCGTGGAGGGTCGCCATCCCCGGCAGTCCGGAATTGAGGGCGATGAGCAGGTCGAGCGACTCCGCCTGCCGGACCTCCCCGACGATGATCCGGTTGGGCCGCATCCGGAGGGCCTCCTTGACGAGGCGGCGCAGCGGCACCTCGCCGGTGCCTTCGAGGCTCGGTTGACGGCACTGCATGGCGGCCACATCGCGTTGGGGGATCTTCAACTCGAAGACCTCTTCGACGGTGACGATGCGTTCGCGTGGCGGGATTGCGGCCGAGAGGCAGTTGAGGAGCGTTGTCTTGCCGGCCTGGGTGCCCCCGGCGACGAGGATGTTGAGTCCAGCGACGACGGCGGCCTCGAGGAAGCGGCTGGCCTGCCCGGTCAGGGTGCCGAGGCGGACCAGGTCATCGAGGCGGTCCGCCTTCACGACAAACTTGCGGACGTTGATGAACCAGTGCTCGCGGGTGATGTCGGGGATGACGACATGCAGCCGGGACCCGTCGGAGAGCACGGCGTCGACGAAGGGTGAGGAGAGGTCCACACGTCGTCCCGACGACTTGAGCATGCGCTCGACCAGGTCGCGCACCACGTCGGCCGTGAGGATAGTCGGGGTCAGTTCGGCGACACCTCTGCGCGCGACGAACACCCGACTCGGCTGGTTGATCCAGATTTCTTCGACCTCGGGGTCGTCGAAATACTGCTGAAGGGGACCGAAACCGGCGACGGCATCGAAAACGATCTTGGCGGCCCGGCCGAGGTCGTCCAGGCGCGGCAGGTTTCCGGCGAGGCTGCGGTCGTCGTAGTCGGCGACGGCATCGCGCACGAGTGCGCGGACTTGCTCGGCATCGCGGATCGGATCCAGACCCGAAGTCCGGATCAGGTCACGGACCTCCGTCTCCACCGTCGCGAGTGCCTGCATCGCCTCCCCTTCCCCTGCCGACCCGATATCCCGTGTCATTGGACGATAAGTGAGGGTTCGCGACGGCGCGCGTCGATCCCGGGGTTATCCACAGGAAAACGGGACTCTTTACCGAGATTTGACGCTCTCTTTACCCAAACCAGGTAATCCCATCGTTGTCATTCGCAAACTGACGAAGATCCCGGGAGGGGGAGGATCGGCATACCCCCTGGTATGCCGCAATGGTCGCCCAGGCGGGCCACCGCCGCATTTCGAGTGGGTCACCCCAGGAGGTCGCCGCGGCCGAAACGGCCCCACGCGCCGCAAGATCTTCCGTCCATGGGGGCGGTCACGGCGAGGGCGATCGTGGGGAGGAGGCGAGAGGCGAAGGGTCTCCATCGTGTAACAACCCCGTGTCCTTGTGGGGACGGAGGGTGGGGAGCGGCACTAGGGTGCCAGCAAGTCCGCGCGGGCCGTGGGAGGGACCGGCGGAGTGGCACCACGGAAGAGGTATGCATGAAGCTCACCAGAAGGACGGCGACCGCCGTCCTCGCCAGCGCCGTCGCCTTGGGCATGGCCGGATGCGCGAAGTCGGATCGCACGTCGTCCTCGACCACATCCGGGGGCTCGTCGGCCTCCGGCGGCGGGGGATCGATGTCCGACACCTTCACCTTCGGCGCCGCGGGTGCGCCCGAGGTCTTCGACCCGTTCTATGCCAGCGACGGCGAGACCTTCCGGGTGACGCGCCAGATGATGCAAGGCCTGCTCGGGATCAAGCCGGGGACCGCCGACCCCGAGCCCGAACTCGCCGAGAGCTGGGAGCCGTCCGGTGACGGGCTCACCTGGACCTTCAAGCTCCGTCAGGGCGTCAAGTTCACCGACGGCGAGGCCTTCAACGCCGCCGCGGTCTGCTACAACTTCGAGCGCATGTTCGACCAGAACGAGGTCGCCGCGGCGGGACCAGCAGAGTACTGGGCCTACACCATGGGCGGCTTCAAGGGCGGCAAGGACCCGTCGCTCTACAAGAGCTGCGAGGCCAAGGACGATGCGACCGCGGTGCTCAACCTGACCCGCGTGACGGCCGACTTCCCGGTCTTGCTGACGCTGGACTCCTTCTCGATGCAGAGCCCCAAGGCGCTCGAGGCGGGCGACGCCAACAATGTGACGAAGGAGGGCGAGGGCTTCAAGTACCCCGCCTACGCGATGGCCCCCGTCGGCATCGGCCCCTACAAGCTCGACAAGTACGACGAGGCCAACAAGACGGTCACGCTCGTCCGCAACGACGACTATTGGGGCGAGAAGGCCAAGACCGCGAAGCTCGTCTTCAAGATCATCCCGGACGAGGCAACCCGTCGCCAGGAGCTCGAGGCCGGCTCGATCAACGCCTACGACCTGCCTAACCCGGTCGACTGGAAGGGCCTCAACGATGCGGGCAACAAGGTCCTCGTCCGTCCCGCGTTCAATATCCTCTACATGGGCCTGAACCCGGAGAAGAACGCCAAACTCAAGGATCTCCGCGTTCGCAAGGCGATCTATATGGCCCTCAACCGCGACCAGATGGTCAAGACGCAGCTGCCCGAGGGCGCGAAGGTCGCCACACAATTCATGCCCGACACGGTGGCTGGCTACAACACCGCTTTGCAGCCGGTCGCCTATGACCCCGAGGGTGCCAAGAAGCTCCTCGCCGACGCCGATGCGTCGGGGATGACCCTCCAGTTCGCCTACCCGTCCGAGGTCAGCCGGCCCTATATGCCGGACCCGCAGAAGATCTTCGACGCGCTGCGCACCGACCTCGAGGCCGTCGGCATCAAGGTCGACGTCGTGACCAAGCCGTGGAATGGCGGCTACCTCGACGGGGTCGACAACGGCGAGTTCGACGCTTTCCTGTTGGGCTGGACCGGGGACTACAACTCGGCCAACAACTTCATCGGCACATTCTTCTCCTCGCCGACCAACGACTTCCACACCTACGCCACCGACTTCGGTGAGACTCTGACCAAGGAGTTGCGCGAGGCGGACGGGGTCGTGGAGGAGGCCGCGCGGACCACGGCATACGAGGCCCTGAACAAGAAGATCATGGAGGAGTACCTCCCCGGTCTCCCGATCAGCCACAGCCCGCCCGCGCTCGTCGTCGGCAAGGGTGTGGACGGCGTCGTCGCGAGCCCGCTCACGGCCGAGTTGTTCGACACCGTCACCGTCTCCAAGTGAGGATCCGATCGACCTCGGCAAGGTGACCTCCTAGGCGGGCCGCCCCAGCGCTCTCGGGCGTTGGGGCGGCCCCGCAGCATCACCACAGGCGCGCTCCAGCCACGCACGCACTGACACGCCCGCCCCGCCACCGGGCCATCCCGGCCCCCGATCAAGGAGGGAACGACGCATGCTCCGGTTCATCGTCAGACGGCTGCTGCAAATGGTCGGTGTCGTGGTCGTCCTGTCGCTGCTGCTCTTTCTCTGGCTGCGTATGCTGCCCGGCGGCACGGTCTCGGCCATGCTCGGCGAGCGCGCCACCCCGGAGAAACGGGCCGCGCTGACCAAGGCACTCGGCCTGGACCAACCGCTTTACGTTCAGTACTGGACCTATATGAAGCGGGCCGCACACGGGAGCTTTGGCGCCTCGACCGGGGTCCTGCCCGGCCGCGACGCCTTCGACATCTTCCTCGCCCGATTCCCCGCGACGATCGAGCTGAGCACGTTCTCGATCGTCATCGCGGTCTCGATCGGCATACCCCTGGGGTATCTCTCGGCGCGGCGGCGCGGCACCCTCTTCGACAACGCCTCCGTCATGGGGTCCCTTGTCGGCGTGGCCATCCCCGTCTTCTTCCTGGCCTACCTGCTCAAATACGTCTTCGCGGTCAAACTCGGATGGCTGCCGGTCTCGGGTCGCCAGAGCGGGGGACTCGACGCGACCCGGGTCACCGGGTTCTTCATCTTCGACGGGTTGATCACGCGGGAGTGGGATGCCGCCTCTCACGCGGGCCTCGGTCCTGGAGGTCCTCGACGAGGACTTCGTGCGGACGGCGGAGTCGAAGGGGCTGACCGACCGGGTCATCCGCACCCGGCACATCATGCGCAATGCGCTCCTGCCCGTCGTCACCACGATCGGCCTCCAGATCGGCGGCCTCCTCGCCGGTGCGGTGCTGACCGAGACGGTGTTCTCGTTCGGCGGGATCGGGGAGGCGCTGGCGCTGAGCTTCGAGAGGCGCGATTATGCGGTGCTGCAGGTGCTGATCCTCGCGGCGGCCGCTGTCTTCGTCCTCGTCAACCTCCTGGTTGATGTCCTGTATGCCGTGATCGACCCCCGAGTGCGGACCCGGTGAGCCCGATGACCCAACCCGACGACTCCCGGTCCCGCGGCCCGCATTTCGGCGGACGGCGCAAGGCCAAGATCGACGATCTCGCCGCCTCCACAGCCACCGCCCCCGTCGTCGACGAGGCGGGCACGGTCGACGACAGCCCGGGCGTCTCCCTGATCGCCAGCGCGTGGCGTCGGCTGCGCCGTGACCGCGTGTTCCTCGCGGGGGCGGTGATCACGATCCTCTTCCTGCTGGTCGCCGCCTTCGCCAACGTCCTGGCACCGCACGATCCGACCCGGCCGATCCAGCACTTGCTCGACCAGATCCGCCCACAAAGCAATCCGGTGCCCGGACCGGAGCCGGGCTATCCGCTCGGCTCCGACACCCGCGGCCGGGACCTGCTCTCCCGGCTCATCGTCGGCAGTCAGCAGACCCTCCTCGTCGGGGTGTTCTCGACGATCTTCTCCCTCATCGGGGGCCTGACCCTCGGGACCCTCGCCGGGGCCTTGGGCGGCTGGGTCGACTCCCTCGTCATGCGCGCAGTCGACGTCATGCTCTCGATTCCGTCGCTGCTCCTGGCCGTCTCGATCGCTGCCTTGGCGGCGCGGCCGAGCCAGTGGACGGTCATCATCGCCATCGCCGTGACCTATCTGCCGGTCTTCGCCCGGCTCCTGCGCGGCTCGATGCTGGCCCAGCGCAGCAGCGATCACGTCTTGGCGGCGCGGGCGCTCGGGGTCAAACCCGCGGCGATCGTCTTCCGGCACATGTTGCCCAACTCCCTCGGACCGGTCATCGTCCAGGCCACCCTGGTGTTGGCCACGGCGGTCATCGATGCCGCCGCATTGTCCTTCCTCGGCCTCGGCAATCCCGACGACCGCAAGCCGGAGTGGGGCCAGATGCTCGGGGAGGCGCAGAAGTTCATCGGCTCCTATCCCCACCTCGCGTTCTATCCGGCGGCCTGCATCATCGTTGTCGCTTTCGGGTTCACGCTCATGGGCGAGTCCCTCCGCGAAGCCCTCGACCCCAAGACCCGGAGGTGACCCCGTGACGACGGAGACGCAATGGCGGGCGGGGGGATCGGCATACGACCAGGGGGGGTCGGCCGGCGCCCCGTTGTTGTCGGTGACGGATTTGACCGTCACCTTCCAACGGCATGGTGAGCGAGGGTTCACCGCCGTCGACAAGGTGAGTTTCGAGGTCCGTCCCGGCCAGACCGTCGGTCTGGTGGGGGAGTCCGGCAGCGGCAAGTCGGTGACCAATCTCGCGCTCATGGGTTTGCTCCCGGCGCGCGGCAACTCGGTCACCGGGACCGCGATCTTCGAGGGCACCGACCTGCTGAGCCTGTCGCCGAGCCAGATGCGGGAACGGCGCGGGCGCGATCTCGGCATGATCTTCCAGGATCCCCTCTCCTCGCTCAATCCGGTCGTGCCCATCGGCATCCAGGTCACCGAGGTCCTCGAACGCCACAAGGGCATGTCCCGCAAGGCCGCGATGCCGCGTGCCCGGGAAATGCTCGACAAGGTCGGTATCCCCGACCCCAACCGCCGGCTCAAGGAATACCCCCACCAACTCTCCGGCGGGATGCGCCAGCGCGCCCTCATCGCGATGGCGCTCGCCTGCGAGCCGCGGCTGCTCATCGCCGACGAGCCGACCACCGCGCTCGATGTGACCATCCAGGCGCAGATCCTCCAGTTGCTCAAGGATCTCGTCCGCGACAGCGGGACCGCGCTCATCATGATCACCCACGATCTGGGCGTCGTCGCGGGCCTGTGCGACGAGGTCAACGTCATGTATGGCGGCCGCATCGTCGAGCGCGGCCAGCGCCACGAACTCTTCGCGAACCCGCGCCACCCCTACACCCACGGACTGCTCGGGTCGATCCCGCGGCTCGACGGCGCCCGCGGCGAGCCGCTGACGCCGATCCCGGGCTCGGTTTCGGACAACCTCCCCTGGGAACACGCGTGTGCGTTCGCCCCCCGCTGCAGCCAGCCCCTGGACGTATGCCGCGAACGCTCGCCGGAGTTCGTTGCCGACGGGGTCCGCGCCCTGCGCTGCCACAACCCGGTGGAGGTCTCCCGATGACAACGTCCGTCTCCGCGCAGCCCCGGCCCGCTGACGTCCTCGTCGACGTCCAAGGCGTCAAGGTCCATTTCCCCATCAAGCGGGGGGTCATCTTCGACAAGACGATCGGCTACGTCTATGCCGTGGACGGCGTCGACCTCCAGATCCGGCGCGGCGAAACCTATGGCCTCGTCGGCGAGTCCGGCTGCGGGAAGTCGACCCTCGGCCGCGCCATCCTCAACCTCGAGCCGCCCACGGACGGCAAGGTCGTCTTCGACGGCGTCGACATCGCGAGCCTCAAGGGCGAGGCGTTGCGGCGCAAACGGCGCGAGATCCAGATGGTCTTTCAGGACCCGATGTCCAGTCTCGATCCGCGGCAGTCGGTGGAATCCCTTCTCCTGGAAGGGATGAAGGCTCATGGCCTGACCTCGGACTCCGCCGCGGCCGGGAAGCGCCTGCGGGACCTGCTCAAGGCCGTCGGGCTCCCGGCGACGTCGCTGTCGAAGTATCCCCACGAGTTCTCCGGTGGCCAGCGCCAACGCATCGGCATCGCCCGCGCCCTCTCGGTCGATCCCGCGCTCATCGTCGCCGACGAGCCGGTCTCGGCCCTCGACGTCTCGGTCCAGGCCCAGGTCATCAACCTCTTGGAGGATCTCCAGGAGGAGTTCGGCCTGACCTATCTCGTCGTCGCGCACGACCTCGCCGTCGTGCGGCACATCAGCG
Source organism: Nostocoides sp. (assembly GCA_016702415.1). Classification (GTDB taxonomy): domain Bacteria; phylum Actinomycetota; class Actinomycetes; order Actinomycetales; family Dermatophilaceae; genus Nostocoides_A. The sequence continues at coordinate 97,337 of JADJEA010000011.1, forward strand.
ACCGGGTCGGGGTGATGTATCTCGGGTCGATCGTGGAGGAAGCCGCCGCCGACGACCTGTATGCCGTGCCCCTCCACCCCTACACGCGGGCCCTCATGTCCGCGGTCCCGGTGCCCGACCCCGTCGTGGAGGACGGCCGGGAGCGCATCCTCCTGACCGGTGACCTGCCCTCCCCGGCCAACCCGCCCTCGGGCTGCCGCTTCCATACCAGGTGTCCGTGGCGGCAGCCCGCGCGCTGCGACACCGAACGCCCACAGTTGCGCGTGGTCGACATCGAGTCCGTCCCGCGCAGCCACCGGGTGGCCTGTCATTACGCCGAGGACATCGCCTCGGGCGCCCTGACGGCGCACCGGGTCGAGGCCGAGGTCGTCGATCCGACACTGGCCGATACCGGAACCGATGGTGGCTCACTGATCGGCCCGGCCACGCTCACCGAACTCGGCTGAGCGGCAGCAGGCGCGGGCCTGGGCGTCCGGCGGTCGTCGCCGTTCGGCGTGCGACTCGGCGTCATCCAGTCGTTGTCGGTGCGAGCCCCTACTCTTGCCCTCCGTGACCCGATTGCTCACCGACGCCGAGATCGAGCGTGCCCTCACCGACCTGCCGGGATGGCGGCGTGCCGGTGAGTCGATCACCGCGACGTATGCCGCGCCCTCCTTCCCCGACGCCATCCGCCTCGTCGACGAGGTCGCCCTGGAGGCGGAGTCGATGAACCACCATCCCGATATCGACATCCGGTGGCGGCGAACGACCTGGACCCTCTCGACGCACGATGCCGGCGGGCTGACCCAACTCGACGTCGAGCTCGCCCACCGCATCGCCGGTCACGCTCGACGCCTCGGGGCGTCCGCGTGAGCGCGGACGACGGGTCGGTGGACGGCGTCGTCCAGCCGGGGAAGACCACGGCGAAACTCGCCCTGGAGGACCCCGGACTGGTGGCGGCAGCGGAGGCCGAAACGGGCCCGCGGCCCCACGCGCCATACGACCGATCGGGGACCGGTGGGCGCCTGAACTGGCTGCGCGCCGGGGTCCTCGGTGCGAACGACGGGATCGTCTCCACAGCCGGCCTCGTCATCGGAGTCGCCGCGGCCACAACGAGCCGCTCCGCGGTGTTCACGGCCGGCCTCGCCGGTCTGGCCGCGGGCGCGATGAGCATGGCCGTCGGGGAGTACGTCTCGGTCAGCACCCAACGCGACACCGAGCGGGCGCTGCTGGACCTGGAGCGCCAGGCCCTCGACAAGATCCCGCACACCGAGTTGCTGGAGCTTGCCGAGCTCTACCAGGCCAAGGGGCTCGAGCCCGCCCTGGCCCTCGAAGTCGCCCGTTCGCTCACGCGGCACAATGCGCTGGCCGCGCATGCCGAGGCGGAGTTGGGCATCGACCCCGACGGTTTGACCAACCCGTGGGCAGCGGCGGGCGCGTCCTTCCTCTCCTTCACCATCGGTGCGCTCCTGCCGCTGATCGCGGTCCTTAACCCGTCGGTCGGTTGGCGCATCCCCGGCACGGTCCTGGTCGTCCTCGTGGCGCTGGCCCTGACCGGCTGGATCAGCGCACGACTGGGGCAGGCCCCCGTCGCCCGGGCCGTGGGCCGCGTCGTGGCCGGTGGCCTGGTAGCCATGGCGGTGACCTTCGCGATCGGCCGGTTGTTCGGCACGGCGGTGAATTGACGGCGCTGGGCTGACGGCGGTGGGGTGAGGGCGCCTGGGGTGCGGGAGCCTGGAGTGACGGAGCCTGAGGTGAGGGCGCGCAGACTCAGCGCAGCCAGCGGGCGATCCGGCGCGGGGCGGGTGAACGGGTCAGCTGCTCCAGGGTGACGAGGGAGCCGTCCGGCCCCGAGAGGGGGAGGCACCAGTTCGGGTACTCCTTATCCGTCCCGGGCTGATTGATCGCGCGCCGGTCGCCGACGAGATCGGGAACGGAGACGCCGAGCAACCGGGCTGGCGACAACGCGAGATAGCGATGCATCGACTCGACGAACTCCGCGACGTCCCCGGGGTCTGCCGGCAGTCCGTGGGCGGCGAGGGCACCGGCGATCTTGGCGATCGCCATACGCTCCGACTCCCGCTCCACCTCCACCGGCCTGGTCAGCAGGCCGAGCTGCTCGCGCAGGGCGACGTGGGCGAGCTCGAGATAGCCAGCAGTCGGCGGGAGGTCGTGCGTGGTGACACTGGCCAGGCACAGCTCGCGATAGTCCTGTGGCGGCAAGGGGGAGTCGTCGCGCCATTCGAACCAGAGGATCGAGGTGCCGAGGATGCCGCGCTCCCGCATGAAGTCGCGGGCGAAGGGCTGCACCACTCCGAGGTCTTCGCCGATGACCACCGCGCCGGCTCGGTGAGCCTCCAAGCAGAGGATGCCGATCAGGGCCTCGTGGTCGTAGGTGACATAGGTGCCCTCGCGCGCGGTGCCGCCGTCCGGAACCCACCAGAGCCGGAACAGGCCGATGATGTGGTCGACCCGGATGCCGCCGGAGTCGCGCAGGACCGTGCGCAGCATGTCGCGGTATGGCGCGTAGCCGAGTTCGGCGAGCCGGTCGGGCCGCCACGGGGGCTGGCTCCAGTTCTGGCCGAGTTGGTTGAACTGATCCGGCGGAGCCCCGACGCTGATCCCGCGAGCCAGGGCATCGGCCAGGCCCCACGCGTCGGCACCTTCGGGGTGGACGCCGACCGCGAGGTCGTGAATGATCCCGACGCTCATGCCGGCCTCGCGCGCCAGCCGCTGGGTCGCGGCGAGTTGCTCCTCGACGACCCACTGGAGCCACCGATAGAAATCGATGTCGTCGGCGTGTTCCTCGCGGAAGTCGGCGACGGCGGGGGAGTCGGGCCGGTGCAGGGGCTCGGGCCAGGCACTCCAGGGCTGACCGTGGACATCGGCCAGGGCGCACCAGGTCGCGAAGTCGACAAGTCCCTGGCCTTCGCGCTCGCAGAATCCCTCGAAGGCGCGCTGCCGGCGGGCACTTCGCGCAGTGGCGAAGACGATGCGCAGGGCTTGCCTCTTGACGGCCCACGCGGCATCGCGATCGATCCGATCGGCGCCATTGAGCGTCTGCGCCCGCGTTGCCAGGGCGGCGATGTCGGCGCGGGCCGCAGCCGGGAGATAGGCCACCTCGGGGATGTCCTCGACCCGGACATAGAGCGGGTTGACGAAGCGGCGCGTCGTCGGCAGATAGGGCGAGGCCTCCATCGGCGCGGTCGTTTGCGCGGCGTGGAGGGGGTTGACCAGGACCCAGTCGGCACCGAGGTCGGCGGCACCCCAGGTCGCCAGGTCGGCGAGGTCGGCCAGGTCGCCGACGCCATAGGAATTGGCCGAGCGCAACTGGTAGACCTGGGTCATCAGTCCCCACGCCCGGCGGTGGGCCACGGCCGGGGGCAGTTCGAGCCGCTGCGGAGTGACAACGAGGGTGGCCGTGGTGGTGTGTTCCTGACCCGGGGCACCGACGATCGCGCGGAGGCTGTGCCAGCCCAACGGGAGGTTCGGGGGCAGTTCAAAGGTCGCTTCCCCCGTCTCGACTCCGTCGACGATCCGCGGGGGGACCCAGTTGTCCACCTGCCGCGCGGCGACGACCTCGCCGTCCTCGAGGACGATCTCGAGCCGAACCTCCTGCCCGTGCGGGACGTGCACCGGCATCCACGGCGTCCATGACTCCCGGGCCACGACGCAGGGCGGCAGCGTCCGCCGCCACGAGCGGAGCCACAGGTCGGAGCAGGCCTGCGCGGTGGCCTGCGGGGTCGAGACATCGACCCCGAGCGCGGTCAAGACAGCGCCGATCGTCTCCGCCGACACGGTCGTATGCTGCCCCTGCCAGTCCCAGTACTCCGTCGCCACCCCGTAGGCGGTGGCCAGGGCGGCGAGGTCGGCGGACGGGACGGTCATCGGGCTCGACTCCTGAATTGCGGCAGCGCGGGAAACGGGGCGCCCCAGTCTGTCACTACGGTGAGCGCTATGACGAACCTCACCCCGGGGCCGACAGCCGGGGCGCAGCGAGCCCGGTCCCTCGTCACGGGGGCAGGTTACGACCCGATGCCGTGGGACGTGGAGGAGGTGCGGAGGAGGGCGGCGGCATACGGACCGGTGGCGGTGGTCGATCTGGCGGTCGATCTGGCGGCGGTCGATCTGGCGGTGGTCGATCTGGGGGAGGGCACCGCGGACCTCGGCGGTCTCTTCGACGCGGTCCGGGCCGGACACGCCGTCGTCCTGACTGGACCCGGTCCGGACGACGCGGGGGAGATCCAGCGCATACTCGGTGCAGGGCGCGGCCGGGGCGCGTCCCTGGAGGAGGTCTGCCGGCAGGCCAGGGAGGCCGGGCTGGACGTGCGTGACTGCGCGCAGTGGCGCACGGCATACCGCTTCGTCGACGCGGAGGCCGCCGCCGCGCTGGTCCAGGCGTCGTGGTGGTTGCGGCCGGAGATGGTCGACGAGGGGGATCAGGTCGTGGGGGATCAGGTCGTGGGGGATCAGGTCGTGACTGCCACCCGCGCCCTCGAGAGCGCGGCCGGCACGGGTCCCCTGGTCGCAACCGCCTCCCGGTGGTATGCCGTCCTCTCCCGTCCCGCCGCCGACGGCCAGCTCCCGGAATAAGCCCGCCGCCGCCCGGGTTTCGTCCATATCTCGCCCGCCCTCGGGAAAGGGAGCCCTCACTCCGTGCTGGTCCTGCAACGCCCCGGTGCGCTGTCCCCCGCGTTAGGGTGGTCGGCGATGCCCACACCACCGACCGACGACCTCGTCGTCCCCGACGTTCCCGACACCGCGGCATACGACACCGCCGATGTGGCGACCGAGACCGCGAGCGAGCGCCGCGAGCGCTTCGAGGCGCTCGCCCTGCCCCTGATCGACCAGCTCTACTCTGCTGCCCTGCGGACGACGCGCAATCCGGCGGATGCGGAGGACCTGGTCCAGGAGACCTACGCCAAGGCGTATGCCGCGTTCCACCAGTTCCGGCCCGGCACCAACCTCAAGGCGTGGATGTATCGCATCCTCACCAACACCTATATCAACAGCTACCGCAAGCGGCAGCGTGAGCCACTGCAGTCCGATGCCGCCGAGATCGAGGACTACCAACTCGCCGCCGCCGAGTCGCACACCTCCCGCGGCCTGCGCAGCGCGGAGGTCGAGGCCCTCGACCACCTCCCCGACTCCGAGGTCAAGCGGGCGTTGCAGCATCTGCCGGAGGAGTTCCGGCTCGCGGTCTATTTCGCCGATGTCGAAGGCTTCGCCTACAAGGAGATCGCGGAGATCATGGGGACGCCGATCGGCACCGTCATGTCGCGTCTCCACCGGGGCCGCCGCCAACTGCGCGAGCTGCTGTCGACGTATGCCGCCGAGCGCGGCTTCGCGGTGGAGGAGGGGAAGTGAGCGGCGACGTCAGCGAGGCCGACTGCTCCGAAGCCCTCCACCGGGTCTTCGAATACCTGGACGGCGAGATGGCTACCGAGGACCACGACAAGATCGCGGCGCACCTCGCGCATTGCGTCGAGTGCTTGCGTCAATACGACATGGACACGATGGTCAAGGCCCTGGTCAAGCGCTCGTGCCAACCCGAGCCGGCTCCGGCCAGGTTGCGCATGATGGTGGTCCAGTCGATCACCTCGGTCGAGATCCGCTACCAGGACTGACCCCCAGCCCCTGTTGAGCCCGGCCCCCGTCGGAGCCGGCCGGGCGCGCCATCCGTTCGCCATCCGCTCGCCCGAGGTGCGGCAACCACGGGGGGAGGGATCGGCATACGACAAGAGCCCCCGGCCGGTCACGGCGGCGGGGGCTCTGCCAATCGCGGGTTTCAGGCGTTGGGCTTGCGCCCGTGGTTGGCGCCCTTCTTCTTGCGGTCGCGACGCTTGCGGGCACGCTTGCTCATCATGGCTCCTTGCCGATCAGGGGAGGCGGCGCCGCCACGGGGGCGCGCCGACAGGTCAACGCCGAGCAGTCTCCCACACCCTTCCCGGGTACCCGAATCCGCGGCAACAGCGCTGCGTCATCGGGTGGGCGGGGATTTCCCCCAGGGCAGCGTGCGTGGGAGGATTCGGCCAGGGCAATATGCCCGGCTCCGGGCGCTCCAGAAGGACAAGATAATGAAGCGGTTCCTCGCCACCAGTGTCGGAGTTCTCGTTCCCGTGGTTCTGATCGCCGGCCCCGCCGCGGCGGGGGGCAATGGCGACGGCGGCCAGACGACGGGCACCCAGAACAGCCAGGGCGCCAATCAGTCGCTGCAACATATCCGCGGCGACAGCTGGGACTGGACCGTCCAAGGCCGCTGACCGGCGGGTCGGTGAGCGCGCCAGCCCCCGCCCCCGCGGCACGCAGCCCCCTGGACCCCCGGTGGGCGCGCCGCACCGACGTGTTCATCGCGGTGGTCACTGGGACCGGCCGCGGGGACGGCCGTCGCATTTGCCGGGAGCATCATCGGGTTCAGTCGGCTGCCGCGCCGCCGCCTCGTTTTCAACACGGCGATGCGGACGGCAATGAGCGCCGCCGGCGGGTTCACCTTCGCCGGGTGTGTCCACGCATTCGGCGGTGCGGGCAGCGCCGACAGCCGGCTCGGGCTGGTCACCTTCGCGCTCGTGGCCGCGGACGTCGTCCAGTGCCTCGCCAATGCCGCCCTGGTCGGCGGGGTTGTCGCGATCTCCCAACGGGTCCAGTGGCGCGGGCAGGTCGCGGCCCTGCTGACCTCGTCCGGGCTGGGGTATATCGCCCAAGGCGGGGTCGCCCTCCTCCTCTACGTGCTCTGGGTCCCGGCCGGTCTCGGTCTCGTGGGTGGCCTCGTCTTCACGGCGCCGTCGTTGTGGGCCTCGCGCTGGTCGCTCGCGCAATACGGTCGCCAGGCGCGTGCCCGCGAGGGCACGCTGGCGGCCTTGGTGACGGCCATCGAGGTGCGCTCGCCGTCGGCGGCACGGCATACCGCCGCGGTGGCGAACCTGTGCGGTCAACTCGCCGAGGAACTCGCCCTCCCCGCCGACGAGGTCGACATGGTCAAGACGGCGGGGACCCTTCACGATCTCGACGTGCTCACGGTCGATCAGGGGAGGCACGGGCACGGTCACGGGACGGGACTGGCACCGACCCGGGCCATGGGGGAAGTCACCTTCCTGGCCGTGGCTCGCCCGGCGCTGGAGTTTCAACGCGTCCCCTTCGCCGACGGCACGCTGCCGAAATCGGCCGCCATCCTCGCCGTGGCCGACGGCTACATCCTGGCCCGGGACGGAGACGGCACCCAGGAGGCGCTGGGGGAGCGGGCGGGGTTCGCCGCCGTCCGACGCGAGTCCGGCACCCGCTACGACCCGAGTGTCGTCGACGCCTTGGGGCGACTGCTGCGGCGGGCCCGCCCATGATGACCGCGCGGTTGCGACCCGTCGTCGTCGGCGCTGCCTGCGCGCTCACCGTCGTTGCGTGGGTGCTGTGGTGGCGCAACGGATCCCGAATCGTCGTCGAGGACACGACCTATCTGCTGCTCGCCTTCACCGCCGTGACGGTGGGGGAGGTATGGCGCACCTCGCTCAGCACGCGCCCCGTCGCCCCTCTGAGCACCGCGGCGGCCATCGGGCTCGCCCTGGCGCCGATCGGCGCCGACCAACGACCCCTCCGGGCGGCTCAGGTCCTCGTCGTCGTCGCGGCCGCCATGGCCCTCGGCACGATCTTCCGCACCGTCACCGGTCTCGATGTCGGCGTCGTCGACACCGCGGCGCGGCTCGTCGGGGTCGGTGTCACGATCGCGCTCACCCGGGTCCTCACCGTCGGTGGGCTGCCCCTTCTGACGTGGTGGCAAGCGCCCGGGACGCCCCGCTGGTTGGGGGCGCTTGCGCTCGTCGGTGCCGCAGCCGTGGGGGTCTTCGTCGAACTGGCGGCGTGGACGGCGACCTCCTGGGATCGGCGCATCCCCATCCGCCGGCTGGTCGAGGAGGACGTCCTCCAAGCGGGGGGACTCGGCTCGGCGATGACGCACGCCGGCCCGCTCGTCGCTCTGGCGACCCCTGTCGCCGGGCCGGCCGCCCTCCCGATCGTGTTGTTTCCCCTGGCCGTCTCGATGATCGCCCTTCGGCGGAAGGCGGCGACGGAGGCGACCTATCGCGAGACGGTCATCGCCCTGTCACGGCTGACCGACGACACCGGCCACACCTGTCCCGGTCATGCTCGCCGGGTGGCCGACCTGGCGATGACCATTGCCCGCGTCCTCGAACAACCGGAACGCGACGTCGCGCGCCTCGAAGAGGCGGCCCTCCTCCATGACGTCGGCCAGGTGACCCTCCCGATCCCCATCCCGGGCGGCGCGACCGTCCTGGTCGATCCCGACAGCCAGCGCCGGATCGCCGCCGACAGCGTCCGCATCCTCCACCAGGCGGGTGTGTCCGAGCCGGTCGGGCGCACGATCGAGGCCAGCGTGCAGCCATTTCGCGTCATGCGCGAACTCGGGGAGACCATCCCCCTCGCGGCGCGCATCCTCAAGGTCGCCAATGCGTATGACGACCTCACCGGTGGCGCCACCGCGTCGGGTCGCCGGGCCGACGCCCTCGAGCGGATCAACCTCGGACTCGGTTATGAGTACGACCCTGTGTGCGTCGGTGCCCTCGCGGAGGCAACGAAAACGCCCCCCACCAGCGGCGGGGGGCGCCTCGGCGACCGCTGACGTCGTCAGGCCTTCTTGGTCTCCTTGAAGATTGCGTCGATCTCGTCGATCTTCGCCAGGAGGTCGTCGGCCTTTGCCTCATCGAACGAGCCCTTGGTGCCGGCCGTGCCGGCGAGCTTGGTCGCGTCGTTGATCAGGGTGTGCAGCGTCGGGTACTTCTCGAAGTGCGGCGCCTTGAAGTAGTCCGTCCAAAGGATCCAGAGGTGCTCCTTGACCAACTGGGAGCGCTGCTCCTTGATCAGGGCGGCCCGGGTGCGGAAGTCGGGGTCGTCGTTGTCGGCCACCTTCTTGCAGATGGCCTTGATCGACTCGGCCTCGATGCGGGCCTGGGCCGGGTCGTAAACACCGCACGGCAGGTCGCAGTGGGCGCTGACCGTGCGGACGAGCAGACGTCGGAACATGTCAATCCTTTCTCGGGGGCGTCCTGACCCTCGTGGGGGTCTCGCGTCCAACCTATCCCGGTATGCCGCGCCCCGGCCTCCCCGGGCGCGGCCAGATCCGCCCGACGACCCGCCCGCGGATCGCCTCCGCGGGGACTGAGCCGAACAGCCAACTGTCGGCCCCGGTCCGAGGATTGTCCCGCTCCAGCCACCAGCGCGTCGGATCGGAGGGGTCAGGGCCGGTGAGTCTCTTGACGGCCAGTGGGCGCTCGGTCCCGTCCGCCGTGGGGGGCAGGTCGGCCACGACCAGGGTCTGCGGGCGGGGCGGCACGGCATACATCACGAGGAGGAGGTCCCCGGGGGCGAGCGTCGGCGACATGGACTCACCAGACACCCTCACCAGACCCGGGTACGGCGGGAGGTGGACCACGGTGAGACCATAGTCCTGGAATCCCCAAGCAAGGGGCCCTCACGATCACGTCGGCCAGAGGGCGTGCCCACGCCGCAGTGCTGACCTAGACTGTCCTGGCCCGACTACGGGTCCCACCCAGCACCGAATTCCGCGGGAGATTGCACCATGTCAGTCGACGGCCCCGAAGACCGCACCCCGGGCCGCTCGCCCAGAAGCCTTTGGAGGTCCTCAGGCAACTCCGGAGCTCGAGCAGGTGGAAGATCAAGCCTGTTCGGTGCCGGCCGCCGCCGGTGGGACAACATCATCCCCCTGGTCGCGGCCATTCTGGCGGTCATACTTGCAGCCTTCGCGGTGCTCGCCCAGAAGCGGTTCTTGTCGCAGTCGGATGCGACCATCGTCGGATCCACCTACAGCACCAATTCTGCGCCCAGCGCGGCCTCCACGACCAAGCCTTCTTTCCCGCACCTCGTTCATACGATCGGTCACTCCTTCACCTCCAATGGCGCTGAAGCCGACAGCGTGGCCAAGCTGCTCGGGGCGTCGTGGGCACACACGACCAGCGGTGTCGGCGGGGAGTCGGCACGGGCCATTGCCGCTCGCGCGGGGGCCATACCATGGGACCTACATCCCGAAGGCGGTCGAATCCCGGCGTCAGGAAAGGTGGAGGTCGCCCTGTATCAGGATGGACAGCCGTTTCCGTCCGAGGAGACGTGGCCATTGGTGGGCAACGGAGCGGGGGAGAACACAAGGGGAACTGGTCAGAACAACGAGGGGATCAGTGGAATCCTCGGTAATCTGGCCGGGGTCAACGGCAGGCTCCTCATCGACCGGCCCGCAGGTACGGTGCGACTCACCAAGCACTTAGAAGGAGACCGCTACTATTTCGAGCGCGAGTCCCCAGGTGATGTGGTCGACGTCGAAGCCGCGCCTTTTCTTCCGAGTTACGGTCCGTCCCAAGTGGACGGAGTGGTGCTCATCAGCGCGGCAAGGAATTCTTTGCCGCGCTCCGACATCTCCGATGTTATAGCCACAGTTGACAAAATCATCGGGACTATCCCGTCCGATCGATGGCTGGTTCTCGCCGAGTGGAGCGAGTTCCCAGTTACCTCGGATGCGGGGAATAAGGTGGCGGACTACAACGATCAGGCGAAGCAGCATTGGGGGGATCACTTTGTCGACACTTACACCTTCGCCCGCGAGGAAGGGATGGCCTACCTGAAACTCGCGCCCACAGCCGAGGACGTCCAGGACATAGCAGAAGGCAAGATCCCGCGCACTCTCCAACTCGAGGACCACCTGCACCCGAACCAGCGCGGCTATGACGTTATCGCCCGGGCTGTGGTCGACCAGATGGTGAAGCTTGGCTTCGCCCCCTCCGGCGCCTGACAGCGTCGATGGGATTCATCGTTGCGCACAATCGCGACCGGGATTGGTATCACGTCCCCTTGGCGCTAGCCGAAGTGGGACTATTGGACCGCTTCGTAACCGACTATTACACCGGTGCGAGCCGCATCCACGTCCCGACTTTGGGGCACCGACGTACCCGAGGCATCGACCCGGATGCGGTGGTTTGTTCGTGGCCGGCACTGATTGCCCAATTGCCTTTTGAGGCGGCGCGGCGCTGGTACCCTCTCGACTTCCCCTCGTATGTCGTGGAGTCGGCCCTCGGCCACACAGTAGCGGCGGTGGCCCGACAGTGTCCAAAGTCAGACCTTCTGCTGTATTCGGGGTCCGCACGGCAGGCGTTTAGAGGCCCCACGACTGGCCGCAGGGTGCTCTTTCAATACCACCCGAGCCCGTCGTTCATCGAGGGGGTTGTCGAGGGGGTCGATGAACTCGCCGACGCCGGCGACTGGATCCAGGAGGCCGAGGTCGACTCGCCGACCCGCGATCGCGCACACCAGGAAGAAGTCGCCCGTGCGGACCTCGTCCTGTGCGCTTCCACCTTCACTAAGACGGGCCTTATCGCGGAAGGGGTCGAGCCGGAAAGGATTAAGGTCGTTCCCTACGGAACACCCCCAATATCATCGGTGGATCCGGTCCCGGCTGTGGATCCTGTCTGCCGATTCATCTTCGTCGGGCAGGGAGTGGCGCGGAAGGGTCTCCATCTTCTCATCGAGGCTTGGCGTCGCGCGTCTCTCGACAGGGCCACGCTCACCCTGGTCACATCCCGCCTCGACCCGGCGATCGCGGAGTTCGGACGGTCGGTCCCGGGCATCGAGTGGGTGGGTCGGCTCTCCCGTGCCGACCTCGACCGACGTCTCAGCGCGAGCGACACGCTCGTGCTTCCTAGCCTGGTCGAGGGCTTCGGCCTCGTGCTGGGGGAGGGGTTGGCCAGCGGCACGCGATTGATCGCCACCCGCAACACCGGGCTCCCCGACATGGAGGTGCCGGCGGGTCTTGCCACCATCGTCGAGCCGGGGCGGGTCGAGCCTTTACGCCAGGCGTTGGTAGACCACGCGGCAACCTATCTCGCTGAGCGACCGTACCGAGAGGACGCACTCACCGCTGCCGATCGACTGTCGTGGGTGAACTTCCGGGGGGCAGTCCGCAGAGGATTGGGACTGTGAAGATTGTCTTGATGGTGCACCGGTTTCACCCCGAGATCGGTGGAGTGGAGATGACGGCTGAGGTCTTGGCGCGGGGCTTCACCCAACGTTTTGGGGACGACGTCACCGTGGTCACGCACACCACTCGTCGGGACCCGAACGTGCACTTCACGATCCGGGTCCTACGCGAGCCGGGTCGACGTGAGCTCTATTCCGCGATCCGCAACGCGGACGTCGTCTTCCACAACAACCCGTGTATGCAGTTCTATTGGCCGCAATTGGTCATTCGCCGTCCATGGGTTGTCGCTGTGCGTATGTGGATCACCCTGCCGGGTCAGATTCACACTGGACGCGATCGCCTCAAGTATGCCCTCAAGACACGGATGGTCGAATCAGCAGATGTCTTAGTCGCCAACAGTCAGGCAGTCGCGGGGCACTTGCGAGGAGTTTCCCAGGTCGTTCACAATAGCTATCGCGACACGATCTTTACAGTAACCGGACCTGAGCCACGGGATCGGCGACGAATCGCGTTCGTTGGACGGCTCAGCGCGGACAAGGGCCTTGAGGTATTGATCGACGCTGTGTCTGAATTGGTGCGTCGTGGCCTGGACCCGCACCTGACGATCGTCGGAGAGGGGGACTTGGAGGACGAAGTCCGTCTCCGGGTCGCTGCTCTCGGATTGGGTCACCGGGTGGTTATGACGGGTCGTCTCACCGGACCGCAGACCGCTGCGCTGCTCAATACTCATGGCATCGGCGTCGTCCCGTCCACAATCCCGGAGTCTTTCGGAACCGTGGCGTTGGAAGAGACGGCATGCGGGCTGGTGGTCGCGGTAGCGGGGCATGGAGGCCTCATCGAGGCGATCGGTGACGCTGGACCCACCTTCGCCCCAGGGAGTTCGTCGGGGCTCGCGGACGTCCTGCATCGCTTGATGACGGATGCCGCCTACTACGAGGGGTACCGCTCAAAGGCGCGGACTCACCTGGCCAACCACCAAGAGAACGCCATGGTGGACGCCTATCGCGACGTCCTCGCTCAGGCCGTCAGTGCTCGCGAATCGACTCGTGGTTGGCGCGGAACCATGCGACAACTTCGGCGATTCCTTCATCCAAGCTGATCGTCGGCCGCCACCCGAGTTCGCGGATCCGGGAGACATCCATCAGCCGACGCGGGGTTCCGTCCGGACGGCTGGCGTCCCATTCGGTCCTTCCGGTGAATCCCGCGGCTGCGGCGATCCGTTGAGCGAGATCCGAGAGCGGCAGGTCCTCGCCCACGCCTATGTTGACCGGTTCGTCACCGTCGTAGTTCTCCAGCAGGAAGAGGGCCCCCGCGGCCATATCCCGTGAGTGGAGGAACTCGCGAGTCGGGGTGCCCGTTCCCCAGTTGGTCACAGACTCCACGCCCGCATCAGCCGCCTCGACGTACCTGCGGATCAGCGCAGGGAAGACGTGGGAGTTCTGCCGACTGAAGTTGTCGCCCGGACCGTACAGATTGGTCGGCATCGCGGAGATCCAGGCCACTCCGTGTTGATGTCGAGCAGCCTCAATCTGGAAGACTCCCGCGATCTTGGCGACGGCATACGCCTCGTTCGACTCCTCGAGGTAGCCGGTCATGAGGGCCGACTCTGTGATCGGCTGCGCCGTGAGCTTCGGGTAAATGCAGGCCGAGCCGAGGAAGAGGAATCGTTCGACGCCCGCCCGCAAGGCGGCATCCATCAGGTTGACCTGGATTCGGAGGTTGTCGGATATGAAGTCATAGGGGTATGTCGCGTTTGCTACGATCCCGCCCACCTTGGCTGCCGCGTCGACGACGTAGCGGGGCCGGTGTGTCCGGAACCACTCATGGGTCGCGGCCCGGTCACGGAGGTCGAGTTCACCGGATCGTGGACCGAGGAGGTTGGTGAAGCCCTCGTCGAGGAAATACGACCAGAGGGCGGAACCGACGAGACCCCCCCGACCCGCGATGAGGACCGGCGCCGAACGATCGAGCGGCGCCGGGATGACGTAGCTCATGACGAGGCGCGCCAGGAGGCGAGCTCGACCGTGTCGATGTGAAGTCCGTTGGCCCTCAACCCGGCGATGTCGTTGTCGACCATGATCCCGGCCAGGTTCTGCGGGAGAATCGTTGGCTCCCAGCCGAGCCTATCCTTGGCCTTCGAGTAGTCTCCGATCAGGGCGTCGACCTCGCTCGGCCGGAGGTACCTCTCATCGAAGTCGACGTGGTCCCGCCAGTCCAGCCCCGCGTGCGAGAAGGACATCTCGAGGAATTCGCGGACGCTCGTGGCCGTGTTGGTGGCGAGAACGTAATCATCCGGCTCCTCGACCTGCAGCATCCGCCACATGCCTTCGACGTACTCGGCCGCGTATCCCCAGTCACGCACTGCATCCAGGTTGCCGAGATAGACAGTCCGCTCAAGGCCGGCCTTGATCCGAGCGACAGCGCGGGTGATCTTGCGAGTAACGAAGGTCTCGCCGCGGCGCGGTGACTCGTGGTTGAAGAGGATGCCGTTGACGGCGAACATGCCGTAGGCCTCACGGTAGTTCTTGGTCACCCAGAACGAGTAGACCTTGGCCGCTCCATATGGGGATCGGGGATAGAAGGGCGTCTCCTCGTTCTGGGGAGGTGGGCTTGCGCCGAACATCTCCGAGCTCGAAGCCTGATAGAAGCGCGGGTCGACTCGGGCCATCCGGATCGCCTCGAGCAGTCGGATCGATCCTAGGCCGGTAGTGTCGCCGGTGTACTCGGGCTCATCGAAGCTCACCCGGACATGCGACTGAGCCGCGAGGTTGTACACCTCGTCGGGTTGGATCTTGGAGAGGAGATGAGCCAGCCTGGTCCCGTCAGCGAGTTCCCCGTAGTGGAGGAAGAAGCGGGCATCCGGGCGGTGCGGGTCGACGTAGAGGTGATCCACCCTCTGGGTGTTGAACGCGGAGGCCCGACGAATGACGCCGTGAACCTCGTAGCCCTTCTTGAGGAGGAGTTCTGCGAGGTACGAACCGTCTTGGCCGGTCACGCCGGTGATGAGGGCGCGACGGGTCATGGGTTTGGGACTCCTTCGGTGAGGCGGTGCGCGGGCGATGGTCGCCGTGTCACGATCGAAAAGAGGATCTCTTCAACCGCAGAGACAGCATTGTCCATGTTGAGCTCCCGTTGGTAGAAATCGAGCCCGGAGCGTCCCATGGACGCCCGTTCCTCGGGGTGCTCGGCGAGCCACAGGATATTGGCGAGCAGGTCCTCGGCGTCGCCGGGGCGGGCCAGTAGCCCAGCGCCTGCGTCGCGGATCTCGACGCCAGCATTACCTTCGGCATCGGTCGATCCCAAGACGGGGTTACCGGTGGTGAAGTAGCTGGTCAGTTTGCTTGGGACAGCCATCGACCCCACCCCCGGACGATCGACGACGAGGAGGATGTCGGCCGCGCCCATCGCGTCCTGATACTCCTCGCCGGGGAGTGGGTCGAGGAAGTGCACGGCGGGGTCCAGGCCAGCCCGTTCCTCCAGAATGCGGCGCTGATTCCCGTCACCCATGAGCACGAAGTGGATCGGTAAGCCACGCCGTCGGGCCGTGTTGGCCGCGTCCACGACCACTTCGAGTCCCTGTTTGAAACCCATCGCGCCGGAGTGGAGGACGACGAGGCGATCCCGCGGCCAACCGAGCCGCTTGCGCACCATTGCCCTGTCAACGGGGGGGCGCGGGCTCAGGTGCGTCCAGTTGCGCACGACGTGTACGCGATCGGCGCTCAACCGGAGTTGATCGATCAAGGTACGTCGCAGACTTGGATGAATCGTGATGACGGCGTCGGCTGCCCGCAGGAGTGCGGACTCGGCCCAGGCAACTGCTGGGGCCAAGCGCTTGTCGGTCATCTCAGTCTCTGCTACGCCGACTCCGTAAAGGTCCTGCGCCCAGACAACGGTTGGGATGCCGCGCGCCCGTAGCCGGGCCATCGCCAGCCCGCTGGCGAACAGCGCTGGGGACGTGCAGATGGCGACGTCAGCCCGGGGCAGGCGCGTTGTGGCAAGTCGGGCCCCTAGTGACAGCTCGAACGCGAGCCGTTTCGGCGCGTTCGGGGCATGGGGAATGTAGGTAGTGAGGCGTCGGACAGGAACGCCGTCGACGACATCGTGCCGACGAGCGCGCCCATACCCATCGAACACGCGCCACGTTGGGTAGTGGGGGTGCGTCGTGAAGACGTTCACTCCGTGCCCACGCCTCTTGAGCTCACGCATCAGCCCAGTGGCGTATGGCGCGAGCCCGCTCGGCTCCGGCGCGTAATTGGGCCCGAGAAGAAGGACCTCGAGCGGTCGGCTGGCGGGCACGAGCCGGAATACTACCGTGACCGCATGACATGGAGGGCGTTCATACTGGGCTCGTGCGAACTCTCAGCGGATTCACGGGGACCGGCTACGACAAGGGTCGCTCGGTCCTGTGGCAAGCGGCCTGGATGTTGACGTCCGGTGCCGTGTTCCAACGGTGGTGGTGTCCGGCGTCCCTCCGCGTCACCCTGCTCAGGGCGTTCGGGGCGCAGGTGGGCACAGGCGTGTTGGTGCGCCATCGCGTGCGCATTCACTGGCCCTGGAAGCTTCATCTCGACGACAATGTCTGGATCGGCGAGGGTGCCTGGATACTCAACCTCGAACCCGTGACGATCGGGCACGACACCTGCCTGTCTCAAGAGGTGTTCCTCTGCACCGGCAGCCATCGGTTCGACAGCCCGACTTTTGAGTTCGACAACGCCGCGATTACCATCGGAGCACGCACCTGGGTAGCCGCGAGAGCGACCATCCTACGTGGCGTGGCGGTGGGCGATGACGCCCTCGTCGGTGCCTGTGCCCTCGTCATTGGGGATGTTCCTGACGGGGGCCGGGTTCTGGCACCGGTCGCCTCATCAATCTCGAACTTCCCCAACTAGAGCCACAGGTCAACAACTTGCGCATCCTCCATGTCGTGACACTTGTCACTCCGGACGGCAGGTACGGTGGACCTCTGCGCGTGGCTCTGAACCAAGTGACCGCCCTTCGAGCCCGAGGGCATCGAGTCGTACTGGCGGCTGGAGCCGCAGACTTCGAGGGACCACTTCCGGCGCGCTATGCAGGTGCCGAAGTCACGCTATTTCCGGCGGTCCGCTTGGTCCCTGGGACTGGGTTCGCGGGCTTGGCCTCACCGGCAATGCTCGCCTGGCTGGTGCGATGGGCACGTCACACCGATGTCGTCCATCTTCATCTCGCGCGGGACCTCGTCGGTCTCCCGGCGGCTCAGGTCGTCTCGGCACTGAAGCGGCCCTACGTCGTGCAGACCCACGGCATGATCGATCCTACGAACTCCCTGCTCGCGCAGCCGTTGGACGCCATCGCCACGCGTCGCCTGCTTCGCAACGCCGGTGCGGTGTGCGCACTGACGCCGGTCGAGGAAGAGGCCCTCAGGGCAGTCGAACCTCGCTTAAGTCGCATCCGGATCCTGCCCAACGGGGTGCCCGAGAGCGGGATAGTAGCGCCTGGGGGCGGTCCAGCTGTCGATGTTCTCTTCCTCGCCAGGCTCGCCCCCCGCAAGCGACCGACGGACTTCGTGCGTGCGGCCCAGATCCTGGCACCGCGTTTCCCTGGGGTGACCTTTTCGCTCGTAGGCCCCGATGAGGGCGAACTGGAACAGGTGTCCAGCCTGATTCGCGCGGATGATGCGCAGGGGCGCATTAAGTATGAAGGAGCCTTACCGCCGGAGCGAACAGCGGAGAGGATGGCGTCGGCGTCCCTTTACGTGCTCCCTGCGGTAGGCGAGCCATACGGCATGACGATCGTGGAGGCCATGAGCGTGGGCGTGCCTACGGTGTGCCTGGCAGACTGCGGCCTTGCCGACGCCGTACGCTCCACTGGGGGAGAAGTGGTTGAGCCCGGCGTCAGCGGCCTAGTCGGCGGAATCGAGCGACTGCTGGCGGACCCAGCTCGACGTTCCCGTGCCTCAACCGCAGGCCTGCTCTATGTCCGCGACCATGCGACCATGGACAGCGTGGCCGCTGGCCTTGAGGGCATATACGCCGGGGTGATTCGCAAGTGACCAATCTCGCCGCCTGGCTCGCCTTTTGCGCGCTGGCCTGCTTCTTCTTCCGGGGTCGCCTCTACATACCTGTCACCCTTGCAATCCTGACCTTCGTGTTCGTGCCGGGCCAAGCCGACGGAGTGATCATGCCCCAACTGCATCCTGGGGCCTGGTTCCTGCTTGTCATACTCATCACCTTCCTGCTGGCAAACTGGGGCAATTACGCGCCCATGCTGCGGCGCACCACACCCGTTGCAGTGGCGCTTGTCGTCCTCATGTTGTACAGCTCTCTGGACCTGATCAATCCTTCTGGAGGGTCCAGTCTGCGACAGTGGATCGGTTTCGTTCTCCGGCAGATGGTCTTCCCATATCTCATCTACTCGATGGTGCGGACCGAACTCGCGCGCCGCTGGCGCGACGCTTCCTGCTTGGTGGCCTTTTGTCGATGGGGGTGCTGCAGGCCTATCTCTCATTCCTCCAGGTGAGTACCCATGGAAAGTCGGGTTACATTTGGAAGAGTTACTATGCGCGGTCCTGGTCGTGGAGTGAAAACTGGCATATTGGGATGGGGACAACCGCACACCCGTTGCAGATGGGCATCTTCCTCGTTGCCCTGATCCCGTTGCTCGTGTACGTCAGGTGGCACCTGATCCGATGGGCCCTCATCCTCGCGTTCCTTTACGGAATCGCCTCCGCCACCGCACGAACAGCGTCGGTGCTCGCCGTCCTCGCGGTGGGCTTCGTCCTTGCATACGGCTACCAGATGGTGGTGCGCACGGGTTTCATCCTGCTACTCAGCACCCCTTTGGCCCTTGCCCTGACGAACAGCAAGGTGTTTGCCGCTCTCATAGAGAAGTTCCAGTCGGACAACGGTTCCACACAGTTGCGTGGAGACGCGTTGAGGTGGGCCCTGGCCCATCGCAACGAGTTCTACGTGTTTGGCTACCCCGGCAGCCGTGACCTTAGGACCGAGGGTGTCATCTCCTCGAGTCTCGAGAACGCCTATCTGATGGCCGGGTTGTCGTTCGGGCTGTTGTTCGCCCTCCTCCTGGTCGTCGTGCACCTCGGCATGATCGTCGTCCCTCTGCGACATTTCCGGCTGGCCATCATCGCGCCACTGCTGCCCTGCGTCTTCACGATGATCGCATTCAACGGCTCCAGTTCATTCATGGCCGGGGGCTTGGAGGGTACGACATTTTGGGTCTTTCTGGCGATCTACCACGCCGCGGCGTACGACCCTCAGGAGACGGATTGGGGCGCTTCCGAGGCCGAGACCGTTCCCCAGCCCGCTGCCCTCGACCAGGTGAGAGTCCCCGCGATGACAGGAGCTGGCCACAGCTCCCCGGCGTCCGCGATCGGGCCTGGGTGAATTGGGCAGGCACCGAGTGCCACTGATAGGTAGGCTCGCCTTGATCATGAACGCCAACGCTCGTCGCCCCTCTGACCACCCCTTGCCGGGAGGCTTGTCAACCGAGGTCGACCATCTCTCCAGCAATGTTGGACTCACTCACGAAGGGGGTTTGGTGTGACCTGGGACGGCGAAGCCATCTGGGTGTGGGCGCCCGGGCTCTTGGCGACCCGTATGGCTCGTCGGCTGACGGTCCTCACACCCACAGCCGAGCTTCCGCTCGTGCTCGATGACAACGCCAGTGTCGTCGTGGATCTGCTGGACGGGATGCCGCTCGATCAGGTGCTCTCTGCGGTTGTGGAGATGTACGACGTGGCACCTGACGTGGCCAGGGAGGACATCGCCCACCTCATCGAGGCGCTCGCCCGCCACGGGGTTGTCGTGCCACGCAAGCGGGCCGTGCCCGCATGACGACCATCGATGGACCGAGTGCAGTTGCTCGGCCTCTCTCCCTCTTCGTGGTGTGTACGGGCAACATCTGTCGCTCGGCATTTGCCCATCACTACCTTGCCCAGCACCTTGAGGCTGCCCATCCCAGCGTATTCCGGGTTGCCAGCGGTGGCTTGGGCTGGTTCCTGGGGTTGAGCGTGCCCAGAGACTTGATCGAGGCGGCCCCCGAGTTGGCGGCGCGTCTTGAGTCACATGTGCCCGGCATGGTGCGACTTGAAGACGTGCGCAGCGCCGACCTTGTCCTGACAGCGACGGCCGACCATCGGACGGCCATTTTGTCCGAGGTTCCGGCCGCGTTCAAACGCACGTTCATGATCGATGAGTTCGCGAGGATCGTTCGCTCGCGCCGCTTGCGGCCAGGCTTGGGCGCGGACGCATGGCGATCCGCCATCGCCGAAGCGGCACGACACCGCGGGTTCGTCGAGGCGCGAGACGTGCCGGACCCCTACCGGCGGGGTCGAGCGGCATACGACGACATGCTTGACCGACTGGTGCCGGCGCTACGGACCATCGTGGAAGCAGCAGGTAGGGAAGACGATGAAGTGCCGGTAGAATCTCCTGGCTAGCACCGTACGGGCGCGGTGTCGGCACCGGGTACCCATCCGCTCGATTAGGACAGCTTACGCGTGGCAAACGATAATCGCCAGACTCCGATCTTTGACCTCCGCGCCCTCTGGCGGGCTCTCGTGCAGCATTGGCGTTCCATCGTCACGTGCGCCAGCGTAGGTCTCATCCTCGCGTCCGTGTGGTCGTTCATATCTCCGCGGGAATACACGGCCAATGCCACCGCGATGGTTTTCGCGGGCGCCAGTTCGAGCGTTTCGGAGGGTCAACAGGCCAACCTTTTCACTCAGGCGAAAGCGAGTCTCTATCAAACTTTGGCTCAAAACCCTGTTGTGGTCACCCGCGCGTATGAATTGGCGCGGCTGAAGCCGCAAGGGTCCATCACAGTTGCAGTCCCTCTGGACACTAATCTCATTCGGATCAAGGTGGTGCGGCGCGACCCGCGCGAGGCTGCCAACCTGGCCAATGCCTTCATCGACTCGCTGGCGGAGGCAGTTACCAAGACCGAGAACGGAACGGTTGACGGTTCCGCCCCCACGGGGCTGCCATCGGTTGTCAAGATCCAGACGTTTACGCCGGCAATGGCCTCGACGATTCCTAGCGCTCCACGAGTTAAGCTCGGGCTTGCACTCGGTCTTCTCCTCGGCACCCTGGCTGGCCTGGCCGTCGCTGGGGTGCGTTCGGTTCTCGACCGTCGGATTCGCTCGGAGAAGGGCGTCGAGGAGGAATTCGGCGTTTCAGTTGTCGGTCTGGTGCCAGTCCACTCGCGTCAGGAAGGGAATCGCCGTCTTGCCGGCGTCGAGTCCCGGGTTGTGGGGGGGGACGGGTTCCGCACCGTCGAGGCGTTCAAGGAGTTGCGCACCAATCTCCAGTTCATGAATCCCGACCGACCGCCTCGCGTCATCGCGGTGACCAGCCCGCTTCCGGAGGAGGGCAAGTCCACGGTGGCACTCAACCTGGCAGTGACCATCGCGAGCCGCGGTCAGGCCGTGATCTTGGTCGACGGCGATCTACGGCGCCCAACTGTGGCAAAGAGCTTCGGGTTGGTCAGCGGGGTCGGACTCACCGACGTCGTGGTGGGGAACGCATCACTTGATGAGGTCATTAACGAGATCCCCGAGACCCCAAATCTTCGGGTCCTTGCCTGCGGTCCGATCCCGCCCAATCCCTCAGAAATCCTCAGCTCTGAGCGCTTTGGCCAGATTCTGCGGGAGTTGTCCAACGACGCGATGGTCATCGTGGACGCCCCGCCCCTTATCCCGGTCACCGATGCCTCGATCATCGCCGCCCGCTTCGACGGTGCGTTGGTCGTGGTCCAGGCCGGCCGCACCACGCGGGACCAACTGGGCAAGGCGCTGAGCAATCTGGCAAAGGTCAACGCCAGGGTCTTGGGTTGTGTGATCAACCGTGTGCCCAGTGGATTGACGTCGTCGTACAGCTATGGGGGCTACTACTACGGCAAGTCCTACTATGCCTACTACGAATCGGAGTCGTCCAGCGATGGCGGCGGGGACAGAACGAAGCGTCGATCTCGCCGTCGCTCACGCCGCCGCGACGGGAGCACCCGAGTCGTCGGTGCCGGGAGCAGCCTCCCTCCCGAATCGGAGGGGGACGCGCCTGTGGTCCGGGGACGAGAAGGCGTCAGCTCCTGATGTCGCAGACCGAAAAGACGGTGCCATTGACTCTGGCGGAAGCAACCGATCTCGCCGCCGGACTGGTCGCTTCGAGTGCGGCCGAGTCTGGGATCGATGCCCTCGTGGTCAAGGGCCGGTATGCCGCGGAGCAGGGCCTACGCCCTGTCCGCACCGCCTCGGACGTCGATGTCCTGGTGCGCGTCGATGATTGTCCCCGGATTATCAAGGTCCTGGAACGAAAAGGGTGGTCGCCGCGGCCTGTGGATCCGGATGATGCGATCTTTCCGCATCACTCGATCCCGCTCATCCATCCCGGTTGGCCCTGCGACATCGACGTCCACACGAATTTCCCCGGATGCGACGCCCACCCGGACGCTGTATTCGACGCCCTTTTTGCCCGGCGCGTTCCCGCCGAGGCCGCGGCATCGCCCATCTGGATCCCGGATGCGACAGCCACGGCACTTATCATGGCTTTACACAGCCTCCGGACTCCGCGCGGAGACCCGGAGTTATCCGACCTCCAGTTTGTCGAACGGGCCGCGCCGGCATTGGTCAACGGTGCGGATCTCGTAGCTCTCGCCGAGAAGGCTGGAGCCCTTGGTGCCCTGCTCCCGTTCCTGGCAAGCGTCTTCCCCAGGACATTCCCCCTCGGTGTCTCCACCTTCCCGGGAGTGGATTTTGCGGTGGACCGCACCTGACTCCGCAACTGTCCGCCTAATCTCGCTTCGACAAGCCAACTGGCGTGATCGCCCTGGACTCGTCCTCCGAGCCATTCGACCCTCCCGCGAAGCCCTCGCCGCAATCAACCTGGAAGCGCTGTCGGCCGATGACGCGGAACTGAGACGCCTTCGTCTCCGGCGATTCGGCGGTGCCCTACGTCGCCTGCCGGCCATCGTCGGTGAATATCGCGCGTACCAACGGGAGGTCGCTCGCCAGCGGGCGGTGCGCGGGGGATGACTGTCGCCGCTGGCGGCGCTCGCTCGGTGCAGGCCAATTTCGCCTATTCGTTCCTAGGTAATCTCGTTGCACCGGTGACGGCACTGGTCACCGCCCCGATTCTTGCCCGGGGACTGGACACTTCCGGTCGGGGGGAATTGGCTGCTGCCACGGCCCCCCTCCTTCTGGCAACTGCCGTCGGGGGCTTCGGGGTTCCCGAGTCCCTCATTTACCACGTGGCCCGTATTCGCAGGAGCGAGGCCGGCCTCGTACGAGCTTCCGCTGCTTTGATCGCCGTGATGGGCAGCGTGGTGGCCGTCGCTGTGTTCTTGCTGGCTGGCCCTCTGAGCCGGGACCAAGCGGGTCATACCAACCCCCTTCTCTCCGATCTCATCCGGCTCAGCGCGGCCGCCGTGTTGCCGACATTGCTTCTGCTGATCCCTCGCTCCATCGCCGCTGGCCGGCACGAGTGGCGGTTGCTGGCTGTGGAGCGCGGGCTCTTCGGAGCGATACGCCTCGTCTGGATTATCGGATTGGCCGTGACCTCAACGCTGACCCCGCGAAGTGCGACCATTGCTCTCCTGCTTTCTCCGCTTGTGAGTGGCCTCGTGCTCATCCCCGGGTCGATCCGCTACCTGCGTGAGCCGGCCTCGAGTCTCAATCACGTCCAGGCCGAATCTCCCTGGCGAAGCATCCCCCATTATGGCTTCCGCGTGTGGCTGGGCGCGCTCAGCGGAATCGTCCTGACGCGGGTCTCCCAGGTCGTGATGGTCCCGCTGTCGAACGAGCACCAGACCGGATTGTTTGCCGTCGCTGTCACGATCGGGGAACTCCCGCTCATCGTCAGCGGAGCCGTCCGCGATGTGATGTTCTCGGCGGAGTCCGCGGCCGGGGACCCGGCCCGACTTCAGCAGGCCGCCCGAGTGACGACCTTCCTCACCCTTGGGGTCGGGATCGGCCTGGGCGTGACGATGGTGTGGTGGCTGCCGATGGTGTTCGGTCGCGACTTCGCGCCCGCGTTCTGGCCCGCCCTTGTCGTCCTGGCAGCGACGGTCGTCGGATCCACCGGGTCCGTGGCCGGTGCCGGCTTGGGGGGTCGTGGCCGTCCCGGACTGCGTTCGTGGTCGATGTTTGTCGCCGCGATCGCGAACGTGCTCGTCCTTGTCGTGGCCACTCCCCAAGTCGGGGCGATGGGCGGATCATTGGCGATGTTGGCGGGGTCAACGGTCGCTGGGACGTTGTGCGTCCTCTGGTTGGATCGCCGATTCGGCATACCGATGCGGGGCTTCTACGGCATTCGGCGGGACGACATCGACCAATTGCGCAGACTGGCTGGTCTCGTTCTGGCCCGCCTGGTTCCAGCTCGAGTTTGACGAGGTCAGCACGTGGATATCGACCCCCCCGCCCCCACAGGGGTGAACAAGGCGCGCAAGGTTGCCTTGATCGCCGAGTTGCAGGCGCGCAATCGCTTGTCGCACTCGCCCGTATGCGGCGCTGCCCCCATTGCGCTGTCCTTGACGTCCTACGGAGCCCGACTGGCCATCGTGGCCTATGCGATCGAGTCCATCGCCCGGGGGACGGTCCGGCCACGCCGGATGATCCTCTGGGTGTCCGACGCGGACTTCCACAGCGCCGACTACCCGATGTTGGCGCGGTTGGAGAGGCGTGGGTTGGAGATCCTGCGGTGTTCGGACCTCGGTCCCCATAAGAAGAGCCATCCCTATGTCACGCGGTTCGCGGACGATCCGCTGGTCTTGGTGACCGCCGACGACGACATCATGTATCCGCGGACCTGGATGGCCGGACTGCTTGCGGGTTACCGCCGCTTCCCGGCCGATTTCGTGGGGTATCGGGCCAAGGAGGTGGTGGTGACGTCCTCGGGGGAGCTCGCGGCATACCCGAGTTGGCCGAGTGCAGCGGTCGGTGTCAGCGGTCCCCGGGTCTTCCTGACCGGTGGTGCGGGAGTGGTGTTCCCGCATCCCCTCATGCGCGCGATGCGCTCGGCCGGCGACAGTTTCATCGACACGTGCCCGCGTGCCGACGACATCTGGATCAACGTCCAGGCCATGCGTGCCGGCCTCCGCGCCCGGCGCCTGGGCTGTGACGGGTTCGCGCTGGGCTTCCCTCGATCACAAGGTGAGGTCGCGCTGCATACCGACAACGTCGGAAGGGGCGGGAACGACCGCCAGCTGGCGGCCACCCTCACCGAGGCCGATCTCGCGGTCCTGCGCGCCGGCTGAGCCGACCGGGCCCCGGTCGACCGCCGCGGGCGGTGGTGACGAGATCCCTACTCGTCGTCGAACGGATCATCCAGGCGAGCGAGCCAGGCGGCGAACCGCTCGACCGGGATCTCGAACTCGGGGAACTCATCGACGAACGCCCGTAGCTGGTCGGCGACCCAGGCGAGGCTGACGTCTTCCTCGCCTCGCCGGGTCTCCAACTCCTCGATCCCGCGGTCGGTGAAATACACCGCGGTCCGCCGTCAGCGGTTGAACGCGGCGGCCAGCAAGGCCGCCTCTTCGACCGCGTGCTTCTTGGACGACCCGGTCGCGGGGGAGGCCGAGGCGGGCCGTGAGACGGACAGCAGGGGCCGGGTGAAGCCGTTGGCGAGCAGTTGCTCCGGCAGGTTGAGCGCGAGGAACGGATAAGCCCCCTGATTGCGGGGCTCGTCCTGGACGTGGACCAGGTCGGCGTTCGGGTACTCCGCCATCATTCGTGCGATCTGGTCGCCAGCGAGGGGATAGAGCTGCTCCAGCCGAAGGATTGCCGTCCGCTGATCGCCCCGCTTCTCCCGCTCCGCCTCCAACTCGTAGACCACCTTGCCACTAGCCAGAAGGACCCGGTCGACGGCGTGTTTGGGCAGCGACAGCCGGTCGGGCAGCACCGGGCGGAAGGTGCCGCTGGTGAAGTCCTCGGGCATCGAGGAGGCGGCCTTGAGCCGCAGCATCGACTTGGGCGTGAAGACCACCAGTGGGCGGCGGGGGCGGGCATACGCCTGGCGCCGCAGCAGGTGGAAATGGCTCGCCGGCGTCGACGGATAGGCGACCGTCATGTTGTCCTCGGCGCACAACTGGAGGTAGCGCTCGATACGCGCGCTGGAGTGGTCGGGCCCTTGCCCCTCGTAGCCGTGCGGGAGGAGGAGGACGACGGAGGAGCGTTGCCCCCACTTCTGTTCCGAGGAGGAGATGAACTCGTCGAGGATCGTCTGAGCGCCATTGGCGAAGTCGCCGAACTGCGCTTCCCACAGGACGAGGGCGTCGGGGCGCTCGACGGAATAGCCGTACTCGAAGCCCATCGCGGCATACTCGGACAGCATGGAGTCGTAGACCCAGAACTTGGCCTGGTCATCACTGAGGTAGCGCAATGGTGTCCACTCGCCGGCCGTCGTCTTGTCGATGAGGACGGCATGGCGCTGGACGAACGTGCCGCGGCGGCTGTCCTGACCGGCCAACCGGACCGGGGTGCCCTCCATCAGGAGGGAGCCGAACGCGATCAACTCACCTGTGCCCCAGTCGATCCCACCTTCGCGCACCGACTCTGCGCGCTTCTCCATCGCCTGGAGGAGCTTGGGGTGGACGGTGAAGCCGGGCGGAGCGTCGACAAACGCGTTGCCGATCCGCTGCAGGGTTTCCGGACTGATGGCGGTGTCGCTGGCGGAGCGGCGGGGCGCGTCGGCGGACTGGACCGCGGGGAGCGCGAGACCGGCGTGGCCCTCGACATCGGTGCCCCGAGTGGCGGGGTCGCTGCGCCGATCGCCCTGCTGCAGCGCCGCCTTGGTCTCGACGAAGACGCGCTCGAGCTGTTGCTGGTAGTCCCGCAGCGCGGCGTCGGCCTCGTCCTGCGAGATGTCGCCACGGCCGATGAGAGCTTCGGTGTAGAGCTTGCGGACGCTGCGCTTGGCCTCAATGAGGTTGTACATCAGCGGCTGGGTCATCGACGGGTCGTCGCCCTCGTTGTGCCCCCTCCGGCGGTAGCACACCATGTCGATGACGACGTCCTTGTCGAACTCCTGGCGGAACTCGTAGGCGAGTTCGGCGACGTGGACGCAGGCTTCGGGGTCGTCGCCGTTGACGTGGAAGATCGGTGCCTGAACCATCTTGGCGACGTCGGTGCAATAGAGGGACGAGCGCGAACTGCTCGGAGCGGTCGTGAATCCGACCTGGTTGTTGATGACGACGTGGATCGTGCCGCCGGTCCGATATCCCCGCAACTGGGAGAGGTTGAGGGTCTCGGCGACGACGCCTTGACCCGCGAACGCGGCGTCACCGTGCAGCAGGATGGGCAGGACGGTGAAGTCCTCGCCGCCGAGGTTGATGCGGTCCTGCTTGGCTCGGGCGATGCCCTCGAGTACGGGGTTGACCGCCTCGAGGTGGGAGGGGTTGGCGGCGAGATGAACCTTGGTGGTGTCGCCGTTCTCGGCAGTGAAGACGCCCTCGGTCCCGAGGTGGTATTTCACGTCGCCGGATCCCTGAACCGAGCGCGGGTCGAGGCGACCCTCGAACTCCTGGAAGATCTGGCCGGGGGACTTCCCGGCGATATTGGCGAGGACGTTGAGGCGGCCGCGGTGCGGCATACCGATGCAGACCTCGTCCAGACGGTCGGTCGCGGCGCGCGACAGGATCCGGTCGAGAAGGGCGATGACCGACTCGCCGCCTTCGAGGGAGAAGCGTTTCTGCCCGACGAACTTGGTCTGGAGGAAGGTCTCGAAGGCCTCGGCGGCATTGAGACGGCGCAGGATGCGCAGTTGCTCTTCGCGGGGGATCTTGGCGTAGCCGACCTCGACCTTGCGCTGGATCCACTTGCGCTGTGCGGGATCGGTGATGTGCATGTACTCGATACCGATGGTGCGGCAGTAGGAGTCGCGCAGGATGCCGAGGATGCGCCGCAACGGGAGGAAGGCCTGCCCGCCGAAGCCGCCGGTGGCGAAGTGCCGGTCGAGGTCCCACAGACTCAGGTCGTGGGTGGTGACATCGAGGTCGGGGTGGCGCCGCTGCCGGTATTCGAGCGGGTCGGTGTCGGCCATGAGGTGGCCGCGGACGCGATAGGCGTTGATGAGCTGCTGGACGCGGGCGACCTTGTTGATGTCGTCATCGTGCGAGGCGTCGATGTCGCGGACCCAGCGCACCGGCTCGTAGGGGATGCGCAGGCTCTCGAAGATGTCGTCGTAGAACCCGTCCTCGCCGAGGAGGAGCCCGTGGATGACCCGCAAGAGGTCGCCCGACTGGGCCCCCTGGATGATCCGGTGGTCATACGTCGAGGTCAACGTCAAGATCTTGCTGACGCCATTGCGGTTGAGGATGGTCAGGCTCGCGCCCTGCCACTCGGCGGGATACTCCAGGGACCCGACGCCGATGATGGCGCCCTGGCCCTTCATCAGGCGGGGCACCGAGTGGACCGTGCCGAGGGTGCCGGGGTTGGTCAGGCTGATGGTGGTGCCCTGGAAGTCCTCGACGGTCAGTGTGCCCGCGCGCGCCTTCTTGATGATGGTTTCGTATGCCGCCCAGAACCGCCCGAAGTCCATCGCCTCGGCCGCCTTGATCGACGGGACGAGCAACTGGCGGGAGCCGTCGGGCTTGGCCTGGTCGATGGCGATGCCGAGGTTGACGTGTGCCGGCACGCTGAGGGCCGGTTTGCCGTCGACCTCGGTATAGCTGTTGTTGAGCTCGGGCATCGACGCGAGCGCACGCACGAGAGCGAACCCGATGATGTGGGTGAAGGAGACCTTGCCGCCGCGGGACCGGGCGAGGTGGTTGTTGATGACGACGCGGTTGTCGATGAGGAGTTTTGCCGGGACGCTGCGGACGCTGGTCGCCGTGGGCACCTCAAGCGAGGTCTCCATGTTGGTGACGACCCGCGCGCTGGCCCCTCGGATGGGGCTGACGCTCGGCTGCTCGGTGGCTCCCCGCCCTCCGGCGGTCGAGGCTTCGCGGGGCTTCGGGGTCTCTCTCGGTGCGGAGTGCTTCGGCGAGTCTCCCGAGCGTGTCGAGGGTGACGGGGGAGTGGGGGGCACCGGGACGGGGGTCGTCGGTGCGGGAGCCGGGCTGGACGTCACCGGTGTGGACGGAACCTGGGTGGATGGAACCGGCGGGGACAGAACCGGGGCGGAGGGCAAGGCGGCGGACGGCACCGGGGTCGGCGCCGGTCCCGCCGTCGGGCGCCCCGGGGCGGCCGACGGCGTCGCCGCGGGTTTCGTGCCATTGCCCTCGGGGCGGTAGGTCGCGAAGTAGTCCCACCAGGCCGGGTCGACGGAGTCACGATCGGCGAGATAGCTCTCGTAGAGCTCGTCGACGAGCCAGTCGTTGGCGCCGAACGTCGCGCTCAGATCACCGGAGGATTGCGGGTCAGCCACAGCCGGACGCCTCTTTCATTCGTCATCGACGACGGATTGCATGTGATCTCGACAGGTTACCCCGGCGTCGACTCCGGGGCCTATCGCGTCGCCATCAGGCGACGTCGCGCCGGGTGGTCAGGAGCGCGCCGACGATGGCGAGGGCGGCGGCATACACGATGAGGACGAGGCCGGCCTGCCACCAATGGGCGAAGTACTGGGCCTGGGAGGCCGGATCCACATTCTGACCTTGGGTGGGGTCGCTCGTGATGAGCATATTGGTCGTGAGATTGCCGGGGACCCACTTCATCGCGGAGTACCAGTGCTTGACGGTGAAGAGAATGTTGAGGACCAGCTGGACGATGAACGCCAGGCCGACCGCGATGAGGACCGCGGCGATCTGGTTGCGCACCAGCATGCCGACGCCGAAGCCGAAGAGCATCCACACGACGAACGCGACGATGCCCAGGCCCAATGACTGCCAGACCTTCGGCTCGGTGAGCAGGGTCGGCTGATGCTTGACGAACTTGATGATCGGCGCGGCCCCGGCAATGCTCGCGGCGGCGTGGACCACGGCATACAGCGCCCCGGTGGTGGCCACCGCGACCGCCTTGGACAGCATGACGACCCAGCGATTCGGGGTGGAGAGGAAGGTGGCCGAGATGGTCTTGTGGCGGTACTCCCCGGTGATGAGCATGACGCCGAGAGCCAGCGGGAAGAGCAGGGTCATCTGCTGAACGATGCCGGCGTTGTAGATCAACTGGGCGGTGCCGATCGTCAGTCGGGCGAACGGATTGCCTTGCCCCCCGTTGTCGCCGCCGGACATCTGGGCATTGCCCAGGAGCGCCGCGAACCCCATCGCGATGAGGGCGGCCAGGACGGCCATGCCGAGGCCCATGCCCCACCAGAGGCGGGTGGTGAAGACCTTCCGCAGTTCCGAGCGGATGGCGCCGATCATCAGTGGTTCCTTCCGTCCTGAGCGGGTATGCCGGTCGGTGCAGGGTCGGCGGGAGTCGTCCCGTCGGTCGGGGGCGGGGAGCCAGGCGCGCCCAGGTTGCGGTTCTGGCCCTCGGTCAGGGCGAAGAACAACTCCTCGAGGTCACTCGATTGCGACTGCAATTGCCAGACCGGCAGGCCTGCCCTTAGGGCCACATCACCGACTAGCCGCAGGTCGTCGGTCTCGGCCAGGAGGCTGTCCTTGTCGGGTCCCGGCTGGGAGCCGACCGCCGAGACCCGCAATGCCCCCGCGAGGGCGGCCGGGTCGGAGGTGCGCACGAGCGCCCGCGCCGGGCCGTGCAGCGACGCCATGGTGCCGAAGCGCACGAGCCGACCGTTGCTGATGATGACGACGTCGTCGACGGTCTGCTCGACCTCGGCCAGCATGTGGCTCGACACCAGGAGGGTCTTTCCCTGGCCGGCGAGATGCCGCAAGAACCCGCGCAGCCACCGGATGCCTTCGGGATCGAGGCCATTGGCCGGTTCGTCGAGGACGAGGACCTGGGGATCGCCCAGGAGCGCGGCGGCCAGTCCGAGACGCTGACGCATCCCGAGGGAGTATCCCCCCGCGCGTTTGCGCGCCGCGGCGGGTATGCCGACCAACTCCAGCAAGGCGTCGACCCGAGCGTCCGGGATGCCGGCGGTTGCGGCGAGGACCCGGAGGTGGTCGCGACCCGAGCGGCCGGGGTGGAAGTTCGTCGCCTCCAGGGCGGAGCCGACGACGGTCAGCGGGTGGGGGATCTCGGCATACCGGCGTCCGCCGATGGTCGCGGTGCCGCCGGTCGGACGGACCAGGCCGAGGAGCATCCGCAGGGTCGTGGTCTTGCCGGCCCCATTGGGTCCGAGGAAACCCGTGATCCGTCCGGGTTCGACCGTGAAGGTCAGGTCGTCGACGGCCGTGAGAGTGCCGAACCGCTTCGTCAGGCCGGATATCTCGATCTGCGAACCGGGCGTGAGGGCATGCGCGCTCACTGGGTCCCCCTTCTCCTCGGGTATGGCGCAGCTCATTCAACCAGGCCGACGTCAGTAGACTTCGCCACACTATGACCGAGTGGCTGCTGGTCCTCCTCGCGATCGTGCTGACAGTCGGGACGGGCGTGTTCGTTGCCGCGGAGTTCTCCCTCGTCGCCCTTGATCGCCCCACAGTGCAACGCGCCGTCGATCAGGGGGACCGTCGGGCTTCGGTTGTGCTCACCTCGTTGCGCGGGCTCTCGACCCAACTGTCTGCGGCGCAGGTCGGGATCACCCTGACCACCCTGGTCCTCGGGTTCATTGCCGAGCCGTCCGTGGGGGCCTTGCTCGAGATCCCCCTGGAGGCGGCCGGACTTTCGGGTCACGCGCTGTCGGCTGTCGCCTCGCTGCTCGCCCTGGTCGTCGCGACGCTCTTCTCGATGATCGTCGGGGAACTGGTCCCGCAGTTTCTCGGGATCAGTGCGCCCCTGCGGGTGGCGAAGATCGTCGCCGTCCCGGTGCGCGTTTTCGCGTTGATCGCCCGCCCGCTCATCCTCGTCCTCAATGGATCGGCCAATGCCCTTCTTCGCGCGATCGGGATCGAACCGCAGGAGGAGCTCTCGGCCGCGCGGACTCCCCAGGAACTGGCCTCGCTGGTGCGGACCTCGGCGGCCGCCGGCACGCTCGACGAGGGGACGGCGAGGCTGGTCACCGCCTCGCTGGGCTTCGGCTCGCAAACGGCCGCCGACGTCATGACCCCACGTTCACGCACCGTCGGTGTCGACCGGACCGTCAGCGCCGCCGAAATCGCTGCGCTGGCCCGCAAGACGGGTCATTCCCGCTTCCCCGTCCTCGGCATGGACTGGGACGACATCGTCGGCCTGGTCCACGTCAAGGCGGCGGTCGCGGTTCCCTTCGAACGGCGCAAGGCAGTGCCCGCGTCCGCGCTCATGGTCGATCCGGTCATAGTTCCCGAGACCGTGCGGCTCGACCCCCTCCTGACGACGCTGCGCGGCGGGCTCCAGATCGCCGTCGTCGTCGACGAGTACGGCGGCACGTCCGGGGTGGTCACGCTCGAGGATGTCGTCGAGGAGATCGTCGGCGATGTCGGGGACGAGCACGATCGCAGCCAGACGACCGGTCGACGCTATGTCGACGGGTCCTGGACCGTCCCGGGAATGTGGCGACCGGACGAGATCCGCACCAGGACCGGGGCGGAGATCCCGGACGGCCGGGCCTACGAGACGGTCGGCGGCTTCGTCATGGCCGCCCTCGGGCGGGTGCCGGTCGTCGGGGACCGGGTGGACGGCATACCGGGATGGCGCCTGACGGTCGCCGACATGGAGGGCCGCCGGGTCGACCGATTGCGCCTGATTCCCCTCCCACCCGCCGGTGCCGAGGACAGCGACGACGAGGGTATGCCGTGAGCCTCGCCATCTGGGTGACCATTGCCCTCCTGCTGCTCAATGCGTTCTTCGTCGGTGCTGAGTTTGCGGCGATGGCCGCGCGACGCAGCCAGCTCGAGCCGTTGGCGGCGGAGGGGAGCCGGCGCGCGGCGACCTGCCTGCGAGCGAGCGAGCACATGGGGTCGGTGCTGGCGTGCGCGCAGTTGGGCATCACCTTGTGCTCGGTGCTGCTCGGCGCATTCTCCGAGGCAGCGCTGCACCACGTCCTTGAAGGTCCGGCCGGCCGACTCGGCTTGTCCGAGGGCATGACCTCTGCCGTCGCGCTCGCTGGCGCGTTGCTGATCGTCGTCTATGTGCATGTCGTGGTCGGGGAGATGATCCCCAAGAACCTCTCGATCTCGGCGCCGGAGCGGGCGGCCCTGGTCCTGGTGCCGCCGTTGTTCTGGTTGACACGCGTCCTCGGACCGTTCATTGCGGTCATGGAAGGGCTGGCCAAGTTCGTCGTCCGGCGTCTGGGCATCGAGCCCAAGGACGAGATGACCAGCGCCTTCACCGCCGAAGAGGTCTCTCATATCGTCGCCGAATCCCACCGTGAAGGGCTGGTCCAGGAGGAGCAGTTCGGATTGGTCGGGGCGGCACTGGAGTTCAGCGACAAGGATGCGGGGGAGGTCGGCATACCTCTGCGGGATCTGGTGACCGTGGCCGACGACGCGACCCCGGAGCAGATCGAACGCCTGGTGGCCAAATACGGGTTCTCGCGCTTCCCGGTGCGGGGGAAGTCGGGAGACCTCGTCGGCTATCTCCACCTCAAGGACGTCCTGTATGCCGATGCCGTCAAGCGCCGAGAACCGGTGCCGGCCAAGCGGATTCGCCGCCTCGCCACCGTCGCGGTGACCGATGAGGTCGAGGCTGTGCTTGCGACCATGCAGAGCACCGGGTCCCATCTCGCCCGGGTCGTGGACAGCAACGGAACCGTCACTGCGGTGGTCTTCCTCGAGGACGTCCTAGAGCAGCTCGTCGGTGAGGTCCAGGACGCGTCACAGAGGCGCTGACCTTTAGTCGGCGGTCCACTGGGTCCAGGAGAGGTACCAGTCGCCCTCGCCGTTGCCGACCGAGACCGTGTTGGTCGGGTAGTCGACGGTGACCAGGTCGCCGGCCTGGGCGAGGCTGTAGAACCACGTGGCGTCGGCGGTAGTCAGGTGGATGCAGCCGTGGGAGGTGTTGGCGCGTCCGATGAGGCCGTCCCGCGGCGCCGCGTGCGTGTAGGTGCCGCTGTACGTCAGTTGGACGGTCCAATCGACTAGTTGGTCGTAATAGTTGGGGTCCTTCGTGTCGCAGGCGAGACCGGTGCTGCAGGAGGTCATTCGCGTCGTCCGGGCCTTACCGAGGACGACCATCGCCCCGCCCCAGGTCTGGAAGCCGGGTTTGCCCAGCCCGACCGGCATGGTGCGCAGGAGTTTCGATCCGCTGTAGACGCGCATCGTCAGTGAGGAGGGGTCGACGACGGCGCGGACGTCCGAGGTCACCGTGAAGGTCGTGGAGGCGGCGTTGGCGCCGAAGACCCCGCCGCCGAGGGGCACGCCGTCGATATCGCCGCTCACCTTTACGGTGGTCCCGAGCTTCCAGGGCTTCTCGGGGCGGTAGTCCACCCGCCTGTCACTCACCCAGCGCCAGGCCCCTCGCGTCGCTGGCGTCGCTCACCGTGAACTGCGTTAACGCTGCCGCACGGTCCGTCACGGCTGCCCCGAACTCGACGACGATCGGCTGATAGACGCCCACGGTCGCGCCATCGCCGGGCCCGAGATAGGTGATGTGGATGACCTGGGCATTCGGCAACTGTGGGGTATGGACGGTCAGGCTCGTGGTGACCGGGTGGCCATCGGCCCCCTGCGCCCGGGCGCTGACGACATACGTGCTGGCCAGAGCGAGTGGGTGCGCCGGCGTCCACACGCCGGTCGTGGGCTCTCGATCGCCGTCGACGAGGGTGCCATCGGCGCTCCGGACGGACAGCTCGTTCAGACTCCCGTGCACGACGTGCACCTCGACAGGCGCCTCGGTGGAGACGGCCGTCTTGTCCGCCTTGCCGTCGAAGGGCCGGGCGGTGAGCGTGATCTCAGCAGGGGACATGGGTGTGGCCGGTGCGTGGCTCGTCGACGGAGTCCCCGAAGCGCCCGAAGTGACCGGATCGTGGCATCCGGTCATCAGCCTCGCGGAAGCCACGAGTGTCGCGATCGCCAACCCGATCCGACGGTGCTGTCGGCTGCCCGTCCTCGCCTCGTCCTCGCCCCCCGTGCCATGCGGTGTCGATCCGGGATCCTCGCAGATCCCGCCGATCACTCCCGTCGGAGCCGCTCGTCGGCGGCACTCGGATGAGCCGTGCACTTGGTGGGACTCCTGTCGAACGAATCAGGTCGGTTCTCCAGACCTGTGATCCGTCCGACGAGCTTGCGCCCACGCAGCCGCAGTCGCCAGCCAGCAACGAGTCGCCGGTTGACGAAGCTCAATGGCGAGCAACGATCACGTCTCATCACTCGCTATCGCGAAGGCAGGTCGATCCCCCAACTCACGCAGGAGTTCGGCGCGCACGGTCAGACCATCCGCGAATTGCTGCTCGACGCCGGCGAAGACGTCAAGACCTCGATGTCCCGATCGCTGACTGAAGCGCAGATCGCTCAGGCCGTG
This sequence comes from Nostocoides sp., assembly GCA_016702415.1. Lineage (GTDB taxonomy): Bacteria > Actinomycetota > Actinomycetes > Actinomycetales > Dermatophilaceae > Nostocoides_A. The sequence continues at coordinate 132,667 of JADJEA010000011.1, forward strand.
AGATTGCGGGCCGGCGGCGCCACCGTTGCCGAAGCGGCACGTGTGGTCGGCGGGTCTGAGAGTTCGGTGCGGCGAGCGTTGAAGATCAAAGGCTTATAGAGGGGCGTGACGTTTCGTGATTTCGCCATATGCCCATTAAGAAAGTCATCTAGGCCTATCGCCCTGGGGCATGAATAGTATTCACGCTGCCAACCCTTATCGGTCTGGCCCCGAAGCCCTGCATGATCAGCCAGGCGGCGCCAGTGAGTGGCATAGCCGCTGTAGCGAGCACCCACCACGGCCGTGGTACTTGGTCGAGGACTCCAAGTGGTGACAGTGTGAGTGGCGATACTGCAAATACAGCAGCGGCAATCAGGGAGAAAATGTACTGGCGCGAAGCGCAAAGCTGCATTATGAATGGTATGCACCAAATCCAGTGGTGCGACCAAGACACGGGCGAGGCCAAAAGACTGCCCATGGCACCCGCTACGACGAGAGTTGCCCTATCATTCCGCTCGTGCGCGCGACGAACTACGTAGTAGGCCGCGCCAAGGGCCGCGGCCTGAAGCGGGAGCGTTGCCAATGGATTAGGCGTGTCATCATGGAGGATTCGCGCGATGACTCCAACGAGAGACTGGTTATCGGGATAACCCCCACCTCCCGAGCGTTCGGTTGAAAAAAGCAACTTAAGCCAATATTGACGCGTGCTTGCTGGGTTGACTAGATATGACACCGCAATCGTGGCTAGGCCGGTTACCGCAACGCGAATAATACTGCGCCAGTCGCGTTGTGCAACCAGGCAAATTACGAAAGCTGCCGGCACGAGCTTAATCCCTGCGGCCAGCCCAATGAGTACACCCCTGAATCGTCGGGGTAGCAAAAGGAGATCGACCACAACCAACGCAGCAAGGACCACATTGATTTGACCCTGTTGCACTGTGCGAAGTATCGGCTCGGAGAGTAGGCCAAAGTACCCGGCCAATAGTATTTGACCAGTCGGCCAGTTAAGTTCTCTTCCGAAGAGATACACGAACAGAGCATAGGCACACGCCGAGAGGACTAGGAGGAGTGAGATTGAGGCCACCCACGGAAGAAGAGCGAACACCGTGAAAGCGATAGCCGCAAAGGGCGGGTACGTGAAGACAAGCTCCCCTTGGCCATGGGTTCTGCTTTGGTAAAGTTCATCCCCGGAAAGAATGGCTTCTGCGCCTCGACGGTACACCGCCAGGTCCTGGAAGCGGCTCGGTTCAGAAAGCCAGCTTTTATACCGCAAGCCGATTAGGCCAGCAACTATCGCGGCTATGAGTACTATGATCTGCGACGAACGCGCAGTGAACGCTGGTGTCTTGAGGGACATCATCCGGACTGGCGCACCTCAGAGGCTCTGCTGTCGGCACCAAGTATTGTCTGGATCGCAGCCTCTGCCGCTCGTCGTTCTTCGGCTGATAGCGTCAAGGCAAGGTCATGTATGGATGTCATAACGAACCTAGCGTAGCCTGTTGATTCCTGGCAATCGAAATCGCGCGTTGCAGCAGCGATTTCGCTCGCTTCAAAGGTCATTCCGTGCGGAACGCCGCGGGGGAGTTCCGGGTAGCTGGACTGGAAGTCCGTTTGTAATGCTGCGGGCGTCGCGTAGTGGTAGCTATATTCGGCCATGCACTCGGACCATTGTTTGGCGACTCGATCGAAGCCGACACGCCTTGCTATATTTTGTCGTAGGTGAAGGTTGAGATAGTTTGGTAGATACTCCACCTCTGCCCACTTCGCGACCGAGCCGCCAAGAATCTCACGTGCCTCCGCGTAGCACCCACTGAGAGGCACCGTTATTTTGTAGTCGTTCGGTAAGATTACGGCTTGACGGTCAGACGCCACGTCTCCTAATAGGAGAGTTTCCGTGTTGGGATCCGTCGGCTCTTCGGCGTCCACGTTAAGATGGCCTGATCGCCAGACATTGTAACCATACTCGGCCCGATATGTGCGGTCGGGCATAGCTTGTGCTCGGCTGTCCTCAACTGTTGAATGGGGAAGATAAGAGCGCCCGCTGCGCCGTTTGACGCAGTCAGACACAAGACCATTCTGGGTCACTTCACGCCATGCCTCGAAATCCCAGTACGCGTCACTCAGCTCTGCCAAGTCTTTCGGTCGCATCTCCAGGACGGGAGACGGAAACGGCACCTGCTGTTTGGTGTTTGGGTGGGGGGCTTCCGATTGGCAACCCGCCAGCAGCGCTAGGCCCGCGACGAGCAAGGTCGTCGCGGGCCTAGATGCCAATGCTCTCAGCAAGTGCTGCCTGCAATGGCGCTATTGGACGTGATCACGTCGTTGTAAGACCAGGTTCCCAGATTGGCGATGGTGTCTCCCGGGGAAATCCTGTGATAACCGCCTGTGCGATCCGCCGCATCGTAGAGCCGGAAGCACGTTGCGCTGGTTCGGTTGTAGAGCGAGCTCGCACAGTCGCTCCAGGTGAGGCGCTTGAGACATGTTGACTGGCCCCAGATGCCCCAGTTGTTGTTTGATGGGCTGAGTTGTAGCCGCGCCCCGTTGTAGTTGGTGTCCACCCATGCGCACAGATAGCCGCTGGCGCAATCTCCGATTGCTGCGTTCGCAGGTACGGCGACGCCGACGGATGCCACGCTGATCCCGAGTGCAGTTGCGAATGTGCCCGGAACTGTGCGAATTTTCTTCATTCCGTGCTCCTTCGTGTGATCGGGCTGGGAGCTTGATCAGCCCCCGCTGACGAGTCTGCGGGACGATCGGCCGAGCCGCAACCGGAAGAGCCTACGCCCCGGGGTGCGACACACGAGGGGGTTCTGGTTGGTGGTGGCCGCACTCCGCAAAACGGCGACGAGGAGCAATGATCAGAACCTGTGGATGGCCGAGTCCGACTACGTGTACCTGTGGGTGGACGGGATCCACCTCAAGGTCCGCCTCGAGCAGGACAAGGTGTGCCTGCTGGTGATGATCGGTGTCGCGAAGGTCATCGATGACCTCGACGTCCTGCTGGCGTTCTACGACTACCCCGCCGAGCACTGGATCCACCTGCGGACCACAAACCCGATCGAGTCGACCTTCGCCACCGTCCGGCTCCGTCAGCGGGTCACCAAAGGCCCCGGCACCAGGGCCGCTGCCACCGCGATGGCGTTCCAGCTCATCGAGTCCGCACACCGCCGCTGGCGCGCCGTCAACGCGCCCCACCTCGTCGACCTCGTCCGCGCCGGCGCCGAGTTCAAGAACGGCAAACTCGTCGAACGACCCGACGACTCAGAAGGTGACGCCCACGCCGCATGACACGCCGATCCACAGGTCTTGACTATTCCTCGAACTGCCAATGGGCAAGATCAAACAACGCATCGCAGCCATCGCCACCGAACGACACCGAATCCGTCGCGAACTCGCCAAGAGCGGCTCCCAACTCTCAACCGGGGCCGACGCGCTCCAACTAGCCATCGGCCTCCTCCGCGACCTGCCCACCCTCTACAGCAAGTACGGCCCTGAGGTGAGACAAGCGATCAACGATGCTCTCTTCACTCGGCTGTACATCGACCAAGCCGTCACCAGGGTGGACTGGAACGACCAAGCGGCAGAGATCTACACCGCATCACAGCAAGCGGGTGACGGCATTGGCGAGATCGCGACCGGCACCAAAGCAAAACGAGACACCGAAGCGTCTCGTTTGCCAACCTTGACCGACGTACTCCTTGCCTCCGGGGAGGCAACCTCCCGCGGGAGTTGGAATACGACCGTCATGGCGGAGGTGCTTGCGCGTTACTCCAACGCCGAACCGATCCTTGCGCGACTCAACCTACGACTCGCGCGTGCACTCGAGCGCGACACGGGGCTGCCCAAGGTCAGACAGTGGGAACCCCATCGAATCTCGTCCCGAATCGGCCCAGCGACGATCGAGCGCCTGGTCCACGGTTACAGCGCTGGACGCTCCACTGCTGAGTTAGCAGGTGAGTTGGGCATTGGCGAAACCACCGCGCGTGAACACCTCCATGCGGCAGGCGTTGCGCTGCGCGGCCCTCGAAGACTAAGCCGCGAGGAAGTTCAGCGTATCCACGAACTCCACGCTGCAGGGGCCAGCAACAGCAACATCGCGTCGGAGGTAGGTGTCACCAAGGAAGCAGTTCGTAAGCGTCTCGTGGCATCGAACAGGGGCTCAACCTGCGCAAGCAAGGAGTCATGAGTCAGGCGTCGTGTTGTGCAGCGGAGTACTCAGATCCAGACAAGCAGTCTTGCTCCCGTCTCCTCCCCCCATCAGCCATCCAGCAACTCCTCCACCCCAACCCCAATCTCCTCGGCAAGCCGCTCCAGGGTCTGCAGGGTGAGGTTGCGCTCTCCCCGTTCAAGTCCACCCATGTAGGTGCGGTGGACGCCGAGTGCGTCGGCGAAGACTTCTTGGCTTAGACCTTTGGCCAGGCGGTAGGCCCGGAGGTTCCGGCCCACGATGCGCTGGAGATCGCCGACGGCCACGGCTCCCACCCTGAGCCGGTGCTACTTGAAGGTCTACAGACTTATGAGTAGCGTCGGGGTTAGTCGAGCAGAGAAGGAGGCCCTCCCATGAGCGGCGGCGACTGAACCCCAAGTCGTCCGAAGACGACCTCGGGTCAGGCTGCCTTGGAGTGCTCACTCCGAGGCAGCTCTTCGTTCAGCGTCCAGGTGAAGGCAAACCCCGCGCTTGGAAGTAACCAGCCGGGGATGTCCACCGTGATGGCCCGGCCCGGCACGTCTTCGGGCAGGCGGTAGATCTGCGCTCTGGACTTGGATGAAACGGTGTCGGTAACGCTGAGATAGGCAATGTCTGTGTTCGTGTAGTCCATGGACAGCGTGACGTTGCGCGCGGGCTGCGGCAACTGCACGAACAGGCGGTGGCCCCAAGTGGGAGTGACCACGCGGTAGATGTGCCGAATACGAACCGGGTGCCCCTCGATGACAGCGCTGTCAGGCAGAGTCGCAACGTACGCCTGTGAATGCCTTCGCTCAGACCGCCGCACAGATACCTCATCACCGTCCACGGTGAGCGACAGCAGCTCAAAGCACTCACGGCTAGATGCGTCCATCCCCGGCCGAGGAGTCATGTACCAGGCGGCCGTGGCCGGTACATCGCGCTGCAGATCGTCGTACTCGTCCTTGTCGGAAGTGCAGACAAACCGCCTTGTCGCTTGCGCCGGTCGCGTCCAGGGGCCGGTGTAAATGAGACGGGCGTAGGTTCCGCTTCGAGACCTCTCACAGTCATCGAAGAAGGGACCCACGCCCGTGTCTGCACGAGTATCACCGATGGATCGGATCCACGCCAGGATCGATGCCTTGTTCGCCCAGGAGCGTCCGCTGCCGGAGATCTTGGAGGAGGTGGCCCGGCTCGGGGCGCAGCTGTTGATGCAGGCCGCTTTGGAGGCCGAGGTCACCGAGTTCCTGGGCCGCGACCGCTACCAACGCGCGGCCACGACGGCGCAGGCCCGGCCGGGCTCGCGCAACGGGTTCCGGCCGGTGACGGTCAAGACCACCGCCGGCCCGGTCACGCTGGAGCGGCCGAAGCTGCGCGGCACCACCGCGGCGTTCGCCTCCGGCCTGTTCGGGAAGCACGTCACGAAGACCAACGCCCTGGAGTCGTTGGTGATCGCCTCGTTCGTGCGGGGCCTGTCCGTGCGCGATGTGGAGGCCACCCTGGCCGAGGCCCTCGGGGACCAGGCGGCGATCTGCAAGTCCACCGTCAGCACGGTATGCCAGGCCATCAAGGGCGAGTACGAGACGTGGGCCCTGCGGCGCCTGGACGAGGTCACGTTGGACTACCTGTTCCTGGATGCCTCGTTCTTCCGGATGCACCCCTGGCTCTCCGGCCGAGCCGGTCCTGGCGGCAGGGGATCGCCACCGACGGGAAACCGGTCTTCGTGGGCCTGGCGTCCGGGTCCGGGGAGTCCACCGACGCGTGGGCCGACTTTCTGACCGACCTGCGCGAGCGGGGCCTGTCCAGTCCGCTGCTGGTCATCTGCGACGGTGCCGCGGGGTTGATCGCCGCGATCGAGCAGGTCTTCCCGAACGCATTGCGCCAGCGGTGTCTTGTCCACCGCCTGCGCAACATCGAAGCGAAGATCCCGGCCGGGATGCAGGCTGAGATCCGCGACGGCTACTGGGCCCTGTTCGACACCACCGACCTGCAGACCGAACCCGGCCCGCGGCTCGTTGACGTGGTTCAGGCCAGGATCACCGCGTTCGCCGACAGGTACGCCGCGACCTACCCGGCCGCGATGAAGATCCTGCTCACCGACGCCGCCGGACTGACCTCCTACCTGCGCTTCCCCACCGAGCACCACACCCGGATCCGGCACTCCAACTTCATCGAACGCACCTTCGGGGAGACCCGCCGCCGCGCCAAGGTCATCGGCCGCTTCCCGGGCGAGACCTCCTGCATCAGCCTCGTCTGGGCCGTCCTGGACCGGGCCTCAGCCGGCTGGCGCGGCCTGACCATGACCCCCGCCGGGCTACGCCACCTGCAAGACCTGCGCCGGCACCTGATGGACCCACCCCGCCAGCTACCTCCCCCACCCGCCACGGCACCCAACCCGGCCGACCAGCCCGACCCTGTCACCGCCACCGGGTAACCTGACCCACGAAGCCGGAACCCACAACCCCTCATTTACACCGGAAAACGGACGCCACCCTTGCGCCGGCACCGTCGTGTAAGACCACTCAACCAGTAAGTCGAACAGAGGAGTACCTGCGGTACTCCTCTCTACCGCAGTAGAGAGCCGGAGCTTAACCTCGACGTCATGCCACCGCTCGGCGGCAACGATCGCTTGATCTCGGACCTCAGCGTAGAGCTCCCACGCGAACTCATCGTCGCCGAGGCGCAGGGCCATGACGTTGCTCGCGATGTCGTCGAGAAGATCCAGAGTTGGCGACCCGCTTCAGGTCTTCCGGATGGATGGCGAAGCCCTCGACCACGGCGTCGCGCATAGCAGGAGCTTGTTCCCGGATGATCTGGCGGAACTGCTCTGCAGTCGACTCTTCCTGATCCTTGCGGAAGGTGTACTCGAAGAGCGTACTCAGCAAACCAGCACCGAAAAGTACACCACCCAATTCACCGAGCGGCACCTGGTGCACCCAAGCCCAGTCACCCAGGTTGATCCTTGCGAGCCAACCGTTCAATGCGATAAGGAGCACGCCAGCCAGGGTGAGGGCAACGGCCAGAAAGCCCGCTTTAAACTTGCGAAGCCTATAACGAAGCCGCTGATTCTGGATAGATGTCATTCCTAGGTTTGAATTATACCAAAATAGCTGCATAAGCGGAATGGTCAATCACTCACTGACGGCAGCGAATCCACTAGGAGAAGTGGTCAGGTAGCCATACACCCGAACGGCGTGCCACCGGCCGAGGGCGAAGTACCGCCGGGAGAGTGTCCCCTCATGGACGAAGCCAAGTCGTACAAACAGAGCTGCTGATGCCTGGTTCCCGTCATTGACCCACGCTTCGATGCGCTGCAGGCCCAGGCATCCTCTCGCCCAAGCTAGAAGCTGTCCTACGGCGTCGGAGGCATGTCCATGGCGACGGTCCTGTTCCTTCCAGATGCAGATACCAATCTGCCCCACACGGTTCCGATAGTCGACGGCGTGGAGGGAGCATTCACCGAGAATGTCGTCACTGCCTTCCACGATGACGAAGTTGTATTCGGGCGCCAGTGAGGGGCCGGCCTGGCTGCCGATCTTGCGACGAATCTCAGCCACCGACCTGGGCCTCCAGTAAGGGGCGCCACTAGCCTCGATCTTTCATCGGAGCCCCGGGGGAGTTGGTCGGCTCCGGCGCTGGTCGGTCAGGTCTGATTCTGTCGCATGGGTGTGACGGGGGCCGGGATGTCGGTCCCGGTGGTCGTCGTCTTCCACGTGACGAGGGGTGGGGCTCAGGGTCGGGTCGGTCAGGCACGTGCGCGTGGGGTCAGGGTGGTACGGCGGCGAGGCGGGAGTGCCCGGTGACGACGAGGTCGGCCCAGGGCGCGGTGGTCTTGATGTGGAGAAGGTGTTGCCGGCCGTGGCGGGCGAGTGTCGCGGCGATAGAGAAGACGCGTAGCCGGAGCCGTTTGGGTTCCCAGCGCCTGGCGTCAGTGTCGTGCAGCGCGAGCAGCTGGGTCCAGGCGGTCAGGTCGAGGGCGAGCTGGACGATGGCCAGCCAGATCCGGTTCTGGTCGAACCGTTGCAACGGGAAGTTGGCCAGGCCGGTGTCGCCAGCGATCCGGATCCGGTCTTCGACCCGGGCGCGGCGGCGGTGGCGCAGCTCCAAGCCCTGCAGCTGGCCGCGTGCCGTGTTGGTGGCGAACGCGGTCAGCCGGTAGCCGTCGACGTCGTCGAAGCGCAGTTGGGCGCCGGGGTGGGGATGTTCGCGGCGGACGATGACCCGCATCCCGGGCGGGTACCCCTTGAGCAGACCCTTACCGGCGAGCAGGTCGGTGATCTCGACCAGCCCGGCACCTTCCCGGATGTCTCCGTCGGCGTCGAGCGCGGCCTGCCAGCACGATTCGGGGACCAGGGCGTATAGCTCGGGCATGACGTCGGGGAGGGTGAACCCGACCGAGTACTGCACGCCGCGGGCGTGGAGCCAGTCCAGGAAGTCGTGGGTATGCCCGGCGCCGTCGGTGCGGACCAGCACCTTCTTCCCCGGCCGGGACGCGTCGATGCCGGGCAACGCCTTCAGGGCCGCCCGGGCGACAGTGATGTGGTCGGCCGCCGTATTCGACCCGGCGTTGCCCTTGCGCAGCAGCATCGTCAACGGCTCCCCGGTCCCCCCGGGGCCGTGGTCAACGAACGCGACCAGAGGATGAAACCCGAAGGTCTTCTTGAACGTCGGCGCCGCGGACTCCTTCTCGCTGTGCGCCACCACGATCGTGGCGTCGATGTCCACGACCAACGGGTTGGCCGCCGAGATCGCGTGATTCGGTGCCCGTTCACCGACCCGCTCCCAGGCCACGCTCCGGGCGGCCCTGCGGGCGGCGGCGACCGCGCGTTCAACCTTCCCGGCGTCCTTGGCCAGAGCGGCTATCGCCCGCGAGATCGTCGCCTCCGACGCCACCGGCCCGTACACGCCCGGCTCGCCACGGACGACCGCAGCGTCAGCCAGCGCGTCGCCACCCAACGCGACCGCCACCGCCAGATCCAGGACCACCTTGGCCGGGTCGTGCACCGCCAACGGCTTGCGCCACGGCCCCATCGCCTCCCGCAACGCCCGCGCCAACCCAGTGGCCTCCGCGGCCGTCAGCAGCACACCGCCAGCCTGACCGACCGCACCGACCGACGCCGCGTCGACCTTCAGGCAGGGGATACAAGACGGCAGGGATTACTCACCTGGAAGGTGCTCCTCGAACTGGATGACATGACGGCCTCGCAATCGCCATCGTCCCAGCTCAGGGGCACTTTTCACGTCACCGGCACACCACCGTCCGACCGGTGCCGTGAAATCTCTAGGCTAGGCGCCAGCTCCTGCCATGCCTCGGATCCCCCGACGAGAGCCCCGACGTGCTCGTCCGCCCAGGCGGCAAGACGCACCAACTTCCACCTCCGCAACCGAAACGGCTCGGCCGACGCGCCCGCCACCCCGACGCTACTCATAAGTCTGTAGACCTTCAAGTAGCACCGGCTCAGGGTGGGAGCCGTGGCCGTCGGCGATCTCCAGCGCATCGTGGGCCGGAACGCCGGGCCTACCGCCTGGCCAAAGGTCTAAGCCAAGAAGTCTTCGCCGACGCACTCGGCGTCCACCGCACCTACATGGGTGGACTTGAACGGGGAGAGCGCAACCTCACCCTGCAGACCCTGGAGCGGCTTGCCGAGGAGATTGGGGTTGGGGTGGAGGAGTTGCTGGATGGCATCTCCGACAGCGACTCCACCGTCGACAAGAACTATCCCTGATATCGACGATGCTGCTCCGCTAGCATGGCGCAAATAGTCTGACCATGGGCATCCGACTCCCGAGGAAGTTGAAGAGTCGGACTTACCTTTTTGGGTTCGCGCCTTTGGGATCGGCCTATAAATTCTCTCAAATGACTCCGGAAGGCGCGTCTAAAGAAGGTTGCAATGCTCCTGCACCCTGACATCACCCTCTACGCAGATCTGCCATTGGGATCGTCGATACCCACAGCCCGGCTACAGTGAGAAGATCACGACCGGCAAGAGCCAGAAACCAGACAAGGGTTCGATAGCGAGCCCCCACGCCCACCACGTAGGTTCATGACTTATAGGGTTGCGACCCAGCAGACCCATGATGAGCAGGGCGAACAATGGCGTCACCGAGGCAAGAGTCGCTCCGAGGAGACGCCAAATTAGCAAAGCTAAAGCCAAGAATCCAATGACACTTCTGACATAAGAGATACTATAGGGGAGTACCGAATCAAGAAAAAGCCAAGCTAAAACAATCGGCAGTGCCGACGCAGCGAAGTCCTACCAGAACAATAATCGCGAAGCATGGTCGCTTGGTTGAGGTTTGAGCAGCCGTGTCGAGCGACCGTAGCGAATATACCATTGCAGCAACTGCAACAAGTGCACCAATACTTTGAATTGGGATAAGACCAACTCCGCCTAGTTGGACGTTGGGCGACGGTACGCCTAGGCCTCTCAACAGCGAGGTAGCCACTCCAACAGTAAGTGAAACAGAAGCCACCATCCCAAGCTTTAACGGTTTGGCCCAAGCGTGCCGAAAATGGACTACTTCGCGCAAGCGCGAACTACCCCCTCAAGCTGGGCCAGTGCTACCCGACGCTCCCCCTGGGACATCTGCGCAAAGGCTTGCAGTCTCACCTCGTCCTCAGGGTTCGCAGACAAATCCTCCTCGCCATCAAGCACACGTCGGGCGTATAGGCCGATGAGGTCCAAGGTCGCAGTTTGATCGGCATTCAATGACACGCAACCTGCAGTTATGCGAGCAAGTTCTGCGTCCGCCAGTACTTGACCTTGGACAACCTGGTCTCCAGTCAGCCCAACATTCCAAACGTCCGGATCGCTCCCCGCCTCGGAGATGGCGCTTGGTCGGGGGAAGCCCGCATCTATTAGGTTCTCCGCCCCTTTCATCAGAGGGGCACGCGCCGCGTCAACAAATTGCGCATGTTCGCGCCACCAGCAGAATTTGATTGTCGACTCTCGTCGCACAAGGCCAGAAGTCCTGTACTTAGTAGGGTCTGGACCTAGGTCCTTAGTTGCGCCCCTACCGCCCAAGGTGCCAAAAGCAACTATGAGGATGCAAGCGGGGCGACTTTTATGAGGTTGTTGGTACAAATAGCCAAAAACAGGCGACCAGAACTGAGATATTGAAAACTACTGGGCCGAGGATTGCTCCTTTGCCTAATGTTGTGCTGATATCGCAACATCGAGAACCGACCTCTCCCCGTGATGTTCCGTATCCAAAGAGGTTCGAATGCTCTCGGAAAGCGAGCCACAAGTATGACAGCGCGGCGGAGTAAGCAAGGCAATGATACGGGAGCCACCTGCCCAGGGAATAGCCAAACGTGGAGTGCGCAAAGATTACCAGAGATGCAAGGAATAGTAGTCCCAGAGAGTCCAGGTGCGGCGAACCGGAAACGCTGCCAGCAGAAGAACCGACTATAAGTAATAGTGATACCATGGCAACGATCGTCGCAGGCGCTAAAGTTGCCAGTGCGACAGTCGGCTTTGAACGGGCCTGCATCCGTTCAACCTTGGCTAGTCGGCTTAGCCGCGTTCGTCCACCAAAAAAAGCACACCATGCGGCCAGAAGCGGCGCGGCAAAGAGAACGGATCGAGTTCCGGACGCCGTTGTTGCTAACCAATAACTTCTGTCTGTTTGCAAACCGGCCGTTGAGATGAGCAGCCCGACTGCGAGGGCAGCCACGCCCAATCGAAATGGTCGGATCAAGCCAAACTGCCATTTCGGATCAAACATCGTCCTCCGCCAACAATCGTACGTACGCTTCAGTCGCGGAGATTCGGTGAGGGTGCTTTGGGCCAGTGAGGAATGACTCGACACTGCCACCGAAGACGCAACGGCCATCCCTGAAGGACGACCACATGAATCCCCTGATCAAGATCTAGGACGTCATGAGTCGAGACAATATTGCCGCTCCTCCGCAAGATCACGGATTAGTTTGAGAAAATTGCGACGCTGAGCTGGGTCCAGTGCCGCCATCGGTTCGTCAAGAAGAAGATACTTGGCGCCCGTTGCCAAGGTTCCCGCGAGACACAGTCGGGCACGCGTCCCGACTGAGAGCCGGTGTGTGAGTGTTCGTGACTGCTCGCTGAGGCCTACCAGTGCCAGCGCCTTGTCCGCTGCTTCCAAGGCCGAGCCGCTCGGCGTTCCCTTCAGCCACGCCTGATAGGCGCAATACTCACGAGAGGTGAGGGCGCGATCAACTGTAGGAGCTTGCGGAAGCCATGCGACCTGAGAGATCTGGGTTGGACGACTCATCACGACGTCGCCGCCAGCGCACCACACCGCGTTGCGGGTAATCCCCGCCAGCAATGATCGAAAGTAGAGTCGACTTTCCAGCGCCGTTCGGGCCCAGGAGCGCCGTTCGCCCCTGAGGGAAAGTGATGCTGTTCACCAGGAAACGGCGGGGCGAGACTTTCGGGAGTAGGCAAGAGCAAGCCGTCACACTCTAGGCTGGCGGCTTGGATGGACATCAAATGGGGCGTCTGGCTCTTGTTTTAGTAACGAACCTTGACCGGGTTGGCACTTGCCTACCCAGGAGATAGGCATCGGTTCCATCATTGATCTCCGCAAGCTTGAAGTAGTACGTGGCGGATGCCATATCCGACCACAGACGAGTCTCTCCGGCCTCGCAGTCCTCGAAGTCTCGCGTCCCCATGTTGTCGTCAGGCGTTATGGAATCGTAGCGGTAAATTCGCAGAGCAAGTTCATTGCCGTTTGGGTTTGGCTGCGAGAAGGTGCAGTTCTTGACGAAGATGTTAGTTGTGACGGAGTCGAGGTTCTTGTCGGTCCATTTCCTTGAGTTCGTGCCGATGGACCAGTCACTAAAGTAAGTGTCGAAACCTCCCTCTGCCCAAGCCGCGGGCACCACCAACGGCGCCGCCAGCGCAAAGCTCAGCATCACGGGTTGAATTGCGCAAGGGTCCTCCTAGTTTTGGGCCTTCGTGGGCTGGAGCATAGCCAGCCTAGGGCACGCTAACCGGCTCATCCCAATTGAGGGTGTAGTCGTGGGCGGAATCCGCCGGCTTCTAGGAGGCAGCGGGCGATGTAGTTGGTGAGGTTGCGGAACCCGAGGGCGGTGCCGCGCAGGTGTTCCAGGCGGCCGTTGATCCGCCTCTGTGGGTCCGTTGCTGGTGCCCAGGCGGTCGAAGTAGGCCAGGACGTCCTCGGCACGGCGGGCCAGGGTCCGACCGAGCTTGCGGACCTCGGTCAGCTCGGCGGGGACGCCATCGCGCAGGCTGTCGATGACCGATTGCATGAGGTGTCTTGCCGTGTCGGGGTTCGGGGTCGCGGTAGGCGGTGATGATCCGCTGGTAGGCACCCCAGGTGGCCTCCACCTCGGCGTGCTCGTCGGCGGTGAACAGCACGGTCAGTCGTTCGCGTTGCCGGTCGGTCAGTAGCGCCTCGCCGGTGTGCAGGGTTCGCCGGGCCTGGTACAGGGGATCCCCTCGTCGGCCGCGGTGGCCCAGAGTGGCCTGCTGGATGCGTTGCCGGCACTTCTCCAGTCCCTCGCCGGCCAGGCGGACCACGTGGAAGGGATCCATCACGCAGGCCGCGCTGGGCAGCTCCTCGGAGGCCGCGGTCTTGAACCCGGTGAACCCGTCCATCGCGACCACCTGCACCCGCGTGCGCCAGGGGTCGTCGCGGCCGGCGAGCCAGGTCTTGAACGCGGACTTGGATCGGCCCTTGACCATGTCCAGCAGGCGGGCCGGGCCGGTGCCGTCGCGGACCGGGGTCAGGTCGATGATGACGGTGACGTACTTGTCGCCGTGACGGGTGTGCCGCCACAATGCTCATCCACCCCGATCACCGTGACCCCCGTCAAAGCGGTGCTCGTCGTCGAACAGCAGCCGCTTGCCCTCGGCGAGCACCGCGGCGTTGGCGGTGTCCCAGGCCACCGCCAACCCGGCCGCGACCAGGACATGCTCAAGTGCCCCGACCACGATCGCCTCCAAGGCCCAGCGCAGCCCGCGGCGGAGACCTTCGCCGGCCGGGGTCCCGCCTTGCTGGTGTCCTGACGCCACCCCGGGGCGCAGCCAGTACACCGAGTACCGGCGCACCGTCACCTCCAACGTCGTCGGGCGCCACCCGAACGGCTCGTGCGCCAACCGCCGCACCACGCTGTCGCGAGCCACCCCAGCCACACTCCCGGCACCAGTCATCCGGGCTCGACCACCCTGCAGGCCAACACCGCCCGCTCAGGGCTCAGCCGTTGACCAGTGACAACCAAACCGAGCTCATCCACGCGCAGAACGTGGTCAGATCAGGGCAGTCGAAGGTAGAGTCCACACGTCGAGGTCTTCCTGATCGAAGGCGTAGGAACCTCCATCATCGGAAGACCTCGACCCCACCCCGGCAGCGCGTAACTCGACCGAGCATCTGCTCTTCGCCACGCGGGGAAAGCACCCATCCTCTTCCGCGCCCAGCCGACCTGGATGAACGCACCGGTCCAAGACCGCTCCCACAAGCCCGAAGAGCAATACGCCCTCATCGAGCGCGTCTCCGGGGCCCTATCTCCGAACTGTTCGCCCGCCGGCGACCACCCCACCCACGGACGCCCAGCGGGCCGTTCTGGGGCAACCAGATCGACAGCGACCTGGTCGTCCCGAGCTACCCCGTGCCGAGCGACGTGGCGGCCGGGCCACCGGCCGACACCCGGCACCACGCCATCCAGCCAACCCAAGCGAACCAATCAAGCGAAACGAAAGGAGGCAGCCATGAGCGAGTACCGCCGACCCACAAACCCGAGATTCCCGACAACAGCGTGCCTGAGGAGGCGGCGAACGGTCCGCCGGGCGAGACCGGCGGGTCTCATCCGGGCCGTCACCGCGAGCGCGCCGTGCCGCTGAACACCAGAGCGGCTGCCCCCTCGCCTGGCATCTGGCTCCGGACGCTAAGAATCGCTACGGCACCTGGTGGACCGCGACGGGACCCCGACGAGTGCGTCACCATCGGCGACGACCTGATCTTCGACTCGATCGGTTTCGGCGACTTCGTACTCGACCCAGACGAGGATCCGGAAATCGTCGCGCGGGTGGCGGCTGGCATTGCCGAGCACGGCGAAGTCTTCGGCTTCTGGGCCAAGCTGCACGACGCCGACGAAGGTATGCGCAGCTTCCAGAGCACTACCTCGGCGCCTGTGCCCAGTCCTGGCGCCTGGGCCGAAGCCGAGTTCCAGCGCCTCGCCGAGCGAGCCGGCATCCCGGAAGCCAAGCTCAAGCAATCCGGCGACATCGACGGCTGGAGCTTTGAGGAGATCGCCCAGCAACTCTGGCTCGAGGGCGAACTATTCATCGCTCACCGCGACGGCGGAGGCGTCTGGCTATTCCGCACCAACCTGTAGGGCCAAGGCCGGGCCGTCGCCAAGGACCACCCAGGCCCACGGCCTTAGAAGCCGGCGGCGCTCCCTCCTCGGGGCCTGCAGCCACTGGAACCCAACACTACGAGGTTCCAGGGCTGCACCCACCAGGACGGTGGCTCACCGCTCGCCTGGAGTTCCCAGGCCAGCAATGAGACGAACACCCTCAGGAAGGAGAAGAAGCGCCATGTCTATCAAGACTGATGGCCATCCGTCTGGATGGTGATCTGCATGCGCGGATCACCATCTTGGCCCGGCTCGCGGCGTCTCGGTCACCGATGCCAATTCGTGAGGCGATCGAGACGCGTCGCCGTCATGGCGGCCGACCCGGCCGTCATCGCTGGTGCCAGCGAACTGCAAGCGCGCAGATCGCTCGTGACGCCGACGAGCGCAGCCGCCCTGGCGGGCCCTGTTCGGCGGCGACGCCACGCCTAGCCCTGACACCGCCGCCCATCCCGTGGGCTGAGCCGGGAGGTCACGAGGGCGTGCTGCCGCGGCACCACCGAGAGCCCAGCCAGACGGGCTTCACTTCAACAAAGCCCAGGTAGGGACCGGACAACGCGTACGTGACACTCGGGTAGCACTTTTGTGCTCGTGCCGCCGTCCGACCCCACCTGGGCACATAAACCTAAATAGCCAATGGCTTTAGGGAAGATATATATGCAAAGAACTATCTCAGAAAGGCCGAGAATCCGTTGTAGAAAGTCCGAAACCCCTGGGCAATTGGTTGCCCCTGCAGATCGTAAAACAGGACATGAACAAAACAAATTCACCGACATTCGCAGCACCACTTAAGAAGCCCGACTGAGAGGCGGGGCTAGGGCGCCAACGAACGACGAAGCCGAGATGTCCAAATCGCTGCTGCGCTTCTGGGAGATCGACCAAGTCACCAACCCAGACGTCGAGCAGGTCATGCGCCTCGCGCGTCCGTCTTGGGCCTCGACCCGCTGCCGCTCATCGCTCTGCTGCCGGGTCAGGGGACTTTACCGACGCTCTCACCCGAGTGTGCAGCCGCTTACGCAGCAAATATCCGGAACTGCCCGAGGGAAGCGCTAAGGAAATAGCCAGCGTGGCTCGCCGCTACGGCGTAGATCCCAACTTCCACCGGCCCAGCACCTGGCGAAGACGAATAAGACGACCCACCCAATGCAAACGAAAACAACCAGCAACCTGAAAGGAGGCACTCTCATAACACTTCTACAGGAACGAAACCACCAGCACCTGACCAGCCTCCGCCGACTCATCCCGGCCGCCAGAAGCTGCCTACCAGAAGGGGCAAGGCAAATCGCCAAGTTATGCCCAGGCCACCCGGCTGGTCGCCATCGCCCAGGTGACGCCGAAGGGCCGGCAGGTCAGCCACATCGACGCCATGCCACGCATCGCCGTACACTACGAACGCCTGCCGGTCAGCGGAAACAGCCACTGGAACGGCACGGTAGATCATCTGCCTCAATACAGGGGCAGCCCGGCTCGGCAACGCTTCACCCTGCTCCATGAGTTCAAACACATCATCGACCACGGCGCCTGCGACCGGCTCTACCGCGACGTCACCCGGCGAGGCGTGACCTGACCGCCCGGCAGCAAGCCGAAACAGCCGCCGACTACTTCGCCGGCTGCGCCCTGGTCCCCAAACGCGAACTGAAACGCGCCTGGGGCCTCGGCATCCAACGGATCGACGACCTGGCAGCTCACTTCGGCGTCAGCCAACACGCCATCGAAGTCCGCCTCGACCAAACCGGCCTGTCCCGCGAGGTCGACCCCGAGCCAGAGATGCGGACTGAAAATAGGTGGCCGGTGCGCCCGCCCGATCTCGACACGTACGTGGCACCCCAACGCTTCCGTTTCGCCCAACACCGCTACCCGAGAAGGAGTTTCGTGTGAGCCTACATGCAGTCGTCCCGCTGGCAGCCGTCACGGCCGTCAGCTATCTGCGCGTCAGCACCAAGGAGCAAGCTGAACGGGATGGTGACCCAGAGGGTTACTCCATCCCTGCCCAGCGAGCTGCGAACAGTCGCAAAGCCCACAGCCTCGGCGCCGTCATCGTCGAGGAGTTTGTCGACCGTGGCGAATCGGCTAGGAGCGCCGACCGTGAGGAACTCAAGCGGATGCTGGCTTACATCCAGACCAAGAAGCCTATAGGTACGTCATCGTCCACAAGGTCGACCGACTAGCCAGAAACCGGATTGACGACGTCGAAATCTCCCCTGGCGCTGAAGAACGCCGGGGTCCGTTGTCTCCGCCAGCGAGAATATCGACGAAACCAAGCGGCATGCTGCTGCACGGCATCACGAGCTCCATTGCCGGAGTTCTACTCGCGCAACGGCCTGGCGACGAGGTCGTCAAAGGCATGAGTCAGATGGGCAAGACCGGCGGTACCCCTGGCAGAGCTCCATTGGCTACCGCAACGTCACACCAGAACGCACTCTGGCAAACCAATTGCGCACCATCGACGGCTCGACCTGACCCGAGCGCCGCTCATCGCCTGGGCCTTCGAGGCCCACGCCACGGGCGACTGGACCCCTGCTGATAGCTACTCGAACTGGAAGCGCGCGGTCTCACCGACCGTGCCGACTGCCCCAAGGCCCCAGCTAAAGCCGTGAGACGGACGCAACTGCACGCCATCTTGAGCAATCCGTACTACAAGGCGTCGTCACCCACCGAGGCATCCAATACCCCAATGGGCGGCACGACAAGCTGTCGATGCGCCCACTACCCGGGCGGGTCCAAGACGTCTGGCCAGCCATCGACACGGCGAGAAGGAGCGTGAACACCCCGCACTACCTACGTGGCAGCATCTTCTGCGGCCACTGTGCCCTCCCGCTTCATCGGCTTGACCATCGCCCGGCCACGACCAGGCCACAGAGTACCCCTACTTCGTCTGCATTGGACGACACCAGAAGACCACCAGCTGCGAACGGCGCGCGCCCATATCCCCTAATTGAAGAACTGGTCGAGGTCGAATACGCCCGCATCCGCCTGGCACCCGAGCAACGCCAGGCCATCCAGTCGGCCGTCGAGGACTACTTCGACCGCCGCCGCGACGACCAGCGAGCAAGAGAGTCCGCAGCCTGACGCGGCAGCGCCAACGACTACTCGATGAACGAGGCAAGTTACTCCAGCCCACTACGCCGACGCCATCCCGCTCGACCTGATGAAGAGCGAACAAAGCGGATCGGGCGCCAACTCGACCAGATCGAGGGACGACTCGCAGCCCAAAAGCCACTGACGACCACCATCCAGAAGGAAACCCTGACCCGGGCGCTCGACCTGCTCGAAAACTGCGCGCAGCTTTACGAGCACGCCAGCGATGCCGACCGACGCATCCTCAACCAAGCCATCTTCACGCGGATCTGGGTCTATGACGAGACTGTCACCGGCGAACTCGATGACCTGCTCGCCATGCTGACCCACCCAGACCTGATGGTCCTGCTCGGCGCCGAAGCGGCCCCAACGGGCACAGCCCTAGGCCAGGGCCCAGACCAAGGCTCCCAGCGCAGCGCACCCTCGCTCAGGGCGGCGCTGGCGCCCGCCCAGGGCCCCCAGGATTCCGGGGAAAACAACAAACCTCCGTTCCCTGGAGTGGAGTTTGAAAGAGTCCAGTTTGGTGCCCCGGCGAGATTCGAACCCTGCGCCCCCGCCTCCGGAGGGCGGTGCTCTATCCTGAGCTACGGGGCCTGCGCGGCCGGATCGAACAGCAGCTGAGACCGGCGCAGGCGCGGACTGAGGTTACCAGGCCCGGAAGACGATCGTGAATCGATGCCTTGGAAGGCAGACGGCGACGTCCGGCCTGCCCAGTGCGCAGAATGATGTGCGGGGCGGGGGTGTGCCCTTCGTAGAATCCCCGGGTGACCCCCGATGACCTGGCCGCCGCGATCCGTGCTGCCCTGGCCGACCTCGTCGCCGCCGGCGCGTTGACGCTCGATAGTGCAGCAGACGCTCCGCGTCGAGCGGCCGCGCAGGCCGGGCACGGGGACTGGTCGACGAATGTCGCCATGCAACTCGCCCGACAGGCCGGTAGCCGCCACGCCAGTTGGCCCGGAACCTCGCCACGGCGCTGTCGTCAGTCCCCGGTATTGCCCATGTCGAGGTGGCTGGTCCCGGCTTCCTACAATGTCCTGAGGCGGCGAGTGCCGGGGAACTTGCGCACGATCGTGGGAGGCGGGTGCGGCATACGGTCGGGGACGTCGGGTGCGGGGGTGCGGGTCAACTGGAGTTCGTCTCCGCCAATCCCACGGGCCCGATCCACCTAGGGGCTCCCGTTGGGCGGCCGTCGGCGATGCCCTGGCGCGGGTCATCGAGAGGCGACCGGTGCCGAGGTCACGCGGGGACGCACTACTCTTCAACGACCACGGTGCCCAGATTGACCGGTCGCGCGGAGCCTGCTCGCCGCGGCGCTGGGGAGCCGAGCCCGGAGGGGGTACGGCGCGCCTACATCAAAGACACCGCCGACGAGATCGTCGCCGACGACCCGTCGATCCTCGGCCCGCCCGGGACGCGGCGCAGGAACGCTTCCGCGAAGAGGGGGGTGGCGCGGCGTTTGCCGACATCAAGCGCCACGCTGCACGACTTCGGTGTCGATTTCGACGTCTACTTCCACGGAGAACGACCTCCACGAGAAAGGAGCCGTGGCGCGGGCGGTCGCGCGACCCAGGCCCTCGGGGCGATGTACGAAAAAGGACGGTGCGCTGTGGCTGCGCACCAGTGACCACGGCGACGACACAGGACCGGGTCGTCATCACGTCCGACGGCCAGCCTGCTTTCATCTCCGGGGAACTGGCCTACTACCTCGACAAGCGGGAGCGCGGCTTCGACGAGTGCATCATCATGCTCGGCGCCGATCACCACGGCTATGTCAAACGGATGATGGCCATGTGTGCGCTCTTCACGACCGAGCCCGGCGCAACCCGCAGATCCTCATCGGCCAAATGGTCAACCTCGTCAGGGACGGGCAGCCGATGCGCATGAGCAAGCGCCTGGGCACCGTCGTCGTCCTGGATGATCTCATGGACGCGGTGGGCCGCGATGCGCGCGGTTTGCACTCACGCGCAGTTCCACCCGACAGCAATATCGACATCGATCGACCTGCTGACCAAGCACACCAATGAGAACCCGGTGTATTACGTGCAGTACGCCCACGCCCGGACGTGCAACGTCGCCCGGCTCGCGGACGATGATGGTGTGCGGCGCGAGGACGGCTTCGATCCTGCCCTGCTGGCCGATCCGACGGAGGCCGTCCTCCTGGCGATCCTCGGCGACTCCCGCGGGTGGTCGCCCAGGCCGCGGCGATGGGGAGCCGCATCGGGTGGCGCGCCATCTGGAGGACCTCGCCGGTCGTTACCACCGTGGTACGACATCTGCCGCGTGCGGCCGATGAACGCCGACGAGCCGGTCACCGACCCTGCCACCGAACCCGGCTCTGGCTCAACGACGCATCCGCACCGTCGCCAGTGGCCTCGGCCTCCTCGGCGTCTCGGCCCCCGAACGGATGTAGGCGGATCGCGCACACGAGGGCGGGCGCCGCTCCATGCGGAGGGCTATGCGGCCCGCCGATCTGGCTGCCGTGATCCCACGGATTCACCGAGTTCCCGCGGCTGTGGCCGTGACGGCCAGGCGGGACGACGCCGGGCGTCTTGTCGTCGGCGGCGTCGACATGGTGACGTTGGCCCGGGGGCGGGGGGACGGCGGCACACGTCATCGACGAGGAGGACTTCCGCGCGCGGCTCGGGCGTTCCGGGACGCCGCCCACGGCCTTCCCGGGTGGGGCGGACGTCTACTACGCGGTAAGGCGTTCCTGTGCACGGAGGTTGCGCGCTGGGTGCAGCAGGAGGGGCTGTGCCTGGACGTGCACCGGCGGGGAGTTGGCCGTTGCCATTCGCGCGGGATTCCCCGGCGAGCGGATCACCTTGCACGGCAACAACAAGACTCCCGGCGAGCTGCGGATGGCGCTGGAGCACGGGGTCGGTCGGATCGTCGTGGACTCCTTCGACGAGATCGCCCGGATCGAGGCGATCGCCGGCGGGATGGGTGTCGTGGCCCCGGTGATGATCCGGGTCACGGTGGTCGAGGCGCACACCCACGAGTTTCATCGCGACCGGCCACGAGGACCCAAGTTCGGGTTCAGCCTCGCCGACGGAGTGGCCGGGCGGCCGCGGACGCCATCCCCGCGCGGCCAAAACCTTGCGGCTGTTGGGTTTCCACTCGCACATCGGCAGCCAGATCTTCGACACGACCGGCTTCGAGTTGTCCGCGCGTCGGCTGGTCGGCTTGCATGCCGACGTCGTGAACGCTTCGGGGGCGGACCTCCCGGAGATCGACCTCGGCGGCGGCTATGGCATCGCCTACACCTCAGCATCGGCCGCTCGCTCCGCGTGATCTCGCCGAGCAACTCGCCGGCATCCTCGAGCGTGAGTTCAAGGCGATCGGGTGCGGAGATGGGACCGGGGCCCACGCGTCTCGATCGAGGCGGGCCGGCCATCGCCGGTCCCGCCGGAATCACCACTCTGAGGTCGGCACGATCAAGGATGTCGCTCTCGGAGAAAGGATACTCGCGCCGCTATGTCTCCGGTCGACGGCGGATGAGCGACAACATCAGGCCGGCGCTCATGAGGCGGACTATTCGGTCACTCTCGCCTCCCGGGATTCGCAGGCGGCGCCGCGCTCGCGGGTGGTCGGCCGGCACTGCGAGAGCGGCGACATCGTCGTTCTGGATGAGTACCTTCCGGACGATCTCGCGCTCGGTGATCTCCTGGCCGTGCCGGGGACGGGTGCCTACTGCCGCAGCACTGAGCAATCAGGTACAACCACACCCCGCGGCCCCGGTCATGCCGTGCGGACGGGGTTCGCCCGAGTCCTCGTCCGGCGCGAAACGATCGACGACCTGCTGGCCTTGGACGTCGGGTGGGGAGTCAATAGTGATGAAGACAACGCCGTTCCGGTCAGGTCGCGCTCGTGGGCTGCGGTGTCGTGGGCTCGGGCCGTCGCCAGGGGCCTGATCGAGGCCTCCGCGGACCTCGCTGCCCGCGTAGGGGCGCCCCTGGATCTGATCGGCATCGCCGTGCGGCGAAAGCCGGCCGCGATCGCGCCGACGTGCCCGGTCGATCC
>JADJEA010000012.1 GCA_016702415.1 Nostocoides sp.
TCGCCCTCGCGGAAGCCAGCGTTGACCGCCTCGACGACATCCTCCAGGGGGACAGCCTTCCACCGGCCAGGTGCGTTGCCCAGCGCATAACGGACTCGCGATAAGACGACGCCGTCCCCGGCAAGGTCGTGAGGACGCACTCCCGCGCCACCCGGCGCAAGGCATCGGCGGACCAGCATCACCGCTGTTGTGTGGGCGAAGGTCTCCAGATAGCGCACCAGGAGCCCGAGTCCGCGCTCTTGGGGAACCACCGGCTGAGCGCGCCGGGCGTCGGGGCGGGCAGGTCGGCATACCCGGGATTCTCGTCGGCGATCCTCGATGATCGTCTGGTACGGACCCCGCCATCGAGGTCATCGTGAGGAGGACTTTCGGCGCCGCGGCGACCTCCGCGCTGAGCGGATAACCGGTCTCGGGGCGACGAGGCGGCGGCCGGCGTCATGCGGCGTCCCCGGCGTCGATGCGGTCGATATCGAGGGGTAGCACGGTTCCGCGATCCCTCGGGGCGATGACGATACCGCCGCCGGCGCGCGGCCCCGGCGCGCTCGAAGCGTTCCGGGGTAAGTCGGTATGTAGCGTCAGGCATCGGTTTGCCGGCGCGGGACCAATGCGCCCGGCCGTGGACATGGTTCGATCCGCACCCGCCTGCACCGGGTCCTCCTTGCGGGCTTGCCCTGCGCCGAGGCGCCAGGTGGCCAGGCCCACGGCATACGCGTCGCGAGTAGATGGTGACGACACCGTCCGTGGGGAACGCACCTGATCGGTATGCCGCGCCACCGGCAGCGGGGCGTCCGTCGCCGCCCGGCACGGATCATCCGCCGCCAGGCGGTCCATCGCCCGGCTGTCAGCGAGCGCTGCGGGCGACATCCTCTGGCCCCTGCGGCCATGGCCTGGAGCATCTCCTGCGCGAGTCGGATGGTCAGCCTGATGACATCGGGCGGACCCCCCACCCGCGACGATCTGGACCGACTCGCGGACTCCACCGCATTGCCTGCGGTCAGCTCCAGTGGCACGTCCATATTCGTCAGCAGCGCAACGGTATTGATGCCGGCGTCGGTGCCCAGCGCAACCATCGTGCGGGCGAGTTCTTCCGCGGGCCTGGTCATCGGTCGCTTCGCGAACGCCCCCTGACCCGACCTTGACGTCCAGGACGAGGCGCGGGTGCCTCGGCGATCTTCTTGCTCACGATGAAATCCCGCGATCATGGGATCGCTTCGACGGTTCCGGTGACGTCGCGCAGGGCATACAGCTTCGGTCGGCGGGGCCAGTCCTGACTCCGGCGGCGCAGATGACTTCGCCGCCGGGGACGTCGAGTTGGGCGAGCATCTCGGCATTCGACAGGGACGCGCGCCACCGGAGATCGATCTGAGCTTCTGTCCGGGCGGTGCCTGGTATGGCCGAGACCGCGCCCGGACAGCCGCAGGGACCGCGACCCGAAGACCGCGACCAGTGGTGCAAGCGGGAGGTGATCTTGCCTCGACCCCCGGTGGAGTGCTTTGTCCGCGGTCGTGCGCGGACAGGCCGAGAAGTTCATCCGCTCACTGCTGGCGATCATCGTTTTCGTCCAGGTCGCGATCTCGCGGCGGGCCTTGTTCCGTTGGTTATCACCGCCATCCCGGAGAGCGGACATCTGCTCGTCGGCGACGACCCCGCAAGCGTAGGTATCGATGACCCACCGGATCCGCTCGTCCGACAACTCGTGGCGATCACGCTTGGTGATTACGACGTCGACGGCATCGAAGGCTTCATCCGGCGCATCATCGCAGACTCTCGGCGCTCATGCCGGGGACGGGGGCAAAAGATCGCGCGATCAGGTGCCCGCGAGACGGTCACCGAGATCGTCGCGACCGAAGGCCCGTAGTGGGAGCACATCTGGCGGCCCGGATACCGACCGGCGTCATGAGCAGGCAGTCCCCACCCACCGTTCTCCCACAACAGTTGCCGGCACCAGCCCATACGGCATGAGGGCCTGACCGTCGGCACCGACGCAATAGGACCCAGCGAACTGGCCGCCCCCACCCATGTGCAGGGCCGACACCAGTCCGCGGCACTCCGCGCACAGACCGACACCGTATGCCAGCCCTCTCTACATTGCACGCGGCATACGTCCGGCCATCCGTCGATCCCGGCGACCGACGGCAAATCGGGAGCATGGGCAGGAGGCGTAGTCGCCGCCGCGACCGCGGCCAGGCGCAGCGCTCCCAGTCGATCCCCGGATTCCGCATGGGCCAGTGCCCGCCGCCCTTGGTGATAGACCTGCCCGTCCGCGCCGGCATCCGCAGTCGCTGGGGGAGGCGGAAGGCGAGGACGAGGAGTGGCGGTGACATACGGCAGGGTGCCGGGCGAGTTCGCCAGGGACGACATCCGGAGGAAGTACCACCATCCGGGTCAAGGCCGCGACGGCGAGGTGAGGAGATGGCCTGACCAGACTCCGCCCGCGCCGCACATCCGCCAGAGCGCGACGATCACCAGAGCGCGGCGACCAGGAGCAAGACGGCGCGGACGCTCACCTCCGCGCAACCGGATGGCATCGGTGTAGCCGAAGAGCGCCGACCCCGCCAGCAGCCCACCCGGCCGCCAGTTGATGAAGATCATCGCCGCGAGGCCGATATAAGTAGCCACGGCCGCCCGTCTGGCCGTCGCGGAACAGACTGGAGGCGACCAGCGTCTGGAAGGCACCACCGAGCCCGGCCAGGCCACCGGAGGCGAGGACGGCGAGGAATTTTGTAGCGATAGACGTTGACACCGAGGATTCGGTCGCCGCCGGGATTCGCCGACGGACCGCAGGCGCAGTCCGAAAGGCGGTGCGCCACATGAAGCCAGGTGGCGCCGAAGAGCGCGACGGTGATCAGCGTCAGGACCGAGACATTCGTGGTCAACCCGCGGATGATGCCGGGAGGTCGGACAGGAGGAAGATCCGCTTGCGTTCCAGAGTGAGCAACGGATCACCGACGAACTGCAGGGACAGCTGCGGTGGTCGCGGCAGTGGCGGCGACCGCGTCGGCCCGCCGCCGGGGAGTGGGTGAAGAAGCGCGAGGCGAGATACTTCGCAACGCCCAGGCCGATGATGTTGAGGCGACACCGAGACGAGATGTGGCCGACCCCGAAATAGACCGTCGCGATGGCATGGATGAGGCCGCCGACGAGGCCAGCCGACGGCGCCGCCGAGGATGCCCACCCACGGCCCCCAGTGGTAGGCGCAGAAGCGAGGACCAGGTCCCGAGGATCACCATGCCGGCGAGGCCGATGCTGACCACCCCGGCACGTTCCGACCACAGGCCGCCCAGCCCGGGCAGCGCACGGGCACCGCCAGGCCGAAAGCCGCGGCGATGGCACCGGAGGAGTCGACGTCGTTGGACCCCCGTCACGACGCGGAGGATCGACGGGACGACGAGTCCGGGCGATGATCCCCGCCCGCCTGACGACCCGGTCCCGGTGGACGAGTCGGTGGCCGGGGTGGCGGTGGCGGGGGCGGTCGGTGCCGTGGTCACGGTGGTCATGCCGCCGCTCCTTCCGTCACGCGGGCGCGCGCAAGGCGGCCAGCCTCGTGCGACTCGCTGTTGCTCGAGACGGACATCGAGCCGGCGCGTGCGCCCCCAGGCGATGACGACGGCGAAGAGGATGATGCCCTGGATGATGTAAACCAATCCCGGGCGCGACCCCGGCGCGGATCTGCAGGGCGCTGGCCTGGGTGTCCAGGAAACTCCACAAGAGCGCAGCGAACGCGATCCCGATGGGGTGGTTGCGCCCGGAGAAGGGCGATCCCGACACCGGCGAAACCAAGCCCGGCCTGGAAGGTCGTCCCGTAGGAATAGTCCTGACCGAAGAGGAGCGGCATACCGACCAGGCCCGCGAGCGCACCCGAGGCGATCATCGCGGTCATGACCATGCGCTTGACCTTGACACCGCTGGCCACGGCGGCCGTCTCGGAACTCCCGGTGGCGCGCAGGTCGAAGCCGAACCTCGTCTTGCCCCGGATGACCCAGTAGAGCGCCCCGACGAGCACCGCCAGCGCCAGCAGGCTGAAGACGCGGTTGCTCGCGCCGGGGATGAGCTCCCAGCCCGCCAACCGCGACGACTCCGGGATGACCTTGGTGCTGATGGCGTTCGATCCGGCCTCTTGAACGGCGACCTCGAGCAGCAGCCAGGACACCAGGCCGGTGGCGATGGCGTTGAGCATGATGGTCGAGATGACCCCGCCGACCCCCCCGTTTCACCTTGAGGTATGCCGCGAGGCTCGCCCAGAGTCCGCCCGCCGCCATCGAGACGATGATCGCGACGATGACGTTGAGGATGCCAGGCAGCCACGCCTGGCCGGCGAAGAGCGCGGCCGCGAAGGATCCGACGCGGTATTGCCCGTCGACGCCGATGTTGAAGAGGTTCATCTTGAACCCGACGGCGACGGCGATCGCCGACAGATAGAGCACGATGGCGCTGCTGACGATATTGGTGAGCTGGCGAGGCTTCGGCTTGCTCAGCATGGTGATCCACATCGCGCATTGGGTCCCCGAGCGCGAGCAAGACCAACGAAGTCAGGCGACGGCGACCAGGAGAGCGAGCAGCGGCGCGGCGACGGACAGCAGGGCCCGCCGGAGGTTGGCATTGGTCATCGGAGATCCTGAGGGGCATCGGAGGGGGCATCGTGGGCGCTGACATCGTGCGAGCCGTCGGCGCCGGTCATCGCGGACCCGGAGGTCCTGGCTGGTCACGGTGTCGGGATCGAAGGTCCCGGTGAGTCGGCCGCGCAAGATGACCCGGATGGTGTCGGACAGGCCTATCAGTTCCTCCAGGTCGGCGCTGATCAACAGGACGCCGAGGCCTTCGTGGCGGCCTTTCGGATCAGGTCCCAGATCGACGCCTGCGCCCTGACATCGACCCCGGGTGGGGTGGGCGGCGATGAGGACCTTGGATTGTGACTCATCTCCCGTCCGACGATGAGCTTCTGCTGGTTGCCTCCGGACAGCGAGCCAGCGGTGACGTGGATGGAGGGGTGCGCACGTCATACTCGCGGACGATGCGCGCGGTGTCGGCCTTGGCCGACTTCGCGTCGATGAGCTGGCCGCGGATATTGGGTCGCTCGGTCTGGTGACCGAGGATCCGGTTCTCCCACAGCGGGGCATCCAGCAGCAGTCCGTGCCGGTGACGATCCTCGGGTATATAACCGACCCCCGCCTCGCGGATCTCGCGACCTCCCAGGCGGAGATGTCGGTGCCTTCGAGTTTAACGATGCCGGCACTCGGCCCGCGCATCCACACGATGACCTCGACGAGTTCCGCCTGTCCGTTGCCTTCGACGCCGGCGATACCGACGATCTCGCCGGCGTGGATGTCGAGGTCGATGTCGGTCAACAGGGTTGCGGCCCTCACTGCCGGCGAGGGTGATGTCGCGTAAGGAGAGGACGACGCGGGTCGGTGACCGTCGACTCGCTCGTCTCCGGGTGGGAAGCTGGGAGCCGACCATGAGTTCGGCGAGCTGGCGGGCGCTGACGGTCTTGGGATCGACCGAGGCCACTGCGGTCCCGCGGCGGATGACCGTGATGTCGTCGGCCACCGACAACACCTCATCGAGTTTGTGCGAGATGAAGATGACGGTCAGGCCATCGGCCTTGAGTTCGCGCAGGTTGTCGAAGAGCCCGTCGACCTCCTGGGGCACAAGCACCGCGGTGGTTCGTCGAGGATGAGGATCTTGGCCCGCGATAGAGCACCTTGAGGATCTCGACCTGCTGGCGGTCGCCGACCCCGAGGTTGGCGACGGGATCGTCCGGGTCGACATCGAGTCCGAACCCAGCCGAGATGCGCCGGATCTCGCGGCGGGCACCGCCACTAATGCCGTGAAGCCGCTCGGCACCGAGGACGACGTTCCCGAGGACGGTGAGATTGTCGGCGAGCATGAAGTGCTGGAAGACCATCCCGATGCCGGAGCCGATGGCATCGGCAGGACTGTGGAGGTCGACCTGGGCCCCGTTGATCGCGATGGTGCCCTCGTCCCGGCGCTGGACGCCGTAGAGGATCTTCATCAGGGTCGACTTGCCGGCGCCTTCTCGCCGACGAGGGCATGGACAGTGCCACGCCGCACGGAGAAGGTGATGTCCTTGTTGGCCACAACGCCGGGAAGCGCTGGTGATCCCGGTGACCTCGACAGCGAACGTGTCGCTGCCGAGGACGGGCTCGCGAGTGCAGTGATGGCAAGAACTCCCCGTCAAGCGGCCGGCCGCCGTCGGCGGCCGGTCCCGAACAGATGCGAAAGCCGGGAACCGGGCGAACGCCATCGCGCCACCGGGCCCCGGTTCACGCAAAACCCGCCGTGCGCACGTCGACAGGCATGCCGACGGCGCACCGGCGATCACATCGTGGCGGGAACCTTGATCTCGCCGGAGATGATCTTGGCCTTGGCCTCGTCGACCTTGGCGACGATGTCGTCGAAGTGCCCGCCGGTGGTGCTGTAGCCGACACCGTCGGCCTTGAGGTCGTAGACGATATTGCCGGCGGCGGCCTCACCCTTGACGGCCTTCGAAAGGTAGTCGTAGACCGCGACGTCGACCTTCTTGGAGCATCGAGGTGAGGATGACGTCGCGGACACCGGCCTCGGCCGTCTTGGCCTGGTCGGAGTCGACACCGATCGCCCACGCCTTTGGCGGCCTTGGCCGCGGTGAAGACGCCTGCGCTGGAGCCGCCGGCGGCGTGGTAGACCACGTCGGCGCCGCCCTGGAACATGCCCTCGGCTGCGGTCTTGCCCTTGGCCGGGTCACCGAAACCACCGAAGTCCGGCGGCTGGGTCAGGTAGGTGGAGTCGATCTTGGATCTTGGGGTTGACCCCGCCTTGGCGCCCGCCTCGAAGCCCGGCCTGGAACTTCACGATCAGGGAACGTTGACGCCACCGACGAAGCCGATGTGCCCGGCCTTGCTCTTTGAGTGCCGCGGCCGCACCGACGAGGAAGGACCCCTCGTTCTCGGCGAACGTCAACTGGGCGACATTGGCGGCCTTGAGGCGTCCGAGGCGTCATCGATGATCGCGAAGTGGACGTCGGGGTTCTCCTTGGCCACCTGCCGACGGAGGCGGCATACGCGAAACCGACCGCGACAATGTTGGTGTAGCCGGCGTCGACGAGCTGGTTGAGGCGCTCCTCACGCGCCGCTTCGTTCTCGCCGTGGACCGCCGTGGCTTCCTTTTGATGTCGATCCCGAAGTCGGCCTTGGCCTTGTCGAGACCGGCCGCCGCGGCGTCGTTGAAGGACTGGTCTCCCGACCGCCCACGTCGTACGCCATGCCGACCTTGACGTCGGAGGCCGCCGCCGACGAGCTCGTCGCGGAGCCGGACGTGGCGGAGGAGCCCGCCCGCGGTGGTCGACTCCTTCGACGTCGAGCCGCCGCAACCGGCGAGGGCCATGGTGCCGACCGAGATCACGGCGGCAACCTTCAGAAGTGGACGCAAGATGCATCTCCTTACTCGTGTTCGTGGCGCAGATGTCACGCGCCAACTCGCGCCAGGATAGTTCCCACCGAGACGTGCCCGGTCACGCTGGGACGCGTGTGACGAACCGTTACGAAGTCGCGACGTCCGCGGCGGTATGCCGCGCGATCGCCGTCAGGGCGACCGACCCCAGGAGCTTGGCCCCCGCGTCGATGGCCCGCTCGTCGACGATGTAGTCGCCCTGGTGGAGGTCGTAGGTTCGACCCCCGACGGTGCGGGTCCCCAACCGGGCCATCGCCCCAGGCGCATGGTGGAGATACCACGCCGAAGTCCTCCCCGCCCATCGACTGGCCCGTCGGGACCGCCGCCAGGCCCACGGCCGCCGTGGCTGCCCGCAGGTCGGCGATGGCATCGGCGGTATTGACGACGGGCGGCACGCCCGGGACGTGCTCGAGCTCGGCCTGGACCCCGAAGGGTTCGGTGACCTCGTCGACGATGCGCTCGAGCAGCGGTCGCAACCCGGCCCAGACCTCGGAATCGAGCACGCGGAGGGTGCCCCCTCGGCATACCCCGTCGAGGGGATGACGCTGCCGGCGCGGCCGGCGTGGACCTGACCCCAGACGATCAGGGCGGCGGCGCGCGGGTCGACCCGGCGGGAGAGGAGAGTGGGGACGTCGGTGACGACCTTGGCGAGCGCGAACGTGAGGTCCTCGGTCAGGTGCGGCCGCGAGGTGTGGCCACCGTGGCCCTTGAGCGAGACCTCGATCCGGTCGCACGCCGCGGTCAGCGGCCCCTCGCGCAGACCCACTTGGCCGACGTCGAGCCCGGGATCGCAGTGGACGGCGTATGCCGCGTCCACCCCCTCCATCCCGCCCTGGGCGATGACGTCATCGGCGCCGCCGGGGATGGCCTCCTCCGCCGGCTGGAAGAAGAGCCGCACCGCGGCGCCGGTCGCCTCGAGATGCTCGACCTGCTCGGCGAGGGCGAGAGCCGCACCCAGGAGGGCGGAGGTGGGACGTCGTGTCCGCAGGCGTGGCAGACCTCGGGACCGATCGAGGCGAGTCGAGGCCGGTGCGCTCTCGCACCGGAAGGGCGTCGACGCTCCGCGATGACGGCCGTGGTGCGGAACTCGTGGCGGCTCAGTTCCGGGTGTTGATGGAGGTCTCGCCGAACGGCGACGAGGTCCGGGCCGTGCGCCTCGACGGCGCGGCAGAGCTCGGTGATGGGGTCGAGGGTCATTGCGTCTTCGATGGTAGTGCGCCGCCCGGCCGGCTCAGACAAGTCGGCCCCGCCCGGTGGCCTTGAGGTGCTCGACGACGAGCTTGACGTCCTGGGCCCGCGCTCGGGTGGTGACGAGGACGGCGTCGGGAGTGTCGACGACGACGACATCCTCGATGCCGAGGAGGGCGACGAGCCGGCCCCCGTCGGCGACGACGACCCCGCTGCTGTCGATGGCCTCGACGAGGGTCGGGTCCCCCACCACAGCGCATCCTTGGGGACCCGGCGGCAGCATCGCCCCGAGCGAGGCGAAGTCGCCGATGTCGTCCCATCCGAAGCTACCCGGGACGACGACGACCTGGCCGGCGTCGGCGGCGGGCTCGGCGATGGCGTGGTCGATGGCGATCCGGGGCAGGGTCGGCCAGAGATCGGGCAGGCGCTCGGGCTCGGCGGCAATCCGGCGCAGCGACTCGGTGAAGCGGGGCTGCCACTGGGCCAGAAGGTCGAGCAGGCGGGTAGCCCGAACGACGAACATCCCGGCGTTCCACCGGAATTCGCCAGTCTGGAGATAGGCCGCCGCCCGCTCGGCGGTGGGCTTCTCGACGAACTGCCGCGCGTGGCGCGCGGTCGGGAACCCGGCCACGGGCTTGCCGGACTGGATGTACCCGAAGCCGGTCGCGGCATACGTCGGGGTGATCCCGATCGTCACGAGGTGACCCGCGGCGGCGGCGGTGATCGCCTCGCCGATGCACTCATCGAAGGCGCCTTCGTGGGTGATGACGTGGTCGGCCGCGAAGGACCCGAGGATGGCGTCGGGGTCGCGGGCCTCGGAGCACGGCGGCGGCGAGCCCGATCGCGGCCTGGAGTCGCGTGGAGTCGGCTCGACGAGGACGTTGTCGTCCGGCAGGTGCGGGAGTTGGGCCCGCACCTCCTCGACATGGGCCGTCCCCGTGACGACGAGGACCCGGTCGCCGGCCAGCGGCTGCAGCCGATCCACGGTGGCCTGGAGGAGGTTCGGCCGCTGCCGGTGAGGTCGTGGAGGAACTTCGGGCTACCGGCCCGGCTGACCGGCCAGAGCCGGGTGCCCGCGCCACCCGCGGGGATCACGGCACAGAAGGAGTCGTATGGCGCGGCCATGCCCGGCACGCTATCCCCGCCTCACCGCCCCGGTCGAACTCGCCTCCGCGGTCGCCGGGAGCGGCAGTTGCGGGAGCGGAACGCCGGCGGGCCGGCTGGGGTGGGCACGGACGCCGCGGGCGTTGCGGGGACGGCGGTGCTGGCGGCCGCAGGGGGGCAGGCGGCGTCAGCGGCGCACGAGCCGGGTGGCGCGCAAGGCCAGGCCCGCCGCGGCGGTCGCGGCGGCACCGAGCACCGCGCCGGCCGCGACGCTGGCCCGATCCGAGGAGCGCTGGTCGAGGGTGGGCAGGCCCAGGGCCGCCCGGGCCGCGGCATCCTGCGGCAGACCGGAGGGTGCGCGGTGGGTCCACTCGGCGGCGGCTTGCTCGCGAGTGGCGGGGCCTTCGGCGAGCTTCTGCTCCTCGCCGGGACTCGTCGTCTTCGCCAGGTTGATCGCGTCGATGTCATTGGCTGCCCAGGCCGCGGACATGAGCATGGCGCGGGCGATGAGGTTGAGAAAGGCCAAGAGCCCGACGACGAGGGCGATGGACGCGAAGAGCTTGTTGTCCATGGTGCCGGCGATAAGACGGGTGCCGAAGGTCTGCAGGAGGGTCATCGCCACTCCCCGAACAGTGATCCGTTGCGGAGGGCGTTCGACGGCAACTCGACGCCGGAGAGGATGCGCAACATCAGCGCGACCAGGAGGGCGTTGGCGACGAACGCGACCACGAGCCCGGCGATCGTGACCACCCAGGACTGGCCGCCGAGGCCGACCCATGACGCAACCCGTTGGGCGATGGCCCCCGTCACGCCGCTGACCACGGCCGCGAGGACCACGCCGAGGCCGAGGGTGGCCAGGACGAGGAGATCGCGGAGTTTGTTGGTGACAAAGTTGCCCGGCTCCCCGCTGACCCCGAAAATCGCGCGGATGCCGTCGCGCAGCGCCGAGAGCCAGCCGAGGCCGGCCCAGAGCAGGCCGAGCAGGCCGACGATGGCCGTGATGCTCAGCGTTGTCCCCGTGGGGATCGACATCGGGATGAGTCCGCCGGGATTGGCCTCGGTCTGCACGAAGCCCGGTAGTTGCCGGTCGATCGCGTCTTGGACGGTCTTGAGCGTCTCGGGGTGGCCGCGCAGGACGAGCCCGAAGACGGTGAACCCGAGCGCAATCGCGGGAAAGAGGGAGAAGAAGGCGAAGTAGGTGACGCCCCCGGCGAGGAGACCGCCGCGGGCAGCGCCATACCGGTCCCAGGCCCGCCAGGCCGGGGTCTTCTGCAGGCGGCCCAGGAGGGCCTTCAGGCTGTCCACGCGGTCATTGTCCTCGGAGGTCGAAGGCCTTCACCGGCCGCCAGACCTCGTCGTCGCCGTGGTGGTACAGATGGATCGCGGGGACGGGGAAGGCGACGGCGAAATCGTCGAGATCGACGAACGCGGCATCGAGTTCCTCCTCGCTGATGTTGTGCGCGACCGTCACATGGGGGTGGTAGTCGAACTCCAACTCACGCGCGACCGGACCCTGCCGGATGGCCGACTCCAGCGCCTCGCACTCGCTGACTCCCTGAGTGAGTTGGACGAACACCACGGGCGAGACAGGCCGGAAGGTCCCGGTCGATTCCAGCGCGATGTCGAACGCGTGGTGGCGAGCCGCGACGTCGGCGAGATGGTCCTCGAAAGCCTCCAAGTCGTCGGCATCGACCTCCGTCGGGGGCAGGAGGGTGACATGCGGAGGGATGGCGTGGGCCAACGGGTCCCCGAAGCGCTCGCGCCGTTCCTGCAGGAAGCTTGCGTAGGGCTCCGGAATCGCGACGGCGACGCCGATGGTGGGCATGCCTGGGAGAGTAGCGCTCGTCAGTCGCGCGGCAGCAGGCCGATCGCCGCACGAACCCGGGCCAGGGTGCCCGCGGCGACGACGCGGGCCTTGGCCGATCCTCGGCGACGATCCGGTCGAGTTCCGCGGGGTCGGCGAGGAGATCGCGCATACGACCCTGGAAGGGTTCCAGGGCACCGACCACGACGTCGGCGACCTCGGCTTTGAGGTCGCCATACCCCTTGCCGGAGAACGCCGTCTCGAGGTCGGGGATCGTCGTGCCGGAGAGCGTCGCGTGGATGACGAGGAGGTTGGAGACACCCGGCTTGGACTGCGGGTCGTATCTGATCTCGCGCTCGGTGTCCGTCACGGCCGACCGGATCTTCTTGGCGATGCGCTTCGGGTCGTCCAGGAGGTCGATCAGGCCGAGTTCCGCCGAGGTGGACTTGGACATCTTCGACGTCGGGTCCTGCAGGTCCTGGATCTTGGCGCTGCCCGTGACGATAAAGGGCTCCGGGACGGTGAGGATGCGGCCGAATCGCGCGTTCATCCGCTCGGCGAGGTCGCGGGTGAGCTCGAGATGCTGGCGCTGATCCTCCCCGACGGGGACCAGGTTGGAGTCGTAAAGGAGGATGTCGGCGGCCATGAGGATCGGGTAGGTGAAGAGACCGACATTGGCCGACTGGCCCTTGGCTGTCTTGTCCTTGAACTGCGTCATCCGACTGGCTTCGCCGAATCCGGTCTGGCAGGACAGGATCCACGCCAGTTCGGCATGCTCGGGGACGAGGCTCTGCAGGACCAGAGTGGCGCGGAGTGGATCGACCCCGGCCGCGAGATACTGCGCGGCGGTCACGCGCGTACGCCGGCGCAGGACTTCCGGGTCGGTCGGGACCGTCAGGGCATGGAGGTCGACGACGCCGTAGTAGGCGTCGTAGTCGTCCTGGAGCT
Organism: Nostocoides sp.; assembly: GCA_016702415.1. Classification (GTDB taxonomy): domain Bacteria; phylum Actinomycetota; class Actinomycetes; order Actinomycetales; family Dermatophilaceae; genus Nostocoides_A. The sequence goes on from JADJEA010000012.1 coordinate 12,494, forward strand.
TGACCCAGTTGACCAGCGCGCCGAGGTAGTTGCCGAGGTGCAGCGAGTCCGAGGTCGGCTGCATACCGGAGAAGATGCGCTTCGGGCGCGCGGGAGCGGCGGTGGCGTCACTGGGCATCCCCGCATTCTGCCAGGCGAGCCGGGGCGGTTCCACGCAGTTACGCTGCCTCCATGGACGCGGTGGGCGCATTCCGGGAGCGATTCGGCGGCGAGCCGGAGGGGGTGTGGTCGGCACCCGGCCGGGTCAACCTCATCGGCGAGCACACCGACTACAACGGCGGACTCGCCCTCCCGATCGCGTTGCCGCACAGGACGTATGCCGCGGCCTCCCCCCGCGGCGACCGCGTGCTGCGCGTGACCAGCGTCCAGACCGGGGATGTCGTCGAGGTGAGCCTCGACGAGGTGGGCCCGGGCACGGTCGGGGGGTGGTCGGCATACGTCGCGGGGGTGCCGTGGGCGCTCGCCCAGGCGGGGTATGCCGTGGGCGGACTCGACGTCGCCGTGGACGGCCGGGTGCCCCTCGGAGCCGGACTGTCGTCCTCTGCGGCACTGGAATGCGCTGTGGGAGCGGCAATCTCGGACCTCAACGGGCTGGGGCTGCTGGAGTCCGACGACGCGCGCGCGGTCCTGGTGAGCGCCTGCAGGCGGGCGGAGAACGACATCGCCGGGGCCCCCACGGGAGGCATGGACCAGTCGGCGTCGCTGCTATGCCGACCCGACCACGCGCTGCTCCTGGACTGCCGGGACGGGGCGACCGAGCACGTCCCGTTCGGGATCGGTGCCGCCGGCCTGGTCCTGCTGGTCATCGACACCAAGGCCCACCACGCGCTCGTGGACGGGCAGTATGGCGCGCGCCGGGCCGCCTGCGAATCCGCCGCCGCGACGCTGGGCGTGGAGACGTTGCGGGAGATCGCGATTGGTGATCTGGAAGGGGCGTTGTCGCGGCTGCCGGACGAGGTCGAGCGACGCCGGGTGAGGCATGTCGTCACCGAGATCGACCGCGTCACCGCGACCGTCGCCGCCCTGCGCCGTGGGGAGTATGCCGAGGTCGGCCACCTCTTCGACGCCAGCCATGTCTCACTGCGCGACGACTACGAGGTGTCGTGTCCGGAGTTGGACGTCGCCGTGGCGGCCGCGCGCGACGCCGGGGCGCTGGGTGCCCGGATGACCGGCGGCGGCTTCGGGGCTCCGCCATTGCGCTCGTGCCGACCGACGCGGTGGCGGCGGTCGTCGGGGGTGTGGAATCGGCATACGGCAGAAGGGGGTTCAGCGCGCCGGAGTGCTTCTCGGTCATCCCCGGCGGGGGCGCCCACCGCGATACGTAGGCGACGAGACGCGTCGGAGGGACGGGGGGGTGGAGGCGTGGGGCGCGCGGCGCGGTTGGCGGCGCGTGACCGGACCCCCGGCTACACCAACGCGGCATACCGCGTCCTCGTCGCTGCGTCTGCGCAGGTCAGGCCCCTGGGCTCGGCACCCCCTCTTTCGATGCTGTAGCCGGGGGTACGCGACCTCGCCCCACACGCAACCCCACGACACCACCTCCGTATGCCGCGCCGACCACCGTCAGTCCCCGCCTGTGGCGATGCGTTGGGACGAACTCATTACCAGGCGGCAGCGTCGTCAACGTGGGGGATCACGTCGATCCTTGAGGTCGGCTGCATCCAGGGCACGAAGGCCGTAGTCATCATCCACGCCGTGCTGCCCACGGCGGCGGGCTCGCCGTTCGCTTTGAGGGCTACGCGCCAAACGCCGGCGACGAGTTGGATGTCAATGCACCGTAGAGCTCCGAGCAGACGTCGCCGAGCAGTCGGCCGGCGAGGGACGCCTTCTCGATGTCGCCAGACCGCCCGCGAGGCCGGCATGTCCTGGGTGTCGATCGGCGCCTTCGTCGGCGCTCCGGCGGAGCAGCCGGTCAACGCTACGGAGCCCGCGTGGCCTAGGAAGCGCACGTTTGACAGCCGTTGGGGCTCAGAATGACAGAGCCCCGTGGCGTGGTGGGCTTTGAGGTGGTCCTCGGTGCCCTACTCGCCGCTGTCGATGGCGGCGTGTGCACCAGTATCCACGGCATCGTTGAGCAGTGCCATGGACTCCTCTGAGAGGTAGCGGCGGTCGCTGGCGATCCATTCGTCGTGCATGTCGATCAGGACCGCTCCGACGAGCCGGATGACGGCGGCGGTGTTGGGGAAGATCCCGACGACCCGGCTGCGGCGCTTGATCTCTTTGTTGACCCGTTCAAGGGGTTGGTCGACCAGATCTTGCGCCAGTGCGCCTTCGGGAACGCGGTGAACGCGAGGACCTCGGACTTGGCCTGGTCCATCAGTGGCCCGACTTTCGGGAAGGACTTGGCGAGTTGGTCGCGGACCTCGTCCCATGCCGTGCTGACAGCGTCGGGGTCGGGTTGGGCGAAGATCGTGCGGAACACTGCGGCGACCATGTCGGCGTGGCTCTTGGGCACGTGCGCCAGCAGGTTTCGGGCGAAGTGGACTCGGCACCTCTGGTGCGCGGAGCCCCTGGAAGGAGCGCCTGAGCGCCGCGACGAGGCCGGAGTGCTGGTCGCTGATCACCAAGCGCACCCCGGTCAGGCCGCGCTGCTTCAGCGAGAGCAGGAACGCCCGCCAGAACGTCTCCTCCTCGCTGTCGCCGACGTCCAGGCCCAGGACGTGTCGGGTGCCGTCGGCAGCGATCCCGGTCGCGACGATCACGGCCATGGAGACGACGTGGCCGCCCTTGCCGGGCTTGTTCCGCACGTGTAGGTAGGTCGCGTCCAGGTACACGTACGGGAAGGTGATGTCGGCCAGGGAACGGGTGCGGAACGCGCCCACGGTCTCATCGAGCTGTTCACAGATCCGGGAGACCTCGGACTTGGAGATCCCGGAATCCGCACCAAGCGCCACGACCAGGTCATCGACGCTGCGGGTGGACACTCCGTGGACGTAGGCCTCCATCACCACCGCGTACAGCGCCTGGTCGATCCGCCGACGGGGTTCAAGGATTGAGGGGAAGAACGAACCCTTGCGCAGCTTGGGGATCCGCAGCTCGACATCGCCGGCCTTGGTGGTCAGCAGCTTGGGACGTGAACCATTGCGCTCGGTGACACGGTCCTGGGTGCGCTCGTAGCGTTGCGCGCCGATCACACCCGCAGCCTCGAACTCGACGAGCTCTTGCAGCACGGTACGGACCGACTCGCGGATCATGTCCACGCCATCGCCGGCGCGGAACGCCTCCAACAGCTCGGACAGGGCAGACTCGGGTAAGGCCATCGGTGGGTCTCCTTCAGTGGGTGACTTGGTACTTACACACCGAAGATCCCGCCGATGGCCGCCAACATCACGCAGCCCCGCCGTTGACCCTCAAAACCCACCACCCCAGGGGACTCTCCTACCATGTGGATGATGATGATGATGATGGTGGGGGCGCTACATGAGGCCCGAACAAACGCGGGCGAGGCTCCTCAGCCACCGACCGCCACGGTCGCCGCACCCAAGTCAGGCAGCTGCAGGATCGGAACGACACATCGAAATGGAATTCCACAGCGTTCAGGAGCCGATGGGCAGAACGCGGGCAACTTGATCGCGTTCGATCACCCACGCAGGGCCTCGGGTGTGCGCGGATCGTCCGTGCAGCACGCGAGCGAGAAGTGATCAGACCGGCACGACGAGCACAATCTCATCCAGCCCAGCGAAGTCCTCAGCGTTCCGGGTCAGCAACGGCAGCCCCTCCGCCATCGCAATGGACGCGATCAGCAGGTCTGCGAACCTCCGGCGCGGCTGGCGCCCTGCCGGCCTCACAGCGGCGTGAACCCTCCCGTAAGCGCGAGCCGCCTCGCTGCCGAACGGGATGGGTTCGAATGCCGCCTCGGCCCGCTGCAGCCGATCCTGTCTGCGTGCACGCTCCGCCAGGTCCTGCGTGGCGGCCGGACCGGCCGCCAACTCCGCCATGGTGATGGCAGACACCGCGACAGTCCGCGGCAAATGCTCGACGTCGATAACGTCGAGGTCGATGACGACCGACGTGTCCAACAGCCCGCTCTCAAGACGCTCAGGCACGGGGTTCCGCATCTTGATCCACGGCGTCGTCGAGGTCACGCAGGAACTGTTCGTGGTCAATGCGCGGGGCGCGGCGGAACAGCTCGCTCACCAGGCGTGCATCGACCAGCCGTTGTCGACGGAGGGGCCGCAACTCACCCACGGGTACGGAGTTCCTCGTCAGCACGAAGGAGCGTCCTTCGTCCAGCGCCCGCATGATGCGACCGCTGTCGTTGCGCAGTTCCCGTGGACTGATGACCTCACTCACCTGCTCACCGTAGCACGCCGTGCTACGGCCCAACGGGCGCCAGGGAGCAGACAGTCTGAGTCGCCTCGGCAGCCTGATGGGTAAGGGATTGACTGATGACCTCACTCACCTGCTCACCGTAGCACGCCGTGCTACTGCCCAACGGGCGCCAGGGAGCAGACAGTCTGAGTCGCCTCGGCAGCCTCCCGAGTTAGGACAATTTAGTGCGCACGCCTGGGTTGGCTGATGGAGTGGATTGCTGCGTGGAGGTCCTCGGGTAGGGGGTCGGCGGCGGTGATCAGCTGCTCGCCGGCTTCGATGATGACTTCGCGGTAGCGACGTGTGGTGGTCACGAACCGCTTGATCGACATCCCGGTCGCTGTCTCGATGTGGCGGGTTAGCGCGAGGGCGGCGAAGACGATGGACATGTGCGCCTCGATCGATTCGCGTTTGTGGTGGAAGATCGGGCGGGCTTGGAGGTCGTGCTTGCTCATCCGGAAAGAGCGCTCAATCTCGTACAGCCGGTGGTAGGCACCGGTGACTGGGTGTGGTCACCTTCTCTGGCCCCAGGTAGCGGTCTGATCGTCACGGATTCTGGCCCCACCTCGGTGGCCGCGGTGGTGCCTTCCTCGGGTGGGTGTGTCGTCGTGAATGTTGGCCCCACCCGCGGTGAGGGTCTTCACGTCAACGGTTGTCGGCGTGGGAGGTCCCGGTGAGGCAGTGGTCCAGGGTGGAGTTGTTCGAACAGATCCGGCGGGACCGTCGTGCTGATCCGAGCGTGTCGGTCCGCGAGCTCGCGCGATCCCATGGGGTGCACCGTCGGACGGTGCGCCAAGCGATCGCCTCGGCGGTCCCGCCACCGCGCCAGGCGTATCCGGCTCGGGCTCGGCCGGCGATTGACCCGTGGCGGGAGGTCATCGACGGCTGGCTGATCGGCGACCAAGAGGTACCGCGTAAGCAGCGACATACCGCGCGGCGGGTGTGGCAGCGGCTGGTCGCCGAACACGACGCGCAGGTCGCGGAGGTGACGGTGTCCCGGTATGTCGCGACCCGCCGGGTCGAGCTCGGGCTGGTTGACCGGGAGGTGTTCGTCCCGCAGGTCCACGCCCCGGGCGCGGAGGCCGAGGTCGACTTCGGCGAGTTCGAGACCGTGATCGCCGGAACATCGGTGAAGGTGTGGATGTTCGTGATGCGGCTGTCGCACTCGGGTCGGGCGTTCCACGTCGCCTACGGCACCCAAGCCCAGGAAGCGTTCCTTCAAGGGCACGTCGAAGCGTTCGCCCACTTCGGCGGCGTCCCTGCCCGGGTCCGGTACGACAACTTGAAGCCAGCGGTGACCAGGGTCTTGAAGGGCCGCGACCGGACCGAGTCCGACCGGTTTATCGCCTTGCGCTCCCACTACGGGTTCGATTCGTTCTTTTGCATCCCGGGCAAGGCGGGCGCGCACGAGAAGGGCGGCGTCGAGGGCGAGATCGGCCGCTTCCGTCGCCGTCATCTGGTGCCGACGCCGACGGTTGCCTCGTTGGCCGAGCTGAACCAGCACATCGCTGCCGGCGACGTCGCCGACGACGCCCGGGTGATCACCGGCCACCACGCCACCGTCGGGGTCGAGTTCGCTGCCGAACAGGCCACGCTGTTGCCGTTGCCGAGCGAACGGTTCGACCCGGGCGTGCTCGAGGCGCGGCGGGTCGACCACCGCTCCCGGGTCTCGATCCGTCAGAACCACTACTCCGTTCCCGCCCGGTATGTCGGGCGCCGACTCGTGGTGCGGTTCACCGCGACCACCGTCACCGTCTTCGACGGGCCGAAGGTCGTGGCCGTGCACGAGCGGGCCACCGGCCGGCACGTCGAGGTCCTGTCCCTCGATCACTACCTCGAGGTGTTGACCCGCAAACCCGGCGCCCTACCAGGCGCGACCGCACTGGCTCAAGCCAAAGCAGCGGGAGCGTTCACGCCCGCGCATCAACGGTATTGGGACGCGGCCCGCCGCGCCCTCGGCGATGGTCGCGGCACCAGGGCTCTGGTCGAAGTCCTCCTCGCCCACCGCACCCTCCCGGCCGCGGCGTTGACCGAGGCGATCGACGCCGCCGTCATCGCCGGGATCCTCGCCCCTGAGGCCGTGATCATCGACGCACGAGCCCGCGCCGCCACAGCGGCCGCTCCGCCGGTGCCAGTCGGTGACGCCCTGGCCCGCTACGACCGGCCAGCGCCCTCGCTGACCGGCTACGACGACCTGCTCACCACCAGAAGGGCCTGACCAGTGACCATCACAACCGACGCCGCCGCCGAGGCCGCCGTCAACGCCGCCGCCCGCGAGCTGCACCTGCCCACCGTCCGCGCCGAAGCCATCCGGCTCGCCGAGATCGCCGTGCGAGAACGACGCACCCACCTGGGCTACCTCGCCGACATCCTCGCGGCCGAGGTCGACGACCGCCTCGAACGCCGCCACACCCGCCGAGTGACCGAAGCCAAGTTCCCCCGCATCAAACGCCTCGCCGACTTCAACCTCGACGTCGTCCCCAGCATCCCCGCCGCGACCCTGGGCCACCTCGCGACCGGCGCCTACCTCGACGCCGGCGAACCCGTGGTCATGCTCGGGGACTCCGGCACCGGCAAGAGTCATCTACTCATCGGCCTCGGCCTGGCCGCCTGCCAGCAGGGCCGCCGGGTCCGGTACATCACCACCGCCCAGTTGGTGAACGAACTCGTCGAAGCCGCCGACGAGCGCGTCCTGTCCCGCGTCGTGGCCCGATACGCCCGCCTGGACCTGCTGTGCCTGGACGAACTCGGGTACGTCAACGTCGACCCCCGCGGCGCCGAACTCCTCTTCCAAATCATCACCGCCCGCGAAGAACGCGCCTCCGTGGCCATCGCCACCAACCTGCCCTTCTCCGAGTGGGGCACCGTCTTCCCCGACCCCCGCCTGGTCGCTGCCATCGTCGACCGCGTCACTTTCAACGCCCACATCCTCGAAACCGGCACCCAGTCCTACCGCCTCCGCACCAGCAAGACCACCACCCGCCGTCCCCGCTGACCCCCCTCAGCCCCAGGGAGTGGAGCCGAAATTCATGACGACAGATGGGGCCAGAGAACTTGACGAAACCCAGGTGACGAACTCGGCGTTGGCGGTCCCAGGTTCCAGGTTGGTGGAGTAGCCCTTCCACCCAGCCAGCATGCGAGCCTTGGCTTCAAGGTCCCGGTTCACCGAGCGGTTCCCGCCATCGAGCGTGATGAACCGGTTCCGTTTGATCGGCACCTGCCCCGCGACCGCCTTCTCAGCTTTGGTGACCTGCTCGGTGATGCCCTTGAGGGTACGTCGGCCGCGGGAGTGGGAGTACTGGTAGTGGGTCCACCAGTGCCCGCGCCCGTCGGACGGCATCGCCGGTAGTGGTTCCAGCAGCCGAAGCCCGTCCGGGACCTGCTCAATGTTCGGGTGATCCTTGTGCCACTGGGCGATCGCGTACGGCACCGACGACAAACGCGCGCCGAGGATGAAGGTCAACCCGGCCTGCTCGAGCGCGACCCGGTTGCTCCGGGAGAGCATCCCCGCGTCCGCGACGACGGTGACGGCGGTAATGCCGTGAGCGGCCTGGAACTCTTTGATGACCGGCAGCATCGTGGCCGTTTCGGCCTTGTTGCCTTCGAAGGCGTTGACCATCAACGGAAACCCTGAGGCGTCCGTCAACAGTCCGATGGTGATTTGTGGCTCCAGGCGCCGCTCCTTGCTAAACCCTGGCTCGCGGAACCCGTCGCCGGTGTCGGTCTCGAAATACAGCGTGCTCACGTCGAAGAGCACCAACGCACTCGGCCCCAGGTCCGCCCGTGCCGCGCACGCACCCGCCAGGCCAGCCCGGAACTCCACCGTGGCGTACGAAGGCAGCCGCCGCGCCATAGTCCGGTAGGAGAGCGTGGCTACCCCGGCCTCATCCAGCACCCGCAGGCTGTCCAGCTTGCTTGTCGGTTCGATGATCCGCGCGATCACCAACGCCTTGAACACCTCATCGCCGTCCGTGGCGTCCTCGAACCCCAGCACCCGATAGGCGACCTCGAGCGCGTCGACCAAGTGACCCATCCGCGTCGAGCGGATCGGCAACGCTCCGCCCTTGGCCGGCGCCAAGCCAGGCAGGTCGAACATCCCCTGCCCTGCCGAGATCCGTTGCCGCGCAGCGGCCTCAACAACTCCAGCTCGGCATCATCATGGGCTGAGCCGATATGCTCCATCGTGCGCCTCCCACCCCGGTTGGAATACACGATCTGAACAGCCCGAGCCCCCGACGAGGTCTTCACCGTACGCACGTGAGGCGACACCACCCCACAATACGAGCCCGACTAGTGCACAAATCCGCCAAGCCCCCCACGCATCACCGCAGGTCAACGCCCTGCACCCTCCAGAACCCAAGAATCGTGTCCCAAGTCAGGTAGCACGCCGTGCTACGGCCCAACGGGCGCCAGGGAGCAGACAGTCTGAGTCGCCTCGGCAGCCTGATGGGTAAGGGATTGACGAGATCCACAACCACCGACACGCCCACATCCAGGTTGGACCGAGCAATCTCGCACACGATCTCGTAACCCAGGGCCCCACGGAGACCCCTGCGCGGTCGAGCGGGGTCTCCACGACATCGACGCGCAGATAGGCGGCGCGAAGTTCGGGGAGGAGAGCCCGCGAAAGGTGGTATTTCCCGTCCCGGGCAGTCCGCCGACCACGATCAATCGTGCGGGATCGACCATGGATCCGTGCACGAGTCAGGACACCCGGAGAGGCTCGATCGCGTCAATCTGCCCCCTTGCACAATCCTGCGCCAACTCGATCTCGTAGCGAGATTGCAGGTTCAGCCAGAACTGCGCGCCGATACCGAAATACTTGCCCCGGCGCAGCGCGGTGTCCGCCGTGATCGCACGCTTGCCATGCACGATCTCGTTGATCCGATGCGGGGGCACCCCGATGGACACTGACAATTTGTGCTGAGTGATCCCGAAGGGGAGCAATGATCGGCGTTTTCACAAGCGACAGGACTAGAGCAGTTGTTCGGTTTCGAGGGCCTCATCAAGAGGCGGGAGAGCATCCTCGAGAACCTCGGACTCGTTGTCCGCCTGAACACCGAGAATCTCAACGAGCCTGCCGCGCAGCAACTCATGCCTGGCACCGTAGAACTTCAGAAACTCCGTGACGCCGGCGGGCAGGTCGGCAGGCAACAAGTTCCTACTGATGTAAGCCGACCGGGCCGAGGGATCTGCCATCGTTTCCGAGGCCCATTCCGCGGGAGTCCTGGCGGACTTCGAGATGTTCTCCAGACCTTCCAACAGCTCCAAATTGGGCAGCCGGTCCTTCCGATCAACGATCGCCGACTCGTCGTCACTCAAGCCAGCCTGTCGCAATGCGACTGCCTTGAGGCGGGCCGCGGGGAACACGTGATCCACATGGTGTTGGTTCCTTGTGTTCACGTGGTCAAAGAGCAGCGCGAGGAGCGGGAAAGCACGGGCATCGCCGTAACGGAGCTCCAAGAGGCTATTCACGAGCTCGGGCGAGGCCCGAAGCGACTTGCCACGGGCCGCCATCGTTCGCTCGAGTTCCTCGGTTGGGAATCCCGAAGGTCCGGCCTTGACGATGACGTCACGGATGGCACGCAGTAGCACGTCGAGGCCTGAGCCCCAAATACCGGGCATGATGAGTGATCTTAGGACCCACTTCTTGATTGCTGCGCGGTCCCCAGCGCTCCTTGGCTCCTCGCGGTAGGCCTGAGTGGCTTGCCGCTGGTGAAGATACTGTGCCACCGGAATCAGGACGCTGTTTGCCGAGAGTGAGGCGCCGGAAAGTCCGAAGTCGCTGAAGAGCCCCACAGCGACGCGGAGTGAGGCGGCGATGTCGTCCCACTGATCTGCAAGCTTGGCCATGTTCTCGGTCGTGAAGTTCTTGACCTTGAAACCGATGTCCGGAATCCCGGCGAGTACCAGGCCCGACTTGAGGATGAGGTCCTTGGAGAACGCGAAACCGGCGCCCATCGAGTTAAGTTCATCAACGAGTCCGTGAACCTCCTGCCGGGCGTCGCGGTCCTTCCACTGCGCGGTGGCGATGCTTAGCAGCAAGTCGCTGTAAGCCAGGGCAGTGCCACCGGAGTTGACGCGGATGAAGATGTCCAGCACCCGCTCGATGTCCTGATCGGTCTCCTGGAAGAACTGAATTGAGTTATGGGCGTGAATCCGTTCCCAAAGTTGGCCGGCCATGCCAGCTGCACTCACGTCATTCGCGACACCCCGCCGACTGAGTTCCAGCAGCAGTTCCATCAACTTTTCGGCCTCGTGGACCTTGGGGACGGGGAGCCAGTACGCCCGTTCCTCTTCAGGCATGGCAGTCAGCTGTGCTGGCTCAAGCCAGCGGAAGTCATACTCCAGACCGGCCGCATTCTCCGCAGCCTTACCGCTGAGATTCAGGTAAAGAGTCCGATCAGGGAAGTTCTCGCGGAACCGGGCATGGGTGTACTTCCTTTTCCACGCGAAGGTGCCCCGCAGGCCGATGTTCAGGGAAGTGATCCGCTGCTGGCCATCAAGGACGGCCGTGACATCCCGCGACGGGGGCGTGTCGAGTTGCGGGTTATGCCTGGCGTCGTACTCGCTGAACTTCTTGAGGAAGCCATAGAACTTGAACTGCTTCGCGGTCTCTGGCGTTACCTTCCAGCTAAGGAAGCTGCCGATCGGATACCCGCGCATCACCGAATCAAACAGGCGAACAACCTGATCAGGCCGCCAGACGAACTCCCGTTGGATCGCCGGCAACACAAGGCCACCGTCAGCCACCTCTCGCAACGCTACGGCGATGGTCGTCTCCGGCAAGTACGGCATGAGCTCCTCCAAGTGACGCCTGGCTACGGTCCGACCACCCTATCGTCCGTGCGAAGCTCGCGATGGAAAGTTGGCTTCGGCCCTGCACGACCGGAGCAAACCGAAATTCGACCGGGTTCTGTATATGAGACACATGACGTAACGCGTGGCTTCCCACACATTCACGAGTCGGGCGCTGCGAATCTCTCCTCCATGTTCCGGAGTGGCGATCCGATCGCTTCGAGGCCTCTCATGGTCGCGACAACTCAGTAGTCGTGTCGCCGCGAAACTGATCGCCCCTCCATGAGCCGGTCAGGCACGGCCGGCGCTGGGCGGTGCTGGCCACCCCACACCGCACCGCCTAGCGCGGACTGAAGCGGAACTCGACCACGTTCCGTAGCCGATGGGCATCTGGTTCGGTTGATCGTTGATGATCGTCGTTGGGGGCCAGACGCCGGTTCAGGAACAGAGGGCACCGATGCCTCGCTTGATCAGGATCGCGGCGACGACGAAGGCGGTCGGCCGGTTGAGTTGCGCGCCCAGGACGTCCGCCAGGGTGGCGACGTCGACCATAGAATCCCCGAGGTCCGTGAGTGCGGGGTTCCCGCAGATCGCCTCCTTGAGGCGCTCCCGGTTCCGGCTGAGCCAGTCCTCGGCACGGGACATCAGGTTCTGCTGGTTCGAGTCCCGGGCCGGTTCCCCAGCCAGCGCCTCGCCCAACTGGAGGAGCAGATCCACCTCGTTCGCGGATGCCGCCTGAGCCGCCAGTGCCCGGTCCGCCTCGGAGAGGAAAGTCATCGCTCTGCGCTTCCCTGCGCCGATGTCCCGACGCAGAAGAAGGCCGCCCAGTCGCGGGGGTCGGCGTACGGTACGGGGTGCATTAGGTCAGGGTAGTCCCTCCAGGACTGACGGAGGTGCTCGACCGGACGTGTCTCGAACCGCACCTCAGAGGCTAGGCCATCAACCCATGCCTCCAGATCACCGGTCGTCGCGGTACGCAGCCACCTGCGCGTCTGGCGCAGTGCCTCTTCTTCCCTCAGGGAGGGATCTTGCGCCCTCACCTGCAGGAACCTCGCCAAGGTGACGAACGCGACGGAGTCCCGGACCGGCCAGAGACTCGCCACGACGGCGGAGAAGCCCATACCCATCAGAGCTGTCGGAAGGCCGACGGACTCTTGAGGCACGGCCATTGAGGGTTGCCCCGACGAGCATGCCGCGAGGACCGCGATGCCCCTGCTGCGCACAGGCAGTCGCGCCAGGTCGTCGGCCGTAAGCCAGAGACCGGACTCCGGTGGCCCCAGCCGAAGGCTCCCACCGGCGTCCAGCGCGTGGACGGCGTGCCCGGAGAGCACGACGTCGCGGGCCTCGCCGAGCGCAGCCAGCAACTCGCCGGGCATGGTCGCCTCGGGTAGCACCTGGCAACCGGGCATTAAGGCGGCAGCCACCGCCATGTCCGATGCGGGGAAAGAAGGTCGTCCGCGTGAAGCGCCATCGCCAGCCCTCCTGTGGCCGCGTGGCTCGACGCGGTGGCTCGTCCTGCGGGGGCCAGAACGGTGCGCAACTGGACGACCTGGACGAGATCGTCGAGCGTCGCGGAGGAATCGGAGGCGGCGTGCAGGGGCAACGCGCTGACAAGTCCGGTCAGGACGAAGGCCCAGCGCGGCGGCACCTCGCCCGCCGCGCCCGTGACTCCCAGCTCCTTGAGCAGAGGGGCAGCCACCGCTTTCCACAGCCAGGCACAGACGTCCGTGAGGGAGGCGTCCGGGTCCAACAGCTTCGCCACGTTCTCGGCCACGGATTCGTGCGAGAGCCCAGGAAGGTCGACGTGTCGCGGACGTTGCCCGCGGCGCAGCACGACCGCCGCCCCCGCGTGACGAGTCAGCGGAGTCTGCATGCCCTGGATCAGGTAGATCACGAAGGCATCCTCTGGCAACACGTCGAGCAGGTCCGTCGGCGAAGGACGGTCCCCGAGCAGCAGCTCTGGGTGCTGATGCCGCACCTCATGCAGCGACGCCTCAAGTTCCATAAGCGTCGCGGCAGAATCCGCATAGTCCCCGACGCCGTCCAGCGCGCGCCGCTGCGAGGCGTCGTACGCGGTCGCCGCCTTTACATACCGGGCCTCAAGCTCCGGCCCCACCAGACCGGCGGGAAGACCCGGCGCCCGGAGCCCCCGCAAGAGATGCCCCTGCAGCATCTCCACCGCAACCGCCGCCTCCACTGGGTCGTGGCCCAAGCGCAGCAGCAACAACGGGGCCAACCGAGCAAGGCGGCTCGTCAGCTCCGCGACCCGGTGACGCTGGGTCGGGGTCACGCTGGCGATCGACTGCCTCCACGCGTCTTCGACCAGTTTGCGCACTCTCTGCAGCGCCACCTCGCGCGATACGAGGTGAAGTGACGACGCCTCCGCCAGCCGCTGCATCGCGTTCGACGCGTACGCAGGCCGGTCCGGGTCGGGGAAGGGAGAGGAGTCGAGGGCGTCCATCTGCAGGCGAAACGATTCCTCGATTCTCGCTCGAGGCAGCGCACCAGCGGCGACAGCCTCGGCAATCAGCGCGCTCGCGTTCGTCGCCAGACCCGGGCGCATCGGGCCCGGCGGCGCCTCTTCCAGTGCCCGCATAGCCGCCTCTGCCGCGTCGCCGAGCTGGGACGCCGGGAGCAGTCCCTCGTGGACCGCCTCTGAGACGACGGCGGCGACATTGGACATCGCTTCCGGCCAGTCCGGGTTGTCTGGTCGCATCAGACCAAGCCCTTCCCGCGCGATCTCCACCGCATCCAGCAGTCGCGATGGCTCTGCCGTGCCGTGCCGCGCAGCCTCCGACAGGAGAACGGCGACGTCGATCGCCACTCTGCCCCGGAGGGGATGCGACGGCGGCATGGACAGCCACATGCCATCGGTCAGTGACACGAGATTCACGAGCCGCCACGCTGGCACCACTCCGGCGCGAACGGCGGCCAGCACCCGTCCGACTAAATTGGCAGTTCGGGCGGGTATCGACGGATGTCCCGCAGGGGTAGCTGCCACTGCCTCCTCGGCAAGGTCCACGGCCTCCGCAAGGCCAGCCAGGGTTCAAGTCCGGCGCTCACGCCCATCCCTAGCCGATTGGCGAGGTTTGTGGCGTAACGCTGGCGGTCGGGGTGCGCCTCGGGGATCGCAGCCAGCGCATCCCGTGCGAGGCGGATGGCGTCCGGAAGTCGCGAGTGCGGCACCACTCCGGCGTGCATGCCCTCGGCCAAGAGGGAACTCAGATTGCTCGCGATGCCGGCCGAAGACGGATGCCCCGGAACGGCGATGGCCAGAGCACGATCGAGGTCACGGACCGCGTCCAGCAGTGCACCCGGCGGCAGGACGGAGAAGCTGACTGCCTGGGCAATCCGGTTGGCTCGGTTCGACAACAGCCAAGACAGGTCGTCCCCGCGTTCGTCCGCTACAGCTATGGCCTCGTCCTGTAGCTCCAAGGCCTCCTTCAAGTCCGCGACGGGAAGCTTCCCCGCCTCGATGGCAACCGCCATAAGGGATCCAAGGTTGGAGGCCCGTTGTGCTCGGACAGGAGAGTCCTCAGCAGTAAGTTCCCAGGCTGTGGTGTGGCAGGCCACTGCCTCCAGCAGAGCATTACCGTCGCAAAGGCCGGCGTCGACGGCCTGGCTAATCCTGTTCCCGAGGGTTGCCGACAGTCTGGCTCGGACGTCGTCGTCGACGGCGCTGATGGCGACGGCGTCGCGAGCGGCCGACAGCGCTTCCTCCAGCATCCCCCTTGAGCAGCGCCCAGCTTGGACGCATTCTCCTATCAGACCACTCAGGTTCGACAACCGCCCGGCCCGTTGGGGCGAACTGGGATCGGTCAGCTGGACGGCCCGTCGGGCCACCGCTACGGCGTCCGGCAGCAGCCACGCGGCCCCCGTGCGCTGCCAGAGCTCCGCCATTTCGTTGCCCAGCTGGGAACAGACGACGTCCGGCGCATCGAAGTCGTCAAGGCCCTCGCCCCGGGCGAAGCCGTCGGCCAGGTTCCGGAGACGATGCTCGTATTCCGCGGCCTCCGGGCCTCGACCTCGTGCGGCCGTCACCAGGCCCCGCAGCTCCGACACCCAGCTTCCCAAGCCCGGCAGATCGCCAGATACTTGTGCCACCTGCTCGGCGGCGGGGAAGGCATCGTGCAGGTCAGGCTTGACGCAGATCCCTTCCAGCAACAGCCACACGTCCTCCCACTCCATGCAAGCCAAGGCGATTAACTGCTGGACGTCTACGGCGGTGGTGCCTGACGCGTGCGCGAGTGGCGGGATGAACAAACGGCGCAGGTCGTCGGACGAAGTTGGCGAGCGGCCAGCCAGAGCCGCGCCAGCGCGCACGAATTCGGGAACCAACCAGGTGGCCCCGGCCATCACCAGGTCGGCGGCGGTCGAGAGGATGGTGACACCGTCGCTGGCCTGGTCCTCGGTCAGACGCTCCAGCGCCTCCAGCACGGTGACCTCGTCAGCCGCTTCGTCGAGACCTGCCTGGGCCGCCCTCCTCAGGAAGCGGCCCAGCCGCTCAGCGCCCGTCGCGTCGCAGCGGTCCGCGATCACCGGGTGCACCAGTTCCGGGTGCTGCCGCAGGAACGGGAACCTCTCATCCCAGCCGTCCAACTCGACCAGCTGGTCTGCCAGTCCTGAGACGGTGGCCAGACCCACGGGACCCCGAGATAGGGACGGAACCACAGCGCGCGCCATTGTTTCCGAACGATCGTCCACACGGCAATCGTCCCCCAGACCAGCTCTTGACCGCCCGTCTATCGCGGAGGGGTGGACAACCAGCATCGCGTCGACAACGACCTGGACCGGCCGCTCACACCAACGCAGCGACCCAGCGAGGGGGACATCCAACTCTTGTGCGCACTGAACCGAGACTCGACCGCGTTTCGTAGCCGATGGGCATCTGGTGCCGCTGATAGTCCGTGATCGTCGTTGGTTGCCGGGGATGTCGCTACAGCACCCGCTTGATGGTCGCTGGGCCTCAGTGCGAGTGGGGTGGCTGTTGGGCGGGGAGAGTGCTGCGGAGCTCGGCCGCGAGGGCCATCACCAGTTCATCCGGTATGGCGGGTCCCGGCCTGGCTTCCAGTTCGACCTCCCATGATGAGTCGACTTCGGCGACGCACTCGCAGTCCAGGTACTCCTCGGCTCCGAAGCACTGGTTCGCCAAAGGGCTTGAGAACTCAGGCGGCGCGAGCTTCGCGAGTAGGCGGATCATCGGCGCCGTCACGTTTGCCGGTCGAGCCCGCAGGTCGGCCGCGAGCAATGCCGCGATCGTTTCGACAGCCGAGTCGACGCTGACAACGGGCGTTACCGCATACCTGTCGTACAGGCCTTGCACTAGCGGTTCGGTCACCCAGCCGCTGATGTCGGCGGGCAGGCCAGCGAGCTCCGCCACCTCCGCGTCCTCGAAACCACTGAGCAGCAGCACGACAGCCAAGTCGACCCACCGCTGCGGCGGCAGCCATCCCTGCGAC
The DNA here is from genome assembly GCA_016702415.1 of Nostocoides sp. Classification (GTDB taxonomy): domain Bacteria; phylum Actinomycetota; class Actinomycetes; order Actinomycetales; family Dermatophilaceae; genus Nostocoides_A. The sequence continues at coordinate 29,062 of JADJEA010000012.1, forward strand.
TCCATGGCCCGAGCAGCGCGCAGCACTTCGGCGAAGACGTCGTCGGACGCCCCCGCTCTCGTAGCCATGGGCTACGCCCCTAGCCTGCGCACTTCAAGGCGAGCGACGGCATCCCCGACAGCCGCCTCGTACTGCTCGCGATCGAAGACGAAAGGACCGAACCCGCCGTAGTCACGACCAAGCCTGAACGGCTGAGAGAAGTTCGACCACACAACACACGTCGGGCCCGCGTCCACCTTGGCCTCCAACGGCCTGCAGCCGACCTCTCGACAGTCACAGCCGAGCAGCCAAGCGGTGCCTGGACGTGGCCATTGACCATTGTCGAGGCCGAGCAAGTAGGCCCGAAGGTCGCCGAAGTTGAAGAAGGCTGCCACGAGCCCCCCATAGCCCCCGGGAGGCTCGTAGTTGCGAGTGACCTCGAACTCGGTCACCAGATCCATCAGGGTGCGTCCGTTGACCACCGGGACCATGCTTGCAGGCGCCTCCTCCGTCACCTGAAGACTGATCTCATCCCCACGGGAACAGCGTCTCACTCAAGACCCGTCTGCTGCCGAGGGTTGTCAGTTGCCGTCTGGACGGCACCCAGCCAGGCAGATGCAGGATCGGAACTACACATTGAAACGAAACTCCACCACGTCGCCGTCTTGCATCACGTAGTCCTTGCCCTCGAGTCGGGCCTTGCCGGCCGCTTTGACCGCGGCCATCGAGCCAAGGTCGTCGAGGTCGGCATACGAGACCACCTCCGCCTTGATGAAGCCCCTCTGGAAGTCCGTATGGATGACGCCCGCGGCCTGGGGAGCGGTCCAACCCTGGCGGATGGTCCAGGCGCGGGATTCCTTCGGGCCAGCCGTGAGATACGTCTGCAGGCCGAGGGTGTGGAAGCCCACGCGGGCCAACTGATCCAGCCCAGACTCCTCGGCACCGAAGCTTTGCAGCAGTTCCAGAGCCTCGGCAGGCTCCATGTCCATCAGGTCCATTTCCAGCTTCGCATCCAGGACAACAGCATCCGCGGGCGCGACCAGGTCGCGGAGGGAGGAGTGGAGGTCGGTGTCGGCCAGCTGGTCTTCGTCCAAGTTGAAGACATAGATGAACGGCTTCGTCGTCAGCAGGCCCAGTCCCGACGCGAGGGCGAGGTCCACGCCGGAGGGGGGGGCCGCGGCATACAGCGTCCGCCCCTCTTCGAGCACCTTCTGGGCCGCGAGCGCGGTGTCGAGGACCGCCTTGTCGGTCTTCTTGCCCTTGACTTCCTTGTCCAGGCGCGGGACGGCCTTCTCGAGCGTCTGGAGGTCGGCGAGGATCAGTTCGGTCTCGATGATCTCGATGTCGTCCTTGGGTGAGACCTTGCCGTCGACGTGGACCACGTCATCGTCGGCGAAGGCGCGCACGACCTGGCAGATCGCGTCGGCCTCGCGGATATTGGCGAGGAACTTGTTGCCGAGCCCTTCGCCCTCCGAGGCGCCCTTGACGATGCCGGCGATGTCGACGAACGAGACCGTGGCCGGGAGGATGCGCTCGGACCCGAAGATCTCGGCGAGCCGCTGCAGCCGCGCGTCGGGCAGGGGCACGACCCCGACATTGGGCTCGATCGTGGCGAACGGATAGTTCGCGGCGAGCACATTGTTCTTGGTCAGGGCGTTGAAGAGGGTCGACTTGCCGACGTTGGGCAGTCCGACGATCCCGATGGTGAGAGCCACGAGGACGAGAGTCTACCGGCGGGGTCGGCCGACCGATCCCAGCGTCCGACCCCGCCCCCGCCTCCCACTCCCGGACTTGCGGGCAACCCCGCACCCGCTTCCCGCGTCAGGCCAGGTGGGGTGCGGTGGGGCATCCCCGATCGCCCACAGAGGGAGTTGGGACCGATGAACCGCCACAGGACGACACTTCCCGACCCAGCGCCGCGCGGCAGGCACCGCGGGAGGGGAGCACACGGCATACTCGCAGCGCTCACGGCGGCCGGACTCGCCACGGCGGGATTGACCGGCACGGCCGGAACCGCGTCCGCACCCGCCTGCGATGGGGCCTGACATCGGACATCGGGGATGATCCCGGCGTCGGGAACGACCCGCGCCGTGCTGCCGATCTCGGCCACGGAGGTGCTCTCGGGCGGCGGGGATGCGACCTCGGCGACCCTCGGGCGATGGAAGAACGGGCGCCTGACCGTCGTCCGGCTGCGCGGCATGGGCTACGTCCTCGAACTACGCGGGACCTGGTCGGATCTCTATGTCCACGCCACCGGCACGGACTACCTCGACCACGTCTTCCACTTCGACGGCAGCAGGTTCACCGAATTGCGTGGCCTGCCCGACATCCTGGGCAGCTACGGCTTCATCAATGCCATGGAGGTGTGGGGCGGCACGGTCTATGCCTTCGGGAGCCGGTTCACGACCGTGGGCGCGCTGACCCAGGTCGTCAAATGGGACGGGCGCGCCTGGTCCTTCGTCGCCAACAACCTCGCCGATTCGGCCTACTCCGTCCCGCTGACCAGCGCAGTCAGCCCGAGCGGGGAGATCTATGTGGCGGGTGAGGACGTGACCGCCATCCCGGAGTACCCGATCTGGCGCTCCCCCTGGCTCGGCAAGGTCGTCCGGGTGTGGGGGTGTGGGGGTGGGAGGGTGCCTGCGGCACCCTCCCACCCCCCCACCCCCACACCCCTCGCTCGACGCCCACCTGGCTCAGACCCGGCGCAGATGGATCAGGATCGCCTGCTCGGGGTGGAGGTTCGGCAGCGACAACCCGACCTCCATGAGCACCGCGCCACTGACCTCGGCTCCCGGATGATCGACCCATTCCGGCCAGGTCAGCTGTTGGACGGTGGGGACCTCACCGAGGAAGGCGGGCGAGACGGCATACCGGCCTTGGGGGTCGAGGGCGTCCAACCGGAGCAACTCCCGGGTCTCCCCCACATCGGTCGCGAGCCGGGCCACGGAGAAGACCGCCTCGGCACCATCGCGGGCCACGACACCGTGGGCCACGAGACGGCGTCCCGGCGTGTCGAGCCGGACCACCTCGCCGGAGTGGAGTAGCTCCCGATGCGCCTGGTGCCACGTGATAGCGGTGCGCAGCATCGCCAGCTCGGCGTCATCGAGGGTGGCCACATTCCACTCGACCCCCATATGCCAGAAGACCGCACTCGCTGCCCTCAGGGCGAACGACGCGTGCCGTCCGGTCGTGTGGGAGTGGGGGCCGCCGATGTGGGAGCCGATCAGCTCGGGTGGCACGACGAGCGAGGTCCAGAGGTTGATCTGCTGGCGTTCGAGGGCATCGATCGTGTCGGACGCCCACAGGCGGTCGGTGCGCGCGAGGACGCCGAGATCCACGCGGCCACCGCCGGAGGCGCACGTCTCGATCTCGACCTCGGGGTGACGGCGGCGAAGTTCGTCCAGGAGCGCATAGAGGGCGAGTGTCTGCACCCGCACGGCCGGCCGGCCCTCGTGCGCCGCGTCGATGAGGTCGCGGTTGTGGTCCCACTTGAGGAAGGCGATGTCGTTGTCCCGCAGGATCGCATCGAGCCGGTCGAGGATGTGCGCGAAGCAGTCGGGGTTGGCCAGGTCGACGACCTGCTGACGTCGCCACAGAAGCGGGTCACGACCGGGAACGGCCAGGAGCCACTCGGGATGCTCGCGCACGAGATCGGAGTCGGGATTGGCCATCTCGGGCTCGACCCAGAGTCCGAAATCCATTCCCCGAGAACGCACATGCTCGATGAGAGGCGTCAGGCCGTCGGGCCAGACCTCGGGCGAGACATACCAATCACCCAGCCCTCGGCCGTCGTTCCGCCGCCCCCCGAACCATCCGTCGTCGAGGACGAACCGCTCGATCCCCGCGTCGGCCGCCTTGTCGGCGAGGTCGGTCAGCACCTCCAGCCGGTGGTCGAAATAGACCGCCTCCCAGGTGTTGAGCAGGACCTTGCGCGGCGCGCTCGGGTGGGTCGCCCGGGACCGGACGAATCCGTGGAAAGCCGCGCTGATGCCGTCGAGTCCCCGGTCGCTGAAGGCGGCGAACAGGGGCGGGGCGGTATACGCCTGACCGGGGGCGAGGATCACCTCTCCGGGGGCCACCAGCTCACCGGCTCCCACCTGGGCGAATCCGCCCGGGCTGCGCTCGGCATACACCCGGGAGTCGCCGCTCCACCCCAGATGGATCGCCCACACCCGGCCCGATCGGAACCCGAACCCCGGGTCGCCCACGCACAAGGCGAGCGGTGCATCGTGCCCGGTGCGCCCGTGGCGCGACTCGCGCATCCAACTCCCCATGGGCAGCGTGAGCCGCTGTGGAGACCGCTCGCGACACCAGCGGCCCGTCAGGTCGAGAACCTCGGTCACCTCGACCGGGATCGGCAGGCTCGACTCGCAGGACGAGAGGAGGAAAACACCGGGACCGTCGTTGGTCACCTCGGTGGCGATCTCCAGGAGGCCGTCCGCGTGGAGGGTGTATGCCGATTCCAGCCGCAACCCTGTCCCCCGGTCGTTCGCCACCACCCGAAGGTGCCGATCGTCGGACTCGACCGTCGCGGCGGTGAACCTGGGCGCGAAGTGGGTGCCATCGGCATACGACCCGGAAAGCGCGGGGCGCAGCCTCCAGCCGTCGACCGGGAGCGGCACTAGCCGACGGACCAACGGCTGATCGGTCGAGGAGTGGGGAACGACCGCCCGTGTCGCCGCCAGGATCTCCGACTCCCCGATCGTCTCCGGGAGCCGGGCACCCCAGTGGAGGACGACGGGCAGCGCGTCTCCGTCGGTCACGGCGACGAAGGATGTGGTGGCACTGCGCAGATGGACGAGGGTCATCGGCTCCGCTCCTGGATCGGGTCGGGACGATTATGGACCGGCCGTCCGACAGCCCTCGGGACGTCCTTTTGTCAGACGTCGCGGGGTGCGCTGTTTTCGACGTAGATCGTCTCGGTCACCTCGGCGGTGGCCGCGAGCAACGTGGCGGTATAGGGGGCGACGTGCCCCTCAAGCTCCGCCATTGGGCACCAATGCGCACCGGCGATCTCCCGCGCGAGGAAGCGCGACGGGTCCAGCGCGGCGGAGGAGATCCGACCGAGATCGAAGAGGAAGAGGACGGCGTCGTCCCAACCCCGCCACGGCGGCAGCCAGTTGACGGCAAGTAGGCGCCCTGCCCGGACGTCGAGACCGAGTTCCTCGTGGATCTCACGCTCGACGCAGGTCGCCGGCGACTCGTGCGGATCGACCACCCCACCGGGCAAGTCCCACTCCCGCTTATACGTCAACTCGCACAACAGGATGTCGTCGTCCTCGTTGCGCAGTCGGCCTTGGGCGATGACGCGCTTGGTGGGGAGGCGCTCGTTGAGATAGCGGATGGCGGCGAGCCGGCCCTCCTCTGTCGTGAAGTCGGGGCGTTCAGGCATGGGCCACCCCGCCGTATGCCGACCCGACCCTCGCGACGACCGCCGCCGCGTTGTCCGCCCGAACCTGGTCGGGGAGCGGGGGGAGGATGTCGTCCCAGAGAAGGTTGAAGGTGCCGCGCAGTTGGGTCGTCCGCGCCGGCCGGGCCTCAGAGGGGAAGGAGTCCCACGCGGTGTAGCCGTCCGCGGGCAGCGGCAGGTGACCCCCGGCGGACTGCTGCGCGGTGAGGGCGCGGTCGGCATACGCCTGGATGGACTCCGGCTGCGGCATGGACGGGAGGCTACCTGGCCCGTCCGACATGGCAACGCGGGAGGGCTGTCGGTGCCCCCTGGCAGGGTCGTCGACATGAATGCATGGGTGTGGGCGGTGGCCGGATCGGCGGTCGGGGCGGCGGTGACGCTGGTGATCCTGCGATTGCTGTATGCCGCGCGTTCCGCCGCGCTGATCACCGAACGAGATCTGTTGCGCGAGCGGGTGATCGACCTCGAGGCCTCGCTGGGTGAGGACCTGGAGACGGCATCGCTGCTCGCCCCGCTGCGCGAGGCGATGGGCCGGATGGAGGCCAAGGTCGGCACGCTCGAACGGGATCGTGTCGAGCAGTTCGGGACGATCCGGTCGGTGTTGGCGCGGGTCGAGGACGAGACCGCGAGCCTCGGTCGTCAGACCGCCTCATTGGCGGGCTCGCTCAATGCGTCCGCGACGCGGGGCGCGTGGGGTGAGGTCCAGCTCCGTCGGGTCCTCGAGCACGCCGGGATGCTCGAGCGGTGTGATTTCGACGTGCAGGTGGCCGGGCGCAGCAGAGGCGATCAGGGGGTGCGCCCGGACGTCGTCGTCCGGTTGCCGGGCAATCGGCTCCTGATCGTGGACGCGAAGGCGCCGATGACCGCCTTCCTCCAGGCGCAGGGCGAGGACCTCGAGCCCGGCGAACGGGCCCGGTTGATGCGTGAGCACGCACGGGCGTTGTCCGGCCACGTGTCCGGTCTGGCCGCCAAGGATTATTGGTCGGCGTTCCCGGACTCACCGGAGGCGGTTGTCTGCTTCGTCCCGTCGGACGCGATGCTGGCTGCGGCGCTGAGCGCAGACCCGGCCCTGCACGAGACGGCCATGGCGCGGCGGGTGGTCCTTGTGGGTCCCGCCGCCCTTTTCGCGCTGCTGCGCGCGGTCGCCTTCGCGTGGCAGCAGGATGCCTTGACGGTGAATGCCGCGGAGTTGCTCGTCGCCGGCCGGGAACTTCACGGTCGTCTTGCCACTCTCGGTGGTCACCTCGCCAAGCTCGGCCGCAGCCTCTCGGGCAGTGTCGAGGCCTATAACGCATTCGTGGGGACCTTGGAGTCGCGCGTGCTGGTCACCGCCCGGCGGCTCGGGAGTTTGGGACTCGGCGGCGACACCCTGCCCGAGCACCCGCCCCTCAGCGCGGGGCCGAGACCGCTGACCGCCGCCGAGTTGATCGACGCGATCAGCGAGCCCGACCGCCGCCCGGAGTTGGTGCTCGACCTCGGTGATGTGACCGGCGCCGCCCCTCGGGGCGCCGACCCGCGCAGCGGGGTCGACCGGGCGGCGGGATGAGACGTGGGGGTGATGCCGGTGCCGGACGGCGTGGACAGTGACGTCGGGCGGGGGGCACTGTGGGGTGCCGCGCGGGAGTCAGGCGGGACCCCGATGGTCAGTGCAGCGAGCCGGCGTCGTGGCGCATCTTGTCCGAGAGCCCGCGGGCCTTGAGGTCGCGCCGGATCTCGTTGGGCAGGGAGAAGGTCAACGATTCCTGGGCGGCGGTGACGGCCTCGACGTGGTCGAAGCCCCGGTCGGCGAGGTAGTCGAGCACCCCCCGCACGAGCACCTCCGGCACCGACGCGCCCGAGGTGACGCCCACGGTGCCGACGCCCTCGAGCCACGTGGGATCGATTTCCTCGGCGTAGTCGACGAGGTGGCCCTCGCCCGCGCCGTGCTCCAGCGCGACCTCGACGAGCCGGACCGAGTTGGAGGAGTTGCGCGACCCAACGACGATCATCAGGTCACACTCAGGGGCCATCTGTTTGACGGCCAACTGGCGATTCTGGGTGGCGTAGCAGATGTCGTCGCTCGGCGGGTCCTGCAGGGCCGGGAACCTCTCGCGCAGCCGCCGGACGGTCTCCATCGTCTCGTCGACCGAGAGGGTCGTCTGCGAGAGCCACACGACCTTCTGCGGGTCCCGAACCGTCACATTGGCGACATCGTCAGGTCCGTCGACGAGGGTGATGTGCTCAGGTGCCTCGCCGGAGGTCCCGATGACCTCCTCGTGACCTTCGTGCCCGATGAGGAGGATGTCGTGGTCCTCGCTGGCGAAGCGCACGGCCTCGCGGTGGACCTTGGTCACCAGGGGGCAGGTCGCGTCGATCGTCTTGAGCGACAAAGCCTTGGCCTCCTCGTGGACGACGGGCGCGACCCCGTGCGCCGAGAAGACCACGGTCGCGCCCTCGGGCACCTCGGCGGTCTCGTCGACGAAGACGGCTCCTCGCTTCTCCAAGGTGGTGACGACGTGCTTGTTGTGGACGATCTGTTTGCGCACATAGACCGGCGGGCCGTAGAGCTCCAACGCCTTTTCGACCGTCACCACGGCCCGATCGACTCCGGCGCAATAGCCCCGGGGCGCGGCCAGGAGAACTCGTCTGGGCGGTGTGGACATTCCCCGATTCTAGGTCGCGGTCGACGACCGGCCGACTGTCGCACCCGCGGCCTAGGCTGTGCTCCTATGTCGACGCCCCCGCCGCCGCTGCCCGAGCGCGCCGCCGACACCACTGCCGAGGCCCCCTGGCCGGTGCGCCTGCTCAGCCTGAAGATCGGCGACTACGTCGACAGGATGTCCGTCCTGTGGGTCGAGGGTCAGGTGGTCCAGCTCAACCAGCGTCCCGGCGCCAAGACCGCCTATCTGACCCTGCGCGACACCGACGTCGACATGTCGCTGTCCGTGTCCATCTCGGTGCACGCGTTGAGCGCGATGGCGCGGCCATTGACCCCGGGCGAGCGGGTGGTGCTCCAGGCGAAGCCGGCGTTTTGGACCCAGCGCGGAACCTTGATGCTCGACGCCCGTCAGATCAGGCCGGTCGGGGTGGGCGAGTTGCTCGCGCGAATCGAGTACCTCAAGACCACCCTCCGTTCCGAAGGGCTCTTCGACACCGACAGGAAGCGCCCGCTGCCCTTCCTGCCCCACACCGTGGGCCTGATCAGCGGGCGCGGGAGCGCCGCCGAGAAGGACGTCGTCGAGAACGCCCGTCGTCGCTGGCCCGCGACCCGTTTCGAGATCCGTGCCGTTGCCGTCCAGGGCACCACGGCCGTCGCGGACGTATGCCGTGCCCTCGCCGACCTCGACTCCCTCCCCCATGTGGAGGTCATCGTCATCGCGCGCGGCGGAGGATCGGTCGAAGACCTCTTGCCCTTCAGCAACGAAGCCCTCATCCGCGCGGTCGCCGCCGCCCGCACCCCCGTGGTGAGCGCCATCGGACATGACGTCGACACCCCGCTCCTGGACCACGTCGCCGATCGCCGGGCGTCGACCCCGACCGACGCGGCCACGCTGATCGTCCCGGACGCCGCGCGCGAGCGGGCCATCGTCGCGTCGGGCCGGGCCACCGTCCGACGAGTCGTGGGCGAGCGGATCGCCCGGGAACGACACCGCCTTGCGGAGGTGACGGGCCGTCCGGTGCTGGCCGACCGCACGGCATACGTCCGAGCTCGCCGCGCCGAGATCGACGCCCTGCGCCGCCGCATCCGGGTCCGCCTCGATGCCGACCTCCACCGGCAACGTGACCTCGTCGGGCACCTGCGCACCCAGAGCCGCACGCTGTCCCCCCAGGCGACCTTGGAGCGCGGCTACGCGATCGTCACCGAAGCCGACGGGACCCTGGTGACCGATCAGGCTGGGATCGCGGTCGGTGACCTCCTGCGGGTGCGCGTCGCCCGTGGCGACTTCGCCGTCCGCGCTACCGATTCGTGAGGACCACCGTGCCAACCAACGCCAAGCCGACCAAGACCAAGCCGATTGACGCAACGCCGCATCCCAGACCCGAGGACCCGATGAGCGACACCGCAGCCCCCGAAGAACGAGTGCCCGATACCGCCACGCCCGACACCGCCACGCCCGACACCCAGGCACCCGATACCGCCACGCCCGACACCGCGGCAGCCGAAACCGCGAAACCCGACACTGGCATACCCGACACCGCGCCCCCGTCCGCCCCGGCACCCCCGCCGGCCGCCGACGGCGTGGCCGCCCTCACCTACGAGCAAGCCCGCGACGAACTCGTCGGGATCGTCGCGCGGCTGGAGGGCGGGCAGGTCGGGCTCGAGGAGAGCATGACGCTGTGGCAGCGCGGCGAGGCCCTGGCGGCCCACTGCACTCGCTGGCTCGACGCCGCCGAGCAGACCCTGCGCGAGGGTCCCGCCACGGCTGTCGGCTCAGCCGACTGACGCAGCGGCTCTGAGCCAAGGGCAGCCCGGGCCAAGGTCACCCCGGGAAAGGGCTCAACCCGCGAAGGGCACCAGATGTGTGGCGAAGAGCGTCAGATCGGCCACCGATCCGTCACCGGTGACCAGCGTCGTCAGGTGACCAGTCCCGGCCGGCCGGTTGACGAGGCTGTTCTGGGTCTTGATGTCCCGGACATACACCTCCCAGGTGCGGCCGCCCGCGGTGACGGTGCCCGTCTTCGGGGCGCGGTTCGTCTGTGCCCGGACCCACTCGGCGGTGCCGTCCATGGTCTGTTCGACCGCGACATACCGCCGGTCCGGGGTCTGGTAGCCCACGTGCCACACCTTCAGCCCACCCGTCGAGGGCAAGAAGCGCACATTGCTCGCCGTCCACCCGTCCGGCAGTCCCTGGGGGACCTCGATGGGCCAGTGCGTGTCGGCCACGACCTGCCGTCCGAGCGCGTCGATGTCGACCTGCGGCACCGAGACCGTGTTGGCGCGCGGGATCATGAAGAAGAGCACCGCCATGAAGCCGCCGATCACCACGAGGGAGCGCACCATATTGGCGGCGGACCCCCGGGCATACATGCTCGCCGCGGACCGGGCGGGCGGCTGACTGACGTCGGTGCTCATGCGCCCTATCGTCCATCACAGCGGGCGCTGCTCCCCAATCGCCGCCCGCGGCGCTAGGCTCGAACGGCCGCCGGAATCGCACCGGCGCTCCCCCCGCTCGCCCGCGAAGGAGCACCATGCCTGGGTCACCGTCGACATTCCTGCTCATCGGGGAGGCATTGATCGACATCGTCCAGCGGTATGCCGAGAATCCCGTCGAGCACGTCGGTGGCTCCCCCGCGAATGTCGCCGTCGGCCTGGCCCGCCTGGACAACACCGTCCGGTTCGCCACCTGCCTGGGTGAGGATGCCCGTGGCGACCGGATTCGGGCCCACCTGCGCCGCCGCGGGGTCACGGTGGTCACCAAACCGACCGAACGTCATACCTCCACCGCGCACGCGCATCTCGACGCCTCGGGGGCGGCGACCTATGTGTTCGACCTCCACTGGGACCCGGGAACCATCGCCATCGCCCCGGACATCGGACACCTCCACACCGGCTCGATCGGCGCCGTCCTCGCGCCCGGTACCACCGATGTCGTCGCGGCCCTGCGCGCCGGGCGGGAGCAGGCAACGATCTCCTACGACCCCAACGTGCGGCCGAGCATCATGGGCGATCTCGACACGGTTCGGGTCCAGATGGAGGAGATCATCGGCCTCTGCGATGTCGTCAAGGCGAGCAGCGACGACCTCGAGATCCTCTATCCCGGAATGAGCATCGAGGACGTCCTGGCCCGGTGGGGTTCGCTCGGCCCGGCCCTGACCGTCGCGACCCGGGCAGCCGACGGCGTCAGCTTCCGGTTGACGTCGACGGGCGAGTTCGTCACCCTGGCCGCGCCCCCCACCCGTGTGGTGGATACGGTGGGCGCAGGCGACTCGTTCATGGCCGGACTGCTCTCGGGACTGGCGTCGGCGGGGCTCATCGGCGGCGCCGAGGCGCGCGCCCGGCTCCGGCAGGCGACCATCGCCGAGGTGACCCCGGCGATCAACCGCGGCGGCCGCTGCGGGGCGATCACCGTCTCCCACGCCGGTGCCTATGCGCCGAGCCTGGACGAGTTGTGACCTGACCGACGACACCGAGGCGCAAGGAGCGCGACATCATGGCGGACTTCGACTACGCGGACATGCTCCCCATCGGAGCGGATGAGACGCCCTACCGACTGCTCACCGCCGACGGCGTCGAAGTCGTGACCGGACCCGACGGCGAGGAGTTCCTCCGCGTCTCCGACGAGGCGCTCCGGTTGCTGACCGAGACGGCGATGCACGACATCGCCCACTATCTGCGGCCGGCGCACCTGGGCCAGCTGCGCCGTATCCTCGAGGACCCCGAAGCGTCCAACAACGACCGGTTCGTCGCCCTCGACCTGCTCAAGAACGCCAATATCGCCGCCGGGGGCGTGCTCCCGATGTGTCAGGACACCGGGACCGCCATCGTCATGGGGAAGCGTGGGCAGCGGGTCCTGTCCGCCGGCCCCGACGAGCGCGCGATCTCCCAGGGCGTCTACGACGCCTACACCCGGCTCAACCTCCGCTACAGCCAGATGGCACCGCTGACGATGTGGGAGGAGCGCAACACCGGATCCAACCTGCCCGCCCAGATCGAGCTGTATGCCGATACCGCCCCCGGTCACGAGACGACCTACAAGTTCCTCTTCATGGCCAAGGGCGGCGGGTCCGCCAACAAGTCCTATCTCTTCCAGGAGACCAAGGCGGTCCTCAACCCGGACGCCCTCATGGCGTTCCTCGACGAGAAGCTCCGGTCCCTCGGGACCGCCGCGTGCCCGCCCTACCACCTCGCCATCGTCATCGGCGGGACCAGCGCGGAGTTCGCCCTCAAGACGGCGAAATACGCCAGCGCGAAATATCTCGACACGCTCCCCACGTCCGGGTCGATGAGCGCGCACGGCTTCCGTGATCCCGACTTGGAGGAGCAGGTCCTCGCTTTGACCCGCAACTTCGGCATCGGGGCGCAATTCGGCGGCAAGTATTTCTGCCACGACGTCCGGGTCATCCGCCTCCCCCGGCACGGCGCCTCGCTGCCGGTCGCCATCGCCGTCTCGTGCTCGGCCGACCGGCAGGCCCTGGGCAAGATCACCCGCGACGGTGTCTTCCTCGAACAGCTCGAGACCGAGCCCGCGCACTTCCTCCCCGACCAGACCCACGAGAGCCTGGGCGGCACCGATGACGTCGTCGCCATCGACCTGGGCCGGCCGATGGCGGACATCCTCGCCGAGCTGACCAAGCACCCGGTCAAGACCCGCCTCTCCCTCACCGGAACCCTCGTCGTCGCCCGCGACATCGCCCACGCCAAGATCAAGGAACGCCTCGACGCCGGCGAACCGATGCCGGACTATCTGCGCGACCATCCGGTCTATTACGCCGGACCCGCCAAGACCCCGGACGGGATGGCCAGCGGCTCCTTCGGACCGACGACGGCCGGGCGGATGGACTCCTATGTCGACCAGTTCCAGGCCGCGGGTGGCTCCATGGTCATGCTCGCCAAGGGCAACCGCAGCAAGCAGGTCACCGACGCGTGCGCGAGCCACGGGGGCTTTTATCTCGGCTCCATCGGCGGGCCGGCCGCCCGCCTCGCTCAGGACTGCATCAAGTCCGTCGAGGTCCTCGAATACCCCGAACTCGGCATGGAGGCGGTGTGGAAGATCGAGGTCGAGGACTTCCCCGCGTTCATCATCGTCGACGACAAGGGCAACGACTTCTTCGCGACGACCGGCAAGCCGCTGGGCACGACCGTGCCGAAACGACCGGGGTTGGTATGACGACCCCCGCCACCCCCGTCGACCCCACCACCCCGGCCGGCCCGACGAGCGACACCGCCGGCGACCCCGCGGCATACCCCACCGCCGACGGCGCCCTTGACGACCCTTTCGACGACCTCATCGCCGCGAACGCCGCCTTCGCGGCCGATTTCAGCCTCGGCGGGTTCGACGGTGTCGCCAAGGCGGGGGTCGCCGTGGTCACCTGCATGGACAGCCGGATCGCGCCGCTCGGCATGCTCGGGCTACACCCCGGCGACGCGAAGATCTTCCGCAACCCCGGCGGGCGGGTCAACACCAACGCACTGGAGGCCCTGGTCCTCGGGGTGCACCTGCTCAACGTCAACCGGATCCTCGTGGTGCCGCATACCCGCTGCGCCGCGGCGACCCGGTCCGAGACCGAACTGCGCGAACTCGTCGGGAAGTCCGCCGGTATGGACGCGTCCTGGCAGCACTTCCACGTCGTGGCCGATCAGCGCGCCGCGCTGATCGCCGACGTCCGCGCGGTGCACAGCCACCCGCTCATCCCCGACTCCGTGGCCGTCGGCGGATTCCTGTATGACGTGGACACCGGCCTTCTCGGGAGGGTCATTTGAGCGGGCGGGTGCGCAGCCAGCCCGGGACCCGGCCCAAGTCCCCGGCCCATGCGTGGCAGGAGTTGCAGGCCGGGAACGCGCGCTTCATGGCCGGTGAGCGGATCCATCCCAATCAGGACGTCCACGTCCGCCATCGCCTGTCGGGGAAGCAGTGGCCATTCGCGGTCTTCTTCGGGTGTGCCGATTCGCGGGTGGCGGCGGAGATCGTCTTCGACCAAGGACTCGGCGATCTCTTCGTCGTGCGCACCGCGGGCCATGTCGTCGACCCGAGCGTCCTGGGGTCCGTGGAGTTCGGGGTGCAGAAGCTCGGGGCTCATCTGATCGTCGTCCTCGGCCACGACTCCTGCGGTGCGGTCGCGGCGGCCATCCAGGCGGTCGCCTCCAATCACATGCCGGGCGGCTATATCCGGGACATCGTCGAGCGCGTCACCCCGAGTGTCCTGGCGGCACGCCGCGAGCACGCGGAGCCGACGGTCTGGCAGGTCGAGCACGCCCACGTCCGGGCCACATGCGATCTCATCGCCGATCGCTCGGCGATCGTCACCCGCGCCATCGAACGCGGTGAGGTGGCCATCGTCGGGGCCGAATACAAACTCGCCGTCGGTCAGGCCCGGCTCATCCATGTCATCGGCGACATCGGTCCTGGCGCGCAGGTCGACGACGGCGACGCGTGAGGCCGGGCGGTTGCCGCAGCCTCAGAGCGCGAGCTGAGCCCGCACGACTGAGGCGAGTCGGGACGCGATCTCCTCGGCCTGCTCCTGGGTCCCTGCCTCGACCATGACCCGCACCAGCGGCTCGGTGCCGGACTTGCGCAGCAGGACGCGTCCGGAGTCACCCAGGGCGGCGGACTCGCCAGCCACGGCGGCGGCGAGCGTCTCGTCGGAGTCCACGCGCGTGGTGTCCACGCCCTTGACGTTGACGAGGGTCTGGGGCAGGCGGCGCATGACGGCGGCGAGGTCGGCGAGGCTGCGCCCCGTCTCGGCGACGCGGGCGGCGAGCATGAGACCGGTCAGGACACCGTCACCCGTGGTGCCGTGGTCGAGCAGGATGACATGTCCCGACTGCTCACCGCCGAGGTTGAATCCACCCTCGCGCATCCGCTCGAGGACATAGCGGTCGCCGACACCGGTCTTGAGGACCTCGACGCCCGCACCCGCCATCGCGTGCAGCAGACCGAGATTCGACATCACGGTCGCCACCAGGGTGTCGGCGGCCAGCACACCGCGCTCCTTCATCGCCAGCGCGATGATCGCCATGATCTGGTCGCCGTCGACGATCTCCCCGGCGGCGTCGACGGCGAGACACCGGTCGGCGTCGCCGTCGTGGGCGATGCCGAGGTGGGCGCCACGATCGACAACAGCGGCCTGGAGGTGCCCCAAGTGCGTCGAGCCGTAGCCGTCGTTGATATTGAGCCCGTCCGGCTGGCAGCCGATCTCGACAACCTCGGCACCGGCGAGGCGGAAGACCTCCGGCGACACCGCGCTGGCCGCCCCGTGGGCGCCGTCGATGACGATCTTGAGCCCGTCGAGACGGTTCGGGAGCGCGGCGAGGAGGTGCGCGACATACCGTGCCTGGCCGGCGCGATTCGCGTGCACCCGGCCGACCTCCGCCCCGACGGGGCGCTCCCACTCGTGCCCGAGCATGGAGGCGATGTCGTCCTCGACGGCGTCGGGCAGCTTGTGACCGCCCGCGGCGAAGAACTTGATCCCGTTGTCGGGCATGGCATTGTGCGACGCCGACAGCATGACGCCGAAATGGGCGTCCATGTCGGCGGTCAGGAAAGCGACAGCGGGGGTGGGCAGGACGCCGACGTCGAAGACGTCGACCCCAGCAGAGGCGAGGCCGGCCACCACTGCGGCGGAGAGGAACTCACCGGAGGCGCGGGGGTCGCGGCCGACGACCGCCTTGGGCTTGCGTCCCACCTCGCGCGCCGGAGCCCCGAGAACGTGCGCCGCCGCGACGGACAGGTCGAGGGCCAACTCGGCGGTGATGGTGTCGTTCGCGCGTCCCCGCACGCCGTCGGTGCCGAAGAGTCGAGCCATGGAGTTAGGTGCCTTCCGGGGCGAAAGAGGCCGCGGTGGTCGGCGGCCCAGGAGATGGTAGTGCCCGTCGGCGCTGGCGGGGCAGGAGTCGCTGACGACCCGGATGGCGCGGCACCCACCACACGTGAGGCCGCGCCATCCGGGATCGAGAGCGGGAGGTCAGCGCTTGCTGTACTGCGGGGCCTTGCGGGCCTTCTTCAGACCGGCCTTCTTGCGCTCGGGGACGCGGGCATCCCGCGTGAGGAAGCCCGCCTTCTTCAGGGTCGGCCGGTTCAGGTCGGCGTCGACGCCGTTGAGGGAGCGGGCCACACCAAGGCGGACGGCGCCGGCCTGGCCGGAGGGGCCGCCACCGTGGACGCGCACGAGCACGTCGTAGGCACCGTCGAGTTCGAGCACCTTCAGGGGCTCGTTGACGATCTGCTGGTGGACCTTGTTGGGGAAGTAGTTTTCCAGCGTGCGGCCGTTGATGGTCCACTCACCGGTGCCGGGCACGATGCGCACCCGGGCGATGGCCTGCTTGCGGCGGCCGGTGCCGGCGCCGGGGGCGGACGCGGTCGGCTTGCGGGCGGGCTCACCGGAGACGGGGCCCTCGGACTCGGAGGTGTATTCGGTCAGCTCGACGTCGGCGTCGGCATACGGGTCAACGGTGGTGTCAGTCACGGCAATTCCTTCTGTCTGTCGATCGGCGCCGTTACTGCGCGACCTGGGAGATCGTGTACGGGACGGGCTTCTGGGCGGCGTGCTTGTGCTCGGCGCCGGCATAGACCTTGAGCTTGCTCAGCTGCTGGCGACCGAGGGTCGTCTTGGGGAGCATGCCGCGGACGGCCTTCTCGACGGCCTTGGCCGGGTCGCGCTCGAGCAACTCCGCGTAGCTCTCGGACCGCAGACCACCGGGGTACCCGGAGTGGCGGTAGGCGCGCTTCTGCTGGAGCTTGGCCCCGGTGAGGGCGACCTTGTCGGCGTTGACGATGATGACGAAGTCACCGGTGTCGACGTGCGGGGCGAAGGTGGGCTTGTGCTTGCCACGCAGCAGCGCGGCCGTCTGGCTGGCGAGCCGGCCGAGGACGACGTCGGTGGCGTCGATGATGTGCCACTGACGCGTGACATCACTCGCCTTCGGGGTGAAAGTGCGCAACGTTCTGCCTAACGTGTGGGTCGATTCGGTCGTATGCCGCGTGCTCCCGCCGGGCGCGACCCCTCGGGTCCCGCTCGGGGCCGGAATCGCTCGCCAGTGGCGCACAACTCAGGCGCACAACTCAGGCGCACGGCACAACAGCAGTCAACTCTACGGGCCGCCGGGGCCCGGCCCAAATCTGCCCCGGTAGCGCCCGTTTGCGTCCTGACCTGCGCGGATACCGTCACCGCCGGCGATCGCCGAATTACTTTGCAAAACTTCTCTGCAACGCTATTATGCAATCCGTGACCGACTCCGGGACCCACCTCCACCTCGATGCCACAGCGGTGAAGGTCCTCGCCCACCCCCTCCGCTCGCGCCTCGTCGGCGCGCTGCGCCTGCTCGGGCCGGCGACCGCCACCGCCCTGGCCAGGCATCTCGACACCAACTCGGGGGCCACGTCCTACCACCTGCGCAAACTGGCCGACGTCGGACTGGTCGTCGACACCGGCGAGGGGGACGCGAAGTCACGGGTGTGGGCGGCCACAGCGGAGTTCACCCAGGTCGAGAGCAGCGACTTCGACGACGACGAGGATGCCGCCACCGCCCTCGGCTGGCTCGAGCGGGACTGGTTGCGGCATTTCACCGAGAAGTTCGGGCGGTGGCTCGATGTGCGGCAGAACTGGCCGGCCCCCTGGCGGGACGCCGCGACGATGAACGACACCATGATCCTGGTCACGGCCGACCAGTTGCGGGCCGCGCACACCGAGATCGTGGCCGTTCTCGATCGCTATCGCCGTGTGGGACAGGGCAATCCCGAGGCCAAGCGGATCGCCGCGTATGTCGTGTTCTATCCCGTCGACATGGACCGGCCGCCGCGTCGCGACACCGGGCGGTCGGCGCGATGACCCCCGGCTCCCACCCCACCGGCCCCGGCCCCGGCACCAGCCCCGCCGCCGACCCCGTCTCCGACCGATCCGGCGCACCCGAGCGCTCCGCCGGTCGGCGGCGTGCCCCCTTGTCGACCCCCGCGGCGCGGCGAGTCTTCCTCACCCTGTCGCTGACCCGGTGGCTGCCCGTCGGATTCGTCGTCGGGATCTTCACCCTCGTTGCCCGGTCGCGTGGCCTGAGCGTCGAGCAGATCACGATGTACGCCGTGGCCCAAGGCGTCATGGTCATGCTCCTCGAACTCCCCACGAGCGGTTTCGCCGACGTCCTCGGCCGTCGTCCGGTCCTGCTCATCGCCGGCGTCGTCAACGTCCTGGCCGGCCTGGCCTTTCTCGGCGCGCACACCTCCTGGCAATTCGCCGCCGCCGCCGGGCTCCTCGGGATCTATCGGGCCCTCGACTCCGGCCCATTGGAGGCGTGGTTCGTCGACACCGTCCAACGCAATGAACCGGACGCCGACATCCACCCTGCCCTGGCCGCCCAGGGAATGGTCGTGGGCCTGGGACTCGGCGGCGGGGCCCTGGCGTCCGGCGCCCTCATCGCCTGGCATCCCGTCCACTCCGCCCCCGCGCTGCTCCTGCCGGTGCAGGTCTTCGTCGGGATGTCGCTGGTGCACCTCCTCGCCACCGCGGTCCTCCTGCGCGAGCCGCCGCGATCGACCGGGTCGGCCGCCGCCCGCCTCCGCGGGTCGCTGAACGAGGCCCCCGGGGTGGTGCGGGACGGCATACGGCTCGTTGCGACCAACCGGGTCCTGGCCGGGCTGGTCGCCGTCGAACTCTTCTGGGTGACCGGGATGGTCGCCTACGAGACCCTGTTGCCACTGCGCCTGAGCGAGGTGCTCGGGTCGGACAGCCGGGCCGGCGCATGGATGGGGCCGGCCGCGGCGGCCGCGTGGGGGCTGTTCGCTCTCGGGTCGTGGCTCGGCGGCCGCCTCGCCGACCGCATCGGCCTCGTCCCGGCCGCGATGATCGGCCGGGTCCTGAACGGATTGGGAGCTCTGACACTGGGTTTGGCGTATGGCGCGGGCGCGCTCGTGGCCGCCTATCTCGCCACCTACCTCCTCCACGGAGCGGCCGGTCCCGCCTACCAGACGCTCATGCATCGCGAGGCGAGTTCGACCAACCGGGCGACGATCCTGTCGATGAGTTCGTTGGCGA
This sequence comes from Nostocoides sp., assembly GCA_016702415.1. Lineage (GTDB taxonomy): Bacteria > Actinomycetota > Actinomycetes > Actinomycetales > Dermatophilaceae > Nostocoides_A. The sequence continues at coordinate 48,113 of JADJEA010000012.1, forward strand.
TGCAGAGCGGCGGCGCGATCGCGGGCCCGCTGCTCGGGCTCCTCGCCGCCCGGACGTCGATCGCGACGGCCATGATCGTCGCGGGCGCGGTGAGCATCCTCGGGGTCGCCTGCTTCCTCCCGGCCCACCGTGCACGGACCGCCCAGTCCACGCATCCGACGGCGGCCTGAGCCCGGGCGCGGTCGACTGGGGCCTCGCCGTCAGCCCTGGGCAGCGTGCAGCAGGCTCGCGTAGGGCGGGACGATGAGCTGGCTGTCGGCCCGGACCGCACAAGAGATGCCGTGCTGCGCAAGCAGATCCGCAACGGACGCACCGTCGAGGCGACCGGCGACCCGCAGCGCCTCGGCCAGGGCGAGCAGGGCTGCGCGATGCGTGCCCAGTTCCGCCCGCGTCTCTGCGGCGAGCCGTGCGACCATCTTCTCGATGTCGGGATCGGTGACGCCGCGATCCATGGAGTACTCGTTGGGCAGCATGTAGTTCGCCTGGAACTCCGAGTCGAACCCGTGGCGGCGGATGAAGTCGACGATGAGGATGGTCGCCCGTTCACGGTCCTGGGCCCGGCCCACCGAGGCCAACTCGCGACCGAAGACGATCTCCTCGGCGATCCCGCCGGCCAGCGCGACCTTGACCTGGCGGATCAGTGCATCGGCCGTGTCGTAAATCGGGTGCGGCGAGGTGAACCCGCTGACGTATGTCGCGGCAACCCGCGCCGTCAGTTGCAGGGGGGCGAGGCGGAAGTGCACGGCATACAGCACGGCGTGTCCGGCCTCGTGCACGGCCACATTGGCGACCTTGTCCGGTGGATTCCCCTCCCGGATCTTGTCCAGGCGTCCCGTGAAGGGCAGGGTGACCCGCTCGGGCCCGACCTGACCCACCAATTGCCGGGCGGCCTCGTCATACGAGATGGCGATGTCGGCACGCCCGTCGAGGACGGCGCGGAAGAGCAGCTTGGCGAGATTGTTCTCCAGGATGTCGGCGACGCTGGAGAAGACCGGGCGGACACCCTGCACCGGGAAGACACCATTGCGATAGATGAGGGCGTTCACGCTCGGATCGACGAGGACCTCGACGCCGAATCGGTCACGCACCGTCATCCGGACGCGGTCGACCTCGCGCTGGATGAGCTCGACGAAGTCCCTCTGCCGCAGGGACGAATAGATCAAGTGGGTGTTGCCGAAGCGCGCAACCTGCTCGGGTTTGAAGCGTCGCGTCAAGGCCGTCTTGATGTCGACGACGGTGACCTTTTCGGCGTATGCCGCGAACAAGTCCGCGTCGACGTCCGCCTCCGCGCCGGCGGTCGCCATCGTGAAGGCCTCATCGAGATTGCCGGAGACGAGGATGAGGCTGCGCGAGCAGTCGATCGGCTCGTAGACGACTTTCATCGCCTGCGCCCCCCGAGCGCGGACGAGTGCCTGCTCCGGGGTCAGCGCCGCGAGCTGTTCGAGATCGTCGGTCAGGCGCAGCACCGACTTCAACTCCTTCGCCTGCCAAATCCCGATCGTGGGGTCGGGAATCTCCTCGCCGGCCTTGCGACGGCGGGCCAGGTCGGCGGCACTGTAGGAGAGCGAGGCGATGAAGTACTGCAGGTCGGGATTCTCCCGGCGGGCTAGGCGACCGTCGCTGAGCAACTCCCAGAAGTCGCTGAACTTCGTGTTCGGCACCGGATTGCCCTCGTGGTCAAGGGTATTGAAGCGCTGGATCTCGTCGAAGAGCATGAAGGTGGGGCGTCCCTCGAGCGCCCCGGACTCACTGAGCCGGGAGACGACCGAGCTGTGCCAGGTGGTGCTGTCGGCATTGCTCAGCTCGATCTCGACAAAGCGATCGGTGATGTCGAGCGCCCGGACCAGGCGACGGACCAGGTCAGTCTTGCCCACTCCGGTCATGCCCCAGAGGTTGACGATCACGGGTCGGGTGAGCAGTTCCGGCGCGACATACCAGACCATGACGGCATCGCAGAGTTCGTCGATGATGCGGTCGATTCCGACGAAGTGGTTCTTCAGCGCCTCGCGAGCCTCCTCCAGGCGGGTGCGGCGGGCGGCGATGCCCTCGCGGTCGAGAGGAATCGAACCGTTCGCGGTGGGGGTGCTCGGCATCGGACCATCCTGGCACGCGCCGCATCGTCACCCGGCCAGACGAATACCCACGACCAGGGCGGTGTAGGCCGCACTCAGGCTGGCGACGGTATTGAGGGCGGCCACGGCATACGACCCGGTTTGAAGGAGCCGGACGGTCTCGTAGCTGAAGGTCGAGAACGTCGTCAGCGCCCCACACAGGCCCGTCCCGACCAGCGCTGCGACCCACTGGTGCCCGGGGTTGACGGCGACGAACCCGGCGACCACGCCGAGGACAAGAGACCCGAGCACGTTGACGGCGAGGGTGCCCCAGGGCAGGACGCTGTCGTGCCGCGCCTGGATGTGCAGGTCGAGGAGATAGCGCAGCGGGGCCCCCAGGGCGCCGCCGAGGAGGACGAAGAGGACGGTCACGCGCCGTCCGACCGGGTGGAGTACTCCACGACCTCGACCGGGTCGATCATCACCAGGCCCTCACGGACCAGGTCCTCGACCTCGGGGAGGAACGCGCGGATCCTCGGTGCCAAGGAGACGATGAGGAGTGTCATGGCTTCTCCTTGGCGATAGGGCTGCGACGCAGGCGATCTCGCTGAGTTCGGACCGTTGCGCGAGTCAGGGCGATGCCGCCCCAGCAGGCGAACAGACCGGTGACCAGCGTGCCGAGGACGTATGCCGCGGCCCGCCCTGCGGCGCCGGCGTCCACGAGCGTGTGGGCATCGAGCATGTAGGTCGAGAAGGTCGTGAACCCGCCGAGCACCCCGACCCCGAGAAAGGGCCGAACATATCGGCGCGGTGGCCAGACCTCGGTCACCAGGACGAGCAGCCCCCCGAGGACGAACGACCCCACCAGATTTGCGGTCCACGTCGCAGCCGGTATGCCGCGGCGCCCGTGCGGGAACGCCTGTGCCAGGGCCCATCGCCCGAGGCTGCCGAGGGCGCCGCCGGCCGCGATGACGAGGAGGAGATCCCAGCGCTCCCGGATGGTACCGGCGAGCCCGGGCGGGGTGGGGCGGGTCGCCGGGCCGCGGTCGGGGGGGTGGGCACGCGGCATACGACCGATTGTCCTCCACCCCGGGCGTCACCCGACCGGCCCGCCGCAACGAGATCAGTCGGCGAACTCGGCAAGCGCGGCGCGCAGTCGGTGCCGGACACCGACGTCGTCGGCCCAGCCCAGCGCGCCGGGATGACGGACCGACGCTGTGGCGACGGACGCCGCATACGCGACGACCGCCCGCATCGGGACCGGCCTCCCCCCGGCAACGGCGAGCGCGGCCGCGGCGGCCCCGTGGACGACGTCGCCGGCACCGAGGGTGTCGATCACCGGACCCGCGTCGATCGGTATGTCGCACAGCCCGGTTCCGGGGTCGAGGAGGATCGGCTCACCCCCGCGGGTGACTCCGGCGCACCTGGCGCCGCCCGACCGCGCCCAGGTGATCGGATCGGCGCCGCCGGGCGCCTGGAAGTCCCCCGCGAGAAGGGCGAGGTCGACGTCGGGCAGGCAGTCCGTCATGCCGTCCTTGAAGCTGCCGCCGTCGAGCACGACCGGGATGCCGCGCGCCCGCGCTCCGGCCGCGACGGGCGCGGGCAGGCCGACGCCGTGCCCGTCGAGGAGCACCGCATCCACCCCATCGAGCCACTCGTGACTGGCCAATGGGACTGCCTGGGAATGGGTTCCGCCCGCGATCACGGCACGGTCCCCGGTCTCGATGGTTACGAGCACCGACGACAACGGCGTGGGGTTGACCGACCCGGCGAGCGGGTCGATCCACTCCACGCCCTCCCCCGCCAGCACCTCGCGGACGAACCCGGTCACCGGCGAGATGCCGTATGCCGCGACCAGCCGCACCTCGAGCCCGAGCGCGGCGACCGTGCGGGCGGCGTTGGCGGCGGGACCTCCGACCGACAACGCCTGCCCCTCGTCAAAGAGCTTTTCGTTGCCGGCCGGGACCCGGCGGACGCGATGGATGAGGTCGACCGTCACCAGCCCCGCACACAGGACGCGGGTCACGACGCCGTCGCCGTCGCCTGATGCGACGTGGCGTCGAAGGTCACCGTCACCTTCTGGCCGGCGGCGACCGTGAACGGGATGTTCTGGCCGTCCTTGGTGCCGCCCGCGCCGTAGTTCTCGTCCCACGATCCGCCGATCGCGATCTTGAACTCGTAGGTCCCGGCGGGCAGCCCGGTCACGGTCAGCGAATACCTGCCGTCCCCGTCGGGGTCCGTCAAAGTCGTTGCGGCACAATCGGGTGTCCAATCGGCGCGACAGCCGGCCTCGCTCTGGTAGCTGCCCGGCGCCGTGATCGCCTCGCCCGCCGACTGCGGCGCCGCGACGGTGACCGCGGCCGAGCCGTAGCTCGTCTTCCCGTCGAGAGTTCGCGCGACCGCGACGAGGTCGTACGTGCCGGGATCGAGGGTGGAGGTGTCGGCATACAGGCCGTATGCCGCGTTGTCGTCCGTCCCGAGGACTGTCCAGTTCGCGGTCCCCGCCTTCCGCACCGCGAAGGTCACCTCCGCGGGGGTGTCACCGGCGAGGCTCGCGCCGATCTTGGCCAATCCGCTCAGGGCGCCTTGTCCCGCGTCGAGGGTGACGCTCGGCGCCGCGGCCGGCGGCGGGATCGGGCCTGCGCCTTTGAGGACGACGACATCCCGCGGCGGCACGACGATCTCCACCCGTCCGTCCGCCCCCGCCATACCGCCCCCGGAACCACGAATAACGCTGAACGACAGTCCTTTCGACGCGGTCGGGATGGTGACCCGCTGCTCGGTCTTGGCGTTATTGGCCGCGACGAGGTACTCCACCCCGGTGTCGCGGTCGATCCGGGAGAAGGCGTAGACCCCCTCGTCCTGGGCGGCATAGCGCTCGATTTGGATGCCGTCGGCGAGAGCGGGATTGGCGGCGCGCAGCTGGGTGAGTGCCGCGATATGCCGGTAGAGCGGCGAGGTGGCGTCGAACCGATCGCGCGCGCCCGGGGTGCCCACGATGACGCGCTCGGTGGCGTACTGCTCCACCTTGGTGGCGAACAGGTCTTCACGGGCGTCCTTGTCGCCGCCCCAGCCGATCAGCCCCTGCTCGTCCCCGTAGTACGTCACCGGCTGGCCACGGGTGAGATACATCAGCGACATCGCCAACTCGTCGCGCTTGAGCAGGTCGGCGTCGTCGTCCGCGGCCCCGACGAGGAAGGACCCGATCCGGCCCATGTCGTGATTGCCGAGGAAGGTCGTCAGCGCATACGCATTGGAGTCGGCGTCGAGGTAGTCGCCGTCCGCGGCATACAGGTCGTGGAGCACTGTCGGCGGGTGACCGGAGACGAAATCGACGGCAGCGCTTTGGAATCCGAAGTCCAAGGTGGCGGGGAGCCGACCGACGGTGGAGTACTCCGACATCGCCGCGGGCGAGGTGTCGTAGACCTCACCGAACATGAAGAAGTCGGTCTTGCCCCGCGCCTGCGCGTAGTCCATGAGGGCGGGCCCGAACTTCTGCCAGAAGCCGATATTGACGTGCTTGACGGTGTCGATGCGGAAACCGTCGATACCGAGGTCGATCCACTTCTCGTAGATCGCGATCATCCCCTCGAGCACCTTCGGGTTCTCGGTGAACAGGTCGTCGAGGCCGCCGAAGTCCCCATAGGTCGAGGACTCCCCCTCGAAGGTCGAGTCGCCCCGGTTGTGGTAGAGCGTCGGATCGTTGAGCCAGCCCGGCGTCTTCGCGGTGGCATCCGCCTTGCTCCGGAAAACCGGTGTGTAGGGGAAGGATGCGAGATTCATCGCGGGGAAATCCGCGGAGTCGGCCACGGCCGCATCGTCGAAGACCGTCCCGTCGGCGGTCTTGTATGGCGCGTCCGCCTTCGTGATGTAGGCGTGGATCCCCCGCTTGGCGTCGATGATGTCGGCCGTGTGGTTGGTGACGATGTCGAAGTAGACCTTCATCCCCTTGGCGTGGGCCGCGGCGATGAGCCTTCGCATCTGGGCGTTGTCTCCGAAATGCGGGTCGATCCGGGTGAAGTCGGTGATCCAGTAGCCGTGATAACCCGCGCTCGCGTCCTCGCCGCTGCCCTGGACGGGCCGGTTGACGAAGGACGGGGTCAGCCAGATGGCCGTGGTCCCCAGACCCTTGATGTAGTCGAGGTGGCTCTCCAGGCCGGCGAGATCGCCGCCGTGGAAGAAGCCCTTGTCCGTCGGGTCGAAGCCGGTCACCAACCGTCCCCCGGTCAGCCCGCCGGTGTCGTTTGCCTTGTCCCCGTTGGCGAATCGGTCGGTCATGACGAAGTAGAAGCTCTCGTGCCGGGGCGTGGCCACCCGGCGCGCGAGGGTCGCGACCTCCGCTGCGGACAGGTGGACCGGACCCGAGCCGGACGCTCCTGCCCCCGACGACCCCGACCCGGCCGCGCCTGACCCGGGCGACTCTGACCCCGACGCGCCCGAGGCGCCGGCGGTGCCCGAGCCGCCACCTCCCGTGGTGCGGGTGGCGGCATACGCCAGAAGGGTCCCGACCAGGAGACCGATCAGGACCAGGACGAGGGAACGGCGGCGGATCACCCCAGCACGCTACCGCCGGCGCGCGACCCGGCCCTCGTCCCAAACCGGCTCGGGCGACTCGTAGACCCGGCCGTCGGCGCCGAAGACGAGGAACCGGTCGAACTGCCGGGCGAACCAGCGGTCGTGCGTGACCGCGACGACGGTCCCCTCGAAGGTGTCCAGAGCGTCCTCGAGCGCCTCGGCGCTGTGCAGGTCGAGGTTGTCGGTGGGCTCGTCGAGCAGGAGCAGGGTCGCGCCGCTGAGCTCGAGCAGGAGGATCTGGAAGCGCGCCTGCTGACCACCTGAGAGGGATTCGAAGGACTGTTCCCCGGCCCGGGCTAGCCCGTAGCGGTCGAGGACGCGCGAGGCCTCGTCGCGGGTCCGGCCGGGCCGGTGCTCGTCCCCGCGATGGAGAATCTCCAGCAGCGTGCGGCCATCGAGCGCCGCGTGGTCGTGCGTCTGGGCGAACCATCCCGGCCGCACCCGCGACCCCAGGCGTGCCGAGCCGGTGTGGGCCACCGGCGCGGGCGTGAGATCACCGACCGGTTGGTGCTCGGCGTCCGGGACGGAGCCCCCGGCTGCCAGGAGACGCAAGAAGTGGGACTTGCCGGATCCGTTCGATCCGAGGACGGCGACCCGTTCGCCGAACCAGAGTTCGGCGTCGAAGGGCCGCATCAGCTCCGTCGACCCCTCCCCGGCCGGGATCCGCAGTTCGAGACTCTCGCAGATGACAGCGCGTTTGGCGGTGCGGCCCCCGGTCAGGCGCATCCGGACGTTCTGGCGCAACGGAACTCGCTCCGGTGGTCCCGCCTCCTCGAATTTGCGCAACCGTGTCTGGGCGGCCTGGAGCCGCGCGGCCATACCGGAGTTGTAGGTCGCTTTCTGTCGGTACATCACCACGAGCGCCTTGAGCTTGGCCTGCTCCTCGTCCCAGCGGCGACGCGCCTCCTCCAGGCGTGCGTTGCGGTCGGCGCGGGCCTCGGCATACGTCCCGAATCCGCCGGGGTGGACCCACACGGTTGCGCCGGCGGGGTTGGGTTCGAGTGTGGCGATGCGGGTGGCGACCCGGGAGAGCAACTCGCGGTCGTGGCTGACGAACAGAACGGTCTTCGGCGACCCGACCAGCGCCTCCTCGAGCCATCGCTTCGTCGGCACGTCGAGGTAGTTGTCGGGTTCGTCGAGGACGAGGACGTCCTCGGGACCGTGCAAGAGTGCTTCCAGGACAAGGCGTTTTTGCTCCCCGCCGGAGAGCGTGGTCACCTTGCGCCACTGCGCCTTCTCGTATGCCGTGCCCAACGCCGCCGTGGTGCACTCGTCCCAGAGAGTCTCCACGTCATACCCGCCGACGTCGCCCCAGTCGACCAGCGCTTGCGCGTAGGCGAGTTGATCGGCCTCTTCGTCGCGCTCCATCATCAGCAGCTCGGTCCGGTCGATCTCGGCCGCGGCCCGGCGCACCGGCCCGGCGGCGGCCAGCAGGAGCAGGTCGCGAACGGTGGACTCGTCGCGGACCTGACCGATGAACTGCCGCATGATGCCCAGCCCGCCGGAGCGAACGACGGTGCCGTCGTCAGGCCGTTGGTCCCCGGCGATCACCCGGATGAGCGTGGTCTTGCCGGTTCCATTGGGGCCGACCAGCGCGGTCCTGGACCCTTCACCGAGGCGCAGGTTGACGTCGCGCAGCAGCGGCCGGCCGTCCGGCAGCGTGACCTCGATCCCGGTGACCTCGACATGACCCACGATCGACCATCATGGCCCACGCCGAGGGATGACGGCACCCGGTTTTCGGGCCCCGCGCCGGGCCGGACCCGTCGCCGTGTGTTCACCGCTCGTACACTCGCTGTTCATGAGCGACCTGCCGTTGTGGATCCGACTGGTCGTCATCCTCCTGCTCGTCGCGGGCAATGCGTTCTTCGTCGGATCGGAGATCGCGATTTCCTCCGCTCGCCGAAGCCGCATCCGCCAACTCGCGGAGGACGGCAATGGCCGGGCCAAGACGGTCCGGCTCCTGCACGAGGAGCCGGAACGGTTCTACTCGGTGACCCAGATCGGCATCACCCTCGTCTCCCTCGGCCTCGGGGCGGTCGGGATGGAGACACTGCACATCCTCTTCGATCCCTATGTGGTGCGGGTCTTCACCGCTCTGGGGGACCACGACACCCTCCATCACACGGCCCATCTGGTCTCTTATGTCATCGGCTTCATCGTCGTCTCCTTCGTCCACATCGTCGGCGGCGAACTGGCACCGAAGGTCCTCGCCTTCCACCGAGCCGAGCCCCTCAGCCTGAGCGTCGGCAAGTTCATCAACGTTCTCTATCTGACCTTCCGTCCGCTCATCGCCGTCATGAAGTGGGCCTCCGACCTGCTCTTGCGCCTGTCCGGGCAGGGCAATGTCGCCGGCCACGGCGAGAGTCACTTCACGATGAGCGTCGAGGAGATCCGGATGATCCTCGAGGCCAGCGAGAAGGACGGTCTGCTCGATCCGGGCGAGACCGAGATGATCCGTGGCGTCTTTGAGCTCGACGAGCAGAGCGTCCGCGATGCGATGGTCCCCCGCACCCAGATCCGGGCCCTCGCCGAGGACACCACGCTGGGCGACGCGTTGAGATATTTCCGCGACATCCCGCACGCGCGCTTCCCGGTCTATGTCGACAGCCTCGACAAGATCACCGGGGTGGTGGCGATCAAGGAACTGCTCACCTATGTCGCCGAGCACAGCGGCTCGGACGATTTCAAGCACGCGAGCAAGAAGCGCGTCAAGGACTTCGCCAAGCCGCCCTTCTTCGTCCCCGACAGCAAGACGCTCGACACCCTCCTCGCCGACTTCAAGCGGACCCGGCAGCAACTGGCGGTCGTCATCGACGAATACGGCGGGACCGAGGGCATCATCACCCTCGAAGACATCCTCGAGGAGATCGTCGGAGACTACGAGGACGAGTTCACGCGCCAGTCCCGACAGATCCGCAAACTCGAAGGCAGTTCCTACGAGATCGAGGCGTCGATGCGGATCGCCGACCTGGAGGACCGGATCAAGTTCCCGTTCCCCGAGGACGACGACTACGTCACCCTGGGTGGTCTCTTCTACAAGCTGTATGCCGGCGTCCCCGACCCCGGCGACACCGTCGCCCTCGACGGCGGTCGCCTCACCGTCTTGGAGATGGACAACCACCGGATCACGCTGTTGCGCTTCGACGACACGGCCGTCTCCCCGGACGGGAGCGTCGGACTCGTCGAGTCCACCTCCCCCGCCGACCCCGGGTAGGCCCGCGGCCCAGGCTCCGGACACGCGCCACCATCGGCGGTCATCCGGTGGGGTGGTGCGGTGGGGTCAGGCAGTGGCGCGCCCGAGGTGGAGAAACGCGGGAGTGAGCCGGTCAGCGGGCGGCGAGGTCCGCGGCATACAGGCTGAGGATCCGGGCGGCACCGTCGACGGCGGACAACTCCCCCACCCGGACGGCCTCCTCGATCTCGGCCCGGACCGGTCGCACCGAGGGGGTATGCCGTACCCCCTCCTCCAGGTGGGCGTCCACCATCGCCCACATCCAGTCCTCCTGCTGTTGGGCGCGCCGAGCGGCCAGCGAGCCCTCGGCCTCGAGGTGGGCGCGATGGTCGAGGACTGCTTGCCACACCTCGTCGAGACCGGCACCGGTCTGGGCCGAGCAGGTCAGTACGGGGGGACGGCGGACGTTCTTGCCGGGCAACATCAGCCGCATGGCGGCGCTGAGGTCGCGCGCCGCCACCCGGGCGCGTCCTTCACCGTCGCCGTCCGCCTTGTTGACGGCGATGACGTCGGCGAGTTCGAGGATGCCGCGCTTGATCCCCTGGAGTTGGTCGCCAGCCCCGGCGAGGGTCAGCAGCAGGAAGGTGTCGACCATCTCCGAGACGGCGATCTCGTTCTGCCCGACGCCGACGGTCTCGACGATGAGGACGTCGAAGCCGGCCGCCTCGAGGATGAGCATCGACTCGCGGGTCGCGCGCGCAACACCACCGAGGTGCTTCCCACTCGGTGACGGCCGGACGAAGGCCTCCTCGCGCGCGGTCAGCTCGGCCATCCGGGTGCGGTCGCCGAGGATGGAGCCTCCGGTGCGGCGGGAGGAGGGGTCGACGGCGACGACACCGACCTTGGCGCCGCGCTCGATCAGCCGCACCCCCATCGCGTCGATGAACGTCGACTTCCCCGCCCCCGGGACGCCGGTGATTCCGACGCGGACCGAGCGTCCCGTATGCGGCGTGATCGCCGTGATCAGTTCGCTGGCCCGATCGCGGTGATCCGGGCGCGAAGACTCCACCAGAGTGATCGCCCGGGCGACCTGGGCCCGCCGGCCCTCCAACACACCCTCGACGAGGCCGCCGACATCGACCGCCGGTCTCACCGCACGCCACCTCCGTCCCGACACAGGCCACTCAAAGGCATCCCGCCATGACACATCCGGCCGTCACGGATCCGGTTCTCGGGCATCGGGTTTTCGAGTATCGGGCCCTCATGCATCCAGGCGCGCCCGGAGATCCTTGATGAGGTCGACGGCTGCCTTGGCGATGACGGTGCCGGGCGGATAGATGGCGTCCGCGCCGGACTCACGCAGTTGCGCGAAGTCCTGGCTGGGGATGACCCCACCGACGACGATCATGAGGTCCTGGCGCCCGAGGGCGTCGAGCTCCGCCCGCAGCGCCGGCACCAGGGTCAGGTGTCCGGCCGCGAGCGAGGACACCCCGACGATATGGACGTCGGCCTCGACGGCCTGGCGCGCCACTTCGGCGGGGGTCTGGAAGAGCGGGCCCACGTCGACGTCGAACCCGAGGTCGGCAAAGGCGGTCGCAATGACCTTCTGGCCACGGTCGTGACCGTCCTGGCCCATCTTGGCGACGAGGATGCGCGGGCGGCGGCCCTCGGCCTCCTCGAACTCCTCGACCAACTGCTGGGCGGTCTTGACGCCCTCGTCGTCCCCTGCCTCGGCGGAATACACGCCCCCGATGGTACGGATCTGCGCCGTGTAGCGGCCGAAGACCTCCTCCATCGCCGACGACATCTCGCCCACGGTCGCCATCGCTCGAGCGGCGTCGATCGCGCACGCGAGGAGGTTGGTCTCCAGTGTCCCGTCCGACTCGCGGGCGGCGGCGGTCAACTTGGCGAGGGCGGCGCGGCATACGTCCTCGTCGCGCTCCGCGCGCAGCCGCTCGAGCTTGGCGATTTGCTGGGCCCGGACGGCCGCATTGTCGACCTTGAGGACGTCGATTTCTTCGTCACCGTCGACGACATAGGTGTTGACGCCGATGACCGGCTGCTGGCCCGAGTCGATCCGGGCCTGGGTCCGGGCGGCCGCCTCCTCGATGCGCATCTTGGGGATACCGGCCTCGATGGCCTTGGCCATGCCGCCGGCCGCCTCGACCTCCTCGATGTGCTCCCAGGCCCGCGCGGCCAGGTCGTGCGTGAGCCGCTCGACGTATGCCGATCCCGCCCACGGGTCGATGGTCCGGCACGTCCCGGACTCCTGCTGGATCACCAGCTGGGTGTTGCGGGCGATGCGAGCGCTGAAATCCGTTGGGAGAGCTATGGCTTCGTCGAGGGCATTGGTGTGCAGCGACTGGGTGTGCCCCTGCGTCGCGGCCATCGCCTCGATGCACGTGCGCACGACATTGTTGAAGACGTCCTGCGCGGTCAGCGACCACCCGGAGGTCTGGCTGTGGGTGCGCAACGAGAGGGACTTCGGGTTCTGCGCGCCCTGCTCCTTGACCAGTCGCGCCCACAAGAGGCGCGCGGCCCGCAGCTTGGCGACCTCCATGAAGAAGTTCATCCCGATCGCCCAGAAGAAGGACAACCGCGGCGCGAACTTGTCCACGTCGAGTCCGACGGCCTTGCCGGCGCGGATGTATTCGACCCCGTCGGCGAGGGTGTAGGCGAGCTCCAGATCCTGCGTGGCCCCGGCCTCCTGCATGTGATAGCCGGAGATCGAGATCGAGTTGAACCGCGGCATCTTGACGCTGGTGTAGGCGAAGATGTCGGAAACGATCCGCATGCTCGGGGTCGGCGGATAGATATACGTGTTGCGCACCATGAACTCTTTGAGGATGTCGTTCTGGATGGTCCCGGCCAGCTGCTCGGGTGCCACGCCCTGCTCCTCGGCCGCGACGACATAGAGCGCGAGGATCGGGATGACCGCGCCGTTCATGGTCATCGACACGGACATCTGGTCGAGCGGAATGCCCTCGAAGAGCGTGCGCATGTCGTAGATCGAGTCGATCGCGACACCGGCCATGCCGACGTCACCCTGGACGCGCGGATGGTCGGAGTCGTAGCCGCGGTGGGTGGCCAGGTCGAAGGCCACCGACAAACCCTTTTGTCCCGCAGCGAGATTGCGGCGATAGAAGGCGTTCGACTCCTCGGCGGTGGAGAACCCCGCATACTGCCGGATCGTCCAGGGTTGGTTGACATACATCGTCGGGTACGGCCCGCGCAGGTACGGCGGGGCACCGGGGATCGTGTCGAGGAAGTCGAGACCCTCGAGGTCGGCCTCTGTAAAGAGAGCCTTGACGTCGATGCCCTCCGGCGTCCGCCAGATCTGGCTCGTGTCGGCGCTCGGCGCCGGGGTCGTTGAGCCCGCCTGGGTCGTCGCGTGCCCCGTCAACGGGACAGCGGCGAAGCTCTCGGGAATGGTCGTCATCGCGGGTCTCCTTCCGCCGGGGCGCCGAGTCTGTCGAGGAGGCCGGAGAGGAAGGCGACGACATCCATGCCGTCGTAGATCTCCCCGTCCACCACCGTGTCCCCGAGTTCGCGCATGCGCCCGGCGACGTAGACCGTCTCGACACCGGCGGCGCGCAGGGTCGCGACGGCGTCGGCGGCGTGCGCGGCATACCCCTTGGGGGAACTCGCCACCACGACCACGTCGGTATGCCGATCCCCACCCCCCGCGGCCGACGCGCCCTCGACGGTAGTCGCCACCACCCCGCCCGCGGCGAGCAGATTGGTCACGAACATCTCGCGGGCACCGAAGTCGCGCCGGCTGCCCAGGGCGACGAGGGTGACCGCCGGGGCGGCGCCGGTTCGCGCCGCATACGCCGTCGCGCGATCGCGGAGGGCCTCATAGACCTGAGAATCACGCTGCGGCACAAGGCCATTGCCGGAGACAGCGGCGCGCGATGTCCGCGTCAGCGGGGTCTCGGTAGTCAGCGGGAACATACTGACACCGGTCAGCGGCTCGCGGCGGCTGGCGATCCGAGCGGCCTCCTCGTCGCGGGTGGCCGCAATGCGACCGGCGACGACGCCGTCGGCGAGGGCGGCCGGCATACCGCCGGCGGCCTCGATTTCTTGGAAGACCGTCCACGCATCCACGGCGAGATCGTCGGTGAGCGACTCGACATACCAGGACCCGCCCGCGGGATCGGTCACGCGGCCGACGTTGGCCTCATCCGCCAGGACGATCTGGGTGTTGCGGGCCAGGCGCCGGGAGAACTTCTCGGGCAGACCGGCGACGGTGTCATAGGGCAGGACGGTGATCGCATCGGCCCCACCGACCGAGGCGCCGAAGGCCGCGAGCGTCGAGCGGAGGACATTGACCCACGGGTCGTCGCGCGTGAACATCCGCAGCGCCGTGACGGCGTGGGTCCGCGTCCCGCGGTCGCTCTCGGGCACGCCGACGACCTCGCCGACCCGTGCCCAGAGCCGGCGCAGGGCTCGCACGGCCGCCGTGGTCAGGAACTGATCGGCCGTCGCCGAGACCCGGAACTCGATCTGGGAGAACGCATCCGACGGGGATATCCCGTCCGCGGCGAGGGCGCGCAGGTAGGCGACGCCGGTGGCGACGGCATACGCGAGTTCGTCGACGGCGCTCGCGCCGGCGTCCCGGTAGACGCGGGAGTCGATGGTCACCGCCCGCACGCCCGGCAGCGCCCGCGCCTTGGTGACGTATGCCGCGAGCCCCCCCAGGTCGGCGGCCGCACCCGTGCGCGCGGCGACACCGAGCGGATCGAGGCCGAGGTTGCCCGTGGCACCCTCGACTGCGGCGAGCACCGCGAGCAGAGCGTCGGCCGCCTCGACCTGGTCACTGACCGAGGAGACCACGACGGGCGCCAGTGCGAGTTGGACGTCGGCGAGCGCCTCGGCCAGGTCCCCGGCCGCAAGGCCGTCCGCGCCGACCTGAAGCCACACGGAGGTCACGCCGTGCTCCAGGTCGTCGAGCACCGCCGCACGCGTCGCCGCGACGTCGGGATCGTCGTGGAACTGCCGGACGTCCCACGGCACATCGGCGGGGCGGACGCCGCGTCCGCGCGTGAACGGCATCGCGCCGGGCACGCCCAGGGCCGGCGGCTGCTCGGGCCGCAGATAGAGCGGGTCGATCTCGAGCCCACCGGGAAGCGTGGAGCGCAGACTCGCTTCGGCGTCGGCGGGGCTCAGCTTGGCATCCTCGGCCTTCGACTTGTTGACGACGCCGGCCACCAGGGCCTGCCACGCCTCGTGGGTCTGGGCCGGGAAGTCACCGGCCAACGACATCGTGGGCGCTGCGGAATCGGGCATCCTCACTCCTTGGGTCAAGGCACGTCGGGCGTCCGCGATCGTCATCGGGCGTCCTCGCCGATCCTGCCCACCCTATCGAGGCGCGCCCGCGCGGCCGAACGCTGTCCAGCGAGAGTTTCGCCTCACCTCAGGCGCGCCTGCTGCGCGCCTCCTGCGCCCGAGCGGCCACCAGCGCGTCCGCGGGATAACCGACCTCCTCCAGCGACAGCCCGTGGGCCGGCATGACCTTCACCCGTGGATCCCGTATGCCGCCCCGCAACACCTCCGCGGGGAACCCCACCTCGGCGCGCCCAAGGCCAACCGGGAGCACGGCGCCGACCAGCGCCCGGACCATGGAGTGGCAGAACGCGTCGGCCCGGACCGTTGCCGCGACGATCCCGTCGGGCTCGCGGGTCCAGGTGTAGTCGAGGAGAGTGCGGATCGTCGTCGCCCCCTCCCGACGGCGGCAGAAGGCCGCGAAGTCATTGAGCCCCAATAGGTTTCGCGCCGCAGCGATCATCGCGTCCGGGTCGAGTCGCTCCTTCACGACGACGGTGTCGTGGCGGCGCAGTGGGTCGAGCGCCCGCGGCTCGTCACAGATCCGGTAGCGATAACGGCGCCAGATCGCGGAGAACCGCGCGTCGAATCCCGGCGGCGCGGGCGTGACCCGTCGGACGACGATGTCGTCCGGGAGCACGGCGTTGAGGCGGATGGTCGCGGCCTCCTCGGGTGGGCGGGCAGCGCGACCGGGCACAGCGGCATACGCCTCGTCGGGGACGTCCGTATGCGCGACCTGCCCCCGCGCGTGCACCCCCGCGTCCGTCCGGCCCGCCACGACGATCCGGGCGGGCTCGCTCAGCCGCAGGATGCGGGACACCGCCGCGCTCAACTCAGCCTCGACCGTCCGCAGCCCTGGCTGGGCTGCCCACCCGGAGAATGCCGTCCCGTCGTAGGCAAGATCGATCCGCAACCGGGGCACACGGGCAGGCTAGAGCACCGCCCGCTCGTCCAAGAACCAGGGAATGAACCGGCCCCGCGGGGTCAGTTCCCGCGGGGCCGGTGTCATGCCGTATGCCGTGTGCTCAGGCCTCGTCGTCGACGTGCTGCTTGGCGGCACCACCGGCGGGCTGGAAGCCCGCCGCCTCGGCGGCGTCGGTGGAGTCGAACCAGACCTCGGCCTCGGTGGCGTCATACCACTGGGAGCCGGGGACGTGGTAGAGCATCGAGTCCTTGTTGCCCTTGATGTCATGGCCCGCGGGAGCGGAGCCGTCGGCAGTCGGCTCGGCCGAGCCCTTGCCGTACTCCGCCTCGACGAACGCGACGGGTGCGTCCTGGACCTGCTGCTTGGCGGCACCACCGGCCGGCTTGAAGCCGGCGGCCTCCGCGGCGGCGGCGTCGACGAACCAGAACTCGGCCTCGGTCGCGTCATACCACTGCGAACCGGGGACGTGGTAGAGGCCGCTGTCGGCATTGCCCTTCACGGAGTAGCCCTCGGGGGCGGAGCCGTCGGCGTTCGCCGCGACGGCGCCCGCCGGGAGTTCGGCCGCAGGGGCGGCACCGGATTCGGTTGCCTCGGCCGGAGCAGCCTCGGCGGCAGCGGGTGCCGCGTCGACAGGCGCGGAGATACCGGCCGCCTGGGTCGCGGCCACCGGCTCGGCGTCGGCGAGGTCCGCGACCACTGAGGCGGACGGCGTGTCCTCGACCTCGGCCACGGGAGCCTCCGCAACCGGAGCCTCGGCCACGGGAGCATCCTCGACGGGAGCGTCCGCGACCGGAGCCTCGACCACGGGAGCGTCCTCGACCGGAGCATCCGCAACCGGAGCATCCTGCGGCTCAGCCGCCGGGGCAGCAGCCTTGTCGGCCTTCGCCTTGTCCTTGGCCGCGCGCTTGGTGGCGCCCTCGGCCTCGGAGACGACAGCACGCTTGGGCTTGGCGGAGACCGGCTCGCGCACCAGCTCGATGACGGCCATGGGCGCGTTGTCACCCTTGCGCGCGCTGATCTTGACGATCCGGGTGTATCCACCCTCGCGAGCGGCCATGTCCGGCGCGATCTCGACGAAGAGCCGGTGGACGACGCTCTTGTCGCGGACGACGGTCATCACCCGGCGGCGGGCGTGGAGGTCACCGCGCTTGGCGAAGGTGACGAGGCGCTCGGCGAGCGGGCGCAGGCGCTTGGCCTTGGCCTCGGTCGTCGTGATCGCGTCGTGCTCGAACAGCGCGGTGGCGAGGTTGGCGAGGATCAGCCGCTCGTGCGCGGGACCGCCGCCGAGACGCGGACCCTTGGTGGGGGAAGGCATGTCTATCTCCTAGTGGTGAAGGTCGCTCAGAGCTGCTCGTCTTCGGCGAAGGACAGGTCGTCGTCCTCGTCGAAGTCGTCATAACCGTCGGACATGGCGCCGGGGTCGAATCCGGGCGGGCTGTCCTTGAGGGCCAGGCCCATGCCGTGCAGCTTCGCCTTGACCTCATCGATCGACTTGGTGCCGAAGTTGCGGATGTCGAGCAGGTCGGCCTCGCTGCGGGAGACGAGTTCGCCGACGGTGTGGATGCCCTCGCGCTTGAGGCAGTTGTAGGACCGGACGGTCAGGTCGAGGTCCTCGATCGGCAGCGCCAGGTCGGCGGCGAGCGCGGCGTCCGTCGGCGAGGGGCCCATGTCGATGCCTTCGGCCTCGATGTTGAGCTCGCGCGCAAGGCCGAACAGCTCGACCAGGGTCTTGCCGGCCGAGGCCATCGCGTCGCGCGGGGACATCGAGTTCTTGGTCTCGACGTCGACGATGAGCTTGTCGAAGTCGGTGCGCTGCTCGACACGGGTCGCCTCGACCTTGTAGGTCACGGCGAGGACGGGCGAGTAGATCGAGTCGACCGGGATGCGCCCGATCTCCTGGTCGCCGGACTTGTTCTGCTGGGCAGAGACATAGCCACGACCACGCTCGATGGTCAGCTCCATCTCGAGCTTGCCCTTGTCGTTGAGGGTCGCGATGTGGAGGTCGGGGTTGTGGATCTCCACGCCCGCCGGCGGGGCGATGTCGGCGGCCGTGACGGCGCCGGCGCCCTGCTTGCGCAGGTACATCACCACGGGCTCGTCCTCCTCGGAGGACACGACGAGACCCTTGATGTTGAGGATGATCTCGGTGACGTCCTCCTTGACCCCGGGGATCGTGGAGAACTCGTGGAGCACGCCGTCGATGCGGATGCTCGTCACGGCGGCGCCGGGGATGCTCGACAGGAGCGTGCGGCGCAGGGAGTTGCCGAGGGTGTAGCCGAATCCGGGCTCGAGCGGCTCGATGACGAACCGGCTCCGGTTGTCGGCGACGACCTCCTCGTTGAGGACGGGACGCTGTGCGATCAGCACTGTGTTCTTCTTTCCCGCGATCGACCGCTATTTGACGATCACGTATGCCGGGTGGTCCGGCCCCGCGCACCGCATCGGTCCGCCGTGCGCGGCGTGAACCCCGTATGCCGCGGCGCCCACCCGAGGGGGGCCCGCGGCATACGGGAATGCACTAGTTCTTGGAGTACAACTCGACGATCAGCTGCTCGGTGAGCGGAGTGTCGATCTGCTCACGGACGGGCAACTGGTGGATGAGGATCTGCAGCGTGCCCGGGACGACCTGCATCCAGGCGGGGACGGGGCGCTCGCCATACGTCTCCCGCGCCAGCTGGAACGGGAAGGACTCCACGGACTGCTTGCGGATCGTGATGATGTCGAACTGCTCGACCCGGTAGGACGGGACGTCGACGCGCTTGCCGTTGACCTCGAAGTGACCGTGGCTGACGAGCTGACGCGCGTGGCGGCGGGTCCGGGCGAGCCCGGCGCGATAGATGACATTGTCCAGCCGGGACTCGAGGATGGTCAGCAGGTTGCTACCGGTCTTGCCGGGGCGGGTTGCCGCCTCTTCGTAGTAGCGACGGAACTGCTTCTCCATGACGCCGTAGGTGAAGCGGGCGCGCTGCTTCTCCTGAAGCTGGGTCAGGTACTCCTTCTCCTGGATCCGCCGACGGCCGTGCTGACCCGGGGGGAAGGGGCGCAGTTCGTAGCCCTTGTCGCCGCCGACGAGGTCGAGCTTGTAGCGACGGGACTTCTTGGTGATGGGGCCGGTGTAACGAGCCATGAGTGTTCAGATCTCCGTTCGGGCAGGCTCAGACGCGCCGGCGCTTGGGCGGGCGGACACCGTTGTGCGGGCTGGGGGTGACGTCCGAAATGGCGCCCACCTCAAGCCCGGCAGCGGTCAGGGAACGGATCGCGGTCTCACGGCCGGAGCCGGGACCCTTGACGAACACGTCGACCTTGCGCATGCCGTGCTCCATGGCGCGGCGGGCGCAGGCCTCGGCGGCCATCTGGGCGGCATACGGCGTGGACTTGCGGGAGCCCTTGAAGCCGACCTGGCCGGCGGAGGCCCAGGAGATGACGGCCCCGGTCGGGTCGGTGATGGAGATGATCGTGTTGTTGAACGTGCTCTTGATGTGGGCCTGACCCACGGCGACGTTCTTCTTGACCTTGCGACGCACCTTGGCCGTCGCGCGAGCCTTGGGAGGCATTACTTACCAGCCTTCTTCTTACCGGCGACGGTGCGCTTGGGACCCTTGCGGGTGCGCGCGTTGGTCTTGGTCCGCTGTCCGCGAACGGGGAGGCCCTTGCGGTGGCGCAGGCCTTCATACGAGCCGATCTCGACCTTGCGGCGGATGTCGGCGGCGATCTCGCGGCGGAGGTCACCCTCGATCTTGACATTGCCTTCGAGGTAGTCACGAAGGGCGACCAGCTGGTCGTCGACGAGGTCCTTCACGCGCGTCGACGGGTCGACACCCGTCGCGGCCAGGGCCTGCTTCGACGTCGTGCGACCCACACCGAAGATGTAGGTCAGGGCGACCTCGACGCGCTTGTCGCGCGGCAGGTCGACTCCAACAAGACGTGCCATGTGGTGGCATTCCTTTTCTGTCGTCCGGAGGTCGTGATGCAGCGCCGGTCGGGGGCGTGGTGGTCACGGCGTCCGTATGCCGTGCGCTCCCGTCCCCGGCCTCCGGGCCGGGGGTGACGTCCCGCCGAATGCGGGGGTCGGGTGCTGCAGTGCTGCGATGGAGTTGTGCGTGTCGGTCGGTCCGCGACCGTGCGGGTGATCAGCCCTGGCGCTGCTTGTGGCGCAGGTTCTCGCAGATCACCATGACCCGCCCGTGACGGCGAATCACTTTGCACTTGTCGCAGATCTTCTTGACGCTCGGCTGAACCTTCATTGCCTCGGTCTTTTCTCGATCGGCGTCCCGCGCGCCGGGGGCGACGTGCGGGTCCTGCGGTTAGCGGTAACGGAAAACGATGCGCCCACGAGTCAGGTCATAAGGGCTCAACTCCACCACGACCCGGTCCTCGGGGAGGATCCGGATGTAGTGCTGGCGCATCTTGCCCGAGATGTGGGCGAGAACCTTGTGACCGTTGGTGAGCTCCACGCGAAACATCGCGTTGGGGAGCGCCTCGACGATCGTGCCCTCGACCTCGATGACCCCGTCCTTCTTGGCCATATCCTCCGTCGTTCCCTGGTTGGCGACCGGTCCCGCTGTGGTTGGGACCGGTCATACGAAATCGGCCCGTGAAGCAGACGCGAGAGCGCATGCGCACACGTGACCGACGGTTCATCATACGGGAGAGGGAGGCCGGCCCCGAAATCGGTGCTGGTGCGGGAGCGGCGACAGTGAGGGCCGGGCCTAGCGACCAGAGCGCCGTCGAAGCTGGCCGTTGCGGACCATCCGCAGGCACAGATCGTCAACCTCGTTCGCACGGGCCCTCAGTATCGCGTCGTATCCCGGGCGTTGAGGAACGCTTGCTCGTCCAGCTTGGTGTTCCAGGCCGGTCCGGTCGAGGGGGGGGGGGGGGGGGGTGGGGGGGGGGGGGGGGGCCCGGGCCGGGGGCGGCCGGGGCGGGGGGTGGGGGGGGCCGGGGGGGCGGGGGGGGCCGGGGGGGGGGGGGGGGGGGGGCCCGGGGGGGGGGGGCGGAGGGGGGGGTCGGGGGGGGGGGGGGGGGGGGGGGGGGGGGGGGGGGGGGCGGGGGGGGGGGCGCGGGGGCGGGGGGCTTTGGGGGGGGGGGGCCGGGGGGGGGGGGGGGGGGGGGGCGGGGGGCGGGGGGGGGGGGGGGGGGGGGCGGGGGGGGGGGCGTGGGGGGGGGGGGGGGCCCGGGGGGGGGGGGGGGGGGGGGGGGGGGGGGGGGGGGGGGGGGGGGGGGGAGCGGGCGGGGGGGGGGGGGGTGGGGGGGGGGGGGGGGGGGGGGGGGGGGGGCCCCCCCGGCCGGCTCGGTCCTTCTCGGTCCGATCCGCGCCGTCGCCTCGCGATGCTACCCATCGGCTCCGACAATCCGGCTCCCACGTCGGGTGGCGAGAGTGGGATTCACTGGCCCGGCGGGTCAGGACTCGATCCCCGCGCGCACCGGGGCGGGCGGGAGGAAGGGCTCGTACATCATCTGGGCGTGGTTCTCGCTGACCAACTCGTCCCCGATCTCCACGCCGTGGGCGTCGATGACACGACGGCGAATAATGTTGCGACGCATATGGATCCCCGGACCTTCCGTGGTGATCACATGCGCGGCCTCATACACCCGATAGGTATGCCGCGGCCTCCGGTCGCTGGTCCACGCCCCCGACAGGTGGGTCTCCCCCACCGTCACCCCGAGCCGGAAGGCCGCGTCGGTGCGGTTCTCGATCTGGAGGTCGAGGGAGGGATAGGCGCAGGTCGCCCCGGAGGCGAAGGGCTGGGTCCGGTTGTTGTCGGGGAACACGTCATACGTATGCCGCCAACGCTCCACAACGGTCAGCGGCGTGTGGATCGTCATCCAATAGAGGAGGTTGGTCAGCTGGCACAGACCGCCGCCGACGCCGGCCCGGAGGACCCCGTCGTCGAGGACGACGCCGTCGAGGAACCCCCGCCGGGCAGTCGGGTTGCCGACGAACCGCCAGAACGACAAGCGCTGCCCCGGCCCCACGACTCGCCCGTCGAGGGGGGCGGCCGCCAGACGTAGGTTGGTGATCTTGTTGTGCTGCAACTGCATCGGCAGGCCCTGGAGCTGGCGCAGCATCGGGGTCGTATGCCGCATCACCACATACGGGAACCCCTCGGGTTCCGCGGTGGTGAGGTCGAGATCGGCGCCGCAGCGCCGCCACTGCCACTCGCGTTTCACCCGCCGGTATGCCGGTCCCGCCCACCGCCGCGCCCGGTCCGTCGCCGCTGCCCGGTCCATCGCACTCGTCCCCTCCCCAGTCACCAACGGCACCACCCGCACACGGCTGGGGTGGTCTTGCCATGGTGACGTATGCCGCGCCCTCCCGGTTGCGTGACACGCGCGGCAGGCCGCCCTGCGACCCACCCCGCCGGGTGGGCCTCAGGCCATGGGGACCTCAGCCCCGGGGAGCCAGCTGGCCGCGCACCTGGTCCATGTCCAGCGCCTTGATCGTGTCGATGACCTGAGCCAGGCCGGAGGCGGGGAGGGCGCCGGGCTGGTTGAAGACCAGGATGCCCTCCCGGAAGCCCATGACCGTCGGGATCGACGTGATGCCGAGGTGCCCGGCCAACTCCTGCTCGGCCTCGGTGTCGATCTTGCCGAAGACGATCTCCGGGTGCTCCTGGGACGCCTTCTCGAAGACCGGGCCGAACTGCCGACACGGCCCGCACCATGCGGCCCAGAAGTCGAGGAGGACGATGTCGTTGTCGGTCACCGTCGACTGGATGTCGGCGAGGGTGACGGCGCGGGTGGCCATGGGGGCGGTGCCTCTCGTGGAAGTGGGGCGAGATCGTCGATGGAGAGTGACGAACGCCCGGGTCAACGCCCCGTCGCCGGGGAAGATTCCGCCTCGGCCCGGCGGGCGGCGGCGAGGACCTCCAATGCCAGGACCGGATCGGCCCCCATCGGCAGATTGACCCCGATGCGGTCCACCCGGCCGGCGCAGCGGGCATACAGCGCACGCCCGGCCGTCTGAATGTCACCGGAGACGGCGAAGAGGTCGAAGACGTCGTCGTCGATGCGCTGCCCCATCGTCTGCCACTCGCCCCGGCGGACGCACTCCCCGAGTTCCTCACCGAGACCGCCGATCCCGTGATGGTCCAAGACCGCGCGATAGGCCGGGGTGGAGGCATAGAAGGCGATCTGGCCGGCGACAGCCGCCCGGGCGGCCGCGACCTCCTCGGGCGTGTGGCCACTGGCCACGAGCACCTGGGCGCACATTTCAAAGGGAGCGTCCGTCTCGCGGTGGCTGCGCACGGTCGGGGTGATGACGTCGGCGAGATACTCCGGGCTGGTCAGGGGATGCGTGATCAGGCCGTCGGCGACCTCGGCCGCGACCCGGAGCATGAGTTTGCCGACCGCCGCGAGCAGGATGGGCGGCGGGCCCGACGGGATCGGCCCCGGATTGAATGCCGGGGTCATCAGCCAGTGCCGGTAGTACTTCCCCGCGTGCCGCAGCGGCACGCCCTCCTGCCAGCAGCGCCAGATCGCCCGGACGGCGAGCACGAACTCGCGCATCTGGGGCGCGGGCTTGTCCCACGGCAGACTGAACCGGCTGGTGATGTGGGCCTTGACCTGCGAACCCAGCCCCACGCGCAGGCGTCCGCCGGACAGGCTCTGGATATCCCACGCCTGCTGGGCGAGAGTCATCGGGCTGCGGGCCAGGGCAATGGCGACCCCACTGGTCAGGTCTAGCCGGGCGCTGGCGAGCGCCGCGATGGTGAGCCCGACGAACACCTCGTGCTGCATCTCGGCGAGCATGAGGCCGTCGACACCGTCCGCCTCCGCCCGCCGGACGAACTCGGTCACCGCTGCCGGTGGCAGCACCACGGTCGCGTCGAGTTTCACGCCTCCTCCCGGTGAACCGAGAGCGCGAACGGCCAGGGCCCGCTGAGTGGGACATAGCGCCAGGAGAAGGCGGCGCCGTCCCCGCGCGTGCGGAGCCGAATGGTGTGCGGGGTCTCCACCAGGCGGATGTCGGCGGCGAAGTCCGACCCCGTCCAACTCCCGCAGGCCATTACCGGCAGCCGGGCGCCATCGGCCACAAGCTCCCCCGGAAGCCACGCCCCATCGCCGACCGTCAACGCGATCCGACCGGGCCGCTCCCCCAGGCTCCCGTCGAGGGTGACCAGCCAGCCGCCAACCGCCCGGCTGACCGAGACCGAGCCCCGCGCCTGCCCCAACCCGAATGCGTCCGTCATCGCCCAGGTCCCGTCCTCACCGACCGACGTCGAGGCCAGGGGCGGTCGTTCCAGTATGCCGAGCCTCCTGCGGAGAGCGGACTCCCCCGCCGGCGTGCCCGGTCGGTCGACGGCCGGCAGGACGTGCGTCCAGAGCAGGTCGAGCACCGCTTGCATATCGTCGACCTCGGAGGTGATCGCGATCGCGATCTCCTCCTCCGGCAGGACGATCGCATATTGACCGAAGGCCCCGTCCCCGCGATACCCGTGCCGGGCTTGCCAAAAGGAAAAGCCGTAGCCGGCGTTCCAGTCCGGTCCCGCCTCGGGATCGGGGACCGCCCGGGGCGCGCCGGTCCCCCGGGTCGCCTCCTCGACCCACGTCTGCGAGAGGATGCGCTGTCCATCGGGCCCGACCCCGTGGTCGAGATGGAGTTGGGCCAGCCCGAGGATCGTCTCGGTGGTGACATGGATGCCGCTGAACCCGAGTTGGGCGCCGTATGCCGTGCTGTGCCACGCCGCCTCCCCCCACCCCAGCGGGCCGAAGACGCGCGCCCGAAGGAGGTCGAGGATGTCGCCGCCGGTGACCGCCCGGATGATCGCGCCGAGGAGGTAGGTCGCGACCTGGTTGTAGGTGAAGACCGTCCCGGGCTCCGCGGGCAGGGGAAGGGCCAGGATGCGGCGCACAGCCGGATCGGGGTCGCCGCGGCCGTCGTCCGGCGCGACCAGGGTCGGCGTCCACATGTCCTCGGTGTGGCCGGTCGTCATCGAGAGGCAGTGGCGAACCAGGAGACGTTCGTAGCCGGGCGTCACGTCCGAAGCGTCGATCCACGGGAAGAACCCGACCACCGGGTCGTCCAGCCCCACCCGGCCCTCGTCGACGAGCACCCCAATGGCCGTGGCAGTGAAGGACTTGCTGAGGGAGTAGCCGAGGTGGACGGTGTCCGCGGCATACGGCTCCCACCAGCCCTCCGCGAAGACCTGGCCCCGACGCGCCATCATCACCGAATGCAATTCCAGGCCGGCCCGATCGGCGGCATCGAGGAAGGCGAGAACACCGGCCGGGTCGACGGCCACAGCGGTGGCGGACGTGCGTGGCAGCACCATGCGTGTCAGGGTAACCGGCGTTCCGGGACCGTCAAGCCGACGTCCAGACGCCCGACCGATCCGCCGGCCGACGTGAGACCGGGTCCTCAGAGCGGGGAGATCCGCGCCCCGAGCCGGCCCACGCCGCCGTCGAGGGCGGTCAGGACCCACAAGCCACCCGCATGCGCCGCGACCGTGTGCTCCCAGTGGGCGGCACGCGAGCCGTCGAGCGTGACGACCGTCCACTCGTCGTCGAGCACGCGGTTGGCCTGGTCACCCAGGGTGACCATCGGCTCGATGGCCACGGTGGAGGCGTTGCGGACGATGGGCCCCTTGCCGCGAACCCGGTAGTTGGGGACGTTCGGCTCCATGTGCATCTCCCGGCCGATGCCGTGCCCGACGTAGTCCTCGACGATCCCATATTTGTACCCGTCCTTGGCACGGGCCTTGGTGATGCTGTCCTCGACAGCGGCACCCACGGCATACAGACCGCGCCCGACCGTCAGGGCCGCGATCCCGGCCCAGAGGGACTCCTCGGTCGCCTCGACGAGCGCGACGTCCTCGGGGCGCCCGGCCTCGTGGCCGCCGACGATGACGGAAATCGCCGCGTCACCGTGCCACCCCTCGACGATGGCGCCGCAGTCGATGGACACGACGTCGCCGGAGTGCAGGACCCGCTTCCCGGGGATGCCGTGGACGATTTCGTCGTTGACGGACGTGCAGAGGGTATGCCGATATCCCGGCACCTCGACGAACGACGGTCGCCCGCCGTGGTCGCGGATGAACGTCTCCGCGAGGGCGTCGAGGTCGAGGGTCGTGCGTCCGGGGACGGCCGCCTGCTCCAGCATCGCCAAGCACTCGGCCACGACGATCCCGGCGACCCGCATGGCGCGGACCTCGTCAAGCGTCTTGACCTCGATGCGCTCACGCCGGAACACGCGCGCCACCGGATCTCATCGACTCCGTCACGAACTCAGTGGACCCGCGTGTCGAGGGCAGCGCCGATGCGGGCGCTGACCTCGTCGACCTCGCCGAGCCCGTCGACCTGCACGAGGAGGCCTCGCTCGGCATACATCGCGGCAAGGGGGGCGGTCTGGGCGTGATAGATCGCCATCCGCTCCCGGACGACCTCCTCGGTGTCGTCCACCCGGCCCTCGATCGCCGCCCGCTTGAGCAGCCGGTCGACGACGACCTCGTCGTCGACGGTGAGTTCGAGGACGGCGTCGAGTTCGCCGCCGCGGCCGGCGAGGAGTTCATCGAGCGCACCCACCTGGTCGGCGGTCCGCGGGTAGCCGTCGAGCAGGAAGCCCGGCGCGCAGTCGGGCTGGGAGAGGCGGTCGTCGACGATCACATTGGTGATCTCGTCGCCGACATAACCACCGCTGGCGATGATCTCCTTGACCTGCAGGCCAAGCGGGGTCTCCGCCTTGATATTGGCCCGGAAGATGTCTCCGGTGGAGATGGCGGGGATGCCGTAGCGCTCGGCGATCCGCGAGGCCTGCGTTCCCTTGCCGGCACCGGGGGGGCCGAAGATGATCAACCGCATCATGTCGCTTACCTCAAGAACCCTTCGTAGTGACGCTGCTGGAGCTGGGCCTCGATCTGCTTGACCGTCTCCAACCCGACACCGACGATGATGAGGATGGAGGTGCCACCGAACGGGAAGTAGTTCTGGTTGGCGTTGATCAGCTTGAAGGCGATCAGCGGGATGAGGGAGATCAGCGCCAGGTAGATGGCGCCGGGCACCGTGATCCGGGTCAGGACGTACTGAAGGTACTCCGCCGTCGGTCGCCCGGCCCGGATGCCCGGGATGAAGCCGCCGTACCTCTTCATGTTGTCCGCGACCTCCTCCGGATTGAACGTAATCGACACATAGAAGAAGGTGAAGAAGAGGATGAGAAGTGTGTAGAGGATCATGTAGATCGGGTGGTCGCCCCGGACGAGGTTGTTGTCGATCCAGCGCACCCACCCGGCCGGGTTGGCCGGGTCGGAGTTGAACTGCGCGATCATCATCGGCAACGACAACAACGAGCTGGCGAAGATCACGGGGATGACGCCGGCCATGTTGACCTTGATGGGGATATAGGTCGAGGTCCCGCCGTACATCTGCCGGCCGACCATCCGCTTGGCGTACTGCACCGGGATGCGCCGCTGGCTCTGCTCGACGAAGACGACCAGCGCGATGATGAGGAACCCGAGCGCGATCACGACGAGGAAGGTGAACCAGCCCTGCTGCTTCTTGATCTGCCACAGCGAGACGGGGAACCGCGCGGCGATCGAGGTGAAGATGAGCAGCGACATCCCGTTGCCGATGCCCTTGTCGGTGATGAGCTCGCCGAGCCACATGATCAGGCCGGTGCCGGCCGTCATCGTCAGCACCATGATGAGGATGGTCGGGATGCTGTCGTCGACGAGGATGTTGGTGCAGGTGGGGCCGAAGAGCGCGGTGGGATTCTGCGCGAACGTGATGAGCGTGGCGCTCTGGAGGATGGCGAGACCGATGGTGAGATATCTCGTGTACTGCGTCATCTTGGCCTGACCGGTCTGCCCCTCCTTCTTGAGGGTCTCGAACCGGGGGATGACCACGGTGAGCAGCTGGACGATGATGCTCGCGGTGATATACGGCATGATGCCGAGCGCGAAGATCGAGAGCTGGAGCAGCGCGCCGCCACTAAACAGGTTGGCCAGGCCGAGGAAGCCGGTGTTGGGGGCGTTCTTCATACACTGCTGGATCGCCGGGTAGCTCACGCCCGGGGTCGGGACGTGCGAGCCCAGCCGATAGAGAACGATGATCCCCAGCGTGAAGAGCAGCTTCTTGCGCAGGTCCGGTGTCCGGAACGCGCGGCCGAAGGCGGTGAGCAAACTGGTCCCCTCCATGGGCGGGCCGGGGTGGGGCCCGCTGGATGTGCAGATGTGGGCGGTTCGGCCCGCCGCTGCACGATACCCGAGAAGGTGCTCGTGCCCGGAAACGGACCGACCGGCTGTCTAACGACGTATGCCGTGAGGCGAGTTCCTTCGCGGCCTCACCTCACGGCATACGGACCACCGGCGGGGATTGCCACGCGCGCACGCGCGGCGCCCCTCCCCGTGGCGGCGACAACTCTCAGGCGGTGGCGGTGCTCCCGCCGGCCGCCTCGATCTTGTCCTTCGCGCTGGTCGAGAACGCGTCCGCCGTGACCTGCACCGCGACCGTGATCTCGCCCGTGCCGAGCACCTTGACCGGCTGCCCGTCCCGGACCGCGCCCTTGGCGACGAGGTCGGCGACGGTGACCGCGCCACCCTCGGGGTAGAGCGCGGAGATCCGGTCGAGGTTGACGACCTGGTAGGTCGTGCGGAACGGGTTCTTGAAGCCACGCAACTTCGGCAGGCGCATGTGGATGGCGGTGGAGCCACCCTCGAAATGCGCCGGGACCTGGTAGCGGGCCTTGGTGCCCTTGGTGCCACGACCGGCGGTCTTGCCCTTGGAGCCCTCGCCACGACCCACGCGGGTCTTGGCGGTCTTGGCTCCGGGAGCGGGACGCAGGTGGTGGACCTTCAGCGCGTGCGTGCTGGTGCCCTTGTCGGCCTGCTCGGCCATGTTCACTCGACCTCCTCGACGACCACCAGGTGGCGGACCGTCCGGACCATGCCCCGGATCTCGGGGCGGTCCTCCTTGACCACGACATCACCGATGCGCTTGAGGCCCAGCGTGCGCAGGGTCTCCCGCGCGCTGTGCTTCTCGCCGACGATGCCCTTCTTCTGGGTGACCTTCAGCCGTGCCATCACGCACCGCTCCCTGCGGCCTGGGCGCGCAACATGGCGGCCGGTGCGACCTCGTCGAGCGGCAGACCGCGGCGGGCCGCGACGGCCTCGGGACGCTCGAGACCCTTGAGGGCCGCGACCGTCGCGTGGACGATGTTGATGGAGTTGGCCGAGCCGAGCGACTTGCTGAGGACGTCGTGCACGCCCGCACACTCCAGGACGGCGCGCACCGGGCCACCGGCGATGACGCCGGTTCCGGGAGCGGCCGGGCGCAGCATGACGACACCGGCGGCGGCGTCACCCTGCACCGGGTGCGGGATCGTGCCCTGGATGCGCGGCACGCGGAAGAAGGCCTTCTTGGCCTCCTCGACGCCCTTGGCGATCGCCGACGGGACTTCCTTGGCCTTGCCGTAGCCGACGCCCACGGTGCCGTCGCCGTCGCCCACCACGACGAGCGCGGTGAAGCTGAAGCGGCGGCCACCCTTGACGACCTTGGCGACGCGGTTGATGGTCACCACGCGCTCGAGGTACTGGCTCTTCTCGGCGGCGTCGCGACGGTTGTCGCGGCGGTCGCCGTCACGTCCGCGACGCTCGCCGCGCTCGGTGGTCCGGTCGCCACGGTCGGCGGCGCCGGTGCCTCGACGCTGGGGTCCGGGCATCAGATGTTCCTCATCTCGACAGGATTGACGATCGTGCTGGTCGAATGCATCAGAGGTTCAGGCCTCCCTCGCGGGCGCCGTCGGCGACGGCGGCCACACGGCCGTGGTACTTGTTGCCGCCACGGTCGAAGACGACCGCGTCGATGCCGGCGTCCTTGGCCCGCTTCGCGACGAGTTCGCCGACCCGCTTGGCCTTGGCCGTCTTGTCGCCGTCGGCGGTGCGCAGGTCGGCCTCCATGGTGGAGGCACTGGCCAGCGTTTTGCCGACGGTGTCGTCGACGACCTGGACGAGGATGTGCCGGGCGCTCCGGGTGACCACGAGCCGGGGACGGTCGGTGGTGCCGTTGACGTGCTTGCGAAGGCGGTCGTGGCGACGGCCGCGGGCGGCGGCCTTGCTCTTGCCGCGCTTGACGATCATTCCCATGACTACTTCTTTCCGGTCTTGCCGGCCTTGCGGCGGATCTTCTCGCCCGCGTACCGCACGCCCTTGCCCTTGTAGGGGTCGGGCTTGCGCAGCTTGCGGATGTTGGCGGCGACCTCGCCCACCTGCTGCTTGTCGATGCCCTGCACGGAGAACCGCGTCTGGGCCTCGACGGCGAAGGTGATGCCGGCCGGCGGCTCGACGGTGATCGGGTGGCTGTACCCGAGTGCGAACTCGAGGTTGGCGCCGCGGGCCATGACCCGGTAGCCGGTGCCCACGATCTCCATCTTCTTCTCGTATCCCTGGGTGACCCCGAGGACCATGTTGTTGATCAGCGTGCGCGTCAGCCCGTGCAGCGAGCGGGAGTTCCGCTCGTCGTCCGGGCGCGAGACCTCGACGCCGTTATCGCCCTGCGCGACCGTGATCGGCGCGGCGACGACGTGAGCGAGTTCCCCCTTGGGACCCTTCACCGTGACGGTCTGACCGTCGATGGTGACCGTGACCCCGGCCGGGACGGCGATGGGCAGTCGTCCGATTCGAGACATGTCGGCGCTCCCTTACCAGATGTAGGCGAGGACTTCCCCGCCCACACCCTTGTTGGCCGCCTGCTTGTCGGTGAGCAGGCCGGACGAGGTGGAAATGATCGCGATGCCGAGGCCACCGAGCACCTTGGGAAGGTTGGTGGACTTGGCGTAGACGCGAAGGCCCGGCTTGGAGACGCGTCGCATACCGGCGATGGAGCGCTCCCGGTTGGGGCCGTACTTGAGGTTGATCGTCAGCGTCTTGCCGACCTCGGCGTCCTAGACGGTCCAGGAGGCGATGTAGCCCTCCGCCTCGAGGATCTCCGCGATGTGCGACTTGAGCTTGGAAAACGGCATGGACACGTCGTCCTTGTGCGCCGAATTGGCGTTCCGGACGCGGGTCAGCATGTCCGCGATCGGGTCGGTCATGGTCATGGGCGTGCTCAGCCCTCTCTCACCGCGGTTTCTGCCCACGTATGCCGTGTGCGGACCTTCGATGTAGGTGGTCGGTGGGGTGGTGCGGGGTGGTGCGGGATGGTGCGCCGTTCGTGGTGCGACGCGGGTCGCGCCACAGCGGGTGGGGCACCGGCTGGTGCTCCGGGGTCGGTTGGCCGGGGGTGGTGCCCCGGGCCGCCTACCAGGAGCTCTTGGTGACGCCGGGCAGTTCGCCGCGGTGAGCCATCTCGCGCAAGCAGATCCGGCACAGGCCGAACTTGCGGTAGACGGAGTGCGGGCGGCCGCAGCGCTGGCAGCGGGTGTAGCCGCGGACCTTGAACTTCGGCTTCTCGGCGGCCTTGTTCTTCAGGGCGGTCTTGGCCATCGTCAGTTCTCCTTGAAGGGGAAGCCGAGCGCCTTGAGCAGCGCGCGACCCTCGTCGTCATTGGTGGCGGTGGTCACAACCGTGATGTCCATGCCACGCACGCGGTCGATGCGGTCCTGGTCGATCTCGTGGAACATCGACTGCTCGTTGAGGCCGAAGGTGTAGTTGCCCCGCCCGTCGAACTGCTTTGGGGACAGGCCGCGGAAGTCGCGGATGCGCGGGAGCGCAACCGAGACGAGGCGGTCGAGGAACTCCCACATGCGGTCGCCACGCAGCGTCACGTGGGCGCCGATCGGCATCCCCTCGCGGAGCTTGAACTGGGCGATCGACTTGCGGGCCTTGGTCACCTGCGGCTTCTGGCCGGTGATGGCGGCCAGGTCGCGGATCGCGCCCTCGATGAGCTTGGAGTCCTTGGCGGCATCGCCGACGCCCATGTTGACGACGACCTTGACGACGCCGGGAACCTGCATGGCGTTGCCATAGGAGAACTGCGTCGACAGCGCGGGGCGGATCTCCGCGGCATACCGCGCCTTCAGGCGGGGCTTGGTGGCGGTGTCACTCATCAGATGTCCTTACCGGTGCGTGCGCCGACGCGCACGCGACTGCTCTTGGTGCGGCCGTCGCGCTCGACCTGCTCGACGCGGGTCTTGACCCGGGTCGGCAACTTGTCGCTGGGGTCGAGGACCGCGACATTGCTGACATGGATCGGGGCCTCCTGCACGACCAGGCCACCGGTGCCACGCGGGCCCGGCTTGACGTGCCGGGTGATCCGGTTGACGCCTTCAACCGTGACCCGCTGGGTCTCGGTGTCGACGGCGATAACCTTGCCCTGCTTGGACTTGTCCTTGCCGGTGAGCACCTGGACGGTGTCACCCTTCTTGATCTTCATCTTGGCCATGGCCTAGAGCACCTCCGGTGCCAGCGAGATGATCTTCATGAACTTCTTCTCGCGCAGCTCGCGGCCGACTGGGCCGAAGATGCGGGTTCCACGCGGATCGCCGTCGTTCTTGAGGATGACGGCGGCGTTTTCGTCGAAGCGGATGTAGCTGCCGTCGGCGCGACGGCGCTCCTTGGTCGTCCGCACGATGACCGCCTTGACGACATCGCCCTTCTTGACGTTGCCGCCGGGGATGGCGTCCTTGACCGCGGCGACGATGATGTCGCCGATGCCGGCATACCGGCGCCCCGAGCCACCGAGGACCCGGATGCACAGGATCTCCTTGGCACCGGTGTTGTCGGCGACCTTGAGACGCGACTCCTGCTGAATCACTTCAGACCTCCGGTCTGGTAACGGCGTCGACCGGCTGCGCCGGACTGCCCATCAACGACGTAATGAGTTGTCGCTTCGCTCGTCATCACTTCGCACGCTCCAGGATCTCCACGACGCGCCAGCGCTTGGCAGCGCTCAGCGGCCGGGTCTCCATGATCAGGACGCGGTCACCCACGCCCGCGCTGTTCTGCTCGTCGTGCGCCTTGACCTTGTGGCTCTTGCGCATGACCTTGCCGTAGAGGGCGTGCTTGACCCGGTCCTCGACGAGGACGACGACGGTCTTGTCCATCTTGTCGCTGACCACATAGCCCTGCCGGGTCTTGCGGTAGTTGCGCTCCACGCTGTTGGTCTTCTCTTCCACGCTTGCCTCGGACACGGTGTTGTCGCTCATGTCGGTCATGCCCCCGTCCCACCGATGCCGAGCTCGCGCTCACGCATCTCGGTGTAGATCCGGGCGATGTCCTTGCGGACGGCGCGTAACCGGCCGTGGCTCTCCAGCTGGCCGGTCGCCGACTGGAAGCGGAGGTTGAACAGCTCCGCCTTGGCCTTGCGCAACTCCTCGACGAGACGGTCCTCGTCGAAGCCACGCAGTTCAGCGGATGTCAGGTCCTTGGAACCGATGGCCATCAGATGTCACCACCCTCACGGCGAACGAAACGGGTCTTCATCGGGAGCTTGTGCATCGCCAGGCGCATGGCCTCGCGAGCGACCTCCTCCGGGACACCGGACAGCTCGAAAAGGATCCGTCCGGGCTTGATGTTGGCGATCCACCACTCCGGCGAGCCCTTGCCGGACCCCATCCGGGTCTCAGCGGGCTTCTTGGTCAGCGGACGGTCGGGGTAGACGTTGATCCACACCTTTCCACCACGCTTGATGTAGCGGGTCATCGCGATACGCGCCGACTCGATCTGCCGGTTGGTCAGATAGGTGGGCTCGAGTGCCTGGATGCCGTAGTCACCGAAGGCGAGGACGTTGCCGCCCTTCGACATCCCGGAACGACCCGGGTGGTGCTGCTTGCGGTGCTTGACGCGACGCGGGATCAGCATCGTGTCCTCACGCTCCCTCGGAGACGGCCTCGGCGGCGGGTGCGCTCGCCTCGGTGGTGTCGGCGGCGACAGCGTCACGACGGGCGCGCGCGGGGCGCTCGTCCCGGTCGCGACGAGGACCGCGGGACTGACGCGGCGCGTTGACCTGCTGCGCAGCGAACTCCTTCTCGGTCATGTCGCCCTTGTAGATCCACACCTTCACGCCGATCCGGCCGAAGGTGGTCTTGGCCTCGAAGAAGCCGTAGTCGATGTTGGCGCGCAGCGTATGCAGCGGAACCCGACCCTCGCGGTAGAACTCCGACCGCGACATCTCGGCGCCGCCGAGACGGCCGGAGCACTGGATCCGGATGCCCTTGGCACCCGCGCGCTGGGCCGACTGGATGCCCTTGCGCATGGCGCGACGGAAGGTCACGCGGGCGCTGAGCTGCTCGGCGATGCCCTGAGCGACGAGCTGGGCGTCGATCTCGGGGTTCTTGACCTCGAGGATGTTGAGCTGGACCTGCTTGCCGGTGAGCTTCTCGAGCTCGCCGCGGATGCGGTCGGCCTCGGCGCCACGGCGGCCGATGACGATGCCCGGGCGCGCGGTGTGGATGTCGACGCGGACCCGGTCACGGGTGCGCTCGATCTCCACGCGGGAGATGCCGGCGCGCTCCATACCCTTGGCCATGAGGCGCCGGATCGCGACGTCCTCCTTGACGTAGTCGCGGTAACGCTGACCCTCCTTGGTGGAGTCGGCGAACCAGCGGCTCTTGTGGTCGGTCGTGATGCCCAGGCGGAAGCCGTGCGGGTTGACCTTCTGACCCATTAGCGGGTTCCTGCCTTTCCGGTGACCTTCGGCGCGACGTGCACAGTGATGTGGCTCGTGCGCTTGTTGATGCGGCCTGCACGACCCTGGGCCCGCGGACGGAACCGCTTCATGGTGGGACCTTCGTCGACGTATGCCGCGGTGACCACCAGTGCGCGCTCGTCGAACGACTCGGAGGCCTTGTCGGCCTTGACGCGGGCGTTGGCGATGGCGCTCTGGAGCACCTTGAGCACCGGCTCGCTCGCGCCCTGCGGCGCGAAGCGGAGGACGGCGACGGCGTCGGCCGCCTGCCGACCGCGGATGAGGTCGACGATCCGACGGGCCTTCTGCGGGGTGACCCGGACGTGCCGGGCGACCGCCATTGCTTCCATCTGACTCTCCGTGCTCATCGACGACGGCCCTTCTTGTCGTCCTTGATGTGACCCTTGAAGGTCCGGGTCGGCGCGAACTCACCGAGCTTGTGGCCGACCATGGACTCGGTCACGAAGACCGGGACATGCTTGCGGCCGTCGTGCACGGCGAAGGTGTGTCCGAGGAAGTCGGGGGCGATAACCGACCGACGCGACCAGGTCTTGATGACCTGCTTGGAGCCCGAGGAGTTCTGAGCGTCCACCTTCTTCTGCAGGTGGCCGTCGATGAAGGGGCCCTTCTTCAAACTGCGTGGCATCTCGAAAGGCTCCTATCAGCGCTTCTTGCCGGAACGACGGCGGCGGACGATCATCGAGTCGCTCGCCTTGCCTGGACGACGGGTGCGGCCCTCCGGCTGGCCCCAAGGGCTGACCGGGTTGCGACCACCGGAGGTCTTGCCTTCGCCACCACCGTGCGGGTGGTCGACGGGGTTCATGGCGACACCACGGACGGTCGGGCGCTTGCCCTTCCACCGCATCCGGCCGGCCTTGCCCCAGTTGATATTGGACTGCTCGGCGTTGCCGACCTCACCGATGGTGGCGCGGCAGCGGAGGTCGACATTGCGGATCTCGCCGGACGGCATACGCAACTGGGCGAACGGACCGTCCTTGGCGACCAACTGGACGCGCACACCCGCGGACCGGGCGATCTTGGCACCGCCGCCGGGCTTGAGCTCGACCGCGTGGACGACCGTACCGGTGGGGATATTGCGCAGCGGGAGGCTGTTGCCCGGCTTGATGTCGGCGGACGGGCCGTTCTCGATGGTGTCGCCCTGGCGGAGGCGGTTGGGCGCGAGGATGTAGCGCTTCTCGCCATCGGCGTAGTGCAACAAGGCGATCCGCGCGGTGCGGTTCGGGTCGTACTCGATGTGCGCGACCTTCGCCGGCACCCCGTCCTTGTCATGACGACGGAAGTCGATGACGCGATAGGCGCGCTTGTGACCGCCACCGATGTGTCGGGTCGTGATGCGGCCGCTGGAGTTGCGGCCACCCGACTTCGCCAAGGGCTTGACGAGCGACTTCTCCGGCGTGGAGCGCGTCACCTCGACGAAGTCGGCGACGCTGCTGCCGCGACGGCCAGGCGTCGTCGGCTTGAACTTGCGGATTCCCATGGTCTACCTCAGCTTCCTCAGGCGCCCGCACCGAAGATGTCGATCGAGCCCTCGCGGAGGGTGACGATCGCGCGCTTGGTGTCCTTGCGCTTGCCCATGCCGAAGCGGGTCCGGCGGGCCTTGCCCTGGCGGTTCATCGTGTGGACGGAGTCGACCTTGACGTCGAAGATCCGCTCGACGGCGATCTTGATCTCCGTCTTGTTGGCCCGGGGGTCGACGACGAAGGTGTACTTCCCCTCTTCCAGGAGGGAGTAGGACTTCTCCGAGACGACCGGCGCGATCAGGATGTCGCGGGGGTCCTTCTGCAGGGTGCTCACTTGGACTCCTCCTTGGCGGCGACGAGGACGTCGAACGCGGCCTTGGTGAAGACGACATCGTCGGCGCACAGCACGTCATAGGTGTTGAGCTGGTCGACGGCGAGGACGTGGACGTTGGGGATATTGCGCACCGACTTCAGCGACACGATGTCGCTGCGGTGGAGCACGACCAGGAGGTTCTTGCGCTCGGTCAGGCCGGCGAGCAGGGCGGTGGCGTCCTTGGTCGACGGGGCCTCACCGGTGACGAGGGACTCCACGATGTGGATGCGGCCGTGACGGGCCCGGTCCGACAGGGCGCCGCGCAGGGCGGCGGCCTTCATCTTCTTGGGGGTCCGCTGGGTGTAGTCGCGCGGCTGGGGCCCGTGGACCGTGCCACCGCCGGCGAACTGCGGCGCCCGGGTCGAGCCCTGGCGGGCGCGGCCGGTGCCCTTCTGGCGATACGGCTTGCGACCACCACCGGAGACCATGCCCCGGGTCTTGGTCGCGTGGGTGCCCTGGCGGGCGGCGGCAAGCTGGCCGACGACGACCTGATGGATCAGCGGGACATTGGTCTGCACGTCGAAGATGTCGGCGGGCAGGGCGACGTCGAGGACCTTGGCGGTCATGTCAGGCTCCCTTCGCGGCGCTGCGGACGAGGACGAGACCGCCGCGGGGGCCGGGGACCGCGCCCTTGATGAGGAGCAGCCCGCGGTCGGCGTCCACCGCGTGGATCGTGAGGTTCTGGGTGGTCTGGCGGACGCCACCCATCCGGCCGGCCATGCGCATGCCCTTGAACACCCGGCCGGGAGTCGAGCAGCCGCCGATCGAGCCGGGCTTGCGGTGGTTGCGGTGCGCACCGTGGGAGGCGCTGACGCCCTTGAAGCCGTGCCGCTTCATGACGCCCGAGAAGCCCTTGCCCTTGGTGGTGCCGGAGACGTCGACCTTCTGGCCCGCCTCGAAGGTGTCGAGGGCGACCTCCTGGCCGACGGTGTAGTCGGCGGCGTCGGCGGTGCGCAGTTCGACGAGGTGACGGCGGGGGGTCACACCGGCCTTCTCGAAGTGCCCCGACATCGGCTGGTTGACCTTGCGCGGGTCGATGGCGCCGAACGCGAGCTGGACCGCGGCATACCCGTCGGTCTCGAGGTTGCGGACCTGGGTGACGACGTTCTGGCCGGCCCGCACGACGGTGACGGGAACGAGGCGGCTGTCGGCGTCCCAGACCTGGGTCATGCCGAGCTTCTCGCCCAGCACGCCCTTGACGGCGCGCGCAGTTGCGTGAGTCATGTCAGGGTCCTACTCAGAGCTTGATCTCGATATTGACGTCCGCCGGCAGGTCGAGACGCATCAACGAGTCGACGGCCTTCGGCGTCGGGTCGATGATGTCGATGAGGCGCTTGTGCGTGCGCATCTCGAAGTGCTCGCGGGAGTCTTTGTATTTATGAGGGCTGCGGATGACCACGAAGACGTTCTTCTCCGTGGGCAGCGGCACCGGGCCGACGACGGTCGCGCCCGCGCGGGTCACCGTGTCGACGATTTTGCGCGCCGATGAGTCGATGACCTCGTGGTCATACGACTTCAGCCGGATGCGGATCTTCTGTCCCGCCATCTTCTGGTCGTCTCTCTCTCGCCGTGCAACTAACAAATCCGTGGTGGTCCGCCTCGGACACCGACCCACGCGGTCGGGCGTGTCGCCCTTGCTCCGCAACCCGACGGCATACGGTTTCCCGTAACCGGTGGGTGGTCGGTCTCCGGCCGGAGCCGGGGCTCGCGCTTCTGCGGTGTGTCGCCCCGCCCCGAGATCGGGATGGTTCGATTCGTTGGCACCAGCAGTCGTCGCCTGCCCACCAGGGGCCGGCGACGTGCATCAAGCAACCGGTCTATCTTGCCATGACCACGTTTGTGCGGCCAAATCGGTGTTGCCGCCCCTCCTCCGCGCGGGTGAATCTGAGCCCGCCGCATCGGCCCCCACCTTGAGCACGTGGCGTCGGCCCTCCTTGAGCACGCGGGGTCGGTCCAACTTGAGCACGCGGGGTGGGCCCAACTTGAGCACGCGAAAGCACCTTGGGCACGCTGAATCGACGACCTGGGGCGGGCGAGGCCTCAACTTTGGCACGCCCAACAACCTGAGCACGCCATACCGACTTGAGCACGCCAGACACGACGTGCTCAAGTCGATGCGGCGTGCTCAGGTTGGGGACAGACTCCGCCGGCCTGAGCTTGTTCATCTGCCGTTGTCGGTCCGGGCGGCAGGGGGCGGACCTGCGGTGATGCAGTCCGTGGCGCTGGTACGGGCGTTCCTCAAGGCCGAGGGTCTTGACCGGCCTCGGCCTGGAGGCCGCCGCACGCACCTGGACACCCCAAGGCGGGATCATCTCACCGCCACTGGCCACATCGCCTTGTCCGTGTTGGACGAGGCGTCATTGCCCCGTGGGCTGACGGTGGTGACCAGTCGACACAGACTGCTCGCGCCAAACGCCGCTACCACCGGTTGGGCAACTGGCGAATCGTGCGCGACGCGGACGACTTCGTCATCATGACCAACGGCAGCAGGGACGATGCCGCGGCCCTGAAAGAATCGGGTCTGGCAGCCGCTGGTGGTGAGTACTCCTCCGACCCAGACTTCGAGTCCCTTAAGTCAGATCGTTGTCGACAATCGTGCCCCTGCCGGTGGTCCGGGAGGGCTGATCGCTGATGGGATGTCGTGCCCGCTGCTCTCGGTGGCGTGAGCACCTGTTCATTAGCTAGCTGACACCAGCGTGCGACCCCGGATCCCTCGGTATGCCCGTTGTGCTATCGCATCGGGCCGAAGCCCGACCGTGGCCAAGCTACTGACACCACGCCGGCACCAGCCATCACGATCGCGCACACGAGTTGCAAGGGAGTTGCCTGTGACTGGAGAACCACGGCCCAGGGAGCTGGCCGATCCCCTTCCTCCGCCCCAAGGAAGATCGCAACGAGAGCCACGACGAAGGACGGCAGCCAGATCAAGCTGATGCCGAATCGGGAGGCCACAACCTGTCCCGCGCCGATGCTCAACAAAGAATTTCGCAGAACACCCAACATGACGCCGTCATCGGCCACGAAGGCCCCAACGAGTCCCACCAAGACTCCCGCCGCCATGGCACACATAGCAATAGCGGCACGAGCAATAATGGAAAACCATGGCTCAGGCGCGGGCAGGTTATAACGGCTGGCGGTGATCAACGCGGACCCAACTCCCCCAACCGTGGGGACCAGGAGCAATACCGACACGGGCTCGGCTAGTCGAATAGGCCCCACTGCGACGAAGACAGACGAAGACCACGCCAACGAGGCTGCCAACGCCAGGACGAGGAGAAGCGCCCCCAGCGCGGACTCATGGCAGGCAAGCCAGGACCGGACCGGTATGTCGAGGAGTGGCCGCAATCGGTTAGAGGTCACATTCCTCCCAGCGATCGAGGATTTGAGCCACCTGCGCAGGAGAAAGAACGACGCCCCGATCCTCCACAGGAGGCAACCCCGCGACGACCGACCACGTGGCAATAAGATCACGCATATCGGTCAAATAGCGCGCGGGCGGAGGCTCGGGACTTCTCAGCACCTCGCAATCTGGCAAGAGCAAACCCGGCATGGCGTGCTCCTGCACCCATGCGATCTTCCGCACATCAGCAGGATCGACACGAAGAGACCACGCGACCGAGCGTGGGGGCCAATACGCGCTTGTCCGTTGCTCGATCCGCTCCGGAGCCAACGCTGCATAGCCCTTCGATTTGGCCGCGACAACGATTCGACGCAATGATCCATCGACAGAGGCCGCGACGCGCGACTGTTCGGAATAGAGACAGATGGTCGGTGAGACGCCGTGGCAGTTGTCTGGCCTAATAGGCGGCCCAACGAACTTCCTGTCGGAGGGGCCAAGAAGTGACGCGCAGATGACGGCCACAACAAAAAGCCCCAACGGGATGGCGACGGGTGAAATCGACTGGCGTCCTTCACGATACTTGATAGGGGCCGCGAGAAAAAGCATCAACGCGAGGACGAAAAGGGTAGTCTGCAGCAGTAGATAGACTGTGTTGTATCGCAAACCGATCTGGGGTACGCTCGCTCCCCCCAAGTTCAGCAGGGCGAATCTTGCCGCGCCGCCACTGCCGAGGCCGAGGGCGTATATCGCGCTAAATGCCGCAACGCCACCAACAAGGCCAGCTAGCGCGACCGGAAGGACGCGCCCAAGGAGGGACCCTAGCAAACCGAACCATAAAATGGACAGCGCCTGCACCAATACCGCCGCACCAAGAAGGACATCACCAAGTGAAGACAATGCATGGCCGAACGTCAATGTCAACAGATAAGCGAAAAGATGGATTCCGATTGCCGGGACAACGCAAAATAAGAGAGCCCTGATGAAGACTCGCCTACGCCTTCTCGTCGGCGCTATCAGGTAGGCTCCATCAGGACGCGCCAGACGGGCGGCATCCACAGCTGATACCGCGGATACCAGGGGTCCGACCACGAATAGCGTGATTGCCAACCACTCCACAGACCACAAGGGGTCGCCCCGCCATGGAGCACCTCGCTGTGTCAAGTTTGCAGCGTACGCACCAAGAATAACAATGCTCACCCACGGCCCAAAGAGCGTCCGCACGTCGTACATCAAGACTGCCTGCCCTGGGGCATCGAGAGAACCGTAGAGAACGCCTTCTCCAACGGCGTGTCCCCCAGGGCGTCATCGGAAGCTCGTGAAGCCAGTTCAGCGCCGGTGCCCGAGAAGGCCAACTGACCGCCGGAGAGTACGATCAGTCGATCCCCAACAAGCGCGGCTTCATCAACGAGGTGCGTGGAGAGGATGAGGATGGCCTCTCGCCCCAACTCGCGCAGCACCCTACGCAATTCGATGCGGTGTTGCGGATCGAGCCCAACGGCTGGCTCATCCAAAAGGACCACGTCAGGGCTATGGACTATTGCTTGGGCAATTCCCAACCGACGTTGCATCCCTCCTGACAGGGTCTTTATTCCGTCAGCGGCACGGTCGCTAAGACCCACTCGATCAAGAGCACGATTGACGGCCGCTTTCCGATCTCCCTTGCTAACCCCGTGCAGCCAGCACACGTACTCCAAAAACTGCCGAGGGGTCGCGCGTTCCGGAAACCGCGGCAACTGCGGGAGGTACCCCACAGTGAGAAGTTGGTCGTCGGCCTTTACTATTCGCCCACTCGAGGGTTTCTCTATCCCGGAAATCACATCGAAAAGCGTCGTTTTGCCTGCGCCGTTGGGACCGAGCACCACAGAGACACCAAGGTGGAAGGTGACCGTCAAAGGACCAAGCATGAATCCTGAACGCCGTTCAAAGACAACATCGTCGAGAACTAAAAGCGGGGCACCATTTGCAGGTTGCTCGACTGTGTTGTGCTGGGTCCGGTGCATTCAGTACGGAACTCCATTTGTAAGCGAGTAGCCCGACTCAGGGTCGATTCGCCAGGGCACATCTAGCTTGACCTGAATATATCCGCGAGCGTAATCTGCCGTCGGTGTCACGGGTGCTTTCGAAGGCGCCACGGTCCACGCCTCAGCGTTGATGTGCGACGACTGCATATTGCTGTAGTAATAGTACTTCTGCGTGCAACTCAGATACTTCGGCGCTAGGCAGACCCCAGCGTTAACATAGTTATCCGTCGACGTGTACACCTTGTGATTATCAGCGTTGTTTAGCCAAACGCTTGCACTGTTCCGATATTTCGTGCCGTCACTCGCTGTTGACACGTAATACTGCCCATACCCTTTCCCGGTGGATCCATATCCCGTAACCGTGAGAGGACTTCCCGATGAGTTCCAATCAACTGCGTACGCCGCCGCAACAAATCCAAGCAACGAGGAACCCGCTACACACAAAGAGATCAAGAGTGACCGAGCCGGACCGCGTTGAAAGATTCTTCTCGTCTCTTTTCCCTTCGCTCAGGTTGACGCTACTTGACCTTCGCGTGCGTGGACGAGCGTACACCCCCCCGGTCACGATCAAGGGCCTTGCCAGCTTTGTCACGGTGCAACTACCTGCGTCAACGTCACCAAGCACGCGCGGCACAGAAGGGGCTCGTATGCCGCGGCGTGGGAGCCCCTCGCTCGTGCAGACCCGATGACCACACGGGTCTGGGGTGACCCAGGCGGGTCTGTGCTTGGGTCCCGGGGGCGAATCCCCGTGCGCTACTTGGGGATTTTGGTGACACTGCCGGCAGTGTCGAGCTTCCTCTCTCTCGCGCTGTCCAAACCTGTGTCCGGCAACCCGGGATCCCCCGACCCGCCCCAGTCGGGCGTCTGTCGACAGCGTCTCGTGCCAGATCCGCGATCCCGCGGCGTGCGGTTTTCCCCGCCCGTTGGGTTGATCGGTGGTCCGGCTCAGCAGGTCGTGCCCGAACGGCGGTGTCGCCCCGCCCCCGAGGTTGGTTCGAGTCGTTGTCACCATGGGCCCGCGGCTGACATGAACACCGAGCAGGTATCGCGCTCGGCCGGCTGGGTGGAACGCTTTGCTCTCGACCAGCCCGCCCGAAGCCATGGGCTTCGGGGACTCCCCCCAGGACGCCGCCAAGGTGCACGTGACCGATCCCGCCCTGCTCGCGGCATACCTGGGTGGTCGCGGCGACGATGAGCCATGTCGAGGGCCTCACCGAGGCCGACCTCGACGAGTTCGTCGACACCCGTTTGGATGCGCCCGTCACCCGAGGGGTGCGCCTGGTCAGCGTCATCGACGACGCCGTGGCGCATTTCGCGCCGGCGCAGTATGTCCGTGGCCTGCTCGCGAACTGGTCGATCGGCTACTGACGCCCGGGCCAATTCGCCACTGCGGGAGCTGCCATCGGGAGCCCAACCGGCGAGGCTGTCGCCGAGCGGCGAGAACTGCGGCTGGCCGAAGAGCCCCGGTCGGCCAGCCCGTCTCCTCGTCGCACTGGAGGTGCGGATCGTCGCTGGGGACGGCGAGGCCTCAACTTGAGCACGCGCAACAACTTGAGCACGCCATACCGACTTGAGCACGCCATGTCTGGCGTGCTCAAGTCC
The DNA here is from genome assembly GCA_016702415.1 of Nostocoides sp. Taxonomy (GTDB): domain Bacteria; phylum Actinomycetota; class Actinomycetes; order Actinomycetales; family Dermatophilaceae; genus Nostocoides_A. The sequence continues at coordinate 91,539 of JADJEA010000012.1, forward strand.
GTATGGCGTGCTCAAGTTGAAGACAAGCCCCGCCGGGCCAGAGCCCGCTGGGCCAGGACCGCCAAGTGCTGCCAGCCCACCGGTGGGGACGCCGAAGGGCGTGGTCCTCGCTTCGCGAGGACCACGCCCTTCGGCGTCAGCTCACCCGGGGGCGGAGCCCCCTCGTGGGGCTACTTGGTGATCTTGGTGACGCGGCCGGCGCCGACGGTGCGGCCACCCTCGCGGATGGCGAACTTGAGGCCTTCCTCCATGGCGATCGGCTGGATCAGCTCGACCGACATCTCGGTGTTGTCGCCGGGCATGACCATCTCGGTGCCCTCGGGCAGGTGGACAACGCCCGTCACATCCGTGGTGCGGAAGTAGAACTGCGGACGGTAGTTGTCGTAGAACGGCGTGTGGCGGCCACCCTCATCCTTGCCGAGGATGTAGACGTTGGCGTCGAAGTTCGTGTGCGGGGTGATCGAGCCGGGCTTGACCACGACCTGGCCACGCTCGACGTCCTCACGCTTGACACCACGAAGCAGCAGGCCGACGTTCTCGCCCGCGCGCGCCTCATCGAGGAGCTTGCGGAACATCTCGACACCGGTGACGGTGGTCTTCTTGGCGTTGCCCTCGTGGATGCCGACGATCTCGACCTCCTCGTTGACCTTGAGGATGCCACGCTCGACACGGCCGGTGACGACGGTGCCACGACCGGTGATCGTGAAGACGTCCTCGACGGGCATGAGGAACGGCTTGTCGATGTCGCGCTCCGGCTCCGGGATGTAGGAGTCGACGGCGTCCATGAGCTCCAGGACGGTCTTGCCCCACTCGGCGTCGCCGTCGAGGGCCTTCAGGGCCGAGACGCGGACGACGGGGATGTCGTCGCCGGGGAAGTCGTAGTCGGACAGCAGCTCACGGACCTCCATCTCGACGAGCTCGAGGATCTCCTCGTCGTCGACCATGTCGGTCTTGTTGAGCGCGACCACGATGTAGGGGACGCCGACCTGGCGGGCCAGGAGGACGTGCTCCTTCGTCTGCGGCATCGGGCCGTCGGTGGCGGCGACGACGAGGATCGCACCGTCCATCTGGGCCGCACCGGTGATCATGTTCTTGATGTAGTCGGCGTGACCGGGGCAGTCGACGTGCGCATAGTGCCGCGACTCGGTCTGGTACTCGACATGCGCGATCGAGATGGTGATGCCGCGCTGCTTCTCTTCGGGCGCCTTGTCGATCTCGTCGAACGGCGTGAAGGGGTTGAGGTCCGGGAACTTGTCGTGCAGGACCTTGGTGATCGCCGCCGTCAGCGTCGTCTTGCCGTGGTCGATGTGACCGATGGTGCCGATGTTGACGTGCGGCTTGGTCCGCTCGAACTTTGCCTTCGCCACTGTGTCTGTCCTCCTCAGGACTCTTCTTGTGGAACCGCATACGACCAGGGCGGGCGCGGCGGCAGGTGGTGGGTTGACTGGGGTGTCTGACCGGTGATTCTACCGGTCACTCACCCCGGGTTTTCTTGATGATTTCCTCGGCGACGCTGCGCGGCACTTCGGCATACGAATCGAACTCCATGGAGTAGTTCGCGCGGCCCTGCGTCTTGGAGCGCAGATCGCCGACGTACCCGAACATCTCCGAGAGCGGAACCAGGCCGCGGACGACCTTGGCCCCCGTGATGTCTTCCATGGCCTGGATGTGGCCACGCCGGGAGTTGATGTCGCCGATGACGTCGCCCATGTACTCCTCGGGCGTACGCACCTCGACGGCCATCATCGGTTCCAGCAGGACCGGGTCGCACTTGCGGACGGCCTCCTTGAAGGCCATCGAGCCGGCGATCTTGAACGCCATCTCCGAGGAGTCGACGTCGTGATAGGCCCCGTCGAGGAGGGTCGCCTTGACCCCCACGAGCGGGTAGCCGGCCAGGGTGCCGTACTGCATGGCGTCCTGGATTCCGGCGTCGACCGACGGGATGTACTCGCGCGGGACGCGGCCACCGGTGACCTTGTTGTCGAACTCGTAGAGCTCGCCCTCGGAGGTGTCCAGCGGCTCCAGCGCGATCTGGACCTTGGCGTACTGACCCGACCCACCGGTCTGCTTCTTGTGGGTGTAGTCGTACTTCTCCACGCCACGGCGGATCGTCTCGCGATAGGCCACCTGCGGCTTGCCGACGTTGGCTTCGACCTTGAACTCCCGGCGCATGCGGTCGACGAGGATGTCGAGGTGCAACTCGCCCATGCCGGCGATGATCGTCTGGCCGGTGTCCTCGTCGAGGCTGACCTTGAACGTCGGGTCCTCCTCGGCGAGCTTCTGGATGGCCGTGCCGAGCTTCTCCTGGTCGCCCTTGGTCTTGGGCTCGATCGCGACCTGGATGACCGGCTCCGGGAACGTCATCGCTTCGAGGATGACGGGCGCGGCGATGGCCGACAGGGTGTCGCCGGTGGTGGTCTCTTTAAGGCCGATGAAGGCGTAGATGTGACCCGCCGACGCCTTGTCGACCGGGTTCTCCTTGTTGGAGTGCATCTGGAAGAGCTTCCCGATGCGCTCCTTGCGCAGCTTGGTGGAGTTCATCACCTGGGTGCCGGGGACGACCTCGCCGCTGTAGACCCGAACATAAGTCAGGCGCCCGAAAAAGGGGTGGGAGACGACCTTGAAGGCGAGCGCGGCGAAGGGCTCGCTCGCGTCGGCCTTGCGGGTGACGTGCTCTTCCTCGTTGCCCGGGGCATGGCCGACCATGTCGGGGACGTCCAGGGGGCTAGGGAGATAGGCGACGACGGCGTCGAGCATCGGCTGAACGCCCTTGTTCTTGAACGCCGAACCGCAGAAGATCGGGTTGAGAGCCGAGGAGATCGTCAGCTTGCGGATGGCCGCCTGGAGCTCCTCGATCGAGAGTTCCTCGCCCTCGAGATACTTCTCCATGAGCGCGTCGTCGGACTCCGCGACCGTCTCGACCAGGGCGTTGCGGTACTCCTCCGCCTTGGCCTGCAGGTCGGCGGGGATCTCCTCGATCGTGTAGTCCTCACCGATCTTGGTCTCACCACGCCAGGTGAAGGCCTTCATCGTCAGCAGGTCCACGACACCGGTGAAGTCGCTCTCGGCGCCGATCGGCAGCTGCATGACCAGCGGGGTCGCCCCCAGCCGGTCCTTCATCGTCTGGACGGTGAAGTAGAAGTCCGCGCCCAGCTTGTCCATCTTGTTGACGAAGCAGATCCGGGGCACGTCGTACTTGTCGGCCTGGCGCCAGACCGTCTCGGACTGGGGCTCGACACCCTCCTTGCCGTCGAACACGGCCACCGCGCCGTCGAGGACGCGCAGCGAGCGCTCGACCTCGACGGTGAAGTCGACGTGACCGGGCGTGTCGATGATGTTGATCTGGGTGTCGTGCCAGAAGGTCGTCGTCGCGGCGGAGGTGATGGTGATGCCGCGCTCCTGCTCCTGCTCCATCCAGTCCATCGTGGCGGCGCCGTCGTGGACCTCACCGATCTTGTAGGTGATACCGGTGTAGAAGAGGATGCGCTCCGTCGTCGTCGTCTTGCCGGCGTCGATGTGCGCCATGATGCCGATATTGCGGACCTTGGTCAGGTCCGTCAGGACGTCCTTTGCCACTGCGTCTTATCTCTCGCTCGTTTGCGAATCTTCTTGGGCGGATCTTCTGGGGGCGAATCTGGGGGTCGACCCTTCGGGGGCCGGTTCTCTGGCGGCGCGACCCGCGGGTGCCCGGTCGGGGGAGTTCACCCCCACGGGTCCGTATGCCGCCCGCCCGGGTGGGCGCGCGGCATACGTCCGCGTGTGGTCACCAGCGGTAGTGCGCGAAGGCCTTGTTGGACTCGGCCATCTTGTGGGTGTCCTCGCGACGCTTCACCGCGGCACCGAGGCCGTTGGAGGCATCGAGGATCTCGTTCATGAGGCGCTCGGTCATGGTCTTCTCGCGCCGCTGGCGGGAGTAGCCCACGAGCCAGCGCAGCGACAAGGTCGTCGCGCGGCCGGGCTTGACCTCGACCGGGACCTGGTAGGTCGCGCCACCGACACGGCGGGACTTGACCTCAAGGCTCGGCCGGACGTTGTCGAGCGCGCGCTTGAGCGTGGCCACGGGGTCGGTGCCGGTCTTGGTGCGGACACCTTCGAGGGCGCCGTAGACGATGTGTTCGGCGATCGACTTCTTGCCGTCGAGGAGGATCTTGTTGACCAACTGGGTCACCAGGACCGAGTTGTAGACGGGGTCGACGACGAGGGGACGCTTCGGGGCGGGACCCTTGCGAGGCATTACTTCTTCACCTTCTTGGCGCCGTAACGGCTGCGGGCCTGCTGGCGGTTCTTGACACCCTGGGTGTCGAGCGCGCCACGGATGATCTTGTAACGGACACCGGGGAGGTCCTTCACACGACCGCCACGCACGAGCACCATCGAGTGCTCCTGGAGGTTGTGGCCGACGCCGGGGATATAGGCGGTGACCTCGATGCCGCTGGTCAGGCGCACGCGGGCGACCTTGCGCAGGGCGGAGTTCGGCTTCTTGGGGGTGGTGGTGTACACGCGGGTGCACACGCCGCGGCGCTGGGGCGAGCCCTTGAGGGCAGGCGTCTTGACCTTGGAGGCCTTGTCCTGCCGGCCCTTGCGCACCAGCTGATTGATGGTAGGCAAACTGCGTCCTTCGAATCGTCGTTGTCCTTCGCGTCGTCGCGAGGACTCCTTGTCCTGACCGCCCGGACCCCCCGCACTCGGGCGTGTCGGGCGGTGCTCCCCCCTGCACTCCCCACGCATCGCCGTCCGGGGCGTCAGTGCCCGGTCGACGGTGGTGGATTGCCCGGCGAGAGGTGTGGGGCCGTCAGTCGCCTTGGACTGGGGCCCACCCGGGGACGAGCCCCGCGCTCCTGGGCGCAGGTGGCACCCGGGAACGGCGTCCGGGCACAGTGGTGCCAAGACACGGTTTCCCAGTCTAGTCGGCGCCTCCTCCCCCACAAAATCGCGGGCCGTATGCCGCCTCGGGCCTCCAGGTCAGCGCGCTGTGGTCGGTCAGGCCCGCCGGGACCGCCTCGATGTCGGCCCGGCCCCCGCGCACCCCCGGACCGAGCAACACATAGTCGTACCTGCACGCGGCCCCGGAGTGGTCCACCCACGTGGGCGCGCCGGCGAGGACCCCTTCGCGGTGAGTGTCGGCATACGCATCGGTCCACCCGCACGCCACCAGCAGGTCGTATGCCGTGCGCTCCTCCGCCAGGACGTACGGCAGGACGCTCGCGTGGCCCGGGGCGACGATATTGAGGTCGCCGACGAGGACGGTCGGCACGGGCGGCAGGGTCGCCACCCACGAGCAGAAGGCGAGCAGCCACGCGCGCTTGCGCTGTCGCTGGGCCGCCGAGGCATACCTCACCGGGTCGCTCGCCAGGCCGTACACGCCAACCACCCGCAGGGTCGGCTCGCCGACGCAACCGTCCATGCCGTATGCCGATCCCTCCCCCACCTCGACCGCCACCACCCGCTCGGGGAAACCCTCCGGGACGCCGACGTCGATCCGGCGCGAGCCGAGTCCGCCCCGGACGACAATGGTGACCCCCAACGCCCCCCGGGTGGCCCGGCGGTCCGGCAGCGGGCGGTCCGGCAGCGTGAGGGAGGCGTGAACGCCGTGGCCGGCGGCACGGCATACGGACTCCACGAGGGCGCTGCCGCCGCCGCGCACGGTCTCGCTCAGGACGAGGACGTCCTCGGGGCGGTGCCAGAGCCACTCCAGCAGCGCCGACGCGCGGCTCGCCGGAGGGCGGGCGATATTGAGGGTCAGGACCGTCGGCATTCAGCGATGCCAGGCGCGATATGCCGCCCACCCGAACCCGACGACGATCACGACGAGGACGGCGGTCAGCCGCGCGGGGTCGACCTTGTTGAGGTACACCGCGCCGGCGGCGATGAAGAGCAGCGCGAGGAGCTTCCCCGGACCGGCCATCCGCAGGAGCAGGAAAAGGCCGATGGAGACCAGCGCGCCCCCGATGACGGCCCGGCGAACCTCGGGCCCCGATTCGGCCATGCCCTAACGCTACTTGCTCGGTAAGGCTTGCCTACGATTGGCCTCGTGGAGAGCCTGCGCCCGGGGGTCCCCCGCTGGGACGCTCTCGTGGACTCCGGCCTGCGCCTCGGGCTGGCTGTCGTCATCGCCGGCGAGACGCTGGCATGCGTGGCCGTGGCTCGGCTCTTCCTCGATTTCGACGACCCGCGATGCCTGCCTGCCGTCCTCCTGCTGGGGTCGGCGGTCGTGACGATGTTCGTCGTCCTGCGCACCGGGCGAGGCCGGGAGGCCGGTTGCTGGGTCGTCACCGGTCTCGTGATCGCCGGGCTCGACCTCGCGGCCCACGCGACCCGGCGCGGCCCGGGGCTGGCCGACACCTGGTGGCCGACCATGCTCACCATCGCCACCTTGGCGTTCCTCACCCTGATCCGCCCCAGGAACGGTTGGATCCCGGCCGTCCTGGTGCTGATGACGCACGTCTTTGTGCGGTCGCACACGTGGGTCGCCGACCCCGGCCTGCCCGGGCTGACTCGAAACCGCGAGCTCTGGGCAGGCACTGGCCAACTCGTGGCGATGACCGGGACGGCATGGGTCGCGGGTCTCCTCTTACGGCGCGCCGCAGCCGATGTCGCGGCGGCGAATGCCCTGGCCGAGTCCGAGCGGACCGCGGCCTTGACGGCCCAAGCGGATCGGCGCCACCAGGACGAGGTGGACCGCGTCGTCCACGACGAGATCCTCCAGTCTTTGCGCACCGTGGCCATGGTCGGCGAGGGAGTCGGCCTGGAATCGGCCCGCGCCGCCGGAGAGGCCCTCCGCCGCCGAGTCTCGGGCGGCGTACCGCAGCCGAGTGGCCGGGTGCCCGTGTCCACCGACGCCGCGGCATTCCTGGACACCCTGGACCTCCCCGGAGGCCGGGGGCGCCTTCGCGTCATAGCCGACGGCACGTCCGACCTCGCCCTGCCGCCCAAGGTGCGCGCGGCCTTCTCGTCGGCGACTCGGGAAGCCCTGCGCAACACCGCCCAGCATTCCGGCGCAGACGAGGCGGTTGTCGAGGTGTCCGTCCGGGCCCTCGCGGTCACGGTCGAGATCCGCGATCGAGGCACGGGCTTTTGGCCGCAGAAGACCGATCGTCGTGGGTTGTCCTCCTCGGTCACCGAGCGGATGCGCGACGTCGGTGGTGCCGCGGAGATCGTCTCCGCACCCGGTGAGGGAACCGTGGTGCGGCTGACGTGGAGCCCGGTGCCGCGGCATACGCCAACCATCCTCGGTGGCGGGGCCTTCAACGCGCTCTTCCCGATGATGATGATGATGGCGGCGCCGTCGATCGCCCTGGGCCTCTGGTTTCCTCTCTTTGTCGCAGGCGACGTCCGCTGGCCGACGGCCGTCTCGATTGCCAGCGTCGTGCTCGTCCTGGTCGGGTTCCTCGGCGGGGCGCGAGCCCTCCGCCACGGCCTCTCGGGTAGCCAGTCCTGCGCTATCACGCTGGTGGCGTGGGCCGCGACGGCGATCAACGGATTGGCGCTCCCCCACGATGGCACCCACCCCCGCCTCTTCTGGATTCCCGCGGCCGCCGGGTCGCTCACATCATTGCTGGCGATCTATCGGCGCCTTCGCGAAGCGGTCATCAGCGGTCTGGGGGTCTTCGCCATCGCCGGCATCACCAGCGCTATGGCGACGCCACCGGGGCTGTCGTGGGCTCCGTATGTGCCGCCGGTAACGGCCTCGCTCATCAATGTCTCGGTCGCCATCGCGGTGCGCCACTCCGGCGAACGAATGGCCTTCGAGATTCTTCGGGCCCAGCGGGCCGCCACCGACGCAACCCTCGACGCCGCTGAAAGCACGGACGTCGAGGCCAAGGTCGAGCAACGGCTGGACCGGCATCGTTGCGAGTTGCTCGCGCTCGCCGACGCCATCGCGACCCCCGAGCCACGGCTCCCGCTGATTGCCCAGCGCGCTAGTGCCATGGAAGCCACCCTCCGGGAGGAGTTGATGACAGCTCCCCACCAGGCGTTGGCCGCCGCGGTCGCCGCACTCCGAGATCGAGGATGGGCGGTGCGACTCCGTGTGCTCGCCGGCACTCCGCCGCAGGTCGCCGACGTGGCGGCTGACGGCCTGCGCCACCTCGACGACGGCATGCCCCCGATCCCCGCGCACCCCGATGCCACGCGCTCAGCCGACGAACCGGGCCGGATGCGGGACCCACGACAGCACCGCGCCGGGGACAGGGCCGGGGACAAGGCCGACGACCAGGGCCCGGACCAAGGCACCGAGCGAGGAACGGACCGGCGCAGGGACCCGGCGGAGGCGGACCTCACGATCCTGGAGCAGGGTCGGGGCTGGCGGATCGGCCTCGTCATCCGGCCATCGATCTCGGATGCCCACCTGGCCGCGCTGAGGGCGCAGGGATGGGTGCGGATGCCGCTACCTCGGTTCACCAGGCTCCAACGCGTGATCGCTGCAGATGATCTCGGTCAGTCGTCAAATGATGTGACTGGCGCACCAACGGCGGGGGCCCCACAATCGGCGGCGTGAGCCTTCGCGTGGTCGCACTGGATGACCATCCGATCGTGGTCGAAGGCATCTTTTCGCTGGTGTCCCGCAGCTCTCCCGACATCCTGCTGGTCGCCTCGGCGACGAGTTGGCGGGATCTCAGTGAGGCGCTGAGCGGGCACGACGAGGCACCGGATCTCGCCTTGGTTGACCTCCACCTGGGCAGCGACGGCGAGTCGCTCGAGGCGATCACGTCGCTGACAGAAGCCGGCGTCCCGGTCGTCATCCTCACCTCGGAGTTGCGCCCGGTCCCGATCCAGCGGGCCATCTCGGCCGGGGCCGTCGGATTGGCACTCAAGAGAGACCCCGTCGACAGTATCATCGCGACCATCCGCGCCGTCGGCTCCAAGGGCCTGGCCGTCTCCTCCGACCTCGCGTTCGTGCTGCTCAGCGATCAGACCCTGGCCGCCCAACTCGCGCCCCGGGAGGTCGAGGTGCTCGCGTTGCTCGCGGACGGGGTGCCGCGCAAACTCGTCGGGCCGAGCATGGACCCGCCCGTGTCCGCCTCCACGGTCAACACCTATATCAATCGGGCGTGCTCGAGATACCGCGAACTCGGACGTCAGGTGTGGAGCCCGCGGGACGTCGTCCGGGCGGCCATTGCCGACGGTCACATCGAAGGCTGAGCCCCCCCGCAGCGACCGTCGCTGGCTCGTGTTCGTGACAAACCCGGTGCCGTATGACGAACGTCCTCCCCACCGCGGGCGCCAAGGCCTGCGGCGGGGAGGACGTGTCACCGGGGAGCTCCCCCCGGCGATCAGCGGGTATGCCGATCAGTCGTAGTCGAGTCCGAGCTCGTGGTCGTCGAGGCGGATCGCCTCGCCGGTCCCGGCCCCGAAGACGGGATAGGCGTACTCGTCGTAGTTCGGCATCGCGTACATCGCGGCCCGAGCCTCGGCGGTCGGCTCGACCTTGATATTGCGGTACCGGGGCAGGCCCGTCCCGGCCGGGATGAGCTTGCCGAGGATGACGTTCTCCTTCAGGCCGAGCAGCGGGTCGGACTTGGCCTCCATCGCCGCCTCCGTCAGGACCCGCGTCGTCTCCTGGAAGGAGGCCGCCGAGAGCCAGCTCTCGGTGGCCAGCGACGCCTTGGTAATGCCCATGAGCTCGGGACGACCGGAGGCCGGGCGGCCACCTTCCCCGACGACCCGGCGGTTCTCGTCCTCGAACCGGCCACGCTCGGAGAGCATGCCCGGCAGGAGTTCGGTGTCGCCGGACTCGATGACGGTGATCCGCCGCAGCATCTGCCGGACGATGACCTCGATGTGCTTGTCGTGGATGGCCACACCCTGCTGGCGATACACCGCCTGGACCTCGTCGACGAGGTGCATCTGCACCTGCCGCGGACCCTGGATGCGCAGCACCTGCTTGGGGTCGATGGCACCTTGGACCAGCTTGGCGCCGACCTCGACGTGGTCGCCGTCGGCGACGAGCAACCGGGCCCGCTTGCTGACCGGATAGGCGTGCTCGTCGGAGCCGTCGTCCGGGGTCAGCATGATCCGGCGCGTCTTGTCGGTCTCCTCGATCTGGACCCGCCCGGCCGCCTCGGCGATCGGGGCGACACCCTTGGGGGTGCGCGCCTCGAAGAGCTCGACGACACGCGGCAGACCCTGGGTGATGTCGTCACCGGCCACACCACCGGTGTGGAAGGTCCGCATCGTCAGCTGGGTGCCCGGCTCACCGATCGACTGGGCGGCGATGATACCGACCGCCTCGCCGATGTCGACGAGCTTCCCGGTGGCCAGCGACCGGCCGTAGCACATCGCGCAGGTCCCGACGTGGGACTCGCAGGTCAGGACCGACCGAACCTTGACCCGGTCGACACCCGCGTCGAAGAGCTTGCCGATGACGACGTCACCGAGGTCGATTCCCGCTGTGGCGAGCACCTCACCGTCACGGCTGACGTCCTCGGCGAGCGTGCGGGCATACACCGACGTCTCGACTTCGTCGTGCAGGCGACGGATGCCGTCCGCCGACGTCGCGATCGGCATGGTCAGCCCGCGCTCGGTCCCGCAGTCCTCCTCGCGGACGATGACGTCCTGGGAGACGTCGACCAGTCGCCGGGTGAGGTACCCGGAGTCGGCGGTCCGGAGCGCGGTGTCGGCCAGACCCTTGCGCGCACCGTGCGTCGAGATGAAGAACTCGAGCACGGACAGGCCTTCGCGGAAGTTGGTCCGGATCGGGCGGGGGATGATCTCGCCCTTCGGGTTGGCCATGAGGCCACGCATGCCGGCGATCTGCCGCAGCTGGAACCAGTTGCCTCGGGCCCCGGAGTGGACCATCCGATAGATCGGGTTGTCGTGCGGGAAGTTGGACTCCATCTCCTTGGAGACCTCGTTCGTCGCCTTCGTCCAGATCTCGATGAGCTCCTGGCGACGCTCGTCGTCGGTGATCAGACCGCGCTCGAACTGGGTCTGGACCTTCGTCGCGTTGACCTCATAGCCAGCGAGGATCTCGGCCTTGCGCGGCGGGGTGACGACATCGGACACGGCCACGGTGGTGCCGGACCGGGTGGCCCAGTGATAGCCGGCCTCCTTGAGGGCATCCAGCGAGGCCGCGACCTGGACCTTGGTGTAGCGCTCGGCCAGGTCGTTGACGATCGTCGAGAGCCGCTTCTTGTCGACGGACTCGTTGACGAACGCATAGTCGTGCGGGAGAGCCTCGTTGAAGAGCGCACGACCGAGGGTCGTCTCGACCGTCCACTGCTCGACCGTCCCGTCCTCGCGCACCTCCACGCCCGTCAGGTCGCTGCCCGGGGTCGGGACGACATCGCGCAGCCGGATGCTGACCAGCGAGCCGATCTGGATCTCACCGGCGTCGAAGGCCATCCGGGCCTCGGCCGCCGTGGCGAACGTGCGCAGGTGCTCCCCGGCCTCGTCGGCGTGGACGGCACCGGTGTCGGAGGTGAGGTGATAGAGGCCGATGATCATGTCCTGGGTGGGCATGGTCACGGGGCGTCCGTCGGCCGGCTTGAGGATGTTGTTGGACGACAACATCAGGATGCGGGCCTCGGCCTGCGCCTCCGCGGACAGCGGCAGGTGCACGGCCATCTGGTCACCGTCGAAGTCGGCGTTGAAGGCCGTGCAGACGAGCGGGTGAATCTGGATGGCCTTGCCCTCGACGAGTTGCGGCTCGAAGGCCTGGATGCCGAGGCGGTGCAGCGTGGGCGCGCGGTTGAGCAGGACAGGGTGCTCGGTGATGACCTCTTCGAGGACATCCCAGACGACGGACCGCTGCCGCTCGACCATCCGCTTGGCCGACTTGATGTTCTGGGCGTGGTCGAGGTCGACCAGCCGCTTCATGACGAACGGCTTGAACAACTCCAACGCCATCGTCTTGGGCAGACCGCACTGGTGCAGCTTGAGCTGCGGGCCGACGACGATGACCGACCGGCCGGAGTAGTCGACGCGCTTGCCGAGGAGGTTCTGCCGGAAGCGCCCCTGCTTGCCCTTGAGCATGTCGGAGAGCGACTTCAGCGGCCGGTTGCCTGGGCCCGTGACCGGGCGACCACGGCGGCCGTTGTCGAAGAGGCTATCGACGGCCTCCTGGAGCATCCGCTTCTCGTTGTTGACAATGATCTCGGGCGCGCCGAGGTCGAGCAGTCGCTTGAGGCGGTTGTTGCGGTTGATGACCCGGCGGTAGAGGTCGTTGAGGTCGGACGTCGCGAACCGGCCACCGTCGAGCTGGACCATGGGACGCAGGTCCGGCGGGATGACGGGGACGGCGTTGAGCACCATACCGGCGGGGTGGTTGTCGGTCGTCATGAACGCCGAGACGACCTTGAGCCGCTTGAGCGCACGGGTCTTCTTCTGGCCGCGGCCGGTCGCGATGATCTCGCGCAGGAGCGCGGCCTCGGCGTCGAGGTCGAAGGTCTCGAGGCGCTTCTGGATCGCCGCCGCCCCCATGCCGCCCTCGAAGTAGAGCCCGAAGCGGTCCCGCATCTCGCGGTAGAGGACCTCATCGCCCTCGAGGTCCTGGACCTTGAGGTTCTTGAAGCGGTCCCAGACCTGGTCCAGCCGGTCGACCTGCTGGTCGGCGCGCCGCCGGATCTGGGCCATCTCGCGCTCGGCACCGTCACGGACCTTGCGCTTGATGTCGGCCTTCGCGCCCTCGGTCTCGAGCTCGGCGAGGTCGGCCTCGAGCTTCTTGGCGCGGGCCTCGATGTCGGCGTCGCGCCGGTTCTCGATTTCCTTCTTCTCGACCTCGATCTGCGCCTCGAGCGAGGGCAGGTCGGCGTGCCGCTGCTCGACGTCGACGCTGGTGATCATGTAGGCCGCGAAGTAGATGACCTTCTCCAGGTCCTTCGGGGCGAGATCGAGCAGGTACCCGAGCCGGCTCGGGACACCCTTGAAATACCAGATGTGGGTCACGGGCGCGGCGAGCTCGATGTGGCCCATCCGCTCCCGGCGCACCGCCGCCCGGGTCACCTCGACGCCGCAGCGCTCGCAGATGATGCCCTTGAAACGGACCCGCTTGTATTTCCCACATGCGCACTCCCAGTCCCGGGTGGGACCGAAAATGCGCTCGCAGAACAGACCATCCTTCTCCGGCTTCAAGGTCCGGTAGTTGATGGTCTCCGGCTTCTTGACCTCGCCGTGGCTCCACTGGCGGATGTCGTCCGCGTTCGCGAGCCCGATCTGCAGCTGGTCGAAGAAGTTCACATCAAGCACGTCGTGCTTCCTTCTGCTCGGTTATTGCCTAATCACATGTGTCGGTTGCCCGGGCGACCCTGCCGGGGCGAGTTCACGCTCGGTGAGGAGGGCGTATGCCGCGGGCGCGCTGTCGGTGGCCCGCGGCATACGGTCCCGTCACACCTCTTCGACGGAGGAGGGTTCCCGGCGGGAGAGGTCGATGCCGAGTTCCTGGGCGGCCTGGAAGACGTCGTCCTCGCTGTCGCGCAGCTCGATGGCGCTGCCGTCCCGCGAGAGGACCTCGACGTTCAGGCAGAGGGACTGCATCTCCTTGATGAGCACCTTGAAGGACTCGGGGATGCCCGGCTCGGGGATGTTCTCGCCCTTGACGATCGCCTCGTAGACCTTGACCCGGCCGGTCACGTCGTCCGACTTGATGGTCAGGAGTTCCTGGAGGGCGTATGCCGCGCCGTACGCCTCCAGCGCCCAGACCTCCATCTCGCCGAACCGCTGGCCGCCGAACTGGGCCTTACCGCCCAGGGGCTGCTGCGTGATCATCGAGTAGGGGCCGGTGCTGCGGGCGTGGATCTTGTCGTCCACGAGGTGGTGCAGCTTGAGGATGTACATATAGCCGACCGACACCGGCTCCGGGAAAGGCTCCCCGGAGCGGCCGTCGAACAGGCGCGCCTTCCCGTCCGAGCCGACCAGACGCTGGCCGTCGCGGGTGGGCCGGGTGTTGTCCAGGAGGCCGAAGATCTCCTCCTCGCGGGCACCGTCGAAGACGGGGCTCGCCACGCGGGTGCCGGGCGGGGCCACGAGCGCGTCGGTGCCGAGGCGAGCGGCGAACTCGGCGCCGTCTGGCACCTCCCAGCCCCGGCTGGCAGCCCAGCCGAGGTGGAGCTCGAGGACCTGACCGATGTTCATTCGGCCGGGGACACCGAGGGGGTTGAGCACAACGTCGACTGGGGTGCCGTCCTCGAGGAAGGGCATGTCCTCGACCGGGAGGATCTTGGAGATCACGCCCTTGTTGCCGTGGCGGCCGGCGAGCTTGTCGCCGTCGGTGATCTTGCGCTTGTTGGCGACATAAACCCGCACCAGCTGGTTGACGCCCGGGGGAAGCTCGTCGCCGTCGTCCTTCTCGAAGACCTTGACGCCGATGACCGTGCCGGTCTCACCGTGGGGGACCTTGAGCGAGGTGTCGCGCACCTCGCGCGCCTTCTCGCCGAAGATCGCGCGCAGGAGCCGCTCCTCCGGGGTCAGCTCGGTCTCACCCTTGGGCGTGACCTTGCCGACGAGGAGGTCGCCGTCGCGGACCTCGGCACCGATGCGGATGATGCCGCGCTCGTCGAGGTCGGCGAGGACGTCCTCGGAGACATTGGGGATGTCCCGGGTGATCTCCTCGGGGCCGAGCTTGGTGTCGCGGGCGTCGACCTCGTGCTCCTCGATGTGGATCGAGGAGAGGACGTCGTCCTGGACCAGGCGCTGGCTGAGGATGATCGCGTCCTCGTAGTTGTGGCCCTCCCACGGCATGAACGCCACGAGGAGGTTGCGCCCGAGCGCCATCTCGCCGCCGTCGGTCGCCGGACCATCGGCGATGAGACCGCCCACCTCGAGCCGGTCGCCCTCGGAGACGACGACCCGCTGGTTGTATGACGTGCCCTGGTTCGACCGGGCGAACTTGGCGATCCGGTAGGTCCGGTAGGTGCCGTCGTCGGCGGCGACCGTCACCAGGTCGGCGGAGACCTCCGAGACGACACCGGCCTTCTCGGCCCGGACGACGTCGCCGGAGTCGAGGGCGGCGCGGTGCTCCATGCCGGTCCCGACGAGGGGGGCCTCGCTGCGCACCAGCGGAACCGCCTGCCGCTGCATGTTGGCGCCCATGAGGGCCCGGTTGGCGTCGTCGTGCTCGAGGAAGGGGATCATCGCGGTGGCCGCCGAGACCATCTGGCGCGGCGAGACGTCCATATAGTCCACCTCGTCGGCCGGGACGTCGATGGCCTCGCCACCCTTGGTCCGAACCAGGACCCGGTCCTCGACGAAGGTGCCGTCCGCCGCCAGCGCGGCGTTGGCCTGCGCGATGACGTACTTGTCCTCCTCGTCCGCGGAGAGGTACTGGATGTCGTCGGTGACCTTGGACCCCTCGACCTTGCGGTAGGGAGTCTCGATGAACCCGAAGGCATTGATCCGGGCGTATGACGCGAGCGAACCGATGAGACCGATGTTCGGGCCTTCCGGCGTCTCGATCGGGCACATGCGGCCGTAGTGCGACGGGTGGACGTCACGGACCTCCATGCCGGCCCGGTCGCGCGAGAGACCACCCGGACCCAGGGCCGACAGGCGGCGCTTGTGGGTCAGGCCCGCGAGCGGGTTGTTCTGGTCCATGAACTGCGACAGCTGGCTGGTGCCGAAGAACTCCTTGATGGAGGCGACGACCGGCCGGATGTTGATGAGCGTCTGCGGCGTGATCGCCTCGACGTCCTGGGTCGTCATCCGCTCGCGGACGACGCGCTCCATCCGGGAGAGGCCGGTGCGGACCTGGTTCTGGATGAGCTCGCCGACGCTGCGCAGGCGACGGTTGCCGAAGTGGTCGATGTCGTCGGTCTCGACGGACAACTCCACCGGCTCCCCGTCACGGACCCCCGCGATCGTCTCGTCGCCGCGGTGCAGGGCGACGAGGTACTTGATCGTCGCGACGATGTCGTCGAGCGTGAGGACGGAGTCGTGCAGGTCGACATCGCGGCCGAGCTTGCGGCCGATCTTGTAGCGACCGACCTTGGCCAGGTCGTAGCGCTTGGGGTTGAAATAGAGGTTGTCGAGAAGCGTCTGCGCCGCCTCACGGGTCGGCGGCTCACCCGGGCGCAGCTTGCGGTAGATGTCCAGGAGCGCATCATCCTGACCGGCGATGTGATCCTTCTCGAGCGTCAGCTCCATCGACTCATAGCCGGCGAACTGCTCGCGGATCTCCGCCTCGGACATGCCGAGGGCCTTCAGGAGGACGGTCACGCTCTGCTTGCGCTTGCGGTCGACGCGCACGCCGATCATGTCGCGCTTGTCGATCTCGAACTCCAGCCACGCGCCACGGCTCGGGATGACCTTGGCCGTGAAGATGTCCTTGTCGGACGTCTTGTCCGGCGTGCGCTCGAAGTAGACGCCCGGGCTGCGCACCAGCTGCGAGACCACGACGCGCTCGGTCCCGTTGATGATGAAGGTCCCACGCTCGGTCATCAGCGGGAAGTCACCCATGAAGACCGTCTGGCTCTTGATCTCACCGGTCGTGGTGTTCATGAACTCCGCGGTGACGAACAATGGCGCGGAGTAGGTCTGGTCGCGCTCCTTGCAGTCCTCGATGGAGTACTTGCTCTCCTCGAAACGGTGGTCGCGAAAGCTCAGGCTCATCGAGCCGGAGAAGTCCTCGATGGGCGAGATCTCCTCGAAGATCTCCTCCAAGCCGGAGCGGTCGGGGACATCCCGCCGCCCGTCCTCGAGGGCGGCCGCGACGCGGTCCTGCCACCGCTCGTTACCGAGGAGCCAGTCGAAGCTCTCGGTCTGGAGGGCGAGGAGATCGGGGACCTCGAAGGGTTCGCGGATCTTGGCAAAGGAGAGACGGCCGGAGGCCGTCTTGGAGGATGAAGCAGGAGCGGTGCGCGAGGCAGCCAAGGAGGGTCCTTCCACGGGCCTGTCTGGTCTTCATGCGCAGGCCTTCCCGCCCCGGTCGCGGCCCGCGCGCAGCACGGATTTGTGACCGACAAGCCCGTGGACATACCGGTGGCACACAGGATGGGGAGGTGGGAGGACAGCGCAAAGCGCCACGATACATGAGCTGGGCATGACTGTCCAAACCTGTCCAGCCCCCCGGGCTGGACGGTGGTCGCACGAGTGGCGACGCGTAGAGGATGACGCTCCACGCGGCATACGTCAAGCGCAGCGGCGGGCGTGTCCTGCGTGAGATTGCCCCATCGCGACCCATGCGGGTGCCCACAGCGCGAGGGCAGCGCCCTCGCTGCCGGTGCCCCAACGCCACACAGCCCTGGCCACAACGGAATTCCCGTTGCGCCCAGGGCTGTGTGATGAGACCGGTCCCGGTGGGTTTCACCGGGCGGAGGTCACTTGAGGGAGACGGTGGCGCCGGCGCCCTCGAGCTGCTCCTTGGCCTTCTCGGCCGCGGCCTTGTCGACCTTCTCGAGGACGGCCTTGGGGGCGCCGTCGACGAGGTCCTTGGCCTCCTTGAGGCCGAGGGAGGTCAGCGCGCGGACCTCCTTGATGACCTGGATCTTCTTCTCGCCGGCGGCCTCGAGGATGACGTCGAACTCGTCCTGCTCCTCGACCTCGGCCGGGGCGTCGGCAGCAGCGCCACCGCCGACGGCCGGGCCGGCCATCATCGGGGCTGCGGCGGTGACGCCGAAGGTCTCCTCGAACTGCTTGACGAACTCGGAGAGCTCGATCAGGGTCATCTCCTTGAAGGCGTCAAGGAGCTCGTCGGTGCTGAGCTTCGCCATGATGGGCGTCCTTTCTGGTGTGCGTATGCCGTGAGTGGCGGCTGGGTGTCTGCCTGGCCCGGGTGTGGGTCAGGCGTCCGCGTCGCCACTCGGGGCGACGTCGTCTGCCGGGGCGTCCTGCGGCGCCTCGACGGAGTCCTGCGGGGTGTCGGCCGGAGCGTCCTGTGGCGCGGACTGCTCGACCTTGGCGCGCAGCGCGTCGATCGTGCGGGCCGCCTGCGACAGAGGCGCGGCGAACAGGTAGACCGCCCGGCTCAGCGAGGCATTCATGGCCCCGGCGAGCTTGGCGAGGAGAACCTCGCGCGACTCGAGGTCGGCGAGCTTCTTGACCTCGTCGGCGCTCAGGGCGCGTCCGTCGAGGACACCACCCTTGATCACCAGCAGAGGATTGGCCTTGGCGAAGTCACGCAGCCCCTTGGCCGCCTCCACGACATCGCCCTCGATGAAGGCGATGGCGGTCGGGCCGGCGAGCTGACCGTCGAAGGCGGTCACCCCGGCGTCCTTGGCGGCCAGATCGGTCAGCGTGTTCTTGACCACGGCGTAGGTGGCGTTGCCACGGAGAGTGGTGCGCAGCGTGGTGAGCTGCTTGACGGTCAGACCGCGGTACTCCGTGAGAACGGCCGCATTCGAGGAACGGAACTTCTCCGTCAGCTCGGCAATGGCGGCGGACTTGTCTGCCTTCGCCATGTGGGCCTCCTTCGTCGTCGGTGACCAGCGGTTGGCCCCGAAACGAGAGGAGCCCCGGCGCAGGGCGCACGGGGCGGGCCCACGGCATACGGACTGGGTCCGGCCGCGGAAGCGGAACGTGGCCTGCGCTGGACGCCCACCCGGTGTGGGACCTTCGGCACCTCGGCGTATGCCGTGGCGCGACCGGCGGTCATTGGTCCCCTCCAGGGTACGTCCCGGACGCCGCGGGGCCAAATCGCGTGTCGAGCGTGCGGCCGGAGGGCCGCTGGGGCGTCTCCAGACCACAACCGCCTCGCCACCCGAGGGGCGGCGAGGCGGTTCGCGGCATACGGCAGGGGTCACATGGTGGTGACCTCGGACGACGGCGGGGCCTCGATCGAGACGGGCTGACCCCAGCCGGAGTACTTGACCTTGATCTCCATGCCCATGTTCATGCTGGTCTCGACGGGGCGACCGTCCTTGTCGATGACGTAGGTCACCGGGATGGATTCGGGCAGCGAGGCACTCGCGGACGCCAGCGCGGAGTCGCCGCCCATCGCGTCGAGCACCTTGCTGAGGTTGAGATCCATCGAGATGGTGGTGGTGTCGTCGGTCTTGGCCGTGACCTTGGCCTTCATGCCGGCGAATGCCTTCGCCATCGTCGCCGGATCGAGGCTGCTGACGTCGGGGGTGCCGCTCTGCCCCGCGGTGGCCGCGTCCATCTTGATCCACTTGGTGCCGCCGCCCAGCAATGGCGACTGCATGTAGACCACGCCGCCGACGGAGATCATCTTCATCTTGGTGCCGGACATGTTCATGGTCATCGTGGAATCCTGCTTGCCGTTGACGACCTTGAAGTCGCCCTCGGCGGTGATCATCCCGCCCATGTCCATGCTGAGGTGGCCCGATGTCCCGTCCTTGAAGGTGTGCGTCATCGCGGACGCCAGAGCGGCACCGTCGATCGTGTCGCCGACCTTGGCGTCCGCAAGGGAACTGACCGTCCCCCCGCCGTCGCTCGTGCTCGACTCGGTCGCACTCGTCGTCGTGGACGTGCTGCTGGAGTCGCCGCCGGTGGTTCTGCTCGTCGACGCGGCAGTTCCACCGCTCGTCGTCGTGGACGTGGCGGTCTTGTCGCTACCGCCGCAGCCGGCCAGCGCGAGGGAAGCCGCAGCGATCGCGGCGGCCAGGGACAACTTCTTCACGGTGGTGCTCCCCCTCTCGGGTCCCCGGGGGATCCGGGGACATCGGGGCCTCAGCTTATGCCCGGCCGCATGCGGACGTGCAGAAAACACCGCGAAGGGGCACCGGGACGACCCGACGAGCCACTTGACCGCCGGCGATGACGAACGGGTCGGCACCGGAGCGTCCGGTGCCGACACGCAAGGTCAGTCGCGCTGGTCAGGCGGTCGCGTCCTCCTCCAGGAGGTTGCGGGTGCGGGTGTGGTCCAGCGGGATGCCGGGGCCCATCGACGTCGCCATCGTGGCCTTGAGCAGGAAGCGTCCCTTGGAGGCAGCAGGCTTGAGGCGCAGGACCTCCTCGATCGCGGCGGCGTAGTTCTCGACAAGCGCCTTCTCGTCGAAGCTCGCCTTGCCGATGATGAAGTGGAGGTTGGCGTGCTTGTCGTTGCGGAACTCGATCTTGCCGCCCTTGATGTCGGTGACGGCCTTGCCGGTGTCCATCGTGACGGTGCCCGTCTTGGGGTTCGGCATGAGGCCACGCGGGCCGAGGATCTTGCCCAGGCGGCCGACCTTGCCCATCAGGTCGGGGGTGGCGACGACGGCGTCGAAGTCGAGCCAGCCACCGGAGACCTTCTCGATCATGTCGTCGGAGCCCACGTAGTCGGCGCCCGCCGCCCGAGCCGCCTCGGCCTTGTCGCCATTGGCGAAGACGAGGACGCGAGCGGTCTTGCCGGTGCCATTGGGCAGGTTGACGGTGCCGCGGACGATCTGGTCGGCCTTGCGCGGGTCGATGCCCAGGCGGAGAGCGACCTCCACGGTGGCGTCATATTTCGTCGTCGCCGTCTCCTTCGCGAGACGGACGGCCTGGAGCGGGCTATAGGTCGTGGAACGGTCGATCTTGTCGGCCGCCGCCCGGTAGGCCTTGCTGCGGTTCATCGGGATGTTCTCTCTTTCGGTGTGGTCGATGGAGCCGGTATGCCGACCCCTCCCACGCCGCCGACCGGTTGCCCGGCCGGACGGCGCCCACCGGGCCAGGTGGCCCGGTGTGGCAGCACGGTGGCTGCCCGTGGTCTGTCGTTCGGTGGTTTGTCGTTCGGTGGTCTGTCGTGCGTTCGGGGTGGAGGTCAGGCCCGCGGTGCGCGGGTCCTGGCCGCGACGCCTCAGAGCTCGGTCGTGATGCCCATCGACCGGGCCGTGCCGGCGATGATCCGCATGGCCATGTCGATGTCGTTGGCGTTGAGGTCGACCATCTTCTGCTCGGCGATCTCGCGCACCTGGTCCCGGGTCAGCTTGGCGACCTTGGTCTTGTGCGGCTCGCCCGAACCCTTGGGCACTCCGGCGGCCTTCTTGATCAGCTCGGCGGCCGGCGGCGTCTTGGTGACGAAGGTGAACGAGCGGTCTTCGTAGACCGTGATCTCGACGGGGATGACATTGCCGCGCTGGTGCTCGGTCGCGGCGTTGTAGGCCTTGACGAACTCCATGATGTTGACACCGTGCTGACCGAGCGCGGGGCCGACCGGCGGGGCCGGCGTCGCGGCACCGGCGTTGATCTGCAGCTTGATGAAGCCGGAGACCTTCTTCTTGGGGGGCATTGCTGTTCTCTTTTCGTGGTGGGCCGACGCCAACGGGCGATGACTCGGTTGCGACATCCGGGTCGATTTGACTCGCCCCGGACCGGATCCGCACGGCGTAACCGCGCGGTATCTCGTGGACTATTCAGTTGTTCGGGGGCCGAAACCCCCGCCGATCGGACGGGGGCTGGGCCCCGCCGATCACAGCTTGGTGACCTGGCCGAAGCCGAGCTCGACCGGGGTCTCCCGGCCGAAGATGGACACCAGGACCTTGAGCTTCTGGGTGTCGGGGTTGATCTCGGAGATCGTCGCCGGCATCGTCTCGAAGGGGCCGTCCATGACCGTGACGGACTCGCCGATCTCGAAGTCCACGATCGTCTTGGACTGCGACTTCGACGCCGAGGAGCCGCCCGCACCGCCGCCGGTGCCGGATGCGGCGACCTCCAGGTCGGCCGGCTTGAGCATCGAGAAGACCTCGTCCAGACCCAACGGGACGGGAGCGTGCGCGTTGCCGACGAAGCCCGTCACGCCGGGCGTATGCCGCACCGCCCCCCACGACTCGTCGGTCATCTCCATCCGCACCAGGACGTACCCGGGCATGCGGACGCGGTGGACCTGCTTCTTCTGGCCGTTCTTGATCTCGGTCACGGTCTCCATGGGGACCTGGACCTCGAAGATGTAGTCCTCCATGTTGAGGGAGGTCATCCGGGTCTCGAGGTTGTGCTTGACCCGGTTCTCGTAGCCGGCGTAGGAGTGGATGACGTACCAGTCGCCGAACTTGCTCGCCAGCTCGTCCTTGAACGCCTTGACGGGGTCCACCGGGAGCGGGTCGCCGTCGCTGTCCCCTTCGGGTGCCTCGCTGCCGGCGGCCACGTCCTCGGTGGTGGCATCGTCGGTGGCGTCGTCGGTGGTGGCGTCGTCGACCGCCTCCTCGTCCGCCGTGGCAGCCTCGGTGGCCTCGGTTGACTCAGCGGCCGTCGCGTCCTGCGAGTCACCGGCGTCCGGCGCGGTCTCGTCGACGAGATCAGCCTCGATCTCGGCCTCGAACTCGGGCTCCTGCGACATCACACTTCCTCACGATCGGTTTGCGTCAACGGCAATTCGGGGCCCCTTGGGCCGGCGTCCGGCGTCAGCCGCCGAACACCCACAGCACGAGCTTGGTGAACCCGAAGTCGAGCGCCGCGGTGAAGGCCATCACGGCGGTCACGAACACGATCACGACCGCGGTGTAGTTGACCAACTCCGAGCGGGTGGGCCGGACGACCTTGCGGAGTTCGTCCAGGACCTGCTTGACGAAGAGACGCAGGCGGGCGACCGGGGACAGGCCCTTGCCGCCCCTCCGGTTGGAGGCGCGCGTCGGTGCACCCACGTCGGTCACGGCGCCACTTCTTTCGCTGCTCGGTCGATTGTGCTCGGTTGCATGGTGTTCGGTTGCATGGTGTTCGGGTTGTGCTGCTTGGACTGCTGTCGGATCGCGGCCTGGGCGGATCGCTGCGGGTGGAACCGCGGCGGCCCAGACCACCGGAAACGCAGGGCAGGAGGGACTCGAACCCCCAACCGCCGGTTTTGGAGACCGGTGCTCTACCAATTGAGCCACTGCCCTAGGGGAACGCGCGGGTTGAGACGCGGGTTCCCGGCCGGCGGTGAAGGCACGCCGCAGCGGTCCGGCACACGCCGAGGACTCAGCATACGTGACGGTGGGGGCTGGGTGCGAACTCGTTCGGCGGATGCGAACATGGCCCCGTGAGCGACCCGAAGCGGCCCCTGACCGACCTGTCCCCCGCGGAACTCGAGGATTTCCTCGGGGGGAAGCGCGCGGCATACGCCGCCCTGACCGAGCGTGGGCTCGCGCTCGACCTGACCCGGGGCAAGCCCTCCGCGGCCCAGCTCGACCTCGCCGACGACCTCCTGCGGCTGCCCACCGGCCACAAGGACGCGGACGGGGTGGACGTGCGCAATTACGGCGGGCTGAACGGCATCCGCGAGCTCCGGGAGATGTTCGCCGACCTGTTGTGGGTCGAGCCGGACCAGGTCATTGCGGGCGGCAACTCCAGCCTGACGATGATGCACGACACCCTCGTGATGATGCTGCTGCACGGCGCGGTCGACTCGACCTCGCCGTGGGTGCGGGCGGAGAAGGTCAAGTTCATCTGCCCGGTGCCGGGCTACGACCGTCACTTCACGATGCTCGCGTCCTATGGCATCGAGATGATCCCGGTCGACATCCACGAGGACGGTCCGGACGCGACGGCGATCGCCGCGCTGGTCAAGGACGACCCGGCCATCAAGGGCATGTGGATCGTCCCGACCTATGCCAACCCCTCGGGCGCCGTGGTCAGCGAGTCGGTGGCGGCGACGCTCGCGTCGATGCCGACCAGGCGGCACCCGACTTCAAGATCTTCTGGGACAACGCCTATGCGTTCCACCACCTGACCGAGGACGAGGCCAAGGGCGTCGACATCCTGTCGGTCGCCTCCGCCGCGGGGAACCCGCACCGCCCGGTGATATTCGCCTCGACGAGCAAGATCACGTATGCCGGGGCCGGCGTCGCCTTCTTGGCCGCCAGTCGGGAGAACGTCGCCTGGTGGCTCAAGCACTACCAGTTCGCCTCGATCGGGCCGGACAAGGTCAACCAGTTGCGGCACGTGCAGTTCTTCAAGACGGCGCAAGGGGTGCGCGACCACATGGTCAAGCACCGCGAGATCCTCGCCCCGAAGTTCGCGGCGGTCGATGCCGCGCTCACCGCCGAACTCGACGGCCTCGGGATCGCCCGGTGGTCGAAGCCGACCGGCGGCTATTTCGTCAATCTCGACGTCATGGACGGAACGGCCGCACGCGTCGTCGCCCTGGCGAAGGAGGCGGGCATCGTCCTGACCCCGGCCGGGGCGTCCTTCCCCCACGGGCATGACCCGCGCGACCGCAACATCCGGCTCGCGCCGTCGTTCCCGACCCTCGCCGACGTCGAGACGGCGATGGCGGGGGTGGCGACGTGCGTGAGTCTGGCCGCAGCGGAGAAGCTGGCCGCGCGGCATACCGCCACGGCCAGCACGCCTGAGGGAGAATGACGTCATGTCGGAGCAGCGCGAGATCATCAGCGACGATCTGACCGCCTACAGCCTGGACGACGAGGACCAGCTGCAGCCCGAGGACACCCTCATCGACGACGGCGTCGAGGATGTCCTTGACCGCGGCTTCTCCCCCGCCGACACCGACCGCGGCTCCCGGCTGCATGGGGTGACGGCGCACGAGCAGGGTCATCACGAGTCGATCGACGAGCGGCTGGCCCAGGAGGAGCCGGACCCCTACTCCCGGCTCGGGCTGGACGATGCGGCCTTGGGTGGCGACGACCCGGACGCGATCGCGGCCGAGGACGACTGGCTCGACGACCACGAGGTCGGTGACCGGCGGGCCGGTCGCTTGACCGACACCGGCGAGGAGTCCGTCGAGCACACGTGGGGTCGTGACGTCGGGGTCGACGGGGCCGGGGCCTCCGCCGAGGAGGCCGCCATGCACATCATCGAGGACCTCTGACCGAGGGCGGCGGGCGGCGGCGCGATCTCGCGGCGTTGCCCAAGGCGCACCTACATCTCCATTTCACCGGCTCCCTGCGTCTGTCGACGCTGGTCGACCTCGCCGCCGCCCACGGGATCCGGCTGCCGGACGCCCTCGTCGCCGAGTGGCCACCCCGGCTGGCCAGCGTCCGCGATGAGCGCGGATGGTTCCGTTTCCAGCGCCTGTATGACGCCGCGCGCGCTTGCGTCCGCGGCGAGGCCGACATGCGGCGCCTGATCCGCGAGGCGGCCTTCGACGACGCCGCGGAGGGCTCCCGCTGGTTGGAACTGCAGGTCGATCCCACGTCGTATGCGCCCTTTGTCGGCGGGCTGACGTCGGCGCTCGAGATCGTCTTGGACGAGGCGCGGGCGGTGACAGCCGCCGGTGGGGCGCCGGTCGCGATCATCGTCGCGGCGAGCCGGATCCGCCATCCGTTGGAGGCGCGAACCCTCGCCCGGCTGGCCGCTCGCCATGCCGGCGATGGTCCCGGGACGGTCGTCGGTTTCGGGCTGAGCAATGACGAACGCCGTGGCGAGACAACGGAGTTCGCGCCCGCATTCCGGATTGCCCGGCGGGCCGGCCTGGCCCTGATGCCCCATGCGGGCGAGTTGCTCGGGCCGGCGGCAGTCGAGGAGACCCTGGATGCGTTGGCGCCGGACCGGCTCGGTCACGGGGTCCGGTCGGTGGAGGATCCGCGTGTCATCGACCGGTTGGTCCACGAGGGTGTCGCCTTGGAGGTCTGCCCGCTGTCCAATGTCGCCCTGGGGGTGTATGCCGATCCCACCCAGGTGCCGCTGCGCCGGCTCGCCGCCGCGGGCATCCCGATCGCCCTGGGCGCCGACGACCCGCTGTTGTTCGGCTCGCGACTGGTGCGGCAGTACGAGGTGGCCCGCGATCACCTCAGCTGCACCGACGCGGAGGTCGCCGAACTCGCCCGCGGTTCCATCCGGGCGTCCCGGGCCCCGGAGGGCACGAAGGCGGCGGCCCTGGCCGACATCGACGCCTGGCTTGCGGCCCCGGTCGACGACGGGATCGGAGCCCCGGACGTCGACGGGAGCGGAGCCCCGGTCGACGGGGCGGCCGACAGGATGGATGAAGCGGCCGACGGCAGGACGGCCTGACTGGATCCGGCTGCCCGGCGGCGGGGGGTCGCGTCAGAGGCCGGGCTGGCCGACGAGGATCGGTTCGTTGACGAGGGCGACGCCGAACGCGGCATACACCCCGTCGCGGACGGTCCGGGCGAGCGCGAGGATGTCGGCCGCGGTGGCGGCGCCGCGATTGGTCAGGGCGAGCGTGTGTTTCGTCGAGAGACTGGCCCGGCCCGAGAGTCCCGCCTCCCGCGCCAGGCCGAACCCGCGGGCGAATCCCGCGCGTTCGATGAGCCACGCGGCACTCGTCTTGACCTGGCCGGACTCCCCCGGATAACGCGGTGGGACGGCGTCGCCGCCGAGCCGCTCGCGCACCCGCGCGGCGAGGCGCTCGAAGCCAGCCTCGCTCAGGATCGGGTTGGTGAAGAAGGACCCGCAACTCCAGGTGTCGTGGTCGTGCGGGTCGAGCACCATACCGCGCCGACGGCGTTGGGCGAGAACGGCTTCGCGCGCGGCACCGAGCGGGACCCGGGCCCCGAGACCGACGTCGAGTTGGGTGGCGAGATCGGCATACGCGATCGGGGTCGAGTAGTCGCCGAGGACGAACTGGAAGAGGACGTCGAGGACGACGTACCGATCGGAGGCCTTGAAGAGGGAATGCCGGTAGGCGAAGCCGCAGTCGGCGGCGAAGAACGTGCGCACCGCCTGCGCGTGCCGGTCCCAGGTGCGCACCTGCGCGATCGTCTGCGCGACCTCCTGACCGTAGGCGCCGACATTCTGGACCGGGGTGGCGCCGACCGATCCGGGAATCCCGGACAGGGCCTCGACGCCGCTCCACCCCTCCTGAACCGCCTGCGTGACGAGGGCATCCCAGACCTCGCCGGCCGCGACCCGCACCAGGGCCCCGCCGCATGCGTCGACGGACTCCCGGGTCACCCCGCTGGTCGCGACCTTGACCACCGTGCCGGCGAAACCCTCGTCGGGCAGAACGACATTGGAGCCCCCACCAAGGATCAGGAGGGGTTCGTCGGCGTCGTCGGTCTCGCGAACGGCATCGACGAGGTCGTCGGTGGTCGTCACCGTGACCAGGCGCCGGGCGGGGCCGCCCACGTGCAGGGTCGTATGCCGCGCCAGCGGCGCGTCGAACTCCTCCGTCATCCGGTCAGTCGAGTTGGACCTCGGCGGTGCACCGACCGAGGACCTTGACGCCCGCGGCGCTGGCGGTCAGCTCGACGGTGGCGCGCCGGGTCTGGGGGTCGAGGGACTTCACGACGCCGGAAACCTCGAGGTCGGCGCCGTCGGGCGGGACGACCACCATGCTCGTGAAGCGGGTGCCGTAGCGCAGGACCCGGCCGGCGTCCCCGGCCCAGTCGGCCGCCAGCGTGCCCGCCGCGCCCATCGTCCACATCCCGTGGGCGATGACGTCGGGGAGGCCGACGCTCTTGGCGAACGCCTCGTCCTGGTGGATGGGGTTCTGGTCGAGCGAGGCGGCGGCGTAGTCGACGAGGGTCTGCCGGGTGACCCGGACGACCGAGGTGCCGAGGTCGTCACCGACGTTGACGGAATCGAATGCACGGGCCATGGTCACTCCCCTCCCCGGACGACGATCGTCGACGTCGTGGTCGCGACCGGCTCGTCACCGGCGGTGATCTCGCTGCGGACGGTGATCATCGCGTGGCCACCGGCTCCCCGGATCGAGTCGACGGTCGTCTGGGCCGTCACCTGGTCGCCCGCGGTGATCGGGCGGTGATGGACAAAGGTCTGCTCGCCGTGGACGACACGGGAGTAGTCGATGCCGGCGTCGGGGTCCTGGACATACTCGCGGGAAGCGAGTTGGTCGAAACGCACGGCCATGGTCGGCGGCGCGATGACGTCGCGGTAACCGGCCGCCCGGGCGGCCTGCGGGTCGGTGTGGACCGGGTCGGTGGCGCCGACCGCGGCGGCGAAGGCGGCGATCATGGCCGCGTCCACGGCATACGGCCCCACGGGGGCGAAGGTGCGCCCCACGAAACTCTCGTTGACAGGCATGTCGAGCACTCTAACGCCGGCCCGGACATGGGCGACGCCCCGGTCACCCGGGGCGTCGGCTGGTCGGATCAGCGGGTCTCGCGATGCGCCGTGTGCTTGTGGCAGCGCGGGCAGAACTTCGCCAGCTCGAGCCGGTCGGGGCTGTTGCGGCGGTTCTTCTCGGTGATGTAGTTGCGCTCCTTGCACTCCGTGCAGGCCAAGGTGATCTTGGGGCGGATTTCGGTGGCCTTCTTAGCCATGGAGCAACCTGTCCTCGAACGAGTGGATTGAGGCCGGGGCGCGGTGGCCGGGGCCGGGATGAACGGCACAACAGAATACCGAGCGCTTTCGTTCCCACGAAATCGCTGCGCAGTAGCGGGAGCGGGGCTCGATCCCGCGACCTCACGATTATGAGTCGTGCGCTCTGACCAGCTGAGCTATCCCGCCTCGTCGGCCACCCTGCTCGGGGCGACCCGAGCCCCCTGTCGGAATCGAACCGACGACCTTTTCCTTACCATGGAAACGCTCTGCCGACTGAGCTAAGGAGGCGTGCACGCCTTCCGGAGTGCGTCGGAGAGCCTACACGGCGGGCGCGTCCGCCACGAAATCGACACCGGCTCAGCCGCGGTCGGCGGCGGCCGTGCCGGGAGGGTCGCGACCCGGACGCCGATCGCGTGCTCGGTCGGGGCGCCGGGATCGGAGACCGTCAAGTCGTCAGAAGGGCAGCGACGGCGACGGCGACCGTGAAGACGACCTCGATGAGCCCGACCTGCTTGGGTGTCAGCGTCCGGCGCGGGAAGAGCGCCGCGCGGGCGGTGAGGGCGGCGAAGATCGCGACCAACGGCCAGCTCACCGCCACCATGAGGATCGTCGCCACAGCGTGCCAGCCGATCGAGAGCCACAGGTGGGGCCGTGAGCCGCGTTCCCGGATCATCGTCTTGACATAGACGACGGTCCCGCCGAAGTAGGCCGCGAGGACGGCCGCCAGCACCCAGGCGCGGGTGTCGTCGGGGCCGTGCCCCGCGGCATACGACACGGGGGTCATCAGGCACGACCCGACAGTGGTCGCCAGGCCGCTGACGAGCGCTCGTTCGTCCCGGCGTGCCGAGGCGACCAGGCCGATCCCGAGGGGGAGGAGGAAGAGCGGTGCCCACCGGATCAGCGCCGGCTCCAACGCGAGGGTCAGTGCGCCGAGCACGATCGCGGCGAGGCCGTAGGCACGCACCGGCGGCAGGTAGCGCGCCTTGCGCCGGGACTTCAGCCACAGGCCGGTGGCGAAGAACGCGAAATAGCCGACGAACCAGAAGGCGGCAAGCGGGAGGTGCACCCACCGCGGCCGACTGGCGAGGAGGCCGACCAGCAGCGGCGTCGCGAGCATCGCCCACGCGCCGTGTTGGTTGGGCACCCACCCAGGACCTCGTGGCCGCCGCACCGGGGCAGACGCGGCGGGGCGGGCGGTTGCGCTCACCCCGTGAGGGTATGCCGATTCCGCCCTCCCCCGGCCGGGCCGCCTCCCCCTGGTCCCCGGCTGGTGCCGGAACCTGCTCCCGGGACCTCGCGCCGCTTCCGGGGAATCAGCCGGCGTCGAGGGCGGCGATGACGCGCGGGCGCAGGTCGGCGGCGGCGATGACCTCGTCGACCGAGCCGACCGCGACGGCGCGGTGGATGTCATGGATGCCGTCGAACTCCGCGGCGACCTCCCCGAGCTTTTCGGCCCGCACGGCGCGACGCAGATCGGCCAGTTCGGCGGCGAGGGCGGCCCGATGCCCGTTCTCGGCGACCGTGAGTCGACCGTCCACGGCCGCCACCCGGGGGTCGGCGGCGGTGCGGGCATCGACCTCACGGCTGAAGACGACCGCAGCCGCGGGGGCGCCCCCGATGACCGACGCGAAGGACCCCTCGAGCGCGAGCACGGTCATCCGCGGGTTGAGCGCCTTGGAGAAGACGACGAAGGCACCGCCGTGGTAGCGCGAGACGACGACGAAGACGATCGGCCCGTCGAAGTTGACGATGGCCCGGCCGATCTCCGCGCCGTACTCCAACTGCAGCCCGCGCATCGACTCCGGCGAGCCGTCGAACCCGGAGAGATTGGCCAGGACGACCAGGGGTCGGTTGCCGGAGGCCGCATTGATCGCCCGGGCCGCCTTCTTGGAGGACTTGGGGAAGAGGGTGCCCGCGGTATAGGAGTCCGGCCCGTCGGTCGGCGGGAAACCCCGGCGCGCAACCGGTTTGGACTCGATGCCGAGGAGGCAGACGCTGTGGCCGCCGACGCGGGCATCGACGACGACGGCGGTTTCGGCGTCCGCCATCCCGGCCCAGCGCTCGAGCATCGGGTGGTCCTGGTCGGCGAGGGCCCGCATCACGGTGCGGACGTCGAACGGCTTCTTCCGGTCGGGATTGCTCACCGGGGACCAGATGTCGCCGAGTGTCGCGAAGTCGCTGCCGTCGAGGGCGTGGGCGCTGCGGGTGACATCGCGGTCGATCGGGTCGGCGGTCGGGGCATGCCGCGGCCCGCTCTCACCGGGGCGCAATAGGTCGCGTCATAGTGCGCCAGGAGGATGCCGACCGCTCCCGCCAGATCGGCCGCCCAGTACTGCGCCTGCCCGTTGGGCCCCATGACCCGGTCATACCCGCCGATGCCGAAGTTGTCCTCGGCGCTGACCCCGCCGGAGAAGTCGAGCGACTGCTTGCCGGTCAGCACCATCGCCGACTCCGGCGTCATGACGAGGATGCCCTTGGTGTGCATGAGCATCGTCGCCTCGGCGTTCCAATAGGGCTGGGCGCCGACGTTGATCCCGGCGACGACGACGTTGATCTCGTGACCGTCCTGGGTGAACTCGATGATCCGCTTGAGCGCCCTTGCCACCCAGTCCATGTTCTCGGTGCCGGAGTCCATCGAGATCCGGGCGCCGGCCGACAGGGCGAACCACTCGACGGGAATGCCGCGCTCCTCCGCCAGGTCGAGCGCGGCGATGATCCGGGCGCACTCGGCCTCGGCGACAGAGCCCAGCGATTGCAGCGGATCGCCGGCGAGGAGGACCCGCTCGATGCCCTCGGGGTGCAGATCGGTGGGGGTCCGGACGAGGGCGCACATGATCCCGGCGTGGTTCTCCCCGACGGGCCGCTCGACCGGGACCAGCGCGCCGGCGTCGTCGAGGTCGTACTCGACCGCGCTGCCACCGTCGCCGACGAGGAGCCCGGTCAACTCGTAGGGATAGACCAGGCCGCGGCGGCGCGCGCGGACGACCTTCTCGGCATACGCATCGAGGGGGGCGAGCAGGTCGGTGGCCGGCGGCTCGACGGAATAGACGACCCCGGAGCCCGGCTGGTAGCTGAACCGGGCGACCGCGGGCACCCCCCGGCCCCCCGCCGCGGCGATCCGGCCCTCGATGCGGACCTCCTCGATGCCCGCCCCCGCGGTCATCGGGGCGATCTGGGCGCGCAGCGCGGTGAGTTGGTCGACATCGGCCTCGATGAGCGGCCAGATATGGATCCACACGTGGTTCATGTCGAGGCGAGTGCCACCGGACCCGGTCCGGGCAGTGCGGATCGCCTCCAGGCACATCGCGAGCGCGCGTTCGACGTGCGGGAGGCCGACGACGCGGCCCTCGCCGTCGCGGACGACGGCGAGTTCGCGCACCTGGGCGAGAGCGACGAGGCGGCGGTCCGCGGGGTTGTCGCGGGCGACGCAGTCGAGCAGGAGGACGTCGCGTGGCGCGTCCAGGCGGGTGAGATCGAAGTCGCGCAGCCGCCAGAGGTTGAGCCGCCGCCCCACCATCGGATGTATGCCGCGCACCGGCCGGTCCTCGACGATGCCGCCCGCGCCGTCCGGCCGGAACGTCAGGTGATCGATCTCGATCCCCGCACCGCGCACCAATCCCACGGCGACGCGACGGACGCGCTGGACCAGGCCGGTGCCGTCCAACCGGCGGGCCACCTCGACCGCCGCGAGGGCTGGGTCGACGGGCAGACCGGGGGCATAGAGATAGATGTCGGCGACCTTCTCGGTCTCGGCCCGGTCGAGCTCCTCCTCCAGGGAGCGGATCAGGGCGCTGCCGGGAACGAGTTCGTCGAGTCGGCCCACGGTGGAGACCAGGTGGGTGCGGCGGCGATCGAGGGTATAGTCGGCGCAGGCGAACGGGCGGCCGGACACGGCATACTCCCGCAGGTCGTCGAGGTGGTACTCGCGATAGTGACGCCGGATGAGGACCGAGAGCATGGGTTCCCGGCTGGGGATGCCACCGCGCAGCCGGTCGCCGAGGAAGCCGATGATGCGCTCCGGGATGTCGGCGAGCGCCTCGAGCCGACGGGTTCGCTCCGCGCCGTCGGGAAGGTCGTCCAGGGCCATGAGTTCGTCGCCGACGCCGGCGAGCACCGCGGAGCGCTGCGCGTCCACCAGGGGTTGGTCGAACCAGCGGAACCGGACGCTGCGGGCGAGGTCGCCGACGAGGGGAAAGCGCAGCTGGGTCGCGAAGACGACGCGGTCGAGGATGTCGCGCGCGGTCGCGTCCAGGGGCGGCTGGGGTGGCGGCCCGGCGAGCCACCGGCGCAGCAAGGCGACCGCGACCTGGACCTCCGGCGCGGACCGTTGACCGGCGAGGAAGACCCGGAAGACGGCGCGTTCCAGTTCCGGGGTGCGTTCCAGGGAGTCGACACCGAAGTGGCGCAGGACGCGGCCCAGCCGCTCACGGAACTCCGGCGGCAACCCGCCGCGCTCGGGGTCGAGCGTCACCATGTAGGTATGGAAGTACTCACGCGGTGAGTGAATCCGCGTCTCCCCGGCATCGCGCTCCCCGGCGGGCCGGTTGCGGCTGAGCTCGGCGAAGTCGGCGAAGAGGTCGAGCAGCGCGAGCTCCCCGGAGAGCGGCGCAGCGCCGTCGGCGGAGAGGGCGTCGCGAGCGCGCAGATATCCGGCGAGGTCGTCGCCCCCGCCGACGGGATCGACGTCGTAGCCCATCATCAGGCCGCTGAGGTCGCGAAGCCCGGCCTCGGCGCGCTCGGCGGCGGTGGTTCGACGGTCGTCCGGCGGCAGGTCGAGGGCGGCCTGTCCGCGCGCGCCGTCGACCTCGGCGGTCCCCTCGCCGGTGGGCTCGAGCCGGGCCAGCGGTGCCCCCGTCTCGACCTGGCTCCCGGCCGTCACGAGAAGCTCGCGCACTCGCCCGGAAAAGGGCGCCGGCACGACGGTCTCCATCTTCATGCTCTCGAGGACCAGGACGGGAGCGCCGGCGGCGACCTCGTCGCCGACCGCGACGGGGGTGGCGACAACGAGCGCCGGGGCCGGGGCCCGGACCACGCCGCCTTCGTCCCGGGTGACCCGGTGGGCGACGTCGTCGACCTGGACCAGATGCACCGGGCCGTGGGTGGCCAGGACGAGGCGGTGGGTGCGGCCCGCGGCGGCGAGGCGCGCGGCATACGGACCGAGACGCGTCAAGGCCGCCTCGACACGGTGGACGCCGTCCGGACCCGCGATGGTGACCCGGAAGCGATCCGGGCCGACCCGCAGGACCGCGACCTTGTATGCCGTCCCCCGCAGTTTGAGATCGATCGGTCGCCCGACGTCGTGCTGGACCTGGGGCCGACCGCCCCGCGCGGTCTCGACGAGCCGGGTGCGCTCGATGGCCTCGGCGTCCTCGTAGGCGTCGATGCCCGCCGCGACGAGCGCGACGCCCGACCCGGCGTGTTGGACCAGGCGGCCCTCGTCGCGAACCCGGTCGATCCACCCGGTGTCGGCGCTGCCGTCGATGACCTCGGGTTGGGCGAGCAGGTCGAGGACGAAGCTCTTGTTGGTCGCCCCGCCCTCGATGACGACGGTGGTCTCCTGCATGGCCCGGCGCAGGCGAGCGAGCGCCTCGGCGCGGTCGCGCCCGTGGGCGATGATCTTGGCGATCATCGAGTCGAACTCCGGCGGGATCGAATCCCCTTCCGCGACACCGGTGTCGACCCGGATTCCGGGACCGGAGGGGATGTCGAGGTGGGCGATCCGACCGGGCGAGGGGGCGAAGTCCCGGTCGGGATCCTCGGCGTTGAGCCGGGCCTCGACGGCATGGCCGCGCTCGGCGGGCCGCTCCCCCTCGAGCCGACCCCCGGCCGCGACGTGGAGTTGGAGCTTGACGAGGTCGGTGTCGGTCGTGACCTCGGTGATCGGGTGCTCCACCTGGAGGCGGGTGTTGACTTCGAGGAAGGCGACGGTCCCGTCGGCGGGCTGGAAGAGGAACTCCACCGTGCCGGCCCCGGCATACCCGACGGCGATGGCGAGCCGCTCGGCGCTCTCCTTGAGCACGCGGGCCTGCGCGGCGGTCATCACCGGGGAGGCGGATTCCTCGATGACCTTTTGGTTGCGGCGCTGAATGGTGCAGTCGCGGACCCCGATCGCCCAAGCGGCTCCCTGGCCGTCGGCGATGATCTGGACCTCGACGTGCCGCGCCCCCGTGACGAGTTTCTCCAGGAAGACGACCCCCGAACCGAACGCGCGGTGGGCCTCGTCCCGAGTGAGTTGGTATGCCGCGGCCAACTCCGCGTCGCTGCTCACCCGGCGGATGCCGCGACCCCCGCCGCCGGCGGTCGCCTTGAGCATGAGGGGGTAGCCGATCCGGGCCGCGGCCGCGCGCGCCTCCTCCAGGGTCTCGACGCCGCCTCGGCTCCAGGGCGCGACCGGGACCCCGACCTCCTCGGCGATGAGTTTGCTGCCGATCTTGTCGCCGAGCTTGCGCATGGCCGCGGCGCTGGGCCCCACGAAGGTGACCCCGATCCGCGCACACACCTCGGCGAACTCGGGATGCTCGGCGACGAAACCCCAGCCCACCCAGGCGGCGTCGGCGCGCGACTCCACGAGGGCGCGTTCGAGGACGGCGTAGTCGAGATACGGCCGGGCAGACGCCGGGCCGAGGTTGTAGGCGATATCGGCCTCGCGGACGAACATCGCCCGTCGCTCACCCTCGGTGTGGAGTGCGACCACCTCGATCCGGTGGCCGTCGGTGGCTGCGGCATTGAGGTCGCGGACCGCGTGGATCAGCCGCATCGCTGCCTCCCCGCGGTTGACGACAGCGATGCGGGAGAACACCGGCGTGGACCTCCTGGATGTGGGGTGGGTCACAGCCTAAAGGCAGGAGGCGACCGCCTGGCGGAGGAACTCGACGACCTGCGGGTGGTTGTTCACGAGGGCCCGCGAGTGGTCCCGCGAGTCGACGGGGAGTTCGTGCGGGGCGGGCAAACCAGCCTTGGCGAGCGCCGCTTTGACGGTGTCGACCTCCCGGACGATCGCGGAGTTGCGGGCCTCCCAGGTCAGCCAGGTGTTCGCGACCAGGCCCGTCGGGTGCGCCCCGTCGACGGTGCCGTGGTCATCGGTCGCGGTCAGGACCGGGGAGACCGAGGCGACCGCGCACGGGCTGGGATGTATGCCGGGGAGCGCGGCATACAGCACGGCGTTGCCCATCGAGGACCCCACCAGGGCGACGGCCGCGGTCCCGTCCGCACGCAGGTGCGCCACCGCGGCGGCGGTATCCCCCGGCTCCAGGGTCACATCGGCCGCACCCGGGGAGGAACCCCGCCCGCGCCGGTCGAAGAGCAGGACCCGGGCACCGGTCGTGGCGCTGAGGTCGGCCGCCCAAGGCAGCCAGTCGCACAGGGTCTGGGAGGCACCATGGCGCAGGACGACGCCGACCTTCGCGCCGGCCGGCCCGACATAGGCCGCGCCGAGGACGCGACCGTCGGCGCCGGTCACCGTCGTCCGGGTGGCCTTGCCGAGGACGGTCGCCGGGACGCCGGGGCATTGCGTGGCGAGGCTGGCGTCGGCGGGGACGGTGCGGCCGGCCGCCATCCGGTCGCGCACCATTTGCACCGCGAGCGCGACGATCGCGACCAGCAACAGGACCAGGACGATCGCCACACCCCTGCTGATGAGGAGACGGCGGCGGGGGACGGGATCGACGGACACCCTCAGCACGCTACCCGCTGGGCCCGGCCGGGTCGGCTGACGCTCCCCGGCGGGCGAGCCGGGGCGGTGACAAGGCGCCCGCTTGCCCGGGGCGGAATGGGCGTTCCCCGAGAGGAACGCCACAGCGACGGCTGTCGGCCCGACCTGGCATCGTGGTGGCAACGAGTTCGTTCAACGCCGAAGGAGCCCCGCCATGACGTCCGTGACCGACCGCTATCGCGACGCCCGCGACCAATTGCTCGCCCTCCGGGGCAAGCACGACGAGGCGGTGACGACGTTCACGTGGCCCAATCTCGGCGGCCGGTTCAACTGGGCGGTCGACTGGTTCGACGTCATCGCCCGAGGCAACGACAAGCCCGCGCTGGTCATCGTCGAGGAGGACGGGCGGCGCACCGAGGTCAGCTTCGACGCAATGGCGACGGCCTCCGACCAGGTCGCCGCGTGGCTCGGCGCCCGCGGCATCGGCAAGGGTGACTCGGTCATCGTCATGCTCGGCAACCAGGTCGAGCTGTGGAGCACGATGCTCGGGGTGATGAAGCTCGGCGCCGTCATCATGCCGACGACGACTGCGCTGGGTCCCAACGACCTGCGCGACCGGATCGAGCGGGGCGCCGTCAAGGCGGTCGTGTGCAATCCGGGCGACGCCGCGAAGTTCGAGGGACTCGCCGAGGGCGCACTCAAGGTCGCCGTCGGGGAGGTGGCCGGGTGGGAGAACCTCCTGACGGCATACGACATGGAGGCGGCGGCGGCACCCCACCCCGAGACGGCACCGACCGACCGGCTGCTGCTCTATTTCACCAGCGGCACCACCAGCCGGCCCAAGCTCGTCGAGCACACCCAGCAGAGCTATCCGTTGGGTCACCTGTCGACGATGTACTGGCTCGGCCTGCAACCCGGCGACGTCCACCTCAACATCTCCTCCCCCGGCTGGGCCAAGCACGCCTGGTCGTGCTTCTTCTCGCCCTGGATCGCCGAGGCGACGGTCTTCATCTACAACTACACGCGCTTCGACGCCGCCGCGCTGCTCCAGCAGTTGCGCACCGAGCACGTCACCTCGTTCTGCGCACCGCCGACCGTGTGGCGGATGCTCATCAACGCCGACCTGTCCGGCGGCCCGGGCAATCTGCGCGAGATCATCGGCGCGGGGGAGCCGCTCAACCCCGAGGTCATCGCCCAGGTCGGCAAGGCGTGGGGGCTGCAGTTGCGCGACGGCTACGGCCAGACCGAGACGACGGCGCAGGTCGGCAACGCCCCGGGTGACGTCGTCAAGCCCGGTTCGATGGGCAAACCCCTGCCCGGTATGCCGGTCGTCCTGGTCGACCCGCTGACCAACCAGATCGTCCAGGACGAGGGCGAGATTTGCCTCGACCTGGAGTCCCGCCCCCTCGGCCTGATGACCGGCTACCAGGGCGACGACGCGCGCAACTCTGCCGCCATGATCGGCGGCTTCTATCACACCGGCGATATCGCCGCCCGGGACGCCGACGGCTACATCACCTATGTCGGGCGCACCGACGATGTGTTCAAGGCGAGCGACTACAAGATCAGCCCGTTCGAGCTGGAGTCGGTGCTCATCGAGCACCCCGCGGTCGCCGAGGCGGCGGTGGTCCCCGCTCCCGACCCCGTGCGCCTCGCCGTGCCCAAGGCGTTCGTCGTGCTCGTCCCCGGCCACGAGCCCACGCGGGAGACGGCCCTGTCGATCCTCGCCTACTGCCGCGAGCACCTCGCTCCCTTCCAGCGCATCCGCCGCCTGGAGTTTTCGGAGTTGCCGAAGACGATCTCCGGCAAGATCCGGCGGGTGGAGTTGCGCCAGCGGGAGGAGGGCGGGCAGGCCAACGCCGCCGAATGGCGGGACGACATGTTCCCGGAACTCAAGGGCTGATCGCGGCGCCGCGCCACCGACCTGACAGACTCTCTGCGGGAGGGCGGGGATCGGTGACGCCCTCGCCCGGCCGCGGGAGGCGCGGCATACGACAGCTCGAGGGGATATGGGATGGCCAAGGTGACGACGACGGCGACGGGCGGATCGGGTGGCTCTCTTGGAGGGCGATTCGGCGGGATGGCCAAGGTCGTGGGGGTGCTCGGGGTGATCGCCCTGGTCCTGGCCGGTCTCGCCTCGCTGGTGCGCACCGTCGCCTCTCCGGCCGACGAGGTCGCGGTCCACAAGGGGGGCGGGATCATCGAGGCGCCCAACTCGAAGGGCTGCGTCAACGCCAACAGCCGGCAACTGCGGCGACCGGGAGACAAGTACTTCTGGTATCCGGCCTCCCAGCGGACCTACAACTTCACCGGTGGGGACGGCGCCGATCACGCGGCCTTCTCGGTGGTGAGCAAGGACTTCCAGCAGTTGGAGGTGCCTGGGTCGGTGGAGTTCCGCCTCAACGTCGACTGCCAAGTGCTCACGCGGTTCCACGACGCGATCGGCAACCGCTATCACGCGTTCTACAGCACGTCCGATGAGTGGTCCCAAACCAATGACGGCTGGCAGCGGATGCTCGACCTCTATTTCGCGCCAGCCCTCGACGCGACCCTCGACCGGGTCGCGAAGAAATACACCTGGAAGGAGCTGTATGCCGATCCGACCATCAAGGATGAGATGAACCGGACCGTCAACGAGCAGCTCGCGACGTTGATCCAGCAGAAGATGCCGGGCGAGGACGAGTTCTTCCAGGGCTTCTCGGCCCTCATCCAGCAGCCGCGCCCCAGCGATGCCCTCGTCCGGGCGCTCTCGGATGAGGAGGCCGGGCGCGCCCAGGCCGCCGCCGCCAAGGCAAGGGCCGTCGCCGACGCCGAGACGACGCAGGCCAAGGCGGTCGCCGAGGCGGAGGCGGCCAAGGCCGCCGCGAACGCCCAGGTCGCCCAGAAGGAGGCCGAGGCCAAGATCGCCCGGCTCGAGGCGGAGATCACGGCCGCGGCGATGAAACCCTTCGGCAGCGCCAAGGAATACAACAACTGGCTCGCGATCCAGCACGGCCTCAACCCGTATCAGCCCACCTACAGCGGCACCGTCCTCGCGCCGTCCCAGACGCCGACGCCCTGACGCCGGACAGGAGGGGGCGGGCGGCATACCGTGGACCCATGTTGATCGCCGAGGAGTACGCCCTGCTGGCCCGCGAGGAGGACAGCGGCAAGGTCAAGGTGTCCGGTCCGCACCTGCGGATGGCCCTGTGCGGCGCCCTCCTGATCGACCTGGTCCTGCGCGAGCGCATCAGCGTGACCCCCCACGACCTGCCCTGGCGCGAACGTGACCGGATCGAGGTGCTGCTGGACTCCTCCACCGAGGATCGCATCCTTGACCTTGCGCTCGCCGAGGCCGTCAAGCAGGCCGGTCACAAGCCCAAGGACGTCATCCTCAAGTGGAACAACGGCCGCGTCGGCAAGCTCCTCGTCGAAGAGGTGATGACCCGGCTGGTGACGTCGGGAATCGTCGGGCGGGAGCGGCATACCGTCATGGGGGTCATCAATGTCGACCACTTCCCCGAGGTCGACCCCGCGCCGGAGCGTGAGGTGCGGCAGCGGGTCGACGCGGCCCTGATGGGGGGCGAGCCGAGCGCACGGACCGCGATCCTCATCTCGTTGCTGAGCGCGACCGACCTGTTGACCAAGGTCATTTCCGAGGAGACCGACAAGCGGACGGCCCGGAAGCGGGCCAAGGAGATCGCGGCGACGGAGTGGACCGGACGGGCGGTCAAGGAGGCGATCAGCCAGATCTCCGCCTCCGTGGGCGCGGCGGCCGTCATCGCGGCGAACGCCTGACCCGCCGCCACCCGATAGCAAAGGGCCCCGACCGGCGTCATCCGCTGGTCGGGGCCCTTCGTGTGCACGGGGTGGCAGGTCAAGGATTCGAACCTTGGAAGCTTTCGCGACGGATTTACAGTCCGCTCCCATTGGCCGCTCGGGCAACCTGCCTGGTGCGCATGGAAGGATAGCAAGCCGATCCCCTCAGCGCGAAACGGAGTTCTCCCATGGCCGATGCCAGCTTCGACATCGTCAGCAAGGTCGACCGCCAGGAGGTCGACAACGCCCTCAACCAGGCCGCGAAGGAGGTCGCCCAGCGTTATGACTTCAAGGGCGTCGGCGCCTCGATCGAGTGGAGCGGCGAGAAGGTGCTGCTCAAGGCCAACACCCCCGAGCGGGTGCGCGCGGTGCTCGACGTCTTCGAGAGCAAGCTCGTCCGGCGCGGGGTGAGCCTGAAGTCGATCGACTTCGGTGACAAGGAGGCGAGCCCCAGCGGCAAGGAATACCGCCTCGAGGGACCCCTGAAGAACGGCATCGACCAGGAGAACGCTAAGAAGATCGCCAAGATCATCCGCGACGAGGGCCCGCGCGGCGTCAAGCCGCTGATCCAGGGGGATGAGTTGCGGGTCACCAGCAAGTCGCGTGACGACCTCCAGGCGGTCATCGCCCTGCTCAAGGGCAAGGATCTCGACGTCGCGCTGCAGTTCACGAACTACCGCTGACGACAGACCGTCCGGACCTGACACGGCTGGCCCGGCTCGCCCGACCCGGCTCCCGACGGGGAGGGAGGGGTCGGCATACCCCCGTGGTGCGGCCCGCCACCGTTGGTGGGCATAGATTCGGTCGTATGCCGACCCCCACCTCCCCCACCCCGTTGCGTGCCGTCGTCACCGGAGCCGGCCGGGGGATCGGCGCCGCGATCGCGGCCAAGTTGGCCGCGGAAGGTGCCCAGGTGGTCGTCAGCGACATCGACCCCGCGACGGTCGCCGACGTCGCCACCGCCATCGGGGGGTATGCCGTTCCCGCCGACGCGACGAGTCCGGCCGAGATCGAGCATCTCCTGGCCGCCGCCACCGATCACCTCGGCGATATCGACGCGTACTTCGGCAATGCCGGCATCATCGGCGGCGGCGGGCTGGAGAGCAGCGACGCGGAGTGGGGGCGCACCCTCGACGTCAACGTCATGGCGCATGTCCGGGTCGCGCGGCTGCTGATGCCCGGCTGGGTTCGGCGCGGACACGGACGCTTCGTCGTGACCGCGAGCGCGGCGGGCTTGTTGTCGATGATCGGCGACGCGCCATATTCGGTGTCCAAGCACGCCGCCGTCGCCTTCGCCGAGTGGCTGTCGATCACGTACGGCGACAAGGGAATCGTCGTCCAGGCCCTGTGTCCCCAGGGGGTGCAAACGGCCATGCTCGACGCCGCCGGGGACCTGCGCGACCTGCTCGCCTCGCAGGGTGCCCTGACCCCGCGGGAGGTCGCCGACTGCGTCTGGGAGGGGCTTCAGGACGACCGGTTCCTCATCCTCCCCCACCCGCAGGTGGCCGACTTCTATCGCTATCGCGCGGCCGACACCGACGGCTGGCTGCGGGGGATGCGCAAGCTCCAGAGCGGGTGGGAGGCCCGGCGCGGTCACGCCACGACGTCGTAGCGGACGGCCCCGGTCGCCGCACGGCGCTCGTCGGCAGGCCCGCCGTGCTCAGCCGGGCGGGCGGGCGCCGTCCGGCGGTTACACCGGCGGTAACGGCCGTCGACGACAGCACCCGTCGGGTCAGTCCTTGCGGGCGGCGGACGCCTCGGAGGCGGGGAAGGCGGCCCGCGAGGCCAGCGCCTCGGTGAGCTTCGACTGGGCGTCGACGATGGAGCGCGACACGGCGGGCGTCAGGAGGCCGGACGCGAGTGCGGCCTCCCCCAGCCTCAACGTCGCGGGCTCGACCAGGCGCAGCGGGTAGGCCAGGGTGGCAACCGTGCCCAGGGCGTCCTCCCCCACCCGGGAGGCAAGGGCGGGGATGTCGGTGAAGTAGCGCGCGGCATACGGACGGACGAGGTCCGGGTCGGGGGCGACCCAGAACGCACTGGCCAGGGCGTTGAGTTCGTAGTTGGAGCGTTCCGGGTTGGCCGTCAGCTCGCGCCAGGACCACTCCTTGGCGTCGGTGGTCGGACGCGCGGCCAGGGCCGCGAGGGCGGCCTCCTGACCGGCGAGGCTGTCGTCGATGAGGCGATAGTGCTCGATCTCCTCGGCGTCCATGTGGCCGAGGCGGGCGAGGGCGCGCACGACGCACCACCGGAAGTCGGAATCCTGCTCCAGGCCGTCCGGCAGTTCCCGACCGCGCACCCAGTGGCCCAGCAGGTCGGTGTCGCGGGTCGCCTGCACCAGGGTTCGCGCGGCGATGAGCCGGGCGCCCGGAGTCGGCGGCGCGGCGAGGAGAGCGCGGGCGGCGTCGGCCACCGCCGTCTCGGCGGGGCCGGTCTCCTGCGGGGGCAGGAAGACGGGCAGCACCCGCCCGACGACCTGGGTCGCGACCCGGTTGAGGATCGAGTCGTTGACCTCCCGTGGCCAGGCGGCCACGAAGGCGGCGAGGAGGTCACGGGGGTCGACGCGGGCGGCATACATCCCGTCCAGCAGCGCAAGCCACGCGACGGCGCGGGCCTGAGGGTCGGGGATGTCGGCCAATCCGGCGGGGAGATGGGCGAGGGTCCGCGCGTCCAGCGCCGAGACGGCCCAGGTCAGATCGCCGGCATTCGGCAGGACGATCTCGGCACTCGGGGCCGCCGCGAGGGCCGGCCAGCGCTCGGTCGACCTCGTCAGCGTGCCCGCGACCCGGAAGACCTCGCGTCCGCCGGTGAAGCCGGCGATGTCGAAGGCGTGAGGGCGGCGCACCCGAGGGACGTCGGCCGGGGTCGATCGAACGACCCGGCCGTTGTCCTGGAAGGCGCTGAGGTCGTCCAACCCCTCAGTCTCAAGCCATACGCGGCTCCAGTCGTGCAGGTCGCGCCCGCTGGCTCGTTCCATCGCGTCGAGGAAGTCGGCGAGTTCGCCATTGCCGAAGGCGAGTCGCCCGAGATAGGCCCGCACGCCGGCGACGAAGGCGTCGTCACCGATATAGGCGATGAGCTGGCGCAGAACTGAACTCCCCTTGGCATAGGCGATGCCGTCGAAGTTGTTGAGGGCCGCGCGGGCGGTCTCGGCCGGCGAGCCCGCGACCGGATGCCGGGAGGGAGACCGCTCGGCGGAGTGCCCCCACAGCTTCCGGGCCATGGTCGAGTCGACCCACGCCCCGGTGAACTCGGTGGCGGCGACGCAGGTGCGGTGGGCCATGTATTCGGCGAAAGATTCGTTGAGCCACAAGTCATCCCACCACTTCATGGTCACCAGATCGCCGAACCACATGTGCGCCATCTCGTGGGCGATCGTGTTGGTCCGGGTCAGGATCTCATCACCCGTGGCCGCCCCGCGGTAGAGGTAGACGTCGCGGATCGTCACGCAGCCGGGGTTTTCCATTGCCCCCGCGTTGAACTCGGGGGCGAACACCTGGTGGTACTCCCCGAAGGGATAGCGGATGCCGAAGAGCCCGTGGTAGTAGTCCAAGCACTGCTTGGTCACGGTGAGGATCTGCGGCGCCTGAGCGGTGAGCGCGCCGCCGAGGGAGGCCCGGGCGTGGACTCCGAGGGGTACGCCGTCGTGCTCGTCCGTGACGCTCGCCCACGGGCCGGCGCAGATGGTGACGAAATACGTGGCAAGTGGCGGGGTCACGGCCAGTTCCCACCGCCCCGTGCCGGTATGCCGCGCGGCCCCGTTCCCGACGACACTCCACCCCGCCGGGACGGTCACCGACACGGCATACGACGCCTTGAGGTCGGGCTGGTCGAAGCAGGCGAAGACGGTCGGGGCGGCGTCGAGAAACATGTGGCCGTAGACGTACGACTGCCCGTCGGCCGGGTCCTCGCTGCGGTGCAGCCCCTGGCCGTCCTGGCTGTAGGCCATCGTCGCCCGGACCTCGAGGACGTGCGGTCCTGGCGTGAGCCCGGTCAGCGGATAGCGGCCGTCG
Source organism: Nostocoides sp. (assembly GCA_016702415.1). Taxonomy (GTDB): domain Bacteria; phylum Actinomycetota; class Actinomycetes; order Actinomycetales; family Dermatophilaceae; genus Nostocoides_A. Next base: position 134,964 of record JADJEA010000012.1, read on the forward strand.
GCGAGGGCACCCGGGTCGAGCGGGAGCCCGTCGAGGGCAAGTCGCTCCAGCGCCACCGGCCTGATGTCGACGAATGTCTCCGGCTCACGGGCGGTGAACTGGATCGTCGTGCGCGAGCCGAACTGCCGGTCCCCCGAGTCGAGATCGAGGTCGAGGTCGACGCGCTCGACGGAGACGGCGCGGGCGCGAGCCTGCGCCTCGAGGCGGGTCAGGCTGGCGGGCACCCCGCCATCCTGCCTGGTCGGGGCGACCGATGGGGCGAGGAGGTGTCGGGATGCGCCTTCCCCCCGCGGCGCCAGCCTTCGCTGTGGTGACGGACGAGACGGCGGACGGGCATCGGGACGTCGAGGAGGGTCGCCACAGCCCGGTCCGCGAGCACTCCTGGTGATACATCTCGACACGACGTTCCTGGTCGACACCATGCGCGAATCCGTCACCGAACGGAGGCAGCTCAGGATGTCAGCCGTTGCAGCCGGAGGTGGGGTGGGACGTGCCGTGAGATCGGAGGCTAAGCCCCCGGTAGCATTTGTGCTACACGCTCGCTCATGCCTCCGGCGGCCAGCCCGGTCCATCCCGTCCTTGGCGACGAGCCCCTACATTGGCGCAATGAGCGACACCCCGCGACGCCCCGTGGTCTTCGATGCCGCGCTGGTGCGCGCCGCCTATCGCGATGCCGGCGCGGCCCTGCTGGACATGGTCGCCGCGGTTCCGCAGGACGCGTGGGATCGCGCCGGGCTTGGCGAGTGGACCGTCCGAGACCTGGTCGGGCACGCGGGACGCTCGTTTGTGACGGTGTCGGAGTACCTTCGCGCGGGCGACGGGCAGCCGCTGTCGCTCCGGCATTCCTTCGACTACGGGCAGGCCGCGGCGCTCATCGCTGCCGATCCGGGCGCGGTCACCGAGCGTGGCCGCGCCGCGGGCCGTGCGCTCGGCCCGGACCCGGTAGGCGGACTCACCCGGCTCTTCGACAACGCCGTCGCGGATGTGGCGGCCGCGCCCGACGAGGCGCCCTGCGCGACGCTCGTCGGGGTGATGCGACTGGTCGATTACCTGCCCTCCCGGATCTTCGAACTGATCGTCCATACCGACGACCTGGCTCAGGCACTCGGCACGACGGCCCCGGCGCCGGTAACCGCCAGGGTGGTCGCCCTGACGTTCGCGGCCGGGTTGGCCGGGGAAAGCGAGCGGTATGCCGTGGCGCTGCGTGCCCTCACCGGCCGGGGTCTCCCGCCGGGCGGGTTTTCCGTGGTGTGAGCGCCGGCGTCCCGGCCCGACCGCCTCTGGGGCGCGCGCGGGCGCCCCGAAGGGTGCGGTGCTCCTTGCGCGACCGTTGACCCCTCAGCGCGTCCGGGCGCCGCTCGCCATCTGCTCCAAGCGGGCGATGCGCTCGCCCATCGGGGGGTGGGTGGAGAAGAAGCGGGAGACGTCCTGAGCCCGGAAGGGGTTGGCGATCATCATGTGCGAGTTGTTGACCAGGGCCGGGGTGGGCGCCAGCGGCGCGCGCCGGGTGCCGAGCTCGAGCTTGCGCAACGCCGAAGCGAGGGCGAGTGGGTCACCGGTGAGGGTCGAGCCGTCTTGGTCCGCGTCATACTCCCTGGTTCGGCTGATCGCCATCTGGATCACCATCGCGGCGAAGGGCGCGAGCAGGGCCATCCCGAGCAGGGCCAGCGGGTTCGGCCGGTCCTCGTCGTTGCCGCCGCCGAAGAACATCGCCATCTGGGCGATCGAGGTGATGACCCCCGCGAGCGCACCCGCGATCGACCCCGTCAGGATGTCGCGGTTGTAGACATGCATCAGCTCGTGCCCCAGGACACCGCGCAGCTCACGCTCGTCGAGCAGGGCGAGGATGCCCTCCGTGCAGCACACGGCCGCGTGATTGGGGTTGCGTCCGGTCGCGAACGCATTGGGGGCCTGGGTGGGGCTGACATAGAGGTCGGGCATGGGCTTGCCCGCCTTCGTCGACAGCTCCCGGACGATGCGGTACATGGCCGGGGCCTGGGCTTCGCTGACCGGATAGGCGCGCATGGCCCGGATGGCGAGCTTGTCGGAGTTCCAGTACGAGTAGAAGGTCGTGGCCAGGCCGACAAGGGCGAAGACATAGATATATCTGCCGTTGCCGATGATCGACCCCAGCCCGAGGAGCAGGAGCCAGATGAGGCCGAAGAGCCCGGCGGTCTTCAGCCCGTTGAAGTGGTTGTGCATGTCGGGTGCAACGCTTTCTGGAGTTCGTTCCGTTCCCGGCGCCGACGAATGTCGGCCTGGTTCGACGTGGCGCGGGCGGCGGGTCCGGAGCCTGCGCGCCGGTGCCTCAGCTGAGGCCGATCAGGAGGCCGGGGACAGCGCTGGTGACCACGAGCAGGGCCACGGCGAGGATCAGCGCGACGAGAAGCCCCGGATCGAGCCGCACCGGCGGTGGCTCTTCGCCTGCCGCCCTGGCCGGGCCGGGGTCGCGGACGAGAACGAGCAGCCAGCGCAGATAGACCGCGGCACCGAGGACGACGTTGACCACGGCGATGGCGACCACGACCCACGCCCCCGCGTCGACGAGCGGACGTAGGGCGACGACCTTCGCCAGCAGACCGATGATCCCGGGAGGCAAGCCGGCGAGGGTGAGCAGCCCGAGACCGAGGGCACCCCCGAGGAGCGGCTGTCGCCTCGCGAGTCCGGCGTATGCCGCGAGCGACCTCTCCCCCGCACCCTCCCGACCGGTGTGGACCGCGGCGGTGACCGCAAAGACGGCGAGGGAGGCCGCGGCATACACCAGGAGGTAGGTGACGGCCGCGGAGGTTCCCCGCCCACTCAGCATGGCCAGCGGGACCACGAGCCACCCGCCCTGGGCGACAGTGGAGAAGGCGAGCACCCGGAGGGGGTCGTCGGCGCGCAGAGCCAGGACGTTGCCGACGGTCATCGACACGAGACCAAGGGTGGCGAGGACCGCCAGCACCGACCCGCCGCCACCGGCGCGGGCGGTCACCGCCGCGACCGGGGTGACCACGACGATGACGCCGGAGAGCGCGGCGACCTTGGACGTCGTCGCGAGGAAGGCGGCGACGGGCTCGTCCGCGTGGACGAAGGCGTGCGGCGTCCAGAGGTGGAATGGGACCGCCGACAGCTTGAACCCGAGCCCGGCGACCATCACCACGAGGGCGAGAAGGGCGGCGCGGTGCCGGGCGGGATCGGCCCAGGCCACGGCCAGGCTGTTGGTCGCGAAGAGGGCGTCGTGGGTCGCGGTGACCCACAGGGCCGCACCGACGGCGAGCAGGGTGAAGGACGTCAGGGAGGTCATCAGCAGCGACAGCGCTCCGCCCTCGGCTCCACGGGTACGGGAGAGGGCAACGAGGGCGACCCCGGGCAGCGTGGCGAGTTCGATCGCGACGAGCCAGGTCGGCAAGTCACGCGTTGCCGGGACCAGCGCTGCCCCCGCCGTCGCCGTGAGCAGCAGAGCGACGGTGACAGCCGGTCCGCCGATCTGGTTGCGCCGCAGATGCGTCGTCCCGGGCCCGAGCATGAGGAGCACCAGGAGGGCCGAGGCCAGGGCCGCCAACTGGAGACCGAGAACGACAGCGGTGGCGTGGTAGAGGCAGGCGCCGCCGCGGCCGCCGGGCAGGCACAGCGTGTAGGCGTCGCCGCCGCCGCGCAGCCCGAACGGCAGGCCGCCGAGGCCGAGCCCGAGCGCGACCAAGGCGACCGGAAGATGGATGGCCGTGGCGCGCGGAAGGAGCGCGTCGAGGAGGAGGACGAGGACCGCCCCCAGGGCGGGTGCGAGCACCGGCGCGAGGAGCAGCCAGTTCATGGTGACGACGCTCATGGGCCGGTCCCGACAAGGGTGGCGGAGGGGGCGGCATACAGGATCAGCCACGGGAGGAGGCCGATGACGACGGTCGCCAGGGCGAGCACCCCGCACACGACCTGCTCCACGCGGGTCATGTCCCCGGTCGTGGACGGGGCCGCGTCCCCGGTCGGCCGGCGCTCGGCCCGCGCTCGCGCCGGGAGCGCGTCGCCCACCCAGACCAGTCGCGCGACGCGCAGTCCGTATGCCGCGGCCAGCGCCGCCCCCGCAGCCGCCGCGATGGCGCACCCGCGCAGGAGGAGGGTGACATCGGGGGGGATGTAGGTGGCTCCTCGATCGATGAAGGTGCCGGGGCCGGGGCTGGTCCACGCGGCATACAGACTGAGGAACTCGCCGGGGAAGTTCGCCAGGCCGGGCAGACCCAGACTGGCCGCGAGCCCGACCATGAGGGCCCCGCCGAAGCGCGGCCACGTTTCCCGGAGGGCTGGGCGCAGAACCGTCAGATCGGTGCTCCCCCACCGTTCCTTGAGGCCGCCGACGACGACAAAGAGAAGCGCCGAGACGACGCCATGGGCGACATTGGTCAGCACCGCGGCGCGCACCGCGAGCGGCCCACCGGCGCCGAGGGCGAGAGCGACGAAGCCCATGTGGGCGACCGAGGAGAAGGCGATGAGCCGCTTGAGGTCGCGTTCGACGAGGCAGGCCAGGCCGCCCCAGAGGATTCCGACGACGCCGAGGACGGCCAGGACCGGGCCGAGTTGGGCGAAGCCGCGGGGGGTCATCTCGCCGGGGAGCCGGATCAGGCCGTAGGTCCCCATCTTGAGCAGGACCGCCGCCAGGAGCACCGAGCCGCCGGTCGGGGCGATCGTGTGCGCGGGCGGGAGCCACGTGTGCAGCGGGAACAGCGGCACCTTGACGGCGAGCCCGAGCGTGAGCAGGAGCGCCACGAGAAGCTGCTGCCGGTCGGTCAGCCCCACCGCCGGGATATGGCGCATGTCGGTGGTCCCCGCGAATTTCGCCAACGCGAGGATTCCGGCCAGCATCGTGCTCGACCCGAGGACGGTATAGAGGACGAACCGGCCCGCGGCGTCGGCGCGGTCGCGCGGGTGGTGGGGATCGCCATACCGGCTGATGAGGACCCACATCGGGACCAGGACGATCTCGAACGCCACGAAGAAGACGACGATGTCGCGGGCGAGGAAGGTGGCCAGGGCCCCGAGTTCGACGAGCAGGACGCACCCGAAATAGAGGCCAGGTGGACCGTGCGGGGCATGCCGGGCCCCGTGGACGACGACCAGGAGGGCGACCACGGCCGTCAGAAGGATCAGCGGGGTGGTGATCCAGTCGGTGGCGAACGCCCAGTCGACGCCGAGGGCGGAGATCCACGGGCGCCGCAGGCTGGCATCGGTGGCCACGACGCCGACGACAGCGGCGGTGGTCACGAGGGTGGCGGCCAACGCCAGTCCGTATGCCGCGCGCCGCCCCAGCCCCGCCCGCCAGAACGAGCCACATCCCGATCGCGCCGGGGACCAGGAGTGCCGTGAGGATCAGGCCCACCACGTCACCCCCACCAGCGCGAGGAGGCCGAGGACGACCCACACGAGATTGGTCGCGACCCGTTCGCGCGCGTGTGCCCGGCTTCCGGCCCGGCTGGCGGCCTCGGTGCCGGCGGCGGCCGCCCGGACATAGAGATCCACGACCTCGCGATCGAGGTAGGCAACTGCGCGGGCCAGCGCGACGACCGGGCGGGCGACGAGCGCGACATACGCCCGATCGGCACCAAACCCGGTGTCCGCCAAACGCATCCAAGAGGACGGGGGGAGGCTGTCGTCGGGCCGGAGGAACCATCCGATGATGCCTCCGATGACCAGGAGCCCGACGGTGAGGCCGAGGACGAGCAGGGAGAATTCCCCACCGTGCAGCGGGCCGACGAAGAGGCCGGCCGAGCCGGCCAGAGTGGCGAGCGCGAGCAGCGCAAGGACGACCTTGGTGGTGCCGTATGCCGCGGGCCCCTCCCCGCCAGCGCCGTGCCCTCCCGCGACCACGCCGTGCCCGCCGTCGCCGCTGGCTGCGTGCCCGCCGTCGCCGCTGCCGTACCCAGCGGCCGGGGTCGATGCGTTGACGGGCGCGGCGACGACGGCGAAGGCGCGCGCGGCATACGCGGCGGTCAGGGCGACGGTGAGCAGGAGGGCACCGGTGACGATCCCCTGGCGCACGCCCGGGGTGACACCCTCGAGCCCGGTGGCGCTCGCCGCGTGGATGACCTGCTCCTTGGAGAAGCCGCCGACCGTCAACGGCACCCCGGCGAGGGAGAGCAGGCCGAGGACCCACGCGGCATACGCCAGGGGCGCGCGGCGGCCGGACGAGGTGAGGGCGCGCGCCGAGGTCCCACCGGCCAGCACGGAGAGCCAGCCGACGGTCAGGAAGAGGAGTGCCTTGAAGATCGCGTGCGAATAAAGATGGGCGACCGAGGCGTCGTATGCCGCGCGGCTCGCCTCCGCGGTCACCCGGCTCCCCGCCGCGCCCGCCTGGGCACCGGCACTCGGCAGCGCAGCGAGGGGCGCGAGCATGACGGCGATCTGGCTGATCGTCGACCACGCCAGGAGGCGCTTGAAGTCGGTCTGCAGGAAGGCCGTGAAGCCGGCGAACACCATCGTCGCGGACACGCTCACGGCGAGGAGCCAGTGGGCGGGGGCGGCATACGACAGGACGGGGGCGAACTGCGCGAGGACCCATGTTCCCGCGGCCACCATGGTCGCGGCATGGATGAGCGCGGAGGCGGGTGTCGGGCCCTCCATCGCGTCGGTGAGCCAGTCCTGGAAGGGAATCTGCGCCGACTTACCGAGGACCCCGACGACGAGGGCGGCCAGCGCGAAGCTAGCGGCGCCGGTCCCGCTGCCGGCGCAGGTCGCGCAGGCCCCGCGCGCGAACGCCTCGGTCGCGAGTCGGACGATGCCGTCGATCGAGGTCGTGCGGAAGGTCGCGACGAGGACGACGACCCCGAGGACGAAACCGATGTCGGCGAATCGGGTGACGAGGAAGGCCTTCAGCGCCGCGCGGCGGGCGGATTCGCGGCGGCTCCAGTGGCCGATGAGGAGGTAGGAGCACCAGCCCATGGCCTCCCACCCGACCAGTGTGAGGACGAGATCGCGCGAGACGACGAGCAGGAGCATCGCCCCGGCAAAGAGGCTCACCGTCGCGGCGAAGCGGGGATAGCGGTCGTCGGTGGCGAGATACCACGCCGCGAAGACCTGCACGCTGAGAGTGACCGCGAGAACTGTCAGGCCGATGACCCCGGCGGCGCCGGCGCCGGAGAGGGTGTCGGCGACCTCGAGCCCCGGCAGGTCGGGCAGCAGCACCGGGACGCGCCACGCGCCACCCGTGACCACGATCGCGGCAACGCCGACGGCGAGGGCGAGCAGGGTCACCGCCGACGCGGTCACCGCGGCCACCCGCCGCCCCGCTCGGCCCGCGGCGAGGGTCACCGGTGCCCCAGCCAGCAGTATGCCGACCGCGAGCGCGCTGCACTGACCCGAGTTCATCGCCCGGCCTCCCCCGCCCGAGCCGGCGTCCCCTGCTCGGAACCGTCAGCAGCGAGGTCCCCGGAGGCGTCGGTCAGGTCGATCCGCCCCCGAGCCCGGAACACCGCGACGATGATCGCGAGGGCGAGCACGACCTCGGCGGCAGCGATGGTGATGACGAACAGGGTCAGGACATTGCCCACCGCCCATCGATCCGCGCCGATCGCGCCGGCGGTCACGAGCAGGAGCCCCGCGCCGGCGAGGATGAGCTCGATGCCGACGAGCACGAGGACGGCGTTGCGGCGGGCGAGGACACCGTAGGTGCCGATGCCGACGAGGAGGGCGGCCACGGCATACGGCAGGGCGAGGTGGATCATCCGTGTCCACCTGTATGCCGCGTCGCCCGCGCCACCGCGAATGCCGCCACGAGCGCGGCCAGGAGGAGGAGAGAAAGGGTCTCGAAGGGCCAGACCCAGGTGCCGAAGAGTTGCCCGGCGATGGCGGCGGAGTCGACCGGGGTTCGCCTGGTGGCGTCGTGGCCGGCGAGGGCACGAGGACGGCGAGCAGCAGGGCCGTGGTGGCCCCGGCGACAGCCGCGGCGAGGGTCCGGTGGAGACGCGAGGTCGCGTGATCGGGACTCGGGCCGATGGGCGCCCGGGGGAGCATGAGCGCGAAGATGACCAGCACGACGACCGCCCCGACGTAGACGAGCACGTGGACGAGGGCGACAAGTTCGGCGCCGAGGACGAGATAGCACCCGGCCAGCCCGCCGAGCGCGAGGACGAGCCACAGGGCGGCGTGGACGAGGTGGCGCGTCGTCACGGCGAGCAGCGCGGCGACGACGGTGATGACCCCGGTCGCGGCGAAGGCAAGGTCGAGGCCGGTCACGGCACATCCTCCGGCTCGACCGGGGCGTCCTGGGGGGCGGGAGCGTCGGTGGCGCCCCGGCGGCCCGGAGGCCTCGCGGCGGGCGGGCGCGCGGTCGCGTCCGGGCGGGCTGCCCGGATCGGACGCGTGCTCGGGTCCGGGCTGGCCGCCCGGACCGGACGCGCAGTCGCGTCTGGGCGGGCTGCCCGAACCGGACGCGCGGGGGCGCGCTGCGCGGCCACCTCGGCCACCTCGGCGGCGGCGTCCAGGGCCGGCGGGGGCGGCACCGTGGCCATCCACCCACCGAGGCGGTCCTTCTCGTGGAGGAGATCGCGGATGTCGTACTCGGCATACTCGAACTGCGGCGACCAGAACAGCGCATCGAAGGGGCATGCCTCGATGCAAATCCCGCAGTACATGCACAGCGAGAAGTCGATGGCGAAGCGATCGAGGACGTTGCGCTGCCGCTCCCTGCCGCCGGGGGTCGCGGCCGGGATGGTCTCCTTGTGGGCGTCGATATAGATGCACCAGTCGGGGCATTCCCGCGCACACAGCATGCACGAGGTGCAGTTCTCGGCGAGGAGGGCGATCACCCCACGACTGCGCGGGGGCAGTTCGGGCCGCACGTCGGGATATTCGGCCGTATGCGTGGGCCGCGTGAGCGTGCGTGCGGTCGTGGCCATGCCCTTCAGCAGGCCGGGCACCAGCCCCTTCCGTCCGCTCACGCGTCCAACTTAGCCGAGCCGGGCCCGCGACCGTCGGTGGTCGAGGCGCGTCAGATGACCACGACGACGGCGGTGAGGACGAGTTGGGCCAGGGAGAGGGGAATGAGGGCGAGCCAGGCGAAGCGCTGGAGCTGGTCCTCCCGCAACCTGGGCCAGGAAACCCGGATCCAGATCATGACAACGGCGATGAGGAAGCCCTTGAGCAGCGTCCCACGCCCACCCCGCGACGTCCGCGAAGGGTCCCCGCCAGCCCCAGATAGAGCACGGCGAAGAGCAACGACATCAGGACGATCCCGCCGTACTCCGAGAGCGAGGAAGAGGGCGAAGCGCAGCCCAGTGTATTCGGTGTAGGGCCCGAAGACGATCTCGCTGTCGGCGATGGGCATGTCGAACAGCGGGCGCTGGGTTCCACCCGCCACCGCCGCGACGAGGAACACCAGGGCGCCGGGCAGTTGCCAGAGCAGCCACCACGGTCGCCAGGCTTCGACGATGCCGCCGAGGCTGAGCGTGCCGGCGGCCAGGGTCACCCAGGCGACAGCCAGGGCCATCGGCAAGTTCTGATAGGCGAGCAATTGCGCCGCCGCCCGCATAGCACCGATCAGGGCGTATTTGTTGGCGCTCGCCCACACGCCACGAGGGTCGAGGATGCCGACGCTGGTCGCGGCGAGGACGAACAACGCCCCACCAGGGAAGGTTGGCGACTCACGGCGAACCCTGGATGGATCGGGATCGCCGCCAGCGCGACGAGATAGGGGATCAGGGCCAAGGCCGGGGCGAGCGTGAACAACCGCCGGTCCGCCGCCGCCGGGACGATGTCTTCCTTCTGGACGAACTTCGCCCCGTCGGCAACCGGCTGCGCCCACCCGTGGTAGCCCCGGCATACATCGGCCCGAGGCGACCCTGCATGTGCGCCATGACCTTGTGCTCGGTCTGACCGACCAGCAAAGGCAACACGAGAAGACGCGAGGACCCCCACCGCCCGTAGCCGATCTCCACCACGTCATCGCAGGCCCCACTCGGCGAGCGGCACCCCGGGCGGCATCATCTTGCGTCAGCCGGGTCCGCCGCCATGCAGCTGGCCCGGTTCCCTTCGCGCCCGGCCACCGTCCTTGCTCACCCGGGCGGTCAGGACGAAATCCTTGCGCAGGGAGTGCCCGTCAGGAAACCGTCCGGCAGCAACAGGGGACGTATGACCGAGTCCCGACCCGTCACCGAACCCGCACAGTCACCTCGATCCCGAACATTTCCACCGCCTCCCGCTCATGCCAGGCCGCGCCGCCTGAAGTACCCAGTCACGCTGGGCGGCGGCATGCCGAAAGGGGAGGCGGGTGGAATCAGGGAGCCCGGCGAGGGCACCGGGGCCGCGAGCGGCATACAGGTGGAGGGAGATGTCGAAACCGGCGGGGTCGGCATCGGTCTGGTCGACCGCGGTCAGCCAGTCGAAGTAGTCGAAGCCCTCGGCGCGGGCGGCCGTGACGGCGGCGATCCACTCGCCTGCCTCGACCGCGCGCCGCTCGTCCGTCACATCGGCAGCCTACTGGGGGTGGGCGCGACACCTCGCGCTGAAAGCGGGGGAGACCGGCGGCCGCGTCGTCACGTCGTCGCCTCCGGCGGCGGGATAAGGGCGCGCTGGACCTCCGCCGCGCCCGCGAGGCGATGTCCGGGAGACCGGCGGCCGCGTCGTCAGGTCGTCGCCTCCGGCGGCGGGATAAGGGCGCGCTGGACCTCCGCCGCGCCCGCGAGAACCCGCGATGTCGGCATACCGCCGCCGGAGCGCCTCCGTTGCTGGGCCGCTCCGCGGCGATCTTGTCCTGGAGTTTGAGGATGCCGTGCAAGAGCGCCTCCGGGCCGCGGCGGGCACCCTGGGACGTAGACGTCGACGGGGATGATCGTGTCGACTCCCTTGGTCACGCAGTAGGGTCCCAGTAGGGGCCGCCGGAGTTGGCGCAGGCGCCGAACGAGATGACGTACTTCGGCTCGGGCATCTGGTCATAGAGCCGCCGGACCGCCAGCGCCATCTTGTCGGTGACGGTGCCGCTGACGATCATCAGGTCGGCCTGCCGCGGCCCGGGGCGAGCAGGATGACGCCCAGCCGCATGAAGTCGTGCCGGGCCATCGAGCCGGAGATGAACTCGATCGCGCAGCAGGCGAGCCCGAAGTTGAAGACCCACAGGCTGTAGCGGCGCCCCAGTTGAGGATCACCCGCATCGGTTTCGGAGCGTGCGCGGCCAACGGGCCAATGTGGGACTCGGCAGATCGACCGGCGGCATAGCGAAAGCCTATGCTGCCCGGCCAGATCCAGCCAGGACCTGGCCAGGACCGGAGAAAGGCCGATCCGGGGGCGCCAAGACGCCCCCGGATCAGGCAGAGAAAATAAGCTGGTCTACTTCGGGGCCCGCTGGCGACCCGCCCTTGACCCGCGCACCCAGCTCGGCGGGTGGGTCGAGGGTGACTTTCTCCCGGGCACCAAGAGTCTGCAGGCTCGTAAGAGTCGAGCCGCATAGTGCTCCAGTATTACGACGGTGTAGAACGAGGTAGCCGACTTGACCCCACTGACTGGTTGTAGTCGTAGCCCGACCACAATATCCGGCCGTTCACGGACCAGGAGAAGTACGGCCCCTGGGCGACAACCTTGACGGTCTTCCAGATCTGATTGCGGATGACGCCCGCGTGAGTCCAATCGACGATGGGGTATTCGTCCCCGTAGTTGTCGGTGAAGAACACTGCGAAGTTGGCCGTGTTGGTGAAGTTGAAATGATAGCTGGGCGCCGAGTCGCGCTCGCTGTTGAGGCAAACGGGTTGCCCCGGATCACCATGGAGTTCGACCAATAGCCACCGCCGTTGCCGTCTCGCTTGACGCGGGCCTGGTAGACGAAGTTCCACCACGAGCCGGTGTGGACCGTGGAAGCCCAGTAGCCGGGAGTCCACTTGCGCCCAGTAGTACCCGCCGTTGAGATTCCAGGTTCCGGCGACCGAATTCCATCCGAGCCGGTTTCGGTCTGAAGTCGCTGTACCAGCCTGCCATGCGATCTTCGTCCGCGTGGGCCGCGGCGGCTCCAGCGACTGGCGCTGACGCGACGGCCAGAACAGCACCGGTGAGGATGTCCTGCGCTCCATCGATTGTCCCCTTCTGTGGGCGTGCGGTGCGCCGGCTGCACACCACCTCGTTGATCACATCGGTTTCGAAGCGCCCGTGCTGGTCATTGAAATAGGGACAAGGAGTTGTGGCGTCACGGCAAGATACGCGCGACGATCAACCACTCACAGCCAGCGCAGGAGGCCTCGTCGCGCGCCGTGGACCAAACCCACGAGGACAACGGCGACAAAGATCGCTATCTCGACCAGAGTGGCAGGCCCCATCATGTTTGCAGAACCAGCGCCCAGGAAAGAGATACACCGCGTCCACGGCGAAATGACATAGAGGAAGGCGAAGGTCAGATAACGTATCTGAGTCTGCGCCCAGTTCCTGCAACAGGATCGACACCGGATTCATAAGTCGTTCGCTCGGCGACTGTGGCGGCTCGCGGGAGCGGGGACGTCGCGCGATCCCGGCAGCGGACGCAGAAGAGTCCCGGTGACGACGACCACAACGACCACGACATACGCATCCATGACCGTCGAGAGTAGCCGTCAATGGCAAGGCTTGGCCCACGCCGGCACCGGTCCCCGCGCACGCGCGCTCCGCGTTCAGTCGGGTGGTCCACTTCAGGACGTCATAGGTCGAGGACGGGGTTCCTGCGGCGAGCGGGATGAGGTTGGTCATCTGACCGGGGTCGGTCTTAGAGTCGTACAACTCCTGGGTCACCGCCTTGCCCGCGCCGTCGTACGTGATGATGAAGGTGTAGCGGCCATCGGTGATGCTGGACCACGTGGGGATCGGCGCGGGCTTCGACGGGGAGTAGCGCCAGGTCGCGACAATACTCTCGAGAAGCGGCGTATGCCCGTTAGGTTGAGTAACCAGTGAACGACCGTCAATACATGGCAGGCTCGGGTCCACCGCTGTCCCGGTCACGGACAGGATCGTCGGAAGGATGTCGATATTCGAGACCTTCGCCTTCCGGGGCAGCTGCAGCACTCGCGGTGCCTGGAGCAGACACACCGGGATAAGCGAGCATAGGCGGAACGCGCACCGACGGTGAGTATGGCACATACTTCTTGGAAAGTCCGTGTTCGCCGTACATCAGACCGTTATCGGAGGTGAAGATCACCAGTGTCTTAGACGGTTGCCCCGATGCCCGGACTTGATCGATGATCGCACCGAAGACGTCGTCATGCTTTTCAACGCGCGTTGGCGACCGGGCAAACGACGCCATACCCGGGTCGGTCAAAGGGACGCCTGCACGTAGGCGGGCTTGTCCTTCCGGTCGGTCTCGACAACGGGGGGCGTGCGGCCTGGCACAGCGAGCGCTGATCTGTACCTCGGCTCCGTCATATTCCTCTTCGTGTTGTACTCGTCGTGAGGTGAGGGGCCGTCGGGTCGATATCTCGGGTAGAAGAGGCTTGCCAATGTTGGCCTGGGCCAACGCCGTGGTGAATAGGCGCGAATCTGGCCACCGGCCAGTTGGTCTGATAATTGAGACCAGTGAAGTTCCCAACTATCTTCTTGACGCTTCCGTCCGGAAAAGTCGCTAGGGAAGTGTAATACCATGCAGGGGCCGTCTCGGATGTGCAGTACTCAGTCGTCTGCCCGTTGTCGCGGGATCCGCGATCGTGATGTAGTCGTCGAAATTCGGAGGAACGGGCACAAGGTTGAGTTACTTGCCGAATAGTGCTGTTCGATATCCGCGGCGCTGCAGATAGCAACAATACTACCCCGAAGGTATCGAGAAGTACCGCCGAGGCCTTGGCTGATGACCCCTTCGTTGTGTGGATATCTTCCAACGAACGTCGACGCCCGACTCTGGCAGCATGAGGGCGAGGATACCTAGCTGTTGACGTAGCTGACGCCATTACTCTCAGGAAAAGCGGACAGTCCGTGGCATGAATGCGGCCAAACGCGAGGCCTTGTCGGGGACCTGATCGTCAGTCTTCACCAGAATGACGTTCGGCGGGTGGCGCCCAGAGATGCCGGATTGGGACCCCGATCGGACCACTCCATCGACCGGGCTGGCCGCGGACGACCGACGGCGACCCGCGCCACGAGCCCGGAGATGAATACTGTCCTGATGCAAAATCGATACGCACGACTTCCTCCCTGACTCGACAGGGTCTCCGGAGAGCCGTCCCCGCGGACAAGTCCCCTATCCGAGGACATGAACCGGACCTCAAAGCACCCCTCGCCGAGTCGAGGAGGTTAGGTAAGCCCCTACCATGGTCGGCGGCCGGATATCCGGCGACGAGCGAGGGTGACCATGACGAACGACACCGTGACCAGGCCGGCCCGACTCGGCTGCGCCGGGTCGTGATCCCGGTTCACCGGTGACTCCGAGGACGGGATGCAACTGACCGGCGACCGGTTCCGCCGCCGAGACCGCCGGGGTTCGGCTAACGACCTACCTGCCGAACTTCCGGCCGAGATCCGCCCCAGGGCGCTGCCGGGGGTCTCGAGCTTCCAACTCCATTCGCCGACCACGGCGATGCTCACGCCGGGCGACGCCCCCGACGTCCTCTTGGCGATGAACCCCCGCCGCCCTCAAGACGACCTCGCCGACCTCCCCGCGGGACGGCACCCTCATCGTCGACACCGACGAGGTTCTCCGCCCACCAACCTCGCCAAGGTCGGGTATGCCGCTTCCCCTCACCGACGGCTCTCGACAGTTGGCACCTCCATCCGGTCCCGTTGACGTCGATCACCGTCGAGGCCCTCGCGGGCTTTGGAGACCCTCTCCCACCAGGACGAGGCGGGCCAAGAATATCTGTTCGCCTTCCGGGCTGCTGTCGTGGATGTACAGCCGGCCCATGGAACAACGAAAGCGTTCCTGCAGAGCAAGTTCAGGGCCAAGACCGACATCCTCGCCGCCAACCTCGCCGCCATGGAGGCGGGCTGGAGCTATGGCGAGACGACGGAGAGTTTCGCCACGGCATACGAGGTCGCCCCGGCACCGATGCCGAAGCAGGACCTATCGCAATATCACCTGACGCCGCGCTCGCCCTACGGCCTCGTCGGGAGCACATCGCCGGCCTGCGCCTGGTCCCTCGGGTCCTACCCCATCACCCCGGC
>JADJEA010000013.1 GCA_016702415.1 Nostocoides sp.
GAATGGGCAATCACGGCGGTGTCTAGGCTGGAAGGGTCAGCCAGGCGGGGGGTGGAGCCGATGAGTCGTCGCGTGTCGCGCTTCGAGCGCCTGACGTGCCTCGTCCGGGATCTCGATAACACTGTCCCCCAACCCGATCCGGACTCCGGCTATATCCTGGTTCCCGCGGATGCTCGATCGCTCGACGAGTTCCGCCGGGCCAGGCCCCAGGCGCTGACCGACCGCAAACACGGCGTGCTGCGCGACCGGCTCGGCACCGACGAGGCGGGTGGCTGGTGCGGTCGGCACAACCGGCGACTTCAGCTCGGCTGGTGCCATCTCGTGCTCGGTCTTGGACCGAACACCCAGATCGGTCACGAACTCCGACTGCGCCCGGACTGACGCCTTCCTGTATGACGTGCCACCCTCCCGCGCTATCGCCGCCGCGGGGTCCACGCCTTCTGCATCGCCCGGCGACTCGAACTGGCTCGCGAGGCCGGAGCCGTGCGGGCGATCGACGATCACCAGCACCAATGCCGCGTCGATCGCCTCCTATCGCACGCTCGGGTTTCCGGCCCCGCAGCCAGCTGGTCCGTAACGCGGTCTCGGCCCGGACCGTCGAGCTTCCTTGCACCACCCGCGTGGCTCCGGGAGGTGGCGCGTGCGGGTCGACGTCGTCCGCGACGCTGACGGGCTGGCCGCCCTCGCTGCGGATTGGACCCGCCTGGATCGCACCGATCCGCGCCGCCGGTTCTATACGACGCACGCGTGCGTGCAGGCGTGGTGGGCGGCGTTCGGGGGAGACGCGGCACACGACCTCCCGTCTTGGTCGCCCGTCACAATGGTGCGGTCGCCGGCATCCTTCCCTTGCGCGCCAACGGATCTCGGTGCGCAAGGAGGCCAGACGATACTGCGGTTCACCTCGCACGGCGACTGGATGGGCCTGGTTTGTGACCCGGCACTCGACCCCGGACCGTATGCCGCGTCCTCCTCGCCCGGATCGATGCGGACGACTCGTGGGACCTCCTCTCCCTCGACAACCTCCGGGCGACGTCGGCGCTCGCGGCCTACGCGCTGGGCTCGGATCGGTGGAATCCCCATCTCGCGCACCGGGTCGAGCACCCGCGGATCGACCTCCTGGGCGGCGTCAGGTCGCTCGCGGCCTTCGAGGCGGCCGGGCGGGTGCCGGCCAAGACCCGCAAGTACCGCGCCCGGCTCCTGCGCGACCATGACGTCCGGTTCGTCGTCCGCGGAAGGGATGAGGGCGACCTGCTGCCCGCCTCGGCCGGCTCCACGCGCTCGGAAGGACCATCTCGTGCGGGAGCAGGGCGCCGCGAGCGGCATTCTTGGTTTGAGGATCCGCTGCGGCGGGGGCATTACGCGGGGCTGTTCGCGGCGCCGGGTCTGGCAGTGACCTTCGGCTACGAAGGGCCGGATGGTGAACTCCTCGCCGCCCGGTCGACCTTCCGGCACGGGCGCACCCTGTTGTCCTGGACGAGCACCTATCACCCGGATCTGCGGGACTACCGGCTGGGCAAGGTCATTCAGTACGACATCCTCGACCACGTCCTGCGCCACGGCGGGGTCGACGCCTTCGACTTCGGGGCGGGCAGGTACCCATGGAAGTTCGAGTGGACGACCGCCTTCGAGTCGCGTTACCGACTGCGTCTCGAGCGACCGTCCCGGGGCTCTTCCGTGTCCGGGAGCGCCGTGTCAGGGAGCACCGAGCCGGAGAGCACCGAGCCGGGGAGCACCGGGCCGAGGAGAGACGGGCCGGGGAGCGCGGCGGCGGCGACGCCGCGCACGCACCAACCCGTTAGCAGCGAGCGAGGGCCCGCCCAGGTCGGGCTGAACGAGGGGCTCGGCCGTCGCATCGGCCGTCGCATCGGCCGGGGGGTCGGCCGTCGAGGGGGGCGGATGCGCACCACGATTGCCCAGCGCCTATCCCGGGAGGAGATCTGGTGTATCTCGCCCGCCCGGGGACGAGCTGACCGTGTGGGGGCCTTGCTGGAGCGAGGATCGCTGGCCCACGTCCACCTTGTCCACCTCGGCCCCTGGGCCACGACGAGGCAGCGCCGGATGCTCGACGCCGAACTCAAGGACCCCATCACGGATTGAGAGGCTCTCGCCCAGGCGATCCCGCGACGAACTGACCGCGGCGGGGAGGCGATCGGCATACCCCGGAAACGTCCACGCGCTGCCGCACCTGGCCCCCTCGGGTGGGCGCGGCGGGTGGCCGTGCGGGAGGCGCTCGCGGCATACCCCACGCGACCCATCGGATTGCCGTCGGAGGGCCGACCACCGACCTCGTCCGTGCCGAAGCCGACCGGGTCGGCGTCCGCGTGGTCGAGGTGACCCCGGCGGCAGCGACGCCGACGGGGCGGCGGGCGCAGGCGGTCATCGCGGCATACCGACTCTGGGATCCCGACTCCGGTCGGTATGCCGCACACCCCGCATCCCGGTTCCTCGCGGAGTCGGCCGGGCCGCAGGACTGGAGTCACGTCGTCGGGCCAGGCTCGCTGCCGTCGCTGCCGTGGTCCGCGGCGCGGCGGTACCGCCGGGGTCACTCCGAAGGCCCGAACGAAATGCCGGGCCAGATGCCGATCGTCGACGAACCCCGCGCGGTGGGCGATCTCCGTCACCGAGAGGCTCGTCATCCGCAACAGGCTTGCGCTGGAACGCACTCGGGCATCCCGACGGTAGCGCGCCGGGGCGATACCGACCTGCGCGCGGAAGCGCCGCCGCCACGTTTCGTACGCCATACCGACCGCGGCGGCGACCTCTGTCAGCGCCACGTCGTCGTCCTCGTCCGCGAGCAGATGCATCGATCTCGCCAGCCAGCCACCGGTCAGTGTCTCGGGGTCCGCCGGCGCGAGCGCGCGGATCAGGGCGGCCAGCAGGTCGAGCGCCTCCGCGTCCTGCGCCGACGTCGTCGTGGGTGGCGGGGCCAGCCGGACCCGCTCGAGGAGGGACTGCAGCCGGGCCGGATCCGCCGGGTCAACGACGCGGTCGCGCCCCCAGTGCCCCTCGCCGCGCGGCGAGATCGAACGCCGGGCCGGTCACGGCGCAGTACGCCTCGTCCCAGACGGCACCCGGCGACGGGCCGTACCAATGGGGCTCCCCCGGCCGAACCAGCACGAGCGACCCCGGCCCGAGCGGCGCGTCCCCGGTGACACCGCGATAGCCACCCGTGCCCCCGGTCACGAGCATCCAGCGCATGGGTCGGATACCGGCGCGGTGCCCGAGGCCGTATGCCGCGACCCCACGATCCGGCCGGCCAGTTCCCGCGCCCGAGGCCGACCGGCACCGGCGGCCGGACGGTGACATAGGAGCCGACCGGAGGGCGGGGGTGGGTCAAGGGGACGAGCCATCGGCCAGAACGTACCGCAAGTGCCCAGCCTGTCCCGGCCATCCATGCTGCGCGGGCGTCAGGATATACCGCAGCGCACCTGCTTCGGCAGGTGCGGACGGTCCCAGCCCCCGCGTAGAGACGAGACGACGATGACCACCACCCCGCCGCCAGCACAGCCCCACAGCTCCCGCGGTGGCCGCCCCGACGCTGGCTCGGGCGGCCGCGCTCCCGGCCGAGGAAGTGGACCGCTACCAGCGGGACGGGCACCTTCTCGTGCCGGGCCTCGCCACGCGTGCCGAGGCAGAGCACTTCGCACCCGTGATCGCGGCGGCGACCGCGCGGCATACCGAATCGGCGATCCCCTCGCCGAACGGGACACCTATGGCAAGCTTTCCTCCAGGTGATGAACCTGTGGCGGGAGGACGAGGCGGTGGCCCGTTTTGTGCTGGCCGACCGGTTCGCCGCGGTCGCCGCGCAACTGCTGGGCGTGCCGCGCGTGCGGCTCTACCACGACCAGGCGCTCTTCAGGAGCCCGGCGGCGGGTACCCCCTGGCATCAGGACGCGATGTATTGGCCGCTCGACGGCCACCGGTGCATCACGATGTGGATGCCGTTGTGTGACATCGTGCCGGAGATGGGCGGTTGACCTTCGCCACGGGCTCGCATCTGTCCGGCCCGCTCAGCGACGTGACGATCTCGGATGCCAGCGAGGCACATTTCGAGTCGATCCTCGGCGGATTCCCGCTCGCGGCGCCACGGCCGATGCGGGCCGGTGACGCCACCTTCCACTCCGGCTGGACGGTCCACAAGGCCGGCGGCACCACCACCGACATGATGCGGGCCGTCATGACCGTCATCTATTTCGCCGACGGCCTGACCGTCGCTCCTCCGTCGAACTCGTCTCAGGAGAACGACCTGCGGACCTGGCTCCCCGGGCTGCGGCCTGGCGATGTCGCCGCGAGCGAGGTCAACCCGCTGCTGGGGTGACCGACGCAGGTCGGATCCTGTCGAAGGACCCTGGTCGAGACGACCGGACCTCATGGCGGTGGCGCAGGGATTCGAACCCTGGGTGGAGTCACCCCCACACGCGCTTTCGAGGCGCGCTCCTTAGGCCGCTCGGACACGCCACCGCCGGAGCAGGGTACTAGACGCGCTGCTCGGTGAAGAAATCGCGCAGGAGGCCGGCGCACTCCTCCTCCCGGATGCCACCCACCACCTCCGCGCGGTGGGTGGCCCGGCGGTCCCGGGGATGTCCCAGACGGAGCCGCAGGCCCGATCTTGGGGTCCCAGGCGCCGAACACGATTCTCGCGACCCGCGCCAGCATGAGGGCCCCGGCGCACATGGGGCAGGGTTCGAGGTCACCGCGAGCGTGCATCCGTCCAACCGCCAGGTGCCCGTATGCCGTGCCGCCTCCCGCAGGGCGACCACCTCCGCGTGTCCCGCCGGGTCCCCTCGGCCTCGCGCACATTCCAGCCGGTCCCGACGATTTCACCTCGCGGGTCGACGACGACCGCCCCGACGGGGACGTCGCCCGAGGCGAGGACGCCCGGGCGGCGGTCAGCGCGTGGCCCAGCCACGCGGCATACGCATCGGGGTCGGCGACCACCCGCTAAGTTTCCCTCATGCGCGTGCACACGGCCGACCACCGCCTGATCCACCACAAACTGACCTATCTGCGGGACAAGCGGACCGACAGCCCGACCTTCCGCCGGCTGACGGAGGAGTTGATGATCCTCCTCGCCTACGAGGCCACCCGCGATGTGCGGGTCGAGCCGTTCGCCATCGAGACCCCGGTCGGGCCCGACCGGCATCAAGCTCGCCAACCCCAAGCCGCTGATCGTGCCGATCCTGCGCGCCGGCCTGGGGATGCTCGAGGGCATGGTCCGGCTGCTGCCCAGCGCGGAGGTCGGGTTACTCGGTATGCAGCGCAACGAGGAGACGCTGGTCGCGACGACCTATGCGAACCGGCTGCCCGAAGACCTCACCGACCGGCAGGTCTTTGTCCTCGATCCGATGCTCGCCACGGGTGGCTCGATGGTCGACGCGATCCGATTCCTGGTCGACCGGGGGGCGCGCGACATCACGGCCGTTACCCTGCTCGCCGCGCCGGAGGGGATCGCCTACATGCAGGAGGCGCTCGCGGACGTCCAGCCGGCGGTCACCCTGGTCACCGGAGCCATCGACGAGCGGCTCAACGAGCACGGCTACATCGTGCCCGGGCTCGGGGACGCCGGCGACCGCCTCTATGGCGTCGTCTGAGGCGCCCTCTCGAGCGTCGTCTGAGCGGGAACGCGCCCGCGCGCAGGTCGCCAGATAACGATTAACGCGGCGACTGCCGCCCCATGAGTACCATGGGGCACACTGACCTCACTGGTGCCCGCCTGCACCAACGGTCGCGCTCGCTTTGTCGCCCCGCCCGGGGCCCTGTCCAGGAGGTCCACGGTGTCCATGCCCCCGGTCAAGAAGATCGTCGTGTGGCTGATCGTGGTCTTCCTGCTCTATGCGATCTTCACCAACCCGAACGATGCGGCCGACATCGTCTCGCGCGTGGCATCTGATCGCCAAGGCGGTCCACAACATCGCGAAGTTCTTCGACGCGCTGCTCAACCGCACCTAGGCGGCGGCGGTGGCGGTTGCCGAACGACCCTGGGTGGATCGAGTTCCCGCTCGTCGCGGAGAACTCGAAGGAACTGCGGCGCACGCTCACGGCTGGCGAGCGGGTGTTCTCAACGTCCCGCAACACGTCCTGTGCCTGTGGAAGCCCGCCCTGGCAGTGATCTTCCTCACGGCCGTGATGATCTCGTCCGTCGTTCACAAACCAACTCCCGAGCGGGCTCCTCACCCTGTGTTGGCTGGCCGCTGTCGCCTGGCTCGTCTGGAGCGAGTTCGAGCGGCGACACAACACCTTTGTCGCCACCGACCAGCGCATCCTCAAGATCGAGGGCCTGATCAATCGGCGCGTTCCGGTCATGCGGCGCGGGAAGGTCACCGACCTGGAACTCAAGCGCTCGCTCCTCGGGCGGGTCTTCAACCTCTGGGACGATCGTCATCGAGAGTGCCGGCCAAGACCAGGCCCTCAACCGCATCACCTTCGTCCGCTATCCCGTCGCGACCTTCCGCCGACTCAACGCCATCGAGGCCAGGACATGCGCCAGGTCCGGGGCCGGCCCCGGCGCGGGGCGACGCGGGCGGCGTGGCGCGCCGGTGCGGCCCTCCGGCGCGCCACCGGGCGCATCCGCGGCGATGTGCCCCTCCAGACGAGCCATGAGGCGGGGACCTCCGCCACCCACGTGCGACCCGCACGATTCGACGGCTCCGGTCGGGACACCGACGAAATCCCGTTGTCCAAGCCCTCCCGGCCCGGCAGCGGGCGGGGAGAGCCCGGCATACCGACCAGGAAAGGCAAGTCCGACAACAGAAGGGAGCAGTCATGAGCGTCATGCGGACCAAGTCCATCGAGCAGACCCTGCGCGAAGGCGACGAGCCGGAGTATCAACTCAAGAAGCAGCTCACCGCCCTCGACCTGACGGTCTTCGGTATCGGCGTGGTCATCGGCGCCGGGATCTTCACCGTCGCCGGCCGGGCCGCCTCCCAGCAGGCCGGCCCCGCCGTCGTCGTGTCGTTCATTCTCGCGGCCGTATGCTGCGCCCTCGCCGCCCTCTGTTATGCCGAGTTCGCCTCCGCGATCCCGGTGAGCGGGTCGGCATACACCTTTTCGTATGCCGGCCTCGGCGAGATCGTCGCGTGGATCATCGGGTGGGACCTGCTGCTCGAGCTCATGCTTGGCGCGAGCGTCGTCGCCCAGGGTTGGTCGATCTATCTCGGGATCTTCCTCGACCACCTGGGCATCACGATCCCGCCGTCGGTCGCCTATGGGTCGCATTTCGATCTGCCAGCATTCGTGCTCGTCATTCTCCTAACGGTCCTGGTCAGCATCGGCATCAAGGAATCGATGCGGGTCAACATGGCGCTGGTGGCGCTGAAGATCTTCATCGTCCTCTTCGTCATCGTCGCCGGGATCGGCTATATCAAGACCAGCAACTACTCGCCGTTCATCCCGCCATCGGTCCCGACCAAGGCCGGCTCGACGATGGAATCGCCGCTGCTGTGGGCGGCGCTCGGCCACACGCCGAGCCACTACGGGTGGATCGGCGTATTCGCTGGAGCCTCGCTCGTCTTCTTCGCCTATATCGGGTTCGACGTCGTCGCGACGACGGCGGAGGAAGCCAAGAACCCGGCGCGGGACCTGCCCCGCGGGATCATCGGCTCGCTGATCATCTGCACGGTCCTCTACTGCGCGACCGCACTCGTCCTGACCGGCATGGTGAGGTACGACAAGCTCGCCGAGGCCGGGTCGCTGGCCGGTGCGTTCGAGCAGGTGGGCCGACCCGGCTTTGCCACCCTCATCTCCGCGGGTGCCGTCGCCGGTCTGACGACGGTTGTCATGACGCTGATCATCGGGGCCACCCGCGTCGTCTTCGCGATGTCCCGTGACTGGCTGCTCCCGGCCGGCCTGGGCAAGGTCAATCCCAAGACCGGCACGCCGCTGAAGATCACCATCGGCCTCGGCACGATCATCGCCCTCACCGCCGCGCTTACGCCGGTGGGGAAGCTGGAGTACATGATCAATATCGGCACCTTGTCGGCGTTCTTCCTGGTCTCCTCGCCGTCCCGGTGCTGCGGAAGCGTCGGCCCGACTTCAAGCGCCCCTTCACCGTCCCCTTCAGCCCCTTCCTCCCGTGGCTATCGGCGGCAATCTGCGCCTACCTGATGCTCACGCTGCCGGTCGAGACCTGGATACGGTTCCTGATCTGGCTGCTGCTGGGCTTCATCATCTACTTCGCCTACAGCTACAAGAACAGTCGCCTCGCCGGCCGCTCCCCACAGGACTCCGGAGTGCCGAGCATGACGTCGACCTGAGGCTCAGGCCCGGCCAGAGGATCGCGGCTGCTAGGGCTTCGGACTTCTCTCGCCGAATTTGAGCACGCTAAATCGACTTGAGCACGCCATAAATGGCGTGCTCAAGTCGATTTAGCGTGCTCAAGTTCGGGAGCTGGCGGCTGGGATGCACAGTTCCTCGGGCGACGCGGGCGTCGAGGCCTATTGGTTGGACTAGGCGTACGGGACTAGGCCTACGGCGTCGCGCAATGACCTGACGGCAGGGAGTCGAGGTGCGTGGACAGCTCCTGTGCCATCAGCGACACCGCCGCCGTCGCACTCTCGAAGCTGCCCGACGCCGGAGCGGAGGCCAGTGCGACCCCGACCGTGCCGTCCGGGGTTGTCACGACCCCGAGCTGACGCACGAGGTAGCGGCCGGACGCGTCCGGCCCCCATCCGCCCTTGAACCGTGCGCCGGCGATGTGGCCAAGGCCAAATGCCTGCGACGGATCCACTTCGCCCATCAGCACCAGCACGGGCGCCGCGTCGACAGAGCACGGCAGGGACGCAGCGGCCAGCGCTTGGTCTCTCAAGGACCATTGCGTCTGGCCAAAGGCCGTGTACGGGGGACGAACCCGCTGCCATTGAATCGAGGTCGTGTGATCTCCCAGCGCGCGCACCTCCCGTTGTGCCGAGGCACCTGCAGTGCGGGGGTCGCCAAGGGTCGACCATAGGGCCTCCGCTGCGGCGTTGTCGGATTGCCGTATGGCGCGGCTAGCCCACGCCTTGACCTGGGGTGATTCGGGTTTCGCCCGGAGCGCAGCCATGGCCACAGGCACCTTCGCGGTCGACCACGCCACTCCCGTCGACCACGTCCCGCCCGCGCGCACGTTCTCACCACCCGTCGGAGCCACGGCGATACCTGCGCTGCCGCCGTAGTGCGCTTCGGCGTCGCTGGCGAGTTGGTCCAAGAGTCTGCCGAGCCCGTCAGTACCGGTCGGCGATCCTGTCCCCTGTTGGGGCCGGCCCTGCGTCTTCCCGGCCGAGCCGCTGACAGTTGGCGGCGCGGTTCCCGACGAGGACGTTGACGGCGAGCGCGTCACGGTCGTGACCGGCGACATCGTCGTTGCCAAACCCCCCGATCCGCCCAACGCGCCGCATCCCGCTACCAGCCCGAATAGAGACGCCCCCAACAGGCCCGACGTCGCGAAGCGACCGTAAACTCCGACCATCGTCATCCATCGTTGGAGGCCGGAGGCCCCTCGAAGAGCAGCACCCGAGCGTCGTTCCCGCCAACGCAGACCACCGGCTGGCTGCCCTCGCACACCATGGTGTAGGTACGACCGGTGACCGGGCTGTGGGCCCTGAGCTCCACGCGCTCCGGGGGGACCGCGCCCGAGTGGGCGTATGCCGAGCGAACAGCGACCGCGAAGGGGCAACTGGTGTGGTCGTTGTCCTTGGCTGCCGTTCCGATGGGCCCGAGGGAGACCCGCGTCGGCTCGCAAACGGACCCATCAAGTGAGAGGTAGACCGGCGTTGGCGACATTGAGGCCGTTGTGGACGACGTGGATTCTGTGACGGCAGTCTCACCGCCTGAGGACGCCGACGCGGTTGCGCTGCTCGTCGTGGTGACCGTGACGACGGACACCGGCGAACCGGCGCGCTCCGGTCCCGCGCGCATCCGCGTGACGGCGAAGATGATGCCGCCGAGCAAAGCGAGTCCGGCAAGCACGGCCACCACCGCGTACATCAATTTCGTGCGGGACGTGGGCGAAGGCGCGGCAGGCAGCACCCCGGTCCGGGGCATGTTCGGGAGTCCGGGAGGTGCCGCCTCATCGCCGCCGATGACGAAGGCACCGCATTCAGGACAGAAGTCACCATCGGTGATCGCCTGACATACCTGGCAGCGGCGAATCACGTGGATCAGAGCGCCTTGATGATGTCCTCGACGCGGGCCTTGGCGTCACCGAAGAGCATCTGGGTGTTGTCCTTGAAGAACAGCGGGTTCTGGACACCGGCGTAGCCCGTGGCCATGGAGCGTTTGAAGACGATGACGTCCTTGGCGTTCCAGACTTCGAGGACGGGCATGCCGGCGATGGGGGAGCCTGGTTCTTCCATGGCCGCGGGGTTGACGGTGTCGTTGGCGCCGATGACGAGCACGACGTCGGTGTCGGGGAAGTCGTCGTTGACCTCGTCCATCTCCAGGACGATGTCGTAGGGCACCTTGGCCTCGGCCAGGAGCACATTCATGTGACCGGGAAGCCGGCCCGCGACGGGGTGGATACCGAAGCGGACGTTGACGCCCTTGGACCGCAGGAAGGAAGCCCGCGGCCGCCGCCGCCCAGCCGGAGTAGCTGTTGAGCATCGACACAACGACCGGCATGTCGCCACCACCGATGGACATGACCAGGTGCCAGCCGAGGAAGAGCGCCATCAGCGTCATGACCCCGAGGAGGCTCTGCCGGGCCAACTCGTTGTCACGCGGAATGGCGACATAGACGATCGTCATGACGACGAACGCGACGATGATGCCGAGGTTGACCAGATTGTGCGCCGGGAGCATCAGCGGGGCGCTCTTGATCTGGCCGAGAGCTTCAAATAGGCGACGATCGAGCCGGTCAGGGTGACCGCACCGATAAAGACCCCGACGAAGACCTCGACGTCGTGAACCTTCGGATAGTCGACCAATTTCTCGTATGACGAGTTCCACCCGACGAGCACCGCCGCCAGACCGACGAAGCTGTGCAACATCGCGATGAGCTCGGGCATCTGGGTCATCTCGACGCGCTTGGCGATCGTCATACCGAGAACGGCCGCGACGACCATGGCCGGGAGGATCCACGCCAGTCCGGCCCAGCCGGACTCCTCGCCGATCTGGATTCCGCCGGCCTCTTGACCGATGGTCGCGGCGAGGATCGTCACGGTGAGGGCGATCGCCATACCGGCAATGCCGTAGCGGTTGCCCATGCGGGCGGTGTCGTGCTTCGAGAGGCCCGAGAGGGCGAGGATGAAGAGCAGGCCGGCGACGATATAGGCGCCTTGGACCAGGGTGTAGGAGATGTTCATCGGGTCGCGTCCTCACGCTTGAACATGTCGAGCATTCGGTCGGTGACGGTGAATCCGCCGAAGACGTTCATGCTCGCGACAAACACCCCGATCACGGCCAGGACCGAAACCCACAGCTTTCCGTGGTGGCCGACCTGGAGCAGCGCGCCGACGACGATGATGCCGCTGATCGCATTGGTCACCGACATCAATGGCGTGTGCAGGGCGTGGTGGACATTGCCGATGACATAGAAGCCGATGACAACCGAGAGCATGAAGACCATGAAGTGGCCGAGGAAGGCGACCGGGGAGATCGCGGCGACCAGCAAGAAGAGCAGGGCAACGCCGAGGATGATCCCGAGCCGGGTGCTCTGGGCCATCGGGGGTTTGACCGGTTTCGGCTCGGGCGGGGCAGCGGCCACGGCCTTCGGGGCCGCGGACACCTGAACCGGCGGCGGTGGCCCAGGGTCTGACCGGCCTGAGCCACGGTCATCCCACGCACGACGGTGTCCTCCATGTCGAGGACCGCCTGGCCGTCCTTCCCGGGCGTGATGAGCTTCATCAGGTTGACCAGGTTGGTGCCATAGAGCTGGGACGCTTGGGTCGGCAGCCGTCCGGGCAGGTCGGTGTAGCCGAGGATCTTCACGCCGTTGGCGGTCGTGACCACCGTGTCGGCCTGTGCCCCAGCGACATTGCCGCCATTCGAGGCGGCCATGTCGACGACGACCGAGCCGGGCTTCATCGAGGCGACCATGGCCTCGTCGATAATCCGCGGCGCCGGACGACCCGGGATGAGCGCGGTCGTGACGATGATGTCGCAACCGGGGACGACCTCGCGGTACATCTCGGTGGTGCGCTTGTTGAACTCCTCGCCCATCTCCTTGGCATAGCCGTCGGCAGACGGGCCGGTGTCGAGACCCTCGAGATTGGGTCGGAGGAACTCCCCACCCATCGACTCGACCTGGTCGGCGACCTCCTGTCGGGCGTCGAACGCCTTGACAACGGCACCGAGGCTGCTCGCCGTGCCGATGGCCGCCAGCCCGGCGACGCCGGCACCGACGACGAGCACCGTCGCCGGCGGCATCTTGCCGGCCGCGGTCACCTGACCGGTGAACATTCCGCCGTACTCATTGGCCGCCTCGATGATCGCGCGGTAGCCGCCGAGGTTGGCCATCGAGGACAGGACGTCCAGGGCCTGGGCCCGCGAGATGCGGGGCACCGCGTCCATGGCCATCGCCGTGACGCCCCGGGCCCGCAGCGCCTCGACGAGGTCGGGGTTGAGCGCGGGCGCCATGAGGGGACATCACCAACTGACCCTCGCGCAGCCGCGCGATCTCGGCGGCGTCCGGGGCGTTGATCTTGAAGACGATGTCCCCGTCGTATGCCGACTCCGGGCCCACGAGGTCGGCACCCGCTGCGGCATACGCAGTGTCCTCGTATGCCGCGGCGTGGCCAGCGCCACGCTCGATGGCGACGGTGTATCCGAGCTTGATCAACTGCTCGACGGTCTTTGGTGTGGCAGCGACCCGGGTCTCCCCTCGCCGCGACTCCTTGGGCACCACAATGCGCATGTAGGATCCTCTCGGGCGGTCGGTCTCTCAACAAGGGAACCTATCGCGCCGGGGCCACGCGGCACGGCCCATGAGACGCGAACGACCCGCTAACCGGCCCGGTGTGATGAAGCTATCTTGTTCTAGTTTCCCTAGAACAACTAGGCTTATGGGGTGCTCATCCGGATCGATCCGACCTCCTCGGTGGCGATCTACGACCAGTTGGCCGCCGCTATTCGGGGTGGGGTTGCCGCCGGCGACATCCGCGCCGGCCAGCGTCTCCCTCCCGCCCGCGAACTCGCCGCCTCGCTCGGCATCAATGTCCATACCGTCCTCAAGGCGTATGCCGCACTCCGCGACGAGGGACTCCTCCACGTCCGACGCGGCCGTGGTGCCGTGGTCACCGACGTCCGTCCGGGCGAGGTCGAGCTCTCCCGCGCGGTGGCCGAACTCCTCGCCGTCGGCCGGCGAAACGGCCTCTCCCTCACCCAGATCCACCACGCCCTCGACCAAGGAGCCGAGTCATGACCAGCCGGCAGGACGCGACCAGCGCGAGCACAGGGACCGCCGCGCCCCCCGAGAGTGCCGCACGCACCCTGGGCATTCCGATACTCATGGTCATCGCGATCGGGCTGATCCAGATCGGCGCCCTCGTCGCGTGGCGACCGGATCTGCCGGACCCGATGGCGACCCACTTCAGTGGGTCGGGCCGGGCCGACGGGTTCATGTCGTGGACAGCCAATCTCGTCATGGCACTGGGGTTCTCCACCGTCCTGACCATCGTCCTCCTCGTCGGCTTCCACCTCGGTGGCGGCCGCGGGCGGATGGCCCGGATTGGCGCGGCCATCGGCGTGGGCACGAGCGGATTCGTCGGCGCCCTGATGCTGGCCGCCGCCGCCGCACAACGAGGACGGGCCGACGCGCACGATGCGCGCCTGAGTCCCGCGTGGATCGCGGCCGGGTTGGCGGCGGGGTTGGCCCTCGCCGGTTTGGCGTATGCCGTGACCCCGGCGTCCCCCTGGCCCACGCCCGACCCGGCGGAGACGCCGCGGATGACCTTGCGCCCCGGTGAGAAGGTCGTGTGGTCGAGTGAACGCCGCAACCGCACGCTCACCCTCGTCGGTCTCGGCCTGTCGCTGCTCGGGCTCGCGCTGTTGGTGGTGGGTCCCGTTCTGAACCTGGCCGGGGGACTCGTTCTCCCGGGCGTCCTCATGGCCGTCCTCGGCGCGCTGTTCGCGAGCGTCGGCCGGGTGCGGGTGACCGTCGACGGTGCCGGTCTTCGCTGGCGGATGGGACCCCTCTTCGGTCGAACCCCGTTGTCCCGCATCACCTCCGCCCGCGTCGTCGATGTCGTCCCGATGGAATACGGCGGGTGGGGCTACCGCCTCTCCGGCCAGGGGCCGGCCGTCGTCATCGGCGCCGGACATGGGCTGCGGATCTCCCGCGCCGGCGGTTCCGACTTCACCGTGACCGTCCCGGACGCCGAGACGGGAGCCGCGCTGCTCAACGGCCTGATCGCCGGGACCGGACGCGGGGGGTGATCGCCCGGGAGGTGAACAACCGGGAGGTGAGCGGTCGGCATACGGCCGCGGGGCACCCAACCGATGTTGGATGCGGTCATGGAGCCTCTCGTCCGCGTCACCGGTGGTCTTGTCCGCGGCAGCGTCACCGATGGCGTCGCCGCCTACCTCGGGATCCCGTATGCCGCACCCGCCGTCGGTCCGGCCCGCTACCTCCCGCCGCAGCCGGTCCGGCCGTGGGCGGGCGAGCGCGACGCGACGCGGCACGGGCCGACCAGCGACCAACTCCCTTATCCCCCACCGTTGGATGCGATCCTGGCGAGTTCGGTCGATCCCGGCGACGACTATCTCAATGTTGCCGTCTGGGCGCCCGCGGACGGGGGCGGCGGGCTGCCGGTCATGGTGTGGGTGCCCGGCGGCGCGTTCGTCCGTGGGGCGAACTCGATCCCCACCTATGACGGATCCGCCTTCGCCCGCGACGGGATCATCCTCGTCGGGGTGAACTATCGCCTCGGCGTCCCCGGATTCGGCGTCCTCGACGGCGGGACCACCAATCTCGGCCTTCGCGACCAGATCGCCGCGCTGGAGTGGGTTCGCGACAATATCGCCGCGTTCGGGGGCGACCCCGACCGGGTGACGATCTTCGGGGAATCCGCGGGCGGGATGAGCGTCGCGACGCTCCTGGCGAGTCCGGCTGCGCGGGGGCTCTTCCACCGGGCGATCGTCCAGAGCGGCGGAGCCACCTCGGTCGCCACCGTCGACGACGCGCGCCGCGTCACCGCCGAGATCGCCACAGCCCTGGGAGTGCCGCCGACCGCCGAGGCCTTCGCGGCCGCCGACCCGGGGCGGTGTTGGCCGCCTGGGCCACGGTCGCCCTTGCGCTGCAACAGAACCCCGACCCGGCTCGTTGGGGTGCCTCCGGTCCTGCGCGGCGGCCTCGGGATCATGAGCGTCTTCCCCCGTCGTCGACGGTGACCTCGTCCCCGACATCCCGCTGCACCGGATCGCCCAGGGATGCGCGGCCGATATCCCGCTCCTGGTCGGCTACACGAGCGAGGAGTTCCGCCTCTTCGCCGTCCCGGTCGGGCTGGCCGCGAGCATCACCGCCGCCACGCTGCCGCTGTTCGGAGCCCGCCTCGGGTGGCCCGCCGGTGCCATCGCGACGTATGCCGCGAACCGCCCCTCCGCATCCCCCGGCGACCTCGCCTGCGCGATCCTCACCGATAGCGCCTTCCGGGTTCCGGCCGGCGATCTCGCGGCCAGCCAGTCCGAGGCGGGCGGGACGGTGTTCCAGTACGAGTTCGCCTGGCGCACACCGGTCGCCGGTCTCGGGGCCGCGCATGCGGTCGAGTTGGCGTTCGTCTTCGACACCCTCGCGCAGGCCGGGCCCATGGTGGGGACGGCCCGCCGCAGCCCCTCGCGGACGAGGTCCACGCCGCGTGGGTGGCCTTCGAGCGAGCGGCGACCAGGGTGGGCCCGGTGGTCGCCGCATACGCCGTCGGTCCGCGTGTTCGACGTCGCCGGCCCGGCGGTCGTCGTCGGCCCGCGATCGGACGAACTCGCCCTGTGGCGGTGAGCGATCCGACTGTGAGCGATCCGGCGGTGAGCGATCCCGGCCGCCGGCCCCGCCGGGTACGGTGACCCGATGACCTCTCCGGCGCTTCGGCACGACTACGCCGCGGCCTTGCCGGAGATCGTGCGGCCCTGGAGCCCGACGCTGCCCCCCAGGCCCGAGGGCGGTCGGGGTCCCGAACTCGTCGCAGTCAATGACGCGCTCGCCGCTGACCTGGAGATCGACCCTGCGTGGGTGCGCGGTGCCGAGGCGCTCGTCGTGCTGGGGGGGCGCGGCATACTCCCCGGGTCGCGACCGGTCGCGCAGGCGTATGCCGGACACCAATTCGGCGGGTTCTCCCCGGTCCTCGGGGATGGTCGCGCGGTCCTGCTCGGCGAGATCGCCACCCCAGGGGGCCTGCGGGATATCGCGCTCAAGGGCTCGGGGCGCACCACCTTCTCCCGCGGCGGCGACGGCCGCGCTGTCCTGGGACCCGTTCTGCGGGAATACCTTTTCGGAGAGTCGATGGCCGCCCTGGGAGTCCCGACGACCCGCGCGCTCGCTGCGGTGACCACGGGCGATCGGGTCTACCGCGACGGCCGGATGCCCCCTGGCACCGTCCTCACCCGAGTCGCGGCTTCCCACCTGCGCGTCGGCACCTTCGAACTCGTGGCCCGCTCCCTCCCCCAGGACGCCCGCGCCGCGGTCCTGCCCCGTCTCGTCGCGTATGCCGCCGCCCGCCACCACCCCAGCGCCGACCCGGGCCCGGGCCAAGGGCTCGCGCTCCTCGATGCGGTCGTCACCGCCCAGGCCGACCTCCTCGCGCATTGGATGAGTCTCGGCTTCGTCCACGGCGTCATGAACACCGACAACACGACCATCAGCGGGGAGACCATCGACTACGGCCCCTGCGCCTGGGTGGAGGCCTATGACGAGGACGCCGTCTTCTCCTCCATCGACACCGGCGGCCGCTATCGCTTCGGCCACCAGCCGGCCGTTGCCCTCTGGAACCTCAGCCGCCTTGCCGAGAGCCTGCTCCCGCTCGTCGCCGAGGACCCGAATATTGCTGTCTCCCAAGCAACCTCGATTCTCGATCAGTTCGGATCGCGCTATCACCAGGCCTGGCTGGCTCGCCTGCGGGCCAAGCTCGGCCTCCCCGACACGCGGGACGAGGACGCCGCACTCGTCGACGACCTCCTGGCCGGTCTCGCGGATGCCCGGGCGGACTACACCTCGACCTGGCGCCTCCTCGCCGCCCACCTGCGCGGCCAGGGGGCCCCGGGCGTGCCCGGCGTCTCCGAGGGGTGGCTCGCGCGCTGGCGGGCACGCGTGCCGGGTGATCCCCGCGAGCGGGCGGCGGCCATGGATGCCGTCAACCCGGCATACGTCCCGAGGAACCATCTCGTCGACGCCGCCCTGGTCGCGGCCGAGGAGGGCGACCTGGCCCCCTTCGAGCGACTCCTGGCTGCCCTCACCGATCCGTATGCCGACCACCCCCACCGCGCCGACCTCGCCACCCCCGCGCCACCCGGGTTCACCGAGCGATTCGTGACCTTCTGCGGCACGTGACCGCCGCCCCGTCGGCATCCGGGCCCGTCCGCAACGGCCCAGGACTAGCATCCCGATTCATGAGCCCCCATGACCTCGACACGCTCTTCGCCGCCGCCGCTCAGGGTGACGAGGTCGAGGTCCCGCAGGGGTGGGGTCAGGGGCGGGCGACCTTCGGGGGCCTGGTGACAGGGGTCATGCTCGCGCGGTGCGTCGCGGCATACGGCCTGGACCCGGATGGTCTGCGCGCGGCGACCACGTCCTTCGTCGCCCCGGTGACCCCGGGCCCCGCCAAGGTGACCGCCGAGGTGCTCCGTCAGGGGAGTTCGGCCACCCAGGCCGAGATTCGGCTTACCCAGCGCGACGAGCGCACCGGCACCGAGACGGTTCGCGCGGTGGTCCTGGCGACCTTCGGGGCCGATCGCGTGTCCTCCGTCGTCGTCCCCGCGGACGGCGCGAGCGCGCCACCGCCCGCCCCGGACGGGCTGCCGGCGTTGCCGCACCTACCCGGCGTCACCCCCGACTTCTTCGCGCACGTCGACATGCGACTCGCCACCGGCGCTTTCCCCTTCTCGGGTGCCTCCGGTGGCGACCTGACCGGCTTTATGCGCTTCCGTATGCCGACCGCCACCTTCACGCTCGCCCACTTCGTCGCGCTCGTGGACGCTTGGCCGCCGGCGCCGGGCCAGATGCTCACCCGCCCCGTGGGGATGAGTAGCCTCACCTGGACCATCGAGCCCGTGGGCCATATCCCCGACGCTCCAGAGGCGTTCTGGTGGTACGAGGTCGTCACCGACGTCGCCCAGGACGGCTACGCCCACTCGCACGCCCGGATCTTCGGCCCCGATGGGGCGCTCGTGGCGATCTCCCGCCAGATCATCACGTTGTTCGGATGACCGGCTGACCCAATCACCAACGCGCGTCGGACCGGAAGCATCTTTTAGAGGACTGGATTCACCCAAATCTCGCCCGCTCCGACCCACGCGTGGCCGGCCAGTTGGCACCCGCCCCAGGGAGGCCCGGGTCACGCGGTCAACCCGCCATGCTTAGATAAGGGGAGGAAATACCTCGATAAGGGAGGGCCATGACCGACTCCCGGCCGTCCGACGCCATCGGGGTCGACGCCAGGCACGTCGACGTCGCGCTGACCGATAGTAGACCGAAGGACGCGGGCCCCCCGCAGGCCGTGGTCCTCCTCGCCTCACCCGTACGACGACACATCGTCGAGGTCCTGCGCGCTGCCCGCCGGGTCCCGGCTCGCGATGAATCTGCCGGTTCCTCCGCGGTGACGGGCATGACGGCCGCGCAGATCGCGCGCGCGGTAGGGCTCCATGTGACGACAGCCCGATTCCACCTCGACCAGTTGGTCACCGCCGAAGTGCTCATCACGACGACCCATCGGCGCGCCGGTGCGGGGAGGCCCTGCAAGATCTTCGCGCTCGCTCCCGCAACGCCGACGCCCGCAGACGACGCCCTCGCGGTCACCCTGCTGACCGAGTTGCTCACAGAGAACTTCTCCGACAGGCGCGCCGATGGACACCTCTGAATCCCGACGAGGTCGGTTTCCGCTGGGCCCGCCGCCACATCCCGTGCAAGGACAGCCCGGCGGCTCGCTCGATCGGTGAGTGGGTGGGCAAGGTGGGTGGCCTTATGGACGTCCTCGAGCGCTGGGGCTACGCACCGGAGTTGGCAACCACCAACGGGGGCGAGGGCCCGAATCGACCTCCCCACTGTCCGTTCCGTGAGTTGGCTCAGCAACATACGGACGTCGTTTCAGGAATCCATCGCGGCCTGATCTCGGAACCCTCGACCGACTCGGCGAGCCTGACACCGACGTGACCTCGTCCCGTTCGCCCGGGGCAGCACCCGCATCGCGCATCTGCGCCGCACCGTCGACTTCCCACCTAGCGAGGCCAGACCGGGCGAGCCGCACCAAGCAGGAGGACCCACGTGACGACACCGGGCATGTGCTCTCGTCCCCTGCCAATACCTCAGTGGTACCCATGTGGCACCGGTCCGACTCGACCAGACAGGAGACCCGACGATGAGTGAACCCTGGCAGGCCGCGACAGAGGGAGACGAGTGGCGCAACGACGTCCACGATCTCACCGCCCTTGGCGACCAGCTGCTCGACCGCGCTCGAAAAGACTTGCAGCGCAAGGCGAGTCAGGTCGTCATCAATGGCGATCGGCAGCGTGCCGTCCTCCATGGCGATCGTCGCGGGGCGCTCGGCGAGCACGGGTCGCCTCCGGCGGCCACCTCCACGTGCTGCGCGGGCGGGTTCGGTTGTATGCCGGGTCCAGCCGCGAGTGGCTCGTCGCGGGGGGGAGGTGGTCGGCATACCCCCGGAACGGCATGCCGTCGATGCGCTGGAGGACAGCGTGTTCCTCCTGACTGTGGCGTTGGCGGCGCGCTGACCGCGTCGCGCGCACCCCCGAGTGTCGACCTGAGGGGGCGCCGGTCAGCGAACGAGGTCGGAAGATCCCCGATGGGGAAGTTCACGACCGAAGGCACCGCGCTGGTAGTCCTCGAAGGCGTGCGCAGCTCGGCCCGAGTGTTCATGACGAAGGGTCCCGCCCAGGCCACGGGTTCGCGGATGGGGCGCCCGCCGAGGATGACGACCTCGAGACCGCGCTGGCCCGAGCCGTCCGCCTGCGCCGTTGCCCCGACACGCACGACGTCCCCGGCACCGAGGACGGCCAATTGACCGGCACGGATCGACGTTTCCGCAGGTCCCACGACCCCGACCCCGCTCATGACATAGACGAGCGCATTGAAGTCCGGCCGCCAGGGCAGGTCCAGCATCGCCCCCGGTGCGAGGGTGGCATGGAGGAAGGTGATCGGCGTGTGGGTCGAGCCCTGGCCGGTGTGCCCGGCGACGTCTCCGGCGATGATGCGCAAGAGCCCACCGCCGTCGACCGTGGAGAGCAGCGTCGTCGCCCCCGCACGCAAGTCCTGGTAGCGCGGCGCCACGAACTTGTCCGCGGCCGGGAGGTTGACCCACAGTTGCAGGCCGTGTGGAAGAGACCGCCGGACATCACCAGGCCTCCGGGGGCGCCTCGATGTGGAGCAAGCCCGATCCCGCTGTCATCCATTGCGTGTCGCCATTGGTGATGCGGCCGCCGCCTCCGTGGGAGTCCTGGTGGGCGAAGGTGCCGTCGATGATGTAGGTCACGGTCTCGAAGCCCCGGTGCGGGTGCCAGTCGGTGCCCTTCGCCTCCCCGGCGGGTAGGTCACTCGCCCACTCTCGTCCATCATGATGAACGGGTCGAGGGCGCGCAGGTCCACCCCGGCGAAGGCCCGCTTCACCGGGAAACCTCACCTCGAAGCCCCGGTGGGCGTCGGTCAGCGAGCGCACCGGGCGGCGGATGGCGGTGTCTGCGACGGGGTTCAGACGGGCAGGACGGTGATATCGGGGACGCTGATCGGCGGGCATGACGCCTCACCCCCTTTCATTGCGGTTTCAACTATAGTGGAACCACGGGGTGGACGAACCATTGCCGGGGCGGGCGGCATACGGCCATGGACGGCAGCGGCCCCGTCCCCCGGGGATCGGGTGCGGGGCCGCCGTGGTCAGGACGTATGCCGTGACCTCACTCCAGGCCTTCGACCTCGGACTTGATCGCCTCGACGGTCGGGGCGCCGATCATCGCGCCCGCCATGCCCATGGCCTGCGCCACCGACATCGGCTTGACCATGGCGATCATCGGGTTCGTGGTGATCCCGGGCGAGTGCTTCTCGAAGATCGCCACGACCTCGGGGTCGTCCAGAAGGGTGGCCATCGTCGTCGTGTTGATGTCGTAGCGGGCCATGCCGCACTCCTAACCACCAGTGGGTAACTGAAGCCAACTCTATCTGGTCCGACGCAGTGGCGCGCGCCATCGGCTGGCGACGGGTGTGTGATGTGCAACGGCACGAAGAAGTGGCAGAGAATGCGACGGCGGCCCTGGGAGCCGGGGACCGCCGTTGCCACGGACCAGGTGCTCAGCCTCGCCGCGGTGGAAGCCCGCGGCCTGGGCCGCGTCCTCCGAGATAAACCACACATCGGGTGTCGTGACGTCATACCAGTCCGACCCGGGCACCTGATAGACCCGCCGAAGGCGTAGACCGCCTTGATGGGGTGGCCGAGCGGCATACAGCCGTCGTCGTTCGGCGCGGCAGACCCGACGCCGAAACCGCCGTCCCAGACCGCGTGATCGTGGGGTCCGCGTCGTTGGAGTCGTCCTGGGGGGTCGTGAGCCGCTGCCGTGCCCTCCACCCCGTCCCACGCAAGTCCACGCCAGCCGCCGCTGCCGCTGCTCCGGTCGCGGCGGCGAGCCCGGGGACATCCCCGTGACCGTATGACGTGTCCGCACCGTCGTCGGCGCCACCATCGGCACCCGCATCACCAGCCGCACCCGCGTCCGCACCACCATCGGCACCCGCATCACCAGCCGCACCCGCGTCCGCACCACCGTCGGCACCCGCATCGCCAACAGCACCCGCATCCGCGCCACCGTCGGCACCCGCATCAGCACCACCATCGGCACCCGCATCAGCACCACCATCGGCACCCGCATCGCCAGCCGCCACCCGCATCGCCAGCCGCACCCGCATCAGCACCGCCATCGGCACCCGCGTCACCAGCCGCACCGCATCAGCACCGCCATCGGCACCCGCATCGCCAGCCGCACCCGCATCAGCACCGCCATCGGCACCCGCGTCACCAGCCGCACCCGCACCAGCACCGCCGCCGGCACCCGCGGCCCCACCACCATCGCACCTGCGTCAGCGCCGTTGTCGGCGCCCGCGTCACCACCCCCCCGCCCCCCCCCCGCCGCCGGCGCCCGCGCCCCCGGCCCCCCCCGCCCCGCGCCACCCCCGCGCCCCCGCGCCCGGGCCGCACCCGCATCGGCACCACTATCGGCACCCGCGTCACCACCAGCGACCAGACCCGAGGCCTCCCCGTGGACGGAGCGTCCGCGTCGGCCGCAGGCGCCCTCAACCCATCCCACACGAGATTCACCCCACCGACCTCATCGACCGCCGCCAGCTCACCCTCACCCCCGATGCGGACCATTTCGACTCCCCGCATCCACATTCCTCGTCCGCATTCACCACGAACGGAACACCCGCAGAAGTCGCCACCGCAACAGCAGCTCCAGCAGCAGCACCCGCATCGGCGCCGTCGTCCGACCACCATCGGCACCCGCATCGGCGCCGTCGTCCGCACCACCATCGGCACCCGCATCGGCGCCGTCGTCCGCACCACTATCGGCACCCGCGCCGTCGGCGCCGTTGTCGGCACCCGCGTCACCAGCCGCACCCGCGTCGGCACCGCCATCGGCACCTACGTCCGCGCCGTTGTCGGCGCCCGCGTCGCCAGCCGCACCGCGTCCGCACCACCATCGGCACCCGCGTCGCCAGCCCCACCCGCGTCCGCACCACCATCGGCACCTGCATCACCACCGGCCCCGCCGTCACGCCGTTAATCGGCGCCCGCGTCACCAGCCGCACCCCGCGTCAGCGCCACCATCGGCGCCGCGCGTCACCGGCCACCCGCATCG
This sequence comes from Nostocoides sp., assembly GCA_016702415.1. GTDB lineage: Bacteria > Actinomycetota > Actinomycetes > Actinomycetales > Dermatophilaceae > Nostocoides_A. Next base: position 22,972 of record JADJEA010000013.1, read on the forward strand.
GCACCACCATCGGCACCCGCGTCACCACCAGCGAGACCAGCCCCGAGGCGTCCCCGTGACGGAGCGTCCGCGTCGGCCGCAGTGCCCTCAACACCATCCCACACGAGATTCACCCCACCGACCTCATCGACCGCCGCCAGCTCACCTCACCCTGATGCGGACCATCCGACTCCCCGCATCCACATTCCCTCGTCCGCATTCACCACGAACGGAACACCCGCAGCAGTCGCCACCGCAGCAGCACCGCGCGCAATACCCCCATCGTCAGCACCCCTCATCAGCGCCGCCATCGGCACCCGCGTCACCAGACGCACCCGCGTCCGCACCGCCATCGGCACCCGCGTCACCAGACGCACCCGCGTCCGCACCGCCATCGGCACCCGCGTCACCAGACGCACCGCGTCCGCACCGCCATCGGCACCCGCGTCACCAGACGCACCCACGTCCGCGCCCCCATCGGCACCTTCCGCAGCGCGCCATCCGCTCCGGTGTCACCGGCCTCGTTTGCGATCACGTGGCCGTCGCCCACCACGTCGGCGACGACATCGTCATGGACACAATCGCGTCCACCCGCGGGGTGCCCACGTCCGTCAGGTTGCTCGCCACCTCGGAGTCGTCGACGACTTCCCTACCCAAGAGGACGCGTCACCTGCGGGCGCGTTAGTCCCCCGTCGGTCGACTCATCCACGCCCCGCACCGGTCTCCAGGTCGTCGGCTGTCGCGTCATACGTAGCGGCGGCGACGTCAGCACCCTCCCCGCCCGCGGATGGGACTTCGACCTCCTCGGGCGCCTTCCATTGGTCGGCGCGCGGTCGAGGCCGACCTGAGCCTCATCCTTCTGCCACCATTCCTTGCCACCTTCAACCGCGCTTGCTCGGCCGGACCTCCCCTGCGAACTGGCTGCCGAGACCGAGGCGGCCAGTGGCGACGCGGCAGCCCCCGCCGACCCGTCATCCGCAGCCATGGGTGACATCCCCGCCGCGTGCCCAAAGTCGCGGCCAGTCGACGCAACGGGCTCAATCGGCCCAGCGGTGGCGATCGGAGGCTGCGTTGCCCTTCGAGACGCGCGCAGCAGCCACCAGATGATCCCCAGGGAAGCCAGGAACACGATGAGCAGGACGATGTTGTTTCCGACCGGGCACGGGTCCTCCAGAGCAGCTATGGAGCCGCGGGCGCCGTCCGCGCAGTGATGTCCACCACGTCATAGGCCCGACCCTATTCCCCAGGACCGTCGGGGTGGCGGGCACAGGCCTCACAACTTGCCGCATGACCGGGTGTATGTCCGAGCAGTCGGTGATCACTCGTTTGGCACCCTTGTGGCACCCCTGGTCCATCGTGCATGTCCTCTCACGAGAGAAAAGCACCTGACCTGCACGTTTACCCGTAGGCCCCGCGGGACTCGAACCCACAACCTACGGATTAAAAGTCCGCAGCTCTGCCATTGAGCTAGAGGCCCAGGAGCCGGATGGCCTGGGGACACGATACGCCGTGGGCGTCGGGGACGCCGCACCCCGATGAGACCCTGTATGCCGACCCCCACCCCCGTCACGCGACCACCCCGACTCCTGATCTTCGACGTCGGCAACGTGCTGCTGCGGTGGGACCCCCGCCCGGGCGCTGGCCGCGGATGGCGGCGACGAGATCGCGGACGCTGTCCTGGCTGGCGATGACTTCTGACTTTCGCCGCCTGGAATCTCGAGCAGGACCGGGGCCGGTCCTTCGACGACGCCGAGGCCGAGGTGGCCAAGACCCACCCGCGACTCCTGCCGCGATTCGCTCGTACCGAGCGAACCTCGCGGAAGTCCCACCGGCGTCATCGAGGACGGTCGCCATCACGCGGGAGGTGGGGATCTCGGCTTTGCGCTAGCCGATGGTGGCCCTGACCCAGAACTACTCCGAGGAGACCTTCGCCCGGACTCGGGAGCTCTATCCCGAGGTGTTCGCGCCCTTCATCGACACGATCGTCTCCCGGCCACCGAGGCGGGTGACCAAGCCCGACCCGCGGATCTATGCCATCCTCCTCGCGCGGATCGCTCCTTGGCGACCGCTGACCGAGGTCCTCTTCGTCGACGACAACCCCGGCATGTCGCTGCCGCGCATGCGGGGGGGATGGACGGTCGTCTTCACCACGGCCGAGACGCGCGCACCGATCTCATCGCCGCGGTCTCGCCCTCCCGCCCCGTGACCTGACCACCGCGGATCGACTCCAGCGCAGTCCGATCGCATCCCATCCCGGCGAGAGACTCGCGCCGGGTCGCACCGCCGAACCCGCCCGCCGACTGTCCCACACTGGCGGCGTGACACCGCCAACCGGCCGCGACCGCCCCCGTCGTCCGGCGCACTTGAGCCTCGAGGCGATGACGAAGGATGCCGGGGTGACCCCTGGCCCGGCCGAGGTCACCGAAGTCGCCCAACGCGTCCGCCGTCGTCGTCAGGGTCGGCCGGATGGCGCACGACCCGCACGTCACCGCCCGCCTCGTCTGCTCTGGTCGACGAACTCGGTCTCGACACCATTGCCGACCTCTGGTCGGTGATGCCCGGGCACGCTTCCGGGCGCGTTGTGGCGGCTCTATTGTGCTGCGCGAGTGGGTGATGAGGTCACCGCTGACGGCGAGTCAAAATTATGCCGCGGGCATGCGGCATACCGACGTCCGACCACGCGTCGCCGGTGCCGCCGAACCCCGGTCCAGGAGAGTTGCGGGCGTTGGTCGACGACATCCCCAAGCGGGGCACCGGGGGACTCGCCGTGGCGCTGGGTGAGCCGCGGCGTTTTGCCGGGTCATCCTCCTCAGGAGCGCCGATCCCTTGCACGACACCGACACCCCTCGACCCTGAGCAGGGCACCGCGAGATGGAGCAGGCCGCGAACCTGCTCACCACGGCCCTCGAGGAACTGGACTCCGCGGCCGCCGCCCCTGGGGCGTCGAGGTGCCTCCACTGCTGAGCCCGCGCTATCCCGGAGTGCCGAATCGGGCACTAGCCGGGCGACTACCCTGCCCGGGAACTGGATACCCTGACGCATGCGTGGCCGGGCCGCCCCGGGTCCCAACATCAGCCGCTACGAGCGGCCACGCGCCGTGAGGCGCTCCCGGCCCGACGCACCAATCCGACTGACTCGCCACACCCGCCCGACCCCGGTCGAGAGCAAGGCCGACCCAGGACGGGGCGGTCGGCATACTGCCGCGACGGATCAGGTCAGGGCCGCAACCGATCAAAGACCTGACCGATCGCGTGGATGATCACGCCCGCGAGGGCACCGACGATGGTGCCGTTGATCCGGATGAACTGGAGATCGCGACCGACGAAGAGTTCCATCCGCTGCGATGCCTTCTTCGGCGTCCCACCGATCGACCGTCGTCGAGATGACCATGGCGAGCTCGTCCCGCATGGGTGTTGACGAAGAACGCGCGACGGGATGTCGGCCAGATGACCTTCAGCCGGGCCCGGGTGGTCCCGTCGTGGAGCAAACGTCCCGCCCATCTCACCGAGCCAGGCTGCCCGCGCGCCCAGAGCGAACTCTCCGGGTCGGCCAACGCCGCGAGCAGCGACGTCCGCACCGAGACCCACAGGGCTCGACGGTGTCCCCACCTGAGGATGGGTCGCACCCGCTCCTTCAGCGCCTCGGCCCGCTCTTGACCTCGGGATTGTCGTGGAGATCCGTGGCGAGTTGCAACCAGGAGGTCATCGAGCGCCACCCGCGCGGAGTGGCTCAGTGCGGCCCGCATGTCGCGCACCCAGTTGAGCGCCTGCTGGTGGTCCAGTTGATCACCCGCTCGTCCACCCACGCGGGGTAACCACCAGGGGCGCGCTCGTTCAGAAGGGTGGAGAAGACCTTCCCGGGGTTCTCCACGAGCCAGTCGTGGATCTCGCTCCAGGCCCATCACGGGCCCATGATGGGCGCCGTCCTCGGAGCGATGCCGGCGAGGAACCGACCGAGGATCGGGCTGGCCGGCTCTGATCAGGCGCGGCATCAGGACGTTGACGACGAACTCGTGAACGTCCTCCTCGCGCATCCTGGAGTCAGCCCAGCCGTGGCGATCCGGAAAACCCGGTAAGCGCAAGTGCGGTGATCCGGCGAGCAGCCAGGTCCCCAGCCGCACACCGACATTGGCGGACGCGAGTCGATCCCGGGCGATCTCCTCGGTCAGGAAGTTGTCGCCATGATGAATTCCTCCAGGCTGCGCCCGAGCTCGTCCTTCCGTTTCTTGATCAGCGCCGTGCGTGCGGATCGGCCTGACGGCCGGAGCGGGGTGTTTGAAGATCGCTGTGACGGCGAACCGACCTGGGAGCGCGGAGACCATGGCGGCCTCCTGGCGGTGGTATGGACGTATCCCCACCCCCGCTCTGATGACCATTGGTGACGGCGAAGACTGACGAACGCCTCACCAGGAGTGACGCGTTGCAACCCACCCCGCATCCGGCGCCGCCTTTTGGCCCGCCTCGCCTCGTCGGCGGGTGAGGGCGACAGGAAACTCAAAACGTGGCAATCCTCGGACGGGTCGGGCGCGGGGTCACACCCGGGACGGGAGACCTCGACCGAGCACCTCGACCAACGGGTCGGGCCCACTTGCAGGATTCCCGGGGCCGGCTTCAGGAGGGCGGCGTTATCCCTCGTGGCCTTTGTAGCCCCACTACGCTGAGGACGGGAACGAACTGGCCCTCTATGTGGATCACGCGTGGTCGGCCGCCGCCGATGACCTGCTTCGCGGCCGCCGCCGAGATCACCCCGCAGCAGTGGGAGGCACCATCCGGACTGCCCGGGGTGGAGCGCCCGAGATGTCCTGGCCCACGTCGCCGCCATCGAGTGCGAACTGGCCACCGGTGCGACGCCGTCGCCCCTGATCCCATTCCCGGCGGCCTGGCGGCCTGCGGATCGCTCCGGGGTCGCTCAGCGACGGGGATGGACCCCGCCGCCATCGCCGACGAACTTCGCGAGGCGGTGCAGACCAGGCGCGCGCAGTATGCCGCGGACCCCGACCGATCCGGACGCCTGCCCCCGCGCACCATCGGCAACCTCACCTGGGACACCCGCACCCCAGCTGCGAAACCGGGTCGTCGACATGTGGGTCCACGACATCTGGCGCGCCGCAGCGCCTGTCTTCTGCCGCCGACGCTCGACACGCCCGGGGCCGACGTAAGTCATCGCCCCCCCCACCGGTAATGCCAGGCGTCATCGGCCGCAATATCGCCCCCGACGGGAACGTGCGTGCCTGTCGTCATCGACGCAGATATCGTCTCTCGGTCGGTGGTGCCGACATCGCCGATTGACGGTGCGTCCGCGCGGGAGTCCTGATCGAGCCCGCCACCGGTCGTCACGCTGACGATGAATCGCGCAGCTCTGTTCTCCTCCGTAGCGTCGGCGCACGTACGCCGCTGCTGCCGGACGCGGGGGCGACGATCGAGGGGAGCGGGAATCCGGCATACGGATCCTGGACCCGACGTCATTGACGCCCCGACGGGCACCGCGCGTTCCGTCGTTCGCGAGGGTTCTGCCGTGACATCAGGAACCCTTGGCCGTCGGCGTCGAAACTATGCTAGCTGCGCCACATGCGTTTCTCGACGGCACAGAAGGGTCACCGATCTGACCTATGA
>JADJEA010000014.1 GCA_016702415.1 Nostocoides sp.
GGCTGTGGCGGGGTCAGCGAATCGGTCGGCCGCATCAGGCCGAGCGAGGTTTGCGCGGCCCGTGAGATAGGGTGGAAGGCAGGTCCACTCCACGGGTCGACCGGCCGTGGGAGGGCGAGTGCGCCCTGCGCCGGTACTGCCGTAATCCACAGGACTTCGCGCTCGCCAGCCGTGGGCGTGACGAGGCCAGGCAGCATGCACGGATGGTCGTGGTCTTGCCCGAGCCGGTAGGGCCAGGGAAGCCATAGACCGAGCCCGTGGGGACTTCGAGGTCGAGCGAGTCGACAACGGTGCGCTTGCCGAAGCGTTTGGTCCGGGCCGTGCGGCCCGGATCGCAAGTGACGTGGCCGAAGATATTAACGACGTCATGGCGGATGGTGCCTGCGGCTGCGGCTGCGGATGGTGCTGCGGATGGTGCTGCGGCCGCGTAGGTCGTGGTGAATGCCTCAGGTGATTCGGTCATCGCAGGTGCGGCCGTCGCGCCGGATGGGTTGAAGTGCGGGCTCGAGGCGCGTAGTCACTCAGCTGGCCTGGCAGTCGGCACCGGCAAGGGCGCCCTGCAGCGTGTCGGACCCGACCGCTCCTATCGCCATGCGGCCGTCGTCGGTGATGATCGCGGTGAAGATCATTGCCCCTTCGAGGACGCGGCCGCTGCCCCACAGCGCCCGACACCGGGGTCATCGCGCCTTGGATGATCTCGAGCGGAGGTTGGGTCCGGCGGCGGGGCGGGCATCCGGCGCGGCGTCGGTGCTGGTGGACGGGCTCGACTTTGGCATCGTGTGGCGACGATGACGGTCGCCCAGCCGGTGCCGAGATGGACGGCATGGCAGAGACCCGCCGGCACACCTGGCATAGCTGGCACACCGGCATACCTGGGACTGGGGTCATGAACCCGGCGTGGCTGGGAGGCGCGGGTTTCGCCCGGGACCATCGGGTTAACGCCCTTGCCGACGGCGCCACGACTTGTCACCGGCGCCAGCCAGCGGCGAGTGCCTTCTTCAGACGGTCGTGCCCGGAGGCGCTAAACGTAAAAGGTGTGGTCGTCAGGAGTCCCGAAATCGACTGCGCTGGAAACCGACTTCGAAGGCGGGCGTCGCGATGCGGGTCGACATCGCTCGGACGCGCAAAGCACCTTGGTCCTCCGCATCGACCGCGATCCGCACCGACGCGACGAGGGCTTTCCTTTGCGCGCGGAGTTAAAACCAGTTGGTATGCCGCCCGCCCAGCAACCGTTGTCGGAAATTGCCGGGTGCGGTGACTTCAGTCGAAGGGTCAAGGAGCGCGACGCCTTGTCGGCGGCGTCTTGCGGCGAGCTGGGCAACGGGTCGCAAGACCCTCGGCGATGCGGGGGGAGCGGTGATGGCGTCGGCGTCCCTGGGCCCGAAGTTCGCGGGCACGGTGTAATGCGTCGCCGTCTTGGTCCGTGCTCGACCACATCCAGACATCGGTGCCATTGCGGATGATGTCCGACTCCGAACCTTGCCGAGCAGAGCGAGGCGGGCTCTTGTGTCACCCGCATACCAAACCCGCCATGTGCGTGCCAACATCGTGCTGCTGAGGTCGGCGGAACCCTTCTTGGCTCCCGGAATGGAGATCGAGGGCAGGCCGAGTCGGCGGTCTGCACGACTGTGCCGGACAGGCCGGTGACCTTGGCTCTCTGGATGTCGACAAGCACTGCGCCGGGGTGCGCTCGGGCAGCGTCGGGTCGGCGGTGGCGCTGGTCGACGCGGCGACCGTGCCGGCCGCGACGAGCGCGAGGGCTGATTGCGGGCACGGCCCAGGGGTCCAGGGGCGACGGGCGAAGAGGCTCCTGCAACCAATGGTGCGTCATGGACGCTGAGAGGACCTGAGAAGGTGGAAGCCCGTGCCCGCTCGCACACGATGCAGCTTGACCTGGCCCGGGGTTGCTTTGTCCTGGCCTGGCGTTGCTTGTCCGCCCTAAGACTGGCCTGACCTAGCCGGTGTTGCTTGTCGGCCCTAAGACTGGCCTGACCGGCCCGGTAACGCCGGACGAGTCGAGCTAAAGAAGCCAGACAAGCCGAGCCAGGCCAGACAACGCCGAACCAGGGCCAGATAAGCCGAACGGGGCCAGACAAGCCGACTGCACGAATCCGATGCGCACGCGTGGCATGGGTGTCATGCGGGTACTCGTGGTCGAAGACGGAGGCCGGGGATGGCCCGTGCCCTGCGTCGGGGTCTTGTGGCCGAGGTTTTGTTGTGGACCACCGGGCGGACGGACCGGCCGGGCTGGACGCGGCGCGCTTTGGTGACTTCGATGCGGTGTTGCTCGATGTCTCATGTTGCCGGGCTGAGGTGGTTACACAGTCGTTAAAACCCTTCGCGCAGAGGGTATTTGGACTCCGGTGCCCATGATCTCGGCTAAGACGGAGAGTACTGACCAAGCCGACGGGCTCACCATGGCGCCGACGATTGCCTCGTCAAACCGTTCTCGTTCGTCGTCTTGCTCGCCCGGTTGCGGGCGCTCCTTCGGCGCGACCCGGCCCTCGGTTCCCACGCAGCTGACGGTCGCGCGATCTCACTCGACCCCGCGAGGCGGTCCGTCACCGTGGAGGCTGAGCCAATTGGCTTGGCGCCGCGGGAGTTTGCGCTCCTCGAGGAGTTGCTGCGCGCCCATCCGCGGGTAGTCTCCAAGGACGAACTCGTCGAACGAGTCTGGGGTGACGACGCCGCGGACCCCAACGTCGTCGAGGTCTCCGTCGGCTATCTCCGTCGCAAGCTCGGCCGCCCCTACATCGAAACGGTCCGCGGCGCTGGTTATCGAGTCGCCCCGTGAGGCCGCTCACGAGGCGACTCCCTCGACGGTGGGGACCCGTCTTCCCGAGGAGTTGTCGACTGGCAATGATGTTTGCAGTCCACGGAGCGCCGCGATGAGGCTTCCTTGCGCGGCTGGGCCTACGCACGCGGCATACAGCGGCTCATGTTGGTGGAACGCCGTGATGACGCTCCTCGCGCGGCATACGGCGGCTCATGTGGGAGGAGCGCACCGATGAGGCTCCTTGCGCGGCTGGGCCTACGCGCGCGGCATACGGCGGCTCGTGTGGGTGGAGCGCCGTGAGGCTCCTCGCGCGGCATACGGCGGCTCATGTGGGAGGAGCGCACCGATGAGGCTCCTTGCGCGGCTGGGCCTACGCGCGCGGCTCGCGACGATCGGCATCGTCGGCGTCGCGGCTGCGCTCCTGCTCGGCTTCGCCCTCTTGTATGCCGCCCTGACCGTGAGCCTCGGCCGCGCGGTCGATGGGCAAAGCCAGCTCGGTGGCCAAGGAAGTCGCGGCGCTCATCAACGCTGGGCGGCTCGCTGATCCGGTGCCGCAGTACGGCGCTCAACTCGTCCAGGTGCTCGACCGTGATGGCCGCGTGGTCGCCGCATCCGTCACAGCCGATCAGCTCACCCCCGTCGTCACCGCCGACGGAACGTGCCCGGCTCGGCAACGGCGAGGTCATCACCATCCCAGGTGCCCGCGCCGCCCAGAGCAGTGAGTTGCGGGTCGCTGGAGCCGCCGCCGGTCCGGCCTCCGCGGGCCAACTCGTCGTCGCCGCCCTTCCACTGCCGACCTCGACCGCGCCGGCGATCTGCTCCGGCGGTTGTTGCTCATCGCGTTCCCGCTCTTCCTCGGCGCCATGGCTCTCATCGCATGGCGAGTTGTCGCGCCGCCCTCCGCCCCGTCGACGACCTGCGACGAGGCGCAGCTCGGATTGGGGCGTCGACGCAGGTGGGGGCGGGCAGCCCCGAGCGTCTCCCCGTTCCACCCTCCAGCGACGAAATCCACGCGCCCGCCACCACCCTCGACGACATGCTCGACCGGCTCGACGCCGCCCGCGCCACCCAGCGCAGCTTCGTCGCCGCCGCCGCCCACGAACTCCGCAGCCCCCTCGCCAGCATCCGCCTCCAACTCGACGTCGCCGATCACGTCGGGGACGGCGGCACCCTCCCCGCCGAACTCCTCCCCGAAGTCGACCGCCTCACCGCGCTCGTTGAAGACCTCCTCACCCTCGCCCGCGCCAGCGACGCACCCCCCGAATCGCCGGACCTCATCGAGGTGCCCGCCTTCCTCCACGACCTCACGACGAGGTATGCCGGGGCACGAGTCCCCGTCACCCTCGCCTCAGCGGGCAGAGACACAGCCGAGGACGAGGTCCCGGCCTTCATCAGGGTCCGCCCCAAGGTCGAGCCCGGCCCTACCGCGGAGGGCGCAGAGCCAACCGAGGACGAGGTCGGCCTTCATCAGGGTCCGCCCCAAGGTCGAGCCCAACCAGACCGCGGAGGGCGCAGAGCCAACCGACGAAAGCGGTCACGGCATACCTCCCGCGTGGCGATTTGCTTCGGGCAGTGACGAATCTCGTTGACAACGCGGTGCGGCATGCGCGCACAGAGGTGCGGCTCACGGCATACCCCGTGCGGGTAGACCCAGCCGAGCAACCGCTGGTCGAGATCGCGGTCTCGGATGATGGACACGGCATACCGGAGCAGGATCGCGAGCGGGTCTTTGACCGCTTCGCGCGGCTGGACGACGCGCGGGCTCGCGACGAAGGCGGCTCTGGGCTGGGCCTGGCGATCGCGCGCGAACTTATCCGACGCAACAGGGCGACATCCGACTTGCGGATGCCGCCCCGGCGTGCGCGCAGTGGTGACGGTGCCATCGGCCCCAGCCGGCTAGCGCGAGCCGTAGGACTCCTGAGCGAATGACTTGTATGCGAGGAACCCGGCAGCCACGAGCCACAGGGCAAGACCGATCCATGCTCCGGCGAACGACGAGCCGGTCGCACTATCAACCGTCCCGGGCAGGGTGACCGCTTGGATCAACAGAGTCCCGATCAGCGCCGCAGATGCGGCGCGGGCCGCATCGGTGATCGGAGGCACTAGGGCAGAGATCGCAGCGAAGATGAGCGGCAGGATGACGAGCAGGAAGAGTGATGCCGTGACGACATAGGCTCCCTTCCTCAAGATGAGAGCACCCAGGTAGACCAACAAGCCGGCTGCACTCGTCGCTGCTGACGCGACGAGAATCGCGACCAGGTCCATCACAATGCCCTGTCCGGATACGCCTGCCACCCTGGCTATGACCGCGCAAACCAGCGCCGGAAGGAGTGACACGCACACCGTGAGCACGCCCCAGGCGAGCAACCGCCCGAAGAAGAGTTCCATCGTCCATGGGACCCACAGCTTAGCACCAGCCATGACGCCTTGGTCGATGTCGCGTGTGACGTAGTTCGAGGTCATGACGGTGACAACCATCAAGGCCGCGAGCGTTGCTGCCCCGCCGATATCGGCGACGCGCAGACCAAGGGTCTCTTGCAGACTCGGGGTCCGGGCGACGATGGTCATGCCAACACCGGCAAGCAGGCTGATCACCAGGCAGGTGATCACCCCCGCGTCGAACACCGCCAACGGCGCCCGCTCGTCGCAGCTCAGCGCCGACGACCCGCGTCACAATGGTCGACCTCATCGGAGTCCCTCCACGTTCATCAGGTGCGATCCAGCATGCCCAGTTTCTACCAGATAGACCTCCTCGATCCCGCGTGTAGACTGAAGGATCCCGGTGACCTGGTCCAGGGCCGTCGACACCACGCCGGCCACCCACGAGAGATCTCGCCCCAGGATCCGCAACTGACCGGGCTCTGGGATGGCTTCTGCCCCCGCTGCGATGAAATGCGGCAGCAACTCCGCAGGGTCGACGCACGTGATCAGAACGCTCGGGGCGTCGTCGGCACGTAGCGATTCGAGTGTCCCGACCCGAGAGGCGACACCATCAGCGAGGATGACCAGGCGATCGGCGACAAGTTCAAGCTCGCTGAGCAGATGCGATGACAGCAGGATGCAGCGTCCGGACTGCGCAGACGATCTCAAGTCATCCCGCATCCACTTGACGCCCTCGATGTCGAGGCCATTGACGGGCTCGTCCAACACAAGCGTTCGCGCCTCTCCGATCAGCGCCGATGCAAGACCGAGGCGCTGCCGCATGCCCAGGAGTACCCGGCAGCCCAGGTAGGTTCGACGCAGCGCTCAGCCCCACAAGGTCGAGGTAGGTGAGGACCCGTTGACGTGGCGCCCGAGGAGATCTGCGACATACCGGAGATATCCCGCTCCCGTCATGGTCGCCGGAACTGTGGAGTGCCCAAGGAAGGCACCCAGCGTGCGACCTGTGTCGTCGGCACCGCGGTAGGGCAAGCCGTCGACGAGGGCGGTGCCTTGGTCGGGAGACAACAGGCCGCTGAGAATCCGCAAGGCGGTCGTCTTGCCCGAACCATTCGGCCCGACGATGCCAGTGACGGACCCATCCGGCACCTCGAAGGTGAGGCCGCGCAGGACCTGATTGATCCCATACGCCTTGTGGACATTGTTGAAACTGATCACATGTTCTCCCGTTGTTCGACGTCTTGCAGCGTGTCGACAGCTGACTTTCGTGAGCGCCGGCCGACCGACACCAGGTCCTCCGGCGATGCCTCTCCGACGAAGACAACCGTCAGTCGTCGATTGGGGTATGCCGTGAGAGTCACCAGACCTCTCTTGGTCGCTGGCAAGCGTCGGCGGACGCTCCAGTGCACCGCACGGCCGGCCACATAGTCTTCGGTGAGCCCGAAGAACGACCAGCGGCGGTAGTGGAGAACATCTCCTATGACGTTGACCCGTCCGGTCGCCAGCTTCAGCACAGCAGCGACCCCGACGAGGGTGAGAACGCCGCTACCCACACCCACCCATCCGAGGGTGCCGCTGTAGATCCCGAGGAACGCGATCGCCAAGAGCGGGCAAGTGAAGCTGCGTTACCTTCGCCAAAGCCGGAGGCGCAGGTGGGACGACAGCCCCGTCAAGACCCGCACCAACTCCGCCGCCCGAGGGGATCGAAGGGCTGGAAGCGCAGGTGATCGGTTCCGGAGGCTTGGGCGAGGTCAGCTGTACTGATGGTCACCCGCCTCGTGCCTAACAGCATGTCCACCACGCCCGCTCGGGTCCGCACCGCTGTCGAGGGCCAGCGACGATGGCATGTCGGCGTCGTTCCAGCAGCCCGTAACCGATCCTCCACGAGCCGTCTGTTGCCTGGTTCATCTGTATGCCGTGCAACCGCACGTATGCCGTTGCCACCCCCAAACCCGCTGCAACACCCACAGCCGCCGCCCGCAGCGGTGCATCGTTCCACGGAAGGTTTGGTGCGATCAGTGGGGCCAGGTCGCTGAGGAGTTCGAACCCGGCAAAGCCCGCCGCAACACCCATGGTGATGTTGTTGAGATAGGTGGCACCCATCTCGCGTCGGTCGGGCGCGAAGGCACTCGCAACCTCCCCTCCAACCGATGTGTCGCTCGTGTGGGTCGTCTCGGGAAGGACCGGGTCCAGCGAGTTTGTCCCTCCCTGCCGAGGGATGGCTGGCACCAGTGATGCTTCGACCTGCTGCGCGGCTCGCCGATCAACACCGCGGAGCACAAAGGGTGCGTAGCCCCTCGGAAGGGACACTGACACGCTGGCCAAGCCCAGCACCCGCAGATGCCACGGCTCATCCACCTGGACAGCGCTGACGTCGCTGTGGTCGCCCCGACGCACGACCGGGAAGATCCATCCCTGCTTGTAGACGAGTCGATCGTCCGCGATCACGATCGCCTGCGTTATCACTACGAGAATCGGGCTGATGACTCCGGTGGCAAGCAAGGCAGCACCTAACCACTGCATGAGAGTGTCTGGAATCCAGGAGATCTGAGGAGGACGCCCCAAGTAGCAACGCCACGGGCACTAGGCCTCTTAAATCACGAAGATAGCTCGCAGCAATGAACCGGGCACTGTTGCGAAACTCCCTCGCGGGGCCAGCATCTGACGTTACTTCGAATTGCGGCAAGTCACGGTTGGGGTTGACTCCCTCAGTTGGGGGGTGCCTCAAGGTCGCTCCTGGGGTTCGACCCTTCGCGCGAGAAGAGTTTGAAGGTCATTCGCCACACTGGCTGACACTGGGGGTATTTCAGGCAACGTGCCAATTCCACGGATTGCAATCCGTTTGAGTCCCAACATGCGCATGACCGGACCCTGTTTGACGTCGACGGTGAGAATAGCTGGAACCCGAATAGCAACTTCGGTGACTACGAACCTCCCCGTTGTCAGGAGAAACTGGTCCCGAGATGCCTGGATCTTCGTCCATCGAACAAGGCGGGGGTTGAGGACAGCAAGGTCGACGACAAGGACCGCAACTGCGACAAGCACGGTGACTAGGGCTAGAGCAGACCACGACTCTGGCAGCCACTGCCTGCGCGCCACCTCGATCAGCCCCACGAACCCGAGAAACCCTCCTGTGGATCGCATCGCTTCGTAGAGGAGCACGGCACGTGGAAGACGAGCTACAGTACTTCTTCTGCCTCCTGAGAGGCCTGAGCTACGATCATGAGAACCCTTCCCGGGGTTCTGGAGGTCGGAGGTCCGGGGTCAACGTCAACTGCACAACCCGGGCCTCCGACCTCCAGCTTTTCGAATCGACTGTCAGGCTAGATGCCTAGTCGGTCGCGAATCCATCGAAGGATCGTGTCAAAGGCGATGCCTCTGATGATCCAGTCGTAGACCTGGCGCCAGTTGTTATATGCCCAGGCCACCACCTTGCTGATGACGCTGTAGCCATACCTCCAGACGACAGACCAGCACCATTGAATGAATCGCAGAAAAACGCTCCACATGGTTTCACCTCCTTTCTCAATTCGATTCGCCTCGCTACGGCCGGGCCTTGAAGCCCGTCTTGGTGTGCGTGAGAGGCGAATTGGCGATAACTAAGGCCAGCAATCCACCTCTGCAACAGGAAGGTCTCGGATAGTGAGATTTCTCGTGAGTTCCCGCTATCTCAGATGAAAGTGTATTCAATCCTGATTGTCAGAAGAGATTCATGAGGCACACCCTCGACGGCAGAGCGACGGATGTCAATCGGTCGTCAGATCACGGATGGCTTCAAAGTCGTCGAGACACAGATGCATGGCCAGGACGACGCGCGGGCTCGCGACGAAGGAGGCTCTGGGCTGGGGCTCGCGATCGCGCGCGAACTCATTCGACGCAACGGGGGCGACATCCGACTTGCGGATGCCGCCCCGGCGTACGCGCTGTGGTGACGGTGCCAGCCGCCCCGCCGCCCAGCCGTGCCATTCACTAAGCGAGCCCGAAAGGCCTCAACTCGGCGTCGGTCAGCAGCCGGGACCGGATGATGAAGCGGACCCCTTCGGGCGCCTCCACCGAGAACCCGGACCCGCGGCCCGGCACGACGTCGATGGTGGGGGTGCGTGTGCTTCCAGTATTCGAACTGTGGCACCGACATCCCACATCGGCACCGCCGCTCGAGCCCGACATCAAGGTCGCCGAGGTAGACATCCGAGTCGCCGATGATGAGGTCGCCGTCGGGATAACACATCGGTGACGACCCGTCGCAGCAGCCACCGGACTGGTGGAACATCAGTGGCCCGTGCCGGTTAGTGAGGCGGCGCAGGAGAGCCGCCGCCTCACCGGTCACCGCAATGCGCGCATATGCCGTGTCGCCAGCGGCACCCGGCTCACCCGTGTCGCCAGCGGCACCCGGCTCACCCGTGTCGCCGGCGGCACCGGCTCACCGTGGCGTCTGGCGAACACGCGCCGTCACCCCCGCCCGCGTTTGGGACCACCGAATGAGTTTCCTCAGGTGACCCCCGAACCCGGAGCGGGGCTGAAATGAGCGGACGGCATACCGCTGCTGGTGTCCATCGGTTTAGAAGAAGCCGAGCGCGTTGGGGCTGTAGGACACGAGAAGGTTTTTCGTGTTCTGGAAGTGCGACAGCATCATCTTGTGGTTTCTCGCGGCCGATGCCGGGTTCTTGTAGCCACCAAAGGCGGCGTGCGCGGGGTAGGCGTGGTAGCAGTTGGTCCACACGCGGCCGGCCTGGATGGCGCGACCGGCTCCAGTAGGCCTGCGAGCCGTTGCGGCTCCACACCCCAGCGCCGAGACCATGAGAGCGTGTCGTTGGCGATCGACAGCGCCTCGGCCTCGTCCGGAGAAGCGCGCCACCGGCGACCGGGCCGAAGATCTCCTCCTGGAAGATCCGCATCGCGTTGTTGCCCTCGGAGACCGTCGGCTGGACGTAGTACCGCCCGCGAGGTCGCCTTCGAGCTCTGCGCGATGGCCGCCAGCGAGGATCTTGGCGCCTTCCTGGGTGCCAATGTCCATGTAGGAGAGGATCTTTTTCGAGCTGGTCGTTGCTCGCCTGGGCGCCGATCATCGTGTCGGTGTCCAGCGGGTTGCCCTGCTTGATCTTGCCGACTCGCTCCAGAGCGTCGCCGAGGAACTGGTCATAGATCGAGTCCTGGATGAGCGCGCGCGAGGGGCAGGTGCAGACCTCGCCCTGGTTGAGCGCAAACATCGTGAACCCCTCGAGCGCCTTGTCATAGAACGCGTCCTTCTCGGCGGCGACGCTGTCGAAGAAAGATGTTCGGGCTCTTGCCACCGGGAGTTCGAGGGTGACCGGGATGAGGTTGGCGCTGGCGTACTGCATGATCAGACGGCCGGTCGTCGTCTCGCCGGTGAAGGCGATCTTGGCGATGCGGGGCTCGATGCGAGCGGCTTGCCGGCCTCGACGCCGAACCCGTTGACGATGTTGAGCACGCCCGCGGGAGCAGGTCGCCGATGAGCTCGACGACTTGAGGATCGACCACGGGGTCTGCTCGGCCGGCTTCATGACGACGCAGTTGCCGGCGGCGAGGCCGGGGCGAGCTTCCAGACGGCCATGAGGATCCGGGAAGTTCCAGGGGATGATCTGACCGACAACGCCCAGCGGTTCCTGGATGTGGTAGGCCACGGTGTTCTCGTCGATCTCCGAGATACCGCCCTCTTGCGCCCGGATCACTCCGGCGAAGTAGCGGAAGTGGTCGACCGCGAGCGGCAAGTCAGCGGCCATGGTCTCGCGGACCGACTTGCCGTTTTCCCAGGTCTCCGCGATCGCGAGGTCCTGGAGGTTGGCTTCGATGGTGTCGGCGATCTTGTTGAGGACCACCGAGCGCGCGGCGGGGGTCTTGCCCCAGGCGTCCTTCGCGGCGTGGGCGGCGTCGAGCGCCTTGTCGATGTCCTCTGCGTTCGAGCGCGCGATCTCGGTGAACGGTTTGCCCGTGACCGGGTGATGTTCTCCGAAGTACAGGCCCTTGACGGGCGGCACCCATTCGCCGCCGATGTAGTTGTCGTACCGGCTCTTGACGCTCACGCTGCTCTCGGCGCTGCCGGGCTGGGGGAAGACTGCCATGCGGACCTCCGGGGTAGGTGCTGTTGGGTGTGATGTGGGAGTGCAAGACGCAGGTATGCCGTGACGCCCGTCACTGTCCGGGCCTGGGCGCAGCGTAAGCAGCAGGACGCTGCAACCACGCTGCAACCTTGCTGCAACCACCCGGCACCGGGGCTGCAGCCTTGTCGCAGATGTCCACCGAACAGATCTGCTGGCATTGCTCCTGCGGTGGATGCGGACGCAGCACGAAGGGTTCGGCAAGTCGCCGAGCAATGCCAGCACTTCTGCCCACCTGGCTGTCACGTGAGGCGTCTAAGGTGCTGAATATGACGATGCGTCTGAACCCTATCTCCAATTCCGCACCGGTTCGCGTGAGGTTCTGGAGTTCTATGCCGAGGTCTTCGGCGGCACGCCCAACACGATGACATTCGGCGCGTTCGGGATGGACGGTCGCTGGCGGACCTCATCATGCACGGTGTGCTCGAAACCCCGGCTGGCTTCACGATTATGGCCTCTGACACGCCGCCCGAGATGATGATGTTGCCCAACAGCACGCCTATCTGTCTGTCGGGCGATGACGCCGAGACCCTGCGCGACTACTTGAGCCGACTGTCCGTCGGCGCGCGCATCAGACCCCTCTCGCGGTCAGATGTGGGGCGACGAATATGGCGCTCTCGTCGACAAATACGGCACGCAATGGCTCGTGGACATCTCGCCGGCACCTGCCAGCGACACACCTGCCGACGAGCCTTCCGACGATCCTTCCCGCGATCCCTGAGGACTGAGCCCATGTCACGACCGATTCACTTCGAGATCAGGCCGACGACCTCGACCGCGCCAGGACTTCTACGCGGCGGTCTTCGGGTGGCGTTACGAGGACCACAGCGCGTTTACCGGCTCGCCTTACTGGGAGTCGTCACCGGCGAGGAGGGTATGCCGGGCATCAGCGGTGGTCTGCTGGGTCGCCCCGCGCCCCGCCGGGTCTGGGTCAAGGCGCTAATGCTGCCCGTGCTGACCATGGGGGTCGAGGACTACGACTCCGCCGCCGAGCGGATCCTCAAGGCCGGTGGTCAGGTGGCGTTGCCCAAGATGGCGTTGCCGGGGATGGCCTGGCAGGACTACTTCCTGGACACCGGGGGCAACACCTTCGGCATCCACCAGCCCGACCCCAACGCCGCCTAGCGGCCACGCGAGCACCCCTGACCCCCACCTGGGGGGAGGCCTCAGTGCTGACTCGGTGACGCAAATGGGTAGCTTCGTGGCTCAGAACGGCTCTCCAAGCCACCATTTGCGTCAGTTGGTCGGGGGTGGGCCGGTCCCAGCTAGACGAGGTCGCGTTCGAGGCGGGTGCTGACTCAGCGGCATTTGAGCGACCGGCCGCAACCGCAGCAGCAGGGACGACACCGGCAGGGCAGTCTGCTGACGTTGCCACATGACCCACATCATCGGCACCCCAGCGAGCGGGTCCACGCCACCATGAGATCTGGCTTGCCCGACGCCAACACCGCAGCTCCCAACTGCTCCTGCACCGACTCTCGCCGACTCACCACGCCTGGTGACTCCGATTGCGGAAGCAGGGGCCCGCGATAACTCTGCAGCGCCTCGCGCACTCGCCCAGCCGCGAGATGCGCCATGACGTCTTTCAGTCGCACTCGGTGTCGACGACGAGCCAATACGGCCGGGACTGCACCACAGCGTCGCAACAACGCACGCAGCCGGGTCATCTCGGCGCGCATCGTCGAGAGTGGACGTCGCGGCATACACCTCGAGTTGGAGTTGCTCGGAGGTGAGCCCGGCGGGGTGATCGACGAGCACAGCGGGGATGTCGCTGTGGCGCGGCGATAGGCGCAAGGTCTTGCGGCCCGATCGCGGCGATGAGGTCAGGCAGGCCGAGGCCCTGCAGCCGCAGGACGTCCGGCGCCCGCGCCTCACGGGGCGGGCACCCAGAGTTGGCGCGCGCCCCGGTCGCAGCCAGCCGCGCAAGCTCCGACTCCGCCATCCGAGCGGCCGCGCGCACCATCGCGAGGTCTGCGGGGTCGCGACGTCCGGGCCGCCCGTGATGTCCACGAGGCCGGATGGCGCCCGTGTGGGGTCGTGGATGGGCGCGGCGGAGCAACTCCGCGGCGATGAGCCGGTTGTAATGCTCGGTCGAATGGACCTGGCTCGGGGCATCGGATGGAGGGCCGTGCCTGGGGCGTTTGTGCCGGCGCTGCCCTCGTCCCAGACCGAACCCTCGACAAAATGGATCCGCTCCGCCTGTCGCATGACCTCGCGTGGCCGCTCACCCAGAGCAGCTTGCCGTCAGCATCACCGACCGCCATGACGCAATCGCAGTCGACGGCAGCGCGACCGAGAACGTCATACAGCAGCAGGAAGACCGCCGACAGCGGGTGTGCCGCGCGATAGTCAGTGAGTTCGATCCGTCGAGTACCACGGGGGCCAGATGGCGGTCGGGGTCCACGCCCGCAGCCGACGACCGCACCCATGACTCCGCGACGACAGTGCGCACTCCTGGTATGCCGGGTACGCCTGGCGCTTCCCCTCGCCGTTCGTCTCCGCGCTGACGATTGGGGCTGGGCGCGCAGCGGGCCGTGTTGCCCGCCGCCTCGTGAGCCCGCTGATCCCCTGGCCTAGTAGAACCCGATTGCCGACCCCGAACAAGGGGCCCGAACCTGTGAACGGCACGACCTGGCAGGTCGAGCGGCGAGTCTGTCGCTCGACCCGCTCGACCGGCCTGGATGAGGGCAGGCTAAATGGCTGCGGCGACTTCGGTGCCCTGTTTGATCGCCCGCTTCGCATCGAGCTCGGCGGCCACGTCGGCGCCACCGATGAGCCGCACGTCGACCCGGAGTCGGCGAGGACGGCATACAGGTCGCGTTGTGGTTCCTGCCCCGGTCGCGAGGACAACGGTGTCGACTTCGAGGACCGTCGAGCGGTCGCCGACCCTGATGCGCAGCCCCGCGTCGTCGATCCGCTCGTAGACCGCGCCCGCGATGAAGGTGACGCCGCGGTTCTGGAGGACGGTCCCGGTGGATCCAGCCCGTGGTGCGTCCGAGTCCCGCGCCGACCCCAGAATCCTTGCGCTGCAACAGATAAACCCGGCGCCGGCGCGCCTCCTCGTGGGCTGTGTGGCCCGCCGCATTCTCGTATGCCGTGTCCGATGCCCACTCCGCGGCGAACGCGGCCGGGTCGAAGCGAGGTCGATGGACCGGGTGGGTGGAAGGTATTCGGCGACGTCGAAGCCGATGCCACCGGCACCCATGATCGCCACGGTCTTGCCGACTGGCGGCGCGTCCCGAGCCGCACATCAACCCCGGTGGCTTCGAGCTCGCCCCGGAAATACCGCAGCGTCTCGTCGAACTCCTCTTTGCCGGGGATCTGCTTGGCCAGGTTGAACTGCCCGCCAATCTCATGGGCCGCCTCAAACAAGGTGACGGCGTGACCGCGACCCGCAACGGTCGTCGCCGCCGCCACCCCCGCCGGCCCGCCACCAGCAACCGCGACCCGACGCGCGCCATCAGCAGCCACAGGCTCGATGTGCAGGATCGTCTCGTGGCACGCCCGTGGGTTGACCAGGCAGGACGTCATCTCTTGCCGCTGAACGTGGGGTCCGGGCACGCCTGGTTGCGAGCAATGCAGGTGTTGATCCGATCTGCCTGTCCCGCAGCACTTTTAACGACAAAGTCAGGGTCAGCCAGAATGGCCGGGCCATCGAGACCAGGTCAGCCTGCCCCGAGGCGAGAATCTCCTCGGCGACGTCAAGCGTGTTGATCCAGTTGGTTTGTGACGACCGGGATCGACACACCCCCCTATGACCTTGCCGGTCACCCACGCAAACGCCCCGCGCGCCCTCGTCGCGATCGTCAGGTGCGGGCCTCGTGCCAGCCGATGCCGGTGTTGATCATCGTCGCGCCGGCGGCCTCGGCCGCCTGCGCCAGCTCAGACCTCGTCAAGGTCGACCCCTCGTCGACGAGGTCGAGCATTGACAGCCGATAGATGACGATGAAGTCCGGCCCCACTGCCGCACGCACCGCCCGCACGATCTCGACCGCGAACCGCATGCGGGCGGCATACTCTCCGCCCCAGGAGTCGGTGCGCGCGTTGGTGCGGGTCACGAGAACTGGTTGATGAGGGCCCCTCCGGACCCCATGATCTCGACCCCCGTCGTAGCCCGCGGATTTCGCGAGCGCCGCGCACCGGGCGAAGTCGCGGATCGTCTCCTCGACCTCCTCAGACGTGAGCTCGCGGGGGTGATCCGGTGAGATGGAGTGCCTGAATCGGGCTCGGGCCCACCGCTTTTAAGTGTGCGGCATACCGGCCGGCGTGGAGGATCTGGAGCGCGATGAGGCCGCCTTCGGCATGGACCGCGTCGGTGATGACCCGGTGCTCGGCAGCCTCCTCGGGCGTGCTCATCATCGCGGCGCCATGCAGCGCCCGCCCGGCGTCGTTGGGCGCGAAGCCACCCGTCACGATGAGCCCCGCGCCACCCGCGCGCGCTCGGCATAGAACACTGCCATCCGCCCGAACCCGTCGGGGGCCTCTTCGAGGCCGACGTGCATCGAACCCATGATCTGCGATTGCGCATCGTCACGTGGCGGGTCGAGCAGAGCGAGCAGATGTGGTATGCCGTCATGGCGGCCTCCGGGTTAGGCGGCGAGAGGGCGGTGGCCCCATCCCCGAACTGCCGCATCGGGCACGCTGGCGGCAATCTGCGGGTCGATAAAGGGTGACTTGGGGCTCATCCTGGGGTCAGGTCGACGTCGACATCGAAGTGCGAACCGCCGCCGCTGGTCTGCGGCGGGATCGAAAGATTGCACGTATGCCGCGAACGCCGACGGGTTGGGTCTGCAGGAAAACCGACCGGACCGACGAAATCGAAGACAAGGCCCTCCCAGGGCCACCGACTGGAAGGTCCGTCCCGCGACCGCGCGACGGGGTTGAAGCGCATCCCAAGGTCATAGGCGACCACATGCCGCTGTCGATTGTCACCTGTTCGTTGGGCGCGAGGTCGATGATGTCGAGGGCGCCATAGACGCTGAGCACGACCAGCCCGTTGCCCGTTGCCTGCAACCCGGCCCCCCTCCGCCGAAGAGGTTCTGCGCGCCTCCCCACGTGGAAGTCATCTCGGTGCCATACGGGTTGGCCAGCCATGGCCGCGGGTGACAAAGAACGGCCGCTCGGGGTGACGCGAGGCATGATGTCGCCGGGCAGCACACCGGCGACCTCAACCAACCACTGCGGCGGAGCGGTACCCGTCGTCACAAAGAAGAGGATTCGCCCGAGAGCATTGCCCGCTTGAGCCCCTTGGGGATGCCACCGTCGGTGCTTGCGGACAACTGCACGCCAGGGAGTGCGCGACCATCGCGCCGCCTTCGACCCGGCGGGTTCATTGGGCTGCAGATGCAACCGCCGCGACCGCGAACGACGGATTGTGGCGAAGCGAATCTCCATGGGACCCAGTCTCGCTGACTCCCAGCTGTTCGCCCAACCCCGCGTACCGTGGTCGGTATGGATGAGGGGACGAGCACTTTGGTCGACCAGCGACGCGGCGGCGCTGGCGCTGGCGCTGGGCCTTGGGGTTGCTCGCGGCAGCCGGGCTCTAGCATACTCCCCGTGGTTGTGGGTGAGCGCGCAATCCCGGGACCGCGTCCACGGGTCGCCGACGCGCCTACCGCGGATGTCACCCTCGTGCTGGGCGCCGGGCTCACGCCCGACGACACTCCGTCGCCCTGCCTGGCCGCGCGGCTCGACGTTGCGGCCGCGTTGCGCTGCAGGCGGGCAAGACCGAATGTGCTGCTGCTCTCGGGCGACAACCGTTACCACGATTACGACGAGCCCACGGCGATGCGGACCTACCTCGTCGAGCGGGGGGTGCCAGCCGAGCGGATCGTTCTCGACTTTGCTGGACGGGACACGTATGACTCGTGTTCGCGCGCGAAGCGGATTTTCCGAGTCGACCGGATGCTCGTGGTGTCGCAGGGCTACCACCTGCCGCGCGCGGTCGCGACCTGCCAGGCCTTGGGAATCGACGCGCAAGGGGTCGGCGACTGGAGCGTCCGGGACACGTATGACCCCGTGACGTGGCGCTGGGGCGAGGTCGCGAGCGACGGCGGCGCTCAAGATGGTGTGGGACCTCGTGGGTCGACGGGACCCCGTCCTCCGACCCCCCTCGAGGTCCGGGTGCTCGAAACCCTCCCGCGCCTCCCTTAAGCGGGCTCTGGCTCGGCTTCTCGTCGCCGCTGGCCCCCTAGAGACGGGTGGAACTCGTCCCCGAGCTGCTCCACGGCAAGGCGCCCGACGGTGAGCCGTCGGTGATTCACCCGCTGACCCGACCCCGGCCGATAAAGCTCGCGACCAGTGGATCGCGTGGTCCGGTGACTCTTTGAACCCGTGATGTCAAGCAAGTGGATGAAGAGCCCGCAGAGCACGCGTGAACCCGGTGAACTACGCCCGCCCGATGCTCGCGACCGCTGAGAACCGCGGACAGTCGCCATGCTCCCCTTGTCGCGGTAGACAAATTCGCGAGCCACAGCGGGGTATGCGGTGCTGGTTGCTTCGGTCACGCTGGTTAGACCCCGGCGGTCGCGGATGACCGACGCCGGCATACCGACCGCCTTGAATCGCGGACTTTGACCCCGGGAGAGCGGTTGAGCGCCATCTAACCGACGACGAGGGCCTCCCGGGGTGCCCCGGGAGGGCAAGGTCAGGGCGACGCGGACCCGGCCCGGCGCGGTCGAGTTGGGCGCCGGACCGAGGCGGCAGTTGCTCACGACGAGAGCTGGCGGACTACGGAGGCCCCGAACTACACGACGGATTCAATGCGGTCGCGGGTACCGTCGGGGAGTTCGATGTCGACTCCGTCGGCGTCGACCCCGACCACCTTCGTGCCGATGCCGCGGACCTCGACGCCCATACCTTCGAGAGTCTTGGTCGCCGCGGCAGGTCGTGCCCAAACGCGCCCAGCACGCGGTCGGCGCCGTCGAGCACGACCCCGGGAGGTGGTTGGGTCGAGATGCCGGAACTCGTTGCGCAGCGTCCGATGCGCCATCTCGCTGATTCGACCACACATTTCGACACCGGTCGGGCCTGCGCCAACGACGACAAAGGGGTCGTGAGCGCCGCCCCGGCGCGCAGGCCGTCGGGACGATCTCCGCGAGTTCGAACGCGGTGAACAACCGCCCCCGCACCTCGAGCGCGTCATCGATCGACTTCATCCCAGGTGCGTGGTCGGTATTCGTCGCGGACGAGAACTGGCTACCACCGACCGCGACGTTGAGGGTGTCGGATGTCCGTGTCGATCGTCTCGCCGAAGCCTCAGCGTGGACGGTGCGGTGGGCGAGGTCGATGCGGGTGACGGTGCCGAGACGACCCGGGCATTGCGTTGGCGTTTGAGGATCTCGCGCGTGCTCGGCGCAATCTCACCGGTTGAGAGGATGCCGGTCGCAACCTGATAAAGCAGGGGCTGGAAGAAGTGGCTCGACTCGCCGAAATGGAGCGAGATCACGTCGGCGCGTTTGAGCGCCTTGGCGGCGAAGAGCCCACCGCGGAAACCGCTGCCGATAGGCGAACCAACGCGGTGGCGCTCGGGACGGTGATGGCGTTCCGGGGTGATGGTCGGGAGGACCTTGCTGCTGCACTCACGGCGTGACGTCGGCGCCCTTCAAAACCACATTCGCCCGCGGATCTGTTTCGGCGGCGGGCAGCAGAGTCGAGGTAGTGACCACGCGGCGTCGGTGTTGGCCTACCGTCGACTATCGATCGAGTAGTACGACGCGACACCCTTCCACGGGCGGGCGGTGACGAGTGTCGGAGATCCGCAAGACCTCCCGGGCGGACCGCTGCGGTCGGGGTAATTTGGTTGCCCTCATCGACGACGGTGTCGTCGCCTCTCAGCGATGACGGTGTCTTTCGGTCGCGCGCATGGTGCTCCTTGGTCTGCGTCGTTCCGGGCCGTTTGGGTTGGCGATCGTCGTGTCTGGGTCAACCTGCTGCGCCGCGAACTACTCCCGACCTCCTCTCTCGGATGATCCGCCTCCGTGGCCTCGCGCGAAAGTAAGGTCCGGGCATGAGCGCGACACCCCGGCCGATTTGACCGGGTCCACCGGCTCGACGGGCGGGCGCGCCCCCGTCCCACCGCAGTCGGCGCTGCTGAAGACGGAAGGCAGGGTCGGATCACTCCTTCGCAGGAATCCTGCTCGGCCTCCTGGTCCCCCATCTCTCGTCGCGCTCGCCGGAGGATATCACTACGCCAGCCCCTGCTGCTCACCGCGACCGGGTATGCCAAAACACAACGCGTGCGCTGTCCCCGGGGTCGCCGTTCGAACAGACGATCCCGGGGGCGACCTGCCGCCGAACCGCTCGTGCCCACCTCCAAGTTCAGACCCGTCATCGGACGGAGCTCGGTGTCGTCGTCGATCTTCGGGTTCCTTACCAGGTCAGACTGCTACTACAACGACAAGGCGGGCTGCACGCTTTAGAACCGCTCACGGCATACGGGCTGTTGTTGCCTGACTTCCGCTGAAACCCCGTGCGGCGACCGCTTGCTGCTATAACCCAAGCCCGCCTTCGTCGCGGCGCTTCTTCTTGACTGCTGCCTTCGGCGATATCGACGGCGAAGAAAGAAGGCGTTGGGCACCCGTGGATCGTCGTGCTCAAAGACGGAGCCTGGCGTTGGGTGGGCGCTGCGAGGACGGATTCAGATCACCAACACCGCAATTGGGCTGGTCGTGTGCAAGCGTGACGAACCTGCTTGTCCGGGCGGCTCGGCTGCAACGGGCAAAATCTCGGTGTCGGACGCCAAGCGCTGCGGCGGGAAGTGGATCGACGATCGCGGATCGTCGTCAGCTGATGCGGATGACGAGTGGGCTGGCGTGGGACGAAACCTATGACCTCGGCACCCCGATTACCGCAATGCTCTATCTCGAACCCGACATAGGTGGCTACGTCGCGAAGCAGCCGCTGGCTCATCCGGTGGGGACCTATCCAGCGGTATTCGAGCGGGGCTTCAGCGTCTGTGTTCCCGGTGTTGCGCGAAAGACCGGCGTCAGGCCGGACCTGCCGCGGTTCCTTAGCGCCGCTGGGAGGCTGAGCTCAATAGCGGTGTGCGAGACCCGACACGACACGGTCTGCCGGTGTGTAGTTTATCTGCTGGGCTGCGCACCGCGGGATTGAGCCGCGATCCGGACGGTTGCGCTGCAGGACGAACAGTGGGGCGGTGAGCAGAGATTGCTGCCGAGCGGGTGGATGGCGTCGTCGACAGTCCCGCAGGCGGTCGCAAAGACCGAGGACCGGGTATGCGCTGGGCTGGTGGGCGAACCGGTTGCCGCGGATGGTTCGTTGTTGGTGTCGTTACCGGCCTGACGCATATTAGGCCGATGTGGCGCTGGTGACTGGCGCGGATCTATGTTGCCGTCGGAGAAAGTTGGTGGTCGTGCGGCTGGGGTTCAC
>JADJEA010000015.1 GCA_016702415.1 Nostocoides sp.
CCCTGGTCGAGGAGCACCGACCGACCTTCTTCAGCGCCGTGCCGACGATCCTGCAAATGCTCACCGACCTGCCCACCAGCGTGCAGCCGGCGACGGGATCGGTCCGCTTCGCCATTTGTGGTGCCGCACCGGCTCCAGCCGAACTGCTCGGCGACTTCGAGGAGCGCTACGCGATACCCGTTCTCGGGCGTACGGCCTCTCCGAAGGCACCTGCGGTTCGACGATCAACCCCCTCGATGGCGAGCGGCGCGCAGGGACGGTCGGGCGGGCATTCCCCGGACAGGAGGTTCGCATCGTGGGCGAAGACGGCCTGCCGGTCCCAGCGGCATACGACGGCGAGGTGGAGGTGCGCGGGGCCAACGTCATGCGTGGCTACCTGGGCCGCCCTGACGCGACCGCGGAGGTCTTCCACGACGGCTGGCTGCGCACCGGGGACCGGGGTCGCCTGGACGACGACGGCTACCTCACCCTCGTCGGGCGCTCAAAGGACATGATCATCCGGGGCGGGGAGAACATCTACCCCAAGGAGATCGAGGACGTCCTCGAGAGGCACGCCAGCGTCGGGGCGAGTGCCGTGATCGGCATACCGGATCCTGTCTGGGGTGAGATCGTCGTGGCGTATGTGCAGCCGGCCAGTGGATGCCACGTCGATCCCGTGGCTCTCCAGGAACACTGCCGAGGGCTGTTGACCCGGTTCAAGCGGCCCGCACGGATCCACGTCGTGGATCACCTCCCACTCAACGCCGTGGGCAAGATCGCCAAGCCGGTCCTCAGGCAGCTGGCGTCCGTCGCCAACTCCGAGGGCGGCGACTGATGGTCGCCGTCGTCGATACTCCCGACCGCGGGGCCATGGCGTTGCCGGGGGATTGGCCGCAGGCGCGGGGGTCGGCCGGGATCGACTACGACTGGGTCGTCATTGGCTCCGGCTTCGGCGGCAGCGTGGCAGCGCTTCGGCTGGTGGAGAAGGGATACCGGGTCCTCGTCCTGGAGAAGGGTCGCCGGTGGAGTGACGCGGAGCTCCCCGGGGGAACCGACGACAAGCGCCGTTTCCTGTGGAGCCCTCGCCTCGGCCTGACCGGCATCATGACCATCTCCGGCTTCCGCCATCTCTTCAGCTCCTCTCAGATCGGTGTGGGCGGAGGCAGTCTGGTCTACGGCGGAGTTCTGTTCCGCCCTCACTCCGGCTTCTATGACGACCCGCAGTGGCGTGACCTCGGTCCCTGGCAGGAACGGCTGCAGCCGCACTTCACCGAAGCCGAGCGGATGCTCGGGGCCAGGACCACTCCATGGGAGTCCGCGCAGATGCAACTCCTGCGCGGCGGACCGCCGACCATCTGGGCGCGCGGGCGACCTTTCAAGGCGCCAACCGGGGTCTACTTCGGCGCGCCGGGGCTGACGGTCGACGACCCCTACTTCGGCGGCGATGGACCCCCACGGACCGGATGCACGCGCTGCGGTGCCTGTATGACCGGGTGTCGCACCGGGGCGGCGAACTCACTGACGAAGAACTACCTGTGGTTCGCCGAAAGGTCCGGCGCTCACGTCGTCCCTCGCCGCGAGGTTGTGGACGTCCGGCCGATCGGCGCGGCCGACGGGACGGACGGGTACGAGGTCACGTCCGTTCACTCAGGCACCCTCCACCGACGCCGGGAGACGGTGCGCGTCAGCGGAGTCGTCTTCGCTGGCGGAGGCATTGGCACCAACCAACTCCTCGCGATGTGCAAGCGGCGAGGGTCCCTCCCACGGTTGTCCGAACGGCTGGGCTGTCTTGTCAGGACAAATAGTGAGAGCGTCATGTCCGTTCTCCTTCCCGAGGACCGCGAGACCTGGCGTGATGTGGCCGCGAGCAGCCGGGTCATTGTCGACGGGAACACCCAGGTCGAGTTCCTCACCTACGGTCGCCGCGGCGACTTCATGCGGGTGTTCTTCACTCTGCTCGCGCCGGGATCAACGCGACCTGAGCGCCTGAAGGCATGGGGGAAGGCCGTCGTGCGTCACCCGGCGCGGTTGGCGCGAACATTGCGTGGCAAGGGCTGGAGCCGACGCACGGTGATGATGCTCGTGATGCAGCCATACGACAACGCGCTGGCCTTCACGACGGTCCGGCGTCGGCTCGGCCGGGGGTGGCGGCTCGTCACCCGCGCCGACCCACAGCGCCCGGCACCGGTCGCGCTCGCGGTCGGTCACGAGATCGCCGAGTGGCTCGCTCGCGAGACGGGCGGCATACCGCAGGGCAGTGTCTTCGAGGCTCTCGGTGACCGGACGTTCACTGCACACGTTCTCGGTGGCGCTGTCATCGGGGCCGATCCTGACAGCGGTGTCGTGGACGAGAACCAGGCGGTATTCGGCTATGCCAACATGCTCGTCACCGATTCGGCAGCGTTGCCCGCGAATCCTGGCGTCAATCCGGCACTGACTATCACCGCCCTGGCCGAGCACGCCCCGCCCAGGTTCCCGTCAAACCCGGCCGCCCTGACGTGACACGCGCGACGGATAACCCGACGAGTTCCTAAACACCGACCGGGGCGCCGACCCGGACCAGGTGTCGCTCGGCAGCGCGGGCGGCGGGGTGGGCGATGGCCGCGGCCGCCACCCCGATGCCCGCGATGACGAACCACCCCGGTGTGCCCCACCGCAGGGCCAGGAAGGTGAAGAGCGCCGGGAAGATCACCGACTCGATCTGGTAGCCGATGCCCCAGATGCCCTGGTAGTCACCGAGCCGCCGGTGGTCGGACAACTCGCTGGTGAAGCCCCAGTCGGAGGCGGACTGCCACAGCTCGGCCCCGGTGATCGTCACATGCCCCACCCAGACCAGGACCAGGGTCACCCAGCCGACGGTCTCGTGAGTGACCGCGAGCAGCGCGCACGACACGACGAACGCCCACCCAGACCAGCGCACCGCCTTGAGCGAGCCGGCGACGGAGTCGGCGACCCGGGACGCCCGCACCTGGAGCAGGACCGCGAGCACCGTGTTGGTGCCGAAGAGCCAGGCGAGCAGGGTGTGCGGGGCGTCGGTGCGTTCGACCAGCCAGAGCGGAACGACGACGTTGAGGAGCACCTGGTTGGACGAGATCACCCCATTGCACAGCGCCAGCACGACGAAGCCGGTGTTGCGCCACGCCGCGGGGGCCGCCTCGAGCGCGTCACCGATCGTTGCGGTGTGCGTATGCCGCGTGATCGGCGGGAGGACCGCCGCGATCATCACCGCGTTGAGGGCGAGCAGGCCGGCCGTGACGAGGGGGATGGCCTTGACCGCGCCCAGACCCAGCCCGAGCGCAATGCCGCTGGCCCCCGCACCAAGGGTGTAGCCGACGTTGCGGGCGGCCCGCATGTAGGCGTTCGCCCGCACCCGGGTCTCACGGGTGAAGATCGCGAGCCGGTAGACATTGCGCGCGTTTCTCCCCGCGGTCTCGACGATCGTCATCGTGCACAGCATCGCCACGAAGGCGACCATGCCGTGCAGGAGGGGCCACGCGACATACAGCATCGCTTCGACGGCGGAGGTGACCACCCACAGCGGCTTCGCGCCGACTCGGTCGGCGAGCCGGCCCATCGGGATCTGGAGCAGGAGGGTGAATACCGCGGCGATGGACAGGCCGAGGCCGACCTGGGCGCCGGTCAGTCCGACGACCTGGGTGAAGAAGACGGCGGTGCCGGTGAGAAAGGAGCCGGTGCCGAACGCCGACAGCACGGCCTGGAGCGCGAGGTCGCGCTCCAGCGTTGTCGGGGGAAGGATCCGGCGCCACCAGGTCACGGGTCGATCCTCCGATGATAAGTCTCTTGATGTCAAAGGACTTTTGGTGTCCGCCGAGGAGGCACCCGCCTGGCAGCGGCGACCCAAGGCGGTGACACATGGTTATGCCGTCGACGCTGAGGGCTCATGCAGGTCACGGCGACACCCATGCAGCGACATCAGCTGCATGCGCTGCAAGACAGCAGCGGCGAGGGAGGAGCGCGGGCCGGAGTTGTCAGCGGTTCGTGCCCGGCGCGCCAGGGACGGTGTCGCGGTCGGCATACCCGGCCGGAGTCATTCCAGTGATCCGCCGGAAGTCGCGGATCAGGTGCGCTTGGTCGAACCAGCCGAACTCGTGGGCCAGCTCGGTCAGGCTGCCGGGCCAGCCGCGATCCAGCGCCGCCACCGCCGCCATCACCCGCGCTCGCACCAGCATGCGCTTGGGACCCACCCCGGTGTAGCGGCGGAAGGTGCGCTGCAACGTCCGCACGTCGCAGCCCACCCGGTCCGCCACGTCGTCCAATCTGGTGACCGTGGGGTCATCCAGCAGCGCGTGCATCATCCGGAAGCGGTCGTAGCCAGCGTCCGTGGAGGGGCCCAAGCCGAGCAACCAGGCGTCCAGCCGCGAGGATGCCTCGGACGCCGAGGTGGCAGCTCGGACGCCCAGGCGTCTGAGCCGAACCACTGCGCAGCCGGGACCGTCCGGTCGCGCAGGGCCGCCAGGTCCGCGTTCGCGAACGCCACCGTGCCGCCCACCTGGAACTTCACGGCGACGACGGACCCGGACCCGCGCAGGCTCACATCGAAGCGCCCGACCGTCGCCGGACCGGTCAACCAGAACCCCGGCCCCGTTGTGCCAGGGCGCGCGATCCCCCCACGCTCGATGGAGAGGTTCACCGCCGGGTCGTCCACGGTCGCGGTGTGGAAGATCTTGCCTGGGGCCAAGTCCCACTCGACCGACCAGTACCGGTCGATCCACGGGGCCAAATCGGTGCAGGGCTCGGCGAAGTCATAGCGAACGTGCCGGAGCAGCTCGTCCGACGCAGAACGTGGCCGAACATGCTCCGGTGTCGCGTTCGTGCAATCGTCGGGCGTGGCCATGGCACCAGCATGCCCGCATGAACGAGCACGACATCACCTTGGCCATGGTCACCCTCGATGCCCCCGACGCCAGCGCCCTCGGCGCCTTCTGGTCGCAGGTCCTGGGCTGGCCCATCGTCTACAGCGACGAGCAGTACGCGATGCTCCAGGGGCCGGCCCACAAGCTCGGTATCGGCACCATCGCCGACTATGGGCGCCCACCGTGGCCCGACCATGGTCACAAGCAGTTCCACTTCGACCTCGCCGCGGACGACCTGGAGGCTGCTGCGACCCGGTGCGTCGAACTCGGGGCGACCAGGCCGGACGTCCAGCCGGGCGAGACCTGGATCGTCCTGCTCGACCCTGCCGGCCACCCCTTCTGTATTACCGACACCAAGGCATGGGCGTGACCATGGACCCCGTCGACTACACCGACACCTTCATCGCGCTCGCCCCTGGCTCGGAGGGGCCGGCGAGAGTTCCCGCGGAGCGCGGCGGAAAGCCGACCATCGCGTCGGCGACGTGGGCCATGATTCACGAGGCTCCCTACCGGCACACCTCGGGCGACGTCATCTTCACCGTGTGGGCCGACCGCCGGGGCGTGCCGGACCGCGAGCGGGCAGCAGCCCGCGCCGAGTTCTATTCCGTCGGACGTCCCTGCCTGCGCGCCTCCGACCTTGGGAAGGCGTATGGCTGGGGCGTCCACGCGGACGCCGCCGGACGGCTCGCCCTTTACCCGTACGGGTCGGCCGAGTATGACGCCCTGGCATCCGGGGTCGCCCCGACGGCACGGCGGTGACGGTCGTGCGGGCGATGCGCGCCAAGCGCTGACCGGCGCGGCCCGGTGGGCGGATCGGCCAGGTGGGCGCCCGGGATTTCCAGCGCGATCGGCAGATAGGCCCAGTGACAGGCTGGCCGTACAGTGCTCACCATGACCGGCACCGGCACGTCCGAGGATCCGTGGCAGCTGACGACGGCACCGGGCACGTCGGCGTACACGATGTGGCGCGACGAGGGCGGCGACCCCCCGGCGCTGGTATGCCGTGTCGGCTCGACCACCCTGCGCTATCACCTGAGCGCCATCGACGACCTCGCCGCGTGGCTGCGCGAGCAGGGCGACTGGGTCGAGCTGGGCGCAGCCGATGAGAGCAAGGTGGCCAAGCCGGGCACGGTCGAGGCGTGGGGCCGCGACGAGAGCAACCCGGTGGGCGGCTGGTACGGCCTCCGTAAGGGCTACCGAGGCCGGTTCGGGATGTACCTCCCGCCGCTCCTCGAGGCGCTCGGACTGGTCGAGCTCGAGCACAACCCGCGCAACAACCGCGTGCGCGCGCTCTAGCTGCACCCAGGCCTGGGGCTCGCATACCTGACAGCGATCGCTTCGATGTCCGCCTCAAGGAGGAAGACCGCGGCAACCGACCCGCCTAGCCTGGAGGGATGACGCCCACCCGCGCTGACCTCGTGGTGACGCTGGGATGCGTCACGTCAGCGGCCTGCATCACCGTGGTGGGCGGATTCGACCGCCGGAGTTGCTCTTCTTCGGAGTGATGCTGACCTCGCTCGCGTTCGTGGCGCGAGGCCTGGAGGGCTGCGCGTGCGCGGGTGGCACGCCGGAAGCCGCCGGAGCGGCGAGGATCCATCCCGACCATGTGGCGGCCATGGCCGCGCGTGACGAGCGGCGTCGTCTGTCGGAGGACATCCCCGCCGAGCTCCGTCGGCTGTTCATTCACGTGCGCATCGAGGCCGCCCACGTCGAGGACCCAGCCGCCACGGCTCGCCGGATCCACCGCCACGCGCGGCTCGCCTCGAGCGAGTTGCGACGGCTGCTTGGGCTGTTGCGAGATACGGGCCACCCAGTCGACCTGATCGAGGTGGGGCCAGCCCGTCTGGCCCGGATACCTCGGCGGGATCTTCGTTCGCCGCCGCGGCTCGGGTGCTGGCACTCGTGGGAGTCGATCACCTATGGCCATATGGAGCAGGGGCAGGTGCCCTGGTGGGGCGTCGCGCTGACGGTGATTGTGGCCATCGCGGTGGCGGGCCGGACGCTCACCGACGGTCGCGGCGCTCTTCGCGGCCTCATCGGTAGCCCTTGGCGCAGTGGCGTCGCACGAAGTGCTGTGGGGTTCTGGATGCTGATCACCGTGACGGGCCTGGCCTGGGGCACGATGGGCATTCCGGGGTCGCCAGCGGCGTCGCACCGCGGCCATGCTCCTCTTCGCCGGAACGGCAATCACATCGGCATGGGTGCACGACCACGAGAACGCCGTCATCACCACGGTCGTGGTCTGCGTCCTGCTGTCCGTGGCGCTGATCATCCGTGTCGAACGGGGACGGGCGCAACGCGCCCTGGGCCTCGCTCGCACTACCGGTCGACCTCGACCGGGCGCGGCCGCGGCAGTCGAGGCCGACCGGGCGGCGCGTTCGCCCGGGAGATCCACGACTCGGTGTCGCACGCGGTCGGCCTCATCGCCATGCAGGCTGGTGCCGCCGAGGTCTCGGCCGACCGGGACCCGGAGTCGGCCAGGCGCGCTCGAGGTGGTCGAGAGCGCAGCGATCGAGGCTCTGGCCGATCTCGACCGTC
Organism: Nostocoides sp.; assembly: GCA_016702415.1. GTDB lineage: Bacteria > Actinomycetota > Actinomycetes > Actinomycetales > Dermatophilaceae > Nostocoides_A. The sequence continues at coordinate 7,392 of JADJEA010000015.1, forward strand.
TCCACCCCGAGTCCCACGCTCCCGCCCGAACACCACGGGATGTGGCGGCGCTCGTCGACCGGATCCGGGCCAGCGGAACGTCAGTCACCCTATCCGGCCTGGATCAGTTTGCCCCCAAGGGATCTGAGCTGGTCTACCGCATCGGGCAGGAGGCTCCTGACTAATGTCGTCCGACACGGACGAGGGCACCGGCCAGCGTCAGCGTCGAGGAGTGCCCCGCCATCTCACCGTCACAGTCACCGACAGCGGCCCGGGCCGGTGTGCCTCGCGAGCATGGCTCCGGCCTGGTGGGACTGGCAGAGCGGGTGGCTCACGCGGCTGGCCGCCTCCATACCGGAACCCCCGCCGGAGGGAGGGGCTTCGTCGTCAAGGCCACTCTGCCAGCGTCCCGCGCCCCTCTGCCAGCGTCCCGCGCGCCGGTCACATGACCGTGCGGGTCGTGGTGGTCGATGACTACGAGTTGCTGCGCGCAGGCCTGGTCACTGTCCTCGGGAGCGATGGAGCCATCGAGGTCGTTGGCGAGGCAGCGGACGCCCGACCGCTGTGCGCCTGGCGATGGACCACCGTCCGGATATCGTGCTGATGGATGTGGAGATGCCAGGTGGCGACGGCATCAGTGCGACTCGTCAGATCCGCGCCACCCTGCCTGACACTCGGGTGTTGATCCTCACGATGTTCGATCTCGACGAATACGTCGTGCAGGGCCTGCGTGCGGGCGCCTCGGGATTCCTGCTGAAGACCACCCGAGCCGCGTGGACTAGTGCGCAGGCGGTGCTCGCCTGCGCGGCCGGCCAATCGACGATCGGGCCAACGGTTCTGGCGCGGCTTCTCGACGGCGTGTCGGTGCGACTACCCGACCGTAGGCCCCACCCAGGACTGACCGAATTGACCGAGCGGGAGCTCGACGTCCTCAAGGCCATGACGCGTGGCCTGTCCAATGCCGAGATCGGGCACACGCTGTTCCTCGCCGGAGTCCACCGTCAAATCCCATGTCGCCCAGATCCTCGCCAAGCTCGGCGTGGACCGGCTGCAAGCCGTGGTCGTCGCCTACCGCCACGGCCTCGACTGATCGGCCCCCAGTCTCCTCCTCGAGACGGGTCGCATCGTCCCCGAGGAGACAATCGCACGACCCCAAGACGGATGTGGCCGACCCTCCGTGTCGCGGAGCCTGGATGGACGACCACTTCCAGGTAGGAGCACCCGATGAGAACCCACCACAAGATCGCGCTTGGCCTGACCGTGCCCCTGGGTCGCCCTGCTCGGCTACGACTTCGCCCACCGCGTCTCTGAGGGGACCGGCACGTGGTGACCGACAGCGACCCCGTCGAGCAGAGTGTTCTCGGCGACCACAACCGTGGCCATCGGTGCGATGTTCGCGAGCCTGGCTTGGTTGTGCATGCCGAGCGAGCGCGATTCGCTGACGCCGAGAGCGGCGCGGTGGGCGCGCCGACCGCTCACTCGTCTCGCTGATCGCACTGACGGTCGGCTTCTGTCTGGTGAGCCCGACCCAGGTGGCGCTTCGGCGTGAAGAGCGGACTGTTCTACGACATCTCCGGTCTGTGGCCTTCGTCGCGATCTCCGGATACTGAGCCTGTTCGGCCCTGACCGTCGGCCTGGCGTCGGTGCGCAGCATGGCCCTGGGATACGGCGGCCGCATCCTGGCCCTCATCCTGCCCGCTGTGCTCCTGGGCGCGGCGGCGGCCCC
>JADJEA010000016.1 GCA_016702415.1 Nostocoides sp.
GCAGTGTCCGCAACAAGCGGGAGCGCCGCAAGGTGCTGAAGTCCGTGTACGGCGACTCCACCGCGGAGCGTGGCGGGTGGGTGGACCTGGACCGCATCGACGCCGAGATCGAAGAACTGACCACCAAGGGCGACGCCGCCCAGGCCGAGCGGTTCTACCTGAACCGGATCGTGGCCACGTCCGACGCCTACTTCGACGCGGAGGCGTGGGCCGAGTGCGCGATCCCGACCGACGTGCCACTGGGTGCGACGATCACCCTGGGCTTCGACGGGTCGATGGTGGACGACTGGACCGCGATCCGGGCCCGGTGGGTCACCGACGACGGCGTGTTCGGGTTCACCCCGACGTTCGCCGACGGTGCGGCCACGATCTGGAACCCGGCCGACTACGGCGGTGAGGTTCCCCGCGGTGAGGTTCAGGCCGCCGTTGAACACTTGTTCGACACCTACGACGTGCAGCGGTTCTACTGCGACCCGGAGCTGTGGCAGTCCGAGATCGAAGGCTGGGCGACCCGGTACGGCGACAAGCGGGTCGTGTCCTGGGCGACGTACCGGACCCGCCAGATGGCTGCGGCGCTAGAGCGACTGCGCACCGACGTGGCCACGCAGTCCCTGACGCACGACAACTGTCCGGTGACCGCGTCCCATGTCGCCAACGCGCGCCGCGTGCGCCGCGCCGGTGGAGTGGTGATCGGGAAACCGAACACGCACCAGAAGATCGACGCCGTGATGGCCGACGCCCTGGCGCATGAAGCCGCCTGCGACGTCCTGGTCGCCGGCATACCCAAGAAGCGAACCCGCCGCATGGTGGTGTACCGATGACGAATGGAGCGCCGCGTGGCTGACGACACCGACCTGGCCGCGCAGTTGCGCGACCGGCTGCTGCGACTGCAACCCGACCTGTCGAAGTGGAGCCGCTACTACGAGGGCCGCCAGGGCCTGTCCTACATGGCGCCCGAGCTGATCCGCGAAATGGAGGGCCGGATTCAGCCGGTCATCGTCAACTGGCCGCGCCTGGTCGTGGACAGTCTCGAAGAACGCCTGGATGTTGAGGGCTTCCGCATCGACCAGCGGGTCGAGGACCGGTTGTGGGACTTCTGGCAGGCCAACGGCCTGGATGAAGCATCCCAGCAGGCGCATGTGGATGCGCTGGCGATGCGCCGCAGCTACGTCATCGTGGGCGCCAACGATTCGAGCGACACCCCGCTGATCACCGTGGAGTCCGCCGCCCAGGTGTACGCCGACCGTGACCCGCGCACCCGCCAGGTGACCAAGGCCATCAAACGCTGGACCGACGACGACGACAACGAGTTCCTGACCCTGTACCTGCCTGACCGCACCGTCTACTTGGTGACTGAGTACAACGGCCGGGTGACGCGGGAGTACGACACCGACGTCCACAACCTGGGCGTGGTGCCGGTGGTGCCGATTGTGAACCGGTCGCGGATCACCGACAACGACGGCGTGTCCGAACTGGCCGACGTGGTCCCGCTGTCCGACGCCGCCTGCAAGATCGCCACCGACATGATGATCAGCGCGGAGTTCCACGCGATGCCGCGCCGTGTGGTGGTCGGCATGGGTGAGGACGACCAGTTCGACCAGAACGGGCGCCCGCTGTCCAAGTGGGCGCAGATCGCGGGCCGTATCTGGACCATCGACGCGCTGCCGTCGGAGGTCAACGTGCAGCAGTTCAACGAAGCCAACCTCGCCAACTTCCACCAGACCCTGAACACGCTGGCCCGGATGGTGGCGTCCATGTCCGGGCTGCCGCCGCACTTCTTGGGCTACTCCGACGCGAACCCGACCAGCGCGGACGCCATCCGCAGCGCGGAGACCCGGTTGGTGAAACGCGCCGAACGCCGGCAGCGCGCGTTCGGTGGTGCCTGGGAACAGGTCATGCGGCTGGCGTTGCTGGTCGCCGACAACACGTTGCCTGAGGGCATCGACTCGCTGGAAACCATCTGGCGCGACGCCTCGACCCCGACGGTGGCGCAGAAGGCCGACGCGGCCGTGAAGCTGCGCACCGCAGGACTCATCTCGCTGCGGCAAGCCCGCGAGGACCTCGGGTACACCCAGGAGCAGATCGCGGTCATGGAAGCCGACGACACCAAGGCCGTGGACCGGGTACTGGCCGGCGACTTCACGTCGCTGCTGGGGCCCAAGCCCGCGCCAGTGACTGAACCAGCCGCGACCGATGTCCCTTGAGCAGATCGCCCAGGAGCATTACCGGCGGTCGTCGCTGACCACCCGCCAGGTGGTGGCGTCGATCCTGGCCATCTGGAAGGCGACCGGGCCGTCCGGGTTCCGCGACGAACTGGGCGCGCCGCCGGGCTGCTCGCGTTGGGGCAACTGTCCCAGGCGGTGCAGGCCGTGGACTACCTGCTGGCGCTGGCCGCCGACCAGGGCATGGCCCCACCTGCGGCGCAGGTCGTGCCCCGCGCACTGGCCGGGGTGTCCGCCAACGGCCGGCCGCTGATCGACGTGCTGTCCTTCCCCACGTCACGGGTGTGGACCCTGCTGGACGCCGGCGCGGACTACGCCACGGCTGAGACGGCGGGTACGGCGTCGCTGACCCGGATCGTGGCCAACGAGGTCACCCAGGCCGGGGTGTCCGCGCGGAGTCCGTCGGCATGGTCGGGCAGACCGACATGGCCGGCTACATCCGGGTACTCAGCCCGCCGTCGTGTGACCGCTGTTCGGTCCTGGGCGGCAAGTGGTTCAAGTGGAACACCGGGTTCGCCCGCCATCCCGGCTGCGACTGCAAACACGTTCCCGCGGGGCGGGGGGGCCGCCGACCGCCACCGGCCGCGCGCCGAGGCACCGACACCGCCGTCGGCAGCACCACCGGACTGGCCACCCCCGGTCCATTGACCGACTGATCGCCAACAAGTCCCGCCCCGAGGCGGTCGACCTGTTGACCCGCTACGGCTACCTGGCCGCCTGAATCTCCCCACCCGCGAGGGGTGGGGCGTACCCCCGCGATGGAGGAAACATCCATGTCCGACCACCTACCGCCCCCCCGACCCCCGACACCGAGCCAGCCCGCAGGTGCGCGCGCGCGCCTGCGGAACCAGCCCCCACCCCCACCGACACCCCCAAGGCCGAGGCCCTGGGCGACGGCGGCAAGAAGGCGCTGGACGCGGAACGGTCAGCCCGACGGGCCGCCGAGAAAGCGGCCAACGAGGCGTTGGCGAAGGTCAAGGAGTTCGAGGACCGCGACAAGACCGAAACCGAGCGGATGGCCGAACAGCTCGCCGCGTTGAAAGCCGAGGCCGCGCAGGCCAAAGCCGAAACGCTGCGGTTGCGGGTCGGCGCCGAAACCGGTCTGCCCGCGGACCTTCAGGAGTTTCTCGCCGGCGACGACGAGGCGCAACTGCGGGCACAGGCGAAGAAACTCATGGCCGCGACGGCCGCCGCTACCGACCCCCGTCGGCCGGCACCGGACCCCACCCAGGGCGCGAAGCAGGGTGCCGGGGATGGACAACTCACGCGGGCAGACCTGCACCGTATGAGCCCCGCCGAGGTGGTGGCCGCCCAGGAATCTGGGCGACTGGCCGACCTCATGGCGGGACGCAACTAACACCAACACTAAGGAGCCGGTCTCATGGCCGTTACCAACTTCGTGCCCGACATCTGGTCGGCTCGTATCCTCACCAACCTGTCCGTGACATCGGTGGCCGCAGGCATCTGCAACCGCGACTACGAGGGCGACGCCAGCGTCGGCGACTCGGTCAAGATCACGTCGATCACCGACCCCACCATCACCGCGTACACCGGTGCGGACATGACGCCCGAGGACATCGACGACGCCACCCGCGCGCTGTTGCTGGACCAGAAGCAGAGCTTCAACTTCTACCTCGACGACGTGGAACGCGCGCAGGCCGTCAACGGCGGCGCGGTCCTGGCCGAAGCCGTCAACCGCGCCAGTTACGGACTGTCCAACACGATGGACGCGTTCGTACTGGACCTGATGGGCGCCGGTGTGTCCCTCACCGCCCCGGACCACCTGCTCACCCAGGCCGCCATCGACACCGCCGCGGAGGCCTACGACCTCCTGGTCAAGATGGCTGCGCTGCTCGATGTGGCGAACGTGCCGCAGGAGAACCGCTGGGCGGTCGTGACACCGGGCTTCTACGGCCTGATGCTCAAGGACACCCGCTTCGTCGCCGCCGGTGACGCATCGGGTGCCGCGACCCGCGCGAACGGTGTCGTGGGACAGGCCGCCGGCCTGACCCTGCACAAGTCGAACAACCTGCCCAACGGCGCGCTGTCGACCAACGAGACGAGCAAGCTCGTCCTGGCGGGGTCGAACTACGCGACCACGCTCGCCGAGCAGGTTCGTTCGGTCGAGGCGTACCGGGTGGAGAAGAAGTTTGCGGATGGCGTAAAGGCCTTCACATCATGGGTGCCAAAGTGACCCGGCCCACCGCCATCGTCGCCGCTGACTGCGTCATCACCCTCTGACGCATGACCGCCACTGTGGCCGTCCTGGTCCCCATGCTGGGGCGGCCACAGTCGGTGGACCCGCTGCGCGAATCGTTGGCGGCGTCCACCGACCAGGCTCACCTGGTGTGGATCGTCACCGACACCGACACGGCGGTGCGCAAGGCAACGGCCGGGGACACGGTGATCGTGGTCCCGAATACACGCGCGGCGACTACGCCAAGAAGATGAACGCCGGCTACCGGGGCACCACCGAGCCGTAGCTGTTCCTGGGTGCCTGCGACCTGCGGTTCCACCCCGGCTGGCTGGAGGCCTGTATGGCCAAGATCAAAGCCGGGTACAAGGTGGTCGGGACCAACGACCTGGGCAACAGGAGCACGGCCACCGGGCGACTGTCCACCCACACCCTGGTGGAACGCACCTATGTGGACCGGCACGGCACCATCGACGAACCCGGTGTCCTGTGCCACGAAGGGTATTGGCACGAGTACGTCGACAACGAGCTGATCGGCACCGCCAAACACCGCGGGGTGTACGGCCACGCCCGTCAGGCCCACGTCGAGCACCTGCACTGGTTGTGGGGCAAACGGGACCGCGACGCCTGGACGCCGACCACGAGGCGCGCATGGCCCAAGGCGAAAAGTTGTGGCTGAACGGCGGCGACTATGGACGTGACCATCATCGTGACCCAGGTCGGACGTCGAGTCACCTGGACATACCACCGCTGGCGCTGACGGTGAAGCGCCTAGCCACCTGGCCACTTGACCAATCCGGCCGGCGGATTCACGCCCACCGCAGCCTTGACGCCGTCTCGCAGTAAGCCGGGCGCGACCGACGCGATGTCCCTGGCCTACGGCGACCTGCGCGCCCCCGCCCTTGAGCTGCACTACCCGGACGGTGTGGTGGTGCGCCCGGACCTGGCCAACCGTGACATCGAACGCATGAACCCGTGCTGCATCGGCCCGCATACCGGCCCGACATGCTGCTCAGGACCAGCGGGTTCCCGGACCATCGCGTACGAGGACTGGGACGCGTTCCTGCGTGCCGTGAAACCGCGGCGCCTGTCACCCGAGTCCGCGCAGTCCTACCCAGCAGTCAGTCCCGGACGTCCACGCCGCTCACCAATGCTACCAGTCGATCCGGGCCTGGGCATGAGAACTTCCCGGCGCCGGCACGGGGTCGCCATACCGCATCCCCGCCGGGGTCACGGCAGTGGCGCGACTGGCCGAACGCCGGGCACGATGTCCGCCGACGGGTGGCGCTACCAGGCGATGGCCCGCGGCGACGGTAGCCCGACGACCCACCGGTGGCTGATGCCGAAGGTTCTCGGTGAGGACCAGGCCCGCTGGCAGACCGCCAACACCGTCGCCTGCGCCGGCATGGTCCCGGCCATGTGGTGGCTCACTGGGTCACCGACCGTGGGACTGTTCACGTTCACCCTGTTCGGGGTGTGGGGGCACGGCCCGCGCCGCCGATGATCACCGACCCGGTGGCATGAGCGCGGCCATCTTGGCCGCCGCCGGAGCTCCACCGCGCCTTGGGAGGTCGCTGTCGCTGCGTCCCTGGTCGCCGGCGGGGCACCGGAAACCGCGCCCCGTGTTCGCCGCACTGCACGCCTGGCACCCGCTGCCGCTGGTCGGGCCCCTGCCCCCCCCCGCGGTGGCACGCGAGCCCGAAGGCCCGGACCGTGACCGACTCTCGCACCTGCGATAGGCGGACCCGCTGGGTGCGGTGCGGCAGGTGCGCCCCGACTCGGCCGACTGGAAGGCACTGTCGTCCCGCCGCCGGGCGAGGCTGGGGCTACGATCCGACCCACGCCCCTGACCCTGATCGCCACCTACGCGCAACTGGTCGTCCCGGCCCCGCCACCAGTCGGTGCCCGCTGGCTGCGCAACCCGTCCGGCGCGACCGGCGGTGGAGATCACGCTGGTGGCGTTCCCGGTGCCGGTGGCCACCTGGAAGTTCGGGCCGATGACCACCGCCGGCCGACGCAGGCGCCGGGATCACGCCCGTGCGATGGCGAGCATGTACGACACGGGCCGATCACCGAAGGTGATCCACGACCGGCATGTACCGGGTTCCGGCACTGGCTGGATGCGACCGATCCGATGTGGCAGATCTCGCCCCCGCGCGGCCGGGTTCGCCGGCGCGTACCGGCCCGTGGCGTGGGTGCGGACCGACGACCGGCAACTTCTTGTTCCAAACGGAGGACGACTTCGTGTTCACCCGCGACGTCGACCTGACCGCGATGGCGGCCGTGTTGACCGACCACGAACCGCGCCTGGCGCAGCTCGCGTTACGGCGGCAACCGTGGAACGACGACGAGAAGGCCGCCGGCGGGTACGTCGAGCAAGCCCCCGACGACTACCCCGAGCACCGCGACGCCCACGGCGAATGGCTGGAGCACCGCAAGTTCTTCACCACGAACCCGAGCCTGGTCCCGGCGTGGGTGCTGCGCCGGCCCTGGCCCACCGGACCCAACTCCGAGGGCCGGTTCGTCTGGGCCTGTTCACCGACCCGGCCATCCGCGCCGCTGTGGGGTCCAAGGCCAGCGGGGAATGGGTGGAACACATCGGCACGGAACGGGTGGGGCATGGGTACTGACTACGACGCGGCGTTCTTCGACACCATCGCGGCCGGGTCGGTGGACTCCGCGGCCGTCATCGTCCCGCTGATCATGGAACGCTACGCTCCGGCCACCGTGCTCGACGTCGGCTGCGGGCGCGGCTGGTGGGGACACGAGTTCGGCGACCACGGCGCCCAGGTGTCCGGGGTGGACGGCGACTACGTCACCGACCCCGTCATCGACGTGCAGTCCTACAACCTGACCGAGCGCCTGCCCGACCGCGACCCCGTGGACCTGGTGGTGTGTCTGGAAGTCGCCGAGCACCTGCCCGCGCACCGGGCGGCCGGGTTCGTCGCCGACCTGTGCCGACTGGGGCGCCGGGTCCTGTTCTCCGCTGCGATCCCGCACCAGTCCGGGGCGGGTCATGTGAACTGCCAGTGGCCGGCCTACTGGGCCGCCCTGTTCGCCGACCACGGCTACGGCGCCGCCGACTGGGTGCGCTGGGCGGTGTGGGACGACGACCGGGTCGAACCCTGGTACCGGCAGAACGTCATGGTGTACGACCCCGCGGTGGCCGTCAGTGTGCCGCCGGGTGTGGTGCATCCGGTCATCCACGAGTGGGGGCGCTGGTGAGCGTCTACGCCGTGGGCATGTCCAGAACGAGATCGACATTGCCGGCCCGTCCTGCGGCACCTGCAAACCCAGGTCGACCACATCCTGATCGCCACAACCTGTCCACCGACGCCACCCGCAGCATCCTGGAGCCACCTGGCGCCGGCGCGGACGACATCGACCCCGGACCCCACCGGCAGCCGGAGAAGATGACCGCACTGGCCCACCCAGGCCATCGCCGCCGGGCGCGGACTGGGTGGTCCCGTTCGACGCCGACGAAATTTGGTACTCCCCGTTCGGGCGTATCGCCGACGTGCTGGGCTCACTGGATGTCACGGTCGCGGTGGCCGACCTGTTCGACCATGTGCCCACCGGCCTGGACAACCCGGCGATCACCGACCCGATCCGGCGCATCGGGTGGCGCCGCCGCGAACCCGGTGCCATGAGCAAGATGGCGTGCCGCACCGGCGCGGGCCTGGTCATCGGGCAGGGCAACCACACCGCCAGCTACGCCGCCGAACCGACCGCGATCACCGGGCAGTTGGTGGTGCGCCACTTCCCGTACCGCACCCGTGAGCAGTTCGTCGCCAAAGCCAAACAGGGCGCCGCCGCACTGAAGCTGACCCGGTTGCCGTTGTCCAGTGGGGCGCACTGGCGCCAGTACGGGCGTATCGCGGAACGTGACGGCGACGACGCCCTGGCCGACGTGTTCACCACCTGGTTCTTCGCCCCGGACCCGACCGCTGACCCCACCCTGATGTTCGACCCGGCACCGGTATGAGTGTCACGGTCATCATCGCCGCCCACGCCGACGACGACGCCCACCGCGTCGCCGCCCGCCGCTGGGTGACCGACCGCTACCTGGCGCGCTTCCCGTGGCCGGTGCAGGTGTCCATTCAGCAGGGCGACTACTGGTGCAAGGCCGAGGCGGTGAACCCGACAGCAGCCGACGTCGACGCCGACGTCCTGGTCATCGCCGACGCCGACTCGTATGCGTCGGTGGCGGGCATGACGGCCGCGGTGACCGCGGTGACCGACAAGCGTGCGCCGTGGGCCATGCCCGCAGCCAGCGTTCACCGGCTGGACCAACGGTCCACCGAGGCCGTGTTGGCCACCGCACCGAGCACCGACGTGCCCAGTGTGGTCACCGGCCGCAGCCACGAACTACTCGCCGGGGGCGGCATCGTCGTGGTGCGCCGTGACGTGTGGAACGACGTCGGCGGGTTCGACCCGCGCTTCCACGGCTGGGGTGGCGAGGACTACGCGCTGGGGTGCGCGCTGCGGTCCCTGACCGGGCGCTACGCGCACAAGGTCGGCGGCACCCTGTGGCACCTGTGGCACCCCCCGGCGCCGTCCAACGGTGGCCTGCTGCCCGACGACAACGCCGCGTTGGCGTCGCGGTACCGGCACGCGAAGTTCGACCCCGCCGAGATGCGGGACATCATCAACGAAAGGCAGGCGGCATGGCACTGATCACCGGCACAGACCTGGCCACCTACCTGCAGATCACCTACTCCGCGGGCGACACCGCGCTGTCCCAGGCCGTCACGCTGGCGTGCGGTCTGGTCACCGGGTACACCGGGCAGAACATCGAGTCCGCGACCTACACCCACACGCTGCCCATCGGCCCGGACCTGACCATCCGGTTACCGCAGCGCCCGGTCACCGCCGTTACGTCGGTCACGATTGACGGCACCGTCCTGACGTCGGGCACGGACTACGACTGGGACGGCCTGTCACCGCTGATCGCACTGGACGGGTACACCCCCGACGACGACGTGTTCACCGCGTCCGTGGTCTACGTCGCCGGATACGCCAGCGTGCCCGCCGACGTGAAGGCCGCCACCTGTCGATCGGCGCCGCGCTTCTACGGCGCCGCCCCGGTGTCACGTCGGAGTCCATCGACGACTACCGGGTCAGCTACGACACCGGTCGTGGTGCGGGCGGGCTCAACGACTACGAGCGGTCCATCCTGAAGCGGTACCGGGTCCGCCTGGGCAGCATCACCCCCACCGCTGCCACAGCGGGACGGGACTCCGACGCCTGGGCTTATGCGTTCGCCGGCTGGCGGTGGCCATGAGCGTCGAGGGACTGATCGCGCGCGGCCGTGCCGCGCACCTGCGGGTCATGGTCGACACCTGTGTGATCACCCGCGCGGGCGCGGCCACGATGAACACCACCACCGGTGCCATCACCACCGCGACCGCGTCCATCTACACCGGCAAGTGTCGGCTGCGTGGCGACAGTGCGGCTGGGGCGAACGTGCGCGAGACCGACACCGGGGGAGCCGAGCAGGTCACCGTCCGGTACGCGCTGCTGCTGCCCTACGGGTCCGACAGTTCCGTGCTGGTGGGTGACCTTGTTGCTATCGGGTCGCGCACCTTGATTGTTCTGGGCCGCATCAACGCCACGTCCACCACCGCCGCATCACTGCTCGTCGAGGAGGTGCCGGAAACGTGAACCAGAACCTGACCGCCCGACAACTGGCCGCCCAGTTCGACCGTGCCGCCGCCGAGGTCACCGAGGCTGTGGGCGCGGTGGTGAGGCCGCGGCATACCCGGGCGCGTGCGGCGACGCCCACGACTCGGGTGGCCACGACGGCGAGGGCAGGACAACAACGACCCTACGGGTTCGCGGCACGCCAGATCGAAGCCGTCCCCGACGGGGACTGGAGATGGTCATCGGGTTACGACAACCAGATCGAACCGTTGGCTGCCGCTATCGAATTCGGGACCGCATCCCGTGGCCCGGCGGGCACCTGTCCCGCGCGCTGATGACCGAGGCGCCCATCTTCGAGCGTGTCGTGCCGCTGGCCGCGTTGAAACGGTTGCGCTGATGGCACTGCTCGCCACCCGCCTCATGGTCGCCGCCGTCGTCACGCGCATCGGCGGCGCGTCCAACATCACGGCCTACAACGCCCAAGGACCCACCCCGCCGGCGGGGATGACGTGCATCGTCTACGCCTCACCCGGCGACCCCGACGGCGTCCTGGGTGACCCCGACCGCAACGTGTCCGTACAGTTCCAAACCACCTGTGTGGGCACCACGCCGAACAGGCGCATGTTGACCCACGACCCTGTGGTGGCCCGCCTGAACCGGTGAGTCGTTGTCCGGCACCGGGTTCACCACCTACCCGGTGCGCATGGTCCCCGGCTCGCAGCAGCCGGTGCGCCGCGACGACGCCCTGGCCACCCCGTACTTCTACGTCACCTGTTCCTGGGTCGCGGTCGCGCAACCCACCTAGACCCCTGCCCGCGGCGTGCCCCCGTGTTCACACCACCCCGTTGTGGTCCGGGTGCGGCGACGCCGCGGGCAGGGCCAACCCACCCACACGTCCCCGACCACCGGGCGGGGCGACCCCGCAACACCAACCCCCAAGGAGGTCGGCCGATGGCTGACACAGTGCGCCTGGTCCACCCGGACACCGGCGGCGAGTTCGAGTGCGACCCCGACGCGGTCGCGGCATGGCAGGCAAGAGGCTGGAAACGCGCAGGCGTGACGGTCAAGAGCAAGAAGGAGACAGGCAATGGCTGACATCATCGCCGATGGCTACGTCAAGGTCGGCTGGGTCACCACCCTGTCGAGTCTGACGTCGCCCACGGCCGTACAACTGGGCGCAGGCGTGGACCTCGAAACGTTCCTCACCGCTGACGGGTTGGGCATCGAACTGGGCGACGAAGCCGTGGACACGTCCGCGCTCAACTCCACGTTCAGCACCGAGAAGGCCGGTCGCGGCACGGTGTCCATCGAACTGACGTTCAAGGACCAGGGCGCGGCCAACCCGCCGTGGACCACGTTCGCCACCCGGCCGACCGGGTTCCTGGTGGTCCGGACCGGTGCCTGGCCACGACCACCGACTGGACGGCCGCCCAGAGGTCGATGTCTACAGCTGTGTCGCCGGTGACCGGAAGCCACTCGCCCCGGCGGCCAACGAGGTCGCCAAGTTCAGCATCCAACTGTTCTCCACCGCTGACCCTCAAGATCGCCGTCGCGGCGGCATAAGGAGTAACCATGCCAGACATCATCAACGACGGCCTGACCACCGTCAGCTTCGTGCCCACCATCGCCGACACCGCCGGCCCCACGGTCGCGGAACTCAACGCCGGGCCAGAACTGACGCGTTCCTGACCCCGACGGGTTGGGCATGGAGATCGGCACCGAGTCCGTCGACACCACCGCGCTGTCCTCGACCTACAACGCCGAACTGCCGGGCGCCAGATGACCGTCTCCACCGAACTCACCCTGAAGCACCAGGGCGACGCCATCGCACCGTTCTCCACGTTCGCCGCGAAGCCTGAGGGTTACATCGGGGTGCGGCCGCAACGTGGCCGCGACCACGGCGTGGACCGTCAGCGACCGTGGCGAGGTGTACCCGGTGCAGATCGGTACCCGACGCCGCAACGCGCCCGCCGCCAACGAGGTGCTGAAGTTCACGGTGCAGGCGTTCCACACCGCAGTACCCGTGTTCGGGTCCACGGTCGCCGCATGAGCGACCTCAGGGCGCGTATCGCGCAGGCACAGCCCCGCAGCAAGTCTGTGGCGCTGTGCCTGCGCGGCGACCTGTTGTCCGACCTGGTGGAGCGGAAACCGCCAGGAGACACGGGACAGGGTTGCCGCGCTGAAAACCGAGATCGAATCCGCGACGGTCGTGGTCGCAGTCCGGGGGCTGTCTTACGGGGAGTACCGGAGGTTGAGAACGCACACCCGGACCCCAAGGGGGGACGGGTGGGACGCTGACACGTTCCCCCCAAGCGCTGGTCAAGGCGGCGCTGGTGGATGTCACCGCGGAGGACGCCGACCTGCTGCTATCCACGATCACCTCCGGGCAATGGTGGAGTTGTTCACAGCGGCGTTGACGGTGACGAATGCGGTTGATGCCGTCCCTTTGCCGAAGCGCGGCTAACCGGCGACCCACTACTACGGGTTGAGGTTGAAGCCGCGCGGGCGTGGGGCGTCCCGTACTCGGTTCTCATGGGCCGGGTTGTGCCAGGCGGGGCGCCCACGTTCACCCACGACGACACAGTCCTAGCGGTCGCGTTGCAGCACCTTGAAGCGGCGGCGTGTTCGGGGTGTGGGCAGGACCGCCGCCAGTCCACGAACCCGGACAACGAATACAAGTGGCGCGCTGAAGCTGTGCGTTGCCACGCGTGCGCGGCACGGGATCGTAAGGCGGCAGCGCATGAGGCTGCCGGGGGTCCACAGCAGGGCTGCTGTTCTCAGTCCATCTACCCAACGACGAAGGAGCGCCATGAGCGACAGAACAGTCCTAGTGCGACTGAAAGCTGACACTCGCGCGTTCGAAACGTCCATGCGTTCCGCGGCCACGACAACGACGAAACTAGACAAGGAGCAGGGGAAGGTTTCGTCGACGACGACTGGGAAAGCCGACACCCGCGCGTACACCACCGGTATCAAATCCGCGGAAACAGCCACAGACAAGATGGCCGACGCGCAGGACGACGCGCAGGACAAGGCGTCGCGGTGGCGGGGCGTGGGCACGGCGATGACGATTGCCGGGGGTGTGATCGCTGCGGGGTTGGCGAAGGCGACGCAGGCCGCCAGCAACCAGGAGCAGGCGTTGGGCGGGTTGCGTGCGAAGATGGAACTGTTGCAGGAGCAGTTGGAGAAGCCGGGGACTATTGGTGCGGCGGGGCCGCGAGTTCGACACGATGGCGTCGTCCACGCAACGGGCACGCGCACAGTTCGACAACGCGTCCGCATCCTTGGGTGAGTCTTTGCTGCCCGCGATGGGGAAGATTGCGAACGCCGCGGCGTCAGTGTTGGAGTGGTTCAACAAACTACCCGAACCGGTGAAGGACACCACCACCTATCTGATCGCGTTCACTGGTGCCGCGTTGCTGATCGGGCCACGCGTCGCCGACGGCGTGTCCGCGTTGAAGTCTTTAAAGGACTGGTTGTCCGCGACCGGTACCGCAGCCGACACTGCGTCGGGCCAGGTGGGCACGTTCGCCGGGAAGGTCGGCAAAAGGTGGCGCCTGCTGGTGGCGTTAGGTGCCGCCGAGTTGGCGGTGCAGGGGTTCTCCCACCAGGTGTCGGAGACGGGCATCAGTGAACGGTGGTCGACGGCGTTGGGCAACGTGCTGGTCCGGTGTGGACCCGATGCGGTTGCCTGGTCGATTCTGTCCGGAGGCTGTGTGAACAGCTCGGCATTTCGATGGACATCCTGCCGGAGA
>JADJEA010000017.1 GCA_016702415.1 Nostocoides sp.
CAACCTCTTCCCGTCCGACGGTTGGGCCCGCTACGACCGCCCGCCGTGGCTGGTCCGCGACGACGGCGCCCGCATCGTGCCGGACGCTATGCGCGACCCGGACGTCGAGATCATCCAGTCGTGGGACCTGGCCTTCAAGGACACCGAGAGCAGCGACTACGTCGCGGGCCAGGTATGGATGCGACGCGGCACCCAAGTTTTTCTGCTCGACCAGGTCCGGGCCGCATGGCTTCTCCGAGAGCTGCCAGGCCATGCTCGACTTGACGGCCCGCTGGCCGCAGGCGATCGCCAAGTTGGTCGAGGACAAGGCCAATGGTCCGGCCGTGATGAACGCCCTTCGCGCCAAGGTCGGCGGGCTCATTCCCGTCGAGCCCGAGGGCAGCAAGTACGCCCGCGCCGTGGCGATCACCCCGCTGGTCGAAGCCCACGACGTCGTCCTGCCCGATCCGGTGGCCGTCGAGGGCGCAGCGTGGGTCACTGTCCTGACCGAAGAGGCGCGAGAATTCCCGGGTTCCGCGCACGACGACACCGTCGACGCGATGACTCAGGCTGTCCATCGCCTCCTGCTGGTGCCGCTGCTGGCCGGGCAGACGCTCTACCCCGAGGATGTGCTCGGCGACGGGGTCGAGCTCGACTGGGTCGCCGACCTCGACTATTGAGGCGAGGTGACCGATGACCGCGCTCACGCCCGCGCACGCCACCTCGACCGCTGACCTCGTCGAGGTCGACCGCGGCACCCTGGCCACACTCGTCCACGAGCACGAGGCGCTGATCGAGGCCGTGAGCGACTACGCCCGCGCAGCCTCCGGTGTCGCGGACATCCTGCGCCGCGACGACCAGGGCTGGTCCCGACTCGGCGGAGACGCCGAGGAAGCGATCGACCGCGAGCGGCTGCTCGAGAAGGTCGCACTGGCCCGCGTCATGGCCGTCGCCGATCCGCTCATCAAGCGCGGCCTGGTCCAGCGCCAATGCTTCGTGTGGGGACGTGGTGTCACCATTCGCGCCAGCAAGGGCGACACCGACGGCGCGCAGGATGTCAATGCCGTCGTGCAGGGCTTCCTCGACGACCCGAGCAACCGGGCGACCTTCTCGGCGAGCACCGCGCACGCCGAGCGAGAGCGGACCTTCGGCACGGACGGCAACCTCATCCTGAGCCTGATCACCGACCCCGTCACGGGCCGCGTGCAGGTCCGGCACCTCCCGCTCGGCGAGATCGTCGACGTCATCACCAACCCCGAGGACGCAGCCGAGGTCTGGCTCTACAAGCGCGAATACACCGCCCGCGTCATCGAGCCCGGCACGCTGCCCTCGACCACCCGCACCCGCCGGGAGTCCCGCCGCGTCCTCTACCCGGCGCTCGGCTTCACCCCCTCGGTCCGCGCCAAGACCCTGGACGGCATGCCGGTCGAGTGGGACAAGCCGGTCGTCCACGTCGCCGTCAATGCGATCGGCCGTTGGGGTGTGCCCGATGCGTATGCCGCGCTGCCGTGGGCGCAGGGCTACCGCGACGTCCTGAGCGACCTGGCCAAATACATCCGCGCCGTGGCCCGTCTCGCCTTCACGATGACGACCAAGTCCGCACGGACCGCCACCGCCGCGCGTGAACGCTTCGGAGTGGGCCCCGATGGCTCGCCGACCGCGCCCGGATCGGGCGCCGGGCAGACCGCGATCATGCCGGACGGCACCAAACTTGCCGCGCTCGGCCCGTCGAGCATCCGACTTGACGCCGACTCCGGCAAACCCTTGGCCGGGATGGTCGCCGCGGCGCTCGGCCTGCCCGTCACCGCGCTCCTGGCAGACCCCGGCGTCACCGGCGCCCGCGCCGTCGCCGAGACACTGGACGAGCCGCAGCGCCTCGAGATGGGCATGCGTCAGGACTTGCACGCCGACCTGATCCGCCGCATCCTCGACCACGTCATCGACCAGGCGATCCGCGTCGGCCGACTGCAGGGCGGAGCGCGCATCGATCCCATCACGGGCCACCTGTCCTACGCGCTGGCGGGCGACCAGGACCGCGGCATCGACATCGACTTCCCCGACCTGTCGACCACCCCGCTGAAGGAGCTAATCGAGGCGATCGTCGCCGCCGACGGCACCGAGCTGCTCCCGCCGCGGGCCATCGCCTACGCGCTGCTGCTGGCGCTGCCGGGCATCGAGGACGTCGACGCAGTCATGGACGAGCTGACCGACGACGAGGGCGCCTTCCTGTGGCCGCGGGAGCGGCAATCCGCGGCATACGACGCCGGCCAGCCGGCACAAGGGCAGCCCGACCCGCAGGCCGACGACATAGCGGCCTGATGGCCGTCACGCATCGCACCCTGGCGATCCTCGACGCGATCCGCCTCGACCTCGACCGGCGCATCAGCACCGAGGACCGCCTGATCGTCGAGGCGTGGGCACGCGCGTGGGCCGAGCTTCGCCCCGCATGGTCGGCCGCGATCGACCGCCTGATCCTGATCCAGCAGCAGGGCCGCAAACCGACCCGGCGCGAGGTCTCCGAGGCTCTCCGCGCGACCAAGGCCATAGTCGCCACCCAGGACGCCATCATCGCACTAGCGCGCGAGCAGGGCATCCGCATCAGTGCGACCCTGCCGGACCTGACCAAGGCGGCCAGGCGACTCGAAGCCGAGATGCTGGCCTCAACGCTGCCGCCCAACATCCCGCCGGGGCACGCGCTAGCCGGCGTCACCTTTGACCGGGTCGACCCCAAGGCGCTCGACGCCATCGTGCGGCGCACGGCCAGACAGGTCACCGCGCTGACGTGGCCGCTCTCCCGCGAGGCGACCGCGGCCATGAAGTCCATCCTCATCCGGGGTGTCGCGCTCGGCATGCACCCCAACGCCGCCGCCGCCCTCATGCTCGACCGCGTCGGTCTCGCCTTCAACGGCGGACTCGCTCGGGCCGTCGTCATCGCCCGCACCGAGATGCTGGACGCGCACCGCGCCGCGACGGCCGCGCAGGACAAGGCCAACCGCGACCTGCTCACCGGCTGGCAGTGGGTCGCTTCCCTTGGCCCGCGGACCTGCCCGAGCTGCTGGGCAATGCATGGCACCGAGCACGACATCGACGAGCCGGGTCCGATTGACCACCAGCAGGGACGATGCGCCCGCGTGCCGCTGACCAAGTCGTGGCGCGACCTCGGGATCGCCATTGACGAGCCGGCGAGTGTCGTGCCGGACGCGCTGACCACTTTCCGGGCCATGCCGCATGCCGACCAGCTCGCCGCGCTCGGCGCTGACCGGCTGGCGCTGCTCAACGGCGGTCGCATCGGGTGGTCCGACCTCGCCGCGGTGCGCAAGACGGACGGGTGGCGCGATTCGATCGTGCCGACCCCGCTAGCGGACCTACGCGCCCTCGCCGCCGCTCGCCGGTAGTCCCCGCAGGTCGTCGCTCCCGGCGACCGCAACCGCCCCGCATCGGGCGCACGCGTAGTCGACCAGCACGTCAGCCGCGAGTGTCGACCCCGCGAGTCGCCACACGTGCTCCGGGCACACGTCATCCGGCACCCGCCGAGCATCCCACGAAGGAGGGTCGCCCGCATGCCGCAGCGCATCCACGAGACCGCCGTCCTGCCCGCCATCGACGCCGAGGCTGCCAAGTCTGGCCGCCTGCTTATCGAGATCATCAGCCCCGGATGGGGGTCCAGTGGTCACTACTCGGCGAAGGTGCTCGAGAACGCCGTCGCCGAGAAGGTCTGGGCCAAAGGCACGCACGTCTATCTCGACCACCCGACCGAGTCCGAGACGTACTCTCGGCCCGCCCGCACCGTCAAAGACCTGGTCGCCAAGCTGACCGAGGACGCGCACCTCGACGAGCAGGGGCGCGTAGTCGCGCAGATGCAGGTATTCAAGCCCTACCGGCCGCTGCTGACTGACCCTGACTTCGCTGAGGCCGTCGGCATGAGTATCCGCGCCGCCGCCGAGGCACGCATGGGTGAGGCTGAGGGCCGCAAGGGTCAGATTGTCACCCGGCTCATCCCCGACCGGCTCAACTCGGTCGACGTGGTCACGCACGCGGGCCGCGGCGGTCGCATCCTGGCCGTCCTCGAATCGCTGCGCACCCCAACGGATTCCGAGGCCGACGCGACCGAGGCCGCGGTCTCCGACCAGCGCGAGGCGCTAAGCAACGCCCTCAATGCGGCATACGGCGGCGAGAAGTCCTATGTCGGCATCCGCGACTTCGACCCCGAGGCCGGCCGTGTCTGGTTCTGGTACGAGAACCCGGCCGGGTCCGGCACCTACCAGGTCGACTACACCGCCGACGAGTCCGGCTCGATCACGCTGACCGGCGACCCGATCGAGGTCCGCGCCAAGACGGTCTACGTCCCGATCGCCACGCAGCCCACCGAGGCCGCGTCCACCAATGTCCCGGCACCGGCCGGACAGCACCACCCACCCACGGAGTCCAAGGAGGACACCATGCCTGAGATCGAGGCGGGCCGACTGGCCCAGCTCGAAGAGGCCGCCGGCCGGGTGCCCACGCTCGCGAGTGAGCGTGACCAGGCCGTCAGCCGCGCGGAGGCCGCCGAGGCGGCCTTGCGCAATCACCGCAACGTCGACGCCGCTCGCGGCATCCTCGCCGAGGCTGCCGCAGCCTCGACGACCCCCGTCACCTTCTCGGCGCTGGAGCAGCGCGGCATCCTCGCCGCCCTGCCCACGACCGACGCGGGTGACCTCGACGCCGCTGCCTTCCGCTCGGCCGTCGAGACCGAGGTCAACGCCAAGGCCAAGCAGTCCGGGGCCGGTCGCGTCAGCGGCTTCGGCGCCACCGAGGGCACCGGCGGCAAGGAGATCCCGACCTGGGACTCCATCGACTCGATTTACGGCGCCAAGAAGGGGGCCTGAGCCATGGCGAAGAACAACGTCTACGGCTTTACCAAGAGTCAGAGCTTGCCCGTCCCCGCGGGCACCAAGAGCGGCGACCCGGTCAAGTCCGGCGCCTATGTCGGTGTCGCGCTGACCGACCGGCAGGTCGCGATGGCGGCCAACGTGCCGAACACGTCCAACCCCGTCGGTAACGCCTCGGTGGCGCTCGACGGGACGTGGACGCTGCCGTGCGCGGACGCCGTCGCGGCCGTCGGGACGGCCCTGTACATCACTGGCGCTGGACCCTTCACGGTCACCACCACCGACGCCGGCGGCACCCTGCTCGGCTACTCGGCTGACGTCATCAAGGGTGGCGTCGCCACCGGCGGGACGAAGGCCGCGGGCGCCGGCACCATCAACGTCACGATCGGCTGAGGAGGCCACTGACCATGTTGACCCAGACCTTCCTCGACATCGCGGAGTCGATCGGGGACCAGAATGACGGGCTGAGCCCGGCCGCCGCGCGCAAGCGGTGGGCCAAGGACGTGCGGATCATGCGTACCGTCGAAGGTGTCGCGCGTATGCTCGACGCCGCCGACGGCTCCATGTCTGCCCGCGCTACCTTCTATGAGGCGCTGTCGAGTAACGACCTGGTGGCCTTTGCGACGGGTGTCCTGATCGACCGCCAGATCGAGCGCGGCTACGCCGAGATCGAGAAGCAGTGGCCGAAGTTCTTCACGCACACCACCGTCCGGAACTTCCGGCCCAAGTCGATCGCTGAGCTGCACCTCGGCGCGCAGAGCTTCTACGACATCCCCGAGCTGACCCCCTACCCCTTCCTCAAGGGCGGCGGGCTGAGCGAGTACTTCATCCAGGTCGGCAAGACCGGTGCCCGCTATGGCTGGTCTTTCGAGGCGCGTCTCAATGACGACCTCGACCAGCTCATGGAGGTCGTGCGCGCCTTCCCCGCGATGGCGGCCAACACCGAGGACGAGAAGTCCCTCGGGCTGCTCATCAACCTCGGCACGGGCGCCCCGGCGACCAGCTTCTTCAACGTCGGGAACGCCAACCTCGGTCAGATGAAGCTCGGCCGGGAATCGCTGCTGCGGGTCCTGCGCTACCTGTCCACCAAGCGTGACCCCTACACGGGCGGACTGATCCCCACCGGGACGCTGCAGCTCGTCGTTGGGCCCGCACTGGAGGGCCTGGCGAACGCGGTCATGGGCGCCGGCCGGGTGGTCATCACCCGCGTCGACGGCACCAAGGTCGAGACGGACAACCC
Organism: Nostocoides sp.; assembly: GCA_016702415.1. Taxonomy (GTDB): domain Bacteria; phylum Actinomycetota; class Actinomycetes; order Actinomycetales; family Dermatophilaceae; genus Nostocoides_A. Next base: position 6,088 of record JADJEA010000017.1, read on the forward strand.
GATCGCGGGCCGCTTCGATGTCGTCGTCAATGCCAAGCAGGTCGGCGCGTCGTGGATGGTCATGCCGAAGCCGGGCACGGCGGCCAAGGCGCCGACGTGGTTCGCGCACCTGGCCGGGTACGAGTCCCCGGATTACCGGTACGCCAACAACCAGGGCCGGGCCATGGGCGGCGGCGACCTCGGCGCCGATGAAGGCTCCTTCCTCAACGACAGCATCGAGTACCGCGCCCGTCACATCTGCGGCGCGGCCACGGGTGACCCGGCGCTGACGTATGCCAGCGACAACACCGGCGGCGCCACCGAGCCCGTCGGTATGCCCACCGTCGCTGATGTGACCTACACGGTCTGACAGGGAGAGTGATCATGGCTACCGCCACCACCACCCCGCCCGCCGACAAGGACGAGCAGGCCAAGGCCGAAGCTGCTGCGAAGGCTGCCGCTGACAAGGCCGCGACCGACGCCGCCGCTCGCATCGCCGAGCTGGAGGCCGAGGTCGTCGCCCTGCGCGAGCAGGCCGACGCCGCCGCGACCAAGGCGGCCGACCCCGGCCTTCCGGACGGCTATGTCTACGTCGTGGACGCCGCCGGCTCGCCGATCCCGGCCAACCCCTACGTGCCGAAGTCGTGGCTCGACAAGGAGAACGCGCACCTCCTGCCCGAGGGCGCCAAGAATGCGACCAAGGAGCAGGAGGGCGCCATCAAGGCCGCTCTCGCCGCCCGCCGGCCGCGTCTCTGACCGGGGCGCCTTCCCTCGCCGCTCGACCCGTCCCCTTCCGCGGGGTCGGGCGGCGCTGGGTGGGCGTCAACGGCGGGAAAGCCCCGGAGGGTAACGGACACCCTTGCAACTGAGTCGCCGAAGGCCGCTGGCGGGCACCGTGGCGGGCATAGCCGGGCTCCGAGGGCGCCCAACTCCCTGGCTCGTGACATCAGCGCGTCCTGCGCCCATCCATTCAGCCCACTGGCCCCCGTGGGGACGCACCGGGGGTCAGTGGCCGCTCTACCCCCGAGAGGACCCGGAGGTGAAGCTACGTGGCCGTAAACCCCGAAGACGTGAGCGCCGTCCGTGCGCTGATCGCTGACCCACCCGGCAGCGGGTCGCTCCTCACCGACGAGACGCTAGGTGTCTACCTCGACCTCAACTCCAGCAACATCCGGCTCGCCGCCGCTGACGCGCTGGAAGCGATCGCCGTCTCCGAGGTCCTGGTCTCCAAGAAGATCCGCACCCAAGATCTCACCACCGACGGGCCGGCCGTCTCCGCTGAGCTGCGCGCCCTGGCCAAGCGGCTACGCGACGCGGCACAGGCTGCCGCTGGCCTCGCCGACGCCTTTGACGGCTTCGACGTCGTCGACACCGTGCCTTCCGGCTGCGGGCCGCTCGATCCCGAGCTGGTGCCGCGCTTCGTGACGGGCATGTGACCGGATGCCCCTGCCCGGTACGCGCATCATCCCGGCCGGCTGGTCGCAGCATCACGCTGTGGCGCTCCCGACGTCTTTTAACGCGGCGGTCTCAGTCGGGGTGCGGACGGGGACGGCATACGACGCCGAGACCGACACGACGAGCGCGACGTGGTCCAGCGATTGGACCGGCGGCGCCCGCGTGCAGCGACTCCAAGGCGAGGGACCGGTCGACCTTGCCGGGCAGACTCTAACCGGGCAGCCCTACCTCGTCGAGCTGGACTTCGCGGCGCCCGCGTTCGGGCGGGGCGCCCGCGTACTGGTGACCGCTGCACCCAACGACGCGGCACTCGTCGAGGCCGCCCTGTACGTCGTCGTCGCGCCGCTAGGGTCCGAGCGGTTCACCCGCTCGCTGCTCTGCAGCGACGCCGCCAAGGACGCCGAATGAAGATCGACGCCCGCGACTTCGACCACCTCGCGGTCGCCCTCGCCGAGGTCGGCCCGCGAACCTTCAAGGCGGCCGCGATGGTCACGGAGAAGGCCGCCCGGGACATCGAGCGCGACGCCAAGGCGTTCGCGCCCGTCGACACCGGCAACCTTCGCTCCAGTATCGGCACCGACCTCACCGTCGACGCGAGCCGCATCAGCGCCACGATCGGCGCGACCGCCGATTACGCGGCGTATGTCGAGTACGGCACCTCCACGATGGCGCCCCGCGCGCACCTCGGCCCGGCATACGACCGGCACGTCGGGACGTGGATGACCGCCCTCGACCGGCTCATGGGCGGGATGCTCGGGTGACCCTGACTATCCCGCTTGACGGCTATTACAGCGCCGTCCTTGCGCTGCTGGCTGGGCGCATCGGGCAGGGTGGCGCGTTCCTGGGTGAGCCGCTTGCCGTCGCCGACGAGGACGGCGCGGCCCGCCCGTATGCTGCGCTCTACCCTTCCCCCGGCAACCGGCGCAGCGTGTCGCTGTCCGGGCCGTCCGATCAGGTTCGACTCACCTTCCAGGTGACCGCCGCCGGCGGCGACATTGCCCGCGCGCTGCGGGCTATCGACCGCGTCCGGGCCGCACTCACCGACGCGGAGCCGCGCGTCGCTGGCCTGTGCACCGGCCCGCTGTCCGAGCCGGAGGACTACGACCCCGGCCCCGTGCGGCACGACACCGCACTCACCCCCAGCCGGCATTACTCGCCGCTGCTGTGGACCGGCCTAATCTGGCTCCCCGAAGGAGGCACCACCCCATGACCCGACGCGAGGCCGACAGTGCCGCCGACGACAGCCCCGAGCTGTCGCTGGCCGACCTGCCCGAATTCGTGCCCGTGCGCAACCGCGCGGGCGGCATCCAGGAGATCCCGAGCCGGTGGCTGGGTCACCCGACCCTCGGCAAGGGATTCACCCTCACGCCCCGCTTCCGCGCCGCCATCGAGCAGCGCGCCCGCGAGGCGTCACAAGCTGCGGCAAGCACCGGCGAGACCGCACACGAGGGCGACGCCGTCGACCTCGACATCGAGCAAGACGACCCCGCCACTAAGGAGGCATGACGATGGGCAAGCGTGTCCTCGCCGACAAGAAGATCAAGCTCACGATTCTGACGACCAAGCCCGCCAACGAGGCGGCCCCGACGGTCGCCGAGCTCAATGCTGGGATCGAGGCGTGCAAGAAGGTCCTCTCGGACGGCTTCCGCTTCTCCCCGACCGCGTCCGGCACGGCCAGCGCCAAGGCGCTGTGCGGCTCGAACGAGGAAGCGTTCACCGACTCCAACGCCGAGCTGGCCTTCACGCTCTGGCGCTACTACCTCGAAGCCGGCGGAATCGACCCCGCCGACGACGAACTCTTCGAGGCGGTCATGGAGCGCGGAACCACGCTTTGGGCATACATGCGCAAGACCGACAAGCCGGCGACCGACGCATGGGTCGCCGCCGAGGAGATTCGCATCGGCGCTCGCTTCACGGTCGACTACCTGCGCGACCCGAGCGCCGAGGCATACATCTCGTATGAGGTGCCGACCGCCGTCGAGGACTTCTGGACCTTCCGCGCTGTCGCAGCCGGGGCCTGACGCCTCACCGCTAACCCCCTGGCCGTCGCGCACCGGTGAGGCGCGGCGGCCAGGGTTCTCACCACCAACTCGCCGACTCACCGAAGGAGCACACCCCATGTCCGACGCAGGACGCGCCCTCTACGACGACGAGCCGACCGCGGTGACGCACGTCGACACCACCCCCGAGGCGAAGGTCGAGGACTTCGACGTCGCCGACTTCCTGGCCGGTGTCCGCGCCTACCGGGAGGCCGTGCTGATCTACCGCGGCGGCGACCTCATCCCCCGGATGCGGGCGCTTGCTGCGCGTATCGAGGCCGCACCCGAGGGCACCAACGTCGACCCGTTGATCGACGACTTCGAGGCGCTGCGCCGCGAGTACGAAGACGGCGGCACGTGGTGGGAGGTCCAGGCTCGCTCGACGGACTGGATCGTCGACCTGCGCATCAAGGCTGCCGCAGCACTCGGCGTCACGCTGACCAAGGATGAGGCTCGGGATATCACCGAGCTGGCTTACGAGGTGCGCGAGCCGCTGCTTTACGAGCAGCTCGCCGCGCAGATCGTCTCCCCGACCGGGGTGACCGCTAAGGCGCTGCGGCAGATGGCTGATGCTGGCGCCGAGGGCGAGGTACGCAAACTGATGACCGCCATGGCGTTCGTGAACTCGAAGGAGTCACAGTCCAGCGGCATCTTCCGCGCGGATTTCTCGCAGCGGCGCTCCGGCAACCGCGGGCGGCGCCGCTCCTCCGCGCGCTCCAAGTAGCTGACCGATACCGCGTCCCGGTAGGCCGCTTCCTCGGGCTGCCCTGGCCCGAGTGGGGCGACACCGACCGGGACCTCCACCTGGCCTACGAGACGCACCGCGAGACGCTGTGCCCGCAGTGCGGGTCGCCGCTGGATGTCTGCAGCGACGAGGACACCGAGGGCCGGTGGCAGGCGCGCGTGACCACGTGCCACGTCACCGCTGCCCGGGCGGCGTTCTACGCTGAGCACAAGGACACCGGCCCCGAGACCATGCTCGCCTTCGCGCTGCTCCCCGACGGCGAGGCAGCCCGCGACCCGCTAGCCTTCGACCCCGCGCGGGCGCAGGCCGAGCGGGACGCAATGGAGGCGCGCATAGCGGCGATGTAGCACACCCCATCGAGGCCGAAGGGGTGAGTAGGTGTCCGGCGTCAATCGCGTCACCAAGGCGGTCCTCGAGGCCGAGGTCCGGTCCTTCATCGCCGACATGGAGCGCGCCGCTGAGGCCGCCGCTGACGTTGGGCGCAAGACCGAGTCCGCGGCCAAGCAGGCGACCCGCGTCCAGCGTGAGCAGGCCGCGGCGGCGAAGCAGCGGCCAAGGCGGCAGGCGGCCGACGCACAGCGCGCGGGCCGCAAGGCGTTCGACGAGACCGCCCGCACGGCCACGCAGAGCGCGCTCGTCGTCGGCGCGGCGCTGGTCGCAACCGGCAAAGCAGCGGTCGACTGGGAGTCCGCCTGGGCCGGGGTGACCAAGTCCGTCGACGGCGCCGGGCAGGAGATGGAGGACTCGCTCCGCGGGCTCGCCAAGACCCTGCCCGCGACGCACGACGACATCGCCGCCGTCGCCGAGGCAGCCGGCCAGCTCGGCGTCGCCACCGGCGATGTCGTCGGCTTCACCGAGACCATGATCAAGCTCGGCGAGACCACCAACCTCACCGCGGACGAGGCCGCCACCTCTATCGCGCAGATCAGCAACGTCATGGGCACCCTCGACCGCGAGGGCACCGCAGGCGTGGACCGCTTCGCTAACGCGCTCGTGGCGCTGGGCAACAACGGCGCGTCGACGGAGCGCGACATCCTGGCGATGTCTTCCCGCATCGCCGGCGCAGCCAAGGTTGTCGGGATGACTGAGGCCGACTTGCTCGGCGTCGCCAACGCGGTCTCCTCGGTCGGTGTCGAAGCTGAGGCCGGCGGCACCGCGATCAGCAACGTCCTCATCGACATGAGTAAGGCCGTCAAGACCGGCAGCGCCGACCTCGAACGGTTCGCTGAGGTCGCTGGGATCAGCGCGGACGACTTCGCCCGCGCGTTCTCGGAGTCACCCGCTGACGCCATGAACCTGTTCGTTAAGGGCCTCGCGCGCGTCCAGCAGTCCGGCGGCGACGTCTTCACCGTGCTGGAGAACCTCGGCCAGTCCGACGTGCGCGTGACGTCCGCTCTGCTGAAGATGGCCGGCGCTGGTGACCTGCTGACCGACTCCCTGCAGACCGGGCGCGCAGCCACCGAGGCTAACTCGGCGATGCAGGCGGAGTTCGCTAAGCGGCTCGACACGACCGCCGCGCGGCTGGCTATCGCCCGGAACAACGTCCGTGACGCCGCGATCACGCTCGGCGACTCGCTCGCCCCCATGGCTGCCGCCGCCGCTGATGGGCTCTCCAAGGTCGCGCAGTTCGCGGCCGCTATCCCCGCGCCGCTGCGTAACCTCGGGCTAGCGGTGGCCGGGATCGGC
>JADJEA010000018.1 GCA_016702415.1 Nostocoides sp.
CTTTTGAGGGTGCCCCCGGGTCACCATTGCCGGCTGACGACGGGGACGGGTCGAGTGTCGATCATGTGCCCGGCCGCATCGAATCGTGGTGCTATGGCTCGGATTTCGCGGGCTGCGATGGCGACGGGCCGGTGCCAGCGTTTCCGGTTGCACCAGCGGTGGGCGAGGCGGCAGTTTTTCCGGTCGAATGGTGAGCCGCCGAACGCTACTGGTTGGAGCTCGTCTATTTCGGGTGACCCGGGTAGTCCGTGGGGGAGTTTCTTGTCGACCCATCCGCCGCATAGGTGGCAGTGGGTTTCTTCGCGGCGGACGATGCCGACGACGCGGTTCCGTTTGGTGGAGTTCGCTCTGCGCGGGTTGCCCATCCCGGTTACCTCTTCCGCAAGGTCAGCGGCGCGGGTGGCTTTGTTTCCGGGCATGGCGAACACCCCGGATTTCCGCATGGTATCACGCGCCTGCGCGGTGACGCTTGCACCCGCACCACGCGACGGGTAGGTCGGTGGCGTCGCACCGGTCACGCTCGCTGAGAGCGCGCTCGAGCGGACGCGGCGGGGTGGGGTCGGCGGGCACGGTGCGCACGGTGTAGGCGGGCCGCTCCGGCGTGAAGATCGGGCCCACGTGCATGGTGGCGAGGCACCGCAGGCAGGTGGGTCCGCGACCCGAGAACAAGCGCCCACAGAGGGTGCACGCCCGGTCCATGAGGGCCACCTCGTCCAGTACGCGGCGCAGGTCGAACCACCATGCGCGGCGGGGTCGCGCCGGGTCCTCGATGGGACCGAACGGCGTGTGCGGGGTGATCCGGCCGTCGCGCGCCCACGTGCGGAGGGTGCGCTCGGTGACGGTCACGTGGAGCCGCTCCCGCAGTGCCCGCGCGAGGCCGCCGGTGCCGACGATCTCACCGAGCACGGAAATGCCTAGCACCACTTCCCACCATTCGACGGGGCCGGCTTGGCCGCAGTGGGAGCACGCTGCCTCTTCGCTGGCGGTGGACACGTGCACGCGCACCCGGCCGCGGCAGGTGTGGCCGTGGCCGTCGGTGTCGACGGTGACGAACGGGCAGGGGCCGAGGGTGAGCCATTCGCGGCGATGCGGGCTGGCGGTGGTCTTCACTTCGGTGGCGCAGTCCGTGAGGTCCGCGGCGCACGCTGGGCCCTCGTCTCCAGCCGGCGATCCATTGCGCGTGGCGGGTGAGGAACGCGCACATGCCGGGCACGTCGCTGCCGAGGGGTAGCGCTTTGGCGGAGGTGATGGGCCGGTCTTCCATGACGACGCGACACCACCCGTTGAGCGCTAGTGCGGTGCGGGCGCGGAGGTCGACTAGTCGGGTGGCGCGGTCCATGTCTGCGCTGGTGGGGTCGTGGTCGCCTGCGGTGGTGAGCGCGGTTTTGGGGCCGGGGTGCGGGCGGTGGGCGCGTCGAGCACGAGATCGTATTCGCGGGCGATGGTGTCGCACGCCTCGGTGATGGCGCGCTCGATGAGGTCGGGTGGGGTACAGGTCCGCGTCGTGCGCGATGAGTAGATGTCCGGACGCACACTCGGGGTTGCCGTTGATGCGCGGGCCGATCAGTTCGTAGGTGCCGGGGTGCCGTCGCGTGAGGCTGTCCCGCGCCTCGGCGTGGTAGCGCGCGAAGGGCGATTGCTCGATCGGCTCCCAGCCGACGGTCTTGCCGGTGGCGGGGTCGGTCTCGATCGCCACGAATCCCGGAGGCGGCGTGGCCCCGGCTTAACCTCCCGTCGGGCCCACCAGCGACCCGCGTTGTCGAGCATCGTGCACACCCCGTCCACTTTCCGAGTGGCCGCGCCTTCGCCGGCGATCACCCACTCGCATCCGGGGGTCACGTCGCCCACGATCACGCGGGCGCGGTTGGCCGGGTCGCGGCGATAGAGGGTGGGGATTTTTTTCACCACGCACCCCCGATCTCCGGCGCGAAGAACGGCGGCTCAGGTGTGGTGTTCGCGGGCAGAGCACCCCACCCGCTCGGCTGCTGCGGCTGGCCCCATCCGCCGCCGGGGTTGGATTGCGCGTCGAAGCCTGGCCCTGGCCCGGACCTGGCGCGGGGCGTGCAGCGCCACCGAGTCGGCCCGTAGCGTCGTGACGGTGCGCGGCGTCCCGTCCTTGGCGTCGTACTTGCGCACCCCAAGCCTGCCCGTGACGGTGACGCGGCCTCGGTGGTTGGCGTGCCGCTCGGCCAGCTTCTTCGGCGTCCTCGCCCCACACGCTGACCTCGACCGACAGCGTGTCGCCCGCGTCCTCCCACTCGCCCGAGGGCGTTGCGTCGGCGCGGGGTGTCTGCGATCGAGAAGTTGACCACCGCCTGTCCGCTCGGGGTGAAGCGCAGGGCTCCGAGCCCGTCTCGTCCGGATTGCCGGTGATTGAGGTTCGGGCTGGGGTAGACGCCGGGTTCGCCGCTTGTAGCCTCTAAGAAGGGCGGCCCCCCGCCTCCCAATCCGGGGGTCCGTCAGGCGGGAGGCGAACGCATCAACAACGATGGCGACTACTGCCCGAACGGACCTGTTTCGCGAACACCACCCACCCACCCGAGCACCTCGGGAGGCCACGAGGCGAGCGGGGGGCATGGTGCGGTCAGCTTCCTCTCGGTTGGGGGCAGGCGTGAAGTGGTTGCTCATGCGGGGGGGTCCTTTCGGGTGAGGGCTTGCCAGAGGGTGATTCGGTGGTGCTCGGCGTGGGGGTCGGGCGGGAGGGTGGCGAGGATCGCTTCGGCGCGGGCTGTGGTGGCTTCCACGCGCAGCCGTTCGGCTTCGGCGCGCTCATCGCGGATGACGCTCAAGCGTGCGGCGCGGGCTTCGATCCGGGCATGGAGCGCGGCTACCTGCTGCTCGTGGGCCGCGATTTCGGCGCGGAGCTTGGCGAGGTAGCGCTCTCCGGGCATGCCAGGACATGCGGTCGGGGTTCACGTCGCGTCTCTCTCTCATCCGATTTGCGGGCCTTTCGCGTCTCGGGTGTCCCTGAGTGCCCGTCGAGCCCTGGGCGGCGCTAGGCCTTGCTGGGGCGGGAAATGGCACGCTACGGGTCTGGTCGTGGGCGTGGAGTGCCGCGAAGATGACGGTCAGTGTCTGCGGGTCCACCCGAGCCGGTCCACGAAGTGCACCCCGCAGACGCGGCAGTCGAGCCGGGTGCCAGCCGGGGCGATGGTCACTTCGATGTGCGCGGGGATCATGCCGCCCCTCGCCCGGGTGCGCTCACGCTCGTCCTTGATCGTGGCTGCCCGGACGCTGTGGCCGCGCGGATGGCCGCCATGTGCCCCGGCGATCTGCTCCGTGGCGGGCACCATTTCGGCGCGGCACGTGGCGCACGGCATCACCTGGTCTGGGTGATCGTGGCAGCGCATGTTGTTCGACCGGGCTGGCTCTTCACCGCGCGCGGCGTAGGCGATCTTGCGCCAGGGGCCGTCCTCACGGAATCGAGCCGGGGTGACCGTGGTCGGATCAGTGGCGAGGTAGGCGAGTTGGGTGGCTGCGTCCTGGTAGGGCGTGGACGCGAAGTCGGCCAAGATGGTCATGAGCGACTTGACGGGCCAGTCGGGTCGGAGCGCGTGGGCCATGGCGGCGACGCGCTCGGCTTCGGTCTTGGTCATGAGCGCTCCTCCAATTCCAATCCGTTGCGCGCCTCTCGCGCGTCACTTACTGGACGATTTGGATTTGGGTGAGCCAGATGTTTTTTTGGCATATGGGCCGGGCAGGGCAGGGCAGGGCAGGGCAGGATCGGGCAGGGCAGGGCAGGGGGCTGTGACTCACGGCGTGACTCACGGTGTATGTCACGCGTGACTCACAGCGTGACAGGCTGGCCTCAGTCGTTGTCATCGTCGGCACCTTTCTTGCCCTGGCGCAATCGCGCGCGGGACTGTCGTTGGCGGTCTCTGGCGCGGATTCGGTCGCGCTCGATTTCTTCGGCGGATTGCTGGTAGTCGAGCCAGTCATGGAACTGGTAGCCAGCCTCCCCGTCGCGAGTTGCGTTCTCCCACAAGCCGACTCGCACGAGTTCAGCCGCGAGCTTGCCGCCGCATCTGTGTTGCACCACGAACCAGCCCGGCGCGAACCCGTCCGTCTTGTAGGACATGCAGTAGGAGCCGCAGACCGCCCATAAGCCCAGCGCGGAGAGGCTCGCCCGACGCATCTTCGGGTGACTGTGAATGGTGTCGTCAACCTTGAACCACGGGATGTCACTCACCACCCTCATCAGGCGTCCACGACTCGGAGTAGTTGCGACGCCGGGCGTCCGCGCGACGCCACATCTCGCGGCGCTTTCGCTGCGCGTCCGTGTCCGCTGGGGTGGCGGCACGGCGCACGTGCAATGACCAGTGGTCTTCCTCGTCCTCCAGCAGTCCGGCCGCGACGAGTTCCGCAACAACTTTCGCGCGCCACTTCTTTGCGGCGACGCGCTTGGTGATGCGACCGTTTTGCCGCGTGTTGCGTCCGCACCACGTCATCGCTTCGACATGCGCGCGGAAAGCGGCGTCCGTCAGAGGTGCAACCTTGGGGTGCTCGTCGTATCCGATGTCCACTCGGACAAAGGCTCTCGGGTCGAACTCGGTCGGCACAACCGTCCCTTTCTTGGAAGTAGTGGGGTGAGATGCCGCCGGGTCGCACCTTGCGACCCGGCGGCGTGTTCTCACGGGGTGCCGTGCCAGACGTCCATCTCGGTGTCTGCGGCGACCTGCTGCACTACCTGCCCGAAGGCGTCGCGCTTGACGTCGCCGGCGCGCTCAAGGACGTAGCCGAGGAGGAGCGCGCCGCCACCGATGCGGTAGCGGAAGCGTGCCGTGAGCTTGTAGGGCGCGCCACCCTCGTAGACCTGCATCCCGAGGTCGATCGTGTCGGGGATTTCGAGTGTGCCTTTCTTCCCTGCCGCGGCGGTGGTGTCCTCGCGCCATTCGATGGCGGTCTCGCCGGACTTGACGCGCTTGCTCGACTCGAAGCTGACCTTGGTGTGACCCTTGATGGTTTGGGCCAGTTCGAGCATGTCCGCTGCGGAGGGGCGGAGAAAGTTGGGCAGGTGCTGCTCGACGAACTCGGCGAACTCCTGCTGTCCGACCAGCTTCCCGCTGTTGGCGGTCCAGTCGCGCCAGTCTTGGGTCGTGACGAGTTGGAGGGTGGCGCGGTGGTCTCCCCACCCGGCCTCGTCCCTCGTCCCTGATGGTCAGTCCGCGCTGCCTTCGTGGGCGTTGATGACGGCGACGACCCGGTCCTTGTCGATGTCGGCCCACAGCTCGGTATCGGGCAGCGCGTGCTTGGCGAGGTAGTCGGTGAAGCTGTCGTGCTGGGCGAGGGTGACGCTGCCGGTCTTGCGCCGCGGGTGGTCCTTGGTGCGCTGGATATGGTCGCGCGCGTCGATGAGCTGGTGGTCGCCGTCCGTGTCGACCACGATGAATAGACCCGGCTCGATCTCTGTTGGCGCGGTGGCGAGGCGGGTCTGGTCGCGGACGATGACCGCCGCGTCGTAGGTGACGTCAGTCATGGGTCACTTGCCTTTCGGGGTGTCGAGGATTTCGCCGGTGGTCGGGTCGACGCCGGCGGGTGCGGGGACTTCGCGCAGGAACCCGAACGCCATTTGGCGCGGGTCGTTGCGGTGGAGGTGGCCGTCCTCGTCGGTGAAGTAGATCGACGCGGTCCGGTCATACTCCGGCAATTTGAGGTTGATGGAGTCCTTGACGACCATGGTTCGGCCGTCGCCTTGCTTCATGGGCTCCACCACGATGGTCAGGGCGATGCTGCCCTTCTTGCCGGTGTCGTTGACGCGGCGGACCAGCTCGGCGAGTCCGTCGCTGAGTTCGGCGACGGTGCGGCCGTCCGCCTGGCCGGCGAGCCACGCGAGGAAGTCTTGCGGCTCAATGCTATTGGTCATGCGGTTTCCCTTTCGGTGGGTGTGGGTTCGACCCCGGTCGGGATCTCGTTGGGGTCGTCGATGTCGTCCCACGCGAGCGGGGGCGCCCACCCTTTGCGGTGGGCGTCGTTGCGGGCGCGGACGCTGGGCCCGGGTGTCATGTGCAGCCGGTCGTATGCCGCGACGATGCCGCGGTGGAGTTGTGCGCCGACCCGGTTTTGCGCGCCCCGCTGCACGCAGGCGAGGGTCACGAAGTGGAGTCCGGTCTCGTCGGCGACTCTGGTCATGGGCCACCCGATGGCGGCGAGGGCCTGGAGGCGGCGGTGGCGCCGATTCGGGGTCCAGGCAGTGGTGGCGGTGGCGATGTCGGCGCTGAGGAGTGCGCGGGCGTTGTGTCGTGCCATGACTCCTCGGCCTTGGCGTGACCTGGTGGCGAGATGCTGCACGGCTTCGACGGTGAGCCCGGCCGCGGACGCGATCCAGGCGGGGGAGTAGCCGGCGGTTAGCCAGTCGTCGAGTCTCTGCCACGCCGCGTCGAGGGGACGGGGGTGATGCGTCCGGCGCGGTGGAGCTTGCCGAGGCGGCGGCGTAGCGCGAGGCAGGGCTCGCACGTGCAGCTGGTCCAGGTGCTTGGCGCGCTTGGTGCAGCCGCTCACGGGGTGCCACCTGACTCGGCCGCCGCTTCCCGGACGCTTTGCCGGACGGGATGCCGAGCCGCCTCCGGAGGCTGTAGGCGGAGTCCGCGGTGATCCCGAGCCGCGCACCGATCTCACGGTCGGTCGCGCCCTTGCCGGCGAGGTCGCGGACCTGTTGCTGGACGCGCGGGTCGTCGCGTGGGCGGGTCCGCTCGGGTCGGCGCAACCGTGAGCGTTGGTCTGCGGTGAGGCCGCCCCATATCCCCCACCGTGTGCCCGGGGCGTCCTCCCGGGCGAGTGCGTACGCGAGGCACTCGGCGGTGACGGGGCATGCCTCGCACACTTCGATCGCGGCGCGGGCCTCTGGGTCGTCGCTGCTGGTGGCGGTGGGGTGCCACGTGTCGGGCGCGAGCTCGGGGTGGTCGCGGCAGGCGGCCTGCTCGTGCCAGGTGGTCATGACGCGTCTTCTCCGAAGTCGAGGACACCCTGGCTCAGGCGTCGCGCGGCGGCCTCGCAGTAGCGTTCGTCGAGTTCGACACCGATCGCCTTGCGGCCCGCTTGCTTTGCGGCAACGAGGGTGGTCCCGGACCCGGCGAACGGGTCGAGCACGACCTCACCATCGATGGTGTGTTGCGCGGTGAGAGCGCTCATAAGCCATAGAGGCTTCTGGGTCGGGTGGTACCGGGATTGTCCGTTGGCGACAGTGAATCCCGTCACGGTCGGACCCTCGTACACATTGGGTATGTAGCCCCCGCCATTCCACGTCCAGCCGGTGGTGCCGTTGACCTGGAAGACGGCCATTTCCACGGCTCGCACGTACAATTTCCGAAACGCTGGAGTGGGGTTGGTCTTGCGCCAGTAGATGACGTTGCGGTGGTTCAGGCCAGAGTCGAGGTACGCGGGGAGCGTGAACTCGCTAGTGAAGGCGATAAGTGAACCGCCCGGCCGCAGAAGACGCGCCGTGTGGGCGAGGAACGGCGCGGGGTTCCATTCGCGGTCCCAGTCCCCGAAGTCGCGCTGGAGCTTCCGGTGGGTGCCATCTTTGCGCCGCAGCGAGCTGGGCATTGTGCCGTCTCTTCCATTTCGTGAGCTGACGTTGTATGGCGGGTCGGTGATGACGGCGTCAACGCTGGCAGTTGGAAGGTTGGCGAGCACGTCCAGGCAGTCGCCGTGCCAGAGCGTCACGTGCTCGTCGGAGTAGTAGGGCTCGCTCATCGCCGACCCCTCCGCTCCCAGTCGCAGGACCAGCAATGGCAGCCGCGCGCGAGGCGGCAGTCGCGGCACAGGCGCGGGTTGTCGGTGCGCCCGTCGGGCCAGGTGTGGGCGTGGAAGCGCAGCCCGGAGAGCAGGTGCACGAGCTGCGGTTGCTTGAGCGCGGTCTCGGGCAG
>JADJEA010000019.1 GCA_016702415.1 Nostocoides sp.
AGTGCCGCTGTGGGGCCTTTGGATAGCCCCCGGGTCACTCATTGCTTACTGACGACGGGGACGGTCGAGTGTCGATCGCGTGCTCAGCGCCCGCGTCGAATCGTGGTGCTATGGCTCGATCTCGCGGGCTGCGATGGCGACGGGCCGGTGCCAGCGTTTCCGGTTGCACCAGCGGGTGGGCGAGGCGGCAGTCTTTCGGTCGAAGGCAGAGCCGCCGAACGCTACTGGTTGGAGCTCGTCTATTTGGGGCGACCCGGGTAGTCTGTGGGGAGTTTCTTGTCGACCCATCCGCCGTATAGGTGGCAGTGGGTTTCTTCGCGGCGGACGATGCCGACGACGCGGTTGCGTTCGGTGGAGTTCGCTCGGCGCGATTGGGGCAGGCGTTTAGCTCCGCAGATGAGAACCCACATCGGTCCTCGCGCTGACCCTGATCCTGCCTGCCTGCCTGTCCTCGAGGGCGGCAGCGGCAATGCCGATTGGTTGTCGGCGTGCGCATGGAGGGCCAGGATAAAGCGTTAAAAGCGGCCTTGAACTCATGGGCGTGAAGTCCTCGCGCACGATGGTTTACGAGGACGGCTGGAGAATGTCCCCCTCGACGGCGTATGCCGCTCAGAAGGGGAAGCCTTGGAAGGACATCCTGGCTGCACGAGTGGCGAACGGCGAGCTCCCGCGAAGTCGGGCTGAGCACACGAATGCTCCCGGCCGTCCGGCCTGGGGCATAGTAATTGCCGAATTGTTGCACCTTCTCAGCGCCAGGTCGGGCACAGCTCGCGCCAGCGCGTCGAGATCGTCATGCCAGGGACCGGGCTCGCCTGTCGAAGTCCGCCGCCACCACGTCGGCAAGGAGGTAGCGCGCAGGCTTCCGGCCGGGGTTGACCGGCGTGATGTAGCCGCGCACATCCCACGACCTGATGGTGATCGGCGACACCCCGACGTGTGCCGCAGCCTCGCCCGTCGTCACCGTCCCGACCATGCGGAAATGGTCTCACGCGTCCGGCCTCTCCGCCGTGATCCGCCGCACCCAGATCGCGTATCGGCCCCACTCGAAGACCGACTGGCACCACGGCGTCTGACACTCCACGTCCTCCTCGCCGCCATAGCGCACGAGGCTCGCGTGGTGGCAGGTCGGGCAGGGATGCCGCGGCAGGCGGGCCACCTCACGCCAGGCCGCAGTGGCGTGCGCCCGGCCCATCAGGCTCCCGCAGCTCCTCGAAGTCGTCACCCACCCGGAGGTACATCTCCACCCGGTGCAGGATGTCGCGCCCCCGCAGCCACTCGCACGCGGTCGCCACGTCGAATCGCCACGGCGGATGCCCGCACCGGCGAGGGTCCGACTCGGGGCCATTGAGCAGCCGCGGCGGGCCTGCCATTCCGTGGTCGTCGCACAGTCGCTCGACCAGCGCCGAGATCCAGCTTCGTTGGGGCAGCTCCTTGCGTCAGGTCCAGGGGTGCGCCAGCCGCAGCGCCCGCCCTCCCAAGCTAGCGGACGCTTTATGTAGAGGCCGTCGGCCAGGCGCGTCGCCCAGCCCAGCGAGTGCGGCCCGACCCCGCGCCACAGTCTCGCAGGTGAGTTGGCGCGCGTAGGCTTAATAAGCAGAGGTCGGTTAGCAGGATCGGCCACCTGCCCCGCGCGTCCTGCAGGCTCTGGTCGAGCCTCAGCTTCAGGCAGGCGCAGACAGAGGTGCCCATACTGGGCGAGGCGCGGCAGGCAAGTCAAAGCAATCGTCCTGGCATGCGCGACTCCTCGCCATCGATAAAGACGTGTTGGCGCGGGCGATACAGGCGCGATGCAATACCATCGAGTTCTCCTCATCATCGTCTTGGTCTTGCCACGGTGTCGGGGTCGGGCGTCCGTTTGGTGGTCGCGGCCGTGAGCATCCCGAGCCGCGTGATCCAGTCCATGCCGTCGCTGTAGGCGAGGATCAGGCGCACGTCGCCGGTCGCGTCCACCACCTTGAGCAGCACTAGCGCGGCGACGGGCAGTGTCAATGGGCGCGATGGTCGACGTGGAGCACCGAGGCTGGTCAGAGAAGTTTGCCGACGGGTCCACGGACTGCGCCCATGCCCATGCCAGATCGGGTGACCTTTGAGCTTCGCCATTCGTCCGTCCGGGTGCCACCAGACGATGCCCTCCCAGCCGTTGACTCGGCGGTAGTTTCGATCGCCTGCACAGGCGTCGATCCGTGCCGGAAGGCAAGCATGTCCTTGGGGCCGCGATGAGTAGATGTCCGGACGCACAATTTCGGGGTTGCTTGCTGATGCGCGGGGCCGATCAGTTCGTAGGTGCCGGGGTGCCGTCATGCGAGGCTGTCCCGCGCCTCGGCGTGGTAACGCAGGGCGCGAAGGGCGATTTTGCCTGATCGGCTCCCGCAGCCGACGGTCTTGCTGGTGGCGGGGCCCGGTCCTGATCGGCCACGAATCCCGGAGGGGCGTGGCTCCCGGCTTAACTCCTCCCGTCGGGCCCACCAGCGACCCCGTTTGAATGGACCATCGCGCACCCTGTCCACTTTCCGAGTGGCCGCGCTGTCGCTTACCGATCACCCACCCGCATCTCCGGTCACGTCGCTTACGATCACGCGGGCGCGGGTGCCACGGGTCGCGGCGACAGAGGGTGGGGATTTTCTTCTGGATCACGCACCCCGATCTCCGGCGCGAAGAACGGCGGCTCAGGTGTGGTGTTCGCGGGCAGAGCACCCCGCCACCCGCCTGGCTGCTGCGGCTGGCCCCATCCGCCGCCGGGGCTGGATTGCGCCGTCGAAGCCCCGGCCCTGGTCCTGACCTTGGCGCGGGTTAGCGTGCAGCGCCACCGAGTCGGCCTGCAGCGTCGTGACGGTGCGCGCGGCGTCCTGTCCCTGGCGTCGTACTTGCGCACCCCAAGCCTGCCCGTGACGGTGACGCGGCCCTCAGGTTGGCGTGCCGCCTGGCCAGCTCTTCGAAGTGTCCCTCGCTCTAATACGCCGACCTCGACCCACAGTTGCCGTCGCCCGGCAACCTCCCACTCGCCCGAGTGCTGCGTCGGCGCGGGGTGTCTGGTGATCGAGAAGTTGACCACCTGGCCTGTCCGCTCGGGGTGAAGCGCAGGGCCCTGAGCCCGTCCCCGTCCGAGATTGCCGGTGATCGTGAAGTGGTTGCTCATGCGGGGTTCCCGTATGGCGCGGAGTCGTGAATGACGCCGGGTTCGCCGTTGCGCTTGTAAGTCGCCCCGCCATCGCTAGAGAAGCAGGCCGGGTCACGGCGGCACTGCCACACCCCATCGCCTACCTCAATCCAGTCCTCGGGGTTGTCCGTCAGTGCGGTGAGCGGCTGGAATCGCATCAACTTCTCGACGATGGCGACTACTGCCGCCGCAGAGCTGCCGGAGTGACCCTGTTTCGCGAACAGTCCAACGATCTCCAGCACTGCGGCGCCGAGCATCCCGTCGTAGTCGGAGTTCGGCGATACCAGTCCGGCTGGGCGGCGAAAGCGGGGCGGCGGGCGCTGACGAGGTTCGAATCGGCCTGTCGGGGGTCAGGGGTGGTATCGGCTATTGCGGGTTCCTCTCGGTTGATGGATCAGGCGTGAAGTGGTTGCTGGGTGCGGGGGTCCTTTCGGTGAGGGCTTCGCCGGGAGGGTGATTCGGTGGTGCTTCGGCGTGGGGTCGGAAGTGGAGAGGGTGGCGAGGATCGCTTCCGGCGCGGGCTGTGGTTTTTTCCACGCGCAGCCGTTCGGCTTCGGCGCGCTCATCGCGGATGACGCCCCGGCGTGCGGCGCGGGTTTCGATCCGGTGCATGGAGCGCGGCTGGTTTGCTGCTCGGGGCCGCGATTTCGGCGCGGAGCTTGGCGAGGTAGCGCTTTCCGGCAAAGCGGGGGTATGCTGCGTGGTCGGGGTTCACGTCGCGTCTCTCATCTGATTTGCGGGCCTTTCGCGTCTCGGGTGTCCCTGAGTGCCTGTCGAGCCCTGGGCGGCGCGCTGTGGGCCTTGCTGTGGGGCGGGAAATGCACGCTACGGGTCTGGTCGGGGGCGTGGAGTGCTGCGAAGATGACGGCCTGCGTTCGCGGGTCCACCCCGAGCCGGTCCACGAAGCGCACCCCGCAGACGCGGCAGTCGCATTCGGGCATGTGCCGGGGCGATGGTCACTTGAACTGCGCGGGGATCATGCCGCCCTCGCCCGGGTGCGCTTACGCCTTCGTCCCGGGATCGTGGCCAGCCCGGACGCTGTGACCGCGCGGGATGGCCGCCATGTGCCTGGCGATCTGCGACGCCGTGGCGGGCACCATTTCGGCGCGGCACGTGGCGCACGGCATCACCTGGTCTGGGTGATCGTGGTAGCGTGCTGTTGTTCGACCGGGTTGGCTTCTGCCGCGCGCGGCGTAGGTGATCTGCGCCAGGGGCCGTCCTCACGGAATCGAGCCGGTGTGACACCGTGGTCGACCAGCGGGGCGAGGTAGGCGAGTTGGTGGCTGTCCTGCAGGGGCGTGGACGCGAAGTGCGGCCAAGATGGCCGCGAGCGACTTGACGGGCTAGTCGGGTCGGAGCCGCGTGGGCGGCGGCGACGTTCGCTCGGCTTCGGTCTAATATGAGCGCCCTCCAATCCTCCAGAATCCGTTGCGCGCCGGTCTCTCGCGTCACTTACCGACGATTTGATTTGGGTGAGCTAGATGTTTTTTGCATAGCGTGGCCGGGCAGGGCAGGTGATCGGGCAGGGGCAGGGTAGGGCCAGACCTTCACGGCGGATTTCACGGTGTATGGGTCACGCGTGACTCACAGCGTGACAGGCTGGCCTGAAGGCCGTTGTCATCGTCGGCACCTTTCTTGCCCTGGGCGTACACCGCGCGCGGGACTGTCGCTGGCCGGTCTCTTGGGCGCGGCACTGGTCGCGCCTCGATTTCGGCGGATTGCTGTGTGCGAGTCAGTCATGGAACTGGTAGCCAGCCCCCGTTCGCGAGGAGTTGGCGGTTCCTTCCCACAGGAGCCGATCCTTTCCGCACGAGTTCAATGCGAGCTTGCCGCTTGTAATCTGTGTTGCACCACGAACCAGCCCGGCGCGAACCCGTCCGGGTCTTGTAGGACATGCAGCAGGAGCCGCAGTACCGCCCATAAGCCCAGCGCGGAGAGGCTCGCCCGACGCATCTTCGTGACTGAATGGTGTCGTCAACCTCGGAACCACGGATGTCACCACCACCCCCATCAGGCGTCCACGACCTGGAGAAGTTATGATGCCGGGCGTCCGCGCTGACGCCACTATCCTCGCGGCGCTTGCTGCGCGTCCGTGTCCGCTGTGGCGGCACGCGCACGTGCAATGACCAGTGGTCTTCCTTGTCCTCCAGCAGTCCGGCCAGCGACGAGTTCTGCAATAACTTTCGCGCGCCACTTTGCGGCGACGCGCTTGGTGATCAATGGCGTTTTGCTCGGCGTGTTGCGTCCGCACCACGTCATCGCTTGAGGACATGCGCGCGAAAGCGGCGTCCGGTCAGACGGTGCATACCTTGGGGTGCTTCTGGGTCGTGTATCCGATGTCCACTCATGGACAAAGGCCTTTGGTCGAACTCGGTCGGCACACACCCGTTTCTTCTCCCTCGCGCCTTTTTTTTTTTTTTTTTTTTTTTTCCCCCAGGGAGCCGCGTCGCAAGGTGCGACCCGGCGGCACGCACCACAAAAAGTGCCGCGCCAGACCTCGCAGCCGGTGTCAGTGGCAACCTGCCCGACGACCTGCCCGAAGGCGTCGCGCTTGACGTCGCCGCGCGCCTCGGGACGTAGCCGGAGGGCGCGCCGCCACCGATGCGGTAGCGGAAGCGTGCCGTGAGCTTGTACGGCACGCCGCCTTCGTAGACCTGCATCCCGAGGTCGATCGTGTCGGGGATTTCGAGTGTGCCTTTCTTCCCTGCCGCGGCGGTGGTTTCCTCGCGCCATTCGATGGCGGTCTCGCCGGACTTGACGTGCTTGCTCGACTCGAAGCTGACCTTGGTGTGACCCTTGATGGTTTGGGCGAGTTCGAGCATGTCGGCTGCGGAGGGCGGAGGAAGTTGGGCAGGTGCTGCCCGACGAACTCGGCGAACTCCTGCTGTCCGACCAGCTTCCCGCCAAGTTGGCGGTCGAGTCGCGCCAGTCTTGGGGTTTACGTGAACGCGCTGGAGGGTGGCGCGATGGTCACCCCACCCGGCCAGGCCCTCGTCCCGATGCGGGGTGGCCGGCGCG
Source organism: Nostocoides sp. (assembly GCA_016702415.1). GTDB lineage: Bacteria > Actinomycetota > Actinomycetes > Actinomycetales > Dermatophilaceae > Nostocoides_A. Next base: position 6,176 of record JADJEA010000019.1, read on the forward strand.
GCCTTCGTGGGCGTTGATGACCGCGATGACCCTGTCCCTTGCCGGGCCAGCTGGCGGCCTGCAGCTCGGTATCGGGCATCCCGTGCTTGGCGAGGAGTGGGCCGAAGCTGTCGTGCTGGGCGAGGGTGACGCCGCCAGTTCTTGCGGCGCGGGTGGTCCTTCGTGCGCTGGATATGGGTCGCGCGCGTCGACCGAGCGGGCGGGCGGCTCCAAACGACCGCGATGAAGAGACCTGGCCCTACCTGTGCGGCGCCGCGGCGACGCGGGTCGTCGCGGGACGACGACCGCCGCGGTGGCGGTGATGACAGTCATCGGTCATCTTGCTCATGGTGGTGTTGAGGATTTCGCCAGTGGCCGGGTCGACACCGGCTTGGCGGGTACGCGGACTTCGCGGAGGGCCGAACGCCATTTGGCGCGGTCGTTGCGGTGGAGGTGGCCGTCCCTCGTCGGTGAAGTGGATCACGCGGTCCGGTCGTACTCCGGCAATTTGAGGTTGATGGAGTCCTTGACGACCGTGGTTCGGCCGTCTGCCTTGCTCCATGGGCTCCACGACGATGGTCAGGGCGATGCTGCGCTCCTTGCCGGTAACGTTGACGCGGCAGACCCAGCTCGGCGAGTCCGTCGCCGAGTTCGGCGACGGTGCGGCCGTCTGCCTGGCTGGCGAGCCACGCGAGGAAGTCTTGCGGCTCGGTGTTTGCGGGTTGGGTCATGCGGTTTCCCTTTCGGTGGGTGTGGGTTCGACCCCGGTCGGGGTCTCGTTGGGGTCGTCGATGTCGTCCCACGCGACGGAGCCCACGCTTTGCGGGGCGCGTCACGCGGGTGCGGACGGTGGGCCCCAAGGGTCATCGCGCAGGTGATCGAAGGCCGTCGACGATCGGGGGTGGAGCCGTGGGCCGACTCCGGTTTCGGGCGCCGCGGGCGATGCTGGCAGGGAGGCTGAAGTGGGCCGGTCCTGCGGCAGGCGACTCGGTCTGGGCCAGCCGATCGCGGCGAGGGCCGAGGCGGCTGGGTGGCGCCGATGGGGTCCGTGGCCGGCGGTCGCGGGTGATGTCGGCCAGACCAGGAGTGGGGCGAGGTGGCGGCCGATGACTCCGCGGCCTAGCGGCGCGACCTCGCGCGGTCGGTGCTGCAGGGCTTGCGAGGGTGAGTCCGGTCGCGGACGCGAGCCAGGCGGGGGAGTAGCTTACGGTTAGCCGCCACCCGAGCACGGACGCGCCACGCCGCGTCGGGGACGGCACGTGAGCGTCACGGGTGGCGGCGGAGCTTGGCCGCGGCTCGGTGGAGGCGTAGCGCGAGGCAGGGGTCGCACGTGCAGCTGGTCCAGGTGCTTGCGGGCGCGCTGGCCGATGCTGCCCCCCCAGGCGGGGTGGTCCGCTAGGCTGTCCTGCCGACCGTGCCGCGTCCTGACGCGGCGACGGGGTGCCGAGTCGCCCCGGGGGTCGCTGGGTCCGGACCGCGGTGACCTGGAGTCGGCACCGGATCTCACGCCGGGTGGTGGTCATGGCGGTCTCCTTGCCGGGAGGCGCCCTGCGCGACCGGGTGCTGGAGGAGGTCGGGTAGTCGCGGGGGCGGTTCCGGTACTCCTCGCTTGGGACGCGGCGCAAGGCGAGCGTTGCCGGGTGGGTGGCCGCTCCTGCCCGCTCCCCCCACTCGTGTGCCCGGCGCGGCCCCGCCCGCGAGTGCGCACGCCGAGGCATCGCGGCGACGGGGCAGGCCTCGCGGGCGCCTCGGTGATCGCAGGCGCGCCGTCGGGACTCGGTCAGGGACGCTCGTGGCGGACCGGGGCGCAGGTAATGCGGCGCCCGCCTGCGCAGGTGCCGGGGTAGCGGGCAGGGAAGCTCATGACGCACCGCCTTGGGCAAGGCTCGGCAGGTCACGATCCGCAGGCGCGGCGGCCCATGCTCGACGCCGCGCGTCCCACCCGGCGCAGAGGCTGCCCACGGTGCCGTCTGTGCGGTGGGGCCGTTGTCGCGCGTCGAGGGGCGGGTCGTAGTGGTGCTGCCCCGTGATTTCGACGGCCTCGCCCGTCCCGGTGTGCCGCATGGCGACGATGCGCCGCATCCCGTCGTGGCACCAGAATCGGGTGCCGCCGATCGCGAGGTCGTCCAGGTCGTATCCGTCCGCAGCCGCGTCGGGG
>JADJEA010000020.1 GCA_016702415.1 Nostocoides sp.
TGACCCGCTGATAAGAGCCGGTGAACCCATGCTCGGTGACCAGTCGTTCATGGATCACCGAGCCCTTCAAGGTGACATCCGCGCGCAGCCACGCCTCGACCACCCCGACGAACGGGTCGATCAGCCGGGGCTGCGTACCAGCCCGCGGGGTACCGCCCGGTGGGCCGGTCAGCCCGTCCTCAGCCAGGTACTTCTTCACCGTGCGCCAGTCACAAACCGCACTCCCGGAGCGATCTCCGGCCACCCGGCGTACCCCGCTCAGCAGGGAACGAAAACGACGGATGTTCATCCAAGACTCCTCATCGAGGATCACGAGCAGGTCACCCTTCGGGCTCGAACCATTCGCGGGACGAACCGAAGGGTGACCCTAACTCAACAGGCGAGCAGGACGACTCGCCAAGACCGACCTACACGTCAGCCCATACCCCGACCGACACATGAGGTCATACGCGGACACGTGTCATCTACCCTGTCGAGATGCAGCGAACATTGCGCCGATCCTGCAAATGTCGAGATCCAGCGATCCAGGCGCCGGTGTCGGCGAGGCAGGGCGGGCAGATCTGGGTGCCGTGGGCGGGGGTTCAGCGGCGGACGGCGACCTGCCGGTAGGCGTAGCGGTCTGCGGTAGGGGCCGGCGTGGAGGACCGCGGTGCGGATGCACTCGGTCTTTGTAGAGCCCGATCAGGTCCAACCGGTCGCCCCAGCCAGCGACAAGTCACACTCGGCCCGCCGCAACGCCACATGCAGACCCAGCCAGGTCATCGAGGTCGGTTTCGCGACCGCGGCCACCCCAGGATAGGAAGCGAGCCGATCCCCAAGACGCTCACCCAGATGGCGGCAAGCTGCTCCCACGGCCACGGTAGCGACCACCGCCCGTCCCCAGGAGGCCCTCCAACTCATACGAGCCCAGAGGATGCATGGCACTACGCTAGGGGCACCAGTGGAAGCGAGGGCAACGCATGAAGGCGCCAAAAGCCGTTGAGGTTGGGGTAGATCTGAAATTCCTCTCCCTTAAGGGAACCTGGGAGCCCAACGACGCTGAACGACGGGCCGCCTGGGAGCCGTACGTTGAACTCCTAACGCACCAGCCTTGCGTCCTCCCAACATGGCATCGCGCGCGAAAGTTTGTCCAGTCTCTATTCGCTCTTCGCCGAAACCCGGCGCATTCTGAAGAGCGCGGGACCTTCCGTTGCCGAACCAAAGCCCGATGGCCAATACAACTTCGGCTTCCTGGCCGTCTCGCTCCTGAATTTTGCCCTACGTCGGTTCCGCTATTGGCACCTGGAACTGGAGGCCTTCGAATGTGTGTACGTCCCACTGGTCTCTCCGCGGCCGCACATGAGGCGACCTGGGACCGCCTCTCGACGAACTCAACGGTTCTCTGGCTGAACTGCGCGCGGTCCTCCAGCGATACGCAAAGCTTCTCGCCGACGCCTGCGGGGTGCCCGACCTGAGCGGCGCGGTTCCCAGTACGTAGGGGATCGCGGTGTCACCCTGAGGCGGGTGCTCGCTGCAGGACGCTACCAAGTCAACCATGGCGCACTGCTGGCGTCACTGGACTCTCGGGGAGCGACACGCAATGTCAACGCTGCATGCAGCGCGCCAGACACTCGACCCACGAACAGACTGGTCTCGCGCAAAGTGCGCCGCCCTCTCCGCGAGTGCCTCCGCATCCGAGTCCGAAAGCACCACCTCCACGTGAGGAGGCAAACGACAAAAAGTGTTAACGCGTCCCACAATCGAAGTCGCTCTGCTCACGCTGTCTTCCTGCAATCGCTCGACCAGGGCAGCGCGGGTCCTCGACCAATCGCCTTGGTCCACGTGGACATGCAAATCCACATCAACATCCCCGGAAATAGGACATCTGCACAGAGCGATTGATCAAATCTCCTCCGATGTCCCAAGATGCTGAACGAACGCCTCCTCCGCCTGCAAGTCCCCGTAAAGAATGGCACCCAAACTAGCAGCCTCAGAAGAGCGGAGTCTTCCTCTCTAGCCTAGAGATTTCACGGCACCGGTCGGACGGTGGTGTGCCGGTGACGTGAAAAGTGCCCCTGAGCTGGGACGATGGCGATTGCGAGGCCGTCATGTCATCCAGTTCGAGGAGCACCTTCCAGGTGAGTAATCCTACCGTCTTGTATCCCCGCCTGAAGGTCGACGCGGCGTCGGTCGGTGCGGTCGGTCAGGCTGGCGGTGTGCTGCTGACGGCCGCCGCGGAGGCCACTGGGTTGGCGCGGGCGTTGCGGGAGGCGATGGGGCCGTGGCGCAAGCCGTTGGCGGTGCACGACCCGGCCAAGGTGGTCCTGGATCTGGCGGTGGCGGTCGCGTTGGGTGGCGACGCGCTGGCTGACGCTGCGGTCGTCCGTGGCGAGCCGGGCGTGTACGGGCTGGTGGCGTCGGAGGCGACGATCTCGCGGACGATCGCCGCTCTGGCCAAGGACGCCGGGAAGGTTGAACGCGCGGTCGCCGCCGCCCGCAGGGCCGCCCGGAGCGTGGCCTGGGAGCGGGTCGGTGAACGGGCACCGAATCACGCGATCTCGGCGGCCAACCCGTTGGTCGTGGACATCGACGCCACGATCGTGGTGGCGCACGGCGAGAAGGAGTCCGCGGCGCCGACGTTCAAGAAGACCTTCGGGTTTCATCCTCTGGTCGCGTTCGCTGACCACGGCCCCGGGGGACCGGGGAGCCGTTGACGAGTGCTGCGCAAGGGCAACGCCGGGTCGAATACGGCGGCCGACCACATCACTGTCGCCCGGGCGGCCCTGAAGGCGTTGCCCGGCATCGACGCGTCCCGGCCGGGGAAGAAGGTGCTGGTCCGCACCGACGGCGCCGGGCATACCCACGACTTCCTGGACTGGCTCCACGCCCGCGGCGTGCAGTACTCGGTCGGGTTCACCCTGCCCGAGGTCATGCCAGCCTCTACCACCTGATCCCCGACCACGTATGGAGACCGCGCTCGACGCCGACGGGAGATATCCGGGCAGGTGCCGGGCGGGTCGAGTCACTGACCCGCTCGCCGGAGGGTCTGTCGGGTTGGCCTGCCCGGGATGCGGGTCATCGTGCGCCGTGAGCGCCCCCACCCCGGAGCCCAACTCCGATTCGATGACGTCGACGGCTACCGGCTGACCGCGTTCGCCACCAACACCAGCCCGCGGCCAACTGCAGGATCTGGAACTGCGCCACCGCCGCCGCGCCCGGGCTGCGAAGACCGGATCCGGATCGCGAAAGACACCGGCCTGGCCAACCTCCCGTTGCAAGGGTTCGACCAGAACCGGATCTGGCTGGCAATCGTCGCGCTCGCCGCCGACCTGCCCGCCTGACCGAGCTCCTCGCACTGCCCGACCACTGACGCCCGGCGATGGGAACCCAAACGGCTCCGACTACGCGTCTTCTCAACCCCCGCGACCTCGCCCGACACGGCCGGCAACACCGTCCTCCACATCCAGCCCACCGCGCCCTGGGCCTGACCTCGTCGTCACCGGGCACTCTCCGCGCGCCGCCGCACCACCCTGACCCCACGCGCACCTGCCGACCTGGACCGACCCCGAGCCCGAAACCCTCGTCACGTGGAAGACGACGACCACCGCGAACGACACGCGGCGATCCATCACACCCACATGCCACAATCAACAACAGACCAGCGGACAACCCACGGTCCGACCATCATCAGACCACCAATGAACGATCGAGGCTAGCCGCCCGAGCTAGGATCGCCAACGCAGCGTGATCGCCAATCCGCCCTAAGTAGTAGAGAACCCGCTCACGGAGAAGAGCCGTCCGACCAACATCTTCAGCCCGGCTACCCGTCAATTGCTCGTAGCGCTCTATCAGGTTAGTGACCACCGTCTGTCTCTGAGCCACTCCAAACTCGGAGAAGCCACTACGCACAAAGCGGTTTACATTGTCTCCGACGACGTACTCCAGACTTTCATCCAATGCTTGCCCGCCCAGGACGAAACCCTTTACTATGGCCGCAGCAATTAGCCATTCTCCAATGGTCTCGTGGCGAAAGGCTACACCGTCCCCGCGACCGAAATCCATAAGGCCCGTATAACCCGAGTCAGTGAGGAGACCCCCCTCTTCTGGAACATACAAATCCCTCTTGTGCCCGTTCAACCAACGCGCTGCCCGAGTATGAGCCTTCACAATTTCGACTTCCGCGAGTCTCGATGTTCCGCGTCGCACCTCGGCCTTGAGCCACTC
>JADJEA010000021.1 GCA_016702415.1 Nostocoides sp.
GTCTCAATGATGTCGCCGACCTTGATGTCGTTGAACGGCCCCAGTCCGATACCGCACTCGTAGCCCTCGCGGACCTCGGTCGCGTCGTCCTTGAACCGACGCAGCGAGCCCACCGTCAACGAGTCGGACACGACCGCGCCGTCGCGCAGGAGCTTGGCCTTGGCGTTGCGCCGGACGGACCGTCGCTGACCATGGCCGGCGATATTGCCGAACTTGCTGGAACGGTAGACCTCGCGCACCTCGGCTGAGCCGGTCTGCACTGTCTCGTACTCCGGCTTCAAGAGGCCCTTGAGCGCGGATTCGACCTCGTCGATCGCGTCGTAGATGACCGAGTAGAACCGGACATCCACACCCTCGCGCTCCGCCAGGTCGCGCACCCGCTCGGCGTACCCGACGTTGAAGGCGATGATGATCGCGTTGTCGATCGTCGCCAGGTTGACGTCGCTCTCGGTGATCGCACCCACACCGCGGTGGATGATCCGCAGCGACACGGCTTCGCTGACCTCGATCTTGAGCAAAGCATCCTCGAGCGCCTCGACCGAACCCGACACGTCGCCCTTCAGGATGAGGTTGAGTTCCTGGACCTCGCCCTTCTCGACCTGCGAGAGGAACTCCTCCAAGGTCCGCCTGGCCGCGACTTGGCCAGCTGCGCGTTGCGTTCCCGGGCCTGACGCGTGGCCGCGATCTGCCGGGCCACCCGGTCCTCGGACACCACCAGGAACGAGTCCCCGGCCCCCTGGCACCGACGTCAGGCCCAGCACCTGCACCGGCGCGGACGGGCCCAGCTTCGAGAACCTGGCTCACCTGCTCGTCGAGCATGGCGCGCGCACCCGGCCGTGCGTCTCCGGCGACGATCGACTCCCCGGCACGAAGCGTGCCGCGCTGCACCAGCACGGTGGCCACGGCACCTCGGCCCTTGTCCAAGTGCGCCTCGATCGCGACGCCCTGGGCGTCCTGATCGGGGTTGGCGCGCAGATCCAAAGATGCGTCCGCGGTGAGGACCACCGCCGCCACGACCAGGATCGCGATGTCGGTCACCTTGGCGCCTCGGGCACGCATGGCGGTGAACGCCTCGTGACCGGGGGTGTCGATGAAGGTGATCGCGCGGTCTTCCCCGCCGATCTCGGTGTGAACCTGATAGGCACCGATGTGCTGGGTGATGCCACCGGCCTCACCCGCCACCACGTCGGCTTCGCGGATCGCGTCCAGCAGTTTGGTCTTGCCGTGATCGACGTGACCCATGACGGTGACGACCGGCGGACGGGCCTGCACTTATCGGCGCTGGCCCCCTCGTCCTCCCCAACTCCAGGTCGAAGCGCTCCAGCAGTTCGCGGTCCTCGTCCTCGGGCGACACGATCTCGACCTTGTAGTCGAGTTCCTCACCGAGCAACTTCAAGGTGTCGTCGTCGACACTCTGAGTCGCGTTGACCATCTCGCCGAGCTTGAACATGACCGTGACGAGATCGGCGGGACTGGCATCGATGCGCTCGGCGAAATCCGTCAGGGATGAACCCCGGGCCAGACGCACGGTTTGGCCGTCTCCGCGCTGAAGGCGCACCCCACCGATGGTGGGAGCCTCCATGTTGTCGAACTCCTGGCGCTTGGCGCGCTTGGATTTGCGGGCACGCGCCGGTTTGCCGCCGGGCCGACCGCGACCGGGACCACCGGGACGCCCTCCTGGACCACCGGGGCCACCGAAGGGCGGGGCACCGCCGGGGCCACGGCCACCGGGGCCGGAGAACCCGCCGCCGGGCCACCCGACCACCGGGGCCGCCCGGACCCCCTGCCCACCGGGCGCCGGAGAACCCGCCCGAGGGCCACCACGCACCGGGCCGCCGCCGTCTCCGCCACCCGGGGCCGCCACGACCGGGACCGCCGCCGTAACCGCCACCAGGACCGCCACGACCCGGGCCGCCGGGACCGCCAGGTCACCGCCCGGGACCGCCGGGCCCACGCATCTGACCGGGCCAGGGACGGCCCATGGGCCGAGGGCATCGAGCCCGAGGGTGGGACGCGGCGCGCCGGCCCACCCCGGGCCGCGGCGCTGTTGCCGGTGGATGGGTTGTTGCCGGTTCCGGCACGCGGGGTGCGTTGGGGTGTTCCCCGAGAACGGTTTGTTCGCCCGGACGGGGTCGCCGGCTTCGGCGCCGCCGGCGCCGTCCGGGTCGGGGCCTGGCCGCAGCCGCGGATGCGGCCTCGGGGCGGCCTCGGGAGCCGGTGCCGGGCTGGGTGCCGGAGCGGCCGCAGCCGGAGCGCCGCGGGGGGCGGGTGCGGCGGGGCGGCGGCCGCAGCGCTGCTGCTGCGGGAGCGCAGCCACTGGCGCTGCCGCGGATGCGCGGGGAGGTACCGCCACCAGGAGCCGCGACCGGGGCCTGGCCGCCGCCGGCGCAGCCGCGGGCGCGGGGCCCGTCAGCGGGTGGGCGCGGGCCGCGCCACACTCGAGGACGACGACGTGCGGCGGGGCGCGTCGACGTTGCCGGCGGAATCCGCCCCAGCGATGCCCGCAACTTGCGGGCCACGGGGGCTTCGACGGTCGAGGAGGCGGAGCGGGCGAATTCGCCGATATCGCTCAGTTTCTCGAGTACCTGCTTGCTTTCGAGTCCGAGCTCTTTTGCGAGCTCGTAAACCCGGACCTTCGACACGGTTCTCCTGTCTGGCCCGGGCGATCTGTCCGGGCCTCAGCTGGTGGGGGACTTCATGACTGGGTAGTCATCGGGGGCTCATCTCAATCTCCCGATCCTTGGACGGACATTTCTTCACGCTGAAGGGCGGCGGACAGCCCACGGACAGTAGCCACGTCGGGGGCCCCGCGGCCGCAGGGCTTCCGAACGCTCGTCTGCGCACCGCGCCGGCCAGGCAGCCGGGGTCCGATGCAGCCATGCGCCGCGCCCGGGGAGCTGGTGACGTGGTCGAGGACGACGACGACAGGTGTCGTCGACTCGCCCGCGCCTGCGACCACTGCACGAGAACCGACCAGCTATCCGTGCGCGACGACACCCGATGCAGGTGCGTTAGAGCCGTCGCCCGGAGTCCAGTCCGTCGGTCGGCATGAAGTCTTTACCCCGTCCGCGCGGCTCGGCGCGCACCACCCGTCTGCGTCCGTCGCCGCCCTGCCGGGGCGGGCGGGATCGCGGCGTGTGTCGGGGCCGCCGGGGCCACCGACCCCGGTGGGCGACCGGCCGCCGTTGGGGTTGCAGCGGCGCCACTCGGCGCCGGGCCGCAGGCGGAGCACCTGCTCGCCCGGGCCCCCAGCGGGCGGCGCACCTGGCCTCGACGGGTGCCGGCCCCTGTGGCGGAGCCGCGCCAGGACGGTCCAGCCCTCGCCGGTGTCGGAGTGGATGTCGATGCGCCACCCGGTGAGCTTGGCCGCCAGGCGGCGCCTGCCCTGGCCTGCCGATCGCGAGGACAGCTGGCAGTCCGACGACCGCTCCGGGCCGCCCGCAGCTGCGGGTCGACGACTTCCACCGACTGCACCCGCGCCGGTGACAGGGCGGCGGCGATGAACTCGCGTGGGTCGTCGGAGTAGTCGACGATGTCGATCTTCTCCCCGCCCAGCTCGTTCATCACGGCACGCACCCGAGCCCCCATCGGGCCGATGCAGGCCCCCTTGGCGTTGACCCCGGGCACGGTGGACCGGACCGCGATCTTTGTCCGATGCCCCGCCTCCCGGATCATCGCGGCGATCTCGACGGCGCCGTCGGCGATCTCGGGGACCTCGAGCTTGAACAGCGCCCGCACCAGGTTGGGTGGGTGCGATAGCGAGATCTGCGGGCCCTGAGCCCTTACGCTTCACACTCACGACATAGCAACGCAACCGCTCACCGTGCCGGTAGGTCTCCCCGGCACCTGCTCGGCCTGCGGGAGGACACCTCGACGCTGCCGAAGTCCACCAGGACGTTCCGCGGGTCCGACGACTGCTGGACGATGCCGACACGACATCACCCTCACGGCCCTTGAAATGCCGCCGAGGATGGCCCCTCGTCCTCGAGGTCGCGCAAGCGTTGCACGATGACCGGCGCGCCGTGGCGGCCGCCACCCGACCAGAAGCCCTGCGGGTGTCGTCGAACCCGGCCGACCGGCCCGCGGTGGGGCGTTCGCCCTCGACCACAGCGGGCAGTTCACCCTCCTCACGCGCCCAGACGACGACGTGCCCGCTCTGCGCTCCAGTTCGACCCGCGCATGCTTGCGGGAGCCGCGGTGGTGGTAGGCGACGGGTGGGCCTGCCTCGATCGCGGGATCAGCCGGTCGAGGCTGATGTCGCGGTCGCGTTCCAGGCCCGCAGTGCGGCCAGGTCGATGTCCATCAGGGCCCCTCCTCGAGGTCGACGTCGGCTAACCCATCGTCGGCCAACTCGTCGTCGGTCAACTCGTCGTCGGCCAACTCGTCGTCGGCCAACTCGTCGGATCGACCGAACTCGATGACGACCCGCCCGATCCGAAGCCTCGGCCAGCAGGACCTGCCCCCGGCACCGACCGCAGTCGGCATCGAGATGCACCTCGTCGACGTCGACGGCTCGGATGCGTCCTGGCGACGACTGCGCTGTCGGCGCGTGAGCCGCACCAGGTGACCCACATTGCGGCGCAGGTGCCGCGGAGGGTGAGCGGCTGGTCGACACCGGGTGAGGACACCTGCAGGATATAGGGCGCTCCTGCCGAGCTGAGGGTCGGCATCGAGCGCGGCGCTCACCGCGCGGGTGGCCTCGGCGACGTCGTCGAGGGACAGCGGCGCGACCCGACCGTGCCGTCGTCGGCGGCCAGCTCGGCCAGATCGCGGTCGACGGCGATCCGCACGACGCCAGCCGGCCGGCGGCGGTCACGGTGACCTCCTCGACGAGGCCGAGGCGGCCAGGGCGCC
>JADJEA010000022.1 GCA_016702415.1 Nostocoides sp.
GCGATGTCGGCGCCGGTCGAGGCGATGACCCCTGCGGTGAAGGTCGAGGCGTTCATGCCGTGCTCAGCGGCCGACACCCAGTAGGCGTCGACGGCCTCGACCCGCCGCGGGTCGGGGCTCGCGCGCCAGCGGATCGCGAACCGCCTGACGATGGTGCGGGCCCTGTCGACCTCACGCTGGGGACCATCGGCTTGTGGACGCCGGTGGGCCGACTGGCCGACGAACGATACAGCGGGCGGGACGGCGGCGCGGGCGAGGTTCTCGCGGGCCTTTTCCGCGTCGATGTCGAACAACGGCCGGAAGCCCCAGATCGGGGCGAGCTGGGCCAACGCTGACTGGACGTCGACGCGGACATCGCCGGAGTGGACCGGCAGCGGGAACGGCTCGGCGGGCGGCAGGCCCGGCTCGAAGGCGCCGTCGACAAGCAGTCCCCATACCTGGCCGAACGACACCTTGTCGACGAGGTCTTCGATGTCGACCCCGCGGTAGCGCAGGGCGCTTCCTTCCTTGTCGGGTCTGGCGATCTCGGTCTCGCAGGCGATTATCTTTTCCAGACCCGGCTTGAACCGGTCTTCTTGGCGGCGAGCGGTTGGCGGTCACAGGGCATTTCCTCGGAACAGTGGGCAGCAGTCCCCCCCGAGCGATTCCGCCCCATCCCCCGGCACCCGGGACCGCCTGCCCAGGGAACGGGGCCGGGGCAGGCGCTCAACCCGCGTGCGCTTGAGCGCCGCGCGGGCCTTGCCGGCCGCTTGTCCCCCCCGCGGAGGTGATGGGGTCCTCGGCTGTCACCGGAAGGCTCTCGGGGGACGAAGCGCTGGCTTGGGTGGGCTCTATTTGCTCGACGAGTTAAGCAGGGTCGCCTCTACGACAGGGTGGGACGCGATCGGCCCCTCGCCGCTGCAGACGACCGGCACCAGCTGACCTTCCTTGCAGATCCGCAGCACTGTGCCGGCCTGCAGGGTGGTCGCCTGGGCAGCCGCCGCACGTCCGTGCCTTCTGGTTCGGCGAGCTTCTTCTGGGCGTATGCCGTCGCCGGCCCCTTGAGCGCCTTGGCTGCGACGATGACGGCGGACTGTACTTGACGCCGTATTTCGACCGCATTCCCGACGATTGTGCTCTTTGGCCATGTGTGCCTGGACCCTTCCCTTCGCGCCGTCTGTTGACGGGAAGCCTACGCTCGGAGGTGACCGACTGCGTCGACTACACCGGCGAGGGGCCTGACGAAGCCGACCTCGCGAGCACGCCCTACGCCCAACTCACCCGCTGGATCGGCCAGGCCCAGGCGGAAGGAGTCCGAGCCGCCGAGTCCCCGAAGGTCTCGCGCTGCAGTTCGCCACCGGGTCGATGCTGCTGGCGCGCCCAATGTGCGGACCGTAAAGCGGATAGCGCTTCCCTCGACCCGCGCGGGCCGGGTTTCGTCACCGACGCCGGGTCGTGCACTGGCGTCGCGAGATCGCCGCGAACTCCCGCCGTGGCGGCGTCGGGTCAGCTGGCCGGAGTTGTTCCCCGGCGGTGTGGTTCCTGTGGGCTGGCTGAGCCGATCGAGCCGGAGGCGCTCGCCGACTACTTCAGCCAGCGGCCGTGGGGCTCACGGGTCGCCATGCGGGCGTTTCACCAGTCCGAGCAGGTCGCCAGCCGGGCCGCACCGTTCGCCGAATCTGACAGGTATGCCGCGCACCCCCCCGACCGGGGCAACCTGGACGACGTGCCGGTGCCGCCGTCGTGGTCGGGCGGCTGGATCCGGGCGACCGAGGTCGAGTTCTGGGCCGGGCGTTCCAGCCGTCTGCACGATCGCGATCGTGTTCACGGCGTCGCCGGTCGCTGCGCCCGGCGCTAGCGCGGGGCAGGTTCTGCTCCGGGACGACCTGAGCGCGTGGACGGTGTCACGCCGCCATGCGGCACGGCGTACCCTGGGTTTGAGTCCAGGGCATGGGAACGGCCCGTGGGGAAGCCGGTCTCCGCTGGGCGGAGGTCCGACGTGCACGCTGGACGAGGCGCGCCTACCCACGAGCCGCGGCGACCGCTGGAATTGGTGGGTCGCGTCGACGTCCCATAGCCGGGACGGTGCGCCAACGCGCAGCCACCCCACGTGTCCGATAGGAACTCACCGCCCGACCACCTCCCTTCCTCGTGTACCGCAGACGGTAAAGCCGCAGCGCGGGCGATTTTCAAGGGGTTTCTGCGAGCTCGGGGAGGGTCGCGAGCGTCGCCAGGGTTTCGGCGGCCCAGGTGAGGTGGCGTGCGCGGCATACCCCCCGGCCGAGTGCGTGAGCAGCCGGTAGCGCACGCCGACGCGGCTGCCACGGTGTTTTTTTTTTTGTCATCGGCCGCGGCGCGCGGCGGCGATCTCGGCCTCGGTCTCGGTGCGGATCGTGGCGTAGCCCGCGAGCATCGCGCTGGCTAGGTCGGCGGACTCCTGAACGAGCACCCGGCAGTGGGCCGACCCGAGCTGCCGTTCTCCGAGGAAGAGGCGCAGCAGCAAGCCGTTGCGCGGCGGGGAGACCGCGGCCAGCTCGGCGAGTAACTCCCGCAGTCGGGCTTCGGCCGGCGGCGGTGAGCTCGGAAGCGGCTCCCCGACGTCCGACCGGGCTCCGCGGGGCGGATCTCGCCGCGTGCGGTGAGCCCGGTGAGCGTGGGGTAGATCTGGCCGAAGCCCTCGCTCCAGAAGTGGCCCAGGGTCTGGGTGATGGCGGCGCGCACGGCATACCCGGTCATCGGCTGATTGACAGGGCGCCGAGCACGGCGAGATGGGTTTGCGAGGACCTGGCCATACGGTTGATTGTATCTGACAGATATGTCAAGGTGGGTCTAAGGCAAGATCTCTCATAGATAGGTTCATGACGATGGCGAGCGATGCGGTGACGCCAGTGACTCCGACCTGGCCGCGGAAGGCCGCCGCGGTGAGTTACGCGGGGGTCGCCGGGTTCCAGGTCGCGCTCGCTGCTGGGGCGCCCTGGGGCGTCGCGGCCTGGGGCGGCGCTCACGAGGGGGTCGTCCCGATGGGGTTCCGGGTCGGCAGTGTGGTCTCGGCCGGGGTGGGGGGTTAGTCGAGCGTCGCTGGGCACGTCGTGGCCGCCGGCCCGGTGGCGGCGCCCGGTCCTACCGGCTTGGCGGAGCGCGCGCCGGTGTCCTTCGCGATGAACTCGCCACGCCGTCCCCGGTCGAGCGGGCCATTTTGGGCGCGCCGATCACGGCCGCGCAGATCGTCCTCGTCCTGCTGGGCTACCGCGCCGAGCGCCGCCGCCCGCTGACGCTCTCCGGGGAGCGAAACTCCTCCGCCTCGCTTGGCCGAACGGTATACCGTGCAGGGGGTGAGCAGCACCCCCCAGGTGACCAGGCTGCGGCCGATCGCGGTCGCGGCATACGGGCCGACGGTGCTGTCGTCCATCGGGACCGGCGCGGTCCTGCCCGTCCTGGCGCTCACCGCGCGCGATCTCGGCGCGAGTGTCGGGACGGCTGCGGTCATCGTGTCGCTGCTCGGGGTGGGGATGCTCGCGGCGACCGTCTGGCGGGTGCGCTCACGGCCCGGTTCGGCGAGTGGCGCGCCTTGATTGCTGTGAGCGTCGCCGAAGAGGTCGGCACGACTGCTCCGGTCTGGCGCCCTCCGTGGTGACACCCGCCGCCGCGGTATTGGCGCCCGGGCTTACGAGGTCGGTCTTTCGGGCTGGCGCGGCATGCCTACCTGATTGACGCGGTCGCGCCCTCTCTGTGGGCGCGGGCGCTATGACGCTCGGGGAGTGCATCGCGTGGGGATCTTCGTGGGTCCGTTCGTCGGCGCGCCTTCGTTCTCCCGTGGTGGGGGAGCAACGGCCCGTATGCCGTGGGGGCAGCAGCCGCTCTGGTCGCCGCTGGGCCCGTGTCCGTTTGATCATGACCCGGCCGTTCGTGACGCCGCCCATCGGGCCGACCGGGCGTCGACGTTGCGGCTCGCGCGAGGGGAGGTGGGGTCGCTCACGGTGTTGCCTGCGTTGCGGGAATCACTGGCGGGTCCTCACCACCTTGGGGTTCGGCGTCATCGCCGTCGCCGCGACCCGGGCTGCCCGCAACGCCATCGTGCCGCTGTGGGCGGAGGCGATCGGGCTGGACGCCACGTCAACGAGCATCGTCTTCGGGCTGTCGGGGGCAGCCGACATGCTGCTGTTCTATCCGGCGGGCTGGGAGATGGACCGCTTGGGACGGGTCTATATCCCTCGCCGTGCCGTCGATGCTGGTCTTGCGGCTGGGGATGTCCCCGTGCCGTTCGCCGGGACGTTCTGGGCGTTAGTTGTCGTCGCCACGGTCCTGGGGATCGGCAATGGCATCGGGTCCGGGATTCTGATGACGCTCGGTGCCGATGCCTCGCCGGAGGTGGGCGGGCTCTGGTTCCCTCGGCGGCTGGCGGCCGATGGGCGATACCGGTTGGGCTAGAGTGGCCCGGCGTTGGTGTCGGCGGTTGCCGTGCTCGCCTCGCTCGGGACGGCGTCGGTGGTGATGGGGGTCGTGGCCTGGGCCGGCGCGGCGTGGCTGAAGGTCTGGGTCCCCCGCTTCGACCCGATCAGGCCGAAGCGCTCAGCGCTTGACTCGCAGGTTTCCGGGCTTAGCCTCGGCGCCGCCGGCTCGGGAGCGCCTGATCCGAGAAGCAGTGGAGGTTTGCGCCGTCGGTGCGCCACACGGTCCACTCGTCCTGCGTTCCTGCGCCTGCAGTGGCCTTCGTAGAACCCCCGCGTCGGCGTGTTCGCAGAACTAACACCTAAATCACTCCGGAATCTCGGGTAGCCCCGCTGCTGCCCACCGCTATCCCGGCCAACTCGGTGAGCAACAGCTTTCCCAGGCTCCAGCCCCTCAGCTCGCCGCAGGTCACGAGAACAGGTTCCAGCCAGATCTCGTGCCGGACCTTCCAGGTCGAGAACGTGACGTACCAGATGCAGCTATCCCCTAAACATCCACCCGCCCGCGTCGTCGTGCTCACCTCGGCGTGATACGTGGCGGTAAATGAACACCCGTGGCGTTGCCCGAACAGGTGCGCGCGCAGGTCGTATCGACGCCGCCGGCGACCGCGTCGGGCTCCTTGTCATAGACCCGCCAGCGCCACGACGAGCTCGTAGATCGCGGGGCAGCGCCGAGGCAGGGGACGGCGCGCTCGTGCACACTTCCACCTCAGTCACGACCCCGAGGGTATGCCGCCCGCCCAGTCCTTACGTGGCCGACCGTGGGGGGGGGGGGGGGGGGGGGGGGGGGGGGGGGGGGGGGGGGGGGGGGGGGGGGGGGGGGGGGGGGGGGGGGGGGGGGGGGGGGGGGGGGGGGGGGGGGGGGGGGGGGGGGGGGGGGGGGGGGGGGGGGGGGGGGGGGGGGGGGGGGGGGGGGGGGGGGGGGGGGGGGGGGGGGGGGGGGGGGAAGGGGGACCGTGCGCTGGCGAGTCGATGGCGGCACGGAGCAAAGTGGTTGGGAGGGTGATCACCCCTTGATCGCACTCCGCTCCGCGTTCCTTTTCGGCCAGTTCCCGTTCGGCGGTATGTGGCGACCTCCCGAAACCGATGGGTAGCCAAAGCGCGCTCTCCGTGGTGCGGGTCGCGGCATACTTCAAGCAGGTTTTCCTCGGGCAGCGCTCGACGGCGTGGTGTCGAGGATCCGGGTGGGGCAGCAACCGGTGCAGACACCAGCGGGTGGCGCCACGGCTCAAAAAGTGGGCAGTCCGCGCCGGGCACGTGGGCGAGCTCGCGGACCCAACGGTACGCGCATAGGCACCGTCCGGGTCGGAACCGCGGCTTTCGCCCGACCGGGCCAGCTTGATTCCGGGAGTAGGGCAGCGTCGGTGCCGGTGCCGCCAAAATCGCTCAGCCAGCCGTATGAGCTGGAAAGCGAAATAACCGTCGGCCAGCAGCGCCATGAAGTGCCGGGTGCCTGGCGGCCACCAGACGTGCTGCTCCTTGACGAGGTGGTGGCAGCTTCGTCGCCCACCATCCGCACCCGCCAGTGGATCCAGCCGGTCGCGGCCAGCTGGCGCATCCCCGCACCGACGAACGCGGGAAGAACCAGCAAGTCGCCCCGTGGGCCACGCCTCTTCGAAGCCCGCACTCTCGGCTCGTCATAAACCATCCCCGCCATCCGCCGCAGGTCGTCTGAATGCCGAGGCCGGGTGATGCTACAACACGTCGGCGAGAACTCTCGCCGTGGCCAACTCGGAAGAGGGAGAGACAATAGCCGTCGTCGCGCCCGGGCTGCCGGCCGCAGGGAGCCGGCCAGGTCCGCCGGCTAACCCCGCGGATGCACCTGGCCGGAACCAGGCTGCGGACAGCCGTTGCGCCGCCGCTGTCGAGGTCCGGTTGGTCGCGGTGCTTCGCCGTGGTCGAAGCCACGCTTAATGCAGAATTTTTGCAGGTACGCGGGGCGGCCGATTCGGGTTGTGCCACCACCCTCCGCCGCCAGCATACAGAATCCTCAACCATCAGGATGTCGTCGGAGGACGGCGTTCAGCCCGATCAGGCGACCCGGTGCGGGCAGCCGGCCCAGGCTTTCAGCGGTCGTTAAGCGCGAAAAACGGCGTGAATAATTCGGGATAGGGCGTCCCGCCGACCGTCCGCACTGTGTTCCAGGCCCGATCGCGTATGCTGTGCCTGTCGTGCCAACAGAGCCCCCCGCCCTGCTAGTTCAGAGCGGCCGTGGCCCGGACAGCGGGTAACTTTCCCCGGCGACGTCCATACGGCGGGGTCTCGGCCGTGACATGCACGGCAACCGGCACGGACCTCAGCTGCCTGTGGCTGGGACCACAGGTCAAAAAGCAGCACTACTCCGGACGAGACGAGCGACACGCGCACACCTGTCGGAGGTCGGCGTCGATGCAAAGTGAGCGGAGAGACGCGTGAGCAAGCGGGCCTGCGGCAGCGCACCAGCGGCCGCCCAGAGGGCTGGCTCGCAGACGAAGAGCGGAACCACGGCCCCGCCGTGGGCTGTCGTCGTAGAGCAGAAGCGTGGTCAGCGTCAGGCTAGTCGCGATCAGCCACCACATCGTGCGCTGCCGCCGCCGCCATCGGTGAGAGGCTTTCAGCTCCCCGTGACCGACATGATCGACAATTACGGAGATGTATCTGGTGGACCATCTGGAGCCTGGAAGATGGGATCCGTTGCCGGTGCGCGCTCTCGCATCGCAAGCCGTGAGCGCCTCCGGCACCCCGTGCACAGAGACAAATGCGGTGACGGTGGCGAGGATGGGGCGCGACGCCCTCCTCGCCGTGACCTATCACCGCCACCTCGAGTTCCGCGAGCCGGGTGGCCGGGCGGGCACCTGGGGTGATGTGCAAAGGCTAATCAGCCTCGCCGAGTGTGGCTGGTCGCCGACGTGCCGGGGTTGGAGTGGGAGTTATGCGCACGCCGAGGCGTGCCGGTGGAGCATCGTCATCAGCGATGAGGTCGAGCTTATGATCCTGGCTCTCGTCGGAGATTCCACGCGCTCTGCCCTATGGTACCCCGCCATTTCGGGGCCGTTCGAGCTCGGCGGGTGCGGGTACGGCGCGACACGACGGCGGAACGAGATGGCGAGGAACCCCGCCACCGAGGTGCTCGGCGTCAGCAGATCACGGCCCCATCGCGGGGGCCAAGGCGTCCGGCGACTTTTGGTCGTGCTTTAACAGCTTTCTTGGATCGGGGAGCCGGGGTCCAGGTGGATCACACCTCGTTGTCGCTTGCCTCGGCACATGCAGTGCGGCTATTCAGCCTGGGGAGTGATGTTGAAGAGTAGGTGAGTCTCCCAGCAAAAATTACATCTGCGCGACTTTCGGAGGGCGCCCGCTTCAGGATCGCGGTAAACCCAGCCGTTGTGCCGACCGGGGACGCCGCCTACGTGTTCAGTTCCTCTGGCGTTAAGCAGCCTGACCTGGCGGTCACGACGATCCGGCATGTGCGTCAGCGCGGCATACCTGTTGATCGCCAGCCGCAGAGGCGTGGTCGGGACCTTGTGTGGACGCCATTCCGTGACCTTGGTGATCGTGGGGGGGTCCGGTCGGCTAAAGTTTGGGCACTCGCCTCCAGCACCGGGCGGCCCCCTGAAGCGGATCGCCGAGTCCCGCCACCACCGCCGAGGGTTTGCCTTTCAAACCGCCAGGCAGGAGCGCGGGGATGGTCTTAGTGGGAGGCCGTGGTGAGACGCCCTTTGCGTGAAGTTCTGCAGGGGGATTCCTTCCAGCCCTCATCACCGGGCCGGGCCGAGATGCCGGGGGTGATCAACTCCCACCTGAACCCGACAGCTCACCGCGGGGGCGTTCTTGGAGAGGTACATCGTGGCAAAGGCACCTGTTCTCGGGGTTCTCCTCGCCTCCCCTTTTTCCCCCCCGACCGAGTTTCGACCCAGATCGCCGGCGTTGCTGTAAGGCCTGCGCCGTGCCGCGCCATCAAGGCCGTCATGGTTAAAATCCACCGCGGGCAGGGGTGTTGCGGGCAGGCTCTTGTTGGCACGGTATGCGGCCACCATCGTGGCTGGCGTGGATGGCGTGTCTT
>JADJEA010000023.1 GCA_016702415.1 Nostocoides sp.
GGTCATGCGGGCGATCGCGGAGGGCGGGTAATGCCAACATCGAGTTGCCGAAAGAGCTCCGCCGCAGACGCATGCACGGGCCGCGACGCGCCGCCTTTGCGACGCGAGTTGACGTATGGCGCGACGCGCCTCAAGGGGTTCTACGACGCCGTGATCGCCATCGCCGCCGACCGGCCGGTGGCGCGCATCGACACGGCGGCGTCCTCGACACCCTCCGGCTCGCGCCCATCAACTGCTCGGCATGCGGGTGCCTCCGCACGCCGCTGCCGACGAGCGTGGCCCTGGCCCGCGCGGTCCAGCAGGATCGGTGCCAGCAGGGCCGGTCAACGCTTTCGTCCTGCGACGGATCAGCGAGGCCGATCTCGCCGCCTGGCGAGTCCGCGTCCTCGACGGAGTGGACGACCCGACGAGTCGGTCTCGCCCTCGAGTACTCACCGGGAGTGGATCGTCGGGCCTTGCGGCAGCGCGCCTCGGGCATCATCGCAGTTCGGCCGCGACAGTCGACTCCGACCTGGGTCTCGCTGCTCGCCGCCGACAACGCCGCTCCGAGTTCACCCGTTGCCCGACCCGGTCTGAGTTCCGTGGAGGAGTTGACCGCCGTTGGGGGAGGACGGCACCATCACGTGCCGACAGCGGTCGTCCAGCCCGCGGGCGACCCGGGGTCGATCGCCCCGTGCGGGACGGGCGAAAGCGCAGGCCCAGTGCAGGACGCCGGCTCACAGTCGTCGCCCTGGTCCTCGCGGCGGCCAGGCCGCACAAGGGTCGGTCCGGTGTCGGCGGCCGACCCTCGGCGCCGCAAGGGGCAACCGCGGGATCGGCCCCGCCACGGACGTCGATCACGGGCCTCGGCTCGCACGAGGAGACCGGCCGGAACGCTGGCTGGACCTGTGCGCCGGGCCCGGGGGCAAGGCCGGCCCGCTGGCGGCACTGGCGCTCGAATGCGGGCGGATCTCGTCGCCAACGAGATCGCCCCACACCGGGCCGACCTCGTCCGCCAGACCCTCGCGCCGCCGCGGCCCGCTTCCTGAGGGCGCCGGCCGCACTCGAGGTGCGCACCGGGGACGGCCGGGAGGTTGGGCGGCCTGGAGCCCGCGACGCATACGACCGGGTGCTCGTCGACGCCCCTGCACGGGCCTGGGCGCCCAGCGTGCCGACCCGAGGGCGGTGGCGCCGCACCCCGGCGGACCTGGCGAATCTCGGTGTGCTCCAACGCGATCTGCTCGGGAGCGCGGTGGCGGCGGCCGCGCGGGCGGGATCGTCGTCTACGCGACCTGCAGTCCGCATCTCGCCGGAGACCACCTTCGTCGTCGCCGACGTCCTCCGACGGCACCCGGAGGTCGAATCCGTCGACGTGCGCCCGGTGGTCGAGGCCGTGACGCATGGATGGACCGGGACGCTCGGGAGTGGCCCGGCGGTCCAACTCTGGCCGCATGAGCACGGCACCGACGGGATGTTCCTCGCCCTGCTGCGCCGTCGCGATTGAGGCGCCCATCCCTCTGGGATGGTCGGGCGCGTCGCCCTTTGCCACGTTGACCGACGGCACCCCGAGCGCAGGTCCCGGGGCCGGGAGGAGACAGATTATGGGTGTGATGCGCAAGGCGAGCGTTCTCGCCGCCAGCGGTGCGGTGCTCATCGCCGGTGCGACCGGAGCATCGGCGGCCCAGGACGAGCCAGTGCGCGGGCGGCGAAGGCGCCGACCACGTGCACGATCCACGCCCGCCCTATCTCGGCGGGGCTGGATCAGGGCGACGGCGACCTGACGTGCACGGCCACTGTCTATGGCCTGCAAGGTCGCTGGACCGTCCAGCGGAAGTACGGGGCTCGTTGGGTCGACGTGGGCACCCCGCCAAGGGCACCCGCTACAACGTCATCAAGATCTGGGGCACGGCCTATGTGGGGTGGGCGCACGGGACCTATCGGACCAAGGGCACCGGCAAGATCCAGTTCTACGGCGACCCGACGTGGTACCCGGTCAAGGCGGTGAGCCCGGCCCGCTCGACCTGGAGGGACGGCATCCGGCCGAAAGCCTGGCATTCGACCGAACGCCCCGCGGAGTCGCCGCCCCCGGGGCGTTCGGCATGTTCCACCAGGGCGGGTCCCGTTAGGCTGACGCCGTGCAGATCTCGCCGAGCATCCTCGCCGCCGACTTCGCCAATCTCCAGGCCGAACTCGAGCAAGATCGCCTCCGCCGACTGGGCCCATGTGGACGTCATGGACGGCCACTTCGTCCCCAATCTCACCCTGGGGTTGCCCGTCGTCGCCCGTCTCGTCGAGGTCAGCCCCGCCCCGGTGGACACCCACCTGATGATCGAGGACCCCGACCGGTGGGCGCCGATGTATGCCGACCTCGGGGCGAAGTCGGTGCCCTTCCACGTCGAGGCGGCAGCCGACCCGCGCGCCCTGGCCCGGTCGCGCCTCGGCGCCTGCGCCCTCCGATGGCGCTGAAGCCCGGGACGCCGTGGGCCCCATACGCCGACCTCCTGCCCGACCTCGACATGGTGTTGGTCATGACCGTCGAGCCCGGGTTCGGGAGCCAATCCTTCATGGCTGACCAAATGCCCAAGGTGCGTGCCGTGCGCGAATCGGTGCGCCGTCACGGGGGCGAGATCTGGATCCAGGTCGACGGTGGCGTCTCGGCCACGACGATCGAGCAGTGTGCCGAGGCGGGCGCGGACGTCTTCGTCGCCGGGACGGCGGTCTACAACGCCGAGTCGGCCGCGGCCAATATCGCTCACCTGCGCGACCTGGTGTCGGTCCACCGGCATTGACGACACCGCCCCGGGGGTCACGCCGGGGGCGAGGACAGCGTCGCGGCCGTGGTCGGGACCACAGCCGACGGCGTGGAATGGCGGCGAGGGTGCGGCATACTAGGGACACGTGCTCCGGGGTCGGTGAAATTCCGAACCGGTGGTGACAGTCCACGACCCGGCCGCAGCCAGCGGTCGGTTGATCGGTGAAACTCCGGGACCGACGGTGAGAGTCGGATGGGAGGAAGCACAGGCCGGCGGCGGCATGCCGTCCGCGCGATCATGCGCGGTCGGTGTCTCGACGACGGCGTCGTCCCCGGAGTTCGTCCGAAGTGACAGACAACCGAAGGACGAACACCACCAATGTCAAGCCTCGTCGCGGCCGCCGCGGCCGATGAGAACCTCTTCCAGCGGCTGATCGACGCCGCCATCCCGATCGGGAAATACCAACTCCACTGGCTCGAACTCATCGGCGTCCTCATCGGCGTCGTCTCGGCCTACTTCGGCATGAAACGGCGGGGCTGGGCCTGGCCGGTCGGCATCACCGCCAACATCATGCTCTTCTTCGTCCCCATCGGCGCGACCATGGGTGCCGGACAACGGATTCCGCTCTTCGGGCAGGCCGGCGGCAGGTCTTCTTCATCGTCACCAGCCTCTACGGCTGGTGGCGCTGGAGTCGCTTGCAGCGGCAGGGGGCTCCATGGACGCCCCCGCCATCACGCCGCGGTGGATGACCAGCCGGGAGCGCTTGATCACTGTAGCGGCTGGCTGGTCGGCACCGTCGTCGTCCACCAGGTCTTCGTCTGGCTCTGGCACCTTTCGCCGAACCCGTTCTGGACTCCGCAATGGTGGTTCTACTGGTGCGACGCGTGGTTTTCGTGGGGTCCTTCGTTGCGACCTATTCCATGGCCCGGGGCTGGAACGAGTTCTGGCTCGCGTGGATCGGCGTCGATCTCATCGGGGTGCCCTCGGCTTTGCCACCGGCTACGTCCCGACCGCGGTGATGTACATCTTCTACGGCGTGTTCGTTCTCTACGGCTTGACGCAGTGGGTCAAGGCGACCCGCCGGGAGACTCCGCAGACGGCGGACTACGAAGCGATCCCGGCGTAGCCCGGGGGAGCCACGGCGGGGGGACCGGCGTCGGTGGGCGGACGGCATACCGACTGCGGCCGGCGCAGCCGCTTAGGCTTGTCCCCGTGAAGACGTTCGAGCAGCTGTATGCCGAGCTCGCCGGCCGGGCGGCCACCCGGCCGGAGGGCTCGGGCACCGTCAAGGCGCTCGACGCCGGTGTGCATGCGATCGGCAAGAAGATCGTCGAGGAGGCGGCCGAGGTGTGGATGGCCGCCGAATACGAGGGCCCGGCCCGCACCGCGGAGGAGATCAGCCAACTCCTCTACCACCTGCAGGTCCTCATGCTCGCGACCGACCTGACCCCGAGGACGTCTATGCCCACCTCTGACGACGGCTCTCGCCTCCTGCGTTTCGGCGGTGCCCAACAAGGGCTCGCTCGGAATCGGCCGTCGAGATGCTGCGCGAGGCCGGCTATCGCACCCGCCGCGACACCAAGGAACCCGTCGTCGCCGATCACGACAATGGCGTCGAGTTCTTCTATCTGCGCTCCCGCGATATCGCCGTCTATGTCGGCTCCGGCACGGTCGATGCCGGGATCACCGGCCGTGACCTGCTACTCGACGCCGGCGGCGGTGCCGACGAGGTCATGACGCTCGGGTTCGGCGTGTCCACCTTCCGGTATGCCGCCCGCCCCGGCGACGTCACCGACATTGCCGAGATCGCCGGTCGCCGCGTGGCGACCTCCTATCCGGGTCTGGTGGAGAAGCACCTCGCGGACCACGGCATCCACGCCGAGGTCGTGCGCCTGGACGGCGCCGTCGAGACGGCCATCACGCTCGGAGTCGCCGACGTTATCGCCGACGTCGTCGAGACCGGGACCACCCTTCGCGCCCAGGGTTGGCCCCGTTCCGGGGACGTCATCCTCAAGAGCGAGGCGGTCCTGATCCGCCGACCCGGGACCGACCAGGCGAACGCCGCCGACACTCTGCGGCGCCGCCTCGTCGGCGTGGTCACGGCCCGGCACTACGTCCTCCTCGACTACGACTGCCCGGCCGACCAGGTCGCGGCCGCCTGCGCGGTCACCCCCGGCCTGGAGTCGCCCACCGTGTCCCCGCTGCAG
This sequence comes from Nostocoides sp., assembly GCA_016702415.1. Taxonomy (GTDB): domain Bacteria; phylum Actinomycetota; class Actinomycetes; order Actinomycetales; family Dermatophilaceae; genus Nostocoides_A. The sequence continues at coordinate 4,940 of JADJEA010000023.1, forward strand.
AACCCCGACTGGGTCGCCGTCCGCGCCATGGTGCCGCGGGCCCAGACCAACCGGGTCATGGACGCCCTCTACGACCTCGGTGCGCGCGCCATCCTCGTGACGGACATCGCGGCCTGCCGGCTATGACCACGGATCCGGACGCCCCTTTCTCCCGCGACGCGGGCGACGCGTGGCCGCCATCGGGGCGATCACGGCCGTCGTGCTCTTCGGTGTGGTCGCGCTGGTGCTGCCCGGGCCGGCCCAGGGCGGGGACTGGCAATTGGTCGACCGCATCGCCATGTGGGGGCTCGGGTGGGCGATCGCGGCGCTGATGGTCCGATACGCGCGCATCGGTGCCTGGCCCAGACCCGAGGGGCTCCAGCTGCGCAATCTCCTTCTCGGCCGGACGATTCCGTGGGCCGACATCGACGATGTGCGCTTCGGCGGCGGCGAGCCCTGGGTGAGCATCGAATTGGTCGACGGCGAGACGGTCGCGGTCATGGCGATCCAGCGGGCGGACGCGGCATACGCCGACGCGGAGGCGCAGCGACTGGTCCACCTTGTCGAGACCCACGCACCCCCCACCGGCGTCGCCGACGACTGATAACGTTTCGTCGGCGCCGCACCGGCGGCGCGGTCGCGGCGCAGGGCCCGACCACCGCACCTGAGGGGATTCATCAGGACCATGTCCACACTCCGCACATTGACCGTCGCCGGCGCGACCGCCGCGGGCCTGCTCGGTGCCGTCGCCCCCGTCTCCGGCGCGCCCGCCCCCAGCCGATCAGCACCCCGACCGCCGTCGCCGTGTATGCCGGTCCCGCCTCCACCCGTCAGACCGTCGTCCTCGACCCGACGGCCGACAGCAAGGCTGCCCCGACGGCGAAGTTCGTCGTCACCTATGTCGGCTTCTCCACCGCCGCCAAAGCCGCCTTCCAGCGCGCGGTCAACACCTGGGCCCAGACGTTGACGACCAACGTGCCGATCACCGTCAAGGCGACGTGGGAGCCCCTGGGCACCGGCATCCTCGGCTCGGCCGGCCCGAGCTACGGCTGGAACTGCTCTGGGCTGATGTGCATCGACGCCATCGCCAACAAGAAGGCGGGCAAGAACCTCGACCCGTCACCCGACATCGTCGCCCGCTTCAGCAGCAACTTCAGCAACTGGTGGTTCGGCACCGGCCCCGCCCCGAAGGGCAAGTACGACTTCCAGTCGGTCGTCACCCACGAACTCGGTCATGGCGTCGGCTTCCTCGGACTCGGCAGCATCACCGGTGGTCTCGGTTCGGTGCAACTGAGCGGCCTCAACACGGCATACGACCGCGCCACGCGGCTCGGCCCGACGTCGACCAGCGCCCTGCTGTGGAAGATGCCGAACAACTCGACTACCCTCGCCAAGGCGCTGACCAGCAATAACGTCTACTTCGACAGCGCCAAGGTGCGCGCCGCCAATGGCGCGAAGTCCGCGAAGCTCTACGCCCCCAGCATCTGGCGGCAGGGCAGCAGCTACTCCCACCTCGACGAGGCGATCTTCCCCGCCGGCAACAAGAACTCCCTGATGACCTACGCCATCGGCGACGGCGAGACGATCCGCACCCCCGGCCCGGTCGCCGTCGCCATCTTGAAGTCGATCGGCTGGTAACCCCCCGGTACGGCCAGGAGCAGCTGCGCGCGCGCCATTCCTTCTGTTCCGAGGGAAACAGGCTCGCTGCGCTCGCGTTTCCTCGGGCTGCTCACGGTGGCTCGCTGCGCTCGCAACCGCTCGCAGCAGTGGGTGCGGCTTGAGGGCGTGGGGGGCCACCGTGGGGTGCGGTTGTCGTGGCGTGGTTCTCAGCGCGGGCAGGACCTCCGCCGGAGCATCTCAGCAATCGGGACTCAGGGCGGAAGGGGGCCCGGTAGGGCGGCGCATCCGGTTGGGATTGCTTCAGCGTCGCGAGCCCGCGGCCACGTCTCGCGGAGGTCGTCGACACCGAGGCCTGGCAGCGGTGACTCACGGGGCCGAGCCAAGCGTGAGCGATTACGGCTGGTTGGGGTCGATGTCGACGGTGAAGACGTCGTTGGCGCGGATCGGTAGCCAGTCGCCCACGGGGGCGTCGTCTTTGACGAGGTTGTTCGCGCCGGTCCCGATGAGGATGGTGCGGAGGTCGGCGCTCGCCTGGAGCCGGTCGATCGAGGAGTTCAGGGGACGCCTTGGCTGTTGACGGTGACCCGGGTCCGGGCCCCGGTCTGTCGGTTGTAGCGGTAGAGGTCGGCCGGGATGAAATACGGGGACGGTTTCCGCCGCATACAACCCAACAGCAGATGCGATCCGTCGTGGTCGATCCCGGCCACCCCGTTGAGCGACTCTAGGCCGGTGTTGTCCTGGGTCAGCACTTGCTCCACCCGCAGGTCCGGTAGCCGCGAGATCTGCACCACCCGGTCGATGTCGTAATACAGATCACCGACCCGCCACGCCGCGGCAACGTGCCGACCGTCGCCGGACAGGTACACCCCCAGGCTCCCGTCCGCGAAAGTCGGGCCCACCCCCGTTGGTGGGGCGATGAACCGGCGTCGCCCGGTCGCCACATCCAGCACGAACGGGACATACCCGTCCGTGTAATGGTCCTGGGACCCGGTCACCAGGGACCGTCCGCGCTGACCTTGCTCACCTCGATCCCCAGGCCGTGGAACGGCAGCCGGTGGAAGACCCCGGAGGGCCACTCCACCAGCCAGAACGACGGGTCATACCCCCACCGCGGCCACGTCCCACCCACCAGCAACCATTTCCCGTCCGCGCTCCAATCCCACGCGACACCCCCGAACGGGCGGGTCGCCCCGGGCGGGGACTGCTGCGGGGCCGGTTCCAACCGGCGCACCGCACCCGTGACCAGGTCCTTGACGATCAGGGTGATGCTGGCGTGTTTCGACTTCAACACCGGAGACGCCGTGGTGAACGCCACCCACCGCCCCGAGGAGACCACCGGTTGTTCATCTGACCCGCCGCGGGCGGAGACACCTTTCGCGTTCGCGGACACCATCGACAGTTTTCGTGGTTGACCGGTCGTAGGCGTACAGGCTCGGGTCATTGTCCCCGCCCCCGTCCGGCAGGAGCGCCCGGAACGTCTGGAACACCACCACCCGCGCGTCCGCCGACATCGCGATCTGTTGCACGAACCCGCTCGGCCGGCCATTGTGCATCCGGCTGATCAGCGTCCACCGCAACCGGCTCACCTGACCACCCCCCACCCCAGGCACCCCGGACACGCCAGCCTCGTCCGCGCCCGCCGGCCGGGGGTCCCGCCCGGGCGGCGCGGGTTCAGGATGGGATCGGGGGTTCAACTGGATCGGCGTCCCGGTGATGATGGGCCTTCTGGTGGAGAGTGGTCGCATAGGTTGGGGGGCATGGCACTGGCAGCGCGCGTCATTCCCTGTCTCGACGTGGACGCTGGGCGCGTGGTCAAGGGGGTCAACTTCGTCGGATTGCGGGACGCGGGAGACCCGGTGGAGCGGGCCCGAGCGTACGGCGCGCAAGGGGCTGACGAGCTGACCTTTCTCGATGTCACGGCGAGCAGTGGCGACCGGGAAACGATGTACGACGTGGTGCGGCATACGGCCGAGGAAGTGTTCATCCCCTGACAGTCGGTGGGGAGTGCGGACGGTCGATGACGTCGACAAGCTGTTGCGAGCGGGGCCGACAAGGTCGGGATCAACACGGCGGCGATCGCCAGGCCGGAGGTGATCGCGGAGGTGGCCGACCGGTTCGGGGCACAAGTGCTCGTTCTCTCGGCGGACGTGCGTCGGCGGCGCAACGACGGCGGCATGGCGTCGGGCGGATTCGAGGTGACGACCCACGGGGGGAGACGGGGCACCGGCATCGACGCCATCGAGTGGTGTGCGCGCGCGGCGTCGCTGGGCGCGGGGGAGATTCTGCTCAACTCGATGGACGCGGACGGGACGACCGCGGGATTCGATATCGAGTTGATCGAACTGGTCCGCGAGGCCGTCACGATTCCGGTTATCGCGAGCGGCGGGGCCGGCACGGCCGACCATTTCGCCGAGGCATTGGACGCCGGTGCGGACGCGGTGCTCGCCGCCTCGGTCTTCCACTTCGGCATCCTGACGATCGCCGAGGTCAAGGCCGCCATCGCGGCGGCTGGGCACCTCGTCCGGTAACCACGGGATGCGGGCCGAACGCACACGCGCGCTCGCCCATGGCGGCGCGGAGGGGCTGTCGGTGGAGTCGGCGAAGATAGTCGTATGACCGCCTACGCCCAAGCCGAACGCTCCCTCCTCTGCGACGAGTTCCTCCGCGTCGGCGGCGATGCCCCCACGTTGTGCGAGGGGTGGCAGACCGCAGACCTGGCGACCCACCTGGTGATCCGCGACGGTCGGCCCGACCTCCTCATCGGGTCGATGCTGCCGGTGGTCGGTGGGTGGGCCAAGGGACAGATCCGCGCAATCACGGCCCGGCCATGGGCCGACTTGGTGGAGTCGGTCCGCATGGGGCCGCCGATCTACTCACCGACCGCCATCCCCCCTGTCGACGAACTCGTCAACCACGTGGAGTTCTTCATCCACCACGAAGACGTCCGCCGGGCCCAGGACGACTGGTCGCCGCGCGACCTCGACGCCGCACAACAACGCGCCCTGTGGGCGGCGCTCAGCCGGATGGCGAGGTTGATGTTTCGCCAGAGCCCGGTCGGAGTGGAGGTGGTCAGCCCTCAAGGTCGCACTCGGGCAAAGCCCGTCACACCCAAGGGGGACGTCGTCCTGCACGGGGAGGCCGCGGAACTGGTGCTCGCGGCATACGGACGACGGACCCACGCCAAGATCGAGGCGATCGGCTCCGAGGAGGCGATCGCCGCGCTCTGGTCGAGCAAGCTCGGGCTGGCCTGATCGCGCATGCCCGGAGACACCCTTACCCAGGAGACGACCGACGGGACCTTCCGGCGCAGCGTGCGCGTGATCCGGCTGGGCGTGCGCGCCGAGCCCGGAGCTCTTCGCCCTCGCCGTGGGCGGAAGTGCCGTGTATGGCGTGATGACCGCCGGCATGGCCCAGGCCGTCGGGTGGGTGACCGCCCACGAGATCCAACCCGCGGTCCGCAGCGGGGAGTTGAGCGCGCGAGGTGCGGTGGCGATCGTCGCAGTGGTCGGTGCCGTGGTGGTGCTCACGACGATCGGGGTGCTGCTGCGCCGTATTGCCGGCGGATTCACCATGTTCAATGTCGCGGCGGATTACCGGCGGCGGGTCACCTGACAATATTTACGCCTCCCATTGGCCTGGCACCACCGGCACCCCTCGGGGCAATTGCTGTCCAACGCCAATGCCGACGTCGAAGCGGCCTGGGGGATCTTCATGCCCTTGCCGATGGCCCTGGGAGTCGTTGTCATGCTCCTCGCCGGCGCGGTGCAAATGCTGCTTGTCGACCGGGTCCTGGCAATCGTCGGTTTCACAATCTTCCCTTTGCTGTTCATTGCCAATGCGATATTCCAGCGCCGCATGAGCGCTCGGGTGACGCGGGCGCAGCAATTGCGGGCAGAGGTCGCCGAGGTCGCCCACGAGAGCTTCGACGGGGCGCTCCTGGTGAAGGTCATGGGCCGTGAGTCGGTGGAGACCCAGCGATTCGCCGAGGTGAGCGATCGACTGCGGCGGGCCGCCATCGCGGTCGGGCGCACCCGCGGGACCTTCGACCCGATCATCGAGGCCATCCCGACCTTCGGAACCCTCGCCCTGCTGGCCGTCGGCGTCCACCGGGTGTCCTCGGGGCGGTCAGCGCGGCCGAACTCGTCCAACTCGCGTATCTCGTGTCCGTCCTCGCCTTCCCCGTCCGCGCGCTCGGGTGGGTCCTCGGCGAGATCCCCCGCACCCTGGTCGGGTGGGAGCGGGTCAGTGCGGTCCTCGAGGCCAGCGGCCAGATGACGTATGGCGATACTCACCTCCCCGGGCAGGCTCCCCTCGGGCCGGAGGCCGCCGCCGGCGTCCGCGTGAGCGTCGAGAACGTCGGGTACGACTACGCGCTCGCGGCTGCCGCCGGACGCGGTCGGGTTCCCTCAGGCGATGGCGAGCGGTCCGAGCGTCCGGGGGAGGAGTCCTCCGAGGGCTCCGACGGGCAGATCGACGGAGCACTCCCCGCTTTGAGTGGGGTGACCTTCGAGATCCCGCCGGGGCGCACCGTCGCCGTCGTGGGCCCGACCGGCTCGGGCAAGTCCACGCTGGCCGCCCTCGTCATCCGACTCATCGATCCGACCACCGGGCGGGTGCGGCTCGACGGAGCCGACGTGACCGACCTGGCTCGCGGTGCCGTGGCCCGGGAGGCTGCGCTCGTCCCGCAACAGACCTTCGTCTTCGACGACACCGTGCGCGGCAACATCACCCTCGGTTTGGAGATCCCGGACGAGGAGGTGTGGGCGGCGCTGCGGACGGCGCAGGCCGACGGTTTCGTTTGTGCTCTTCCTCAGGGTCTCGACACGACGGTGGGGGAACGCGGGGCGACGCTCTCCGGCGGGCAGCGCCAACGACTCGCCCTGGCCCGGGCCTTGGTGCGCCGCCCCCGGCTCCTTGTCCTCGACGATGCGACGAGCGCCGTCGACCCGACGGTCGAGCAGGCGATTCTCGCCGAGCTCGGTGCCGGGACGGGCGGGATGACCCTGGTCGTCGTGGCCTACCGGATGTCGACCATTGCGCTTGCCGACGAGGTGCTCTATCTCGACCGGGGCCGCCTCGTCGACCAGGGCCGACATGAGGAACTCATGCTGCGCTGCCGGGGGTATGCCGATCTCGTCACCGCCTACACCCGCGAGGCCGCCGAGCGGGCGAAGGCGCGGGGACGCGAGCCGGCCGGCGACAGCGGCGGGGTGGCGGATCGGCATACCGACGCGGCGAGGGTCGGGGGACGCCCGTGAGCGCGGCGACCACGTCGACCGGCCGGGAGGGCGGTCGCCCCCGGACGTGGGCGACGGTCAAACGCGGCCTCGACCTCTCCCCGGAATTGCGCACCGGAGCCGTCGTCACTCTCGCGCTGGCCCTGCTGACGACAGCGGGCCGCGTGGTCGTCCCCGTGGTCATCCAGCGCGTCACCGACAACGCCCTGATGGTGACCGGGGGGCCGGACGCAGGCCGGGTTTACCGGTATCTCGCGCTGGCCGCGGCGGTGGTCGTGGTGACGGCGTGCGCGGCATACGTCGTCAATGTCCGACTGTTCACGGCGGCGGAGGGCGGATTGGCGACGCTGCGGGTGACCGCGTTCCGGCACATCCACGATCTGTCGGTGTTGACCCAGAACGCCGAGAGACGCGGCTCGATGGTCTCGCGGGTGACCTCGGACGTCGACACGATCAGCCAGTTCGTCCAGTTCGGCGGGATCATGCTCATCGTCAGCCTCGGGCAGATCACGCTGGCGACGGGCCTGATGGTGTGGTACAGCCCGATCCTCGCGGCCGTCACCTGGGGGTGCTTCATCCCGCTCGTCATCGCGGTGCGCCGGATGCAGGTCCACCTCGGCGCCGCATATGGCGCCGTGCGCGAGAGGTCGGGATCTCCTCGCCGCGGTCTCGGAGTCCGTGGTCGGTGCCTCCACCATCCGCAGCTTCGGCGTCGAGGATCGCACGGCCGTCCGCCTGGACGAGGCGATCGAGAGCCACCGAAAGGCCGCCACGACGGCACACATCCGGTCGTCGGTCGCATTCGCGGCGGGCCAGTTCGTCGGAGGCATCACTCTCGCCGTCGTGCTCGTCGTCGGGACCTGGCTGGCCGCGACCTCCCGGATGACCCTCGGTGAACTCCTCGCCTATCTCTTCCTCGTCGGGCTGTTCACCCAGCCGGTCCAGCAGGCGACCGAAATCCTCAACGAGTTGCAGAACGCCGTCGCCGGCTGGCGGCGCGTCCTCGAGGTCGTCGACACCCCCGCCGATGTGGCCGATCCCGGCCCGGACGGCGTCGACCTCCCGCGCGGCCCGATCACCGTCGATTTTGTCGGGGTCGGGTTCGCCTACCCAGGTGGCCCGCCGGTGCTGCGCGACGTCACCGAATATGTCGCTCCGCGCAGCCGGATCGCCGTCGTCGGGGAGACCGGGTCCGGCAAGTCGACCTTCGCCAAGCTGCTGACCCGACTGATGGATCCGACGAGCGGGATCATTCGCCTCGACGGTGTCGACGTCAGGACGGTCCGGTTCGCCTCGCTTCGGGCGCGCGTCGTCATGGTCCCGCAGGAGGGGTTCCTCTTCGACGACACGGTGCTGTCCAATGTGCGCTTCGGCACCGATATCCCACGCGAGGACGTCGCGAGTGCGTTCACCGACCTCGGGCTCGACGCCTGGCTCCAGGGACTCCCGGCCGGTCTGGACACTCCGGTGGGCCAGCGGGGCGAGTCCCTGTCGGCGGGTGAGCGCCAACTCGTCGCCCTCGCCCGGGCCTACCTCGCCGCTCCCGACCTCCTCGTCCTCGATGAGGCGACGTCCGCGGTCGACCCGGCGACCGAGGTGCGCATCCAACGCGCCCTCGACTCGCTCTCCCGAGGCCGCACGTCCATCGCCATCGCGCACCGGATCTCCACGGCCGAGGCCGCCGACGAGGTTCTCGTCATGGACCGGGGTCGGGTCGTCCAGCGCGGACCGCACTCCCGATTGATCGCCCAACCCGGTCCGTATGCCGCCCTCCACGCCTCCTGGATCGCCAACCAGCAGGCGGGAGTCACCTAAAGAGGAGGAGACCGCCGGGCGATAATGCGGCCATGCCCCTCGATCCCGCCGTTGCCTCGCGCCTCAGCCGCGACGGGCACGGCCTCGTCGCCGCCATCGTCCAGGAGCACGCGACCAAGGATGTCCTCATGCTCGGGTGGATGGACGACGAAGCCCTTCACCGGACGCTGACGACCGGACGGGTGACGTTCTGGTCGCGCAGCCGGCAGCAGTATTGGCGCAAGGGGGACACCTCGGGCCACGTCCAGCACGTCACGTCCGTGGCCCTCGACTGCGACGGCGACGCCCTGCTCGTCGAGGTCCACCAGGTCGGCGCTGCCTGCCACACCGGCTCCCGCACCTGCTTCGACGGCAACGACCTCGCCGCGGTCGTCGGCTCCCCGGGCCCGTCGTCATGACCCGCACCGTGACCGGCCCTCGGGTCGTCGTGCCGGTCGCGCTGATCGTCGCCGCGCTCGGCTTGATCGCGGGCCGGCGGCCCTGGTTGACCGGTACGGTCGACGACGCCGCCCTCGGCACCAGCACGATCACCGGCAGTGGAACCCAGGTGGTTCCGGGCCTCGTCGCCCTCAGCCTCGTCCTGGGGGCGGCCGCCCTCGCGGCGGCGACGGCCGGACCCGTCATTCGGCGGATCACCCTCGCCGTGGGCGGGCTGGCCGCGCTCGCGCTCGCGGGCCTGAGCGGGCGCGCCCTTGCCGATAGCGACACCCTGCTCGGTGGTCTCGCGGCGACCGCATCGGGGCGGACCGGAACCGTGCCCGTCGTGGCCCACGCCGGGGTCTGGCCGATCGTCATACTCGTGGCGGGGTGCGTCGGGGTCCTCGCCCTCGGTGCCGGCCTCCTCGGAGCCCCCGCCTGGCGCGGCCTCTCACAGCGGTATGACGCCCCCGCCGACCCCGACGTCGCCGGTGGCCGCGGCGAGCGCGTGCTCGGGGATTGGGACCGGCTCGACCGCGGGGACGACCCCACAGCCGAGTCGTGACAGATGTGACGCGCCGCCGCGGGGACCGGTGACCGCGCAGCCCGTGCGGTCTGCCAGAATCGTGCCGCACGCCCGACTCGAAGGAGAACACATGTCCGCGGAAGACAAGGAGCCCCACGGCAACAGCGTCGCCGCCTGGGTCAGCGTCGTCATCATGATGGTGGGCTTCCTCGTGGCCGCGCTCGCGGTGATGAAGGCCTCCCACACGTTGTTCTATGCCGGCATCGCCGCGGTCGTCGTCGGGGCGATCCTTTGGCCGGTCCTGGCCCGGATGGGCTATGGCGACAAGAACCCGCCGCGGTCCCTCTACAGCTGAGCCTCACCGGCCCACGCCGCCCGCCCGGAGATGAGTTTCGGCGCTGTCGCCGGGCCGGGATAGCCTGATCGTCATGTCCGTCTCCGCCACGTCCGGCACCGTCCTGGACGCGATCATCGCCGGGGTCCGCGAGGACCTCGCCCGGCGGATGGCGCTGACCCCGTTCGCCGATGTCGCCGCGGCGGCCCGGGACGCCGAGCCCGTCCGGCCCGTTGTCGAGCGTCTTTCCGGCCCCGGTCTCGGCGTCATTGCCGAGGTCAAGCGCGCCAGCCCCAGCAAGGGGGACCTCGCGGCCATCCCCGATCCTGCCGCCTTGGCGAGGGACTATTCCGCAGGCGGTGCCGCCGCGATCTCCGTCCTGACCGAGGGCCGCCGGTTCCGCGGCAGCCTCGCCGACCTCGACACGGTCCGGGCGGCCGTCGACGTTCCGGTCCTGCGCAAGGACTTCATGGTCGAGGACTACCAATTCCACGAGGCGCGGGCCCACGGCGCCGACCTCGTCCTTCTCATCGTCGCCGCGCTCACCGACGGTGAGCTGGCCCGCTTCCACGCACTCGCCACCGAGGACCTCGGCATGACCGCCCTCGTCGAGGTTCACGACGAGGCCGAGATCGAGCGCGCCCTGGCCGTCGCGCCGCGCTTGATCGGCGTCAACGCCCGCAACCTCAAGACCCTCGACGTCGACCCGGGTGCCTTCGCGCGCCTGGTGAGGCACCTGCCGGGTGACGTGATCGCGGTGGCGGAAAGCGGCATACGCGATGCGGCGGACGCGGCGACGTATGCCGACCACGGCGCCCAGGCCGTTCTCGTCGGGGAGGCCCTGGTCAAGGACGGCGACCCGCGGGCCGCGGTCGCGGCGATGTCGCGACTGCCGGTTGCAGCCCGGGCCAGGGGAGCCCGGTCATGACGGTCGGCCGCTTCGGGCGCTTCGGTGGGCGGTATGTCCCCGAGGCCCTCATCCCCGCTCTCGACCAACTCGACGAGGTCCGGGCCAAGGCGATGATCGACCCGGAGTTCCTCGGCGAACTCGACCGCCTCCATCGCACCTACACCGGTCGGCCGAGCATCATCACCGAGGTCCCCCGGTTCGCCGCCCACGCCGGGGGTGCCCGCGTCATCCTCAAGCGCGAGGACCTCAACCACACCGGCTCCCACAAGATCAACAACGTCCTGGCCCAAGCCTTGCTCACCAAGCGGATGGGCAAACGACGCATCATCGCCGAGACCGGCGCCGGCCAGCATGGCGTCGCCACGGCGACCGCGGCGGCACTCATGGGTCTCGACTGCACCGTCTATATGGGCAAGGTCGACACCCAGCGCCAGGCACTCAATGTCGCCCGGATGCGCATTCTCGGCGCGGAGGTCGTCGCGGTCGAGCACGGCAGCCAGACCCTCAAGGACGCCATCAACGAGGCGTTGCGCGACTGGGTGACCAATGTCCATGACACGCACTACTGCATCGGCACCGTCACCGGCCCGCACCCCTTCCCGGAGATGGTCCGCGACTTCCACCGGATTATTGGGGTCGAGGCGCGCGCCCAGGTGCTCGACCTGACCGGGCGGCTGCCTGATGCCGTCATCGCGTGCGTCGGGGGCGGCTCCAACGCGATGGGCATCTTCCACCGCTTCATCGACGACGCCGGGGTCCGCCTGATCGGGGTGGAGGCCGGCGGCGACGGCATCGAGACCGGTCGGCACGCGGCGCGCTTCGCCTCGGCCGAGCCGGGCGTCCTCCACGGTGCGATGAGCTATCTGATGCAGGACGACGACGGCCAGACCCTCGAATCCCATTCCGTCAGCGCGGGACTCGACTACCCGAGCGTCGGCCCCGAGCACTCTTTCCTCAAGGAGATCGGCCGCGCCGAGTACCTCCACGCCACCGACGACGCCACCATGGAGGCCTTCCGGCTCCTGTGCCGCACCGAGGGCATCATCCCGGCTCTGGAGTCCGCGCACGCGCTCGCCGGTGCGATCGAGGTCGGCACCGCGCTGGGCCCCGATGCCCTCCTGCTGGTCAACTTGTCCGGGCGCGGCGACAAGGACATGCACACCGCCGCGGCCTGGTTCGGTCTTGTCGACGACGGGGCGGGCGTATGACGACCCCACCCCCCGTGACGCCGTCCCCCTCCGCGACGCCTCCCCTCGCCGACACCGCGATGCCCAGCCCTGCCGCCCCCGTGCCCACTTCCGGGCCCGGCGCAGAGTCCGCCGCCGTGCCCAACGCCGTGCCCAACGCCGTGCCCAACGCCGTGCCCAACGCCGTGCCCAACGCCGTGCCCGGCTCCGTGCCGGGTGCGCTGGCCGCGGCCGGTCGCGGGGTCGCCGATGTCCTGTCCCGGTGCCGCGACGAGGGGCGAGCCGCACTCATCGGCTACCTCCCGGTCGGGTTCCCCGATCTCGACACATCGCTGGCTGCGATGGAGACGATGGTGGCCAACGGCTGCGACATCATCGAGGTCGGCATCCCCTACAGCGACCCGGTGATGGACGGCCCGGCCGTTCAACGTGCCGCCGCCACTGCGTTGGCCGCGGGCTCGCGCGTCGGCGATGTCTTCACGGCCACGGCCGCCGTCCGCGCGGCCGGCGCGCCGGCGCTGGTGATGACGTATTGGAATCTCGTCCTGCGCCGCGGGGTCGACCGGTTCGCCGATGACCTCGCCGCGGCCGGGGGGGCCGGGCTCATCACGCCCGACCTCATCCCCGACGAGGCAGCCGACTGGATCGCGGCGAGCGATCGCACCGGCCTGGACCGCGTCTTCCTCGTGGCGCCGAGTTCGACCCCCGAACGGCTCGCGGCGGTGACCTCCGCCTGTCGCGGGTTCGTCTACGCGACCGCGGTCATGGGGGTGACCGGGGCGCGAGCCACGGTGGGCGATGCGGCATACGACCTGGTCCGCCGGACGAGGGCGGTGACCGCTCTGCCGGTCTGCGTGGGTCTCGGGGTCAGCACCGGAGACCAGGCGGCCCAGGTCGGGTCGTTCGCCGACGGGGTGATCGTCGGGTCCGCCCTGGTCTCGACGCTCTTCGACACCGACCGCGACGAGGGTCTCGAGCGGCTGGCCGCCCTCACCCGCGAGTTGGCCGCCGGGGTCAGGGAAGGACGCAAGGGATGACGACGGACCTGGCCGGGCGGTCCGCCACGGCACCGACGGAGGATGCGGTCACCCGGCTCGACTGGGTGGGCACCCTGGCGCGGCTCGTCCTCGGAATCGTCCTCCTGGTCGCCGGTGCCCTCAAGGTCGGGCACCCGGCCGCCTCGGCGCGCGCGGTGCAGGCCTACCAGCTCCTGCCGTATGACGTGGCCCGCCTGATCGGCTACGGCCTACCGATGGTGGAGATCATCGTCGGCAGCCTGCTCGTGATCGGTCTGCTGACCCGCGGAGCCGCGGTCGTGGCCAGCCTGCTCATGGCCGCGTTCGTCATCGGCATCGTCTCGGCGTGGGTGCGCGGGTTGGCGATCGACTGCGGGTGCTTCGGTGGTGGGGGAACGATCGCCAAGGCCGACACGTCATACCCGCTGGAGGTCGCCCGGGACGCCGGACTTCTGCTCTGCGGTCTGTATCTCCTCTGGCGACCCCGCAGCGCCCTCAGCCTCGACCGCCGCTGGTACGGCATCTGACCGGCCCCGCGCCGCCGCTCATTTCCGCGAAAGGGAAGTTCCGCTCCATGGCCAAGAACGCCACCCCACCCGGCCGGCACGCCGCCCCCGAGTCCTCGCGCCGCGACAAGATCCAGCAAGCCGCCGGCAGCGTGCGCACCGGGCCCAGCCCGATGGTGATCGGCGGGGTCGTCGCCATCGTCGCGATCATCGTCGTCGTCGCGTGGACGATCATCGCCAACAACAACGCCAAGAGCGCTCAGTCCAAGGGCGGTTCCCAGCTGCCCAAGGGCGTCGCGGCGATGGGGCAACCCTTCACGCGGGGAACACCCGCTGCCGGTGCGCCCACCCTCGACATCTACGAGGACTTCCAGTGCCCGGGGTGCCACCAGTTCGAGACGACCTTCGGTGCCGCGGTGCGCGCGATGGCCGAGGCCGGGACCGCCAAGGTCAACTACCACATCATGTCCTTCCTCGACGACCGCTATCGAGGAGAGAACTCCGTCCGGGCCGCCACCGGCGCCTTCTGCGCCGCCGCGTTCGACCGCTTCGGCCAGTTCCACGACAGCGTCTATGCCAACGCTCCCGCCAAGGAGGGACAGGGCTGGACCGACGCCCAGCTGGAGCAATTCGCCACGGACTCCGGGATCACCGGCGCGGATCTGACGTCCTGGAAGACCTGTTACACGGGCCGAGCCATGCAGCAGTACATCGTGTCCATGGAGACCGCCGGCGAGAAGGACGGCATCGTCAACACCCCGACCATCAAGCTCAATGGCACGGCGATGACCCTTGACGGGATGGATCCCGCCTCGTTCACCAAGGCGGTCACCGGGAAGTAATCCGCGTGCCCCGGACGTAATCCGACGGGCCGCCCCGGACCCCCACGACAGACACCACTCCTACGCGAAGGACGACGAGCATGGCCCAGAACCGACCCGACTCACCGCGGGACTCCCGCAGCGCCAAGATCCAGGCCGCGCAGAAGGCCGGCCCGTCTGCGGGAGCCAGCCGGATGACGATCGCCGCGATCGTGTTCATCGTCGCGGTCATCGCCGTCGTGGGTGGGGTCATCCTCACCCAGAAGTCCTCGGAAAAGAAGGCCGCGGCGGGGGGCAACTCCGTGCCCACCGGGGCCAGCGCGACGGCCGGGTACCCGGGCAACACCGGCGTCACGCTGGTTTCGGGCGCGCCCACCCTCGCCCTCTATGAGGACTTCCAGTGCCCCAACTGCGCGCTCTTCGAGAAGACCTTCGGCCCGACCATCAAGGAACTCGCCGGTGCCGGCAAGGTCAAGCTCGAGTACCACATCCTCAACTTCCTCGACGATAGCGGTGGCAACCAGTCGACCACCGTGGCCAATGGCGTGTTCTGTGCCGCGGACGCGGGGAGATTCCAGGCGTTCCACGACGCGGCCTTCGTCGGGCAGTTCCCCGAGGGTCAGAATGTCACCGTCGACGACATCACGAAGTTCGCCGAGACCGCGGGGCTGAGTGGAGACTCCCTGAGCACCTGGAAGACCTGCGTCAAGGCCGGGAAGTACACCAAGTTCATCACCGACACCAATGACGCCGCCTTCAAGATCTCGGGTTTCCGCGGCACCCCCACCGTCATCCTCAACGGCAAGACGCTCGAGCTGAGTACGCCGGAGTCACTGGCAGCCGCCGTGCAGGCGGCGACCACCAAGTAGCCGACCCGTGACGATCGCGCATCTGCCCACCGCCATCCCTAGCCCCACCGTCGGGGCCCTCCACATCGGCCCGCTCGCCCTGCGGGGCTATGCCCTGTGCATCCTCACCGGGATCGTCGTCGCGATCTGGGTCGCCGGTCGCCGACTCCACCACCGGGGACTGCCGTCGACGGCGGCGCTGGACGTCGCGATGTGGGCGGTGCCCTTCGGCATCGTTGGCGCGCGCATCTATCACGTGATCACCTCGCCGCAGGCGTATTTCGGGCCCGGTGGCAATCCGTGGGCGGCATTCGAGATCTGGCGCGGGGGCCTCGGGGTCTGGGGGGCCATCGCCCTCGGTGCGGTCGGCGCGGCGATCGGCTCCCGTCGCGCCGGGATCACCCTCGGTGACTTTGCCGACGCGGCCGCCCCCGGCATCCTCATGGCCCAGGCGATCGGCCGCTGGGGCAATTGGTTCAACAACGAGCTCTACGGGCGGGAGACGTCGTTGCCCTGGGGACTGACCATCCACGCGTGGGATCTCGAGGCGGGACGGGCGGTCGTGGGGCCGGACGGGAAGGCCGTCGTGCTGGGGACCTTCCATCCGATCTTCCTCTACGAGTTCCTCTTCTGCATGGCCCTGGCTCTGGTCCTCATCTGGGTCGACGCGCACCGGCCGCTCGCCCGCGGTCAGGTGTTCGCCCTGTATGTCGCGGGCTACCCCCTCGGCCGGCTCGTCCTCGAGGAGATGCGCACCGACGAGGCGAACATCATCCTCGGGCAGCGTCTCAACGTCTGGACAAGCCTGATCGTCTTCGCCCTCGGGGTCACCCTGTATGTCGTGTTCGGACGCCGCGGGCAGCGCTCGACGACCCCGGTCAGTCCGAATGGCGAGAAGATTGCGCTCACATCGTAGGACGGCGGTCTGCTAGTCTGCGCCCGTGGCCGGCGCCGTCCACCCCCTCCCGGTCCGCCGGGATGACACCTTCGAACCCGGCCCTGCGGCCGCCTTTCCCAGGACGGTGACGTCAGTGACTTCTGTGCCCTTCAGCGCCCTGCCGAGCGACACCGGTCTCTATCGCGGTGAGTATGAGCACGACGCCTGTGGCGTCGCCATGGTCGCGACGCTGCGGGGGACCCCCGGACACGACATCGTCCGCCACGCCCTGATCGCCCTGACCAATCTCGATCACCGTGGCGCGACCGGTGCCGACCCGCTCGTCGGTGACGGGGCCGGCCTGCTCAGCCAGGTCCCGGACGCCTTCCTCCGGGCCGTCGTCCCCTTCACCCTCCCCGCCAGGGGCGCGTATGCCGTGGGCATGGTCTTCCTCCCCGTCGCCGCCGACGCCCGCGCCGAGGCCGTCGCCCGCATCGAGGACCTCGCCGCCGAGGAGGGGCTGACCGTGCTCGGGTGGCGCGATGTCCCCCACCTGCCCGATCTCGTCGGTGCCACCGCGCGCGCCTGCATGCCCCACTTCGCGCAACTCTTCGTCACCGCCGCGGACGGGGCGGTGCGCGGCATACATCTGGACCGGCGGGCGTACTGCCTGCGCAAGCGGGCCGAACGGGACCTCGAGGTCTACTTCGCGTCCCTCTCCGCGCGCACCCTCGTCTACAAGGGGATGCTGACGACCGGGCAGCTCGAGCCCTTCTTCCCGGACCTGTCGGATGAGCGTTTCGTCACCGAACTCGCCCTCGTCCACTCGCGCTTCTCGACCAACACCTTCCCGAGCTGGCCGCTCTCGCATCCCTACCGCCTGATCGCCCACAACGGCGAGATCAATACGGTCAAGGGCAACCGCAACTGGATGGCGGCCCGGGAGTCGCAGTTGGCCTCCGACCTGCTCCCCGGCGACCTGTCCCGCCTCTTCCCGATCTGCCCGCCGGGACAATCGGATTCGGCGTCCTTCGACGAGGTCCTCGAACTGCTCCACCTCGGCGGTCGCTCGCTGCAGCACGCCGTCCTGATGATGATCCCCGAGGCGTGGGAGAACCACGAGGAGATGGACCCCGATCGCCGGGCGTTCTATGAGTTCCACTCGATGTTCATGGAGCCGTGGGATGGCCCCGCGTGCATCACCTTCACGGACGGGACTGTCATCGGGGCGGTCCTGGACCGCAACGGGCTGCGCCCCGGCCGCTACTGGGTGACCGAGGACGGCCTTGTGGTCCTGGCCTCGGAGGCGGGGGTCCTCGACATCGCCCCCGAGCGCGTCGTGCGCAAGGGGCGGCTGCAGCCGGGACGGATGTTCCTCGTCGACACCGCGCAGGGGCGCATCGTCGAGGACGAGGAGGTCAAGTCCGGCTTGGCGACCCAGCTGCCGTATGCCGACTGGCTCCACGCCGGTCTGATCCACCTGGACCAGTTGCCCGAGCGCGAGCACATCGTCCACACCGCGAAGTCGGTCCAACGTCGGCAGCAGACCTTCGGCTACACCCAGGAAGAGTTGCGCCTCATCCTCGCCCCGATGGCCCGCACCGGGGGCGAGGCCCTCGGCTCAATGGGGACGGACAGCCCGATCGCCGTCCTGTCGGAGAAGCCGCGCATGCTCTTCGACTACTTCACCCAACAGTTCGCCCAGGTGACCAACCCGCCGCTCGATGCGATCCGGGAGGAACTCGTCACCTCGCTGGGGACCTCCGTCGGCCCCGAGGGCAACCTCCTGACGGCGACACCCGCCCACGCGCGCCAGCTCGTCCTCGACTTCCCGGTCATCGACAACGACCAGCTCGCCAAGATCATCCGGATCAACGCCGACGGCGACCTGCCCGGCTATGCGACCGTCGTCGTCAAGGGCCGGTATGACGTTCACGGCGGCGCCGCCGCGCTCCAGGCCCGGCTCGAGGCGATCTTCGCGGAGGTTTCCGCCGCCATCGCCGACGGCGCCCGCTTCGTCGTCCTCTCCGACCGCGACAGCAACCGCGACCTCGCACCGATCCCGTCGCTGCTGCTCTGCTCCGCCGTCCACCACCACCTCATCCGCGAGAAGACCCGCACCCAGGTCGGTCTCGTCATCGAGGCGGGCGACGTCCGCGAGGTCCACCACGTCGCGCTCCTGGTCGGGTACGGCGCGGCGGCCGTCAACCCCTATCTGGCCATGGAGTCGGTGGAGGACCTGGTCCGTTCCGGCGCCCTGACCGGAGTGACGGGGGAGAAGGCCGTCAAGAACCTCATCAAGGCGCTCGGCAAGGGCGTCCTGAAGGTCATGTCCAAGATGGGAATCTCGACGGTCGCGTCCTATCGCGGGGCTCAGGTCTTCGAGGCGATCGGCCTGTCGCAGGACCTCGTCGACCGCTACTTCACCGGCACGGTCTCGCAACTCGGTGGGGTCGGCCTCGACGTCCTCGCCGCGGAGTGCGCGGCGAGGCACAGCGCGGCATACCCCCCAGAAGGTGTGCGTATGCCGCACCGCACCCTCGGGGTAGGCGGCGAGTACCAGTGGCGCCGGGAAGGTGAGCCGCACCTCTTCGACCCCGAGACCGTCTTCCGGCTCCAGCACGCGACGCGGCAGCGGCGCTACGACATCTTCAAGCAGTACACCTCACGCATCGATGAGCAGTCCGAGCGGCTCATGACGCTGCGCGGGCTCTTCCGGCTGGGCGGGGCGCACCCGCGGCCGCCGGTGCCGATCGAGGAGGTCGAGCCGGTCAGCGAGATCGTCAAGCGGTTCAACACCGGCGCGATGAGCTACGGCTCGATCAGCCTCGAGGCCCACCAGACCCTCGCGATCGCGATGAACCGGCTCGGCGGCCGGTCCAACACCGGCGAGGGTGGGGAGGATCTCGAGCGTCTCCTGGACCCCGAGCGCCGCTCTGCGATCAAGCAGGTCGCCTCCGGCCGGTTCGGTGTGACCTCCGCCTATCTCACCCACGCGGCCGACATCCAGATCAAGATGGCCCAGGGCGCCAAGCCGGGTGAGGGCGGTCAGCTGCCCGGACACAAGGTCTATCCCTGGGTGGCCAAGACCCGGAACTCGACCCCGGGGGTCGGCCTGATCTCTCCGCCGCCGCACCACGACATCTATTCGATCGAAGACCTTGCCCAACTCATCCACGACCTCAAGAACGCCAATCCCGAGGCCCGGATCCACGTCAAGCTCGTCGCCGAAGTCGGGGTCGGCACGGTCGCGGCCGGGGTGTCCAAGGCCCACTCCGATGTCGTCCTCATCTCCGGCCACGACGGCGGAACGGGCGCCTCGCCCCTGACCTCCCTCAAGCACGCCGGGGGTCCGTGGGAACTCGGGCTGGCCGAGACCCAGCAAACCCTCGTCCTCAACGGCCTGCGCGACCGGATCGTCGTCCAGGTCGACGGCCAGCTCAAGACCGGCCGCGACGTCGTCATCGCGGCGCTCCTGGGAGCCGAGGAGTTCGGGTTCGCGACGGCGCCGCTGGTGGTCAGCGGGTGCATCATGATGCGGGTCTGCCATCTCGACACCTGCCCCGTCGGGGTCGCGACCCAGAACCCGCAACTGCGGGCCCGGTTCAGCGGGAAGCCCGAGTTCGTCGAGACCTTTTTCGAGTATGTCGCGGAGGAGGTCCGCGAGCACCTCGCCGCGCTCGGCTTCCGCACCATCGCCGAGGCGGTGGGCCAGGTCGCCGCCATCGACACCAGCGCTGCGGTGGCGCACTGGAAGGCCAGCGGCCTCGACCTCGCGCCCATCCTCCGCGAGGCCGTCCCCGCGGAGGGGACCACGCGCTACCAGAGCGTGAGCCAGGACCATGGCCTGGAGAAGGCCCTCGACCATCAGCTCATCGCGCTCGCCCGGCCGGCCCTCGACGACGGCGAGGTCGCGCGGGGGAGTCTCGGCATACGGAATGTCAACCGGACCGTCGGGACCCTCCTGGGGCACGAGGTGACCAAACGCTTCGTCGGGGGATTGCCCGACGGGAGCATCGACATCACGCTCACCGGGTCCGCGGGCCAGTCCTTCGGGGCTTTCCTTCCCGCCGGAATCACCCTGCGGCTCGTCGGCGACGCCAACGACTATGTCGGCAAGGGCCTCTCCGGTGGCCGGGTGGTCGTGCGGCCCGACGACGCCGCGCACTTCGTCGCCGAGTCCAATGTCATCGCCGGCAATGTCATCGGGTATGGCGCGACCCTCGGCGAGATCTTCCTGCGCGGGATCGTCGGCGAGCGCTTCTGCGTCCGCAACTCCGGCGCGACCGCCGTGGTCGAGGGCGTCGGCGACCACGGGTGCGAGTACATGACCGGCGGGACGGTGCTCGTCCTGGGACCCATCGGGCGGAATTTCGCGGCCGGGATGAGCGGCGGCTACGCCTATGTCCTCGACCTGCCCGAGCACCGGGTCAACCGGGAACTCGTCGACATCCTGCCCCTGCGGCCACAGGACGCCGAGGTGGTCGCGACCCTGCTGATGAAGCACCACGAGCACACCGGGTCGGCCGTCGCGGCGGGCCTGCTCGCCCAGTGGCCGGACTCGGCTCAGCGCTTCTCGCTGGTCCTGCCCCGGGACTACCAACGCGTCCTCGACGTGCGCGCGGGCGCGCTGGCCGAGGGCCTCGACCTCGATGGCGACATCGTCTGGAACCGGATCATGGAGGCTTCCCGTGGCTGACCCGCAAGGCTTTCTCACCATCCGCGACCGGGAACTGCCGGCGCGCCGGCCGGTGCCGGTGCGGATCCTCGACTGGAACGAGGTCTACGAGCCGACCGATGTCGCGATGGTCCAGCGCCAGGCCGGGCGCTGCATGGATTGCGGAATCCCGTTCTGCCACAGCGGATGCCCGCTGGGCAACCTCATCCCGGAGTGGAACGACCTGGCCTGGAAGGGTGACTGGCGCGAGGCGATCGAGCGCCTGCACGCGACCAACAACTTCCCGGAGTTCACCGGGCGGCTCTGCCCGGCCCCGTGCGAGACGGCCTGCGTCCTGGGAATCAACCAGCCCGCCGTGACGATCAAGCAGGTGGAGGTCACGACCATCGACCGGGCGTGGGCGGCCGGCACGGTGACGCCGCAGCCTCCCGAGCGGCTGACCGGCAAGACGGTCGCCGTGGTCGGGTCCGGCCCGGCCGGCCTGGCCGCGGCGCAGCAGCTGACCCGGGTCGGGCACACCGTGGCGGTCTACGAGCGGGCCGATCGCCCGGGCGGACTGCTGCGCTACGGCATCCCCGAGTTCAAGATGGAGAAGTCCGTCCTCGACCGGCGCCTGGCCCAGATGGAGGCGGAGGGCACCCGCTTCCGGTGCGGGGTCGCCGTCGGCGACAGCGTCACCGGTCGTCAACTGCGCGATCGGTATGACGCGGTCGTCCTCGCGATCGGCGCCACCCGCCCGCGCGACCTCGACGTCCCCGGGCGGCAGGCGGGCGGAGTCCTCCAGGCGATGGACTTCCTTCCCCCCGCCAACCGGGCGAGCCTGGGCGAGCGCGTCGCGGGGCAGGTCACGGCATACGGCAAGGACGTCATCGTCATCGGTGGCGGCGACACCGGTGCCGACTGCATCGGGACCTCACACCGCCAAGGTGCGCGGTCGGTGACGAGCCTGGAGATCATGCCGCAGCCGGGGCCGGAGCGGCCGGCGGGGCAGCCATGGCCGACGTACCCGATGATCTTCCGGGTCGCCAGCGCTCACGAGGAGGGTGGCGAGCGGCTCTACGCGATCACCGCGACCGAGATCCTCGCGGACGCGGCCGGGCAGGTCAGCGGCCTGCGGGTCGCCGATGTCCGGATGGGTGAGCGCGGGTTCGAGACGGTCGAGGGCACCGAGCGGGTATTGCCGGCTCAACTGGTGTTGCTCGCGATGGGCTTCCTCGGTCCGCAGCAGGAAGGGCTGGTCGAGCAAATCGGCGTCCGGCTGGATGCCCGCGGAAATATCGAGCGCGACCGCGAGTTCATGACGTCCGTCCCCGGGGTCTTCGTCGCCGGGGACGCCGGTCGTGGCCAGTCGCTCATCGTGTGGGCCATCGCCGAGGGGCGGTCCGCCGCCCGCGGGGTGGACGCCTACCTCATGGGCAGCTCGCAGCTACCCCGTCCGATCAACCCGACCGATCGTCCGCTCACGGTCTGACCGGTGCGCGGGCGGGGGCGGTGACGTCCCCCCGGACGGGGTGCCCGGGTGTGAGCCCTGTCACCTTGTAAGCGCTTACATAGATAGACTGAAGCCATGCGACACGCCAAGATCGTCTGCACGCTGGGCCCGAGCACCTCGACCCCGGAGCGCATCGAGCAACTCGTGGTCGCGGGCATGGATATCGCCCGGCTCAACCTCTCCCACGGGAGCTATGAGGACCACACGGCGGTCTATCAGGCGGTGCGCCGCGCCTCCAATGTCACCGGCCGGGCGGTCGGTGTCCTCGTCGACCTCCAAGGTCCCAAGATCCGCACGACGAGGTTCAGCCATGGACCGGTCGAGCTCACGGCGGGAGCGACGTTCACGATCACGACGCGCGACGTCGACGGCGACCGCGACATCGTGGGGACGACCTACAAGGGTCTGGCCGGCGACGTGAGCGTCGGTGACACCCTCCTCATCGACGACGGCAAGGTCGAACTCGTCGCGACCGAGGTCACCGACACCGACGTGGTCTGCACGGTGGTCGAGGGCGGGACCGTCTCCAACAACAAGGGCATCAATCTCCCGGGGGTCGCGGTCAGCGTCCCCGCCATGTCGGAGAAGGACGAGGCCGACCTGCGCTGGGCCCTCAAGCTCACGGCCGACTGGATCGCGTTGTCGTTCGTCCGCAATGCCGACGACATCCGGCGGGTCCACGAGATCATGGACGAGGAAGGTGTCCGCCTCCCGGTCATGGCCAAGATCGAGAAGCCGCAGGCCGTCAAGAACCTCGATGAGATCGTCGAAGCCTTCGGCGGGATCATGGTCGCGCGCGGCGACCTCGGCGTCGAACTTCCGCTCGAGCAGGTGCCCCTGGTCCAAAAGCGCGCCATCGAGGTGGCCCGGCGCAATGCCAAGCCGGTCATCGTGGCGACCCAGGTGCTGGAGTCGATGATCGAGAACCCCCGGCCGACCCGAGCCGAGGCCTCCGACGCCGCGAACGCCGTCCTCGACGGTGCCGACGCCCTCATGCTGTCGGGGGAGACCTCCATGGGTGCCCACCCGATCGAGGCCGTCACGACGATGGCCAAGATCATCGAGAACACCGAGGAGACCGGGTTCGACCGGATCGCGCCCCTGAACTTCCCCGCCCAGACGGTGTCGGGGGCGATCACCCGGGCCGCCGCCGACATCGCGACGACCGTGGGTGCCTCCTATCTGGTGACCTTCACCACGAGCGGGGGCTCGGCGCGCGCGCTGGCGCGACTGCGTCCGCGGATGCCGATGCTCGCCTTCACCCCGCGCTCGGCCACCCGGTCGCAACTGGCCCTCACCTGGGGGGTGGAGACATTCCTGGTGCCGAATGTGCGGCATACGGACGACATGGCACTCCAGGTCGACCACGCCTTGCTCGACCAGAGCCGCTGCCCGGAGGGCAGCCGGGTCGTCATCGCCGCCGGGTCGCCGCCCGGGGTCGAGGGCACGACGAACGCCCTGCGGGTCCACTGCGTCGGTGACGCGGTGCGCCGGATCGGTGCCTTCAGCGCGGGCTGAGCAAGTCCAGGCATCGGCCTCACCGGGCGGGTGGACAGCCCATGCCGGTATGCTGCACGGTGCTCGCCGGGATGGTGGAATGGCAGACACGGCGCACTCAAAATGCGTTGCCGCAAGGCGTGCGGGTTCAAGTCCCGCTCCCGGCACCCCCTCGACCCCCACCCTCGGGGGTCGAGCAGTTCACCCGTGAGGATGGTCATGACGAAGGCGGGCAAGGCCGGCACGACGGGCCCCAAGCGGGTGGTCGTCGCCGAGGACGAGGCGTTGATCCGGCTCGACCTCGTCGAACTGCTCGGGGAGGCCGGCTACGAGGTCGTCGGTCAGGCGAGCAATGGGGAGCAGGCGGTCGAGTTGGCCGTCGACCTCAAGCCCGACCTGGTCATCATGGACGTCAAGATGCCCGTCATGGACGGCCTGTCCGCCGCCGAGGAGATCGGCAAGCAGCGGCTCTGCCCGGTCATCATGCTGACCGCCTTCTCCCAGGCCGAACTCATCGAGCGGGCCCGCGACGCGGGCGTCATGGCCTATATCGTCAAGCCGTTCACCGGCGCCGACATCGCCCCAGCCATCGACATCGCCCTCTCCCGGTGGCGGGAACTGAAGCTCCTCGAGCAGGAGGTCGCCGACCTCGGCGAGGCATTGGAGACCCGCAAGGCGGTCGAGCGCGCCAAGGGCGTGCTGATGAAGAAGCTCAAGCTGTCCGAGGCTGACGCCTTCCGGTGGATCCAGAAGACCGCGATGGACCGCCGCCTCGGGATGCGCGAGGTCGCCGACGCTGTCGTTGCCGGCATCGACAAGGCCTGACTCTCACTCGAGCCGCCGAGCCGTCTCGCCTGGTCGGCCCCGTCTCAGGTGTCCCATGAGTCACGCTGATCACCCCCGTTGCCGGTCATCAACAGGGGTGGTGGGCCTCACTTTCGCCTTCTCGGGGAATGGTCGTACAGTGCCCACAGGGGGCCCGGTTTTCCGGGCCCTTCGCGTGCCTGTCAGCCCTGTCGTCACTTGTCCGTCAGTCCACCGCAGCACGCGCGTCACCGCGTCCCGGCCGAGGAGGTCCCCCGTGTTGCGACCCACGATCGCCGTTCACCGCGTGAGCCCGGACGCCGTCGGCGCCCTTACGCAGCTGTGGGTCAGCGCCGCGCTCGAGAGCGGCATCGGCGAGGAGATCGCGGCCCGCGCCGCGGCGGGGGGTCGCGTCGGCGAGGCACTGCGGCGGCCGGGGTGCGCGGCATACGTCGCGACGGTGGAGGGGACCCCGGCGGGATTCGTCGTCGTCAACGCGCGCAACCACGGACTCTTGGAGTCCTCGTCCGTCGCCATCGATGAGCTCTTCGTCCTGCCCGACCAACGCCAGCACGGCATCGGCCGCGCCCTCGTCGCGGCGGTGGCGACGCTTGCCGAGACCGAGGCCTACGACCGGGTCCTGTCCAATGTCCCCGCGGCCGACAAGGTCGCCAACCGGTTCTTCGCTCGGCTCGGGTTCACCTCCTCGGTGACCCGCCGCGTCGTCCCGATCGCGGTCCTGCGGCGCAAACTCGTGGGCGAGGACGCGACTGCCGGCGTCGACCTGTTGCTCGGGCGCCGTCGGCTCATCAAGGCCCGCACGCAGCGGCCGCTCGCCACTCCGGCCCCGAGCCTCGGGGCCCACCACCGGCGCCGTCCGGTCACCGGCTGAGTCGGCCGCCGCTCGGCCACGCGTTGGGAGGGGAACTCGGCCCCGTCAGCGGAAGCGGGTGCTGAGCGGAGCCCAGTTGCGGCGAGGGGTCGTTGCGGCGAGGGGTCAGGACGCCGGGGGGCGGTCGCGCACCATACAGGTGATGCGGCTGGTGCAAAGGAGGCGGTCGGCCTCGTCGCGGATGGTGATCTGGTAGCTGACCAGCGTCGACCCGATGCTGATCGGTGTGGCCGTCCCGGTCACCCATCCCGAGCGGGCGGCACGATGATGGGTGGCGTTGATGTCGATGCCGACCGCGGCGCGACCCGGCCCCGCGGCGAGGCTCGCGCCCACCGAGCCAAGGGTTTCGGCCAGGACGACGCTGGCGCCGCCGTGCAGGAGCCCGTAGGGCTGGGTGTTGCCCTCGACTGGCATCCGCGCCACGATCCGCTCCGGTGCGACCTCGAGAAACTCCACGCCCATCCGCTCGTTCAACGCCCCGAGATTGCCGTTCATGACGTCGAGGAGGCTGTCGCCGGGGGTCGTGGACGCCGGCACTGACGCCGGGACTGACGCCGGGACTGGGGGGTTGTCGGTCATGGCCCCTAGGCTGCCATGCGTGAGTCGCCTCCTCCTACTCGACGGTCATTCGCTGGCCTATCGCGCGTTCTTCGCCCTGCCCGCCGAGAACTTCTCGACCAAGACGGGGCAGCACACCAATGCGATCTACGGCTTCACCTCGATGCTCATCAACGTCCTGCGCGACGAGGAGCCGACCCACGTCGCCGTCGCCTTCGATGTCTCGCGGGACACCTTCCGCCTGCAGGAGTATGCCGACTACAAGGCCGGCCGCTCGGCCACTCCCCGCGAGTTCTCGGGTCAGTTGCCGCTGCTGCGTGAGGTCCTTGATGCCCTCCAGATCCGGTGGCTCGAGGTCCCCGGATTCGAGGCCGACGACATCATCGCGACGTTGGCCACCCGGGCCGATGCCGCGGGGATGGAGGTGCGGATCTGCTCGGGCGATCGGGACGCCATGCAACTGGTCACCGATCGCGTGACCTTGCTCTATCCGATCCGCGGGGTCTCGGAGCTGACCCGGATGACGCCGGCCGCCGTGGAGGAGCGGTATGGCGTGCCCCCGGCCGCCTATCCCGACCTCGCGGCGCTGGTGGGGGAGTCCAGCGACAACCTGCCGGGCGTCCCCGGGGTCGGCCCCAAGACGGCGGCGAAGTGGATCCTGCAGTACGACGGGCTCAACGGGGTGGTCGCCCACGTCGACCAGATCAAGGGCAAGGTCGGCGACGCGCTGCGGGCGCATCTGGACCAGGTGCTGCGCAATCGCCGGCTCAACCAGCTGGTGCGTGATCTCGACGTCGGGGCCAGCCTGGAGGATCTCGAGCGGCGGATGTGGAACCGCGAGCACGTGCATGCGGTGTTCGACCCGCTGGAGTTCCGGGTGCTTCGCGAGCGGTTGTTCGCGACCTTCGACACCGTCAGTGAGGAGGCGACCTCGGGCGGTTTCGACCTGGAGGCGCGGCGGCTGGAGAGCGCCGATGTCCCGGTCTGGCTCGCCGCTCACGCCAGCCCGGGGGCCGACATCGGCGTCCACGTCGTCGGGTCGTGGGCGCGCGGGAGCGGTGACGTCGGGGCGGTGGCCGTGGCGACGGCGGGTGGGGCGGCGGCATACATCGACGTGACGGACCTCGACCCGGCCGCGGATGCGGCGCTGGGGGACTGGCTCGCCGACCCCGGCGTCGCCAAGATCCTCCACGACGCCAAGGGACCCAGCAATGCGCTGGCCGCGCGGGGGTGGCCGCTGCGCGGCGTCGCTCTCGACACTGCTCTGGCGGCCTATCTCGTCAAGCCCGACCAACGGCAGTACGACCTCTCCGATCTCGGCGTCCGGATTCTCGGACGCGATCTGCGGGCCGAGGGCTCCCCGACGGAGGGGATGCTCGACTTCGCGACCGACGAGCAGGCCGAGGTCGATGCCGCCTGCGTGCGCGCCCGCGCCGTGCTCGATCTCGGGGTGGCGCTGCGCGATCAGGTCGAGGCCGCGGGTGGCCTTGATCTGATGCGCGACATCGAGTTGCCGTTGACCGAGGTGCTCGCCGAGATGGAGCGCACCGGGATCGCCGTCGACATCGCCGGCTTGGAGGCCCTGGAGAAGGACTTTGCCGACCAGGTCGATGCGGCTCAGGACGAAGCCTATTCCGCGATCGGTGGTGACCGGATCAACCTGGGGTCGCCCAAGCAATTGCAGGTCGTCCTCTTCGAGACCCTCGGCATGCCCAAGACGAAGCGGACCAAGACTGGCTGGACGACCGACGCCGAGGCCCTGGCCGAGCTCTACGCCACGACCGGGCACCCCTTCCTCGAGGCGCTGCTGCGGCATCGGGACGCGACCCGGCTGCGGGTGACGGTCGAGGGCCTGCTGAAGTCGGTGTCGGACGACGGGCGGATTCACACGACCTACGAGCAGACGATCGCCGCGACCGGGCGGCTGTCGTCGAAGGACCCGAATCTCCAGAACATCCCGATCCGCACCGAGGAGGGCCGGCGCATCCGCGAGGCTTTCGTCGTCGGGCCTGGCTACACCTCCTTGATGACCGTCGACTACAGCCAGATCGAAATGCGGATAATGGCGCACCTGTCGGGCGACGAGGGGCTGATCGAGGCGTTCCGCTCGGGGGAGGACTTGCACCGGTTCGTCGGGTCGCGGGTGTTCGGGGTCGACCCGGCCGAGGTGACGCCGGCGATGCGCAGCAAGGTCAAGGCGATGTCCTACGGCCTGGCCTACGGCTTGTCGGCCTTCGGGTTGTCGCGGCAGCTGACCATTCCGGTCGAGGAGGCCCGGGGCCTGATGGAGGAGTATTTCGCCCGCTTCGGCGGGGTGCGCGACTATCTCGCCGACATCGTCCGGCAGGCGCGGACGACCGGGTATACCGAGACGATGCTGGGCCGCCGGCGGTATCTCCCGGATCTGACCAGCGACAACCGGCAGCGGCGCGAGATGGCCGAGCGGATGGCACTGAATGCGCCATCCAGGGCAGCGCCGCCGACATCATGAAGGTCGCGATGCTGGGGGTCCGGCTTGGCCTGGCCGAGGAAGGGTTGGCGTCACGCTTGCTCCTTCAGGTGCACGACGAGTTGGTCCTCGAGGTCGCGTCGGGAGAGGCGGGCGCCGTCGAGGCACTCGTGCGTCGGGAGATGGGTGGGGCCGTCGCCATGGACGTCCCGCTCGATGTCAGCGTCGGGGTGGGCCAGTCCTGGCACGAAGCGGGCCACTGAGCGGCGAGTGGTTGCCCGGCCGAGAGCGTCACTCAGCAGGGCTGGGCGCAACCCGGACGAGCAACGCGACCGGCGACTCGCCCAGGAGCTCGCCGATCAGGCGTGACCCACCGTCGTGGTCGCGGCCGGAGAGCAGGTCGTGCCAGGGTCCCGGCGGGAGGTCGACCCGGGTCGCCCCCCAGCCGCCCGCCGCCATCAGGGCGCGCAGCAGCCGGGTCGCCAGGACGATCACCCCGGGCCCGTCCGCGTCTCCGCGGGCATACGCGATCAGATGGTGCGACTCCTCGCCGGTCTCGGTCTCCCCGCACAGCGGGTCATAGGTCGCCATCACCCCGACGAACCACTCCGGGTGGCGGCGGCGCAGCCGCAGGGCGGCGGCGGTCAGCCGGAGCTTCGCCGCGTCGAGGTCCTCGGGGTCTGAACCGGCGTCCAGCCGGGCAAGTCGCGCCTGCCGGCCGGCGAAGTCGACGGGACGCCGGTTGTCCGGATCGACCAGGGACAGGTCGACGGTCTCGCAGCCTTGATAGGTGTCGGCCACCCCCGGCATGGTGAGCTGGACAAGCTTCTGCCCCAACACCGTCGCGCGCGCCGACGCGGCCGTCAGCGTGAGCCACGAGGCGACGTGCTCGGCGATGACCGGGTCCCCGGTCACACCCCGGGCGAAGCTGTCGACGGCCGCCTCGTAGGCCGGGTCCGGGGTGGCCCAGTCGGTGTGGACCTTCGCCTCCCGCACCGCTTTCCGGGCGTATGCCGCGAGCCGCTCCGGGGTGACCGGCCACGCCCCCACGACCTCCTGCCACAAGCGGTATTCGGTCTCGGCGTCCAGGCCGGGAGCACGGTGCCGCGCGGCGAGCGCGCGGGCCGAGGTCACCCAGGCGGTCCACTCGCGCGGGAACTCCGTCAGGGTGAACTGGCGCGCCCGCACATCCTCCGACCGCTTCGTGTCGTGCGTCGAGAGGGTGGTCAGGGTGACCGGCCAGTCGGCCAGCCGACGCGCGCAATAGGCGTGGAAGTCCGCCGGCGGGACGCCGAAGGCGCCCGGGTCACCGCCGACCTCGTTGAGCGCGACCAGCCGGTGATGGCGATAGAACGCCGTGTCCTCGATCCCCTTCGCCATGACCGGGCCGCACGTCTGTTGGAAGCGGGTGACGAAGTCCCCGATCGCCTCCGCGCAGTCGGGTCGCGCCCCGGGGACGGTGTCGCCGGCGGCGAGGGCGGCCAGGACGGTGACGTACCCGAGCGCGGCCTCCAGAGTCGACGCGGTCGCTCCCTCGACCCCTGGCAGCGGTGTCCTGCTGCCCGCAAGGTCCGCCCTTGCTCGCTCGGCGAGGGCCGCCAATGCCCCCCGAGCCTCGGGGTCGCCGCCGCCGACCCGGGGGACGTAGATCCGGTACCGGTCCGTGGCCACCAGGAGGGCGCGCAAGGCGACCGCCACCGCCTCCGGCTCCGCCTCGGGCAAGATCCAGGCCAAGAGCCGATGGAGCCTGGCCAACTCCGACTCGAGCACGCCGGTGACGACGTCCAGCTTGGCCTGCCGCACCAGCGCCGCCAAGCCTGGTTCGGCCTCCCCGGGACCGGCCTCGTCCGGTGCGGCTTCCTCGACATCGGTGTCCATCGGTTGGGCGAGGTCCGCGGGACCGGGGCTCACCGGCCGCGTGGTGAACGCGGCATACGTCCGGGTGAGTACCGGTTCGGCGTCGGGGTCGAGGAAGAGGCCACCGACGCGGGCGAGTGCGTCATACCCCGTCGTCCCCGCGCAGGCCCACTCGTCGGGAAGTGCCTCGTCCCCCTCGAGGATCTTCTCGGCCACGACCCAGAGGTCCCCGCTGGCGCGCGCCAGGTGGGCCAGATATGTCCCCGGATCGGCCAGGCCATCGGGATGGTCGATCCGCAGGCCGGCGATCACCTCGGCGTCGATGAGGTCGAGCAGGAGCGCGTGGGTGCGGAAGAGGACATCCGGCTCCTCGACCCGGATCGCCACCAAGCCGGTCACGTCGAAGAAGCGTCGGTAGTTGAGGCCCTCCCGCCCCTCCCGCCAGTCGGCGAGCCGGTAGGCCTGGGCGGCAAGCACCTCGGGCAGCGGCAGGTGGTCGGTCCCGGGGCGCAGCGGGAACTCGTGATCGGCATACCGAACGACGGGCTCGGCGGCGTCGGGTCCGCCGATCCCGCGGGTCAGCTCGCCGGCGGCGAGCACCTCCTCCAGGGGGGCGCGCAGGAGGGGGAGGAGGAGTTGGTGCTCGTTGGTGTACCAGTCGATATCGAACCAGTGCGCGTGGGCGGAGTACTGACCGTCGCGCAGGACCGACCAGAACTGCGTGTTCAGCCACAGCGGCGTGGGCAGCGTCATGTGGTTGGGCACGATGTCCGCCACGAGGTGTATGCCGTGTGCCCGGCTCGCCGCGACAAGGGCGGCGAAGCCGGCGCCGCCGCCCTTCTCCTGGCTCAGCCGGGCGTGCGAGGTCACGTCATACCCATGGGTCGAACCCGCGCCGGACTCGAGGATGGGCGAGAGGTAGAGGTCGGTGATCCCGAGGCACTCCAGATAGGGCACGACCAGCGCCGCCTCGGCGAACCCGAACTCCGGGGTCAGCTGGAGGCGATAGGTGGAGACCGGCAGTCGATGCCCCCGCCCCGGTCGGTGGCTGCGCACTCCAGGAGACTAGCCGTCCTCGGTGCGACACCGGTGCCGGCTCCGGCAGGATGGGCCGGGTGACCGAGACTCCCGCCGACGAGCCGACCACGGACGCAACCGAGCCAGGGGAGTTCGGGACCCCGCCCCCGCCGGCGTCCGCGGTGGAGACCCACGTGCCCGACCCGGTCCGGCACGAGTGGGACGATCTCGCCGAGCGTGCCCGGGCGGCGCAGTT
Organism: Nostocoides sp.; assembly: GCA_016702415.1. Taxonomy (GTDB): domain Bacteria; phylum Actinomycetota; class Actinomycetes; order Actinomycetales; family Dermatophilaceae; genus Nostocoides_A. The sequence continues at coordinate 36,533 of JADJEA010000023.1, forward strand.
CGCCTATCACGTCAAAGACAGCCCCACGATCAGCGACGGGGAGTATGACGCGTTGATCCGCCGCCTCGGCGCGTTGGAATCGGCATACCCCGGACTGCGGACGCCGGACAGCCCGACCCAGACGGTCGGGGGCGCGGTCTTCGCGACCGAGTTCCAGGCCGTCGACCATCTCGAGCGGATGCTCAGCCTCGACAACGCCTTCTCCGAGGAGGAGCTGCGGGCGTGGGCCGCGCGCGTCGAGCGCGAGATCGGGGAGGAGCCGGCGCACTACCTCTGCGAGCTGAAGATCGACGGGCTCGCCGTCAACCTGCTCTACGAGGAGGGCCGGCTGACGCGGGCGCTCACGCGGGGCGACGGGCGCACCGGCGAGGACGTGACCCTCAACGTCCGCACGATCCGCGGCGTCCCCGAACGGCTCGACGGGGCTGACCTGCCCGCGCTCGTGGAGATCCGCGGCGAGGTCTACTTCCCGATCGCCGACTTCGCCGACCTCAACGCGAGCCTCGTCGAGGCCGGGAAGGCGCCCTTCGCCAACCCACGCAATACCGCGGCGGGTTCGCTGCGGCAGAAGGACCCCAAGGTCACCGCGAGTCGCCGGTTGCGCCTCCTGGTCCACGGCATCGGTGCCCACCGCGGCCTGGACCTGACCCGGCAGAGCCAGGCGTATGCCCGCATGGCCGCCTGGGGGCTGCCCGTCTCGCCCCATCTGCACGTCGTCGACTCGATCGACGACGTCCTCGCCTTCATCGCCGAAACCGGCGCCCATCGACACGACAACGAGCACGAGATCGACGGCGTCGTCGTCAAGGTCGACGAGGTCGCCATTCAGCGTCGGCTCGGAGCCACCTCCCGGGCCCCGCGCTGGGCGTTGGCGTTCAAGTTCCCGCCCGAGGAGGTCAACACGCGGCTGCTCGATATCAGGGTCAATGTCGGCCGGACCGGGCGGGTGACGCCCTACGGCGTCATGGAGCCCGTCGTCGTCGCGGGATCGACGGTCACCCAGGCGACTCTCCACAACGCCGACGAGGTCCGCCGCAAGGGGGTCCTCATCGGCGACGTGGTCGTCCTGCGGAAGGCGGGGGACGTCATACCGGAAATCCTCGGACCGGTCGTCTCCGTGCGCACGGGCACGGAGCGCGCCTTCGTCATGCCCACGCACTGCCCGTCGTGCGGGAGCGCGCTCGCGCCGGAGAAGGAGGGCGACAAGGACATCCGCTGCCCCAATGCGCGCTCGTGCCCGTCCCAGCTGCGCGAGCGGCTCTTCGGGCTGGCCGGCCGGGGTGCCTTCGATATCGAGGCGCTCGGCTGGGAGGGGGCGATCGCGCTCCTGGACGCCGGAGTCCTCACCGACCCGGACCTCGGCGGTCCGTCGGAGTCGATGCTCTTCTCGTTGGGCGAGAAGGAAATCGGGCGCGTTCCGCTCTATACGAGAGCGGCGCGGAAGACCGACGCCCCCGAGGACGTCGTCGAGGGGAGGGTGCTGTCCGCCAACGGCATCCGCCTCGCCGCCAACCTCGAGGCGGCCCGGGACCGGCCGCTCTGGCGCGTCCTGGTCGCGCTGTCGATCCGCCATGTGGGACCGACCTCGGCGCGCGCGCTCGCCCGGCACTTCGGGTCGATGGCGGCCATCCGGGCGGCGAGTGCCGAGGAACTCTCGGCCGTGGACGGGGTGGGCGCGGTGATCGCCGAGGCCGTGCGCGAATGGTTCGACCGGGAGGACAACGCCTGGCACGGACGCATCGTCGACCGGTGGAGCGCCGACGGGGTGCGGATGGCGGAGGAGTCGATCACCGAGGTCGAGCAGACGCTCGCCGGAAAGACCGTGGTCGTGACCGGGTCATTGGCGGGCTTCACCCGTGACTCGGCCAAGGAGGCGATCATCGCCAGGGGCGGGAAGGCGGCGGGCTCGGTGTCCAAGAGCACCGATTACGTCGTCGTCGGTCCCGGTGCCGGCACCAAGGAGACCAAGGCGCGCGATCTCGGGCTGACCATCCTCGACGAGCCCGCGTTCGTCAGGCTCCTGGAGACGGGTTCGCCCGAATGACCGGGCCACTCACAACGGTCGCCCCGTGATCGTCACCGTCACCCCCAATCCGGCACTCGACATCACCTATCGGGTGGAGCGCCTCGTGCCCGGCACGAGTCATCGCGTCGAGGACGTCACCGAGCGGGCCGGCGGGAAGGGCGTCAACGTCGCCCGCACGCTGCGCTGCCTGGGGTATGCCGTGCTGGCCACCGGTCCCGTGGGTGGCCCCGCCGCGGCGGCGTTCGTGGCCGACCTCGCCGCTGTCGGGATCGACACGGCCTTCGTCCCCTCGCCCGAGCCGACCCGCCGCAGCGTCGCGATCGTGGCCGGGAGCCAGGCGACGCTGTTCAACGAGGCCGGGCACGAGGTCCCCGAGTCGGTCTGGGCTGATCTCGAGGCGGTGGTGTCGAGCCGGTGCGGCCGTGGTGACGTGGTCGTCGTCAGCGGGAGTATGCCGACCGGCGCACCCGTCGACCTCGTGGCCCGGCTGACGCGGGCCGCCGGGACGGCGGGCGCAATGATGGTGCTCGACGTGCGGGGCGAGCCATTGGCGCGGTCCCTTCCCCTGCGGCCCGCCGTCGTCGCCCCGAACGCCGAGGAGGCGCACGAGACCACGGGGTTGGCCAATCCAGTCTCGGCGGGACGGGCGCTGGTGGCTGCCGGGGCGGGGTGCGCCGTCATTTCCCGCGGCGCCGCCGGCCTCGTTGCGGTGCCTCCCGCTGGCCCGGCGCTGTGCGCCCGGCTCCCGAAACCCTTGGCGGGCAATCCGACCGGCGCCGGCGATGCGCTCAAGGCCGCCGTGGCCGCCCGGCTCGACGGCCTCCCGACGGTGCCCGACGACCCGGTCTGGTGGTCGGACACCCTGCGCGCCGCGGTCGCCTGGTCCGGAGCGGTCGTGCTCCAGCCGGTCGCCGGCGTGGCCGACCCGACCGATGTCGCGCGCCTGGCCGGTGAGGTCGTCATCGGGCCCTGTCCATGAGCCCGGCACCCCTCGTCGACCTGCACTGTCATGGGGCGCTCGGTCACGAGTTCGGGGCCGATGCCGACGGATCCCGCACTGCGGCAGGGCATCTCGCCGCGTCCGGGGTCGCGCATGTTGTCGCGAGCCTGGTGTCCGCCAGCGCCGTGAGGATGCGGCACCACGCGGTCACCCTGGCCGGCCTCGTCGCCGACGGGACGCTCGCCGGCATCCACCTCGAGGGCCCCTTTCTCTCGCCCGCCCGCCGGGGCGCGCACGATCCGGCCGCGCTGCGGGATCCCGACCCGGGGTGGGTGGAGGAGGTGGTGACGGCCGTCGGGGAGGCGGGTGCGGCATACGGCATCCGGCAGGTGACCTTCGCCCCGGAACTTCCCGGTGCCGATCGGCTCGTGGATGCGCTGGTGCGCCACCGGATCATCCCGGCCATCGGACACACGAACGCGGACGCCCGCACGGTTGCCCGGGCGATCGACGCCATCGTCACCGCCCGCGGCGGACCGGCACTGGTCACCCACCTCTTCAACGGTATGCCGACCTTCCACCACCGCGACGGTGGTCCCGTGGCCGCGGCGCTCGCCGCCGCCGCGCGCGGGGACGTCGTCGTCGAGCTCATCGCCGACGGCGTCCACCTCGCCCCCGAGGTGGTTCGGATGATCTTCGACCTCATCGGGCCGGAGCGCATCGCGCTCGTCTCGGACGCCACACCGGCCACGGGGCTCGGTGACGGCGACCATCTGCTCGGTGGCCGGTCGGTGCGGGTCACGGCCGGTGTGGCCCGGATCGCGGAGGCGGACGCCGTGATCGCCGGGAGCACCGCGACCCTGGCGGACTGCGTGACGTGGGCGATCGAGCGAGCCGGGGTTGCGCGCGGGGATGCCCTGGTGGCCGCCAGCCGCACGCCCGCACGGGTGCTCGGGCTCGATGTCGACCGGGGTGGTCGCCCGCCGGTCTAGTCGCGTGTCCCGCCTCGACTCGGGCCTGCGAACGGTGCCGCGCTCGGTCCAGCGGCGAGGGGTGGTCGGCGATGGCGGTATGTCGGCGGCGTCGCGCCCGACACATAGACTGGCCTTCATGTCCGAACTGACCCGCGCCGATGTCGCGCACCTGGCCGGGCTGGCCCGCATCGATCTGAGCGATGCCGAGCTCGACAAGATGGTCGGCGAGTTGGGGATCATCCTGGAGTCCGTCGCGACCGTCCAGAACGCGCCGATCGCCGACGTCGAGCCGATGTCCCACCCGATGCCGCTGGTCAATGTCACCCGCGCGGATGTGGTGCGCGCGTCGCTCACCCCCGAGCAGGCCCTGGCCGGTGCGCCCGAGCAGGACCAGCAGCGCTTCTCCGTGCCCCGAATCCTGGACGCAGAGTGAGCCGCAGGTCTTCCGGAGAGACGAGAACCCAACCGTGACAACAGAACTCATCACAGCAACGGCCGCGGAACTCGCGGCTCGACTGGCTGCCCGCGAGATCTCCTCAGTCGAGGTGACCCAGGCCCACCTCGACCGCACGGCGGCGGTCGACGGCGCCGTCCACTCCTATCTCCACGTGGACGCCGAGGGCGCGCTCGCATCCGCTCGAGCAGTCGACCGACGTCGGGCGGCGGGGGAGTCCATGCCGACGCTCGCCGGCGTTCCCATCGCCGTCAAGGATGTCATGACGACCGCGGGGCTGCCGACCACCTGCGGCTCCCGCATCCTCCAGGGGTGGATTCCGCCCTACGACAGCACCGTCGTCGCGCGCCTCAAAGCGGCGGGCTTGCCGATCCTCGGCAAGACCAATATGGACGAGTTCGCGATGGGATCCTCGACCGAGCACTCGGCATACGGACCCTCCCGCAACCCGTGGGACCTCGACCGCATCCCCGGGGGCTCCGGCGGCGGATCGTCCTCCGTCCTTGCGAGCTTCCAGGCGCCGTTGGCGACCGGGACCGACACCGGCGGGTCCATCCGCCAGCCGGCCGCGGTGACCGGGACCGTCGGCACCAAGCCCACCTATGGCGGCGTTTCGCGCTATGGCCTTGTGGCACTGGCCAGTTCGCTGGACCAGGCCGGCCCGTGCGCCCGCACCGTGCTCGACACCGCGCTCCTGCACGAGGTCATGGCCGGTCACGATCCGATGGATTCGACGTCGATCGACGCCCCGGTTCCCGCCGTGGTCGAGGCGGCCCGCCGCGCCGACGTCGCCGGTATGCGGATCGGCATCGTCCGGGAACTGACCGGCGAGGGCTTTCAGGCCGGGGTCCAGCAGCGCTTCGATGAGGCCGTCCGGCACTTGGTCGATGCCGGTGCCCAGGTGGTCGAGGTCTCGTGCCCGTCCTTCGTGTATGCCCTCGCGGCGTATTACCTGATCCTCCCCAGCGAAGCGAGTTCCAATCTCGCGAAGTTCGACGCCATGCGCTATGGCCTGCGCGTCCTGCCCGCCGGCGACGACGACCCCAGCGCCGAGCAGGTCATGGCCGCCACTCGCGAGGCCGGCTTCGGCGACGAGGTCAAGCGCCGGATCATCCTCGGCACCTACGCCCTCTCCAGCGGCTATTACGACGCCTATTACGGCTCGGCGCAGAAGGTCCGCCGGCTCATCTCGGACGACTTCGCGGCGGCATTCGCCAGCGCCGATGTCCTGGTCAGCCCGACCGCGCCGACGACGGCCTTCAAGCTCGGCGACAAGCTCGACGACCCGATGGCGATGTATCTCAACGACATCGCCACGATCCCGGCCAATCTCGCCGGGGTGCCGGGGATGTCCGTGCCGAGCGGCCTCGCGCCCGAGGACGGCCTTCCGGTCGGCCTGCAGATCCTCGCGCCCGCCATGCAGGATCAGCGGTTGTATGCCGTGGGCGCCGCCCTCGAGGCCCGCCTTCAGGCCGCCTGGGGCGCCCCACTCCTGGCCTCCGCGCCCGACCTGACCGCCGCCACCGCGAAGGGGGCCTGACCGATGACCCAGGCGACGACCGAGGCGACAGTGCCCTACGAGGAGGCGCTCGCGGCATACGACCCGGTGCTCGGACTCGAGGTCCACGTCGAACTCAACACGGCGACGAAGATGTTCTGCGGGTGTGCGACGACCTTTGGGGCCCAGCCCAATTCGCAGGTGTGCCCGGTTTGCCTCGGACTCCCGGGTGCCCTCCCGGTCGTCAACGAGAAGGGCGTGGAGTCGGCGATCCGCATCGGGCTGGCGCTCAACTGCGAGATCGCGCCGTGGTGCCGCTTCGCGCGGAAGAACTACTTCTATCCCGATATGCCCAAGAACTTCCAGACCTCGCAATATGACGAGCCCATCGCCTTCGACGGCCATCTGGACGTCGAGTTGGACGACGGGACGACCTACCGGGTGCTCATCGAGCGGGCCCACATGGAGGAGGACACGGGGAAGTCGACCCACGTGGGCGGGGCGACGGGCCGCATTCATGGGGCGACGCACTCGCTCGTCGACTACAACCGCGCCGGCATCCCCCTCATCGAGATCGTGACCAAGCCGATGGTCGGTGCGGGCGAGCGCGCCCCGGAGATCGCCCGGGCCTATGTCGCCACACTGCGTGACCTCCTCGCCGCTCTCGGGGTGTCCGATGTGCGCATGGAGCAGGGCTCGATGCGCTGCGATGTCAACCTGTCCTTGATGCCCACGGGGGCCGATCGGTTCGGAACCCGTAGTGAGACAAAGAATGTCAACTCGCTGCGGTCGGTCGAGCGGGCCGTCCGCTTCGAGATCCAGCGCCATGCGGCGATCCTTGCCTCGGGCGGGTCGGTGACCCAGGAGACCCGCCACTGGCACGAGGACACCGGCATCACCACCTCCGGTCGCGAGAAGTCCGACGCCGAGGACTATCGCTACTTCCCCGAGCCCGACCTCGTCCCGATCGCCCCCGCCGCCGACTGGGTCGAACGGCTGCGCGAGAGCCTGCCCGAACCGCCGGCGGCCCGTCGCCGTCGGCTTCAGGGCGAGTGGGGGTATGCCGACCTCGAGATGCGCGACGTCGTCAACGCCGGCTTGCTCGACCTCATCGAGGAGACCGTCGCCGCCGGCGCGAGCCCGGCGGGCGCCCGGAAGTGGTGGTCGGGAGAGATCGCCCGGCGCGCCAACGCGGACGGTCGGGATGTCCCGGCGTATGCCGCCGCCCCTCGCCGTGACCCCCGCCCATGTGGCGGAGTTGGAGTCGTTGGTCACCAGCGGCCGACTCAATGATGCGATGGCGCGTCAGGCCTGGGACGGCGTGCTGGCCGGGGAGGGCACCCCCACCGAGGTTGCCGACGCCCGGGGACTGCGCCTCGTGGCGGACACCGGAGCCCTCGGGGCCGCCGTGGACGCGGTCATCGCGGCGAATCCCGATGTTGCACAGAAGATCCGCGACGGCAAGGTGCAAGCCGTCGGGGCGCTCATCGGTCAGGTCATGAAGCAGATGAAGGGCCAGGCGGACGCCGCGGCCGCCCGGGAGCTGATCCTCGCCCGCCTGGGCTGAGTCGGCTCCCGGACGGCCGCGTCACGTGCCGAAGTCAGCGACGACCGCCGCCGAGGATCGAGCCGAGGATGTCGATGATGCTGCCGCCACCCTGCCCGCCGGACTGAGCGTCCTGCTGATCGGGCTGAGATGCGCGCGTGCGTGATCCGGAGGTGGCCGAGCCGAGGACGTCCTTGAGGATGTCGTCGAGGTTCGGCTGACCGGAGCTCTGCTGGGTCGACTGCTGCGGGGCCGGAGCGGGCGCCGGAGCCTGGGTCGGCCGGGTCGGCTGGGGGAGAGCATCGGGGTCGACGCCGGAATCCTGAGGCTGGCTCGCCTGCCCGCCGCCGAGGATCTGACCGAGGATGTCGCCGAGTCCCCCGCCACCGGAGCCTCCCGAGGACCCGCCCGAGGATCCTCCCGTGCGGTGCGTCATCTGCTTCATGATGTAGGACAACACGATCGGGGCGAGGATCGGCAGGAGGCGACGGAAGAGGCTGCCGCCGAGGCCGCCGGCCGCGCCATACGCGCCCAGTTGGTTGTAGACCTCGTCGGTGTTGTCACCGAAGATGTGCTGCGCGATCGCCTGGCCGTCCTGTTGGTCGATAGCCCCGAGGTCGACGCCCCCGTCGAGCAGCGACGGATCGTGCTGTCCCAGGGCGCCGAGGATCGAACTCGCCCCGGACGGGTCTTGGGCATTCGCCTCCAGCCCACCGAAGAGCGCGGGTAGTGCCGCGGCGGTCGCCTGCTCGACGGTCGAGGGGTCGGCACCGACCATGTCGGCGAGCTGGGTGAAGTCCAGGCTGCTCAGGATCTCGTCAACGGGATTGGACATGGGGGTACTCCCTTGAGTTTCTTCGTCGGCGCCTGACGACGCGAGGCCGCCGGACCCGATGCCCGGGCGGTCGGAGGAAAGGTATCAACTCCGGACGGCACCGGCACCCGGGAGCAGCGGGTCGGCTACCGCATCGGGGACGCGACGGGCATGCTTGAGGGATGACCGCCGCAGCCTTGGCCCGGACCCTCATCCTCATGCGGCATGCGCACGCCCAGAGTCACAGCCCCGATGGTGACCACGAGCGCGACCTGAGCGGGGCCGGCGAGCATGAAGCCGCCTCCGCAGGCGCGTGGTTGCACGGCCACGACATCGGCATCGACGAGGTCCTCTGCTCCAGCGCCGAGCGCGCCCGCCAGACGGCGGCGGGTGTCTGGGCCGGCGGGTGCCGAAGCCGACGTGCGGATCGACCCGCGGCTCTACAACGCTGCTCCGGCAGCGATCCTCGAGGTGATCCGCGAGGCCGACGAGGACGCCGACGTCCTCCTCGTCATCGGACACGTCCCCGGAATCCCCGCCCTGGCCAGCCTTCTCGCAGACGGAGACGGATCGGCCAAGGCCCACGAAGCGCTCTCCGCCGGGTTCCCGACTGCCGCAATGGCGATTCTGCGCTACTCCGGTGCCTGGAGCGACTTGGGTCCGGGGGCGGGCCGCCTCCACACGATGCACGCGTCGGGTCGCACCCGTGAGTGATTCCGCGCGCGCGACGGACCACGGGCCCACCTCGCCGGGCACGCGCCGCACCAACCACGCGCCAGGCCGACGGCTGACCTTCATCGACACCGACCCCATCCGGACCGCGGATGCCGACTCTGCCTACGCCGGGTATCTTCGCCTCGGAGCGTGATCAAGCGGCGCGGGGGAGGGGATGCCGGTGAAGCCCGGTGTGTGGGCAGCCCGGCTCGGCGTCGTCCTCGTCGTCCTCGGACTCACGCCCCCCGCCTCGGGGGCGCTGTCGGCGCGTCCCGCGAGCGCCGACACCGCGCTCTATATCGTCATGGGGGCCGAACCCCCGGCGTCGGGATACGCCGGCGGCGTCCCTGGCCTCGGCGCGACTCGAGCACTCCCCGGGCGTCGCCTCGACGCCGGAACCACGACCGCCCGCCGGTATGCCGCCCACCTCCGCCGCTCCCACGACGCCATCCTCGGCGCCGCGGGGGTCGCTGTCGCCGCCAAGATCACCGACTACACCACCGCCTTCAACGGCCTCGCCGCACGACTGACCCCGCAGCAGGCCGCGCGCGTGCGTCGGACACCCGGTGTCGCCCACGTCTGGCAGGACGAGTTCCGGTATGCCGCGACCACCACCACCCCCGACTTCCTGGGCCTCACCGGCCCGTCCGGTGTGTGGGCCACGGTCGCCGGGGGGCCCGGGAACGCGGGCGCGGGAGTCGTCATCGGCGACCTCGACACCGGGATCTGGCCCGAGAGCCCGTCCTTCGCGGCGTTGCCGCAGCCGCGTCCGGACCAATCGCTCATCGACGCCGCCTGGCACGGGGCCTGCGTGAACGGGGAGACCGGACCCGTGACCTGCAACAACAAGCTCATCGGTGCGCGCTACTACCTCGAGGGTCAGGTCCTCGGCGATAGCGAATTCCGTTCTCCGCGTGACTATGACGGGCACGGAACGCACACCGCGAGCACGGCGGCGGGCGACAACGCCGTCCCGGCGTTCATCAACGGGGGTTACGTCGGGACGACGTCCGGGATCGCCCCCGCGGCGAGGATCGCGGCATACAAAATCCTGTGGACCGGCCCGGACGGGCTGGTGCGTGGCAGCACCGCGGGCATCGTCCATGCCGTCGACGACGCGGTCGCCGACGGCGTCGACATCATCAATTATTCGGTGACCGGGTCGACGTCGAGCATCGTCGGCCCGGAGGAGATCGCCTTCCTCGGAGCGGCCGACGCCGGTGTGTTCGTGTCCACCGTCGCCGGAAACACCGGCGACACCGTTGGGGCGGGAAGTGTCATGCACGCCGTCCCCTGGGAGACCACCGCTGCGGCGGGCACCCATGACCGCGGCAGCGCGAACGCCGTCACTCTGGGAGATGGGACGGCATATCCGGGCGTCGGGGTGAGTCCGGTGGGTGCCGGTCCCGCGCCACTCGCCCGCGGCGCGAATCTTCGGTTGCCCGACACCGACCCGGTGCTAGCCGATCTGTGCTTCTCGGCGGCGTCCAATGGCGGTGTGCCCGTGCTCGATCCGGTCGCCACGGCCGGGAGGATCGTCATCTGCGGCCGTGGACAGAACTCGCGGGTCGACAAGAGCCGGGCGGTCCAAGAAGCCGGCGGCATCGGGATGATCCTGGTCGCCACCTCCGACGTCGCGCCGATCATTCCCGAGTTCTTCGCCGTCCCGACCAGTGCAGTGACCGCCACCGTCGGCGCCACTATCCGGGCGTATGCCGCCTCCGCCCCCCTCCCGACGGCCACCGTGGGTCCTCGGGACCCCAACCCCGTCCGAGGTCCGGCCCTCGCCGACTTCTCGGGCTACGGACCGGCGGTGGCCGGTGGTGGGAATCTGCTCAAACCCGACCTGACGGCGCCCGGCGTCGGCGTGATCGCCGCCGTGGCCCCGCCCGGAGACAGCGAGCACGGCGATTTCGCCCAGATCTCGGGCACGTCGATGGCGGCCCCGCATGTCAGCGGTGTGGCCGCGCTCCTGCTCCAGGCACACCCGACCTGGCCGCCGATGTGGGTCAAGTCGGCCCTCATGACCGGCGCCTCGACGACGGATAACCGCGGCCTGCCCATCGCTCGCGGCGAGCGCCTCGCGACGCCCCTCGACATGGGCGCCGGCCAGATCGTGCCCGCGCGTAGTGTCAATACCGGGCTCGTCTACGCCAGTTCGGCAAAGGATTGGTACCGCTATGGCTGCGCCATCGGTCAGTTCCAGCGCATCACCAGCCCCACCTTTTGTTAGCGGTATGCCGCGTCCGACCCAGCCGCCCTCAACTCCCCGAGCATCGCCGTGGGTGCCCTCGTGGGGACCCGGGTGATCGCCCGGACGGTGACCAACACATCGGCCGTCCAGGCATCGACCTACAAGGCCCGCCTGGTTCTGCCCCCCGGCTTCTCCGGGTCGCTGTCCACGAGGAAGTTCACCATCGCGCCTTCGGCGGTGCGGACCTTCTCCCTCACGATCACCCGCACCACCGCGGCGCTGGGCCAGTGGGCCTTCGGCTCCTTGACGTGGACCGACCTGCGGGGCCACAGCGTGCGCATCCCGATCGCCCTGCGCCCCACTGCCGGCTGAGGGGCGCGAATCCACCTCTCGGGCAGATCGAGACTGTGTCCACGCGGCGGTGGGAGAATCCGGCCATGCCTGACCTGCGCTCACGGACCTCCACCCACGGCCGGACGATGGCGGGAGCGCGCGCCCTGTGGCGCGCGACCGGGATGACGGACGACGACTTCGGCAAGCCCATCGTCGCTATCGCCAATAGCTTCACCCAGTTCGTCCCCGGCCACGTCCACCTCAAGGACTTGGGGCACCTCGTCGCGGGGGCAGTGGCGGAGGCCGGAGGCGTCGCCAAGGAGTTCAACACGATCGCCGTGGACGACGGGATCGCGATGGGGCACGCCGGGATGCTCTACTCGCTGCCGAGCCGCGAGCTGATCGCCGACGCCGTCGAATACATGGTCAATGCCCATTGCGCCGACGCCCTTGTCTGCATCTCCAACTGCGACAAGATCACCCCGGGGATGTTGCTGGCCGCGCTGCGCCTGGACATCCCCACCGTCTTCGTCTCCGGTGGCCCGATGGAGGCCGGTCGGACCGTCGCCATCGAGGGCATCGTCCACGAGAAGCTCGATCTGATCGACGCGATGATCGCCAGTTCCAATGACGCGGTCACCGACGACCAGCTCGGGACGATCGAACGCTCCGCCTGCCCCACGTGCGGCTCCTGCTCGGGCATGTTCACCGCCAACTCGATGAACTGCCTGACCGAAGCCATGGGACTGTCCTTGCCGGGCAACGGATCGACGCTTGCGACGCATGCGGCGCGCAAGGATCTTTTCCTCGAGGCGGGCCGGCTCGTCGTCGACCTGTGCCGGCGCTATTACGACCACGACGACGCGTCGGTCCTCCCGCGGAGCATCGCCACCCACGACGCCTTCACCAATGCGTTCGCGCTGGACGTGGCGATGGGCGGCTCGACCAACACGGTCCTCCACCTCCTGGCTGCGGCCCGGGAGGCCGACCTCGACTTCCACATGGCCGACATCGACGCGATCAGTCGTCGGGTCCCGTGCCTGTCCAAGGTGGCACCCAACAGCCCGAAGTACCACATGGAGGACGTGCACCGGGCGGGCGGCATACCCGCCATCCTCGGGGAACTCGACCGGGCCGGTCTGCTGCGCCGAGAGGTCCACGCGATCCACAGTCCGACCCTCGACGATTGGTTGGGGGAGTGGGACATTCGGGGGACGGCCCCGTCGCAGCGCGCCGTCGAGCTCTTCCACGCCGCGCCCGGCGGGGTCCGCACGACCGAGCCCTTCTCCACCTCCAACCGGTGGGCCAGTCTCGACACCGACCCCGCCGCGGGGTGCATCCGCGACAAGGAGCACGCCTACACCGTCGACGGCGGCCTAGCGGTCCTGACCGGCAATATCGCGCCCGACGGTTGCGTCGTGAAGACCGCCGGCGTGCCCGAGTCCGTATGGCGGTTCTCCGGCACCGCCGTAGTCTTCGAGTCCCAAGACGACGCGGTCGCGGGAATCCTCGCCAAGCGGGTCGCCGCGGGCGACGTCGTCGTCATCCGGTACGAGGGCCCCAAGGGCGGACCGGGGATGCAGGAGATGCTCTACCCGACCTCCTTCCTCAAGGGCCGTGGCCTCGGCCAAGCCTGCGCTCTCATCACCGACGGACGCTTCTCGGGAGGCACCTCCGGGCTCTCGATCGGTCACATCTCCCCTGAAGCCGCCAGTGGCGGCGCCATCGCCCTCGTCGAGGACGGCGACCGGATCGAGATCGACATCCCCGGCCGCACGATCCACCTCGCGGTGCCCGATGACGTTCTCGCCGAACGCAAAGCGAAGCAGGAGGCCCGCGAGCGTCCCTATACGCCGCTGAACCGGGACCGGCCGGTCTCGGCCGCCTTGCGCGCCTACGCCTCGATGGCCGCATCGGCGGCCGATGGTGCGGTGCGGGTGGTCCCCTGACGGTGCTCGGGAGCGCGCACTCCATCGGGTGCCGGGCGGCACCGCATCCGGCGGCGCGTGCCGACGGGTCAGGCCTGGTCTGCCCACGTGGAGTAGGGGGTCACCGAGAGATAGCCGTTCGTGTAGCGCACATCCTCGGTGACCTCGCTCCCGCACCATGCCGGGATCTCCGCGGCTGCCACGCCGGCCTCGGGGCCTTCCACCTCGGCCATGACCAGGCCCTCATTGGGGCCGGTGAAGACGTCCACCGTCCACATCAGGTCGCCCACCCACCGGGTGAAGCGGCGCTTGGCGGTCCCGCGAGTTGTCAGCGTGAGCAGCGCGTCGGCATCGCCGGCGGGGACCGGCCACTCGGCCTCCGGCCGCCCAAGCCCGGACCGGGGACCCTTGAGAGTCATCGTGCACGCGACCTCCCCGGCGGCCGAGACGGCGCGACGGACCCTCAGGCTGTAGCCGTAGGCCCCGAAGAGGTAGCCCTGGGCCAGGTCCTCCCAGTCCCACCCGGCACTCGGCTCGGTGTCGGTGACGATGAATTTGCGCTCGAACTCGATGCCCTGCCCGTCAGCTGCCATGCCCTCATCCCATCGCACCATGTCAAGGGATGGAAGCCCGTCCGGAGCGCCGGTCGCCCAGGGTCCTGTCTGTCGGTGAGATCACAAGTCCGACTGTTGAGACACCAGGAGGGGTTCATTGACGGGGCGTCCGTCGAGGCGGCATCGTTCATCCCATGGCATTCCTCCTCGTACTCCCCGAGCGCGCATAACCGCCCAGGTCTGCGCGCTGCCCCGACGTCCACTGGTGGACCGAGGGGTTTTTTGTTGGGCGGGAATGACATCGACGAGACGACAAGCAACAGACCCGAAGGCGAGTTGACGATCAGATGACAACCACAGACCACGCGCCCGCGCGACCCGCGGCGCCCAGTCCGGCGACGATGGCCCACAAGGCCCAGCCACCCGTTCGGTCCGCCGTCGAGGTCACCGGCGCCCAGGCGCTCATCCTCTCCCTCGAGGCGATGGGCGTCGACACCGTGTTCGGGCTGCCCGGCGGGGCGATCCTCCCGGCATACGACCCCCTCATGGACTCCACCAAGGTCCGGCACATCCTGGTCCGCCACGAGCAGGGCGCCGGGCATGCCGCCGAGGGGTATGCCGCGGCCACCGGCAAGATCGGTGTCTGTATGGCGACCTCCGGGCCCGGGGCGACCAACCTCGTCACCCCGATCGCCGACGCCTATATGGACTCGGTCCCGATCGTCGCGATCACCGGTCAGGTCACCTCGCGCTCGATCGGCACGGACGCCTTCCAGGAGGCCGACATCCGCGGCATCACCATGCCGATCACGAAGCACAACTACCTCGTCACGGACGCCGACGAGATCCCGCGGGTGATCGCCGAGGCCTTCCACATCGCCGGGACCGGCCGGCCGGGCCCGGTGCTGGTCGACATCTCCAAGGACGCCCTCCAGAGCAAGACGACCTTCAGCTGGCCGCCGAAGATCGCCCTCCCGGGCTATCACCCCGTGCTGAAGCCGCATGCCAAGCAGATCCGCGAGGCGGCCAAGCTCATCCTCGCCGCGCGCAAGCCGGTCCCTCTATGTCGGTGGGGGAGTGATCCGCGCCCGCGCCCATGAGGAGCTCCTCGCCTTCGTCGAGGCGACGGGTATCCCCGTCGTCACGACCCTGATGGCCCGCGGCGCCTTCCCGGACAGCCACGACCTCCACCTCGGGATGCCGGGCATGCACGGCTCGGTCGCCGCGGTGACGGCGCTGCAGAAGTCCGACCTCATCGTCGCGCTCGGCGCCCGATTCGACGACCGGGTGACGGGCGACCTGAAATCCTTTGCGCCGGAAGCCAAGATCGTCCACGCGGATATCGACCCGGCCGAGATCTCCAAGAACCGGACCGCCGATGTGCCCATCGTCGGCGACTGCAAGGCGACGATCGCCGACCTCCTCGAGGCGGTGACGAGCGCGGGGGTCCAGCGCGCGGCATACCAGGCCTGGCGGGAGACGACCCTCGGGTGGAAGGCGACGTTCCCGGTCGGCTACACCGCGCCGGAGGGCGACGCCCTCATGCCCCAGTACGTCATCGAGCGGCTCGGCGCCATCGCCGGACCCGAAGCGGTCTACGTGCCGGGCGTGGGGCAGCATCAGATGTGGACCGCCCAGTTCATCCAGTACGAACGGCCGATGTCGTTCGCCAACTCCGGTGGCCTGGGCACGATGGGGTATGCCGTGCCCGCCGCCATGGGGGCCAAGGTCGCCGACCCGGACCGGGTCGTCTGGGCGATCGACGGCGACGGGTGCTTCCAGATGACCAATCAGGAACTCGCGACCTGCGTCATCAACAACATCCCGATCAAGGTCGCGATCATCAACAACTCCAGCCTCGGCATGGTCCGGCAGTGGCAGACGCTCTTCTACAACGAGAGGTACTCCAACACCGACCTCCACACCTCCGTCGGGTCGCGCGTGCCGGACTTCGTCAAGCTCGCCGACGCCTACGGCTGCGTGGGGCTGCGGTGCGAGCGACCCGAGGACGTCGACGCGACGATCCGCAAGGCGATGGAGATCAACGACGTCCCGGTCGTGATCGACTTCGTCGTCGAACGCGACGCCATGGTGTGGCCCATGGTCGCCGCGGGCGTCAGCAATGACCTCATCCAGATCGCGAAAGACACAGCGCCGCAATGGGATCGCGAGGAGGACGATGCCTCCGAGCAGGGCCTCGATCCCGACCATGACGGCATCCCGAGCGGGCAGCACTCGAGTGATCCGCACTCGAGCGGTCAGCACTGAGGCGAGGACGGCAGACGACATGACCAAGCACACCCTTTCCGTTCTCGTCCAGGACAAGCCTGGCGTGCTCGCGCGCATCTCCGCGCTCTTCTCCCGGCGGGGATTCAATATCGACTCCCTCGCCGTCGGCCCGACGGAGTTGCCCGACGTCTCGCGGATGACCGTGGTCGTCGACGTCGACGCCCTCCCGCTGGAGCAGGTGACCAAGCAACTCAACAAACTCGTCGAGGTGCTCAAAGTCGTCGAGATCGAGGCGACGAACTCGGTCCAAAGCCAGATCGTCCTGGTCAAGGTCCGCGCGGACGGCAGCACCCGCGGCCAGGTCATCGAAATCGCGCAGCTCTTCCGTGGCCGGGTCGTCGACGTCACCCCCGACGCGATGAGCATCGAGGTCACCGGCAATGCGGACAAGATCCGCGACTTCCTGGCGCTGCTGGAGCCCTATGGCGTCAAGGAACTCGTCCAGTCCGGCATCGTCGCGCTCGGCCGCGGGAGTCGGTCGATTTCCGACCGGGCCCTGCGCTCGGCATAACCTCTGTCCAGAAGCCTCCACACCACCCGAACCCTCCAAGGAGATGGCCCATGGCCGACATGCTGTATGACGACGACGCCGATCTGGCGGTGATCCAGGGCCGGAAGGTCGCGGTCATCGGCTACGGCAGCCAGGGCCACGCGCATGCCCTCAACCTGCGCGACTCGGGCGTCGATGTCCGGGTCGGGCTGGCCGAGGGCAGCAAGTCCCGGGCGAAGGCCGAGGACGAGGGCCTGCGCGTCCTGACCGTGCCCGAGGCGGTCAAGGAGGCCGATCTCGTCGTCATCCTCACGCCCGACCAGGTCCAGCGCACCGTCTATGCCCAGGACATCAAGCCCAACCTCAAGGAGGGCGCCGCACTGCTCTTCGGGCACGGGTTCAACATCCGCTTCGGCTATATCGCCCCCGAGGCGGGCAGTGACGTCATCATGGTCGCTCCCAAGGGTCCGGGGCACCTGGTGCGCCGCGAGTATGTCGACGGTCGCGGCGTTCCCGTCCTCGTCTGTGTCGAGCAGGATGCCTCCGGTCACGCCTGGGATCTGGCCAAGTCCTATGCCAAGGCCATCGGCGGCCTGCGCGCCGGCGGCATCAAGACGACATTCACGGAGGAGTGCGAGACCGACCTCTTCGGTGAGCAGGCCGTGCTCTGCGGTGGCGCCTCGCAGCTGGTGATGTACGGCTTCGAGACGCTTGTCGAGGCCGGCTACCAGCCCGAGGTCGCCTACTTCGAGTGCCTCCACGAACTCAAGCTCATCGTCGACCTCATGATCGAGGGCGGCATCGCCAAGCAGCGCTGGTCGGTCTCCGACACGGCGGAGTATGGCGACTACGTCTCCGGGCCGCGGGTCATCGATCCCCACGTCAAGGAGAACATGAAGGCTGTCCTCGCCGACATCCAGAGCGGGGCGTTCGCCAAGCGGTTCATCGACGACCAGGACGCGGGGGCGCCGGAGTTCAAGGCGTTGCGCGAGAAGGGTGCCCAGCACCCCATCGAGAAGACCGGCCGCGAGTTGCGCAAGCTCATGGCCTGGGTCGACTCCGGTCAGGACACCGACTACGTGGAGGGCTCCGCGGCGCGCTGATCGCGGCATACCCCCGATGTGGTGGACGGCCCCCGGTGCTCGCGCGAGCGTCCGGGGGCCGTTGTCCGTCAACCGCGAGCCGTATCACACCCTGGGCGGTCGTCAGTCGG
Source organism: Nostocoides sp. (assembly GCA_016702415.1). Classification (GTDB taxonomy): domain Bacteria; phylum Actinomycetota; class Actinomycetes; order Actinomycetales; family Dermatophilaceae; genus Nostocoides_A. The sequence continues at coordinate 54,500 of JADJEA010000023.1, forward strand.
GATGGCCGCCTCCGTAGACTTGGGCCTGCACATTGCGGTGCACCGATCAGCCCGCCGGACATCACGCGGCGGCCCGCGCCACGCGGAACTCGTGGCCTCGCAGGTCATACGAGAGCAGGAAGTCATGCCCAAGCCGGTCGTGCTCATCGCCGAGGAGTTGTCGCCCGCCACGATGGAGGCGCTCGGCCCCGACTTCGAGGTCCGTCATTGCGATGGTGCCGATCGGGCCCAACTCCTCGCGGCGCTCCCCGACGCGGAGGCCGTCCTCATCCGGTCCGCGACCAAGATGGACGCCGAGGCGATCGGTGTCGCAAAGAACCTTCGGGTCATCGCCCGCGCCGGTGTCGGGCTCGACAATGTCGACGTCCCGGCCGCGACCGTCGCGGGGGTCATGGTGGTCAACGCCCCCACATCCAACATCACCTCGGCCGCCGAACTCGCGGTCGGGCTGCTCCTGGCCTCGGCCCGCAATATCGCCCCGGCCAACCAGGCCCTCAAGGGCGGCGCGTGGAAGCGCAGCAAGTATGGCGGCGTCGAACTCCTCGACAAGACCGTCGGCATTGTCGGCCTCGGCCGGATCGGTCAGTTGGTCGCCGAGCGCCTCAAGGGCTTCGGTATGACGATCCTCGCCTACGACCCGTACACCTCCGCCCAGCGGGCGGGCCAGGTCGGGGCGCGCCTGGTCAGCCTCGATGAACTCCTGAGCGAGTCCGACTTCATCACCATCCACCTCCCGAAGACCCCCGAGACGTTGGGGCTCATCGGCAAGGAGGCCTTGACGAAGGTCAAGCCCGGGGTGCGGATCGTCAACGCCGCACGCGGTGGCATCCTCGACGAGGCGGCCCTGGCCGAGGCGATCCGTGAGGGGCGCGTCGGGGGAGCCGGACTCGACGTCTTCGCCAAGGAACCGACGACGGAGTCTCCGCTCTTCGAGTTCGAGTCGGTGGTCGTCACCCCGCACCTCGGCGCCTCAACGGACGAGGCCCAGGAAAAGGCCGGAATCGCCGTCGCGAAGTCCGTGCGGCTGGCCCTGGCGGGAGACATCGTCCCCGATGCGGTCAACGTTGCCGGCGGTGTCATCGCCGAGGAGATCCGCCCGGGAATCGACCTGGTGGAGAAGCTCGGACGGATCTTCACCGCCGTGGCGGGATCGGTCCCAGTCCAACTCGACATCGACGTCCGGGGCGAGATCACCGAGCACGACGTCAGCATTTGGGAGTTGTCGGCCCTCAAGGGGATCTTCACCGACATCACGACCGATCCGGTCACCTATGTCAACGCGCCCTTGCTCGCCCGCGACCGGGGCCTCCAGTCGCGGCTGCTCACCAGCCCGGTGGCGGAGGATTTCCGCAATGTCACCACGTTGCGGGGGACCCTGGCCGACAACTCGGTCGTATCGATCTCCGGCACCCTGACCGGGCCCAAGATGGTCCAGAAGATCACCGAGGTCAACGGGTTCGACCTCGAGGTCCCGCTGAGCACCCACATGGCCTTCCTGTCGTATGTCGACCGGCCCGGCGTCATCGGTGCCTTCGGGCGTCTCCTCGGTGACGCCGGCGTCAATATCGCCGGGATGCAGGTCTCGCGCAACGAGTTGGGGGGACCCGCGCTCGTGGTCCTCATCCTCGACTCGCAGATCCCCGCCGAGGTCCTCACCGCCATTGCCGCCGAGGTCGACGCGACGCTCGCGAAGGCTGCCGACTTCGAGGACTGATCCCGCGCGGGGCGTCCCGGCGCGAGGATGGGCCCGGGCGCCCACGGGTCTCGGTGGCGGGCGCCACCGGGTGGGGGGCGGTCGGCATACGAGACGGTCGTATCACCAGGCGGTCACCCGCCCTACCCTGCCGGTATGGCCGCAGACGACCCGACGTCCTTCTCCCTCGCCGTCATCGGTGGTGACGGCATCGGTCCGGAGGTGGTCGCCGAGGGCCTGAAAATCCTCGGCGCGGTGGGCGTGCGCGCCGCGACGACGGACTACGATCTCGGCGCCCGGCGGTGGCATGCCACCGGGGAAACCTTGCCGGACAGCGTGATCGGGGAGTTGCGCGGGCACGACGCGATCCTGCTCGGCGCGATCGGTGACCCCACCGTCCCCAGCGGTGTTCTCGAACGTGGGGTCTTGTTGCCGCTGCGGTTCGCGCTCGACCACTACGTCAACCTCCGTCCGGCGAAGCTCTTCCCGGGCGTATCGAGCCCGCTGGCGGTCGAGCGGGTTGCCCCCGCAGGGATCGACTTCGTCGTCGTCCGTGAAGGGACCGAGGGCCCCTACGTCGGCAATGGCGGGGCAGTGCGCGTCGGCACCCCGCAGGAGATCGCCACCGAGGTCAGCGTGAACACCCGGTTCGGCGTCGAGCGCGTGGTTCGCGACGCCTTCGCCCGCGCGCAGGCGCGCCCGCGCAAGCATCTGACCCTGGTCCACAAGCACAACGTCCTCGTCAACGCCGGACACCTGTGGCGGCGGACCGTGGAGGAGGTCGGGGCCGACTTCCCGGAGGTGGAAACGGCCTACCAGCACGTCGATGCCGCGACGATCTTCCTGACCACCGACCCGGGCCGCTTCGACGTCATCGTCACCGACAATCTGTTCGGCGACATCATCACCGACATCGCCGCCGCCGTGGCGGGCGGCATCGGGCTGGCCGCGAGCGGCAATATCAACCCCGAGCGCACCACGCCGAGCATGTTCGAGCCGGTCCACGGCTCGGCGCCCGATATTGCCGGGCAGGGCAAGGCGGACCCGACCGCGACGATCCTGTCGGTCGCCATGCTGCTGGCCCACCTCGGGCTGGACGAGCAGAGTGCCCGGGTCGAGCAGGCCGTGGCCGCCGATCTGGCCGAGCGCGGCGCAGCGAGCCGGTCGACCGGCCAGATCGGTGACGCCATTGCCGCGCGGCTTTGAGCGGCCCGCGGAGGGATTGCCCCCTGAGCTGCTGCCCTGAGCGACCGCATCTGCGCGCCCGGCCCGCTCGTCGGTGCTGCGGATGGGCGCCCTCGCGTACCGTGGTCCCAACCCGTTGGAAGGATGCCCGATGAGCCTGACGTTCCCCGTCACCCCCAATCCGACTCCGGTCGCGGACGCCGATCGCGCCGCGATCCTTGCCAACCCCGGATTCGGGAAGTACTTCACCGACCACATGGTCACCGCGACGTGGACGGCGGGGGAGGGGTGGCACGACGGGCGGGTCGCGGCATACGGGCCGATCACGCTCATGCCGAGCGCCGCCGTGCTCCATTACGCCCAGGAGATCTTCGAGGGCCTCAAGGCCTATCGCCACGCCGACGGGTCGATCTGGAGTTTCCGGCCGCTCGCAAATGGCCAGCGGCTGGCCCGCAGCGCCGCCCGCCTGGCGCTGCCGGTGCTTCCGGACGAGGATTTCCTCGCCTCGTTGAGCGCGCTCGTCGGTGTCGACCGGGCCTGGGTGCCCGACGTCGCCGACGGGGGCGAGAAGAGCCTCTACCTGCGGCCGTTCATGTATGCCAGTGAGGCCTTCCTCGGCGTCCGGCCCGCCAATGAGGTCACCTACAGCGTCATCGCCTCCCCGGCCGGTGCCTATTTCGCCGGTGGGCTCAAGCCCGTGACCTTGTGGATCTCCGAGCATTTCGCTCGGGCCGGGTCGGGCGGCACGGGCGCCGCCAAGTGCGGCGGCAACTACGCCTCCTCCCTGGCCGGCCAGCTCGAGGGCATCGAGCACGGGTGCGACCAGGCCGTCTTCCTCGACTCCGCGACCCAGACCTTCATCGAGGAACTGGGCGGCATGAACCTCTTCTTCGTCACCCGCGACAACAGACTCGTCACGCCCGAGTTGACCGGGACGATCCTCGAAGGCGTCACTCGCTCCTCGATCCTCGACCTCGGCAAGGAGTTGGGCCTCGATCCCCAAGAGCGTCGCATCCCGATCGACGAGTGGAAGGACGGCGTCGCGTCGGGCGAGATCCGCGAGATCTTCGCGTGCGGCACGGCCGCCGTGGTGACCCCGGTGGGCGAGCTGCGCTGGGAGGGTGGCTCGGCTCCCTCTACTGCCGGCGAGGCCGGAGGCGAGGTCACCAACGAGATCCGGCGGCGACTGCTCGACATCCAGTACGGCCGGGTGGAGGACACCCACGGCTGGCTGACCCGCCTGGCCTGAGGGCGTTGCCGGATGCCGACCCCGCGTCCCCGCGTGATCGCGACGGACCTCGACGGCACCCTGCTGCGTTCCGACGGGAGCGTCTCGCCACGGACCGTCTCCGCCCTGAACCGGGCTGCGGCGCAGGGGATTCTTACCGTCCTGGTGACCGCGCGACCACCCCGGTGGCTGCACGATCTCGCCCACCTGGTCGGGGAGCATGGCATCGCGATCTGCGGCAATGGTGCCTTCGTCTACGACGTCGCCGCCCGCGATGTCGTCGAGGCGCACGTGTTCGACCCCGCGGACGTCGGTGATCTCGTCGCTTCTCTGCGGGCCGACATCCCGGGGATTCTGTTGGCGGCCGAGAGCGTGTCCGGGCTCTGGGTGGAGTCGGGCTGGCCGAACCCGCATCGTGAGCTCGACCTGGACCGGCGGCGTCAGGGTCCGATCGAGGACCTCCTGGCCAGCCCGGCCGAGACGGACCGGATCGGGAAGCTCCTGGGGCTGGTCCGCGGCCTCCCCGCTGCCGAGTTCCTCGCCGCCGTGGCGGCCTCGGTCGGCGAGCGCGCGGTGCTGGCCTATTCCGGGGCATTCGGCTTGGCCGAGCTCAATCCGCCCGGCGTGACCAAGGCGGCCGGCCTCGAACGGTGGTGCGCCGAGCGGGGTTTGGGGCCGGAGGATGTCTGGGCCTTCGGGGATATGCCGAACGACCTTCCCATGTTGCAGTGGGCCGGCCGCTCCTTCGCTGTGGCCAATGCCGAGCCGGCCGTCAGGGCTGTGACCACCGATCACTGCCCCGCCAATGACGACGACGGCGTCGCCGCGGTCATCGACGCCGTGCTGTCTGCGGGCGCGTGGGTTGCGGACAGATAGACGTTAAAGGTCCGGCAACGAACCATTGACAGCATCGGTGTGACGGGTGTTACATCGGCACCGCGGTCCCTCGATAGCCAGGAGCGGTCATGTCCGATCTGTCCCACCTCACCGACGACGAACGCCACCTGGCCGAACTCGGCTACAAACAGGAGCTCAACCGCACGTGGTCGGGGTTCTCCAACTTCGCGATCTCCTTCTCCATCATCTCCATTCTCGCGGGCTGCTTCACGACCTTCGGTCAGGCGTGGAACAACGGCGGCCCGATCGCCATCTCGTGGGGGTGGCCGGTCATCTCGACGTTCATCCTCATCATCGGGCTGTGCATGTCGGAACTGGTCTCGGCATACCCGACCTCCGGCGGAATCTATTGGTGGGCAGCCAAACTCGGGGGTGCCAAGGCGGGCTACTACACCGGGTGGCTCAACCTCATCGGCCTCTTGGCGGTCGACGCCTCCGTTGCGTACGGCTGCGCGACCTTCTTCGACCTGACCTTCTCGACGTGGAGCCCTTCGTGGGCGGCGGGCTACAGCCTCAACCGCGTCTTCGTCATGTTCCTCGTCATCCTCGTCTTGACGGCCCTGGTCAACATCTTCAGCAGCAAGGTCTTGGCGCTACTGAACAACATCTCCGTCTGGTGGCACGTCTTCGGTGCGCTCGTCGTCATCCTCATCCTGGTGTTCCTGCCGGATCACCACATGAGCGTCAAGGATGTCTTCACGATGCGGGTGAACAACTCCGGGGGGCTGGCCGGCGGTGAGACCGGCGGGATGGGGTTCTGGTTCTATGTCCTGCCGCTCGGTTTCCTGCTGACGCAATACACCATCACCGGATTCGACGCCTCCGCCCACCTTGCGGAGGAGACCCAGGGTGCGGCCCATGGTGCCGCCAAGGGCATCTGGCAATCGATCTTCTATTCGGCTGTCGGCGGGTGGGTGCTGCTGCTGGCCTTCCTCTTCGCCGTGCAGGACCCCGAGAAGGTGACCGCCGGTGGTGGCGGAGTCGCGGTGATCTTCAACCAGGCACTGTCGTCCGGATGGGCCGGAACCGTGCTCATGATCGCCTCGATCGGCCAGTTCTTCTGCACCGCGGCGTGTATGACGTCCACCTCCCGGATGCTCTTCGCCTTCAGCCGTGACGGGGCGGTGCCCGGCGCGTCGCGGTGGGCCCGGCTCAACGCCAACAAGGTGCCGGCCAATGCGATTCTCATCTCGACGGTGGTTGCCGCCCTGATCACCCTGCCGGCACTGAAGCAGGTCAACATCGGCACGGCGGATGCGCCGCTGATCGTCCCCGTGGCGTTCTATGCGGTCGTCTCGGTCGCCGTGATCGGTCTCTACCTTGCTTTCGCGATCCCGATCTTCCTGCGGTGGCGGGCGGGGACCGCCTTCCGGCAGGGTGCCTGGAACCTCGGCACGAAGTGGCGCTGGATGGCGCCCTTGGCCGTCGCCGAGATCGCCATCATCTCGGTCTACTTCATCCTTCCGTTCACTCCCGCCGCCAACCCGCTGGACGAGGCGTTCAGCTGGAAGTTCGTCAACTACGCCCCCATCCTGACCGGGGGGACATTGCTGGCTCTGTGGATCGGCTGGCATGTCTCGGCGAAGAAGTGGTTCACCGGACCGAAGACGACCGTCGACCTGCCCGCGGGCGTCTCGTCCGCCGACGAGATCAATCTGGAGCACCATGGCCGCACCGCGCACGGCGGCCAGGTCCACGACTGGCGTCCGGAGGGCTGACCGGTATGCCGGAGCTCGACCAGGTGCTCGACGCGATCGAGTGCCTGGCCGGCCGCCACCGGACGGTGACCGCGCTGCCTGGGGGATTGACCAACACCAACCTGCGCGTGCGCACCGACGAGGTCGACGTCGTCGTCAGGATCTCGCCGCCGTCCACTGGTCGGCTCGCTGTCGACCGCGAGTGTGAGTACCTCAACTCGCTGGCCGCCGCGGCGGCAGGGGTCGGCGCGCCGGTGGTGGACTACCTTCCCGGGCGGGGCGTGTTGGTCGTCGAGTTCATCCCGGAGGCCGCGACCTTCGACGAGGAGGGGGTGGCGCGGCATACGGACCGGATCGCGGCGGCGCTGCGCCGGCTCCATGCCGGACCATCGTTCGCCAACCGGTTCGACATCTTCGACATCGGCCGGAGGTATCTCGCGATCATGGAAGAGCCCGGTTTCCACCTGCCTGACCGATACGTCGACGTGCTGCCGACGGCGGGGCGGATGGAGGCAGCGCTGCGCGAGCGACCCGAGTCGCTCGTGCCCTGTCACAACGATCTGCTCGCCGCCAACTTCCTCGATGACGGGAACCGGATCTGGATCATCGACTACGAGTACTCCGGCAACAATGAGCCCGGGTTCGAGTTGGGCAATATTGCCCAGGAGTCCCATCTCGGCGACGACGATCTCGCGGCTCTGGTGCATGCCTACTACGGCCAGGACGCGCCCGGCCTGGTGGCCAGGGCTCGGTTGTGGGCCGTCGCCAGCGCCTTTGTCTGGACGCTCTGGGGCACCATCCAAGAGCGCATTGCCCCAGTCGACCACGACTTTCGGGCGTGGGGTCTGGAGAAGTTCGCGCGGGCCGAGGAGGCCATGGCGGACCGCGATTTCGGTCTCTTGCTCGACACCGTGGCGGGGGCGAGATGAGCATGGTGCCAGCGCGGGCGCGCGTCGTCATCATCGGCGGCGGTGTCATCGGATGCTCGGTCGCCTACCACTTGGCCCACCTCGGCTGGACGGACGTCGTTCTCCTGGAGCAGGGTTCACTCTCCTGTGGCACCACGTGGCATGCGGCGGGCCTCGTCGGGCAATTGCGCGCCAGCGAGGCGAGCACGCGTCTGGTTCGCTACTCGACTCAGCTGTATTCCCGGCTGGAGGACGAGACCGGACTCGCCACGGGATACCGGGTGTGCGGGGGATTAACCCTGGCCCGGACCCCGGACCGCATGGTCCAGCTGCGGCGCACGGCGGCGAGCGCCGCGGCATACGGACTGGATTGTGATCTGCTGACCCCGGCGGAGGCGAAGGCGCGCTATCCCCTCATCCGCGACGACGATCTGGTGGGCGCGATCTGGCTCCCCGGGGACGGTCGCGCCAATCCCGCCGACCTCACCCAGGCCCTCGCCAAGGGTGCGCGCGCCCTCGGGGTGCGCATTCACGAGCACGTCCGGGTCACCGGGATCACGCTCTGCGACACCGGCTCCGGCCCGCGGGCCGCGGGTGTCGAGACCGATGCCGGAGCCGTCGAGGCGGAGATCGTCGTCAACTGCGCCGGTCAGTGGGCCAATGCGATCGGCGCCCTCGCCGGGGTGACTGTCCCGCTCCATTCCGCCGAACACTTCTATGTCGTCACCGATCAGATCGACGGGGTCCACCGCGACCTGCCGATCCTGCGTGACCCCGACGGGTACACCTATGTCAAGGAGGAGGTCGGCGGGCTGCTCGTCGGCGGATTCGAGCCGGAGGCCAAGCCGTGGGTCGCGCCCGACCGGATTCCGTATCCCTTCGAGTTCCAATTGCTCGAGGAGGACTGGGAGCATTTCGAGATCCTCATGGACAGCGCTGTGCACCGGCTGCCGGTGTTGGCGCACACGGGAATTCGCAAGTTCTACAATGGTCCGGAGAGTTTCACCCCGGACAACCAGTTCATCATCGGCGAGGCACCGGAGGTGGCCGGCTTCTTTGTGGCCGCCGGATTCAACTCCGTCGGCATCGCCTCCGCGGGTGGCGCCGGGATGGCGCTGGCCGAGTGGATCGTTGCCGGCGAACCCACCATGGACCTGGTCAGCGCCGACATCCGGCGCTTCTCCGCGCGCGACGGCCAGCACGCCTGGCTGCGGGCCCGGGTGGGGGAGATCCTGGGGTTGCATTACGCAGTCCCGTATCCCAATCGTGAGCCCGAGTCGGGCCGCGGGGTCCGGTGCTCCCCGATCTATGGTCGGCTGCGCGAACAGAACGCGCGCTTCGGCCAGCGCGCCGGCTGGGAGCGCGCGAATGTCTTCGCTCCGGCCGGTGACGAGTCGCCCGTGACCTATTCCTGGTCCCGGCCCGGGTGGGTCGACTGGAGCGTCCACGAGCAGTCTGTATGCCGTTCCGCCGTCGCCATTTTCGACGAGACGTCGTTCAGCAAGTATGTCGTTGCCGGCCCGGACGCTCTCGCGGCGCTCCAGTGGCTGTGCACCGCCGAGGTCGACGTGCCCGTCGGACGGGTCGTCTACACCGGGATGCTCAACAGCCTCGGCGGATACGAAGCCGACGTCACCGTCACCCGGACCGGACCGGAGGAGTTCCTCCTGCTCAGCAGCGCGGCCGCGACGGTGCGTGACCTTGACTGGATCCGGCGCCGGATGCCGGTCGGTTCGCGGTGCACGGTCACCGATCGCACGGACGACTACGCGGTCTTCGGGGTCATGGGCCCGCGCTCAGGGGACCTCCTCGACCGGCTCGGTGCGGGCGTGTCCTCGCCGGCGATGTCGTCGCTGGCAATGTCGTCGCCGGGGACGTCGCCATTAGGGGCGTTCGCCCCCGACTCATTCCCCTTCGGGACCAGTCGAGAGGTCGATTTAGGGGGCGGCCGGGTGCGGGCCACGCGGATCACCTATGTCGGCGAACTCGGCTGGGAACTCCTGGTGCCCAACGACATTGCGGTGGAGGTGTATGACGCGGCCGTCGCCGCCGGGGCCGATCTGGGTGTGGTCCCGGCCGGCTACTACGCGATCGACGCGATGCGGCTGGAGAAGGGCTACCGTGCCTTCGGGCGGGATCTCACTCCCGAGATCGACCCCGTCACCGCGGGCTTGACGTTCGCGTGCAAGCTGCGCGGGAGCGTGCCCTTCCTTGGCCGCGCGGCCGTCGAACAAGCCCGGCGTCAGTCGCCCCCGCGGCGGATCGTCTCGATCGCCGTGGACGAGCCATCCGCCTATCTTTGGGGTGGCGAACTCGTCCTCCGCGATGGCGAGCCGGTCGGGCAGGTGACCAGTGCGGCATACGGCGGGACGCTCGGTCGATCCGTCGGACTCGCCCTCGTCGACGTCCGGGGGGTCGCCCGGGACTCGCTGACCGCCGGGACCTACGAGGTCGACCTCGCCGGGGACCGGCTATCCGTACACGTGACCACCCGGGCACCCTTCGACCCCGACAACCGGCGGATCCGCCCGCCGGCCCAGGAATCCAATGGTGCAAAGTAGACCCATTGACCGCTCAGCCGTCCCACACCTGGATCGGGCCATGACCGCGTTGCCGGCCGCGGGCCCGCTCCCGGACGCCGTGCTGCGCCCGGCCAGCGGGAATGCCTTCGAGTTGACGGTCGGGCAACTCGCCACGGCAATCCGCCTCGGAGTCTTCACCCACGGCGCGGCCCTGCCGCCGGAGCGGGAACTCGCGGAGCGGCTTGGCGTCAGCCGCAACACGCTGCGTGAAGCCATCGCCGCTCTGCGCGATGCGGGTCTCGTGGCGACCCGCCGCGGCCGGGGTGGTGGCACGCGGGTGACTTATGCGGGTGTCGAACCCGGTGATGGCAGTCGTGGTATGCCCGAGCGCCTCGATGTGGATGATGCCCTCGACTACCGCAGCGTCGTCGAGCCTGGTGCCGCCGAGCTGGCCGCGATGCGCACCCTGAGTGCCGCCGACCGTCGCTGGCTGCGGCAGGCCGTCACTGAAACCCGTGCGGCACCCGACACCGCGACCCACCGGATGGCGGACAGTCGCCTCCATCTCGCCATCGCGACCGTGACCGGCTCGGCGCTGGTGGTCGAAGCGGTCACCCGGGCCCAGGCCGCGCTTCACGAAATGCTCACGGCGATCCCGGTGCTGCGGCCCAATATCGACAACTCGAACGATCAGCATGACCAGATCGTCACTGCCATCCTGGCCGGCGACGGCGGGGCGGCCCGCACCGCGATGGCCGAGCATTGCGCGGCGACCGCCGCCCTGCTACGAGGGTTGCTGGGATGACCATGGCCTCGACACCAGAGACAGCGACACCAGAGACAGCGACACCCGTGACACCGACTACTCCCCGGCACCGCGCCCCGCGGAACCGGACCCTCCGGACATATTGGAGCGACCATGGCTGACCCAACCCGGTGTGGGGCCCCGCAGTTGACCATTGACGACCTGCGGGCCGATATCGATTCCGGCGTCATCGACACCGTCATCCTTGCCTTCACCGACATGCAGGGCCGATTGCAGGGCAAGCGCATCCACGGACGCTTCTTCCTGGACACGGTCTTGGCGCACGGCACCGAGGGCTGCAACTATCTCCTCGCCGTCGATGTCGAGATGAACACGGTGGGCGGCTACGCGATGTCGTCGTGGGAGCGGGGATATGGCGACTTCTTCTTCGATCTCGATCTGAGCACCGTGCGGCGGACCCCGGGCCAGGCCTATTCCGCGACCATCCAATGCGACCTGACCTGGTTGGACGGGTCGGGACCGGTGCGCCCGTCACCGCGGTCGGTGCTGAAGGCCCAAGTGGCCGCCGCCGCGGAGGCGGGGTTCACGGCATACGCCGGGACCGAACTGGAGTTCATCGTGTTCGAGGATTCCTTCGACGCCGCCTGGGATCGCGGCTATCGCGACCTGACCGGAGCCAATCGCTACAACGTCGACTACTCGATCCTCGGCGGGACCCGGGTCGAGCCGCTCCTGCGGGAGATCCGCAACGAGATGTTCCGGGCCGGCGTCAACGTCGAGGGGGCCAAGGGCGAGTGCAACCTCGGGCAACACGAGATCGCCTTTCTCTACGACGAGGTCGTGCGCACGTGCGACAACCACGTGATCTACAAGAATGCCGCCAAGGAACTCGCCGCCAAGCACGGTCAGTCGCTGACGTTCATGGCGAAATATGATGCCCGCGAGGGCAATTCCTGCCACATCCACCTTTCGTTCCGGGGCACCGACGGCAGCTTCGCCTTCGCTGACGAGACCAGGGAGCACGGGCACAGTGCGGTCTTCGACCACTTCCTCGCCGGGGTGCTCGCGACGATGCGGGAGTTCGCCTACTTCTATGCCCCGAATATCAACTCCTACAAGCGGTTCCAGCCGGGCAGCTTCGCACCGACGGCGATCGCCTGGGGCCACGACAACCGGACCTGCGCCTTGCGGGTCGTCGGTCACGGCGGCGGGCTGCGCGTGGAGAATCGCGTGCCGGGTGGGGACGTCAATCCCTATCTCGCGGTCGCCGCGATGATGGCCGGTGGATTGCACGGCATCCGTGAAGGGCTGCCGCTGGAGCCGGAGTTCGTCGGCAATGCGTATGCCGCGGACCTCGCCCACGTGCCCACGACCCTTGCCGAGGCCCGGATGCTCTTGCACGACAGCGCGATCGCCCGAGCGGCCTTCGGCGACGACGTCGTTGAGCACTACGTCAACTGCGCCGACGTGGAACTGGCCGCCTTCAACGCGGCGGTGACCGACTGGGAACGAGTGAGAGGGTTCGAACGGCTGTGACCATGCATGAGGTCATCAATCCGGCGACGGAGGAGATCGTCACCACGATCGAGCACGTCGGTATCGAGGAGACGGACGCGGCGATCGCGCGCGCGGCCGCTGCGGGGCCCGCCTGGCGGGCCGTGTCACCGGCCGACCGCGGCCTGCTCCTGCGCCGATTCGCCGACGTGGTCGAGGCTCATACCGAGGAACTCGCGTGCCTCGAGGTCGCCAACGCCGGCCATACGATCGGCAACGCCCGCTGGGAGGCCGGGAATGTCGTCAACGTCCTGCGCTATTACTCCGCCGCGCCGGAACGTCTTTTCGGTCGCCAGATCCCCGTCGCGGGCGGGCTCGACGTCACCGTCAAGGAACCGCTGGGCGTCGTCTCGATCATCGTGCCGTGGAATTTCCCCATGCCGATCGCGGGATGGGGATTCGGCCCCGCCCTGGCCGCGGGCAACACCGTCGTCCTCAAGCCCGCGGAGTTGACCCCGCTCACCGCCATCCGTCTCGGGGAGCTGGCGCTGGATGCCGGGGTCCCGGAGGGGGTGTTCACCGTCCTTCCCGGCAAGGGGTCGATCATCGGCGAGCGCTTCGTCACCCATCCCGACGTCCGCAAGGTGTGCTTCACCGGCTCGACCAGCGTCGGGCAAGGGATTATGCGCAAGGCCGCCGACTCCCTCAAGCGCGTGACGCTCGAGCTGGGCGGCAAGAGTGCCAATATCGTCTTCGCCGACGCCGACATCGAGGCCGCCGCCGCGTCGGCGCCGATGAGCTTCCTCGACAATGCCGGCCAGGACTGCTGCGCGCGCACCCGGATCCTGGTCCAGCGCAGCGTCTTCGACGACTTCATGAGCAGGTTCGAGGCGGCGGTCACGGCCGTGCGGGTCGGCGATCCGGCCGATGAGGCCACCGAGATGGGGCCTCTGGTCAGCAGCGGTCAGCGGAGCGCGGTCCGGGCATTTGTCGAGGAGGCCGCCACCGAGGGGTATGCCGCACCCGACGTCCTCTTCCGCGGCACCGCTCCCGAGGGCGCTGGGTGGTGGTATCCCCCGACGGTGCTGCGCGCGCGGGACACTACCGAGCGGACGTGGTGCGAGGAGATCTTCGGGCCGGTTGTCTCGGTCATGCCGTTCGAGGAGGAGGAGGACGCGGTGCGGCTGGCGAACGACACGGCATACGGACTCTCCGGGTCGATCTGGACCCGGGATCTGGGGCGGGCCATCCGGGTGGCCCGCGGTGTGGAGAGCGGCAATCTCTCCGTCAATAGCCACTCGTCGGTGCGCTACTCGACCCCCTTCGGCGGGTTCAAGCAGAGCGGCATCGGCCGGGAACTGGGCCCGGACGCGCTCGACGCCTTCACCGAGACCAAGAACATCTTCTTCTCCCTGGACTGAAAGGACTTCTCCCATGACTGCATCCACCGGCGGTTCCGGGCGACTCGCGGGCAAGGTCGCGGTCGTCACCGGAGGTTGCTCCGGCATCGGCCTGGCCACGGTGCGCCGCTTCGCGCACGAGGGCGCCAAGGTCGTCATCGGCGACCTCAGCGACGACCTCGGCGGCGACCTCGCCGGGGAGATCGGCGGGACCTATGTCCACTGCGATGTCGCCGACAAGGCCGATGTCGACCGCCTCTTCAAGACGGCCTATGACACCTACGGCCGCATCGACATTGCCTTCAACAACGCTGGAATCAGTCCGCCGGAAGACGATTCGATCCTCGACACGGATCTGGAGGCGTGGAACAAGGTCCAGTTGGTCAACCTGACCTCGGTGTATCTCTGCTGCAAGGCGGTCCTGCCCTACATGCTGGAACAGAAGTCCGGGTCGATCATCAACACCGCGTCCTTCGTCGCGGTCATGGGCGCGGCCACGTCGCAGATTTCCTACAGCGCCAGCAAGGGTGGCGTGCTGACGATGACCCGGGAACTCGGCGTGCAGTTCGCGCGCGACGGCATCCGGGTCAACGCCCTCTGCCCCGGACCGGTCAACACACCGCTGCTGCAGGAGCTTTTCGCCAAGGACGCTGAGCGCGCGGCTCGTCGCCTGGTGCATGTCCCCATGGGCCGCTTCGGTGAGCCGGAGGAAATGGCCAATGCCGTGCTCTTCCTCGCCAGTGACGAGTCGTCCTTCGTGACCGCCTCGACCTTCCTTGTCGACGGGGGGATCAGCGCGGCCTATGTGACGCCCCTCTAAGTGACCTTCTGGGCGGCGGCTCTTTCGTGGGCCGCCGCCGAGGGGAGGGCGCCAGCCAGCGGCCACGATGTGGACGCGAGTTCGCGTGGGCCGGGCCTGCGTGCGAGAGTGCTCGCGTGATGTTCGTGACTGCCGCCACCGCGGCGATCATTATCGACTAGCGCGACGAGAGTTCTCGTCGCGCAGACCTCCCACACCCGGGGGGTCTTTTGCTTTGTCGGGGACATCGCCAACCGCGGAGCCCGGCAGGGCAGGGGCTTCCGGCTCACACCCCAGAGCCGGGCGCGGCATACGCCGGTCGCACAATGATCCCGAACTGATCGAGCCGGGCCGCCGCCCGCAGTCGCGTCGCCTCGTTCGACGCCGCCGCGGGCGACGCCCCGGACCACACGGCATACGACCCACGAGCGAAGAGCGATCGATGAGCGAGCTGCACGTCTACGACACCACCCTGCGCGACGGCGCCCAGCAGGAGGGCCTGAACCTCTCGGTCCTGGACAAACTCGTGATCGCGGAGCACCTCGACGAGCTCGGCGTCGGCTTCATCGAGGGCGGCTGGCCGGGCGCCAACCCCAAGGACACCGAGTTCTTCCGGCGCGCCCAGAGCGAACTGCGGCTGCGCAACGCCACGTTGGCGGCCTTCGGGGCCACGCGCCGGGCCGGGGGCCGCGCCGACAGTGACCCGCTCGTGCGCGCCCTGCTCGACTCCGGGGCACCGGTGGTGACCCTCGTCGCCAAGAGTCATGTCGGCCACGTCGAGCGGGCGTTGCGAACCACCACTGCCGAGAACCTCGACATGATCCGCGACACCGTGAGCTTTCTTCGCTCCGAGGGGCGCCGGGTGTTCGTCGACGCGGAGCATTTCTTCGACGGGTATGCCGACAACCGCACCTACGCGCTGGAGGCGGTCCGGGCGGCGGCCGAGTCCGGTGCCGAGGTGGTCGCCTTGTGCGACACCAACGGGGGTATGCTGCCCGCCCACGTCGCCGCGGTCGTCGCCGACGTCGTCGCCTCGACCGGGGCCCGAGTCGGCATCCACTGCCACAACGACACTGGCTGCGCCGTCGCCAACTCGATGGCGGCGATCGACGCCGGCGCCACGCACGTCCAGGGCACCATCAACGGCTACGGCGAGCGTACCGGCAACGCCAACCTCGTCACGGTCGTCGCCAACCTCCAGATCAAGCAGGGCCGCGAACTCCTCGAGCCGCACCGCCTGGCCGAGGCGACCCGGATCTCGCATGCCATCAGCGAGATCACCAATGTGGCGCCCTATAGTCGCCAGCCCTACACCGGGTCGAGCGCGTTCGCGCACAAGGCCGGTCTGCACGCCAGCGCGATCAAGGTCGACCCGGATCTCTATCAGCACACCGATCCGAAGTCGGTCGGTAACGACATGCGAATGCTGGTCTCCGACATGGCCGGCCGAGCCTCGATCGAGTTGAAGAGCCGTGAGCTCGGACTGGGCCTGGACGGCACGGATGAGGCCGATGCGGCCAAGGTCGCCAGTGTCCTAGCCACCGTGAAGGACCTCGAACTGCGCGGCTACACCTTCGACGCGGCCGACGCCAGCTTCGAGCTGCTGCTGCGCCGGGAACTCAACGGCGGATTGCCGGACTACTTCGTTGTGGAATCCTGGCGCGCCATCACGGACAGCCGTGGCGATCAGGACGCGCTGTCCGAGGCAACGGTGAAGATCGTCGCGGCCGGCGAGCGAGTGGTGCGCACCGGTGAGGGCAATGGTCCGGTCAATGCGCTCGATCACGCTCTGCGCGAGGCGCTTTCGTCGGCATACCCAGAGTTGGCAGACTTCGAACTCGTCGACTACAAGGTGCGCATCCTCGATACCGAGCACGGCACGGACGCGATCACCCGGGTGCTCATCGAGACGAGCGACGGCACCACGACGTGGTCGACCATCGGGGTCGCCGCCAACATCCTCGAGGCGAGTTGGGACGCGCTCCTGGAATCGGTGACCTACGGACTGATCCGCGCCGGGGTCACGCCCCGCGGCTGAGCTGCCTCGTGGTGGGTCAACAAGCCCCTGGGTAGGCCCACGGCGTGATCTGTCCGCTCGCCCCGGGGCCTGGATAGCCCCCGGGGTTGTGGGGTCACTGCTGGACGGGGTCGATGTCGACGGTGAAGACGTCGTTGGCGCGGATGGGTGCCCATTCCCCGACCGGGGCGTCGTCTTTGACGAGGTTGTTCGCGCCGGTCCCGATCAGGATCGTCCGCAGGTCGGCGCTCGCCCCGATCCGATCAAGGGGGGCGTTCAAGGGCACGCCCTGACTGTTCACCGTGACCCGGGTCCGGGCCCCCGTCTGTCGGTTGTACCGATACAGGTCGCCCGGGATCAAATAGGGGTCCGGTTTCCGGCGCAGGCAGCCCGCTAACACGACCGATCCGTCGTGGTTGATCCCATAGACCCCGGTGAACGCGGTCAGGCCGGTGTTGTCCTGGGTCAACACCTGCTCCACCCGCAGGTCCGGCAGCCGCGAGATCTGCACCACCCGGTCGATGCCATCACCGATCCGCCAGGAGGAGGTCACATGCGTGCCGTCGCCGGACAGGTACACCCCTTGAGTGCCGTTCGGGACGGTCGGGCCCACCCCCGTGGGCGCGGCAATGAACCGGCGTCGCCCGGTCGCCACATCCACGCCGAACGGGAAGTAGCCGATGGGGTCCCGGTACTCTGACCCGGTCACCAGGGACCCGTCCGCGCTGACCTTGCTCACCTCGATCTCCGGGCCGTGGAACGGCAGCCGGTGGAAGACCCCGGAGGGCCACTCCACCAGCCAGTACGACGGGTCATAACCCGGACCCGGCCAAATCCCGCTGACCAGCAGCCACCTCCCGTCCGCGCTCCAATCCCACGCGGCCCCTGAGAAGGGCCGCGCCCCCGGGGGGGACTGCTAAGGCGACGGTTCCAACCGGCGCACCGCACCCGTCACCAAGTCCTTCACCACGAGGCTCTCCGGGGTCCCTTTCGGCACTAGCACGGGAGAATTGGAGGAGAACGTCACCCACCGGCCCGAGGGGGACACCACCGGTCGACCGTTCCCCCCGCCGCGGGCAGAGACACCCTTCACGTT
This sequence comes from Nostocoides sp., assembly GCA_016702415.1. Taxonomy (GTDB): domain Bacteria; phylum Actinomycetota; class Actinomycetes; order Actinomycetales; family Dermatophilaceae; genus Nostocoides_A. The sequence continues at coordinate 72,202 of JADJEA010000023.1, forward strand.
GGCGGACACCATCGAGAGTTTCGTTGTCGACCGGTCGTAGGCGTACAGGCTCGGGTCATTGAACCCGCCCCCGTCCGGCAGCAACGCCCGGAACGTCTGGAACACCACCACCCGCGCATCCGCCGACATCGCGATCTCCTGCACGAACCCGCTCGGCCGACCATTGTGCATCCGGCTGATCAGGGTCCACCGCAAACCGGCTCCCCTGACCACCCGCCACCCCGGACGCCCCAGGCACTCCGGTCACGCCGGACACGGCCGCGCCCGCCGGCCCCGCCCCCGTCGCCAGGGCCAGCGGTATCCCGGCCGCGAGCAGTCCCCGCCGCGTGACCTGTTGTATCATCGTCATGGCCTTCGTCTCTCCGTTCGGCCGGGGGATTCCGTAGGTCCGCGCGGCCCCTGTGGGTCACTGCTGGACGGGGTCGATGTCGACGGTGAAGACGTCGTTGGCGCGGATCGGTAGCCACTCGCCCACGGGGGCGTCGTCTTTGACGAGGTTGTTCGCGCCGGTCCCGATCAGGATCGTGCGGAGGTCGGCGCTGGCCTGGAGCCGGTCGATCGAGGAGTTCAAGGGAACTCCTTGACTGTTGACGGTGACCCGGGTCCGGGCGCCGGTCTGTCGGTTGTACCGGTACAGGTCGGCCGGGATGAAGTAGGGGTCCGGTTTCCGGCGCATCGTGGCCAACAGCAGATGCGATCCGTCGTAGTCGATCCCGGCCACCCCGTTGAGCGACTCTAGGCCAGTGTTCTCCTGGGTCAGCACTTGCTCCACCCGCAGGTCCGGTAGCCGCGAGATCTGCACCACCCGGTCGATGCCGTAATCCAGATCGCCGACCCGCCAGGAGGAGGTCACATGCGTGCCGTCGCCGGACAGGTACACCCCTTGAGTGCCGTTCGGGACGGTCGGGCCCACCCCCGTGGGCGCAGCGATGAACCGGCGTCGCCCGGTCGCCACATCCACCACGAACGGGAACCACCCGATGGGGTCCCGGACCTCTGACCCGGTCACCAGGGACCCGTCCGCGCTGACCTTGCTCACCTCGATCTCCGGGCCGTGGAACGGCAGCCGGTGGAAGACCCCGGAGGGCCACTCCACCAGCCAGTACGACGGGTCATAACCCGGACCCGGCCATGTCCCACCGACCAGCAGCCAGTGCCCGTCCGCGCTCCAGTCATAGGCCACTCCCCCGAACGGCCGCGCGCCCGGCGGGGACTGCTGCGGCGTCGGCGCCAACCGGCGCACCGCACCCGTCGCCAAGTCCTTCACGACTAGCGTCCCCAGGGCACCCTTCGGCATCAACAGTGGCGACGCCGAGGAAAACACCACCCACCGCCCCGACGGAGACACCACCGGTCGACCATTCTCCCCACCCCGGGCAGAAACACCCTTCGCGTTCGCGGAAACCATCGACAGTTTCTTTGTCGACCGGTCGTAGGCGTACAGGCTCGGGTCATTGAACCCGCCCCCGTCCGGCAGCAACGCCCGGAACGTCTGGAACACCACCACCCGGGCATTCGCGGACATCGCGATCTCCTGCACGAACCCACTCGGCCGACCATTGTGCATCCGGCTGATCAGCGTCCACCGCAACCGGCTCCCCTGACCACCCGCCACCCCGGACGCCCCAGGCACGCCGGACACGCCGGACACGGCCGCGCCCGCCGGACACGCCCCCGCCGCCAGGGCGAGCGGTATCCCACCCGCGAGCAGTCCCCGCCGCGAGACCCCCGCCACACCCAACCGGCCCATCTCCGTCATCTCCGTCGTCATCGTGATCAGTCCTGCCGCGAGATCCAGATATCATCGACCCCGCCAGCGAACGAATCACCCGGCGCGTCACACCCATTGCAGAGGCCGCCAACGGTGTTCGGCGGCTTGTGACCTACCCAGATCTCATTCGTCGTCGGCGACACATCGAAGGTCGAATACGTCACCGGCGTCGATTGGATGACCGTGTTATTCGCCGAGTGATCGATCATACTATTGATCTTCAGGGACACCGTCACCTTGTTGTCCGCGTCATGGACGAGCGTGCACGTCAACGTGTAATTCGTGTACGATTTCAAGTACAAGGCCTGGTCGTTCTTGTCCTGCTCCGCTTTGATGGTCGTCTTGGAGGGCGGGTTAGTGCCGTTCTTGGCGGACCCGGTGAACTCACACCGTGGCCGCATGTCCGTTTCCACGGAGATCTTCCACTGTCCCGGGTCCTCCTTGCGGCCCATCTGGATCACGTTCGGGGACTGACTCGCCAGCAGATGGGACACACTCGGTGTGAAGTTGTCCGGTTTGATGGACACCTTGATCTGGAACTTCGTCACCGAGGGGCCCGGCCGGTACACGGTCATGTCCTGCGACGCCGTGGCGCCCGAGCTGGACAAAACCAACGCACTCTTCGTCGGGCTCACCACCACCGTGGAACACGACTCGTTCAGCGGCGTCGGGCAATTCCCCGACGGATCGTACATGTCGTGGTAGCCGGGGAATTCGAGGTGCTTCCCGGTCGTGGTCATCGTCAACGACCCGGGCGCGACGGTGACCGTCGAGTTCGCAAACCGCTTACCCTTCACGGCCTGGTGGCTGGTGTACGCGTTCGGGAAATACGTCACCCCACCACTGGTGACCGGAGCATCGAGTTTCCACCGCCCCACCGGCGTCAACGCCGTGGTCATGGACCCCAACACGCCCGGGTCCGCCGCCCACAACACCGCGTTGTCGACCAGACGAACCCCATCATCGGTCAAGTCCGCCAATGTCGCATCCGTCAACCCCAACACCACCCGGGCCGCCGGGGTCACCGTCCCATCCGCACGGACATCCCCCGCCGACATCGTGTACACCGCGTGCGCCGTCGTCACCCCAGCCCGTACCGCGACCGGGTTCGCCGACTCCGGCACATACTGCTCCGGCACCGCCTTGATCAACGTCGTGGAATTCGCCGGCGCGAACGTCGTCGGCAGATCCGTCGCGATCGGATGCGTCGAATCGATCACCAACAACTCGCTGGTCTCCGTCGTCGAATACCCCGGCCCGCTCGTCATCCCCAACGGGGACCACGCGCCATACCCATCGCCACCACCGGCACCACCACATCCCGGTAACGGCTCCCCAACACCGACTGCCCCGTACTGGCCGCCAACACCACCACATCCGTCTCCGGCGACACCGGCGCCGTCGACTCATCCGCCACCAGGGTCACCTCGAACCCCATGTCGACCAATTCACCCTGCAACACCACATCCCCGGTCGAAAGGGCCGACAGGTCACCCACCACCAGGTTCGCCGACGACCCCTCACCCGGACCCACCCACGCCTGAGCCCCCGACGCCAACCCCACCGCCACCATCGCCGCCGACAAAACCGCGACCCCCGCCCGCCGACGAACCACCTTGCTGAACAGACTAATGACCAGCCTCCCAACGCACCGAAATGCCCGGGGACACCCGAGCACGCACCCCCGGAATCCACGTCACCTAAGAAAGCGGAGATCGCAGCGATTCCGGGAAGCAGGCCGAACCTACTCCCCGGGCGGGCACGATCAGGCCATCCGCAGCAATTGTGACGCATGTCATGAAGAGAAACGACCGGCCAGCACGCTCGATGTCACCAAAAAGAAGGACAACGTCCGGCTGCGAACGCATGCCTGTAAGCGCTCGACCAATCGACAAACTTTCGTTCTCATCCCCGGAGGCACCGCCCTTGGACTGCGCTGGCGCGGGGCGGACGGCAGCGGCGGGGGAACCAACCCGCCAAACGTGCCAAGGGGCATTCGCGCGGAACCTGCTCAGCCGCAGTCATCGAGGACCTTGAGCAGGCGCACTCGCAGCTCGTTCGCCCGCTTGGCGAAGGCGCGCTGAGCGCTGGCGTACGCCCCTTTGCCCGCCGCCGTCTCGATCGCGATCGGGTCGTAGCCCAACTCGCGCAGGTCGTAGGGCGAGGCGCGCATGTCGAGGACGCGGATCTCCATCGCCAGGTCGAAGGCGTCGAGGACGACGTCGCTCGGCACCAGCGGGGTGAGCGAGTAGGCCCATTTGTACAGGTCCATCCCGGCGTGGAGACACCCGGGTTGCTCCATCGCGATCTGAGTGTCGCGGGTGGGCTGAAAAGCATTGCGCGTGAGCGCATCCGGGGTGAAGAACCGGTACGCGTCGATATGCGTGCATCGGATCTCATGCGACTCCACGATCGTGTCGACCTCGCTCGGCGCCAGCCGAAGCGGCCACGCGGCGTGCCGGATCTGTTGCGGTGCAAGGCGATAGATCATTGCCCACTCATGCAGCCCGAAACAGCCGGTGTGGGACGGACGCTGCAGCGTCGCCCGCATCAGGTCGGTGACGAATGTGATCGTGCCCGCGCGATCCCGCGCGAACCCGGTCACGTCCACGCAGACGGAACCGTCCTCGCCGGTGACGTAGCCGCGCCAGGAGGCGCGCCGCATACGGCCGGCGTCCTCGAGGACGACACCGGGACCGGGGTGCCAGCGGCGCAGCTTGCCGGGGGAGTTGGCGTAGTAGACGAACAGGAAGTCCTCGACCGGATGCGAGCGGCCGTGCCGGCGTCGCTCGAGATAGGGGCGCACGCGCGCGTCGGCGCGGGCGGCATACGCCTCCTCGAGTCCGCGCCACGCGTCGATGGTCAACGGGACTGCCTGCACGTTCCTACCGTAATCCGCGAGGCGCGCGGGTTACCCTGCCGGAGTCGTTCGCACCGCCAGGAGTCCGTATGCCGCATCCACGCCCCCTCCTCGCCGCCCTCGCCGCCGCGTGCTTCCCCCTCGCCGGTGCCACGGGCACCGCGGTTGCGGACCCCGGGCCCACGGGCGTCCAGAACGCCATCGGCTATTACGTCGCCCTCGGGGACTCGCTCGCCGCGGGCTACCAACCCGGGCAGGGTGACGACAAGACGGGCGGCTATGTGGCTGGGGTGCTGACGGCCATTCGCGCCGGAGCGCCGAAGACCCGGCTGGCCAATCTCGCCTGCTCGGGCGAGACCGTCGCCTCGATGGTCGCCGGTGGGCGCTGTGACTACCGGGAGGGCACCCAGCTCGCCGCGGCGTTGGCGTTCCTCCACGCGCACGGGGCGTTCACGCGCGTCGTCACGATCGATATCGGTGCCAACGACGTGCAGCGCTGCGTCATCGCCTCCGGGATCGACCTCGACTGCGTCGATCGTGGCCTCAAGACCGTGGCGACCGACCTGCCGATCGTCCTCGGCAAACTCCGGGCCGCGGCGCCGAACGCCCGGCTGGTCGTGCTCGACTACTACAACCCCTTCCTCGCGCTGTGGCTGACCGGTCCGGACGGACAACGGCTCGCCCAGACCTCGACCCTCGTCCAACGCGTGCTCACCAGCATCATCACCAGCTCTGCGGTGGGTTCGGGAGCGGTCGTCGCCGACATCTCGGGTGCCTTCACGAGTGACGACTGGACCCCCGTCACCGTCCCGACGGTGGGCACGGTCCCGACGAATGTCGCGACGATCTGTCGGCTGACGTGGATGTGTACCCGATTCGACATCCACGCCAACGACAGTGGGTATGCCGTGATGGCCGCCGCGGTGGCCGCCCGCCTCCGCTGACGGCTGGCAGGCCCACCGGGGCCCACCGGGGCATCACGCGTCACCACGGGGGTCACCACGGGGGTCACCACGGGTCACCGATGGGCGGCTCGGGCCGACTGTCCCCGCCGAACCCTAGGCTGGCGCCATGAAAATCGTGCGCTTCACCACCGGGGAGGACCCGGCATACGGGGTCATGGAGGAGGACGACTCGGTCGTCGCCGAGATCGTCGGCGACCCGTTGTACCGCGGCGTCCAGTTCACCGGGCGACGGGTGCCGACCGACGCCGTCCGGCTGCTCGCCCCAGTGATCCCGCGCAGCAAAATCCTCGGGATCGGGCGCAACTACGCCGACCATGCCAAGGAGATGGGTGGGGAGCCGCCGGCGCAGCCACTCGTCTTCCTCGTGCCCAATACGGCCGTCGTCGGACCCGACGACCCGGTCGTCATCCCGGCCCTCACCCGTGAGGTGAGCTACGAGGGCGAACTCGCTGTCGTCATCGGCCGGATCGGCAAGGACGTGCCGCGCGAGCGCGCGCACGAGGTGATCTTCGGCTACACCTGCGCCGACGATGTGACCGCGCGTGACCTCCAGCGCGGCGACGGTCAGTGGGCCCGGGCCAAAGGGATGGACACCTTCTGCCCGCTCGGTCCGGCGATCGTCACCGATCTCGACCCGTCGGCGCTGCGTCTGGTGACGCGGGTCGACGGTCGGGTCGTCCAGGACGGGACGACGGCGGACATGATCTTCGACGTCCCCACCCTCGTGGCCCACCTGTCGCAGGCGTTCACCCTGCTCCCGGGGGATGTCATCCTGACGGGCACCCCGGCGGGCGTCGGCCCGGTCGACCACGGCAGCCGGGTCGAGGTCGAGATCGAGGGGATCGGCATACTGGCCAATCCGTTCGTCCGGCGCGAGGCGCAGGACTCCTAGACTTCCTCCTCGTGAGCAAGCACACGCTGGGCCCGGTCCGCCTCCGGGTGGCGCCCTCTCCCACCGGCGACCCCCATGTCGGCACCGCATATATGTCGTTGTTCAACCTCGCCTTCGCCCGGCAGCAGGGTGGGCAGTTCCTCCTGCGGATCGAGGACACCGACCGGGCACGCTTCCGGCACGACAGCGAGCAGCAGGTCTTCGGCATGCTGCACTGGCTCGGCCTGACCTGGGACGAGGGACCGGACATCGGGGGGCCGGTGGGGCCCTACCGGCAGTCCGAGCGCCTGGACACCTATGCCCCGTATGTCAGGAAGCTCCTGAAGTCCGGCCATGCCTACCACTGCTGGTGCAGCCCCGAGCGGCTGGCGCAGATGCGCGAGGAGCAGCAGAAGAGCAAGCAGCCCACCGGGTATGACCGTCTCTGTCACGGAAAGAGCGAGAAAGAGCGCCGGGAACTGCCGGGCTTCTCCGAGACCCCCGTGGTCCGGATGCTCATCCCCGATGATGTCGAGCTCGAGTTCGACGACCTCATCCGGGGGCGGGTCAGCGCGCCGAGGCCGGACGACCAGGTCATCCTCAAGGCCGACGGATTCCCCACCTATCACCTCGCCGTCGTCGTCGACGACCACGAGATGAAGGTGACCCATGTCGTCCGCGGGGAGGAGTGGATCTCCTCGACCCCCAAGCACCTCTTGCTCTATCGGTGGCTCGGACTGGAGGCCCCCCACTTCGCCCACATGCCGCTGCTGCGCAATACCGACAAGTCCAAGATCTCCAAGCGCAAGAACCCCGCAGCGCGCCTGACGTGGTTCGTCGAGCAGGGATATCTTCCCGAGGCGTTGGTCAATTTCCTTGCGCTGCTGGCGTATCCGCCGGCGCAGGACGCACAGGGCAAGGACGTCGAGAAGTTCGGGTTCGCCGACTTCGCCCGCGACTTCGCCTGGTCCAAGGTCAACCCGGTCGGGCCGATCTTCGACCTCAAGAAGCTCGAGTGGCTCAACGGCGTCTATATCCGGGATCTCGATCTCGGGGACTTCACCTCGCGCCTGTTGCCCTATCTCGAGCGCGCGGGGGTCCTCTCGGGCAATCCCTCTCTCGGCGAACTCGCGCGGCTGAAGTCCGTCGCGGCGCTGATCCAGACGCGGATCGCCCTGCTCGGCGAGTCGGTCCCCCTGGTGGCGCCCTTCTTCGTCGCGGACGATCAACTCGTGATCGCCGACGACGCCCGCGCGGACCTGGGACCGGACGCGGCGCGGGTCCTCGACGCGGCCATCCACGCCCTCGGCGACATCGACGACCATCTCCTCGACCTCGTCGCCGGGACGGCGTGGAATGCGGCCGCGCTGGAGTCCACCCTCCGCGCGACGCTGGTCGACGGGCTGGGGCTGAAGGCCCGGCTTGCGTTCGGTCCGATCCGGACCGCGGTCTCGGGCGCGAAGGTCTCCCCGCCGTTGTTCGAGTCGATGGAGATTCTCGGCAAGACCTCGACCATGGCGCGCCTCCACGCGCTGCGGGCGACCCTCTGACCCGCCCAGGACGTATGCCGCCCGCCACCCCCGCCCGGTGGGCGTGGGTGCGCGCCGTCCTCCTCGACGTCGACGACACCCTCATCGACACGCGCGCGGCGATGCATGCCGCCGGGGCGGCGGGGGCGGCCGCGGCCTGGCCGCAGGCGGAGCCCGAGCGGATCGGGTTGGCGGGCAAGCGCTTCCGGGACGACCCCGAGGGCCACTTCGCGGCCTACACCCGCGGGGAGATGGCCTTCGCCGCCATGCGGGAGGCGCGGATCGGCGAGGTCGCGCGCTGGCTCGGGGTCCCCGATTGGGAAGGGTCCGCGGGGGTGTTCCTCGCGGCATACGACCGGGTGTTCATGGACTGCCTCAGGGCATTCCCCGACGCCCGGGCGTGCGTGGAGTCGTTGCGCGCCACCGGGATCGCGGTCGGGCTGCTGACCAACTCCGGGGCGGACTACACGGTCGCGAAGCTCGCCCGCACGGGCCTGGCCGGCCTGACCGAGGTCGTCTGCACCCGGGACACATTGGGGATCGGCAAACCCGATGCCCGGGCGTTCCACGAGGCGTGCCGGCAACTCGATTCGGCACCGGAGGTCACCGGCTATGTCGGGGACGAATGGGTGCCGGACGCCCGCGGCGCCGCCGACGCCGGCCTGACGCCGGCGTGGCTGGTCCGGGACCCCGGGTCAGCCGACGCGGCCCGCGGCCGGGCGGGGGAGCACGGCATACCGGTGATTGCCGGTCTCGACGAGGTGCCGGGTCTGTGCGCCGGATCGTGAGCGCGCGCTCCCTTCGCGGGGCCACCTGCCGATTTTGGGGGGTCCGGGGGAGCGGGTATCATTCCCCTTCGGTTCACCGCCCGCGCGTGCCTCGGCACGAAGGGGCGGGGATACCCCTTGGGGTATAGTGTAATTGGCAACACTAGTGATTCTGGTTCACTCATTCTAGGTTCGAGTCCTGGTACCCCAGCGTCGTCCGGTCGCGACCCGGCTGGACGGATTCGGCAGGACCCCGCTCTTCGAGTAAGGTTCTGCCCTGCGCCACGACCGGTGTGCGCAGCACGGCCCCGTTGTGTAGCGGTCTAGCACGCCGCCCTCTCAAGGCGGTAGCGCGGGTTCGAACCCCGTCGGGGCTACGTATGCCGAGGCCCCCTGTCCCATGGGACAGGGGGCCTCGTCGTCGTACCCGGCCGCGCGCGGTCGGGCGGGCGGACGATTCGGGGGGCGGGCGGACGGACGGTGCTGGGGGCGGGCGGGCTACTCGGCCTGGGCTCGGGCCGCGGCCTCCTGCGCGGCGGCATGCCGGGCGAGGACCTCGGTGAGCTTGTTGGCACCGGCGATGACCGTGGCGGCGTGGAGGCGGCCGGGCTGGCGGGAAAGGCGCTCGATCGGCCCCGAAATCGAGACGGCCGCGATGACGCGCCCGGAGGGGGAGCGGACCGGGGCCGAGACCGAGGCGACGCCGGCCTCGCGTTCCCCGACGCTCTGGGCCCAGCCGCGCCGACGGACGCCGGAGAGCGTCGTCGCATTGAAAGCGGCGCCTTGGAGACCCCGGTGGAGCCGGTCCGGCTCTTCCCACGCGAGGAGGACCTGGGCGGCGGAGCCCGCGAGCATCGTCATCGTCGCGCCGACCGGGATGGAGTCGCGCAGGCCCACCGGTCGTTCCGCGGCCGAGACGCACACGCGGTGATCGCCCTGGCGGCGGAAGAGCTGGGCGCTCTCATTGGTGTGGTCGCGCAGGGCGCCGAGGACAGGGCCGGCGGCGGCCAGGAGGCGATCCTCGCCGGCGGATGCGGCGAGCTCCGCCAGGCGCGGACCGAGGACGAATCGCCCCTGCAGATCGCGGGTGACGAGACGGTGGTGTTCGAGGGCCACCGCGAGACGGTGGGCGGTCGGCCGGGCCAGTCCGGTCGCGGTGACGAGCTGGGCGAGGGTCGACGGACCGGCCTCCAGGGCCCCCAAGACGATCGCGGCTTTGTCGAGGACGCCGACTCCGCTAGTACTGTCCATGAGCTGATATTGCCGTCTCATTGCCTGAGACGCAAGTCCGGGGGCGCGTGAGCCATGCCAACCTGCCCGAATCGGCATACGGACTTTCAGGAGGCAGCCGTGGCGGGAACCCTGGCCGAGAAGATCTGGGCAGATCATGTCGTGCGATCCGCCGACGGCGAACCCGACGTCCTCTACATCGATCTCCATCTCGTCCACGAGGTCACCTCACCGCAAGCCTTCGACGGATTGCGCCTCTCCGGGCGCGCTGTCCGGCGCCCGGAGCTGACTCTTGCCACCGAGGACCACAATGTCCCGACGACCCCCGGCCCGATCCTGGACCCGATCAGCCTGACCCAGGTCGAGACGCTGCGCCGCAATTGTGCGGAGTTCGGCGTCACGATCTATCCGATGGGCGACCGGGAGCAGGGCATCGTCCATGTCGTCGGCCCCCAACTCGGCCTCACCCAGCCGGGGATGACGATCGTCTGCGGCGACAGCCACACCTCCACGCACGGCGCGTTCGGCGCCCTCGCCTTCGGGATCGGCACCTCCGAGGTCGAGCATGTCCTGGCGACGCAGACGCTGCCGCTCAAACCGTTCAAGACGATGGCCATCGAGATCGAGGGCCAGCTGCCCGACGACGTGACCGCCAAGGACCTCATCCTCGCCGTCATCGCCGAGATCGGCACCGGCGGGGGGCAGGGCTATGTCCTGGAGTACCGCGGCAGCGCCATCCGCGGCCTCTCGATGGAGGCGCGGATGACGATCTGCAATATGTCGATCGAGGCGGGTGCCCGGGCTGGGTTGATCGCCCCGGACCAGGTCACCTTCGACTACCTGCGTGATCGGCCGCATGCCCCGACCGGCACGGACTGGGATGACGCCGTCGCCTATTGGTCGACCCTGCGCACCGACGACGACGCCACCTTCGATGCGGTCGTGCGGATCGACGCCGCCACCCTGGGTCCCTTCGTGACCTGGGGGACCAACCCGGGGCAGGGGGCCCCGCTGGGGGCGGCCGTCCCCGACCCGGCGCTCATCCCGGACGAGAACGAGGCCCGGGCAGCCGAGGCGGCACTCGCCTATATGGGCTTGGCTGCCGGAACCCCATTGCGGGACATCGCCGTCGACACCGTCTTCGTCGGGTCGTGCACCAATGGACGGATCGAGGATCTGCGCGCGGCGGCCGGCGTCATCGCCGGGCGCTCCGTTGCCCCCGGTGTGCGGATGCTCGTCGTCCCCGGCTCGGCGCGCGTGCGGGAAGAGGCCGAGGCCGAAGGGCTCGACGCGGTCTTCACCGCCGCTGGTGCCGAATGGCGCCTGCCCGGCTGCTCCATGTGTCTGGCCATGAATCCGGACAAGCTCGCCCCGCAGGAGCGCAGCGCCAGCACGAGCAATCGCAACTTCGAGGGCCGCCAGGGCAAGGGCGGACGCACCCACCTGGTCAGCCCGCAGGTTGCGGCGGCGACCGCGGTGCGCGGCACGCTGTCGAGCCCGGCCGATCTGGAGCCCGCGCACGAGGGGAGCAAGTGATGGACGCCTTCACCACCCACACCGGGATCGGGGTCCCGTTGCGGCGCAGCAATGTCGACACCGACCAGATCATCCCGGCGGAGTTCCTCAAGCGCGTCACCCGCACGGGATTCGAGGACGGGTTGTTCGCCGCCTGGCGCCGGGACGACACCTTTGTCCTGAACGACCCGGCGTATGCCGCGGGCTCCGTCCTGGTGGCCGGCCCCGATTTCGGGACCGGATCCTCGCGGGAGCATGCGGTCTGGGCGCTGATGAACTACGGCTTCCGGGTCGTCATCTCCTCGCGCTTCGCCGACATCTTCCGCGGCAACTCGGGCAAGCAGGGGCTGCTCACCGCGATGGCGAGCCAGGACGACGTCGAACTCCTCTGGAAGCATCTCGAGAACGAGCCGGGCTCCTCGGTGACCGTCGATCTCGTCTCCCGGACGATCACCGCCGGCGACATCGTCGCGCCCTTCGAGGTCGACGACTACACCCGCTGGCGGCTCCTGGAGGGCCTGGACGACATCGGGCTGACATTGCGGCACGAGGGCGAGATCACGGCATACGAGAAGGCGCGGCCCCGCTTCAAGCCCGTCGTCGTCGCCGTCTGACACCGGGCGCCCGCCGGCCGACCGCGTCGGTCGGCAAACTCCTTGCGACACAACGTCACTAGCGGCGCAGGGAGTAGACGGCGGGGCTGTCGACGCCGTACCTTCTTCCGTGGATCAGTGCAACCGCGTCGATCCACGGAAGTGCCGGTCCGCCGGCGCGATCGACACAATGGAGTGGGCCTAGTGAACAAGGCAGATTTGGTACAGGCGGTCGAGGCTCGCCTCGGGAATCGGAAGATGGCCGCCGACGCCGTCGAGGTGGTCCTGGAGACCATCGTCAGAGAGGTCGCGAAGGGCAACCGGGTCTCCTTGACCGGCTTCGGCACCTTCGAGAAGGTCGCGCGCGCACCGCGCACCGGTCGCAACCCGCGCACGGGTGAGACAGTGAAGATCCGCAAGACGTCGGTGCCGCGGTTCTCGGCCAGCACGAAGTTCAAGGACTACGTCAAGGCACCGAAGAGCCTGCCGAAGAGCGGACCGGTCCTGGCCCGGGCGTCCGCCGCGGCGGCCCCGGTCGCCGCTCCCGCCAAGGCCGTGGCCAAGAGAGCGGCGAAGGCCGCCACGGCCGCACCCGCCAAGGCGGTCGCCAAGAAGGTCACCGCCAAGGCGGCGACCACCGCGAAGCGCGCCACCCGGACCGCGAAGGCCTGACGCCGGCAGCCCACGCCCGGGACGGGCACCGCCTCGCCGAGGCGGTGCCCGTCCCCAGGTCCGGCGTCGGCGTCTGGCACTCTTGACCCATGTCGGCGACGCTCATCGTCCACGGGGGGACTCCTCTCGTCGGTGACATCGAGGTCCGGGGCGCCAAGAATCTTGTCTCCAAGGCGATGGTCGCGGCGGTCCTCGCCGAGGACCGGTGCCGGTTGCGCGGCATACCGGAAATCTCCGATGTTCAGGTCGTCTCCGGGTTGTTGGAGTTGCACGGCGTGGCGATCGACTCCACCGACGAGGACGGCGAGTTGCTCCTCGACCCCACCGACGTGGCACAAGCGCAGATCGCCGCCATCGACGCCCATGCCGGGTCCTCCCGGGTGCCGGTCCTCCTCTGCGGCCCGCTCCTGCACCGCCTTGGCGAGGCGTTCATCCCCGACCTCGGAGGGTGCCGGATCGGTGAGCGCCCGATCAACTATCACCTCGACGTCCTGCGGCAGTTCGGGGCCCAGGTCGAGAAGCGGCCCGAGGGGTTGCGACTGACTGCCCCCGCTGGCCTGTCCGGGACCAAGGTCACGCTGCCCTATCCGTCGGTCGGGGCGACGGAGCAGGTCCTCTTGACGGCAGTGCGTGCCGACGGGCGGACCGAACTGCGCAATGCCGCGATCGAACCCGAGATCCTCGATCTCATCGCCATTCTCCAGAAGATGGGGGCGATCATCTCCGTCGACACCGACCGGGTCATCCGGATCGAAGGGGTCGAGCGGCTCGGGGGTTTCGACCATCGGGCGATCCCGGACCGGATCGAAGCCGGATCGTGGGCGTGTGCGGCGCTGGCCACCCGGGGCGACATCTATGTCCGCGGGGCGCAGCAGGGCCCGATGATGACCTTCCTCAACGTCTTCCGGAAGGTCGGGGGTGCCTTCGACATCGACGACGAGGGCATCCGGTTCTGGCATCCGGGTGGTCCGTTGAGCAGCATCGTCCTGGAGACCGATGTCCACCCGGGGTTCATGACCGACTGGCAGCAGCCCCTGGTCGTCGCGCTCACCCAGACCACCGGCTTGTCGATCGTCCACGAGACCGTCTATGAGAACCGCATGGGCTTCACCTCCGCCTTGGTCGACATGGGCGCGCGCATCCAGGTCTATCGCGAGTGCCTCGGCGGGTTGCCGTGCCGGTTCCAGCAGGAGAACTACCTCCACTCGGCGGTCGTGTCGGGACCGACGCCGTTGCGGGCGGCCGAGATCGAGGTCCCCGACCTGCGCGGCGGCTTCAGCTATCTCATCGCCGCGCTGGCGGCCGACGGGACCTCGAAGGTGCACGGGAGCGAACTGATCTACCGCGGCTACGAGCGCTTCTCCGAGAAGCTGGACGCGCTCGGCGCCGACTATCAACTCGACTGAGCGCGATGGGGCGGTCGTGTGTCGCTAGCGGATGATCTCGCCCTCGCCGATGCCGACCAACCACAGCCGGCTCACCGCGGGGGCGGCACCGTCCACAGGTTCGGTCCGAAGGCTCAGGCGCTGTCCGACCCGCAGCAGTCGAAGGCCGCTCTGCGCCAGTGCTGCCGGACCGAACGGGAGCACCACGCCGTCGTCGAGGATGACCTCGCCGGAGTGGGTGTCCGGGTCGTACCGGTGGACGGTCGCCTGCATCGCGCGAGCCTAACGGAAGGAGACCGAGGCGTCGGCGAGGACCTTGGCGACATTGGGTCCGCAGCCGAGTTGAAGGGCGGCGGCGAGATCGGCTGCGGTGTCGACATCGGTGCGCAACCGGGGGGAGTCGATATCCAGGCGGAGATAGCCGGACTTCTCGTGCCGCTCGGCCGATCCCTCCCCGAACCGCGGGTGCAGGGTCCCGGTTCGGTCGGTCAACAGGACCGTCCCGGTGCCCTCCCGGTCTGGGACGAAGGCACGGTCGTAGGACGCGGCCAACGTGAGCGCGTCGATGAGGTCCTGCGGCCGCAGCGACGGGAGGTCGCCCAGAGGGGGGCGCGCCGCGGGGGTCAGGCCGGCGCGCGGGGGGGTGGCGCCCGGGCCCGCTCGCACTGTCGGCGTGCCGGATCGCGGCGTTGAGGCCGGTCGCGGGGTCGGGGATACACAGCAGGCCGCGGCCCTCGGCATACCGACTGATCACGGGGTCGCTGCACACGAGGACGATGCTGTCCGCGGGCAGCGCGGCGGCCACCGCATCAAGGGTGTCGAGGGCGATGGCGCGGCTGAGGGCGGCCCGGTCCGTGTGGGCGCCCTCGAGTCGGGACTTGCCCGCCGGCGCGCCCTTGACGGGCACGATGACCCACCAGGGGATCGGTCCGGGCGTCGGTGTCATGGGCTCGATCGTGCCACGTCCGTCCGTGCGGAGGCAGCGTCCACCACGATGCGTCGTCGACAGGGAATGATCGGGACGTGATCACCAGGACCGAGCACACCGAGGCCATGCCCGCGGCATACCGCCGAGTCGTTGCGACCCTGCGGCCGGTGATGATGCGGCTGACGAAGAGACACTGGTCGGGACTGGAGAACCTTCCCCGCACGGGCGGGTTCATCGTGTGCCCCAATCACGTGTCGTATGCCGATTTCCTCGCCCTCGCGCACCTCATGGTCGATGCGGGTCGTCCGGTCTATTTCCTCGGCAAGTCCGGGCTCTTCGAGACGCCGGTGCTCGGGCGGATCATCACCGCCGCCGATCAGATCCCGGTCTATCGGGGGACGGATCGCGCGGCCGATGCGTATCGGGCCGCGGTCGCTGCGGTGCGCGCGGGCAAGGCGGTGGCGATGTATCCCGAGGGGACGCTCACGCGCGACCCCGGCCTGTGGCCGATGAAGGGCAAGACCGGTGCGGCTCGGGTCGCCCTGGAAACCGGGTGTCCGGTCATCCCGATCACGATGTGGGGACCGGAGCAGATCATCGCGCCGTACTCGGGCAAGTTGCGCGTCTTCCCGCGCAAGACCATGCGCATTGTCGTGGGGCCGCCAGTTCCTTTGGACGATCTGTACGGTCAGTCCGGAGCCGAGGTGGCGCGTCAGGCCACCGATCGGATCATGGCGGCCATCACGGGGCAACTCGAGGAGATCCGGGGCGAGACGGCACCGGCACAGAGGTACGACTCGCGGCAGGCGGGCGAGCCGGACTTCGGGGCACCCCGGGCCCGGCGCCGCGGATGACCGGTGCCCGGTATCGCGCCCCGGCAGGAGGATCGGCCCACTGCGGAAACTGCGCGGCGATCAGCGCGCGCACGGTGTCGAGGTCGATCGCGACCTCGTCCCCGTGCATGACACTCATGCCTGCAGGGCGCCCGTCAGATCGGCCCACAGATCCTCGACGTCCTCGATGCCGACCGAGAGGCGGATCAGGGTGTCGGGGGTCGAGGGGGGCTCCTCGGCATACCGCCGGCGGCGCTCCCACTGCGACTCGACTCCGCCCAGGGAGGTGGAGCGGCTGATGAGGTGGGCGGCGCGGCATACGCGCTCGGCGTCCGCGCCCGTCCCGGTCACCTCGAGGGAGATCATCGCCCCGAAGCCGGGGTAACGCACCCGCGCGACTCGGGGGTGCGCGGCCAGTCGCGCGGCGAGGATCGCGGCGTTGCGGGAGGCCCGGGTCAGGCGCACCGAGAGGGTGCGCAGGCCACGGGTTGCCAGCCAGGCCTCCGTCGGCCCGGGGATCGCGCCGCCGAGCAGCCGGGCCCGCGCAAGCCGGCCGGCGAGGTCGTCCCCGTGCGGGGTGGGCGCGGTGACGCAGGCGCCGAGGACGACGTCGGAATGACCGCTGAGGTACTTCGTGACGGAATGGACGACGACATCGGCCCCGTCGGCGAGCGGGCGCTGGCACAGTGGCGTGGCGAAGGTGTTGTCGCACACGACGATTGCCCCGCGGTCATGTGCGGCCTCGACGATCGCCGGGATATCGCATGTGTCCAGGAGCGGATTGGTGGGGGACTCCAGCCAGACGAGGCCGGCGCCCACGGTCGCGGCCTGCGAGGCCGCCGTATCGCTCATGTCGACCCAGCGGACGGCGAGGTCGCCGGCCGCGTGGGCGGCGGCCAGCACGGCGGCCGTCCCGTTATAGGGCCCGACCGGAGCCACGACCGTGCTTCCGGTGGGGACGAGTCCGATGGCCGCAGTGATCGCGGCCATGCCCGAGGCGAAGAGCAGCGCCTGCCCACCCTCGAGACTCCCCAGGATGTCTTCGAACGCGGTCCAGGTCGGATTCGTGTCTCGGGCGTAGACGTCGTCGCCGTCCGCGGTGTAGGTCGAGGTCAGCGTGATCGGTGCCACCAGGGGGGTGCCCGGCTCGGGCCGAGGCCGGCCACCGGCCACCACCCGGGTCGCCGGTTGGAGGGTGGGGCCTTCGGAGTGCGACATGCGGCCCAGCCTAGGGTTGCGGTCGTGCGGGGAGCGCCGGGGATAGTGTCGGAGGCGATGAATTCCGACCAGCCCACCCGACGAATCCGCGTCGCTCTGCTCTTCGGCGGACGCTCGTCCGAACACGCGGTCTCGTGCGCCACGGCCGCCGGGGTGATGCGCGCGATCGATCGCGCGGCATACGACATCATCCCGGTGGGCATCGCCCCGGACGGCCGGTGGGTCGTCGTCGCCGACGACCCGGCACCCCTGGAACTGACCACTGCCAACCGGCCCGAGGTCCCCGTCGACGCCCCCAGCGTCCTGGTGCCGACGAGCACGCGGGACCGCACGCTCAAGGCCCTCGACGCGGGCGAGATCCCCACCGAGCTGGGTGAGGTCGATGTCGTCTTCCCGCTCCTCCACGGGCCGTATGGCGAGGACGGCACCGTCCAGGGGCTGCTGGAGTTGGCCGACATCCGCTACGTCGGGTCCGGGGTGCTCGCCTCCGCGGTGGGCATGGACAAGCACTACATGAAGGTCGTCTTTGCCGGGGCGGGATTGCCCGTCGGTCCGTATGCCGTTGTCCCCGACGCCCGCTGGCGCCATGAGCGCGAGGCCGTCCGGGCCGAGATCGCGGCGCTGGGGTTGCCGGTCTTCGTCAAGCCCGCGCGCGCCGGCAGTTCCATGGGCATCACCAAGGTCACCGACGCCGGGGCTCTCGACGCGGCGATCGAGGCGGCCCGGGAGCACGACCTCAAGGTCCTCGTCGAGGCGGCCATCGTCGGGCGGGAGATCGAGTGCGCGGTCCTCCAGGGCCACGACGGGGCGCCGCCGCGCACCTCGGAGGTCGGCGAGATCGTCGTGCGGCCGGGTCACGGGCACGAGTTCTACGACTTCGAGGCGAAATATCTCGACGGCAGCGCGGTCGAGCTGAGTTGCCCGGCGGATGTGCCGCCTGAGGTCGCCGACACCATCCGGGCGTATGCCGCGCGCGCCTTCTCCGCCCTCGGCTGCGAGGGGCTCGCCCGCGTCGATTGCTTCTATACCGACGACGGGACGGTCCTGGTCAACGAGATCAACACGATGCCGGGGTTCACCCCGACATCGATGTACCCGCAGATGTGGCGCGCGAGTGGCCTGACCTATCCCGACCTGATCGACGAGCTCATCGCGCTCGCCCTGGAGCGCCCGCTCGGCCTTCGCTGAGATCTCAGCCTCACGTCGACGTCGAAAGTCCGTCGGGGCTGGGCGCGAGGTTTCGACGTCAGCTTCACATGCAGTGATGACCGGTCTTGGGCAATGCCGCGGCCACCGCGTCGAGGTCGGGCAGGATCATGGACTCGGGCGCATACGCCGACGGAACCAGGACTTCGACGGCGGGGTCGGTGCCATAGGTCGTGAAGGAGTACCCGTCGGAGAGCGACGTGACGATCCAGTCGTGGCCGTCCACGGAGAGACAGTCCTGTGTGGTGGCGGGGAGGGCGGCATACCCACAGCGCGCGATGATCGCCGGGTCACCCCAGGCGGCTGTGGACGCATCCGCGGGGGTTGTCGACCGTCGCCGCTGGTCGGCGACGTGGTCGGGCCAGGCCACCGCCACGCAAGCGGGGTCGGAGGCCCGAGGAGCCAGCGCGACCTCGACACCGCCGCCGCAGGCGGCCAGCACCGACGCCGTGACCAGCGCCGGGAGGATCAGACGTGAACGACGGTGCAGGTCAGCGTCCGGGTGATTCCGGGGACTTCCTGGATCTTGGCGATGATGAGCTTGCCGAGATCGTCGACGGACTCCGCCTCGATGCGGGCGATGCAGTCGTAGGGGCCGGTGACGTCCTCCGCGGACGTGACGCCGTTGATCGCCGAGATGGCCTCGGTGACGGCGGCGGACTTGCCGACCTCGGTCTGGATGAGGATGTAGGCCTGAACCACGCGCGGGCCGTCCTTTCGTCTGGTCGATCCGGCCTTGGCCGGGGTCGATGGCCGGGCCCCTCGCCCGGTTGTCCTGGTCCGAACGCTACCTTGCCTGCCATGCCCACGTCGCCCCAGGCCGTCGTCGCGGATCTCACCGAGGACGCCCTGCTCGATCGGATCCTCCCGCTGCTGGCGATCGGGGGGTCGGAGCGGGTCGGTCCGGGCGACGACGCGGCGGTTCTGGAGTTGGGCGGTTCGGCGGTCCTGACGACCGATTCGATGGTGCGGGATATCGACTGGCGCGACGACTGGTCGACCCCGGAGGACGTCGCCGTCAAGGTGGTGGTCCAAAACCTCGCCGACCTTGCCGCCATGGGGGCGGTCCCGAGGTCGCTGTTGCTCAGCCTCGTGGTGGATCGGCATACCCCGGTGGAGTGGGTGGTCCGGTTCGCGGGGCAGTTCGGTCAGCAATGCCGCCGGTATGCCGTGTCCGCCTCCGGCGGGGATCTCTCCTCGGCGCCGGCGCAGACCCGCGTTGTCTCCGTCACCGCGGTCGGCACCCTGGAGGGAGCGCCGGTCCTGCGGTCGGGGGCGCGCCCCGGTGACCGGGTCGCGGTCACGGGTTCGCTCGGCCGATCGGCGGTGGGTCTGGCGCTGCTGACGGAGGCGAGCCGAGACGGGGTCGAGGTGTCCGGGTTGCCCGCCGAGGCGCTGGCCCATCACCTGCGGCCGAGCTGTCCGCTCAGCCAAGGTCCGATCGCGGCGGCCGCTGGTGCCAGCGCCATGCTCGACATCTCGGACGGACTTCTGCGCGACGCGGGCCGGATCGCCCGCGCCTCGCAGGTCGCGATCGCCCTCGACTCCGCGGCGCTGGCCCCCGACCTCAACTGGGCCGAGCGTTGGGTGAGCCGGGCTGTGGCCCGGGCCGCTGTCCTCGGGGGCGGGGAGGAGCACAGCCTGCTCGCCTGCTTCCCGCCGTCCGTCGAGGTCCCGTCGTGGTGGCGCGTGATCGGTCAGGTCCGCTCCGGGGTCGGCCTGCTCGTTGATGACCGGCCGACACCGGTCGCGGGCTGGGATCACTTCGCGGGACGCGAGGTCCACCCAAGCCCGTAGATCCGGGTCCGCCACGAGATCCGGCTCGCCCGTGGGCCCTGCGCAGATGCGAACGCCCCCGGATAGTGGTCCGGGGGCGTCGGTGTCGGTCAGGTCAGCGGGCGACCTTGCCGGCCTTGAGGCAGGAGGTGCAGACGTTGACCCGCTTCGGGGTGACTCCCGCGGCACCGACCATCACGCGCACGCGCTGGATGTTGGGGTTCCAACGGCGCTTGGTGCGGCGGTGGGAGTGCGAGATGGAGTGTCCGAAGCCGGGTCCCTTGCCGCAGACGTCGCAGGTGGCAGCCATTGGGGGAACTCCTCGAGTGATTGGTCGGTCGATCAGCGGTCATCGCGGCGCACGGCGGCCCGACGCGGGCGCGCGGCACAGGACAACTTGCTCAGATTAGCCGAGACCGGCCACCGGGACCAAAACGGCGGGCTGTCCCCGGCCCTCGGTAGTCTGCGCACCAGGCGGGAGACCGGCGGCCGAGCGTTGGCCCGCCGGTGCAGCGCGACCGGGCAACGAGAGGGTGAGGAGTGATGGCGGGACCCAACGCGCGCCTCGACCTCCTCGTCGGCGCGGCGGCCGGCGCGCTGGCGAAGGCGCGCGGCATACGGACCGCGGGGGAGTTGCTCGACTTCTTCCCCAGCCGCTATGTCGGGTACGACAGCGACCTGAGCGACCTGCATGACGGCGACTTCGTCGTCGTCATGGGCGAGGTGAAGTCGGCCAGCACCCGATTCATGCGCAACCGCAAGGGCAAGATGCTTGTCGCGACGCTCACCGACGGGCGCCACGAGGTCGAGATGACCTTCTTCGACGCCCGCGGACACGAAGCCAAGCTGCGCCCCGGCGTCAAGGTCATCGCCGGCGGTCAGGTCGGCTTCTTCCGCGAGACCTGCCAGTTGGCCCATCCGGGCTACACCGTGCTCAGCGATCTGGCGGAGGCGGAGCGACCGGGTCTGTTCCCGCTCTACCCCGCGGTGCCGCGGCTGCACAACTGGAATCTCGTGCGTGCGGTCAAGATCGTGCTGGACGCGCTGGACGAGATGCCCGATCCCATCCCAGCAGACGTGCGCGCCCGCCGCGGACTCATGCCGCGCCTCGAGGCGTATGCCGCCCTCCACCGCCCGGACTCCCGCACCCATCTCGAGGCCGCGCGGTCGCGGATGAGGTACGAAGAGGCGTTCGTCCTCCAGACCGTCCTGGCCCAGCACCGGGCGGAGCGGGAGCGCGAGGCCGCCAAACCCCGGGTGGCCGTGGACGGAGCCGCCCTCACGGTCTTCGACGCCCGGCTGCCCTTCACGCTGACCGACGGCCAGCGCGCGGTCGCCGCCGAGATCGCCGCCGACCTCGCCGCCGCCCACCCGATGTATCGCCTGCTCCAGGGCGACGTCGGCTCGGGCAAGACGGTCCTGGCGCTGCGGGCCATGCTCACCGCCGTCGACGCCGGCGCCCAGGCGGCGCTCCTGGCCCCGACTGAGGTGCTCGCTGGCCAGCACTTGCGGACGATCACGGCCCTCCTTGGCGACCTCGCCGACGGGGGGCGGCTCGGCGGCCACGAGGCCGGGACCACGGTCCGTCTCCTCACCGGCTCACTCACCCAGGCTCAGCGGCGAGCCGTGCTCCTCGATATCGCCTCGGGTGAGGCCGGCATCGTCATCGGCACCCATGCGCTACTGGAGGACCGGGTCAGCTTCGCCGACCTCGCGCTCGTGGTCATCGACGAGCAGCACCGGTTCGGGGTCGAGCAGCGCGACGTCCTGCGTGCCAAGGCGGCCACGGCTCCCCACGTCCTCGTCATGACGGCCACCCCGATCCCGCGGACCGTGGCGATGACGGCCTTCGGCGATCTCGACGTCTCCACGCTCACGGAGAAGCCCGCCGGCCGGTCCCCGGTGGCGACCTATGTCGTGGACGACTCCCGCCCGACCTGGGTCGAGCGGACGTGGCAGCGGGTGGCGGAGGAATGCGGGCGGGGGGGCGCGGCATACGTCGTCTGTCCGCGGATCGGGGAGGAGGCGGGGATGGAGGAGGAGGTCGCTCCTGGCGGGGACGTCCTCTTCGACGTCGCCCCGGTGCGTCCACCCGCCGGCGTTCTCGAGACGTATGCCGACCTGACCGCCCACCCGGCCCTGGCCGGCCTGCGGATCGGGCTCATGCACGGCCGCCTCTCCGCCGAGGAGAAGGACACGGTCATGGCGGACTTCGCGGCCGGGGACATCGACGTCCTGGTGTCGACGAGCGTCATCGAGGTCGGTGTCGACGTCGCGCGCGCGAGCATCATGGTTATCCGGGACGCCGATCGCTTCGGGGTCTCCCAATTGCACCAGCTGCGCGGCCGGGTCGGGCGCGGCGTCGACCCCGGGGTCTGCCTCCTGATGACCGCAGCGGCTCCGGGCCCCACCCGTGATCGGCTCGATGCGGTCGCCGCGACGGCCGACGGGTTCGTCCTGGCGCGCCTGGACCTCGAGCAGCGCCGGGAGGGCGACATCCTCGGCGCCCGCCAGAGCGGAGGTGGCCGATTGCGCTTCCTCTCCCTCCTCGACCACGAAGAGATCATCGACAAGGCGCGGGCCGACGCCCGTGACATCGTGGCCGGCGACCCTGACCTCGACGACCACCCTGCCCTGCGCCACGCGACCCAGGAGTGGCTGGCTCCCGACCAGGCGCAATTTCTGGACAAGGGGTGAGCGCGCGATGACCCGGATCATCGGCGGCAGTGCGGGTGGGCGCCGAGTGGCGGTCCCGAAGGGCGCGGCGACGCGGCCGACCTCCGATCGGGTGCGGGAGGCGCTCTTCAACATCCTCGCCGCGCGCGGATTGCCGCGTGGTGTCGCCGTCCTCGATGCGTATGCCGGGTCCGGGGCCCTCGGTCTCGAGGCGGCCAGCCGGGGCGCGACCCGCGTGGTCTGCGTGGAGTCCCACCGCGCCACCGCCCGCCTCATCGAGGCCAATGCCACGTCCCTGGGTCTGACGGTCCAGGTCTGCTCGATGCCGGTCGCCGAGTATGCCGCGCGCCCCCCCGACCCGGTCGGGCTCGTCCTCGCCGACCCGCCCTACCCGATGAGCGAGGACGACCTGGCCAGGGATGTGGCGGCGCTCGTGGACGGTGGTCATGTCGAGCCGGGCGGGTTGCTCGTCATCGAGCGTTCGACCCGGTCGCCGCAGCCACGATGGCCCGCGGGGGTCGTCGCGGAGCCGGTCCGCAGGTATGGCGAGACGGCCCTGTGGCTGGGGACTTGCTAGGTTGCCAGTCGTGTCGCTCGCCCTGTGCCCCGGTTCCTACGACCCGGTGACCGTCGGTCATCTCGACGTGATCGGCCGGGCCGCCACCCTCTTCGATGAGGTGCTCGTCGCCATCCTCCACAACCCGGCCAAGCAGGGCACCTTCCCGGTGGAGCAGCGGATCGCGTTCATCGAGGAGGCGACCGCGGCACTGCCCGGGGTGCGCGTGGCGGCATACTCCGGCCGGCTGATCGTCGACGTCGCGCGGGAGGTGGGCGCCACTTGTCTGCTCAAGGGCCTTCGGGGAGAGCCGGACTTCGCCTACGAGGTGCCGATGGCGGGCATGAATCGCGCACTCACGGGGATCGAGACGCTCTTTCTCCTCGGCGACCCCGCCACCGCGCACATCTCCAGCAGCCTGGTCAAGGAGGTCGCGCGCTTCGGCGGGGACATCCGGGGGATGGTGCCCGATCCGGTGCTGGCCGCCCTCGCCGCCCGCGGCCTCTGACGGCGACGCCAGCGCGGGCCGGCCTTGGATTTGGGGGGCCGACCGGCCAGACCCTATTGTTGACCCTTGGTCTGCGTCGCGCTCGTGACGTCGTCCGAATCCGATGAACACCGAGCTGGAGCCATGACGCGACTCGACCCCCGCTCGCCCCTGGTGGTCGACACCACGGAGCTGAGCCGCCGAGCGGGATCGATGCGCACCCTCTCCCGCACGGTGGAGTTCCCCGACAATGTCGGCACCGAGGTGATCTCCGTGCCCGCCGGTTCGCCGGTCGAGCTGGAGTTGCGTCTGGAGTCGGTCATGGAAGGGGTGCTCGTCACCGGGTCGGCCGATGCGCTCGCGGCCGGCTTGTGCGTGCGGTGCCTGGAACCTCTCACCCAACGGGTGAGCGCTCCGGTGCAGGAACTGTTCGTCCATGCCGACCGCGCCGTCCACAACCGCGAGATCGGGGCGACCGAGGAAGACACGGAGGAGTACGTCCTCGTCGACGATCTGATCGACCTTGCGCCGGTCCTTGTCGACGCGCTCGTCCCTGCGCTGCCCTTCCAACCGGTGTGCCGGGCCGACTGCCCGGGGTTGTGTCCGCAGTGCGGCCAGCCTCTGGCGGACGATCCCGGTCACTCGCACGAGACGCTCGACCCTCGCTGGTCGGCACTGACCCATCTGGCGTCCCCGGCCCAGCCCGAGGACCCACCGACGAAAGGGACCTGACGTGGCCGTTCCCAAGCGGAAGACCTCGCGATCCAACACCCGTTCCCGCCGCGCCAACTGGAAGGCCGCGCCGGTCACCTTGACGACCTGCCCCGCCTGCAAGTCGCCGGCGCAGCCGCATATCGCCTGCCCCAACTGCGGCTCCTATGACGGCCGCCGGTATGCCGTGGCCGAGCGGACCGAGCACCAGGCCTAGTCCGAGATCGTCATGGAGCGGCCGGTGGCGCAGTTGTGCGCGCAACTCGCCGAGGTGACCGGGGGACCGGTCGTGGAGTCGCTGGTCGAACTGGCCGTCACGCATCGCTCGTTCGCGTACGAGAACGGCGGTGTGCCGCACAACGAGCGGCTGGAGTTCCTCGGCGACTCCGTCCTCGGTCTCGTTGTCACCGACACCCTGTTTCGGGCGCACCCGGACAAGAGCGAAGGCCATCTCGCCAAGCTGCGCGCGGCCGTGGTCAACATGCGCGCGTTGGCCGAGGTGGGACGCACCATCGGGCTGGGCGATTTTGTCCGTCTCGGTCGGGGTGAGCAGACCACCGGAGGCCGAGACAAGGCGTCGATCCTCGCCGACACCACCGAGGCCATCATCGGTGCCGTCTATCTCGGTGACGGTATGGAGGCGGCGGCCCGCCTGGTCCATCACCTTCTGGATCCGCTGCTGGCCCACTCGGCCGCGCTCGGCGCCGCGCTGGACTGGAAGACCTCGCTCCAGGAGGCGTCCGCCGCCCGGGAACTCGGTGGCGTGGAGTATCACATCGAGGACACCGGCCCCGAGCACGAGAAGGTGTTCACCGCCAGCGCCGTCGTCGGCGGCGATGTCCTCGGCACCGGCACCGGGCGAACCAAGAAGGACGCCGAGCAGGAGGCCGCCGCCCAAGCGTGGCGCGCGCTTCAGGAGCACGCGCACGCCCCGGACCCGGCGTGATCACGTCCCGGTCCTGACATGCCGGAACTACCCGAAGTCGAAGTGGTCCGTCGCGGCCTGGCTGCTCATGTCGTCGGCCGGACGATCATGGACGCCCGCTTCTCGGGTCATCGCGTGGCTCGGCGCCACCTCGCCGGACCTCTCGATCTCGGCCACCGGCTGCGCGACCGCCCCGTGCTCCACGTGGCGCGCCGGGGGAAATACCTCTGGCTCGTCCTGGACGGTGACGAGGCCCTCCTGGTCCATCTCGGCATGAGCGGCCAGATGCTCGTCAGCGACCCCACGGCTCCTGACCAGCCCCATGTGCACGGCCGATTCGATCTCGACTCGGGTGTCCAGGTCCGGTTCGTCGACCAGCGAACCTTCGGCGGGTTCGCCCTCGCGGCCGTGGGGGCGGACGGCATACCGGATCCGATCCGGCATATCGCCCGCGACCCCTTCGACCCGGCATTCGATGCGTCAGCCACCGCCGCCCGAATCGTGCGGTCGAGCAGCGGCATCAAACGGCTCCTGCTCAACCAGAGCGTGGTGTCCGGGATCGGCAACATCTATGCCGACGAGTCGCTCTGGCTGGCGCGCCTGCACGCCGAACGTCCGGGCGACCGGCTGACCCGGCCGGCGGTGGTGCGCTTGCTGGGCTCGGCGAGGGACGTCATGGCGGGGGCGCTCGATCAGGGCGGCACGAGCTTCGACGCACTCTATGTGAATGTGAACGGGCAGTCGGGCTACTTCGACAGATCCTTGAACGCCTACGGACAGGCGGGCCGCCCGTGCCGTCGCTGCGAGACGCCGATCGTGCGTGAGCACTTCATGAACAGGTCGAGCTTTTCCTGCCCGCGCTGTCAGCCGCGACCCCGCGCCAGTGGGTAGCCAGGACTCGCGCCAGACCAGACCCCCCGTTGCAGGTGGACGGTCCAAGGCTGTCGGGTCCGGCGGCCTCCGACCGACAACCGAAAGGACGGAACATCCTGTGCGACTCTCCATCGACATCGACCTGGCTAGTCTGCCGTCTGACACAGCAGCCGAAATGGGACGCATCCTTCGTTACTGGGCTGGCGCGTTGGCTCAGATGGACCTCTCCGAGCCCGCCGAGTACCCCCTGATGAACTCCACGTACGACACCCAGGTCGGCACGCTGCGGCTGAGCCGCGACGAGGGATGAATGGAGCAGATTGGCGGTCGAGCAATCAGCCGCCGACGCCGAGGATGACCAAGAGCCGCCGTTCGAACTCGACGAACGTGGTGGCCTCCACGTGGCCGATGACGCTGTGGACGTTGGTGCGTCGCACAGTGGTGACCTTGTCGATCATGAGGTAGTAGTCCTTGTCCAAGCCATTGCCATCATCGGCCGGGACAGCTACGCGGAGCAGCGGTGCATCCACCGCGGTCGTGGTGAATGGGCAGACGGTTACGGAGTCGGTGGCATCGAACCGGTCGTCCTGAATCACCAGTGCTGGCCGTGGCTTGCTCGCGTAGACGCCACCTGCGACGGTGACGATGTCACCGCGCCTCACTCGGGCCAGTCTTCAGAAATTGCTTCGACGAAGTCCATGTCGTCGGAGGTCTGCGCCGCCGAGGCGACAAGAAGTGCTTGCCGGTGGGCCTCGGCGGCGAACTCGGGTGATCGTACATCGGGCACCCAGATCTGCACGGGGCGCAAACCCTGTGCTCTCAACTTTGCCCTGTGGGCCTGAACCCGCTCGCGAACAGCCATGGGTCCATGTTACATGTAACGTCCTTGTGCTCGCAGTTTACTGTACAAACGTGATACCTCCTACTTGGCGAACATGATCCCCGAAGAGGCTGTTGTCCGCAGCCGGGTCCCATGAGCATCTGCGGCGAGAGTCGACGTCAGCTTGCGATACCGGAAACGCCTGGCGGACGGGCCTGCGCGGCGAACCCGGCGGGCGCATGTCGGGGACCCAGATGTGCACGGGGCCGCGGCCACTGCGCTCTCATCTTGACCATGAGCCGCCGGACCCACCCCAACCCCGCGGCGGCGGGGGGGGGGGGCAGGCACCTGAGGTTGACGGTTGTAGATTGGGCCTCATCGGGGGAGCGTGGCCGGGGCGCAGGGAAGGGGGGCGGGGGGTCTATGAGGCCAGACAGGGAAATCACACAACACACCCACCCTTATCAGACGATGGCGTTCTGGCTCAGTCGGCACGGGAGCGACCGCGTGGGCCGACATGCCTGACGTGGGCGGACCCTGAACAGGCGATGACGGCGTCGTCGGACTAGGTCGACGGCTCCCTGATGCCGCCAAAGGCCAGGCGGCTGGTCCGGTCAGCGGCCGGTCAGGGGATAGGGAGTGGTTTGAGGGTGACGTGTCGGCCGGTATGCCGCTCGGACAGGTCGGCGAGCGCTTGGCGGATCACCTTGGCGTAGAGGTGCTGTCCGGTCATGCTGGGGTGGATGCCGTCGGGCTGCAGCTGCCCCGGATCGGCGGTCACGGCGGAGTTCCAGTCGGCGACGATGACGTTGGGATGCTCGCCGGCAACCTTGGCCAGCAGCGCGTTATCGCCGGCGGTCCGCGCCATGTTGAGGTGCAGGTTGACCAGGACGACCATGCGCTGGGGACCGAGCAGTCGCAATGTCTCACGGAGAGACGTCTCGTCGACGCCCGCATTGGTGCCGAAATCGAGGACAACCGCGCGGCGGATGTTGGCGCCCGAGGCGCGGACCGCGGCCAGGCCGTCACTCCACAGGCGGTTGGAGCGGGCGTCGATGCGGATGCCGGGGAAGTAGTAGCGCAGAGCGGGCACCGATCCGACGGTCATCGAGTCGCCGTAGACGTCGATGGACTTGCCGCTCGGCATCCCCCAGGACTGCTTGACTCCCCCCGAGGTCGTGGTGCTGACGCGTGGGCGGGTGGTCGTCGCGGCGGCCGCGTTGGCGTCGATCTGTCGCTGGGTCGAGGACTGCGACGGTGCCGTGAGCACGATGCCGGCAATGACGAGGAGGACGACGACCAGGAATCCGCCGACCCACTGACGGGCGCTGAACCGGCCGAGGGACGGCAACCGAAGCACGCGACGGGCGGCCCCCCGCCAGCCGAACCGGCGGACCGGAGACTCAACGAAGCGATAGGACAGGTCGGCGATCGCCAAAGTGACGACGACACACCAGAGCCGAGAGGTGAGGAATCCCGGACCACCGGGGGCTGTCCTGATGTCTTGGCTGACCACGAGGATGACCGGCCAGTGCCAGAGATAGATGCCGTAGGAGCGCTCCCCGACCCAACGCAGCGGGGGTAGGTCGAGCACGCGCTGGAAGGTCCCGGGCGTGCTCACGGCGACAGCGACGAGGACCGTGGTGGCGGCGCAAGCCAGGGCCAGGCCGCCGCGGAAGGTCCAGGCCGACGCCTCGTCGGCGAACCAGAGCAATCCGCCGAGCGTGGCCAACGCTCCCAGGGTGACCGGTCGACGCAGGCGCGCCCAGCGCTCGGAGGCGAAGAAGGCGCGGTCGGGACCGGCATACGCGAAGGCGAGCGCGGCCCCGAACATCAGCCCCATCAGGTGGGTGTCGGTCCCGTAGTAGACGCGCGTCGCGCCGGCACCCGGCTGGAACCGGACCGCCATGGCGACGGTCGAGGCGAGCCCGGTAGCGAGGGCGACAAGCGCCCGGGTCCGTGGTCGTCGAACGGCGGTGAGCAGGGCCAGGGTCACCAGCGGCCACACGAGATAGAACTGCTCCTCGACCGCCAACGACCAGAGGTTCATGAACAGCTGCGGCGTCGTCGCGTGGAAGTAGTCGGACCCGGCGGCGATCTCCAGCCAGTTGGTGGAGAACGTCAGCGCCCCGAGGATCTGCCGACCGATGCCGACCAACAGGTCGGTCTCGACGAGCCGGGCGAGCACGACGCTGACAGGGACGCACACGAGCAACGCCGGGAGCAGGCGGCGGGCCCGCCGCCCCCAGAACGCCCGGAGGTCGACCCGTCCGGACGAGGCGCGCTCGCGCACCAGCAAGGTCGTGATGAGGAAGCCGGACACGACGAAGAAGATGTCGACCCCGAGATAACCGCCGGGCAACCAGCCGGGGTTGAGGTGGAACACGAGCACGGCGGCGATGGCCAGGGCGCGCAGTCCGTCGAGACCGTGCAGACGGTCCCCCTGCGCATCGGGGGCGGTGCCGACGGCTTGGCTACGGGCGTCGGCATGGGTCCGCGAGCGGGGGTCGGTCCGGCGGGCCGGATCGGCGAGTGCGGTCATGCCGGGCCTCCTTCACAGTCGATAGATCACCTTGGTGTCACCGTAGAGTGGGGCACCGACAGCCCGTGGAAGCCACGCGGGTGAGACCGGAAGGCGGGTGCCGAGATGACCGAGACGGTCCGCATGGTGGTCTTCGTCTCCGGCCTGGTCCAGGGCGTCGGCTTCCGTTGGTGGACGCGCACGCATGCCCTGGAGTTGGGCCTCGCGGGCCGGGCCCGCAACACCGACGACGGTCGCGTCGAGGTGGAGGCCGAGGGCACTCGGGAGGCCTGCGAGCAGCTTCTCGATCTGCTCACCGAATGGCCCTCGATGCACCGCCGACCCGGCCGCGTGAGCTTCGTCTCCGGACCCCAGTGGGGCACCGGACGGGGCCTGAGCGGCTTTACCGAAGCCTGACGGCGTCTCACGCTCCTGACCGGGCAGGCCGATCCCGTCCGCCGTCCTAGGATGGCGACGTGGGTGAGAACGCTCCCGCCGGGACCGCGCAGGACGACCTCATGCGCCTGCGCGCCACCATCGACAATGTCGACGCCGCCCTGGTCCATTTGCTCGCCGAGCGGTTCAAGGCCACCCAGGCGGTCGGTCGCCTCAAGGCTTCCGCCGGTATGCCGCCCGCCGACCCCGCGCGCGAGGAACGCCAGATCGCTCGCCTGCGCAGCCTCGCCCAAGAGGCCGGGCTCGATCCCCAGTTCGCCGAGAAGTTCCTCGCCTTCATCATCGCCGAGGTGATCCGCCACCACGAGGCGATCAGCGCGGCGCACGGCTCGCCGGGGGAGTCCGGCTCCGCGGGGAGCTGAGCACCCGGCGGTTACAGTGGGGCGCTGATCCCCCGCGTGCCGAAGGACCCGAGTGTTCGTCAAGACCTTGACTCTCAAGGGCTTCAAGTCCTTCGCGTCCGCGACCACTCTCCGTCTCGAGCCCGGCGTCACGTGCATCGTCGGTCCCAATGGCTCCGGCAAGTCCAATGTCGTCGACGCCTTGGCGTGGGTGATGGGGGAGCAGGGCGCCAAGAGTCTGCGCGGCGGCAAGATGGAGGACGTTATCTTCGCCGGCACCCCCGGGCGGGCTCCGCTCGGGCGGGCCGAGGTGGCGATGACGATCGACAACACCGATGGTGCCCTGCCGATCGACTACACCGAGGTCACGATCTCGCGGACGATGTTCCGGACGGGTGGATCGGAATACGCGATCAACGGGACCCCGGCGCGTCTCCTCGACGTCCAGGAACTCCTCTCCGACAGCGGTCTCGGCCGGGAGATGCACGTCATCGTGGGCCAGGGACAGCTCGACACCGTGCTTCGGGCGACTCCTGAGGAACGGCGCGGGTTCATCGAGGAGGCGGCGGGTGTCCTGAAGCACCGCCGCCGCAAGGAACGCGCGCTGCGCAAGCTGGAGTCCATGGAGGGCAATCTCACCCGTGTCGCCGATCTGACCGGGGAGATCCGCCGCCAACTCGGCCCGCTGGGGCGTCAGGCGGAGGCGGCCCGCCGGGCGGCCGTCATCCAGGCCGAGGCGCGCGACGCCCGGCTCCGCCTCCTCGCCGACGACCTCGTCCGGCTCGTCTCGGCGGTCGAGCAGGAGAGCGCCGACGAGACCGCGCTCATGGTCCGCCGGGCCGAGATCGAGGCTGCGCTCGCGCAGGCCCGGGCGCGCGTCGCGGCGCTGGAGGAGACCGCCGCCGCGGCAGCCCCGGCGCTGACCGCCGCCCGTGACCGGTGGATCGCGCTGCGCTCGGTTCGAGACCGGATGGAGGCCACCCGCTCCCTCGCGGCCGAGCGACTGCGCCTGTTGCGCACCGACGATGCCGAGGAGACCGTCACCGGCCGTGACCCCGAGGAGTTGACCCGGCAGGCGGCCGCGGCCCGGGTCCAGGAAGCCGAACTCGCGGCAGCGGTCGAGTCGGCGACCGCCGCGCTCGCCGTCGCGGTCACCGCACGCGAGGCCGCCGAACAGGCGGCGTATGCCGAGCAGCAGCGTGTTGCCCGCCTCGCCCGGGCCGAGGCCGACCGGCGGGAGGGTCTGGCGCGGCTGACCGGGCAGGTCGCCTCCCGCGCATCCCGGATCGAGGCCACCGAAGCCGAACTCGGCCGGATCAAGGCGTCGATCACCGCGGCGCGGGCGCGTGCGGCCGAGGCCGAGCAGGATTTCGCGGCGCTCGAGGGGTCCATCGCGGCGGACGAGGAGGGCGAGGAGGGGTTGGATGCGGCATACGAGGCGGCGGCGGCCCTCCACGACCAACGGTGCCGCCGGGTCGACAACCTCGTCGAGGCCGAACGCAGCCTCGAACGCGAACGCCTCGCCCTCGTCTCTCGCCTCGACGCCCTCCGGATGAGCCTGCGGCGCAAGGACGGCGCGGAGAGCCTCCTCGCGGGCACGGGCGAGGAGGGGATTCTCGGCAGCTTCGCCCACACCCTGCGGGTGGCTCCCGGTCACGAGGTCGCCGTCGCCGCCGCCCTCGGCTGGGCGGCGGACGCGGTCGCGGTGCGGGACGGCTCGGTGGCCCTGGCCGCCCTCTCCCGGCTGCGGGCGCAGGACGGGGGTCGGGCCGGTCTCGTCGTCGCGGGGACCCCGTCGGCGCCCGCCGCCGACCGTCCACCATTGCCGGACGGGGCGATTTGGGCGCGAACCGTCGTCACGCCGCCCGAGGGCTTTGCCGGCGCGGTCGACCACCTCCTCTCCGGTGTGGTCCTCGTCCCGGATCTGTCGTCGGCCCAAGCTGTGGCCGACGACATGCGCGTGATCGCTGTGACCCCGGACGGGGACCTCGTCGGGCCGGGATTCGCCCGCGGCGGAAGCGCCGATGCGCCCAGCCCGATCGAGCTCGAGGCGGCGGTCGCCGAAGCCGAGAGTCAGCTCGCGGAACGCACCGCCACGGCCGAGCAGAACCGCTTCGCCCTCGTGCGCGCCCGCGAGGAGCTCGCCGAGAGCGGGGACGCGGTCGACGCGCATCTCGAACGCCTCCACGAGTCGGATGCCCGGATGGCCGCGCTCGCCGAACGCCTGGGCGCCCTTGGTGCCGCGATCCGGGCCGCCAACGCCGAAGTTGCGCGCGGGGAGCGGTCGGCGGCGACGGCCCGCGAGGGAGCCGAGGCCGCGCGCGCCGAGCTCGCCGCGCTGACGGAGCGGCTCGAGGCGGCCCAAGCCGAGCCGGCCGCGTCCCTGGGCGAGGACCGGGATGACCGAGCGGCCCTGGAAGCCGCCGCCTCGGCCGCACGCGCCGCGGAGACCGAGGCGCGTCTCCACGTCCGCACCACCGAGGAGCGGGCACGGGCCGTCCACGGGCGGGCTGCCTCCCTCGAGGGTGCCGCGCGCAACGAGCGCGCAGCCCGCGAGCGGCTGCGGGTGCGCCGCGAGCGTCGGCAGCGGGAAGCCGCGGTCGCCCAGACCGTTCTCGTGGCCGCGCAGACCGGGGTCGAGCGGCTGGCCGCGGCGGCCGAGCGGGCCGGCGACGACGTAGCGACCGGGGACGCGGAGCGGTCGGTGCGCGAGCGCGACCTGGCCACCCTGCGGGAGGAGGTCGAGCGTCACCGCGAGGACCTGACCGCTCTCACCGATGACCTCCACCGGGACGAGATCGCGCGGGCGGCCGCTCAGGCCAAGATCGACCAGCTGCGCGGTCAGGCGGTCGAGGAACTCGGCATCGACCCGGACGTCCTCGTCGAGGACTTCGGTCCCCACCAACCGGTCCCGGTCGTCGTGCCCGAGGGGGAGACGGCGGGGGAGCCCGCGGCATACGTCCGGGATGTGCAGGAAAAGCGCCTGCGGCGCGCCGAACGCGGCCTGCGCGATCTCGGCCGGATCAACCCCCTGGCGTTGGAGGAGTATGCCGCCCTGGAGGAGCGCCATGCCTTCCTCACCAAGCAGATGGAGGACCTGAAGTCCTCCCGCCGCGATCTCCTCGAGATCGTCAAGGAGGTCGACACCCGGGTCGAGCAGGTGTTCACCGAGGCCTTCCGGGACACGGCCGTGCAATTCGAGCGCGTCTTCGACCGGCTCTTCCCCGGTGGGGAGGGGCGGCTACACCTGACCGACCCGGACAACATGCTGACGACGGGGATCGAGGTCGAGGCCCGCCCCCCCGGCAAGAAGATCAAACGGCTCTCGCTGCTTTCGGGCGGAGAGCGGTCGCTGGTGGCGGTGGCGCTCCTCGTCGCGATCTTCAAGGCGCGGCCGAGCCCGTTCTACATCATGGACGAGGTCGAGGCGGCGCTCGACGACACCAACCTCGGGCGGCTGCTGACGTTGTTCGAGGAGTTGCGCGATTCCAGCCAGCTCATCGTCATCACCCACCAGAAGCGGACGATGGAGATCGCCGACGCGCTCTACGGCGTCTCGATGCGCGGTGACGGCGTCACCACGGTCGTCTCCCAGCGCCTGCGGGAGACCGAAGCGAGCGCCTGACCGGGCAGGGTCAACCGAGATTGGCCCGGCCGGAAGCCGTGTCGCGTTTGGATCCGGCTGCCGCAGTGGGAGATCCTGGTTCGCATGCTCGGTGTCCTCCTTCCGTTGCTGGTCGCCATCGCCGTTGCCGTCGTCGTGCTCGCCGTCGTGGCCATCCCGGCGCGGCGATCCGGGCGCGACTTGCTCACCGATCGCGGTGAGGCGGTGTTCGTCAAGGTGAAGACCGGCGCCGGGGAGATCGGGCCGAAGGCCGGCGAAATCGCCTCCCAGGCGGCTGCCGGGGTGGCAAAGGTCCTACCCAAGGAACGCCGTCACTAACCCCAGGACGGCGGACGCAGCGGCATACCGTCACCGCGCGGTGTGAGGATTGACCCGTGAACAGCGTCTGGGAATGGTTGATCGTCGCCGGTGTCCTTCTCGTCGTCCTGCTCGGGGGCCTGGTTGCCTTCCTCCGACCGGGACGGGGCGGACGCACCCGAGAGCTGCCGACGCCGCCGTCCACGCCCTCGACGCCTGACCGCGGCCCAGCCCCACCATCGACGGGACCCGCCGCCCCATCCCCGGGCGAGGGTTCCGGCGGCATCGCCGCGCCACCCCGGCCCACGCCGCCGCCCACCCTCAACGACGACACCACCGTCACCGACGACGACCTCGAGGAGCTGCTTCGACTCGAACGTCCGGAGGCTCCTGCCGGCCGGCTCCAGCGCCTGCGCGCGCGGCTGGCCCGGAGCAACTCGGCACTCGGCAAGGGCCTGCTCAATCTCCTGACCCGCGGTGGGCTCGACGAGGAGGCCTGGGAGGAGGTCGAGGACACCCTCATCCGGGCCGACCTCGGCATCGAGGCGAGCACCGAACTCGTCGAGGCCCTGCGCACCCAGGTCAAGGTCGCCGGCACCCGGGACGAGGCGACGGTGCGCGGGTGGCTACGCACGGATCTCCTGCGCCTGCTCGACCCGAGCATGGATCGCTCGATCGCCTCCAGCCGTGTCGGGGACCGTCCGGCGGTCGTCCTCGTCGTCGGGGTCAACGGCACGGGCAAGACGACGACGGTCGGCAAACTCGCTCGGGTGCTCGTCGCCGAGGACAAGGACGTCATCCTCGGTGCCGCCGACACCTTCCGCGCCGCGGCCGCCGACCAGCTCGAGACGTGGGGTGCCCGGGTCGGGGTCCCCACCGTGCGGTCGCACAAGGACGGTGCCGACCCGGCGGCGGTCGCCTTCGACGCCGTCAAGTCGGGGATCGAGATGGAGGCCGACGTCGTGCTCCTCGACACCGCCGGCCGGCTGCACAACAAGACCAACCTCATGGACGAGCTCGGCAAGATCAAGCGCGTCGTGGAGAAGCAGTCGCCGATCGATGAGGTCCTGCTCGTGCTCGATGCGACCACCGGACAGAACGGCCTGCGTCAGGCCGAGGTCTTCGCCCAGGTGGTCGGCATCACCGGCATCGTCCTGACCAAGCTGGACGGCACGGCCAAGGGCGGCATCGTCGTCGCTGTGCAGCGGCGGCTCGGGGTCCCGGTCAAACTCGTCGGCCTCGGTGAAGGACCCGACGACCTCGCACCCTTCGACCCGGCCCAGTTCGTCGACGCGATCCTGGCCTAAGAGGTGGGCGTCTCGGCATACGGGACGAGGCGTCCGCGGAAACGGGAACCTAACGTGCGCGGCGACTTGGCAACACCGTCGTAACACAGGTCACCATCGGGCGAAACCGCCGCACCACACGCTGTGCCCATGACCGGAACACTGCTCACCCTGGCGAGCGCCGACGAGCCGACGATCGACCTCGCGTCGTCGGGCTTCCTGATCGTCAGCGCCGCCCTCGTGCTCATGATGACCACGCCGGCCCTCGCCCTCTTCTACGGAGGCATGAGCCGCGCCAAGTCCGTCCTCAACATGATGATGATGTCGTATGGCGCCTTCGGGCTCGTCGGCATCCTCTATGTCCTCTACGGCTATTCGATGTCGTTCGGGCCCAGCGACATCGGCGGCCTCATCGCCAACCCCTTCAGCAAATTCGGGCTCCACGACACCGCCGGGCTGGTCAACCCCTTCGGCTACGACGGCTACGGCTGGGTGCCGGAGCTCGCCTTTGTCGGCTTCCAGCTCACCTTCGCCGCGATCACCGTCGCGCTCATCTCCGGCGCCATCGCCGATCGCGTCAAGTTCTCGACGTGGATGGTCTTCTCGGGGCTGTGGGTCACTCTCTGCTACTTCCCCGTGGCGCACATGGTCTGGGGCGGTGGCCTCCTCTCCGGTTCCGCGACCGGCCTGTCCGCCAAGATCTTCGGCGCGGCCGATGGAGTGGCGAAGGTCCTCCCCATCGACTTCGCCGGTGGGACCGTCGTCCACATCAACGCCGGTATGGCGGGCCTGGTCCTCGCGCTCGTCATCGGGAAGCGCGTCGGGTTCGGCTCCCAGGCAATGCGGCCACACAATGTCCCGCTCGTCATGATCGGTGCCGGATTGCTGTGGTTCGGCTGGTTCGGGTTCAACGCAGGCTCCGAACTCGCGCCCGACGGCACCGCGGCCCTGGTATGGATCAACACGACCGTCGCGACCTGCGCGGCCATGCTCGGCTGGCTCGTCGTCGAGAAGCTGCGCGACGGCCACGCGACCTCGATCGGTGCCGCGTCCGGCGTCGTCGCCGGGCTGGTGGCCATCACCCCGGCCTGCGGGGCGCTCTCCCCGGTGGGCTCGATCGTCCTCGGGGCCGTGGCGGGGGGGCTCTCGGCATACGCCGTGGGGTTGAAGTTCCGGTTCGGCTTCGACGACTCCCTCGACGTCGTCGGGGTGCACCTGGTCGCCGGACTCTGGGGGACCAGCGGCAGCGGCCTGCTGGCGACGGGCACCGGCCTCTTCTATGGGCATGGGGTCAAGCAGACGGTCATCCAGATCGTCATCGCCCTCGTCTCCGTCGCGGTCTCCGGAGTCGTCACCCTCGTCATCGCCCTCGCCTTGAAGGCGGCCATGGGGTGGCGGATCAGCGACGACGCCGAATTGGCCGGCATCGACCAGGCCGAGCACGCCGAATCGGCATACGACCTCATCGACCGTGGTGGGCGACTGGGCACCGGGATCCTCGCGGGTCTCACCCGCGCCGAGGCCGCCCCCGTCAAGGAAGGAGCCTCCGCATGAAGCTCGTCACCGCCATTATCAAGCCCCACCAGTTGGACGAGGTCAAGACCGCCCTCGAGGCCTACGGCATCGCCGGTATGACGCTCAGCGAGGCCTCGGGATATGGTCGCCAACGCGGTCACTCCGAGGTCTACCGGGGCGCGGAGTACACCGTCGACTTCGTCCCCAAGATCCGGCTGGAGGTCCTGGTCGAGGACGGCGACGCCGGCCCCGTGGTCGACGTCATCGTCAAGTCGGCACACACCGGCCGGATCGGCGACGGGAAGGTTTGGGTCGTCCCCGTCGACGACATCGCCCGGGTCCGCACCGGCGAGCACGGCGCGGACGCCATCTGAGCCAGCCATCTCCACCGCCCGACCCACCCGAACCCGACCACCCAACCCGCCCGGCTCACGGGCAGACGTTCACCACCATCCACGAGGAGCCATGCGCGCATCAGCCGATGTCAGCCGCACCCGCCTCGACCTCGCCGGCACCCGCGCGTTCACCACGCCGGGTGCCGGTGCGGTGCGCCGGGCCGCCATCACCGACTACACCCGGACCTGGCTGCAGGAGATCTGGGCAACGGCGGCGGGTGGACGGCCGACCCCGGGTCTGGCTCTGGCCGCGGTGGGCTCGCTCGGCCGGGGGGAGCCCGGGCCGCTGTCGGACCTCGACCTCGTCCTCCTCCACGACGGTCGGTCCTGCCCTCCGGCCGACCTCGTCGCCTTCGCCGACCGCCTCTGGTACCCCATCTGGGACGCCAAGCTTCGCCTCGACCACAGCGTCCGCACCCTGGCCCAGTGCCGGGAGGTCGCCGGCAACGACCTCTCGGCGGCCGTTGGGCTGCTCGACATCGGCCCGATCGCCGGTGAGGTCGCCCTCGTGGCGGCGATCCGCTCGACCTTGGCCCACGACTGGCGGGCCAATGCCCGCAAGCGGCTCCCGGCGTTGACGGCGGACGTGCGGGCGCGGCATACCCGCCATGGGGAGTTGTCGCAGTCGATCGAACCCGATCTCAAGGAGGCTCGGGGGGGCCTGCGCGACATGACCGTCCTGCGCGCCCTGGTGTCCGCGTGGCTGACCGACCGGCCACACGGGCCGGTGGACGCGGCATACGGCCAATTGCTCGACGTCCGGGATGCGCTCCACGTCGTCACCGGCCGCGGCCGGGACCGGCTGGGGCGGGAGGACACCGATGCCGTCGCGGCGCTCCTGGGGTATGCCGACAGCGACGCCCTCCTGACCATGGTCAGTTCCAGCGGGCGCACCATCGCCAATGCGCTCGAGGGGACGATGCGCCGCGCCGGCCAGAGCCAGCGGGCCCGCACTCTGCGGGTGGGGCCGCGCCGCCCGCGGCTGACGGCGCTGGGCTATGGGGTGTACGAGCACGACGGTGAGGCCGTCCTTTCCGGTGCGAGCACGACCGATCCGTTGTTGCCATTGCGGACGGCGTCCGTCGCCGCGCGGGCCTGTCTGCCGCTGGCCCCCCAAACGCTGGCCAATCTCGCCGAAGCCCCGGACCTGCCGGTGCCGTGGCCGGCCGCTGCCCGCGACTTCTTGACCGACCTCCTGGCCTCGGGGCCCGGCCTGATCCCGGTGTGGGAAGGGCTGCACGCGGTCGGGTTGATCGACCGGTGGCTCCCGGAGTGGGCGGCGGTGGACTCGCGGCCACAGCGCAACCCGGTCCATCGGCATACCGTCGACCGGCACCTGCTGGAGAGTGTCGTCGAGGCGGGTCGATTGGTGCGGGAGGTCGGCCGACCGGACCTGCTGCTCATTGCTGCTGTGTTGCACGACATCGGCAAGATCGCCGGAGCACATGACCACAGCCATGAGGGTGGCGTCATCACGGCCCAGATCGTGGCGCGCATGGGTCTGCCCGAGCCGGACGCCCAGGTCGTGGTGCGGCTGGTGCGCGAGCACCTGACCCTCATCGACCTCGCCACGCGCCGGGATCTCGCCGACCCCGCGACGGTCGCGGCCGCCTGGTCGGCGGCGGGGGAAAGCCGGGAAGGGCTGGACCTGCTGCGGTGCCTGACCATCGCCGATGCCAAGTCCGTCGGAGCGGCGGCATGGACCGAGTGGCGCGCCGGTCTCCTGGAGGCGCTCGTGCGAGCCGCGCGGGAGTGCGGCCACGGGAGGCCGGCGACGGATTCGGGGGAGACAGCGTCGGTGGCGTCCCGTCGCCCAGATCCGCCGGGCACCACCACCCCCCGGGTCGAGATCTCCGCCCTGCCTGGGGCCTTCCAGGTCGACATCGTCGACCGCGACCGCATCGGCCTCTTCGCCGACACCGCCGGACTCTTCGCCGCGCTCGGCCTGACCGTGCGCACCGCGGTCCTGCGGACCGAGGACGGCATCGCCTATGACGAGTGGCACGTGGAGACGCCGGCCGGGGACGCCCCCGACGTGGCCCGCTTGCTGCGCGGACTGGAGCGACTCGCTGCGGGGGACCGGTCGCCACTGGGCGACCTCCACCGGAAGCGCACCTTCGCCCGGCGAGCGATCCCCGAGCCGCACCGGCAGACCCGCGCCTTCGTCCTGCCGGAGGCGGCGAGCGCCGCCACGGTCATCGAGGTGCGCGGGGAGGACCGCATCGGGCTCCTCCACGACCTCGGGGTGACCTTCGCCGACGCCGGGCTGTCCGTCCGGTCCGCCCATATCGCAACGTATGCCGGGCAGACCCTCGACACCTTCTATCTCACCGACGCGTCGGGTCGGCCGCTGTCGCCGGGGAAGGTTGCCGCGACCGTGGCCGCGGTGATCGACACCTGCGACGCCCGACCGCGATCGTGAGCGCGCGGAGGTTCGGGCGGTCGGCGGCCGGGCCGACGTGGGTCGGCCGGTCGGGGACCAGGCCGGGGTCGGGGGTCGGGCCGTCCGAGGTCGGCACGTCGGGGGCGGGGCGGTCCGGAGTCGGCGGGTCGCCGGCAGGCGGCGGTTAGGCTTTCCCCCGTGTTCACCTCACTCTCCGATCGCCTGACCGCGACCTTCAAGAACCTCCGCGGCAAGGGGCGGCTGAGCGAGTCCGATGTCAACAAGACGATCCGCGACATCCGGATGGCGCTGCTCGACGCCGATGTCGCGCTCCCGGTCGTCAAGGACTTCACCCATGCCGTGCGGGAGCGGGCCCTCGGCGCCGAGGTCTCCCAGGCCCTCAACCCGGCACAGCAGGTCGTCAAGATCGTCAACGAGGAACTCGTCGACATCCTCGGGCAGCACACCCGGCCGCTGCGGCTGGCCAAGACCGCGCCGACGGTCATCATGCTCGCTGGCCTCCAGGGGTCGGGCAAGACGACCCTGGCGGGCAAGCTCGGCAAGTGGTTCAAGGACCAGGGCAACACCCCGCTCCTGGTCGCCGCCGACCTCCAGCGGCCCAATGCCGTGACCCAGTTGCAGGTCGTCGGGGAGCGCGCCGGAGTCCCGGTCTTCGCGCCCGAGAAGGGCAATGTCGGTGGGCACGACGCGGTCGGACCCACCGGTGAGGGCACCCGCTCTTTCGGCGATCCGGTCGAGGTCGCCGAGGACGGCATTCAGTACGCCGTCTCCAAGCTCTACAACGTCGTCATCGTCGACACCGCCGGGCGGCTCGCCGTCGACCAGGAGTTGATGCAGCAGGCCGCCGACATCAAGGACGCGATCGAGCCGGATGAGGTCCTCTTCGTCATCGACGCGATGATCGGCCAGGCCGCGGTCGAGACCGCGAAGGCGTTCCTCGAGGGCATCGACTTCAGCGGCGTCGTCCTCTCCAAGCTCGATGGCGACGCCCGCGGCGGTGCCGCGCTCTCGGTCGCCAAGATCACCGGCCGGCCGATCATGTTCGCCTCCATCGGCGAGGGTGTGAAGGACTTCGAGATCTTCCATCCCGACCGGATGGCCTCCCGAATCCTCGACATGGGCGACATGCTCACCCTCATCGAGCAGGCCGAGCGGGCCTTCGACCGCCAGCAGGTCGCCGAGATGGAGCGGAAGTTCCTCGCTGCGGAGGACTTCACCTTCGACGACTTCCTCCAGCAGTTGTCGGCGATCAAGCGGATGGGCTCGCTGAAGGGGATGCTCCGGATGATGCCGGGCATGAACCAGATGCGCGAGCAACTGGACGCCCTCGACGAGCGGGAGTTCGACCGGGTCGAGGCGATGATCCGCTCCATGACGCCCTTCGAGCGCGCCCACCCCAAGCAGATCAACGGCTCGCGCCGCCAGCGCATCGCCGCCGGCTCCGGAATGCAGATCGGTGACGTCAACCAACTGCTCGTCCGCTTTGGGGACGCCCAGAAGATGATGAAGCAGTTGGCGAGAGGCGGCGGCATACCCGGAATGCCTGGGGTGACCGGTCCCGGGAAGCGCGGGCAGAAGCAGGTCGCCCAGCGGCGCAAGGGCAAGTCCGGCAACCCGGCCAAGCGGGCCGAGCAGGAGCGGGCGGCGGCAGCGGCATCGGCCAACCGGCCGGCAGGCGGGGGTTCGGCTTTCGGTCTCGGCGGCGGCGATCCGACCGCGGGGCTCGACCCGAGCAAGCTGCCCAAGGGGTTCGAGAAGTTCCTGGGCCAGTAGCCCCGCGTGACCCTGCACACAGTGGAGGTCGGCACCGCCGGACCCCGAATCGCCTTCCTGCACGGGCTTTTCGGTCAGGGACGCAACTGGAACCAGATCGCCCGGGCGCTCGCCGGCCCGGACGGCGAGACCGCGCGGTGCCTCCTGGTGGACCTGCCCGACCACGGCCGGTCACCGTGGAGCGCGGCGTTTTCCTATCGGGGGTATGCCGACGCCGTCGCCGCCGCGCTTTCCCGGTGGGGCGGGTCGGACCCGGTCACCCTGGTCGGGCACTCGCTCGGCGGCAAGACCGCGATGGTGACCGCCCTGGAGCATCCCGACACGATCGCCCGGTTGTGCGTCGTCGACATCGCCCCGAAGAGCTATGGCAATCTTCACCGCTTCACCGGGTATATCGACGGGATGCGCGCCCTGCCGCTCGATAAGGTGTCCACCCGGGCCGATGCGGACGCGTGGTTCGCCCGGGTCGAGCCCGACCCCGGCATCCGCGCCTTCCTCCTCCAGAATCTGCGGCGCCGCGGCGCCGGCTGGGCCTGGCAGTGCAACCTCGACCTGATCGCGGCCGACGCGGCCCGCGGGTCGGCGTCCGTCATCGCCGACTTCCCGTTCGCGGGCTCGGTGAGTGAGCACGCGGGGGGTGAGCCTGCGGGGGGTGAGCCGGCGGGTGGGCGCGCGGGGGGCGAGCCCGCGGCATACGACGGGCCGGTGGTGTGGCTGGTGGGCGCGGACTCGGGCTATGTCCACGACGACGACGGGCCACGGATGCGGTCGCTCTTCCCCGCGGTGCGCAAGGGTGACCGTCAATGGAGCCGGCCACTGG
Source organism: Nostocoides sp. (assembly GCA_016702415.1). Classification (GTDB taxonomy): domain Bacteria; phylum Actinomycetota; class Actinomycetes; order Actinomycetales; family Dermatophilaceae; genus Nostocoides_A. The sequence continues at coordinate 114,802 of JADJEA010000023.1, forward strand.
GTGCACACCGACGCGCCGGGCGTCGTCGTGGAGACCCTGCACCGACTGATCGGTCGCTGATCCGGCGGCCACCCGCAACACGGGCGCGCCGGGATCGGCTGTCCAAAAAGGTGGTGACCGTCGGCGGGGGGTTCCCGGCCGGCGCCGTCCCGATAAGGTCGCCGGTATGGCGCTCACGAGCTACCACCTGACCGGTCCGGTCCTCGTCGGCCCGCAGGAGGTGCGGGCGGAGGTCTGGATCCTCGACGGACGGATCAGTTTCTCGGCCCCGATGTCGGGCGAGGTCACGACGATTCCGGGGTGGGTGATTCCGGGCCTGGTCGATGCCCACTGCCACATCGGGCTCGCCGCCCACGGGGGTGTCGATGCGGCGGAGGCCGAGCGACAGGCGCTGATGGATCGGGCCCACGGCACGCTCTTGATCCGTGACGCGGGGTCGCCCTCGGATACCCGGTGGATCGACGACCGCGACGACTTGCCCAAGGTGATCCGCGCGGGCCGCCATATCGCCCGCACCCGCCGCTATATCCGCAACTTCGCCAACGAGGTCGAGCCCGACCAACTCGCCGACGCGGCCCGGATCCAGGCCCGCCGTGGCGACGGGTGGGTCAAGATCGTCGGCGACTGGATCGACCGCGACACCGGCGACCTCGAGCCGTGCTGGCCCCGCGAGGCCGTGGCGGCTGCCGTCGCGGTCGCGCACGAGGAGGGGGCCCGGATCACGGCCCACTGCTTCGGGCCGAAGGTGCTGCACGACCTCGCCGCGGTCGGCATCGACTGCGTCGAACACGCCAGCGGGTTGGAGCCAGAGACAATCGACTCCTTTGCGGCACAAGGGATCGCCATTGTCCCGACGCTGATCAATATCGCGACCTTCCCCGAGATCGCCGAGCCCGCGCGCGAGAAGTTCCCGCGGTATCGCGACCGGATGCTCGACATCTGGCGACGGCGCTACGCGACGATCGGGGCGGCATACGAGGCGGGAGTGCCGATCTATCTCGGGACCGACGCGGGTGGCTCGCTGCGTCACGGCCTGGCGCCCTACGAGGCCCAGGAACTCGCCCGGGCCGGTCTCCCGCCGACGGCGGTCCTCGACGCGGGCGTTTGGGGGCGCGCGCCTGGCTAGGGCATCCCGGCATCGATGAGGGTGCCGACGCCGACGTTCTGGTCCTGCGCGCCGACCCACGCACCGACCTCGGTGCGCTGCACGGACCGGAGGCGGTATTCCTGCGCGGCGTCCTGCGCGACCCCGTCACGCGCTGACCAGCGCCGTATCCTGAGCCCGCCATGGACATCTCCGCCAAGACCGACTACGCGATCCGCGCCCTCATCGCGCTCGCGGAAGCCGACACCGGGGAGGTGTCGGACACCGGCGCGGCGATGTCGACCGATGTGCTCGCCCAGCGGCAGGGGCTGCCCCGCAAGTTCCTCGAGGCGATCCTCTCCGACCTGCGTCGCGGGGGCCTGGTCATGAGTGTGCGCGGCTCGCACGGGGGATATCGGCTTGCCCGGCCGGCGGCCGAGATCACGCTCGGATCGGTGTTCCGGGTCGTCGACGGCCCCCTCGCGGAGGTCCGTGGCCTGCGCCCGCAGGATTTGTCGTATGCCGGGTCCGCCCGCCACCTGCCGACCGTCTGGATCGCTGTGCGCGCCAGCCTCCGTCGGGTCCTCGACGACGTCACCCTCGCCGATGTCACCTCCGGCGACCTGCCCGCCCATGTGGCCGCCCTGGCCAACACGCCCGGGGCGTGGAGCAACCGCTGAGCCGGACTGCGGCGGGGCTGCGCCTCGGGACGGGTGCCCGGGTTGGTCCGCGGGCACCGGGACGGGCAGCGCGGATTGGCCCGCGGCATACCCCCTCTGGCACAATCGCCTGGCGTACACCTTCCGCCGGGGTCTCCCGGACGGATATCTACCCCGAGTTCCGGCACCCCGGGCGTTGCTGCCCGGTCTCGCCGCGCTCACGAACCGAAATGGAGAGGTCCACACTCGTGGCCGTCAAGATTCGCCTCAAGCGGATGGGCAAGATCCGCACCCCGTTCTATCGCGTCGTCGTCATGGATTCCCGCACCAAGCGGGACGGACGGGCGATCGAGGAGATCGGGAAGTACCACCCCACCGAGGAGCCCTCGCTCATCGACATCGACAGCGCCCGCGCCCAGTACTGGCTGCGCCAGGGTGCCCAGCCGACCGAGGCCGTCGTCAACCTGCTCAAGATCACCGGCGACTGGCAGTCCTTCAAGGGCGAGGCCGGCGGGTCCACCCTCAAGGTGGCCGCGGTGAAGCCGAGCAAGAAGGAGCTCTACGAGGCGGCCGTCGCCGCTGCCGGCAAGTCCCTCGACGGCGGACCGTCCGCGACGACTCCGCGAAAGAGCGCCGCACGCAAGGCCGCCGAAGAGGCGCCGGTCGCCGCGGACACCGACAGCAGCGCCGCGTCGGCCAAGGGTGAGGACGCCGACGCCGACGCGACCACCACCACTTCCGCCGCCGCCGACCCGGACAAGGCGGACGCGTGACCGTGCTCGAGGAGGCGCTCGAGCACCTCGTCACCGGGATCGTCGATCACAAGGACGACGTGCGCGTCCGGACCAAGGACCTGCGCCGCGGGAGCCTGCTCGAGGTCCGGGTCCACCCGGAGGATCTGGGCCGGGTCATCGGTCGTTCCGGCCGCACGGCGAGCGCCCTGCGCACCGTGATGTCGGCGCTCTCCGGTGGGCAGAACGTCCGGATCGACATCGTCGACACCGACCGGGTGCGCTGACGCACGACGACTGAGGGGCCGGACGGCAGCTGCCGTCCGGCCCCTCAGTCGTCGGTGGACCGTTGCCGGCCGCCGGACCTTGCGGTCCTTGCGCCCGGCCCCCCTGCTGCCGGGCGCAACTATCTCCTCTGACGCCGCGAGGGGCCTTCCGGTTGCCTCGCGCTCACCATTGGTGCCCGCGTTGAGGTCAGCTGTCACCCAGCGGGCCCTGGCAGTGACCGCCCGAGGGATCGACCTCGACCCCGGCCAGGGCCTCGGCGGCGCGGTGCCGTCCGAGATTCCACTCGAGCGGATCGTCCGCCCGCCCGTGGGCCCGGGTGGAGCCGAGCGCGCAGTCGCGCAACCGCGTCGGCAGCCGGGTGACGATCGCTTCAGTGGCGTCGTCGGACAGCGTGGACAGATAGACCGTGTCGAGCCGATGACCGGCGACGTGCTCGTAGCGGTCGATATTGCGATTGGCGATCCACGCATCCGGGTTGAGCAGGCCCAGAGCGAGCACCATCCCCGCCCCCGACAGTGCCGCGGCCCGAGGCAGCCACCGACCGTCGCGGGTCAGCCCCGCGACCATGACGAGGACAACGACCAGGCCCACCCACACCTCGATGAGATCGGCCAGCAGGCGCAGTGTGGTGTAGCCGTAGGCTTGCTGGTAAAGGTGCATCCGATACAGCGCCGACGCGACGACGACAAGCGTCAAGGCACACAGAGTCCCGAGCACCAGCCGGCGGATCCGCACCTCGGCGGCCTCGCGGCTGCCCGACTTCCGCGCGGCGATCGCGACGACGAGCAGGGTCAGCATGCTCGCGACGAGAAGCTGTCCGAAGCCTTGGTGACTGTACGCGGCATACGTCATCCCGGTGGTGCGGTGCACGTAGTCGTGCCCACCCAGCCACGCGGTCGCTTCGGCGGCGATGAAGAGGACGTATGCCGCGATCACCAGTCCGACGGGGATCAGCCACTCCCAGCGTGACCGGGTCGGCCGTCTCGGCGGCAGCGTCGTCGCATCGTCGGGAATCGGGTTGAGCGCCAAGTAGATTCCAGAGAGAGTGACCCCGAAGACCGCGCCGAACACGAACGACCGGAAGACGAATCCGTTCATGGAGAGGTTCGGCAGGAGGGAATCCATCCAGGCTCGCAGAACGGCGTCCGCCGAGGCGAATAGCGCGAGGAAGACCCCACTTGCGACCCCCGACACCACGATGGTGCGGGCAACGCTCCACCAAATGCGCCGGTCGCCGCGGGTGCGCAGACTGCGACCGAGCCACGGCAGGCCGCGTAGCCCTGCCAGCGGCCACGCGATCGACTCGGCGATCAGGGCGAGGACCGAGCGCGCCGGGGTGACGGCCACGACGAGGACGACGGCCCCGCACAGGAGGACCAGCGGGATCAGCCAGGTTGCCGCCCGCAGCATCGGGATCAGGGCCAGCCCTGTGCCGATGACGAGGCACGCATAGGTCCACGCGGTGCGCTTGGGAGCCGCGACCAGGATCGCCGCGGCGGCGACGAGCAGGACCAGGGTCGTCCCGATTCCGTTGCGTCGGTAAGGAAGAATCACCGCGGCCAGCGCCGCGATGCCGAGAGCGAGGCCGACCAGCCGTGGCCGTCCGCGTCCGTCCCGCTCCGGCCACAGGGCCCCGAAGAGGGCGTCCATGGCCGGTGGGGCCGAACTGGTGGCGCCATCCTGGGCCGTATGCCGCGCCCTCCCCCCCGTCCCGAGCGACCCGCTTTGCTCGGGCACACCCCGGGTGCCGAGGGAGTCGGACCGGGGGAGGACTCCCGCCGCGCGCGCCCCGCCGCGCGAGCGCAACGCGGCCTGCGCGCGCTGGTCGGCGGCGGTCGGATCGGGCGTGGGCATGTGCGCTCCTGGGGCCGGGGCCGGGGCCGGGGCCGGGGCCTGGGTCGGGGTGGAGGCCTGGGTCGGCGTCTGGGTCGGCCCGAGGGTCTGGGTGGGGCCGGGGGTCTGGGTTGGGCCGGGCGTCTGGGTTGGGCCGGGGGCCTGAGTCGGCGCGGCGGTCTGGGGCGGCCCGGGGGCCAGCGGTGGGGCCGAGGGCGGAAGTAGGCCCGGGCTCTGACGTGGGCCGGAGGTCGATTCCGCGCCGTGGTTCGGCAATGTGGATGCGGCGCCGGCCGTGGATTGCGTCGATCGGGGGTCGCCGGGAGAGATCGGGAGCGTCAAGCGCAGGCGCGCGCCCGCGTCTCCCGGTGCGGGATCGACCGCCTCCAACCGGCCACCGTGGAGTTCGGCGATCCAGCGACCGATGGCTAGGCCGAGGCCGGTGCCACCGGCCGAGGGCTGCCCGAATCGTTCGAACACGCGGTCGCGGTCCGACGGGGCGAGCCCTGGGCCCGAATCGGCCACGTCGAGGCACCAGTGGCGGCCGTCGGCATACGCGCGAATGCGGACGGTGCCGTCCGGAGGGCTGTGCCGGGCGGCATTGTCGAGGAGGTTCGTCAGGACTTGGCGCACTCGAGAGGCGTCGGCGCAAACGACCAGACCGGCCGGGCTGACGTCGACGGTGAACCCCACCGCCCGGCCGAGCGCGGTGGCCTCGGCCACGGATGCCTCGAGCAGGGGGCTGACCGCAACGGTGGCGATATCCAGTCGGGCATGGCCGGCGTCGATCCGGGAGAGCGAGAGGAGGTTCTCGACCAGGGTGGTGAGCCGATCCGCCTGGGAGACAATCGCATCGAGGTTCGCCTGGGTGGGGGGTGCGACGCCGTCGGCGAGATTCTCCCCGACCGCACGGATCGCCGCGACCGGTGTGCGCAGTTCGTGGGCGACCGTCGCGATGAGCTCCCGACGGTGCCGGTCGACCGCCTCGAGCTCCCCGGCCATCGTGGTGAAGGCGCGGGCCAGCTCGGCGACCTCGTCCCGGCCGGCCACCTCGAGCCGGGTGTCGTAGTCGCCCGCCGCCATCCTCCGGGCCGCGTCGGTCATCGCCCGCAGCGGGGCGGTCATCCCGGCGGCGAGCATCTGCGTGACCGCCATCGCGGCCAGGACGGCGACGGGAACGACGAGCCACGCCTTGACGCCGCTGCGGGCACCGATGGTGGCCAGGAGGGTCGCGACGAGCACGCTGACGCCGACGATGGCGCCGAGCTTCGTCTTGAGGGAGGCGAGTTCGCCCACCGGGCTGCGCGTGGTCACGGGCGCGGGTCGGGGGATTCGAGTGCGTAGCCGACGCCGTGCACGGTCCGCACCCGGTGGCCACCGAGCTTGGCCCGCAGCGCCTTGACGTGGCTGTCGACCGTCCGCGTCCCGGAGGCGTCCGCCCACCCCCAGACGTCGAGGAGGAGTTTCTCGCGGGTCAGGACCGTCCCGGGCTCGGCAGCCAGGGCGGTGAGGAGGTCGAACTCCGTCGGCGTGAGATGGACCTCGCGCCCGTCCACGACGACCCGGCGACGGGCCGGATCGACGGACAGCGACCCGACCGAGAGCACGGGGGAGTCCCGGCGCGCGAGGACCTCCGCTCGCTCCACCCGGCGCAGCAGCGCCTGGACGCGAGCGACCAGCTCCCGCATCCGGAAGGGTTTGGTCAGGTAGTCGTCCGCGCCCACCCCGAGCCCGACGAGGATGTCGGACTCATCGTCACGGGCGGTGAGCATCAGGACCGGGACGGGGCGCTGGGACTGGACCCGGCGGCATACCTCGATCCCGTCGAAACCGGGGAGCATGAGGTCGAGGATGACGGCGTCGGGAAGCTCCTCCTGCGCGGCGGCGACGGCGTCGGGACCGGTGAAGGCCTGGCGCACGGCATACCCCTCGGCGCGCAGGCGATCGGTCACCGCCTGGTTGATCAACGGCTCGTCCTCGACGACGAGTAGGCGGGCGCTCATGGCAGCCAGGCTAGGAGGTCGGCGGCGGGGGTTTCGGGTGGGACATGTGGAGGTCCTGTGGAGCTTTCGGCTCGGTGGCCCACCCCTGGGAGAATGGCCCGGTGAGTGTCCTCGTCGCCCGGATCGGCAAACCCCACGGTCTCGACGGCGAGGTGACCGTCCAGGTGCATACCGACGCCCCGGAGGAGAGATTCGTCGTGGGGGTGTCGTTGACGACGCAGGCGGACGCGGGCAGCGGTGTGCCGCGCGCGCTCACCCTGCGCAGTGCCCGGGTCCATCGGCAGATCTGGCTGCTCGCGTTCGAGGAGATCCCGGACCGGACGGGTGCGGAGTCCCTGCGGGGAACGCGCCTGTATGCCGAGCACCTCGACGAGCCGGACGGGTGGTATGAGGAGGAGTTGCGGGGATTGCGGGTCCTGGACCCGGCCGGGGTGGAGCTTGGCGAGGTGACCGGCCTCGACCTCGGGGTCGCGCAGGACCGGCTCGTCATCCGTCTGGCCGACGGCACCGAGGCCCTCGTGCCGCTCGTCGACGCGATCGTGCCCATCGTCGACGTCGCCGGTGGCCGGGTCGTCGTCGACGCTCCGCCCGGGCTGTTCGACCTGGGGCGGGACGGCTGAGGTGCGCATCGACGTCGTCACGATCTTCCCGGAGTACCTCGCCCCGCTGGACCTCTCGCTGCTGGGCAGGGCCCGGCGCGACGGTCTGCTCGACATCCACGTCCACGACCTGCGCACCTTTGCGACCGACCGGCACCGCACCGTCGACGACAGTCCCTTCGGGGGCGGAGCCGGGATGGTCATGACGCCGCAACCGTGGGCGGCAGCGCTGGATGCCGTTGTCGCCCAAGGCCGCACGGCGAGTATGCCGAGTCCTCACCTCCTCGTCCCCGGTCCCGGTGGCGTGCCCTTCACCCAGGCGCTGGCCCGACGGCTGGCGGGTGAGCCATGGCTCGCGTTCGCCTGCGGGCGCTACGAGGGCATCGACGAGCGGGTCTACGAGCACGCGGCGGCACGGATGCCGGTGACGGTCGTCTCGCTCGGCGACTATGTGCTCAACGGCGGTGAGGTGGCGGTACTCGCCATGGTCGAGGCGATCGGCCGGCTGCTCCCGGGCGTGGTCGGCAACGCCGAGTCCCTCGTCGAAGAGTCGCACGAGGACGGGCTCTTGGAGTACCCGGTCTACACGCGGCCTGCCGTCTGGGCCGACGGCGACGCGACCCGCGCGGTGCCGCCGGTGCTGCTCTCGGGAGACCACGCCGCGATCGCGGCGTGGCGCCACCAGCAGCGGCTGGCGCGGACCGCGCAGCGACGACCGGACCTGCTGCCCGCCTCCGCCGTCACGACCACCCTGAGCCAGTTGGGGCTGCGGCTCGCGGTCCCCGCGGACGCGGAGGAGATCCTCGTGCTCCAGCGGGCGTGCTGGGTCCCGGAGGGGCGAATCAACCAGGCATGGGACATCCCGCCGCTCGTCGAGACGATCGACGACGTGCGGGCCGGGCTCACGGCATACCGGACCTGGGTCGGCCACAGCGGTGGGCGACTCGTCGTCTCTGGGCGGGCGCGGATCTCGCCGGAGGACCCGGCGGTGTGGGAGCTGGGTCGGCTCATGGTCGCGCCGGATCTCGCGGGCCGTGGGATCGGGCGCGAACTCATCGCGTTCCTCGAATCGCAGGCCCCCGACACCTGCCGCACAGCGTGGATGAACACGGGGGACCGGAGCGAGCGGAATCTGCGGATCTACCGGAAGGCGGGCTACCGGCGGATGCGCACCTCACCCCGCTACGCGGGGACCGTCGAGCTCACCAAGCGCCTGCGCTGACCGCTGGGGGGTCGCGCGTCGCCGGGTGAATCGGCCCAGGTGGCGCTGGCCCGCCGCTCACCCGGACACCTCGCGGAGGAAGGCGAGGCTCCGCTCGACCACCTCGGCAGTCGCCGCCGCGTCGTAAGCGGCCGTGCTGGAGTCGGTGAAGAGGTGCCGGTCACCGGCATACGTGACGAGTTCGGCCTCCGGATGCCCGGCCACCCACTCCCGCGCGGCGGGCTCGTCCTCGAGGAAGAAGGGGTCGGCGGCCATCGCGTGGACCTGGAGCGGGACGGGCCGGTCCCACCCGCCGACCCACTGCGGGTCGATGAAGGACTCGTAGGAGAGAACGCCACGCACCGAGCGCCGCCGGGCGGCGGCAGCCGCAACGGCTGCTCCGAACGACACGCCGGCGACGACGCACCCGTCCGCATCGTCGGGAAGGGCGTCCAGGCCCATCTGGGTGAGAGTCTCCTCATCGCTCGCCCGGACGAAGGCGAGGCCCTCATCGATGGTCGCGAACGTCCGACCCCCGAAGAGGTCAGGGGTGACGACGGTGTGACCGCCGGCGCGCAGCGCGTCGGCGAGGGCCACAACCCCAGGCGTCAGCCCCAGGACGTGGTGGTACAGAACGACGATGGCCATGCGTGCCCCTTCCGTTGGTGGTCTTTTCCACACGCTAGATCCACCCACCGACAACCCGCCCCACTCAGGGTCGCAGCGACTCCCGCAGGTCTTCGGGCAGCAGCCAGGACCGGCACATGAGGCGCTCGGCGACGACGGTCGTGATCGTCTGCGCGGCCATGATCCCCATGAGCACCAGCACCTGCGCCGCCGCGGCCTGAGCCGGCGAACCACCGCCGAGGAGGACCCCGATGAAGGCTCCGGGGAGGGTGACCACGCCCGCGGTGCGGATCTGATCGAGCCCCGGGACGAGCGCCTCGGGAAGGTGCCGGTGAACGATCCGGCCGATCGCCTGGGACCGGGTGAACCCCAGGGCGAGCCACGCGTCATACGCGTCGCGTTCCTCGCGCACGGCCGCGAAGGCGCGTCGGCAGGCAAGGGTATGCCCGTTCATCGTGTTGCCCATGAGGATGCCGAGGACGGGGATGAGGGCCAGCCCGGTCGGGGGAATGGTCCGCGTCAGGAGGATGACGGCGACGACCGGCACCAGGCCCGCGAGGATGGCGACCGTCGCCCACGGCCAGGCCCGCGGCGCTCCGACCCGCCGGACCGTGGTGACGACGGCGACGGTGAACATCCCGGCGAGGACGACCACCGACCACGCGAGGCTGGCGATGACCGAGGTGATGACCAGGGCGGCGAGGCTCAACTGGACGATCGCCCGGGCCGCGGCCAGCAGGGGCGAGAGTCGCTCGGGGAGGTGGCCCACGGCATACGCCAGCAGGGTCAGCAGGAGGAGTATGCCGATCGCCCAGGCGACGGGCCACCCGGGCGAGATCGTCACCTCCCCACGATAGGGCCCCCGGCGGGGCCCCGATTTCCGCCGGAGGGGCCTGCTCTGGCACCATTGACCCTTGCGTCCAGGCATCCGCGGCCCCTGCCACAGGGGGAGCGAGCCACCTCGTGCGGCCGAGCCGGACGGCATACGACATCCACGACCGATGCGGCGACCTGTGGCGCCCGAAGAAGGACACTGCCATGCAGCGTTTCGACGAGATCGACCAGGCCTCCCTCAAGAGCGACCTCCCCGCGTTCCGCGCCGGTGACACCGTCAAGGTGCACGTGAAGGTCGTCGAAGGCAACCGCTCCCGGATTCAGGTCTTCCAGGGGATCGTCATCCGGCGCCACGGCGGCGGGATCGGGGAGACCTTCACGGTCCGCAAGGTGTCCTTCGGTGTCGGGGTGGAGCGGACCTTCCCGCTGCACACCCCGATCATCGACAAGATCGAGGTCGTCACCCGCGGTGACGTCCGCCGCGCCAAGCTCTACTACCTGCGCGACCTGCGCGGCAAGGCCGCGCGCATCCGCGAGCGCCGCGAGACCAACTGACCAGTCCGCGGTCCCACGCTGCCCGACGCACCGCCGACCGCCCGGTCCCGGCTTGCCCATCGCTGCCAGGACCGGGCGTTAGGCTGCTAGCCCTATGACCACCGTGCCCACGCCCCCGGAGGCCGACGCCGCCACCCCCCGGGAGCGCCGGAGAGGGAAACGCGCTCCGCGCCGACCGTGGCCGGTCTGGGTCCACCTCATCCTCGCGCTGGTCCTGGTCGCCCTGCTGCGCAATTTCGTCGCCCAGTCGTTCTATGTCCCGTCCGGGTCGATGATCCCGACCCTTGCCGTCGGCGACCGCATGGTGGTCAGCCGGATCCCCACGACGCTCCATCGGGGCGACATCGTCGTCTTCGACGGAACCACGACGTTCGGGGGCAACCCGGGGCCCCGGTTCGACTCGACGATCGGCAAAGTCCTCTCGGCCGGCGCCAAGGTCTTCGGCATCGACGTCAACGAGCGTGACTATGTCAAGCGGATCGTCGGTCTGCCCGGCGATCATGTGGTCTGCTGCGATGCCCAACACCGGATCGTCGTCAACGACAAACCCCTGGCCGAGCCCTATCTCGCGCCCGGGATGGCGCCGAGCCTGATGGACTTCGATGTGCGCGTCCCGGCCGGACGCTTGTGGCTGATGGGCGATAACCGTTCCAATTCGGCCGATTCGCGGGCGCACCTCGGCGACCCGGGCGGCGGCATGGTGCCGGAGTCCGATGTGATCGGCAAGCCCTTGCTGAGGTATTGGCCGTTCAGCCGGTTCGGGACGCTCCCGTCGGCCGAACAGCCTGCGGTGGCCGGCGGATGACGGGGCAGCCCGAGGGCGTGGACGGCGACGCGTCGTTGCCCATGCCGGGCGCGGCGGCGAGTGCCGCGCCCGGATCGAGCGGGGAACCGCCACCCACGGAGGAGGTGCCGGCCGAGGGTCCGGTCCGTCGTGGCGCGGGTGAGCACGCCCTGGCGATGATTCGCGAGTTCGTGACCGTCGCCGCGATCGCCATCGTCTTGTCCTTCCTCGTCAAGACCTTCCTCGTCCAGCCGTTCTATATCCCCTCGGAATCGATGGAGAACACCCTCGTCAAGGGCGACCGGGTGATCGTCTCCAAACTCACGCCGGCTCCCTTCGCGATCAAGCGCGGCGATGTCGTCGTCTTCGCCGACCCAGGCGACTGGCTCGGCCCGACGGAGCCGGTCGACCACGGCCGGATCGGCAACGCGATCCGGTCCGCCCTCACCTTCGTCGGCCTGCTCCCCAATAGCTCCGAGGGCCATCTCATCAAACGGGTCATCGGGATGCCGGGCGACAAGGTCGTCTGCTGCGACGCCCAAGGCCGGCTGACCGTCAACGGGGCCTCCATCACCGAGCCCTATCTCAAACCCGGTGAGGACCCGAGCGATATCGAGTTCGCCATCACCGTCCCCGCCGGCAAGCTCTGGGTCATGGGCGATAACCGCGGCCACTCCAGCGACTCGCGGTTGCACGACCCGAGCGGCGACGGCTCGGAAGGATCGATCGACGAGAACCTCGTCGTCGGCCGGGCGGTCGCGACGATCTGGCCGCTCTCGCGGGTGACGTGGCTGTCCGACTATCAGGAATCCTTCGCCTCGGTGCCTGCGCACGCCCCAGGATGACCAGGACGACCGCACGCAAGCCGTCCCTGCGGGTCGAGCGCACCCTCCAACGTCAGGGGTATGCCGTGCTCGCCGGCATGGACGAGGTCGGCCGGGGTGCCCTGGCCGGCCCGGTGAGTGTCGGCGTGGTTCTCGTCGACCAGCTGAGCCGGTCCGCCCCCGTCGGCGTCCGGGACTCCAAACTCCTGGCCCCCGCCGCCCGGTCCCGCCTGGTCCCGCGCATCCAGCGCTGGGCCCGCGCGTATGCCGTCGGGCACGCCTGGCCCGTCGAGATCGACGCCATCGGGATCATCGCCGCCCTCCGGCTGGCGGGGCGGCGGGCACTCGCGCAACTGCCGATGACGCCGGATCTGGTCATCCTGGACGGCAACCACGACTGGCTCACCGATCCGCTGGAGGTCGGCCTCCTCGCGTTGACGCGGCCCACGCGCACGCCACCGGTGACGACGATGATCAAGGCCGACGTCCGCTGCTCCTCGGTCGCCGCCGCGAGCGTGCTGGCGAAGGTGACCCGGGACATGCTCATGGTCGCCACGGCGGGGGAGCATGCGGCATACGGATGGGAACACAACAAGGGGTATGCCGCCCCCGACCACCTCGCCGCCCTCGCCGAACACGGGCCCTGCCACTTCCACCGCCGCTCGTGGCACCTCCCGGGCCAGGGTGATAGCAATGAGGTCGGCATCTCCGTCGCCGAAACCGGCCCAACAACGACCGACCCATCGATCACCGACCCATCGACCACCGACCCCGACCAAGGAATCGACGCCTGATGAGCACCGAAGATCTCGAGAAGTACGAGACCGAGATGGAGTTGGCCCTCTATCGCGAGTACCGCGACGTGGTCGGGCTGTTCACTCACGTCGTGGAGACCGAGCGGCGCTTCTATCTCGCCAATGGCGTCGACGTGCAGGTGCGGGGGCAGGGCGGCGAGGTCTATTTCGAGGTCACGATGACCGACGCGTGGGTGTGGGACATCTATCGGCCCGCCCGCTTCGCCAAGTCCGTGCGGGTGGTGACCTTCAAAGACGTCAATGTGGAGGAGTTGGCCAAGGCGGACTTGGAGGTCCCGAAGGGCCACTTCTGAGCGACCCGGCGGGTTGTCCACAGCCCTGACGGGGCAGGATCGGCCGCCGTCCACAGGTGCGGCACGGTCGGGTGGCGCGCCCCCGCCCCCCGGAGCAGGCTGGGCCTCCACGCAACAGGTGGGGGACTGTCATGGGGGTTATGGAGCCGTGGGGACGCACGCGGCAGTCGATCGGGGCGTTCGGTGAGGATGTCGTCGTCCGCTACCTGCTGCAGCTCGGCTGGCTGATCGTCGCGCGCAACTGGCGGCATCCCGGTGGGGAGCTCGACATTGTCGCCCGCGACGGCCGCGACCTGGTCATCTGCGAGGTCAAGACCCGGCGGGGCCTGGTGACCGGTGACCCGGTCGAGGCGGTCACACCTTTGAAGCACCGACGCCTGCGGCAGCTGGCTCGGGCGTGGGTGGACGCGCACCCGGACGAGCGGGCCGGGCATGTGCGCATCGACGTCCTCGGCGTCGTCCTCTGGTCCGATCGTGGCGAGATCCACCACCTGCGGGAGGTCGTCCCGTGATCCTCGGCTCCACGACCTCGGTCGCCCTCGCCGGGCTGGAGGGGCGCGCCGTCAAGGTGGAGGCTCAGTTGTCGAGCTCGCTGCCCGGGCTGATCGTCAGCGGGCTGCCCGACGCTGCCTGTCGCCAGGCGCCCGAGCGGGTTCGCGCGGCGTGCACGTCGGCGGGAGCACCGCTGCCGCCCAAGAAGATCGTCGTCAATCTCTCGCCGGCGAGCGTGCCGAAGTCGGGGACGGGCTTCGATCTCGGGATCGCGCTGGCCATCCTCGCCGCCGGGGGGACCGTCCGCCAGGAGGCGTGCGGCGGCGTCGTCCACCTGGGCGAACTCGGTCTCGACGGGTCCGTCCGGGGGGTGATCGGCATACTCCCGGCGGTGCGGTATGCCGCCCGCTCCGGCCTCCGCGACGCCGTCGTCCCGCTGGACAATGGTGCCGAGGCCCGCATCGTCGAGGGCATCCGCATCCATCCCGTCGCCAGCCTCGCCGACGTCATTCAGCTGTATGCCGACCACGGCCCCCCGGACCGCTGGCCGCCGCCGGCGGTGGTGACGCCGTCCGCGCCCGCCGAGCCCAGGCCGGTGCCTGACCTCGCCGACATCGTCGGCCAGAGCGAGGCCCGACTGGCCGTCGAGTTGGCCGCGGCGGGTGGGCACCACCTGCTGCTGAGTGGGCCGCCCGGGTCGGGCAAGACGATGCTGGCCGAGCGCATGGTCGGGGTGCTGCCGCCGCTCGGTTTCGATGCCGCGGTGGAGGTGCATTCGATCCGGTCGCTCCAGGGCGACACCCGGGCCGGCGGCCCGCTCGACCTGCGGCCGCCCTTCGTCGCCCCGCACCACGGGTCGAGCCTGGCGGCGATGGTCGGCGGCGGGTCGGGCACCATCCGGCCGGGGGCGGTGTCGGCGGCGCACCGTGGGCTGCTCTTCCTCGACGAGGCCCCGGAGTTCCGCAATGACGTCCTGCAGTCGCTGCGCCAACCCCTCGAGAGAGGCCGGGTCGTCATCGCCCGGGCGCGGGAGACCGTCACCTTCCCGGCGCGCTTCCAACTCGTCCTCGCCGCGAACCCGTGTCCGTGCGGGTACGGCAGTGGGAAGGCATTGCGATGCACGTGCTCGCCGCAACGGCGTCGGGCGTATGCCGCGCGCCTGCGCGGGCCGCTCCTCGATCGAGTCGATCTCCAGGTGCATGTGCCCGCGGTGACCCGGTCGCGCAGCGTGGGCATCGTGGGGGAGGGCAGTGACGCGGTGGCCGCCCGGGTGGCGTCGGCGCGATGGGCGGCGGTCGAACGCTGGCGCGAGCACGGATGGGAGCGCAACGCCGACGTTCCCGGCCCACTCCTGCGGACGGGGCGGTTCGCGTTGCCCCGATCGGTCACCAATGCCCTCGATCTCGCGCTCGAATCCGGGCGCCTGACGTTGCGTGGCTACGACCGGACGATCCGGCTGGCATGGACGCATGCCGACGTGCAGGGGCGCCTCGCGCCGACCGCCGAGGACGTGGGGATCGCGTTGATGTTGCGGACGAACGAGCGGGAGACGGCGGCATGACCGGCTCCATCGATCCGCAGCGATGCGGGCACGGCGCGGGCGCGGAAGGTGGGATCAGGGCGCACCAGGGCGCTCTGGATAAGGGCGCTCTCGACGAGAGTGTTCTCGATGAGCGTGAAGCCCGAACGTTGGTCGCTCGGCTCGCCGAGCCGGGCGATCCGCGGGTCGCCGCCGAACTCGCTGAGTTCGGCTACCCGGGCCTGATCCAGCGCCTGCGCGAGGGCCGGATGTCGGGGGCGGTCGCGGATGCGCTCCGACCTCGGCTGGAGCGACTGATGAGCCCCACGACGGGTGGCGACTGCCCGAGAGCTGACGCCACGCCTCGGGAGCGAGGAGGCGCCCCGACCGGTCCCGGCCCGGCCAGGTGCTCGCCCGAAGACCTCGGCGTGCCGGACGACCAGCAGATCGCGGCGAGGCTCGATGCTCGGATCGTCATCCCGGGCGATCGGGAATGGCCTACTGGGCTGGACGACCTGGCGGTTCCGCCGCACTGCCTGTGGGTGCGGGGGCCAATCGACCTCGGCGTGGTGACCCGGCGCAGTGTCGCCGTGGTCGGGGCGAGGGCGGCCACGGCATACGGCATCGACCGCGCGGGTGAGATCGCCGCGGGCCTGGTGTCACGAGGTTTCGCCGTGGTGTCCGGGGCGGCCTTCGGGATCGATGCGGCGGCCCACCGCGGGGCCCTTGCCGCAGAGGGGACCACGGTTGCCGTGCTCGCGTGCGGGATCGACCGGGCCTATCCCCTCGCCCACGCGGACCTCCTGCGCGTCATCGCCGCCAGCGGAGCCGTGGTCACTGAACTTCCCCCCGGTGCCGCGCCCTATCGGGGCCGCTTCCTCCAGCGCAACCGCCTCATCGCCGCCATGAGCGGGGGTGTCGTGGTCGTCGAGGCCGCCCTTCGGTCGGGATCGTTGCAGACTGCGGCCAGGGCGATCGACCTCGGCCGTCCCGTCGGTGCCGTTCCCGGCCCGGTGACCTCGGCCTCCTCGGCCGGATGCCATCAGGCCATCCGGGACCAGGTGGCAGTGCTGGTCAGCGATGCCGCCGAGGCGGCCGACCTCGCCGGCGACTTCGGACGGGATGCGGCGCCGGCGCGTCGGGGCCGGGTGACCCCGGAGGATGCCTTGGCGCCCGATCAGCGGGCCGTTTGGGAGGTGTTACCGATCAGCCAGGCCGCAACCGTGTCGGCGTTGGCCCTGCGCGCCGGGCTGCCGGAGCGCACCGTGCTCGCCGCCCTCGGCGGGCTCGACCTGGCGGGGCTCGCCATGCGCTCGGGAGATCGGTGGCGACGGCCGTGACGACCCTGCCCCTGGAGGTTCGAGCCCGCGGCTCCCCGCGGGACCGCCGGCCGGCCTACTCCGTCTCCCGCCCGGGTGTCGCAGATCCCGCCGTCGGTGCGGTGTTGCGTCGCCGGAAGCGGACGCGCGCATGGGATCGTGGCTCATGCGCCGCGATCGGGATGTTCTTGCGGCCTTCGAGCGCCACCTGCTGCTGGAAAGGGGTCGGTCGACGCACACGGCGCTGGCCTATCTGGGCGACCTCGAGGCGTTGCGGGACTTCCTGCTTGCCCGTGGTGTCGGTGATCACGCGCTGGAGAAGGCGCCGCCTGGCGCCTGGGACCCTGACGAATCAAGGGCGGTCACTCCTGACCCGAGCGTGGTGGCCGAGGGTGAGACGTGCGTTCTGCTCGCGGCGAACCTGACCGACCTTCGGGCGTGGCTCGGCGACATGGCCCGCAAGAGCCGGGCGCGCTCGACGCTGGGGCGAAGGGCGGCCAGCGCCCGCACGTTCTATGGGTGGGCCACGAGAACGGGGCTGATCGAGCGCGACCCGTCGCTTCGCCTGGCGACCGCCCGTCCAGCGCGCACCTTGCCGGTCATCCTCAGCGCGGCCGACGCCGCGACGACGCTCGCGGCGGCAGCCGTCGCCGCGGACGACGCCGAGCCCGTGGCCCTGCGTGACCGAGCGATGCTCGAGTTGCTGTATGCCAGCGGCATCCGCGTGGGTGAGTTGACTCGGCTCGACATCGACGACATCGACCTGCACGACGGACTTGCCCGCGTGTTCGGGAAGGGCGCGAGGGAGCGCACGGTCCCGTTCGGTCGACCCGCGGCTCGGGCCATCGACGACTGGCTGACCCTCGGCCGGCCGCGGTTGGTCCGCCCGGATTCCGGGCCCGCCGTCTTTCTCGGGGCGCGTGGGCGACGGGTCGGGCAGAGACAGGTGCGCGACGCGGTTCGCGCGGCGACCGAGCGGGTCCCTGGACAGCCCGCGATCGGGCCCCGCGGACTGCGACACACCGCGGCCACGCACATCCTCGACGGGGGCGCGGATCTGCGTATGGTGCAGGAATTACTGGGTCACCGCAGCCTGGCGACGACCCAGCTCTACACGCATGTGTCGATCGAGCGGCTGAAGGAGTCGTATGCCCGGGCCCACCCACGCGCCTGACCGGCCGATGCCCACCAGGACCGCACCGATCGGCGACTCCGCGCGCTCCATGAGCATCGAACGACAGCGTCGCTTGCGCCGCACCCTGGTCGTCGGAGGACTGCTGCTCCTGGCGCTGCTGTGGTTCGCCATCAAGGCACTCACCGGCTCCTCCGGGCCCTCGACGGCCGCGCACGCGGCGACGGAGGCAGCGGGGTCGAGGCCGACGTCCTCGGCGGGTGCGACTGCCAGTGCGAGTGCGTCCAAAGCTGCGTCGACCACGGCATCGGCGGAACCGACCACGGTGCCGAAAGCCGGAACCGGAAAACTCATCCCCGTCGCCATCCCCGGATCGGACAGCGACCGGAGCGGCCGGCGGGTGACATTCAGCATCGATATCGAGGGCGGACTCGGCATCGACCCGGCGACCTTCGCGGCCAAGGTCCGGTCCGTGCTCGGCGATGCCCGTGGATGGGAGACCAAGCTGGGCGTCCACTTCGTCGGCATCTCCCCGCAGCAACGCGCCGCCTGAGCGGCCGCGGACATCCGGATCACGCTGGCCAGCCCTGACCTGACCGACCAGCTTTGTGCCCCGCTGCAGACGGACGGCAAGGTCTCGTGCAATCACAACTCCCGAGCCGTCCTCAACGCATTGCGGTGGGTCGAGGGCATCGAGTACTACTCCGACCTCGACCTGTACCGCGACTACCTCATCAACCACGAGGTCGGGCACGGCCTTTGGCAGCAACACGAGACGTGCCCCGGCCCGGGCAAGAAGGCGCCCGTCATGCAGCAGCAGACCCTGGGCCTGCACGGGTGCGTGGCCTGGCCGTGGCCGCAACAGAACTGATGCTCCGCCGGGCCGACCACCGGATTCCAGGGGGCGAGGTCTTGCGTGCCTGGCTGGGCCGGAGGCCGCAGACACGTCCGCTCATGGCTCATCACGAGGAGTCGAGGGTGAGCGGGGCGTCGAGGTGACGAAGCCAGTCGGTGGCCGGCCCCCCTGCCATCCTGCGCTGGTCTCCTTCGGCACGACGATCTTCGCCGAGATGTCCGCCCTCGCCCAGGCCACCGGCGCGATCAACCTCGGGCAGGGGTTCCCCGACACCGACGGCCCACCGGAGGTGCTCGCCGCGGCAGTTGCCGCCATCGAGGGTGGGCGCAACCAGTACCCTCCAGGCCCCGGCACGCCCGAACTCCTCGAGGCGATTGCCGAGCACCAGCGCCGCTTCTACGGGGTCGAGCTTGACCCCCGCAGCGAGATCCTCGTCACCGTGGGCGCGACCGAAGCCATCGCCGCGACCATCATGGCCTTGTGCGCCCCGGGGGACGAGGTCGTCACCTTCGAGCCCTACTACGACTCGTATGCCGCCACGATCGCCCTCGCCGGCGCCACCCGCCGCACGAGCGTCCTTCGCTTTCCCGACTTCGCGGTCGATGAGGGATCGCTGCGGGCGGCCTTCTCGGACCGAACCCGGGTCGTCCTGGTGAACACCCCGCACAATCCCACCGGCAAGGTGTTCTCCCGGGCGGAGTTGGAACTCGTGGCCGCTCTGGCCCGCGAGCACGACGCGTGGGTCGTCACCGATGAGGTCTACGAGCATCTGACCTTCGGGCCCGCGCACATCCCAATGTCGACGCTGCCCCGAATGGCGGAACGCACCCTGACGATCAGCTCGGGTGGCAAGACGTTCAGCACGACGGGGTGGAAGGTCGGCTGGGTCAGCGGTCCCGCCGACGCCATCGCGGCGATCCGCGGCGTCAAACAGTTCCTCACCTATGTGGGGTCGGGACCTTTTCAGCCCGCGATCGCCCACGGGCTCGGCCTGCCCGACGACCGGTATGCCGCCCTCGCCTCCTCTCTGCGGGCCAAGCGGGACCTGCTCGTGGATGGTCTCCGGTCGGCCGGGCTCGAGGTCTCGGTTCCCGATGGCACCTATTTCGTGGTCGCCGATGTCGCCTCACTCGGCGTGAGCGACGCGCTGGCGTTCTGTCGCGACCTGCCCCACCGGGCCGGCGTCGTCGCGATCCCCGTCTCCGTCTTTCACGACGACGTCGAGGCGGGGGCACGCCTCATCCGGTTCGCCTTCTGCAAACGAGACGATGTGCTCCGGGAGGCGGTCACGCGGCTCGGCCGCCTGCGCTGACCCCTCCCGCCCGGCCTGGCCCCGCCCGCCCGGCCTGGCCCCTCTGCCCTGTCCCGTCCGTCGACACCCGGCTCAGCCGCCCGTCGGCAGCAGCACGATCTCGATGGGGGCCAGCAGGAGCAGGGGATCGACATAGTTCCAGGTGCCGGCACTGTCCCGGCGCAGCGCTCCGAGATGCAGGCACCGAATCGGCAGGCAGTGGCCGCCAGCGAGGTCGAGGCCACCGACGACCTGTCCCCGCGCCACCAGGTCACCGACGCGCAGCGTGCTGGTCACCGGCTCGTAGGTGCTCTTGATGTCCCCCGCGTGCAGGATGCTCACCGTTCCGCGCCCGGCGATGACCCCGACGTGGGTGACCTCGCCGGCGTCAACGGCCAACACGGTCTCCACGCCGGCCCGCGAGGTGAGATCCACTCCGCGGTGTCCTGGGTTCCACGGGCGCGGGGGTGGATCGAACGCGTGCACGACCCGCGGGGCCGGCCACAGGGGCCACGCCCAGACGGGGCGGCCGCGGCTGGCGTCGCTGCCCGCGGGTCGTGCACTCGCCGCCATGGTGGGGAGGGGTCCGGCCACGGCGGCGTCACTCGCGACACCAGCGACGGTGACCGCGAGGGCGAAGGAGGCAATAGCACGCAACGGAGTCATTCGGCAACGATGGCTCGGAGCACCGGAGGGGGCCAGCGCACCGGCAATACCCTGTGGACGAAGCCGGATCCTTGGGTCACGCCACTCTGTGGACAAGTGGGTTGTCGGGGGCCTCGGGGATACTTCCGGGATGACCATTCCCATCGGCGCCCACGTCCCGCAGGAGGACCCGCTCGAGGAGGCGAGAGCACGGCATACGACCGTCGTGCAGTTCTTTCTCGGCTCCCCGCAGAGTTACCAGGGCCCCGTGGTGGCGTATGCCGCGGGCCCGGCCGCCCTTGCCGCCGACGCAGCGGCGGCCGGGATCGACCTCTACGTCCACGCTCCTTACATCGTCAATGTCGCCACGACCAACAACCGCATCCGCATCCCCAGCCGCAAACTCCTCCAACAGCACATGGATGCGGCGGCGGCCATCGGTGCCAAGGGCCTGATCGTCCACGGGGGACATCTCGACAAGGGGGTGGATCCGGCAACCGGCTACGACAACTGGCGCAAGGCGATCGAGGCCACCGACCTTCGCATCCCCCTGCTCCTGGAAAACACCGCCGGCGGCGACAATGCGATGGCCCGCCACATGGACCGGATCGCCGGGGTGTGGGATGCGATCGCGGGCGCGGCGGGCGGGGATCAGGTCGGCTTCTGCCTCGACACCTGCCACGCGTGGGCCGGCGGCATCGCGCTCGACTCGGCCGTCGAGAAGATCCGCGGCATCACCGGCCGGATCGACCTCGTCCATGCCAACGACAGCCGAGACGGATTCGGGTCGGGGGCCGATCGGCATACGAACTTCGGGGCGGGCCAGATCGACCAGGCGGGCTTCGTCGACCTCGTCCGCGCCGCCGGGGCACCGGTGATCTGCGAAACCCCCGGCGGCCCGGCGGAGCACCTGGCCGACTTCGGCTGGCTCCGCGAGCGCCTCTGATCGATCCAGTCCCCGGTGTCGATCGACTCGGACCGAGCGGGCGCTCGCCGCGCGCGTCCGATGGGCGATTGGCCCCGCCCCGGCACCCCGGGCTAGACTGAGGGGCACGACCAGCTTCGGCTGGTCGAATTCGCGTGCCTTCTCACCGGTTGACGACTGCGGTCCGATCCGGGGCGCACCACATCGGTCCGCGTTCGCGTCAGCGATCGCCGCGGGGTGCGTATGCCGGCACCAGGCAGGCCGCCGACCCGCCCCTCGGGGCGCCAGGCGACCGACGGAACTGACACAACGACATAAGGGAGAACACGGCATGGCCGTCGTCACCATGCGCCAGCTCCTCGAGAGCGGCGTCCACTTCGGGCACCAGACCCGTCGCTGGAACCCGAAGATGAAGCGCTTCATCATGACCGAGCGCAACGGGATCTACATCATCGACCTCCAGCAGTCGATCACCTATATCAACTCGGCGTACGAGTTCGTCCGCGAGACCGTCGCCCACGGCGGGTCCATCCTCTTCGTCGGCACCAAGAAGCAGGCGCAGGAGCCCGTCGCCGAGCAGGCGACCCGGGTCGGTATGCCGTATGTCAACCACCGCTGGCTCGGTGGCATGCTCACCAACTTCACGACGATCTCCAAGCGGCTGGCCCGCCTGAAGGAGCTCGAGGAGATCAACTTCGACCAGGTCGCCGGGTCCGGCTACACCAAGAAGGAACTCCTCATCCTCCAGCGCGAGAAGGACAAGCTGGAGAAGACCCTCGGCGGCATCCGCGACATGAGCAAGGTCCCGTCGGCGATCTGGGTCGTCGACACCAAGAAGGAGCACCTCGCGGTCGATGAGGCCAAGAAGCTCGGGCTGCCGGTCATCGCGATTCTCGACACCAACTGCGACCCCGACGAGGTCGACTACAAGATCCCCGGCAACGACGACGCGATCCGCTCGGTCACCCTGCTGACCCGGGTGATCGCCGATGCCGTCGCCGACGGTCTCATCCAGCGCAGCCAGGCCCGCGCCAACGCCGGCGCGAGCGCCGAGGCCACCGGTGTCGCCGCCGACGAGCCGCTGACCGAGTGGGAGCGCGAACTCCTCGGTGCGGACGCGGTCGCCGCCGCGGAGGCGAGTGACGCGGTGGAGTCCGCGGATGTCGCCACCGAGGAGGCCGCCGCTCCTGAGTCCACCGCTCCTGAGTCCGACGCCGCGGAACCGGCCGCCCCCGAGGCCGAGTCGGCCGTCGACGCTCCTGCCGCCGACGCCGCGCCCGCTGAGGCCGACACCGCGACCGCCACCGAGACCACCGAGACCACCGAGTCCGCCGAGGTGACCGAGGCGGCCGCCCCCGTCGCGGAGGCCGCTGCCGAGACGTCGCCCGAGGCCTGACCGCCGCCGAACCGAACGAAAGAGAAGGCACGCATACACATGGCGAACTACACCGCCGCTGACATCAAGGCGCTGCGCGAGAAGACCGCCGCCGGGATGATGGACGTCAAGAAGGCCCTCGACGAGGCCGACGGCGACATGGCCAAGGCCGAGGAGATCCTGCGCGTCAAGGGACTCAAGGGCGTCACCAAGCGCGAGGGCCGGGCGACCTCCAACGGACTCGTGCGGGCCCAGGCCGCCGACGGCGTGGGCACGATGGTCGAGGTCCTCTGCGAGACCGACTTCGTCGCCAAGGGCGAGCGGTTCGGTGCCCTGGCCGACCAGGTCATGGCCCAGGCCGTTGCGACCGGGGCGACCGACGCCGCCGCCCTCCTGGCCAGCGAGATCGACGGCAAGTCGGTGCAGGAACTCCTCGACGAGGCCAACGCGACGATCGGCGAGAAGATCGAGGTCAAGCGGGTCGCCCGCCTCGAGGGTGAGCACGTCGTGGCCTACCTCCACAAGACGAGCCCGGACCTGCCCCCCCAGATCGGCGTTCTGGTCGCGACGGCGGGTGGCGATGAGATCGTCGCTCGCGACGTGGCGATGCATGTCGCCGCCTTTGCGCCGGCGGTCCTGAGCCGGGGCGACGTCTCCGAGGAGACGATCGCCCACGAACGCAAGGTCGCCGAGGACACCGCCCGCGAGGAGGGCAAGCCGGAAGCCGCGCTCGCCCGGATCGTCGAGGGCCGGGTCAACGGCTACTTCAAGGAGAAGGTCCTCCTCGAGCAGGCGTTCGCCAAGGACCAGAAGAAGACCGTCGCCGCCGTCCTCAACGAGGCCGGAGCCGCAGCCACCGGCTTCGCTCGGTTCAAGGTCGGCGTCTGATCGACCACTGACGTATGCCGCGCGCCCCCAGGGGGTGCGCGGCATACGTCTGTCTGGGGGTCGTTTCCGGTGGTTCAGCCGCGCGGCAGGTCGGCCACGGCGAGTTCCCACGCCCGGGCCAGCGCCTCCAGATCGGCGCGGTGGTCGGCGATCCGGCACCCGTGCCCCCCGGGTTTCGCCGCGATGCCTTCCCGCGCCCACGCGACCCGGGCCTCGTCCAGCAACGCCTGCGGCAGGTCGCCGGCGGCATTGGTCACCCGCCACCAGGGCACGGTGCTCCCGTAGGCCTGCATCACCCACCCGACCTGGCGAGGTCCGATGCCGACGACCCCACCGATATCGCCGTATGCCGCGACCCGCCCCCGCGGGATCGCCTCCACCGCGCGGAGCACGCGCTCGACGGCAACCTCGTCCACGAGGCAGCAGTCTGCCCTGCCACCGGGCGTGCGGCGGACCCGCCGCCCTGGCGTTGTCAGCCGCGTTGCCCGGAGCGGGCATCACGGGCGAGCACGAGCCCGCCGCCGACTGCCAACACCACCGTCACCGTCAACCATCCCCAGGGAACGCCCAACGACCGGCACGGATTGACCTGATCGGCCGCGGAGGAGCCGGAGGAGCCGGAGCATGTCGATGCGCTGGACCAGCGCATCGTCCAGGCGATCCAGCCGGTCAGGATCGCGCCGCCGAGCAGGCCACCGGCGCGGGCGTGCGGGGCATGATGAGCCAAGAGGGCCCAGATGAGCCCCAGCGCAACGGGGAGGACGAAGGGCCCGATCGTGAGCATTCCCAGAACGGACAGCGTCAGGAGCAGGCCCGCGAGAATCCAGCCGAGCAGGCCCGGCACGCTGACGCCCCGGGAGCGGGAATCGGGCGTCCGGAGGCCGGGAACCTGAGGATCGGGCACCTGAGGATCGGGTCGCGGGGGAGGGGCGCCGGTCATGGGGACTCCGTTCGGCGGGCGGTGACCAGGAGGGTGAGAAGGGCGACGGCACCCGTGGCCTCGTCGAGGATGCGGCCGGGGGTCTCCCGATCGCCGCTGACATGGGCGAGCAACTCCAGGCCGAGGATTCCCGCGACGACCGCGTGGGCGAGATCCGGCACGGGGGCAAGTCGGGCGATCGGACCCTCGGGTAGGGCCGTGGCCACGGCTCGCTCGGCGAACTCCTGCCACGGATGCAGTCGCGCCATGACCTCCGCATCGAGCCCGGGGACGAGCCTCGCGCCGGCCAGCATCTCGACCAGCACGGTGACATCGCCGGAGTCGAGGTCGGCCCGGATGATGTCGGCCGCGGCATCGAGCAGATCGCCGATATCCCGCGCGTCGCTGACCAAACCGTCGAATGCCGCGCGCCTCCGTTGCGACGCGGCGTCCAGGGCGGCCAGGAGCACACCGGCGACGGATCCAAAGTGATAGAAGACCTGGCTCTGGCGGCACCCCGCGCGCCGGGCAATCTCCCGCGCGCTGGCCCCGGCGAACCCGACCTCCTGGAGCGCGGCGGTGGCGGCCTCGACGAGGGCAGCGCGGGTCGCCATACCGCGTGGGTCCGCGGCGCGCCCTGCCGACCCCGCGCCTCCCGACTTGGCCACCGGACCCTCCTCCAAAGATGCGAGCGAATGATTTGAGCATCCGCTCAAATAATAGCCACGTCGTCGGTCCGGCACCAGGGGTGTGGGAAGATCTGTGGCGATCCCCGACCCGACCGCGACCCGGCGGGTCCCCCCTGCGCGAAGGACCGACGTGACCACGAGCCCGGCAGCCACGGCAACGACGACGCCCCCCACCGACCCGAGCGGTTCACGCGACGAGACACCCGACGGCGGTGCCCCCTCCTCGGTCCCGATCCACGGGGAGTACCGGCGGGTCCTGCTCAAGCTTTCGGGCGAGGTCTTCGGCGGCGGGCGCGTCGGCCTCGACCCCGAGGTCGTCCGCGGCATCGCCCACCAGATCGCTCTCGCCGTCCACGAGGGCATCCAGGTCGCTGTCGTCATCGGCGGCGGCAACTTCTTCCGTGGTGCCGAACTCCAGCAGAAGGGCATGGACCGCACCCGCGCCGACTACATGGGGATGCTCGGCACCGTGATGAATTGCCTTGCCCTGCAAGACTTCCTGGAGCATGAAGGGGTCGACACGCGCGTCCAGACGGCCATCACGATGGGTCAGGTCGCCGAGCCCTATATCCCCCGCCGGGCGATCCGCCATCTCGAGAAGGGCCGGCTCGTCATCTTCGGTGCCGGGGCCGGTATGCCGTTCTTCTCCACCGACACCGTCAGCGCCCAGCGCGCTCTGGAGATCAAGTGCGACGCGGTGCTCATGTCCAAGAGCGGCGTCGACGGGGTCTACGACAGCGATCCCCGGACCAACCCGGACGCGCGGAAGTTCGACAAGGTGACCTATCAGGAGGCCCTCCAGCGCGGCCTCAAGGTTGTCGACGCCGCGGCCTTCAGCCTCTGCATGGACAACGGTCTCGACATGATCGTCTTCGGGATGGAGGGTGAGGGCAATATCACCCGTGCCGTCCGCGGCGACCGAATCGGGACCCTCGTCACGGCCGGGTGACCGGGCACGATCTCGGGAGATGTCACACTTTGCGCAGGTGCCCTCCGCGGCGGCGCGCCCTACGACGGAACGGAGTTGTTGATGATCGAGGAGATCCTGCTCGAGACCGAGTTGAAGATGGAGCGAGCCATCGAGGTGGTCAAGGAGGACTTCGCCGGCATCCGGACCGGACGGGCCAACCCCTCGATGTTTGCCAAGCTCATGGTCGAGTACTACGGCGCGCCGACCCCCTTGCAGCAACTGGCCTCCTTCACCGTTCCGGAGGCTCGCGTCATGCTGATCAACCCCTTCGACAAGGGCTCGATGCGCGCCATCGAAAAGGCCTTGCGGGACAGCGACTTCGGCGCCAACCCGAGCAATGACGGCCAGGTCATCCGGATCGTGCTTCCCGAGTTGACCCAGGAGCGGCGCCGCGAATACATCAAGATCGCCAAGCACAAGGGCGAGGACGCCAAGATCGCGATCCGCAATGTCCGCCGGCACGCCATGCACGACATCGACAAGCTCATCAAGGACGGCGACGTCGGCGAGGACGACGGCAAGCGCGGCGAGAAAGAACTCGACGTGACCACCAAGAGGTATGTCGAGCAGGTGGACGACCTCTTGAAGAACAAGGAAGCCGAACTCCTCGAGGTCTGACCCCACCCGCATGAGCGACCCTGCGATCCGGGCGGAGAACCCGGCCCCCGAGCCGATCGGGGCCGGCCCCTCGGCATACCCCCCGGCCATGTCCGCCGCGACGGCGCCACCCTCGCGCGCTGGACGCAACCTCGGGCAGGCGATCGCCGTCGGTGTCGCGCTCGCCGCCCTGGTCCTGGGGACGCTGGCGATCGAGAAGGACTGGTTCGGCTATGTCATCGCGGCGGCGATGGCCGTCGGGGCCTGGGAGATGCGACAGGCGCTGGCGCACAGGGATATTCACATCCCGCTGGTCCCCGTCGCCCTGGGGTCGGTCTTGATGATCCTCGGCGCGCAGGCCCAGGGTGCCGAGTCTCTCGTCATCGCCTTCGGCCTGACCGCGCTGGCGATCGTCGCGTGGCGCTTGCTCGACGGTGTGCAGGGAGCCGCCGCCGACTGTGCCGGCGGCATCCTCGTCGCCCTCTATCCCGGTTTCCTCGGCGGGTTCGCGGCGATGATGCTCGCCGAGACCGACGGTCTGGCGCGCACCGTCGTCTTCATCCTCACGACGGTCTGTTCCGACATCGGGGGGTATGCCGCGGGCGTCCGCTTCGGACGCCATCCCATGGCCCCGCGGTTGTCGCCGAAGAAGTCGTGGGAGGGGTTCGCCGGGTCTGTCGGCGCGTGCGCCATCGCCGGGGGTGCCTCGGTGGCGCTGCTCCTGCATGGGTCGTGGATCGGGGGAGCCGGTCTCGGGGTGCTGGTTGCCTGCTGCGCCACGGTCGGCGACCTCATGGAGTCGAGCATCAAGCGGGACCTGGGCATCAAGGACATGTCGAATCTCCTTCCCGGACATGGCGGCCTGATGGACCGACTCGACTCGTTGGTGATGACTGCCCCGGTCTGTTGGGCCCTCCTCCTCCTGCTCGCCCCGGTCTCGTGAGCGGCGACTCGGCCGCGCCGGACGGGACCGGTGTCGCGCCGGACGGCGCCGGGGGAGGGGACGCCGTCCGACCGCGGCCCGGCCAGCTGACGTTCGTCGCACCGCGGCGCCGCAAGCCCCCGACCCATCTGGCGGATCTCGATCCAGCGGGCCGCACGGCTGCCGCCGAGGCGTTGGGGCAGAAGGGCTTCCGCGCCCGGCAGGTCGCGGTGCACTACTTCGAGCACCTGACCGTGACGCCCGAGGAGATGACCGACCTGCCCAAGGCCGGGCGCGCCGATCTCGTCGCTGCCCTCCTGCCGACGCTGCTGACGCCGGTGCGCACCCTGACCGCCGATGGCGGCGCGACGGTCAAGACGCTTTGGCGCCTCCACGATGGGGCGCTGGTGGAGTCGGTGCTCATGCGCTACCCCCGGCGGATCACGGTCTGCATCTCCAGTCAGGCCGGATGCGGGATGAACTGCCCGTTCTG
Organism: Nostocoides sp.; assembly: GCA_016702415.1. Taxonomy (GTDB): domain Bacteria; phylum Actinomycetota; class Actinomycetes; order Actinomycetales; family Dermatophilaceae; genus Nostocoides_A. Next base: position 142,964 of record JADJEA010000023.1, read on the forward strand.
CGCCACCGGTCAGGCGGGCCTGACCCGCAATCTCAGCACCGCCGAGATCGTCGAGCAGGTCGCGTATGCCGCGCGCACCCTCCGCGCGGGTGGCCTCGCCGACATCGAGCGCACCGACGCCGGACTCGGCCTCGCCGAGATGGAGGACTCCGGCGGTGGCCCGGACTCCGGCGGTGGCCCCGACTCCGGCGGTGGTGCGGACCTGGGCGGCGAGACCGGGGAGGCGGACGCGGCATACGGCGGCACGCGGGTGACCAATGTCGTGTTCATGGGGATGGGGGAGGCCCTGGCCAACTACGCGGCCGCGATCGGGGCGATCCGGCGCCTGACCGACCCCTCGCCGGAGGGTTTCGGGATGTCCGCCCGCGGGCTGACCATGTCCACGGTCGGGCTGGTCCCGGCGATCGATCGCCTTGCGGCGGAGGGGATTCCGGTCACGCTCGCGCTGTCGTTGCATGCTCCCGACGACGATCTGCGCGACACCCTCGTGCCGATCAACACCCGCTGGCGGGTGGACGAGGCGCTCGACGCCGCCCGGCGCTATTTCGAGGCCACCGGCCGGCGGGTGAGCATCGAGTACGCCCTGATCCGCGACATCAACGACCAGTCCTGGCGCGCCGACCTGTTGGGGGAGAAGCTCGCCGCCCGTGGCCGAGGCTGGGTCCACGTCAACCCGATCCCGCTCAACCCGACCCCGGGGTCGCGCTGGACCGCCTCCCGGGCGGGGGTCGCCCAACAGTTCGTCGAGCGGGTGCGGGCGCACGGCATACCGACGACGGTGCGGGACACCCGCGGTCGGGAGATCGACGGCGCCTGCGGGCAGCTCGCCGCAGCCACCTGAGCCTGCCGGTCCGGTCCGGCGATTCGGTGGGAGCAATCGCCCCCGGATAGCCTGTCGCGCATGGCTCAACCGACCTCCACCGTCGAGACCGTCGTCAATCTCTGCAAGCGGCGCGGCTTCGTGTTCCCGTGCGGAGAGATCTATGGCGGGACCCGGTCGGCGTGGGACTACGGCCCCCTCGGGGTGGAGCTCAAGGAGAACATCAAGCGCCAGTGGTGGAAGGCGATGGTCCACGGGCGCGACGACGTCGTCGGCCTCGATTCTTCGATCATCTTGCCGAAACAGACCTGGGTGGCCAGTGGTCACGTCGGCGAGTTCACCGATCCGCTGACCGAGTGCCTGTCCTGTCACAAGCGGTTCCGGGTCGACCACATGCAGGAGGCGCTGGCCGACAAGGAATCCAAGAAGGGCAAGGAGGTCGCGCCCGACTCGATCGCGCTGGAGACCATCGCCTGCCCCAATTGCGGGACCCGTGGGCAGTGGACCGAGCCGCGTGCCTTCAACATGATGCTCAAGACCTACCTCGGGGTCGTCGACGACGAGTCCGGGCTGCACTACCTGCGGCCCGAGACGGCGCAAGGGATCTTCGTCAACTACCTCAACGTCCAGAACGCGGCCCGGATGAAGCCGCCGTTCGGCATCGCCCAGACCGGCAAGTCCTTCCGCAACGAGATCACGCCGGGCAACTTCATCTTCCGCACCCGCGAGTTCGAGCAGATGGAGATGGAGTTCTTCGTCCCGCCGGGCACCGACGAGGACTGGCATCAGTACTGGATCGACGAGCGCATGCGGTGGTATGTCGATCTCGGCATCAACCCCGACAATCTGCGCCTCTACGAACACCCGCGGGAGAAGCTCTCGCACTACTCCAAGCGGACCGTCGACATCGAGTACCGCTTCGGCTTCACCGGCTCGGAGTGGGGCGAACTGGAGGGCATCGCCAACCGGACCGACTTCGACCTCGGCACCCACTCGCGCCACTCCGGCACCGACCTCGTCTTCTTCGACCAGGCCTCGGGGGAGAAATACACGCCCTATGTGATCGAGCCGGCCGCCGGTCTCTCCCGGTCCTTGATGACCTTTCTCGTCGAGGCGTATGCCGAGGACGAGGCCCCGAACGCCAAGGGCGGGGTCGACAAACGCGTCGTGCTGCGCTTGGACAAGCGCCTGGCACCGGTCAAGGCGGCCGTGCTGCCGCTGTCCCGCAACGCCGACCTCTCGCCGAAGGCGCGCGACCTCGCCGCCCGACTGCGGCGCAACTGGAATGTCGAGTTCGACGACGCCCAGGCGATCGGGCGCCGCTACCGCCGCCAGGACGAGATCGGCACGCCGTACTGCATCACGGTCGACTTCGACAGCCTCCAGGACGAGGCGGTGACCATCCGCGAGCGCGACACGATGCGTCAGGAACGGGTGTCCCTGGACCAGGTCGAGGGCTATCTCGCCGCCCGCCTTCCCGGTTGCTGACCTGTCACCGGTCGGCGCGGTCGGCATGAGCGCGGTCGAGCGAGCGTGAGTGCGGAGTTCGCGCGGCGCTGGCTCCGCTTCACCCCGAGCCTGAATCGGATGATCCTCGCCGACCTCCCGGGGGCGCCCGCGGGGGTGGCCGGGACGCGAGCGAACGACTGGCTGACCACGTGGTCGATCGCCCGCCACCTCGCCGCCGACGCGGACCTGCTCGAGGAGACCCGCGGCATACGGCCTGGACTGGCGACCCTGCCGTCGGCACCGGAGGTCACGGCCGAGCTCATGGACGCGGCGATCGACTATCCCGCGGCCCTCGATGCCCTGCTCGCCCCTTCTGGTCGTCCTCGAACCGATCCGGCGTCGGCGCTGGCGCGGCGCCTCGGCACCATCCTGGGCCTCTTGTTGGCCACAGTCACCATCGGCCCCGAGGAGACCCGGCGCGCGCACGGGGAGTGGCCAGCGCAGCACTGGGAGCGGTGGGCCGCGGTGCGCCGGATCGCCCTCGGTGGTGGAGTCCTGCGCGGCCGGCTCGGTGTCGTCATGACGGACTCCGCGAGCCGATTCCTGGCGGATCTGGCGTCTCCGGCCCGGCTCGTGCTTGTCGATGACCCTCGATTCCTCGTGCTGCGCGGGGCGGCTCACCGCATCGGCGAGGGCGTCGCGCTGGATTGCGGCGGGTCGACCATCAAGCGTGCCGTGGCCCATCGAGGGCGTCCCGGGGACATCGACACCGTCCCGGCACCCGGGCGGGTCGCGGCCGAGGAGGTCATCGAGACCATCGCGGTGTCCGCCGCTCCCCTGATCGCGACGTGGCCGGGCCCCGACCCCGTGCCCCTGTCGGTCGCCATCGCGACCTATGTCGACCCCGACGGTCAGCCGTATGCCGATCAACTCGGCCCGTACGCACCCCTGGGGAATCTCGACGCGCCGGCCGCCCTGCGGGCGGCGAGCACGCGGCATACCGACCGGGCGGTGGAGGTCCTCCTCGCGCACGACGGGGCCAGCGCGCTGTCCGGTGCCCGCGCCGAGGCTCCGGACACGGATGCGGCGGTCGTCCTCGGGACCGCTCTGGGCAGCGGGCTGGCCTGACGGACGTGGACCGGCAGGGGGTGTCGGTGGCCCCCGATAGACTCCCGGATAATCAACAGAAGCGTTGGATAACAACTGAGTTAGTTATTTGAGGAGGTGGTCGCGGGATGGCACCCGGCCGACAGATCCGCCCGATCCCCTTGTCCCTCGGGGGAATCCCCGACACCCGCAATCTCATCGGCCGCGATGGGCAGGCGGCCCGGGTGGCCGATCTCCTGCAGCAATCCCACGGGGTCGTCCTCACCGGCGACCGGCGCGTGGGCAAGACCTCCCTCGCGCGCCTGGTCGAGGAGCGGCTGACCGGCGCCGGCGTCCGCGTGGCCCGTACCAGCGCGCAGCGCGAGTCCATGGCCGATTTCGCTCGCGCGCTCCACGACGCGGTCCTCGCCGCCTCCCCGACGGGGGCCGCGCGCCGGGAGTTGGAACGCTGGAGCATCGGCATCGATGCGGGCCCCATCACCGTCGAGCGCGATCGAGTCTCCGCCTCCCTCGACGACCTGGTCCGGCGCGCCACGGCGAGTTCACCGACCGCCGACGGCACCGGGCTGGTCCTCATCGTCGATGAGGTCCCTGAGCTCGCGCGCCTCCTCGACGTCACCACTCCCGGCGCGGGTGCGGCCCTGCTCGGCACCCTCCGACGCCTGCGCCAGGACAACAGCGGGCGTTTGTCGATGCTCCTCTTGGGCAGCATCGGATTCCACCATGTCTCGGACGACGCGCCGGGCACGCTCAACGACCTCGTCCAGGAGCCGGTCGGTGCTATTGCGGCCGACGACGGGGCCTATCTCGCGCGTTGTCTCATGCTGGGTGCGCGCGTGACCCCGACCGACGATCGGGAAGTCGCGGAGCGGATCACGGTGTGCGCCGAGGGCATCCCCTATTACATCCAGCAGATCGTCTTCGCCCTGAGCAAGCGCCGCGGAATCGTCAGCCCCGAGCACGTCGATCAGGTGGTCACCGATGCCTTGACCGACCCGGTCGACCCGTGGAATCTGCGGCATTACCTCCAGCGCATCGAGCCCTACTATGGCGCCGCCGACGCAGAGGCGGTCGCGACGGTCCTCGACCGGTTCGCGGCCACCGGGGAGCCACTCGGCGTCGATGATGTCAGGCACGATCCGGCGGTCGCCTCCCTCGACCCGCCGCCGTCACGAGCCCGGCTCGTCGGCTGGATCGAGAAGCTGGAGCAGGATCACTATCTCGACCGCGTCGATGTCACGCGCAGCCGTTGGCGAAGCGGCCTGATCCGGCGCGCGTGGCTGGCCGGTCGGCGATGACCGGTCCCCGGTGATGGGGCGAAGACACCAGGAGTGCCGATGATCGACCCCGTCGTCCACCGTCCGGAGATCCTGCGCTTGGTCGCGCGCCTGCGGGAGGCTGCACGGGGGTCGGCGCGACCGCATACCCTCATCATTGGTGCCCGGGGGAGCGGCAAGACGACGGTCGTCGCGTCGGCCGTCCAGGCAGCCCTCGGATCGCCTCGCACCTCCCGCCGACTCACAGTCGTCTGGGTCGGCCAGGATGCCGTCGCCCTCATGGCGTATGCCGATCTCCTCCTGCTGATCCTGCGCCGCCTCACCGGCGCAAGCGACCCTAGGCACGCGGCCCTGCGCCGCGAGCGTGACCACGTCGGGCTGGAGACCGCGATCGTCGCGGCCCTGGACGGGCGGGTGCTCGTCCTGGTCCTGGAGAATCTCCACCATCTCTTCGGCGCCTTCGGGCGCACCGGGGCGGGCGCCCTGCGCGGCTTCGTCGAGTCCTCCGGCTCCGTGCTCGTCGTCGCCACCTCCCCCCGCGTCTTCCGCGATGTGACGTCTCGTGACGAGCCCTGGTTCGGCAATTTCGTCACCGAACGCCTCGACGGTCTCTCCGCGTCGACCGGTGCCGCGGTCCTGGTCTCGGCTGCCCGCGACCGAGGCGGCGACGACGTCGTCGCCTTCGTCGACAGCGAGCCGGGGCGGGCACGCATCGCTGCGCTGGCGCACCTCGCCGGCGGCTCGATCCGGTTCTGGAGTCTCCTCGGGACGTATGCCGATGCCTCCGACCTCGACGACCTCGCTCCCGCCGTGCGGCTGGTCCTGGACCGACTCGGCGGCTATCTCACCGGCCGCATCGCCGCCCTGCCCGCCGACCAACAGACCCTCGTCGCCGAGTTGGCTCGCGGTCCCGGCGCGCAGAGCGTCCAGGAACTCGCCGACAGCGCCGGCCAGGACCCCAAGGTCACGGGCACGACCCTGCGCCGCCTGACCGACGCCCACCTCGTGACCGCGACCAAGGTCCCGGGGACCGACCAGCGCACCACGTGGTACGACATTCGCGAGCCCCTCCTTCGCCTCCATATCCAATGGTCGGACCTCGACTCCGTCGCCCGTGCGGGGCCGGCGAGTCCGGACCCGCCTGCCGTGCCCGACCTGCTGCCGCTCCTGCGCCGGTGGCATGCCGATTCCTCCCTCCACCCGCCCGCCTCGCCCCTGGAGGAACTCTTCTTGGCCGCGCGGGGGGACCGCGCGGCATACGCCCATCTGCCCGCCGACCTGCGCGCGCTCGTGGATGGCTGACGCACCCCCGTACGTGGCGTATCTGCGCACCAAAATCGGCCGGAGCGCTGTTTGCCGCTGGCCTGAGCGGGCGCTTACCCTGGCCCGATGCGTGTGCGTGCCCTTGTCGTCGCCGTCGTGGCCGTCCTGTCTCTGGCCGCGTGCGGAGGCGACCCGGCAAGTCTCCCCAAAGCGGGGCAGCACGGGCATACCTCCGCCGGGAGTTCATCGACCGCGTCCGCCGCCTCCTCCGGTGTCCCCACGGTCAAGGCCAAGCCGGTGGCTCTGCGGCGCGGCGAGCGCTTCCTCGAGCTGCGGATGCCGCACCCCTACACGCCGTCGGTCCCGACGATCGGGACCGACGAATACCGCTGCTTCCTTCTCGACCCGAAGCTGAGCAAGGACGCGGTGATCACGGGGACCGACTTCTTGCCGGGGAACGTCAAAGAGGTTCATCACGTCATCCTCTACAAGGTGGATCCCCAGGACGTCGCGGCCGCAAAGGCGCTCGACGCCAAGGACCCCGGTGACGGCTGGACCTGCTTCGGCGGCACCGGGATTCGCGAAGGCGGCGCAGGGGCGCAGCAGATCGACCAGGCACCCTGGCTCGGCGCGTGGGCCCCGGGCGGGACGGAAAAGGTCACGCCCCCCGGCATCGGCACCTCGCTGCCCGAGGGCAGTCAGATCGTCATGCAGATCCACTACAACCTCCTCGACGGGAGTTCGCCGGACCAGAGCGCGGCGAAGTTGCGCATCGCCACCGACGACGGGAGCTACAACTACCTCCACACGACGCTCTTGCCGGCACCGATCGAGCTGCCCTGCCGCGACGGTGTGGCCAACAAACTGTGCAGCCGGGACGCAGCGATGGCCGATAACTATGCGCGCTTCGGCACCGAGGCCAAGCTTGCCGATCTGCTCCATCTCCTCTGCGGGCCCGAGCCCGTCGGCCCGACCCAGAGCTGCACCCGGCCGGTCGCCGAGCCGATGGTCGTGCGCGCCATCGCCGGGCACATGCACCTGCTCGGACGATCGATCTCCGTCGTCGCCGACAAGGGCACCCCCAAGGAGAAGACCCTCCTCGATATCGCGACGTGGGACTTCGACAACCAGGGGTCGATCCCGCTCCCGCAGCCGGTTAGGCTGACGCCCACGGACACGCTCACCGTGACGTGCACCCACGATCAGTCCCTGCGCGACAAGCTCCCGGCCTTCGCCGGAACGAAGGAACGCTATGTCGTCTGGGGCGAGGGCACGACCGACGAGATGTGCCTCGGCATCGTGTTGTTCACCAAGTCCTGACCGGGTGCCCCGGTCTGAGAAAGGTCGGGTCGGCCGCATGGCTAAAGACAACAAGCACGCCAACCTCCCCGAGGGTGCGGACGACTCCGGCGAGTTCATTCGCCAACTCGCGGGCGGCGGCACCGGCAACCCGGACGACTACAAGAAGGACGGCCGCCTCAAGTCCGCGGTCTACGAGGCCGAGATGGAGCGGCTGCAGGAGCAGCTGGTGCTCCTCCAGTACTGGATCCAAAGCCAGGGCCTGAAAGTCCTCGTCCTCTTCGAGGGCCGCGGCTCCGCCGGCAAGGGTGGCGTCATCAAGCGCATCACCGAGCGGACCTCCCCCCGGACCGTCCGGGTCGTCGCGCTGCCGAAGCCGACCGAGCGCCAGAAGACCCAGTGGTACTTCCAGCGGTATGTCGAGCACCTCCCCGCCGCCGGCGAGATGGCCCTCTTCGACCGCTCCTGGTACAACCGGTCCAATGTCGAATGGGTCATGGGCTTCTGCACTGAGGACGAGCACTCCGAGTTCCTGCGCAGTTGCCCGGAGTTCGAGCGGATGCTCGTCCGGTCCGGCATCCACGTCATCAAGTACTGGTTCTCCGTCTCCTTCCAGGAGCAGCGCGCCCGGTTTGAGGCGCGCAACGCCGAGCCCCTCAAGCGGTGGAAGCTCTCCGACATGGACCTCGCGGAGCACGAGCTCTATGTGAAGTACTCCATGGCCAAGGACAACACCTTCCAGTACACCGACATCAAGCAGGCGCCCTGGTATGTCGTTCCCTCGGACGACAAGAAGGCCGCCCGCCTCAACTGCATCAGCCACCTGCTGAGCCAGTTCGACTACCAGGACGTCGCGCCGGAGGTCATCGAGCTTCCCGAGATGAAGCAGATGCCGTATGTCCGCCCGCCGATCCAGGACCAGACCTTCGTCCCCCAGCGCTTCTAAGGCCCGCCTCCCGGCGATGTGTCGCCGCCCTCGACCCGGTCAGGGGCCGTGGTCGAGGGCACGGCGGTCGAGGGCACGGGGGTCGAGGACGAGGTGGTCCAGCGCGGAGTCGATGTCGTCGACGAGCGCGAGCCGTTGCCCCATGGGCCGTCCGTCCCCGAGAGCGATCAGGGCGGGCCAGACGGGGATGGTCGACGTCCAGTGGTCGCGGCCCACGAGGACCATCGGCGGTGGTGATTCGGTCGCGTAGTAGGCGCGGGTTGCGACCTGAAAGATCTCCTGCACGGTGCCCGCGGCTCCCGGAAGGATGACGACGCCCGCATCGGCAAGGGCGAGGAGGCGATCCTCCCGCAGCGCATTGGAGAAGTACTTCGCGATGCCGTCGCCGAAGACATTCGGCGGTTCGTGACCATAGAACCACGTGGGTATGCCGAGGCTGCCCCCCTGCGCGCGTCTCCCGGGTGCCGACTTCCCTTGCACCCTCTCTACCGGCGCGTGCCCTTGCGTCAGGCTCGCCCGCGCCGCCAGTCCGCACTGCGCCCACGCCGTCACATCCGCGAAGGTCGGCACCTGGGCGAGGACGTCGAGCGCTCGGCCCAGGGCGGCGCTATCCGGTGCCGCGGCACCGAGGTTCGCCGCTTCCATGGCCCCGGGGCCTCCGCCGGTCGCCACGATGAAGCCCTGCGCCGCGAGGTGGAGCCCGAGGCGGGCGGCGTCGGCATACGCCGCGGTGCCACGCGCAAGCGCGTGCCCACCCATGACCCCGACGACGGGAGTCCCGTCAACGAACTCCTCCAGCGCGTCGGCGATGGAGTCGTCGTGGATTGCCTGGAGGAGGGCGGTGAAGACATCCGGGCGACGCCGGTCTCGCTGATACCACGCGTACGCGCGCGCATCGGGTGTGGCCCAATATCCCTGGGCGAGACCGGCAAACAGCTCGTCGGCGGTATAGAGCTGGGAGCGGTACGGCCGGATCGGCGCGGCCTGGGGATCATCGGGGAAGACGATCGCTCCATGGGTTCGCACGTGCGCCTCGAGGGTGGGGGAGAGCCGACCGCCGAGGACCACCATCTGGTCGAGATCGGTGCGGGCGTCGAAGCCGCGGAAGTCGGTCAGGTCGAGGTCCTGGAGGCGCAGCCGAGCCGGTGCGACTCCGGCGGCGAGAGCCGCCTCGAGAGCGGCCGTCGACTCGATTTCGACGCCCGCGTCCGGCAGCCCTCCGATGACCGGATCGTCGGTGCCGAGCGGCGGAGCCGGTTGCGTCATGGCGCCACTGTATTGACCACGTCCCCGGCCTCGGATGTCAGTGGCCGGTCAGGCGAGCCAGGGCATGGCCCGTGAGCGCGGGGCGCCGGGTGAGCCGCTCTTCGGCGTCGGCGAGGGCGGCGAGGCGCAATCCCGCGTTGACGCCGACCCACCGCAGCGGCTCGGGTTCCCATGGGCGAGAACGGTGTCCGACCCAGGGCAGGGATGTCAGCGACGTATGCCGCCCCAAGACCAAGTCCGCGAGGGTGCGCCCGGCGAGATTGGTCGCCGCGACCCCGTCGCCGACATACCCGCCCGCCCAGCCGACCCGGGCCACCGGGTCGTAACCGACGCCGGGATGCCAGTCCCGGGGGATCCCCAACGGCCCGCCCCACGCATGCGTGAACCGGACCCCGGTCAGCTGCGGGAGGAGTTCGAGCACGCCGGCCCGCAACAGCCGGAACACCCGCTCGTCGCGATCGAACTCCGGTCGGATCGCCGAGCCGAGATGATAGGGCGCGCCGCGGCCCCCGAAAACCAACCGGTTGTCAACCGAACGTTGACCATAGACCACGACGTGCCGGTGATCGGCAAAGACCTCCCGGCCCGCGAGACCAACTGTCGCCCAGACGGATTCGGGGAGAGGCTCGGTCGCGACCAAGAGCGAGTACACCGGCGCGACCCGCCGTCGGAGGCGGGGCAGCCGGGCCGTATAGGCCTCCGTCGCACGGATGACATGCCGCCCCCGCGCGACCTGTCCATCGGCCAGGGTGACCAGCCCGGCCCCCGCGTCGGCCACCCGGGCACCCTCGACGATGACCCCACCCCGCGCGCGCACCGCCTGGGCCAGCCCTTCGACCAGCGCCCTCGGTTGGATGCGGGCGCAGTGCGGATTCCACGTGGCCCCGCTGACTTCCGTGGCCGCCAGCCGCTCCCGGGCCGCCCCTGCGTCGAGCCAGATCGTCCCGTCCGCCCAGCGCTCACCGGCGGCGACGGACGCCTCGGCTCGGGCCGCCTGAGCGGCCCCCCGGGCCAGGACGAGCGCCCCTCCGCGCACAAATCCCGCGTCCGAGATCCTCTCCGCGGCAACGATATCGCCGACCTCGGTGACCGTATGCCGCAGTGCCACCCCCAGCGCACGGGTCGCCTCGACGCCGTGCCTCGCCGCGAGGGTGTCCGCGCCGACCGGGAAGAGAGCGCTGACCCACCCGCCATTGCGCCCACTGGCGCCGAAGCCGACATCCTCGGCCTCGAGAATCGTTACCGACAGGGCGGGCGACGCGCGCAGCAGGTAATACGCCGTCCACAGCCCGGTGAATCCGCCCCCGACGATGATGACGTCCGAGCGGGAGGGCACGACGGCGGTGGGCGAACCGGGGTGGGGGAGAGCGGCATACGGCTCCCACCACAGGGGCCGGCCGACCGCCCAGAACCGGTCAGAGATGATTGCTCGCCTCCGTCAGGACCGATCGCAATCGTGCCTCCATGTCGTCGAACTCCGCAGGTCCGACGATCAGCGGCGGTGCCAGCTGGATGACCGGGTCGCCCCGGTCGTCGGCGCGGCAATAGATGCCGGCGTCGAAGAGCGCCTTGGAGAGGAAGCCGCGCAGGAGCCGCTCGGCCTCCCCATCGTCGAAGGTCTGCCGCGTCGCCTTGTCCTTGACGAGTTCGATGCCGTAGAAGAAGCCTGCCCCGCGCACGTCGCCGACCAGCGGGAGATCGAGCAGTCGCTCCAGGGTGGCCCGGAAGACGGGGGCGTTGCGGGCGACATGGTCGAAGAGGCCCTCGCGTTCCATGATGTCGAGATTGGCCATCGCCGCCGCACACGAGACGGGATGGCCGCCCCAGGTGTAGCCGTGCGGGAAAAGCGTTGTCCCACTACGGAAGGGCTCGAAGAGGCGGTCGTGGGCGATCATCAGCCCGAGCGGCGCGTAGCCCGAGGTCACCCCCTTCGCGGTCGTGATGATGTCGGGCACATAGTCGAAGGCGTCACAGGCGAACATCGGTCCGATCCGCCCGAATGCGCAGATCGTCTCGTCGGACACCAGGAGGACGTCATAGAGATCGCAGATCTCGCGGACCCGTTCGAAATAGCCGGCCGGTGGGGGGAAGCAGCCGCCGGAGTTCTGAACCGGCTCGAGGAAGACCGCCGCCACGGTGTCGGCGCCCTCGAAGAGGATCGCCTCCTCGATCCGGTCGGCCGCCCAGCGTCCGAAGGCCTTCTCGTCGTCGCGCAGGTGCTCCGGCGCTCGGTACTGGTTGGTGTTGGGCACCCGGAAACCGCCCGGCACCAACGGCTCGAACGGGATCTTGGCCGCGGGGATGCCGGTGATGGCCAACGCCCCCTGCGGGGTCCCGTGATAGGCGATCGAGCGGGAAATGACCTTGTGCTTGGTGGGCTTCCCGACGAGCTTGAAGTACTGCTTGGCGAGCTTCCACGCGCTCTCGACCGCCTCACCGCCACCGGTGGTGAAGAACACCCGGTTGAGGTCGCCGGGGGCGTTGTGCGCCAACCGTTCCGCGAGTTCTATGGCGCGGGGATGGGCGTAGGACCACAGGGGAAAGAACGCGAGCTCCCGCGCCTGCGCCGCCATCGCTTCGGCGACCTCGGTGCGACCGTGGCCGATGTTGGTCGTGAACAGTCCCGCGAGCGCGTCGATGTACTCGTTACCGCGGTCGTCCCAGATTCGCCAGCCTTCCCCCCGGGTGATGATCGGGACGCTGTGCCCGAGTCCGCCCTCCTCGACCTCCTCGAACACCGAATGCCGCGTGAAGTGCATCCACAAGTGGTCGCGGGCGGCGTCCGAATAGAGCGCTCCGGTCGGGGTATGCCGATCACTGCTCGGCTCCCAGACATCGGCCGGATAGATGGTCATCGCGTCCCCCAGTTGTAGTGCTGTTTGTTGAGTTTGAGGTAGACGAAGGTCTCGGTGGAGGCCACCCCGGGGAGCGCCCGGATGCGCCGGCTGATGATCTCGAGGAGTTCGTCGTCGTCCTCGCAGACCACCTCGCACAGGATGTCGAAGCTGCCCGCGGTCGTCACGACGTAGGCGACCTGCGGAAGGGCCGAGATCGCCTCCGCGGGGGGGCCGATCTCCCCCTCGACGCGGATGCCGATCATCGCCTGCCGGGTGAACCCGACCTGGAGCGGGTCGGTCACCGCGACGATCTGCATGACCCCCGAGTCCAGGAGCCGCTGGACACGCTGGCGGACCGCGGCCTCGGACAGCCCGACCACCTTGGCGATCGCGGCATACGACGCCCGGCCGTCGGCCTGGAGAGCCTCAACGATCTTGCGGGACACCGCGTCGAGACGGGCCGTCCCGAGGGGTCCGTCAGTGCGTGTCATGGTCCCATGCTGGTGGAGGTTTCCTCGTTGCCGCAAGCTCTAGACCTTCGGAATCCATCGAAATCCGGGTGCTGAGGTGCCTTCTGCGCGCGTTTTTCGGAAAACCCTGCCGTCAGACCCTGTTGTGTGCAGCCCCCGCGTGGCTAGAGTGCGCGTGATCCGTGAACGGATGTCAGTCGAGACCGGGGAGACCGTGACCATCGCCCGCGCCCTACAGGGGGACCCTGCCACCGGGCACGTGTGCGTCGCGGACGACCGGTGGTGCACGCCCGCCCTGACCGACGCCGAAAGCTGAGAGGACCACCGTGCCGAACCGTATGCCGCCCGCGGACCCCGCCGTCCGCGCCCTGATCCGCGCCGCCCGGGCGTCGCGGTTCAGCAGACGTTCGCTGATGTCCACAGCCGCCGTCGGGGCCTCCGCGGCTGCGCTGTCCGCGTGTGCGCCACCCAAGCCGCCCTCAGGCGGTGTTGCGGCGCTCAAATTGCCCACCGACGTCTCGGCGACCGACAAGGTCGTCCGCTGGGCGAACTGGACCGCCTACCTCGACCAGGACGAGAACGGACAGCACTATCCGACCCTCGAGGCCTTCGCGAAGAAGACGGGCATTCAGGCGACCTATAGCGAGGACGTCGACGACAACGATTCCTACGTCAGCAAGGTCAAGCCGCAGCTCCAGGCAGGCCAGGACATCCAGAAGGACATCTTCACCCTCACCGACTGGATGGCCAACCGGATGATCCGCGAGCAGTTGGTCCAGCCGCTCCAGTTGATCAATATGCCGAATGTCGTCGCCAACCTCCGACCGAGCCTGAAGTTCGTTTCGTTCGACCCGGGCCGGAACAACTCCGTCACCTGGCAGAGTGGGTTCGCCGGGATCGGCTACGACCGCTCCAAAGTGGGCAAGGACTTGAAATCCCTCGACGACCTGTTCACCCCCGAGCTGAAGGGCAAGGTGACGGTCCTCTCCGAGTTCCGGGACACTCTCGGTCTGTTCATGCAGTGGAATGGCATCGACATCGCGGGGGACTGGACGAAGACCCAGTTCGACCAGGCATTGGAGAAGTTCACCAAACTCCTCAGCGACGACTATATTCGCCGCGTCAAGGGCAATGCCTATCTCAACGATCTCAAGACCGGGAACGCGTCCCCATTCATCTTCCCGAGCGAGGACTACATCGCCCAGCACAAGATCCAGGGCTTCCGGGCGTTGTCACCGCAGGACGACAACGACTACAGCGCCGCGTGGGCGCGGGCGGTGGGGAACTGATGGCCAAGGGCGGTTTCCGCGAAGCCAAGGGCGATCTGCGGATCGAGGATGTCACCAAGAGCTTCGGCGACTTCACCGCCGTCGACGACCTGACCCTGGTGGTGCCCCGGGGCTCCTTCTTCGCCCTGCTCGGTCCCTCGGGTTGCGGCAAGACGACGACACTGCGGATGGTCGCCGGGCTCGAGCAGCCCACGCGTGGGCGCATCCTCATCGGTGACACGGACTTGACCGGGTCGCGTCCCTACGAGCGTCCGGTGAACACCGTCTTCCAGTCGTACGCGCTCTTCCCGCACCTGACCGTCCGGGACAATGTCGCCTTCGGCCCGAAGCGGCGGGGAGAGAAGGACGCCCAGCGCCTGGCCGACGAGGCTCTGAACCTGGTCCAATTGCCCCACCTCGCCAGTCGCAAACCCACCCAACTCTCGGGTGGGCAGCAACAGCGCGTCGCCGTCGCTCGGGCGCTCGTCAACCGCCCCGAGGTCCTCTTGCTCGACGAGCCGCTCGGTGCCCTCGACCTCAAGCTGCGCCGCCAGATGCAGGTCGAACTCAAACGCATCCAGACCGAGGTCGGCCTGACCTTCATCCACGTCACCCACGACCAGGAGGAGGCCATGACCATGGCCGATACCGTCGCGGTCATGAACCTCGGGCGGATCGAGCAGATGGGCCCGCCGGCCCAGATGTATGACCTCCCGAGCACGGCCTTTGTCGCCAACTTCGTCGGGCAGTCCAACCTCGGCCAGGGCCGGATCACCGGCCGCGACGGGGATTTCGTCGTCGTCGACGTCAATGGTTCCACGGTCAAGATCCCGAGCGCGCGATGCGCGGTCACCTCGGGGGAGGTGCTCTTCGGCATACGTCCCGAGAAGGTCCACCTGGCCCGGTCGAGTGACATCGACGCCGCGATCCGCGACCGCAAGGTCGCCTTCGGTGACGACATGCGGGCGACCGTGCTCGACGTCTCGTTCATCGGGGTCGCGACCCAATATCTGGTCCGGGTGCCCAGCGGCGCGACCTGGTCGGTCTACGAGCAGAACCTCGACGTCGACCCCATCGACCTCAAGCCGGGTGACCCGGTGTGGCTGGAGTGGGACCCGGCGCACGCCTTCGGGGTCGCGGCAGATGGGACGCCGATCCCCGGCATCACCCCGGCACCGGGGCAGGACGCGCCGTGAGCGCGTTGGCCCACGTCGGGTCGGCATCCGCCGCGCCCACCCCCGGGGCGGCGGACGAAACCGCCAAGCGGGGGCGGTTCCTGCCCTATCTATTGCTCCTGCCCGGCGGCCTCTGGCTCATCATCTTCTTCGTCGTGCCGTTGGTCCAGTTGTTCACGGTCAGCCTGCAATCCCGGTTCCCGGAATACCCCGGCTACTACTATCGCGACGTCAATGTCAAGAACTACTGGAGCGCCCTGACCGAATTCGCCCCCCATTTTGGACGCTCCCTCCTTTTCGCGGGCCTGGCGACGTTCTTCGCCTTCTGTCTCGCGTATCCGCTGGCCTACGCCATGGCGTTCAAGGCGGGCCGGTGGCGCGGGCTGATGATGATCTGCGTCATCGCGCCCTTCTTCACGAGTTTCATCCTGCGCACGATCGCATGGCGGCAGATCCTCGCCGACGAGGGCCCGATCGCCCGCATCGCCAACGCCCTGCACCTGCTGCCCAATGGCCATATCACCGAGACGTGGATCGCGGTCGTGGCGGGGTTGACGTACAACTTCCTGCCCTTCATGGTGTTGCCCATCTATGCCTCCCTGGAACGGGCCGACCCACGGGTGATCGAAGCCGGGGGTGACCTTTACGCGAACGGCTTCACCACCTTCCGCACCGTCACCCTGCCGATGAGTATGCCGGGTGTCCTCGCCGGCACTCTGCTCACCTTCATCCCGGCGGCCGGTGACTATGTCAACGCCGAACTCCTCGGCTCCGACCGCAGCACCAAGATGGTGGGGAATGTCATCGAGAGCCAGTTCTTCAAGGTCCCGGACGGCTATCCCACGGCGGCCGCGCTCTCCTTCACCCTCATGGCCCTGATCCTGGGGATGGTTTTCCTCTATGCGCGGAAGTTCGGAACGGAGGACCTCCTGTGAGCTCGCCCAGCATGACCGTGCCCAACTCGGGGCCCCGTGGGGCTCAACCCGCCGGTGCGGTGTATCGACCGTCGTTCGGGCGCCGAGTCTCGGCCTGGATCGCCGACCGATTCGCGATGATTGTCGCGATCCTAGTCCTGCTCTATCTTTTCACCCCGGTCGCCTACACCTTTGTCTTCTCGTTCAACAACTACCACAAATCCAATATCACCTGGAATCCCGAGGGCAGCCCGACCCTCAAACACTGGAAGAACCCCTGCGGTGCTCCTGGCGTCTGCGACGCTCTCGTGACGTCGCTGCAAGTTGGATTCATCGCGACGGTCGCGGCGACCGTCCTCGGGACCCTTCTCGCGTTCGCTCTCGTCCGCTACCGGTTCCCCGGCCGTGGCGCCGGCAATGTCCTCGTCTTCGTCCCGATGGCGACCCCCGAGATCGTCCTCGGGGCGAGCTTGTTGACCATTTTCGTCCAGGGATTCGTCCGGGTCGGTTTACGCCTGGGGTTCTGGACGATCGTCATCGCTCACATCATGTTCTGCCTGAGTTTCGTCGTCGTCACCGTCAAGGCACGGCTGCTCAGCCTCGACCCGCGGCTGGAGGAGGCCGCCTCCGATCTGTATGCCGGACCCGGCAGCACCTTCTGGAAGGTCACCTTCCCGCTGGTCCTGCCCGGCATCGTCGGCGCGGCCTTGCTGGCGTTCTCCCTCTCGTTCGACGACTTCATCATCACCAACTTCGTCAGCGGCAATGTGACGACCTTCCCGAAGTTCGTCTACGTGTCGTATCTGCGCGGCATCCCGGCGCAGGCAAATGTCATCGGCTTCTCCCTCTTCCTCTTCGCCGTGACCCTCGTCGTCCTCGGCCAGGTCATCGGCAGCGCCCGCAAACCGAAGTAGACCGGTACCCCTGACCACCACCTCCGACCCAGTACTTCTGAACTCCACCTCCCATCCATAGAACGATCGCCCGGGGGCCGGCCCCCGGGGGTCGACACGTCATACAGAAAGGGCGAACCGGAGCCCGTCAAGGAAGTGCACATTCTCATGCGGATTCTGATGATCGGCGCCGGTGGCGTCGGTGACGCAGCCGCCAAGATCGCCGTCGAACGGGACTATTTCGATGTCTTCGTCGTCGCTGACTACGACCTCGTCCGCGCCCAGCGGACGGTGGCCGCCGTCCAGGCCAGCCGGCCGGGCGAGCGCCGTTTCCACGCGGTGCAGGTCGACGCCTCACGCGCCGACAATGTGGCCGACCTCATCCGACTCGTCGATGCCACCCATGTCCTCAATGCCGTCGACCCCCGCTTCGTCATGCCGATCTTCCGCGGCTGCCTCGAGGCAGGTGCCAACTATCTCGACATGGCGATGTCCCTGTCGAAACGGCACGCCCAGAAACCGTTCGAGCTGACGAATGTCAAGCTCGGCGACGAGCAGTTCGCGCTCTCCGACGACTGGGTGAGCCAGCAACGGCTTGCCCTGGTCGGCATCGGCGTGGAGCCCGGCCTGTCCGACATCTTCGCCCGCTACGCCCAGGACAATCTCTTCTCCGAGATCGAGGAGTTGGGCACCCGGGACGGCGCCAATCTCGCCTATCTCGGACCCGACGGTAATGAGGGATTCGCCCCGGGCTTCTCGATGTGGACCATCATCGAGGAATGCCTCAACCCGCCGGTGGTCTGGGAAGCGGACCGTGCCCAGGCCGGAGGGTCACTGGAGTCGGGCTTCTTCACGCTGCCGCCGTTCAGCGAGCCCGAGGTCTTCGATTTCCCCGAGGGGATCGGCCCGGTCGAGTGCGTCCAGGTCGAGCACGAGGAGGTCCTCCTCATGCCTCGCTGGCTCAAGGCGAAGCGGGTGACCTTCAAGTACGGCCTCGGCGAGCAGATGATCTCGATCCTCAAGGCGCTACGCGCCCTGGGGCTGGACTCCACCGAGCCGATCATGATCAAGGGCATCGAGGTCGCCCCCCGGGATCTCGTCGCCGCCGTGCTTCCCGATCCCGCCGAGATCGGCCCGCAACTGACCGGCAAGACGTGTGCCGGAGTCCACGTCACCGGGACGGGCAAGGACGGCATGCCGCGGTCAACCTACCTCTACCACGTCTCCGACAACGAGGAGACGATGCGGGACTACGGCGCGCAGTGCATCGTGTGGCAGACCGCGATCAACCCGATCGTCGCGCTCGAACTCCTGGCGGCCGGCACATGGTCGGGCACCGGTGTCCTCGGGCCCGAGGCCTTCCCGGCCGAGCCGTTCCTGGACCTGCTGGCCGCGCCCAAGCCGGCCGGCTACGGCTCGCCATGGGGCATCGACGAGCGATGAACCGCACCGGCCGTCCCCACCACGCAGGTGGTGGGGACGGCAGGTTGGGGTGTCGGTTGGGGTGTCAGAGAACGGCGGCGAGGCGGCCGACGTCGACCCCGTGGGTATGCCGCTGGCTCGCCAACTCGACATACCGGCTGGCGATCTGGTCCTTGCCGGCGCCGAAGACCGCGCCGATCCGGCCGAGGTCGCGCACGAGCGTGTCGGCGGGGACGATCTCGACGAGCAGGCTCCATACGGCGCCCTCGAGGGCGTTGAACACGGCGAGGACCTCCTCGACGTGGTAGCCGGCGAGGAAGCGGTCGACGGCGAGGTCGTCGACAAAGCGCGCCAGGTGCAGCGGTTCGCGCGCGTCCAGGCTGGTCATCGCCGCGTCGAGGAGCGAGCGCAGCTTGTGGACCGTGCCCTCGGCGTCGGCGTGGTAGTGCGGGAGGTGTGCGCGCGCGACGGTGTCGCCGGCCTCGGCGACCAGGCGCTCGGCATACGGGCGAATCCGGTCGGTGATCATTGCGGGAGAAGCCTTTCGGGTGATCGAACGACCACGACGCTGGAGCCGGCGGTCGGTCGACCGCGGCATCCAGTCTACGCCTGTAGGGAGCGACCCCTGCGCCCGGTCGAACCAGCCGGGTCCGGAGCGCCGGGACCTAGGATGACGCCATGACTCGCTATGGCGCGCAGTTCGGTCCGGATATCACCTTCCTCGGTGTGGATCGCTGCGACCTGGACGAGCCGCAGTCGTATGCCGATGCCGACGTCGTCATCCTCGGCGCACCGTTCGACGGAGGCACCTCCCACCGGTCCGGCACCCGCTTCGGACCGCAGGCGATCCGGATGACCGACTACCTCCCCCATGACGGGTCGCGCCCCTCGCTGGCTCTGCGTGTCGACGGGCTCACCGATTTGCGGGTCGTCGACGCGGGGGATGTCGAGATGTACTCCGGTGCCATCGAGACCGCGCTCCCCGCGCTCGAGGCGGCGGTGACGAAGGTCGTCGCGGCCGGGGCCATCCCCGTCGTGCTGGGTGGTGACCACTCGATCGCCTTCCCGGACGCCAAGGGCTGCGCCAATGTGCTCGGTCATGGGCGGGTCTCGATGATCCACTTCGACGCCCACGCCGACACCGGCGATATCGAGTTCGGCTCGCTGTGGGGGCACGGGCAACCGATGCGCCGGCTCATCGAGTCCGGGGCGCTGCGCGGCGACCGCTTCCTCCAGATCGGCCTGCGCGGCTACTGGCCGCCGCCGGAGACGCTGGACTGGATGGCGGCCCAGCGGATGCGGTCGTTCGAGATGACGGAGATCGTCCACCGCGGGCTCGATGAGTGCCTGAGCGAGGCGTTCGCGATCGCCACCGACGAGTGCGAGGGCGTTTTTCTGTCCGTGGACATCGATGTCTGCGACCCCGGCCATGCGCCCGGGACGGGCACGCCGGAGCCGGGCGGTTTGTCCGCCCGACAACTCCTCGACGCGGTCCGGCGGATCTGTCTCGAGCTCCCGGTCTGTGGCATGGACGTCGTCGAGGTCAGCCCGCCCTATGACCACGCCGATATCACCGCGGCCCTGGCCAATCGGGTTGTCCTCGAAGCGCTTTCGGCAATCGCGCGTAAGCGCCGCGATGCCCGGGAGGGCACCCGCTGGGATCCGTCCCAGCCCTTGCTCGCCGGGCGGGCCGCCGAGATCCCCGAGGGGCGGATCGGCGGTCCCGACCACGACCATGACCACGCGGGCCACCGCCACGGCGACCCGACACTCTCTGGCCCGACATCGACCGGCCCGAAGCCGACCGACGCACCTCAGTAGATCCGTGCCGACCCGTCTCGAGGGAGAACAATGATGACCATCACCCAGGATTCCGTGCTGGCCACGGTCCCGACCCAGCTGCTCATCGGCGGCGCATGGCGCGACGCCGAGGGGGGAGCGACGCTGGAGGTCCACGACCCCGCGACGGGGGAGGTGCTGGCCAGCGTCGCCGACGGGAGCGTCGCCGACGGCGGCGCGGCCCTCGACGCAGCGGTGGCTGCGCAGGCCGCCTGGGCCAAGACGGCGCCGCGTGATCGCGGGGAACTATTGCGGGCGGCATACGAGAAACTCACCGAGCGCAGCGAGGAGTTCGCGCTCCTGATGACGCTCGAGATGGGCAAGCCGCTGGCCGAGGCGCGAGGCGAGGTGGCCTACGCCGCCGAGTTCTTCCGGTGGTTCAGCGAGGAGTCCGTCCGGGTCCACGGGCGGTATGCCGTGGCCCCCAATGGCGCGACCCGCCTGGTCACGATGAAGCAGCCGGTCGGGCCGACGCTGATGATCACGCCGTGGAACTTCCCGCTCGCGATGGGCACCCGCAAGATCGGCCCGGCCATCGCCGCCGGCTGCACCATGGTCGTCAAGCCCGCGCACGAGACCCCGCTGTCGATGCTCGCCCTGGCGAAGCTGCTGGAGGATCTCGGGCTGCCCGCCGGGGTCCTCAATGTCGTCACGACGTCGCACTCTGGGGCGGTCATGGAGCCGCTGATCCGGGACCCGCGGGCGCGCAAGCTGACCTTCACCGGCTCGACGACGGTCGGCCGGCGCCTGGTCGAGCAGTCCGCGCAGGGGCTCTTGCGGTTGTCGATGGAGTTGGGCGGCAATGCGCCCTTCATCGTCTTCGAGGACGCCGATATCGACGCCGCGGTGACCGGCGCGATGCTGGCGAAGATGCGCAATATCGGCGAGGCCTGCACCGCGGCCAACCGGTTCTTCGTTCACGAGTCGGTGGCCGAGCGGTTCGCGGCGGGCTTCGGTGAGCGAATGGCCGCGCTGACCGTCGGCAAGGGCACCGAGAGCGGTGTCGACGTCGGTCCGCTCATCACAGCCAAGGCCCGCGCCGACGTTCTGGCCCTGGTCGAGGACGCCAAGTCGTGCGGGGCGACGGTGCTGACGGGTGGCTCGGCTCTCGACGGCGCCGGCAACTTCCTTCAGCCCACCGTGCTGACCGGGGTCCCGATGACCGCGCGGATGATGCGCGAGGAGATCTTCGGCCCGGTCGCCCCGATCACGACGTTCACCACCGAGGAGGAGGTGCTCGCCAAGGCCAATGACACCGAGTTCGGCCTGGTCGGCTACGTCTTCACCCGGGATCTCTCCCGTGCGCTGCGGGTCGCCGAAGCGCTGGAGTTCGGGATGGTCGGTATCAACCAGGGCATCGTCTCCAACCCGGCCGCACCCTTCGGCGGGGTGAAGGCCTCCGGCTTCGGCCGCGAGGGCGGGTTCGAGGGCATCGAGGAGTACCTCGAGACCAAGTACGTCGGCATCGCCCTCTGACCCCGCCCGCCGACCCCGATCCGGCGGGGCGGGTGGGCGGCATACCATGCCCCCGACCGATCACCGCGAGTCCAGGACGGGACGTATGCCGCAGCGCAAGGCCGACCGGCAACTGCTCCTCCTGCTCGGGGTCGCCGCCGTGGTGGCGCTCTTGTGGTGGGCCGTCGGGGCGGGGGGATCGGGCAGCACCGGATCGGGCAGCACGGGATCGTCCACGGGATCGGGCAGCGGATCGGTCAGCGTGGGGTCGGGGACCGATGGATCGACCAGCGCCGCGGGCCGGACCCCGGGCGGGGTGCAGACGAGCCGGTCGCCCGCCACGCGCGGCGGCTCCACCGATGCGGCGACCCCGATCTCGGGTCTGGCGACGATCGCGGAGTCGGCATTGCCGAGTCAGGCGCGGCATACCCTCGACCTGATCCGGGCGGGCGGACCCTACCCCTACTCCGCCGACGACGGGGTGTTCGCCAACCGGGAACGCCTCCTGCCCGCGCACCCACGCGGCTACTACCGGGAGTACACCGTCGTCACCCCCGGCTCCGGGGACCGCGGGGCACGCCGCATCATCAGCGGGGCCGACGGCGACCGGTACTACACCGACGACCACTACGCGAGCTTCCGCCAGATCGAGGAGGGGCGATGACGCGGCCCACCGTCCCGCCGGTCCGCCGGCTCGGCGCCGACACCCGGATCGCCAATGTCGTCCGGGCCGCGGGTGCCGGAGGGGCCACCGTGCGCGTCGTGCCCGCCGGCGATGACAAGGCCGAGACGCTGCGATTGTTCGCGGAGGTCCTGAGGTTTCCGGCCTACTTCGGACACAATCTGGACGCTCTGGCCGACTCGCTCGGCGACCTGGCCGCCGCCACCGAGGGCGCGTGGACGCTCGTCTGGGATGGTGCCCGATTCCTCCGCAGCGCCGATCCGGATGTCTTCGAAGCGATCACCGACATCCTCACCGACCTGGCGCAGACGCATCCGGGCATGCACGTCGTCATCGTCGAGCGCTGAGCGCCGTGCGCCCGGGACGGGTCCGCCCGCGGCCTGGGTGAGAATGGCCGGGTGACCGTCCGCACCGTCGCCCTGCTCGGCTCGACCGGCTCCATCGGCACTCAGGCCCTCGACGTCATCGCCCGCAACCCCGACCGGTTCCGGGTCGTCGCGATCTCGGCCGGGGGCAATCTCGACCTCCTCGCACAGCAGGCCGTCGCCTTCGACGTGCCGTTGGTCGCCGTCGCGCGCGGGGACGCCGCCCAGGTGCGCTCCGCGCTCGGGGGGTATGCCGCGCGGGCCGGCCGGTCGGCATACGCACCCGAGGTGGTGGTCGGGGAGGACGCGAGCGTCCGCGCGGCCTCGGTCGGCGCGGATGTCGTCCTCAACGGGATCACCGGGGCGATCGGGTTGCGGCCGACGCTGGCGGCGCTCGAGGCGGGCTCGACCCTGGCCCTGGCCAACAAGGAATCCCTCATCATCGGGGGCGCGCTCGTCGCGGCGACGGCCCGGCCGGGGCAGATCGTGCCGGTCGATTCGGAGCATTCGGCGATCGCGCAGTCGCTGCGGGGGGGCCGGGCAGCCGAAGTGCGCCGGCTGGTCGTCACGGCCAGCGGCGGTCCGTTCCGCGACCGGACCCGCGAGCAATTGCGGGAGGTGACCCCCGCCCAGGCCCTCGCGCACCCGAACTATGCGATGGGCCGGGTCATCACCACCAACTCCGCGACCCTCGTCAACAAGGGCCTGGAGGTCATCGAGGCGCACCTGCTGTTCGGCATCCCGTTCGAGCGGATCGAGGTCGTCGTCCATCCGCAGCAGTGGATCCATTCGATGGTGGAGTTCCACGACGGCTCGACGATCGCGCAGATGGGCCCGCCGCGGATGCTCGTGCCGATCGCCTTGGGCCTTTCCTGGCCCGACCGCCTGGAGGACATCGACGTCCCGTGCGACTGGAGTGTCCCGCAGTCATGGGACTTCGCACCGCTGGACGACGTGGCCTTCCCCGCCGTGCGGTTGGCGCGGGAGGTCGGGATCGCTGGCGGGACCTATCCGGCGGTCTACAACGCGGCCAACGAGGTCGCCGTCGACGCCTTTCATTCCGGCGCGATCGGCTTCCTCGGCATCGTCGACACGATCGCCCAGGTGGTCGAGGCGCACGAGGGCGGGGATGCCGGTTCGGTCGAGGCTGTGTTGTCCGCCGATGCCTGGGCCCGGGGCGAGGCGGCGCGGCGGCTGCGGCTGGACGAGTAGCCGCTGACACCGGTTGCCCGAGTCGGGTGGGCGGACCCCCGGCTACACCGATGGCCGGCCCCGGGGCCGGCGCAGGCGTGGACCCGAGGCTGGGCAGTACGTTGGTGTAGCCCGGGGTACGCGGATCGAGCCCTACGGGCCGACAGCGGGATTGATTTCCCCCGGTCGGACGTTGGGTGCTGAGGGTGCCCGGTGGGCGCTGTCGGCCGAGCCGGTGAAGGACGGACATGCTGTATCTGCTGGGGGTGCTGAGCGTCGTGCTCGGCGTCGGGCTCTCGATCGCCCTGCACGAGATCGGCCACCTGATTCCCGCGAAGCGATTCGGCGTGCGCGTGCCCGCCTACATGGTCGGGTTCGGCCCGACGCTCTGGTCGACCAAACGCGGCGAGACCGAATACGGCCTCAAGGCCGTCCCATTGGGCGGCTACGTCCGGATGATCGGGATGTATCCGCCCAAACCCGGCCAGGAGCCCGGGACCGAGCGCGTGTCGAGCACGGGGCGCTTCAGCCAACTCATGGACGAGGCGCGCGACCAGAGTCTGGCGGAGATGGAGCCGGGCGACGAGAACCGCGTCTTCTACAAGCTCTCGATGCCGAAAAAGATCGCCATCATGCTCGGCGGCCCGACGATGAACCTCCTCATCGCCGCACTCGTGTTCACCGGCCTCTTCACCCTCCACGGCATCGGCGAGACCACCCCGGTCCTCTCCTCGGTGTCCACCTGCGTGGATGTGCGCGCGGCCGGCCAGAGCGGCAACTCCACGTGCACCCCATCCATGCCCCTGGCCCCGGCCAATGTCGCCGGCCTGCGTCCCGGTGACCGGGTCGTCTCCATCGACGGGACGCCGCTGGCGACCTGGGACGACGCCCGCAGCCTCATCCGGTCGCACGCCGGGCGTCCGATCAGCCTCGTCGTCGAGCGCGGCGGTCAGACCCTGACGTTGTCGGCGACCCCGATGGCCGTCGACCTGCCGGTCTACGACAAGTACGGGCAGGAACAGCGCGACAATAACGGCACAGTTCTGACGGAGCGGGCCGGCTTCCTCGGCGCGGCCGGGACCGTGGCGATGGTCAAGCAACCCCTCAGCGCCGTCCCCGGGCTCATCGGCGATCAGATCGCCCAGACCGCGGGAGTCGTCCTGGCCATCCCCCAGAAAATGGTCGGGGTGGCCAAGGCAGCGTTCAGCGATGCGCCGCGCGATGTCAACGGACCGATGTCGGTCGTCGGTGTCGGCCGGGTGGCCGGCGAGGTGACCGCGGACAAAGACCTCGGCGGGGCCGGCGACAAGGCGATCATCCTCGTCAGCTTGCTGGGATCGCTCAACCTCGCTCTCTTCGTCTTCAACCTGATCCCCCTGCTTCCGCTCGACGGTGGCCACGTCGCCGGTGCGCTCTGGGAGGGTCTCAAGCGCCGCACCTTCCGCGCCCTCGGGCGTCCCGACCCGGGCCCGGTCGACGTCACCAAGGCGCTGCCGTTGGCGTATGCGGTGGCCTCCCTCCTCATCGTCATGTCGGCCCTGCTGATGTATGCCGACATCGTCAACCCGATCCGCCTACCGAACTGACCCGCCTACCGAACTGACCCGCCCGCCGACGACCCTCTTGCCGGCGGACCCGCCCGCCGACGACCCTCTTGCCGACGGACCCTCTTGCCGACGGACCCCGCCTGACCGCTTGGGCAACCGCCCGCCAGCGAGGTCGGGCGGGGGAGTGCCACCGGCGGCGCCGCCCACACTCCACCCAGGGAGGATTCCCTCATGCGAACACTGCTCAACCTGATCTGGCTCGTCTTCGCGGGGTTCTGGCTCGCCATGGGCTATCTCGCCGCCGGGGTGCTGATGTGCCTGCTCATCGTCACCATCCCCTTCGGCATCGCGAGCTTCCGGATGGCGATCTTCGCGCTGTGGCCGTTCGGGAGTGTCGTCGTGGCCAAGCCGACCGCCGGAGTCGGCTCGGCACTGATGAACGTCCTGTGGTTCCTCCTGTGCGGCTGGTGGCTGGCGCTGGGGCACATCATCACGGCGATCGCCTGCGCCATCACCATCGTCGGCATCCCGCTGGCGCTGGGCAATCTCAAGATGCTGCCGGTCTCGTGCGTGCCGTTCGGCAAGGACATCGTCCCCATCGGGGCGTTGCGCTCGGACATGCGGGTGCTCTACCGCGCGTGACGCGGCACGGTGCGCCGGGCGGGGAGTCGGACGCGCGGCGGGGGAGTCGGCGGGGAGGCAGGTGCGCGACGGGGAGGCAGGTGCGCGGCGTGAGGGATAATCGGTCCTCGTGACTGTCGCCCTTGGTCTGCCCGCCCTGCCTCCGCCTGTGCTCGCCCCGCGCCGGCCGACGCGCAGGATCCGGGTCGGCAAGGTCGAGGTGGGTGGCGACGCGCCGATCTCGGTCCAGTCAATGACGACGACGCTTACCGCGGACGTCAACGCGACCCTCCAACAGATCGCCGAGCTGACGGCGGCCGGCTGTGACATCGTCCGGGTGGCCTGCCCGAGTCAAGACGATGCCGATGCCCTCCCGGCGATCGCGCGCAAGTCGCAGATCCCGGTCATCGCCGACATCCACTTCCAGCCCAAATACGTCTTCGCGGCGATCGACGCCGGCTGCGCCGCGGTGCGGGTCAACCCGGGCAATATCCGGGCGTTCGACGACCAGGTCGGCGAGATCGCGAAGCGCGCGCGGGAGGCTGGGGTCTCCCTGCGGATCGGCGTCAACGCGGGGTCCCTCGACAAGCGGCTGCTGGCCAAGTACGGCAAGGCGACCCCGGAGGCCCTCGTGGAGTCGGCCGTCTGGGAGGCGAGCCTGTTCGAGGAGCACGACTTCCACGACTTCAAGATCTCCGTCAAGCACAACGACCCGGTCGTCATGGTCCGGGCCTACGAGATGCTCAGCGAGCGCGGCGACTGGCCGCTCCACCTCGGGGTCACCGAGGCGGGGCCGGCGTTCCAGGGGACGATCAAGTCGGCGACCGCCTTCGGGGCGTTGCTTTCTCGGGGCATCGGCGACACGATCCGGGTCTCGTTGTCGGCCCCGCCGGTGGAAGAGGTCAAGGTCGGGCTGCAGATCCTCCAGTCCCTCAACCTGCGGCCCCGCAAGCTCGAGATCGTCTCCTGCCCCAGTTGCGGTCGCGCCCAGGTCGACGTCTACAAGCTCGCCGAGGAAGTGACCGCGGGACTCGAGGGCATGACCGTGCCATTGCGGGTCGCGGTCATGGGCTGCGTCGTCAATGGGCCCGGGGAGGCGCGCGAGGCCGACCTCGGGGTCGCCTCGGGCAACGGCAAGGGCCAGATCTTCGTCCGCGGCGAGGTCATCAAGACCGTGCCGGAGAGCCTCATCGTCGAGACGCTTATCGAGGAGGCCATGCGCCTCGCCGAGGAGATGGGCGATTCGGCGACGGACGAGACATCGGCCGCGCCGACCGTGACCGTCGCGCCCTGATCCCGCGCCTGCGCGCGGTCCCGACCACGAGCGGGCCACATCCCGGCAGAGAACCCGCGCGGGCCGCGCAGCCGGCGCCACGCCTCACACCGGTGAGATGTCGACGCGGCGACACGCGCCATACCGGCGACGACGCGTGACAGATGCCCCCCGACGAGGCAGGCTAACGGGTGTGCTGCGAACTCGGACGCCGACCCGCATTCTCGGGCCGGCCGATCGGGATGCCGCCCTGGAGGTCTGCGCGCTCCACCCCGCCGACAACGTCTTCGTCGCGGCAAGAATCATCGAGGGTTTCTCGTTCGGTGCGGGCACGCTGATCGGGTACGAAGAGGCGGGCCGCTTGACCAGCCTCTGCTGGAGCAACGCCAATATCGTTCCCGTGGAGACGACCCCGGCCGCGCGCCAGGCGATCGCCGACAAGGCGCGCCGGTGGGTCCGCGGCGGTCGGGCCGCCTCGCTGCTCGGCCCCGCCGAGGAGGTCCTCGACCTGTGGAACCGCCTCGAGGCCAGTTGGGGGACCGCGCGGGCGGTCCGCCGGTCGCAGCCGCATCTGGTGACCTCGACCCCGCCGTCTCGCCTCGGCATACCTCTGGACGAGCGGCTCCGTCGGGCGCGCCCGGACGAAGTGGATCTCGTGCTGCCCGCCGCGGCGCATATGTTCACGGCCGAGATCGGCTATCCCCCCTATCGCGGGTCGTCCCGCGGCTATCGCGGCCTCCTCTCGGCTCTCATCGAGCGGGGGCATACCTATGTCGTCATCGACAAGGGTGAGGTGGTCTTCAAGGCCGATGTCGGGTCCGTCGGGCTTGGCTGCGCCCAGATCCAGGGCGTCTGGCTGGCACCGCACCTGCGCGGTCACGGCCTGGGCACCGCCGCGATGGCCGCCATGATCGAGGCCGTCCTGACCGAGATCGCGCCGACCGCCACGCTCTATGTCAACGACTTCAACACGGTGGCGCGGGCGATGTACGAGCGGATCGGTATGCAGCAGATCGGCACCTTCGCCACCGTGCTCCTCTGAGGAGACCGGATGGCTCGTCAGGTCGTCGTCGGTGGGGGGATCGTCGGGCTGGCCGTCGCCCACGAAGTCCAGCGCACCCACCCGGGTGACCACCTCGTGGTTCTCGAAAAGGAGGGGGCGTGGGCGACGCATCAGACCGGCCGC
This sequence comes from Nostocoides sp., assembly GCA_016702415.1. Taxonomy (GTDB): domain Bacteria; phylum Actinomycetota; class Actinomycetes; order Actinomycetales; family Dermatophilaceae; genus Nostocoides_A. The sequence goes on from JADJEA010000023.1 coordinate 171,529, forward strand.
AACAGCGGGGTCATCCACTCGGGCCTGTACTACCCGCCCGGTTCGGCCAAGGCCGCGCTCTGCCGGACGGGCGCGCAGGCGCTGATCGAGTTCGCCCAGGCCGAGAGCATCCCGTATGCCGTGTGCGGCAAGCTCGTCGTCGCGACCTCACCCGAGGAGGTGCCTCGCCTGCGGGCGCTGGCCGAGCGGGGCCGGGCCAATGGGCTGGCAGTGCGCCAGCTGTCCGCCGAGGCCGCGCGGGAATTCGAATCCCACGTCAATGCCGTTGCCGCACTGCACGTTCCGGAGACGGGCATCATCGACTATCCGGCCGTATGCCGCGCCCTCGCCGCCCGCTTGGCCGGTGCAGGGGCGGACCTGCGCCTCGGTGAGCGGGTTGTCGGTGCGGTGCCTCGGGGGGCGGGGATCGGCATACGGACCGCGGGGGGTGACCGGATCGATGCCGACCGGGTTGTCGTGTGCGCGGGACTGCAGAGCGATCTCGTCGCGCGCCGTCTCGGGCACCGGCCGTCGGCGCGGATCGTGCCCTTCCGTGGGGAGTACTACACGCTGCGGCCCGCCGCCGCGGCGCTCGTGCGCGGCTTGATCTATCCGGTCCCCGATCCCGAGTTCCCCTTCCTCGGCGTCCACCTCACCCGCGGCATCGAGGGCGGGGTGCATGCGGGGCCCAATGCCGTGCTGGCGCTGGCGCGGGAGGGGTACTCGTGGTCGCGGCTGAGCCCCCGCGATCTCGGCCCAATCCTGGCCTTCCCCGGCACGTGGCGCCTGGCCCGCCGGCACTGGCGTTCCGGCGCAACGGAACTGGCGCGCTCGATGTCCCGGCGGCGGTTCGCCGCCAGCCTGCGCCGGCTGGTCCCGGACCTCGAGGACGGGGATCTCATGCCGGCGCCGGCCGGTGTCCGCGCTCAGGCGCTGCGGCCCGACGGGGGCCTCGTCGACGACTTCCTCATCGAGAGCGCCGGCCCGGTGACCTTCGTCCTCAATGCCCCCTCACCGGCGGCCACCGCTGCCTTCGCCATCGCTCGGCGGATCGTGGCGGACCTGCGGGACTAGCGCGGGGGAGTGGGCCGCCCGTGGGCGAGTATGATTGGGCACTTGGCCGGCGCGCTTCTCGCGCGGCAGACGAATGAAGGACCCCCCATGCAATCCCCCACTGGCCGACGCGCGCCCGGAACCCCGAAGGCCCGCTGGAGCACCGCCAAGAAGGCGGCGGCCAAGAAGACCAAGACCGCCGCGAGCCGCGGCAAGGGTCCCCTCGCCGGCGACGGCCCGCGCGTCAAGAAGCCCCGGTGGGTCGACGGCGCACCCGCGCGACCGGCCGCCAAGGATGCCGGCAAGCCCCGGCGCTCCGGTGCCACCACACCCCGGGATGGGTATGCCGCCTACCCCGACTCGCGCGCACCCCGCCGCTCGCGGGGTGACGGCACGGCAGAGCCGACGGGACGCACCGAGCGCTACGCCAAGGGCGGGGAGCGCCGCGAACGCGGGCCGGGCCGCGATGGCGCGACCGGGGCGACCAGCCGGCCCGACACGACCGGCCGCCCCCGATATGCCGACCGCACAGGTGACGTTGGGCGTCCCGCATTCGGCGGGCGCTCCGGATTCGAGGGCCGCCCCGGCCGCGCCGGCCGCCCCGGATATGACAGCGCCGACCGCCCCGGATACGACGGCGCGGACCGGCCCGCGCGACGTCGCGACGACCAGGATCGACGCACAGACGAGCGCGGCCGACGTCGCGACGACCAGGATCGACGTGCCGACGAGCGCGGCCGACGCCGCGACGACAGCGGCCGTGGGTGGGGCGGACGGCCAGCGGAGTCCGGTCGGCGGGCGGACACTCCGCAGCGCGAGTCCCGCCCGGTGCGGGTGGAACGCGAACGGGCGCACCGCGATCCCGTGGAGTGGCGGGCTCCGTCGACGGCTCCGGGGCCCCAGAATGTCACCACGTCCTTTGCCGATCTGGGCCTTCCGGAGGCAATGATCGCGGCGCTGGGGCGCAGCGGCATACGGCATCCGTTCCCGATCCAGGAAGCGGCGATCCCGGACGCCCTCGCGGGCCGGGACGTCCTCGGGCGCGGTCGCACGGGCTCGGGCAAGACGCTCGCGTTCGGCCTGCCCACCCTCGCGCGACTGGTCTCCCGGCGCCCGACGCCCAACCGGCCGCGGGCGCTGGTCCTGGTGCCCACCCGCGAACTCGCCCTCCAGGTCGCCGACGCCCTCGAGCCGATCGCCCGCGCCCTGGGGGTCAGCCAGAAGGTCGTCGCCGGCGGCATGCCGTATCCGCCCCAGCTGACGGCGCTCGACCGTGGGCTCGACCTCGTGGTCGCCACGCCCGGACGCCTTCAGGATCTCATCGACCGCGGCGCCGCGATCCTCGACGACGTCGAGATCGTCATCCTCGATGAGGCCGATCACATGGCCGACCTGGGATTCCTGCCGGAGGTCGTCGAGATCATGGACCTCATCCCCGCCGGGGGGCAGCGCCTGCTCTTCTCCGCCACCTTGGACAAGGGAATCGACGAGCTGGTCACCCGCTATCTCGTCGACCCGGTCACCCACTCGACCGACGACCCGACCGCGGCGGTCACGACGATGGACCACACCGTCCTGCTCGTCGAACCGTCGATGAAGAAGACCATGACCGCCCGGATTTCCGGTCGCCCGGGCAAGACGCTGATCTTTGTGCGCACCCAACTCGGGGCCGACCGGGTGGCCGGACAGTTGCGCGAGAGCGGCATTCTCGCCGGACCGCTCCACGGAGGGCTGACCCAGGCGATCCGGACCAAGGTGTTGGAGGCGTTCAAGGACGGACGCCTCGACGTCCTCGTCGCCACCGATGTTGCCGCGCGTGGCATCCACGTCGACGACGTCAGCCAGGTGGTCCAGGTCGACCCGCCGAGCGACCACAAGACCTATGTCCATCGCGCCGGCCGAACCGCCCGGGCCGGCTCGGCCGGCTCGGTCATCACCCTCGCGCTGCCGCATCAGCGCAAGGCGATGGAGCGGATCATCGACGAGGTCGCCCTGTCGATCCGCCCCGAGCGCGTCGAGACGGCAGGGGAGCGCGGGACCGGGCCGCAGCCGTCCGGCATACCCGTCCCGGAGGAGACGTGGCAGGCGATCATCGCCCCTCGGATGCCGCGGGGTCGCGGCCAGCGCCGCCCGACCCGCGAGAGCCGGCCGCGTCGCCGGTTCTGACACTCGTCGGGGCCGCCCACGCGCGGGCGGGCGGGGCGGCGGCGCGGACGTCCACGCCGCACGGGATCACCCTGGTCCCGCCGGGACGCGGAGGTCTGTGGTCACTACTGTGGCCGTATGACGATCGTCGACCCGACCACGACCACCGCCTGGGCCACGCTGACGGGGCTGAAGGCGGCATACACGCCCGATTTGCGCGGGGCCTTCGCGGACGATGCCGACCGGGCGGCGCGGTTCACCCGAACGTGCGCCGACCTCCATGTCGACCTCTCCAAGAACCTCCTCGACGACGACATTGTGGAGGCGCTCGTCGCGCTCGCCGATGAGGTCGGGCTGGCCGAGCGGCGGGACGCGATGTACGCCGGCGAGCGCATCAATGTCACCGAGAACCGCTCGGTCCTGCACACGGCGCTGCGCCGCCCGGTCGGTGACACGCTGGTCGTCGACGGCGTCGACGTGGTGCCCGAGGTCCACGAGGTGCTCGACAAGATCTATGCGTTCGCCGACACGGTCCGCAGTGGTGCCTGGGTCGGCGTCACCGGCAAGCGGATCGACACCGTCGTCAATATCGGCATCGGTGGCTCCGACCTCGGGCCGGTCATGGTCTACGAGGCGCTCAAGCCCTATGTGCAGGACGGTCTTTCGTGCCGTTTCATCTCCAATATCGACCCGCAGGACTCCGGCGAGAAGTTGCGTGATCTCGACCCCGAGACGACGCTCTTCATCGTCGCGTCGAAGACGTTCACCACCCTGGAGACGTTGACGAACGCGCGGATGGCCCGGGATTGGTTGTGGCGCACCCTGATCGCCGCCGGTGCCATCGCCGACGAGGAGAGCGCCCGGACGGCCGCCGTCGCCCGCCACTTCGTCGCGGTCTCGACGGCCCTGGACAAGGTCGCCGCTTTCGGGATCGACCCGGCCAATGCGTTCGGCTTCTGGGACTGGGTCGGCGGCCGCTATTCGGTCGACTCCGCCGTCGGAACGGCGGTCTGCGTCGCCATCGGCAAGGACAATTTCGCCGATTTCCTCGCCGGATTCCACGCGGTCGATGAGCATTTCGCCACCGCGCCGTGGGCGCAGAATGTCCCGGCGCTGATGGGCCTGCTCAATGTGTGGTACGTCAACTTCTTCAAGGCGCGCAGCCACGCGGTGCTGCCCTATGCCCAATACCTGCACCGCTTCGCGGCCTACCTGCAGCAGTTGACGATGGAGTCCAATGGCAAGGGCGTGCGCGCCGACGGGGCCCCGGTGACGACCGAGACCGGCGAGGTGTTCTGGGGTGAGCCGGGGACCAATGGTCAGCACGCGTTCTACCAACTCATCCACCAGGGAACCCAGCTCATCCCGTGCGATTTCATCGCGATGGCCAACACGGCATACCCGACCAAGGACGGCGACGCGGACGTCCACGAGCTCTTCCTCGCCAACTTCTTCGCCCAGACCAAGGCGCTCGCGTTCGGCAAGACCGCCGAGGAGGTCCGGGCCGAAGGGGTCGCGGAGGAACTGGTGTCGGCGAAGGTGTTCACGGGCAACCGCCCCACGACGTCGATCATGGCGCCCGCCTTGACGCCGTCGGTGGTCGGGCAGTTGATCGCGCTCTATGAGCACATCACCTTCACCCAGGGGGTCGTTTGGGGCATCGACTCCTTCGACCAGTGGGGGGTCGAGCTGGGCAAGCAACTGGCGCTGCAGATCGCGCCGGCCATCTCGGCGGACGACGCCGCCCTGGCCGCCCAGGACGGCTCGACGCGTGGCTTGATCGAGTACTACCGCTCCCAGCGCGTCTGATTCGCACCCGGTGCCAACCCCACGGGGTTAGGCGACGGCGATCTGGATCGTATGCAGACCGCTGGCCCCATTGGGGGCCGGATCGGCGACCTCACTCGTCTGGAGTGCGCCGGTGCCGTCGGTGGCGCGAACGGTGATGCGGTGCTGTCCGGTCGTCGCCGGCCAGGTCCAGCGCCATTGCCGCCAGTAGTGGCCGCCGACGTCGGGTCCGAGAGTGGCGTCGTGCCATCCGGTGTCGTCGACTTGGACCTCCACGCGCGAAATCCCTTGGCGTGCCTGCGACCACGCAACCCCGGCGATGACGACCTCGAAGCCCGCCGAGAAGGACTCGCCGCTGCGCGGGACGTCGATGCGTGACTGCGTCTTGACCTCGGCCCGCTCGGACCAGCCGCGGGTGGACCAGTATGCCGGGTGGTCGGCATACGTCGTCGCCGTCAGGCGGGCGAGCCACTTGGTGGCGCCGACGTAGCCGTAGAGTCCCGGCGTGACCAAGCGGACCGGGAACCCATGCGCCGCCGTGAGGGGGCGTCCGTCCATGGCGATCGCGAGCAGCGCGCCCCGGTCGTCCTGGAGGGCGGCGACCGGCGTCGAGATGGTCATGCCGTCGACGGAGGTGCTGAGGATCTGGTCGGCCGTGGGCCGCACGCCCGCCCGCGCCAGGACCTCCCGGGTGAGCACGCCGAGCCACCGGGTCGAGCCGATATAGCTCCCGCCTACCGGATTGCTCACGCAATTGAGCGTGATGTCGGCCTCGACCATGGGCATGGCGAGAAGGTCGGCGAAGGTCAGTTCGAAGGGTCGCTCCACGTCGCCGTCGATCCGCAACCGCCACGAGGCGGCGTCGACGCGGGGGATGACCAGGGCCGTGTCGATCCGGTAGAAGTCGGTGATCGGCGTCCGCAGCGGCGACAGGCCCGGGACGGCCCCCTCGAGCCCGGCTGGCACCGCGGGGAGAGGGGACGCCGGCGTGGGCAGTCCCGCTGGCAGGCTGGGGCTGACCAGGGCCCGGCTGCGCCAAGCGCCCGCGGCGGCCAGCGCGACCCCACCGGCGGTCATCCCGCCCGCCGCGAGCAGGACCCGGCGCCCGGGGTCGTGGCTGACCGCCGACGCGTCCGACGGCCGGGGTATGCCGGGTTCCTCCGTTCCAGCGGCCGACCCGGTCGCGCTGTGGTCGCCGGTGGGGGTGGAGCGGGGGAGGCGTGGCGAAGCGGCATGGAGCCCGACCATCGCGGCGGCGGCGGCGACGAGGGCGGGCAGAACGGCATACGCGCCGGCGCTCGGTCGGGTGAACGCGGCGAGCCCGGCCACGGCCGCGAGGGCCGCCACCACCCAACCGCCCCAGCCGCGGCGCGCCTGAAGGACCCCGGCAGCGGCACCCAGGCCGAGCACGACGAGGACGACTCCCGAGACGAGGACCGGCTTGTCGGCCGTTCCGAGACTGGCGACCGCCCACTCCTTGACCGACCTCGGGGTCAGATCGATGACGGCGCTGCCCACGGCCAGGGCGGGGGAGGCCGCCGGGGCCACCAGCCCGGCGGTCAGGTGTCCCGCCCCCAGACCGAGGACGGTTGCGCCGACCCCCGCTGCTGCCGCGCGCCACGTTGTCGACCGATTCATGCCTGCACGGTATGCCGCGCCACCGGCCCCCAACCGGCTCCGGCGCCTTACGGACTCGTGACGGTCCGCGACTGTGCGCGCTCGCCTGGAGTCGAGTTCAGGTCACGTCCGGAGGGTCCGGGGCGAGCCACGTCCGGAGGGTCCGGGGCGAGTCTGGGCCGGGGTGTGCTCTCGGAATTGGGTCAGCGGGGACGGCGGCTACCGGCCCGGGTCCCGGCCGAGAACGCCGCCGCCCCACCCGGACGCGCCGTGGTGGTGGTGCGAGCCGATGCTGCCGAGCGGGTCGGGGTCGCCGAGCGGGGTGACGCCGCAGCGGTGCGGGGTGCCTCGCGCCGGGTCCCGGGACCGGTCGCATCGTCGAGCCGTCGGCCGCCGACGGAGCGTCCCGGCGTGCCCCGGCCACGGGAGCGTCCACCGCCGGAGTTCCGGCCACCGCCCGAGTCTGGTCCACCACCCGAGTCCGCTCCACGGCCCGGCTCCCGCCGGGCGTCGGCGCCACGACCCCCGACCCGAGCAGCACCCGAGCGGCGCCCACCGGAACGGGGGGCGGGGGAGGACTCGGCATACGGCCCGGGGAAGGTGCGCGTCCCGGGAGCGAGTTGGTGCAGCAGGGGATGAGCCCCGTGGACGCGGGTCGTGGTCGGGCGGATGCCGGCCTTGCGCGTCAGGTCACGGACCTCGCCGATCTGCTCGTCGAGCATCAAGGTCACGACCGTGCCCGAGTTGCCCGCCCGAGCGGTGCGACCGGACCGGTGCAGATAGGCCTTGTGCTCGACCGGCGGGTCGGCGTGGATGACGAGGGCGACATCGTCGACGTGGATACCGCGGGCGGCGATATCGGTGGCGACGAGGGTCTGCGCCGCGCCGCTGTGGAAGGCGTCCATCGTGCGGGTGCGGGCATTCTGCGAGAGATTGCCGTGCAGTTCGACGGCCGGAACGCCGGCCGAATTGAGTTGGCGGGCAAGCTTCTTGGCGCGGTGCTTGGTGCGCGTGAAGACGATGGTTCGGCCCGGGGCGGCGGTGAGGTCGACCAGGACGGGCAGGTGGGCGTCGGTGCCGACGTGGAGGACGTGATGGGCCATCTCGGCCACGGGGCTCTGCGCCGAGTCGGCCTCGTGGGTGATGGGACGGGTCAGATACCGGCGGGCGAGGACGTCGATGCCGGCGTCCAGCGTGGCCGAGAAGAGCATCCGCTGACCGTCCCGCGGGGTGCGGTCCAGGAGACGGCGGACCACCGGGAGGAAGCCGAGGTCGGCCATGTGGTCGGCCTCGTCGAGGATCGTGATCTCGACGCCGTCGAGGCTGACGTGCCCCTGGCCGATGAGGTCCTCGAGGCGACCCGGGCAGGCGAGGACGATGTCGACGCCGGTCCGCAACGCGGTGACCTGAGGACCCTGGCCGACACCGCCGAAGACCGTCCGCGAGGTCAGCCCGGTGGCCTGCGCCAGCGGCGCGAGCGCCGCGTCGATTTGGGTGACGAGTTCCCGGGTGGGGGCGAGGATGAGGGCGCGGGGGCGGCGCGGCATACGCCGGGTGGGGTGGGCCGCCAGACGGGCGACCAGCGGGAGGAGGAACGCATAGGTCTTGCCGGAACCGGTGCGTCCACGGCCGAGGATGTCCGCGCCGGCGAGGGAGTCGGGCAGGGTCGCGGCCTGGATGGGGGTCGGGGTGGTGATGCCGCGCTGGGCGAGCACCGTGGTCAGGGATTCCGGCACGCCGAGCGCGCGGAAGGTCGTGTCAGTCGACACAGAAAGGGCTCCAATGAGGTTCTAGGAGTAGTCGTCCTGCCCGGCGCGGACGTCGTGGTCCACAGCAGCACTGGCGATCGACAAGCGAAGCGGCCCGCGGCAGAACTGGTCGGGCCGATGACAGCAGTCTACCGGCAGAGGGGGGTCAGTCCGACCAGCGGAAGATTCGGGTGGCCAGGACGCCGGAGACGACCGCCCACGCGAGCAGGATCGACCACTCCCGAATCGGCCAGGTCCCGTGGATCAGCGCGGCCCGCATGGCGTCCCCGAGGGCGCCCGACGGGAGCAGGCGAGCGACGGCACCCACACCCGCCGGTGCCGTGGACGTCGGCAGCAGCAATCCCAGGCCGAGGAAGACGACCCAGAGGAGATTCGCTACGGCGAGAACGGCTTCGGCGCGCAGGCGACCGGCGACGAGCATGGCCAGGCAGACGAAGGAGATCGCGCCGAGGAGGATGCCGATCAGCGCGGGGATCACGCCGGACGCCTCGGGCCGCCAGCCCAGGGCCACGCCGAGCACCGACAGCACGACGAGGTGAACGGTCAGCACCGCCGCCGTCGCGATGATCTTGCCGCCGAGGAGGCCGTCTCGGCCGAGCGGGGTGGTCCCCAGGAGCCGCAGGACCCCATTGCGCCGGTCGAAGGCCGTGGCGATCGCCTGGCTCGTGAACGCCGTCGACGCCACCGCGAGCGCGAGGACACCCGGGACGACGACGTCGATCCGCCGCGCGCCGAGGTCGGGGACGCCGGCGAGCGTCAGGCCGATCATCGCCATGGCCGGGAGGATGACCGCGACGAGCACCTGCTCGCCATTGCGCAGCATCGTGCGTGCCTCGAACCCCGCCTGACGCCGGATGCGTATGCCGCGTGCCGCCGCCCGCGGCCCGTCGTGGCTGCCGAGTGCCGCCGCCTGCGGCCCGCCGTGACTGCGTGCGCCGCCGTGACCCCCGCCCCGGACCCCCGCCCCGGCCCGTCTCGCCCGGGCCCGTCTCGCCCGGGCCCGTAGGGCCCTGGGTCTGCGCGGTCATCGTGCCCCTCCCGAGGTGAGCCGGAAATAGACCTGTTCGAGGGTCTCCCCGCCCTCCACGCTCGCGCGCGGCCCCGCCGTCCGGACCCGACCGTGGCTCATGATGACCACGTCGTCGGCCACCCGGTCGGCCTCCTCGAAGGAATGCGTGGCCAAGACCACCGCGACCCCGGCGTCGGCCTGCTCGCGGACGATGTCCCAGACCTCCAGCCGCGTATGCGGATCCATTCCCGCTGTCGGCTCGTCGAGGAAGACGACCTCCGGCCGACCGATCAGGGCGGCGGCGAGGGCGACCCGCTGACGCTGGCCCCCGGACAGGCGCCGGACGATCGTGCCCGCGAAGCCGTCGATGCCGAGCCGGGAGAGGAGGGTCTCGGGGGGGAGGGGATCGGCATACAGACCGGCGAGGTGACGCAGCAACGCTGGCGGCTTGACCATGGACGGCAGGCCACCGTCCTGGAGCATGAGTCCGACCCGCGCCCGATGCTCGGCATCGGCCCCCCACGGGTCGGCGCCGAGCACCCGCACGCTCCCTGAGTCCGGTCGCTGCAAGCCCTGCAGGCACTCGATGGTCGTCGACTTGCCGGCCCCATTGGGCCCGAGGACGGCGGTCACGCGCCCGGAGTCGGCGCTCCAGGTGGCACCGTCGAGGGCGCGGGTGGCGGCAAACGTCTTGACCAGGTCGCGGACCTCGACTGCGGGCACGAGGGCAGTCTAGGCAGCGCCGCCGGGGGCTTCCGGTGCCGGTCTTCGGGGTGCCATACCCTGAGCGGCATGTGCTTCGATGACCGCGCCGCGACCTGGGACGACCCCGACAAAGTGGCCCGCAGCGCGGAGGTCGCCGACGCGATCCGGCGCCGGCTCGACCTGACCGCGCGCCCCCGCACCCTCGAGATCGGCGCGGGCACGGGGCTGCTCTCCCGTGCGTTGCGTGCCGACCTCGGCCCGACCACGCTCGCCGATTCGTCCCCCGGGATGCTGGCCGTCGCCGCCCAGGTCATTGCCGAGGAGCACCTCGACGGGTGGACCACCGCCCTCGCCGACGCCGACGACGCCAGCCTCCCCGGTGGTCCCTACGAGCTGGTCCTGAGCCAACTCGCCCTCCACCACATGGAGCATCCACGTGCCGTCATCGGCCGCATCCACGCCGTGTTGGCGCCCGGGGGACATCTCGCCGTCGCCGACCTCGACCACGACCCGGAGGGGGCCTTCCACCGCGCCCACGGCGACTTCCACGGCCACCACGGGTTCGATCGTGACCACCTCGCGCGCTGGCTGGCGGAGGCGGGATTCACCGACGTCTTCGTCGAGACCGTGACGATGCTGACCAAGGAGGTCGAGGGAGAGGCGCGCGCGTTCCCGCTCTTCCTGGCGACCGCGCGCAGGCCCGCCTGACTGCCCGGCTCGGGGGCGCGACGACGCCACCCGCCCCCGTGGAGACGGGGGTTCGACACGACGGCCGCAAATACCTAACATTGGTGTGTGGTTAATCCGCGGTCGGCAGTGGCGCACGCGCGCGATGCCTACCCGGCATACCCGGACGCCGCTGCCGCGCCCGAATCCGGGGCCCGCGAGCGCGTCCTCCGCGCGGTCAGCCGACACGCTCCGGTGACGGCGGCCCGGCTCGCCGCCCTGCTCGGCATCAGCGACACCGCCGTGCGCCGTCAGCTCGATGCTCTCCTCGACGGCGGCTTGGTCGAGGTCCGCGACCAGATCGGCCCCCGCCGTGGCCGCGGGCGCCCCGCCCGGGCCTATGTCGTCTCCGACGCGGGCCACCACGAACTCACCGGCGACTACGACCATCTCGCCGGCGAGGCCCTCGCCTTCCTGGAGGAGACGTCCGGGCCGGCCGCCGTCGGGTCTTTCGCCCAGGCCCGCATCGCCCGCCTGGAGCAGCGGTATGCCGCCCACCTCGCCGCCCTCCCGACCTCGGCCGAGCGGGTCGAGGCTCTCGTCGCGGCCCTGACGCGGGAGGGTTTCGACGCGAGCGCCCGGCCGGTCGGCATACCCGGGTCGGCGGCGCCGCGGACGGGAATCCAACTGTGCCAGGGGCATTGCCCGGTTCAGGCGGTCGCGGCTCAGTTCCCGCAGTTCTGCGACGCCGAGACGGAGGCCTTCTCGCGGCTCCTCGGGGTCCACGTGCAACGCCTGGCGACCCTCGCCCACGGCGACCACGTCTGCACGACTTTTGTCCCGGCCGACGCCCCGGCCGTCACGTCCGACTCCGAAGGGACCACGAGATGACCCAGAGCATCGAAGACCTCAACCCCGGACTGAAGGACCTCGGACGCTACGAGTACGGCTGGGCCGACACCGACACCGCCGGTGCCTCGGCCCGGCGCGGCCTCTCCGAGGAGGTCGTCCGTGACATCTCCGGCCGCAAGAGCGAGCCGGAGTGGATGCGGACCCTCCGTCTGCGCGCCCTCGGGCTCTTCGCCAAGAAACCCATGCCGACCTGGGGCAGCGACCTGACCGGAATCGACTTCCAGAACATCAAGTACTTCGTCAAGTCGACGGAGAAGCAGGCGACCTCCTGGGAGGAGCTTCCCGAGGACATCAAGAACACCTACGACCGGCTCGGCATCCCCGAGGCGGAGAAGCAGCGCCTCGTCGCCGGTGTGGCGGCTCAGTATGAGTGCCTGGCCGCGGACACCAGGGTGTGGACGGCGGGGCGCGGGCTCGTGCCAATCAAGGAGATCGAGGCCGGGGACCGGGTCTTCGCGCTCGACGAGACCAGCGGGACCTTCGTCGTGGCACCCGTCCGCGCAGCGGCCCAGACGGGGACCCGCATGACGTATGCCGTCACGTTCGGCGACCGCACGCTTCGCGCCACGGACAACCACCCCGTCCTCGTGGTCTCGGGCACCACCCACCAGTGGCGGGTGGTGGATGACCTGCGGGTCGGTGACCTGGTCGCGACACCGAGTGCCGACGTCGGCAGGTACGCCAAGGCGCTGCCAACTCACGCTGCCCGCACCGGCGGTGTCAGCCTCCTCGAGCGCGTCGATGTCGCCACTCACCTCGACGCCGCCGAGGTCACCTCGATCCGCCCGTATGCCGTGGAGCCGGTGTGGGACATCGAGGTTGACGGTCCGCACAACTTCATCGCCGAAGGCATCGTTGTCCACAACTCCGAGGTGGTGTACCACCAGATCCGGGAGGACCTGGAGGAGAAGGGCGTCATCTTCGTCGACACCGACACCGGTCTGCGCGAGCACGAGGACATCTTCCGGGAGTACTTCGGGTCGGTGATCCCCCCGGGAGACAACAAGTTCGCCTCCCTCAACACCGCCGTCTGGAGTGGCGGGTCGTTCATCTACGTCCCGCCGGGCGTGCACGTCGACATCCCGCTGCAGGCCTATTTCCGGATCAACACCGAAAACATGGGGCAGTTCGAGCGGACCCTGATCATCGCCGACGAGGGCTCCTATGTGCACTACGTCGAGGGCTGCACCGCCCCGATCTACAAGTCCGACAGCCTGCACTCCGCGGTCGTCGAGATCGTCGTCAAGAAGAACGCCCGGGTCCGGTACACCACGATCCAGAACTGGTCCAACAACGTCTACAACCTCGTCACCAAGCGGGCGACCTGCGCCGAGGGCGCGACGATGGAGTGGATCGACGGCAATATCGGCTCCAAGGTCACGATGAAATACCCCGCCGTTTATCTCCTCGGCCGGCACGCCAAGGGCGAGACCCTGTCGATCGCCTTCGCGGGCCAGGGCCAACACCAGGACGCCGGCTCCAAGATGGTCCACGCGGCGCCGGACACCTCGAGCACGATCATCAGCAAGTCGGTCGCGCGCGGGGGCGGGCGCACCTCATACCGCGGGCTGGTCCAGATCATGGAGGGTGCCACCGGCTCGCGCAGCAGCGTGGTGTGCGACGCCCTCCTCGTCGACACCATCAGCCGCTCCGACACCTATCCCTATGTCGACATCCGCGAGGACGACGTCCAGATGGGGCACGAGGCCAGCGTCTCCAAGGTCAGCGAGGACCAACTCTTCTACCTCATGTCGCGCGGCCTCTCTCAAGAGGAGGCCATGGCGATGATCGTCCGCGGCTTCGTCGAGCCCATCGCCCGCGAGCTCCCGATGGAGTACGCCCTCGAGCTCAACCGCCTCATCGAACTCCAGATGGAAGGAGCCGTGGGCTGACCCATGAGCCTTCTGGCTGACAAGACCTCCCGCCCGGCCGCGCCCCACGCGGACAGCGCCGCGGCGTTCGCGCCCGAGCAATCCCGGGCCGAACGCACCCGGTCGTATGCCGTGGCCGACTTCCCGCTGCCCACCGGCCGCGAGGAGGAGTGGCGCTTCACCCCCGTCGACCGGCTTCGTGCGCTCTTCCGGGATGAGCCCACCGGGCGTTGCCTCGACTGGCAGGAGTCGCTTCCCGCTGGCGTCACGATCACCGGCATGTCGGTCGCGGACTGGCAGGCGAGCGGAGCGGCGGCGCCTGCCGACCGGGCCGCCGTCGTCGCCGCCGCCCACAGCGGCGGGGTGGGTGTGCTCGACATCCCGGCCGAGGCCTGCCCGACCGAGCCGGTCAAGGTCACGCTGGTCGGCGACTCGGGCGACCTGGTCCACGGGCACCTGCTGATCCGGGCGGGTCACCACGCGAAGGCGACGGTCGTCCTCGGGCACCGGGGGCGCGCGGCATACAGCGAGGTCCTGACCGTCGTCGCCGGTGACGGTGCCGACCTGACCGTGGTGACCCTCCAGGAGTGGGACGACACGAGCATCCACCTCGGTCAGCACGACGTCGTCGTCGGCCGGGACGCGTCGGTCAAGCACATCGCCGTGACCCTCGGCGGTGCCGTGGTCCGCCTCAACACCAATGCGTCGTATGCCGGTCCCGGCGGTACTTTCGAGGGATATGGCGTCTACTTCGCCGACGCGGGACAGCACCTCGAGCACCGCCTCTTCGTCGATCACGAAGCCCCGCACTGCCGCTCGAATGTCGAATACAAGGGCGCCCTCCAGGGCGACGGGGCGCACACGGTCTGGGTCGGGGACGTCCTCATCCGGGCCGCGGCCGAGGGGACGCAGACCTACGAACTCAACCGAAATCTCCTGCTGACCGACGGGGCCCGCGCCGACTCCGTCCCCAATCTGGAGATCGAGACCGGCGAGATCGCCGGCGCCGGACATGCGTCCGCAACAGGGCGATTCGATGACGAGCAACTCTTCTATCTCCAGGCCCGAGGCATCCCTGAGGCCGAGGCGCGTCGGCTCGTGGTGCGTGGCTTCTTCGCCAGCGTCGTCAGCCGCATCGGCGTGCCCGAGGTCATCGGTCACCTGATGGCGGCCATCGACGAGGAGTTGGGTGCCGTATGAACGCTCTCCCCACCACCGAGGACCTCGTCCCCGTGGTCGTCTGCCGTCTCGACGACCTCCCCGAGGTCGGTGCCGCCAAGGCCGATCTCGGTGGCCATCTCCTTGCGATCGTCCATACCGAGGAAGGTGCGGTGTATGCCGTGGACGACACCTGCACCCACGCCAATGTCTCGCTGTCGGAGGGCGAGGTGGACGGCTGCTTCCTCGAATGCTGGTTGCACGGGTCGCGTTTCGACCTGCGCACCGGCGAGCCCATGGGGCTGCCCGCGACCATCCCCGTCGCGATCTATCCCGTGGCGGTCGTCGACGGCGAGGTTGTGGTGTCCGTGCCCGCTGCCCTTGTCCCCTCATCCCTCCTGCCCGACTCGACCGAGAGCTGAAATCCGTTGTCCACACTCGAAATCCGTGACCTCCACGTCAGCATCACCACCGACGAGGTCGACAAGGAGATCCTTCGCGGCGTCGACCTGACCATCCGGTCGGGGGAGACGCACGCCATCATGGGCCCCAACGGGTCCGGCAAGTCCACGCTCGCCTACTCGATCGCGGGGCACCCGAAATACACGGTCACCTCCGGCAGCGTCACCCTCGACGGCGAGGACGTGCTCGCGATGAGCGTCGACGAGCGGGCCCGCGCGGGCCTCTTCCTCGCAATGCAGTATCCGATCGAGGTCCCCGGCATCACGGTGAGCAACTTCCTGCGCACCGCCAAGACCGCTGTCGACGGTGAGGCGCCGAAGCTGCGCACCTGGGTCAAAGAGGTCAAGGAGGCCATGGGCAACCTGCGGATGGACCCCGCCTTCGCCGAACGCGGCGTCAACGAGGGCTTCTCCGGTGGTGAGAAGAAGCGGCACGAGATCCTCCAGCTCGAACTCCTCAAGCCGCGCTTCGCCATCCTCGACGAGACCGACTCGGGGCTCGACGTCGATGCGCTGCGCATTGTGTCCGAGGGGGTCAACCGGGCCCAGGAAACCACCGGCATGGGGGTCCTGCTCATCACCCACTACACCCGGATCCTGCGCTACATCAGGCCGCAGTTCGTCCACGTCTTCGTCGACGGTGCCATCGCCGAGCAGGGCGGTCCCGAACTCGCCGACCAGCTCGAGGACGAGGGCTACGACCGCTTCGTCACCGCGGGAGTCTGAGGCCCGATGTCCACGACCACGACGCGCGCGGGCGCCTTCAGCGATCAGGAATTGGCGCGCATCCGTGCCGACTTCCCGATCCTGGCGCGCACCGTGCGCGACGGTCACCCGCTCGTCTACCTCGATTCCGGGGCCACCTCCCAGAAGCCGTATGCCGTGCTCGACGCCGAGCGCGACTGGTACACCCAGGTCAACGCGGCGCCACACCGCGGCGCGCACGCCCTGTCGGAGGAGGGCACCGAGGCCTACGAGGCTGCTCGCGCCACCATCGCGGCGTTCGTCGGCGCCGGGCCGCAGGAGATCGTCTTCACCAAGAACGCGACCGAGTCGCTCAATCTCGCGGCCTACGCCTTCTCCAATGCGAGCACGGGTGGCGGCGGGGGAGGCGGTGACCGGTTCCGCCTCGGGCCCGGTGATGAGGTCGTCGTCACCGAGATGGAGCACCACGCCAACCTCATTCCGTGGCAGGAGTTGTGCCGACGCACGGGGGCGACATTGCGGTGGCTCGGGGTCACCGACGAGGGCCGCCTCGACCTGTCGAACCTCGACTCGGTGATCACCGAGCGGACGCGGGTCGTGTCCGTCGTCCACGCCTCGAACGTGCTGGGGACGATCAATCCGGTCGCGACGATCGTCGCGCGGGCGCGGTCCGTGGGCGCCCTCGTCGTCCTGGATGCCTGCCAGTCCGTGCCCCATCTGGCCGTCGACGTCGCCGACCTCGGGGTCGACCTCCTCGCGTTCTCCGGACACAAGATGCTCGGCCCGATGGGAGTGGGGGTCTTGTGGGGCCGCCCCGAGGTCCTCGACGCGATGCCGGTCTTCCTGACGGGCGGCTCGATGATCGAGACGGTGACGATGGAGCGGGCGACCTATGCGCCCGTGCCGCAGAAGTTCGAGGCCGGCGTGCCCAATGCGGCCCAGGCGGTCGGGCTGGCCGCCGCGTGCGACTATCTCACCGAACTCGGCATGGATCGCGTTGCGGCACACGAGCATGCGCTCACCGAGCTGCTGTTGGCGGGATTGCGGGAGCGCCCCTGGACCCGACTCGTCGGGCCGGACGACCTGCTCGACCGCGGCGGGGCGGTGTCCTTCGTCGTCGACGAGGTTCACGCCCACGATGTCGGCCAGATCCTCGACGATCAGGGGGTGGCCGTCCGGGTGGGGCACCACTGCGCGTGGCCGCTGCACCGGCGGATGCGGGCGATGGCGACCACTCGGGTGAGCGTCGCGGCATACACCACCCCGGCGGACATCGCCGCGTTCTTCACCGCGCTCGACCGCGTCCCCACGGTCTTCGGGATCGGTGGGTGACATGGATCTCTACCAGCAGTTGATCATCGACCACTCCAAGCGGCCGCACCGCATGGGCCTGCGGGACCCGTTCGACGCCGAAGTCCACCACGTCAACCCGACCTGCGGCGACGAGATCACCCTGCGCGTCGACGTCGACGGCGACGTGGTCCGGGATCTGTCCTACGACTCCCTCGGATGTTCGATCTCGGTCGCCTCGGCCTCCATGCTCGCCGAACTGCTCACCGGGGAGGACGTCGGGCACGCGCGGACGGTGTATGCCGCGATCCGCCACATGCTGACCTCCAAGGGGGGCGACCCGGGCGACGAAGACGTCATCGGCGACGCCGTGGCCCTCTCCGGTGTCGCCCGCTATCCCGCCCGCGTCAAGTGCGCCTTGCTCTCCTGGATGGCCCTCGCCGACGCGATGGCCCAGTCCGGAATCGATCTCACCGAGGAGACCCATGTCTGAGACCGCCACGCTGCCACCGAATGTCGCCGACCTCGAAGAGGCCATGCGCGATGTCGTCGACCCCGAACTCGGGATCAATGTCGTTGACCTCGGCCTCGTCTATGGCATCAGCGTCGACGCGCAGAATCACGCCGTCATCGACATGACCCTGACCTCCGCCGCGTGCCCCCTGACCGACGTCATCGAGGATCAGACGGCGGCGGCGCTGGAGGGTCTCGTGGAATCGCATCGCATCAATTGGGTGTGGATGCCACCATGGGGCCCGGACAAGATCACCGACGACGGCCGGGAGCAGCTTCGTGCCCTTGGTTTCAACATCTAGCCCCGGGGGCGCCAACCCCGCGCGCGAGGTCGAAGTCTCTCCGGAGCGCCTCGACGCGTGGATCGGCGGCTTCCTCGAGCGTCATGGCGGCGACCGTGGCGGCGAGTCTCGGCCGCGCGAAATCCTCGCCCCCGATGGGACCTGCGCCCACCTCCACTATTTCGACCACGACCCCCTCGGCGTCATCCTCGTGCGCCGTGGTGGGTATGCCGTGGCTCGGGTCAAGGGCGGCCGCCTGGTCCTGCACAAGGTCGGGACCCGGTATGTCCAGTCCCGCACCGCCGCCGGGGGATGGTCGCAGCAGCGATTCGCCCGGCGCCGGGACAATCAGGCGGATGAGTTGGTGACCGCCGTCGCCGACCATGCCGCCCGGATCCTCATCGACCTCGCCTCACCGACCGAGGAGACGGGGGAGATCCCCGTCGGCGGCGTCGCCCCCGGACCGGGCTTGATCGTCGGGGGGGACCGGCAACTGGTCTCGCACGTCCTCTCCGATCGGCGCCTGGCCGCGCTGCGCGACCTGCCGCGGCGCGCGCTCTACGACCTCGGCGACCCCAACCGGGCCGTCCTGGAGACCGCGATCAAGCGCGGAAGCTCCGTGCGGATCACCCTGTCCCAGCCCGTTCCGCGCTGAGGCGGTCGACCGGGCCCCACCGACTCTGGCTTGGTGGTGCGAGCGGGTCTCAGCCGGTGACCGTCTGGGTCTCGGGGTCGCTGACGCCGAAGGTGTTGCAGTCGTTGATGGTCTGAGCCTTCATCCCCTGGATGAACCACCGCTGGCGCGCCTCGGACGACCCGTGCGTCCACGTCTCCGGCGTCACCTGGCCCTGCGTCTTGGCCTGGATGCGATCGTCGCCAACGGAGGAGGCCGCCGAGAGCGCGTCCCGGACATCCTTCTCCGTCAACGGCTTGATGAACGTCGTCCCATTGGCGTCCTTGGTCGTCGAGGCGTGCTGCGCCCACATGCCCGCGAAGCAATCGGCCATGAGCTCGATCCGGACTGAGCCGCTCGCGGACCCCTGCGGGTCCTGCTGGGCCCGGCCGAGGACGCCGAGGATGTTCTCGATGTGGTGGCCGTACTCGTGGGCAACGACATACTCCTGCGCGAGGGCGCCCTGGCTGGACCCGAACTGCTTGGCGAGGATGTCGAAGAACGAGGCGTCCATGTAGATTGGCCTCGTCCAGTGGGCAATAGAACGGCCCGACCTGGTTGGACGCCGTGCCGCAGGCCGACTGGGTGGCCCCGCTGTAGATCGTCGTCGACGGCTCGCGGAACTCCTTGCCATAGCGGGGAAGCTCCTGGTCCCAGAACGCCTTGACCGAGTTCACCGTCCCGACGATGCGGCATTCGACGTACTTGTTGGCGTCGGCACCGGTCTTGCACTGCTGTTGGATCGCACTGCTGTCGACATTCTGGGCGTTGCTGCTGGTGCCCGTGTCCTGCGTCGTGGTCCCGCCGCTGGGGTTCATCCCCAGCAACATCATGATGATGGCGATGATGAGGCCACCGATCCCGCCACCGACGACCAGCCCGCCCCGGCCACTGCCGCCGCCCCCGCCGCCCGTCCGGATGGACGAGGTGTCGAGTTGGACGTTGTCGTTGAAGCTCATGCTGGGCCTTTCCCGGCGTGAGGCCGCGGTCGGCCCCGAGTGACGTGCGCGGATAGAATATCCGTCGCGCCTCGCCGGTGCGTCCGGAAGCGCCACCTCAACCATGTCGTGACCTGCGCGGCCGTGCCCGCTTTGCGCGCCTCGCCGTCTTGACCCCAGGGAGTATGCCGTGATCGCCGTCAGCGGCCTCGAGCTGCGCGCGGGCTCCCGCCTCCTGCTCGATGAGGCCACCTTCCGCATCAACCCCGGCGACCGCGTCGGGCTGGTCGGCCGCAATGGCGCCGGCAAGACCACCCTCTCCAAGGTCCTCGCCGGCGAAGCCTTGCCCGCGGCCGGGCAGGCAACCACGTCCGGCAGCGTCGGCTACCTCCCCCAGGACCCGCGGACCGGGGATCTCACCGTCACCGGGCGCGACCGCATACTGTCCGCTCGCGGCCTGGACACCATCGTGCGGGATCTGCGGCGGGCAGAGCACGCGATGGCGGCGGCCACGGAGGAGGCGCGGGAGAAGGCGATGCGGCGGTACTCCCGTCTCGACGCCGAGTTCACCGCCGCCGGGGGGTATGCCGCGGAGTCCGAGGCCGCGTCCATCGCCGCTGCGCTCGGCCTGAGCGAGCAGCAGTTGGAGCAGGAGATCGGGACCCTGTCCGGGGGGCAGCGGCGCCGGATCGAGTTGGCGCGCATCCTGTTCTCGGGTGCCACGACGCTCTTGCTCGACGAACCGACCAACCATCTCGACGCCGACTCGATCACGTGGCTTCGGGACTACCTCAAGGGCTATCCGGGCGGCCTCGTCGTCATCTCCCATGACGTCGACCTGCTCTCGGTCGTCGTCAACCGTGTCTTTCACCTCGATGCCAACCGCGCCGTCATCGACGTCTACAACGTCGGGTGGAAGGCGTATCTGGAGCAGCGGGAGGCGGACGAGAAGAGGCGCAAGCGGGAGTACGCCAACGCCCAGAAGAAGGCGTCCGCCCTCTTGGACCAGGCGGAGAAGATGCGGGCCAAGGCGACGAAAGCGGTTGCGGCACAGAACATGATCCGGCGCGCCGAGCGGATGCTGGCCGGCGTGGAGGGGGCCCGCCAACACGACCGAGTGGCTAAGCTTCGCTTCCCCGAGCCGTCGCCGTGCGGCCGGACCCCACTGCGCGCCACCGACCTCTCGCGCTCCTACGGCTCCACCGAAGTCTTCACCGACGTCGATCTCGCGGTCGACCGCGGCTCCAAGGTTGTCGTCCTCGGGCTCAACGGCGCCGGCAAGACGACCCTCTTGCGCATCCTCGCTGGGATCGATGCCCCCGACACCGGCCAGGTCGAACCAGGGCACGGGCTGAAGATCGGCTACTACGCCCAGGAGCACGAGAACCTCGACCTCGAGCGCACCGTGCTCGACAACATGAAGTCGGCGGCCCCCGACCTGGGAGAGACCGACGTCCGGAAGGTGCTCGGGTCCTTCCTGTTCGTCGGCGACGATGTCGAGAAGCCGGCGCGGGTCCTCTCCGGGGGTGAGAAGACTCGCTTGTCGCTCGCGCTGCTAGTGGTCTCGTCGGCCAACGTCCTGCTGTTGGACGAGCCGACGAACAACCTCGACCCCGCCTCGCGTGCCGAGATCCTCGGCGCGCTGTCCACCTACAAGGGGGCGGTCGTGCTGGTCACGCACGACGAAGGTGCGGTCACCGCCCTCTCTCCCGAGCGCATCCTGCTGCTCCCCGACGGCGTCGAAGACCTGTGGGGCCCCGACTACCTCGACCTCATCGCGCTCGCCTGACGGTGGCCCCCGATATCCGGCCTGGCGGGGCCGGGGGCCGGGGTGAGCACGCCATATATGGCGTGCTCACGTCGATATGGCGTGCTCAAGTTGGGGCTGGGGTGCGTCCGGTGTCAATGGCCATGGACATCCGGCGCTGCCCGCGGCACGACCTGACCCGCACTTAGCATCGCCGGACACCACGCCATCCGCATAATGTCGAGTTATGCGACACATAACCGCGCGTTGTACTCTCGCTCGCGTGACCGACACCATCAAGCGGCCGACACGCACCCAGGCGACGGGGGCGTGGGCCGACGGGGACCGCACGCCCCTCAACGCCAACGAAGCGTTCAAGCAGGCCGACGATGCGCTCAATGTGCGGCAGCGGATCATCGACGTCTACGCCAAAGAGGGCTTCGCGAGCATCCCGGGCGACGACCTGCGCGGGCGGATGCGGTGGATGGGCCTCTATACCCAGCGCAAGGAGGGGATCGACGGCGGGCAGACCGCGACGCTGGCGCCCGAAGAGCTGGACGCCGAGTTCTTCATGATGCGCGTGCGCAGCGACGGGGGAGTCCTCTCGACGGAGCAACTGCGCACCATTGGGGAGGTCAGCACGGCATACGCCCGCGACACCGCCGACATCAGCGACCGGCAGAACATCCAACTGCATTGGATCCGGATCGAGGACGTGCCGGCGATCTGGGACCGCCTCGCCGCGGTCGGGCTCGACACGACAGAGGCCTGCGGCGACGCGCCCCGGGTCATCCTCGGCTCCCCGGTTGCGGGGATAGCCGTCGACGAGATCATCGACGGGACCCCGGCGATCGAGGAGATCAAGCGGCGGCACATCGGCAGCCCCGAGTTCTCCAACCTGCCGCGCAAGTTCAAGACCGCGGTGTCCGGCTCACCCGCGCTCGACGTCGTCCACGAGATCAACGACGTCTCCTTCGTCGGGGTGCGCCACCCGGATCTGGGACCCGGCTTCGACGTCTGGGTCGGTGGGGGGCTGTCGACCAATCCCCTCTTCGCCCAGCGGCTCGGCGCGTTCGTCACTCTCGATGAGATCCCCGACGTCTGGGCCGGGGTCATCGGGATCTTCCGCGACTACGGCTACCGCCGCCTGCGCAACCGGGCCCGGCTGAAGTTCCTCATGGCCGACTGGGGCCGCAGCGCTTCCGTGACGTCCTCGAACGCGAGTACCTCGAGCGGCGAATTCCCGATCGTCCAGCCCCAGCTGAGCCGACAGGGGGTCGGCGCGATCACGTCGGCATCCACCCGCAGAAGGACGGGAAGGTATGGGTCGGCGGGGCCCCGATCGCCGGCCGCGTCAGCGGGTCCATCCTCACCGCGATCGCCGACCTCGCCGAGACCCACGGCTCCCGCCGGATCCGGCTGACCGCCCAGCAGAAGCTCCTCGTCCTCGACGTCGAGCCCAACCGCGCCGACGCGCTGGCGGGGGCGCTCGCGGCATACGACATCGTCGTCCACCCGAGTGAGTTCCGCCGGAATGTGTTGGCCTGCACGGGCATCGAGTACTGCAAGCTCGCGCTCACCGAGACCAAGGCGCGCGCCCGCACCGTCGTGCTCGAACTCGAAAGGCGCCGCCCCGACTTCGACGCACCCGTGGCGATCCACGTCAACGGGTGCCCGAACGCCTGCGCGCGAACCCAGGTCGGCGACATCGGTCTCAAGGGCATGGTCCACCGCGACGACAACGACGAACTACAGGAGATCTTCCAGGTCCACCTCGGCGGCAGCCTCGGCGCCACCCCCGGGGTCGCCCGCAAGACCCGCGCCCTGAAGGTCACCGCCGACGGCCTGCCCGACTACATCGAGCGGGTCACCGGGCGCTATCTCGAGCAGCGTTCTCCCCGGAGAGAGTTTCGCGACGTGGGCGCACCGCGCCGAGGAGGACGACCTGCGATGACCGCCATCCCGGCACCGAACCGCAGCGCCGAGATCGAGGCCTTCCTCGCGCGGGAGGAGGCGACCACGGCATACGCCGACAAGGTCCGGCTCGGGCGAGACGTCCTCGCGTGGGCATTGGACCGGTATGGCGACGGCGTGACCCTGGCCAGTTCGATGGGCGATGAGGTGTTGCTCCACCTCGCCGGCACCTCGGCCCCGGGCATCGACGTCTTCTTCCTCGACACCGGCTACCACTTCGCCGAGACGATCGGCACCCGCGATGCCTATGAGGTCATCCTGCCGCTGAAGATCCGGACGGTCCGGCCACGGGAAAGCGTGGGGCAGCAGGACCTCCGGTTCGGGCCGCGGCTGCACGCCCGCAACCCCGACCTGTGCTGCCGGATGCGCAAGGTGGCTCCGCTCAATGCCGCCCTCGAGGGGTATGCCGCCTGGGTCACCGGGGTGCGCCGCGCCGACGCCCCGACGCGGGCCGCCACCCCACTGATCGAGTGGGACGCCCGCCGCGGCATGCTCAAGATCAACCCGCTTGTCGGATGGACCCACGACGAGGTCGACACCTATGCGGCGGCCCACGGCGTGTTCCTCAACCCGTTGCGGCAGTTGGGGTTCACCTCGATCGGATGCGAGCCCTGCACCCGGCCCGTGGGTGCCGGGGAGGACGCGCGCGCGGGCCGCTGGGCGGACTCCGACAAGGTCGAATGCGGGCTGCACATATGACCCCCGACTACCCGGTCACCCTCGACGTCCGGGGACGACGGGTTCTCGTCGTCGGCGCCGGTCCCGTGGCCGAGCGCCGAGTCCGTATGCTGCGCGCCTCCGGCGCCTGCGTCGATGTCGTCGCACCACGCGCGACCGACGGCCTGCGCGCGCTCGCCGACGCAGGCGAGATCTGTTGGAAGCGTAGGGAATTCGAGCCTGGAGATCTGACCGGACCGACGCGGGCCTGGCTCGTGCACACGGCCACGGGACGGGCCGACATCGATGACCTCGTCGCTCGCGAGGCGCAGGCCGAGGCGATCTGGTGCGTCCAGGCCGGTGACTCGAGCCGGTCCGCGGCATGGATGCCGGCCGTCGGCGTCGGCAGGGGAGACGCCGACGGCCTCCAGGTCGCCGTCACCGGGGGCGGCGACCCGAGGCGCTCGGTCGCCCTGCGCGACGCGATTCTCGTCGCGATGGAGACCGGGGACCTGCCGGTGACCCGCATCCGGGGCACTGAGGCGACCCGAGCCGAGCGCACCGGCCGGGTGGCCCTGGTCGGTGGCGGCCCGGGAGCCGACGACCTCATCACCGTCCGCGGCCGGAGGCTGCTCGCCCACGCCGATGTCGTCGTCACCGACCGGCTCGGCGCCACCGGACTGCTCGACCGCCTGCCACAGCGCACCAGGATCATCGACGTGGGCAAGACCCCCGGCCACCACCCGGTGCCGCAGTGGGAGATCAACGAGATCCTTGTCCGCGAGGCCAAGGAGGGCCAGTTCGTCGTCCGGCTCAAGGGTGGCGACCCGTTCGTCCTCGGCCGCGGCGGCGAGGAGATGCTGCACTGTGCGGCCCACGGCATCCCCGTCGAGGTGGTGCCCGGAGTGACCTCGGCGGTGGCGGTCCCGGCCGCGGCGGGCATCCCGGTCACCCAGCGCGGGGTGACCGCCTCCTTCGTCGTCGCCTCGGCCCATGACGGTCCCGAGCACGTCCTCGCCGCCGCTCGGTCGGCCGCCCCGGACGCCACCCTCGTCCTTCTCATGGGCATCACCCGGCTCGCCGAGACCGCAGCGGGACTCATCGCGGGGGGGCGGGCACGGCATACCCCCGTCGCAATCGTCGAATCGGGCTGGACCGACCGCCAGCGGGTCACAACCACGACCCTTGACCGCGCGGCCGACGACGCGCGCGCCGCCGGGGCGCGCAACCCGGCCGTCATCGTCATTGGCGACGTCGTGACCGTCCGGCACGAATTGCAGGCCTTGGGCGCGCTCGCCCCGTGACCGACGTCGTCCTGCTGGCCCACGGGTCACCCGATCCGCGGCATGCCGACGACCTCGGAGCGCTGGAGTCGGCGGTGCGGGCACGAGTGGGCGGGGGAGTGCGGCTGGCCTTCCTCGACCACCACGGCCCGACGATCGCCGAGGCCGCCGCCGCGCTGCGGGAGGGCGGTCCGGGTCCGGTCGTCGTCGTGCCCATCCTGCTGACGCGCGCTTACCACGCCCGGGTCGACGCGCCGACCGCAGTGGCGGACCTCGCCGAGGCGTCGGGACGCGAGGTTCTCCTCGCCCCCGCCCTCGGACCGCATCCGCTCCTCGGCACCGCCGTGGGCGAACTCCTCGGGGTCCCCGCACCCGGCCGGATTCTCCTCCACCTCGCCGGCAGCGCGCGGGACACGGCGGTCACGGAACTCATCGCCGTCCTTCGCGATTCGCTTCCTGCGGGGGCCTCCAGCGCTGTCGCGACCCTCGACGAGCGGTGGCCGCTGGCCGCGGCCGTGGACCGCCTGGGTGGGCCGGATGGTGTCGTCGCCGTGGGCGTTGTGATCGCCGGGGGAGTCCTGCGCGACCGGATGGCGCAGCGGTGCGAGGCGGTCGGCATACCGATGGTGGCCGGGGTTCTCGCGCGCACCGCCGCCCTGGCCGACCTCGTCCTGCTCCGCGCCCGGGAATCGCTGTCAGCCCCGCGTAGTTGACTTGCCCCATGAGCACGTCGGCCTGGCAGGTGATGCACAGCCTCACCCGGGATGGAAGCGTGGCCGAGACGTCCCTGCCGCCCGGGACGACCCGCCGGGTGTTGTCGTATGCCGCGCCCGTCCGCGCGCTCATCGTCGCCTTCCTCGGCCTGGTCGTCGTGGACGCCCTCCTCGTCGTCGCCTCGCCCCTGCTGCTCGCCCGGCTGGTGGACCACGGGGTGATCCCGCGGGATCGGTCGGTCGTTGTCACACTCGCACTGATCGTTGCGGGCATCGCCATCCTCGACGCCATCGTCTCGGTGTGGTCGCGGTGGTTCTCGGCCCGCATCGGGGAAGGACTGATCTACAACCTCCGCACGGAGGTCTTCGCCCATGTGCTGCGGCAGCCGATCGCCTTCTTCACCCGCGCCCAGACCGGTGCCCTGGTCAGCCGCCTCAACAATGACGTCATCGGCGCTCAGCAGGCGTTCACCAGCGTCCTGTCGAGCGTCGTCAGCAATGCCGTCTCGCTCACGCTGATCATCGCGGCGATGGTCGCCCTGTCGTGGCAGCTCACCCTCGCCGCCCTGGCGCTCGTGCCGTTCTTCCTCCTGCCCGCGCAGTGGATGGGCCGGCGGCTGGCCGCGCTGACTCGCGAGCAGATGAACCTCAACGCCGAACTCGGGACCCGCATGACCGAGCGGTTCAATGTCGGTGGGGCGCTGCTGGTCAAGTTGTTCGGCGATCCCGCCCGCGAGGACCGGGAGTATGCCGACCGCGCCGCCCGGGTCCGCGACATCGGGGTCAAGATCGCGATGAATCGGACCATCCTCTTCATCGCGTTGACCTTCATCGCCTCGCTGGCGACCGCGATGGTCTACGGGTTCGGCGGGATCATGGCGATCGACGGATCGCTGACCGTCGGCACCTTGATCGCGTTGGCGGCGCTGCTGGCGCGGCTCTATGGTCCGCTGACGACCCTGAGCAATGTCCGCGTCGACGTCATGACCGCCCTGGTCTCCTTCACGCGCGTGTTCGAGATCCTCGATCTTGCTCCCAGCGTCGTGGAGGCGCCTGACGCGCGCCCGCTGCCGTCGGGTCCGGTGCGGGTCGAGTTCGACCATGTCGCCTTCGGCTATCCCGGCGCGGATGCGGTCTCGCTGCGGTCGCTCGAGGTCGGCGCGACGGGAGACCGGGGGCCGGGCGCCCAGGTGCTCTCCGACGTGACCTTTACGGCCGAGCCGGGCCAGTTGGTGGCGCTCGTCGGGCCCAGCGGAGCGGGGAAGACGACGATCACCAACCTCCTGGCGCGGCTGTACGACCCCACCGGCGGCACGGTGCGGCTCCAAGGCGTCGACCTGCGCGCCGCCACGCTCGCCTCGGTCACCGCCAGCGTCGGGGTCGTCACCCAGGAGTCGCACCTCTTCCACGACACGATCCGCGCCAATCTCGACTACGTCCGGCCGGGGGTCGGTGAGGCCGAGATGCGCGCGGCCCTGCGCGCAGCGCAGATCCTCTCTCTCGTGGAGCGGTTGCCCGAGGGCCTCGACACCGTCGTCGGCGACCGCGGCTATCGCCTCTCCGGCGGCGAGAAGCAGCGGATGGCGCTCGCGCGGCTGCTCCTGAAGGGGCCGGGTCTCCTCGTTCTCGACGAGGCGACCGCCCATCTCGACAGCGAGTCCGAGGTCGCGGTGCAGGCTGCCGTCGAGTCCGCCCTCGCCGGGCGCACCGCCATCGTCATCGCCCACCGGCTCTCGACCATCAGGCGCGCCGACCAGATCCTCGTGGTCGACGGTGGCCGGATCGTCGAGCGCGGCCGTCACCACGAGTTGCTCGAGCGCGGAGGGCTGTATGCCGACCTCTACCGCACGCAGTTCGCCGACGACCACCCGATGTCGCGCGAGTCCGATCTGCCCCGCGTGGGAGCCTCCGTGCCGGTCACCGCTCCCGCCTGATCGGCCTGTCGCGAGCGCGTGGTCGCGCGGGTGCGACCGCCCGCCCGGACACGCGAATCGCACCTGCCACAGGTATGGCCGAACGGGTGGGTTCTGCTCTACCCTCACCGCCAGGTGAACGGCGCGTGAACGAGAGGTGACCTAACGATGGCGACCCTGACCGTGCTCGCGGTCGTCGCCGTCGTTTTCGTCATCGTGTTCGACTACACCAACGGGTTCCACGACGCCTCCAATATCATCGCCACGGTCATCGCGAGCCGGGCCATGACCCCGACCCAGGCCGTGGTCGTCGTCGCGGTGTTCGAGTTTCTCGGACCCCTCATGGGTGGGACCGCCGTGGCCAACACCATCGGCAAGGTCGTCAGCCTGGGCGACGTCGACGCGGTCCGGGCAGTGACGATCATCCTCGGCGGCGTGTTCGCGGCCATCGCCTGGAACCTCGGGACGTGGTGGGTCGGCATACCCTCCTCGTCCTCTCACGCGCTCACGGGCGGACTGTGCGGGTCGGTCGTCGTTGCCGCGGGATCCGATCACGTCGTGTGGGGGTTCGCCGAGCTGCGCCATGGACAGGTCCATGGCGTCGCCAAGGTCGTCCTCGGTCTGCTTATCAGCCCCGTCGTCGGGTTCGTCGTCGGATTCCTCCTCCAGAAGCTCATGACCGCGCTCCTGCGCCGGGCAAGGCCGGGCATCAACAAGACCCTGCGGCGAGTGCAGTGGGTGACCTCGGCGTGGCTCGCGTTCTCGCACGGCGCCAATGACGCCCAGAAGTCCATGGGCATCCTCACCTTGATCCTTCTGCTGGCCGGCCGGATCGGGGAGTTCGTGGTCCCATTCTGGGTCGTCGTCTTGTGCGCGAGCGCCATCACCCTGGGCATCCTCTCCGGCGGCTGGCGGATCGTGCGGACCGTCGGATTCGGGATCTACAAGATCCGCCCCTTGCACGCCCTGGACGCGCAGCTGACCTCGGCCGGTGTCATCTATGCGGCCTCCCTCGTCGGCGCGCCGGTCTCCACGACCCATGTGGTGGCCTCATCGATCATGGGCATCGGCTCCGCCGAGCGCGTGCGCGAGGTCCGCTGGAGCAAGGCGAAGGAGATCCTCGCGACGTGGGTCATCACGATCCCGGGGTCGGCCCTCCTGGCCGCGGTCGTCATCCTCGTCGTCCGCCTCTTCTGGTGAGCAGTGGAAAGGACAAGTCCGTGACCGACTCCGAATCCGGCCCGATGCGGCTGGTGCACAAGGTTTTTCCCAAGACCGCCGACTTCTATGCCCTCCTGCGGGCGCAGTCCGGGGCATCGGTCCAAAGCCTCGCTCTGCTCGGGGAGTTCATGGAGTCCGACGGCGATCCCGACTTCGGTGCTCGCGTCAAGGCGAACGAACGCGCGGCCTCGGCGATGCGCGAGGAGAGCATGGCCGCTCTCAATAGCGCCTTCTCGACGCCGATGGACCGCGAGGACCTCTACCGCGCCATCTCGACTCTGCAGCGGATCACGACCTACGCCCGGACGACGGTCCGCGAGATGGAGGTGCTCCGAGTCGCCCCGGATGAGCACACCATCCGCCTCGCCGAACTCCTCCATGACGGCGCGGTCGCGCTCGATCAGGGGTATGCCGTACTCGAGGACGACCCGGCCGCCGGGGAGGCGCTGGCCGACCGGGCGCGGGTGTGCGAGCGGCGGGTGGAGAAGCAGTACCGCCGGGCGCTGGCCCGCCTCTTCGACCCTGCCGAGGACGTGCGGCGGTTGGAGGAGTTGGACGGACACACGGGGCCCGCGGCATACGCGAGGGGCATGGACGGGTTCAAGCGGCGGGAGGTCTACCGGCACCTCTCCAACGCGGGGGACCGGATCGCCCGCGCGGGGACACCCTCCACGACATCGTCGTCAAACTCGTCTGAGGCAGCGGCGGCCCACACTCCCGCTGCCTACTCGTCCTCCTCGTCCCAGATCCGGACCTTCTTGGGCTTGGGCGGACGAGCGCCGGGTGCGCTCGCGTCCCCCGCGGCGACCTGACGGCGCAGGCCGAAGAACGTCAGGACGAAGCCGAGCGGCATACTCACCCACCATTGATAGGCATAAGCCTGATGGGGCCCGAGGTCCTCGCTCGGGGGACCGAGCGGCGTCGGCTGTTGAGGCCCCGTGCTCGACGGTGCCACGTCACCGCCCGGGTCGGATCCGTCGAGTTGGAGATAGCCCCCGAGCACCGGTCGTCCGATCGCGGCGCCGGCTTCGTCGAGATTGATGCTCGACACCATCCCGGCCACCGGTGGCTTGCCGCGCGAGGCCTCACCTCGGCGCAACCAGCCGGAGATCGTGACCGAGCCCGAGGGGGCGGCGACGATCGTCGGGAGCGTGGCCGCGCCCCGGCCGGTCGGCGCGACCCACCCGCGGTCGACCACCAGGGTCGCCCCGCCGTCCACGAGGAACGGAGTCAGGACCTCGAAACCATTGGTGCCGTGGAAGGTTCGGTTACGTGCGAGGAGTTGGGGGGCGGCATACGTCCCGGTGGCGGTCACGCGGGTCCATTCGCGCTCGATCGGCATCGGGTCGGCGGACAGCGCCGTCGCGAGGGGCACCGCCGGAGCTCCGTAGTGCGCCTCGATGCGCAGATTGCGGTCGTGCTTGGCCTGATAGCGGTCGTATTGCCACCAGCCGAGGTGATAGGCCGTGACCGCGAAGAGCGCGGAGAGGAGGAGGGCGCTCAGCCATTTCACGGAGAAGAGCGCCCGGATCACCCGGCCACGGTACCTAACGGGGGAACGGGACATGCTGGAGGTCCGGATCGGCCCACGTCCCGCCCCCGGTGAACCCCTTGTCGGCGAAGGCGCACGCACCGTCGCGCTCGCGCTCGAGGGGGAGCGCGCGGCATACCTCATCAACGCACACCGACGGGGGTTCGGTTGCCTGAGAAAGGGTCCCGGCGTCTTAGGGTGGCCTACTGTGACCGACCTGCCGATGCCGACCCGCCGCCCCGACGGGCCGCTCGTCGACGCGTTCGGCCGGGTCGCCCGGGACCTGCGGGTGTCGGTCACGGATCGCTGCAATCTCCGCTGCACCTATTGCATGCCCGCGGAGGGACTGCCCTGGCTGCCGAAGCCGGAGATGCTCACCGACGCCGAACTGATCCGGCTGGTCGGGGTCCTCGTCGGGTTGGGGGTGCGTCAGGTGCGGCTGACCGGTGGGGAACCGCTCCTGCGGCGCAGTCTCCCCGACGTGGTCGCCGGCATCGCCGCGCTCGATCCCCGGCCGACGATCGCGATGACGACCAATGGGATCGGACTCGACCGGCTCGCCGCGCCCTTGGCGGCCGCTGGCCTGGACCGGGTCAACGTCTCTCTCGACACGATCGACCGGGGCGAATTCCTTGCGCTCACCCGTCGTGACCGGCTCGCGGACGTCGAGCGGGGCTTGCAGGCAGCCGCCGCGGCGGGCCTGGCACCGGTCAAGGTCAACGCCGTGGCGATGCGGGGAATCAACGACGCCGATGTCGCCGATCTGCTGCAGTGGTGCATGGAGCGTGGGTACGAACTGCGGTTCATCGAGCAGATGCCGCTCGATGCCGGCCACGAGTGGCAGGCCACCTCGATGGTGACCGCGGACGAGGTCGAACAGCGACTGCGGGAGCGTTTCACCCTCACGCCAGTGCCCGGCCGGGGAAGCGCACCCGCCGAGCGCTTCCTCATCGACGGCGGCCCGGCGACGGTCGGCATCATCGCCAGCGTCAGCCGGCCGTTCTGCGGGGACTGCGACCGGGTGCGCCTCACGGCCGACGGCCAGGTGCGCAACTGCCTATTCGCCAACTCCGAGGCCGATCTGCGCACGCCGCTGCGCTCGGGCGCGACGGACGCCGATCTGGCCCAAGTGATCCGCGACGAAATGTGGCGCAAGGCCCCCGGACACGGGATCGGGACCTCGGGCTTCCACCAGCCCGACCGGCCCATGTCCGCCATCGGCGGGTGACGCCCCTCGGGGCGCGGGTGCGGTCCTCAGTCGCGTCGCGGCGGGGGGAGGGAGGGCACGGCATACGCCGTCGGCAGGACCGGGGCGACGACACCCACCGCCCGCGGCTTGACCGCATTGGCGAAGACCACGGCGATATAGGGCAGGACGACCGCCATCGCGACGGAGGTCCACCGCATCCACCCGTGCAGGGGGACGGCGGCCACGAAGCACCCCGTGCGGATGAGCATGGTCAGCAGATAGCGCTTGATCCGCGCCTCCTGCTCCTTTTGGAGGCTCTCCGGCGCGCTGGTGACCGACTGGACCACCACGGGCGTCGCCTTCCGCATCCTGCAAGCGTACGTCCGTTGCCGCCGGGCATCCCGCACTCGGGTCCACTAGGTTCGTCCTACGCCCAAACGCCGGACCAAGGAGACCCACTCGTATGACTGCCCGCAACGTCCTCGTCACCGGCGGCAATCGCGGGATCGGGCTCGCGATCGCGTTGGCCATGCGCGCCGCCGGCCACAATGTCGTCGTGATGGCCCGCAGCGGCGAGGCACCCGAGGATCTGCCCGCCGTCGCCGGAGACGTCTCCGACACCGCCTCCGTCGACGCCGCCTTCACCGCGGCGGAGGCAGCATTGGGCGGGCCGGTCGAGGTGCTGGTGGCCAATGCCGGTATCACCCGGGATGGCCTGCTGATGCGGATGCCCGACGACGACTTCGCGGCGGTCATCGACACCAATCTCGCCGGCGCGTTCCGGTGTGCCCGGCGGGCGAGCACCGGGATGATCAAGCGCCGCTTCGGACGGATCGTCTTCATCTCCAGCGTCGTCGGTCTCTACGGTGGCCCGGGGCAGGCGAACTATGCGGCGAGCAAGGCCGGTCTGGTCGGGCTGGCGCGGTCGATCACCCGTGAACTCGGCGGTCGCGGGATCACCGCCAATGTCGTGGCCCCGGGGTTCATCGAGACCGATATGACTGCCGAGCTTCCCGAGGACCGGCAACAGGCCTACAAGGCGGCGATTCCCGCGGGACGGTTCGCCACACCGGCGGAGGTCGCGGCGGCGGTGGTGTTCCTGGCGTCGCAGGACGCGGCATACATCTCCGGGGCCGTCATCCCCGTCGACGGCGGTCTCGGCATGGGTCACTGACCCTGCCCGCGCTGGCGCCTCACCCCCACCGACCGGCCACAAGGCATACGAAAGGACCGGAATGCTGCTGCAGGACAAGACCCTTTTGATCACGGGGGTCCTGATGGACTCCTCGATCGCCTTCCACGTCGCCCGGCTCGCGCAGGAGGAAGGCGCGACCGTGATCCTCACGTCGTTCGGACGGACGATGAAGATCACCCAGACGATCGCACGCCGGCTGCCCAGCACGCCACCGGTCGTCGAACTCGACGTGTCCGACCAGGAGCACCTCGACACGCTCGCCGACCGGCTGCGGGAGCACACCGACCGGCTGGACGGGGTCCTGCATTCGATCGGATTCGCCCCGCAAGGCGCCTTCAACTTCCTCGAAGGAACGTGGTCGGATGTCGCGACGGCGATCCAGGTGAGTTCGTTCAGCCTCAAGGCACTCGGGGTGGCCGCGTTGCCGCTGATGGAGGCGGGCGGGTCCATCGTCGGGCTGACCTTCGACGCGAAGTTCGCGTGGCCGGTCTATGACTGGATGGGTGTGGCGAAGGCGGCCTTCGAGTCGACCAACCGCTATCTGGCTCGCGACCTGGGGCCCAAGGGGATTCGCTGCAATCTCGTGGCCGCCGGCCCGATCCGCACGACCGCCGCGAAGTCGATCCCGGGCTTCGAGCAGTTCGAGCGCGTGTGGGACGAGCGCGCGCCGCTGGGCTGGAATGTCTCCGACCCGGTGCCCACAGCGAGGGCGTGTGTCGCCCTGCTCTCGGACTGGTTCCCGGCGACGACGGGCGAGATCGTCCACGTCGACGGTGGCGTCCACGCCATGGGGCAGTAGGCCGCGATGCCCGCTGTCACCGCCGAGGAGGTGCGCCTCCTCGAAGGTCCGAATCTCTATTTCCCAAAGCCCGCCCTCAAGATCCGCCTCGATCTGACCGCCTACCTCCAGGCCCCGGCCGGTGTCGTCGCCCCGATCGCGTCGGCGCTCGGGATGCGATCCCGGGCGGGTGAGCCGGGGTCGGCGCAGCGGCAGGTCTTCGTCCAACGCCTGGCGGTGTATGCCGTGCGCGCCGTCGCCCGCGCCGCCGGCGTCTCCCGGGTGGGGGTCCGGGTGCGTCCCGGGCACGCTCCCGGGCACGTCACCGTCGCGGCCGTATGGCGCTCCCGCTCGCGCGCGGAGATCCTCGGCGACGGCCTCGCCCCGCTGCTGCAAGACCTCCTCGACGGCGCCGCCGTCGACCCGGCGGTCGCGGACCTGGCTGCGAGGATGGTCGCCGCCGCGCCGGGATCGGCGGCGACAGTGCGGGTTCCCCACGTCCCGGTGGTATCGATCACCGGGACCAATGGCAAGACGACGACCACTCGGATCGTCGCCCACCTGTGCATGACCGCCGGCAAGACGACGGCGTGGAGTTCGACGGATGGCATCGTCGTCATGGGGGAGGTCGTCGAGCCCGGGGACTACTCCGGACCCGCGGGGGCGCGGGGTGTCCTCGATGCGCCCGGCCTCGAGATCGGTGTCTTGGAGACCGCCGGGGCGGGTTGCTCCTTCGAGGGATGGGGGTGACGGTCAATGACGTCAGCGTCGTCACCAATGTCTCCGCGGACCACCTGGGGCTGCAGGGCATCGACACCCTCGACCAACTCGCCGAGGTCAAGGCGATCATCACGACCGTGACGAAGCCCGGTGGCTGGGTCGTCCTCAATGGCGAGGACCCCCGCGTCTGGGCGATGCGCACCCGCAGCCGCGCCCGCCCGTGGGCGTTCGCGCTGGACCCGGCGGCACCTGCACTGCGTCAGGCCGTGGACGCCGGCGGTCGGGGGATCACCGTCGTCGACGGGGATGTCACCGTGACCCATCCCGGCGGGCGCACCGAGCGGATCGTCGCGCTCGCCGACGTCCCGGCCACCCTGTCCGGCCTGTCGGTCCACAATGTCGCCAACGTCCTAGCCGCCGCGGCGGCCGGTCTTGCCCTCGGCCTGATCCCGGACGTTGTCGCCCAGGGGCTGCGGACCTTCGAGACGGATGCGCGCCTCAACCCCGGCCGGATGAATATCTACAGCATCCCCGCCACCGACGGCGAAGCGACGGTCATCATCGACCTCGCCCATAACGAGGCGGGACTGGTGGCCCTCCTCGACGTCGCCCGCGGCTTGACGGCTCCGGGGGGTCGCGTCCTGCTGGCGTTGGGGACGGCCGGGGACCGGACCGACGAGATCCTCCGCGCGCTCGGCGAGATCGCCGGCCAGGGGGCCGACCATGTCGTCATCGCCCACAGGGAGCACTATCTGCGGGGCCGCACGACGGCGGAGTTCGAGCAGCAGTTCGGGGCGGGACTGGCGCGGGCCGGAGTCGCCGGCGTGGTGGCCTACCGCAACGAGGCGGCCGCGGCGCTGGCCTTGGCGCAGAGTGCGCGCGACGGCGACGTCGTCGCGGTCATGACCCATGAGCAGCGGGACGCGCTCGTGGAGTGGATCGCCCAGGCGGGGACACGCCGAGGATGCGGTCGGCATACGGCGAAAGGTTGTTGTCGCGCAAGGCAAACACGAGCGGGAGGACGACTTCGCCGCCCTCTGGTCGCGCCCGGACGACGACGACCGGGTCGACGCGGCCGAGGCTCTGCGGACGGAACTCCCGGGGGACCCGCGCGCGGTCTACGAGTATGCGAGCGCCCTCGACGCGGCGGGACGGGAGGCGGAGGCGGTCCCGGCCTATCAGGGCGCCCTCGACGGCGGTCTGCGGGAGCCGCATCGCCATCGAGCCCGGGTTCAACTCGCGTCCAGCCTGCGCACTCTGGGACGCAGCGACGAGGCGATCGCCGTGCTCGACCAGTTGGCGGTGGAGCGCCCCGAGAGCGCGGCTATCGTCGCCTTCCGCGCCCTCGCGCAGCTGGATGCGGGGCACGCGGCCACCGCCGTTGCCGACCTCGTCGAGGCGCTCCTGGCGCGTTCGGCCGACGAGGACACCACGAGCTACCGCGCCGCGCTGATGCGGTATGCCGCGCAGGTGCGTCCCCCACGCGACCACCCGTAGGGCGCGCCCCGCCACTGCGAGAACGCGCCCGGCGGGCCCTGACTACTCCCAGTCCGGGTCCCCACCGTGCTCGGTGGCGCGGGCGCCGGCTTGGGCCGTATGGGTCAGGGTTTCCAACTCGGCGACGACCTTGGCGTGCTGGTCGACACAGAGGACGACGATGTCGCCCGGGTTGGCCCGCGCGACGCAGTGGCGCACCGCGGTGACCTCGTCCAGGACCGTCTCGATCTGGCGCACGCGCGCGGCGCCGGCGGTCTGGGCCGCCCGGGCACCCTCGAGGATGAGCGCGGCCGCTTCGCCGGAACGCCGCCCGCGCAGTCGCTGGTCCTCGCGGATGACGAGGACGTCGAAGAACCGGGCGGCGACCGCGCCGAGGTCGTGCAGGTCCTGGTCGCGACGGTCGCCGGCGGTGGCGATCATGCCGATGCGGCTGATCTTGCCCCACTCCGACGTCGCGGTCTTGGCGTCGGCATACCGGTCGATGAAGGCGCCGAGCACCTCCATCCCGGGGGCGTTGTGGCAGTAGTCGACGAAGACCTCGCTGCCGCGCACCTGGATGAGGTTCATCCGGCCGGGGGAGAGGTAGTAGCTCGTGGTAAAGGTCCGCAGGCCCTGCCGGATTTCGTGCAGGCCGACGCCGGAGGCGAAGGCCGCGCCGGCGGCCGCCATCGCATTGGCGACATTGAACATCGCCGTGCCGCCGAAAGTCGCGGGCAGGAGGTGGGTCCAGGCGAGTTGCATGGACCGGGCGCCGTCCTTGATGACGATCATGTCGCCGCGTTCGGTGGGTTCGAGCACGAGGGCCCGACCACCGCGGCGCAGGCGCCGCTCGATGAACTCGCGTTCGCGGCTGTCCGGCGGCTGGATGGAGTACCAGATCACCGACCCGCTGCAACGGTTGCGCATCCCCCGGACCAGCGGGTCGTCGGCGTTGAGGATGGCGAATCCGTTGCGGGGCACCGCCTCCACGATGACGGCCTTGACATCGGCGAGCTGTTCGAGGGTGTCGATGCCCCGCATCCCGAGGTGGTCGGGGGCGATATTGGTGACGACCGCGATGTCGTTGCGGTCATAGCCGAGGCCTTCGCGCAGGATGCCGCCGCGGGCCACCTCCATGACGGCGACCTCGACCCTGGGGTTCTGCAGGACCATCCGGGCGGACCGCGGCCCGGAGGCGTCGGCCTTGATGACGAGGCGCTCGTCGATGACGACGCCGTCGGTCGAGGTCATTCCGACCTTCTTGCCGGTCTCCTTGAAGATGTGGGCGATCATCCGGGACGTCGTCGTCTTGCCATTGGTTCCGGTCACCGCGACGATCGGCACCCGGGAGGGCGCCCCCGGGGCAAACAGGAGGTCGACCACCGGCTTGGCGATGAATTGCGGCTCCCCGACCGTGGGGTGGGTGTGCATCCGGAACCCGGGGGCGGCGTTGACCTCACAGATCGCCCCACCGGTCTCGCGCACCGGTTGCGTGATGTCGGGGCAGATGAAGTCGATGCCGGCGACGTCGAGCCCGACCATCCGGGCCGCCTCCTCGGCGATCTCGACGTTGTCGGGATGCGCCTCGAAGGTCCGGTCGATGGAGATCCCGCCCGTCGACATATTCCCGGTCAAGGCGAGCTTGACCATCTCCCCGTCCGGGGGGACATCGTCCATCCCATAGCCCTGCTCGCGGACCAACTCGATCGCGTTGTCGTCCAGGCGAATCCGCGTCAGGACCTTCTCGTGGCCGACCCCTCGGCGCGGGTCGGCATTGGTCAGAGTCACCAATTCCGAGACGGTATGCCGACCATCCCCCACGACGTGCGCGGGCACCCGCTCGGCGATGGCCCGCATCCGGCCGCCGACGATGAGGCAGCGATAGTCCTTGCCGGTGATGAAGGACTCGACGATGACCCAGCCGCCCCGCGACTGATCGAGGGCGACGGCGAACGCCTCGCGGACCTCGTCGTCGGTCATGAGATTGAGCCCGACCCCGCGCCCGTGGTTGCCGTCGAGGGGTTTGACCACCACGGGATGCCCGATCCCGCGCGCGGCGGCCACCGCGCCCTCGACGGTGCGCACGGTCTCCTGCTTGGGCACCGGTAGCCCGGCGGAGGCGAGCAGCTTCGTCGTCAGATCCTTGTCGCTGGCGATGTCGACCGCGAGCGCGCCCGTCTTGGACGTCATCGTCGCCCGGATCCGCTGCGCGTGGACGCCTTGGCCGAGTTGGACGAGGGAGGCGGAGTTGAGGCGGATGTAGGGGATGTCCCGGCTGACCGCCTCCTCGATGATCGCCTGAGTCGAGGGGCCGAAGGCCGTCCGCTCGGCGCGCCGGAGGAAGTAGTCGAGTTCCTCGGCGAAGTCGAAGTCCTCCTCGTGCTGGACGAGGTCGTTGATCAGGCGCACCGCGAGCCGGCCGGCGGACAGGCCGACGCCCTCGTCGGCATACCCGTAGACCACGTTGTAGACCCCGGGGCGCCCGCGCTCCATCCGGGTCTTTCCGCGCCGCTGGTCGTGGCCCGCCTCTTGCTGCAACTGGAGGGCCACATGTTCGGCGACATGGCCCAGCCAGGTGCCCTCCCGCAGCCGCTCGCCGAATCCGCCCTCATGACCACGCGAGCACGAATGCTGGGCGACGCCGGGCAGCAGCTCGAGGAGCCGGTCGGTGAACCCGGGCAAGGGTGTCCGTCGGATACATCTCCAGCACACCGAGATCCACCGTCAGGTGGATGGCCGGCTGATAGGACCAGATGTTGCCGCCGCGGTAAACCCGCTCCTCGAGGATCTTCAGCTCGGGCGCGGCCGGTCCGGTGGGGGTGGGGCGATCCTGGCTCATCGTGGGCTCCGAACTCGAGGGGGCGGGGGTCGGCCGGTGGCCCGCTGACGGACCGGCGATGTCAGGGCTGACTTGACTGCGCGATGGTCATCTTGATGTCGAGATCCGGGTGCTTCTCGACGAAGTCGACGAGCACGAGCTTCTCGAGGTCGAAGGTAGCGCCAGCGGGCAGGCTGTGCACGACAGC
This sequence comes from Nostocoides sp., assembly GCA_016702415.1. Taxonomy (GTDB): domain Bacteria; phylum Actinomycetota; class Actinomycetes; order Actinomycetales; family Dermatophilaceae; genus Nostocoides_A. The sequence goes on from JADJEA010000023.1 coordinate 210,485, forward strand.
ATTGGAAACCAGAAGGGGCGCACCGGTGCGGGCATCCGGCGCGTCGGTGATGGCCGCGCGGCAGTCGAGGACATAGACCCCGCCCTTGCCCAGCACGGTGGCCCGCACGCCGTCGACGACCTCAAGCGCGGTGTTCTCGTCGATGCCGATCCCGATGAGGTCCGGGGACATCGCGATGAGCGACATGAGGCGGCCATAGCGCTGCCGTTGGGCGAAATGCTGATCGATGACGACGCCCTCGATGAACCCCAGGCCGCGGCTGAGCTGGCTGCTGCGCTGGCGAGGCGTGATGCCCTCGTCGCCGAGGGAGATCATGAACTCGCTCATGATGGAGGCTCCGGCGGAGGTTCCCCCGATGACCGCGCCGCGGCGATGGGCGCGGTGGAGGGCCTCACCGAGGGGGGTGCCGGCGAAGATCTGGCTCAACCGCAGTTGGGAGCCGCCGGACATGAAGATGCCGGTCGCGTCGTCGATGGCCGCGACCCCGGCCGGGTCCCCGGCGTCGAGCCGCGTCGCCGGGTTGACCGCGCTCCAACTGGCGACGCCGATCCGGGTGAACACCTCGGCATACGCCTGGACGACCTCGTCCTGGAAGGAGGAGGCGGTCGGGATGATGACGATGCGCGCCTTACGCCCGCCGGCGAGTTTGACGAAGCGCTTGAGGATGCTGGCCCGACCCCGTCGGTCCTCAGCGCCGCCGATGATCAGGAGGGTGGGGCGGGGGGTGGCGGCGGACGGGGGCATTCGGCCAGCCTAATAGGCGGCCGGCGAGGCCGCGTGGAGGTCGGCGGGTGTCCCGTCGAGGAGAGCGATGAGGTCGTCCAGCCGCGGCCCGGGCAGGGCGACATCGGCGGCGGCGGCGACGAGGGGTTTGGCGGCGAAAGCCACGCCGAGGCCCGCGACGGCCATCATGTCGAGGTCATTGGCGCCGTCCCCGACGGCGACGCAGGCGGCCAGGGGGAGGTGCTCGGCCGCGGCATACGCCCGGACCGCGCGCGCCTTGCCCGGGCGGTCGACGATCGCCCCGTCCACCCGGCCGGTCAGGCGCCCGTCGGCGACCTCGAACCGGTTCGCCCGCACATGCCGTATGCCGTGTGCCTCCGCCAGCGGGTCGACCACCTCGTGGAACCCGCCCGAGACGAGACCGACGACGTGACCGTTGGCGCGGGCCCAGTCGAGGACCTCCACCGCACCCGGGGTCAGCGTCACCTGCGCCGGGATCTCGCGCAGGACAGCGACGGGCACCCCGGCGAGCGTGGCGACGCGGGCCCGCAGGCTCTCGGCGAAGTCGAGGTCGCCACGCATGGCGGCCTCGGTGACCTCGGCGACCTGGTCGGCGGTCCCGGCATAGGCGGCGACGAGTTCGATGACCTCCTGGGCGATGAAGGTCGAGTCGACATCGCTGACCAGGAGCAGGCGCGGATGGGCGCGGACGGCCCGCAGCCGGTCGGGGCGGTGGATCAACACCCCTTAACCGTATGCCGACCGGCTCAGCGCTCGACCTTCGCCTCCTTGCCGACAACCGTGAGACCGGACTCGGTGACGGTGAAGCCGCGCTCTTCGTCGTGGGCGCGGTCGAACCCGATCATCGTCCCCTCGGGCAGGACGACGCCCTTGTCGATGATCGTCTTGCGGCACCTGGCAGCCCCGGCCGATGCTGACACCGTCGAGGATCACCGAGTCGTTGACCTCGGTGTAGCTGTGGATGCGGACCGCCGGGCCGACCACCGAGCCGGTGACCCGTGCCCCGGAGATGACGACGCCGGGGGACACCGCGCTATTGAGCGCCTCGCCGAATCGGCCGTGGTGGCCGTGGACGAACTTCGCCGGCGGGAAGAAGCCGTAGTGCGTGTAGATCGGCCACTCGTAGTTGTACAGGTTGAACACCGGGTGGATCGAGACGAGGTCCATGTGGGCGTCGTAGTAGGAGTCCAAGGTCCCCACGTCGCGCCAGTAGCCGCGGTCGCGGTCGGTGGAGCCGTCGACGTCGTTCTTCTGGAAGTCGTAGACATAGCCCGCGCCCTGGCTGACGAAGCTCGGGACGATGTCGCCGCCCATGTCGTGCTTGCTGCCCTCGAGGTCGTGGTCCTTGGTGACCGCGTCGACGAGGACGTCGGCGTCGAACACGTAGTTGCCCATCGAGGCGAGCACCTCGTCGGGGCGTCCGGCAGTCCCTTGGCGTCGGTCGGCTTCTCACGGAAGGCCGCGATCTTGGTGGGGTTTTCGTCGTCGACCTCGATGACCCCGAACTGGTCGGCGAGCTTGATCGGCTGCCGGATGGCCGCGACGGTCACACCCGCACCCGTCTCGAGGTGCTGGTCGACCATCTGGGAGAAGTCCATGCGATAGACGTGGTCGGCGCCGACGACGACGACGATGTCGGGCTCCTCGTCGCGGATCGTGTTGAGGGACTGATAGATCGCGTCGGCGCTGCCGAGGTACCACTGCTTGCCGATGCGTTGCTGCGCCGGGATCGGCGCGACATAGTTGCCGAGCATCGTCGACATCCGCCAGGTCTTGGTCACATGGGTGTCGAGGGAATGTGACTTGTACTGCGTGAGCACGACGACCTTGAGGTATCCGGAGTTGACGACATTGCTCAGGGCGAAGTCGATGAGCCGGTAGATGCCGGCGAAGGGAACCGCGGGTTTGGCGCGGTCCGCGGTCAGCGGCATGAGCCGCTTCCCCTCTCCACCGGCGAGCACGATCGCGAGGACCTTCGTTTCCTTCTTCGTGGCTCATAGGTTCAACCTAGTGGGTCCCGACCGCCGCCGAGGCCCGAATTCTCGCACATTCCGGGTCGCCCGCGCCCGCCTGGCGGTCCCCCGCACGGGCTAGCGTTTCGAGCATGCGCGTAGACATCCTCAGCAAGGAGTACCCACCGGCCATCTACGGGGGCGCGGGGGTGCATGTCGCCGAGCTGGTCCGGGCCCTGCGCGGTCGAGGCGATATGACGGTCCAGGTGCACTGCTTCGGCGCAGCACGTGACGAGCCGGACACGACCGGACATCCCGACCTGCCGGAACTCGCCTCCGCCAACGCCGCGGTCCAGACCATGGGGGTCGACCTGGCCATGGTGGCCGGCACCGAGGGTGCCGACATCGTCCACTCCCACACGTGGTACGCCAACTTCGCCGGTCACGTCGCCAGCTCGCTCCTCGGGGGTATGCCGCACATCATCACCGCGCACAGCCTCGAACCGATGCGCCCGTGGAAGGCCGAGCAACTCGGGGGTGGCTACCGGCTCTCGTCGTGGATCGAGAAGACCGCGTATGAGGCGGCCGCGGCCGTCGTCGCGGTGAGCGAGGGGATGCGCAAGGACGTCCTCAAGAGCTACCCGTCGATCGACCCCGACAAGGTCAAGGTCGTCCACAACGGCATCGACTCGGCGATCTGGGCGCGCCGACCAGGACCCGACACGGTGCGGGGCCACGGCGTCGACCCGGACAAGCCGTCGGTCATCTTCGTCGGACGGATCACCCGGCAGAAGGGGCTGCCGTATCTGCTGCGCGCCTGCCGTGAGCTGCCGCCGGAGGTCCAGGTGGTCCTCCTCGCCGGTGCCCCCGACACCCCGGAGATCAAGGCCGAGGTCGAGGCGCTGATGAGCGATCTGCGGACCACCCGAGACGGAGTTGTCTGGGTCCCGGAAATGCTCCCGCGCGCCCAGGTGACCGCGATGCTCACGGCCGCAACGGCTTTCGTGTGTCCGTCGGTCTATGAGCCGCTCGGGATCGTCAACCTCGAGGCGATGGCGTGCGAACTCCCGGTCGTCGCGACGGCGACCGGAGGCATTCCCGAGGTCGTCGTCGACGGCGAGACCGGCTGGCTGGTGCCGATCGAGCAGGTCCAGGACGGGACCGGGACCCCGGTGGACCCCGACAGGTTCGTCGCCGACCTCGCTGCCGCCCTCAACGAAGCGGTCAGCGATCCCGACCGGGCGCGCAGCTTCGGCCTCGCCGGACGCCGGCGCGCGGTCGACTCGTTCTCGTGGGCGAGCATCGGCGACCGGACCCTCGAGGTCTACCGCTCGGTGCTGGGGGCCTGAGGGCCGCCCATCCTCCCGGACGTTGTGGTCCGCGCGAGCACCTGCCTCAGGGGGAGTCGAGGAGCAGGACGAGCGAGCCTCGCCCCGCGTCGTAGGCCCGCTGTTTGTCCCGCGGCAAATCGGCGACGGTGCCCGCGACGAATCCGTGCTCGAGGAACCAATGCGGCGTCTGCGTGGTGAGGGCGAACAGTCGCGAGTAGCCACGCGACCGGGCTGTCGCCCGGGCGCGGCGGAGGAGCGCCGCGGCGAGATCCCGGCGGCGATAGTCCGGGTGGACGACGACGCAGGCGAACTCGGCGGAGCCGTCCGCGGCATACTCCACCAGGGCGTTGCACGCGATGACCATCCCGTCGCGGACGATGACCGAGAAGGTCGCGATATCGAGTTCGAGTTGTTCGCGCGACCGGGGCCGCAGGACACCGGCCTCCTCCAGGGGCCGGATCAGGTCGGCGATGGCTACCGCGTCCTCGACGCTGGCGGGCCGGATCGAGTCGTAGTCGTCGTCGTTGGCGATCATCAACCCGGCACCGTCGCGGGTGTAGAGCTCCCGCAGCAGGGGCGAGTGGCCCTCGGTCCCGATGAGGTGGACGCGGCGGACGCCACCGCGGACGGCGGCGATGCCGGCGCGCACGCAATTGCGGTCCTCCGGCGACATCGTCCGGGCGAACTGGGCGGCGAGTTCCTCCGCCGCTCCGACGGACAGTTGCCCGGCATCGCCCGCCGAGGCCGCCATTCGCCACGACCAGGGCTGCGACTCGAGGACGAAGACGAGTTTGTCTGCGCCGAGGCCGGTGGCGACGGATTCGGCGATGTCGGCATTGCGCAGATTGAAGGCCTCGCCGGTGGGGGAGTAGCCGATCGGGGAGAGCAGGACGATCTGGTCCTGGGCCAGGGCCTGGCGGATCTGGGCGATGTCGACCCGCCGCACGACGCCGGTGAGCCCGTGATCGACGCCATCGCGCACGCCCACCGGCCGGGCGGTCACCCAGGTCCCGCCGACGATCCGCGGCTGGGCGTCCTCGCGCACGGTCACCGTCCGCGACGCCGACAGGCGCGCCTCGAGGTCCATCCGCAACACACCGACGGCGGCCTTGACGGCCTCCATCGAGGCCGGGTCGGTCACCCGCAGGTCGCCGTGGAAGGTCGGGGCCAGCCCTCGGACCGCCAACTCGTGCTCGATCTGCGGCCGGGCACCATGCACGAGCACCAGGCGAACCCCGAGGCTGAAGAGCAGGGCGAGGTCGCCGAGGAGCCGGTCGGTGTCGGGTCGCGCGCAGATCTCACCCGGGACGACGACGACCACCGTCCGCCCGTGGTGCATATGGACGTATGGCGCGGCCCCCCTCAGCGCGGCGACGAACGTTTCCCCGTCGACCGGGGCCGGCCCCGACGGGCCCTCCGGATCGGGTCTCTCCGCGCGCGTCACGCACGCGAGACTAGTCGTCGCCGAGTCGGTGCGGCATACGGCCCTGTATTACTGTCGAGCCATGAGTGACGTCCTTGCCTTCGCGGGCGTGAGTGTGGTTCGCGGGGGCAAGTACCTCCTCCGGGACGTCGACTGGGAGGTCGAGGAGGGGCAGCGTTGGGTTGTCCTCGGACCCAATGGCGCCGGCAAGACGACGCTGATCCAGATCGCGGCCGGCCGGATGCACCCGACCGAGGGGGTGGCCGGGGTTCTGTCCGAGGTGCTCGGCGCGGTCGACGTGTTCGAGCTGCGCCCGCGCGTCGGCCTCGCCTCCGCCGCCCTCGCCGAGCGGATTCCCGTCGGTGAACGGGTCCGTGATGTCGTCCTGACCGCCTCCTACGGGGTGGTCGGGCGCTGGCAGGAGAGGTATGACCGGTTGGACGAGGGCCGGGCCGACGAACTCCTGACCGCCCTCGGCGCTGCTCACCTCGCCGGACGGACCTATGGCACGCTCTCGGAGGGCGAGCGCAAGCGGGTTCAGATCGCCCGGGCCTTGATGACCGACCCGGAACTCCTCCTCCTCGACGAGCCCGGTGCCGGCCTCGACCTCGCCGGCCGTGAGGATGTCGTGGCTCGCCTCGCCGCTCTGGCCGGCGACCTCGACGCCCCCGCGCTCGTGCTGATCACCCACCATGTCGAGGAGATCCCGCCGAATTTCACCGACGTCCTCCTCCTGCGCGAGGGCGCGGTCGTCGCTCAGGGCCCGATCGAGCTCACCCTCACCGCCGCGAACCTGTCCCGCACGTTCGGTATGCCCCTCCTCCTCGAGCGCCGCGGCGACCGCTTCACCGCCCGGGCGGACACCAGCACCGGCGTCGTTGCGGCGGAACTGCCGCAACCGGCGTAGCGTCATACCTGATAGGGACGAGGAGGACTCCGGACACGATGCAGTGGCTCAGTGACAACCCGTGGCTGGGCTGGCTCGGGCTGGCCCTCGCCCTGGCGGCGGTGGAGGCGGCGACGGTCGACTTCGTCTTCGTCATGCTCGCCGCCGGTGCCCTGGCCGGAGCCGCCGCGGCGGCCGTCGGCGCTCCGTTCGCCATGCAGGTCATCTCGGCCGTGGCCGTCGGGGCGCTCTTCGTCGGCTTCGTCCGACCGATCGCCAAGTCCCGCTTCCTCGAGCTCGACAAGGATCACGGGATCGGCACCCCCGGCCTGGTCGGCCGGGAGGCCCATGTCGTGCGGACCGTCGACGACCACGACGGCCGGGTCAAACTCGCCGGCGACATCTGGTCGGCGCGCACCTCAGCCGGGGGTCGGCCGTGCCACCCCGGCGAAACCGTGCGGGTCGTCGCCATCGAGGGGGCGACGGCCATCGTTGCCGGAGTTCCGAGCCTGCCCCAGGATGCGGTGGACTGAAGCACGGCCGGGACGGCGCCGCGGACCGCGCCCAGGGGCGGCAGCGGCATACAGCTTGAGAAAAGGGGGGCGGACATCGGGTCCGCGCCAGGAACAGCAGGAGTTGAGTCACCATGACCCCCGGACTGATCGTCCTCGGACTGCTCGTGATCTTCGCGATCGTCGTCATCCTCCGCACGGTGCGGATCGTGCCCCAGCAGACATCGCTCATCATCGAGCGGCTGGGGCGCTACTCGCGCAGCTTGGAGGGCGGCATCCACATCCTCGTGCCCTTTGTCGACAAGGTGCGGGCCAATATCGACCTCCGTGAGCAGGTCGTGTCGTTCCCGCCGCAGCCGGTGATCACCTCCGACAACCTCGTCGTCAACATCGACACGGTCATCTACTACTCCGTCATCGACGCGAAGTCGGCGGTCTACGAGATCGCCAACTTCATCCAGGGCATCGAGCAGCTCACCGTCACCACGCTGCGGAATGTGATCGGCTCCCTCGATCTGGAGGAGACCCTGACCAGCCGCGACCAGATCAACAGCCAGCTGCGCGGCGTGCTCGACGAGGCCACGGGCAAGTGGGGCATCCGGGTCAACCGGGTCGAACTCAAGGCCATCGAGCCGCCGATGTCGGTGCAGGAGTCGATGGAGAAGCAGATGAAGGCCGAGCGGGACCGCCGGGCCGCCATCCTGACCGCCGAGGGCATCAAGGCCTCCAACATCCTCACCGCCGAGGGCGAGAAGCAGTCGTCCATCCTCCGGGCCGAGGGCTCGGCGCAGGCCCGCATCCTCGAGGCGCAGGGCCAGGCGCGCGCGATCCAGGAAGTGTTCGACGCGATCCATCGCGGCAAGCCGACCCAGAAGCTGCTCGCCTACCAGTACCTCCAGGTCCTTCCGCAACTCGCGCGCGGCGACTCCAACAAGATGTGGATCATCCCCTCCGAGCTCACCGACGCCCTGCGCGGTATCGGCAACACCCTCGGCGGCGGCCAGAACGGCCCGATGTCGGAGAACGACGACGAGTGGGTGGCGCCGCCGGAGCAGTCGACCAATGCCTTCGCCGCCACCGTGCTCGAGGACCCGGCCAAGGCGCTCGAGGAGGCGCGAGGCCAGGCCGGCGCGGCGGAGATCGAGGCTTTGGAACGCACCGTGCCTCGGCGCGTGTCCACGCCCGCTGCCGATCCGCGGGTCACCGACCCGCAGGCCGGGAACGCACCCGCGACCGACCCACGCGCCCTGCCGGCGCCCCCTGTCCAGGCGGCCCCGCCCGTTCCGGCGATGCCACCCACGTCAGCGATGCCCCAGAGCGCACCGGTGACCGCGCCGGGTGCCGAGGACGGTATGCCGACCCGCCCCTTCCCGCCGGCCGCCTATCCCGCGCCGCCGCAGCAGTAGGGCGCGACGGAGGCGGGAAGGAAAGGGTCCCAGACCGGGGCTGACCTGTGCGGAGGATTTGCGCCCGGGTGCGCGCCGGCTACGGGGCCGCTTCCAGCTCGAACTCGTTGTCGTCGGGATCGAGCAACAGAATGGCTTGGCGTCCTGGTGCGCTGCGGTGTCGCTGGTCAGATGCAGGTGCATGCGGTTGGGCCGGCCCGGCGGCGAGTCACCCTGGACGAAACGGAGGGTCGGCTGGGTCGGGCTGCCAAGCAGCTCCACCGCGCCCGACGCGGGGGTGACCTCGCGGCTCAGTATCCCGCCCCAGAAGGCCGCGAGGACGCGCGGGTGCCGGGCTCGATGACCAATGCGGCGACGACAACGCCGTCGCCGTCGGTGGTGCGCATGGTGACTCTCCGTTCCGCTCGACGTCCGTGACGGCCCGAGGCGTCGATCAGCATCCGGACCCCCTGCGGCCGCGGCCACTGGTGCTAGGCAGCGGCCGGTGTCCGCCGAACCGTCATATAGAGGCTGACCGCGATGTAGTAGCCGACATAGACCAGAGAGAGGGCGACCAGCAGCGCGGACGGGTCGGGAAGCGCGGCGGTGATCGCGGCATACAACCCCAGCCACACAGTGGCGAGCGTCATATTGGCGGCCCAGAGGAAGTCGGTGCGGCTCGGATAGATGTACTTCACCGGGACGAACACGAGGATCGCGAGGACGACGGTCAGGAGCGTCGTCCAGGCCGGCGACATCGAGCAGACGATGGCATAGAAGGCGAGGATGTTCCAGTAGCTCGGGAAGCCCATGAAGAAGTGGTCGTCGGTCTTGGCGTCCGACCGGCAGAACTGATAGCACGACGCGAGGACCGGGATCGACGCGACGACCCCGCCGAGCTTCCCCGCGGGCAGATAGCCGTTGGACCACAGCAGGAGCATCGGGGCGAACGCGTAGGTGATGAAGTCGACGATGTTGTCCAGGAGCGCCCCGTCGAACCACGGCGTGACCACTTTGACCTGGAAGCGGCGGGCCAGGAACCCGTCGGTGCCGTCGATGATCATCGCGACGAGGAAGAGCCAGAGGACGTCCCGGACTCGTCCCTGATAGGACCAATGGACCATGTAGAGCGCGAGGACGGTCCCCACTGCCGTATAGCAGTGGACGAGCAGCGCGGGGACCAGGGTGCGCTTCCCCACGGTGGTCACGCGCTCACCCTAGGGGCAATGACGGCCTAGGGTGGGGAGGTGTCTCTCCTGCACGCCCTCGTGGTGATCCTCGCGGGGATGTGGGCGGGCACGATCAACGCCATCGTCGGGTCGGGGTCGCTGGTGACATTCCCGGTGCTGCTGCTGCTCGGCTATCCCCCCGTGACCGCCAATGTGTCCAACAATCTCGGGCTCGTCGCGGGCGGAGTGATTTCGCGTCCTTCGGCTACCGCCGCGAGCTGGCCGGCACCTCGCGGGTGCTCCTACGGATGATGCCGATGTCCATCCTCGGCTCCGCGATCGGCGCGATCCTCCTGCTCGTGCTGCCGGCGTCGGCGTTCTCCGCCATCGTTCCGGTGTTGATCGTCTTCGGGCTGCTCATGGTGGCCTTCGGTCCCCGAATCCAGGCCTGGTCCCGGGAGCACCACCACGAGGCGGGTATGGCGCCGCGCTGGCAGTTCCCCGCGCTGCTCGGTGGCATCCTCGTCGCCGGGATCTACGGCGGATACTTCGGGGCCGCCCAGGGCGTCATCCTCATGGGTCTGTTGAGCACCCTGGCGACCGGTGATCTGCAGCGCCTCAACGGCATCAAGAACGTCCTCGGGACGTGCGTCAATATCGTCGCCGCCCTCGTCTTCCTCGTCGTCGCGCGCGATCACATCGACTGGTGGGTCGTCCTGTTCATCACGATCGGGGCGATCATCGGCGGTTTCCTCGGGGCGAGCATCGGGCGCCGGCTCCCGCCGCCGGTCCTGCGGGCGGTCATCCTCGTCGTGGGCGTCGTCGGCATCGTCAAACTCGTCTGGTTTTCCTGATCCCGTATGCCGATCGACATCACCGATCTCGCCGACCCGGCGTTGCGCGACTACGTCGGGTTGACCGACGTCGCCTTGCGTCGTCGGGTCGAACCGGAACGTGGGCTCTTCATCGCGGAGTCCGAGAAGGTCATCCGCCGCGCGCTCGCCGCGGGATATGCCGCCCGGTCCTTCCTCATGGAGCGTCGGTGGGTGGAGGATCTCGCGGACGTGGTGGCCGCGGCGGAGGCGCACGGCATACCGGTGTATGCCGCTGACCGCGCCTCCCTGGAGGCGCTCACCGGGTTCCACCTCCACCGGGGCGCACTTGCCGCCATGCACCGGCGGGACCTGCCCCCGTTAGCGGAAGTGCTGGAGCACGCCCGACGGATCTTCGTCCTCGAGGACATCGTCGACCACACCAACGTCGGCGCGATCTTCCGGTCCGCGGCCGCCCTCGGGGTCGACGCGGTGCTGGTGACCCCGCGCTGCGCCGACCCGCTCTATCGGCGGGCCGTCCGGGTCTCGATGGGGACGGTCTTCCAGGTGCCGTGGACGCGCATCGACCCCTGGCCGGGGAGGCTGGATGCGCTGCGCGACCAGGGTTTCGTCACGGCCGCCTTGGCGCTGACGCCCAACGCGGTCGGGCTCGATGCCCTCGCCGACGATCCCCCGGAACGGCTCGCCTTCGTCCTCGGCACGGAGGGAGACGGCCTGAGCGGGCGGGCGATGAGCGCCGTCGATCTCGCGGTGCGCATCCCCATGTGCGGGGGCGTCGATTCGCTCAATGTCGCCGCTGCCGCGGCTGTGGCGGCGTGGGCGCTCCGGATGCGCGAGGATCCTCCCGACACCCGTGCGTTCGACGCTGAACCGACGTCCCCACCCGAGAAAGAAGGACCGCGTCGAGGCCGCCACCCTCGTCGCCCTCCCGGTCGCCGCGTCGGCGATCGGCGCCGTCGTCGCCGCCGTCCGGCCGCCCGGTCAGCGCATCGTCAGCGGCGTCCAGCACTTCGCCGCTGGCGTCGTCATGGCGGCCTTGGTCGGCGAGATCATGCCCGAACTGCGCGCCGAGGGTCACCTGGTCTGGACGGTGGTCGGGTTCGTGGCGGGCGCCGCCCTCGTGCTGGCATTGGGGGCCTACGGTCGGCATACGGAGGAGGAGAACGCCGAAGCCGCCCGGAAGGGCTCCCTCCGCCGACAGGCCGTGACTGCCGCGGCCGCGGCCACGCTGCCCATCGGGATGTTGGGTGCGATGGCGGTCGATCTCCTGCTCGACGGGGTCCTCGTCGGTCCGGCGGCGGCGGCCCGACCAGGTCACCCACCGTCGCCCGGACTCTGGAGGTGCTCTTCCTGGGGCGTCCGTTGCTCCGAACTCACCGAGTCGGGGCAACCGCCGAGGGCGATCCTCGCCGCACGCCGCTCGGCTTACGACGGCGGTCGGGGCGGTCGGGGCCGCGCTCTTCCTCGGGTCGGTGAGCACGACCGTCATGAGCGCGGTGCTCGCGTTCGGAGCGGCGGCGCTGCTCTATCTCGTCGTGGAGGAGCTGCTGGTCGAGGCGCACGAGGAGAAGGAGTCGGTCGTGCTCGGGTCGATGTTCTTCCTCGGGTTCCTCGTGGCCGTCCTGGCAGCGCTTGGGGAGTGACCGGCTGGCCGCGTCCGGGGCGGCCGGACAAGGCGGTCGGTGAGATCCGCGAGGGTCTGCGCGGGGTCGTCGGTCAAGCCCCCGTGGACAGGGCTGGGCTGAACCACGGTCGAACGCGGCGCTGCGAGCCAGCCGAAGCGGCGGCCGGGGGTCGATAAGGCGGGCCGGCCGCGGGAGGTGAGCCCTCGGCATACATCACGGACCACCGCGAGCGCCTCGGTGACCGCAGCCAGGTCCAGTTCCGGCGCGAAGGCCGCCAGTCGCGCGGCGTCGACGTCGAAGGCGGCGTCGAGGAAACCGGCGTCCTGCGCGAACACCACGACCCCGACGTTGACGAACTCCTCGCGGTCCACCCGGGGCACGCAGCGCAGGACGAGGTACTGGTAGGGGATCACGGCGCGCCCCCGGGCAACCACGCCGAGGGGGCGTCCAGGCGCGCGCGCAAATGGGCCGCGTATGCCGCCCGCACCGCCCCCGCGTCCGCCAACCACGGCGTCGGTTCCAGCCAGTCGTCGGGTACCCGCGCGAGAACGTCGCCGACAAGTTCGGGCACTCGTGGGGCGAGCCGGGCGTGGGCGTCCCGGATGGGACCGGCGACGTCGGCGAGGACATGCCCGCTCGCGTCGAAGGGCTGCGCGGCGAAGCGTTCGGGGGCCGGTTCTCGCCGCGGCCACGCGTGGTGGAAATAGAGCGCGGCACCGTGGTCGATCGTCCACACCCGCCCATGCCAGACCAGGAGGTTCGGGTTGGCCCAGGTCCGGTCGATATTGGCCGTGAACGCATCGAGCCAGATGATGTCGGCGGCTTCCTGAGGCGACGGCGGCCGACTGCCGTCATACCCGAAGGCTCCCGGGAGGAAGTCGATGCCGAGGTTGGTTCCGAGGCTGGCGTTGAGGAGGTCCTGAACCTCCTCGTCGGCTTCGTACTTCGCGATCGCGGGCGCGAGTTCCACGACGACGAGATCGGGGGTCCGGATGCCGAGGCCGCGCGCGAGTTCGCCGACGATCACCTCGGCGACAAGGACTTTCAGCCCTTGACCAGCGCCGCGGAACTTGACGACATAGGTGCCGAGGTCGTCCGCCTCGACGATCCCGGGCAGCGAGCCGCCCTCCCGCAGCGGAGTGACAAAGCGGGTGGCGCGCACCGAGTCGAGCCGGACGCCAGGGCGGGGCTCGGGCGGCGACATGACGCCAGCGTATGCCGACCCCTTCCCCCGCAGCCCGCTCGCACCCCGGCACGATCACCACCCCCGCAGGGCGACGACCGTGTCGAGGGTGTCGGCCTGCGCGGCGCTCTTGTCGTCGCGATAGCGCAGCACCCGGGCGAACCGCAGCGCCATACCGCCCGGATAGCGGCTGGAGCGCTGAATGGCGTCGAAGGCGATCTCGACGACCTGCTCCGGTCGGACATGGACCGTGTAGGCGTCCCGGCGGACCTCGAGCTCCTGGAAGCGCTCGGTCTGCCAGGCGAGCATGGCATCGGTCATGCCCTTGAACGTCTTGCCCAACATGACGAACTCGTCGGTGCGCGGATCCCGCGCTCCGAGATGGATATTGGACAACAGGCCCCGGCGCCGACCGCTACCCCACTCGACCGCAAGGACGACAAGGTCGAGGGTATGCCGTGGCTTCACCTTGACCCAGCCCGCGCCGCGGCGGCCCGCGGCATACGGACTCCTCGGGTCCTTGACGATGACACCCTCATGGCCCGCGGCGACCTGGGCGGCGAAGAACGCGGCCGCCTCCCGCGCATCGGAAAGGCGCTCCCGGGGAATGCGCGCGTCGGGGGGAAGGAGCGCATCGAGCCGGGCGATCCGGTCGGCCAGGGGCAGGTCGAGCAGGTCCACGCCGTCGAGATGGAGCAGGTCGAAGAAGCTCGTCGCCAGCGGGGTGGTGACCCGCAGCTGAGCGGGATCGGTGCTCGACGCCGTCCGTGAGCCCGTGACCTGGAACGGCTCCGGCCGCCCGTCCGGGCGTACGGCCACCGTCTCGCCGTCGAGGACGATGTCCTCGGCCGGAAGGGCGGCGACGACGTCGACGACCTCGGGGAGGCGCTCGGTGATCTCGTCGAGCGATCGCGTGAACAACCGGACCACCCCACCGCTCTTGTGGGCCTGAATCCGAATGCCGTCGATCTTGCGTTCGAGGATGACCTCCTCCTCGCCGGTGACCACGGCGGCGACATCGGGGGCGCTTCCGGCGAGCATCGGGCGCAGCGGCCGCCCGACCTCGAGTCGGACCGCGGCCAACGCCGCCTCGCCCCCCGCCAGGGCCGCCTGCGCCACCGGGCCGGCGAATCCCGCGAGCATCACCGCGCGCTGAACCGCCGCGAGCGGCACTCCCGCCGCCTGCGCGATCGCGGCCAGCATCACGCCATCCTGCGCGCCCTGCCGGACCCCGCCGAGGATCAAACCGCGCAGGTAGTCCTGCTCCGCCGCCGTCGCCCGCCCCATCAGGGCATCGAAGGCGGCGCGCCGTGCGGTGGTCGAGCCCGGCCCCGCCGCCCGCGCCATCTCCTCGAAGGCCTCATCGACGTCGGTCAGCGTCAGGCTCGCGTCGGCGGCGGGCTCGGGCAGGTCGGCCGCACCCCGCCACCCGATGCCGAGGCGCCGTTGCGGGACCACAGTGGAGAGGTATGCCGCGACCAACCCCGCCTCACCGCACCTCGCCTCTGACCCCGCCTCGACGGGCCTCGCCTCGACAGAGGTCGCATCGTCAGCGCCCTCCGCGTCGGCCCTCGCCAATCCAGACCCCGCCGCGCGCAGCGCATCGGCGACAAGGGCGATCTTGGCGTTGCGGGAGGAGGTGGCCACGAGGGCGGCGGAGGTCTCGACGAGGCGGGCGAGCAGCATACGGGCGATTGTGTCGTGGCTCACCGACAACCCCGCCCTCCGGCACCGCCCCATGTGACGACCGTCCCCTTGTGCGCCCCCGGCCGGTGGGCAAGGCTGGCTATGTCTGGAAAGGGGCCGGCCGTGAGCACCATCTTGTCCGGATTGCGCATCGTCGAGGGTTCGGCGTTCGTCGCGATGCCGTTGGCGGGGATGACCTTGGCGCAGATGGGCGCCGATGTCATCCGATTCGACCCGATCGGGGGCGGACTCGACTACACCCGCTGGCCGATCACGCTCGACGGGCAGCACAGCCTGTTCTGGGCGGGCTTCAACAAGGGGAAGCGGTCGCTGGCGATCGACTTCCGCACGCCGCGGGGCCAGGAGATCCTCACCGCCCTCATCACCGCGCCGGGGGAGGACGCGGGCATCTTCATGACGAATTTCCCGCCGCGGGGGTGGGCGTCATACGAGCGCCTGAAGGCGCTGCGCGCGGATCTCATCATGATCAACCTCCAGGGTCGCCGCGACGGCGGGTCGGAGGTCGACTACACCGTCAACCCGCAGACGGGGCTGCCGTTCGTGACGGGGCCGACCGATTTCCACCGGCCGGTCAACCATCTCCTCCCGGCTTGGGACTGCATCGCCGGCCAGATGTCGGTGACGGGTCTGCTTGCGGCAGAGCGTCATCGGCGGCGTACCGGGGAGGGGCAACTGGTCAAGCTCGCCCTCAAGGACGTCGCCTTCGCCATGCTCGGCCACCTCGGCAAGATCGCGGAAGTCATGGTCAACGACGCCGACCGGCCCAAGGACGGGAACTATCTGTATGGCGCGTTCGGCCCCGACTTCGGCACCCTCGACGGCAAGCGGATCATGGTGGTGGGGCTGACTCCCGGGCAGTGGGACAACCTCGTCTCGGTGACGGGGATGGGGGAGGAGATCGGGGTTCTCGCCCAGCGGCTTCGGCTCGATTTCGCGAAGGAGGGCGACCGCTTCCGGGCGCGTCGCGAGATCGCCCGCCTCCTCGAGCCCTGGTTCGCGACCAAGCTGCTCGCCGAGGTCCGGCAACTCTTCGACGCGGGTGGGGTGACGTGGGCGCCGTATCGCAGTGTCCGCGAGACCGTCGAGCACGACCCGGACTGCTCGACCGACAACCCGATGTTCCACCTCGTCGACCAACCGGGGATCGGCAACTACCTCATGCCCGGCCTGCCATTGACATTCGGGGGTATGCCGCAGGACCCCGCCCGCCCCGCGCCGCGGCTCGGCGAGCACACCGACGAGATCCTCCTCGACGTCCTCGGGCTCGACTCCGCCGAGGTCGGGAGGCTGCACGACGACGGGATCGTCGCGGGGCCGGAGCGGTCGGCATACCACCGGGCGGTGGACTGATGGCTGGCGGTCGTGACGGCGAGTGTGTCGGTGGGTCGGCGCGGGTGGGGGCGGTTCCGTTGGGGGAGAGGGAGGTCCGGGGATGACGGAGCGCACCGAGATTCTCACCGCTGGACCGGCGGAGGGGCTGGCCGGGCTCCTCGGGGTCGACCTGCCCGATCTCGCGACGGCCGGGCTGCCGGCGCTGTGGCATTGGATCTATCTGCTCGACCGGCCGCGCCAGGCCGACCTCGGACCGGACGGTCATCCCGTGCGTGGTGTCGTCCCCGTGCCGCCCGGCCCGGGACTGCGGCGGATGTGGGCGAGCGGGCGCGTCCGAACCCTCGCGCCGCTCGTCGTGGGCAGCGACGCGACGCGCACGAGTGTGGTCGCGCGCACCCAGGAGAAGGTCGGGCGTAGTGGGGCGATGACCTTCGTGACGGTGCGGCATACGGTCGCTCAGGGCGCTGTCGTCGTCGTCGAGGAGGATCAGCACATCGTCTATCGCCAGCCGCCGGAGAAGGTCGCGGCTGCGGCCGCGGATGACACCCCCGCGGAGGTCCCCGTCGTCGCGGGGGAGTGGCCCATCGAGGTGACCCCGACGCTCCTGGCGCGCTACTCGGCGCTGACCTACAACGGGCACCGTATCCATTACGACCGCGACTTCGCCCGCGACGTCGAGGGCTATCCCGGGCTGCTCGTTCACGGGCCGCTTCAGGCCGTGGCGATGGCGGAGGCCGCGCGGCGGCTCCTCGGTGGCGCGGTCGTGCCGCTGGACTTCGCCTATCGGCTGGTCGCCCCGTTGTTCGACCATCAAGGCATGATCGTCGTCGCCCGGGGGGAGGGCGACGCGATCGTGACCGTCGTGCGGGACCGGTGGGGTCGGCATACGGCGGAAGGGCGGTTGACTCTCCTCCCCCATCCCGCCTGATCAGCCGTATGCCGGTTGGGAACCTCCGGCGCGGGCGTGCTAATGTCTCCCTCCGTTGCGACGCTCCCGTGGGCGGCGCGACGTACCTCGTCCGGGTGGCGGAATTGGCAGACGCGCTAGCTTGAGGTGCTAGTCCTCGCAAGGGGATGGGGGTTCAAGTCCCCCCTCGGACACTCGTGGGTAGTTCCCTGAACTGCCCGTTTCGGTTTCCCGAAACTCCCGGCCGGAGATGATCCGGCGGGGAGTTTCGTCGTTGAGGGGGTGGCGCCGACCGCCTGCGACCCTCGTAAGTCCAAGCGCTTCTTGTGGGGCCGCGTGTGGCTCTCGATGTCGGTGCCGTCGACAGTCACGGCGGTGCGGAGCAGTGGAGGGAACCGTCGAGCCAGATGGTGTCGGGCACAGGGCTGTGCCGAGCGCCTCGCTGGGTCTCGTGCAGATCCATCGTCAAGGTGATGTCGCGGTCCCGCAGGGGGTCCGGCGAGTTGAGTTCCTTTCGCCGTGGCCCGGCGTCGCGTCCCTAGACGTTTTCGGCTCGGTCGCCAGGGGCGAGAACGGTGCAGACAGCGATGTGGACCTGCTGTACGTGTTGAAGCCCGGCGTTCGTTTGGGGTTCCGGCTGTTCGACCTTGAGGACGAGTTGGCTGATCTCTTCGGTCGGTCAGTCGACTTGGTTGCGCGTCGGTCCGTCAACAAGTACCTCCGCGAGCAGGTCCTCGCCGACGCCCAGCCCCTCTATGCGGCGTGAGCTCCTGCTCCTTCGGGAGATGCGGGACGCCACAGGAGACGAAGAGCGCCGGTTCGGCGATCGCTTGGCGCGCGGCGACAAGGATGCGCAACAGGATCGTTCACGGCTACTGGGACCTTGATGTCGAGACCCTCGTCGCCACGGCAGGCGACGACCTCCCGCAGATGATCGTGCAGTTGGACCACCTCATCGCCGTTCTCGATGAAGACCACGCCGATCACCAAGCTTGAACTTCCCCGGTAGGTCATGGCCCTCCCTGCTATGCACGTGTCCGGACCGGAAGGGGTGTGCCTGGCGGGCCCCTCCCGCCGTGCTTGGGGCACGACCGACTGCTGTGTGCGCGCCGATCAGCGAGTTTCGGGAACTCGTGGGTAGTTCCCTCAATTTCCCTTTGCGGTTTCCCGAAACTCCCGGCCGGAGAGCATCTGGCCGGGAGTTATGTCGTTTCCGGGTCACGCCGACCGCCGACGCCTTAACAGGCACCCATGTCGTATGCCGTAACCGTGATGGTCTTAGCGCACCCGCACGGTTCACCTTGGACGCGACCCGGCTCGCACGCATCGAAGGCTGCTCGGCGTCGAGGCTTCTCGCCTGCGGTCATGCCTGGCTCCGGAGTTTCATCGAGTCGAGCCGACTCTTCGTCGTCTACCTGTCAGCGCTAGAAGCGAGCGCTGAAATGTACAAAACAGCGCCTTCGCCGTAGTGTGGAGTACATGAGCGAGATGACGGTGAGTGACGCACGAGCCCGGTTGGCCGACGTCGTCGACGCCGCCCGCGTGGCGCACAGTCCTGTGTATCTCACCCGGCGCGGGCATCGGGTAGCCGCAGTCATCGACGCCGATGACCTAGACCGACTCATCGCGGCGGCCGAGGATCTCGCTGACCTCGAAACCGCCGCCGCCGCCCGGGGGGAGATAGCGGACGGACAGGCCACCATCCCGTGGGAGCTGGTCAAGGCCGACCTCGGCCTGGCATGACGTATCGGATCGAGGTCGCGCCGGCAGTCGTGCGGCAGTTGCGAAAACTGGACCCGGCAGCTCGGCGCAGGATCCAGGCGGCCATTGAGTTGCTGGCGGAGCACCCTCGACCCCAAGGAGCCCGCAAGCTTGTCGGCGGCGATGGCGGGTGGCGTGTCCGCACCGGCGACTACCGAATCGTCTACGAAATCCAGGACGGCGTCCTGCTGGTCCTCGTCGTCGCCGTCGGCCATCGCCACGACATCTACCAACGCCGGTGACCTGGCCGAGACGTCCCGGTGCTTGGGCCCGCCACTGTTTCGGCTTACCGACACTATCGGCCGTGGGGGTCCCCCATCTGGGGAAGATGATCTAGGAGGCGCACCCCTTTCGTTGCCCAAGGCCGTACTGCCCGCCCCGCCACAACCGTCTGAATCCCGCTACGGGATGCGCTTCGCTACCATGGCCCCGTGACCACTCAGATTGCGGTGCGGCTGCCGGACCAGATGGTCGCCTTCCTCGACGCCAGTGTGGCTGACGGTAAGGCCCCGAGTCGTGCGGCCTTGGTCGCCACCGCAGTGGAGCGGCTGATGCGCTGGCAGGCCGCGGTGGGGGATGCCGACATCCTGCGCGAAGTCGGTGCCGCGGATGACTTGGATGACCTGGTGGCGTGGTCCGTTGCGCACGCCACGCTCTAGTCCTGACGCCGTGCGCGAGATCTGCCTGGCCAGGCTTTACAAGACGCGACCGGTCCTGGTGCTGACCAGGAGCGCAGCCAGAGCTGCCATGACGAAAGTGACCGTCGCGCCGATCACGTCGACGGTGAAGTGTCTCTCGAGTGAAGTTCTCGTCGGGCCACAGAACGGCTTGGATCATGACGGTGCCGTCTCGATCGACAACGTCGTGAGGATTCCGGCAACCCTGCTGGGACGGACGGTGGGGTTCCTGAGCGCCACCCAAGAAGCGTCGTTGGCTAAGGCGGTCGTGCTGGCATACGACCTGGATGTGCCGCTCCTCGACGCACCCTGACCGATCCCCGCCCCTCCCGTGGTCGGCCCGGCGCACCACACCCCGGCCGTAGCAGACTGAGTCCGTGCTGCATCTGCGCGTCTCCACCCCGAGCGACCTCACCGACGACGTCATCGCGCTGCTGGAGGGGGCGGCATACGTCAGCGCGGTGGCGGTGCATCGCAACGCGTGCATCAAGCCCCCAGGCGACATCGTCACGGCCGACATCGCCCGGGAGGGCGCCAACGAAGCGCTCGACGGGCTCCGCGCCCTCGGCGTCCACCGCTGCGGCACCGTCCACGTCGAGCAGGTCGACACCTGGCTCTCGCACGGCGCCTACGAGGCTGAGCGGCGGGCCCCCGGCTCGAGCGCGGACGCGGTGGTGTGGGCCCAGGTGGGGAGCAAGGCCTATGAGGACTCTGAACTCAACTGGACCTACTTGTCGTTCATGACGCTGGCGACGCTCCTGGCGGGGATCGCGATCATCCTCGACTCGGCCATCCTCACCGTCGGGGCAATGGTCCTGGGTCCGGAGTTCGGTGCGGTCGCGGCCATCGGGCTGGCCCTGGTGCGGCGGCGCGGGCACTTGCTTGCGCTTGCCGCCCGCACGCTGCTCGTCGGGTTCGGTGTCGCCATCCTCGTCACGACATTGGTCACGTTGGGGGGCCGGGCGCTCGGGTGGGTGACCCGGGACGACATCGTGGGCTCCCGCCCGGGCACGGCCTTTATCTATTCGCCGGACAAGTGGTCGTTCGTCGTGGCCGTCATTGCGGCGGCCGCGGGCGTGCTGTCACTGACGTCGGCCAAGGTCGGAGGCCTGTCGGGGGTCTTCATCTCGGTCACGACGATCCCGGCCGCGGGCAATGTCGGCCTCGGCCTCGCCTTCGGCGCGTGGGGAGAGATCCGGGGGTCAGCCCTCCAACTCGCCCTCAACATCGTCGGCATGGCGATCGCCGGCTGGATGACTCTCGCTCTCCAACAAGCGATCTGGTCGCGAGTCACCCCGCGCAGCAAGGCCATGCTCGGCCGCGCCCCCCAATAGGAGCACTCGCCGCACGGGGCGTCCGACGCTCCGTGCGGACGCGACGCCCGGCCCCGTGCCCGCTAGACCCGGCCCCAGTCCAGGGTCTGGTAGGCGGAGCGAATGTGGTGCTCGACCGCGTCCGCTGCCGCGTCGGCGTCCCCAGCGGCGATGGCGTCATAGACCCGCCGGTGCTGCGCGCACAACTCACCCGACAGGCCGCCCCACTCCTCGTAGGAGTGGAAGGAGTCCAGCACGAGCGAGCGCATCGAGTCGCGGATCGCCGTCGTCATGTCGGCGACGAGGCGATTATTGGAGGCGCGTGCGATGGCGACGTGGAAGGCCGTGTCGTGCTCGTTGAACGCCTCGCGGTCCCCGGCCAGCCGCTCCATCTGCCGCAGTTCCGTCGCGATGGCCTCGAGGTCGGCGGGGCTGCCATGCCTGGCCGCCAGCCGGGCACTCCATCGCTCGAGCATGACCCGGGCCTCGATCACATCGGCCATCGGGAAGTTGGCCAGGCCGATGTGAAGGCGGAGGATCTGGGTCAGTGCCTCGCTCGGCATCGCGGTGAGCGTGGTCCCGCGCTCCGTCCCCGTCTCCGTGCGGACGACGCCATAGGCCTCCAACACCCGCATCGCCTCACGCACGGCACCACGCCCCACGCCGAGCATCGAGGCGAGATCACGTTCTGGTGGAAGGCGATCGCCGACGCCGAGAGCCCCGCTGACGATCTGCTCGTCCACCTGGTCGATGACATAGCTGTAGGTCCGTGACCGGGGGATCGGCCGCCACGATTGGGTCGAGCGCCGGGCCTTGGGCCGAGCGGAGTCGTCGGTGGCTCGGGCCGGAGGTGCTGAGGCGTGCGTCACATCAATCATTATCTCACTACCACCGCTTGCAGGGACCGTTCAGTGGCCCTACCTTGACATGGTAGGACCACCTTAAGGAGCAATGATGCCCCACCCAGTAGCTCGGCAGTCAGGTCCCGCGCTCGCCTCCCGTCTGCGCCGGGTCCTCGGGGAGGACCAGGTGTCCGATCGCGCGCTCGATCGAGCCCGTATGGCGCACGACGCCTCCCATTACCTCCTCCACCCCCAAGCCGTGGTCACGGCCCGCCACGCCGAGGACGTCGCCACCGCGGTCGGCCTCGCGGCCGCGGCCGGGGTGCCCGTGACCTTCCGCTCCGGCGGGACCTCGCTGTCCGGGCAAGCCGTCACCGACGGTCTCCTGATCGACACCCGGCGCGGCTTCCGCGATATCGAGGTCCTCGGCAACGGCGCGCAGGTCCGCTGTCAGCCCGGAGCGACGGTGCGGGCCGTCAATGCCCGCCTGCGGCCGCACGCCCGCATCCTCGGACCCGACCCGGCGAGTGAGATCGCCTGCACCATCGGCGGGGTCGTGGCCAACAACTCCTCGGGAATGACGTGCGGGACGACGGCGAACACCTACCGCACCCTCGCTGCCCTCGACGTCATCCTCCTGAGCGGGACGAGGATCGACACCGGGGCGCCCTTCGCCGACGAACGTCTGCGCATCCTCGAGCCCGAGCTGTATGCCGGTCTGCTCGCCCTCCGCGACCGCGTCCGCAGCCGCCCCGCATCCGTCGCCCGCATCCGGCACCTGTTCTCGATGAAGAACACGATGGGCTACGGGCTCAACGCTTTTCTCGACTTCGACAGCCCCATCGAGATCCTCGAGCACCTCATGGTGGGATCGGAGGGCACCCTGGGTTTCATCGTCGAAGCGACCTTCGACACGGTGCCCCTCCATCCGTATGCCGGGACCGCCTTCCTCGTCTTCGACGACATTGCCCGCGCCACCGACGCCCTGCCCGCGCTCATCGACGGAGGCGTCGCCACGGCCGAACTCCTCGACGCGGCGTCCCTGCGCGTCGCCCAGCGGTTGCCGGTCACGGTCCCGGCGCTACGGGACATGGGGGTGGATCGGCATACGGCCTTGTTGGTGGAGGCGCAAGGGGACGACCGAGACGCCCTGCGCGACCACCTCGCCGCGCTCGGACAGATCGTTGCCGGGCTCGGCGGACTGACCGACCTCGGCCACCCCGTCGAGTTCACGACCGACGCCGCCGAGCGCGCCGTGCGCTGGCAGGTGCGCAAGGGCCTCTACACGGCCGTCGCGGGCGCGCGGCCGGCGGGATCGACCGCCCTCCTCGAGGACGTCGTCGTGCCCATGCCCGCGTTGACCGGCCTCGTCGGCGACCTCCAGCGGCTCTGCGCCACCCACGGATATGGGGAGACGGTGATCTTCGGCCACGCCAAGGACGCCAACCTCCACTTCATGATCGACCCCGACCTGCGCGATCCCGCCCAGCTGGAGCGGTATGCCGCGTTCAGCGACGACCTCGTGGATCTCGTTCTCGCGGCGGACGGTTCGCTCAAGGCCGAGCACGGGACCGGGCGGATCATGGCGCCCTATGTCGAGCGGCAGTACGGCCCGGAGCTCTATGAGGTGATCCGGGAGATCAAGCGGCTGTTCGACCCCAACCACGTCCTCAACCCCGGTGTCATCGTCACCGACGACTCCGAGCAGCACCTCAAGGACCTGAAGATCCCGGAGGTCGTCGACCCGGCGGTCGACCGGTGTGTCGAGTGCGGATATTGCGAACCCGCTTGTCCGGCAAAGGATCTGACAACCACGCCGCGGCAGCGGATCGTCCTGATGCGCGAGCTCCAGGCCGCCGACGGGGATCGCCGGGAGGCCCTCGCCGCCGATTTCTCGTATGCCGCGGTCCAGACCTGCGCCGCGGACTCCCTCTGCCTGCTCAACTGCCCGGTCGGCATCGACACCGGCGTCGTCATGAAACACCATCGCCACGACGCCCAACCCGCTGCGGCCCAACGCATCGCCGACGGCCTCGCCGAGCACTGGGCGACCACCTTGACCGGCTTGCGCGCGGGCATCGCGGTCTCCGACCGGGTTCCGTCCGGGGTGTTGACGACCGCCACGAGCGCGGCCCGGCGCGTCGCATCCGCGGACCTGATCCCGCTCGTCGGAGACGACCTCCCGGGCCCGGGGCTCAGCCGCCGCACGGACGCCAGGCACGACCCGGGTGACGTCGTCCTCTTCGCCTCGTGCATGGGCGAATTGTTCGCTCCGGCAGCGCAGTCCGGCGACCGGAAGGCGCGGGCCAATGGCCGGGAAGCGGGGGCGGCCTTCGCCTTCCTCCGCCTCTGTGACGCCGCCGGGGTGCGCGTCCACCTGCCGGTGGGGCTGGAGGATCTCTGCTGCGGCACCGTGTGGCGCAGCAAGGGGCTCACCGATGGCCTCGCGACGATGGCCCGCAAGACCGCGGCGGCACTGCTGACGGCCAGCCAGAACGGACGGGTTCCCGTCGTCACCGAGGCCAGCTCATGCACCCACGGACTCCACACGCTGGCCGCCGACCTCGTCGCTGCCGGCGAGACCGACCTCGCCGAACGTGTTGGGCGCGTGGAGATTATGGACAGCACCCGGTTCGTCGCCACCCACGTCCTGCCCCAACTCCAGGTGCCCCGCCGACTCGGCTCCGTCGTCGTCCACCCGACGTGTTCCGACCGGCACGCCGGCGATGTCGACCACCTCGTCTGCATCGCCCAGGCGTGCGCCGAGACGGTGGTCGTCCCCGACGACGCCGGCTGCTGCGCCTTCGCCGGCGACCGCGGGCTGCTCCACCCCGAATTGACCGCCTCGGCAACCCAGCGGGAGGCCGCGGAGGTGAGAGGCACGGCATACGACGCCCATGTCTCGACCAACCGGACATGCGAGATCGGGATGACCCGGGCAACCGGGCGGACCTATCGGCATGTCCTCGAACTCCTCGACGACCTCGTCGCCGAGAACCCACCCACAACCCAAGGAGGACGTACGCGATGACCGCCACGTACACCCCGAATACCACCGCGGTGGGCGGAAGCCTCTGGCTCACCGCACTCATCGCGATGCTCCCGCTCGCGACGATCTTCGTCACCCTGGGGGCCTTGCGCTGGAAGGCCTACAAGGCGGGCCTGACCGCGATCGCCGTCGCCATCCTCGTGGCGATCCTTGCTTTCGGTATGCCGATCCACCTCGCCTTCCTCGCCGCCTCCGAGGGGGCAGTCTTCGGCCTATTCCCCATCACCTGGATCGTGCTCACGGCCATCTGGCTCTACCAGGTGACGGTCGTCAGCGGACGCTTCGAGGATCTGCGCGGGACCTTCAACCTCGTCTCCGACGACCCGCGCGTGACCGCCATCCTCATCGCCTTCTGCTTCGGCGGCCTGATGGAGGCGCTCGCTGGGTTCGGGGCACCGGTCGCCATCACCGGCGTCATGCTCATGGCCGTCGGCTTCTCGGCGTTGCGGGCCGCGATGATCGTGCTCGTCGCCAACACCGCGCCTGTCGCCTTCGGGGCGATCGCGACCCCGATCATCACCGCCGGCACCCTCACCGGAATCGACTACCACCACATTGGTGCCTATGTCGGACGGCAGACCCCCGTCCTCGCCTCGCTGGTCCCGCTCCTGCTGGTCTTCCTCGCCGACGGCATGCGCGGCCTCAAGCAGACCTGGCCGGTTGCCCTCGTCGTCGGGGTGACCTTCGGGATCGCGCAGTTCGTCAGCGCCAACCACATCTCCGTCGAACTCACCGACATCATCGCCTCGCTCGTCGGTCTGGCCGCTGGCGTCATCATGCTCCGCTTCTGGCAGCCCGCTGGCCGTGAGGAGGCGATCGCTCGCCTGCACGGCGAACTCGACCGCGAGCAGGCCGAACTCGGCCTGTCCACCCCCGACGCCGGGGGCGCCGGTGGGGTGGCCACCATGACCAAGACCGCTGTCGCCCAACGGCTCACGAGTGCACGGATCGGTATGGCGCTCTTCCCCTACCTCCTCGTCATCGCCGTCTTCTCGCTGGCGAAACTCTGGGGCCCGTTCAAGACCTTCCTGGCCAACACGGACCGCAAGATTCACTGGCCCGGCCTCGACGGACAGATCGTCAGCAAGGCGGGGAAGCCGTCGAGTTCGACCATCTACAACTTCCAGTGGCTCTCCTCGCCCGGCACGCTCCTGCTGATCTGCGGGATCATCGTCGCCCTCGTCTACCGCGTGCCGCTCTCGCGGGCCGCAAAGGAGTTCGGCGCGACGGTCGTCAAGATGCGCTTCTCGATGCTCACCATCGCCTCGGTGCTCGCGCTCGCCTATGTCATGAATCTCTCCGGCCAGACCATCACGATCGGCACCTGGATCGCGGGCACCGGGGCCGCCTTCGCCTTCCTGTCCCCGATCCTCGGCTGGATCGGCACCGCCGTGACCGGGTCGGATACCAGCGCCAACGCTCTCTTCGCGACGCTCCAGCAGACGGCCGCGGAGAAGGCCGGCATCGACCCGACCCTGCTCGTGGCTGCCAACACCGCCGGCGGTGTGGTCGGCAAGATGATCAGCCCGCAGAACCTCACGATCGCGGCGACCGCTGTCGGCCTGCTCGGGCAGGAGTCGCTGATCTTCCGCAAGGTCGTCTGGTGGAGCGTCGGGCTGCTGGCCATTTTGTGCCTGCTCATCGGACTGCAGTCCACCGCCCTGTCGTGGATGCTGCCGTGACCACTCCGGCTCCGGGTGCGGGGATGCGGGTCGCGCTCTTCGCGACCTGCATCAACGACACGATGTTCCCGCAGACCCCCAAGGCGGTCGTCTCGCTCCTGGAGCGGTTGGGCTGCGAGGTGGACTTCCCACTGGGACAGACCTGTTGCGGCCAGATGTTCACCAACACGGGCTACTTCGACGAGGCGCTCCCGACGGTGCGGCGGTATGCCGAGGTGTTCGCGGCATACGACCACATCGTCGCCCCGTCGGGGTCGTGCGTGGGCTCGGTCCGCGACCAGCATCCGATGCTCGCCGAGCGGACCGGGGATCGCGCCCTGGTCCAGCAGGTGCGCTCGGTCGCATCGCGGACCCACGACCTGAGCGAGTTCCTCGTGGACGTCCTCGGGGTCACCGACGTCGGGGCCTACTTCCCCCACCGGATCACCTATCACCCGACGTGCCACTCCGTGCGGGTGGCCAAGGTGGGGGATCGGCCGATGCGGCTGCTGAAGGCGGTGCGCGGCTTGACCATCGTGCCGCTCCCCGCGTCGGAGCAGTGCTGCGGATTCGGCGGGACCTTCTCGATGAAGAATCCCGACGTCTCCGTCGCCATGGGCGCCGACAAGGCCCATCACGTCATGGAGACGGGCGCGGAATATGTTGTCACGGGCGACAATTCGTGCCTGATGCATATCGGTGGCGTCCTCTCCCGGCTCAACTCCGGGATCCGTCCGATCCACCTCGCCGAGATCCTCGCCACGACCGAAGGAGCCCGCCGATGACTCGCCGCACGCCGGCGCCGCCGGAGCAAACCCTGATCGGTATGCCGCGCTTCCCCCGCGGTGCGCGCAGCGCCCTCGCCAACACCCAGCAACGGCGCAACCTGCGCCATGCCACCGGCACGATCCGCGCCAAGCGGGCCATGGTCGTGGGCGAGGTCGCCGACTGGGAAGGCCTCCGCCGGGCCGGCGAGTCCATCAAGAACCAGGTGCTAGCCGGGCTCGACGGGTATCTCGTCCAATTCGAGGAGCAGTTCACCAAGGCCGGCGGGCACGTTCACTGGGCCGTCGACGCCGCCGAGGCGAACCGCATCGTCACCGAGTTGGTCAAGGCAACCGGGGCCGACGAGGTCGTCAAGGTCAAGTCGATGGCCACCCAGGAGATCGACCTCAACGAGGCGCTCGAGGAGGCCGGCATCGCCGCCTGGGAGACCGACCTCGCCGAGCTCATCGTCCAGCTGGGGCATGACCGGCCGAGCCACATCCTCGTGCCGGCGATCCACCGCAATCGGTCCGAGGTCCGCGAGATCTTCCTCGAGGAGATGGGTCGTTATGGGACGGCCGCCCCGAGCGGCATCTCCGACGAACCCGCGGAGCTCGCCGGCGCGGCGCGAATACATTTGCGCGAGAAGTTCCTTCGGGCCAAGGTTGCGATCTCGGGGGCGAACTTCGCCATCGCCGAGACGGGAACCCTCGTCGTCGTGGAGTCCGAGGGCAATGGCCGGATGTGCCTGACGCTGCCCGAGACCCTGATCTCGGTGGTCGGCATCGAGAAGATCCTGCCGACTGTGGCCGATCTCGAGGTCTTCCTCCAACTCCTGCCCCGCAGCAGCACGGGCGAGCGGATGAATCCCTATACGTCTATGTGGACCGGCGCCGGCAGCGGGGACGGCCCGCACGACGTTCACGTCGTCCTCATCGACAACGGGCGGACGAATGCCCTTGCCCGAGAGCATGGCCGGGCGGCGCTGCGGTGCATTCGGTGCTCGGCGTGCCTGAACATCTGCCCGGTCTACGAGCGGGTCGGCGGTCACGCTTACGGATCGGTCTATCCCGGACCGATCGGTGCCGTGTTGACCCCGCAGTTGCGGGGGTGACCAGCGCCATCGATGCCTCGCTGCCGTACGCCTCCACTCTGTGCGGTGCCTGCTTCGAGGTCTGCCCGGTCCGGATCGACATCCCGGAGTTGCTCGTCCAGCTCCGGCACGAGGTTGTCGAGGAGAAGAAGTCCCACTCCCGGCTGCCCCATGCCGACGGCGCGATCTTCGGCGGTGCGAGTTGGATGATGGCCGACGCCAAACGCCTGACCGCCGCGCAGAAGCTCGCCTCGGCGACCAATCGGTTCATGCCGGGGTCGGGGCGCATCGGGCCGCTGCCCTGGCCGCTGTCGAAGTGGACCAACGCCCGGGACCTGCCGGCACCGCCGGCGGAGTCGTTCCGGGACTGGTGGAAGCGCGAGCGTGCGGGAGGTCGGTCATGAGCAGTCGCGAGACGATCCTCACCCGGATCCGCGAGGCCAATCGGGCAGTGGACCAGGCTGTGGCGCAACGGAAACGGATCAATCCCGAGGACGACTCCCACACGGCGCCGGCGTGGGAGTATGGCCGGCCGACACCGATGCCGGACGTCATGGAGCGCTTCGTCGAGCGGGTCGAGGACTACAAGGCCGTCGTCGAGCGCGTCACGGACGACGGGATCCCCGAGGCGATCGGCGGCGCGTTGCGCGGGGCGGGGGTGACCAGCGCGGTGGTGCCGGACGGCATACCTCCGCAGTGGCTCTCGGCCCTCGATCCGGCCGTCGCAGTCCGCCGGGACGACCCGCCGTTGTCCCACGCCGACCTCAATGCGACCGGCGCGGTGATCACCGATGCGGAGGTCGGAATCGCCGAGACCGGGACGATCGTGCTCGATCACGGTCCCGGACGTGGCCGGCGGGCGCTGAGCCTCGTCCCGGACCTGCATGTCTGCGTGATCCGCGCCGATCAGGTGGTCTCCGACGTCCCGGAGGCGGTCGCCCGAGTGGCGGACGCCCTGCGGGACAGGCGTCCACTGACGTGGATCAGCGGGCCGAGCGCGACCAGCGACATCGAGCTTAGCCGCGTCGAGGGGGTCCACGGACCCCGGACGCTGCACGTCCTCGTCGTCGGATAGCGCCCGCGCGGGGCGGGATCGCGGGGGAGGGGGCGGGCGTTCACCCGGGCGCCCGCCCCTCGCCGACCCGGCCGATTCCGCGCCGGATGGTGGAATGTCCGGGTGAGCGCAGCAGCGGAGTCGGCCGATCGCCCAGGACGGCTGGGCCGCGCGGAGGCCCCGGACCAGGTCCTCGACGAGATCGAGACGTGGGTCCAGGAGCAGGGCCTGACGCTGTATGCCGCACAAGAGGAGGCGATCCTTGCCCTCCTCACCGGGGCCAATGTCATCCTCGCCACCCCCACCGGGTCCGGGAAGTCGCTCGTCGCCGTCGCCGCCCACGCGATGGCCCTGGCCGCGGGGCAGCGCAGCTGGTACACCGCGCCGATCAAGGCCCTCGTCTCGGAGAAGTTCTTCGCGCTGGTCGACCTTTTCGGGGCGCCGCAGGTCGGGATGCTGACCGGGGACGCGGCGGTCAATCCCGATGCGCCGATCATCTGTGCGACCGCCGAGGTGCTCGCGAACCAGGCTCTGCGGGAACGGCATACGGCCGACATCGGGGTCGTGGTGATGGACGAGTTCCACTTCTATGCCGAGCCCGACCGGGGCTGGGCCTGGCAGGTCCCGCTGCTTCTGCTCCCGCAGACGCAGTTCCTCCTCATGTCGGCGACTCTCGGCGACACCAGCGGCTTCGTCGAGGACATCGTGCGGCGGACCGGCCGGGAGACCGTCGCGGTAACGAACGCCGAACGCCCGGTGCCCCTGTCCGTCACCTGGGCGATGACGCCGATCCACGAGACGATCGAGGATCTGCTCCACGAACGCAAAGCCCCGGTTTACGTCGTCCACTTCACCCAGTCGGCGGCCGTCG
The DNA here is from genome assembly GCA_016702415.1 of Nostocoides sp. GTDB lineage: Bacteria > Actinomycetota > Actinomycetes > Actinomycetales > Dermatophilaceae > Nostocoides_A. The sequence continues at coordinate 240,560 of JADJEA010000023.1, forward strand.
AGCGGGCGCAGGCCCTGATGAGTGTCAATGTCTGCACGACAGCGGAGAAGGCGGCGATCAAGTCGCTCGTCAGCGGGTTCCGGTTCGGCAAGGGCTTCGGCGCGACGCTCAAACGCCTTGTCCTGCACGGCATCGGCGTCCACCACGCCGGAATGCTGCCGAAATACCGTCGCCTGGTCGAGACGCTCGCACAGGCGGGTCTGCTCAAGGTCGTGTGCGGCACCGACACGCTCGGAGTCGGCATCAATGTGCCGATCCGCACGGTGTTGATCACCTCGTTGACGAAGTTCGACGGCCGGCGGCAGCGGGTGTTGCGGGCCAGGGAGTTCCATCAGATCGCCGGTCGGGCGGGGCGAGCCGGGTTCGACACCGAGGGCTTCGTCGTCGTCCAGGCACCCGAACACGTCATCGAGAACCATCGAGCCCTCCTCAAGGCGGGTGATGATCCGAAGAAGCGCCGCCGGGTGGTCCGGAAAGCACCACCGGAGGGCCAGCTCAGCTACACGCAGGCGACCTTCGACCGCTTGGTCGCAGCGCCGCCGGAAGCCCTGCGATCGCGACTGCGCGTCAGTCACGCCATGCTTCTCAACGTCTTCGCGCAGCCGGAGGGTCAAGGCGAAGCCCTGCGAATCCTCTTGTCCGACAACCACGAAGAGCCCTCCCGGCGGCCCGCCCTGATCGCCCGGGCGGCTCAGATCACCGAGTCCCTCGTTCGCGCCGAGATCATCGAGCCGGTGCCGGGGCTGGCGGGCTTCGCGGTGCCACCGGAGCTGGTCGCGGCTCCGGTTGAGGGAGAGACGGGCGCGGGAGAGGCCGGTGCGGGGGCAGGAGAGACGAGGGGGCGGTGGGGAGGCCGGTGCGGAAGAGGCGGATGCGGCGGAGGGCGCGGAGGCGCCTGAGTTGGATATCCGCGGGACGTTGGGGTCAGCATACCGGCTGGTGGGCGATCTCCAGGAGGGATTTGCGCTGAACCAGCCGCTCTCGGCGTTCGCCGTCGCCGCGCTCGGGTTGCTCGACGAGGACGACCCGGCTTATGCCCTCGACGTCGTCAGCATCATCGAGGCGACGCTGGAGGACCCGCGGCCGGTCCTCATGGCGCAGCAGTTCGCCGCCCGGGGTGAGGCGGTCGCCCAGATGAAGGCGGACGGGCTCGACTACGACGAACGGATGGACTTGCTCGAGGACGTGACCTGGCCGCGGCCCCTCGCGGACCTGTTGGAGGAGGCGCTGGAGCGCTACCGCGTGCATCACCCCTGGGTGTGTGCCGAGGACCTGTCCCCGAAGTCCGTCGTGCGCGAGATGTACGAAACCGCGATGACCTTTGGGGAGTACGTCGGCCGTTATCAGCTTTCCCGGGCGGAAGGGATTCTCCTGCGCTATCTGAGCGACGCCTATCGCGCGCTGCGGCAGACCGTCCCGCTCGCCGATCGCACCGAGGCGCTCGACGATGTCATCGAATGGCTGGGGGAGGTGGTCCGGCAGACCGACTCCAGCCTCGTGGACGAGTGGGAGGCGCTGGTCGCCCCCGACCGGGCGGCTCCGGACGAGGTGCGGCCGGGGACGGCGCGGCTGCTCAGCGAGAACCCGAGGGCGCTCCGGATCATGGTGCGGCAGAGCATGATCCGTCGCGTCGAGTTGCTTTCCCGGCGGGCGTATGCCGCCCTTGCCGCCCTCGATCCCGGCCTCACCGAGGCGCAATGGGCGGCCGCGGGTGCGGACTACTTCGCCGAGTATGCCGATGTCGGCACCGGACCCGAGGCGCGCGGGCCAGCGCTCTTCGTCGTCAGCGAGGGGCCGGGGGAGTGGGCGGTTGCGCAGATCCTCGACGACCCGGAGGGCGACCGGGACTGGCGGATTACCGCCCGCCTCGACCTCGCCGCCACCGACGAGGCGGGTGAACTCGTCCTGACCACCCTGGGACTTGCCCCCGCCTGAGCGGACGCTAACCGGCCGTCGTCGTGCAGGTAGCGAGCCGGATCGCGGAGGCGGGAACTGTCGCCCAGCGATTCCCCCATGGCTGCCCCTTGATCGCCGCCGGCGCGATGAGGAAGCGGTCACCCGAGGCGACGGCCAGTCCACCGTCCCGGACGGCGATCGCCGAACTGGTCGTGCGCGGGTCGACCAGGACGGGGCCCGGCCCCGGGCGGGGCGGGGCGGCCCCCCCCCCGCGGGGGGGGGGAGGGGGGGGGGGGATTGTGATCAAAACAGAGGACCGGGGATGAGGGGCGGGGGGGGGGATGTGTGGGGGGGGGGGGGGGCGCGGGGGGGGGGGCCGGGGGGGGGGGGGGGGGGGGGGGGGGGGGCAAGCCCGGGGGGGGGAGGGGGGGGGGGGGGGGGGGGGGGGGGGGGGGGGGGGGGGGGGGGGGGGGGAGGGGGGGCCACGGGGGCGGGGGGGGGGGGGGGGGGGGGGGGGGGGGGGGGGGGGGGGGGGGGGGGGGGGGGGGGGGACGGGGGGGGGGGGGGGGGGGGGGGGGCGGGGGGCCGGGGGGGGGGAGGGGGGGGGGGGGGGGGGGGGGGGGGGGGGGCCCGGGGCCCGGGGGGGCCAACGGGGCGGCGGGCGGGGGGGGGGGGGGGGGGGGGGGGGGGGGGGGGGGGGGGGGGGGGGGGGGGGGGGGGGGGGGGGGGCCGGGGGGGGGGGGGCCGGGGGGGGGGACGAGGGGGGGGGCGGGGGGGGGGGGGCCCCGGGGGGGGCCGCCGCGGGCCCCCGGGCCCGGGGGGGGGGGGGGGGCCGGGGGGGGGGGGGGGGGGGGGGGGGGGGGGGGGGGGGGGGGGGGGGGGGGGGGGGGGGGGGGGGGGCGGGGGGGGGCGGGGCCGGGGGGGCCCGGCCGGGGGGGGGGGGGGGGGGGGGGGCGGGGGGGGGGGGGGGGGGGGGGGAGGGGGGGGGGGACGGGGCCCGGGGCCGGGGGGGGGGGGGGGGGGGGGGGGGGGGGGGGGGGGGGGGGGGGGGGGGGGGGGGGGGGGGGGGGGGGGGGGGGGGGGGGGGGGGGGGGGGCGGGGGGGGGGCGGGGGGGGGGGGGGGGGGGGGGGGGGGGGAAGGGGGTGGGGGGGGGGGGGGGGGGGGGGGGGGGGGGGGGGGGGGGGGGGGGGGGGGGGGGGGGGGGGGGGGGGGGGGCGGGGGGGGGGGGGGGGGGGGGGGGGGGGGGGCCGGGGGGGGGGGGGGGGGGGGGGGGGGGGGGGGGGGGGGGGGGGGGGGGGGGGGGGGGGGGGGGGGACGCGCGCGACCGCCCGAAAGGTTGCGAGGCCGGCTGCCAAATCACCCGCCCGTACGCTTGCCGGTCATGGACCTGCCCGTCATGCCGCCCGTCCTGCCGATGCTGGCGAAGCCGGTGACGGGGATTCCCGACCCCGCCGGCTACCCCGGTGGGCTGAGCTTCGAGCCGAAGTGGGACGGCTTCCGGTGCCTGGTGTTCAAGGACGGGGCCGAGGTCGAGTTGGCCTCCCGCAACACCAAGCCGTTGAGCCGCTACTTCCCCGAGGTCGTCGCGGCCCTGCGCGCCTGCCTGCCGGACAAGGTCGTCCTCGACGGAGAGATCCTCGTCGCGGTCGGCGGGCGGCTGGAATTCGAGGTCCTCCAGGAGCGGATCCACCCGGCGGCCTCACGGATCGCGCTGCTGAGCGCGCAGACCCCCGCGCAGTTCGTCGCGTTCGACCTCCTCGCGTTGGGATCGGAATCGCTGATGTCCCGGCCGTTCGCCGAGCGCAGGGCCGCCCTGACGGACATCCTCACGTCACCGAGCGACGTCGTCCATGTCACCCGGACCACGACCGATCCCGCGGTGGCCCGGGAGTGGTTCGAGCGGTTCGAAGGGGCGGGCCTGGATGGGGTGATCGCCAAACCGATGGCCGCGACCTACCAGCCCAATGCGCGGGCCATGCTCAAGATCAAGCATCAGCGCACGGCCGACGTCGTCGTGGCCGGCTATCGCCTCCACAAGAACTCGACCGAGGCCGACCCGCTCCTGGGTTCCCTCCTCCTCGCGCTCTATGACGACGACGGGCGCCTCAACCACATCGGGGTGTCGGCCTCGTTCACGCAGGCGCGCCGCCGGTCCCTCCTCGCCGAGTTGAGGCCCCTGGAGACGCGGATCGACGACCACCCGTGGGGGGAATGGGCGGACTGGCTCATCGCCAACCCCGACCGGGTCCCCGGGACCGGCAGCCGGTGGAGCGCCGGGAAGGATCTGTCGTTCGTCCCGCTGCGGCCCGAGCGGGTCCTCGAGGTGGCCTACGACCACATGGAGGGGCGGCGGTTTCGGCATACGGCCCAATTCAAGAGATGGCGGCCCGACCGGGACCCGCGATCATGCGGGTATGCCCAGCTCGAGGAGGTCGCGGGCTACGACCTCGCCGAGATCCTCCGGCCGGCGTGACGGCGCTGCTGGCTAGAGTGTCGGGCACGGGCCGCGGACTGCGGCATACGACCAGGTCCCTGGGGGAATGATGACGACGGGTTCGCGATTTCTGGCGGCGTTGGCGGCCGGTGGACTGATGCTGACGGGGTGCGGCGGGAGCGGCGGTGGAGCCTCGACATCGTCGACCTCGGCGGCCAGTTCGACGGCGTCGAGCACCACCGCATCCGCGGGGGGATCGTCGTCGGAGAGTTCGACGGCGGGCGGCGGCATGGCCGGCAACCTCGAGGCGTGCATGGAGGCCGCGACCGCGGGTCTTGATCTGGCCGGGGTCTCACTCGATGCCTTGACCGGCTCCTTCGACGAGGCCGCTTTCGCCAAGGCATTCCCCGCGGGGACCGTCGACAAGCTGCCGGACGCGCTGAAGAACGCCTACACGGCTGCCATGGACGCCGCCAAGCCGCTGATCGGGAAGTCGGGCACGGAGGTCACGGACCTGGCCCAGAAGTACACCCAGGTGATGACCACGTACTCCGAAGAACTAACCAAGGTCTGCTCGGGTTGACCACCGGCATGCGCGCGGAGGATGAGGTCGCCCGGATCTGTCAGGACCTCATCCGGATCGACTCCAGCAACCACGGCGACGGGAGCGGGCCCGGGGAGGGGGCGGCCGCGGCATACGTCGTGGGTCTGCTGCGCGAGGTGGGCCTGGACCCGACGGTCCTGGAGTCCGAGCCGGGGCGGACCAGCGTGTTCGTCCGCATCCCAGGAGCCGACCCGGCGCGCCCCGCGCTATGCATCCACGGCCACCTCGACGTCGTCCCGGCCCGGGCGGCCGATTGGAGCGTCGACCCGTTCTCGGGCGAACTGCGCGACGGGGTGATCTGGGGGCGTGGTGCCGTCGACATGAAGGGGATGGACGCGATGATCCTCGCGACCGTCCGCGACCTCGCCCGGACCGGCACACCTCCGCCCCGCGATCTGGTCATCGGCTTCTTCGCCGACGAGGAGGCCGGCGGCGTGAAGGGCTCCCATTGGGTCGTCACGCACCACCCCGAGATCTTCGCCGGGGTGTCCGAGGCCATCAGCGAGGTCGGCGGCTACAGCGTGACCCTGCCCGGTCCCGACGGAGCCAGTCGGCGGGCCTATCTCCTGCAGACGGCCGAGAAGGGCATCCTCTGGCTGCGCCTGACGGCCCACGGCCGCGCTGGGCACGGCTCGGTGCCCAATGACGAGAACCCGCTGGTCCGGCTGGCCCAGGCGATCGCCCGCATCGACGCCCACGAATGGCCGCAAGAGTTCATCCCGTCCGTCCAGGAACTCCTCGACGGCCTGGCCCGCCTCACCGGCGTCCCGTATGCCGCGGGCAACCTCGACCCCCTCCTGGCGCACCTCGGTGGCGCGGCCGGGTTCGTTCGGGGCACGCTGCGGGACACCGCCAATGTGACCATGCTCGAGGCGGGCTACAAACACAACGTCATCCCGTCGGACGCGCACGCCGCGCTCGACTGCCGCTTCCTGCCCGGTCACGACGAGACCGTCCTGAAGACCTTGGCCGACCTGGCCGGTGACCACGTCGACATCGAGATCCTCCATCAGGACATCGCGCTTGACGCGCCCTTCTCCGGGTCCTTGGTCGAGGCGATGGTCGCCGCGATCCGGGCCGAGGATCCCGAGGCGGACGTCTTGCCCTACTGCCTCTCGGGCGGTACCGACAACAAGGCACTGTCCCGCCTAGGCATCACGGGCTATGGGTTCGCGCCGCTGCGGTTGCCCGCGGATCTCGACTTCGCACCCCTCTTCCACGGCGTCGACGAGCGCGTCCCGGTCGATGCACTCACCTTCGGGACGCGGGTGCTGGCCCGCTTGATCGCGACCTGTTGAGTCGTATGCCGCCCGCCCCACCGGGGCCGTGCAGGCTCGCCCCTCGGACGTGCCTGGCCGCCGGTTCGGCATACCCGCGCGGGGGTATCCCGGGCCCAAGGCCGGTCGGGGGGTGCCTGCTGCAGGCGCTACCGTGGAGTCATGGCCGATCCCCGCGCTGCCCTCGCCGTCCTCGTCAACGCCTTCGAGCGTCACCTCGAGGCGTGCTCCCAGCGCCGTGGGGAGGACGACCCCAGCGTCCTGGCCGCCTACGACGACCTCGCCGACGCCTTCGAGGCGTATGACGACGCCCTCCTCGACGCCTTCGGCGAGATGACTCCGTTCGATGTCGTGTCAGAGCCCGACGAAGACGACGACGCCGGCCTCGAGGACGACGGCGATGCCGATGGGCGCTATCTCGGACTCGACGACGAGGAGTTCGACGAGGACGACCTCGACGAGAGCGACGACGAGGGTGACGACGAGGCCGACGAGGACGACCTGGACGACGACGCGGACGACGACGACCCGGACGACGACCGATCGCCGAGGTAGCCCCGCCCAGCACGTCGTGACAGAGCCGTCCCCGGACAAACACGTCCAGCCAGACGAAGGCGTCCAGCCGGTCAGACGCGCCCAGCAGATTCACAGAGTCGGCTGCCACCCTGTGGCACGCTGACGCGGCGGCACCCGCCGACGTCCCCGTCCCCCACCTCCCGAAGGGTTCCCTGTGCTCAGCTATTTCGACGCCCTGGTGCTCGGCGTCGTCGAAGGCCTCACCGAGTTCCTCCCGGTCTCCTCCACCGGGCACCTGACCGTCGCCGAGAAGATCCTCGGCCTGCAGGTGGACGCGCCGGCGGTCACGGCATACACCGCGATCATCCAACTCGGCGCGATCGTGGCGACCTTCCTCTTCTTCGCCCGCAAGATCATCCGGCTCCTGACGGCCTGGGTGCGCGGGTTGCGTGACCCGGCCGCCCGAGCCGACCACGACTACGCCCTCGCCTGGGCCGTCATCGTCGGATCCATCCCGGTCGGGATCGTCGGATTCCTCGGTCGGCACCTCGTCGAAGGCCCGCTGCGCAACCTCTGGGTCGTTGCGGGGGCCCTCGTCGCGTGGAGTGCCGTCATGATCGTCGCCGAGCGCCGACACGACGAACTGGAGGCGCAGGGCATCCATCGCGGCGAGGGCGAGGTCGGTCCCCGGGACGGCCTGATGATCGGGCTGGTGCAGTGCTTCTCGCTGATCCCCGGCGTCTCCCGCTCCGGCGCCACCATCTCCGCCGGCCTGCTGCGCGGCATCGATCGGGTCACCGCCACCGAGCTGAGCTTTTTCATGGCGATCCCGGCGCTGACCGCGGCCGGCCTCTTCTCCGCGCTCCAGGAGAAGGACAATCTCGGATCGCTCGGCGCCGGTCAGATGATCCTCGGGATCGTCGTCGCGTTTGTCGTCGCCTATGCCTCGATCGCGTGGCTGTTGCGTTTTGTCGCCACCAACTCCCTCAAGGCATTCGTCGGCTACCGAGTCCTGGCCGGGCTCGCGCTCGCGGCCGCGCTGGGCCTGGGGTGGATTGCCTCGACCTGACCAGGGCGGACGGGAGTCCCGGCGGGGCGGCTGTCAGAGCCAGCCCGACCGCCGGAAGGCCCGATAGAGCAGCCCACACACGAGGGCCATAACGGCCAGCACCAGCTCGTAGCCGAAGCGCCACCGCAACTCCGGCATGTGATCGAAGTTCATTCCGTAGATCCCCGCGATCATCGTCGGCATCGCCGCAATGGCCACCCAGGCCGAGATCTTGCGCATGTCCTCGTTCTGGCGGACCCCGACGTGGGCGAGATGGGCGTGAAGGACGTCGGTGAGCAGGCGCTCATACGACTCGATGTGGTCGATGACCCGGGAGAGGTGGTCGGTCACATCGCGCATGAGCAACCGCGCCTCGGTGTCGCCAAAGGGTGAACTCGACGCGGTCAGCGTCGCCAGCGGCCGCTGCAGCGGGACCGCCGCCCGTTTGAACTCGAGCACCTCGCGCTTGAGGAGATAGATCCGCTCGGAATTGATGTCGTTGTCGGCGGCGAACACGCCGGCCTCGATCGCCTCCAGGTCGGCCTGGAGTTCCGCGTCGATCTTGACGTAGTTGTCGACGACGGAGTCGAGGACGGCGTGGAAGGCCGCAAAGGAGCCGAGGCGGAGGATCTCGGGCTGCCCCTCCAGGCGCTGACGGACGCCGCTGAGTGGGTTGAGTTCGCCGCGGCGCATCGTCACCAGGAAGCGGTCGCCGACGAACATCATCAGCTCCCCGGTCTCGATGTCGGAGGTCGCGTCGACATAGCGCAGCGTCTTCAGGACGACGAACAGACTCCCCTCATATCTCTCGATCTTGGCCCGCTGGTTGCCATTGCGGACGTCCTCGACCGCGAGCGGGTGGAGGTCGAGTTCGTCGACAACGAGGTCGAACTCCGGGTCGGCCGTGTCCTTCAGGCCGATCCAGAGGAAGGAGTGGCCGTTCGGGGTCTCGCGGAGCGCGGCGAGTTCATCGCTGAGGTCGCCGCACGCCTGCCGGACGCCGTCCACGTACTTCGCCTGGTCCACGATCACGGGGGACATTGAGCCACACCGCGGTGAGCAGCGGAAGTTGGTGACCGGAATCGAGGGGGAAGGGCCCTGGGGGTGGCGCGGTCGGGTGGCACGGTCGGGTGGCGGGTATGGGCGGGGGGTCGGGCCGCGGTGACGTCCCGGAGGGGGAGCGGTCGGCATACGCTGAGGCGGTGCCGACCCTCCTGCTGATCCGTCACGGACGGACCACCGCCAACGCCTCGGGCGTGCTGGCCGGCTGGACCGAGGGCGTGGGCCTGGACGAGCGCGGGGTCGAGCAGGCGACGACGCTCGCCGAGCGGCTCGCCGCCCTTCCGGTATGCCGCGTGGCCGCCTCCCCCCTCCAGCGCACCCTCGAGACCGCTCACCCGATCGCCCGGGCCCACCGCCTGCCCGTGGAGCCGGTGGATGACCTGGGGGAGTGCCGGTACGGGGCCTGGACCGGCCGGAAGCTCGCCGAGTTGGCCAAGGAGGAGTTGTGGCAGACGGTGCAGCGCGCGCCGTCGGCGGCGGTCTTCCCCAGCAGTCCCGACTTCGCGCACGAGGGCCTGGCCGAGACGTCGGCGCGGGCGGTCGCCGCCGTGCGGGGGATCGACGCGCAGGTGCGGGCGGCGCACGGGCCGTCGGCGATCTGGATTGCGGTCAGCCATGGCGACGTCATCAAGGCGATCCTCGCCGATGCCTTGGGCCTGCACCTCGACCAGTTCCAGCGCCTCCACGTCGACCCCGCGTCGGTGAGCATCATCCGCTACACCTCCGGTCGGCCGCTGGTCCTGGGCGTCAATGGACCGGGCACCGGGCTGGACGGCCTGGCTCAGCCGGCCGACGTCCCCCCGTCCGAACCCGCACCGACCCAACCCGACACCCCGGGTGCCGACGACGACGGGATCGTCGGCGGTGGGGCTGGCGCGACGGCTGTGCGCCATTAGGGTGGGGGGACACACTTGGCTTGAGGCCCCACACGCGCAAAGGAGAGGCTCGTGACCGAGTTCGACTACCCAGATGACCTGCGCTACACCCCCGAGCACGAGTGGGTGCGGGCCGGGGACGGCGAGTCCGTGCGGGTGGGCATCACGGCATACGCCCAGGACGCTCTCGGTGACGTCGTCTTCGTCTCCCTCCCCGCGGTGGGCGACCGGGTCGCCGCCGGGGATGCCTGCGGGGAGATCGAGTCGACGAAGTCGGTCAGCGACCTCTACTGCCCACTCAGCGGCGAGGTGACCGCGGTGAATGCCGCATTGGACGCCGCACCGGAGCTGATCAACTCCGATCCGTATGCCGAGGGCTGGTGTTTCGAACTCACCGTCGACAACCCCGCTGACCTCGAATCCCTGATGGACGCCTCCGCTTATCGGGAGCACGTCGGCTAGCTTGTCCAATCAAGCCGCGTCCCAGTTCGGCGCGGACGGCAGGAGGTGACCATGAGCGAGCACGAGTACGACTCCGCGGGCGGGCAGCCTGGGTACCGGCACGACCCGGCGACGCAGCGCATCACGCCCACCGGTGGCGAACCCGCTGAGCTGGTCGACTACGACATCGGGCTCAGCCGCGAGGACGTCGGGCTCATCGAGGCGCTTCGGCCCGGGACAGCGCTGTTGATCGTCCACCGGGGCGCCAACACCGGTGCCCGCTTCCTGCTCGACAACGCGGTGGTGAGTGCGGGCCGGGGCCCCGAGAGCGACATCTTCCTCGACGACGTCACCGTCTCGCGCAAGCACGCGGTCTTTGCGCGTGAAGGGGATCAGTTCAGCGTCCGGGATGTCGGCTCCCTCAATGGCACCTATGTCAACCGCGAGCGCATCGACGCGATCATGCTCGCCAACCGCGACGAGGTCCAGATCGGCAAGTTCCGTTTGGTCTTCCACCAGGCGAAGGGCTGACCGGCTTCATCGTGCCCACCACACGTTCCCAGACCCTCGGCATCGGTGCCGTCCTGACCCGCGCTGCAGGGTGACTTCCCCGACGTCACGTTGTCGAAGATCCGCTTCCTTGAGGCCGAGGGGCTCGTCACGCCCGAGCGCACGGGATCGGGCTATCGTCGGTTCCGCCCGGCCGATGTGGACCGCCTGCGTTACATCCTCACCGCCCAACGCGATCGCTTCTGGCCCCTGAAGGTGATCCGCGAGGCACTCGACGCCCTCGACCGCGGCCTCCCGGTCCCCGAGGAGCCCGGCGGACCCGGCCGGCCCCACGTCCCCGCCGCGAGCGGCGACCCCGACATCCCCTCCGCCGCTGGGCTGGTGCCCGAGGCCGGCCCCCGGCTGACGGCGACCGAGTTGGCCGAGGCGGCCTCCGCGCCCGCGCAGTTGATCGCCGAACTCACCGACTTCGGGCTGCTGCGGCCCGACCGCTCGGGCCTGTTCACCGGAGAATCGGCGCGCATCGCCGCCGCAGCGCACCAGCTCGCGGAGTTCGGGATCGAGCCACGGCACCTGCGTCCCTTCCGCGTGGCCGCCGAACGTGAGGTCGGCCTCGTCGACTATGCCGCGGGATCGGCCGCCCGGCCGGACCCGGCCCAGGTTGCCCGGGCGGCGCTCGCGCTGCATACGGCATTGGTCAAGGACGAACTGGGCCGGCGGGACTGACCGACCGTTCGCTCCGGGTCACCGGTCGGCGCCGGGGGTACCGTGGAGGAGTGAAGCCACTGGATGTCCTCGGGGTCCGGGTCGAACTGCCCACCAACCAGCCCATCGTCCTGCTGCGCGAGCGCGACGGATCCCGGCACCTGCCGATCTGGATCGGGGCCGCCGAAGCCACGGCCATTGCCTATGCCCAACAGGGCGTGACCCCGCCGCGCCCGCTGACCCACGACCTGCTCGTCAACGTCGTCAGCGCGCTCGGGCACACGATCGAGCGGGTCCGCATCGACCGGCTCGACGGCGGTGTCTTCTATGCCACGCTCGTCCTCAGCGGCGGCGTCGAGATCGACTCGCGCTCCTCCGACGCCATCGCCCTTGCCATCCGGGTCGGGGCCGAGGTCGTCGCTCCCGAGGCGCTCCTGGAGTCGGCCGGCATCACGATCGCGGAAGAAGCCGAGGATGAGGTCGAACGCTTCAAGGAGTTCCTCGACCACGTCTCACCCGAGGATTTCGAGCAGCCACCGACGCGGGAAGTCTAAGGGTCAAGTTAACGGTTATGTGACGTTTGTGACGAATGTGGCGCGACACGCCGAAAGGGACAGTTGAGCTTGGTCGTTGACGCGGCCCCCCTCGCGGCCTACCGTCGGAATCACACACCGGTCATTTCCTTGGAGGCATCGTGAGCACACCGACACATGGGTCGGAGGGCGCGGTGAACGTGCGCCCGACGCAGGATGTGCTGTTCGACGACCTCGAGAACGCCTACGAGGACGTGGGCTATCGCGGAGTGACCGCCTGCAAGGCCGCCGGCATCACCTACCGCCAGCTCGACTACTGGGCGCGGACGGGTCTGGTGGAGCCGTCGGTGCGCACGGCCCGCGGGTCCGGCTCCCAACGGCTCTACGGCTTCCGCGACATCCTCGTGCTCAAGGTGGTCAAGCGACTGCTCGACACGGGTGTCTCGCTACACCAGATCCGCCTCGCCATCGAGCACCTGCGCGAACGCGGTGTCCACGACCTGGCCCAGGTCACCCTTCTCAGCGACGGCGCCTCTGTCTTCGAGTGCACCTCGCCGGACGAGATGTTCGACCTCCTGCAGGGGGGTCAGGGCGTCTTCGGGATCGCCCTCGGCAAGGTCTGGCAGGAGGTCGAGGGGTCCCTCGCCCATCTGCCCAGCGAGAGCTCCGAGCTGATCGGCCTGCACCCCGGCGACGAGCTCGGGGCGCGCCGCGCCGCACGCGTGGGGTGACTGCGCCTGCCTGACGATCGGCCTGCCCGAGCACGACGCGCCGACGTCACCGCACGCCCGTCCACGAGCGACATCGATTCGGCCGCATTGGTAGGTTGACGGGGCTGGATCCCAAGCTCGACGAGGAGCCGATCGTGACCTTGCCCCTGCCCGACTTCGCCGCCCGGCACATCGGCCCCCGAGAGACCGACCTGACCGAGATGCTGGCGACGGTCGGCCATCCCACGTTGGACGCGCTCATCGACGCGGCCCTGCCCGCATCCATCCGGGCCGACAGCGCTCTCGAGATCACGCCCGCGGCCTCGGAATCGGCGGTGATCGCCGAACTGCGCGGCCTCGCCGGCCGCAACCACGTGGTCACGAGCATGCTCGGCCAGGGCTATTACGGGACCATCACCCCCCGGTCATCCAGCGCAATGTCCTGGAGAACCCGGCCTGGTACACCGCCTACACGCCCTACCAGCCGGAGATTTCCCAGGGGAGACTCGAGGCGCTGGTCAACTTCCAGACCATGGTCACCGACCTCACGGGCCTCGACATTGCCGGGGCATCCCTCCTCGACGAGGCGACCGCGGCGGCGGAGGCGATGACCCTCATGCACCGTTCGACCCGGGCCAAGCCGGAGGCGGTGCTCCTGGTCGACGAGCGGATCTTCCCCCAGACCCTCGCCGTCGTCCAGACGCGGGCGGAGGCGATCGGCATACCCGTCGTCGTGACGGATCTGACCGAGGTGTCCACGGCCGCGCAGGTGCGCGCCGCGGCGGGGGGTGCCGCCGTCTTCGGGGTGCTGGTTCAATACCCCGACTCCTGGGGCCGCATCCGCGGGTATGCCGACCTCGTCGCGGCCGCGCACGAGGCCGGGGCCCTCGTCACCGCCGCGTGCGACCTGCTCGCCCTGACGCTCCTCGAGCCGCCCGGACAGTGGGGGGCCGACATCGCCGTCGGCTCCACCCAGCGGTTCGGGGTGCCGATGATGTTCGGCGGCCCGCATGCGGGCTACCTCAGCGTCCGCAAGGGGCTCGAACGGACGATGCCGGGGCGCCTGGTCGGGGTGTCGGTCGACTCGGCCGGCCACCCGGCATACCGGCTCGCCCTCCAAACCCGGGAGCAGCACATCCGGCGTGAGAAGGCGACCTCCAATATCTGCACCGCGCAGGTGCTGCTGGCGGTCATGGCCTCGATGTATGCGGTGTACCACGGCCCGGACGGCCTGCGCACGATCGCGCGCCGGGTCCACGAGCGGACCGCGCTGCTGGCCGCGGCCCTGACCGGTGGTGGCATCGCGGTCGCCAACAAGGGCGCCTTCTTCGACACGCTGACCTGCTCCGTGCCCGGGCGCGCGGACGCCATCGTTGCCTCGGCGCTGGCGGCCGGGATCAACCTCGCCCGCGTGGACGCCGACACGGTCCGCCTCAGCGTCGATGAGACGACGACGGTGGAGACCCTCAGGGCCGTGGGCGACGCCTTCGGCGTGACCGTCGGCGAGGATGCGGCCCCCGGCCTGCCGCAGGAGCTGTCCCGAACCACGGACTTTCTCACCCATCCGGTCTTCAGCACCCATCACTCCGAGACCGCGATGCTGCGCTACCTGCGCTCCCTCGCCGACAAGGACTTCGCCCTTGATCGGGGGATGATCCCGCTCGGCTCCTGCACGATGAAGCTCAACGCGACCACGGAAATGGCCGCGGTGACTTGGCCCGAGTTCGCCGAGATCCATCCGTTCGCCCCAGAGGACCAGAGCGCGGGTTATCGCGCGCTGATCGATCAGCTCGAAGCCTGGCTGTGCACGATCACCGGGTATGACGCGGTGTCGGTGCAGCCCAACGCCGGCTCGCAGGGCGAGTTGGCGGGGTTGCTGGCGATCCGGGATTTCCACCGCGCCAATGGTCAGGAGCACCGCACGGTGTGCCTGATCCCGCAAAGCGCCCACGGGACCAATGCCGCCAGCGCGGTGATGGCGGGGATGACGGTCCAGGTCGTCGCGACCGGCCCGGGTGGAGACATCGACATGGCCGATCTCGAGGCCAAGATCGCCACCCACGGCGAGAACCTCGCGGCGATCATGGTCACCTATCCCTCGACCCACGGCGTCTTCGAGGACACCATCGGCGAGTTGTGCGCCCGCGTCCACGATGCCGGGGGTCAGGTCTATGTCGACGGGGCCAACCTCAACGCGCTCGTCGGGCTCGCTCGGCCGGGGAAGTTCGGCTCCGACGTCTCCCACCTCAACCTGCACAAGACCTTCTGTATCCCGCACGGCGGCGGCGGCCCGGGCGTCGGCCCGATCGGGGTCCGGGAGCACCTGGCTCCCTTCCTGCCCCGCAGCGGACAGCCCGGGCGCGAAGGTGCCCCGGTCTCGGCGGCGCCCTATGGTTCCGCGGGCATCCTCGCCATCTCGTGGGCCTATATCCGGCTCATGGGCGGCGCCGGCCTGACGCGGGCGACCCAGGTGGCGATCCTCAACGCGAACTATGTGGCCGCCCGCCTCGGTGAGCATTACCCGGTGCTCTATTCCGGGCAGGGCGGATTGGTCGCCCACGAGTGCATCCTCGACGTCCGGCCGCTGACCAAGGCCAGTGGAGTAACGGTCGACGACATCGCCAAGCGGCTCATCGATTACGGCTTCCACGCGCCGACGATGTCGTTCCCCGTGGCCGGGACCCTCATGGTCGAGCCGACCGAGAGCGAGGATCGGGTCGAGCTGGACCGGTTCTGCGACGCCATGATCGCCATCCGGCGCGAAATCCAGGAGGTCATCGACGGCGCTGTCGCCGTCGGCGACAGTGTCCTGAGGCATGCACCGCATACGGCCGCGGCGTTGGCGGGAGAGTGGCCGCACCCCTACGACCGGGCCGCGGCCTGCTTCCCTCAGGGGCTCCACGCGACGAAATATTGGCCGCCGGTCGGTCGCATCGATGGGGCGTATGGCGACCGCCACCTCGTCTGCTCCTGCCCACCACCCGAGGCCTTCGTCCAGTAGCAGGCCACGACGAGGCTATTGCCCCGACAGGTGTGGGTCCTGCGCCGCCGCGGCTGGCGCGTGAAGGCCGCGACATGGGTCACCGTGGGGCGCGCCTCCCAGACGGTTTCGGCTGGCGCGTCAGGCGCTGCGGGTGTCGATTGCCGGGCATTGCCGGACAGTCGACCCTTGCGGTGACTTGACCACCTCCAGACGCGCCGGAATCCGATCGCGCAGGTCGCCGAGATGGCTGACGACGCCGACCGCCCGGCCACCATCACGCAGAGCGTCCAGGACGCCCATGACCTGCTCCAGGCTCTCCTCGTCCAGGCTGCCGAAGCCCTCGTCGACGAAGAGCGTCTGGATCTCCTGACCGCCGCTCGTCTCGCGAATCGCGTCGGCGAGGCCCAGGGCCAACGCGAGCGAGGCCATGAAGGACTCCCCCCCGGACAGGGTGGCCGGCGGCCGGGCAACCCCCGTCCAATCGTCGTGGATCACAAGACCGAGCCCACTGCGTGCACCCCGGGCGGCACGCCCGGAGTCGTGTTCGAGCCGGAAGCGCCCCTGGTCCATCAGGGCGAGCCGCTCGTTGGCCAGGGCCACGACCCGCTCGAGGCGGGCCGCGAGGACGAACGCCGACAGCCGCATCCGGCGGACATTGTTGGCGCCGCCCCCGCAGACGAGGTCGGCCAGCTCGGCGATCTCGTCCTGCGCGGTGCGCACCTGCTCCAGGGGGCCGGACTGATCCACGATCCGGGCGAGGACCGCCGACAATTCCCCGCCCATCCGGGTGATCTCGACCTGGTCCCGGGTCGCCGCCAGGTGAGCGGCGCGGGCCTGGTCGTGTGCGAGTCGGGCGGCGGCGACATCCCCGGGCTCGGGATCGGCGAGCGCCGCGACGACCTCGGGTTCGGCCAGGGTCGCCCGGGCCACGGCGAGGGTCTCGGCATACGTCCGGATGTCGTTCTCCAACCGCGCGCGCTCGGTGGCCGAGAGCAATGCCGACTCCAACTCGGCGCGGTCGGCGAACCCGGACGCGGCCAGCGCGGCCTCGAACGCCACCCGCGCCCGAGCGGCCTCCCCGGCCGCCGCATCGAGGCGGTCGCGGGCTTCCCGGGCCTGGGCGACCTGACGGGCCAGCGCCGCGATGCGACTGATGTCGGTGTCCACCCGTGGCCGCACATCGGCGAGAACGCGGTCGATGCCGTCGGGGGAGAGGGCACCCGGCACTGCGCCCGCGCCGATATCTGTGCCCACGCCGATCTCCGCCGCAGACCGGTGGGTCGAGAGATCGAGCAACGAGGGAGTGGGCGGGTGGGCGAGGTCGACGGACAGGAGCTCCCAGGCTCGGCGCAGCTGGATGGCACACCGCTCGGTGAGTTCGCCGGCAAGGGCCGCCTCGGCGGCGATCCGCTCCTTCGAGGCGGCCAGGCCCGCCTGCGCCTCCTCCTCCAGGGCGACCAAGCGGCATACGACCTCGCCGCGGGTGGCAAGAGCGGTTGCCGCCTCGGCGCTCTCGCGCACGCGCGCGGACGCCTCCACGACGAACCGGGCCGCCTCCTCGGCCGTAGTCGCCGCCGTGAGATCGAGGGTGTGGAGGATTCGGGTGCGCTCGGCCTCCACGGAGTCCAGGGTCGCCTCGTGCCGGGCGATCACCGAGCGGGTCTCGGTGTGCTGCTCGGTGCACCGCTGCACCGCATCGTCGGCGGCAGTGAGCGCGTCGGGGCTCCACGACGCCCGGCGGGTCTGCGGCGTCGGATGGGTCTGGCTTCCGCACACCGGGCAGGGCTCCCCGTCGCGCAAGTGACCCGAGAGCTCACCCGCGAGATCCGTCAGCCGGGCTTGCTGCAGGGTCACCAGGGCTTCTCGGGCGCTGAGCCACGCATCCCGGCGGAGTCGCTCCTCCTCTCGTGCGTCGACGAGGGCTCTGCGGGTCGTGGCACCGTCCCGGAACAGGTCCACGGCGACGAGCAGCTGAGCGTGGCGCCATTCCCGCTCGGGGGCCTGCGCGGCCAGGGCCGTCAAAGCGGCCAGTTCGGTTCGCTCTCGCGAGAGCGTCATCGCCAGGTCGGTGAGCACGGCCGAGGTGCGGGCCAGCTCGGCGTCGAGGGAATCGCGCCGGTCACGAGTGTGCCGCAGGTCGTCGCGCGTCGCCTCGACCTCAGCGACCGCGCGCGCCGCATCGGCGAGTCGCTCACCCGCGTCCGCGAGCGCCGTCGCCAGGAGGTCGAGATCGGTCTCGCCCCCCAGCGCAGCGGCGGAGCGCGCGAACTCGGCCCGCGCCGACGCCTCCCTCGCGGCGGCGGCGGTCAGGGCCCGCAACTCGCCCCCGGCCGCCGCGGCGCGCGCCGCGGCCGCCAGCCGGGCGCTATCGGCGGCGATCTGCTCGGACCGAGCGGTCAGGTCCGCCATCGACTGGGTGGCCAGCTCACCACGGCGGCGCAGCGCCGCACTGGCCTCGGCGGCCGATTGGGCCTGACGGGCTGCCCGCTCACGAAGCTCGGCGGTCGCCTCGACTTCCAGCGCGCGCATCGTGGCCGCCTCCGCGGCGGCGAATACGGCCTTGGCGACGGCCGGCCACCGGCCGACCGGGATCGACGCCGGGTCGTCCCATCCGGCGATCGTGGCAAGGTCGAGCGCCGCCGGTGTGGCCCCAGCGAGCAGATCCCGGAGTCGCTCGATCTGGGCGTCGAACTGCGCCTGTCGGTGCGCGACCTCGTGGCCCAACCCCCGGCGGCGTTGGGTCAACCACTCCTCGACGTCGGTGAACCGGCTGACGTCGAAGAGCCGCTCGAGCAACCGCCGCCGATCCTCCGGCGTCGCCTTGAGGAAGGCGGCGAAATCACCCTGGGGGAGCAGGGCGACCCGGCGGAACTGGGCCAGCCCCATACCGATCAGGTCATGGACGACCTCGGCGGCCTCGTCGATGCGGGTGCTCACGGTGCCCCAGGCACCCCCTACGAACTCGTCGAGCCGGACTCGGCTCGGCTGCGTCACGACCCCGCTGCCCCGGCGCTTGGGCCGCTGAAACTCGGCCTGGCGCTCGATCCGCAGTCGCCGACCGCCGGCGGAGAACTCCAGCACGACGCAGGCGGGCACCTGCGGACCGGCCAGGTCGCTGCGCAGCCCACGCGCCTGCCGGTCGCCCGGCACGTCGGCGAAAAGGGCGAAGCAGACGGCGTCGAGAAGGCTCGTCTTGCCGGCACCGGTCGCCCCGTGAACGAGAAACAGGCCACCAGCCCCGAGCGCGTCGAAATCGACATCCTGGCGCGCGACGAACGGCCCGAACGCCTCGACCTCGACCCGGTGAACCCTCATGCGACCGCCTCGGCACCAGTCGCCGTCGTCGCATCTCCCGCCGGTCCCTGCTCGCCCTCGGAGGCCGTCCGACCCGCCGGCGCCAGCCCACCCTCGCCCTCGCGTCCCGACCGGGCGACCCGGGCGCCATCGAGCGCCCGCACCAGGAGTTCCCGCTCCCGCGGTCCGGCAGCCACACCGTCCCGGACATGGGCCAGGAAGTCGCAACAGATGTCGAGGTCGCCCCGGTCGGCGAGGCGCGCGGCATACGTCCGCCGGACCGGCTCGCCACCACCCTCCGGGACCCAGTCGAGTTTGATCGCGTGGGGGAACCGCCGCCGGATGCTGTCCATCGCGCCGAGGGGCCGGGTCGGGTCGGTCAGGACGACGCTCACCCACGCCCCCTCCGCGGAGGTATGCCGAGCCTCACCCAGCAGGTCCGCGAGCCGCCCACGCAGGGTCACCACCGCGCGCTCGACGGGTGCCGGGACGAGGTCGACCCGGGCCTGGCCGCCCGCCTCGACCTCGACCACGGCATACCCCTTGACATGTCCCGCCTCGCCGAAGGACATCGCGACTGGCGACCCGCTGTAGTGGGCGACGTCACCGACTCGCTGACGGCCGTGGAGGTGGCCGAGGGCGGCATACGCAAACCCGTCGAAGAGGCCGGGGTCGACCGACCCGACCCCGCCGACGGAGATGTCCCGCTCGGACTCACACCCCGCCCCACCGGACACCGCGGCATGGGCCATCGCCACCGCGGGCCGCCCTCGCCGCTGCGCATCGGCGCGCACCGCGTCCAGGACCGCGCGCAGCACCCCGGCATGGGTGCGCTGCTCGGCACCCACGGCGTCGGCGACGACCTGGGGCTCGAGATAGGGCACGGCATACACGGCCGCATCGGCGACCAGAACCGGCTCGGTCAACGCCCCCACCCCGGTGCGGACATGGAGGCCGGCCCGGGCCAGCAGGCTCGAGGCGAAGCCGAGCCGGATCGCCGAGTCGTGGTTGCCACTGATGAGGACGACCTGGGCGCCGGTGTCGACGAGGCGCTCCAAGGTGTCGGACAGGACCGCAACGGCGTCGGGATTGGGCAGCGCCTTGTCATAGATGTCGCCCGCGATCAGGACCGCATCGACCCGGGCCTCGCGCGCCGTCTCGACCAGGTGGTCGAGCACCCTGGCCTGGACATCGAGGAGCCGGACGCCGTTGAAGGCCCGGCCCAGATGCCAGTCGGAGGTGTGCAGGAAGCGCATACCAGGCAATCTAGGAGAGGGCTCCGACAGCCCCCCGGATCTGGGCCGGTGCGCCGCCGACAAACCGGCCGGCGGTCATCTCTGGCACCGCTTCCACCCGTGTGGTTGGGTGAGCGCGTGGGAGCAGAGGTCGAAGCCAAGAGTTACACCCGCGAGGAACGCCAGCGCTACCGCGAGAAGGTGCGCCAGAACCTCGATGTGTTCGAGCAGATGCTCGCCGGCAGCCAGTTCGAGTTCGACCGGCCGATGACCGGCATGGAGATCGAGCTCAACCTCGTCGACGAGGACTACCAGCCGCGGTTCGCCAACGCCGAGGTCCTCGCCGCGATCGCCGACGCCGACTTCCAGACCGAGCTGGCTCAGTACAACATCGAGATGAACGTCCAGCCGCGTCCGCTGCCCGGGGATGCCGCGCTGGAGTTGGAGCAGGACCTGCGCGCCTCCCTCAACAACGCCGAGGTCAAGGCCCGGCAGACGGGCGCGCGGATCGTCCCGATCGGCATCCTCCCGACGATCATGCCGGAGCATTTCGAGGGGGAGTGGATCACCGCCAACAACCGCTACACCGCGCTCAACGACTCGATCTTCTTCGCTCGCGGCGAGGACATCTATCTCGACATCGAGGGACCGACCGGCGAGCGCGTGGCGACCTTTAGCGACAGCATCGCCCCCGAGTCCGCGTGCACCTCCGTCCAACTCCACCTCCAGGTGGCCCCGCAGATGTTCGCGGCCCACTGGAATGCCGCCCAAGCGCTCGCCGGCCCCCAGCTGGCCCTCGCCGCGAACTCCCCCTTCTTTTTCGGCAAGCGCCTGCATGCCGAGACCCGGATCGAGTTGTTCAAGCAGGCCACCGACACCCGTCCGATCGAGTTGAAGAACCAGGGTGTCCGGCCGCGCGTCTTCTTCGGGGAGCGGTGGATCACCTCGATCTTCGACCTCTTCGAGGAGAACGTCCGCTACTTCCCGGCACTCCTGGCCGAGTGCAGCGACGAGGACCCGGCGGCACTGCTCGCGGAGGGCAAGGCACCCACGCTGCCCGAGCTTCGGCTGCACAATGGGACGGTCTACCGCTGGAACCGCCCGATCTATGACGTCGTCGGTGGCCGGCCGCACCTGCGGGTCGAGAACCGGGTCCTGCCCGCCGGGCCGAGCATGATCGACGTCCTCGCCAATGCCGCCTTCTATTACGGCGTCGTGCGCTGTCTCGCCGCCGAGGACCGGCCGATCTGGACCAAGATGAGCTTCTCCGCGGCGGAGGAGAACTTCCGGCGCTGCGCCCGCGACGGCATCGACGCCCGTCTCTACTGGCCCGGGTTCGGCGAGGTCGGTGCCGACGAACTCGTCCTGCGCCACCTACTGCCGCTGGCCCACCAGGGCCTGACCGAGTGGGGCGTCTCGGAGAAGGTGCGCGATCGCTACCTCAGCGTCATCGAGGGCCGCTGCACGACGGGCGTCAACGGGGCCGCCTGGCAGACCGCCCGGGTGGAGCAACTCGAGGCCGCGGGGGAGGACCGCCGCCGGGCCTTGAGCCGCATGCTGGGCGAGTATGCCGAGCGCATGCACTCCAACGAACCCGTCCACACCTGGCCCCTCGACGGGTGACCGACACGCTCACCGCGCGTTCGCGGGCGGGTTCGCCCGCAGCGAGACCGGTGCGCTTGAATGTGCCCATGCGTGCTGTCCCGGCCCCGATCGCGGACCGAATCGAGCAGGACCTCGGCCACCTCGATCCCTTCCGGCAGGAGGAGTTCACGCTCCGGGTGCGCCGGTGGTGGCCCGATATCGTCGACGGGCTGACCACCCTCTATGGCGGCACCCACGACCTGATCGACCTCGCCGCCGGCCTCATCGGCTCCGCCGCCCGGGCGTATGCGGACCGCGACCCCGACCTGTTGACCCTCGACCGCGCGCGCCTGCTCACCCCGGACTGGCTGCAACGTCCCGACATGGTGGGGTATGCGGCATACGCCGACCGGTTTGCGGGGAACCTCGCCGGGGTGGGCGAGCACCTCGACTATCTCGCCGAACTCGGGGTCACCTATGTCCACCTCATGCCGCTGTTGCGCCCCCGGGAGGGGGACAACGACGGTGGGTATGCCGTGGCGAGCTACCGCGAGGTCCGTCCCGATCTCGGCACCACCGAGGACCTGCGCGTCCTCGCCAGCGCGCTGCGTGGCCGGGGGATGTCGCTGGTCGTCGACCTCGTGCTCAACCACGTCGCCCGGGAGCACGAGTGGGCGCAGCGCGCGCGGGAGGGGGACGCGGCATACCGCGACTATTTCTATGTCTTTCCCGACCGCACCCTGCCCGACGCCTACGAGGAGACCCTGCCCGAGGTCTTCCCCGACTTCGCGCCCGGCAGCTTCACCTGGGACGACGATCTGGCCGGCTGGGTGTGGACGACGTTCAACCGGTGGCAGTGGGACGTCAACTGGTCCAACCCCCGGGTGCTCGCGGAGTTCGTCGACATCATCCTCTTCCTGACCAACCTCGGGGTGGAGGTCCTGCGGCTCGACGCCATCGCGTTCACCTGGAAACGCATGGGCACCTCCTGCCAGAACCAACCCGAGGTCCACGACCTGACCCAGGTGCTGCGCTCGATCGCCCGGCTCGCCTGCCCGGGGGTGGCGTTCAAGGCGGAGGCGATCGTCGGGCCGCGCGACCTCATTCAGTACCTCGGGACCGGCCGACACGTCGGCCAGGTCAGCGATCTGGCCTATCACAACTCGCTCATGGTCCAGGTGTGGTCGATGGTGGCCGCCGGCGACACCGTGCTCGCCCGGCGCGCCCTGCGCAATCTCCCGGCCACCCCGACGACGGGGACCTGGATCACCTACGCCCGCTGTCACGACGACATCGGCTGGGCCATCGACGACCGGGATGCCGAGGCGGTCGGGCTCAACGGGTTCTGGCACCGGCGCTTCCTGGCCGATTGGTATGCCGGTGATGTCGCCGGTTCCTGGGCCCGCGGGCTGGTCTTCCAGTTCAACGAGGAGACCGGGGACAAGCGCACCAGCGGCTCGGCGGCCTCGCTGGCGGGGTTGGAGGCGGCGGCCACGCAGGAGGCGAAGGATCAGGCCCTCGCCCGGATCTTCCTCATCCACGCGATCGCGTTCGGCTGGGGCGGGGTGCCGGTCATCTGGTCGGGCGACGAGTTGGCGACCCTCAATGATCCCCATTGGGCCGAGGAAACCGGCCACGAGGACGACAACCGGTGGGCGCACCGGCCGCGACTGGATTGGGAGCGCGCCACGCAGCGGGACGACCTGCGCACCGAGACCGGCAAGGTCTTCCACGGCATGTCGCACCTGGCCGCGGTCCGCAAGTCGCTGCCGCAGTTGCACGCCAGCTCCGACCCGGAGGTCCTCGACGATGGGATCGACCGGGGGATCTTTGCGGTCGCCCGACGGCATGCGAGCGGGCCGATGCTCGGGCTCTATAACGTCACCCAGGATTGGCGCCCCTTCCCGTGGTCGGTGGTCGAGCGCATGGGGTTCACCCAGCCGGTCAACGCTCTCGGCAACCGCCATTCGATCGCCAGCGGCGACGACGGATACGTCTGGCTCTCCCCGTTCAGCGCCTGGTGGGTCGTCGACGCCTGACGACGCGGACGTTCCGGGGAGCCGGGCGGTGCGCCCACCGGGGCCACATTTCTGCTAGACACATGGGTATGGCCGACACTGCATTCAAGGGTTCCCCCGTCACCACTTCCGGCGAGCTTCCCGCGCTCGGCTCGGACGCTCCGGCGTTCGACCTGACCGGGACCGATCTCGCCGACGTCACCTCCGCGGGCCTGAGCGGCCGCCGGGTCGTGCTCAACATCTTCCCGAGCGTCGACACCGGCGTCTGCGCAACGAGCGTCCGCAAATTCAACGAGGTCGCCGCCGGCCTCGACAACACGACCGTCGTCTGCGCGTCCGCCGACCTGCCGTTCGCGCTGGGCCGCTTCTGCGGGGCCGAGGGCATCGAGAACGTCGTCGCCGCCTCGTCCTTCCGCAGCGACTTCGGCGCCGACTACGGCGTGACCATGACCGACGGCCCCTTGCGCGGCCTGCTCGCCCGGTCGGTCGTCGTCCTCGACGGCGACGGCAAGGTCCTCTACACCGAACTCGTTCCCGAGATCACCCAGGAACCCGACTACGACGCCGCGGTCGCCGCGCTCGGGTGAGCCCGCGGCATACCCCACGGAGCAAGGAGCAGTGATGTCGGGCACCGACGCCGTCGTCCAGCGGGTCCGCCGCCAGTCCCTGGCGGACCTGGTCCATCGGAGTGCGGCGCGGGTGCCCGACAAACTCGCCATCGGCGACGGCGAGACCCGGCTGACGTATGCCGAGTTGGACGCCCTCGTCGAGGGCACCGCCGCGGCCCTCGCCGCCGCGGGCGTCGCTGCGGGAGACCGGCTGGCGCTGCTCTCCCGCAACAGCTGGCAGTTTGCCGTGCTCAACTTCGCCACCGCGCGCGCCGGCGTCGTCCTGGTCCCGGTCAACTTCATGCTCGGGGCCGGCGAGATCGCCTTCATCCTCGACCACAGCGGCGCCCGCGGATTCCTCGCCCAGGAGGGGTATGCCGCGGTCGCCGCCGCCGCGGTCGCGGCGAGTTCCGGTGGGGTGGAGGTGCGCGGCATACTCCCCGACGCCGGCGGCCGGTCCCTGGCGGCGGCACCCCCGGACGGATGGGCCGACGCCAGCGCGTGGTTCGTGCCCGCTCAGCTGCCCGGCGGTGCGATGCTCTCCCGTCCTTCCGACGCGGGTCCTTCCGACGCGAATCCTTCCGACGCGGGTCGTGCCGACTCGAGTCCTTCCGACGCGGGCGTGGGGGATGACGACCCGGTGCGGATCATGTACACCTCCGGCACCGAAGCGCGCCCCAAGGGCGTGCTGCTGTCGAGCCGCTCGTTGATGTGGCAATACGTCAGCTGCATCGTCGACGGTCACATGGAGCCCGACGACGTCGACCTGCACACCCTCCCGCTCTATCACTGCGCCCAGCTCGACTGCTTCCTGACTCCCGACGTCTATCTCGGCGCGACCAGCCTCATCCTCCCCGCCCCCGATCCGGCGGCCATCCTCGCGACGATCGCCCGCGAGCGAGTGACCAAGTTCTTCGCGCCGCCGACCGTCTGGATCGGCCTCCTGCGCCATCCCCACTTCGACTCCACCGATCTGTCCAGCCTGCGCAAGGGCTACTACGGGGCCTCGCCGATGCCGGTGGAGGTCCTCAAGGAGATGCAGCAGCGGTTGCCGCAGGTCCAGTTGTGGAACTTCTACGGCCAGACCGAGATGGCGCCTCTGGCGACGATCCTGCGCCCGCACGAGCAACTCGCCCACGCCGGATCGGCCGGGCGAGCGGGCCTGAATGTCGAGACGATCATCGTCGACGACGACGGCGTGGAGGTTCCGCGCGGCACCATCGGCGAGATCGTCCACCGGAGCCCGCATGCCACGCTCGGCTACTACCGCGACGACGACAAGACGGCGGCGGCCTTCGCCGGCGGGTGGTTCCACTCCGGTGACCTCGGGTATGTCGACGCCGACGGCTACCTCCACGTCGTCGACCGCAAGAAGGACATGATCAAGACCGGCGGCGAGAATGTCGCCAGCCGGGAGGTCGAGGAGGCGATCTACACCCTCGACGGGGTCGCCGAGGTCGCGGTCTTCGGCATCCCCCATCCGGTGTGGGTCGAGTCGGTGACCGCGGTCGTCGTCACCAAGCCCGGCGCCGTGTTGACCGAGGAGCAGGTCATCGCCCACGCCCGGGGCGCGCTCGCCGGCTTCAAGGCGCCGAAATATGTCGTCTTCGTCGATGCGCTGCCCAAGAACCCGAGCGGCAAGATCCTCAAACGCGATCTGCGCCAGCAACACGCGGGTCTGGCCGCCGCCGACTGACGCCTCACCACGGGGCGGGTCTCAGGACCGGTCGCAGACGACCGCGACCTCGTGGTGGTCGGTATGCGGGAACATGTCGAACAACCGCGCCTCTCGGGCACGCCAGGTGGCGAGCCCGGCGAGATCGCGCGCGAGCGTGACCGGATTGCAGCTCGAATAGACCAGCGTGTCGGCCGGGCACGCGTCCAGCCACGCGACCAGGCCGGGGTCGAGTCCCCGCCGCGGGGGATTGACGACGACGAGATCGGGCGGTCCGGGCAGGAGGTCGTATGCCGCAGACGCATCCCCCGCCGCGAACCTCGCCAGTCCCGGGTCCAACCCGAGCTCAGCGGCCGAGCGTCGCGCCGCCGCGATCGCCCCGGCGGCGATCTCGACACCGGCGACCACCCGCCCCGGGCCCGCGGCGTGCAACGCGAACCCCCCGACGCCGCAATAGAGGTCCCACACCGTGCGTGGCGCCGACTCCACGACCCACGCCCGCGCTTGGGCATAGAGCGCCGTCGCCACCGCCGTATTGGTCTGGAAGAAGGCGTCCGGCGGGAGGTGCAGCGGGACGGGGCCGATCGGCATACGGAGCGAATCCTGTTGGGTCAGCACGATTTCCCGCTCTCCGGCGAGGATCGCGGCGGGCTTCGGCTGAATATTGAGCGAGACGACGCGCGTCGTCGGCATCGCCTCCAGGAGGCGGGGCAGCCGGCTGCGCAGCAGCGCCTCGTGGTGGGTGCTGCGCAGGACGAACCGGATCATCAGCTCACCGGTCGGTGCGGCCGTGACGACGACATGCTTGAGTTCGCCGCGGCGGGTGGGCACGGCATACGGGATGAGGCCGATGTCGTCGATAACTGCGGACAGTCGGGGGAGCGCCGTGGCGATGGCGGGGTCGTGGAGTCCGCACTCCCGCAGGTCGACCCCCCGACCGTCCGGCCCGAGTATGCCGAGACTCACCTCCCCCACCGACCCCTCGGCCACGAGCTTGGCCTTGTTACGGAAGCCGTGGTCGGGACCGGACACCGGCTCCAGCCACCGAACCCCGGGCGCGGCGCTGGCCAACACGGCCGCCACCGCCGCCTGCTTGGCGGCGACCTGGTCGGGGTGCGGGATCGCCAGGAGGGTGCAGGATCGGCATACGCCCCTGTCGTGGTAGTCACATCGCACCGCTGCCCGCCTCCCTTCTGGCCCTAAGGTGATCGTATGGCGCGGTACCTCGACGTCCATCCCCACGACCCCCAGCCGCGGTCGATCCGGCAGACCGTCGAGGTGCTCCGGGGCGGCGGGCTGATCGCCTATCCGACCGACTCGGGCTACGCCCTCGGTGCGGCGCTGGGGGACCAGCACGCCAAGGACCGGATTCGCGAGATCCGGCGGCTCGACGACAAGCACCACTACACGCTCATGTGCCGCGATTTCGCCCAGCTCGGGCAGGTCGTCCTCGTCGACAACGACATCTTCCGGGCGATCAAGGCGGTGACACCTGGGCCGTACACCTTCATCCTGCGGGCGACGAAGGAGGTGCCACGGCGGCTCCTGCACCCCCGCAAGAAGACTGTGGGAGTGCGCATTCCGCAGTCGCGCGTCGTCCAGGCGCTCTTGACGGAGCTGGGCGAGCCGCTCCTGAGCAGCACGCTCATCCTCCCGGGCGAGAGCGCCCCGATGACCGACGGGTGGGAAGTCAAGGAGACCCTGGACCATGCCGTCGATCTCGTCCTGGATGCGGGGGAGTGCCCCGACTCACCGACGACGGTCGTCGACTGCAGCGGCGAGACTCCGGTGGTCGTCCGGGTCGGTGCCGGCGACCCGGCGCGTTTCGAGGACTGACGAATCAGCGTGCACGAGAAGGAGATCAGCGTGAATCAGCCCAAACGGGTGGTCCAGCGTGGCCTGTGGTTCGAGGAGTTCGAGGTGGGAACCATCTATGTCCATCGCCCCGGACGCACCGTCACCGAGACCGACAACGTCCTCTTCACGACCCTGACAATGAACACCCAGCCGCTGCACCTCGACGCCGCCGAGAGCGAGGCGCTGCCGCCCTTCCATGCCCGCCTCGTCAACTCGATGTTCACCCTGTCCACCCTGGTCGGGTTGTCGGTGGCCCAGCTGACCCAGGGCACCATCGTGGCCAACCTGGGGTTCTCCGCGATCGCGTTCCCCAAGCCGGTCTTCCACGGCGACACGCTGTATGCCGAGACTCTCGTCGCCGACAAGCGACCCTCCGCGAAGCGGCCGGGGGAGGGGATCGTGTCCTTGGAGCACACCGCCCGCAACCAGCATGGTGACGTGGTCGCGACCGCGACCCGGCAGACGCTGGTGCG
Organism: Nostocoides sp.; assembly: GCA_016702415.1. Classification (GTDB taxonomy): domain Bacteria; phylum Actinomycetota; class Actinomycetes; order Actinomycetales; family Dermatophilaceae; genus Nostocoides_A. The sequence continues at coordinate 268,899 of JADJEA010000023.1, forward strand.
CATGCGCCCCAGCGACGCGGGGACGGGACGCGGGGAGGGGGACGCGGGGAGGCCGCGGGACCCCAGACCTGGAAGCGGCCAGGGGCAGGACGCACAGGCACCGCAGGCACCGGCAGCGTGGGCGCCCGGGCCGGGCTGGCTGTTCGTGCCGGCGGATCGGCCGGAGCGCTATCCCAAGGCTCTGGAACGCGCCGACGTCGTGCTGCTCGACCTCGAGGACGCGGTGGCGCCGGGAGCCAAGGCCGCGGCGCGCGACGCGGTCCGGACCCTGGCGCTCGATCCAGAGCGCACCGTCGTTCGGCTCAACGCGGCCGACACCGCCGAGCATGCCGCCGACGTCGCCCTGGTCCGTGAGATCGGTTGCGCCAGAGTGATGCTGGCCAAGGCGGAGAACCCCGAGTCGGTGGCGGCGCTGGCACCGCTCGAGGTGATCGTCCTGGCGGAGTCTCCCCGCGGCATACTGCAAGTGCCGGAGTTGGTCGCGGTGCCGAATGTCATCGGCGCGATGTGGGGGGCGGAGGATCTCGTCGCCGGGCTCGGCGGGAGTGGCAGCCGCACGGCATCGGGGGGCTACCGCGACGTGGCCCGGCACGCGCGATCGACGACCCTGATCGCCGCGAAAGCGTTCGGGCGCTTGGCGATCGACTCGGTGGTGCTCAATATCGCCGATCTCGACACTCTCCGGGCCGAGAGTGAGGACGCCCGCGCTGTCGGGTTCGATGCGAAGGCCGCCATCCATCCCAGCCAGGTGGCCGGAATCCGGGCCGCGTTCAGGCCAGGGGAGGAGGAGATCGCCTGGGCCAGAGCGGTTCTCGCCGAAGCCGAGAAGCACGGCGGGGGCGTCTTCACCTTCGGCGGCCGAATGGTCGACGGGCCGGTCCTCAAACACGCCGCAGGCATCGTCCGCCGCGCCTAGCCCTCGGCGGGGCGTCGGCCGATCTCGTTGGGCCCCAAGGGAATCGGGACCTGCCAGGGGCGGCTGTCGGCGTCCACCATGCCGTAGCGCCAGGAGACCCGCCATAGCAACCGGGTCGCACCGACCAGGAGCAGCCCGGCCAGCGGCAACTCGACCAGGAGCGCGGTCACGGTGGCCGTCATCCCGTCCTCCCGGTTGCTCATCATCACGTCGAACCACGCGTCGCACATCAGGAGGACGCCGGTCGCGAACGAGGTGAGCATGACGATCTGTCGGCGCAGGTAGCCGAAGACCGCCGTGGCTGCGATGAACCGCCAAGATGGGGGTATGCCGTCGTCCGACTCCCCGAGACACGAGGCCCCGACACCCGACGCGCTCACTCCCGACGCCTGGCTGTTGACCGTCACCGAACGGGAGAATCCCGCGTCCGCCCTGTCCGCCGGGGGAGCCGAACGTGGGTGGAGCGCGGGCAACACCGGTCGGGCGATCATTCATGGCCGGGCCTACTTCGCCGAACTCCATGAGCGCATCGCCGCGATGGGGCCGGGGGACCGCCTCTATTTCACCGACTGGCGTGGCGACCCCGACCAGCAGCTCACCGACGACCCGAGCTCGACCCTCACGGCCACCTTGACGGCCGCCGCGCGCCGGGGTGTCGACGTGCGCGGTCTGCTGTGGCGCTCGCATTGGAGACACTTCGGCTATCAATCCGACACGGCGCTCTTCCTTGGCGAGGAGATCGGGCAGGCCGGCGGGGAGTGCCTGCGCGACATGCGGGTTCGCACCGGAGGGGCGCATCACCAGAAGTTCGTCGTCGTGCGGCACGCGGGCGACCCCTCCCGGGATATCGCCTACGTCGGCGGTATCGATCTGTGCCACAGCCGTCGGGACGACAGGGAACACGGCGGTGACGTCCAGGCGTTGCCGATGGCCGCGGCATACGGACCGACACCGGCGTGGCATGACGTCCAGGTGGCGATCACCGGACCGGCCGTGCACGACGTCGAGACGACATTCCGGGAGCGCTGGGAGGACAGCACGCCGTTGACGCTCAATCCCGGCCGGCGGCTGACCAGCTTCCTGCGGCGCGAGGATCAGACGCCGGATCCGTTGGGGGAGCAGTGGCCCCCGCCTCCGCCCACTGGCTCCGAGGCGGTCCAGATCGTCCGTACCTATCCGGTGATCCGGCCCGTGACCTACGATTTCGCGCCCGAGGGTGAGCGGTCCATCGTCCTGGCCAACACCAAGGCCATGAGTCGGGCTCGGCGACTGATCTATGTCGAGGATCAGTACTTCTGGGGCGAGCAAGTCGGCGAGCACTTCGCCACGCGGTTGCGCGAGGAGCCCGGGCTGCACCTCGTCGTCGTCCTGCCGATGACCCCCGACGTCGACAGCGTCGTCGGGCACACCACCATGCTCTATGCCCGGTGGCTGGCGATGAGCCGGGTCTTGGAAGCGGGCGGCGACCGGGTGGCCTTCTTCGGCCTGACCAACCGGGCCGGCCTGCCGATCTATGTCCATTCCAAGGTCTGCGTCATCGACGGGGTCTGGGCGTCGGTCGGCTCGGACAATCTCAACCGGCGCTCGTGGAGCAGCGACACCGAGATCGCCGCCCTCGTCGTCCCCGATGGATCGGATTCCGGCGCACCGACATTCGCGTCCCGGTTGCAGCGCGAACTGGTCGCCGAGCATCTCGGGTGCGCCCAGGAGGATGTCCCTGACGATCCGGTGGTCCTTTTCGAGACCATGGTCGCCAGCGCTGCCGCCCTCGACCAGTGGTATGCCGCGGCCTCCCCTCCCGGTGCCTCCGGCGTGCGCTCCCTCCCGGGTCGGGCCGCCGCGCGCGTCCGGAGAGCCGATGGACGTCGTATGGCGAAGGCCCGCACCCGCAGCGCTGGCGCCGCGGCCGGTTGGGTTGATCGGGCGGTCGCGGCCGGGGACCGGCCGCCGGGGCAGTTGCGTCGCCTGTGGCCGCCGGAGCTCACTCGGGCGCACCGCGCGATTGGGCGAGCGGCATACGGCGTGTTCGATCCCGACGGAACGGTGGGACGGGACGAGGATCTGGAGGAACTGGCCACGGGGGAGTGAGGCGCTGGAGTGGAGGGAGTTCCTCCCGGAGCGCCGGGCGAGTCGGGGCTGTAACGCTTGCGCACTCATGGGTGACAACCACACTTCGAGTCAAGGAGATCCCATGAACGACCTGGACACCCTGCTGACGTCCGCCGACCCTGGTGCGCGTCCCGCGAGCTCTGGCGCCCTCGACAACCACGAGGTCGTGGAGCGGGTCTGGAGTCGCCTGCAGGAGCAGATGGCGGCCGACGAGAGCCCGGGGGGTGGGCGCGCGGCGAGTGCGCAACTCGGGCGCGTCGCGCGTCGCCGGGGTGGGTCCCGGCGCGGTGCTCGCCGTGCCGTGACCCTGGCTGCGGCGTTCGCGGTCATCGGCGGAGGCACGGCTGCGGCCGCTGACTACTTGGCCAGCCACACCGGCGAGGTCAACTCCGGGTGGGAGATCGCGGCCGGGGGCCCGGGGGAGAACCTGCGCCTGGACGGGACTGACTTCCCCGAAGTGCTGCGTTCGGTCACGGCCGATATCCCCTTCCCGACGCAGGCCGCCCGGGACCGGGCTCTCGCGGGGCGTGACTTCGCTCCGGAGGCCGACACCATGGCGAGCACCGGGGCGGTGCGCGGTTGGACGGCTTCGTGGGCGATCTGCGCGTGGGTGCAGGACTGGGCGTCGTCGCTGGACTCGGATCCGGTGCGCGCGGCCGCAGCCGTGCACGTCCTCGACGAAGCCCGCACGTGGTCTGCCGTGACGGCCGTGGGGGCCCCGGGGGGGGGGGGGGGGGGGGCGGAGGGTGGGAGCCGGCGGGGGCGGGGGGGGGGGGGGCGGCGGGGGGCGGGGGGAGGGGGGCGAGGGGGGGGGGGGCGGGGGCGGCGCCGGGGGGGGGGGGGTCCGCCGGGGGCGGGGGGCCCGCCGGGCGGGGGGGGGGCGGGGGCCCGCGGGGGCGCGGGGGGCCGGCCGGCCGGGGGGGGGGCCGGGGGGGGGGCGGGGGGGGCCGGGCCCGCGGGCGGGGGCGGGCGGCGGGCGGGGGCGGGGGGGGGGGGCCCCCGGGGGGGGGGGCGGGGGGGGCGGGGGGCCCCGCCCGGCGGCGGGGGGCGGGGGGCCCGCGGGCGGGGGGGGGCCCGGGGGGCCCCCGGCCCGGGCGCGGGCCGGGGGGGGCGGCGCGGCGGGGGCGGGGCGCGGGCCGCGGGGCCCGGCCGGGGCCGGCGCGGGCGCGGCGGGGGGGGGGGGGGGGGGGGGGGGGGGGGGGGGGGGGGGGGGGGGGGGGGGGGCGGGGGGGGGGGGGGGGGGGGGGGGGGGGGGGGGGGGGGGGCCGTGGACCCGCATCCGTCCATGACCGGCTATCGCAATGACCAGGGCCACGGGACCCCGACGCAGTTCGGATGGCTGATCCCGATCCTGGACGGGGTCCACGCGGGATCGGTCACGTCGGTCGTCGACGCCTCACAGTCGAACGGCTACTGTCGCCCCGACCAGGCGCCGGACCTGCCCTGGTCCTCGCCCGAGTTCGTGCGGCTGGCCGCGGCGAGTTCGGGAGGCGGGGCGCGGTGACCTTGAACGAGCGGGAGTTCGAGGAGTTGTATCGTGCGACGGCACCGCGGGTGCTGGCGTTCCTGAGGCGTCGACTGACGCCCGGTGACGCCGAGGACGTGCTCGCCGAGACCTTCCTCGTCGCTTGGCGCCGGCGGGCCGCCGTGCCCGCCGGCGAGGCTCGGATCGGGTGGATCTTCGCAACCGCGCGCCGCCTTGCCCTTGCCGCCCAACGGAATCGGCGGCATACCGCTCAGCTTCGGCTCATCGACGAGGTGGCCGCGGATGCTCCCTCGACCGGGCCTGATTCATCGGTGCGTCAGGACAAGATCGCCGCTCGGGTGTCGGCCGCCCTCAGCACGCTTGCCCCAGTGGATCAGGAACTCATCGCTCTGACGGTGTGGGATGGACTGACACCGACACAGGCAGCCACGGCGGTGGGCCTATCTGGGGCCAACGCGCGGGTTCGTCTGCACCGGGCCCGGAATCGCCTTGCCCATCAACTGGACTGCGACGATGACGGTCACGGTGCGCCCGCGTGCGCGGGGGAGTTGATGCCCGTGCATCCTGTTGCCCCGCTGTCGAGGTGACACTTGGATCCGGACCAGATGTGAAGGCGCGCTGGCGCTCTCGCGCTCGTGCGGTGGCGGGCTCCTATGGCGGCCCAGGTGGCATAGAGGTCGACGCCCAGCGCTGCTCGGCGTCGTGGAGCTCCGGCGTGGGCGTCAAGCCCGCGCGTCGGGCCACGCCCTGGGATGCCGCGTGCCTCGGGTGGATGTGCGCCACGAGCAGCTGGACGCCAGCCGCTCGCAAGAGATCGGCCATTGCCGCCGCCGCCTCACCCGCGTAGCCACGGCCCTGCCAAGCGGTCCCGACGATCCAGGCGATCTCCGCGGCGGCCCCGCCCGCCATGACGGTCGCCTGGACCGTGCCGACCGCCGGGGTTTCAGGGTGGTCCTCCTCGTGGCCCACACCGGGCCGCAGTCGAATCACCCAGTTCAGCCACTGCTGGCTGCCGTCCCGTGAGCGGCCGACGACCAGCTTCTTGTATCGGCGGCGCAGAGTCACGGCGTCCGGTGGCGAGCCGCCGATGACGTCGTAGAGTGCCGGGTCGGCGAGCACCCCGGCCATCTCTGCGGCGTCCTCGACGCGCAGCGGGGTCAGGATGAGCCGAACTGTGCGCAGCGACTGGACCGCTGCCGGAAAGCGAATCATCGCGTGGATGGTAGGGGATTACTCCGCGAGTCGGCCACGACGCGGGCCGAGGCCGTAGCGTGATGGTGTCGACCTGCCGCGCTGATTCACACAGGGACGACCGCTAAGCCGAGCTTCAAGCCGTCCCTGTCGTTTGCACCTATCGGTACGGATAGATGTACATGGTCCCGGTAGGGTAGTGGTACCGTGAGTGCATGTCGATCTCTCCGTTGACTCCGGTCTTGCCAAGCGGTGAGGCGCGCACCGCGTTGCCGGAGGCGTTGCGGCGGTTTCGGGTCGAGGGCTTGGCCGCCGAGCCGATCGTCTTCGGCGCTCACCGCAAGCCCGAGGCGGTCGTGATCCCGTTCGAGCTGTACGCGCGGTTGTTGCCTGTGATCGAGGACCTGGAGATCGCCCAACTCGTGCGCGAGCGAGCGGCCGCCGGGGTGTCGGTGCCGTTGGCCGATGTGGCTGCGGCGGTAGGTCTTGATCCCGTCGACTACGTCTAGTGCCTTCCCGCCGCCGCCCCAAGCTGCCCAAGCTCTCTCTCCGAGCGCTGCCGGGGTTCCAGGGCGACATCGATGCCCTACCTGACCTGGCGACTCGCAAGATGGCTCTTGACATGCTCGTGCTCGTCCGCGATGGCAAGATCCGTGGCCGACCACTTGACGACCACGTCGGCACGGGAGACCTCCGCGACTGCTACAAGCTCTACTTCGATCCCGATGGGTCCGATAAGCCGCGGTTCAGGCTGGTGTATCGGTTCAGCCCCAATGAGGTCGTTGCCGTGGCGGTGGAAGCGGTTGCCGTGGGCCGCCGAGCGAACCTCGACGCCTACCGCCGCGCGATTGCCAACCTCGATCGGTCGTGACTGACCACCGCCGCCGCGGCCTCAAGAGAGTCAACTTGACATAATGTCCGTTATCGGCGTTCGGCCAGGCTGATCCCTGGTTCTCCGCGTGACCACGTGCGGCCGGCGTGATGAGCGCCCGCTAGTTCCCGACTCACGGGGCCTGGAAGCGGAGGCGCTTCTGCGCGTTGCGATCGAAGCTGAGCACGGCGACGCACCCCAATGCTTGACATGCCTGCGCGATCAAGGCGTCAGCGAAGTCGGTTCCCGCCCGGACCTCTGCCAGTGCCCTTCTTGCGTCAGGCTCATGTTGCGTTCGGATGTCACTTGAGTCCATCAGGGCCTCCAGGGCACTGGCCACGACGTCGGTCGGCAGCTTGTAGCCGCGGGTCAAGACCCAGTAGGTCTCGACGAGGACGACCGTGGTGAGCAGACCGGGCTCAGCGGGTGTCAGCCTGGCGAAAGCCTGAGTGGCAGCCTTGGACTGCTTGGGATCGTCTTGGACGAGGTGGCGGACCACCACGTTGGTGTCAAGACCGATCACATCCCCAGAGCCCCCGCTGTGATCGCATCGTCCATCTCGCTCAGGCTGAGAGGCGAGCCCGTGTACGTCAATACGCCAGCCAGATCAGCGGCTGATCTCTTGGCGACTCGGATCACGTAGTCCCCCTCCGCGTTTCGGGTGAAAGTCACGCTGACGCCCGCGGTCAGACCCAGGGCAAGTCGGACGTCTTTCGGGATGGTGATCTGTCCCTTGCTCGTCATGGTTCCGATGCTCATCCTGTACCTCCTTACATGAGTGTAAGGCGGAATTCCCGTCTCATCAACTACCGCGCCACCCGTCCTGTCGCCGAGGGCAGACCCTCACGTGTAGTGAAAGCGCACTTGAAGGATCACGAGGTCGTCGCCATCGATTAGGTACACCAGGCGATGCTCCTCGGTGATGCGCCGTGACCACGCGCCGGCGAAGAGGTGCCGCAAGGGCTCAGGTTTTCCGATACCGCCGGTCGGGTCCCGGAGAGCATCGTCGATGAGTCTGTTGATCCGCTTGAGGACCTGCCGATCGGCCTGCAGCCAGTGGGTGTAGTCCTCCCAGCCGTTCGTCGTGAAGACGAGCCTCACTCGGCGAGCTCGTGCTCGTGACGGTACCCTGACTGTGCCTGCTGCAAACTCTCGAGCAGCCTTCTCGCGTTGGCGGGGACCCGAAGCAGGTGTGCCGTCTCCCTCAGGGCACTGAACTCCTCGGCCGAGATCAGCACCGCATTACCCCGGCGCGATGTGATCTCGATGGCGACGCGGTCGCTGTTGACCTGCTCTATCAGCGGGAACAGCTGCCTGCGGGCCTCGCTTGCGGTGATCGACACGGAGCCTCCCTGGAATCGTACCGAATGACGGTACCACTGCGGCACAGGCGCGTCCACCAACCACGGTGTCAGGAGTGCGGGCCACTGGGCGACACGTCACGTCGGTTGCCCGGGTGTCGGGGTGACGGGGGTCACGGCATACCGGGAGGCGTTGGAGGACAATGAGAACACGGCCGCAAGGCCCACCCGGAGCCCTCCGGCCGCGCAGCGGAAGGAGCTGGTCATGGACGCCGTCAAGCCCATCGTGCCCGGATCCGACGCTTCCCCATCCTCGCAACTGGCGCTCGACTGGGCGGTGACGACCGCCGAGGCGCAGGGGCGCGGCATACGGATCGTGCATGCGCTCCCGATCGAGAGCATCCCCCACCTCGCCCCCGCCTCCCCCTTCGGATGGAATGCCGAGACCCCCATCGGACTGACCGACGTCAAGGACGAGGCGGTCACGCGCGCAGTGGACCGCCTGGGTGACGACCGTGTGTCATTCGGTCAGGTGCCCGGTAGCCCGGCGGCCCGGCTTGTGGCGCAAGCCAATCCGGGTGACCTACTCGTCACCGGCACCCGCGGTCACGGGGTGATCCGCGCCGCCTTGCTCGGTTCAACGGCGTATGCCGTTGCCGCCCACGCCCCGTGCCCCGTCGTCATCGTCCGCGCACCCGAAAACGCCACCGCCGCAGTCCGACCCGGCCCGGACCACCCGGTCCTGGTCGGCATCGACGATGTCGAGACCTCGCAGGCAGCCCTGGACGAGGCCGCGACGTGGGCGGCAGCCAGCGGTGCGGTCCTGCGGATCGTCCGCGCCGTCGAGGTGGACGGGATGGCGTTCGCGGCGGCACCTCTCTTCGTCTCCGACCTCGAGTTCGCCTCCGCCCTGAAGGACCACGCGGACGATGTCATCGCCGCAGCCGTCGACCACGTTCGGTCCACGCACCCCGACCTGGAGATCAAGGCGAGCGTGGTTCCCGGCCGCCCTGGAATCGTCCTCGGCCACGAGGCGCGAGGAGCGGGGTTGGCCGTCGTCGGCTCCCGCGGGCGCGGTGGCTTCGCCGGTCTCGCCCTCGGTTCGGTCAGCCACCACCTCATCCACGACGCGGCCTGCCCCGTGATGGTGGCCCGGTAAATGCTGGCCCGGTGACGCTGGCCTCGGTAGGGGCGATCCGGTCACGGCACCACTGGCGAGCACGGCAGCCAAAAACCTGTCAACTGCCTACGATGTGGACCCGTGACCGAGCGCGACGAGCCCACGACTCCCACCTCCGACTCCCCCGCCGAGGTGGTTCCCGAAGAGGTGTCGTATGACGAGCACCTCTTCCCGGCGCGCCCGGCTCGCCTGCGCCCCCGGGCGCGGCTGCGTGACCGGCTGTGGCAGCGCAAGCCCAAACAGCCGGGCTCCCCCACCGGCGACAATCCCGACTACGTCTCGTGGCTGGTCTCGGAGTCGATGCTCGCCGACGCCGAGACCTACGCACGCCACTTCTCCGGCCAGGGGAGCATGTGGCAGAACCCGTATGCCGCGCCCGACCCCCGCGCAGCCATCGCGAAGGCGGCGGTGTGGTTCACGGCATACCCCATCTCGATGATCACCAAGCCCGGCGGAACCTTCCTCGGCACGCTCGGTGACCCGGATCTGTGGGCGGCCTTCCAGCGCATCGGGATCGACGCGATCCACACCGGGCCGGTCAAGCGGGCCGGTGGGATCAGCGGATGGGATCTGACCCCCAGCGTCGACGGGCACTTCGACCGGATCTCGACCCAGTTCGACGAGGTCTTCGGGACCGAGGACGAGTTCCGGACCCTATGCGAGGTCGCGACCGCACACGGCGGGACCGTGATCGACGACATCGTGCCCGGCCACACCGGCAAGGGTGCCGATTTCCGGTTGGCCGAGATGAAGGTCGGGGACTACCCCGGGATTTATCACATGGTCGAAATCCCCCGGGACAAGTGGGAGTTGCTGCCGGCGGTCCCCAGGGGTGCCGACTCGGTCAACCTCGACGAGGAGCATGAGCGGGTCCTCTCCGAGGAGGGGTTCATCGTCGGGCGGATGCAGCGGGTGATCTTCTTCGAGCCCGGCGTCAAGGAGACAAACTGGTCGGCCACCGCTCCCGTCCTCGGACCGGACGGCGTGGAGCACCGCTGGGTCTACCTGCACTACTTCAAGGAGGGGCAGCCCTCCCTCAACTGGATCGACCCGACCTTCGCCGGCATGCGCCTGGTGATCGGCGACGCGCTGCACTCGCTCGGCGACCTCGGCAGCGGGGCCCTGCGCCTGGACGCCAACGGCTTCCTCGGGGTGGAGAAGAGCGCAACCGGCGGACCCGCATGGTCGGAGGGCCACCCGCTGTCGGAGGCAGCCAACCAGCTCATCGCGAGCATGGTCCGCAAAGTCGGCGGGTTCACCTTCCAGGAACTCAATCTCACGATCGACGACATCCGGTCCACATCCGCGCGTGGGGCCGACCTGTCCTACGACTTCGTCAACCGCCCTGCCTATCATCACGCCCTCGCCACGGCCGACACCGAGTTCCTGCGCTTGACCATGCGCGCGGCGCGCGATCTCGGCGTCGACACGGTCTCCCTCGTCCACGCCCTGCAGAACCACGACGAAATGACCTACGAGCTGGTCCACTTCGCGACGCTGCACGCCGGCGAGCGCTTCTCCTTCCGCGGTGAGGAGATCCTCGGAGGTGACCTGGCCCTCCTGATCCGTGCGGAACTCACCGCCGCCCTGGCGGGGGAGGCCGCGCCATACAACGCCGTCTTCACGACCAATGGAATCGCGTCGACCCTGGTGTCGGTGATCGCCGCGTCCCTCGGCATCAGCGATATCACGACGATCACGGACGAGCAGGTTGCGGCGATCACACGTGCCCACCTGCTGCTGGTGATGTTCAACGCGTGGCAGCCGGGCGTCTTCGCCCTGTCGGGGTGGGATCTCGTCGGCGCCCTCCCCCTGGACCGCAAACAGGTCGCCGCCCTCATCAAGGACGGCGACACCCGGTGGATTCACCGCGGTGCCTACGACCTCCTCGGATATCAGCCTGCCGCAACGGAATCCGCCGCCAAGATGCCCAAGGCGCGAGCTCTTTATGGGTCGCTGGCGGATCAGCTCGCCGACCCGGCGTCCTTCGTGTCGGGGCTACGAGACATCCTCGCTATCCGGGCGAAATATGGCATCGCCACGGCCGAGCAACTCGACATCCCCGACGTCTCGCACAAGAGCATGCACGTCATGGTCCACCGGATCGCCGACGGGGAGCAGATCACCGTCCTCAACTTCTCCGGGGAGACCATCGCCGGCAGCGTCCGCTCGCCGGCCCTCACCCCGGGGAGCAGAGTGGTCGACGCGGTGACGGGAGTCCCGGCCGGTGAGGTCGACGATCTGCACAGCCTGTATGTCGCCCTCCAACCCCACGAGGGCCGCGCCCTTCTCGTGGTCCCGCCGCCGCGCTGACCCTCCCCGGACGCTGCCCCTCCTGGACGTCGACCCTCCTGGACGTCGACATCCCCGACCCGGGTTCCCCAGGCCGGGTGCCTACTCGACGGTGACGGACTTCGCCAGGTTGCGGGGCTTGTCGATGTCGTGGTCGAGCGCCAGCGCGGCGTGATAGGCGAGCAACTGGGTCGGGATGACCAGGAGGATCGGGTCGAGTTCGGGTTCGCTCTTGGGCACGACGATCGCCTCCACGTCGAGGTCGCCGAATTCGACGCTCGCGTGGGTGATCGCCACCACCGGCCCCTTGCGCGCACGGATCTGTTGCACCGCAGCGAGATTGCGTTCGGTCAACTCGTCGTCCGGGACGATGGCGACCGTGAGCAGCCTGGGTTCGATCAACGCGAGCGGGCCGTGCTTGAGCTCGCTGGTCGGGTAGGCCTCCGCGTGGATGTAGCTGATCTCCTTCAGTTTCTGAGCCCCCTCCCGAGCCACGGGATACTGCCGCACCCGCCCGATGAAGAACGCATTCTCGGAGTGAGCGAGGATCTTGGCGACGTGGGCGATCCGCTCCTCGTCGGCGAGGATCTGCTCGATCTGCGCGGGGATGCGTTCGAGGGCGGCGATTATCCGCTGGCCGTCAGCAACCGACAGATCCCGCAGCCGCCCGAGATGGAGGGCGAGCATGGCGAAGGCCATGGCCATATTGGTCAGGGCCTTGGTGGAGGCGACAGCGATCTCGGGACCGGCATGGAGATAGATCCCCCGTCGACCGCCCGCGCAATGGTCGACCCGACAGCGTTGACGACCCCGAGAACCTGACCGCCCTTGCGCTTGATCTCCTGGACGGCGAACGCGGTGTCGGCGGTCTCACCGGACTGGGAGACAACGACATACAGCGTGTCGGGTTCGATGATCGGGTTGCGGTACCGGAACTCCGAGGCGGCCTCGGCGTCCGCCGGGATGCGCGCGAGATCCTCGATGAGTTGCGCCCCGATCTGGGCGACGTAGTACGCCGATCCGCAGCCGAGGAGCTTGACCCGCCGGAACGCGCGCAACTCCCGCGGCGTGAGGTTGAGGCCGTTGAGCCGGGCGGTCGCGAAGCGCTCGTCGAGGCGACCGCGGATGACCGCCGCGGCCTTCTCCGGCTGCTCGAGCATCTCCTTATACATATAGTGCCGGTGTCCGGTCAGCTCCCACTCCGCCGCCGCCACCTCGATCTCGACCGGATCCCGGGTGGTGTCGCGTGCCGCGCGGTCGAATGTCGTGAACCCGGTGGCCGTGACCGTGGCCAGTTCGCCGTCGTCCAGGTGCACCACCCGAGTCGTATGCCGCACCAGCGCCGCCGCGTCGCTGGCGACCAGCATCTCCTTCTCCCCCACCCCGACGATGAGCGGAGATCCGTTGCGCGCCACGACGATCCGGTCGGGGTGGCGCTCGTCGAGAACCGCGAGGGCATAGGTCCCGACGATCCGTCCGAGAGCATCCAGGACCGCCCCCTCCAGCGTGTCCGCCGCCGACCGCGCGATCAGATGAGCGACGACCTCGGTGTCGGTGTCACTGGTGAAGGTCACCCCGGCCCGCTGCAATTGCTCGCGCACCCCTGCGGCATTGTCGATGATTCCGTTGTGCACCAACGAGATCCGGCCGTCCTCGCTCCGATGGGGGTGGGCATTGGCCTGCGTCGCCGGTCCGTGCGTTGCCCATCGCGTATGCCCGATTCCCACCTTCCCCACCAACCGCTTGGGGAGCGCCGACTCCAGATCGCGAATGCGGCCGACCGAGCGGACCGACGTCGTGCCGCCCGTCCCGAGGACGGCGAGACCGGCCGAGTCGTAGCCGCGGTATTCCAACGTCTTCAGGCCCTCGATCAGGACGGGGGCCGCTGGCTTCCCGCCGATATAGCCGACGATTCCGCACATGGGGTGATCTCCTCTTTTGTCATGGTGTCCGGCCGATCCCCGGCCGCTTGCTGATGTGCCCGCCGATGTGGCCAGCCGCTGATGCCCTGCGACGCCTCACGGCTCGAGGGTGGGCGCGCGGTCGTCCGCTAGCCGTAGACGATCCGACGCAATTGCCGGGTGGTCAGCTCCGGTGCCGCGACCACGCGGCCCCGCAACTCGCCGGCGATGACCTCGAATGCCGCGTCATTGCGCACCCCGCGGAGGTGGAGCTGGGCGTGGCGGTGGCGGACGTAGTCCGCCACCGGCTGACGATGCCAAGCGAGCACGTCATCGATGACACGCGCCGCCTCGGCGGGGGTCAGGCTCGTGGACTCGGCGATTCGCGTGACGAGTTCCCGGTCCGGCATGTCACCAACTATGCCCGATAGCCGGGATGAGTTCCAAGAATCTGCCCGATTTCGGGCAAATAGAGAGACTTAGCCCGGGACTCTAGCCGGAGGTGCCGGCAAGCCAGGTGGTGTAACCCCCGTCCAGGTTGCGCACGCGGCGGCCGTGCTGCATCAGGACGCGGGCGGCGAGATGTCCGCGAATGCCCACCGCGCAATGGACGATCAGATCCCCCTCGGGCAGATCGGCCAGTCGGTCGCGCAGTTCATCGACGGGGATCAACACCGCCCCCGGTATGGAGCCCTTGTCATACTCGGCCTGCGTCCGGACGTCGACCAAGTGCTCCCCCGCGGCCAGGGCCGCCTCGAGCTCGTCCCACTGAATGGTCTCGACGACGCCGCGCCCCATGTTCTCGGCGACGAACCCGAGCATATTGACGGGGTCCTTGGCGGAGCCGAACTGCGGCGCATAGGCCAGCTCGAGATCGGCGAGGGCGCTGGCCGTCAGTCCGCCCGTCATCGCCGTGGCGATGACGTCGATCCGCTTGTCGACGCCGGACTCCCCGACACCCTGGGCGCCGAGGATCGCGTCGGTCTCGGGATCGACGAGGAGCTTCAGGGCCATCCCCCGGGCGCCGGGGTAATACCCGGCGTGATCCATCGGGTGGGTGTGGATGGCGGCATACGACCTCCCGGCGGCGCGGAGGCGCTTCTCGTTCCACCCCGTGGCGGCGACCTGCAGGCCGAACACCCCGACGATGGCGGTGCCCAGCACGGGTCGTATGCCGACCCCTCCCCCCGCGATGACGTCCGCGACCCGCCGCCCCTGAAGGTTGGCGGTGTTGGCGAGGGGGACCAGGACCTGACTCCCATCGAGGGCGTCGTGCTTCTCGACCGCGTCCCCGACAGCGAAGATTGCCGCGTCGCTGGTGCGGCATCGGTCGTCGACGAGGATTCCGCCCCGCTCCCCCACCGCGAGTCCGGCCTCCCGCGCGAGGGAGACATCCGGCTGCACTCCGATCGCCGCGACGACGAGGTCGGCAGGCAGGCGCGTGCCGTCGGACAGGACGACCGAGTCCTTCTCGACCGCGCTGACACTCACCCTCAAGTGGAGGTCGACCCCGCTCTTGCGCATCCTTGTGTGGACGGGTGCGACCATCTCGGGGTCGAGGGGGGCAAGGCATTGCGCAGTGGCCTCGACGAGCGCGACGGAGAGACCGCGGTGGACGAGGTTTTCGGCCATTTCGACACCGATGAATCCGCCGCCGATGACCACCGCCGTGGCAGCGTCTGCCGACGCGGCGACCAGGGCGTCGGTGTCTTCGACATCGCGCAGACTCAAGGCGCGCTCGATCCCGGGCAGCGGCGGACGCACTGGCCGGGCTCCCGGCGAAAGGACGAGCCAGTCGTAGCCGAGCTCACCGGCCTCGCCCCCATCGACCCCGCGCAACCGGACGACCTTGCGCTCTCGGTCGATCGCGGTGACCTCGGTCAAGACGCGCACATCGATCCCGAACCGGGCGGCGAGCGAGCGCGGCGTCTGCAGAAGCAGGGCTTTCCGCTTCGGGATGATTCCCCCCACGTGATACGGCAGGCCGCAGTTGGCGAACGACACGTGCCCGCTGCGCTCGATGACGACGATCTCCAGGCTCTCGTCCATCCGCCTTAGCCGTGTCGCGGCGGACATCCCGCCAGCCACTCCCCCGACGATCACCACTCGTGCGCTCATGTCTCGCCATCATACCTGTGGGGGTATGCCGCCCCTCCCCCCGGTGGTCCCGCCCACCTTGACCGCTGCCTTGTCCACAGGCCTCATGACCGCGAGGATTCGTGCCTGTCCACAGGCGGATCGAGTCGAACTGGTCAACCACTGACGGCTGCTGGAGAGTCGACCCATGACACGCGTGACGACGCCGACAGCATCAGAGGAGATGGGGACCTGCGTGGTGGTGCCTTCCGAGGTGACCGCGGAGGGTGTTCCCTCAAACTCGGTGACCCCAAACCCGTTGTCCCCAAACGCGGTGGCCCCAAACTCCGTGTCCCCAAACCCGATGCCCGCCGAGCCGGTGCGGGCCACGGCAGGCGCGGCAGGCGCGGCCGAAGTGGGACCGGGCGGGGCGGGGCAGATCAACCACATCGTCCTCCAAGGTCGGGTGACGGGTCTGGACGACGAGCGCGTGCTGCCCAGCGGCGATCTGGTGCGCGCGTTCCGCGTCGCGGTGCGCCGGCCGCCGCGCGCGGACGGTCCGGCCAGGTCCGATGCCATCAACTGCGCCGCCTGGAGCGCGGATGCGCGGGCTGTCGCCGCCGAGTTGCGAGTCGGCGACGTGATCCGTGTCGACGGCGCGCTCCGGCGGTCGTTCTCTCGCCGAGCCGGCGTCCCGCAGAACTATTACGAGATCGAGGTGGCCTCAATGGTGCGCTTCCAGACGGAACACTGACCGGGCCCACTGACGGTTCGCTGTGAATACGCCCGCAAGAGGTAGGGATCGGCCCGATCACCGGCTATTGTTGGGCAGTGATCGGCAGCGTGATGGTGCCCGCTGCCCGCAATCGATGGCCTCGGCCATGCTTCGTGATGATGGAGTTCGTGTGGTGAATCGGGTGAGCCGGGTCGCGGGCCTGCTCCTGGCGGCGACCCTCGTGGGTCCGTGCCTGCAGGCGAGCGCGGACACGGGCACGCCCGCGAGCGGAACGACGGCGTCGAGTTCCACCGATCCAGGGTCGGAACCGATCATGACGCCGGAGCAGTTGCAGGCACAGATCGACCGCGCCAACACCCTCCGCGACCAACTGATCGCCGCCAACAGCCAGATCTCCCAGGTCCTGGCCACCTCGACAAGTCGACCGGCAAGGCCAATGCGGCCCTCGAGGCTTATAGCAAGGCATCGACCGATGAGCAGGAGGCCAAGGCCGAGGCGGTCCGGCAACGGGACATCGCCGCGGTCCTCCAGGAGCGCCTCGACCAGGCGCGCTCCGACCTGAAGGCGTGGGCAGTCGATGCCTACACCCAGGGCGGCAACTGGGCGGAGTCCCTCTCCTTCCTCGACGCCCTCGGCAAGCAGGCCGGTGAGTCGGGGAATCCGCTGAGCGACCTGAACTACCTGACCGACAATCGCGTCCGGTCGGTCGAGGACCTTCGCGAGATCGCGGTGCAGCAGAAACTCGCGTCGATGAAAGCCGACGCCGCACTCGACCTCGCGTCCAAGGCGGCGGTGAAGGCCAAGAAGGCCAAGAAGGCTGCCGCTGCCGCCGTCAAGGAGCACCAGGCCAAGCTCGCCGAACTCCAGTTGGCCAATCAGGGCATCGTCGCCGAGGCGGGTCCGCTGGCGGGGATGCTGCTCGGGACCGGCGACAAGAACGCCACCGAGGCGTCCCTTGCCCTGACCGCCGCTCTCAAGGACGCCAATGTCGACGTCTCGAAGCTCGCCCTGACCCCGTGCACCGACAAGGTCGGCGTGTGGCCAAACGGCCAGATCCCGCCCTCGGCGCTGTGCCCGGTGGTCGGCACGACCGACGAATTCCTGATCCCCTCCGCGGCAGCCGCGTTCAACGCGATGAGCAAGGCGTATGCCGAGCAGACCGGTCACCTGATCTGTGTTTCCGACGCCTACCGGTCGTATGCCGAGCAGGTCACCATCAAGGCGATCCGCGGGCCGTGGGCAGCCACCCCCGGCACCAGCGAACATGGCCTCGGCAAGGCCGTCGACCTGTGTGGCGGCGTCCAGGACTTCAGCGACCCGGCCCACTTGTGGATGGTGCGCAATGCGCCCCTCTACGGCTGGTTCCATCCGTCGTGGGCGGAGCCGGGTGGCAGGCTGCCCGAGCCGTGGCACTGGGAGTTCGCCGGCTGAGCCGGTCTGACCCAGCCCCCGGTTACCCGCGAGGAACTTCTTTCCGCAAATCCCGCGCGTGCCTCTCCTCAACACGCATCCGATGTGACAAAGTGCGCGCATGGAATCCGCGGCGGTCGCCCCACCTGCCAATCCCGACTACGCCGCGAACGCGAAGTACGTCCGTCCGTGGTACTGGTACGACTGGGCCAATTCGGCCTTCGTGACGACGATCGGCACCGTTCTCTACGGGCCGTACATCACCTCGATCGCCAAGGCCGCCGCCTGCCCGGGTCAGGACACCGATCTCGACTGCGCCGTCAACCTGCACGTCCTCGGCATACCGATTGCCCCGGGTTCGCTCGCGCCCTACACGACGACCTTCGCGACGATCCTCTCGGCCATCGTCCTCATCTTCGTCGGCGCCATCGCCGACCGGATGCCCCGACCCGCGCATTTCCTCGGTGCCTGCGCCTGGCTCGGCGCCCTCTCTGCCAGCGGGCTCTTCTTCGTTTCCGGGACCCGCTGGCAGCTCGGGGTCATTTTGATGATCCTCTCGACGGTCTTCCTCGGCTCCTCGCTCGTGGTTTACGACTCCATGCTCAACCTCATCGCCGGCCCTGACGACCGGGACCGTGTCTCCTCGCGCGGGTGGGCCCTGGGCTATCTCGGTGGCGGCCTGCTATTGGCCCTCAACCTCGTCGTGGTGACCATGCACGACAAGCTCGGGTTGAGCACCGGCATGGCGGTGCGATTGAGCATGCTCTCGGCGGCGCTGTGGTGGGGCGTCTTCGCCGTCATCCCGATCAAGGGGATGTGGGACCTGCGGGGAGTCGAACGCCCGATCGCGGCGGCCGGGGAGAGCATCATCGGTGGCAGCCTCGCCCAGTTACGGAGCACCTTCGGGGACCTGCGCGCCCACCACCCCCAAACGATGCTCTTCCTGCTCGCCTATCTCTTTTACAACGACGGAATCCAGACCGTGATCTCGTCCTCGAGTCTGTACGGCTCGGAGCAACTGAAATTCGGCCAGTCCCAGTTGATCGCCCTCATCCTCCTCGTGCAGTTCGTGGCCTTCGGCGGGGCCCTGCTCTTCGGCAGGATCGCGGCCAAGCGCGGCGCGTGGCGCACCGTGCTCGGCTCGCTGGTGCTGTGGACGCTGATCGTTGCCGCGGCCTTCTTCGCTCCCGAGAAGAAGTTCCTCCCCTTCCTCGTCCTCGGTGTCGCCATCGGGCTGGTCCTCGGCGGGTCGCAGGCGCTCTCCCGCTCGCTCTACTCCCAACTGGTCCCCCGGCGCCGCGAGGCGGAGTACTTCAGCCTCTATCAGGCAATGGAGCGCGGGACGAGTTGGTTCGGCACGCTGCTCTTCGGGCTCGTCTACCAGCTCACCCACACCTACCGGCTGGCCATCGTCGCCTTGATCATCTTCTTCGTCCTCGGCGGGGTGTTGCTCTCCCGGGTCGACGTCCGCGAGGGGATTCGACAGGCCGGGAACGAGCAGCCGCGCGTGGTGTGAGTCCCGCTTCCGGGCGCACACATTCGGACGCCGTATGCCGACCCACCCACACGGGTCGTGGGGTGGGTCGGCATACGACAAGGGCCCGCTCCCCCCGGGTGGGTGGGTGCGGGCCCTGGTGCCGTATGCCGTGCGCTCTGCCTGCCGTGTGCTCGGCCGGCCGTGCGGGTCACGCGCTGCGCTTGGTCGGCTTCTCGCCGCGCGAGGCGCGCAGGAACTCGAGGCGCTCCTTGAGAAGCTCCTTCGAGCTCGGGGATCGAGCGGCGCTCCAGGAGCATGTCCCAGTGGGTGCGGGCGGGCTTGGCCGGCTTGCGGTCGGGCATCTTGCCGTCGAGCAGCAGTGCCTCCTCGCCGCAGCGGCACTCCCACGTCGGCGGGATCTCGGCTTCGATCGAGAACGGGAGCTCGATGCGGTGGGCCTGGGGGCAGACGTAGACGACTATCTGTCGCTCGCTCGGGACGACGTTTTCGGACGTCTCCATGCTGAACGACACCATGCGGCTGCCGCGTAGTGTGCGATCGGCCATGACGGGGTTCTCCCTTGATAAGTCAGGTGCATCGGCGCCAGAGGGTGGCTGGCGCCGTTCGGATGGTTCAACGCGCTGGAACGTGTCGATGTTCCGACGCCGTCGAGAGTGTTTCGGTTGCCTGTCGGCCGCGCCACGAGGTTCCCACCACCGCTGCGGCCGCGGGTGGGACGACTCCTCATCTCGCCCGCGGATTGCGCAACGCCGCGCAGTCGACCCTACATATTAGCACGTTCAACCATCGATGACCGTGCCCTCGACCGTCTCGCCTCCGGCCCTGGACAGTGGCGCGGAGGCCAGGATCCGGGAGCGGACCGCCCGCTCAAGCAACGGCCGCACCAGCGGCCGCGTGAACGGCAGGATGAACACGAATCCGACGATGTCGGTGACGAAGCCCGGGGTCAGGAGCAGGGTCCCGCCGATGAGGACGAGGGCGGCATCGGCGAGTTCCCGTGACGGCATCCGACCGGTTTGGAGGGCCCCGTTCAGCGCCCGCCAGGCTCGCGCCCCCTCGTGCCGGACCAGCCAGGCACCCAGGAGTGACTCCACCACCAAGAGCGCGAAGGTAGGCCAACCCCCGATCACCTTGCCGACGCCGACGATCGCGGCGATCTCCACGATCGGGACGAGGAGCAGAGCGAGGAAGATCACCCGCCGCGCCTCGCCTCGCCGGGCGTGTCGCCTGGCTCGTCACAGGGCGTTCCATCGCGTACTCCCGACCGGTGATCCGGCGCGCCTGCCGGGTGCGATGCTCCACACCCCAGCGGGTGATCCGCTTGAGGGACTCGGTGGCGACGTCCTGGTTCATCTTCGAATCGCCGAGCTCGCGCTCGACGAAGGTGATCGGAACCTCACGGACCACCATCCCGCGCGCGACCGCACGCCGGGTCAGGTCGACCTGGAAGCAGTAGCCCTCCGAGGCGACGGAGTCGAGGTCGAGGGCGCGCAACGCGCCGGCGCGGTAGACCCGGAACCCGGCCGTGGCGTCCTTGACCGGCATACCGAGCAGGACCCGCGTGTAGACATTCCCCCCGACACTGAGGAGCTTGCGCCGCCGCGGCCAGTTGACCACCTCGCCGCCGCGAACATAGCGCGAACCGATGACGAGATCGGCGTGGGCCGCGTCGGCCAGCAGGGCGGGCAAGTGGGCGGGTCGATGGGACCCGTCGGCGTCCATCTCCACGATCGCGTCGTATCCCCGCTCGAGTCCCCACTCGAAGCCCGCGAGATACGCCCGGCCGAGCCCCTCCTTGGCAGTGCGGTGCAGGACGCGGACGTGGGGATCGGCGGCGGCGATCTCCTCGGCCAGTGCCCCGGTGCCGTCCGGGCTGTTGTCGTCGAGGACGAGGATGTCGGCGCTCGGAACGGCTGCGCGGACGCCGGCGATGGCGCTCGCGAGGTTTTCGCGCTCGTTATAGGTCGGGATGCAGACGAGCACCGAGACGATCGGCGGGTAGGCGTTCGCTGGCTCAGGCACGGACGGGTTCCTCGATGGGGGCGTGATTGACGATGTCGGGCACGGGTCGGCGACGCCGCGAGACGATCGCAGCGATCAACAGTCCGCCCGCGGCGGCATATTCCGGTGCAGCACCGATGCGGTCGGCGATGGTGAGGCCGGAGTTGAGGCGGACGTCGGCGACCGCGGCATACGGCGTAAAGAGCGTGGATTGCGGGCCCTCATGGCCGTCGGGAGAAATGAAGCCGCTCACGCCCACAGTGGAAACGTGAACGACGGCGCGATTGTGCTCGATGGCACGCAGGCGGGAGATCGCGAATTGCTGCGCGGACTCGGCCGTGTAGCCGAAGGTGGCGTTATTGGTCTGGACGACCAGGACGCTCGGGACGTCGGGCTGGTGCGTGACCGAGGCCCGGACCAGGCTGTCATAGGCGACCTCGAAGCAGATGGTCGGGAGGGCGGCGAAGGTCCGCGGGTCGCCCGGGTGGCTCGCGGCCGTGGTCAACTCGAAATAGCCGATCCGGGTGCCGGTCGCCATGCCGTAGCGGACTAGATCCACCTTGTCGCTGAAGCGGCGGAAGAAGTCCTTGTAGGGGACATATTCGGCGAACGGGACGGGGTGTTGCTTGACATAGCGTTCCGGCTCGAGCTGCCCGGGCCGATAGAGCAACGAGGCATTGGAGACATAGGGCGCGGGCTCGTCGAGAACCGCCCCGAGCAGCAG
This sequence comes from Nostocoides sp., assembly GCA_016702415.1. Lineage (GTDB taxonomy): Bacteria > Actinomycetota > Actinomycetes > Actinomycetales > Dermatophilaceae > Nostocoides_A. Next base: position 290,591 of record JADJEA010000023.1, read on the forward strand.
GGGGGCACGAACCGCGGTCATGGCCGTGATGATGTCGGCGGCCGCGTCCGCATTGCGTAGGGGATCGATGTCGGCGGCGTTCTCGGGCCAGACGACGAGATCGACCGGGCCCGCCTGGGCCGCGAATCTCTCGGTCTCGCGGACGTGGTTGTCCAGCACCGCCCGGCGCTCGGCGTTGAAATCGAGGCCCGGTTTGGGGACATTGCCCTGGACGAGTTCGATTCGGGCGGTGGGTGCCCCTGGGCCGCCACCACCGACCGGAATCAGCAGCGGCCAAAGAGCGATCGCGACCGCCGCGAACGCCGCCCCGGCTCCGACAGACGGCCGACTCCGGACGGACTCACGCACCGCGGCGTGGATCAGCACCCCGATGGTCGCCACCGCCGCGGTGAGCAGGGGCGCGCCGCCGACGGACATGAGCGTCCGGATCGGCGCGTCCGCCTGGGAGAACGCGAGCCGGGCCCACGGGAAGCCGCCGAAAGGCGTCGTCGACCGCGCCCACTCCTGGACCACCCAGGCCAGGGGCACCACGGCGTATGCCGCGGCCACCCGCCCGCCGGTGACCCGCCCGCCCGTGACCCGCCCGCCCGTAGCCTGCGCGCCGGGGACCCGCATGCCAGGGACCCGACCGACAACGAGCAACCGCCGTTGGAGCCAGCCGGTCAGGCCGACCATGAGCGCGACATACAGCGCCTCGAGAGTGGCGAGGGCGAACCACGGGAGCTGGCCGACGTAGACCCCGGACCAGGACAGGGTCGGAATGAAGTAGGCGAGTCCGCCGAACAGCCCGATCAGCAGCCCACGCCGGAACCCGGCCGCCCACCCGGCGGCGGAAAGGAGGGCGCAGCCGAGCCACGCGGCATACCACCGATCGGAGGTGGGAAAGGCGGCGGCGATGAGTACTCCCCCACCCAACGCGAGCAAAAGGCGCGCAGGGAGGAGGTCACCGCGGTCCTCGCCCTCCGGATTGGTCACGGGGGATACGCTACGGTCCCCACCCGGCGAGGATGCACAACCCCGCCGACGCGCGTCAGGCCGGGGGTGGGACGACCACGACGCCGCAGGCCGTGGTGGCGGTGATCGGCGGGTCGAGGAGGTCGGCCGCCGACTCGGACCGCGCGGGATTGCCCCGGGCGATGACCCGGACCGCGAACTCCATCTCGCGGCTGCGCGTCCCGGCGCGCACCAGCCGGGCTTCGATCTCGATACAGTCCCCGGCCCGGACGGGGGCCATGAACTGGACGTCGGAGTAGGACGCGAAGAGGCCCTCGTCCCCGTCTGTGCGGATGCACATCTCGGTGGCCACATCACCGAAGGCCGCCAGCGAGTAGGCCCCGTCGACGAGGTTGCCGGCGTAGTGCGCGTGGCTGTAGGGGACATAGCGGCGGTGGACGACGACGGTGCCGACCTCGGGGCTCATGATGCGGCCTTCCTCTTGCTCGGGGTGACGACGCGGGTGGCGGGGTCGACGAGGGCGTGGACGAGATAGGAGGCGACCTCGCCCGGGGTCGTCCCGCGTCCGAAGATGCGGTCGACGCCGAGCGTGGCGGCGGAGCCCTCCTCGAAGCGCGGGCCCCCGACGATGATGTGCGGGACCTTGCCCGCGGGGAAGGCCTCCCGGAAGGCCGCGGTCATCGCCTTCGTGTTGTGGATGTGGGCGTCGCGCTGCGTCACGACCTGGGAGACGAGCACGGCATCCGCCTTGAGATCGCGGGCCGCCTCGACCAGGTCGGGGATGGCGACCTGGGCGCCGAGGTTGTGCACCGACATCTCGCGGTAGTACTCCAGCCCCTTCTCCCCCGCGAATCCCTTGATATTGAGGATCGCGTCGATCCCGACCGTGTGGGCGTCGGTGCCGATACACGCCCCGACGACGGAGAGCTTGCGACGCAGGTGCCGGCGGATGGCGGCATTGGTGTCGCGGGCCGAGAGCAGGTCGTATTCGCGCTCGACGTACTCGACGTCGCGCACGTCGACGAGGTGGGAGACGGCGCCATACACGACGAAGAAGGTGAAGTGCGGCCCCATCGACTTGGCATGGACCAGGAGGGCCGGGTCGAGTCCCATCTTGCCGGCGAGCTGGAGCGCCGCGCCCTCGGCGCGCTTGTCGTGCGGCAGCGGCAGGGTGAAGGAGATCTGGACCATGCCGTCGCCGGTGGTGTCGCCATAGGGGCGCACCAGCGGACCGGGCTCGGAGAGACTGAGTTCGCCGGGGCGGGCGTCCTCGCGGCGACGTTCGGCGTTGTGGACCTTGCTGCGGCTGCGGGCCTCCTGGGCCTCGGTGCGCGGGGTCATCGGGTGGCTCCCGTCTCCAACAGGTCGATTGCGGGATTGTCGTATGCCGCGCCCTTGCGCACGACGCCGTCCAGGCCCTTGCCCTTGGTCGGGGGCCGCTTCATGGCCCCGAAGGTGCCGTCGGCGATCGCCGACAGCAGGGCGGGGGTCCCGGTCGCCTCGGTGTCGCTATTGATCCGGTCGAGCAGGTCGATCGCTTCGGCGAGCACCGTGCGCGCGCGGGTCTGGATGAAGCCGTCCCTCGGCGGGTGGAAGTCCTCGGTGAGCCCGCCGGCGGCCTGGAGGACGTAGCGGACGTTCTGGAGGGCGAGGTCCCGGTCGGACAGGAACGGCGTGACGACGGCCTCGGTCATCATCCCGACGAGCAGGATGCCCTGGGAGGTCATCGCGCCGGCAAGGTTGAAGAACCCGTCGAGGAGGTAGCCGCGGAAGATGTCCCCGGTCATGTGCTTCGTCGGCGGCATCCACTTCAGCGGGGCGTCCGGGAACAGGTGCCGGGCCAGGAGCGCGTGGGCGAGTTCGAGGCGGAAGCTCTCCGGGATGGTCGGGTCGATCTCGAAGGCGTGACCGAGGCCGAGTTGCCAGTCCGCCAGCCCGGCCTCCTTGGCGAAGTACTCGTTGAGGAGTTGGCTCACGGTGACCGTGTGCGCGGCCTCGACGGCGTCGGCGGTGGTGAGGTAGTTGTCCTCGCCGGTGTTGATGATGATCCCGGCGCGGGCGTGGATCTGCCGGCTGAACCGTTGGTCGACGAAGGTGCGGATGGGGTTGATGTCGCGGAAGAGGATGCCGTACATCGAGTCGTTGAGCATCATGTCCAGGCGCTCGAGGCCGGCGAGGGTGGCGATCTCCGGCATACACAGCCCGGAGGCGTAGTTCGTCAGCCGGATATAGCGGCCGAGTTCCTTGCTCGTCTCGTCGAGCGCCGCGCGCATGAGCCGGAAATTCTCTTGTGTCGCATAGGTTCCCGCGTATCCCTCGCGGGTGGCGCCTTCGGGGACGAAGTCGAGGAGGCTCTGTCCGGTGCTGCGGATGACGGCGATGACGTCGGCACCCTCGCGGGCCGCCGCCTGCGCCTGCGGGATGTCCTCGTAGATATCGCCGGTGGCGACGATGAGGTAGATCCACGGCTTTTGCTTGGGGTCGCCGTGGCGGGCGATGAGCCGGTCACGGGCGGCGCGTTGCCGGTCGATGGTCCGTATGCCGCGCGCCACCGCCGCCCGTGCCCGCCGCTTGGCCGTGGTCGCCGCCCGCCCCTCCGGGACGACGAAGCTCGCGGCCCCGCTCGCGGACTTCTGGGCGAGCGTGAGCAGGTCGGGTGCCTCGCCGCGGGCGAGGGCATCCCAGACCGGAGTGGTCACGCCGTGCTCGAGCCCGACGTCGCTGCGCACGGCGTCGACGAGGTGGTTGACCCACGGGACGTTCTCGTGGTCGGCACCGCTGAGTCCGGCCAGCCGCAGTGTCGCGCGCTCGACCGACACGGTCGTATGCCGCTTGGCCAGGTTGACGACGGGCCGACCGGCCTGTCGCGCCAGCGCACGCGCGCGCTTCACCTCGGCCGGGTCGAGTTCCAGGATGCTCCGTTGCCGTAAGACCACGCGCTCAGCATATCAAGGAGCGGAAAATCTTCACACCAAGGCGTAGTTTGCCGAATGACTTGCGGTCAGGTCGGCATACGGCCACTTTCCGGGAGCGCGCCCGGGTGACGGAACGCCCGGGTGACGGACCGACGCAGGCTCCGGCCCGGGTGTCAGTCCGGTGTGGTCCCGTGGCCGGAGCCCCACGTCCAGTCGGCGATGTCGGGCAGGTCGGCCAGGTGCTCCCGGATGTAGACCTCGTGCTCCGCCAGGCGCCGGTCGCAGTAACGCACCAGGTCGTTCCAGCCCGCCGTCCGGCGAGCGGAGCGGCGCAGCGCCTCCTTGGCGAGGTGATAGCGGCTCATGCGGTTCAGGACGACCATGTCGAAGGGCGTCGTGGTCGTTCCCTGCTCGTTGAAGCCGCGGACATGGAAGCGGCCGGGGTCGGTGCGGCCGTGAACGAGTTGGTGGATCGCGCGCGGATAGCCGTGGAAGGCGAAGACCACGTGCTTGTCCGCGGTGAACAGGTCGTCGAACTGGGTGTCGGTGAAGCCGTGCGGGTGGTCGTTCTCCGGGATCAGCGCCATGAGGTCGACGACATTGACGAACTTGACGCGCAGATCGGGGGTGAAATTGCGCAGCAACTCCGCGGCGGCGAGCGCCTCCTGGGTCGGCACATCCCCCGCGCAGGCGAGGACGATGTCGGGCACGCCGGTCTCGTCGAGGTTCGAGGCCCAGTCCCACACGCCCGCGCCCGCGGCGCAATGGCGGTGGGCCTCCTCCAGCGTGAGGTACTGCAGGTGCTTCTGCTTGTCGACCACGATCAGGTTGACGTGGTCCTTGGAGCGGAGGCAGTGGTCCATGATCGACAGGCTCGTGTTGGCGTCCGGTGGCAGCCACACCCGGACCACATCGGGCGCGAGCGGGATGAGGCAGTCGATCAGCCCCGGGCCCTGATGGCTGAAGCCGTTGTGGTCGTTGCGCCAGCAGGTCGAGGTCAGGAGGATGTTGAGCGAGCTGACCGAGGCCCGCCAGCGCAGGGTCTGGGCGTGCTGCATCCACTTGACGTGCTGGATCGCCATCGACGCCGAAACCATCGCGAAGGCCTCGTAGGTCGCGAAGAGTCCGTGTCGGCCGCTGAGCAGATAACCCTCGAGCCAGCCCTGGCACAGGTGCTCGGAGAGCACCTCCATGACGCGGCCGTCGGGCCCGAGCTTGCTGTCGGTGGGCGCGGCGGGTCCCTGGAAGCACCGGTCGGTGACGTCGAAGACGTCCTGGAGCCGGTTGCTCGCCGTCTCGTCCGGGCAGAAGAGGCGGAAGGTGCCGCCGCCGTCCGGGCGGCGGTCCGCGGCATACACATCACGCAGGAGGGACCCGGCCGACTTGGTGTTCTCGAACCAGACCGCGCCGCGCCGGTCCTCGATCGCGACCTCGTATGCCGTGAGCTCCGGCAGTGGCAGGTCCTGGCGCAGTCTGCCCCCGTTGGCGTATGCCGTGGCCGACATCCGCTTCTCCCCCACCGGATTCAGGGCGGCGAGTTCCGGGACAAGGCGGCCGGCGTCGTCGAACTGCTCCTCCGGCCGGTAGGACCGCAGCCACGACTCGAGCATGGCCAGGTGGGTGGGATTGTCGGCGACGCCCGACAGCGGCACCTGGTGGCTGAGGTTGGTCCCCTCGACCTGGACGCCGTCGACCTCGTGCGGGCCGGTCCAGCCCTTTGGGGTGCGCAGGATGATCGCGGGCCACGTATGCCGCACGCTCGGGCTCGGTCCATCCAGCGCCTCGGCGGAGCGGGCCTGCGCGCGCAGGGCGAGGACGTCGGCCTGGGCCGTGGCGAGGGCGGCATACAACTCGCGGAAGACGGTGGGCGGGTCGTCGCCGGCGACGACGATCGGATCCCATCCTTGGGAGCGCAGGTAGGCCGCGACGTCGTCGTCGGACGTGCGGCCGAAGACCGTCGGCCCGGCGATCTTGTAGCCGTTGAGGTGGATGATCGGGACGACGGCGCCGTCACGGCGCGGGTTGATGAAGTAGGGCAGGCGCCAGGAGGCCGAGAGCGGCCCGGTCTCGGCCTCGCCGTCGCCGACGACGCACGCGACGAAGAGGTCGGGGTGGTCCATCGCCGCCCCGCCGGCGTGGATGAGGGCGTAGCCGAGTTCGCCGCCCTCATGGATCGAGCCCGGCGTCTGGACGCTGACGTGACTGGGAATGCCTCCGGGAGAGGAGAATTGGCGACACAGGCGGCGGATGCCGGCCGCGTCCGAGCCGACGGTGGGGTAGATCTCGGAGTAGGTCCCCTCCAGCCAGGACGCGGCGACGAGCGCCGGTCCACCGTGTCCGGGGCCGGTGACGTAGAGCCAGTCGGTGTCGGTGGTGCGGACGATCCGGTTGAGGACGGTGTAGATCATCGACAGCCCCGGGCTGGTCCCCCAGTGCCCCAGGAGCCGCGGCTTGATGTGCGCGGGTGTCAGGGGCTCGCGCAGGAGCACATTGTCCTGGAGATAGATCTGCCCCACGGTGAGATAGTTCGCCGCTGCCCACCACCGCAGGTCGAGGTCGAGGTCGGCGTCCGCGTAGGTGACCGAGGCGGGTGCGGTGGGGGTGGGGGGTGTCGCGGGGGGAGGGATCGGCATACGTCCACCTAACCTCGCCGGGCGAGTCACCGGCAACCCAGGTGAGGATGACCAAACAAGGAACGACGGGTGACGTGCCGGTGCGGGATAGATTTCCGGGCATGACCTACGTCGAGAACGAGTACCAAGCCGAGGCGGGACGTTACGACGGTCGTATGCCGTACCGCCGCGTCGGCCGGTCGGGGCTGGTGTTGCCCGCGATCAGCCTCGGTCTCTGGCACAACTTCGGTGACGACGTGCCGCTGGAGCGGCAGCAGGCGATCCTGCGCCGCGCCTTCGACCTCGGAGTGACGCATTTCGATCTCGCCAACAACTACGGGCCGCCGCATGGCAGCGCCGAGCGGAACTTCGGGTCGATCTTCGCCCGCGACTTCCGGGCCTATCGAGACGAGCTGATTATCTCGAGCAAGGCGGGCTACGACATGTGGCCGGGGCCCTACGGGCAAGGCGGCGGAGGGCGGAAATATGTCATCGCCAGCTGCGACCAGTCCCTGCGTCGGATGGGGCTGGACTATGTGGACATCTTCTACAGCCACCGGTTCGACCCCGACACCCCGCTGGAGGAGACGATGTCGGCACTGGACCACATCGTGAAGTCGGGGCGGGCGCTGTATGCCGGCATCTCGTCATACAGCCCGGAGCGGACGCTGGAGGCGGCGACGATGCTGGCCGAACTCGGCACTCCGTTGCTGATCCACCAGCCGAGCTACTCGATGCTCAACCGCTGGGTCGAGGACGGGCTGCGGGACGTGCTCGGCTCGACCGGGGTGGGGTGTATCGCCTTCAGTCCGCTGGCGCAGGGAATGCTGACCCGGAAGTACCTCGGTGGCATCCCGGAGGGCTCGCGCGCCTCGCAGGACAAGAGCCTCAGCGCCGCCCTGCTGACGGAGGAGGCCCTGAAGCACATCGCCGCGCTCGACCGCATCGCCAAGCGTCGCGGGCAGACGCTCGCCCAGATGGCCCTGGCCTGGGTGCTGCGGGACGAGCGCGTGACCTCGGCGTTGATCGGGGCCTCCAGTGTGGGGCAGCTCGAGGACAGCCTCGGGGCCGTCTCCCGCCTCGACTTCACCGACGCGGAGCTGAAGTCGATCGACAAGCACGCCGTCGACTCGGGCATCAACCTCTGGGCTGCCTCCTCCGCCCACTGACCCGGGCGACATGAGCACGCCCGGGGTTCGCGAACTTGAGCACGCCATGTCGACTTGAGCACGCCATATATGACGTGCTCAAGTCGACAGGGCGTGCTCAAGTTGGGCCTAGGGCTCAAGTTCGCCTGAGCTGGCTCACGTGGAGCGGGTGAGTTCATATCCGCCTGGCGTCCAGCACCTTTCAGCCGACGGCGCTGGGCTTGTCGGAGCCCACCGAGGTATCCACTGCGACGTCGACGATCCGCTGCGGAACGGCGTCGACGAGCCCGTGGTCGCTGCGAACGGCGGTGAACGCGTGTCCCTGGCCGTCGTCGCTACCTTCCTGCACGAGGTCCGCACTCGCGGAGTCGAAGAGGAGGTACTGGCTGCCGGCGCGGACGGACTCATCCCGGAAGACGACCCGGATTCCGGGAGTCCCGGACGGGGTCGTCGCCTTGGCGGTGGTGACCTCGGGCAGCTTCCCGAGGGCCTCGATGGCGGCCCGGGCGACCGCGGGCGGGAGGTGGCCGGTCCGCATCAGATCGCCGACCCCGACGAAGACAGCCTCGTGTGGAGAGTTCGACCCGCTGGTATGCCGCGACAACCAGTCGAAGAGCGCCGTCGGGTCAGTCGGCAGTGCGGCCATCGCGGCGGGATTGGCCGTCGAACTCGCGGGGAACAAGTAGACCTGGGTCTGTCCCGCCGAGGTGTATTCGCCATACATCGAGCCGTCGGCACCGATCCACAGTTCCCTCACCGTGGTCACGTCAGGACCGGGGGGCGTGTCCGAACGTGGGGTCGTCGAGGGACCTGGCGTGGGGGCCGCGTGCGCCGACGGCTCTTGGGCCACGGCGTCCAGTCCGGACTGCACCTCACGGACCGTGAGGTGGGCGAACTTGCCGGCCGGGATCGGTCCCTCCTGCTGGGCTGCGGCCGTCACGGCGAGCGACGTCAACGCGGACGCTGGGGCCGCGCCTCGGGGGTCGAGCAACGACGGGCCGATGGCGAGCGCGCCGGCGGCGGCCGCAGCGACCAACCCGACGGCGAGCCAGCGCCGCCCCCTGCGCGGCGCCGGCGTCGCCGCCCGGGCCGGGGTCGCGGTGGACGCCGGGGCGGTACCTCGGGCGCGGACGACTTCGAGGAGGTGATCGGTGCGAGCGGTGTCGAAGGCGCGAGCCAGGTCCTCCTCAGCGGGCCGGGTAGCGGTCAGGATGTCGATCGGATCGGTGAGGGGCGGGTTCGAGAGAGGAGTCATGGCAGATCCTTGACGAGTCGAAGGGTCGAGGGCGTGGCGTCCGGCCGGGCGGCCGGCTGCAGGTAGGAGGTCAATCGGGCCCGGCCCCGACTGATCCGGACGGTGAGGGCGCGCTCGCTGCACCCGAGAACGCGGGCGGCCTCGGCATACGACAGTCCGTCCCACGCGGTGAGGAGCAGGGCCTCGCGCTCGGCCTCCGTGCACTGTCCGAGCGCATCGATGAGCGTTGCCCGGTCGACGACGACGTCGTCCGGTTGGGCGGTTCGGGGCTCGTGCCAGAACGTCGCCACCGCATCGCGCCACAGGGCATCGGCGCGTCGCCGGCCGCGGGTGCGGTTGGCGATGGTGTTGCGCGCGGTGACGATCAGCCAGGGCAGCGGGTCCTCCGGCAGGCTCGACCCGCGCTGCCAGGCCGCGAGGAAGGTGTCGGCGACGACGTCGTCACAGTCGGCGGGGTCGATGTGGCGGCGGGCATAGGCATACACCCGGGGCGCGCAGCGGCGGAACATCTCCTCGAATCGGACGTCATCCATGGCTAGGTCGCCCGGGTGCTTTGTCGGTGGTCACGACCAGGAATGTCCGCCCCGCCCCGGATGTCACATCGGGAGCGTATGCCGCGCCGCCCTTCTACGGCAGGCCCTGTCAGCAGGCCCCAACGTGAGGAGCCCCCCCGTTTCAGCGGCCCCCCTCCGCACTTGCGCACGCCCTCGCAACGTGAGCACGCCATCTCGACTTGAGCACGCCATACATGGCGTGCTCAAGTCGACACGGCGTGCTCAAGTCGGATGTCCCGCCTGTGCAAGTCCAGAAGACGTGCTCAAGTTCGTCCCCCCGGGCTCACGTTCCTCTCCCCGGGCGGGAGTTCGCCCCGCCGGGCGGGGTCAGTGGGAGAGGCGGGCCTGGAAGAGGGCGCGGACGTCGGCGTTGCGGCGAACCAGATCCAGGGCGTATGCCGCGTGGCCGGGGACGTACCCATTACCCACCAGCATCGTCACGTCGGCGGCCAGACCCTCCGCTCCGAGGGCGGCGGCGGCGAAGTTCGTCGCCATCGAGAAGAAGATGACGGTCCCGCCCTGGGCGGTGCACAGGATCGCGGGCTGCTCACAGCCAGGCACGTCGACGCACACGACGGTGATATCCGCCGGGCCCCCAGCCGCCGCGACGGCCTCGGAGAGCCCGAGCGGGGAGCGGGCGTCGGCGATCACCACCGCATCGGCCAACGCCGTGGCGCGCAGCCTCTCCGCCTCGATCTCGTTGGGCACCACGGCGATTCGTCGTCCGGCGCCGGCATCCGCGGCGGCGGCGAGCGCCAGCGAGCCGGACTTGCCCGCGCCGCCGAGCACCAGGACGGTCGGGCCGTCGTGGCCCGGAGCCGGGACGGCGACCATGGACGGGGTGGGGCCGGGGGTCGTTGTGGGTGGGGTCCGCGGCATACCCCGACACAACGCGGCGGACCAGGGCGGGGGCGCCGCAGACGTCCATGACCATGAGCGCCAGTTCGGGCGCGAAGTCCTCCGGAAGCACCGCCGCGATGGATCGCCCGAAGAGGATGGCGTGACCGGCGGCAGGCACCTTCTCGTCGTGGCCGTCCCACCGCTCCAGGCCGTCGGTGACGACGAGCGGGGTGAGCGAGAGCGAGACGAGGGTGGCGACGTGATCGCCGACGGACAGACCCAACCGGGACTGCGGCCCGACCTCGGCCACCGTCCCGATGAGCATCCCGCCGGAGCCGGTGACCGGGTTCTGCATCTTCCCCCGAGTGGCGATGATGTCGAGGACCTGCGCGCGCAAGGCGGCCGCGTCCAAGACCCCGTCGTCGCCGGTGTGGCTCTCGGCCAACTGGCGATAGGACGCGGCGTCGAGGTTGAGCGTTTCGATGTCGATGCGTACCTCGTCCGGCCAGATCTCCGGGCGCGCGTCGAGCCGCCGAGCGGCCTGTGGGAGCGCCGCCTTGGCCGGGTCCAGCACGCGGTGCAGACCGACATCCGACGAGGCTCCGAGAACTGGTGACGACACTGCAAAATCTCCTTCTCTACAGGCGTTGGACCGCAAGACTTACGTCAATGATTGGCGCAAACCGCATACCGTTGTCTATCCTGTCACGTATGACAACGTCCGTCGAGCAGCCGTACGCCTATATCCGACGTCCCCTGGTCGAGCCGGACTGGACCCGGCTGCCCGGGTGGCGGGACGTCACCGAGGAGCAGTGGCGCAGCGCCCAGTGGCAGCGCGCCCACTGCGTCAAGAACGTCAAACAGCTTCGCGAGGTCATGGACGGACTCCTCACCGAGGAGTTCTATGCCGACCTCGAGCGCGACCAAGCCGAGCGCGCGACCATGTCGATGCTGCTGCCGCCGCAAATGCTCAACACGATGGTCGCCGCCACCGAGGCGCCCATGCCCACCCCGGGCGCGGAGTTCACCGCGGCGTTCCTCGCCGACCCGGTCCGCCTCTATATGCTCCCGGTCTTCAGCGACCGCCGCACCGACTGGCCCAGCCACCCCTACGCGACCCGCGACAGCCTCCACGAGCACGACATGTGGGCGGTCGAGGGCCTGACGCACCGCTACCCGACCAAGGTCCTCGCCGAACTGTTGACCACGTGCCCGCAGTACTGCGGTCACTGCACCCGGATGGACATCGTCGGCAACTCCACCGCCCAGGTCGAGAAGATGCGGTTGACCGGCCGTCCCGCCGATCGGTATGCCGCGATGCTCGGCTACCTCCAGGCGAACCCCGCCGTCCGCGACGTCGTGGTTTCCGGCGGGGATGTGGCGAACCTCCCATGGAAGAACCTCGAGGCGTTCCTCGGTCACCTCCTGGAGATCGACAACATCCGCGACATTCGGCTGGCGACCAAGGCCCTCATGGGCCTGCCCCAGCACTGGTTGCAGGAGGAAGTCATCGACGGTGTCGGTCGGATCGCGACCAAGGCCCGCGAGCGGGGGGTGGCGCTCGCCATACACACGCATGTCAACAACGCCGCGTCGGTGACCCCGCTGGTCGCGGAGGCGTCCAAGGCAATGCTCGCCGCCGGCGTCCGTGACGTCCGCAACCAGGGTGTCCTGATGCGCGGGGTCAATGACACCCCGGAGAAGCTGCTCGACCTGTGTTTCTCGTTGCAGGACAACGCGATGATCACCCCCTACTACTTCTACATGTGCGACATGATCCCGTTCGCCGAGCACTGGCGGGTCTCCCTGGCCCAGGCCCAGGAGCTCCAGCACGCGATCATGGGCTACCTGCCCGGGTTCGCCACGCCGCGGATCGTCTGCGATGTCCCCTTCGTCGGGAAGCGGTGGGTCCACCAGGTCGAGACCTATGACCGGGTCAAGGGAATGTCGTTCTGGCGCAAGCATTACCGCACCTCGATCGAGGCGGGCGATGAGCAGGCACTCTCGCGTGAGTACGTCTATCACGACCCGATCGACACCCTCCCCGAGGAGGGCCAGCGTTGGTGGCGCGAGCAGAGCGACCAGCTGGCCGATCACGCCGTCGCGGTCGAGCGGGCGACCGCCTCCCGAGAGGCGTCCGCGCTCGCGTTGAGCTGACGCTAGGGTGGCCGGGTGACCGACTTCGCTGCCCTCGCCGACCAGCAGCTCGCTGGCGGCACCTTGACCGCGGAGCAGGCCCTGGCGATTCTGCGCTCCGGCGACGAGGAGCTCCTCGACCTGGTCGCCGCCGGGGCGCGCCTGCGCCGGACCCACTTCGGCAACCGCGTCAAGGTCAACTACCTCGTCAACCTCAAGTCCGGCCTCTGTCCGGAGGACTGCGGATACTGCTCGCAGCGGCTCGGCTCCGAGGCCCCGATCCTCAAGTACAGCTGGCTGAAGCCGGACGAAGCCCTGAGCCAGGCCAGCCAGGGCATCCAGGGCGGCGCGTCCCGGGTCTGCCTGGTGGCCAGCGGTCGCGGGCCCAGCGACCGCGATGTCGAGCGGGTGGGTGACATCGTCGGCAAGATCAAGGCGGACCACCCGGACGTGGAGATCTGCGCCTGCCTCGGCCTGCTCAAGGACGGCCAGGCCGACGCCCTCCACGAGGCGGGGGTCGACGCCTACAACCACAACATCAACACCAGCGAGTCGCGCTACGCCGACATCTGCTCGACCCACACGTATGCGGACCGGGTCGGGACGATCGACGCGGCCAAGCACTCGGGCATGTCCGCCTGCTCGGGCCTGATTGTCGGCATGGGTGAGACCGACGAGGAACTCGTGGAGGCGATCTTCGCCCTGCGCGACCTCGACTCCGACTCGATCCCGGTCAACTTCCTCATGCCTTTCGAGGGCACCCCGCTCGGCCAGGACTGGAACCTGACCCCCCAACGCGCCCTGCGCATCCTCGCCCTCGCGCGCTTCGCCTGCCCCGACCGGGAGGTGCGGATGGCCGGCGGGCGTGAGATGCACCTGCGCACCCTGCAGCCGATGGCCCTCCACCTGGCCAACTCGTTGTTCCTCGGTGACTACCTCACCTCGCAGGGGCAGGCCGCGGCCGATGACCTCGCGATGATCGCCGACGGCGGCTGGGAGATCGTCGGTCAGGTCCCCCAGTCCCCGGACGAGCCGGCCCTGACTCATCCGGTCATCCGCGACCGCGGTGCCGGAACGACCGCCTCGGCCAACGCCTGAGGTGGGGCCCGAGGACGTCCTCGCGCGAGACCGGGGGCTGCTTTGGCACCCCTACGCCCCCCTGGACAGCCCGCCGCTGTATGCCGTGACCGCCGCCTCCGGGGTCTGGCTCGACCTCGTGGCCCAGGACGGGGCCGCCTTCCATGTCCGGGACGCAATGAGCTCGTGGTGGGCGGCGCTGCACGGCTATCGCCATCCCGCGCTGGACAAGGCGCTCCACGACCAGGTCGACAGCTTCGCGCATGTGATGTTCGGCGGGTTGACGCATGAGCCCGCCGTGCGGCTCGCCGAGGCCCTCGTCGCCCTGACCCCGCCGGGGCCTGGACCACGTCTTCCTCGCCGACTCCGGATCGGTGTCGGTCGAGGTGGCGCTCAAGGTCGCCCTTCAGTACCAGCGGGCGCGCGGCCGGGGGCGGCGCACCGGCTTCGTGGCGTTGCGCGGTGGCTATCACGGCGACACCCTGGGGGCGATGAGCGTCTGCGATCCGGTGGACGGGATGCATGCGGACTTTCCGGATTATGTTCCGGCACAGCAGTTCTTGCCCCGGCCGCCGCGCGCCTGGCGGGAGGGTGGCGATCTGGTCAGTGACCCGGCCGAGGTCGCGCAGTGGATTGCGGAAGCCGAGCAGATCGTCGCCCGCGCAGCCGATGAGGTTGCGGGGATCATCGTCGAACCGGTCCTCCAGGGGGCGGGCGGGATGTTCGCCTACGCCCCCGAGGCGCTGGTCGCGCTGCGGGGGTGGGCCACGGCATACGACCTGGTGTTGATCGCCGACGAGATCGCGACGGGATTCGGCCGCACCGGCCGGTTCTTCGGATGTGACTGGGCCGCAGTGGTTCCCGACGTCATGTGCGTCGGGAAGGCCTTGACCGGAGGCACGATGACGCTCGGTGCCGTCGTCGTCTCGACGGCCGTCGCCGAGGTCATCGGGGCATCGGAGCATCGGGCGCTGCTGCACGGGCCGACCTTCATGGGCAACCCCCTCGCGTGCGCAGTCGCCACCGCCTCGATCGACCTCGTCACCCGGTCGTGGGCGACCGACGTGCCCCGGATCGAAGCGGCTCTGTCCGCGGCCCTCGCCCCCGCTGCCGACCTCGCCGTGGTCGCCGAGGTGCGCGTGCTCGGCGCGGTCGGTGTCATCGAACTCACCGAGCCCGTGGAGATCCCGCTGGTCACCCGGGCGGCCCTCGAACGTGGCGTCTGGGTACGGCCGTTCCGGCGGCTCGTCTACACGATGCCCCCCTATGTCTGCACCGACGCGGACATCGCCGTCATCGGCGCCGGCATGATCGGTGCCGTCGCCCACGTCCACGGCGGGGTCACCCGGTGAGCGCGTCGATGGATGCCTGGCTGGCGGGCCGGGCGGCGTGGCGGGCGGAACGCGGCATCCACCGCGGCACCCGGACCCGGGCCGGGATCGTCGACCTCGCGTCCAACGACTACCTCGGGCTGGTGCGGGATCCCCGGGTGCTGGCCGCGGCGCACACGGCCCTCGACGTCCACGGTGCCGGCGCCCGAGCGTCCCGGGTCGTGACCGGGACGACACCGGCGCACGACGACCTTGAAGCCGAGATCTGTTCTCTGACAGGACAACCCAGCGCCCTGGCGTTCGCCAGTGGGTATGCCGCCAATGTCGGCGTCATCACCGCCCTCGGCGGCCCCGACCTCCTCCTCGTGCTCGACGCCCACGTCCACGCCTCGATCCACGACGCCTCTCGGCTGAGCCGCGCGACCGTCGAGTTCGTCCCGCACGGCGACGTGGACGCCGTCGCCGCGCTCCTCGCCGGACGCACCCAGCCCCGGGCCCTGGTGGTCGTCGAGTCGGTCTACAGCGTCCTCGGGGACGCCGCCGACATCGGTGCCCTCGCGCGCGTATGCCGCGACCACGACGCCGCCCTCCTCGTCGACGAGGCGCACGGGATCGGCGTCCTCGGTGAGGGCCGCGGTGGGGTGTATGCCGCCGGCCTCGCCGCCGCCGACCACGTTTATGTCACGGCGACGATGAGCAAGGCACTCGGGGCGCAGGGCGGGGCCGTCCTCGGTCCGGCAACCCTGCGCGACCACCTCGTCAACACCGCGCGCACCTTCATCTTCGACACAGGGCTCTCCCCCGCCGCGGCCGCCGCGGCCGCCGCGGCCTGCCGGATCGTCGCCACCGAACCCGGCCTGGTGGCCCAGCTGCACCGCAACGCGGCGATCATCGCCGGGGAGTGCGGCATACCCCAGGCGGCCGGGCCGGTGCAGTCGATCCCGTGTCCCTCGGCGGAGGTGGCCCTGGTGACGACCGAGCGCGCGGAGGCACGCGGAGTGCTCGTCGGGTGCTTCCGGCCGCCAAGCGTGCCGGACGGCATCTCCCGGGTGCGCCTGACCGCGTCGGCGGGGCTGCCCGAGGACGTCGTCCGCGACGCGGCCCGGACCGTCCAGGCGGAGTTCCGCGCCGCCGGCGAGTCGTCGCCGCCGTGAGCCGGTTCCTCGTCGTCACCGGCACCGACACCGGGGTCGGCAAGACCGTCGCCACTGCCGCGCTGGCGTTGGGGTATGCCGCGTCCGGCCTGCGCGTCCACGTCGACAAACCCGTCCAGACGGGGGTTGGCCCGCACGTGGGCGGGGACGTCGCCGAGATCGCCCGGCTCGTGCCCGGGGTGACCACGAGCGAGGGCCTGCGGCTGCCCGAGCCGATGGCGCCGGTCGCGGCGGCGGGGAGGGTCGGCATACCCCTGCCGGATCTGGCCGCTCAGACGGACCGGCTGCGCGCGCTGGCCCGCGGATGCGACCTCGTCCTTGTCGAGGGGGCGGGTGGGCTCCTGGTTCATCTAGACGAGGACGGCTCGACCATCGCCGATCTCGCCCGGGCGCTCGGCGCGCCCGTCGTCGTCGTCGCGCGCGCGGGTCTCGGGACGCTCAATCACACCGAGCTGACGCTTGAGGCGCTCGATCGGCGCGGGCTGACCGTCGGGGGCCTCGTCATCGGGTCCTGGCCCGCCGACCCCGGCCCGGTCGAGGAGACCAATCGCGCCCATCTCGCCGGCCTCGGGGTCCCCGTCCTCGGTCGACTCCCGGCCGGAATCGGCGCGCTGGCGCCCGAGGAGTTCGCCACCCGGAGTCATCTCACGCTGCCCGCGCTCACCCATCCCTGAGCGTCGCGGACCCACGGCGGGGCACGTCATCGCGGCTCAGTCCAGGGGGATTACTCCTAGGGGCGATCAGTCCGGGGGCGATCTACTCCCAGGGCGTCGACAGGACGATCGTGGTGTGCGTCGAGACCGCAGCGGTGGCGCGAATCCGGCCGAGGAGTTCCTCCAGCGCGGTCGGGGTCGCGACCCGGACCTTCAACAGATAGTTCGCGTCGCCGGCGACCGAATAGCACGCCTCCACCTCGGGCACGGCGTGCAGCCGGTCGGGGATGTCGTCGGGAGCGGACTGGTCAAAGGGGGTGATCGCGACGAAGGCGGTCAGCGGCATACCGAGGGCTTCGTGGTCGACGGAGGCGGTGTAGCCCCGCACGACGCCCCGCTCCTCCAGCCGCCGAACGCGCTGGTGAACCGCGGACGTCGACAAGCCGACCGCCTTGCCCAGGTCGGTATAGCTCATCCGCCCGTCCTTGCGGAGCAAGGAGACGAGTGCGCGGTCGACGTCTTCCACAATCGCCACCCTACGGGCCCGGGACCGGATTCGGCCGATTCGACCACGCGAGGATGCCAGCCACGGGACCGGACCAGATGAGACCGCCGTCGCCGCGCCGCACCGGCGTCTACGATGCGCGCATGCCCGCGCCGCGCCTGATGCTCCTCGACTCGGCCAGCCTGTATTTCCGGGCCTTCTTCGGGGTCCCGGACGATCGTCCGCATCCCGGTGCCACTCCCGTCAACGCGGTCCGCGGTTTCCTCGACTTCATCTCCACACTCGTGCGCGACCACCATCCGACGCATCTGGTGGCCTGCTGGGACAACGACTGGCGGCCGCAATTCCGGGTCGATGCCATCCCGAGCTACAAGACGCACCGGGTCGCGGCCGGGAGCGCGGTCGTCGAGGAGGAGGTCCCCGACGCGCTCGCGGTGCAGGTGCCGATCATCGAGGATGTCCTGTCCGCGTTGGGCATCTGCCGTCTCGGGGCGGACGGCTTCGAAGCGGACGACGCCATCGGGACGCTGGTGCAGCGCCATCGTGGGCGGATGCCGATCGACATCGTCACCGGCGATCGCGACCTCTTCCAACTCGTCGACGACGCGGCCGCGGTCCGGGTGCTCTACACGGCCCGCGGCGGGGTGCGCTCCCCCGACCTCGTGGACCAGGCCTATCTCGCCGACCGCTACGGCGTCGCCAGTGGCGAGCAGTATGCCGACATGGCCGTCCTGCGTGGCGACACCAGCGACGGCCTCCCGGGGGTCGTGGGCATCGGGGAGAAGACCGCGGCGAGGCTCATCACGGCATACGGCACCTTGGCGGCCGTGCGCGCGGCGGTCGACGGCGGCGACCCGGCCCTCAAGGGGGCCCAACGCCGCAACCTCGAGGCCGCGTCCGCCTATCTCGATGTCGGCCCGCTCGTCGTCAGGGTGGCGCTCGATGCCCCGGTGCCCGACGTCGATCCGGGCCTGCCGACGCACATCGCGGACCTGCGCCTCATGTCCCGGCTGGCCACCGAACACGGCCTCGCCGGACCCATCAACCGCCTGGTCGACGCTCTGGGGATCGGCTGACCTAGTCTGGACAGATGGCCGAGCTCAGCTGGCGTCCCGTCACCCTCGACGATCTCCCGTCGTTGGTGACCCTCGCGCAGGCGTGCCTCGACCACGACGGGGGTATGCCGAGCCTCGCCACCCCGCAGACCGTGGCCGGCCTGCTGGTCGGGGAAGTCGGGATCGCCGGCTACGACGAGTTGGACGATCTGGTCGCCGTTGCCGCCCTCTCGCGGGGCGAGGAGGACGCTCTCGTGGCGTCCGGGCTGGTGCACCCGAGCTATCGGCGGCAAGGTTTCGGGGAGCAACTCGTCGCGTGGTGTCGTGAGCACGCGGACGGAGAACTCGTCCATGTCGTCGCCGAGACGATGTCGCCCGAGGCGGAGTCGCTCTTCGGCAGCAGCGGCCTGCGGCGCACCCGGGCCGAGGCGATCATGCGCCACGGGCTGACCCATGTCTCGCGCATCCCGCTGCCGGACGGGCTGGAGTCCTTGGCGTACCGGCCCGAGACGATGGAGGCGTTCTTCACGGCCTACCGGCTCTCGTTCGCGGAGCGTCCGGGGTTCTCGGACACCGCGGCGGCCGAATGGCATGCGTCCTTGGCGGCCGACCCCGAGTTTCGCCCCGACGACAGCCGGGTCGCGCTGGACGGGGACGGCGTGCCAGCAGGCTATGTCGTCATGTCCGGAGAGTGGATTGATCAGGTCGGTGTGGTCCCGGCCTGGCGCGGGCGGCGTCTCGGTGCCCACCTGACCGTCCGCTGCTTGACGGTGCTGCGCCGCGAGGACGCGGACTTCGCCTGGCTCGCCGTCACGCTGGGGAACCCGGCGCGCGTGCTCTATGAGCGTCTCGGCTTCGAGCTCTACGGGACCCGGGCGCGGTACGTCGATCCCTTTAGCGCTCAGCGGGGCGGGTAGCACCCCCGGACCTGCCGGCGCTGCACATCCTTGGGTGCGCCGGTCGTCCTGGGCTGCTGTCCCGTGCCGCCCACCGGACCACTCCCCTGTGCCGATCTTCGGCCAGGACCCGGGCACGTGCCCCTGCAGCGTGCCCGGGCCGGATGGCTGTTACCAGTGATGAGGCGTGGGGCCGGGGCGGTGATACCTGTCGACAATGGCCGGGTGGTGCCTGTCCTACGCCGGACGGCGCGCCCCGGTGCGGCGCGTCGGGACGGGCGGACCCGTCGATCCGGCCGAGCTAGTCGAGCCGGTCGGCAGCGACGACGCCGCGCAGGACCGCGTCGACCGCCTTGCGGGCGACGCCACGCAGGTGGGGTTCCGGGGCGGCGCTGGCGATCTGGTCCAGGAGGTCGACAATCTGCTTGCACCGCCTGACGAAATCGCCCGCCGCGAGATCTCCTTGCCGCAGAACGGCGTCGAGCCGCTGTCCGGCCGCCCACCGGTGGACCGCCCACGCGATCCCCGCGTCCGGGCTCGCCGTGAGCGGCAGGCCGATGGCCCGCTCGCGCTCCTCCAGCTCCGACCAAATGCGCACCATGGCCGTCCCCGCCTCGGCGACATCGGCGTTGGGCTGGCGGACGGCGTCGGCGGGTTCCTCGGAGCGCGGCTCATGGACGAGCATCGACACGCACGCGGCGAGGCTGGGCGCATCAAGCCGGACCCACGTCCCCTGGCGGAGGCACTCCGCGACCAGCAGGTCACGGTCGGAGTAGATCCGCCGCAACCGCTCCCCGTCGGCCGTCAGGGTCAGCCCGTCGGCGCTGAGATAGCCCAGGTCGCTCAGCAGCCCACAGATCCGCTCGAACGTCCGGGCCACCGTGTTGGTGCGCCCCTCGACCTGACGGGTGACGGCGTCGCGCTCCCGTTGCGCTCGCCACCAGCGATCCGACCAGCGGGCGTGGACCTCCCGATCGGGGCACGCGTGACAGGGGTGGGCCTTGATACGGCGCCGAAGATCGGCGATCCGGGCTTCCTCCCCGGGGGAGGCAGCACGCTCCGCGCCATCCCCCACCGTCAGGCCCACCTCCCCCCGCACGCCGACCTCCGCACCACTGCCCGCGCTGCCAACAACGCCGTCACCCCCACCTCGCCCGCCGGACCCGCCCGCCGCTCCCGGGCGGGTCGGTGCCTTGATCCGCAGCGTGGTCGCGAGGTCACGACGCGCCTTGGGTGACTTCGCGTTGAAGTGCCGGGGGATGTCCATCCGCCCCAGCGCCTCGATCGGCCCGGTCAGATCGCGCCCGGTGAGCCGATGCGCGTGCCGGTCCTCGGTCAGGACCAACGGCGGGCTCGTCTCACCCCGGTGGGTGCGAGCGGGGTCGAGGACCACGGCATACCCGGACCGGCGACCCGTCGGGATGCGGACGATGTCACCGACCCGCAATCGCTCCAACGACAGTTCCGCCTCCGCTCGGCGAGCGGCAGACCGGGATCGGGCCTGGTCCTTCTCGAGGCGACCGAGGTCGTGGCGGAGCGCGGCATACTCCCGGAAATCCCCCAGGTGACAGGCCATCGCCTCGGCGTAACCGGCCATCGCCTCGCTCTGGTCGTGCCGGGTCCGCACCAGCCCCACCACGGACCGGTCGGCCTGGAACTGAGCGAAGGAGGTGTTGAGGATCTCCACGGCCCGGGCGCGTCCCACCTGGGCGACGAGGTTGACCGCCATATTGGACGAGGGCCGGAAGCTCGAGCGCAGCGGGAAGGTCCGCGTCGAGGCGAGACCGGCGACGTGGACCGGGTCCAGCCCGCGCCGCCACAGGACCAGGGCGTGGCCCTCGATGTCGATGCCGCGCCGGCCGGCGCGCCCGGTCAGCTGGGTGTATTCCGCGGCGGAGAGGTCGACGTGGGCCTCCCCGTTGAATTTCACGAGCTTCTCGAGGACGACGGTACGAGCGGGCATGTTGATGCCGAGCGCGAGGGTCTCGGTGGCGAAGACGGCGCGGATGGCGCCCTGGGTGAAGAGTTCCTCGACGATCTCCCGGAAGGTGGGCAGCATCCCGGCGTGGTGCGCGGCGAAGCCGCGGGCGATCCCTTCCGCAAAATCCCAGTAGCCGAGGACGCCGAGATCCTCCTCGGCCAGTCCGGTGGTCCGTTCCTCGACGAGGCGCCGGTTCCGCTCGCTCACGTCGTCGTCGACGAGCCGTATGCCGCTGCTCAACAACTGCTGGACCGCGCCCTCGCACCCGGCGCGGCTGAATACGAACGTGATTGCCGGGAGCAGGCCGTCGTGGTCCAGGGCACGCACGACGTCGGTCCGGGAGGCGTGGGCCGTCGCGGGGGCCGCTGCCGCCCCGGTCGGCGGTCGGCGGCGCCGGTCGGGGTCCCCTCCGCGGCCACGCGCACCGCGGCGGGCGGACTCCGCGGCATACGACCGCTGCTCCGCAACCCGGATCGCATCGGTGAGATAAGGATTGAGGCGGGGGTATGCCGCCGTCCACCCGCGGCCCCGCGGTGGAGTCGGCGAAGAGGTCGAACATCCGCTTCCCGACGAGCATGTGTTGCCATAGCGGGACCGGCCGGTGTTCGGAGACGACCACGACATGATTGCCGCGCACCTGCTCCAACCACTCGCCGAACTCTTCGGCGTTGCTGACCGTCGCCGACAGCGAGATGAGCTGGACCGACGGCGGCAGGTGGATGATCACTTCCTCCCAGACGGCGCCCCGGAACCGGTCGGCGAGATAGTGCACCTCGTCCATGACCACATAGGCGAGCCCGGTCAGGGTGGCGGACCCGGCATACATCATGTTGCGCAAGACCTCGGTGGTCATGACGACCACCGGCGCCTCCCCGTTGATCGAGCTGTCGCCGGTGAGGAGACCGACGTTGTCGGCGCCGTGGCGGCGGACGAGGTCGGCATACTTCTGGTTCGACAGGGCCTTGATCGGGGTCGTATAGAACGCCTTGCGGCCACCGGCGAGGGCGAGATGCACCGCGAACTCGCCGACGACGGTCTTGCCCGCGCCGGTCGGAGCCGCGACGAGCACGCCGCGACCCGCCTCGACGGCGGCGCAGGCGCGCTCCTGGAAGGGGTCGAGGGGGAAGTCGAGTCCGGCCGCGAAGGTCGCGAGTTCGGTCACGGCACCACGATGTCGAGGGCGTGCGGGACCACTCGGGCCTCGACCGGCAGGGCCGTGAACGGCTCGCCGTCCGCGAAGACAGGGATACCGTGAGCCTCCAGCCGGACCCGCGAACCGCGCCGGATCTCCACGGCCGGATGCCCGACGTGGCCGCCGGAGAAGACCGTGGGGAACACCCGGAGGAACTCGGCCCGCGGGATGCGGTGGAGAACCAGGACGTCGAAAAGACCGTCGTCGGGGCGGGCCTGGGGGGTGACCTGCATCCCGCCGCCGTAGGAGGGGACATTGGCCACGACGACGAGCATGGCCTCGGTGTCGATGCGCTCGTCATCGACGGTCACGGTGTAGGGGATCGGCCGGAAGACGGGTAGTTCGCGAAGGGTCGCGAGGGTGTAGCGGGCTTGTCCTGGGGGCCAGCGCCAGCGGTTGGCTCGGTCGTTGACGAGGGCGTCGAACCCGGCATACAGCGTCCCACCGAACCACGGACGGGCAACCGGGGCCGGCGTCTCGATGAACCCGGCATCGAGCGGGCGTGTCCGCAATGCGGCGAGTGCGTCGGCCGCGGCCCGCAGATCACCGACGGCGAGGCCGATGCTGTCGGCGATGTCGTTGCCGGTGCCGACCGGCACGATCGCCAGGGGTATGCCGCTTCCCGCGCACGCGTTGACACCCAGGTGCGCCATCCCGTCACCACCCACGACGGCGATGACGTCGACCGCGGCGGCGGCGACGGCGGCCCGGGCGCGGTTGAGCGCGGCACCAGCGGAATGGGCGGAGAGATCGATGATGTCGTGGCCGCCGCTGCGCAACAGGCCGGTGAGCTCGTGGGTGGCGACACTGCCGCGGCCCTTCCCCGCCGTCGGGTTGGCGACCAGGCCGATCCGGTGCGAGGGGGCGGTCATACGCGCAGACTAACGGGCCGGGCCACACTCCGGACACGCAATTCGGCGGTGCCCCCACCGGGCGCGGTGACCGAACGTGTCAGCGGGCCGTGGGTACGGGGAAGGTCAGCGAGGGACGGTCAGATGGGGGATGCCTCATCGTCGGCGACATGAGTCCACTCCGGTGCCGCAGCGGCCCGCCGCTTGTCGATCCGGACGCCGAAGATCGCTGCGGCGAAATAGAGCAGGATCAGGGGCGCCGCCATGAAGAACATCGTCACCGGGTCCGGTGTCGGGGTGACGATCGCCGAGATGACGAAGATCGTCACGATGGCCGGGCGCCACTGACGCAGGAGCGAGCGCCCGGGGATCGCACCCAACCAGATGAGCCCGACCAGGAAGACCGGCAGGACCCACGTCATCCCGAAGACGAGGATGAGTCGGGTGACAAACCGGAAGTAGAGCGCCGCTTCGGGGAGGTTATAGGCGTTGACGGGGGTGAAGCTGAGGAGGATGCGAACCGCCTTGGGCAGCATCCAGTAGCCGAAGGCGCAGCCCGCGAGGAAGAGCGGCATGACCATGCCGATGAAAGCCATCGAGATGCGGCGTTCCTTGCGAGTGAGCGCGGGAACGATATAGGCCCACGCCTGATAGAGCCAGATCGGGCTGGAGAGGATGACACCGACCCAGATGGCGAGGTTGACCCGCTGGCTGAAGGCCGACGTCAGGCCAGCGAAGTTGAGTGCGACCTTGTCCTTGTCGATGCCCTTCTCCGCCGCCACCGCCTCAATGGGCGCGGTGAGATGCGCATAGACGAAGTCGAAGAGGAACCACCCGAGGATCGACAGCACGATCAACGCGACCGCGCACTTGATCAGCCGGTCGCGGAACTCGAGCAGATGCTCGACGAGGGACATCCGGCCTTCGGGGTTGTCCTTGCGTTTGACCTTGGTCCGCTTGGGCATCACCGCATCACTGGCGGCCACGGATCAGGCAGTTGGGCCGGACTGGTTGTCCGTCTTGGGGCTGTTGTCGTCGCGCATCGCGTTGCCGCCGTCGCGGACGACGGTGCCACTGTCGCGGACAACGGTGCCGGAGGTGTTCTTGCGAGCCTCGTCCTCGGCCTTCATCTCGTTGACTTCGGCTTTGAACACCCGCGCGGACCGGCCGAGCGAGCGCGCGGCGTCGGGCAGACGCTTCCAGCCGAAGAGCAGGATCACCACCAAGGCGATGATAATCAGCTCGGGCATTCCTAGGTTCGGCATCCGAGGCCTTTCCGTTCGGGCACAATCACGATGAGTCTAACTCCGCGCCCACGGGGGCAGGCGCTTTTCCAGCTTTGCGCGGCGCTCCTGCCGCAACGTCTCGCGGATGGCGATTCGTTCCCGGTAGGCGTCGTCCGGGCGAGTGAAGACGGCGAGTCGGGGTGGCTCGGGCGCAGAGATGTTCGCGCCCGCCGCATCCTCGAGCCGGGCAATGAGGGCCTGGGTCGCGCGCAGTTGCGCGCTCAGCCCCCGGAACGACGCCAGCGTAACCCTGATCCGGGTCCAGATCCACCATCCGCCCCCGGCCAGGATCAGCAAGAAGACCAGCGCCCACATCCACCACGACATCAGGCGCCGCCATTGGTCCCGGGTCCGAGCGGGGTGGCCGATGTCCCCGCCGGGGTCCCCGCATCATGACCGTATGCCGCGAGCGCCGCCCCCGCCGCCACCTCCACCTGCGCGGCGAGCTCGGCCGGGTCGACCACCCGAACTCCCCCACCGGCACGAAGGGCGAGTCGGACAACCCAGGCGGGGTCGCTCGCGCGCAGGGTGACGCGCGTCGGCATACCGGATCGCTCCTCGCGGGTCTCGATGGGGTAGTACTCCGCGACCCACTCCCAGGATCGCTCGAGGTCGAGGGTGACCACCGGGTCATCGCTGCCGGGGACGAACGTGCCGGCGCTCAGGTCACGTGCGGTCGCGTCCGGTGGCGGGGTCCCGTCGGCGTCGAGCGCCTGAATGTCTTCGACTCGGTCGAGCCGGAAGAGGCGGGTGGCCTCCGCGCGGTGACACCACCCTTCGAGGTACCAGCGGCCGTCGAGGTGCAGCAGCCGCATCGGGTCGACGTCGCGCTCGGTCGACTCGTCGCGCGACGGGACGAGATAGCGCACTCGGAGACGGCGGCGACCACGCAAGGCCTGCGCGACGAGAGCGCGGGTCGACTCGGCGGACGCGTCCGCGAGGCGGGCGTCGATGACCACGTCGTCCAGACCGCGACCGGCGACCGACGAGCCCTCTGGCGGTACGGTGCGTGCGCCGATCGCGTTTTCCAGCTTGGCCATCGTCCGCTCGACGACGGCGTGGTCGGTGACCCCCTCGGCATACGCGAGCGCACGGAGGGCGACGACGAGGGTGAGGGCCTCGGCGCGGGTCAGGCGCAACGGGCGGGCGAGCGTGTCGGCGTTGGCGATGAAGATCCGGCCGCCCTCGGTGGAGACGTCGATGAGTTCGTCGGTCATCGAGCCGTAGCCGCACATGAACAGCAGCTCGAGGTCGTCGTTGAGCTGGTCGACGCTGATCCCGAGATCGGACGCGGCCTGGGTCAGGTCGATGCCCTGATGGGTGACCAGCCAGGGGACCATCGCCAGCAGGCGGGCGACGCGGGCGCCGGCGGGTTCGGTCATTGTGACGACCCCCGGTGGGCCTGTGCAGAGGCCGTGAGCCGCTCCCGGACGGCGGCGACCAACTCCGGCGGTGAGACCGCGCGGACGGACGTGCCATAGGAGGCGACCTCCTCGGCGAGGCGGTCCAGATCGGCATACGGCACGGTCAGGAGGGACCCGCCGTGGGGACCAGGGCCGGCGGGTGTGGCGCGTCGGCGCAACTCGGCACCGCGTCCCTCGCGAACCTCGACGACGGCCTCCCCTGAGGGCTCCTCCGGGAGATCTGCCGCCAACATCCGGCCCGGGTCATGCTCCCGGGGCGGGGAATAGCTCCCTGGTTTCCCCTCGCGGCGGACCGGACCGGCGATCCGCGACAGCCGGAAGATACGGGGTTGGCCGCGGCCGGTGTCGAAGCCGGTGAGATACCAGCGGCCGGAGCGGGAGGTCAGACCCCACGGCTGGACGTGCCGGGTCGTCGCAGAATCGCTGGCCGGGCGGCGATAGTCGAAGGCCACCGGCGTGGTGTCGAGCAGCGCCTCGAAGAGCGCACCGAAGGCCGGCTCTCCCGTCGCCAGACGCGGCTCGATGCCCACCAGCGCTTCGGGGTCGGGTTCGACGCCGCTGGCCCGCAGCTTGCGCAAGGCCTGGGCGGCCGGGCCTGCCAGGGTCGCGTGCGACCACGTCCGAGCGGCGAGTCCCAGGACCGCGAGTTCGTCCGGGGCGAACGCAATGTCGGGAAGGGCGTAGTCCCGCTGATGGATGCGATATCCCGGCTCGTCATCCCACGCCGCGGTCAGGTCCTCGGTGACCAGCGGGATGCCAAGCTCCCGCAGATCGTCCTTGTCCCGCTCGAACATCCGATCGAAGGCTTCGTCGGACGGCGCCAGACGGTACTGCTCGACGATTTCCCGGATGCGGGCCTTCGGCAGCGGACGCCGCGTATAGAGCAGCGTCATGACGAGGTTCATCAGCCGTTCCGTCTTGGCGGCCGGGGAGTTCGGCGGTGGCATCGTCCGCGACGCTACCCGATCGGGGCCAGCCCGCCCCACTAGGCTCCCGTCGTGCACTGGCGAGTCGGGACCATCACCGCCCGGATCCGGTCCTGGGACGATGCCGTGGAGTATGCCGTGACCCTCCCCCCGGCGAGCGGCCTGCCCGATTCGGTCCGCGCCGTGGGGTACCGGTCGATCGTCGGCGACCTGCTCGCCGGTGATCGGGTCTTGCTGAACGCCTCGGCGCTCTCGCGGGCACTCGGGACCGGCGGTTACGCCTTCATCGTCGCCGCACCGGATCGGCTGCCGCCGGACCCGCCCTCCGGACCGGGCCATATCGTCAAGGCGAGGTACACCCCTCTGCAACAGATGTTGCTCGCGGTGGACGAGCAGGAGAGCGCGCACCATACGGCCATGACGACCGGGCCTGCCGCATCGGGTGACCTTGCCGGGATGCCCGTCATCGTCGCGGACCTCCACTCGGCACTGGCGCCGATCGTATGCGGGGTGCGTTCCCTTCGGAGCGACCTCCGCGTCGTCTACGTCATGACCGACGGGGGCGCATTGCCGATCGCCTTCTCCCGAGCTGTCTCGGCATTGCGCGCGGCCGGGTGGATCGCCGCGACCGTCACGGCGGGCCAGGCCTTCGGCGGCGACCACGAAGCGGTGACGCTCCACTCGGGCCTGCTTGCCGCGCGTTGGGTTCTGGACGCTGACCTCTGCGTCGTCATCCAGGGCCCTGGGAATGTCGGGACGGGCACGGCATACGGCTTCAGCGGGGTTGCGGTCGGCGAGGCTCTCAATGCGGTCGACGTGCTCGGCGGACGCGGCGTCGGGGCGTTGCGGATATCGGCCGCCGATCCACGCCCGAGGCATCAGGGCATCTCCCACCACAGCCGGACGGCATACGGCCGGATCCTGCTCGGAGGAGCGACGCTGGTCGTCCCTGCCCTCGACGGGCCGTTCGGGGATCTCGTCCGCGACCAGGCACACGCGCTGGCCAGCACTGCGCGCGGCCGGCTCGATCTGGCGGCCGAGCCGGTCGAGGGCCTTGACGACGCTCTCGCTGCCAGTCCGACCCCGTTGTCGAGCATGGGGCGGGGTTTGTCGGAGGACCGGGAGTATTTCCTCGCTCAGGCCGCCGCCGGCCGGTATGCCGCCCGCCTCCCCGCAGCGACGGTTAGGGTCACCTGAAGGAGGTCCGTCCCGGGCACGTGATGGGCACGTGATGGCCGTGCCGGGAATCGAGTAAAGGCGCTGCGTCAGCGCACGTCGACGAGATCCACGACGAAGATCAAGGTCTCACCCGGCTTGATGACGGTGCCCGCACCGCGGTCGCCATAGGCGAGGTGAGGAGGGATGGTGAGCTTGCGCCGGCCCCCGACTCGCATTCCGGCAATCCCGTCATCCCATCCCTGGATGACCTGTCCGATGCCGAGGCGGAAGGCCAGCGGGGCGCCGCGATTCCAGGAGGCGTCGAACTCCTCGCCGGTGGAGAACGCCACACCGAGATAGTGGGTGCGAACGAAAGAGCCGCGAGTCGCCTCGGCGCCGTCACCGACGGTGATGTCCTCGATGAGGAGATCGGCGGGGGGTTGCCCCTCGGGGAAGTCGATCTCGGGACGCGCGGTGGCGGGGTCGAACGGCATACGAATCCTCCTGGGGACGTCGCGCAGGCGCGAGGGGTGGTGACGGGGCGGGGGTCGTGGGGTCAGCGGGTCAGTAGGCGGCCAGGATGTCGACGACGAAAACGAGGGTGTCGGTGCCCTTGATGTCGCCCTTCCCCGCCTTGCCGTAACCCTCATCGGGGGGAACGATCAACAGGAGGCGCGAGCCGACCGGCTGGTCGAGCACCCCCTTATCCCACCCCGAAATGACCTGCTTTCCACCGACGGCGAACTCGAACTTGCCGCCGTGGTCAAAGCTGGAATCGAAGTTCTTGCCATTGCGCCAGAGCGCACCGGTGTAGCTGACGACCGCCGTCTGGCCGGACTTGACCTTGTCGCCGGTCCCGGTGAGGATTTGCTTGACGACGAGTTTCGTGGGCGGATCCGACTTCGGCATCGTGATGACCGCGGCCTTGCCGTCGTTCCAGATCACCTTGGGCAGCG
The DNA here is from genome assembly GCA_016702415.1 of Nostocoides sp. Taxonomy (GTDB): domain Bacteria; phylum Actinomycetota; class Actinomycetes; order Actinomycetales; family Dermatophilaceae; genus Nostocoides_A. The sequence goes on from JADJEA010000023.1 coordinate 319,450, forward strand.
CCGAGTCGAGCTTGTGCTCGGCTCCGTCGGCGTGGGGAAGGATCGCGATCTTCTTCACGACGTCATAGAGCATGACGAGGGTGTCGTCAGCCTTGATGTTCAGCTGCGCGCTGCCCCCTTGAGGGCCGAACTGATCGGCGGGAGGCATCGCCGAGAGCATCTGCGCGCCGACCTTGGCACCGATCAGCGATTTGCGCAGCCCCGCGAGCAGTTGGGTGTTGCTGAGATCGAAACCCGTGGGCGTCCCCCAGTTGCTGTCGATCTTTTCCCCGGTGGTGCCATTGACCAAGAAGTACTCGACGGTCACGAGGTCCTTGTCGGTGATCGTGTCGCCGGTTCCGGCGTGGACCACCTTGGTCTCGAATGCGGCCGCCTTGAGGGGCTTCTTGGCGATGTCGATCGTCGGAGCGGTCTTGGCGTCCCCGCCCGACACCGTGATCCCGTCGAGGACATGCGCGGAAGCGGCCTGGCTGCTCGACGTGCTGGAGGAGCTCTTGGCCGAGTCACCGCCACAGCCGGACAGAGACACGGCCAACGCGGCAGCGACCGCGGGCAGGGCAAGAGGAAGTCGTGGGGACAAGAGTCAACCTTTGGTCGAGGACATCGATCAGTCGCCCAACGATAACCCGACCCGATTGGTGCCCCGGCCGGGTTCCGACTCAGGGCTGCGGCACCCGGGTGTTGCGAATCCCCTCGATCAGCCGGTCGACCCGGGCATCCACTGCCTGGAAGGGGTCCTTGCACAAGACGGTGCGCTGGGCTTGGTCGTTGAGCTTGAGGTGCACCCAGTCGACCGTGTAGTCGCGACGGAACTCCTTGGCGACGGCGATGAAGTCACCACGCAACTTTGCCCGCGTGGTCTGCGGCGGAGTCTCCTTGGCGGTCTCGATTTCCGCGTCGGTGACGACGCGCTCGGCGAGTCCCTTGCGCTGGAGGAGGTTGAACACCCCTCGCGTGGGACTGACATCGTGGTAGGCGAGGTCGAGCTGGGCGATCCGGGGGTGGTCCAGCGGGAGGGAGTGGCGCTCGGCATACGAATGAATGAGGCGGTGCTTGATCGCCCAATCGACCTCCCGGTCGACCCTGCTCGGATCGCCGGCCTCGACCGCCAGCAGTGTCCGTTCCCACAGGTCGAGCACCTGCTTGGTGACCGGGTCATCGATCCCCGAGGTATCCACGAAGGTCCGGACTCGCTCGAGATATTCGGTCTGGATGTCCAGGCCCGACATTTCCCGGCCGGATGCCAGTCGCACCGCTCGACGCCCCGTCAGATCGTGGCTGACGTCACGAATCGCGCGGATCGCGTTGTCGAGGGTGAGGTCGCGCAGCGGAGCGCCCTCCTCGATCATGCGCAGCACCAGCGCGCAGGAGCCCACCTTGAGCAGAGTGGTGGTCTCGCTCATATTGGAGTCGCCGACGATGACGTGCAGGCGGCGGTAATGCTCGGCATCGGCATGAGGTTCATCGCGCGTGTTGATGATGGGGCGGCTGCGCGTGGTCGCCGACGAGACGCCCTCCCAGATGTGATCGGCCCGCTGGCTGAGGCAGTAGGTCGCCCCTTTGCTCGTGGAGACGACCTTGCCGGCGCCGCAGAGCAGTTGCCGGGTGACCAGGAAGGGAATGAGAACTTCCGAGAAGCCCTGGAACTCCCCGGCGCGGGCGATCAAATAGTTCTCGTGGCACCCATAGGAGTTGCCGGCCGAATCGGTGTTGTTCTTGAAGACGTAGATCTCACCCGCGATGTCGTCCTCGGTCAGGCGGTCCTGGGCGTCGCGGACCAAGTCGTCGAGGATACGCTCCCCCGCTTTGTCATGCGCAATCAACCCGAGGATGTCGTCGCATTCGGCGGTGGCATATTCCGGATGCGAACCGACATCGAGGTAGAGCCGGGATCCATTGGCCAGGAACACATTCGACGACCGCCCCCACGAGACGACCTTGCGAAAGAGGTAGCGCGCGACCTCGTCCGGGGTCAGGGTTCGTTGTCCCCCGGAGACACAGGTGATGCCGAACTCGGTCTCGATCCCATAGATCCGCCGCTCCATCTGCGTGCTCACTTCCCGTCGGAGGTGGGGTGCTCCTCGGCGTGCCGCTGGGTCTGCGGGTTCGTGGACGTATGCCGCGGGCTCACCCCGGACGCGTCGGCGTGGGTCTCCCCCGGGGCCGGGTCGTGTGGTCCGGCCGCCGGGTCATCCGCCGGCGCGTCCTGGGTCGGGTCGCTGGGGTTGAGGAGAGCCATCAGCAGCTCGCCGGTGATCCGCCGGAAGGTGCGCCGCACCCGGGTCCGATCGAGAACGGCGACTTCGAGCGAACCAGGCCCAAGGGCGCGTGGCTCCCCGCCCGCGGGGTCGGCGGCGAGGAGGCGGACGGCGAGAGCGAGCGCGTCGGCGAGCGGCATACCGTCACGGAAGGACTCTTTGAGGCCGGCATCGATGGCTTCGGCCGCCCCACCCATCGCCAAGAACCCGCGGACGTCGGTGACCGATCCGTCATAGGTCAGGCGATAGATCTGGTCACCGTCCGGGCCGGCCCCGACCTCGGCGACGGCGATCTCGACCTCATGCGGCTTGGACTCCTGGGTGAACACGGCCCCGAGGGTCTGGGCGTAGGCGTTGGCGAGACCGCGGGCGGTGACATCGCCGCGGTCGTAGGAGTAGCCGCGCAGGTCGGCATACCGGATGCCGGCGACGCGGAGGTTCTCGAACTCGTTGTACTTCCCGACTGCGGCGAAACCGATCCGGTCGTAGATCTCGGAGACCTTGTGCAAGGCGCGGGACGGGTTCTCGGCGACGAAGGCGATGCCGTTGTCGTAGGCCAGGACGACCACCGACCGTCCGCGGGCGATGCCTTTGCGCGCGAAGTCGGCCCGGTCCTTCATCAACTGCTCGGGCGAGACATAGAACGGCATCTGGCTCATCGGGCACCCCCCGGGTTGCCCAGACGGCGGGCCAGGACGGCGTCGACGACGGCGGCGATGGCGGTGTCGTCGGCGAAGCGCACCCCCTCGGCGTCGACCACGGCGACGGTCGGCCAGATCCGACGTTGCACGTCGGGTCCCCCGGTGGCGGAATCGTCGTCGGCGGCATCGAAGAGGGCCTCGACCGCCACCGACACCGCGGCCTCGGCGTCGGCGGCGGGATGCCAGAGCTTCTTGAGGGACCCGCGGGCGAACATCGAGCCCGAGCCGATGCTGTGGTGGTCGTGCTCCTCGTAGCAGCCGCCGGTCACGTCATACGAGAAGATCCGACCGGCCCCGGTGTCGAGATCGACCCCGCCGAACATCGGGACCACGGCGAGCCCCTGCATCGCCATGCCGAGATTGGAACGGATCATCGTCGCGAGCCGATTGGCCTTGCCCTCCAGGGACATCAGCGTCCCCTCGATCTTCTCGTAATGCTCCAGCTCGACCTGGAAGAGCTTCACCAACTCGATGGCCAGGCCGGCGGTCCCGGCGATGCCGACGACCGAGAACTCGTCGGCCGCGAAGACCTTCTCCATGTCGCGGTTGGCGATGAGGTTGCCCATTGTCGCGCGCCGGTCGCCGGCCATGACCAGCCCTCCGGCGTAGGTGAGCGCGACAATCGTCGTCCCGTGCGGCGCCTCGACCGGCCGAGGCGGCAGTGCGCGCCGACCAGGGAGGAGATCCGGGGCGTGCTGGCCGAGGAACTCGGTGAAGGAGGCGGACCCGGGCGCCCGGAAGGGCGCCGCCAAGCGGCCCGCATCGGCTGCCGTCACTGGCCGCCCTTCTGGACGAAGCTGCGGACGAACTCCTCGGCATTGGACTCCAGGACCCCGTCGATCTCATCCAGGACGCTGTCGACGTCCGCGTCCAGTTGCTGCTTGTGCGCGCTCACCTGGCCCGCGTCCTGCGCGGGCTCGTCGCCGTCGCCCCCACGCCGCGTGGGGCGCACCTGCTCCTGACCGGCCATGGTGGTCCTTCCGTATGCCGTTGGCTGCCGCCGAGTGGCTCCCGCCGAGTGACTACCGCCGAGCCTATGGCACCGGCGCGGCACCGGGGCGGCCACCCGGCCGGGCGTCTGCGTCGGTGGCGGCCAGGGCGCGGATCAGCGCCGCCACGTCGGGGGGCCTCCTCCAGGAGGGGCCCGACGCTCGCCCGCGTCCCGCGCAGTGGCTCCATCATCGGCACGCGGTGCAGGGTGCGTTGGCCGGGGATCTCGACGATGAGCGAATCCCAGGACGCGGCGACGACATTGTCCGGGAACCGCTGCAGGCACCGGCCACGGAAGTAGGCGCGGGTGTCCTCGGGAGGGGAGGACACGGCATACCGAACGTCGTCGTCGGTGACCAACTCGGTGAACCGGCCACCGGCCCGGAGTTTGTTGAACAGTCCTTTGTCGGGACGCACATCCGACCACTGGATGTCGATCGCCTTGAGCTTGGGGTCATTCCAGTCCAGCCGCTCGCGGTCGCGATACGCCTGCAGGACTTGGAGTTTGGCAACCCAGTCGACCTCCCGGGCGGCCGACATGGGGTCGCGTTCGAGGCTCGTCAGCACCTCCGCCCACCACCGCATGACCTCGGCCGTATGCCGCTCGCCCCCCTCCCCGGTGACCTCCAGGTGGGCCTGGACCATCTCGAGATAGAGCCACAGGAGCTGGATGGCGGTCAGGCGGCGCCCGTCGGCGAGTTCGACGAGTTGCCGACAGGTCGGGTCATGGGAGACGGCCTGGAGGGTGGCGACCGGATTGCGGACGCTGAGATCGTCGGTGACCGCCCGCTCCTCGATGAGGTTGAGGACCAGGGAGGTCGTGCCGAGCTTGATGAGGCCGGCGACATCGCAGTGGTTGGCGTCGCCGATGATGACGTGGAGTCGGCGGTACTTGTCGGCCACCGCGTGGGGCTCGTCCCGGGTGTTGACGATAGGGCGTTTGAGCGTCGTCTCGAGCCCGACCTCGACCTCGAAGAAGTCGCTGCGCTGGGCGATCTGATAGCCCGGCCGCTGGCTGTCGGTGCCGATGCCGACGCGCCCCGACCCGCACATGACCTGCCGGGCAACGAAAAACGGGATGAGGTGGCGGACGATGTCGGCGAACGGAGTGCTGCGCCGCATGAGGTAGTTCTCGTGCGTCCCGTAGGACGCGCCCTTGCCGTCGGTGTTGTTCTTGTAGAGGTTGACCCCCGGCGGGGACGATGCCAGCGTGCGCACCGCCTCCCGCATGACGAGTTCGCCGGCCCGGTCCCACAGGAGCGCATCCCGCGGGGTGGTGACCTCGGGCGAGCTGTATTCCGGGTGCGCGTGGTCGACATAGAGCCGGGCGCCATTGGTGAGGACGACATTGGCCAGGGTCGGGTCGTCGACGACATCCCAGTCGTCGGTCAGCTGGGACGGATGGGCGACGGAGCGGCTCATCTCGAAGCCGCGCGCATCCCGCAACGGCGCTTCGTCGGCGTAGTCCCACGACCCCGGGCGGCGCGCACGCCGTTGGCGGCGGCATACGCGGTGACGACCTGGCCGGAGAGGATCATCGGGTTGGCGTGAGGGGCACCGGGGAGGGAGATGCCGTATTCAGTCTCGATCCCCATCACCCGGCGCACACCCATACCGCCAGCGTATGCCGCCCGCCCACCGGCCGAGCCGGCGCTCGCCCTCGCGACCGACCACGGGGACGCCGGGCGCGTGGGCGATCAGACACGAAGCTGGGTGGCCGCACGACGCGGTGGCGCGGATGCCGCGCGTTGAGGTGGACCCATGCCGGTGCTGGTGAAGCGGACCACGTAAGTTTGCCCCGTGATCACCAGACGCTCGATGACGATGGGCATCGCACTGCTCCTTGTCCTCGGCGGGTGTTCGCGTGACCCGGATGAGAGCGCGTTGGGGCCAAAGCGCCTCCGTTTGGCGTGCGCCTCAGCGCTGACCGACGTCAGCCCGGCAACCGGGAGATCCGGAGACCTCGTCGTGGTCATGGCGGTCGGCATGATGGATTCCTGTCTGACCGTCCAATCCACGCACACACCCGAACCGCTGCGCAACCAGCCGGTCGTCTGGCGTCAAGGGGGGCGCGAGTTGACCCTCGGTTATGCCGATGCCGATGCGGACGGCACGATCAGGATGGCTGTCGAGGTTCCGCGCACGGCCGTGCCGGGGACGGCGACACTTACCGTCGGACGGTCGGCGCCCGTCTCCTTTGCCGTCACGGGTGGGTAGCTCGGGCGGTTGCTCGGCGGGGTAGCACGGCGTTGGTGGCTCACCCGGCGGAGTCGGTGCGCTCCTGCTCACTGAAGCCGCGCAAGGCCGCCGCCGGTCGGACGCGACGGGCCGAGCGCAGTTCACCGACCATGCTGGACGCGGCGGCGAGGGCCGGGGCGACCGCCCCGCGGCCGTACGTCAGCGAGTTGCCCGCAGCCACCCCGATGCTGTGCCCGACCTCGATGGCATCCTGGTCCGCCCCGAGATAGAGGAATTGCCACTGGTAGTCGCGTTCCTGCTGCTCGATGAGGGTCTTGACGGCGGTGTGGGTCCACTCGCGGCTGGCATTCTCCATGCCGTCGGTCATGATCGCCACGACCACGGTGCCGGGCCGCTCGTGCTCGGGCCGGGCGGACAGGGCGCGACCGGCGTCGGTGACGAGCCGGCCGATCGAGTCCAGGAGCGCTGTCGTGTTGCGGGGGGCCAGGACGAGCGGGGGGACGTCGCGAACGTCGCGGTCGGCATACACCACCTCGTAGGTGTCGTCGAACTGCGCGAGGGTGACCCGGCAGCGGCCGGGGGCCTTGCGCTGCTCCTCGAGGAAGGCTGCGAAGCCGCCCTCGGTGTCCGACTTGATCGACTGCATCGATCCGGAGCGGTCGAGGAGGAAATAGATGTGGGTCAGGTCGGCGTCGGTCATGGCGTCCTCTCGGTCGATGCGGATTGTGGCAGTGTGGTGGGTTGGGTTGTGCTGCAGTGGGTTTCGGGGATCACTCATCCCCCGCTCGGTCGGCGCGGCTTGAACCGCAGGGGGGCCGTCGCGGGCGGTTCCGGTGCCGGGGCACCGGCCGCCGCGTCGTACTGTGCGCGCCGCACCGCATCGGCGGTGACCCGCCCGGAATCATTGGCATAGCCGCCCAGGCGGCGGGTTCGCGCCAGACGCGGTCCGACGGCGTTCTCGGTCAGTCCGGCGGCGGCACCGGCACCGCGCAACGAGTTGCCTTCATCGAGCACGGCAGCCGCGAGAGACTCATCGATCAGCGCGGTCAAGGCGTCCGCGGCCATTCTCAGGTGCGGGAGCGCCGACCCCGGGGACAGCGTTTCGGCCAAGAGCAGGGCGTCGCGGATCTCGGCATACGACCGCGGGGGCGTGAGTTCCATGCGTCCAGTATGCCGCACTAACTGCGGATGCGCAATAACTGCGGGCGGTGTCCGAGTGTCGGCGTGGGAGGATGCCGCGCATGCCGCGCCCCTACCCCGGGATGGCCCCCGGGCTGACCGCCTTCGTCACCCTCGTCGACGGGCTCGGGCGACGCCCGATCGAGGGACTCTCTCTCGACGGCATCCAGGCCAATCGCGCCGAGGTCTTCCCGCGCGGGCGCGTCGGCCAGCGGCTCTTGGGACCCCTCGATCCGTCCGTCACGATCAGCCGCAGCGCGGCACGGGCGCGGGACGGGGCGCCGATCCGGCTACGCCTCTACCGGCCGGTGGCGGGGTCCGCTCCGGCTCCCCTGATCGTGTTCGTCCACGGAGGCGGCTGGGCGCAGGGGAATCTCGTCAACTACGACTCGCTGTGCATCTGGCTGGCCGCGTCGGTGGGCGCGGTGGCGGCCTCGGTCGACTACCGGATGGCGCCGGAAACGAAGGCGCCGGGGGCGGCATACGACGGAATCGACGCGACCCGGTGGCTGGTCGCCCATGCCGACGCCTACGGCGTCGATCCCGCGCGCGTCGCCGTGTGTGGCGACTCCGCCGGAGGCAATATCGCCGCGGTGATCTGCCAGGTCCTGCGGGACAAGGGGCCGCTGTGCCTGCGCGGGCAGGCGTTGATCTATCCGGCGACCGATTGCACGATGGCGTCGCCGTCGATCGATGAACACGCGCACGCACCGATCCTGCGGAAGTCGGCCATCCTCGCCTTCCTCGGGCATTACCTCGACGGCAGCGGTATCGCCGCCGACGATCCCCTGGTCTCGCCCCTCTTCGGCCGGCTCGAGGGCCTGCCGCCCGCGCTGATCCAGGTCGCCGACCTCGACCCGATTCGCGACGACGGGATGCGGTATGCCGCGGCCCTCCGCGCCGCGGGTGTCGCCACCCGCCTGACGAGCTATCGCGGCGCACCGCACGGGTTCGCGTCGTTCCCGGGTGCCTATCGCGGCGGCGCGGCGGCGCGGGCCGAGTTGACCGAGTTCCTGAAGGCGGTCCTGCGTCCGCTCCCGTGAGGAGCCGGCCAGTAGGGTGGAGTCCGGCCACGCCCACGTCCTTCCGAAGGAGCCCGGCCGGATGCGCGAGATCGTCGTCTTCTCCGGAGGATCACACCCCGACCTCGCCCACCGGATCTGCGACGCGCTCGGTGTGCCCCTCTCCCCCAGCCGGACCAGCCGGTTCAGCAACGACTGCCTGCAAAGCCAGTTGTTGGCCAACTGCCGCCAGCGGGACGTCTATATCGTCCAGCCGATCGCGCCGCCGACGCAGGAGTCGCTCATGGAGCTGCTCATGATGATCGATGCGGCCAAGGGCGCGAGCGCCGCCCAGATCACCGCCGTCATCCCGCACTTTGCGTATGCCCGTTCGGACAAGAAGGACGCCTCGCGCATCTCCCTCGGTGGCCGCCTCGTCGCCGACCTCATCGCGACGGCCGGAGTCGACCGGGTCCTGACGATGACCCTCCACGCGCCGCAGGTCCACGGATTCTTCTCCGTCCCGGTCGATCACCTCACGGCCATCGGCGTGCTCGCCGATCACTTCCGCGCCGACGACCTCACCGACTGCGTCGTCGTCTCGCCGGACCTCGGCAACGCCAAGACCGCGACGCAGTTCGCCCGGCTGCTCGGCCTGCCGGTTGCGGCCGGCTCCAAGATGCGCAAGGCCGACGACGAGGTCGTCATCGACATGATTGTGGGCGACGTCGCCGGTAAGCGTGCGATCGTCCTCGACGACGAGATCGCCACCGGGGGCTCGATCGTCGAACTGCTGGACCGGCTGAAGGATTTCGGCTGCACCGAGGCCGCGGTGGCCTGCACCCACGGCCTGTTCACCGGCCGCGCGGTGCAGCGACTGTCCTCGCACCCGATGATCAGCCAGGTCGTCACCACCGACACCGTGCCGACGCCGCTGGATTGGCCGCAGCTGTCCGTCCGCTCCGTGGCGGATCTCTTTGCCGAGGCCATCGGTCGCATCCACGCCGGGACCTCGGTGTCCTCGCTCTTCGACGGCGTCGACCCCACCCACGCCCCGCCGCAGCCGACGCTTTTCGGTTGACCGGTTGACCGGTTGACCGGTTTAAGGGTTGACCGGCTGGCGGGCTGACCGGTTGGCCTTTAGCCGGCGGGCGGGGCCGCGTGCGGGCGGGTAGCCGGTGGCGGGGCCGCTTGCGGCAAGGGTCCGCCTCTGGACAGACGCGCGGCATACACCGACCGGAACCGGCCAGCGCCGCGCCCCGAGAATCCCCCCGCCGCACGTATCAACCGAACGCCCTGCCGTGTCGTCTTGGGTAACGAACGGTTCGGCGTCCTCGCCGGGCCGGACCGGAGTGAGTGAGGGGACGGCCATGGGCACGACGACCATGCAGCGGGATCGGGCGGGCACGCCGGGCATCGGCCCGATCGGATCCGGCACGGCGGCGATGGCCGGCCGGGACCTCGCTGGGGTGTGGACCTCGGCACTGGACTTCCTCGCGGAGGGGGTGCCCGCGGCATACGACCTGGGCGGCGGCGAACTCGGCGGGTGCCGGTCGACCGTCGAGGCGGTCTTGGACGTGGCCGCCCGCTCGGCTCGGGTTCGACGGCTCGATCCCGACCGGGCCGCAGCCCTGGCTCGGCTGCGGCTGGCCGTCGATGTCCTCCCGCGGGTGGGCGTGCCGGCCGCGCCCGAGGGTCGGGTGCTCGACGTCCTCCACGTCGAGCGCGCCGCCGTGCTGGCCTCCGTGCGGACGCTCACGGCGCTCAGCGACATCGGGCACGCCCTTCCGCGGATGGGCCGACCGGTGCCACAGGTACTCGCCGACGCCGAAGCATTGCTCGGCGCCGCCGTGGGCGCCGGTGACCACGAACTGACCGCCGCCCTCCTGACCGTGTGGCCGTTGCTGGGTGCGCCGTGGAGCGCGCCGGCGCGATGCGCGCTCGACCGGGTGGTGGACGCGTATGCCGCCTACGGCTACCTGCCGCCCGCTGACGGGCCGGTCGCCGAGGCCGGTCCCGACGTGCTGCGGGCGGGCCTGGCGCCCACCGCGGCGCTGGCGCTTCTCCTCGCGCTTGTGTTGGAGCACGGGGCGGCGCCCATCCCGTGGACCCCGACCGATCTCGATGTCGCCATCGGTGTCCTTCTCACTCCGGGTGCCCGGCCGGTCGACGCCAGCCTTGCGACGGCGGATGCGCTGCGCCGGGCCACGCAGGCGCACGACATGGCCCTCGTGCGGGGCTTGGTCGACCTCGCCCTCGCCGCTGGGATCGAGGCGCAGTCGGCGATTGCCGCGGGTGTCGCGGTGCTGGCGGGTGCGGGTCCGTTCGCCACCCGGGTGGCGTGATCGGCATACGCTGAACCGCGTGGCGGCACGATCCGGGGCGTATGGCGAGCCCGTCCTCCTGGACGTGGACGGTCTTGAGGTCCGGTTGTCCAGTCCCGATCGTGTCTATTTTTCCGCGCGCGGCGAGACCAAGCTCGATCTCGCGCACTACTACGTGAGCGTGGGGCCCGGCATCGTCAATGCCCTGCGCGAGCGGCCCTGCATGCTCCACCGATTCCCGGACGGCGTCGACGGAGCCAAGGTGCACCAGAAGCGCTTGCCACGGGGTGCCCCGCCGTGGGTGGAGACGGTGCGGCTGACGTTCCCGAGGTACGGCCTGCACGCCGACGAACTCTGCGTCACGCGCCTGGCGGACGTGATCTGGGCGGTGCAGATGTCGACGGTGGAGTTCCATCCGTGGAACAGCCGACGGGCCGACACCGAGGTCCCGGACGAGTGGCGGATCGATCTCGATCCGATGCCCGACGCCCCCTTCGCGCGGGTGCGCCGCGCCGCGGATGTATGCCGCGACCTCCTCTCCGAGCTCGGTGCCGTCGGTTTTCCGAAGACGTCGGGTGGGCGCGGGCTGCACATCTACGTGCGCATCGTGCCCGAGCACGGCTTCCGGGATGTGCGCCGGGCAGCCCTCGCCTTCGCCCGGGAGGTCGAGCGGCGTCTCCCGGACGACGTGACCACCACCTGGTGGCGGCGCGACCGGGACCCCGCGGCAGTGTTCGTCGACTACAACCAGAATGCGCGCGACCACACGATCGCTGCGGCCTATTCCGTGCGGGGCAACCCGCGCGGGACCGTCTCGGCACCGCTGGCGTGGGAGGAGATCGCCGACGCCGAGCCGGACGACTTCACCATCGCGACAATGCCGTCCCGGTTTGCGGCCTTAGGCGACCTTCACGCGGGCATCGACGCCGCGGCATACGACATCCGGCCGCTGCTGGAGTGGGCGGACCGGGACGAGCACTCCGGCGCCGCCGAGCCCCCCGAACCCGAGGAGACGTGAGTGACGTCTGTGGCGGATGAGGCTGGGTGGGCGGGGTGAGGTGGGGCGGAGGTGGGGCTGGGGCGTCCCGGTCGGCCGTCCTCACCCTCGAGCACGCCACCACCTGAGCACGCCATACCGCCCGCGAGCCTGAGCACGCGATATCGACTTGAGCACGCCAGATCTGGCGTGCTCAAGTCGATACCGCGTGTTCAAGTTCGTCTCCCTCGCTCTGATCTCTGACCGCGGCGCGCTGCGAGTGAGCGGCGATGTCCTGCGAACGAGGGACAGGCGCACAGGCGTGCTGCGGTGGAAGTCTCGGAGAGTCGGCCCGAGGGAGGTTTGTGTCCATGGAGGCGGAAGCATTCTGCGAGCGCTGCGGCGGACCCGTGGCGGCGATCCATCTGTTCTGTGCGAGGTGCGGTGTCAAGGGCCAGTAGGAACTGCCCAGTGGCGGACATGAAACCTGCCCGCTGACGGTCATGAGATCTGCCCGGTGGCGGCCAGGATCTGCAGGGGCGTGGCCGCCACCGACCGGGGGTGGTCAGTTCAAGGGCTCACTCCTTTCCGCAGTGCTTGGGTGGGTCGGACGGGTCGCCGCTGGTTTGGCAGACGTGGGCGTGGTGCGGCAGCCGGTCCACGGTGGCGGTGGCCAGGTCTTGGGCATCAGCTCGTCGAACCCGGAGGTGCGGGTTCAGAGAGCGCGATGGAGCGTTTCTCGTAGGCGGCGTCGACGAGCCGGGCCTGCGGCGTCCGCGGCGACCGGGGCGGCGATGTCATCGACGATGACGAGGTCGCGCGCAGGACGCGGGCGATCGCCTGGTGACGGTGTCGTCGGCGCGGTGGCGCAGCAGGAGCCGAGGTCTTCCAGGGTGAACCAGGCGACCTTGGGTCCGCTCGACGGCGTGCTGTCCGAGGCTTCGAGGAGGAACGTCTTCCCGGTTCCTGATGGCCCCCAGACGCGGGTTCTCTCGCCGGTGGACCTCCAGGGTCCGTAGCGCCGCTGGGTCGGTGCCGGGATCGAGGCGTCGGGTTGCCAGGCGTCGAAGGTCTTCCCGGTCGGAACCCCGCGGCCGCCCGCCGGTTGCTAGGGCGGGCGTTCCCGGCCAGCGACCTCCTCGGCGAACAGGCCTGGACCTCGGCCGGTTCCCAGCGTTGGGCCTTCGCGGTCGCGATGACCTCGGGGCGTGGCGACGGATGTGCGGCGGCCGCAACCGGCGCAGCAGGTCCCCAACTCGGCCGGCAACGGCGGCGCGGTGCTGATCGGGGTGGTCGTCATGCGATCACCTCGCCGCTGTCCACTCGGGTGGTGGCGTGCCCCCGGTTGTGCCCACGCGCTGGTGCCCTGGGTCAGCGGGGCGTCCTCGCTGGCCGGTGCTCACCGGCAGCTGGTCGGCTCGGCGTGGTGATCGAGGATCGAGGACAGGTCGGCCTCGGCGACCGGGCGTGCACGGCCCGTGGCCCCAGTGCCCAGTCGACCTCGACGGGGTCGAACAACCGCCAGCCAAGGGCCTCCAGCCATCTTGACCATCCGCTGGGTGCCTGCCGCAGCGGCCTCGACCAACCACAACCTCGCGCCCTCGCCCAGGTCGAGGAACTCCCTTCGGCGGCGGTCTGGCACTGGCCGCCGATCCAGCGCTCCCTCGGGCTGGGGGCGGGAAGTGCTCGTCGTTGATCCTCGGCGTCCCCGGTCTCGCGCGTGCGTGGCGGGCGACCTCCACGCCGTGGTCGCCGACGTGGACGTGACGACGTGCTCCTCGGCGCCGACACCCTGGAGTGCCGGACCCCACCGTTTCGCCCAGCAACGTGTGCGGGACTGAGTACTGGCCGGACTCGAAGGTCACCATCAGGGTGTTGGACGGCACCACCCGGTCGTGCCGAACGCGACCGTGTGCGCCCACCGGAACCAGGTGCAGCCGGGGGCTTCCTCGGCGAGCATCTCGACCGGTGGCCGCTTGGTGAGCCGGTGCGGACAGTGTTGACCTTCTGACAGAACACCTCCGCAGGCCCTCGGGCTCGCGAACAGCTACTCGGTGAGCAGGTTGGTGTCCTTGGGCACCAGGTCGGCCTTGCTGATCTTCCCGACCCTCGGTCCCGCCCTTGGACGCCGGGTCCGCCGGGACACAGGTGTGGACCACCACCAGTAGTGCTCGGCGAAGCCGACAGGCTGGGCGTTGCGGACCGGGATCCCGGCGATGTGCTCAACCGTGACGGTCTTCTCGTTGTCGGTCGCACATGGGTCAGTACCCACCCAGCCGACGGAACGTCTGGTCCAGCGCCGCGAACACGCTCGGCATCGTCTTGTCCCGCAGCCGATCACCCCCGGAACCGCGACCACGCCAACCACGCGACGAACAACACGGTCGGCCCGTCGACGACCGGGCCCTCACCGTAGTCGTACTGCAGCCACTCCCCGGCTCCACCACCCCGGGCGGTGGACCCGCATAGCCGGCCCGGTAGGAGGCCTGACCTTCGACGGCTCGGCGGGTGGTGCGCTCGGGCCAGTGTAGCCATCGCGAGCAGCTTCTCGTGGGCCTTGTCGCGCGGACCTTGCCCTTCGGCGTTCGACCCCTCCTCCACCTTGGGCAAGTCTCCATCGATCAACTGCGCCCGGGCGGCCGCCTTGTCGAGCTCGCCGCCGGCGGCACGGCGGTCCAGTAGTGCTTCCCGTGTGATGCGAGCAGCCGACCAGCTCCCCGGCGTCACCCAGCGCGGTCAGGTCGTAGGCATCCAAGATTTCCATGATCTCCTCGGCAGACTTCACTTCATCCCTTCCTCGGGGCGATGGGGCGCTTCGGCACCGCTCATCGCACCCGAGAAGGGCCTCAACCGTGGCAACCGGTGGGGCGGGCGACATCTTCGGGCAGATCCCATGACCGTCAGCGGGCGGTTCTCACGTCCGCCAGCGGGCGGCTTCGTGGCCGTCTCCGGGCAGTTTCTCGTGGCCGCCGACAGTGCGGCTCACCGGTCCGTTCTGCGGATTCGCCAGGGCCCACCACGCCTGGCCCCGACTCCATCGAACGAACCGTCGTGCGTGGATCGGGGATCGGCGTCGCGCCGCCGGTGTCTCAACCGTCCGTGCCCCCGCCGCCCTTCCCGGAGGCACCTATGCCTCAGTCATCGGCACCCCATTCCTCGGGGCCCCACTCCTCGATGAATGAGCCGACCGAACCGCCGCTGGCGCCACCGGTCGACACCGTCTGGGCAAGCTCCTCCGAGCGCCAAACTCCGAGCTCGTTCCCGTCGATTCCAGGGCCGCCGCCACCCTTCCTGCCGCCTCCCCAGGACCGCTGCCACCCCAACAGGCATTCCCGGGGCCGACGAATCCGGACCCCGCGACGTACGCCACGCCAGCCCCGGACCCATCCCCGGGGACCGACCTGAGCATCCCGCAGGAGGGAGTCACGCGGGGCCTGACGGCGGCGGCCATCGGTGCGGTTCTGGTCATCGTCGCCTGGCTCCTCGTCGGGTGGTGGGCGCTGCTACTCGCCCTCGCTGCGGGCGCCTGGGCGACGACGGTCGCGGTCACCGGCGACTGGGTGCCCGACCGCGACAGCATCTTCCTCGGCGTCGTCGCCGTCTCGCGGCTGGGCGCGTCCCGACCTGCCTCGACGACTCCTCGCGCCGCGCCCGTCACCGCCTTGGCCATTGCCCTCCTCCCTCTCGGGGGGTGGCTCCTCGCTGCTGCCGGGACCTTCCTGCACCACTCCTCCACGGGGGATGTATGCAAGGCGTATTACGCCTTCGAGAAGCACCAGAGCGACACCGCTGACTCGTTGTCGTTCGATGACAGCAAATGGTTCGACCTCCTGGACAAGCTCGGGCAGACCGCAGCTGACTACGGGGGCCGCGGGGTCGATGGCGACATGATCCGCTCCGCCGGGAAGTCGGCGAGGACCATTGCCGGGGGCCACGGGTCGGGGATTTTCGTGACGGCCAGCGTCGGGGAGGCGGAGGCCGCGATTTCCCCGATCATGAGCCTCTGCTCGTCTGAGGGAGACTGACGCCAGGGACGGGTGAGGCTGATGAGGCCCAGGTGATGCGGGCCCTCGAACTTGAGCACGTCATCCGGACCTGAGCACGCCAGACAACACGTGCTCAGGTCCGTATGCCGTGCTCAAGTCGGGGAGGCGTGCTCAAGTTCGGCCCCAAGGTGCGGGTTCGGCCCCAAGGTTCGGGGTCGTCCCCGGGGCTCACGTTCCTGTCCCGGGCCGGGATTCGTCCCCAGACTCGTGCGGGTCAGAGCACCTTGTTGAGGAAGATCTGCAGCTTCGTCGTCGTCTCCGGGCCCCAATCGCCGTCGACGTACGCGCCGACGAGCTTCTGCAGCGCCTTGACCGTCGTCGTGTTGATCGACCCCGTCACGGGAACCTTGAGCTTGGCTTGGAGGGCTTTCTTGTCCGAGGTGCCGAAAACGCCGTTGACCGGTTGCTTCAACCACTTCTCCATCGCGGAGTAGGTCTGCGGGCCGAGCACCCCGTCGACGCTGATATCCCCGCTGCCACCACCACCGCTGCCGGGCGGGGTAATCCCGGTGTCGTAGGCGAGGCCGTTGGCCACCGTCAGACCCGCCTTGACGCTGCACACGGGCCACGCCCCCGGTCCCTGCACCTTGAGCACCTGCTGGGCGGTGTAGATCTGCTCGTTCTTGCTCGCCTGGTTGGCGTATGCCGCGAAGTTCTGCCCGCCGTAGGCCACCCACGTGGGTTCCGAGAACTGCAAACCCCCGTAGTACCCGTTGCCGGTGTTGATCGACCAGTTGCCACTGCTCTCGCACATCGCGACCTTGTCCCAAACCGAATCCGCATGGGCGACGGCGGGGACGAGGACGACCGCGACGCCGGCCGCGGCGGTGGTCATGCCCGCCCGGGCGGTCCGGCGGGCGAGGGTGGTGGAACGGGGACGGCGGTGTTTGGCGGCATACGCCATGGGGGAAATCCTTCCTGACTGGCG
The DNA here is from genome assembly GCA_016702415.1 of Nostocoides sp. Taxonomy (GTDB): domain Bacteria; phylum Actinomycetota; class Actinomycetes; order Actinomycetales; family Dermatophilaceae; genus Nostocoides_A. The sequence goes on from JADJEA010000023.1 coordinate 336,052, forward strand.
CCTCCGAGGGCAGCTGTCGGGTTGGGAGGCAGGTTCCCCGTCGGCGTATGCCGACTTCACCCCAAGGCCGCGTGCGGCCGTATTCGGGTCCCCCGGCCTGCCCGGGTGTCCGGCTCGGTGGCCGGCAAGGCACCCGCCGGACAGGCTCGGCGCGCGAGTGCACACATGATGAGTGGGCGATGTGCTGTTGTGCGGCTCGACCATGAAGGACGAGCCCCGTCGACGGTAGAGGACGGTTCAACGATCCGGCAATCCCCTGGCAGGGATTCACAGGATGTGACCTGGACCGCACGCCCGCGGACCAGGCGTGGCCCGGAGAATCCGGATGAGCTCAGAGATACTGGCCGGTGTTGGAGATCGTGTCGATCGTCCGCCCGGCTCAGTGCCGGACTTGGTGGCTACGAGGGTGCGGACGTAGATGATCGCTCCCCCTTCTTGCCCGATATCCGCGCCCAGTCGTCCGGGTTGGTCGTGTTAGGCAGGTCCTCGTTCTCCTCGAACTCATCGATGCACGAGAGAGCAGGTGCTCGATCCGGATGCCGCGTTGCCCGGTCGTCAGGAAGTCCATGATCGCGAGCTTCTTGGCGCGGTCCACGACGTTCTGGATCATGGCGCCGGGTTGAAGTCCTGGAAATAGAGTTTCCTTGTCGCCACCGGCATAGGTGACCTCAGGGAAGCGGTTCTCCTCCTGCTCGGAATACATCCGCGCGACCGCGGCCTCGATCATTCCCTCGACCGTCGCGTGCGCGGAGCCGTCGTTCTCGGCGAGATCGTCGGCGTGCAGGGGCAGGTCGACGGTCAGGTATTTCCGGAAGATGTCGCGTGCCGACTCCGCATCCGGTCGCTCGATCTTGATCTTCATCAGGCCGCCGGGGCTGGGATGGCCGGGTCGATCATGTCCTCGCGGTTCGTCGCGCCGATGACGATGACATTCTCCAGTCCCTCGACGCCGTCGATCTCGGCGAGCAGCTGCGGGACGATCGTCGTCTCGACGTCGCTCGACACGCCGGAGCCACGGGTGCGGAACAGGCTGTCCATCTCGTCGAAGAACACGACCACGGGGGTGCCATCATTGGACTTCTCCCGCGCCCGATGGAAGATCAGCCGGATATGCCGCTCCGTCTCCCCGACGTACTTGTTGAGCGGTTCCGGACCCTTGATATTGAGGAAGTAGGACTTCGCCAACGGCTTGCCCTCCTTCTCGGCGACCTTGCGGGCCAGGGACGCCGCGACCGCCCTGGCGATCATCGTCTTACCACACCCGGGTGGGCCGTAGAGAGGACGCCCTTGGGCGGCAGGCTGGTGCTCGGTGAACAGGTCAGGAGTGCAGATAGGGCAACTCGACCGAGTCGCCAGATCGCCTCGATTTGCCCACGCAGTCCGCCGATGTCCTCGTAGGAGATGTCGGGGACCTCCTCAGGCACGAGATCGGCGACCTCGGCCTTCTCGATGCGCTCGAAGACGAACCCCGAGCGGGGCTCGAGCAGCAAGGCGTCGCCGACCCGGACGGGGCCTCGCGCGAGGAGTCGGCGAGGCGGCACACGCGCTCCTCGTCGGCGTGGGCGACCACAGGCACCCGGTCCGGTTCGATGGGTTCCTTGACCAGGACCACCTCGCCGACCCGCTCGAAGCCGCAGGTCTGGACGATATTGAGAGCCTCGTTGAGGCGGACCTCGCGTCAGGCCGCAGGTCGCTGGGCAGGATCGTCGGGCTGACGGCGACGTGCATTTTGCGGCCACCGGTGAGGATGTCGGCGGTTCCGTCGGCGTGGGCCTCCATGACGATGCCGTATGCCGCGGGCAGGCTCGCGAGCCGGTCCACCTCCGCCTTGACCGTCACGGTTGCTCGCGCGCGTCCTTCGGGGTCGGACAAGCCGGTCGTTCTGGGCGGACATCGTCGCGAGCTGCGATTGCGGTCGGCGGATCTCCAAAACGTCACCGTCGACCATCCAAGCCCCCTTGAGGGTGGACCCGGTCGCGCCTGGCGGCTGACCCTCCCCTGACTGTAACCCGCAGTCAGGGGCAAGACGCGGGCGGCGCACCCACCGAGCGCGACGCGACAGACCCGCTTCTCGCTGCCGGATCCGCTCCCCGAAATCCTCCTCCGTCCACTCCTGGGTGTCGTCGAGGTCGGTGACATAGCCCTTGCCCGGGCGGCGCTTGCGCAGCGGCGGCGTCACGCCGGGCGCCAATCGCCGGCTGCTGATGAGGAAGCCCGTATGCCCGTGCATCCGGTGCTGAGGGCGCACCGCAAGCCTCGGATGCCGGTCCGCTGGATCGACTCCCAGGCGTGCGGCTCAGTGAAGCCCCCCGTGGTCGCGCAGCGCCTCGGCGACCCAGGACAACTGGGTGGCGGTCGCGACGTAGCAGATGAGAACCCCACCGGGGACAGGGGCCTCGCCGACGACGTCCAGGCACTCCCAGGGGGGGCGAGCATGTCGAGCACGACGCGGTCGACGCTGCCGGGTTCCACCGCCGCCGGAAGCTGGGCGACCAGGTCCCCCACTGTCACCGTCCACGCCGGGGTGGTCGACTCCGAAGAACGCGCGGACATTTCCTGCGCGATCTGGGCAAAGTCGGCGCGCCGCTCGAAGGTGCAGGCGGCCCTCCTCGCCGATGGCCCGAAGCAACGACATCGACAGGGCACCCGACCCCACGCCGGCCTCGACGACGACGGCACCGGGAAAGATGTCGGCATACGCGACGATCTGGCCCGCGTCGCCCAGGATAGATGACCGCGGCACCCGAGGCATGGACATCACTAATAGTCGGCCAGGAGGACGGATCGCGAGGTACTCGATGCCGGCGGTGCTGCGGACCGTCGAGGGCGTCAGGGGCGCCGATCAGGTCGTCGTGACGGAGGAATCCGCGGTGGGTGTGGAACTCCTTGCCAGGCTCGGGGTGATCGTGGCCATCCGGCCCACGCGCTTAGGGTCGGTCGGTTGCACCCGGTCCCCAGTCGGAAGGTCCTCGGTACCAGGTCGGATCGATCGCCGTCATGGTGGGGAAGACTAACGGGGCCAGATCGCCCAAAACGCTGGTCACACCAGCCCGAGGCGAAGCATGATCCATGATGTGACGGCGATCACCTCGACCGGCGCGCAGACTCGGGCGCGCCGCGACCTCATCCCGCTTAGCCGGGCGGCCGACGCGCTCGATGATTTCGTCGCCCGGGCACTCGCAATCATCCCGGAGATCGTCACGCGGACGCCAGCGCCATCAGCACCCTCGACCCCGAGACGCTCATCCCGACCGGCGGGTGCTTGCGCCAGCGGGGTCACGACCGCGGACCTCGCACGGTCGACCCGGCTGTGGTCGAGGCTGGAGTTCAGCGCACCGAGGCCGTCGTCCACCATCAGATGCACCAGCGCGGCATCCTCGCACTCGGGATGGACATCGAGACCGGTGGTCGTGGCCACCTCGCCGGATGCGCAGGTTGTTCTCTCGAGTGGGATCCGCGACGAAGGCCCGAAGTGCTCAGGTATGCCGCTGGCCGCCCCTGGGCGGCGCTCATGCTGTTCCGCTCCACCACCACTTTCACCACCGACGAGATCGCCTTCCTGGCCACCCTCTCCGCCGGTCTCGGGAGCGGCGTGCGCCTGCCTGGTGGGGTCGGCATACGGCGGGGGGACGATGGGCGCAGCGGCAGCAGCCTCGTCGTCGACCCCGACGGTCGGGTGACGTATCCGACGGCAGCCGCCAGAATGCTCGCCGAACTGGTGAAACAATGGCATCGAGGTCGCCGAGGCCGTGGTCCCAGGACTGATCGCCCGGCTCGCGGACGGCGGCGCGTCGGAGGTGTGCACCCGGGTCGGTCGGCGGCCGGAGCCTGGTTCACGGTGTCAGCCCAGCCACTTCTCGACCATGCCGGCCACGGCGACGGGCATACCACCATCGTCACGGTCGTCCGCAGCCGCCCGGCCGATCCAACGCCCCTGCGCCCCGGAATCGCTGGGGCTGACCCCGCGCGAACGCGCCGTGACCAGGCTCGTCATGGACAGCCTCGACACCCGCCACATCGCCCGGCGCCTCGGCGTGAGCACCTACACCGTCAGGACCACCCCTGAAATCGGTCTTCAGCAAGACCGGCGTCATCAGCCGTGGACAACTCGTGGCACGGATCGAGGGCCGCTGCTGAGGTCAGCGCACCCGCGCTGACGGCCGAAGCGCCGTCAGCGCCGGCCGAGGCCTCCTGAACCGGGACGCAGTCGTACGACGCCGAGCAATCGCCCCGGTGGACGGGAGCACGCCGACCCCGGCCGCCCCGAAGGCGGGAGGAGACCGGCGAGGGGACCCATTCGGGTCATCGACAACCCAGGCGGCTGGCTGCGGCAGGCGATCGCCGACACCGGGGTATGCCGCACCGCCTCCCCGGGACCCGCGGCCACGGCACGCCGGATCCACCAGAACAGCGCGGGGTCCCGGAGGCGTCGACGACGACCGGCGGCAGGCCTGTCCGGGAGAGGTCGGCCACCATCGCATCGGGCGGACGGCGACTACGGGGGTGAGGACGTCGAGGATGCGCACACTCTCGATAGCCGTGGTGCGCCGCCCCACCGATGGCCTGCCGGGCCCCCTGCAAGGGAAGAAGGCGATGAGCAGCTGGCCAACCGGGTATCCGGGGCTGAGTTCCTCCCAGCAACCAATAACCGGCCGATGATTCACCTACAGGACCCCCACGGCGACGGCGATCCCGGCACGCCAGCCCGCCACGGGTCCGTCCCCTCCCGGGACCAGTGACCCACCGGGCGAGGCGACTACGACCGATCTGGCCTCCGTCGAGCAGCAGACCGGGGAAGCAATTTGAAGAACCGCGAGCATCCCGTTGACATAGCCGACCCCGTTGACGAGGAGCCGGGGGCCCGCCCTCACATCCAGGGTCGACGGAGGTGGGTGCCACAAAGAAGCAGCGCGGCATGGCCGCCGGACCGAGCCACCGCGACCGAGGCACTGGCACCCGCCGGGCCGGCGGTGACATCCGGGGCGGTGTGCCCTCCCCACAGGTCAGCAAAGACACGGTGGGCGGGAAAGCGAACACGCGCGCTCACCGCGTGGCGCCGCCACGCAGACTGGGACGGCGAGGAGGAGGACCACGGCACCTACGCCTTGACGCGACGGCATAGGCGCGGCCAGTGCCGAGGTCGGGAAGCGAAACACTTGCGAAACTTACGGGCCGATAGAGTGTTGACAGGAAAAATGCCCCGAGGATGAGCCAGCTCAGCCGGAGATGGACCCGGAACTCCATGGAAAATCGTGGATAGGGCCGCCTGCCGGGGCTACTTCTGGCCCGGTCCGGCGCCCGCCCCGCCATTCTCAGCCACAATCGGCCGGGTAACCACCGCCCCCTATCCCGCCAGCTGTCGCGACGACCGTCTCGGCCAGCCCGCGATGGCGCCAGGCGCAGTGCCTGAACGCCCGGTGCCACCGATCAGTTTGCGCCGCCCGCTGTTGAGCGCCTCCTCGTTTCTCTGGCAGGCATTGGGCGCACGATGATCCAGCGCCACCGCCTCGGGGAAGAAGCCGACTTCCGCAGCGAGGCGCTTTGCGGACAACCCCAGCGACGCGATCAGCAACAACGATCTGCTCTCGCCCGCTGGCCGAGATCATCAGCGGCATCCATCAGAGATACCTGCCGCGCGGGCACGCACCTGCCCTCGACCAGCTGCTCGGGCGCGCGGCAGATCTCTCCGCCGACTTCGCGCGTTGGCGGACCTGGCCCACGAACTCCGGCCTCAGCGCCGCTAAGCATTGCGAGGCCGCGGACGCAACGGGCCGCCGGCCCACCACCATGCGTGGTAAAATGCCTCGGCCCGACCAATCGCACCGCCTCGACCTCCCCGGACGTGGGCGAGCCCGGTGTGCAATATGCGCCCCCAACGACCTCGTCAGGGCGGTAACGCAATCCAGGCCGCCTGCCTCGTCGGCGGCGGCGTGTTTCCTCCTCGCCGTCGGGAGCAGTCTTGACACCCTCAGCACTTCACGAGCAGCGATCTTACCGCTCTGGAGACATCTTTGAAGGCACTTTGGCAAGCGCTGGCCGGTCAATATTCATCTCCTGGACGATCCTGGCTTTTCTCCGACGCGGACCTGTCCCGGTCGGAGCTGGCTAAACCTTTTGGCATTCCGGTGCGCCACGCCCGTAACTCGCACACATCGAAGCGCTGCGCCCTGGGCGCGGCCCGAATGCGCCGCTACGTGCAACCGATCTCAACCGCACTGCTGACGCCTTCGTCTCGAGCTGCTACCATCCGAACGCCCGACCTCCACGAACGCAACTAGGGCGGTATGACGCGGACCCGCCTTCCGCTGAGAACCCGCCGCCGCCCCTCGCCGAGTTCGCCGCGAAGCCTGGCGACCCAACTTCGTCACGGCGCGGCTGCTGCGCTTACCACGCCTGAGCACATCGCCGCGATCGGCGGCGGGAGAGGTCGCGAAGTTGCGCCGCGCGGCCTGCCGCGGATCGCACCGGCGATCACGCCTGTCCGGGTCACCGGAACTTCCCTGAAACCATCTGATGCGCGGCAGCCTCTTCCGTCGGCATCCGGCGAGCGGACGAATATCACCAGGATCGCGGCGCGCTTCCGCCGAAACTCATCCGAGGCCCAGGAAGCGACCTGTCCCCACGGCCGCCCTGTCGGTAACCCGTCAGCAGGAATCGAAGCGGCGGGCGCGAAAGATCTGCTCGACGTCAACATGGACGAGGATGATCGGCGGAATTCTAACGGCCATGGACGCCGCTACCATAAAGCTCTCGCCTGCTCCGGGAACCACAGTTATCTCACCATCCCGATCGCTGATCGAGCTCCTCCAAAGCTGGATACATTCGGCTCCCGAAGGCCGGGCTCAAGTGCGCGTCGGGCGAAGCCGGTCGTCAACTCGATCTGCGATGAAAGGACCGCGAGGAGGCGTTTCGCGCCGGAGGCCCGGCTTCCTATCTGCCACCAGAAGCGCAAGTTGCACGCGATTAGTCGATACCGCTGGCGCCCGACGAGAGCGGGGCCGAGGTGGCGCTTACCCTGGAGCAACGCGCCGCTTTCAACCGCCAGGCGTGTGCCGTCCTCCCTGGCGGTCGAGGTTTTACAGCCGAGGACATCATCATCGACCCGAACATCCTGGCGGTGGCAACCAGGATCGAGGAGCACGCGGCCCACGGCATCGACTGTCAGGGCGGCCACCCGTTTGGTGATCAAGAGAACCTGCGACCTGCTGGTCTCGGGCGGCGTCTCCAATGTCGTTATGATTCTCCTTCCGCAGCGACAACGCCATGCGTGAGGCGATCCACGCGGTGTTCCTCTCCCACGATCAAGGCCGGGGGTGGATACGGGGATCGCCAATGCGGGCCCTCGGTGGTCTACGCCGGGATCGAGCGTCCGGTTGCGCGACGCGATCGAGGACGTGGTGCTGAACAGCCGTCCGGATGCCGCCGACCGACTGCTGGAGATCGCCGGAGGCGTGATTTCGCTGCACGGGGAGGGCATGACGGCCGCGTCCGGGTGGCGGCATGCCGGTAAGCGAACGGATCACCCGTACGCGCTGGTCGGCGGAATGATGAGGAGCTCCGTCGTCGACGACACCGAGGAATTGCGCTCGAGATCGCCGCGCGGCGGGCGGCCCCTCCAGGTGATCGAGGGGCCGCCTCATGGACGGGATGAATGTCGTCGGCGATCCTCTTCGGGACGGCAAGATGTTCCTGCAGGTCGTGAAGTCGCCGGGTGATGAAGAAGGCGGGGCCTGACTCACACGTGCCCACATCGAGGCCGAGAAGGGCCCTGGAGGGCCGCCTGGGCTGAGATAGGCCATGGCCGTCACCGCCACGGTCAAGGGCGACGTCACGACATCGGCAAGAACATCGTCGGCGTGGTGCTCAGTGCAATAACTACGAAGTCACGACCTCGGGGTGATGGTGCCCACCCCGACGAACATCTCGACACTTCGCGAAGGACGTCGGGCGCCGTGGAAATCATCGGTCGGGCCCTCTACGCCCAGCCTCGACGAGGGTGGTGAGGGTGGCGCCGAGATGAGCGGCAGCGTTCAGACTCCCTCGCCTCATCGGTGGGGCGACGACTTCGGGCACACGGCGGTCAAGGTCGACGGGCAGTACCACGGGCCGGTGGTCTGGGTGAAGGACGCGTCGCGGTCGGTGCCCGTGGTCAGCCAGCTGCTGTCCGAGGAGCAGCGAGGCGCCATCTCGACCGGGGCGACGGCAGGACTTCGACGAGATCCGCGCCCGGCAGCCGCCAAGGCAGGTGAGTGGCCACTCCCCTGACGTGCGGGCGGACCGCCCAGGCCGCCGCCCGGACGATCGCCCTACCGCTGGCGCAGCAGAGCGCCGACTGTGGTCACGGCGTACGCGCACTCGGCACCGGGCCGCGTCACCCAGTTCACCCCGATGAGGACCTCCCGCTGGACCGCGGCCCTATCATCGTCTGGACGCCGTTCTTCGGGGCGTGGAGAGATGCAAGGACGCTTCCCTGACGCCGAACAACACGCGTCCGCCGACGGCGCGGTCACTCTACGGCTGACGCCCAGGCGATGCTCGACCGGATGGAGCGGAGAGTGGGGTCCACGCCCGCGGGTGGCCGGAATCTTCCCCGCGAACGGGGGTCGGCGACGACACCGTGGTGTATGCCACCGTTACTCCCGCCGCGAGTTCGCCGCTGCACCATCTGCGCCAACAGGTGCCGTCGGATAGCGTCGAATCGCTCCTAGCCCGGCGCGCCCCATCGCACCGCCGGGCAGATGCCGGACTGGATCAGGGGCCGCTGCTGCGAAACGACCGTAAGCCTCGGGTCCGCCGAGCGGAGTGGCGGCCTTGAAGCCGGGCGACGACATGGCGCGAATCTTGCGGGTCCCTCGCCGATCGCCTCGCTCAGGAGCGTTCGCCGACACCTCCACCAACTCGTCCCCACCGACGTGTGGGGTATGCCGCCGGGTGAGCACCTCGACTGCGCCACCTTGCTGATCGGGGGCGTATCGCGACGCCACAACGGTAAGCACCGGGAGTATCGCCAGCCAATGGCACCAGGAAGCAGGTGATCACGGATCTGCTCGACGTTCACGCCGCGAGACTTGGGGATCGAAGTTGACCGAGTCCATGGCGCCGCGGTTATGGCTGATCAAGCCGGCTGGCTTTCTGGCTTCGCCACCCACCCCCAGGCGCAGTACTTCGTCGTCGGTCGCCTCAGGCGCGATCAGGTCGAGTCGTATGCCGCCACGCAAAAGGAGCGCAAGGTGTCATAAATAACCGAACGCTGGCTCTCACCCAATCTCCGGGCTACCACCCGGAAGGATGGAACCGCAGAGATCAAGGAAAGCTTGCTCATGCCCCCGACGGGTGGGGCGTAGTAGCATCAAACGCCGCACCTCTGTTAGGAAACGCCCTGACCATCAAACCCAACAGCCTCCGGGAGTAGCCTTGCAGCCTCTTTCCACGTCCCTGCGCCGCACCCGTCGCGTCGCCGGTCGCCGCGAGCCTTCTCGCCGCCCGCAACCCTCGTTGTCGCCCCGGGGCTCCGCCAAGGGCAAGATCAAGTTCTCGACCACGCGGGCAGTCCCAGACGGTCGGGGGCAAGAGATCAAGATTCAGCGGCAAAGCGTCGCCGCCGACGGCCGGATCAGGATTCCGCTGCGGTCTGACGTTCCGCACCGTCTCAATGTTCCAGCGAACTCCCATTCCGCTGAGGCGGGCCCTGGACATCAGGTCGCCTGAGCCCCAGGTGTCCAAGCCCACGAGGGTCGGCGGAGTGCCGGGCCCCGTCAGGGCGGCACCGGGACCGTGTGCGGGACCACCAACGTCCAGGGCCAGCCACCTGCGGCGATCGCGGACCAGCCGGCACCCGTCGCGGAGATCCTCGATGGCGACACGGTGCTGCAGCTCGACGCCCAAAGCGGTCGCCGCCGCCAGATAGGGCTCGGGTGGGGGGCTTTCCGTTGATCACGTGTTAGCCACTGAAGATCGCCGCGGCGAAGGCATCCTCCGGAAGGTGGGCGGTGACTGCGGAGGTCGGCGGCGACCACGACATCGAGAGCAGGGCACAGGGCCCGGCATACCGGCAAAGGAATCGACCAGGAGGTCCTGGGCACCAGGCGCCACGGCACTCATAATCCGACCTGATCGATGACGCTCGACGCGGGCCGAAGTGGACGATCTCTTCCGGGGCCAGGGTCACCGGGGTGTTGTCGATATTCAGCTGCGCCGACGTCAGAGGAGGGCATTGCCGACGACCTGATGGGCGAGGTCGTCGCGCCGATCCCGCCGAACTCCGCGACCGGGGCGTACTCCGCCTCGATCAATACTGATCGGTGTCGACCAGGCTTGACACCGTCCATATCCCGCCCACCGCCGCGGGCAGACCGGGAGAGCGCGGGCGCTGGCACTGCCTCCTGAGGTTTGCGACACGACTCAGTCGAGCACGAAAATTTAGGCCCTGCCTGGCCCCACCGAGCGCGCCTTGGTCAGCGGGTGGGCCAGCGGCGGCACGCGGGGAGTCTTCAGGTGAGCCACCGCCGGCCGGGCCAGCGCGGGGCAGACGCCGTAGTCAAGGCTCGAGCGGCTGCCGCTCCTGCGCGATCCGGTCATGGTGTCGCTTTCGGGGGGTGGAACGACGGCAAAGCCGAGGCGGCCAGTGACGTCGTCGAGCAACGGTGTGGGCGACCAGGAGGCGAGCCAGTCCCGCGGCGTTGGACCCGGAGGACTCGCCGGCTTCAGGTCAACTCGCCCCGCGCGGTCCTCGGAGCGGGCGGCGGCGAAGATCCAGTGGGGCACCGCGCGCGTCCTCCTCGCCTCGGACAGACGCATGGGCCGCAGCGTGATCCTCGTCTAGCGGGTCGAACCGAGTTTCCAGTGGCGCGGGTTCTCGATCGAGCTGTTGGAGTACGCGCAAAGCAGGGGTGACGCTCGTTCGTCTCCCTCCAGCGCCCTCGCGGCCGACGTAGCCCGCTCCCGGAATCCGGTGACCGCCACCGCCTCGGACGACAGGCGACGGTCCACCGATACAACCTCAAGCCGCGCACCCCACGAGGGCCGACGGGGACCATCGTTGGGGTCCTCGCAGACGCGGCCACCAGGCCGGGATCACCGCGATCTCGTGCTGGGGCGCCGTTACCGCATTACGCCGGCCCTCCCCCTCGCAAAGAGGCCACGCTGCCGCTGCTGGGCACCACTCCGGCTCAAGCGGGTCCTCGAACGCCACCCGCTGCCGACCTCTGGCCGAGGCGACGCCACCTGGGAGCGCGAACGTCAACGCACTCGCCCGGATCGGACGACGGGGTGGCGGACTACGTCGAGGCGCTCGAGGAAGGCGCGGGACACCGAACTGCGCGGCCCAGAAGGACAGCACGGGGACCATCGCCCGCGAGTTCAGGAGCTACCTGCGCCAGCGGCAGACCCCTGAGCGCCGGCCAGGCTCACCACTCTCCCGGACGCCTTCTCTGCTGACCGCGCCGCTCGCCTGACCCCGACGACATGCCGGGCACCGGGCGTGAGATCGCGTGGACGGGTCGCCCGACCCCGGCGGGTAAGAGCCGGATGCCGACCGGGCGGCCAGGGCCCGGGCCGAGCAGGCCGGCGCGCCGGTCGCCCGGGCCCCCTGCGACCTGCCCGTTGCCCCCACATAGTCGACGCGGCCAAGGCCCTCAGGGTGTCCGGTCGTCCACGAGCGCCGCGCGGATCTCCACGTCCACCGCCTCCGCGGACGGGCCCTCGTTGACGGACAGACCCGCGCTGGCCCGCTCCGCCGCTCCGTGGCGGCGGCGAGCGGGTCAGGGTGTAGTCCCACGGCGCGTCAGACCGGTGGGCGAGGAGCAACAGCCGCCGGATGGCCCATCAGGTCCACCCCAACCCACGCGCAGCTTCGAGAACAGGCACCAGGTTGCCCAGGACTTTGCTCCTCTTGTCCCCGTCGGGCCGACCATCTCCTGGTAGACCACATGCCGGACGACACGCCTCCCCGACCGCGCGCGCCTGGGCCGCGGACATCTCGTGGTGGGGGAAGACCGGAGTCGCTGCCGCCGCCCTGGATGTCAACGAGCAGGCCGGGCCGGTCGCGGGCGTTGGCGAGTTGCATTCGATGTGCCAGCCCGGCCGGCAGGCGGAAAGTGCCAGGACTTCCCAGGACGGCTACGCCGGGCCGGGCAAACGCCACTTCAACGGGTCGAACGGGTCGCGCTTCCCCGCGACGGTCCGGGTCTCCGCCGCGCTCTTCGTCCAGGATGAGGTCCATCATCTGCTCGCGGGTGAACCGGCTGACGGAGGAGAAATTGGCCACTGGTCAGGTCGAGTAGAGATCCGCCCTTCCCGCCCGGGAGTCCTCGATCGCCAGCCGGTAGGTACCCGGCGTCCTCCAGTTCGGACGGCCGCGGCGATCTCGGTCCCGGACTCAACGACCGCGACGAGCGCCCCCAGGGCGAGACCCCGAAGGCGGTCATGTCCTCCGCGGAAGAGCTCGATCTCCGTCTCGGCCCAGGTCGCTCCACTCGACCCCATCGCGCGCGGCCCGTTCGAGCAGGGGTCGTCGGCGTCGGTGACGTTCTGGACATAGGACGGGCAGGCCCGCATGTCGCGAAACCCGCCCGACCAGGTCCGGGGGTGACGCAGGTGGCGGCGTGGCCGAGGTGGGTCGCGTCATACCGGGGTGATCCGCAGACATGGACTCGCTTGCCGTCCGTCCGGCGCTGGCCGGCGCACGCTCGCCGGAGGCAGTTATCATCAGACGACGGTGGACCGCGTGTCCGGGAATGGCGGGCAGGGTCACAGGGTAAGTTCGCACGGGGCCCAGACTACGGAATGGCGCTCACTGGCGGCAGCCACGGTATCATGAAAGACACCCCTCCGCCCGCCACGCAGGTGATGGCGTAAGCGCAGGCGTAACGATCGACCCGGCCCAGCTGGGGCCGCGATCTCCCCTTTCGCTGGGGAGGTCAGCCTGAGGTCCGGCCAGCGTGGACTCGAGAGGACTCTGCAGCGGACCCACCGCCCGCGGACCCGCAGCGGACTCGGAATTGCGACTCCGACCGGACACAATGGCGTGGCTCCAGGGCGGACCGGAGTCGCTCCAGGCAGAGCGGCAATCGTCGTCAGTCAGCGGCTCTCCGCCCACACCACAGGACGATTGCGCAACTTCGGCTCCGGTAAGCGAGCGTCACGCCGTAGTCCACGGCATAGCCGGCCCTCGTGGCGGAAGGCGTGCGCCCCTTACGATCGGCGTTGTTGGGGACAGCGTCGAGGGACTGCCAGCGAACGGACGTCGTCAACGGTCCTCGTCTGCGCGATCGGCGGCGAGGTCGCCCGCGATCGTCCTCAGCCCGCAGGACGGGGATCCAGCCCTGGCGTCCGATCCCGGCCGGATCACCCGGTGAAGCGATTCAGCGTTGCCGGGGTCGCCGACGCAGGCCTGCGTCATACCGAGACCGCGCGGACCCTCGCGGATGATCGTCAGCAGGACGACATCCCAGCCCGCCCGCCTCGCTAATGAATTATGCCGCCCGCTCCGCCCCGCGAAGGCGATCCCGTCGGGAAGTCCACGGGGCGCTCCCCGAGATCGCTTGTACACCGCCGCCGGCCCGATCTCGTCGCCGACGCGCGGACCAGGACAGTCGTGTTGGAGGCACCCGGCGATCTGACCGACGATATGGAGGTCGCCGGTGGCGAAGGTCGGTCGCGGAGATCAGCGTCGTATCCGGTGGCGCTGCAGGCAGAGATGCCCGGTCTGGATCGACCGGGCCTCCGCAAGAACAGGCAGGGGGCCGACCGGCCGACACCAAAGCGCCTTGCGGCGGCAGGCGGGCTCCTGAGCCGTCCCGGGTTGGATGACGACGTCGACCGTTTGGATTTCGACGCCGGAAGGCCTGGCGCGCGCGTCCTGGTCGGCGTCGGCGTCGTCGGGATCGCGATCATGGCAGCGCAGGTGCGCAATTCGCGTTCCGAATCATCTCCACGCTCATCGCGACGCTGCGAAAGTCGTCGTCGAAGGCGTCTCGCGTGGGTCGTTGTCCGGTGCCGGGGCTGCGTGGTGCGGGTTCCGGTCGCATCGAGAAAATCTTCGATGCGGTCCGGCGAAACAGGCGACCTGGAACTACTCGACCGACGCCTCGTCGTCCGCGACCCCGGACGGACAATACCTGGAGGAAGAAGGCCCGCGGCAGGTGGCCCTACCGTGCCGGCGACGAAGCGCGCTCGGGCGGATCGCAGAGCTCGCACAGCTCCGCAGACGAGACCCTAACTGTGGGTGGGCGGGCGGTGAACGAGGCTACTTCATGGCGCTGGGGTGCCGGTGTCAGGTGAGGCGAACACCGGCGCCTTGGCCATGTTTAATGCCGATGATGTCGACGAGGTGTCAGGCTCCAGACTACGTAGCCTCCCCACCGAGGGCGATACTGGACCGACTCCACGACGCCCCCCGGATGTCCGCCAGCAGAACCGTCGTCTTCTGGCTCGTCGATCGCGAATCGACAGAGGCTGGTCAAGGGGCTGGTGCCGACACAGAGGCGTGCTAAATCGGCGTCAGTGAAGAAGTAGGTCGCGGTGACGACCCGCGTCGCGGACCCGATCTGGATGGCCTCAGCGCCGGCATCGCGGAGTTCCTGGACGTGGTGTCGAGCAGGAGGGACGCGCCGATCTTGTGCTCAGGATCGGTGATGACGATGCGCACTCCAGGCCGGTCGCCGGGATGGTCCCGGCTGGGATCGTGGGCCTATCCTGGCGCGGTCCTTCGCCGCGGCGAGGGCCGCTGCCAGGTCAGCCTCGTGCCCTGGAGGCTGTCACGGGTGCACTCGAGATCGCGCAGTTCCCGTTGAGCCGTTGGCCGTTCTGGGTGACGTCGCTCGGGACCCGCACGAGCTCGTCACTCCCGCAGACCCTCAATGGCTTTATCCACAGTTGGCGCGCAGTTGCGTCGCGAGCGAAAAACCAAGGAGGATAGCCAAGACTTGGACGAAGTGGTTCCCCAGGTCAGCCGCGAGAAGCCCGGGCGATGACGTAGAGGCGTCGCCATGCCGGAAAGGGGACCCGGCCGGAGCCTCGGGACTTTCGCTCGTACCTTGAAGAGATGTAGGCGGATCGAGGGCGACATTGGAAAGAATACGGACCCAGGGGGCGACGACAGAAACTTGTTTAGAGTTGTGCTAACCTGACTTGTCGCCGAGGAAGACGATGAGGAGCCGCGACGGCGGCTTGTTGCTGGAGAGGAAGGGGCGACGAAGACTGCGCTCTGTCCGGGGAGATCCCGTCGAGGGCCGCCCGGATGCCGCCGAAGACGGCATCCAGCGCACGCGACGACGGCGATCGGCGAATAGAGGCAGAAGCCAGACAGGAACGTCGGGCTTGACGAGAACGCCGATGAGGATCCCGTGACCAGGCCGGGGCGAGGATCACGAGCCCTCCTTCAGCGGTCGTGAAGTGGTCACGGTCAGGCTCGTCGCGGTATTAAGCGGCCCCGCAGGTCGTCAACCGTGTCGACCTTGTTGAGGCGACCAGGAAATTTATCGCCGAGCGGTTTGACGTAGTACCGCACCCGCCCCTCCGCGAACGCCGCCAAGCAGCATGTCAGGGGCCGCCGATCGCCTGGATCCGGTAGGGCGGCACCAGGGGCCCGCCGTTCAGGCGGATGGCATCGCCGGCGAGGCGGATTGCCGTCCGGCTGGAGAGCCGTTGTCCGTCGACCGCGATCGCCTCGGCCCGGCCGCCCATGGGGCGATCGGCAACAGACACGACGTCGGAGAGCACCGCGTCAGAAGTAAGTGAAATGCGAGGAGACGCGGTGGAGGAGCGCTGCGCAAATGTTCCCCGGTCTCGGGCGCGCGTCGTCGGGGGTGACACAACCAGGCCAGGGCCGATCCACGGCGTCTGCGCCGAGCACCTTTTTAATGGCCTGGCGACCTTGTCCGCGGCGCTGCCTTGCTGGGCCCAGTCGCGCGCTGCCCGCTCCAGTGCCGAGATCTGGGTCTCCGTGGCGGCAATGGCCGCCGTCGTCGTCTCGACCTCGGTGCGCTGCCGGGATTCGTGCGCGAGATCAGGTCGCCGCGGACCGTCGCCGTCACGTGAGATCCCCGACCCAAGGATGATCGCGGCGACCGCGAGGAGCGAACCCACGAGCACGCAGGCGAGCAACTGCGCAGGTGAGGCCGGGAGGCGGCTGGTGTCGCGGTGCAGGCGTTTGCGGCAGGCGGCAGCCGCGGCATACCCGGATCGAAGAGGGACGCTGGGCGAGCATCTCAGTGAGCAGGGTCATCGAGGCATCCAGCCAGCGAAAAGCCGCGGCGCGGCGGTCGTCGGCGCGGCGAGCGCGCGACGGCCGGGTGGAAACGGCGCGGGTGCAAGGCGGCATACATCAGGTAAGCGACCCAATCGAGGGCGATCCCCGCCCACGCAGGAGCCCCACCCGATCGAAGGCGCGCCCATCGGGCGAGAGAGTGCCGTCGCCGTCGGCGAGGCAGGAGGCACAGGGAAGGCATAGAGGAGGTTGAAGGTCGCCGACTTCCCGACGAAGTTGACGGGCAACTCGCGCGGTCCGTCGCGCCGGGCATTAACAAGGGAGGATGACGAGGGAGAAGACCTCACGACCGACGATCACCGCAATGACCCACCACGGGACGATGCGACCGGGGCGAGCCCGAGAACAGCGTCGCAAAGATGTAAGAGCCGGTCAGCGACCGGGTCGAGCACCTCCCAGCTGGTCATCCCGAAGGTGCGGGCGATCTTGCCGTCGAGATAGTCGGTGACCCCGAGACCATGAGCAGGCGGAGACGAGGGCGAGGGTGTCCTGACTGGCGCGGATCGCCCAGAGGAGGGCGGGGACCCCGACAAGGCGCGCCATCGAAGAGAGGATGTTAGCGGGGATCGTGGTACCCGATCGGTGGACGCCGACTCCGCTAGTCGAGGACCCTGCTTCCGCCACGGGAAGCCTAATCGGCACCGATGACGATGGCGTACGTTCTTCCTCCATGCCTGCGATCGCTGACTGTCCCTCGACGAGCTGCGTCGGCGCACGAGCGCCAAATGGCGGGAGCCCCTGCCCGGCGGACGTCATCCCCCGGCGTGGGTAGCGGGAAATAGATTGTCACCTCGCGCATCCGGTCAAGGACGCGCTGGCGGAGATTCGTCGCGCTGGAACGACCGCACCCGGTTATCCGGTCGCGGCGCGCTAATAATGAAACCTTCTCCGGGTTCGTAAAAGCCGGCATTGAGGGTGGACGGTCAGGAAGGCCAGCCACGAAGTGCGTCCGCCGACGTCATGATGGGCATCCTCAGCGTCCTTCTCGCGGTCACCGAGCCC
>JADJEA010000024.1 GCA_016702415.1 Nostocoides sp.
GACAGGCTCGGCGCGCGGTGCAGTCACTACGATGAGTGGGCGATGTGGCAAAGGTTGTGCGGCTCGACCATGAAGGACGAGCCCCGTCGACGGTAGAGGACGGTTCAACGATCCGGCAACTTCGGCAGGGGATTCGCCAGGATGACCTGGACCGCACGCCCGCGGACCAGGCGTGGCCTGGAGAATCCGGATTATTTCAGAGATACACAAACAGGCCGGTGCTGGAGATCGTGTCGATCGTCCGCCCGGCTCGGTGCCGGACTGGTGGCTTATGAGGGTGCGGGACGTAGATGATCCGCTCCCCTTTCTTGCCCGAGATCCGCGCCCAGTCGCACTGGGGATTGGTCGTGTTGGGCAGGGTC
Source organism: Nostocoides sp. (assembly GCA_016702415.1). GTDB lineage: Bacteria > Actinomycetota > Actinomycetes > Actinomycetales > Dermatophilaceae > Nostocoides_A. The sequence continues at coordinate 363 of JADJEA010000024.1, forward strand.
CTCGTTCTCCTTGAACTCATCGATGCACGAGGAGAGCAGGTGCTCGATCCGGATGCCGCGTTGCCCGGTCGTCAGGAGTCCTTGATCGCGAGCTTCTTGGCGCGGTCCACGACGTTCTGGATCATGGCGCCGGAGTTGAAGTCCTTTGAAATAGAGGATTTCCTTGTCGCCACTGGCAGCTAGGTGACCTCCAGGAAGCGGTTCTCCTCCTGCTCGGAATACACTCGCGCGACCGCGGCCTCGATCATTGCCTCGACCGTCGCGCGGAGCCGTCGTTCCCGGCGAGATCGTCGGCGTGCAGGGGCAGGTCGACGGTCAGGTATTTCCGGAAGATGTCGCGCCGACTCCGCATCCGGTCGCTCGATCTTGATCTTCACATCGAGCCGCCCGGGGGCGCAGGATGGCCGGGTCGATCATGTCCTCGCGGTTCAGGTCGCGCCGATGACGATGACACTCTCCAGTCCTCGACGTCGATCTCGGCGAGCAGCTTCAGGACGATCGTCGTCTCGGACGTCGCTCGACACGCCGGAGCATTACTGGTGCGGAACAGGCCGTCCATCTCGTCGAAGAACACGACCACGGGGTGCCATCATTGGACTTCTCCCGTGCCCGATGGAAGATCAGCCGGATATGCCGCTCCGTCTCCCGACGTACTTGCTGAGCAGCCCGGACCCTTGATATTGAGGAAGTAGGACTCTCGCCAACGGCTTGCTCCCTCTCGGCGACCAGGGCCAGGGACGCCGTGCGACCGCCTTGGCGATCATCGTCTTGCCACACCCGGGTGGGCTGTAGAGGACGCCCTTGGGCGGCTTGAGCTGGTGCTCGGTGAACAGGTCGGGGTGCAGATAGGGCAACTCGACCGAGTCGCGGATCGCCCCGATTTGCTCCACGCAGTCCGCCGACGTCCTCGTAGGAGATGCCGCCGGGGACCCCCCCGAGCACGAGATCGGCGACCTCGGCCTTCTCGATGCGCTTCTCGAAGATGAACCCCGAGCGGGGCTCGAGCAGCAAGGCGTCGCCGGATCCCGGACGGGGGCCTCGCGCAGGAAATGGGCAAGGGGCATACGCGCTCACAAAATGGCGTGGGCGACCACAGCACTCCGGTCCGGTTCCTCGATGAGAGCCCTGACCAGAACTCACCCTACCGACCCGCTCGAAGCCGCAGGTCTGGACAATATTGAGAGTCTTCGTTGAGGCGGACCTCGCGTCCGGGCCGTAGGTCGCTGGGCAGGATCGTCGGGTTAACGGCGACGTGCATTTTGCGGCCACCGGTGAGGATGTCGGCGGTTCCGCCGGCAGGGCCTCCATGACGATGCCGTATGCCGCGGGCGGCTCGCGAGCCGGTCCACCTCCGCCTTGACCGTCACGAGCTGCTCGCGCGCGCGTCCTTCAGGGTCCGGACAAGCCGGTCGTTCTGGGCGGACATCGTCGCGTGCTGCGATTGCAGTCGGCGGATCTCCTTTTGCGTCACTGTCGACCATCCAAACCTCCCTTGAGGGGACCGTGGATCGTTCGGGGCGGCACGACCTCCCCTGACTGTAACCCGCAGTCAGGCAAGACGCGGGGCGGCGCACTCACCGAGCGCGCGACGCGACGGAACCCGCTCCTCGCTGCGGATCCGCTTCCCCCCGAAACCCTCCTCCGTCCACTCCCGGGTGTCGTCGAGGTCGGCGGACATAGCCCTTGCCCGGGCGGCGCTTGCGCAGCGGCGGCGTCACGCCGGGCGCCAATCGCCGGCTGCTGATGAGGAAGCCCGTATGCCCGTGCATCCGCTGGGAGGGGCGCACCGCGAGCCCTCGAGATGCGCCAGTCCCGCTGGATCGACTCCCAGGCGTGCGGGTCGGTGAAGCCCCGTGGTCGCGCAGCGCCTCGGCGACCCGGGACAACTGGGTGGCGGTCGCGACGTAGCAGATGAGAACCCCACCGGGGACGAGGGCCTCGCCGACGACGTCCAGGCACTCCCACGGGCGGGCATGTCGAGCACGACGGGAATGACGCTGCCGGGTTCCACTGCCGCCGTGGAAGCTGGGCGACCAGGTCCCCACTGTCACCGGTCCACACGCGGGGTGGTCGACTCCGAAGAACGCGCGGACATTTCCCTGCGCTGATCTGTGCCGGCGCGCCGCTCGAAGGAGTGCAGGCGGCCCTCCTCGCCGATGGCCCGAAGTAACGATATCGACACAGCACCGGACCCTGTTTTCTCGCCGGCCTCGATGACGACGGCAATTGGGAAGATGCCTGCACGCGACGATCTGGCCCGCGTCCAGATAGATGACCGCGGGCACCCTCGAGGCATGGACATCACATAGTCGGTCAGGAGGATTGGATCGCGAGGTACTCGTGATGCCGGCGGGTGCTGCGGACCGGGTCGAGGCGTGTCGTGGGGGCGCTGATCAGGTCGTCGTGGATGGGAGGAACTGGCGGTGGGTGGAACTCCTTGCCAGGCCCGAGTGGGTGATCGTGTGCATCCGGCCCTTTGGTGCCGGTCAGTTGCACCCGGTCCCCCCAGTCGGAAGCGTGGTCTCCTGGGTGCAAAGGTCGGATCGATCGCCGTCATGGTGGGGAAGACCAATCACGGCCAGATCGCCCGCAAACGCTGGTCACCAGCCCCGGGGCGAGCATGATCCATGCTGATGACGGCGATCACCTCGACTGTTGCGCAGACTCGGGCGCGCAGCGATTCCATCCGCTTGGCCCGGGCGGCGCCGTTACGCTCGATGATTTCGTCGCCCGGGCGCTCGCAATCATCCTGGAGATCGTCCCCGCGGGGACGCCAGCGCCATCGGCACCCTCGACCTCGAGACGGTCATCCCGACCGGCGGGTGCTTCTCCCAGGCCATGGGTCAGCCGACTCCGTGACCCCTGCACAGTCAGACCCGGCTGTGGTCGGAGCTGGAGTTCGGCGCACCCGAGCCGTCGTCCCTGCATCGGATGCACCAGCGTGAAGAACATCCTCGCACTCTGGATGGATTGCGAGACCGGTGGTCACGGTCACCCTTCACGCCGGATGCGCGCAGAGTTGTTCTCCCGAGTGGGATCCGCGACGAGGCCTCGAAAGTGCTGGGGTGATGTGCCGCTGGCCGCCCTGGGCGGCGCTCATGCCGTTCCGAAGCTCCAGCACCCCTTTCACCACCACCGACGATCGCCTTCTCGACACCCTCTCCGTCGGTCTCGGGAGCGGCGTGCGCGCCCGCCTGGTGGGGCGTCGCAGCAGACATACGGCGGGGACGCTGGAGCGCAGCGGCGGCAGCCTCGTCGTCGCATCTCCGACGGTCGGGGTGGATTGGCGCATTTGCGGTCGCCTGGGCACGGCTCGCATGCCGAACTGGCGGCAATCACGCAGCATCGAGGTCGTTGAGGCCGTGGTCCCGGACTGATCGCCTGGCCTGCGGACGGCGGCGCGTCAGGGGAGGTGCGCAGTCTGGGTCCGGTCAGATTTGCCGGAGCCTGGTTCACGGTTGTCGGCCCAGCCACTTCTCGACCACATGCGGGCCACGGTGACGTGGGCGCATACCATCGTCACGGCGTCGCCGTCCGCAGTCCGCCTTCGGCCGATCTAGCGCCCCCGCACTTGGGAATCGCTAAAGCGCCGACCCCGCGCGAATCGCGCGTTGTGACCGAACCCGTCATGGACGGCCGTTTTCCCCGCCACATCGCCCGGCGCCGCGGCGTGAGCACCTACACCGTCCAGGACTACCCCTGAAATCGGTCTTCGGCAAGACCGGTGTCGTCAGCCGTGGCTACAACTCGTGGCACGGATCGAGGGGCCGCTGCTGAGGTCGGCGCATTCGCGCTGACGGCCGGGCGCCGTCACTGCCGGCCGAGGGCTTTTCCTGAACCCGGGGACGCGGTCACGACGTCGCCGAGCAAACGCCTCTGTAGATCAGAGTGGTGCCACGCGACCCCGGCCGCACCGAAGGCGGGAAGCAGACCGGCGTGAGGGACCCATTCGCGTCCTCATCGACAACCCAGGCGGCTGGCTGCGGCACGGCGATCGCCAGACACCAGCCCAAGCGGCACCGTTTTCCCGGGAGGCCACGGGTCGGGGTCCACCAGGGCGACGGGGGGGTCCCGGAGGCGTCGACGACGAATTTCGGCGGCAGGCCTGTTCGGAGGCAGGTCGGCCAACGTCGCATCGGAGCGACGGCGACAACGCGGTGAGGACGTCGAGGATGCGCACACTTCCGAAGGCCGTGGTCGCCCGCTCTCACCCGATGGCCTCGCTTGGGCCCCTTTCGCCAGAGGTGAAATAAAGGCGATGAGCAGCCCCAGCCGGAAGTATATCTCGAGGCTGAGTTCCTCCCCCCGGCACGCCATGGCCTGCCGTGGATGAAACCCGGCCGCCAGGACCCCCCCACAAAGTGACGGCGATCCGGGGCATAAATTGGGCCAGCTGGCGTCCGTCCCCCCGCGCCCGGGAATCTCGTGACCCGCCAGACCAGGGGCCTGGACGATCTGGGGCCTCCGTCGAGCGTGCGGACCGGGAAGGAGATTGAAGAAAGCGCGAGCATCCCTGCTGACAGATAGCTTGAGCCTCCCGTTGACGAGGAACCGGGGGAACTCCCGCCCTCCATCGAGTCGACGAGGTGGTGCCAGAGAAGCCGGTGAGCGCGGCATTGGCCGCCGGACCAGCTTCACCGCGATTGAGAGCACTGCGCACCCGCCGGGCCTTGCGTGAGCGTCCAGGGGCGGTGCCTCCACCCCACAGGTCGGCAACGACATGGGTGAACGGGAAAACCCGAACGCGCGCGTTCATCGCGTGGGCGGCCTCGTGGACGAGGACGGCGAGGAGGAGGACCACGGCATACGCCAGGCCGACGGCATGGGCGCGGCCGGTGCCGAGGTCGGGGCGGTTTCGCAGCCCCTTGCGGGCCGATGAGGGTGACGATGACCGCCGCGAGGATGAGCCACCTCGGCCCCAGATAGACCGTGGAACTCCGCCGATCGTCGCCAGGCGGAATCCCCGCCCGGCTCGCTGGCCCGGTCCGGTGCCCGCCACGCCGGGCTTCCTCCTTCGTCGGCCCGATGTCCCCCCGCAACCTATCCTGCCAGCTTCGTTCGACCGCCCGGCTGGGCCAGCCACCGATAATGAGCGCATGCCTGAACGCCCGGATGCCACCGATCGGTTGCGCGCGCACTCTCTTGAGTGAGCGCCTCTCTCCGTTCTCGACGGAGCGATGGGCACGCGTGATGATCCAGCGCCACCGCCCTGGGCGCCGACTCCGCGGCGAAGCGCTGCGCGGAGGGGTCCAGCGATCCTGATCGGCAAAATAACGATCTGCTCTTTGCTCACCCGCAGCTCGAGATCATCGCTTAGCATCCATCGGGAGCACCTGGCCGTGGGCGCGCACCCCATCTCGACCAACAACCTCAACGCGCAGCGGATCTCCTCGCCGACTACAGGCGCGATGGCGGACCTGGCCGGCGAACTCAACCTCGCCGCCGTTACGTTTGGCCTGCGAGGAAGCCAACGGACGCCGCACTGGCCGCCGACCCCACCACCCCGCTTCGTCGTCGGCTCCCTCGGCTTCCGACTCACAATCGCACCGCCTCGATCTCCCCGGACGTCGGCGATTCCGGTGCGCGCAATGTCAGCCTTCGACGACCTCGTCGAGGCAGCAGGCCGATCAGGCCGCCGCCCTCGTCGACGGCGGCAATCCATCCCCCCGCCCGTCGAGACGATCTTCGACACCCTCAACGCCCGGCGCAGCGATTTTCGTTCTGGAGACGTTTTTCGAGCAGCGTGGCCGGCGCTGGCCGGTCATCATCTCCGTGGGACGACGCCTCCGGCCGCGTGGACCCTGCGTCCGGTCAGGACGGCTGGAGCCTTCTCCCTTACTGGTGCGCTTCTAGCCGCCGCCCGGGCCGTTTCGCCGTCGGCTTCAACTGCGCCCTGGGCGCGGCCCCGGGATGCGCCCCCTTCGTCGCCGATCTCGCCCCGCACCGCTGACACCTTTCATCTCTAGCTATCTGAACGCTGGTTTCCTGAACGCCTTCGGCGAGCAGGCGACGCGAGACCGTGCCGCCGAGACCGCGTGCCGCCGCCCTCGCCGTGAGCGCCCGCCGCGAGCGGCCTGGTCAACCTCGTCGGCGGCTGCTGCGGTTCAGCTCTTTCGAGCACATCGCCAGGCGATCGCGGCGGCGGCGTCGCGGAGGGTGCCTGCGCGGGGCAGGGGCGGTGGCGCGGATCGCACCGGCGATGCGCCTGTCGGGCGAAACCTCTGGGAAACCCCTGACCATCGATGCGGGCAGCCTCTTCGTCAACGTCGGCGAAAGCGGACGCATGCCGTCATCGGATCGGCGCGCTTCCGCAAACTCATCCAGGCCGACGTTGATCATCCGGCCGCCCCGTCGGTGGCTCGTCGGCGTGGTCGCAAAGTGGGCGCGTGCGTCACCGACGTCAACATGGACGAGGGCTGATCGACGGGGTCGCGGGGCTACGGGACCGCTTCCTCTTCAAGCTTCACCGCCTTTCGAACTGGACATCTCCACTGTCCCGGTCAGCGATCGACTCCTCGAAATGGTCGGTCATCGAGGCCGGGCGCGTCCAGGGCAAGCCGATCGTCAACCGGATCTCGATGAAGGAGGGCGAATGGTTCCGCGCCCAGGCCAAACTCTCCTGCCCGTAACAGGGTGCCGCGGTCGTCGCCAGTGGGCTCTTCGACGCGTGTTAGCCATGCCGGGACTGGAGCGGCGCTGCGCCATCAGCTGCTTTGGCGTATGACGTCCTCACCTACCGGCGAGGTCGGATTCCCCGGCCGAGATTATCAGTCATCGATTCCAACATCTGGCGGTGGCGACCGGGATCGAGGAGCCGCGGCAATACGGCAGCGACTTCATCGAGGCAACCCGGTGGATTGCTTGGAGACGCCGCGTTGGGGTGCTCGTCTCTGGGCGGTGTCTCCAATGTGTCGTTTCTCCTTCCGCGGCAATAACCCCTGTCCGGTGAGGCGATCGATCCACGCGGCTCTTCCTGTATCACGCGATCCGCGCCGGAATGGATATGGGGATCGTCAATGCGGGCGCCCTCGTGGTTCAGCGACGAGATCGATCCTGAGCGGAGCGGATCGAGGACGTGATCCTCAACCGCCGTGACCGGACGACCGACCGGCTGCTGGAGCACGCCAGCGCTTCAATGTCGCTACCGGACAGGGCGATCCTCCGCAGGCGGCGCTGGAGCGGCGGACGCTGCCCGCCGGCGAACGGATCACCCATGTAAGCTGCTTCAACAAGGGCATCGACGACCACGTCGAAGCCGACACCGCGTGCAGACCAGGCTTGATCGCGGCCCGCGGCGGGCGACCCTCGAGGTCATCGAAGGCCCTCTCATGGACGGGATGAATGTCGTCGCGGCGATCTCTTCGGGGCTTCGGCAAGATGTTCCTCCCCCAGGTCGTCAAATCCCGTGGCCCGGGTGATGAAAAAGCGCGTCGTTGCCTATCTCGTGCCCTGCCATCGAGGTTGAGAAGCAGCCTTCGGCGAGGCCGACGGGCGAAGGGAGTCCCGGTCACCGCCACGCTGGCGTGGCGACGTCCACGACATCGGTGCAAAAGAACATCGTCGGCGTCGTCCCTCCAGTGCAATAACTACGAAGTCCACGACCTCGGGTGATGGTTATCCCGGCCCAACGTCACCCTCGACACCGCCTGTGACCTTCGGCGCTGACGCGATCGGTCTCTCCGCCTTCCGCGCTCACGCCCTCCCTCGAGTGATGGTCAATGTCGCGTCGAGATGGAGCGGCAGGGCTTCGACATCCCCTCCTCATCGGTGGAGCGGACGACGTCGAAGGCCCGGCCACGGCGGTCGTGCGTCGACCAGCGCTACTGTAATGCGGACCGGTCGTTTCAAAGAAGGACGTCCCCCGGTCGGTTCCCGTTGTCGCCCAGTTGCTTTCTCTGAGGACCACCGGCCCGATCTCGTCGATCTGATCGACCGTGGAGTATGCCGAGATCCGCGCCCGCCATGGCTGCCGTCGGGGGTGACCGGCCGCCTCTGTCACCGTGGGCTGGACGCCCAGGCCGCCGCCCCGATGACATCGCGTTCACCCCGAGTCGATCACAGCGCCGGCCAGACCGGGCATCCAGAATTCATTGATCACCACGACCTCGCGGGACCTGCGCGGCTATCCGGACTGGACGCCCTCCTTCGCCGCCTGGGAGATGCGCGGTCGCTTCCCCGACCTGCTCAACCACCCTGCGTCCGCCGACGCCGCCCGCCGGCTCTACGCCGACGACGCCCAGGCGATGCTCGACCGGATGATCGCGGAAAAGTGGGTGCGCGCCAACGGGATCGCCGGAATTTTCCCTGGCCGCGCGGGCTTCGGCGACGACACCGGGGTGTATGCCGATGCCTCCCGCCGCGAGGTCTGCGCCACGCTGCACCACCTGTGCCAACAGGGCCGCCATCGGCGATGGCGTCCCGAATCGCCTCACTGGCCGACTTCGTCGCGCACCAGCCCGAGGCGGGTCCGGACTGGATCCGGGCCTTCGCGGTGACCGCCGGCCTCACCGGGTCCGCGCGATTGGGTGGTGGCCTTGTGAAGGGGCCGCGCACGCCCACTGCGTAAAGGGGTGATTATCCTTCCTGGAGTCTCTTCGCCGACCGCCTGGCCGAGGCGTTCGCCGAGCGTCTCCGGCACCAACTCCTCGTCCGCACCGACCTGTGGGGTATGCCGCGGGTGAAGCACCTCGGAACGACGCCTTGATCGGGAGGCGTATCGCGGCATACGGCCGGCACCGGGGTATCCCGCCTGTCCCGATCACACCGGAGAAGCAGGTGATCTGGGATCTGCTCGACGTCCACGCCGAGATCTGGATCGAGTTGACCGAGTCCATGGCGATGTGGCCAGGGGCGTCCGTCAGCGGCCTTCTATTTCGCCTTTACCCTGCGGGCGCAGTACTTCGTCGTCGGAAGTCGCCTCAGGCGCGATCAGACGTCGAGAGTCGTAAAGTGCCCGCGGCTGGTCGCTCGCCGTCGCCGGAACGCTGGCTCTTCACCCAATCTCGGGTACCACCCGGGAGTGACCGTATCCCACGCGCAGATCGGAAGAGGCGGCCGCTTGCTCATGCCCCCGACAGGTGGGGCGTAGTAAGCATCAAGCGCCTTCTTCACCGGTGGCCGGCCACGCCCGGCCTGTCGACCAGCAGCCTCCAGGGGTAGCTTACGCACACTCGTTCCACGTCCCTGCGTTGCACTCCGTCGCGTCGCGCATCGCTTCGCAGCCTCTCTCGCCGCCGCAGGCAACGCTCGTTGTCGCCCCCCGGGGCCTGCGCCAAGCGGGCAAGATCAAGTTCTCGACCACCGTGAGCAGTCCCAGACGGTCGGGGCAAGATCCAGTTCGGCGCCGGCCTCGCCGCCGACGGCCGGATCAAGTTCCGCTGAGCCCGCATGTCTGGGCTGCAATCTCATGTTCCGGGCTGAGGCTCACATTCCGCTGAGGCGGGCCCCGGACATCAGGTCGCTGAGCCCCCCAGGGGTGTCCAAAGTTCACGAGGGTCGGCAGGTTTCGGGCCCCGTCAGGGCGGCACTGGGACCGTGTGCGGGACCACCAACGTCGGATAGCCTGCGGCGATCGCGGACGTGGCACTCCGGTCGCGGGAACGTCCTCGATACGGGGACAGTGCTGCGGGCTCGACGCCCAAAGCGGTCGCCGCCGCCAGATAGGGCTCCGGGTGGGGCTTTCCGTTGATCACGGGGTCGCCACCCCGGATCACCGCGGCGAAGGCATCCTCCGGAAGGTGGGCGGTGACTGCGGAGGTCAGCGGCGACCACGACATCGAGAGACCAGGGGCACAGGGCACGGCATGCCGGCGCAGGTCGACTCCTCAGAGGTCCTGGGCACCTTGCTTAATTTGCACGCGCCGTCCGACTCCGGGATCGATGACGCTCGACATGAGCCGGTGGACGATCTCTTCCAGAAATAGGGTCACCGCGGGTGTTGTCGATGATAAACTGCGCCGACGTCAGGAGGGCATTGCGCCGACGAGCTGATGGGCCAGGTCGTCGCTCCAGGGTCCCGCTGAACTCCGTGACCAAGGCCTACTCGCTCCTCGATCCAATACGGCTCGGTCGACGCAGGAGATGCGCCGTCCATGTCCCACATCACCGCCGCGGGCAGACCGGGAGCGGGCATGGCACCGCCCTCCGGAGGTTTGCGACGACTCGGTCGAGCGAGTGGCGCAACCTGGCTCCCACCGAGCTCCCGGTCGTAGGGTGGGCCCATGACGCACGCGGGGAGCTTTCGAGTGAGCCACCGCCGGCCGGGCCAGCGCGGGCAGACGCCGTGATCGAGCTCGAGCAGCTGCCGCTCCTGCGCGATCCGGTCGCGATTGTCGCTTTCGAGGTGGAACGACGCCGGCGAGGCGGCCAGTGACGTCGTCGCAGCTACCGGCGGGCGGAGGCCCAGCCGGTCGCCGCGTTCGATCCCGAGGACTATTACGACTTCCAGGTCAACTTGCCCCGCGCCGTTCCGAGAGGACGGGCGTCGTCGAGTCCAGTGGCGCACCACGCGCATCTTCCGGGCCCGACCCGACGCGCCGGGATGCCATTCTCGTCAGCGGGGTCGAGCCGAGTTTCCACACTGGCGCGGGTTCACCATCGAGCTCATGCAGTATGCGCAGGAGGCGGGCGTGACGCTTCGTCGCCTTCGGTGCCCCCTATGGCCGATGTGGCCCACACCCGCCCGATCCCGGTGATCGCCACTGCCGAGGATTTGACCAGACTTGGTCCTCCACTTGAAGGATCCCGAGCGCTTCTCTACGAGAGGGGCCGAGGACGGGGATCATCGGGGAATCCTCTCTGGCGGACGCCGCCCACCACGCCGGGATCACGGCGATCTCGTGTTAAAGGCGTCGTGCCGCACTATGCCGGCTTATCCCCCACGCCGTGAAGGCGAGCCTGGCATTGCTCGACCGGCTCGAAGGATCCCCGGCCACCCGCCGCCGAAGGGCACGTTGCGGGCCGAGGACGCCACCACCTAGCAGCGCGGCGTCGACGAACTGGGTCTGACCGACGACCGTGCGGCTGACTACGTGTCGAGGCTGAGAAGCAGGCCCAGGACACCGCCGAACTGCCCGAGGCGAGCGGGGATGCCATCGCGCGAGTCTTTGTTCGAGCGCTATTTGCGGGGCAGAACCCCAACCCCGGCTCCGTCTGACCCCTGCCGTCGCCTGACCTCGTTGTCGCCTGACTCCCGCCGCGATCCTTGTGGACCGCGCGGCGATCGGCTAGAGCCGGATGCCGAGCAGCCGGTCCAGGGCGGGGGCGAAAGCAGGCCCGGGCGGCCGGGTCGCCCGGGCCCTGACACCGCCCGTTGCGCCCACTCGTCGACAGCCGCCAAGCGTCCGCGGGGTGTCGGGAGGTTGTCCGCGACGCGCCGCTCGGATCGCTTTCGGCGATCACCGGCTTCGGCGGGCGGCCCTTCGGTGACGGAGAGAGCCCGGCGAGCCAGCGCTCTTCGCCTCGCTCGACGGCGGTGGCCAGGCCGCGTCGGTGTAGTCCCACGCTGCGTCGTACCGATGGGCGAGGAGGAGCAGCTTCGGATGGCCATCGGGTCGGTCCCGTCGGCCCGCAGTCAGGAGACGAGGACGACGTCGTTCTTCGACTTGCTCATCTTCAACTCCGTCGAGACCGACCATTTTCCCTGGTGGACGCATGCCGCGGCATAAAAAGCCTCCTCGTGGATCGCTCCTCGCTCTGGGCGGCACTCATCCCGTGGTTTGGAAATCCCAGGTCGCCGCCGCCGCCCTGGATGTCGAGCGGGAGGCCGAGCCGGTCGGCGGCGATGGCGGTGTGATCGTTGATGCCAGCCGCCTGCGGCCGGGCGGAAGGCCGGCGGGAGTCCAGGACGGCTCGCCGGGTCGGGCAGAGCGCCATACCAACGGGTCCAATGGGTCTCGCTTCCCCGGACGATCCGGGTCTCCCCGCGCTCCCGGATGACGAGGTCCATCTGCTCGCGGGTCCACCGGCTGATGGAGCCGAAACTTCGTCCGCCTGAGCCAGATCGAGATAGAGATCCTCGCCCTCGGTGTCGTCACTGGCAGTCTGTAGGCAGACCCGGCGTCCACGAGCTCGCGGACGGCGGCGGCGATGAGGTCGATGGACCTGACGACGCCGACCAACCTCATCCGGGGCATGACCCCGAGGGCGGTCATGTCCTCTCGCGGAAGAGCGCGATCTCCGCGGCGGCCAGGTCGCTCCAGTCGACCCTGCGGGCAAAGTCGCGCGCCGCGCGTTCGAGGAGGGTCGTCGACGTCGGTGACATTCTGGATATAGGACGGTCAGGCCCTCTTCGCGTCCCGCAGGGCCCGCCCGGGGAGGGCGAAGGTGGATAGGTGGCGGCGTGGCTGAGGTCGCGTCATACGGGTGATCCCGCAGACGGGCATCGTCGCGCCGTCCCGTCCCGGCCGCTGACCGGCACGTTGCCGGAGTGTGTCGTGGACGACAGGTGGACCCGTGTGTCCGGGAATGGCGGGCAGGGTCACAGAGGCCAGGTTCGCACGGGGCCAGACTACGGAACGAGGCTCACAGCGGCGGCCACGGGCTCGCTCGGCCACCTCCGGCTCGCCCGCGGGTGATGGCGGGTGGAGCAGCCCGTCGACCCGGCCGGCCAGGGCCGCGATCTCCTTTCGCTGAGGAGGTCGGGCGAGGTCCCAGCCAGCGTGGACTCCGGAAGGGACTCTGCAGCGGACCCCGCCGCGGACCCCGCAGCGGGACTTCCGGAATCCGACTCCCGACCGAACTGTCGCGTGGCTCCAGGGCGGACCGGAGTCGCTCAAGCGGGCGACGTCGTCGTCGGTCAGCGGCTCTCCCGCCCACCCCCACAGGACGGTGCGCAACTTCGGCTTCCGGTGTGGAAGGTCACGCCGTGGTCCACGGCATACAGCCGGCCCTCGTAGCGGGCGGGCGTCCGCGCCCTTGCGATCGGCGTTGTTGAGGACGACGTCGAGGACGGCCAGCGAACGGACGTCGTCCCGGTCCTCGTGCGCGATCAGCAGGGGTCGGCCGCGGTCGTCCTCGGCCCGCAGGACGGGGATCAGCCCTGTGGCGTCCGATCCCGCCGGATCACCCGGACGACCGATTCGGCGGTGCCGGGGTCGCCGACCCAGGCCTGCGTCATACCGAGACCGCGCGACCTCGCGGATGATCGTCGGCGGGACGACATCCCAGCCGCCCGCCTCGCTAATGAGGTATGCCGCCGCTCCACGCCCCGTGCGCAGGTCGGAAGTCCCACAGGGGGCGCTCCCCCGAGATCGCTTGTACACCGCATACGGCCTGATGTCGGCGTCGCCGACGCGACCAGGACGGTCGTGTTGGAGGCACCGGCGATCTGACCGACGATATGGAGGTCGCCGGTGGCGAGGTCGGTCGCGGAGATCAGCGTCGGTATCCGTTGGCGCGCGGGCAGATATGCCGGTCGGGGCGACCGGGCCTCCGCAGAACGGGCACGGGGCCCGACCGGCCGACACCAAAAGCCTTGCAGCGGCGGGCGAACTCCTGAGCCGTCCCGGGTTGGATGACGACGTCGACCGTTTGGATTTCGGGCGGCAAGCCCGCAGCGCGCGTCTGGTCGGCGTCGGCGTCGTCGGGATCGCGATCATGGCAGCGCAGGTGCACCAATTCGCGTTCGGTGTCCCACTCCACGCTCATCGCGACGATGCGGAAGTCGTCGTCGAAGGGCGTCTCGAGCGGGTCGTTGTCCGGTGCCGGGGCTGCGTGGTGCGGGTTCCGGTCGCATCGAGAAGGTCTTCGATGCGGTCGGCGAGCAGGGCGACCTGGAACTTCGACCGACATCGTCGTCCGCGACCCCGGACGGACGGCCTGGAGGAAGAAGGCCCGCTGCCCAGGTGGCCCTACCGTGCCGGCGACGAAGCGCTCGGCGGGTCATAGCTCGCACGGCTCATGAACGGACCTAACTGTGGGTGGGCGGGCGGTGAACGAGGCTACTTCGTGGCGCTGGGGGTGCCGGTGTCGGGCCGGGCGAACACCGGCGCCTTGGCCGTGACAATGCCGGTGATGTCGACGGTGTCCAGGCTCGCGACCGTGGCCTCCCCACCGAGGCGATGGACCGACTCCACGACGCCCCCGGGGATGTCCATCGCCGAGGCCATCGTCGCTGGCTCGCCGATCGCGAGAATCGTGTAGGGGCTGGTCAGGGGGCTGGGTGCCGACACGGACGGTGCCGTCGGCGTCGGTGAAGTAGGTCGCGGTGACGACCCGTGCGGACCCGATCTGGATGGCCTCGGCGCCGGCATCGCGGAGTTCCTGAATGGTGTCGAGCAGGAGGGACGCGCCGATCTTGTGCTCGGGATCGGTGATGACGATGCACTCCCGGGGCCGGTCGCCGGGATGGTCCCGGCGAGGATCGACAGGCTGTCGGCGGCGGTCCTTCGCCGCGGCGAGGGCCGCTGCGAGGTCGGTCTCGTTGCCCTGAGGCTGTCACGGGGTGCGCTCGAGATCGCGCAGTTCCCCGTTGAGCCGTTGGCCGTTCTGGGTGACGTCGTCGAGGACCCGCACGAGCTCGTCCTCCCGCAGACCCTCCAATGGCTGTCCACGGTTGGCGCGCAGTTGCGTCGCGAGAGCGAAGCCGAGGAGGACGGCCAAGACGGTGACGAAGAGGGTTCCCCGGTCAGCCGCGGCCGGGCGATGACGGAGGCGTCGCCATGCGGAGGGACCCGGCCGGGCCTCGGGACGCCTGCTCATGCCTTGGAAGAGATGCTTAGGCGGAGGCGACATTGGAAAGATGCGGACCCCCGAGGACGACGACGACGCCGGTCGAGAGTTGTGCCCCAACCCCGAGCTTGTCGCCGAGGAAGACGATGAGGGCCGCGACGACGACATTGAGAGGAAGGAGACGACGAAGACCTAGTCGTCGAAGATCCCGTCGAGGGGCCGCCCGGATGCCGCCGAAGACGGCATCCAGCGCGCCGACGACGGCGATCGGCAGATAGGGCAAGAGCCAGACGGGAACGTCGGGCTTGACGAGGACGCCGATGAGATCCTGACGGCCAGGCCCAGGGCGGGGATCACGAGCCCTCCTTCAGCGGTCGTGAAGTGGTCACGGTCAGGCTCGTCGCGGCCGGCAGCACCAGGTCGTCGCTCGTGTCGACCTTGGTGACGACCCCGAAATTGTCGCCGAGGTTGACGTATGCCGCGCCCGCCCCCTCCGCGAACGCCGCCGGCAGCGTGTCGGGGTCGCCGATCGCCTGGATCCGGTAGGGCGGCACCAGGGGCCGGAAGTTGACGAGGATGGCGTCGCCGGCGAACCGGATTGCCGTCCGGCTGGAGAGCCGTTGTCCGTCGACCGCGATCGCCTCGGCCCCGGCCGCCCACAGGGCGTTGACGACGAACACGACGTCCCGGGAGAGCACCCGTCCGTGTCCGGGCGACTGCGCCGGTGTCCCGGTCTCGGGCGCGTCGTCGGGTGACGGCCAGGCCGGGGCCGGTCACGGCGTCTGCGCCGAGCACCTGGCGAAGCACGGCGACCTTGTCCGCGGCGCTGCCTTGCTGGGCCGGGTCGAGCGCTGCCCGCTCCAGTGCCGAGATCTGGGCCTCCGTGGCGGCAATGGCCGCCGTCGTCGTCTCGGCCTCGGTGCGCCGGGACTCGATGCGCGAGATCAGGTCGCCGCGGACCGTCGCCGTCCGTGAGGTCCCCGACCCAGGGTCGTCGCGGCGACCGCGAGGAGCAGACCCACGAGCACGCAGGCGAGCAGCAGCGCAGGTGAGCGGGAGGCGGCTGGTGTCGCGGTGCCGGAGGCTGCGCGGCGGGCGGCGGCCGCGGCATACCCCGGATCGAGGGGACGCTGGAGCATCTCGGTGAGCAGGGTCATCGAGGCGTCCGGCCGGCGCGGCGGCGCGGCGGTCATCGGCGCGAGCGCGCGACGGCGAGGTGGAAGCGGCGCAATTGCAAGGCATACATCAGGCCGGCGACCCAATAGAGGGCGATCCCCCACCACGCGAACCCCCACCCGATCGGGCGCGCCCATCGGGCGAGGGTGCCGTCGCCGTCGGCGAGCAAGAGGCACGGGAAGGCATAGAGGAGGTTGAAGGTCGCCGACTTCCCGACGAAGTTGACGGGCAACTCGCGCAGTCCGTCGCGCCGGGCGAACACGAGCAGGATGACGAGGAAGACCTCACGACCGACGATCACCGCAATGACCCACCACGGGACGATGCCGCGCAGGCCGAGCCCGAGCAGCGTCGCAAAGATGTAGAGCCGGTCGGCGACCGGGCGAGCACCTCCCCAGCTTCGAGGTCATCCCGAAGGTGCGGGCGATCTTGCCGTCGAGATAGTCGGTGACCCCCGAGACCATGAGCAGGACGAGGGCGAGGGTGTCGTGTTTGCCGAGGATCGCCCAGAGGAAGACGGGGACGCCGACAAGGCGCGCCATCGAGAGGATGTTGGGGATCGTGAACACCCGATCGGTGGACGCCGACTCCTTGGTCGAGGACCCTGCTTCCGCCACGGGGGAAGCCTAATCGGCACCGATGACAGTGGCGTACATTCCCCTCCATGCCTGCGATCTTCGACCTGTCCCTCGACGAGCTGCGTCGGCGCACGAGCGCCAAGTGGCGGGCCTACCCGGCGGACGTCATCCCGGCGTGGGTAGCGGAAATGGATTGTCACCTCGCGCATCCGGTCAAGGACGCGCTGGAGGGAGTTCGTCGCGCTGGGCGACACCGGTTATCCGGTCGCGGCGCGCTAGTGGAGGCCTTCTCCGGGTTCGCCGGCCGGCATTGGGGGTGGACGGTCGACCCGGCCCGGGCGGTGCTGTCCGCCGACGTCATGATGGGCATCCTCAGCGTCCTTCTCGCGGTCACCGAGCCCGAGGACATCGTCATCATCAACGACCCCGTGTATCCGCTGTTCGAGTCCTTCCCGACCCTGATCGACCGCACGGTCAGGCGTTCTCGATGACGCCGGAAGGCCGGATCGATCTCGCCGAGCTGGAGGAAACCTTCGCCGAGGCGGCCACCGGGGTCGGTCAGATTGCGTACCTCCTGTGCAACCCCACAACCCGACCGGGGTGGTCCATACCGCCGAGGAACTCGCCGCGGTGGCCGACCTCGCCGATCGCTTCGACGTCACCGTCATCTCGGATGAGGTCCACGGCCCCTTGGTGTATGCCGATTCGCCCCCCTTCACCCCGTATCTCACCGTCGCCGGGGGCACCCGTGGGTTCGCCGTGCATTCGGCGGCCAAGACGTTTTCCCTCGCCGCGCTCAAGGCGGGGGTGGTCATCGCGGGTGAGCGGAACGGCATACATCTGCCGCGGGTCGCGCAGGGACCCAACGCGAGCCTGTCGGGCGTCTATGCGCATGCCGCCGCGTGGGACGGTGGGGACGCCTGGCTGGCGCAACTCCTCACCGAATTGGACGCCAATCGCCGGCTGGTCGTCGACCAGGTCGCGGCCACGCTCCCGGGCATGGCCGTGCTGATGCCGCAGGCGACCTACCTGATGTGGCTCGACTGTCGCGCCCTCGACCTCGACCGCGATCCGGCGCGCTTCTTCCTCGACGAGGCGCGCGTCGGGCTCAATTCCGGGCCCACGTTCGGACCGCGCGGCGAGGGGCACGTCCGCCTGAACATTGCCACCTCCCCCGCCATCCTCACCGAGATCCTCAACCGGATGGCCCAGGCGGTGTCCCGGCGCTGATCACCTGATCGCGTTGCTCAGGTCGTATGCCGCGACCCCTTTGCTTGACTCTCGGCATACCTGTGGCCGCCGCCTCCTGCCCATGAGCGGTTCGGCCAGCGGCCCCACGATCCCTCTGTCCCGTTCCCCGCTACCGGTCCATCGGTGCGGACACGTCGCTCTGCTCCGTCGCTTGACGTCCTCACGTGGAGGAGACGCGGACTTCGCCGATCCTGGCTCGGATCGTCCCGGGGGTTCGCCGGTCCCTTTCCCGGCCAACTGCTAGGCTGTCGACGCAGGCTGCGGAATCCGCCGCCCGCACTGCCTTCAGCCCCCTTCATCGGGGGCTGTCGTGCGTCATGGCCCAGATCTTCACGGCCAAGATCCATGATCGAAGCAGCGTTCGCCTGTGATCTTCGCCCACAGCTTGCTCATGTTCTCGCTGGCCCGAGGATCAGACTCCTAGACCGTCTTGCGGTGACCTCTGCGGCGACTTCGAGACGGAACGCCCGCACCGATGTGTAGAGGACTTTCTCCCTTGTCCCACAAGGGTTTTCGGTCGGGCTGACAGGATTTGAACCTGCGACCCCTTGACCCCCAGTCAAGTGCGCTACCAAGCTGCGCCACAGCCCGTGGCAATGCCCCCCGCACGCGGGAGGCGGGTGAAACCTTACCCCACTGGTGCCCGCGACCCCCAATCGGCAGGATTCACCGACCCAGCTCAGCGCCGCCGCTTCTCGCGCACCCGGACGGAGAGGTCGATGGGAGTGCCCGCGAAGCCGAACTGCTCGCGCACCTTCCGCTCCAGGAAGCGACGGTAGCCCGCCTCCAGGAAGCCGGACGCGAACACCACGAACCGCGGCGGGCGGGTGCCGGCCTGCGTGGCGAAGAGGATGCGGGGCTGCTTGCCGCCCCGGACGGGGTGAGGCTGGGCGGCGACGACCTCACCGAGGAAAGCATTGAGTTTCGCCGTGGGGATGCGCGCGTCCCAGGAGTCGAGCGCGGTCTCCAGGGCAGGGACCAGCTTCTCCGTATGCCGACCCGTCCGCGCCGAGATATTCACCCGTGGTGCCCAACTCACCTGGGCGAGGTCCTTGTCGATCTCGCGTTCGAGGTAGTAGCGGCGCTCCTCATCGAGGGTGTCCCACTTGTTGATCGCGATGACCAGCGCCCGGCCCGCGTCGACGACCTGCTGGACGACCCGGACATCCTGCTCACTGACCGGCTCGCTCGCGTCGATGAGGACGACCGCGACCTCGGCCTTCTCCAACGCCGTCTGCGTGCGCAGAGAGGCGTAGAAGTCGGCCCCTCGGGTCTGATGGACGCGGCGGCGGATACCGGCGGTGTCGACGAAGCGCCATACCCGACCGCCCAACTCCACCAACTCATCGACCGGGTCGCGGGTCGTCCCGGCGGTGGCGTCGACGACGACACGGTCGGTGCGGGCGAGCTTGTTCAGCAACGAGGACTTGCCGACGTTCGGCCGGCCGATGAGGGCGACGCGGCGGGGGCCGTCCGCGGCATACGCCTCGGCAACGGCCGAGACGTCCGGGAGGACGGCGAGGATCGCATCGAGCAGGTCCCCCGATCCCCGCCCGTGCAAGGCGGACACCGGGTGCGGTTCGCCCAGCCCGAGGCTCCACAGGGCAAGGGCATCGGCCTCGGTGCGTTCGTCGTCGACCTTGTTGGCGACCAAGACGACGGGCCGACCGGAGCGGCGCAGCATCCGGACCACGGCTTCGTCGTCGTCGGTGGGGCCGACCTTGGCGTCGACGACGAATACAACGACGTCGGCGAGGTCGACCGCGGCCTCGGCCTGCTCGGCGACGCGCAGATGGATTCCGGTGGCGTCGACGGACCAGCCACCGGTGTCGACGACGGTGAACCGTCGGCCGGACCACTCCGCCTCATACGCGACCCGGTCCCGGGTCACGCCCGGGGTGTCCTCCACGACCGCCTCGCGGCGCCGAAGGATGCGGTTGACCAAGGACGATTTGCCGACATTAGGGCGCCCGACGACGGCGACGACCGGGAGCGGTCCTTCACTCCCGGACGGGATAGCGACACGAGGTCCCCCCTCGACGAGAGCGCGGTCCTCCTCGGTCAATTCGAAGTCGTCGAGGCCGGCACGCAGAGCGGTCGTCAGGTCGGTCTCGGTGCTCACGGCGGTGTCCTCGGGGATAGCTCGGTCGGGCTGGCGGTGTCGGCATGCGGGGCGGTTGGCCAAGCGGCGGGCAGATGGGTCGCGCTCACGGCGCTGCCCGCCAAATCGAGGGCGCGCCCTCGCGGCCACCAGCGTCGTGACGAGGGCGTGCCCGCATGCCTGGGCCCTCTATTGTCGCTCAGCCTCGACGATGGCAATGACCGCGGCGACACTCGCGGCGAAATCGAGGTCCGAGGTGTCGAGGGCAACGACGCCGTCGGCGGCCCGGGTGAACTCGGAGACAGTCGCGTCGTCGCGGTCGCGTCGGACCACCTGGTCCCGGGTGGCCGCCAACGCCGCGGCGTCGGCGTCGCCGTGAAGTTCCCGGCTACGGCGAGCCAGCCGCGCCTCCTCGGAGGCGGTCAGGAGGATCCTGACGTCGGCATCGGGCGCCACCACGGTGGTGATATCGCGCCCCTCGGCGACCACCCCGCCCCAGTCCTCACCGATCGCCTCGATGAGCCCCCGCTGCGCTTCCTGGAGTATGCCGCGCACCTCCAGGTTCGTCGCCACCCGGGAGACGAGCGCGGAGACCGCACCCGTGCGGATCTCCGCGGCGACATCATCCCCGTCCAACTCGACCGTGGGGGCGGCGGGATCGGCGCCAAGCCCGAGCGGGACCTCCCGGGCCGCCTGGGCGACGGCCGCGGAGTCGTCGAGGTCGACACCGGTGCGCACGCACCATACGGTCACCGCGCGGTACATCGCCCCGGTGTCGAGGTACCCGATCCCGAAGTGCGTGGCCACCGCCCGCGAGACGCTGGACTTGCCCGACCCGGAGGGGCCGTCGATGGCGATGACGAAGCTCACGATCGGCAGCGTACCCACCCGCGGGAGGGCGCGGTCACGAGTGCAGCCGCCACCCGCGCGCGGTCAGGACGGTTTCCAGCTCCGCGGCGACCGCGGGCATGACCGACAACTCCAGGCGACCCACCTGGGCACCGAGCGCGTGCTCGAGCACGAGTTCCTCCAGGTTGATCCCGGCCTGCCCGACATCGTTGAACAGGCGGCCCAGCTGGCCGGGGGTGTCCGGGATGAGGACGATGATCTTGGCGTATCGCATCGGCGCCGCGCCGTGCTTGCCGGGAATCCGGTCGTGCCCGTGATTGCCCTCTTGGATGACTCCGGCCAGCGTGGCTCGGGCACCGGGCGCGACGACATCGCCGGAGGGTTGGGGCCCGAGGGATTCCAGCGCGGCGACGACCCGCTCGAGATCGCTCGCGACATCGCGAAGGACAGTCGCCACCGCCGGCGCGTTGCCGGCAAGGATCTGGGTCCACAGCCGAGGATCGCTCGCGGCGATCCGGGTGACGTCGCGCACCCCTTGACCCGAGAGCGCGACGGCCGACTCCGGCAAGTCGCGCAACCGGGCCGCGACCAGACTGGCGGCGATCTGGGGGACGTGGGAGACGGCGGCGACCGCCTCGTCGTGCTCCTGAGGAGACAGGATGGCGACGACCGACCCGGCGGCCTCCGCGACCCCCTTGACCAGGGAGACGGCAGCGCGGGAGGTTTCCGGCCCCACCGTGACGACCCAGGGCCGGCCCTCGAAGAGGTCCCCGCGGGCGGCGATGGCACCGGAGCGTTCGCGGCCGGCCATCGGGTGGCCACCGACATACCGGTCGAGACCTTCCACCCCGCCCCGCGTCAACTCGGCGCGGATGACGGCCTTCACCGAAGCGACATCGGTGACGACGGCGCTCGGGAAGTCCGCCAACGCCGTGGCGATCACCTCGGCGGTGACATCGGGCGGGGTGGCGACGACCACGAGGTCCGGGGAGGCGGGGGTCGAGACGCGGCCCCCGCTGAGATCCGCCGCCAGCGCCGCCCCGGTGGGTGAGGCGTCGGCGAGGGTGAGTTCGACGCCCCGTCGGGCCAGGACGAGGGCGATGGACGTGCCGATCAGGCCGGTCCCGATGACGTGGACCCGCTGGGGCAGGCTCGCGACGATGGCGGAGAAGGGCATCGGACGGTCAGAGCCCCGCCGCCCGGTAGAGCCCGGCGATCTCCTTCGCCGACAGGGCGCGGAACTTCCCGGGTTTGGTGTCCCCGAGTCGAACCGGCCCGACCTGGGTGCGCGCGAGGGCGAGCACGGGGTGGCCGACCGCCTCCAGGAGCCGGCGCACGATGTGCTTGCGACCCTCGTGCAGCACGACCTCCACAATCGCCTTCCCCGGCAACGAGTCGACCAGACGGAACGACTCCACCGTGACGACCCCGTCCTCCAACTCGACCCCGGCGCGCAACCGCCGCCCGAGTTCCCGGGGCACCGGTCCGGGCACCTGCGCGACATACGTCTTGAGGACCCCGTATGCCGGGTGCTGCAGCCGGTGGGCCAACTCGCCGTCGTTGGTCAGCAGGAGCAGGCCCTCGGTGTCGGCATCGAGGCGACCCACATGGAAGAGCCGCTCCGGTCGCTTGGCGACATAATCGCCGACGTTGACCCGGCCCAACTCGTCACTCATCGTCGTGACGACCCCGAGCGGCTTGTTGAAGGCCAGATAGACCTTGCCGGGGTCGGTCTTGACGCGTTCACCGTCCACGAGGACGACCGCGGTCGGCTGGACCCGCACGCCCAGCTCGGTGACGATCTGCCCGTCCACCTCGACGCGTCCCGCGGTGATCAGGTCCTCGCATTTGCGCCGCGACCCCACGCCGGCGGCCGCGAGGAGCTTCTGCAGCCTGATGCCGTCGGGATCGTGGACGTCGACCGGGACCGTCACGGGCTCGACCGGGGGGCGGGTGGGCTGGCTGCGCCGGGTGCTCCCCGCGTTGGCGGGGCCGGTGCGCCGGCGTGGGCCGGCTCCTCGGCGAGCGGGGGGTGGGGTCATGCTCGGCCTCCTTCGGCAAGGGCATCGAGATCGGCGACATCGGGCAGGTAAGGCGCCAGGGCCGGCAGCTCGGACAACTCCCCCAACCCCATCCGCTCGAGGAAGTAGGTGGTCGTCCCATAGAGGACGGCACCCGACTCCTCGTCGGCCCCGACCTCCTCGACGAGGCCACGGCTGACGAGGGTTCGCACGACCCCGTCGACGTTGACCCCGCGCACGGCGCTGACCCGGCCGCGCGATATCGGCTGGCGATAGGCGATCACGGCGAGCGTCTCCAGGGAGGCCTGGGTGAGTCTGGCCTGGGCGCCGTCGAGGAGGAACTTCTCGACGGCCTCGGCATACTCCGGACGCGAATAGATCCGCCAGCCGCCGGCGACATAGCGCAGGGCGAAGCCGCGATCGGCATACGCCTGCTGGAGGGCGCCGAGATGGTCCTCCACCTCCCCCAGCGGCACCTCCAGTGCCGTCGCCAGGGCGATCGCGTCGACGGGGGTGTCGACGACCATGAGAATGGCCTCGATCGCCCCGCGAATCCACTCCGGGTCGCGTCCCGGCGGGTCCGGCGGGGTGTCCATGTCGTATGCCGTGGTCACGGCTCCTCCTGTCGGCGCGGCCCGAGCGGTGCCGCCCCGGGTGGGTCGTCGTGGGGTGGGTCGTCGAACTCGTCGGTGATGGCGATGTCGCCATCCGCGGCCCCGGTCCAGCGGACCATCAACTCCCCCAGCGCCTCGGCCTGATCGAAGGAGACCGAGCCGTCGCGGAAGAGTTCGAGGAGCGCGAGGAAGCGAGCGACGACGACGAGCGTGGAGTCCGCGTCCGCGATGATCGCCCGGAACGAGAGGGCCTCGTGCCGGCGCAGCCGTTCGCCGACGAGGATCGCCTGCTCCTGGACACTCACGGTGGGCGCATGCAGGTGGGTGACCCCGACGGTCGGGGGGACCTTCGGGGTCAGCGCGGCCGCCGCGATCCGCGCGAGTTGCTCCGGGGTCACCGCGATGATCAGTTCGGGCAGGAGGGCGGCGAAGCGCGGCTCGAGGCCGGCTTGGCGCGGCATACTCGCCGCTCCCGCGGCCAGCCGCGACTCGATCTCGGCCGCGACCTGCTTGTAGGCGCGGTACTGCAGGAGTCGCGCGAACAGCAGGTCCCGCGCCTCGATGAGGGCGAGATCCTCCTCGTCCTCGGCGTCCAGGCCGGGCAGCAGCCGCGCGGCCTTGAGGTCCAGGAGTGTGGCCGCGACGAGGAGGAACTCGCTGGCCTGCGAGAGTTCGACCGTGCCTTCGGACCGGAGAGCGGCGAAGTGGGCGATGAACTCGTCCGTCACCTGCGCGAGGGCGATCTCGGTGATGTCGAGCTTGTGCTTGGCGATTAGCCCCAGGAGCAGGTCGAAGGGGCCCTCGAAGACGTCGAGATGGACCTCGAAGGCCCGGGCCGGGGCACGCCGCGTGAGCACCCCACCGGGGACGCCCCCCTCGGCGCCGAGGGCGTCGGCGTTCATCGCGGTCAGGGCGCTCCGCCGCGCGCGATGAGCTCGCGGGCGAGCTGGCGATAGGCCCCGGCGCCACGATGGGCGGAGGCATAGGTCGTGATCGGCTCGGCGGCGAGGGTCGCGTCCGGGAACTTCACCGTCCGGCTGATGACGGTGTGGAAGACCTGGTCCCCGAAATGCCGGACGACCGAGTCGACGACCTCGCGGCTGTGGAGGGTGCGGCCGTCGAACATCGTCGGGAGGATGCCGTCGATCGTCAGGCGCGGGTTGAGCCGGTCGGTGACCTTTTCGATCGTCTCGACGAGGAGGGCGACGCCACGCATGGCGAAATATTCCGTCTCCAGGGGGATGATCACGCCGTGGGCGGCGGTGAGGGCGTTGACGGTCAGCAACCCGAGAGAGGGCTGGCAGTCGATGAGGATGACGTCGTAGTCGTCCAGGACCGGCCGCAGGATGCGCGCGAGGACCTGCTCGCGGGCGACCTCGCCGACGAGTTGGACCTCCGCCGCCGAGAGGTCGATATTGGCCGGAACGAGATCCAGCCGCGGCACGCGCGTCGTGGTGATGACCTCGCGGATGTCGTGGCCGCGCGTGACGAGGAGGTTGTAGATCGTCACATCGAGCACATTGGGGTTGACCCCGAGGCCCACCGACAGGGCACCCTGGGGGTCGAAGTCGACGAGGAGGACCTTGCGCCCGTACTCGGCCAGGGCGGCACCGAGGTTGATCGTCGTCGTGGTCTTGCCGACGCCGCCCTTCTGGTTGCACATCGCGATGACGCGGGCCGGGCCGGTGCTCGTCAGCGGCTCGGGCTCGGGGAAGGCGGGGAGGGCGCGGCCGGTGGGCCCGATTTGGCCCACCGCGGCGTCCTCGGTGCCCGGCAAGTGGACGTCGCTGCGTTCCACGCGTTCCTGCCCTCCCGGTGCGTTGTGGTCAGCCTCCCGCTGATCAGACGGCTCGACCTTATCAGCGCGCGCGGGGGTGGCTCGCGGCATACACCTCCCGCAACTGGGCGACGGTGACCCGGGTATAGATCTGGGTCGTGGTCACGGAGGCGTGGCCGAGGAGTTCCTGGACGGTGCGGACGTCGGCGCCCCCCTCGAGCAGGTGCGTGGCGAACGAATGCCGCAGCGTATGCGGTGTCACCCCCGCCCGCAGTCCCGCGCGCTCGGCCGCGGCCCGGACGATCCCCCATGCCCCCTGGCGGCTCAACCGGCTCCCGCGGACGTTGAGGAACACGGCGGGCGTGCCCCGGCCGGCGGCGGCGAGGGTGGGCCGCGCGCGGACGAGATAGGCGGTCAGGGCGTCGACGGCATACGACCCGAGGGGGACCAGCCGTTCCTTGCTGCCCTTGCCCCGCAGCCGGACGACCCGATCGGTCAGGTCCAGATCGTCCACGTCGAGACCGGTGGCTTCGGAGATCCGGGCCCCGGCCCCGTAGAGGACCTCGACGAAGGCCCGGTCCCGCAACGACGCCGGCGGGTCCCCCGTGCCGGCCGCGTCGAGGAGGCGGGTGACGTCCTCGACGGGGAGGGCCTTCGGCAGCCGGTCGGGGCGCCCGGGCGGCGCGACCGCCGCGGCCGGGTCCGCGTCGAGAACCGCATCCATGGCCAGGAACCGGTGGAAGGTCCGGACCGCGACGAGGCTGCGGGCCGCGCTGCTCGCGGCGAGCGGCGGATGCGCGTCGTCACCCGTGCGCAGATGCGCGAGGAAGTCGGTGACCAGGCCCTCGGTGACCGCGCCGAGATCGGTCACGCCCCGGTCGGCGAGGAAGGCGAGATAGCGGTTGCCGTCTCGCCGATACGCCGTGAGGGTATGCCGCGACCGCCCCCTCTCGACGTCGAGATGGGTCAGCCACTCGGCGAGGGCGCGCGCGGGATCGACCCGGGCGGCCCCCGCCGCGGCGGGGGTCACGCGAGGATGGCGCCGGTGTCCTGGCACGGCATACCGAAGGCGTCGGCGACGCCCTGGTAGGTGACCATGCCCTCGTGGGTGTTCAGGCCCTTGGCCAGGGCGGGGTCCTTGGTGAGCGCGCCGCGCCAGCCGTTGTCGGCGAGGCGTACGGCATACGGCAAGGTCGCATTGGTCAGGCCCCAGGTCGAGGTGTTGGGCACTGCGCCAGGCATATTGGCGACGCAGTAGTAGATCGACTCGTGGACCATGAACGTCGGGTCGGCATGCGTGGTCGGCCGCGATCCCTCGAAGCACCCACCCTGGTCGATGGCGACGTCGACGAGGACCGATCCGGGCTTCATCTGCGCGACCATCTCGTCGGTGACGAGCTTGGGCGCCTTGGCGCCGGGGATCAGGACCGTGCCGATGACCATGTCGGCACCGAGGACGGCCTCCCGGACCGACATCGCCGACGAGGCGATCTGGCGAACCCGGTTGTCGTAGCGCCAGAAGCTCATCCGCAGCTTGTCGAGGTCGGTGTCGAGCATGGTGACCTCGGCGCCCATCCCGAGCGCGATATTGGCGGCGTTCTGGCCGGCGACGCCGGCACCGAGGACGACGACCTTGGCGTTGGCGACCCCGCCGACCCCGCCCATGAGGACTCCCCGCCCGCCCTGCGGCTTCATCATCGCGTGGGCACCGACCTGAGGCGCGAGGCAGCCCGCGACCTCGGACATGGGATAGAGCAGCGGGAGCATGCCGGAGGGGAGCTGGACCGTCTCGTAGGCGATGCCGGTGACCTTCTTGGCGACGAGTTCGTCCGTCAACGGCTGGTCGGCCGCGAGGTGAAGGTAGGTGAAGAGGATCAGGCCCTCGCGCAGCCGGCCGTACTCCGAGGCGATCGGCTCCTTGACCTTCATGACCATGTCGGCCTCACCCCAGACGTCGTCCGGGTCGTCGACGATCCGCGCGCCCTGGGCGACGAACTCCTCGTCCGTGATGGAGCTGCCCAGCCCGGCACCCTTCTGGATCAGGACCTCGTGACCGTGGAGAACGAGTTCGCTCACCCCTACCGGGGTGATGCCGACGCGGTACTCGTGGTTCTTGACCTCTGTGGGGACACCGACCTTCACGGAAACGCTCCTCATTGCGCGCTCACGGCGCCCTTGTGGGTCGCCGATCGCAGTCTAGGCCCGAGCGGCGGAATCGCACCCGCGTCCGGACCCTGCCGCCGTCCTCGGCCACTCCCCCGCGGGTCGTATGCCGCTCACCCCCCGAACTCGGCCAGCCCGCCCTTGGCCTGCTCCAGCCACGCCCGCTGCGCCGTGAGCTTATCCGTCAGCTCCCGGACCCGCTTGGGGTTGCCGGTGGCCTCGGCATCGGCCAGCTGACGCTCCAGCTTGGCCACGGACGCCTCCAACTGCGTGGCCAGCGAGTGGGCGCGCGAGGCGACCTCCGGGTTGGTCCGGCGCCACTTGCGCTCCTCGGCGTCGCGGACGGCCGTCTCGACCCGCCGCAGGGCCTTCTCGATACGCTCCATATCGGCCCGCGGGACCTTCCCGGCCTTCTCCCACCGGTCCTGGATGCCGCGCAGCGCCGTCTTGGCGGCGTCGATGTCGGTCACCGGGAGGAGCGCCTCCGCCTCGGCGAGGAGCGCGAGCTTGGTGTCGAGATTCGTCCGGAACTCCTGGTCCTCGGCCGCGACGACGGCGTCCTTGGCTCGGAAGAACGAATCCTGCGCGGCCTTGAAGCGCTCCCACAGGGCGTCGTCTTCCGACCGGGACGCCCGGCCGGCGCCCCGCCACTGGTCCATGAGCCGCTTGAACGCGCCGGCCGTGGAGGCCCAGTCGGTGCTCACCGCGAGCGCCTCGGCCTCGGCGACGAGCTTCTCTTTGGCGCTGCGCGCCCCTGCTCGCGTCGCCTCGAGCTCCGCGAAGTGCGTGCGTCGGGCCTTGTCGAAGGAGTTGCGGGCCTTGCTGAAGCGCGCCCAGAGCGCCGCCTCGACGTCCTTGTCGAGGCGGATCCGGCCCCGCTGGTGGTCCTTCCAGGCGTCCAGGAGGGCCCTCATCTGCTCGGACGAGGTCTTCCACTGGATCCGCTCCGGCACCTGGCCCGCGATGGCCTCCGCCTGGCTGACGAGGTCCTCGCGGACGGTCAAGGCCTCGGCCTTGGCCTGCGCCCGCGCGGCATTCTCGCTCTCCCGGCGCGCGGCGATCTCGGCCTCGATACCGCTCAGAAGGGCCTCGAGGGCGGCCAGGTCGCCGACCACATTGGCGTCCTTGGCGTGCTCGCGGACCGTCTTGAGCCCGTCGGCGAGGTCGCGGCTGGTGACGTCGGGGTTGGCGGCCCGTTGGTGGAGAAGCTCGGCCGTCCCGAACAATTCGTCGTACTTGCGCGCGAAGTACTGCAGCGCCTCCTCCGGGCTCGCCCCGGGATAGGACCCGACGGCCCGCTCGCCCTCTCCCTCGGTGACATAGACCGTGCCGTCCTCGCCGACCCGGCCGAAGCGGGCGGAGTCGGAGTGGGCGTATGCCGGTCCGGCCGGCGCCGCCGGCGGCTTGGGCTTCGCCGCGAACAACGCCGGGCTTGGCATCGGCGCGGGCGGCGGGGTGGGCTCGGGCTCCGGGGTGGGCTCCGGCTCGGGCGTGGACTCCGGCTCCGGGGAGGCTCCGGGGAGGGCTCGGGCTCCGGGGTGGGTTCCGGCTCGGGCGTGGGCTCGGGCTCGGTGGTGGGCTCGGTCTCCGGGGTGGGTTCTGGCGCGTCCTGAACGGCGGGGTCCGGCGTCGTCGCGGGAGTTGGCGCGGGGGCCACGTCGTCCGACATCGTCGGCGGGGTCGGCGTCTCGGTCACGGCGATGCTCAGTCCTTCGTTGTAGTCGTCACCGACAGCGTGCTGATCGGGAACGTGGGGGCGCCGTCGGCGCCTCCGCCGACCACACCTCCTGCGGCAATCCGGTCCACAATATCCATCCCGCTCGTCACGTGTCCGAAAATGGTGTACCCACCGGCGCTGTCCTTCGGGATGGTGGAGTCCCGATAGACCAGGAAGAACTGCCCGCCATTGCCCTTGGCGTCATTTCCGGGACGTGCCATGGCGATCACCCCGCGCGGATACAGGTCATCCGACGGCGCATTTTCGATCCCGAAGCCGTATCCCGGCGTCCCATTGGTGGTCCCGGTCGGGTCACCGCACTGGAGGACACCGATGGAGGCGCTCGCGCCGGTCAGCCGGGGGCACGGGGCGTCCTTCCAGTACGCCAGTTGGGCGAGTTGGACGAACGAGGCCACCGCCGTGGGCGCCTTGCGCCCGTCGAGATCGACGACGATGTCGCCGCAGTTGGTCGTGATCGTCGCGACGACGGTCTTGCCGGATACCGCCGACACCTCGGCGGCCGAGGGGGCGGTCAACGTCGCCTCGGTTCCGGGAATGGGCGGCGGCTGGGTGCACCCGGAGGCCACGGGATTCGAGGCCGTGGACGAAGACGGGGACGAGGAGCCCGCGGTCGACGAATGTCCGGCCTGCTTGGCGATGACGATGAACCCGCCGATGACAGCGAGCAGCACCCCGACGACGATGGCGGCCTGGCGCATTCTCTTGGCCTCGGCGGCGGCGGCCACCGCGGCCTGCTGACGGCGGGCATACCGGCGTTTGGCCCGGGCCCGTTCCTGCTCCCTCGTCACGGCGGTCAGTCTGTCATGGCCCGGCCTGCGGCCGGCATCGGTTCCGTCCCGACCCAGACCGGTGCCCGGTCCTTCAGGAGTCGCCCCGCCCGCGCAGCAGAGCGTCGAGTTCGGGCGTTGCCGCATACGTATGCCGCCGCCCTCCTGCGAACGCCACCTGGCGCTTCCCGGAAACCGCCGGCCCGACCTCGACGATGGTGTCGGTCACCAGCGCTCGTAACGCCGCGCGTCGCCGCGCCGCCGAACTCACCCCGACCGTGAGGCACCAGAGCACCATCGCGAGCCCCACCGCAATCGCGACATGCAGGAGCACGCCGCGCCCAGCCCGGAACTGGGAGTCGATCATGATGTGCTCCGGCTCGGCGGGGTCGTAGGCGAAGCGCGTCCCCGCGGTGGGATCTGCACCAAGGACTCCCCCCGCATATCTCGCGTCGACCCGGCCACCCTGGACCGGGAAGACGACGTGCTGCCCTCCGGAGGTCCCCACCCGGTAGACCCGCTCCGCGGCCACGGTCGCTGGCTGCGCCGGTAGCCAATGGGATGCGACGACGGCCGGGGCGACCAGGCCGAGAACGAGGAATCCGATAGTGGTGACCGCCGTCGTCAGACCGATCAGCCAACCGCGCGCCGCGACGTGGATCCCCGTGGCGGGCTTCGGCGCCATACTCCAGGTGGGATTGACCCAGGTGACGACCGCCGCCACGACCACGATCGCCCCACCGACGAGCCAGGCGCTCAGACGGCTCGTCCACGGTGGCAGGGTGAGGGCGACGAGCAGCGTGAGCGCGAAGAGGGCCGGCACCATGAGGGCGACGGCCGCCTGTCGACCCGCTAGCCGGCGCCGGGGACTCGTCACGCGATCCAGTCTCCCCGCTCACCGAGCGACCGACCCCCTGGTTCGGCGGATCGTGACCGGATCGTTCCGTCGGTTGCCGGAGTCCGGTCAATTGCCTTGTCCCAGAATGCACCTTCACCCCCGACAGGATGCACCCCACGCCTGCATCCGCGGGCGTCACGCGGATCGCGGCTAAGGTCTACGTCGTGTTCATGCTCTCCTTCCCGGCGGCGGCGTTCGGGACCAACTGCTATGTCGTCGCGACTGGGGCCGGCGAAGAGTGCCTCGTGATCGACCCCGGGATCGGCGTCATCGACACCCTCCGGCAGGTGTTCGACGACCACCGCCTACGGCCGGCCGCCGTGCTGCTGACCCACGGACACATGGACCACGTCTTCTCGGTCACGCCGGTATGCCGCGGGGGCGGCGCGGCATACCTGCCCGCCTTTATTCACACCGACGACCGCTACCGACTGACCGACCCGGTCAGCCTCCTCGACCCGCAGCTCAAGGCGATGTTCGTCCAGCAGTTCGGGTCCCGGGGATGGACCGAGCCGGACGACGTCCGCACCCTCACCGATGGCCAATCGATCAGCGTCGCCGGTGTTGATCTGGCCGTCCTCCACGCCCCCGGGCACACCGAGGGATCGGTGATGTTCGGGGTCGACGCGGTCGCGGACGGGGTCCCCGAAGGCCTCGACCGGACGATGTTCACCGGCGATGTCGTCTTCGCCGGCTCGATCGGGCGCACCGACCTCAGCGGTGGCAGCGACCGGGCGATGCAGCGGTCATTGCGCGATGTCGTTCTCCCCCTGTCGGATTCGACCTTGCTGCTGCCCGGCCACGGCCCGGCGACGACGATGCAGCGCGAGCGGGCGACCAATCCCTATCTGCGGGGGCTCTCGTGAGTCGGATCGCCCCGATCTCGGGTTTCCCCGAGTTCAGTCCCGCCGAGCGTCTGGTCGAGCAGCGCTTCCTCGACGTCATCCGCGAGACCTTCGAATTGCACGGGTTCGCCTCCATCGAGACACGCTCGGTGGAACCCATCAGCCGCCTGAGCGCCCAGGGTGAGGACGCAGACAAGGAGATCTATGCGATCTCCCGACTGGCCGGCGGGAGCCGTGACGAGAGCCGGTGGGGGCTGCACTTCGATCTCACCGTGCCCTTCGCCCGGTATGTGCTGGAGAACGCCGGGACGCTCGATTTCCCGTTCCGCCGCTATCAAATCCAGAAGGCCTGGCGCGGCGAGCGGCCCCAGGAGGGGCGCTACCGGGAGTTCACCCAGGCCGACATCGATGTCGTCGACGTCGGCACCTTGGCGGCGCATTTCGAGGCGGAGATGCCGCTCGTCATCGCGGATGTGTTCGCGCGCTTCCCGGTCGGTGACTTCGTCATCCAGGTCAACAACCGACGGCTCGCCAACGGCTTCTATGCCGGGCTCGGACTGGACGACGTCGCCGGCACGCTGCGGATCGTCGACAAACTCGACAAGATCGGCCCGCAGGCGGTCGCCGATTTGCTCGTCGGTGCGGGGGCCACCCCCGGGCAGGCCCGCGCCTGCCTCGACCTCGCCGAGATCCGTAGTTTCGACCTCGCCTTCGTCGACCAGGTGCGCGCCCTCGGGGTGGAGCACCCGGAACTCGACGCCGGCATCCAGGCGCTGACCGCGGTCATCGAGACGGCCATGGCCCACGCCCCGGGCCGGGTCGCTGCGGCGTTGAAGGTGGCCCGCGGACTCGACTACTACACCGGAACGGTCTACGAGACCCAGCTCGTCGGCCACGAGGATTGGGGGGCGGTGTGCTCCGGAGGGCGCTACGACGCCCTCGCCAGCGACGGCCGCACCACCTACCCCGGCGTGGGCATCTCGATCGGGGTCACCCGCATCCTCGGGCTGCTGCTCGGCCGCGGACTGCTGCGCGCATCCCGCTCGACTCCCGCGGCCGTCCTGGTCGCGGTCACCTCCGAGGAGGAGCGCGCGGCCTCGACCGCGGTCGCCACCGCGTTGCGGGCCAACGGCATACCCTGCGAGGTCGCGCCCCGACCCGACCGCTTCGGAAAGCAGATCCGGTATGCCGACCGACGCGGCATCCCCTATGTCTGGTTCCCCGGCGAGGGCGGTGGCCAGGTCAAGGACATCCGGTCGGGTGAGCAAGTGGCCGCCGACCCGTCCGTATGGCGCCCTCCCGCCGCCGACCTCCGCCCCCAGATTCTGGCCACCTGACGTCCCTGCCATCGCTGCTCCCGGCCGACGTTCGGGCGAGGAGCTCTTCCCAGCTGGCTGGACGTTCGGGCCAGCGGAGGATCCCGCCTTGGCTGACGTTCCATTTGGCCCGCAGCGCGGTATGCCGGTCAGGCGCGGGGGCGCGCTCCGGCCGGGGCCTGGACCGCCTCGTCGGGGGCCACGCGGGTGCCCGCGCTCCCGCCACGGGCGACCTCGAACACGCCCCGAACGTTCTTGACGGCATTGATGACGTGCTCGAGGTGGGCCGGGTCGCCCATCTCGAACTGGAAGTTCGAGACGGCGAAGCGCTCCTTGTTGGTCGTGACATTGGCGCCGATGATGTTGACGCCATTGTCGGCGAGCACGCGGGTGATATCGGAGAGCAAACCCTCCCGGTCGAGGGCGAGGACCTGGATCTGGACGAGGAAAAGGGTTCCGGCAGCGAGGTCCCAGGTGACTTCGAGGATCCGCTCGGGATGGCCGAGCAGGGAGATCGCATTCGTGCAGTCGTGGCGGTGCACCGAGACGCCCGCTCCGCGCGTGACGAACCCGATGACCTCATCGCCGGGGACCGGGGTGCAACAGCGCGCGAGTTTGACGTAGACCTCCCGGCCCATACCCGTGACGACCACGCCGGGCTCGCCGGCACGCCGGCGCAAGGGGCGACCGACCCGGACGGACTCGGCGATGTCCTCCTTGGCACCCTCGTCGCCCCCGACAGCGGCGCTTAGGCGCGAGACGACATTGGCGGCGGACACGTGCCCCTCGCCGATCGCGGCATAGAGCGCGTCGACATCGGGGTACTTCAGCTCTCCCGCGACCGCGCTGAGGGTCTGGTGGGTCATCATCCGCTGCAGCGGGAGGTGCTGTTTGCGGATGGCCTTGCCGAGGGCGTCCTGACCGGCTTCGACCATCTCCTCGCGGCGCGACTTGGAGAACCACTGGCGGATCTTGGCCCGGGCCCGGGGGGAGTTGACGATATTGAGCCAGTCGCGGGACGGCCCGGCGCCCTCGGCCTTGGACGTCAGGACGTCGACGACATCGCCATTCTCGAGGGTGGACTCCAACGCGACCAGGCGGCCGTTGACGCGGGCGCCGACGCAGCGGTGACCGACCTCGGTGTGCACGGCATACGCAAAATCGATGGGGGTCGAGCCGGCCGGAAGGGAGATCACATCGCCCTTGGGGGTGAAGACGTAGACCTCGCGCTGGCCCATCTCGTAGCGCAGGGACTCGAGGAATTCGGTGGGGTCCTCGGTTTCCTTCTGCCACTCCAGCAGCTGGCGCAGCCATGCCATGTCGGTGATCGGACCGGATTCCCCGTCGCGGACCAGCGGGCGAGTCGTGGGCCCGTCGGCCCGGTCCTCCTTGTACTTCCAGTGGGCGGCGACGCCGTACTCCGCGCGCCGGTGCATCGCGAACGTGCGGATCTGGATCTCCACGGGCCGTCCGGACGGGCCGATCACGGTCGTGTGAAGAGATTGGTACATGTTGAACTTCGGCATGGCGATGTAGTCCTTGAACCGCCCGCCGATCGGCTTCCACCGCGCATGCAGTGCCCCGAGCGCGGCATAACAGTCGCGCTGGGAGTCGACCAAGACCCGGACCCCGACGAGGTCATAGATATCGTCGAAATCCCGGTGTCCCGCAACGATCTTCTGATAGATGCTGTAGTAGTGCTTCGGTCGTCCGGTCACCGTGGCCTTGATCTTGGCCTCGGTCAGATCGGCCTGGACCTGCGTCTGGACGATGTGGAGATACTCGGCCCGTTCCCCCGCGCGCTCGGAGACCTGTCGGCGGATCTCCTCGAAGAGCTTGGGATAGAGCGTCTTGAAGGACAGGTCCTCCAACTCCCACTTGATGGTGTTCATCCCGAGCCGGTGGGCGAGCGGGGCGAAGATGTCGAGGGTCTCGGTCGCCTTGCGGGCGGCAGATTCCGCCGAGACGCTCCCCCAGGTGCGGGCATTGTGGAGGCGGTCGGCGAGCTTGATGACGAGGACGCGGATATCGCCGGCCATCGCGACGATCATCTTGCGGACCGTCTCGGCTTGGGCCAGTTCTCCGAACTTCACCTTGTCGAGCTTGGTCACCCCATTGACCATGTGCGCGACCTCGGGTCCGAACTCCCGCTCGATCTCGGCCAGGGGGTAGTCGGTGTCCTCGACGACGTCGTGCAGGAGCGCCGCGGCCAAGGTGACCGGGGGCATCCCCAGCTCGGCGAGGATCATCGCAACGGCCAGCGGATGGGTGATGTAGGGGTCGCCCGACTTGCGCATCTGCCCGCTGTGGGCCTCCTCGGCCACGACGTAGGCGCGCTGGAGGATGGCCACGTCGGCGCGGGGGTGATTCTGGCGGACCAGGGTGATGAGGGGATCCAGGATCGGATTCTGGGTGGCCCGGGGCCGGCTGATCCACTCCAGGCGCGCGAAGGCGCGCCCACGGGCTGTCGAGCCCGTGGGGGCCGTCGTCGGGGCGGCGACCTCCTCAGCCATACACAGAGGGTAATCGCTCTGGACGAGTGGTCAGTCCGTGGTCACGCTGTAGACGGACCGTCCGGCCAAGGTCGCCCGGCCACCGAGCGCCCGCAATTCCAGGACGACGTCGATGCCGACCACGTCGGCACCGACCGACTCCAGCAACTCACAGGCGGCCGCGGCGGTGCCGCCCGTGGCCAGGACGTCGTCGACGACGACGACCTTCGCCCCGGGCGTCACCGCCCCTTCCTGCACGGCGAGCGTGGCCTGGCCGTACTCCAGCGCGTAGGACCGCTCAACCACCGCCCCAGGCAATTTGCCGGCTTTGCGGACCGGGACGAACCCGACGCCGAGCGCGTGGGCGAGAGCCCCGCCGAAGATGAACCCGCGGGCCTCGATGCCGGCGACCAGGTCGACGCGCCCGCCATGGCGGCCCATGCAGTGCTGGATGACCGCATCGAAGGCGATGGGGTCGCCGATAAGCGGACCGATGTCTTTGAAGAGGATTCCCGGCTTGGGAAAGTCGGGAATATCACGCAATCGGGAGTCGACCAGGTCGCGCAGGACCGGCGGTCCGTGCAACTCCTCGGCGACGTCGTCCCCGCCGGACTCCTCCGTGAGGGTGGCGCTCATGTCATCCCCATCCTCTCGGTGCTCAGCGTTTCGACTTGGGCTGACGGCGCGGTTGGTTGCGTGGGCCCTGCTGGGCGTACTTGTGCACCTTGCGTCCGGTCAACGTCCCGCGATCGCCGTCGTCCAGCGCATCCGCCACGGATGCGTCGTCCCGTTGGGCGTCGATCGGCGCGCTGCCACCCGCGCCCGGGCCCTGGGGCGTGGTAATGACCTGGGTCACCGCCGCCGGGGCCGACGACCCCGCTGGCTGCACCGCAACTCCGGGGTCGCGTGGACGGGCGGATCGGGCCTGGGCCCGCGCCGCCGCCTTCTCGTCGTGCCGGGCCGCCTGCTTGGCGAGCTTGACGATGTCGGGTTCGCGCGAGCGCAAGGTGACCAGGAGCGGCGAGGCGATGAAGATCGACGAATAGGCGCCGACCGCCATACCGAGGAAGAGCGCGAGCGACAGGTCGAGCAGCGTCCCCGGGCCGAGCCGCGTGAAGGCGAGGACGAGCACCGCGGCGATCGGCAGCAGCGCCACGACCGTCGTATTGATGGAACGGACCAGGGTCTGGTTGACACCGAGGTTGGCGGCCGCGGCATACGACATCCGGCGGTTGGCGAGCGCCTCGGTGGTGTTCTCGCGCACCTTGTCGAACACGACCACCGTGTCGTACAGGGAGTACCCGAGCACCGTGAGGAAGCCGATCATCGTCGCCGGGGAGACCTCGACGCCGGTCAGCGCATAAATGCCGACGGTGAAGATCATGTCGTGGATGAGGGCGACCAACGCCGCGACGGCCATCGTCCACGTGCGGAAGTAGGCGGCCATGACAATCGAGACGAGCCCGAGGAACACGAGCATGGCCTTCAATGCCTGTTTGCTCACCGACTCCCCCCACGAGGGGCCGATGAAGTTCGCGGAGACGTTGGCGTCCGTGGTCTTGAAGGCCGTCGCCAAGGAGTCGCGCACGTCATTGCTGACCGCGTCGTCGAGGCGTTCCGTCTGGACCCGCACGGTGGTCGTCCCGAGTTTGGTGACCTTGGCCTCGGCCCCCTTGGCGACGTCGGCGACCGCTTCCTGGGCGGTGTTCTCGTATGCCGAGGTGACCGTCACATTGGAGACCCGGAACTCCGAGCCACCGGTGAACTCGATGCCTAGGTTGAGGCCACGGACGAACAGGCCGAGGAGGGCAAGCGCCAGACCGACCGCGGAAATGGCGTACCACAGCCGCGAGCGGCCGATGAAGTCGATCGACCGCTTGCCGGTGTAGAGGTCGTTGCCGAACTGGGCGAAGCGGCTCATGCGCGGCCTCCCTCGGTGCGCGTCGGCGTGGTGCCGGCAAATCGTCCGCGGCCCACATAGCGGGTGCTGCCGGTCGCGCCGAGTCGCTCCGGGTCAAGGCCGGACCACGGGTGGCCGTCGGCGAAGAAGGGCCGCTGCGCCAGCAGGGAGACGATCGGGTGGGTGAACAGGAAGACGACCAGTACGTCCAGGAGCGTCGTCAGGCCGAGAGTGAAGGCAAAACCGCGCACGCTTGAGGAGGCGAGGAGATAAAGGACCAGGGCGCCCAAGAAGTTGACACCGTCGGCGGCCAGGATGGTCCGGCGAGCCCGGTTCCACCCGGTGTCCACGGCCGTGCGCAGGGTGCGCCCGTCGCGTACCTCGTCGCGGATCCGCTCGAAGTAGACGATGAAGGAGTCGGCCGTGACTCCGATGGCGACGATGAGGCCGGTCACGCCGGCCATATCAAGCCGATAGTTCTGCGCCCACCCGAGGATGGTGATGACG
Organism: Nostocoides sp.; assembly: GCA_016702415.1. Classification (GTDB taxonomy): domain Bacteria; phylum Actinomycetota; class Actinomycetes; order Actinomycetales; family Dermatophilaceae; genus Nostocoides_A. Next base: position 38,026 of record JADJEA010000024.1, read on the forward strand.
AGATAGGTCAACAGGGCCGCGATGACGATGGAACCGACGGTGACCAGCCCGAGGGCTCGGTACTGCACCAACGAATAGAGGACGACGAGGATGAGACCGACGAGTCCTGCCATCAAGCCCAGCCGCAACTGCTCCTCGCCGAGGGTCGGGCTGACCTGGCTGCGGGTCTGGAGGTCGAACGAGAGCGGGAGGGCCCCGAACTTCAGCTGCTTAGCCAGATCCTGGGCCCCGTCATAGGTGAAACTCCCCGTGATGGAGGCGCGGCCCGCGGTGATCGCCGACTCGAAACGCGGGGCGACGATCACGCGCGAGTCCAGCGCTGCGGCCAACCGATTGCGCGGCGAGGGGAGGGCGAGCATCTCGATGCTCAGATCGGCATACGTCTTGGTCGCGGCCGAGTCGAAGGTTAGCGCGATCTCGACCTCGGACGTCGGCTGCCCGGTCGGGCCCGTCTTGTAGCCGGCGACGGCGTCGGCGATGTCCTTGCCATAGACCGCGACGGGCCCGAGGATGAACTTCTCCGTCCCGTCCGTCGAGCAGGTGACCAGCGGCTTCTCCGGGTCGTCGACGAGATTCTTCAAAGCATCGGGCTTGCTGCAGTCGAGAGTCGCGAACGTCTGAACAAGCGTCGGGTCGTCGCTGAGCCACGCTTGGTCGGTGCTGCTGGTCGGCTTGGCCGCTGGCGTGCTCGGGCTCGCGGACCCGGATGAGGACGCGGAACTCGATGACGACGCTGAACTCGAGGAGGACGAGGACGACCTGGAGCCGGTTGTCGCGGCGGGGATGGCGGATCGGACGCGCGAGCGGGACGCCGATGTCGAACTGTCACTCGATCCGGTCGGCGTGCCGCTTCCGGAGGAGGCACTGCCGGAGCTGGAGCTGCTCGACCCCGACGTGGCCGACCCTGATGTCGCTGACCCGGATGTGGCCGACCCTGACGTCGTGCCGGAGCCGGTCCCGGTTGTCGCCGACCCGGAGCCGCTGCCCTGGGTCGCGCTGGCCGTGCCCGTCGTGCCACCCGAGACGGCGGCCTCCAGCACCGGCCGGAACTGCAGGGCCGAGGAGCGTCGAAGGTTGTCCTCCTGCTGGCGGGTGGGGTCGCCCGGCATGCTCACCACGATGTTGTCGGCGCCCTGGGTCGTGACCTCGGCGCCGCTGACGCCTTGAGAGTCGACCCGCTGGGAGATGATGTCGCGGGCCTGGGCGATTTGCTGGGGGGTGACCTTCTGGTTCCCCGTCACGCGCGGGCTCAGGACCAGTTGGGTGCCGCCCTCGAGGTCGAGGCCGAGCTTGGGCGCCAGCGAGGCGGTGCCGCCGAGATGAACTCCGGCCAGAAGTCCGGCAAGGGCAAGTGTCGCCACCAAGCCCGCGATGAGCGTCCGAAGGGCGTTGTTGGGCCGAGCCTGCGTTCTGGCCATCAGGCGTTCCCGGGTTCGGTGTCCTGGGGGGCCGCGGGACTTGGCGCGGCCGGGTGGTGGCGGCTGCCGATCGCGCGCCGGTCGAATCGGACGCTGACGCCAGGGGCGACTTCCAGGACCGCCTGGTCGTCGGTGAGTTCGCGGACCGTCCCGAACATCCCGGACGTCGTCACGACCTCGTCTCCCACGGCGACCGAGCGCTGCAGGGACGCGATCTCGCGGTTGCGGCGCCGCTGGCTGCGCATGAGGAAGAGGAGCAACAGCAGCGGCAGGGCGAGAATCAGGAGACTCCCCAGTTGCGCCCCCCCGGACGAGGCGGCGAGCACGAGGCCCGTGTGCATGGTGAACGCGTCCTTCGGATTGGGAAGCTGTGGCAAGACGACGGCGGTGCGCGGAGGCAGCCGCGACGGAGTCTAAGCGACGGGTCGTCGCCCCACCCAACGCCGACGCGCCGTCCGAGGGTTCCCGCGGTGGTGGTCAGGGGGCGAAACGACCACCCGGCGGCCCCTCCAGCGGCAGCATGACCTGTCCCGAGACTCCCACCGGAGGAGTCAGGCCGAGGTGCGTCCAGGCGGCGGGGCGCGCCATACGGCCTCGTGGGGTGCGTTCGAGGAAGCCTTGACGGACGAGGTAGGGCTCGGCCACGGTCTCGACGGTGTCGGGTTCCTCCCCCACCGCGACGGCGAGCGTCGTGATGCCGACCGGACCGCCGTCGTACTTGCGGCACAAGGCGTCCAGGACGGCCCGGTCGAGGCGATCGAGCCCGAGCGGGTCGACGTCGAAGAGATCGAGCGCCGCTCGGGCCGCCGCTGCGTCGACCCGCCCGTCGCCGTGGACCTGGGCCCAGTCGCGCACCCGGCGCAGGAGCCGGTTGGCGATCCGGGGGGTCCCGCGCGACCGTCCGGCAATCTCGGTGATGGCCGCGTCGTCGGCATCGACGCCGAGCAACCCGGCCGAGCGCCGTAGGATCCGGGCGAGATCGGCGGGGTCGTAGAAATCGAGGCGGCCGGTGAAGCCGAAGCGATCCCGCAACGGCGCGGGTAGGAGCCCGTCGCGGGTGGTGGCACCGACAACGGTGAACGGCGGGAGTTCCAGCGGGATCGCGGTGGCCCCAGGACCCTTCCCGACGACGATGTCCACGCGGAAGTCCTCCATCGCGAGATAGAGCATCTCCTCGGCCGCCCGGGACATCCGGTGGATCTCGTCCAGGAAGAGCACCTCGTGCTCGGCGAGGCTGGAGAGGATGGCGGCGAGATCTCCCGCGTGCTGGATCGCCGGTCCGCTGGTGACCCGGATCGGACGCTCCAACTCGGCGGCCACGATCATGGCGAGAGTCGTCTTGCCCAGGCCGGGCGGGCCGGACAGAAGGATGTGGTCGGGCGCCGCGCCACGCAACCGTGCGGCGCGCAGCACGAGGTCGAGTTGCTCGCGAACGCGCGGTTGGCCCGGGAAGTCGGCGAGCCGTTTTGGCCGCAGCGCCGCCTCAACGATCGTCTCGTCCGCCTCCCGGGTCGGATCGACGATGCGGGCGGTCTCCGGCCCGGTCTCCGCCGGTCCCGGTCGGCTCTCGCGCATCTCGCTGGAGAAGCCCCCCATCAGCGGCCACCGAGTTCACGAAGCGCCGCGCGAAGGAGGGTGGTGACGGCGGTCGGCGCATCGGCTCGCGCCGCGACAGACTCGACCGCGTCGGTCGCCGCCTTGACCGACCACCCGAGACCGACGAGTGCCTCGACCACCTGGTCGCGGCCGGCGACGGATGTGGTCAACGACGGCCCGGCGGGCGCGTCTGCGGGACCGAGCTTGTCCCGCAGTTCCAGCACGATCCGCTCGGCCCCCTTGCGGCCGACGCCGGGGACTTTGGTCAGGGTCGCCAGATCGTTGCTCGCCACCGCCGCGCGCAGTTGGTCGGGCGGCAGCACCGAGAGCATGGCCAAGGCGAGTCGGGGCCCGATCCCGGTGACCGTCTGGACCGTCTCGAACATGTCACGCTCGGCCGGCGAGGCGAAGCCGTAGAGGGTGAGGCTGTCCTCCCGGACGACGAGACTGGTCGCGAGAGCGGCTTCGGCCCCGAGCCGCAGCGCGGCGGCGGTTGCCGGCGTCGTGTGGACGAGGAATCCCACCCCGCCGACCTCGATCACCGCGCGGTCGAGACCGACGTGGGCGAGCGTCCCGCGAAGGCTGGCGATCATGTCGCGACTCGTCGCGCGTCCAGGGCCTTGCGGGCGGCGTCGATGCTCGCCTGGGCCTCCCCGCGCCATACATGACACACCGCGAGGGCGAGGGCGTCGGCGGCGTCGGCCGGGCGGGGTGGCTCAGTGAGACGAAGGATGCGCATCACCATGCCGCTGACCTGGGCCTTGTGGGCGCGACCGGTCCCGGTCACCGCTGCCTTCACCTCCGTCGGCGTGTGGAACACCACGGGTATGCCGCGTCGGGCCGCCACGAGCAAGGCGATCGCCGTCGCGTGCGCCGTCGTCATGACCGAGGCGACGTTGACGTCGGCGAACACGCGCTCCACGGCGACGACATCGGGCCCGAACTTCTCGAGCCACTGGTCGAACTGCGACTCGAGATAGACCAGACGCTGACCGGGCTCGGCGTCGGACGGTGTCCGAACCACGCCCACGGCGACCATGCGCACCCGCCCCCGCTCCCCCTCGACCACCCCGAGGCCACAGCGGGTCAGTCCCGGATCGACGCCGAGGACGCGCATGTCAACCTCCTCCGGGGCACCGGGTCGCGACTGTGGCCGAACGTGTGTTCGGACGGCCACGCTATACCGCCGTATGCCGTGCCGCCCACCCGACACGCCCGTCACGGCGCCGCTTGGGGCGCCTGGGCGGCCGTGCTCGGCTACTCGTCGTCGAGTTGGGCGAGGACGTCGTCCGGGATGTCGCCATTGGCGAAAACGTCCTGGACGTCGTCGGAGTCCTCCAACGCCTCGATCACGCGGATCATCCGGCGAGCGCCCTCGAGGTCGACCGGCACTTGCAGGGTGGGCACCCAGGACGCCTCGGCCGAGTCGTAGTCGATCCCGGCTTGCTTCAGCGCGTTGCGGACGGCGACATAGTCGGAGGCCTCGGAGACGATCTCGAAGCTGTCCCCGTTGTCGTTGACCTCCTCAGCGCCGGAGTCGAGGACGACCTCGAGAATGTCGTCCTCGGTCTTGTCGCCCTTGGGGACGATGACGACGCCCTTGCGCTTGAAGAGATAGGCCACCGAGCCCGGGTCGGCGAGAGTGCCACCATTGCGGGTGAGGGCGGTGCGGACCTCCGCGGCAGCGCGATTGCGGTTGTCGGTGAGGCACTCGATGAGCAGGGCGACCCCGCCGGTGCGTACCCCTCATACGTAATGGTCTGCCAGTCGGCCCCGCCCGCCTCGGCCCCGGAGCCACGCTTGACGGCGCGGTCGATGTTGTCGTTGGGGACCGAGGATTTCTTGGCCTTGTAGATCGCGTCCCACAGGGTCGGGTTGCCGTCGGGGTCGGCGCCACCGGTCTTCGCCGCGACCTCGATGTTCTTGATCAGTTTGGCGAAGAGCTTGCCGCGCTTGGCGTCCTTGGCGGCCTTCTGGTGCTTGGTGGTGGCCCATTTGGAGTGGCCGGACATGCGTCGTCCTTCGGGTTTGTCCGTGGCGTTCGGGATCGACCAGCGATCCTACCGGGCCGGTGGCCGGTTGAGGTTCGCCCGCGGGCGTCGCGGCATACGGGGGGCACGGCATACCGGGGCGGCGCGGCATCTGGGGGCGCGGCATACCGGGGACGGCGCGGCGTCGCCAGACGGACGGGCATTGGGGCGCCACGGGGGCGCACCTCCCGCTGGGCGTCTGATGGCGTCGGGACTATTGCCCGTCCGTCCGGCCGGCTCGGGTGCGCCGGGGCGGCTCGGGGGGTCGTCGACCGCGCCGCCGGTCGACTGCGGCGGCAACCGCCCAGCACACCCACGCGGGGTGGTGAAGGATGTCGTCGTAGGTGAACCGGAGGACGTACCAACCGAAGGCGACGAGTTCGGAGTAACGCACGCAGTCGCGGGCGAACTCGGCCGGGCCCCCGTGGAAGGCGTACCCCTCCACCTCGATGGCGATGCGCAGATGCTCGATGCCGAGGTCGACCTTCGCGTACAGGCCGCTGTCCCACACCTGCAGTTGAGGTGTGACGACGGCATCCGTGGCCCGGACGCACAGCGCCCGCGCCGCCGACTCCAGCGGATTGGCGGCCAGGTCGCTCGCCAGGGTGGCGACATGACGCACCTGGGAAGCGCCAGGACCTCGTGCGGCTTTGGCGGCGTCGTGCAGGACCCTGGGAGAGACGACCCCGTCGCGAAGTGCCGAATCGGCGATCGCCAGCGCGTCCATGTCGGGCAGCCAGCGCGCCGAGTCGAGCACGGTGCGCAGGCGGGTGGTGACGCCCAGGTGGTGATCGCTGGGCAGCAGGTCGGCGTACCGAATGTGGGATGCCCCCGGGGGGATGCCGGCGACCTTGCGGTGGCGGGGCACGATGATCCACGGGCGCGTAGGTTCCCGCAGCACACCCCAGCCGTACCATCGCGCCGCCGACGGACCCGCGAGGACGGCGGTGTGCGCGTGCGCGAACCGGCGGGGCCCCTCCACCACGGCGAGGGCGTACCGGCCGCGGCTGGCCGCCACGATCTGACCGGAGCGACGCGCCGCGCGGATGGCGCCGTCGCCATGGATGGCCGCGAGGTCCCGCCAAGTCGCGATCCCACCGAGGGAGCAGAGCGTGTCCACGACCGCGGTGGAGGCATTCGGCATACGACCACTCGGCATACGACCACGATGCAGCGCGGACCTCGTGGTGGGTAGGTCCGACCGGCGGGCCCTGTGGATGACGGCGTAGCCAAAGGATTGCGGCCCTGTGGGTCGTATGCCGAGCCTCCGCCGCCCCGCCGGACCACTCCGGTGGGCGTGCGCGACGGAGCGGACCCCGACCAGACGAACGGGCAATACCCGCACGGGGGACGCATGCCGAGCGCGCGCCCCCGCCCACCGGCGGACTATTGCCCGTCCGTGAGGCCGGTCAACGGTGGCGGACGAGATCGAGAAAGAAGCGGTGGACCCGATGGTCCCCGGTCACCTCCGGGTGGAACGAGGTCGCCATCAGGGGCCCCTGGCGGACCCCGACGATCGCGCCGGTTGCCGGGCCGTGTTCGACGCGGGCGAAGACCTCGACCCCGCGCCCGACCTTCGTGACCCACGGCGCGCGGATAAACACCGCGCGGACCGGCTCGGGCCCCAGCTCGCGGATATGGAGGTCCTCCTCGAAGGAGTCGACCTGCCGCCCGAATGCGTTGCGCCGCACCGTGATGTCAAGCCCGCCGAGAGTCTGCTGGTCGGGCTGCCCGCCCTCGATCCGGTCGGCGAGCAGGATCATCCCGGCACACGAGCCGTAGGCCGGCAGCCCGGCGGCGAGCCGCGCCCGCAGCGGCTCGTGCAGGTCGAAGGCGCGCACCAGCTTGTCGATGACCGTGGACTCGCCGCCGGGGATGACGAGCCCGTCGATCCGCTCGATCTCGGCCGGCCGCCGCACGGGGATCGCCCGGGCACCGACGGCGTCCAGGGCGTGCAGGTGCTCGCGCACATCGCCCTGGACTGCCAGGACCCCGATCGTCGGCGTCGTCACGAGTCCCAGATGGTATGCCGCGCGCCCACCCCGGGCGAATCCCCCCAGTCGCGCACACCCTCCGCTGTCGCGCTCTGTCAGTCGAACGTGGGGGCGTTGCGGTTCGACGAGCGCGAGGGCTTCCGATAGCTCCGGTGGAGCGATGGAGACAACGCGGAGGGACAGCCCGACGTGCTCATGGCCTGGTCGCCGCTGGCGTGACGGCCGCCCGCAGGGTCACCAACCGCGCTCGGCGAGGCGGTGGGGCTGGGCAATCTCCTCGACATTGATGCCGACCATGGCCTCTCCGAGTCCACGAGACACTTTGGCGATGACGTCGGGGTCGTCGTGGAAGGTGGTCGCCTTGACGATGGCTGCGGCGCGCTCGGCGGGATTGCCGGACTTGAAGATCCCCGACCCTACGAAGACACCCTCGGCGCCCAGTTGCATCATCATCGCCGCATCGGCCGGTGTCGCGATGCCCCCGGCGGTGAAAAGGACCACCGGGAGCTTGCCGGCCTGGGCCACCTCCTTGACCAGGTCGTATGGCGCCTGGAGCTCCTTGGCAGCGACATAGAGTTCGTCCTCCGGGAGGTTCTGGAGGCGGCGGATCTCCTGCCGGATCTGGCGCATGTGCGTCGTCGCGTTGGAGACGTCACCGGTGCCCGCCTCCCCCTTGGAGCGGATCATCGCCGCCCCCTCGGTGATCCGGCGCAACGCCTCGCCGAGGTTGGTGGCCCCGCACACGAAGGGGACGGTGAAGGCCCATTTGTCGATGTGGTTGGCGTAGTCGGCCGGCGTGAGCACTTCCGACTCGTCGATGTAGTCCACGCCGAGGGACTGGAGGACCTGCGCCTCGACGAAGTGACCGATCCGTGCCTTGGCCATCACCGGGATGGACACGGCCGCGATGATCCCGTCGATCATGTCGGGGTCGCTCATCCGCGAGACACCGCCCTGGGCGCGAATGTCGGCCGGGACCCGTTCGAGGGCCATGACCGCCACGGCCCCGGCATCCTCGGCGATCTTGGCCTGTTCCGGGGTGACGACGTCCATGATGACGCCGCCCTTGAGCATCTCGGCCATGCCCCGCTTGACTCGGGCGGTGCCGGTGAGGGCCTCGGGGGTGGTGGGATTCGTCATACGGATCGGTCCTCGCTCGGAGCATCGGTCGGGGGTATGCCGCGCGCTCCCGCACGGCGCCGCAGAGTCTATTGCGTCTTGTCGCACGTGCCTCTGCGCTGGTATGCGGGAGGATGAGCACGAAGACGCGCCGGACTCACGTCCATGGGCCTCACGGACAGATCGGGGCCCAGGTCAGGAGGGCGGGCCGGCAACGGCGCTCAGGACGGGGAGCTCGTCGTCGAATTCGACCGTCTGCGGCAGGTCGGCGTGGCCGGCAAGGCGGAAAACCCGGACGACGGTCTTGCCGCGGACCCGCTGGACGTCTTTGACAGCGTTGTTGTGGAAGCGCCGGGCCAATTGCACCCGTCGGCTCGCGGCTTCGAGGCGGTCCAAGGCATCGGCGGCGAGTCCGTCCCGGGCGACGATGTCGGCGACGATGTCGGGGGTCAACGCCAGCGCAAGAGACTGGGTCAGGTCCGACTCGACGCTCTCTCGACCCCCGAAATGCTGCCCCTCGAGCAGGTCGTCGTCGCCGAGGCGATCCGTGGTCCGTTCCAGGGCATCCGAGGCGGCCGAGGCCAGCAGGAGCGCCGAGGCGGGATCGAGCGCCCCCGCGTTGGCGAGTTCGAGCGCCGCCTCGGCCCGGCGCACGAGATGCGCGTCCAACGCGGATAGGGACCCCTCAACCTGGGCGTGCAGACGGTCGAGTCGGGCGGCGCTGTAGGAGAGATACCACGCGGCGGCGAGCAGGACGGCGACCGCAACGACGACCCACGTGACGGTTTCCATGGCTCACCAGCCTCCCGTATTGGTCACGGTGTCGTAGACCGCGACGATGTCTTTGGCGACCCGCGACCAGTCGAACGACGCAGCGCGCCGGTGCCCCGCCGTCCGCAGGTCCGCACGTCGGGCCGGATCGTCGAGCAGGGCGACCAAGCACCGCCCCAGGTTGGCGCCGTCCTCATTCGGGAAGAGCACGCCGGCGACCTCCCCGCCTGGCGCGGGCTGGAGCACCCGGACGAAGGCCGGCAGATCGCTGGCCACGACGGGGGCCCCACCCGCCATCGCCTCGACCAGGACGATCCCGAAACTTTCCCCGCCGGTCTGGGGCGCGGCATACGCATCGACCGAGGCGAAGAGCCTGGCCTTGTCCGCATCGCTGATCAGCCCGAGGAACTCGCTGGCCGCAGCCACCGACGGCGTCATCCGCTCACGCGCCTGCTCGACCGACCCGGGGCCGGCGATGAGCAGCCGTGCCCCCGGCCGGGCCCGCAGAACCTCCTCGAATCCCCGGCTGAGGACGTGCAGCCCCTTGCGCGGCTCGTCGATCCGTCCGAGGAAGGCGACCGTCGGGCGGTCGGGGGTGCCGGCATACCGCGGATCGACGGTGGCGGACGCGAACGCGGCGACGTCGACACCATTGGGGATGACGACTGCGTCACCGCCGAGGTGGGTTGTCACGGTGCGGCGCGCCTCCTCGCTGACGGCGATGCGTCCGCCGATCTTTTCCAGGGACGGGCGCAACATCGGGTAGGCCGCCTGCATCGCCCGTGAGCGCAAGTTGGCCGTGTGAAAGGTCGCGACGATGGGACCCTCAGCGGCCCAGAGGGCAAGCAGCGACGCGCTCGGGGTGACTGGCTCGTGGAGGTGGACGACGTCGAAGTTCCCGTCGGAAAGCCAGCGCGAAACCCGGGCTGCGGTGACCGGGCCGAAGGTCAGCCGGGCTACGGATCCGTTGTAGCGCACGGGCACCGCCCGCCCGCACGAGACGAGGTAGTCCGGAAGCTCGGTGTTGTCGTCCGCGGGCGCCAGGACCGACGCGTGGTGACCGGCGGCCAGGAGATACCGGGCGAGATCGCGGACATGGAACTGGACCCCGCCCGGGACGTCGAAGCTGTACGGACAGACAATCCCGACCCGCATCAGGGCGACTCGCCGCGATCGTCGGTGAAGATCCGCTGGAACATGTGCCAGTCGGCTGTGTGTGTCCGCATCTCGTCGGCGATGACGTCCGCGCAGGTCTGGGTCATTGCGAGGATTCGGCGGCGGGTCGGCCCCGGCGGCGGGGCGGCGACCGGGTCGTGGAAGGTGATGACGATCCCCCACCCGGCTCCCCTGGGCTCGTGCCGGATGGAGACGGGGACCAAGAGCGAGCCTGTCGTGAGGGCAAGAGCGGCCGGCCCGATCGCCATCCGGGTGCGGCGTCCCACGAAATCGACGTCGATGCCCGCTCCCGTCATGTCCCGATCGGCCAGCAGCGGGACCACGACCGGACCGGTCGTCTCCCGGCGGACCTGGGCGAAGGTGTCGACTCCTTCGGTCAGGGGGATGACCCGCATCCCCATCGAGGTGCGGACGTCGAGGAACTCCCGATAGATCCGCTCCGGCTTGACCACCTCGGCCACGGTGACGACCCGCCCGAGGGTCCGGCAGCACCAAGCGCCGGCGAGGTCCCAGTTGCCCAGGTGGCCCAGGAAGCAGATCACCGGGCGACCGGCGGCGAGCTCGGCCCGAACCGGGGCATCGCCCTCGACCCGGACTCGGGCGTCGATGTCGGTCCCGGACATGGCCGGCAACCGGAAGGTCTCGTAGTAGTAGCGCAAGTTGGCCCGCACCCCCTCCGCGACCAGGGCGTCGAGCGCGGCCGGATCGAGGTCGGGCCGGACCGCGGCATAGTTGGCGCGCAGCCGGTCGATATCGTCGCCCCCTCGGGCGTATGCCGTGGCCGCCAGCGCGTCGACCAGGGCGTATGCCGCCCGCTCGGGGAGCCAGCGGGCCAACGCCCACCCGGTCCGGAACCCGGCGACGGTCAGCAGGTCACCCGTGCTCACGACTCGGCCAGCGCCTGAACCCGCACCGCCCACATCCGCTGGATCACGGTCACCAGGCTCGCCAGGGCGAGCAGCGCCAGAACCACGGTCAGGACGATCTCGGACAGCCCCATCCCGACCAATCCCGTGGTGACGAGCGTGGCGACGAGTCGGTCCGCCCGCTCGGCGATCCCGACATTTGCCGTCATGCCCAAACCCTCGGCGCGGGCCTTGGCATAGGACACCACGCTGCCGAGGATCAGGCAGGCCAGGGCGAGGCCGGCCATGATGATGTCCTTGCCGTCCCCGGCATACCAGAGCACCAATCCCCCGAAGATCGCCGCATCGCCGAGTCGGTCGAGGGTGGAGTCGAGATAGGCCCCCCACTTGCCGGACCGGCCGGACATCCGCGCCATGACCCCGTCGATGGTGTCGGAGAAGACGAACGCCGTGATGACGAGGGTGCCGACGAGGAACTCGTGGCGGGGATAGAAGAGCAACGCGCCGGCGCACACGCCGATGGTTCCGACGATCGTCACGATGTCGGGACTGATGCCGAGGGCGAGGAAGAGCTTGGCGACCGGAGTGAACACCTTCGTGAAGAAGGCGCGGGCGAATCGATTGAGCATGGTGACGGACAGACTAGCCAGCGGGTATGCCGCGCCCCGACAGGCTCGCGGTTTCCGGCCGGGTCAGGCGCCGGCTGCGGCGGCCTCAGCGGCGGGCCAGACCCGGATCAAGGACTCCCGAACGTCCTCAAGGAGCGCCGGCAGCGCCTTGGTCCGGGCCACGATGGGGAGGAAGTTCGCATCGCCCCCCCAGCGCGGAACGATGTGCTGGTGGAGGTGGGCGGCCACCCCTGCCCCGGCCACCGCCCCCTGATTCATGCCGATGTTGAACCCGTGCGGCGCGGACGACAGCCGGAGGGCGTGGATCGCCGTCCGGGTCAGGGCGGTGAACTCGGCGGTCTCCTCGGGAGTGAGGTCGACATAGGCGGACACATGCCGGTAGGGGCAGATCAGGACGTGACCGGGGTTATAGGGGAAGAGGTTGAGCACGGCATACGTCAGCCGACCGCGGTGGACGATCAGGCCGGTCGCATCGTCCCGACCGGGGGCGGCGCAGAAAGGACACCCGTCTCCGGCCTCCTCGGTCGCCCGTTCGCCGGTGATGTACACCATCCGGTGAGGGGTCCACAGCCGCTCGAAACCGTCGGGGGATCCGGGGAAGTCGGCCGCGTCCTCCGGCGTGATCTCCGGCGTGATGGCGTGGCCGGAGTGTGGGTCGTGGCGGTCGGCCGGCATGCCTGGAATCCTACGGTGGCGGGTTGATCGCAGTCCTCTCCACCCAGGCGCGCCTGTTACCGTCGATCGACGTGAGTACCCGTTCCCGCCTGCTGACCGCCGTCGCCGCGGGGCTCGTCCCGGCGTCAGCGGCGCTGCTCACCACGAGCGCATCCGCCGACTCGACCGTCGTCTTCACTTTCGCCGACAGCGCCATCACCGAGTCCTCCGGCCTGGTCACGGTGGGAGACCTCTTCGTGACCGTCAACGACTCCGGCGACTCGGGCCGGGTGTTCGTCGTCGACGGCTCGGGACGGACTGTCGGCCTAACTCAGTGGGATGGCCTGCCCACTGACGACGAGGCCCTCGCCCCCGCCGATGGGGCGTCGGTCTGGGTCGGCGACATCGGCGACAACTCCCGGCAGCGGCGGACCATCCAGATCCTCAAGGTGCCCGTGGGTGCGGTCACCCAGAAGGCGACGCCCACGGCATACACCTTGCGGTATCCGACCGGTTCCCACAACGCGGAGGCGCTCCTGGTCCACCCGGTGACCGGGCGGGTCTATATCGCGACCAAGCAGGTCACCGGGGCCGCACTATATGCCGCACCGGTGACCCTGCGCCCCGATGCCGTCAACCCGCTGACCCGGATCGCTCCGGTGACCGCGATCGTGACAGATGGGGCGTTCACGGCCGATGGGACCCATGTGCTGCTGCGGACTTACGGGAAGATCTACCTCTACGGGTTCCCGTCCATGCGGTTGCTCGGGTCGGCGCTCCTGCCCAGCCAGCCGCAGGGCGAGGGATTGGCCGTCACGGCCGACCACGCGATCTATCTCAGCAGCGAGGGGGTCAACAGCGCCGTCCTCGCCTACACCCTTCCGCCGCGATTGGCCCGGTTGGTCGCTGCCGGGGGTCGGCTCGACGATGCGGCGACGGCCCAGGATGCCGCCCCCCTGCTCGCGACGTTGGGGTGGGGCGCGGCGGCGGCTGCCGCGAACGCGGCCGGGGCCGCACTCGGCTAGCGTTGCCGTCCATGGTTGCCCTTCCTCCTGACTTCCTCTTCGGCGTCTCCACCGCGAGCTACCAGATCGAGGGGGCGGTGAGCGAGGACGGCCGTGGCCGTAGCGTCTGGGACGACTTCTGCGACACCCCGGGCACCATCCTCGACGGTTCCAGCGGGGCGGTTGCCTGCGACAGCTATCACCGGCTCGGCGAGGACGTCGCGGCGATGGTCGATCTGGGGGTCGAGGCCTACCGCTTCTCGATCGCCTGGCCGCGGGTCATCCCCGAGGGTCGTGGCAGCGTGAACCAGGCCGGCCTGGACTACTACGACAGGCTCGTCGATGCGTTGTGCGAGAAGGGCATCAAGCCCTGCCCGACGCTCTTCCACTGGGATTTGCCCAGCCCGCTGGAGGCTGCCGGCGGGTGGACGGAGCGGGCGACGGCCGAGGCCTTCGGGGAGTATGCCGCCGTGGTCGCCGCCCGGCTCGCCGACCGCGTGGCCATGTGGTTCCCCGTCAACGAGCCCAATGTCGTCACCTTCCTCGGGTACGCCTTCGGAACCCATGCACCCGGTCGACAACTCGGCGTCGGTGCTATTCCGGTCGCCCACCACCTGCTCCTGGGCCACGGCCTCGCGGTGGCCGCTCTCCGGGCGGCCGGCGCCGCCGCCGTTGGGTCGGCCAACAACCACTCCCCCATCTGGGCCGCGTCGCAGTCGCCGGAAGACACGGCAGCCGCGAGCCTCGCCGATGCGGTCTACAACCGGCTCTATGCCGACCCCATCCTTCTGGGCACCTATCCCGAGATCCTCGCCGGGCTCCTCCCACCGACTGCCGCCGACGATCTGCCCACGATCAGCGCCCCCCTCGACTTCTACGGTTTCAACTACTACAACCCGACCCTGGTCGCCGCCACGCCCGGGGACGACCACGGAGCACCGACGGCGTTCGCCTCGGGGATGCCCTTCCACATCCGTAGCGTCGAGGGCTACCCGCGCACCGAGTTCGACTGGCCGGTGGTCCCCGACGGGTTGCGGGAGATCGCCGTCCAACTGACCCAGCGGTATGCCGATCGCCTCCCCCCCATGTATGTCACCGAGAACGGCTGTTGTTACAACACCGGTCCGGACGAGACGGGCAGGGTCGCCGACGCCGAGCGCATCGCCTTCTTGGACAGTCACCTCGCGGCGCTGGCCGCCGCGCGCGAGCAGGGCGCGCCTTTGGCGGGCTACTTCTGCTGGTCGCTGATGGACAATTTCGAGTGGGCCGAGGGCTACACCAAGCGGTTCGGGCTGGTCCATGTCGACTTCGACACGCTCGTGCGCACGCCCAAGGACTCCTTCGGCTGGTATCGCGACCTGATCGCGTCCGTCCGCGCCAGCTGAGCCTCGCTCACTCCCGGGTGACCACATCTCCACGGGTGACCACATCTCCACGGGAGATGGTCCCGGGGGTGAGGACATCGGCATACGCCCCGGCGCAGGTGCCGGCGGTCCGGGCGATGCCAAGGACGACACCGCCGACCGTGACCCGAGCGCCCACCAGAGCCTCGAGGTCGGCGCTCGGCACGTCCAGGACGAGGTTGGCGCGCGTCTCGGGCCGATCGTGGCCGACGAGATGGACGGGCGCCTTCTTGCGCCGGTCGCCGTCCAAGCCCGCCTCGGCGACGGTCACCGTGTCGAGTTCGACGCCGGGCTCGTCCTTGACGGGATGAATCCTGATCGACACGACCTGCCCGATGACACTCATGGCGCCGATTGAAGCGCACGGGTGGTGGGCCGGGCCAGCGCCGGCGAAAACGCCGTGTCGTCGGAATGTCGGACATCGGCTCGGGCACCGGGATGCGGGAAGCTCGACGCGTCCTTGAGTACAGGAGAATCCGATGAACCCCACCCCCTGTTGGACGTGCGGCACTCCGATCCAGGCGGAGCACGCCTTCTGCCCCGGGTGCGGACGCCCGCAGGAGGTGGCGGAGGCCGTCCGAAGCCCCCAACCACCCGCCCCACCTGCATCGTCCTCACCTCAGGCTCCCCCCGCGTCGTCTGCCGCACCCGCGCCGTATCCCCCACCTCCAGCATCCGGACCCTATTCCCCGGCACCGACAGCGGGCGGCTATTCCGCGACCCCGGCATACGGACCGTATGCCCCACCACCGACGTCCATGCCGTACCCCCAGACGCCCGCCCCGCCTCACAGCTACCCCGGGACGGCGCCGTACCCCACCACCGGCCCCATCTCCGACCACGCCGGCTGGGGACCGGGGGGCGCAAGCGGGGGCGGGTTCACGGCATACGACCCCATCGGCGCGCTCAAAGAGGGGTGGGCCAAGTTCTCCGAGAGCCCTTCCACCCTGATGGTTCCGGTTCTCGTTGTCGGTATCGTGCAGGGCGTCGTGTGGACGATCTACTACTTCGTGGTCATCGTCGCGTTGCTCGCGGGAGTGGGGGCCACCGCCAACGCCGATTACGAGACGACGAATAACGTCGCCACCGGTGCCGCGATTACCTTCGCCCTCGGCACCGCCCTGCTGATTGCAGCGACCCAGGCGAGCTATGCCGGCTTGTCCAAGGGTGGCCTCGACGTGGCCGACGGCCGCCGCCCCTCCATGAGCGAGATGTACGCCGGGTGGAGCAAGGGCCGGGTCTTCGGTTTGGCGCTCCTGCTGGGCCTCGTCGCCGTTCTCGGCACGTACCTGTTCTACATCCCCACGATCCTCGCCGCAGTCGCCGCACAGTTCGCCGTCCTCGACATGATCGCTGCCGGCACCGGAATTTTCGCGGCCATCAAGCGCAGCACCCTCATGGTCATCGCCCACCCCGGCCCGATCCTCGTCTTCGACATCCTCGCCGCGATCATCGCCGCAGTCGCCGCCCTGCCATGCGGCCTCGGCCTGTTGATCGCACTCCCTGTGCTGGTCGTGGCACAAGCCCGCACCTACCGCGCCTTCGCCGCCCCGGCGGCGCAGTGAGGAGGCGCCGCGGACGAATGCGCTGGTGGACGTGGAGGGGCTCGAACCCCCGACCTCTCGCGTGTGAAGCGAACGCTCTAACCAGCTGAGCTACACGTCCTGGGGCCGCATCGCGGCCGGGCAACCATACCCCACCGCGCCGGCGCGAGGAGAACCTTCCCGACGGGCGGGGAGCCGGATGCCGGTCACCCCGCCTCCGCGCGCTCCCGACGGAAATGCCAGACGATCAGTGCCCCGACGACAACGGCCGCGACGACGATAGCCGCGCCGCTGCCGAGATAGTGGGCGACCTTCTCATAGCTGCGACCGGCGAGGTTGCCGGCGATGACGACGGTGGCGCCCCAGGCGATCCCGCCGACGGCATTCCAGGCAAGGAAGGTGCCATAGGGCATCCGGGCGCTCCCGGCGAGGGCCGGCATCATCGCGCGAAAGAAGGCGGTCCACCGGCCGAGGAAGACCGCGCTTCCCCCACGCCGGCGCAGGAAATCCTGGGCCTTCTCCACGCGATGACCGTGCCGCTCGAGAGCGCGGTGGCGCAAGAGCCGCGCCCCCAGGGTCCGACCGACTTCGTAGCCGACGCTATCCCCCAGGATGGCGGCGGCACACACCACGAGGATCATCCACGCGAGGCTGGTATGCCCGAGACTGGCCGTCACCCCGCCGAGGATCGCCGCCGTCTCGCCGGGGATGACGAACCCTGCAAAGAAGGCATCCTCTGCAAACACCACGGCGGCAACGATCAGATACACCAGCCACGCCGGCTGGTCGAGTATGCCGATCATCATGTCCTGCACGGTGACCATTGTGCCGTCGGACCTGGCGGCCTGGGCCCACGGTGACCACCAGGGACCGTCGTTCCTCGTCACGCTCCGGCTCAACGACGACAGATGTTGCCCGCCCACGGGTGTTGTCGTCATAAGTTGCGACTGGTTACCGGCCAGGAACATCTCACATACTGCGCGTACGCGCGGACCACCACAGTCCGCACCGTTGGGGAAACGAGTGCACACCATGCCGGACCTGTCCACCTCATCCACCGTGCCGAGCCGACGCACGCTCGCTCGCGGAGCCGCCTGGGTCACCCCGACCCTCGTTCTCGTCTCTGCCGCGCGACCGGCGGCTGCCTCTGTGCCCCCGGTGGTCTTCAATGCCGACAAATCCAGCACCGTCTGCAAGATCACCAAGGGGACCAAGAAGTTCCAGTTCAAGCTGAGCTTCACCAACAATGGAACGGTCTCCTACACGGTGTGCGTCACCGGCGGCAGCGCGACACCCAACGGATGCCCCACGGTCGACATCGATACGACTCAGAGCTTCTGCTGCACGATCGCCCCAGGCAAGACCTGCACCATCACCGCGACCACCGTTCAGGCCACGTGTGAGGCACAGGGGACGATGACCCTCGCGTTGGTGTACACCTATACCGACGCGAACGGGGCCCCGCATACGGTGACCGACGCCGCGAGTTGGCCGTCCTATAAGCCCTGCTGATCGATCCCGCCAGCGGTCAGCAGGCGGCGAAGGTAGGTTTCCGGTCCGTCCGGGAGAAACGACGGTATTCCCGAAAGGCGCAGCACGATCACGATGAGGGCGAGGACGACAACGACCGTCCCCAGCATGGCGATCCCCTGAACCCACCACGGGCGGGCCCGAACCCAGGTGTTCCACGCGTGGACCCGTGCCTTCACCCAGTCCAGCACGCGTTGGGCCCACTCGAATTCACTGGCCCACAACGCCAGGCCCGCGAAGACCACCAGCCACCCCGGTCCCGGCAGCGGGACCAAGGCCAGGCCGGCGACGACGATGACCAGACCCCCGAGCGCGATCACCAGCCGATAGAGGCGTGCAGTGGCGGGGTTGGCCCGGATCCGCCGCCGCCACTCCCACTCGTCGTCATGGGCGTCCAGGAGTATGCCGTCGTCCCCGCGCCCCCGCTCCCCTCGGCCGTGCGCCCGCTCGACCGGTCCCTGGCCGGTCACGGGTCCAGGTCGGCCGCGGCTCGGGCGGCGAAGATCTCGGCGGCGCGGGCGGTCACCGGCCCGGGTGCGGGCAGGCTGCGGAAGTCCACGCGCCCGATCGGGAGCACATCCCTGGTGCTCGAGGTGATGAAGACTTCCTGGCAGGTATGCAGCACACTCAGCGGCAGGGCCTCCTCGACCACGGTCAGCCCCTCCTGACGACACCATTCGATCGCCAACTCGCGGGTGATCCCAGCCAGGCAACCTGAGGAGAGCGGGGGCGTGAGGATCTCGCCGCCGACCACGACGAAGACGTTGCTCCCGGTGCATTCGCACAACTCGCCGCGGCTGTTCGCGAAGACGGCCTCCATGGCCCCACGCTCGTGGGCATGAGCGAGGGCGACGACGTTCTCGGCATACGACGTGGTCTTCAATCCGGCGACCGCGGACCGCTCGTTGCGGGTCCACGGCGTCACGGCCAGGGTCCCGGTCGGGGCGGGCGGGGCCGCGGGGGCGGCGGTGACGATATAGGTCGGGAGGACGTCGCCGCGATCGGACCCGAGCGGCCCGGGCCCCCCGGTGACGGTGTAGCGCAGGCGCCCGAACTCGATCCGCTCCCCCGCACTGAGGACCGCCTTGATACCGGCGTCGATCATCGCCTCGTCGAGGGGTCCGAGCCCGAGTCCGGCCGCGCTGCGGCGCAGGCGCGCCCGGTGCCGCCCGGCGGCGAAGACCTCACCCCGGACGATCTTGCACGTCTCGAATACCCCGTCGCCCACCGTCACGCCGTGGTCGATCGCCGAGAGCGCAGCGCCCTCGCTGTCGTGGAGGTCGCCATTGACCCAGACCCGAATCACAAGGCCCATGGTGCCAAAGTTCCCGACGCCAGCCCAACCAGCCGTGCCGCTTTCAAGCGCGTCTCCTCCCATTCCGCCTCGGGGTCAGACCCCCAGGTGATCCCCGCGCCGGCGCCGAAGTGGAGCATGCGCACGCCCGCGTCCTGCGTCGCCCAGAACGTCCGGATACCCACCGCGAGTTCCGCCTCCCCCCGGTCGGCGTCGATCCAGCCGATCGCGCCGCAGTAGGGTCCCCGCGGGGTCGGTTCCAGGTCGCCGATGATCGTCAACGCCGACGACTTGGGTGCCCCCGACACCGAGCCCGGGGGGAAGCTCGCGTCGAGGATCTCCCGCCACGTCACCCCCGGCACCATCACGCCGGAGACGTCGGTGACGAGGTGGACCAGACCCGGGTGGGCCTCAACGGCGCACAGGTGGTCGACGACGACGGTGCCCGGTCGGCATACCCGCTGGAGGTCGTTGCGGACGAGGTCGGCAATCATGACGTTCTCGGCATAGTCCTTGCCCAGCATGGCCGCCGCGCTGACCGCGGTCCCCTTGATCGGGCTCGACACGAGCCGGTCACCCTCCCGCCGCAGGTACCTCTCCGGTGAGGCACAGACGACATCGACCCCGTGCTCGGGGACGTGGACGGTCGCGGCATAGGGTGCGGGATTGCCGCGCGTGAGGATGGTGGCCAGGGCCGGCAGATAGGCATCGGCGGGGAGAGGATGGCTCAGGATCCGGCAGAGATTGACCTGGTAGACCTCCCCCCGCGCGATCGCCTCCTTGATGAGGGTGACCTTTCCGAGATAGCCCTCGCGATCGACGGTGGTCGCCCACGCCTGGTCCAGCGGGCTCCACGGACGGTAGTCGTTCGGGCGAGCGAGGGTGCGCCGGCCGTGGTGGGCGAAGCGGACCCCGGTGAGGTCCCCCTCGAAGTCGACGACGATCGCCCAGAACCCCTCCCGCACCTCGTCGATGTCATGGGTCACCGCGACGACGTCGTATGCCGTCCGCCTCCCGAACCGCGCCCAACCCACGCGCCGATCCTAGGCACCCGAGCAAACCGGGCGGTCCCGCGCGCCGCCGCCGCGGACGTAACACCCTCGCCTACCGTGTCGGCATGAGGTCAGGACAGTGGCGCCGGTGGCGATCCACGGCGACGCTCGCGGGGATATTGCTCGTCGCCGCCGGCTGCAGTGGGAGCTCGGGGACGACCGACAAGGCTGGGGCGGGCGCGGGCCAATCCTCGGCCGGCCGGTCCTCGTCCGCCTCAGCGCGGTCCTCCTCATCGCACCCGGCCAAGGCACAGGTCAAACTCGCCTTCGGCGGCGACATCCACTTCGCCGACTATCTCGCCCCCCTCGCGACCGATCCGGCCGGATTGGCACCGCTGGCGGGACTGTGGGGTGATGCCGACCTGCGCATGGCCAATCTCGAGACGGCGATCACCGAGCGCGGCACCCCGGAGCCCAAGGCCTTCCACTTCCGGGCGCCCGCGTCGGCACTGACCACCCTCAAGGGAGGCGGACTCACGGTCCTGACCCAGGCCAACAATCACGCCGTCGACTACGGGCTGGTCGGGCTCGGCGACACCCTCGCGGCCAAGAAGACCTCGCCGGTGCCGATCGTCGGGCTCGGGGCGAACGAGGCCGAGGCCTTTGCACCCACAATCCTCGACGTCGCCGGCTTGCACGTCGCGGTGTTCGGGGTCGACCAGGTCCGCGACGAGACGACGCTGCCCCTTCACTCCGCGTCGGCGACGCAGCCGGGGGTGGCCAGCAGCGACCCGCCCGACCGCATCGCCTCGGCCGTCGCGGCGATCCGGGACACGGTCGACCTCGTCGTCGTCTTCGTGCACTGGGGCGACGATTACCAGAGTTGCCCCGACGGGCGGTCCACCGCCACCGCGCAGGCCCTGGCGACGGCCGGCGCCGACATCGTTGTCGGTGCGCACAGCCACCGAGTCAATGGAGCCGGCTGGCTCGGCTCGACGTATGTCGATTACGGCCTCGGCAACTTCGTCTGGTGGCGCTCGGCCGAGCCGGATTCCCGCACCGGCATTCTCACCCTCACCGTCGATGCGGCCGCCGCCCGGACGACCCGGCCGGGGGCGCGGTCCGCGCCCGTGGTGACCGACGCCGTCTGGCGGCCCCTCCTGATCGGGGCGAACGGCATACCGGCTGCGCCGGCGGCGGCAGATGCCGCGCGTCTATTAGACCTGTGGGAGCAGGCACGCGCCTGCACCGGCCTCTCCGGGACCCCCTGACAACCCGGCGGATAGTGTGGGGAGATGCTCGCCGCAGCCGCCGTCAGCCAGTCCACGACCGACCCCTTGTCCGGCCTGCAGATCGGGGAGTTCCCCGATCCGACGCCCCCCGCGGACTGGGTGATCGTCGACGTCGTCCTCGCCGCGCTGAACCATCACGACCTCTGGTCGCTCAAGGGCGTCGGGCTGCCCGCCGACCGCCTGCCGATGATCCTCGGCTGCGACGCGGTCGGCCATGACCCCGAGGGGAACGAGGTCATCGTCCACGCCGTCGTCGCCTCGCCGGGCTGGAGTGGGGACGAGACGCTCGATCCGCGGCGGTCGCTGCTCTCGGAGGTCCACCCGGGGACGCTGGCGCAACGGGTGGCCGTCCCACGCGCCAATGTCATTCCCAAGCCCGCCGGCCTGAGTTGGGAGCGCGCCGTGTGCCTGCCGACGGCCTGGCTCACGGCCTATCGGATGCTCTTCACCAATGCCGCCGTGCAGCCCGGTGACACGGTCCTGGTCCAAGGGGCCGGAGGCGGCGTGGCGACCGCGCTGATCCAGCTCGGGTCCGCCGCCGGGTTGCGGGTCTGGGCGACCTCACGCGATGCGGCCAAGCGCGACCTGGCCGTCGAACTCGGCGCGGACCGGGCGTTCGAGTCCGGAGCCCGCCTCCCCGACCGGGTCGACGCGGTCCTCGAAACGGTCGGTGCCGCGACCTGGTCGCACTCGGTCAACTCGCTGCGCCCGGGCGGGACCATCGTCATCTCGGGGGCGACGTCCGGCGACGCCCCGGCGAAGGCGGAACTGACCAAGATCTTCTTCAAGCAGTTGCGGGTCGTCGGGTCGACCATGGGCAGCCGCATCGAGTTGGATCGGCTCGCCCGGTTCGTCGAGCACACCGGCCTGGAGCCGCGCGTCGACTGCGTCCTCGATCTCGCGAGTGCCCGCGAAGGCTTCGCCAAGATGGCCGCCGGCGACGTCAGCGGCAAGATCCTGCTGCGCGTCTGACCGTCGGCTGCCCGCCGATGACCGGAGCCGGGCCTCACGGGGGATTCACGGCATACCCCCGGTATGTCGGCGCGCCGCGAGGGCTCGCACCCGTTAGCGTGTCGGTACGGACAATGCCCGCCGGGGCGCTCGGCGCCGCGGCTGACGACGAGGAGGACGTATGTCGGAACGCACGGTCATCGGTCAGTTGGGGCGTCGCCAATTGCTGGCCCTGGGTGGGACGGCCGCCGGCATGGGCGCGCTGGCCGCCTGCGGCGGGAACACCGGTCGCAGCACCTCCACGACCTCGGGCGGCACTAGCGCGACCAGCGGATCGAGCGGATCGTCGTCGGCAGGGGGCGCCAAGCCGACCCTCCAGCAGTGGTATCACCAGTACGGCGAGGCCGGCACCCAGCAGGCGGTCGAAGGCTATGCCAAGGCCTATCCCGACGCCGACGTCAAGGTCACGTGGAAGCCGGGAGATTACGACCAGACGACCGCGGCCTCGCTGCTCACCTCCTCGGGACCCGACGTCTTCGAGTACGGCAACGGACCGACGATCGACATGATCAAGGGGGGTCAGGTCGCCGACCTCACCGGCCTGCTCGGGGATGCCGACTCCGACTTCAACCCGGCGGTGCTCAAGCGGATGACCTACGACGGCAAACTCTGGGCCGTGCCGCAGGTCATCGACATGCAGATCCTCGTCTACCGCAAGTCGATGTTCGACAAGGCCGGTGTCAAGCCGCCGGAGACGATCGACGAGTTGATCACGGCCGCGACGGCCTTGACGACCGACAAGGTCAAGGGCCTGTTCCTCGGCAACGACGGCGGGGTCGGACTGATGGGCGCCCCGATGCTCTTCTCGGCCGGGCTGGACTATCTCGATGAAACGGGCGGGTTCGGTTTCGACACCGATTCCGCGGTCGCCGCGTTCGGCAAACTGCGCGAGATGTTCACCAGCAAGTACCTCCTCCAGGCTGCGCCGAAGGACTGGTATGACGCGTCCGCCCTCACCTCGGGTCTGACGGCGATGCAGTTCACCGGCCTGTGGACCTTCCCGAGCATCGAGAAGGAGATCCAGGACGACTACGGTGCGATTCCCTGGCCGGCCATGCCCGGTGGCAAGAAGTCCGTGGTCGTCGGCGCCTACGGATCCTGCGTCAACGCCAAGTCGGCCAATGTCGAGGCCGCCAAGGCGTTCGTCAAGTGGCTGTGGGTGGACCAGACGGACAAGCAACTCGACTTCGCCACGGCATACGGGTTCCACATCCCCGCGCGCGCCAGCCTGGTCCCCCAGGCCAAGACCCTTCAGAGCGGCCCGGCCAAGGATGCCGCGGCGGCGGCGCAGGAGTTCGGGCACGCCCAGAACTCGATCCTGTGGACTCCCAAGTGCGCCACCGCGTTCGGCGACATGATGACCAATATCGTCAAGAACGGTGCGGACGCCAAGGCCGAGATCGCCAAGGTCAAGGCCATCGCCGAAGCCGAGGTCAAGCGGGTCCTCGGCTGATCCGGCCGACACGGTGACGGCGACCCCGGTCTCCCTCGGGCGACGGCTGCGGGGCCGGCAGAACCAGAACCTCTGGTTCTGGGTTTTCGTCGGCCCCTTCGTGATCGGCCTCGTCGTCTTCATTTACGTCCCGATCGCGTGGAGCATCTACCTCAGCTTCTTCGATGCCTACAACACGGTGACGCCGACCCGCTTCGTGGGCCTGGGCAATTACGCCGACATGATGCGCGACGAGGCCTTCCGGTCCAGCCTGAGCACCTTCGTCGTGTTCGCGGCCGGCATCGTCCCGACGACCTTCGCCCTCTCGCTCCTGACAGCGCTATTGGTTGCGCGTACCCGCGTCATGCAGACCTTCTTCCGGTCGGTCTTCTTCCTCCCGACCGCCTGCTCGTATGTCGTGGCCGCCCTGATCTGGAAGATGTCGATTTTCGCCGGAGTCCCCTCGGGGATGGTCAACGCCGGGCTCGCCCTGGCCGGTCACGACGCCATCCCGTTCCTGTCGTTGACCCGGCCGCCGTGGTATTGGCTCGTCATCGTGTCGGCCCGTCTGTGGTTGCAGGTCGGGTTCTACATGATCCTGTTCCTGGCTGCCCTGCAACGCATCTCACCGACTCTGTACGAAGCGGCCGCCATCGACGGGGCCGGGTCGTGGCAGCAGTTCCGCTTCATCACCCTTCCCCAGCTGCGGCCGACCTCGGCCGCGGTCCTGCTCCTGCTGCTCATTAACGCGTTCCAGGCGTTCGACGAGTTCTACAACATCCTCTCCACGTTCGGCCAGTACCCGCCCTACGCCCGGCCCCCCTTGGTCTACCTTTACTACGTCGCCCTCGGCCAGGGTCAGGATTTCGGTCACGGCAGTGCCGGCGCGGTCATCCTCACCCTCGTCATCGCCCTGTCGGCCCTGGTCTTCAACCGCTTCGTCAGCCTGCGTGGGGAGAGCTGACCCCATGGCAATCGTCGACAAGTCTCCGCGCGCTCGGGTCGCCGCCACCACACGCTATGCCGCTCTCGTCCTCGCGGCGATCCTCTTTCTCCTCCCCTTCTATTTGTTGCTGCGCAACGCCTTGATGTCGGAGCGGGACCTCTCCTCGCCGGACTGGCATTGGCTGCCGCCGACCTGGCACCCCGAGAATTTCACGGCGATCTTCTCCGACCCAGCGCTCCCCCTGGCCCGCAGCCTGGTCAACTCGGTCGCCATCTCCGTCGTCCAGACGGCCGGGGTCCTGGTCATCTCCGGGCTCGCCGGCTACGGTTTGGCCCGCATCCCCTACCGCTGGTCCACGGCCGTCTTCTATCTCATCACCGCGACGCTACTCATCCCCGCGGCGGTGACATTCGTCCCGAGTTTCGTCGTCGTCTCGACGCTCGGATGGATTTCGACGCTACGAGGCCTGATCATCCCCGGGCTCTTCCAGGCGCTGGCGACCTTCCTCTTCCGGCAGTTCTTCCTCGGCTTCCCCAAAGAGATCGAGGAGGCGGCCTTCCTCGACGGCCTGGGCTATTGGGGGACCTTCTGGCGGGTCGTGGTCCCCAACTCCTTCGGCTTCGCCGCCGCGATCGGCACGATCACCTTCATCGGCTCGTGGAACGCCTTCCTGTGGCCGTTGGTCATCGGCCGGGAGCAGACAACCTGGACCGTCCAGATCGCCCTGTCGACCTTCCTCACGGCGCAGTCGGTCGACCTGTCGCATCTGTTTGCCGCGGCCCTGGTCGCCATCGCCCCGCTCTTGGTGATGTTCCTGTTCCTCCAACGCTGGATCGTCGAGGGCGTCGAGCGCACCGGCATGGGCGGCGACTGACCACCGCGGTGCCGCGCCCGTCGGGCGAGACCGCCCCGCGACCTCAGGCCAGTCCGACGATGTCGGCGCGCCGCGCGATCGTTGCGGTCGCGCGGCGACACGCACCGGGCGGCACCTGCGGCATCAGGGCGTCAAGGAAGGCGAACCGGCGCCGCAGCGCCCTGTGGTATGCCGATCCGGCCCAGTCCCGCTTGCGCGCCTGCCACCAGTCCGCGAGGTCGCCCCACCCCGGCGCAGCGAGCGACCCGCCGAACTGCTGGATGGCCAGCGAGGCGCACAGGGAGGCGAAGTTGACCCGGTCCGCCAAGCCCCAGGACGCCAGGGTGCCCAGGAGCAGCGCAGCCCCGAACACATCGCCGGCTCCGGTGGGATCGAGGGCGTCGACGCGCAGCGCCGGAACCGACACCTCCTCGCCGCTGCCGGCGTCGATGGCCAGGGCGCCGTGCGGGCCATTGGTGACGACAACCAACGGGACCCGGTCGGCGAGCGCATAGAGCGCCTCCTGGGGGGTCTCAGTCCGCGTATACGCCATCGCCTCGACAGCATTCGGCATGAACGCATCGCAACCTGCCAGTCGGTCCAGGACCTCGGGGTCCCACGTGGCGGTCGGGTCCCATCCGACATCGGCGAACACCAGCGCTCCCCTCGTGCGGGCCCGGGTCACCCAGTCCGGCAACGAGCCCCCGTCACCGTCACCGAGGTCGACAATGACGGCGCGACTCGGCGGCGGATCGCCGACGAGTTCGGTCGCCGGGACCGGGGCGGGGTGGGCGTGCGTGACCATGCTCCGGTCCCGGTCCACCGACATCGACACCGTGACCGGGGAGTGCCAGTCAGCAAACCGGCGACTGTGGGTCAGGTCGACATGTTCGCCCTCCTCCATGGTCCGCCAACAGAAGTCGCCGTAGTCGTCCTCACTGAAGGCCGCCGCCAGCGCTGTCCGCAGTCCGAGCCGGCGCGCAGCCACCGCGAGATTGGCGATCCCGCCCGGGCACGAAGCCATCCCAGAGGCCAGTTCCTCGGTGCCGGGGCCGGGCTGGCGATCCATGCCGGTGAAGATGATGTCGAGGAACACCACACCGCACATGAACACGTCGAACTCCGGTCCATCGACCACGCGACCTGGACCAAGTGGGTCGAAGCGGGTATCCGGCATACGATCGCCTCCCTCCGGCGACCATCGTGCCACCGGTGGGGGGCCACGTCACCGGTCCCGTACCCTCGCCCCATGAAGCTGGCCATCCTCGGCGGGGGTGGCTTCCGTGTCCCGCTGGTCTATCGCGCGGTCCGGGACGACCCCCGCCACCGCGTCACGGAGGTGGTCCTCCACGACATCGACCCCGCCCGACTCGCCGGGGTCGGCCGGATTCTCGAGGGTATGGCGACCCCCACCTCCCCCCGGGTCATCACCACCACCCGGCCCGACGAGGCGGTCACCGGGGCTGGCGTCGTCTTCGTCGCGGTCCGCGTCGGCGGCCTGGACGGCCGGGTCGCCGACGAGCGGGTCGCCCTCGACCTCGGGCTGCTCGGGCAAGAGACCACGGGCGCCGGGGGGATCGCCTTCGGGTTGCGGACCGTGCCCGTCGCCCTCGATATCGCCAGGGCCGTGCGGGCGGAGGCGCCAGGGGCGTGGGTGGTCAACTTCACCAACCCGGCCGGGATGATCACCCAGGCGATGCAGGGGGTCCTCGGCGACCGAGTCATCGGAATCTGCGACTCCCCGATCGCCCTGGGCCGACGCGCGGCGCGGGCGCTGGGCCTGAGCCTGGACGCTGTCGATCTCGGCTATGCCGGCCTGAACCATCTCGGCTGGCTGCGCGAGGTGCGCGTCGGCGGGGTCGACCGCCTCCCGGACCTCCTGGCGGACGGGGACGCGTTGGCGGCGACAGAGGAGGGCCAGCTCTTCGGCCTCGACCTCCTGCGTGAACTCGGGGCGATCCCGAACGAATACCTCCACTATTACTACGACACCGCCGGCGCGATCGCCCAGTCCCGGCGCGGGCCGACGCGCGGGGAGTTCCTGGCGCGACAGCAGCAGCGCTTCTTCACCACCCTCCCGCAGGCACCGGACGGCGCGCTTGCCGCGTGGGAAGCCGTTCTCGCCGAACGGAATGCGACCTATATGGCCGCGGCCCGCCAGGATGCGCCGCGCACGGAGGAGGACCTGGTCAGCGGTGGGTACGAAGGTGTGGCCCTCGCGCTCCTGGACGCAGTGACCGGTGGCGAGCCGCGCCGGCTCATCCTCAATGTGCGGGGGGCCGGTGCGATCCCGGGCCTGCGCGAGGACGCCGTCGTCGAAGTCCCCTGCCTCGTCGACCATACGGGCCCGCACCCTCTGCCGGCGGTGGCGCTCG
Organism: Nostocoides sp.; assembly: GCA_016702415.1. GTDB lineage: Bacteria > Actinomycetota > Actinomycetes > Actinomycetales > Dermatophilaceae > Nostocoides_A. Next base: position 65,955 of record JADJEA010000024.1, read on the forward strand.
CGCCCCGCGAACTCGACCTCGTCGGCCGGGTCAAGGCGGTCGACGAACTCGTCATCGACGCGGGCCACTCCCGCGACCCCGACCTCGCCGCCGCCGCGTTCGCCGCCCATCCCCTCGTCGGGCCGGAGTATGCCGATCGCCTCCTCGCGGCCTACCGCGGCCGCATCCCCAGCCTCTCCGCTGTCTTCGACTGAGCCCGCACCGCCGTGTTCCGGCAGGAGCGCCGGGGATCAGCCCGGCCACACCCCGCTGCTCCCCCGGCGATGGCTGCCCACCAGATGGGTGTCGATGATGCCGATGGCCTCCATCAGCGCGTGCATCGTCGTCGGGCCGACGAAACGGAACCCCTTGGCCCGCAAGGCCTTCGCCAATGCGGCGGACTCGGGCGAGGTGGTCGGGACTTCACCGAGGTGGCGCGGCGCCGGGGTGCGCGCCGGCTGGAAGGACCACACCAACGCGGCCAAACCCCCGCTCTCGCGGAGGGCGAGGGTCGCCTTGGCGTTCACGATCGTGGCCGCGATCTTGCTGCGGTTGCGCACGATCCCGGGGTCGCGACACAACCGCTCGAGGTCGGAATCGGCATACGTCGCGACGATCTCGGGGTCGAATCCCGCGAAGGCGAGGCGGAAGGCGGGCCGCTTGCGCAGGATCGTCGCCCACGACAACCCGGACTGGAAGGCTTCGAGGGACAGTCGCTCGAAAACGCCCCGCTCGTCCCGGACGGGCATCCCCCACTCGGTGTCGTAGTAGTCCCGCAGGAGCGGATCCCGCGCCGCCCACGGCGGCCGCGCCAGGCCATCCTCCCCGACGATCACGCTCACGGCGCCAGGGTATGCCGAGCCCTCCCCGCCCGCCCACCCGGCGGACCCACCCCGGGTGCCATGGCCCGCGCGACGAGCGGGTCTACCCGTCAGCGTGCGTGATAGCGTCCTTGGCGGGGATATCAGCCCCCCCTGCCCTCCCGCGGGTCCGAGGGGGTCAAGCGCAATGACAGCACCATACCGAGCGGAGTACTGCCGAATGTCCAGCCGAAACCATCCACGCCTGCGCCGGGTCTTGACGATTGGGTCGATCCCGGTCGCCGTGGCCGGGCTGAGCCTTGGCACGGGCGGCCTTGCAGCCCAGGCGGCCGCCGGTGTCACTTTAACGGTGAACTCCACCGCCGACGCGCCCGACTCGGGCAAGAACGGTCAGTGCAAGACGTCGGCGAATGTCTGCACCCTGCGGGCCGCCATCATGGAGGCGAACTGGACGTCGCAGCCGGTCATGATCAACTTCAATATCCCCGGCAGCGGAGTCCAGACGATCAATATCGCCAGTCGGCTGCCCAATGTGGCCGCGCCGGGCGGGGTGACGATCGACGGGTACACACAGCCGGGTGCGGCACCCAACACCTCGTCGCTAGTCAGCAATGCCCAGATCAAGATCGAAGTCAAGGGCAAGGGCGCCACCTCCTTCGACGGACTGGTGTTCTCGACCAAGGCCAATGTCGTTCGTGGCATCGCGATCTACAACTTCATCAACCAGCTATCGTTCACCGGCCTGAACGCCGACAACAACAAGGTGATCGGGACCTACGTCTGCACGAATGCGACGGGCACCATCGGCTCACCGGTCAGCGGCAACCAGATCGGCATCCTTCTGCAGAAGGGGGCCAGCAGCAATGTCATCGGCACCCCGGCCGTCGCCGACCGCAATGTCGTTTCCGGGTGCGGTAACCGCGGGATCACCCTGTCCTACGAGCCGACCAGCTACAACGTCATCCAGAACAACCTGGTCGGGCTCGACCCCTCCGGCACGCGAGCCCTGCCCAACGGTAGCCAGGGCGTCGACATCAACTACACCGACTACAACCTCGTCGGTGGCGACAACCCGGGCCAGGGCAATGTCCTCTCCGGAAACGGCGGCTCGGGGATCGAGAACTCCCACGGCGGCCGCAACCACGACAACATCATTGCTGGCAACCTCATCGGCACCACGCCCAGTGGCGGCGTTGCGTCATATGCCGGAAATCTGTTGTGGGGCATCCGGTTCGAGGGGCCCAAGTTCTGCGCGACTCCTGGCAAGCCCAACCCCGGAGGTTGCACCCTCGCCGGCGTGTCCGAGGGCCTGCCGAACCGCAACACCGCCCGCAACAACGTCATCGTGTCCAATGGCAAGGGTGGGGTCCTCATCGACAAGGGGCATAACAATGTCACCTTGTCGGGCAACTGGATCGGCACCACCAAGTCGGGTGCGGACGGCGGCAATCTCGTTGCGGGGGTCCAGATCCAGCGCGGTTCCTATGGCATGAAGGTCACCGGCAATGTCATCGCGCACAACCCCGTCGGCGTCCAGATCGCCTCGACCGGCGGATACCCGCCGGGTGACGAGCAGCGCACCTATGGCAACACCATCACGCGCAACTCGACCTTCGACAACACGGGCATCCAGTTCGTCTGGAAGAGCAGCCCGTCCATGGTCCAGAACGCGATGGCGGCGCCGAGTCTGACTCCTGCGGCGGGCAAGGTCGTCAAGGGCACGACGTGCGCGGGGTGCACGGTCGAGATCTTCCTCGGCGAGAACAAGACCGCCAAGACGGGCAAGACCTACGTCACGACCGTGACGGCCAACTCCTCGGGGGCCTTCTCCGTGAAGCTCAGTGTCGCGGTCGGGAGTCCTATCACCGCGACCTCGACCGACAAGTCCGGGAACACCTCACCCTTCCAGGTTCCGGTGGCGCTCAAGAGCTGAACGAGCGCACGGCCCAAGGGCTCGGCATACCGCGGCGGGGCCCGGTGAGAACGATCTCACGGGCCCCGTTCCGATATTGGTGAGGTACCCTCGGGCGCGGCCCCGATCGGGGGGGTCTCGGCATACGATCTGGAGATTTTCATGTTCGGCAACGTCCCTCGTGCGCGCCCGCGCGCGCACACCAGCCTCAGCCTGGCCCTTGGGGGTGCCCTGGTCGCTGCGGGCGCGGCCCTGGCCCCGGCGGCCGCCGCGGCCTCGCCCTTCGTCGTCAACTCGATCCTCGATGCCCCGGACGTCAAGAGCGACGGGACTTGCGCCACTTCGACCGGCGTCTGCACCCTGCGGGCCGCCCTGATGGAGGCCAATGCCACCTCCGGCCCCGCTGTCATCACCTTCAACATTCCCGGGACGGGTGTGCAGACGATCGCTCCGGCGACCAAGCTGCCCGGCCTGACGAACCCCGCCGGCGTCAGGATTGACGGCTACACCCAACCGGGTGCGAGCGCCAACACCGACCCGCTCGTCAGCAACGCGCAGATCAAGGTGGAGCTCAAGGGCAAGGGGCCCGGCACCTTTGACGGACTGAGCATCACCACGCCCAACAACACCATCCGTGGCCTGGCGATCTACAACTTCTGGAAGCAGATCAGCCTCACCGGTGACCCCGCCGACAACAACACGCTCGTCGGCAACTACATCTGCACCAACGCCACGGGCACCTTCGGGGCCACCGTCACCAATGCCCAGAGCTTGGGCATCCTCCCGCAGCAGGGTCCGAGCGGCAACAAGGTCGGCACCCCGGCCCTCGCCGACCGCAATGTCGTCTCCGGCTGCGGCAATCGTGGCGTGACCCTCTCGTTCGCCCCGACGACCGGCAACTTGATCCAGAAGCCGGCAACTCGCTCTGGGGTATTCGCTTCGAAGGTCCCAAGTTCTGCGGGGACCCCGCTGCGCCCAACCCCGGAGGCTGCACCGAGGCGTCCGTCACCGAAGGCCTACCGCACGACAACTCCGCCGCGGGCAATGTCATCGTGTCCAACAAGAAGGGCGGCATCCTCATCGACAAGGGCCACCATCACGTCGTGGTCCAGGGCAACTGGATCGGTGTCACCCCGTCCGGTGTCCTCGGTGGCAATGCGATCGCCGGAGTCCAGATCCAACGCGGATCGTTCGGCATGCTCGTCAAACAAAATGTCATCGCCGGCAATCCCGTCGGTGTGCGCATTTCGTCGACCGGGTCCTACCCGACCGGTCCTGAGCAGCGCACGTTCGGCAACACGATCAGTCAGAACAGCACCTACTCCGGCACCGGCATCCAGTTCATCTGGCAGTCCGCGGCGACGATGGTCCAGGACAACATCCAGCCTCCGACGATCGTCGCGGGCACGGGGGGCACGGTCTCGGGCACGGCGTGCGCCAACTGCACCATCGAGGTGTTCGTCGCGGCCAACAAGACCGGCAAGATGGGCAAGACCTACCTGACGACCGTTACCGCCAACGCCAGCGGTGCCTGGAGCGCCGCCACTGGGCAGCCAGGCCAAGAAGCCGATCACGGTCACGGCCACCGACGGCTCGGGCAACACGTCGATCTTCGCGGTGCCGGTACTCACGAAGGCCTGGCCGGGACTCGCCCGCCGCCGATGAGTATCGACCAGGTGGCAGCCCTGCTCGCGGATCTGATCCGCATCGACTCGGTCAACCCGGGGCTGGTGCCGGGCGCGGCGGGCGAACGCGCGATCGTCGACCTCCTGCGTCGCCGCCTCGACGGCGCTGGCTGGCGCACGGTGGTCGTAGAGGCGCGGGGTGCAGCGAACCGGGCCTCCTCCTCGCCTGGCCGGTCCAGCTGCCCGGGGACCGGCCGGCCATCGTCCTCACCGGCCACCTCGACACGGTCGGGGTCGAAGGGATGCCGCACCCTTTCGACCCCGTCGTCGACGGCACCCGGATGACCGGTCGCGGTGCGTGCGACATGCTCGGGGGCGTGGCCGCCATTGTCGTCGCCGCCCAACGAGCCGCCGCCGCCGGTGCCCCGGTCGTGCTGGCGCTCGTCGCCGACGAAGAGGACCGGAGCCTCGGGTGCGAGGCGGTGCTCGACGCTCTGGAAAGGCCGGCCGCAGGAGGTGACGCGGCCGGAATGGGTGCCGGCGGGACTGACGAGGGGGGACTCGGCATACGACCGCAGCTGTGCCTGGTCGCCGAACCGACGTGGCTGCGCCGGTGCACCTCCCTTCGGGGGTATGCCGTGGCCGACGTCGCGTTCACGGGCCGGGCCAGCCACACCTCACTCCCCCACGAGGGTGTCAACGCCGTGACCCATCTCGCCCGCTTCGTCATGGCGGTGGAGGAACGGGCGCACGCCGTGCGCGCGGGCGGCGGCGACTTGCTGGTGAGCGTCGCCGCCGGTGGCCGAGCCCCCTTCAGCATCCCCGACGCTGCCACCGCGACGGTCGAGCGCCGGATGGTGCCCGGGGAACGCGAGGACGTTCTCGGTGCCGAGTTGACCGAGATCCTCGCGGCGATGACGGCGGCCGATGCGACGGTGAGCGCGCGGCATACCCTCCGGATGACCCGACCATCCTGGCAACTGGACCCAGGCGGCCCCGCGGCGGCCTTCGCCGCCCGGTTGGAGGCAGCGTTGTCGTCTCGGGGGTGCCCGGTCGAGGCCCCCTTCGACGCGCCCTACTGGATGGAGGCGGCCCTGTGGGAGGCACGCGGCATACCCACCCTCGTGTGCGGGCCGGCCGGGGGCGGGCTGCACAGCGTGGACGAATGGGTGGATCTGGAGCAGGTCACCGCGTTCACCGACGCGCTCGCCGAGACGATCGTGCGTTGGGGAGAGTGACCCTCGGGTAGCGTGTGGGCGCCCCACCCCAGGAAGGACGCCGTATGCCGCTCCCGTCCGGCCCGCACCCGGCCAGCACGTCCGCGCACATCGAGCTCGTCGAGGAATGGTCGGCGCACAACTACCACCCGCTCCCGGTCGTTCTGACCTCCGGAGAGGGGCCCTGGGTCACCGATGTCGAGGGCCGGCGCTATCTCGACTGTCTCGCCGGATACTCCGCCCTCAACTTCGGGCACGGCCACCCGCGTCTGCTCGCTCGCGCTCACGCCCAGCTCGCGCGGCTGACGCTGACCAGCCGGGCGTTCCACAACGACCAGCTCGGGCCGTTTGCCCGGGACCTGTGCACGCTGGCGGGCAAGGAGATGTGCCTGCCGATGAACACCGGTGCCGAGGCCGTCGAAACCGCGCTCAAGGTCGCCCGGAAATGGGGCTATCGGCGCAAGGGGGTCCCGGAGGGCGCGCGGTCATCATCGTCATGGAGGGCAACTTCCACGGCCGCACGACGACCATCATCAGCTTCTCCGACGACAAGGTCGCCCGCGACGAGTTCGGGCCGTACCTCGGAAGGCGCTGGGTGGCGGCATCGTGCCCTCTCCGCGGTTGTGGCAGACGCCGATGTGCTCGGCGTCATCACCCCGGGAACCCACGGGTCGACCCTCGGCGGCAACCCGTTGGCCCGCGCGATCGGCCAGGAGGTTGCGGCGATGCTGGCGACCGGTGAGTTCCAGTCTGCCGCGCAGGCACGAGGCGCCCAACTCGCGACCGGCCTCGACCGGCTCCGCGGTCGGGGGTCGACGACGTCCGTATCCGAGGGCTGTGGGCGGGCATCGACCTCGATCCGGCCCCTGGGCACCGGTCGCGGCTTGTGCGAACGGCTCCTGGCCCGCGGGGTGCTGGCCAAGGACACCCATGGGCGGACGATCCGGCTCGCGCCGCCGCTGGTTGTCGGCTCCCCCGAGCTCGATGTCCTGCTGGAGGCACTCGAGCATTCCCTCGCCGATCTCGCCTGAGGCCAGCACCGGCCTGCGGCCCGTCCTCAGAACAACCGGCCGTCCTCCTGCGCCGGGGGCCGCTCGAGTTCGAGAAGGTAGCGCTTTCGGTCCAACCCGCCGGCATAGCCGGTGAGGGAGCCGTCCGCGCCGACGACCCGGTGGCAGGGGACGACGATGCTGATCGGGTTCGAGCCGTTGGCCCAGCCCACCGCCTGGGCCGCGCCTGGGCGACCCAAGGCTCTGGCGAGGTCGCCGTACGAGCGGGTCTCGCCATACGGTATGCCGCGCAGTAGCTCCCACACGTCGTGCTGGAACGCGTCACCTTGCGGCGCGAGCGGGAGGTCGAAGCTGCGCCGTTCCCGGCGGAAGTACTCCCCAAGTTGGGTTTCCGCCGCCACGAGAATCGGGTGCCCGCGCACAGGGCTCCCCATGTCCGGCAGCGGGTCGCGGCGGCGGTGGATCGCGAAGTAGATCCCCGTCAGGGCGGCCTCGTCCGCGTCCGCGGCGACGAGGGTGAGCGCGCCGACGGGCGAGGTGATGACGGTATGGACAGTGCCGGCCACGAGCGCAGTCATATCAAAAGGACGCAACTCGGACCGGAATGGTGAGATCGCTCGGCGCGCTGAAGGGTTCGGCGCGGAGTTCCCGGCTTCACGTCCCGGCAGAGGCGTCCGGGCAGCGGCGTCCGGGCAGCGGCGTCCGGGATAGGCGTCCGGGGAGGGGCGTCGGGAAGGGCGTCGGGCAGGGTCCGGCCATGGAGTTCGCCCTGTGGGCCAGCCCGGCCCGTCCGTGGCCGGAGACGCTCGCGCACGCACGCTGGGCTCGAGATCGCGGCTTCGCGCAGCTGTGGTTCGCCGACCACCTCATGCCGCACCGTCCCGACGACGCACCGGACGACGGGGAGTTGCACGAGTGCTGGACGACGTTGGCCGGTGTCGGGGCGCTGGTCCCGGACCTCGATCTCGTCTCGATGGTCTCCCCCACGACCTGGCATCACCCCGTGCTCCTGCTCAAGCGCGCGGTCGAGGTCGACCACCTCTCGGGTGGGCGAGCGGTCCTCGGGCTCGGGGCGGGATGGCAGGTCAACGAGCACGCGGCATACGGACTGGACCTGGGGTCCGCGAAGGTCCGGGTCGACCGATTCGCGGAGGCGATCGAGATCATCTCCCGGCTGCGCACCGAGGAGCGCGTCGACGTCGCGGGCGAGCATTTCACGCTCATGTCGGCGCCCTTGTCGCCCAAGCCGATCGGTTCCCTGCCGCTCGTCGTCGGCACGTCGGGGCCGCGGATGCCCGCCTGACCGCCCGCTGGGCCGACGGCTGAAACACCTGGGCCGACCCCGCCGCCGCCGCGACCCGGCTCGAGGAGTTCCACGCGGCCTGCGTTGCCGAGGGCGGGACCCCCTCGGCATACGGCACCTCGGTTCAGGCGGTCATCGTCCACTCCGACGATCCCGAGGAGTGTGCGACGTGGCGGCGGCGCGCCGGCGGGCGGGGCGTCGTCGCCGGGGGGTCGGCGGCCCTGGTCGACCAGATCGGGCAGTATGCCGAGTTGAACTTCGGCGTGTTCGCCGTCAACGACGGCCATTTCGGCTCCGGCACCGAGTATGCCGACCGCCTCGACCGGCTGGCCGACGAAGTGCTCGCCCTCTCCGGGTTGGTCGCCCGGCCCACAGCGCATCCGGGTGCGCGCGCGTGCCTTCGCCGGACGGCCGGTCCGCTACGGCGTGATCTTCACCAGGGTGACTGCCGGGCCGAGGTGAGCGTCAGCTGCGTGACCGGAGCGGTCGTGACCGTGGATCGGTCGCGAGCGCGAGATCGGGGTGAACCTCGACCCGGTGCGGGGTGGCAAAGCTCAGGGTCGCCGCCGCGGGGGTGCGCGGGATCGGGGTGTATGCCGTGTAGTTCCACACCGATTGTGGTCGCCAGATCGCGAGCCACCACTCGTCCGCCCGCTTCTGTAGCAGGACGCTGCGCACGCCGAGCTTCGCCGGGTCGCTGATCCCGAAGGTCAGCCCGACCGGGGTGACGGCCGGATCGCCTCCACCCAGGAGGGTGGTCAGGCGGCTCACCGCGACCGCCTGCGGCTTGGGCGTTCCGTCCGGGCGGTAGAAGCCGAAGAAGCGTTGGTACTGCGGCATCGCCGAGGGCTCGTCGTAGAGCTCGTACATGAACGTCCGCAGGATCCTGATCCGAAGGCCTCGAGATAGGCCCGCGGGAGATAGATCCCCGAACTGGCCTCGTCGATCCGGCCCGTGTAGAGCCCGTTCGATCATTGTTGTAGCCCGTCTCGCTGAGGATGATGGGCAGGTCCCTGGAGAGGTTGTAGCCATAACTGCGGGCCCGCTGGCGGAAATTGCTGGCCTTTGTCGATCTTCCCGGGCTGGTGTTGAACTGGCTGGGGACGGTCTGCGGCGTCGACGCCTTGAAGGCCGTCTCGGGTTTGGCGCCGATGTAATAGGAGTGCAGATTGCCCGCGTCGAAATAGCTGCTCATCGGGATTCCGGACCCATCGGTGCGCATCAGCGGCGCCGTGTTGGGCAGGTCCCAGCCGACGAGCGCCGGCCCGAGGATGAGGGTCTCGGGTGCGAGCCGACCGCGCTAGCTCGCCAGATAGATCATCGAGGCCTTGAGCGCCCCGGGCCAGTCGAGGACCTGTGGATAGACCTTGTCGTACTTTCGTTGAACGTCTCGACCGCCTCGGTGTAGGCGGTCAGCCCATTGGTGACGATGTAGTCGAGCCGGAGGTTGATCGCCGCCTCGATATCGGCCTGGGTCGGCGCGGACATCATCGGGCGCAGGGCGGTGAACTGCAGCCGGATACCGTTCTGCCCCAGGAGCAGCGAGGACTTGATCGCCTTGGTGTAGCCCGGGTCACCCGCGACGACGAAGTTGTTGGTGCGGACATGGCGGATGCCGAGTTCGCGGAGTTTGGCCAGGACCACCTCGCCCTTCGGGTACTCCCGGTCGCTGAGGTGGGCCACGATCCCAGAGAGTCGAGGAAGGACTCGGTCGTCCGGGAGGAGACCGCGAGGAGCGTGGCGGCGTCCGCGGGGGGCGGAATCGCGCATACGGCACCCGCAAGGGCACCCCCCGCCAACATCCGTATGCCGTCCCGCCGGGTGACGGTGCCGTGATTCATCACTCTCGTCTCCCTCGGCCGGACGTGCATGTCCGTTCCCTCGCCGCAACGAGGCTAGCCTAGCTGCGGTAGGCGGGTGGTCAGGATCATGGCCTGCCCGCGGCATACGACATCGGGAGGGTCACATGTCCGAGTCTTCACCCCGTCGCTCAACTCGCGTGCTGGTGAGCCTGTCCGCCGCCGCGCTGGCAGCGGTGGCCGGGAGCTTCACTCTGGCACCCACCTCAGCGGCGGCGCCCGCCGTCACCTTCACGGTGAACTCGACGGGCGACGCGCCTGATGCGGGGAAGAACGGGCAATGCCGGACGGCCACCAACGTCTGCACCCTCCGGGCGGCCCTGATGGAAGCAAACTGGACCAGCCAGCCGACGAGGATCACCTTCAATATTCCCGGCGGCGGGGGTCAAGACGATCCAGGTCTCGACGCGGTTGCCCACCATCGGCAACCCAGGTGGGGTGACCCTCGATGGCTACACCCAGCCGGGCGCCGCAGCAAACACATCCTCCGTCGTGAGCAATGCGCGCATCATGGTCGAGGTGCGTGGCCAGGGGCCGAATTCGTTCGACGGACTCGTGTTCAACAACACGCCAAACAATGTCGTCCGAGGATTGTCGGTCTACAACTTCATCAACCAAATCATCTTCACCGGACTGAATGCCGACAACAACCTCATCGCCGGCAACATTGTCTGCACGAATGCGGCGGCGACCGTCCAGTCGGCGGTGAGTCCCAAGCAGATCGGGATCATTCTGCAAAAGGGAGCCAGCGGCAACCGCATCGGAACCCCGGCTGCCGCCGACAAGAATGTCGTCTCGGGCTGCGGAAACCGTGGGATTGCCATGTCTTTCACGCCGACGACCGGCAACAAGGTGCAAAACAACATCATCGGCCTGACGCCCAATGGTGCCGCTGCCCGTCCGAATCGCTCCCATGGTGTGGATATCAACTACACCAACCACAACTCGTCGGCGGCGATGCCCCCGGCGAGGGCAACCTCATCTCCGGCAACGGCGGCTCGGGTGTCGAGGACTCGCACGGACGCGGCAACCGCGACAACATCATCGCTGGGAATCTGATCGGCGCCACCCCCACCGGGGGCGTCTCCCGGTATGCCGCAAATGCCCTCTGGGGATCCGATTCGAGGGTCCTTACTTCTGCGGAAAGGTCGGCAAACCCAACCCCGGCGGATGCACCGATGCGCTGGTGGGCGAAGGGGTTCCGAGCCGAAACACCGCCCGCGGCAATGTCATCGTGTCCAACCTCCTTGGCGGCATCATGATCGACAAGGGCCACAACCGGGTTCAGATCCTCGACAACTGGATCGGCGTGACGAAGTCAGGCACCGCCGGCGGCAATCTCATCGTCGGCATCTCCATGCAGCGCGGGCCCTGGAATCAGACCATCCAAGGCAATGTCATCGCCAACAGCCCGACCGCGATTCAGATCTCGTCCCTCGGCGGCGACCCGCCCGGCAAGGAGCAGACCACCTATGGCAACCTGATCAGCCGCAACAGCATGTATAACACCCAGGGCATCGCCTTCGACTACCAGTCCTCCCCGTCGATGGTGCAGCACGGCATCAAACCGCCGACGCTTACCGCCGGGTCGGAAAGCGGATCTCGGGCACGACCTGTGCCGGATGCCGGGTCGAGCTTTTCGTCGCCGCGGGTTCGGGCGTCAAGGCGGGCCGCACGTACCTCACCTCCGTCACCGCCAACACCGCGGGCTCGTTCTCGGCAACGCTGTCGAGCATCAGCTCGGGGACTGCGATCACGGCGACGACGACGAACTCCACCCGGGACACCTCTCAGTTCCCGACCCCGGTGACCCTGCGGAGTTGACCCTTCCCGCAATCCCCGTCCCCGCCTGAGCCGAGGACATGCCCCTCGGGAGCTTTCGCGAGACCGGCGACGGCACGGGTTGCGACGGAATAGAGAACGGCCCCTGACCAGCGTTTCCGCTGGTCAGGGGCCGTGTTCTACTGGTGGGCGATACTGGGATCGAACCAGTGACCTCTTCCGTGTCAGGGAAGCGCGCTACCGCTGCGCTAATCGCCCATGCGAGGTGGGTACGGGATTTGAACCCGTGTACACGGCTTTGCAGGCCGTTGCCTCGCCTCTCGGCCACTCCACCAACGGGGGCGGCTAACCCTCCGAGCGGATGACCGGCCTCGAACCGGCGACCTCAACCTTGGCAAGGTTGCGCTCTACCAACTGAGCTACATCCGCATGCGGCGCCTCCGGAACACGGGTGCGCGCGCTCAGAGACCTTAACCGATCCGCGACCGCTTCCCCAAATCGCGGCGAGGGGATGGACGCCTCCTCGTCCGCGGTGTCGTCGCTGCCCTCGGGGAACGGGGTCAGCGGGCGGCGGATCCGTTCGCGGAGAGTGACGACCTCACGCTCGGCGGGGCGCAGGTTGAGCGTCGCCGCGTTGAAGGCCGCCCCGATGAGGACCGAGATCGCGACGAAGTAGAGCCAGATCAGCAGCACGATCGGCGTCGAGAGCGGGCCGAAGATCGAACTGCCGCCGAGCGACGCCGCGATGGTGCCGCGCACGACATACGACGTCACCGCCCACAGGATCAGGGTCAGCGCCGCACCGGGAGGTTGCGCACCCACGGCGTCCGGCGTGGGGTCGCGATGTGATAGAGCGTCGTCAAGGTCGCCACGACGAGGACGGTCACCACCGGCCAGTAGAGCGCGACGAGGACCTGGAGCCGGTCGGGCAGCATCCGGCCCAGGAGGGTCGGCCCGATGAGCAGCAGCGGGATGACGACGACACCGACCATCAGGGTGGCGAAATAGAGCGAGAAGCTCAACGCCCGGGTGCGCACGATCCCACGCACGCCGGACTGGCCATACATGATCGAGATCGTGTCGACGAAGACGTTCAAGGCACGCGAGCCCGACCACAGCGACAGCAGAAATCCGATGGAGATCAGATCCCCGCGGCCGGCCCGGAAGACGTCGTGGACGGTCGGCAGGAGGAGGTCGTCGATGATGTCCTGGGTCAGGAACTTCCCCGCATACGTCTGGATCTGTTGGATGAACGAGTCGATCGTGACGTCGCCGATCCAGTTCCCGAGATAGCCGACCCCACCGAAGAGCCCGAGCACGAGCGGGGGAAACGACAGCAACGCGAAGAACCCCGCCTCGGAGGCGAGGCCAGTGACGCGGTAGCGCAAACAGATGCGAACCGTCTCGGCGACCAGCCGGGCGAGAGTCAGGCCACCCGGTATCCGGGCGAGGGCCCGCTTCAGGGCGCGCTTCCTCTCGACCACGGGCTCAACGGTAACTGGGACAGGTGTTTCCATTGGGGACGACACGGCGCAGCCGGCGCACCTTTTCCCGGCCGTATGCCGTTCACCCACCCTCCGCTTCACCCACCCCCGAGTCACCCACCCCCGCGTCATCCACCAGTCGTCGGCCAGGATTGCGGGGAGCACGCCCGGGCGTCGAACTCGGCCCGGGTCCACGACTCACCCTCGCGGACGACGACATGACCGGCGTCGAGGGAGTCGAGGGCGGCCCGGCTGACCAGCACCGACGTGGCTGCCTGGTCTGCGGTGCTCGAGCCCGGGGCGGGGGGGGAACCCCCGGTCACCTGCAGCGGATCGACGGCCTTGGTGACGGTCCACGGCGGCTGCGGGGCCCCCGGGGGGTCCCGCGGGGGGGACCGGGGGCGCTCGCGGCAGAGAAGGCACCGATGACTGGGTTGTCGCGGTCGCGGATCCGCTGGACCGTCGACCAGCCCGCTGATCGTGATCCGGTCGAGGGAGGCACCGCACGGGCTGAGCAGGATGACCGCAGCACCCGAGGAATCGGCGGTGAGCCCGACGATGCCGCGCACCTCGGTGGTCACCCCATTGCCGCACCCTGCCAAAGTCACCGCGGCGGCGAGGGTCGTCATGAGGAGGGAGGTCCGGGACGTGGTTCGCATAGATGTCGTTCGCATGAGGGCCAGGGTCCGCCGTCGCCGCCGGGTCCGCGTGAGTGCGCCTACTCACGGCCCTCCGCCGGTCAACCCTCCACCAGCGGCGCCTATCCTGCGCCCATGGCGACCCATGCCGTGTTCAATCAGCCTCCGCCGTTCGCGGCATACGACCTCCTCGCCAGCGATCCCCCGCTCGCCGGCAGCCTCGAGCGGTGGGGCGGCGGCGAGGCGCCCGATGTCGTGGACCTGGCCCGGATCGCGGCCGGACCCGCGGCGTTCGGGTGGGCCGAGCAGGCCGACCGCTGCCCGCCGCTGTTGCGGGCCCACGACCGGGTCGGCAACCGGATCGACGAGGTCGAGTACCACCCCGCCTACCACCAGCTCATGACCGTCGCCGTCGGCCACGGCCTCACCGCCGAGCCGTGGACGCTCCCGCCCGACAGCGGAGCCCACCTTCGGCGCGCGGCCGGCTTCTATCTGTGGTCCCAGGTCGAGAATGGTCACCTGTGCCCGGTGTCCATGACGTATGCCGCGGGGCCGGCCCTGCGGCATACCCCCGAGGTGGCGGCCACCTGGGTTCCCAAACTCGCCTCCCGGACCTATGACCCCGCCCTGGCCCCGATCGCCGGGAAGCCGGGGGCGATCGCCGGAATGGGGATGACCGAGAAACAGGGCGGGTCGGACGTCCGGGCCAATACGACGACGGCAGCCCCCGACCCGACCGGCCCGCTCGGCCCCGGCTCGCACGTCCTCCGCGGTCACAAGTGGTTCTGCTCGGCGCCGATGAGCGACGCCTTCCTCGTCCTGGCGCAGGCGCCCGGCGGCCTCAGCTGCTTCCTTCTCCCGCGCGTCCTGCCCGACGGGACCCGCAACGGGCTGGCGATCCAGCGCCTCAAGGACAAGCTGGGCAATCGTTCCAACGCCAGCTCCGAGGTCGAGTTCGACGGCACCTGGGCGGTCTTGGTCGGGGAGGAGGGGCGCGGCATACGGACGATCATCGACATGGTCGCCGCGACCCGGCTCGACTGCATTCTCGGGTCGGCGGCGACGATGCGTCAGGCCCTCCTCCGAGCGGTGCACCACACGAGTCATCGGGCCGCCTTCGGGGCTCGGCTGATCGACCAACCGCTCATGCGCAACGTCCTGGCCGATCTCGCCCTCGAATCCGAGGCCGCCACCGTCCTGGCGATGCGGCTCGCCCACGCCATCGACGCCGGTGAGGGCGACCTGGCCCGTCTGGGCGTCGCCATCGGGAAGTTCTGGGTGTGCAAGCGGACCGCGCCGATGGTGGCCGAGGCGCTGGAGTGCCTCGGCGGGCTCGGCTACGTCGAGGAGAACGGCCTGGCCAGGCTCTACCGGGAGGCGCCCCTCAACTCGATCTGGGAGGGCTCGGGCAATGTCAACGCCCTCGACGTCGTCCGGGCGATCACCCGGGAGCCGGCCAGCGTCGCCGCCCTTGTCAAGGAATGCACGCTCGCCCGCGGGGTCGATGCCCGCCTGGACGCGGCGATCGACGCCATCGAGCCCCTTGCCACCTCGGCGTATGCCGCGGACGGCCCCCTGCTGGCCCGCTCCCTCGTCGAGCGGCTTGCGGTCACGCTCCAGGCGGCACTGATGGTGCGGCATACGCCACCCGCGGTCGCGGAGGCGTTCCTCGGCTCCCGGCTGGGTGGGGATCACGGCGCGAGCTTCGGAACGCTGACGCCCGCGATCGTCTCCGCGGCTGCGGCGACCCTCATCGAGCGGTCGACGCCTCAGGCGGCCTCGCCCGCCTGAGGCGCGTCCAGATGCGGGTCAGCTCTGCTCGAGCCGGGCCTGCTGCTCGGCGACGTCGAAGGTGCCCGCCGGCCATTGGGGGTCCATGCCCTTCAGCGCGCCGAGCATGAGGTTCATGACGGCGAGCCGGGCATACCACTTCTTGTCGGCGGGGACGACATACCACGGGGCAACGTCGGTGGAGCACTTCTCGAGGGCGACCTGGTAGGCGCTCTGGTAGTCGTCCCACAACGCCCGCTCGTCGAGGTCGCCGGGGTTGAACTTCCAGTGCTTCTCCGGATTGGCCAGGCGCTCGGCGAGCCGGGCCTTCTGCTCGTCGCGCGAGATGTGCAACATGACCTTGACGATCGTGGTGCCCGCGGCGGCGACCTTCTTTTCCCAGGTGTTGATCTGGTTGTACCTGCGGCCCCACTGCGCACGGGGGACGAGATTGTGGACCCGCACGATGAGGACGTCCTCGTACTGGGATCGGTCGAAGACCCCGATCATCCCCGGGCTGGGCAGCGCATTCGTCATCCGCCACAGGAATGGGTGCGCGCGCTCTTCGGCCGTCGGCGCCTTGAAGGCGGTGATGTGCACGCCCTGGGGGTCGACCGCACCGACGACGTGGCGCATGATGCCGCCCTTGCCGGAAGTGTCCATGCCCTGGACCACGAGCAGGAGCGAGCGTTTCCCGCCGCCCTTGGACTCGGCATACAACCGCTCCTGGAGGTCGCCGACGGCGACACCGAGCGCCGGAAGCAGGGCCTCCCCCGCGTCGCGATCCCCCGCGAACCCGGGCGTTGACGCCGGGTCGACGTCGGCGAGAACGAAACCCGGACCGACGCGCAGTGCCTCGGCGAAGTCGGCCGGCCCGCTGTTCTTGACCTTCTTGGCCTTGGTCGCCTTGGCGGCCTCCTCCTCGACGATGTGCTGGGCGGCCTCGAGTTTGGCCTTGGCCTCTTTGGAGAGCTTCTTGCCCACCTTGCCCTTGCCGTCCTTCTTGGAGGACTTCGCCGAGGCCTTCGCGGACTTCTTCGTCTTCGCCATGCGTCGCATCATGGCAGGTCCTCCGCCCTGAGCGACAGAAGCCGGCGGCGCGGCTCGGTCTATGCACATCGCCGGCGCACAATCGCCGGCGCACAATCGACAGCGCACAATCGGCAGCATGGACATTGCGTTGCTGGGCAGTGCCCCCCTCCGGGCCGGCGCGCTTCGGGCGCTCTATGCCTTCCCCGACACCCCCACGCTCCGGATGAACTTCGTCGCCACCATCGACGGCGCGGCCACCGGCAGCGACGATCGGTCGGGATCGATCAACAATGCCGCCGACAAATGCGTCTACGACCTCAACCGGGCGCTCGCCGACGTCGTCCTGGTCGGCGAACGGACGGCGCGCCTCGAGGGCTACCTTCCGGGCGACCCGGGTGAGCCACCGATCGTCGCCGTGAGCAGATCTGGGCGTATCCCGGCGGGATGGCGATCCGCCCCCGACCCTGCATCCGGCGGGGCCGTCCTGGTGACATGCGGCGGGGCCGGCCAGGGGCGGCTGGACGCGGCCCGCCGCCTGCTCGGGGAGGAGCACGTCTGGGTGATCGGGCGCGACACGGTCGACCTCGCCGGGCTCAAGTCCGACCTCGCCGAGCGCGGCTGGGGACGAATCCTCTGCGAAGGCGGCCCCACCCTCTTCGCCGCCCTCCTGGAGGCGGGGTTGGTGGACGAGTTGGCGCTGAGTTGGGTGCCTCGGCTCATTGCCGGAGACGGCCCCCGGATCACCGCGGGACGGCTCACGGACGCGCACCTGTCCCGACGTCATCTCCTCGACATCGACGGGACTCTGCTCGGGCTGTGGTCGGTCGTTTCGTCACCCGCGTCCTGACAAGAGGGAGGTCGTCAGGAAGTCGACCACCGCGTCCTCCCAGCGGCGCGGGTCGGTGTTCCACTCCTTGCAGTGCCGCGCCGTCTCCCAGGGCACCCAGGTGATGAGGTCGGGTCGTGCCTGGGCCAGCTCGAGCGACGGGCCGAAGGGGACGAACTCATCGTCCCGGCTGTGGATGAGCAGCATCCGGTGACGCAATTCCCCGGCCCGGGCGACCCAGTTGGTCCGGGCCACGTCGACGGCCTCGTGAACGCCGACGAGACGGCGCGACCATTGCCTGCCCATGAGGGTCGTACTCAGCCGGTGGATCGACTCGGGCACATGGTTCTCGCGGGCATGGAAGCGCAGGACGTCGGCCCAGTCGACGACCGGGCCGTCGAGGACGACGGTACCGACGAGCCCGGCCGAATCGGAGCGGTCGAGGGTCTGCAGGACGATCGCGCCCCCCATCGACCACCCGACCAAGGTGAGGTCGCGGGCGCCGTGCGCGACGGCATACCTCATCGCGGCGTCGATATCGCGCCACTCCGACAGACCGAGGTTGTATCTCCCGTCGGGACCGGGAGGCGCGTCCTCGTCGTTGCGATACGCCGGGATAAGGACCGTATGCCGCGTGGCCCGCAACGGTGCGACCGCCCGCAGGCACTCCTGGCGGCGGGCCCCGCGCCCGTGCACGAGGATCGCCCACCGCTGCGGGTCCGTCCCGGGGATGAGCCATGCAGGCATGGGTCCGACCTCGGCATCGACAAGGACGCTCTCGGTGGGCACGCCGAGACTCTCGGCCGGCGCGGCCCAGTGGTAGTACGGATTCCAGCGCGCGGTGCCCGGCCCGAGCACCCCCTCGTCGACTCCGTCCACCCTCCGAGTCACCCGGCCGGCCGCCACATCCACGGCCAGGATCTCCCCGACCCGGGCGTGGCCCCGACCGCCGTCGAGCCACAGGCCGTAATGCCCGTCGACCGTGGTCTCCTCGCCCACCCCCAGCACCACGTGCCCGTCTCCGGCCTCCAGGATGATCGTGTCGTCCGGGCGTCGCCGATCCGGAGTCAGGACCCGGCGCGCGAAGTAGGCGGCTCCGGCGATCGACGCGGCCCCGGTCCCGGTGACGGCACCGACCGACACAGCGGCGGCCGCGGCGAGTGTGCGGCCCGCGCGGTGGCCCGCGGATTCGGGTGCGATGGCCGGTCCGGGAACGCCAGTGGCGTAGGGTTTCACGCCATCTGTGGCCGTTCCGTTACCACCAACGGCTGGGGTGGGACTGCACGCGACCTGCGACATTGCTCTATTGTTCGGGTCGGGATCGAAACGATCCACCCCGCCGAAGTTTCCGCTCGACGTGTCCCCCCGCCCGTCGAGTCCCCGAGAAAGGCCCCAGCGTGACGCCGTCCCCCACCTCCCCCTCCCGGCGCGCTATCGCCAAAGGTGCGGCGTGGACCACTCCCGTCCTCGTCCTGGCAGTCCCCGCTCTCCCCGCGGCGGCTTCGCCCGTTGGCGGGACTCCCGATCTTGCCGTGTCCGTCGGGATGGGTGGCAGCCAGCCGTACGCCAATGGCGCGGCGGGCAGTCAGACCGTCACCCTCAGCAATGTCGGTGGCAAGGCCTTCACCTCCTCGGCGTTCGTGTCCATGCCGGTCAGCGAGTTCTTCACCAACCCGACGGTCAGCGGCAGCGGCTGGGCGATCCAGAGCAAGGTCGACACCCCCGGCGCGACGATCTACACCCTCGCCTATGGCCCGGGCATCAGCGCGGGCTCGTCGAGCTCCACAGCAACGATCTCCTGGACCTACAACAAGCCGACCAGCGGCGCCGTGTCCGGCACCTGGTGCGCGGAGATCCAGAACGACCCGCACGGCGGCAGCAACGACAGCGGCTGCCGCAGTTGGAGCGGCTCGGGCGCGTGACCGGACTCTCCGGAGGGTCCGAGCAGTATGCCGTGACCCGGACCGAGCAGGAATGGCGGGACCTGCTCGACCCGGCCGAGTTCCACGTCCTGCGTGAGGCTGGCACCGAACGCCCCTTCACGGGCGAGTTCACCGACAGCAAAGCGGTGGGGGTCTATAGCTGTCGTGCATGTGGGAGTGAGTTGTTCACGTCCGTGGAGAAGTTCGAGAGCCATTGCGGGTGGCCTTCCTTCTATGCCCCCCTGGCCGGTGATCGGGTGGAGTACCTCGAGGATCGCTCGCTCCCCGGACGGCCCCGCGTCGAAGTGCGCTGCGCCGCATGTGGCAGCCATCTCGGTCACGTCTTCGACGGCGAGGGCTATCAGACCCCGACCGACCAGCGCTTCTGCATCAACTCGATCTCGCTGACCTTCCGCGGGGAGTGACTCCAGCCGGCGAGGGCGCGGTCTTACCCGCGCCGGCGCTCACCGCAAGGCCGCGACGAGGTCGGGGATCGGCATCCGGGGCCCGGTGAAGAAGGGAGTCTCCTCCCGAACGTGCAGGCGCGCCCGTGAGGCGCGCAGTTCGCGCATGAGATCAACGATGCGGTGGAGTTCGTCCGCCTCGAAGGCGAGGATCCACTCGTAGTCCCCCAGCGCGAAGGATGCGATCGTGTTGGCGCGGACGTCCGGATAGTCGCGGGCCATCTGGCCGTGCTCGCGCAACATGTCGCGCCGCTGGGCATCGTCGAGGACGTACCAGTCGTAGGAGCGGACGAACGGGTAGACGCAGACGAACGCGCGCGGCTCCTCGTCGGCGAGAAACGCGGGGATGTGGCTCTTGTTGAACTCCGCCGGCCGGTGGAGCGCGAGATTCGACCAGACGGGGCGCAGGTGGGCACCCAGCTGGGTGCGCAGGAGTGCCTTATAGGCCCGCTGCAGCGCGGCCGGGTCCGGCGCATGCCACCAGATCATCAGGTCGGCATCCGCGCGCAGGCCGGCGAGGTCGTAGGCTCCCCGCACCGCGACCCCGTCGGCAGCGAGCCCGGCCAGGAGGTCCTCGACCTCTGCCGCCAGGGCGCCACGGTCGGCGTCGCCGAGTCTGTGCTCCACCGCGAAGACCGACCACATGGCATAGCGGATCGACTCGTTGATTTCGCGCATCCGTGACGGGCTGGGTTTGCCCGGGCTCGCGGCGCTCGATGTGCCGGTGCTGGAGGGCGGTGTGGTGGGCGTGGTCGTCACGGGTTCAGTCTCGCAAACCGAGCGTGACGAGGGCGTTCCTGGCCGCCTCGCGGCCAGAGGCGATCACGGCCGGTATGCCGACCCCCAAGTACGACGCGCCCGCCAACTC
The DNA here is from genome assembly GCA_016702415.1 of Nostocoides sp. Classification (GTDB taxonomy): domain Bacteria; phylum Actinomycetota; class Actinomycetes; order Actinomycetales; family Dermatophilaceae; genus Nostocoides_A. The sequence goes on from JADJEA010000024.1 coordinate 86,467, forward strand.
CACTCCCGGGACCGCCGCCATCGCGGCCCGGATGGTCGCCACCGTCCCGAGGTGGCCCACGGCATACTGCGGCAGGCCGTTCTCCCAGCGCTGGACATGGAAGTCGACCGGCTCCGGGAGGGTCACCCCGAGGATCGCGGTGAGGTCGTCGAAGGCGAGGTCGACCAGGTCCTCGTCGGGGAGCAGAAGGTCGGCCTCGTCGCCGAACCGGCCCAGCGAGGCGCGGACATAGGTCAGGTCCGGTGACAGTTCGGCCAGCCACCGCCACTTCTGGGAGCTGAAGGTGCTCGCCTTGACCGACCGGCCCTCCACCGGCGGCACCAAGAACCCGGAGCCGGTCAGCGGGGGCATTTCGCCGGTCTCGAAGGCAAAGGTCACCACCGCCACCGAAGCGGTCTCGATCCGGGCCAGCGCCTCGGCCGCGGAGGCCGTATGCCGCTCCAACAGGTCGTGGGCGACGGCTGCGGGGACGGCGAGCACCACCGCGTCGGCCGTGATCGTCTCGGTCCCCGTAGCGGTCGAGACGAGCACCCCCCACCCCGAACCCGCCCGGTCGAGTTCGGTGACGGTGACCCGAGTGCGGACGACTCCCCCTCGGGCCCGGACGGCGTCGGCGATCAGACCAGGCAGATGTCCCACCCCTCCACGCAGGCCGATGAAGGGAGCCCGGGGGGCGCTCCCGCCGGGCGCATGATCGCTCTCCGACCGGGGCGGGGGCGTGAAGGCCCGGGCGGTGGCCAGGAGGCTGCGGCCCGCGGAGGCCGCGGCATACACCCCGGGCAGCGTGGCGGCCAGGGAGAGGGCGCGGGCCTGCCCGGCATACACCCCTCCGAGCAACGGCTCGACGAGGCGGTCGACGACGGCCTCGCCGAGGGCGTCGGCGACATAGGCACCCACGCTGACGTCACCGGTGAGGGGAGCCACCACGTGCTCGTCCGCGGCCCGGTCCACCTCCTCGTCGGTGAGCAACCCGGCCGCGGCGGCGGGATCGGCGGGGATACCCATGAGGGTTCCCGGCGGAAGGGGATGCAAATCCCCCCGCGAGTAGACCGACGCGGCCATCGTGGCGGGGGTGACGATGGCATCGCCGCCACCGATCTCCGCGACCAGGACGGCGGCTTCGGGCCGGGTCGCCAGCATCGCTTCGGCGCCGACGTCGACGAGATGCCCCGCGACGGGATGCCGGCGCAGCTTGCCGCCCACACGGTCGGAGCTCTCGAGGACGATCACCTCCAGATCCGCAGGCGGCCCCTGAGGGTCACCGAGTAGTTCCCAGGCGGCGCTCAACCCGGCCACGCCGCCACCGACGATAACGATCCGATGCACAGACCCACCATGACATCCCGAGATGGGGAACCGCACGGCCCCCCCTCGCGTCGCAGCATCGACAACCGAGTAAGCAGGGAAGGACAGGCCATGATCACGACGCCACCCGAGATCGCGGTGCCGATGCGCGAGGAGCTCCTCCCCGGCTCACCCGGCTCACCACGGGCCGGCTGCGCGCCGGCGAGATCGGCCCGGCCCTCCCGGACGACCGGATCGGTGCGCCTGGCGGTGGTGACCGCCATCAGCGGTGCCGTGATCGCGACAACGCTCTCCGGCTGCTCCGGGGTGTCCAGCTCATCGGCGGGCCACGCCACGCAAAGCCCCGCGGCGGCGCTCGATGCCGGCCCGAGAAGCGACTCGAGCCCGACGCGGGCGTTTGCCGACAAGGCCGGGGCCACGGCCGGCGCCGCCACGGGAACGGAGGTGACGGACCAGAAACTCGCCCGAAGCGGGACCCTTTCGCTGCAGGTCAAGGACATCGGCGAGGCAAACCGCCCGCGTCCGCGCCATCAATCTCGGTGCCGGTGGTGTGGTTCTCTCCGAGAACATCGGAAGCTACCCGGCCGGAGAGACGGCATCGGCCGCGGTCAACCCCAAGACGTATGCCGTTCTCGTCATCTCGGTCCCGGTCGACGAACTCGACTCCACCCTCGACGAGCTCCAGCCCCTCGGCACGGTCCTCGCCCGCCACTCGGAGACGCAGAACGTCACCGCCGACTATGTCGACGTCCAGGCGCGGGTGACGTCCATGAAGAAGTCGGTTGCCCGCGTCCAGGACCTCATCGACAAGACGAGCGATATCGACCAGTTGGTGCGGTTGGAGCAGGAACTCGCCGCGCGGCAGGCGGACCTGGAGTCGATGGAGGCCCAACTCGCCAACCTCGACCGCCAGACGGCGCGATCGCCCATCACCGTCAACCTCACCACCGATCCGGCTCTGGTGACCTCCTCGACGACACCGGCCGAGGGCTTCACCGGCGGACTCGCGAAGGGCTGGAAGGCCTTCGTCGCGTCGGTGGTCGCCCTGATGACCGTGCTCGGTGCCGTCCTGCCGTTCGCCCTCCTCATCGCCGTGCTGGCGGCGCCGGCCATGTGGCTGTGGCGTCGGTCGCGGAGTCGCCGCACCCCCGCCCGGGAGTATGCCGCTCCCAAGACCGAGAAGACGTCCGCCGGGACCTAAGGCCCTCCGCCGGAAAGCCCCCGCCTCGTCCCGCGAAGACCTACTCGCGGGTGCTGGCCTCGTGGACCAGCGCGACCAGGCGGGTCAGGACGTCGGGATCGGTCTCGGGGAGGACCCCGTGGCCGAGATTGAAGAGGTGTCCGGGTGCGGCTCCGCCCTCCGCGAGGATCCGCCGGGTCTCCCGCTCCAGCGCCGCCCACGGCGCGAAGAGAAGGGCCGGATCGAGATTGCCCTGCACGGCATACCGTCCACCGAGGCGGGTGATCGCCTCACCGAGGCCCACCCGGTAGTCGACACCGACCACATCGGCGCCGGCCTGTGCCATCGACACCAGCAGTTCGCCGGTCCCGACGCCGAAGTGGATCCGCGGGACACCGAGCCGACCCACCGCGTCGAGGACGGCCGCGCTGTGCGGCCGGACATGGCGCTCGTAGTCGGCCCGCGACAGCGCCCCCGCCCAGGAGTCGAAGAGTTGCACCGCCGACGCCCCCGCCTCGACCTGCACCTTGAGGAAGGCCGTCGAGATCTGGGCGAGCTTGGCGCACAACGCATTCCAGAGCTCCGGGTCACCGTGCATGAGGGCCTTGGTCTTGACATGGGTGCGGCTCGGGCCGCCCTCGATGAGATAGCTGGCGAGGGTGAAGGGCGCCCCGGCAAACCCGATCAGCGGCGTCCCGCCCAGTTCGGCGACCAGAAGACGGACCGATTCGGCGATATCGGGGATGTGCTCGGGGGTGAGGTCGGGGAGGCGGTGGAGGTCGGCATCCGACCGGATCGGGTCGGCGACCACGGGTCCGACGCCGGGGACGATGTCGATCCCCAGTCCGACGGCGGCCACGGGGACGACGATGTCGGAGAAGAAGATCGCCGCGTCCACGCCGTGGCGGCGCACGGGCTGAAGGGTGATCTCGGTTACCAGGTCGGGCCGACGGCAGCTCTCCAGCATGCCGACGCCTTGGCGCAGGGCGCGGTACTCCGGCAGGGATCGGCCCGCCTGTCGCATGAACCACACGGGGGTATGCCGCACCGCCTCCCCGCGGGCGGCGCGCAGCAGGGGTGCGTCGACCAGGCGGGGGTCCGCGGCCGCCGGGCCGCGAACGGGAACGAGGGACTGGGGGTCGGCGGTCACCGCCCGATCGTATGCGGCCGTTCGAGGGGTCACGCGCCCGCGGCGATGAGAACGACACCCGCCATCGTCGCCGCGACGCCGGCGATCTGGACCGGCCGCAGTCGCTCACGCAGCACGGCATACGCCCATCCGGCGGTGACCACGGGATAGAGCGACCCGAGGACGCTGGCGACACTGACATAGCCGCGGGAGGAGGCGACAGCGAATAGGCCGTTGGCCGCGAGGTCGGCACAGCCGACGAAAGCCAGCGCGGGCAGATCGCGCACGGCCATCCCCCCGGTGCGGCGCAGCACCACGGCAGCGAGCGCGAAGAGCACGACCGAGGTCAGCCGCATCCCCCACAATGTGTGCGCCACCGAGACGCGCCCCCCACGGTCGAGGGCATAAAGGGTGATCCCGAATCCGGCACCGGCCAGGCACGCCAGGAGCACCGGTCGGCGGCCGATGCGCCCGTCGAGTTCGGGGCCGGAGGCCAGCAGCACACCGACGACGGCGATGGCCATCCCCGTCCACGAGAGCACCGAGGGTGCCTCTCCGCCCAGCACGCCGAGAAGGACCGGCACCACGACCCCGAGGGAGGCGATGGGCGCAACCACCCCCATGGTCCCGGTGCTCAACGCCGCATAGAAGCAGATCAGGGCGCTGGATCCGGATGCTCCGGCGAGCACGCCCCAGGCCGGCCAGGTGCCCGGCGGCCAGGTGCCCAGAGCCAGGACGATGGTGCTCATGACGACCAGACCGAACGCCTGCGACCAGCCGACGACGGCCGCAGCCGGGCGCCGCTTGGCCACCAGCCCGGCCGCGAAGTCGGAGGTGCCCCACACCACGGAGGAGCACAGCGCGAGGAGGGCGGTCACCGGCGCAGAGTATCCGCAGGCACGACACGCCCCCGCCTCCCCGCGCCAATGCGGCCCATCGCCGGTCGCCTGCGCCTAACCTGCAATGGTGGCGAGCCGCACGAACTCCTCAGCAGCGCCGGCGGTCTTCGCCCAGGCGCTAGCGGCCCTGCGGAGCGTCCGGGTTCGCCCCGAGTTGCGGCTCACCGAGGTCCCACCGCCGGCACGGATCGCGCCGCATGCCGTGGCCCTGACGGCCGAGGTACTCGTCGCTTCCGACGACGAGGACGATCTCGCCTCGGGACGCTTCGTCCTCCTCCACGATCCCGCCTGTCCGGAGCCGTGGGGCGGCCCCTGGCGCGTCGTCACCTTCGCCCGCGCCGAACTCGAACCCGAGATGGGCACCGACCCCTTTCTGAGCGAGGTCGGCTGGTCGTGGCTGATGGAGTCCCTGGAGTCGTATGACGTGCGCTTCTCCGCCGAGGCCGGCACCGTCACCACCGTGGTCTCCGAGAGCTTCGGCGGGCTGAGCGAGCGTCCCCGGGTGGTCGAGCTCGAGATCCGCGCGTCCTGGACGCCCGAGGACGGCAACCCGGCCGCCCATCTCGAAGCCTGGGCCGACCTGTTGTGCACGGTCGCCGGACTCCCGCCGCTCCCGGAAGGAGTCGTCGCCCTCCCTGGCCGACGCCGTTGACCCGTATGACCGAATCCCCCGTCTCCCCCGCGGACTCCCCTTCCCCCGCGACCCACACGGTGGTCCCGGGCGACCCCACGACCCCGGTCCGGCTTCTGGACACTCCAGCCGACGGCATACCCGATGTCGTCACGTCCGAACGCCGCCTCGACGCGGCCGCCGCGGCCATCGCCGCCGGAGAGGGTTCGGTGGCGATCGACGCGGAGCGGGCCTCCGGTTATCGCTACGGCCAGCGCGCCTATCTCGTCCAGATCCGCCGCGAGGGGGCGGGGACCTGGCTCATCGATCCGATGGCCGTACCCGACCTGCGCCCCCTCGACGAGGCGATCGGCGGCGCCGAATGGATTCTGCACGCGGCCACCCAGGACCTCGCCTGCCTCGCCGAGGTGGGCCTACGACCACGCCAGCTGTTCGACACCGAACTCGCCGGCCGCCTCCTCGGGATGCCGCGTGTCGGTCTCGCCGCCGTCGTCGAGCACTATCTGGGCCTGACGCTGGCCAAGGAACACTCCGCCGTGGACTGGTCGACCCGCCCGATGCCCCAGTCCTGGCTGCTGTATGCCGCCCTCGACGTCGAGGTCCTCACCGAAGTCCGCAACCTCATGGGCGTCGACCTCGCCCGCGCCGGCAAGGACGAGTGGGCTCGCCAGGAGTTCGACGCTCTTCTCGACTGGCAGCCGACTCAGCGCCCGGACCCGTGGCGACGGACCGCCGGGATGCACAAGGTCCGCGGTGCCCGGGGCTTGGCGTTCGTCCGCGAGCTCTGGTACGAACGCGACCGGCTCGCCGCGGAGCGGGACGTCGCGCCGGGACGCCTCGCCCCCGATGCCGTCCTCCTCCAGATCGCCCAGCACGCCCTCACCGATCCACGCTCGCTCCCGTCGGGCAGCCGCACGATCGCGCGCTACCGCCGGGAGTGGCTCATCGCCCTCGAACGGGCTGCGGCTCTGCCCGACTCCGGTCTCCCGCCGCTGGCCCTGCCCAGTGACGGTCCACCACCGCCGCGGGCCTGGGCCGAGAAGAACCCGGTCGCGGCGCGGCGCCTCGGGCACACGCGCGAGGCGCTCTCCCGGTTCGCGTTCGACCACCAGATCCCGATCGAGAACGTCTGCTCCCCCGAGCCGCTGCGCCGGATCGTGTGGTCGCCCCCCGACGGTGCCCCCGACGCGGCGGCCCTCGACGCGCGGCTGGCGTCGTATGGCGTGCGTCCCTGGCAGCGGGGGATCGTCATACCCCTCCTTCAGGAGGCGTGGGCGGCCACCGGCGTCGTCGGCGAGTGAGCGCCGTCACCGGTGCCGACCCTGCCGCACTAAGCGAGCGCTTAGTATCGTGGATCGACCGGGGCCCGTCCACTCGCGCGCCCGCGGTTCCGAAATCCTGACCGAGGAGGAGCGCTGTGGCGCGTCAACGTCGTGAGGTCGTCTTCGTCGACGGGGTCCGCACCCCGTTCGGGAAGGCCGGCCCCAAGGGCATGTATGCCGAGACCCGAGCCGACGACCTGGTGGTCCGGTGCATCCGCGAGTTGCTCGTCCGCAACCCGCAGTTGCCACCGGATCGGGTCGAGGAGGTCGCCATCGCCGCGACGACCCAGATCGGCGACCAGGGCCTGACGCTGGGCCGGATCGCGGCCCTCCTCTCCGGCCTGCCCAAGACGACGCCGGGCTACTCCATCGACCGGATGTGCGCCGGCGCGATGACCGCCGTCGCCTCGACGGCCGGGATGATCAGCTTCGGCGCCATCGACATCGCCGTCGCCGGCGGCGTCGAGCACATGGGCCGCCACCCGATGGGCGAGGGCGTGGACCCCAATCCCCGCATCGTCGCCGAGCGCCTGGTCGACCCGTCCGCCCTCGTCATGGGCAAGACGGCCGAGAACCTCCACGACCGCTACCCGCAACTGACCAAGGCCCGGTGCGACGCCTATGCCGTCGCCTCCCAGGACAAGCTCGCGAAGGCGTATGCCGAGGGCAAGATCCAGCCGGACCTGGTCCCGATGGCGACCCGGAGCAAGGCGAAGGGCTACGGTCTCGCCGTCGCCGACGAGCCCCCACGTCCCGGGACGACGATCGCGGACCTCGCCGACTTGAAGACCCCCTTCCGCCCGCACGGACGGGTCACCGCCGGCAATGCCGCCGGACTCAATGACGGGGCGACGGCCTGCCTGCTCGCGGCGGAGGAGACCGCCAAGGAACTCGGCCTGCCCGTCAAGATGCGCCTGGTCGAATTCGCGTTCGTCGGCGTCGAGCCCGAGGTCATGGGCATCGGCCCGGTCCCGGCCGCGGAGAAGGCTCTGGCCAAGGCGGGGATGAGCATCGACGACATCGGTCTCTTCGAACTCAACGAGGCGTTCGCCGTCCAGGTCATCGCCTTCCTCGACCACTTCGGGATTCCCGACGACGACCCACGCGTGAACGAGTACGGCGGGGCCATCGCCACGGGCCACCCCCTCGCCTCCAGCGGCGTGCGCCTGATGAACCAACTCGCGGCCCAGTTCGCGGAGCACCCGGAGGTGCGCTACGGCATGACCGCCATGTGCATCGGGATCGGGATGGGCGGCGCGGTGATCTGGGAGAACCCCCAGCACGCGGACTACGGGAAGGACAACTGACGATGACCGCCACTGCTGACAAGGCCGCGGCCGAGTTCACCGACGAGGTCGTGACCAAGGCCCTGGTCCAGGACGTCACGATGCCCGGGGGCGCGGGCACGCTCGCGCTGATCACCCTCGACAACGGGTTCGACCACACCAAGCCCAACACCTTCGGCCCGACGACGATCGCCGGCATTGCCGAGGTCGTCGCTCGCCTCGCCGAGCGCGCCGCGGCCGGGGAGATCCAGGCCGTGGGTATCACCGGGAAGCCGTTCATCTTTGCGGTCGGTGCCGACCTCTCGGGTGTGCCCTATGTCCGCGCCCGGGAGCAGGCGCTGGAGATCGCGCGGGCGGGGCACGCGGCATACGCCCAGATCATGGATCTGCCGGTGCCGACGTTCGCGTTCGTCAACGGGGCCGCCATGGGTGGCGGCGTCGAGATCGCCCTCGCGTGCGACTACCGCACCATCTCCGCGGGGGTTCCGGCCCTCGCCCTCCCCGAGGCCTTCCTCGGGCTCGTCCCCGGATGGGGTGGCTGCTACCTCCTGCCCAATCTCATCGGAGCGGCCAAGGCCCTCACGGTGATCATCGAGAACCCGATGAACACCAACCGGATGCTCAAGGGTCCGCAGGCGTTCAAGCTGGGGATGGCCGATGCGATGTTCGCGCCGGCCGACTTCCTCGAGTCCTCCGTCGCCTGGGCCGCCAAGGTCGTCAGCGGCGAGATCACCGTCGAGCGGCCGGCAGTCGACCGCGACGAGACCGCCTGGAACACCGCCGTCGCGATGGCCAAGGGCTTGGTCGATGTCAAGACCGGTGGCAAGTCGCCGGCCCCCTATCGCGCGCTCGACCTCGTGGCCGCAGCCCGCACCGCGGACCGGGCGACCGCATTCGCCGCCGAGGACGACGCGCTCGCCGACCTCCTCATGGGCGACGAGTTGCGCGCGGGCCTCTACTCGTTCGACCTGGTCCAAAAGCGCGCCAAGCGCCCGGCCGGGGCACCGGACAAGGCCCTGGCCCGGCCCGTCACCAAGGTCGGCATCGTCGGTGCCGGGCTCATGGCCGCCCAGCTCGCGCTCCTGTTCGCCAAGAACATGGAGGTCCCGGTCGTCATGACCGACCTCGACCAGGAGCGGGTCGACAAGGGCGTCGCCTATGTCACCGGACAATTGGCCGACCAGGTCACCAAGGGCCGGATGTCCCAGGACACCGCCAACAAGATCGGCGCCCTGGTGACCGGATCGACAAGCAAGGAGGGCTTCGCCGACGCCGAGTTCGTCATCGAGGCCGTCTTCGAGGAGATCGGGGTCAAGAAGCAGGTCTTCGCCCAGGTCGAGGAGGTCGTGTCGGCGGAGTGTGTGCTCGCCTCCAACACCTCCTCGCTCTCGATCACCGAGATGGCCGCGGATCTGGCTCACCCCGAGCGGGTTGTCGGGTTCCACTTCTTCAACCCGGTCGCGGTCATGCCCCTGCTGGAGATCATCCCCGGTGAGAAGACCGACGACGCGGCGCTGGCGACGGCCTTCGCCGTCGGGCGCGCCCTGAAGAAGACGACGATCCGGGTCAAGGACTCCGCGAGCTTCATCGTCAACCGGTTGCTCGGGCGGTTCATGGGCGAATACAGCCGCATCGTCGACGAGGGCACTCCGGTTGCCGTCGCCGACCAGGCTGTCGCCGGCATCGCCCCGATGCCGCCCTTCGTCCTGCTCGGGCTCGTCGGTCCGGCGATTGCGCTCCACAACTCCGAGACCCTCCACCGGGCCTTCGGGGACCGCTTCTATGTGTCGCCTTCCCTGAAGGCGCTCGTGGAAGCCAAGAAGGCGGCATACGACCCGGCACTGCAGATTCCGCCGGAGTCGCCCGTCGAGTTGTCGGTCGCCGACGCTCGCGAGCGGGTCCTGTCGGCGATCTGCGAGGAGATCGGGCTCATGCTCAAGGACGGTGTGGCGCAAGCGCCGATGGACATCGACCTGGCCATGATCACCGGTGCCGGCTTCCAGTTCTGGAACGGGGGCATCTGCCCCGTCCTCGATCGTGAGGGCATCAGCGAGAAGGTTCTCGGCACGCGCCTGCTGCCCCCGGGCGCGGCCAGCGTTCCCGCCTGACGCTCTCCCCCGGTTCGGCCCGGACGCCAGCGGTCGGCGTCCGGGCCGAACCCTGTCGCCGGACGTATCTCACATGTGAGGTACGATTGACGATTGTGTCCGACAACTATCTCGACCGCATCGGCAACCTCATCCGGGATGCGCGGCGTCACAAGGGTATGACGCAGACCGACCTCGCCACCTCCCTCGGCACCAGCCAGAGCGCCGTAGCCCGGATCGAGCAGGGCGGGCAGAACCTCAGTCTGGAGATGCTGGCCCGCATCGGTGAGGCCCTCGACAGCGAGTTCGTGTCGTTGGGGCACAGCCAACCTCAGCACCTCCGCGTGGTCGGCGGGTCCCAGCTCTCGGGATCGATCGAGGTCAAGACCTCCAAGAACGCCGCGGTCGCCCTCCTGTGTGCGGCCCTGCTCAACAAGGGCCGCACGACGCTGCGCAGCCTCGCCCGGATCGAAGAGGTCAACCGGATCATCGAGGTCCTCGGGTCGATCGGGGTCCGGACCCGGTGGCTGCCGGGGACCAGCGATCTCGAGATCATCCCTCCCGCGCGCGTCGACCTCGACGCGATCGACGTCGAGGCGGCCCGACGCACCCGCACCGTCATCATGTTCCTCGGTCCGCTCCTGCACGAGTTCGCGTCGTTCCGGCTGCCCTATGCCGGCGGATGCGACTTAGGGACGCGGACCATCGAGCCGCATCTGATCGCGTTGCGGCACTTCGGACTCGACGTCGTGGCCACCCACGGGTTCTACGACTGCTCCGCGCGCATCGGCACCGGCCCGGCCCGGCCGATCGTCCTGACCGAACGCGGCGACACCGTCACCGAGAACGTCCTCATGGCGGCCGCCCGGTTCGACGGGGTCACCGTGGTGCGCAATGCCTCCTCCAACTACATGGTCCAGGACCTGTGCTTCTTCCTCCAGCGGCTCGGGGTGCGGATCGACGGAATCGGGACCACGACCCTGGTCGTCCACGGCGTCCCGCAGATCGACGTCGACGTCGACTACCAGCCCAGCGAGGACCCGATCGAGGCGATGAGCCTGCTGGCCGCCGCGGTGGTCACCGACTCCGCCATCACCATCGAGCGGGTCCCGATCGAGTTCCTCGAGATCGAGTTGGCGACCCTCGAGGCGATGGGGATGCGGTATGACGTGACCCCCGAGTACGTCTCCGCCAACGGCCACACCCGCCTCGTCGACCTCACCACCATCCCCGGTCCGCTCAAAGCGGCGGTCGACAAGATCCATCCGATGCCGTTCCCGGGGCTCAATATCGACAACCTCCCCTTCTTCGCGCTCATCGCCGCGAAGGCGGAGGGGACGACGATGATCCACGACTGGGTCTATGACAACCGGGCGATCTATCTGACCGAGCTGACCAAGGTGGGCGTCAAGGTCCAGTTGCTCGACCCGCACCGCGTGATGATTACCGGACCGACGCCGAAGTTCCGGGCCGCGGAGGTCGTCTGCCCGCCCGCGCTGCGCCCCGGCGTCGTCGTGCTGTTGGCGATGCTCGCCGCCCCCGGCGTCTCGGTGCTGCGCAATGTCTATGTCATCCACCGGGGCTATGAGGACCTGGCCGAACGCCTCAACTCCCTGGGCGCCAAGATCGAGACCTTCCGCGACATCTGAAGACCCGCACCTGGACCACGGGAGTCACCGGAGCTCGACAGCGATCCGCTGTCCGATGCGGACCGTGTCACCGGGCGCGACGGTGACGAAACGGTCGAGCACGGACGCCGATTCGACGCAGACGAACTCGGGCCACGCATCGCCGAGGTCCGCCATCCCGGCCGCCTTGTCCCCGAACGGATTCCACACGACGGTCTGGTTGGAGTCCACGCCGGTGAGGGTGATCCGCCGCTCCAGTCGCGGGTCGGTCACGGTCACGGGGTGGGTCGCGGCATACACCCGGTCGGTCTCGCCGGTGAGGATCAGCGGTCCGTCCTGGTGCGTGACCCGGCCCCCGTCGACCTTGTCGACATAGCTCGCGCCGGCCAACCCGTCGAGGCGCACCTCCCGGACATCACCGACGCGGACATAGGTGTGCAGCGCCCACTCGACGTCGAGCGCCTCGGTGTCGGCGGTGACGGCGAGGCTGATGTCGAGGTCGGCACCGAAGGCGACCGTCGCGGTGAACACCGCGCCGGCGGGCCATCCCGCGGCGGCGGGCAGGGCGGCATACACCTCGGGGTCCAGCCGCAGGTCCAGCGTGACGGCCGTGCCGTCGTCGCGAGCGCCGACGAGTGACCACGGTGCGGTGCGCAGGAAACCGTGCGCGGGCGTGCGGGTGCCGTCGCGTCCCGGACCAAACCATGGCGCACACAGGGGGATGCCGCCGCGGATGGCGGCGGTCGCGGCATACCGGCTGCGGGGCGAGACGAACACCACGTCGTATGCCGACCCCGCCGGCCGCCAGGACGTCACCGTCGCGCCGTGGAGCCACACCGTCCCCGCCGCGGCGGGTGAGTCGACGAGGACGCGCGTGAACCCCTCCCCGCCGTCGTCGACGGTCACGGTGGGCGGCAGGACGCTGGCGGTCATGGCGACACGCTAGCCACTGGTGAGGCCTGCGCGTGGAGAGCAGCGGCCTCGGTCAGCCGGCCACGCCATCGATATCGCGCTGCGCCTGCTCCTGGCTGGTGGAGTAGCGGTCGGCCCGGTCCTGGCCGGTGATCTCGGCAATCCGGTCCATCACCAGGTCGGTGACCTCCCGCCAGGCCTGCGGGTCCTCCTCGCGCCCCCGCCAGGGCGTCAAGTCGACCGGCGGGCCGTAGGTGATCGTCACACGTCCCCGGCGGGCACCCGACCTCGACCCCGGCAACCGGACCTCCCGGGTCCCGGTGACGCCCACCGGCACGATCGGCACGCCCGCGGGGAGCGCCAGTCGAGCCACCCCGGTCCGGCCGCGATAGAGCCGCCCGTCCGGCGAGCGGGTGCCCTCCGGGAAGATCGCGACGACCCCGCCCTCGGCGAGCACGCGGCGCGAGGTCTCCATCGCCGGGTTGGCCGCGGTCGCGCTCGCCGGATCGATGGGGACCTGCCCGATCGCCTTGAGGAACCAGGCCAACGCGCGGCCACCGATGCCCCGCCCGGAGTAGTACTTCGTCTTGGCAACGAAGATGACCTTGCGCGGGACGCCCATGCTGATCCCGACGGGATCGACGAACGCGATGTGGTTGGCGGCGAGGATGAACGGCCCGGAGCGCGGGAGGTGCTCCCGGCCGCGCCAGCGCAGGCCGAGATACCACCACGCGATCGGTCCGAGGCCGACGAACTTGAAGAACCAGTAGAACATCGGGGTCCGGGTTCCCCTCTCAGCGGGCGAGGGCGGTCGCGATCGTGTCGGGGGTCAGCCCGATCCGCTCCAGGACCTGCCCCCGGCTCGCGTGGTCGAGGAACTCCCGGGGTATGCCGAAGGTCACCACCGGCGTCTCGATCCCGTTGGCGCGCAACGCCGCCGCGACCTGGTCGCCGATGCCACCGGCGAGGACACCATCTTCGACGACGGCCACCGTGGACGCGTCGCGGGCCAGGCCCACCAGATCCGGGGACACCGGCAGGACCCAGCGGGGATCGACGACGAGCACGCGCCGCCCCTCGGCGGCGAGCTTGTCGGCGACGGTCAGCGCGGTCGCCACCATCGATCCGACGCCGACGATGAGCAGATCGACCTCTCCCCCGTCGGTGTGATCGGCGACCACGTCGACCGAACCGACCGCGCGCACAGCCTCGATAGGGGCCCCGACAGTGCCCTTGGGAAACCGGATGACGGTCGGAGCGTCGGCGACGTCGACGGCCTCCTGCAGTGCCCGGCGCACCGACTGCCCGTCGCGCGGGGCGTTCAGGCGCAGGCCGGGGATGACGCCGCAGATCGCCATATCCCACATGCCGTGGTGGGAGGCGCCGTCCGGCCCGGTCACCCCGGCCCGGTCGAGGACGATGGTGACGCCGGCGTGGTGGAGCGCGGCGTCCATGAGGAGTTGGTCGAAGGCCCGGTTGAGGAAGGTCGCATAGACGGCGACGACGGGGTGGAGTCCGGCATACGCCAACCCACTGGCCATCGTCAGCGCGTGCTGCTCGGCGATGCCGACGTCGACAATCCGGGCCGGAAATGCCTTCGCGAAGGCGCCCAGCCCGACCGGGACCATCATCGCCGCGGTCACCCCGACGACGTCCGGCCGACGCTCACCGATGGCGACCATCTCGTCGCTGAACTCATCGGTCCAGCTGCGCCCGGCGACCTCGAACGGCAGGCCGGTCTCGTGGTTGATGATCCCGACGGCGTGGAACTGGTCGGCGTCGTCCTGACGCGCCGGCGCGTAGCCGCGGCCCTTCTGGGTGATGACGTGCACCAGGACGGGGCCGTTGAACGACTTGGCGCGCCGCAGCGCCGACTCCAGCGCGACCGGATCGTGGCCGTCGACGGGACCGACATACTTCAGCCCGAGGTCCTCGAAGAGTCCTTGTGGCGCAACGACATCCTTGATGCCCTTCTTAACCCCATGGAGCGCGCGCTCGACCTTGCGCCCCACCAGCGGCGCCCGCCGGATCGTGCTCTTGCCCCAGTCGAGGAAGTGCTCGTAGCCCTGGGTCGTGCGCAGCGTCGCCAGATGGTCGGCGAGACCGCCGATCGTCGGGGCATAGGAACGCTCGTTGTCGTTGACGACGATGACCAGGGGCAGCGACTTGTCGGCGGCGATATTGTTCAGCGCCTCCCATGCCATTCCCCCGGTGAGGGCCCCGTCCCCGATCACCGCGACCGTATGCCGACCCCGCTCCCCCGCGATCGCCCGCGCCTTGGCGATGCCGTGCGCCCACGACAGCGACGTCGAGGCGTGGGAGTTCTCGACGATGTCGTGCTCGGACTCCGCGCGGCTGGGATAGCCCGACAACCCCCCCTGCGCGCGCAGTCCCGAGAAGTCGTGCCGCCCGGTCAGGATCTTGTGGACATAGGACTGATGTCCGGTGTCGAAGACGATGGCATCGCGCGGAGAGTCGAAGACCCGGTGGAGGGCGATGGTCAACTCGACGACACCGAGATTGGGACCGAGATGTCCCCCGGTCTTGGACACCGAGCGGATCAGGAAGTCGCGGATCTCCTCGGCGAGGCGGGGGAGGTCATCGACGGGAATCGCCTTGACGTCAGCGGGCCCGCCGATCTGCTCCAACATTCGTCCGAGTCTAGTTGGTGGGCGCAGCCCCGGACCGCTGGCTCACCGGACCTGCACGACATCTCCACGCCTGGTGGACAGGCGCGCCGGTCGGTCACAGCCGCGGCACGAAGGTCCGGCCCTGGAGCGCCTCGTGGATGAGCCGGGCCCCCCGCGCCGCGGCGACCAGGCGCACGCCCTCGTGCTCCAGTCCGTTCATCAGCTCGGCGATGCCTTCGGGTGGGACGTGATCGGCCATCTCGACGCGGGCCTCCCGGTAAGCCTGGCGCATCGCGACCACCTGGGCCTCGATATGGCGACCGGCCAACCAGGCGAGGGCGACCGGGTGACGGCGCCACCCGGCATACGCCCGGTAGTCCGCGGGACAGTGGTCGAGCAGCCACGAGACGGCCGGGACCTCCCACCCCTCGACTTGGGGCGGCGGGACGGCACCGGGCCACCCCGGAGGTCCGGCCTGTGGTCGCCCATCGAACATACGACCGATATTAGCGCGCGCCGGTGACCCCGCCGAGGCCCGCTCGGTCAGTGGATGTCGACGATGACCTCGCCGGGAAGACCGCTGACCGTGGCCGTGCCGTCGGCGGAGAGGGTGACCGAGAACGGCCGGCCGGCCCAGCGCAACCCGTCGACGCGAACCGGGCCGAAGGGGCTCGGCCGCATGGGGCGCAGGGTCAGTCGGCCCATGGGGACATCCGCCGAGATCCCGAGCACCCCGGTGACGACGGCGGCGGCCGCGGCGGCAGCCCACGCCTGCGGCCGGCAGGACGCGGGATAGGGCGCCGGCCGATGACCGATGGCGTCGCCGGCGAAGAGCTCAGGGGTGCGATAGCCGAAGGGCACCGCCGCCGCCACCAACCCGAGCGCGACCCGGGCCGCCTCGCGGGAGAGACCCTCCTTGACCATGCCCAGGAGGGCGATGGCGGTGTCATGGGTCCACACCGATCCGGTGTGATATCCGATCGGGTTGTATGCCGTGTTGTCCCGTGAAAGCGTGCTGATCCCGAACTCTCCCAACAGGTTCGGCGACATCAACGTCGCGACGACGGACTGCGCCTCGGCGTCCGTCAGGGCCCCGCTGCCCAGCGCGTGGCCCATATTGCTGCCGATGCCGTCGATCGGATCTCCGCCTCCGTCGAGCCCCATCGCGAGATAGCGCTGGCCAGCCCGCTCCACCCAGAAGTGGGCACGGATCCGGGCGGTCATGGCCTGCGCCCAGTCCCGCCACGGTTGCCCGTCGCCGGCCCCGAACGCTTCCAGGAGGACAGCCGCCCCCCGGGCGGCTTCCACGGCATACGTCTGGGCCTCGAGGAGGGCGATCGGTGCGTCCGAGATCCGTCCGTCGGCGAAGCGCATCGAGTCGCCGGAGTCCTTCCACCCCTGATTGCTCAGTCCGTGCCCGGTGTCGTCGACATAGCGCAAGACCCCGAGGTCGTTCTCGGCGGCCGACCGGATCCAGTCCATCGCCGCGATCATCGCCGGCAGGAGTTCACGGACGTCGTCGTCGGCCAGCCCCCACCGCCAGGCGTCGTGGAGGAGGATCACCCATAGGGGCGTGGCGTCGACGGTGCCGTAGTACGTCGCCGGTGTCGACAGGCCGCCGCCGAAGTCGAGGAAGGCGCCACGGCGCACCTCGTGGAGGATCTTGCCCGGTTCCTCCGCAGCCGCCGCGTCCACCCGGCGGCCTTGACGACGAGCCAGCGTTCGCAGGGTGCCGTGCGCGAGGGTGGTGTCGAACGGCAGCATGAACCTCGCCGCCCACATCGAGTCCCTGCCGAACAACGTGAGATACCACGGGGTTCCGGCCGCGGCGAACACATCCTCCGGTGCCTGCGGATCGGTCAGCAGCAGATGACGCAGATCGGTCAGGCTCGTGGTGACGAGGTCGGCGAGCCGTCGATCCCCCGCCTCGACGGCTATCCCGTCCCAGTCGACCGACCCGGCCCCCGCTCCGGCATCGAATTGCGAGCGCGCCAATCTCTCAACCTCGACGCGGACCTCAATCTCCAGCGGCACGCCATGGCTCAATGTCACGTCGAACTCGAAGGCAGTGGGCTCGGCCGACGACCCGGCCACACAGCGATCCGGCGCGGGTCGGGTGGTGAGACGGGTGCGATGCCGCTCGTCGGTCCATTCCACGCCGCCGGTGATCGACCGCGCAGGCAGCAGCTCGCCACCCTCCCGGCCGCCTTTGATGGTGGCCACGTCGGCGCCGTCACCGGCGACACGAACGCACAGACGCGTGCCGACATCGCCGTCCGCCCGAGACACCAATGTGACGCGTTGCGTCAGCGTGAGCCCATCGAGCCGGCGATCGAGGTGGACCTCGACGGTCGGGTCGGGACCGTCGTTGCCGAGATTGCGCGCGCACGCCCAGATCTGACTGCGGTTTCCGGTCGTGGCCACTTGCACGGTCACCGGCGCTTCTGCGTCCAGGGTGAGCAAGTGCCGGCTCAGGATGCGCCGGTCGTCGACCAGCAGTCCGGTGCCGGGGGCGTCGAAGCCGCCGGCACGATCGGCGACCACCGTCGCCGGCCCGTCCACGGCGATCTCGAGGTCGTGCAGCCACGGCTGGCGATGGCCCGGGTTGGTCACAGCGGTCACTTTCGTCGAGGGTCGGTCGGCGGCGCGCAGATCACTCGCGCGACCGCTTGACAGACAGGACTGTTCGGGTCCACAGTGTGGCAATCTGATCGTTCAAATGGAGCCCATGATTTGAACGATCAGGGCACCGGCAACAAAATCTGGACCATTGTCGCCGATCCGTCAACGAGGAGGGAGTGCAGTGTCCGCAGGCCGCATCACCATCCGCGATGTCGCGACCGCCGCCGGCGTCTCCCGGCAGACCGTCTCCAACGCGCTCATCCATCCCGAACGGCTCAAGGGCCCGACGCTCGAGCGCGTCCAGGCGGTGATCCAGGAGTTGGGATACCGCCCCTCCAGTGCGGCCCAGTCGCTGCGATCCCAGCGCACCGGAGCCGTCGGCTTCGAACTCCTCGCCTATGGCGAGTCCAACCGCAACGAGGTGGCCTACCCCTTCACCGTGGCGCTCGGCGAGATGGCGATCGGTCACGGATGCCATCTGGTGACGTTCAGTTCCGCGGGTGCCCAGTCCCTCACCGAGGGGTATGCCGACATGGTCCGCGCCCAGGTCGTTGACGCCTTCGTTATCGCCGACACACATCCCGGTGACCCGCGACCCGATTGGTTGCACCAGGCCGGTGTCCCGTATGCCGCGTTCGGACGCGTCTGGGGCCGCCCGGACATCACCTCCTGGGCGGACGTCGACGGGGCCGCCGGCCTGGCCGATGTGACCGAGCACCTCCTCGCGGCCGGCTATGAGCGCATCGGCTACCTCGGGTGGCCCCGGGGCTCCTCCGTCGGTGACGACCGGCGATCGGGATGGGAACACACTCTCCTGGCCTACGGTCGCGCCCCCGGACCGGAGGCCGCCTGCGAGCAGGACCTGCGCGCGGCGACCACCGCGGCATACGGCCTGCTCGACGAGGTCGGCCGCGGCGGCGCGATCGCGTGCGCCTCGGACCTGCTCGCCGTCGGCGTCGAGCGCGCGGCCCGCGACCGCGGATGGCGACCCGGCACCGACATCGGCATCACCGGAGTCGACGACTCCGGGATGGCCGGGATGTTCGACCTCACCACGCTGGCTCAGCCGCTGACCGCGATTGCGGACTACCTGCTCGGGTTGGTGCACAAGCGTCTCGAAGGTGGTCCAGCGCCGGAGAGCGGCGCCCTCTTCCGGCCCACCCTCGTCCCCCGTGCCTCATCTCGCCCGGGCCACTAACCCACCCACCCCGCCGACCACGCCCCGCTGCACCCCGTAGCCACCAGATCCCAACCCCCAGCGAGCCCGCACCGCCCGGTGTGGGTATCCACCCAACCCCGCATCCATCATGTGAAAGGGACACCGAAGATGCTGCTCTCCCACCGCCGATTCGCTGCGCTGACCGTTGCCACGGTCGGCAGCTTGACCCTCGCCGCCTGCGGTGGCGGCGGCTTCGACTCCTCGTCCTCCTCGACCTCCGGTGGCGCGGGTAGCAGTTCCACGACCGCGAGCGACACCGCCAGTTCCTCCTCGGCCCCGACCGGCGTTGCCCTGAAGATGCTCATCGCCTCCTCCGGTGACGCCGAGACCAATGCGGTCAAGGCGGCGACCGACGCGTGGGGCAAGGCGACGGGCAATACCGTCGAGGTCACCGTCGCCTCCGACATGGACCAGGAACTCGCCCAGGGCTTCGCAGGCGGGAACCCGGCCGACGTGATGTACATGGACGCCGGCAAGTTCGCGACCTTCGCCAAGCAGGGCTCGCTGGAGGATTATGGCGACGGCTTCACCGACAACGACAAGTTCTTCGAGTCGCTGCGCAAGACCTTCACCTACGACGGCAAGCAGTACTGCGTACCGAAGGACTTCTCCGCCCTCGCCCTCCAGATCAACACGACGATGTGGAAGGACGCGGGCCTGACCGACAGCGACATCCCCACCACCTGGGATCAGCTCGTCGCGGTCTCCAAGAAGCTCACCGAGGGCAAGGTGGCCGGACTCGGGATCGGCATCGGCATCGACCGGCTGGGAGCCTTCGTCGTCCAGAACGGCGGCTGGTGGCTCAATGCCGACAACACCGGCGGCGCGGCCGCCGACGCCAAGGTCACCGACGCGCTGAAGTTCGTCCAAGACAATGTCAAGGCCGGCAACTTCAAGATGTCCAACGACCTCGGAGCCGGCTGGGGCGGCGAGGCATTCGGCAAGCAGCTGTCGGCGATGACCATCGAGGGCAACTGGATCGCCGGGGCCATGAAGAACGACTACCCCGATGTGAAGTACAAGTCCGTCGAGCTGCCGGCCGGACCCGCGGGCAAGGGCACGCTCATGTTCACCCAGTGCTGGGGCCTGGCCGCCGACAGCAAGAACAAGGACGCGGCCAAGGACCTCATCAAGTTCCTCACGACGGCCGACCAGCAGATGAAGTTCGCCGACGCCTTCGGGGTGATGCCGTCGCGCACCGACGCGGCCGAGACCTACAAGGCGAAATACCCGGACGATGCCGCCTTCGTCGCCGGTGGTGCGTACGGCCACGGCCCGATCAACGTTCCCGGCCTGACCGATGTCGTTGCCGAACTCAACAGCCAGCTGGAGAAGATGGCCACCGCCGACATCGCCGGGGCCACCAAGTCGTTCGACGACAACGCCGCCTCCGCCATCGGCGGCTGAGGCAACACCGCACTCCCCCAGTCCCCGTGACACCGCCGCCGGGCCCGCCTGCGCGGGCCCGGCGGCACCCGAAATCCCTCGCACTGCGCCCGCACCTCAAGGAGGGTCGTATGCCGCGCGCCAAGTCGGGTGACCCGATGCGTCAGCCCGTGGCCGGCTGGCTGTTCGTCACCCCGATGATCGTCATCCTCGGACTATTTCTCGTCGTGCCTATCGGCATGGCGCTTTGGGTCTCGGTGAGCAACTGGACCGGGCGCGGCACGCCCTTCGGCGGGAGCACCCAATTTGTCGGGCTGAAGAACTACACCGACCTGCTCACCAAACAAGGACTCGCGCGACAGGATTTCATGACCTCGCTGCGCAACACGTTCTTCTACGTCCTTGGGGTCGTGCCGCTCCAGACGGTGCTGGCGCTCCTGCTCGCCGTGCTGGTCAACCAGAAGTGGCTCAAGGGGCGGACCTTCTTCCGCACTGCCTTCTATTTCCCGTCGGTCGTCTCCTCCGTCGCGATTTCGCTCGTCTTCCTCTATCTCTTCGCCGGCTCGGGCGCGATCAACGCCATGCTCGGCTGGTTCGGGGTGCACGGTCCGAACTGGTTCGCCGATCCTCGCGGCCTGATTCACCTCGCGGGCAATGGCCTCGGTGTGTGGGATATCGACAAGCCGCCGGCCGCGCTGGCCGACCACAAGGTCCTCAGCCTGTCCCTCTGGGAGTGGATCAAGGGCCCGAGCGTGGCGATGACGGCGATCATGTTCCAGGTCATCTGGACCACCGCCGGCACCTTCATGCTGATGTTCCTCGCCGCGCTGCAAGACCTCCCCACCGAGGTTGAGGAGGCGGCCATGGTCGACGGCGCCAACGCCCGCCAGCGGTTCTGGAATGTCACTGTGCCGCACCTGCGCCCGACCATCCTTCTGGTCGTCACCCTCGGGATCATCGGCACCTGGCAGGTCTTCGACCAGATGTATGTCATGAGCCAGGGCAAGCCGGGCAAGACCACGCTCACCCCGGCCTATCTCTCCTACCAGGCGGCGTTCACCAACCAGAAGTGGGGCCAAGGGGCCGCGATGGCCTTCCTGCTCTTTATCCTCATCTTCCTGCTGACCCAGGCGCAGCGCTGGCTGTTGCGGGACAAGGACGAAGCCAGGACCCGGAAGATCGAACGCGCCCAGCGACGGGCGGCGCGGAAGGCGGTGTCGGCATGAGTGGCGTCGGGCCCCAGGATTCCCGCGGCGCAGCCGCGGTCGCCACTCCGACCACCGTCGAGACCGCAGCCAAGCGGACCGACGACGGCACCCTGGTCGGCCGCTCCAGCAGCACCAAGAAGGTCGTCTTCTATGTGCTCCTGGTCATGTTCGCGCTCATGTACATCTTCCCCTTCATCATCCAGTTGGTCACCTCGTTCAAGACCCAGACCGACGCCAACAACAATCCGCTGAACCTGATCCCGAATCCGGTCACCAATGAGGCGATCAACCGGCTGCTCGACACGAAGTTCCCGCGCTGGTTCTTCAACTCCGTGTGGGTGGCCCTGCTCGTCACGGTGGGGCGCGTGTTTTTCAACTCCCTAGCCGGATATGCGCTGGCCAGGCTGAAGTTCCGCGGCCGCAATGCCCTCTTCACGGCCATCCTCGCGGTCATGTCCGTCCCCGGGATCGTCCTATTGCTGCCGAAGTTCCTCGCCCTCAAGTACTACGGCCTCTACAACACCCCGGGTGCCCTGGTCATCCCCCTGGTCTGCGATGCCGCCGGCGTCTTCATCATGAAGCAGTTCTTCGAGTCGATCCCGCCCTCGGTCGAGGAGGCCGCCCGGATCGACGGTGCCGGGACCTTCCGCACCTTCTGGTCGATCGTCCTACCGATGGCGAAGCCGGCCCTGATCACCCTGACCATCCTGAGCTTCCAAGGCTCGTGGAATGAGTTGGGGCACTTCATCATCGCCAGCAACAAGGAAGATCTCTACACCCTGACCCGCGGTATCGCCGGGTTCGCCAGCGGCGGCCTCGGGTCCGGGACGCAATTCCCGATCAAGATGGCTGCCGCCCTCGTCATGACCATCCCGACGGCGATCGTCTTCGTCATCTTCCAGCGCTTCTTCACCCAGGGCGCGAACGCCGGAGCCGACAAGGGCTGATCGGACGCGCTCCCCCGGACGCGGATACAGGGAGGGTCACGCCGCTGATGCCGGCGTGGCCCTCCACCGCACTGGGAGTCGCTTGACGCCCCGCTGGAAGTTGCTCCGCAACCAGGCCGGATCGCCGGCCGCCTCGATCCACGAGGTGCGGGTCAGCACCTCG
The DNA here is from genome assembly GCA_016702415.1 of Nostocoides sp. GTDB lineage: Bacteria > Actinomycetota > Actinomycetes > Actinomycetales > Dermatophilaceae > Nostocoides_A. The sequence goes on from JADJEA010000024.1 coordinate 109,021, forward strand.
GTGAAGATCGCGGTCATCTGGACGCGCGCGAGGTTGGCACCCAGACACACGTGGGGACCATGGCCGAAGGCGAGGTGGGCCTTGGGGGGTGGGCGCACGGCATACCGATCGATGTCGAACGCGTCCGGGAGGGCGTAGACCGCCTCGTCGCGGTTGGCGGCGGCGAAGGAAACCACGACCTTGTCCCCGGCCGAGATGGGGTGGCCGCCGACGACCGTGTCGACGGTCGCCGTGCGTCGGAAGGTCATCACCGGGGTCCACCAGCGCAGCATTTCCTCGACCGCGGCCGGGATCCGGCTGGGCTCCTCCCGCAGGGCCCGCTGGGCGTCCAGGTTCTCCAAGAGGGCCGCCATCCCGCCGGGGATGCCATTGCGGAGCGTCTCGTTCCCGGCCACGGCGAAGAGCCAGAAGAGGTTCTCGAACTCCTCGAGGCTCACCACACCCCCACCGCCGTCGGGTCCGTCGTCGCGGGAGTTCATGAGGATCGACATGATGTCGCCGCCGGGATCGCAGCGTTTGGCGGCCCCGAGGAGGTGGGCATACCGGTAGAGGTCGGGCATTCCGCCCCGCGACCGCGGGTCGGGCATCCGGCCGTCGGGTCCCGGTGTCGGGCGCAGGGCCACCGCCTCCTGGGCGTATGCCGACCCCTCCCCCTCGGGGAAACTCGCGCTCACCGCGTAGTCCGGGTCCTGCCACCCGATGACCCGGTTGGCCCAGTCGAACATCAGCCAGCGATCCTGGCTGGGCATGCCGAGCAAGTCGGCCAGGACCAGTAGCGGCAGATCGGCCGCGACGTCCTTGGCGAAATCGACCACGGCCGGCCCCGCGAGCATGCGGTCGACTATGGCCTTCGCGTGAGAGCGGACCCGGTCATCGAGGGCGCGGACCGCCCGGGGCGTGAACGACGCGTGCAGGAGCCGCCGCAGCCGGGTGTGCTCCGGCGGGTCCATATTGAGCATCATCGCCTGGACGTAGCGCAGGTCCGCCTCCCCCTCGGGGTCGCGGATCTGGGTGCCGCCGACGGCAGAGGAGAAGGTCGCCGGATCGCCCAGGACGGTCCGGACGTCGGTATGCCGCAACACCAGCCAGTACCCGGCTCCCGCCGGCCACCCGGGCAGGGGTGGCTCGGCGACCCGGACGAGGCCGTGCTCGCGCCGGAGGGTGGCGAGCACGGCATACGGCACCCCGGTGGTGTAGGTCCCGGGATCATGGAGGAGGGCGGTCGCCGCGGCGACGTCCACGCCGGTCAGCCGGCGATGAACGCGTTGATCCGCGTGGCCAGGGCCACCGGGGTCTCGAACATCGGGTAGTGACCGGCGTTGGGCATGACCTCGACGGAGCAGTTGGGGAAGAACGGCTTCCACGTCTGGTTGACGGTGGCCTCGCCGAGGGCCGGGTCGTGTTCACCGGGGATGACGAGGATGGGCAGGTCCCGGCCCTGCACCTCATCCAGGAAGTCCGGATTGGTCCAGGCGACGACCGCACCCCGGAAGCCCTCGACCGTCGAGTGAGTCAACGACCAGTCGACGACGGACTGGACGAAGGTCGCGGCGAGCCTGTTGCCGGTGGTGAAGTCGATGATGCCGAAGCGCTTGCCGGCATCATCGGGCGCCCCGAAGAAGAGGTCGTGACCGGCCTCGTCCAGGGGCACGGGCTGGGCCCCGACGGGAGTGACGGCGACGATCTTCTCGACCCGGTCCGGCGCCTTGGCCAGGACCCGCAGGACCTCCGCGCCGCCCATGGAATGGCCGACGAGGCCGAAGGTCTGCGCGCCGAGTTCGTCGGCCAAGTCGAGGATGTCGCCGGCGACCTCGTCCAGGGTGAAGTCCCCGGGCTCGTCCATGCGGGCGCCATAGCCGCGGTTGTCGGTGAAGACCCAGGTGGCGGCCTCGGGGTTGAGATAGTCGGGGAAGCTACCCCACCCATCGGCCGAGCCGAACCAGCCGTGGAGAAGGAAGACGGTCTTGGGGCCGTGGCCGACCGTGCGATGCGGAATGCTCATGACTGGTCCTTTCGACGACGACGTTGTCCTTCGGCGAGCCTATCGCCGCCGTGGGCAGACCCGACGGGACGTATGCCGCCCGCCCACCCCCGCGGCAACCGCCTCGGGGGGCACGCGGCATACGTCCAGGGGGGACTCAGGCGACCGGTTCCGGAACCTGGCCGGGGAGGAGTTCTTCGACCGGCCGGTCCGACTTGTGGAAGAGGCCCACGGCTCCGGTGAGCCCGAGTGTCATGACGATGTTGACGAGGAAGCACGCGAACGCGATCAGCAGGAGGGCACCGCTGAGCGCCGCGAGGATCATGTACGGCCGGTACTCGCCGTTGTAGTAAATGGTCCTTCGCAGCATGCCTTGGAGCCCGGCCATCCCCATGAACGCGCCCATGCCGATGCCGCCGACGAGGTGGCACCAGAAGTGGATATTCGCCAGGCGCTGGCTGTAGAGCTTGGCTCCATTGGTCAGGATCGGCAGGAGGACATAGACCGCCGAATAGAGGGTCATCGTCAAGCCGACCAAGACAGCGACATGGACGTGCGGTCCGACGATCCACTGGGTGTTGTGGAGGATGCGGTTGAGTCCGGCGTCGGCCTGCATGATGCCCGCGGGCACGGCGAGCGCGAACCCGAGCAGACCGCCGAGGAGGAACTTCAGCTCGTTCGTCATCGCCAGCGGGCGGGCCTTGTAGAGCGTCACCAGGGTGATGAAGAAGGCGAGGCCTTGGGTGATGAGCTCGAAGGCGGTGACCATCTCCCCGGAGCCGACCTTGAGCATGGCCGGCTGAGCCTGGTCGGAGAGGAGGTGGTGACTCCAAACGGTCCACGAGACGACGAGTTCGAGACCGAGGGCGAAGCGCGCCCACTTGGCCATGAAGACGTCGGTGCCGGTGATGAGGCTGGCCAGGAGGTACCACGTGCCGGCGACGAAGACGAGGACGAGGCCGTCGGCGACGAGGTCCAGGCCCCACCAATACCAGTTCTTGTAGAGGAGGGCGTCGACCGCGGTCGTCTTGAGCGAGTGCCCGCTGATCTCACCGATCATGTAGACGAGGATGAGGACGCCGCTGAAGGTGATGATCAGCGCGTTGAGGAAGACATCGACGGTGCCGCGGGCGATGGCCGCGACCGGCAGGCCGACCAGGTGGTCGGTCTCGCTGGAGTGGCGCATCCGGCCGGTCAGGACGTTGCGCAGCGTCGTCAGGCCCAGGGCATCCCCGAGGATGCGGCCGGCCGGCTGCTGGCCCCAGCCCGCGGGCGTGTAGGTGAGCGTCTTGAACACGTTGAGGACGAAGAGGAGGGTCCCGACCATGACGAGGGCGACACCGACGATGAAGATCGCCCCGGCGACCGGCTCGAACTGATGGAAGTCGGCGGGGAGCGGCCAGTAGAGCGTGTAGAGCGGGGCGTAGTGCGTCAGGAAGCCGTCGAACCAGAAGGTGAAGACCCCGACGACGATGAGCCACAGGGTCCAATTGGCCACCTTGAAGCTCCACAGCGGCTTCTTGAGGAGGTAGGGCACCAGGAAGGTGAAGGCACCGAAGACGAGCAGGTAGCTGCTCCCGAAGATCCCGACGAGGGGGTGCGCGGTGAGCATGGCGAAATAGCGCTTGGGATAGAAGATGCTCTCGATCGGCTGAACCTGGTTGAGCCGCAACAGCATTCCCTCGATAGCGGCGAAGCCGTAGTAGATCAGGCCGAAGACGACATACTTCAAGGTGAGCTTCTGCATGGGCGTGAGCGACTCGGGCTTGAAGGCCCGCTCGTTGCCGTGGACCAGGGTCTCCATGAACGTGCTCATCGCGTCGCTCCCAGGGCGCGGGTGTCAACCTGGCCGCAGCCGGTCACCTTGACGGCGTCCTTCTCGACCATCTGGTAGCCGAGCGGACCGGAGTACTCCGTCGAGCGGATCGAGTAGACCCCGTCCTTCTCGAACGTCCAGACGAGATCATTGGCGTGGCCCGGCACGACCTGCATCTGCATGACCATGGAGTTGTCCGAGCGGAACAGCCCAAAGCCGTAGGTCAGGTCGGTGCTCGTCACACTGAACTTGACGAGTTTGCCGCAGGGGACCTGGAGTTGCGGGTTGCCCTCGCCCCAGGCGAACTTGTGGTCGCCGACCGAGATGTCGTATGCCGCAACGAAATTCTTCGACCCGTGCAGGTCGTCCTTGACCCACGGGATCGTGTTGTAGGTGAAGAGGTGCAGGGACACACCGAGGATGACAAGGAAGCCCACCCAGACGTAGAACACCCGCGGGGTGATCTCCCGGCTGCTCCTGGGCTTGGTGATCCTGACCGCGAACCACGCCATGACCGAGATGATCGCCAGGCAGTACGCGGTGTACATGATGGTCTGTCCCCACAGGACGGTGTGTGAATCCACCTTCGTCATTGGAGGAACTTTCCGGGCGTCCGCGGACGGGACGCTCCGTTTCAGGACGCTACTCCGCGCGCTATTCCGTTTAATACCAACGGATTCCGCTAAATCCTGTCTCGTCTGTCACAGGTGTCTCACCCGGGCGTATGGCGCGTACCTGCGGGTGCCAGGCGCTCGGGAGGTGGGTCTGCTGGTCGGTTCGCGGTCACCGCGGGTCACCGCGCGGGTCACTGCGCACGTCACTGCGCGGTCATTGGGCAAGTCACCGAGCGAAGAAGTCCAGGTGGCCACATGTGGAGCAGCGTTGCCCGGTGATGTCGAGGCGCTCCCGGCCGAAGCGCGAGGCTCCGCCGAAGATCCCCTTTTCGAGTTCTCCGACGATCCAGCGGGCGAACCCGTGCGATCCCTGACCGCTGTCCTCGATGAAACCGGGTTCGAATGACGCTCCGCCACACCAGGGGCACCGCTGCGGGGGGCGGCGGTCACTAGGCATACCGGAGTCGCTAGGGGGCTGACCCGGGACCGGGATCTGCTGGTATCCGCTCATGTCGGCCAGCCTAAGGGCGGCGACGGCGGAGGAGAGGTGACCGGCCGCATGGGTCGTAGGGCGCGCTCCGGGTGCCTCGCGTCCGCGAGTTGAGCCATCTATGAGTGCCGGGTTCGGAAAGGCCCCTGCTTGGATCTTGCAATCGTCTCTGTGTTCGATTATCATGGTGGCATGTCCACGGCCCCGGTCCGCACCCTCTCCCCCGCCCCCGCGGGGTGTCCGGGTGCTTGGCGAGGATCGATACGGACATCGACACGTTGGCCGCTGCGGTGGCCGGGGGCAGGCCGGTCTCTGCGGGGGACCTCGCCGAGGCCGACCGGCTCATCCACCGCCTCCAGGCCCAAAAGCTCGCCCTCATCGCGCAGGCCGACCGGCAGCGCATCGCGCCGGCCCAGGGTTGCGCCTCGACCGCTCACTGGGTCGCGACCACGACCCGATCGGGCGGGGCGGCGGCATCGGCCCAGGTGTCCCTGGCCACCGCGCTCGCGGTGGACCTGCCCGTGACGCGATCGGCGATGGAGGAGGGGTCGGTGTCCACCAGGCACGCCCAGATCATCGCCTCAACAATGTCGGCACTGCCGACGAACCTGACCCCTAGTGAGCGGGCCCTCGTCGAGGACTCCCTCGTGCGCGACGCGACCCATCTCGACCCGGCCCGGCTCCGCACGGCGGCCACGCGGGCTCTCGCCGCCGCGCGGCGGCCAGAGGCCGAGGTCGCCGAGCACCAGGAAACGGTTCTGGCCGATCAGGAGCGCCGCGCCGACGAACGGGCAAGGATCACCCTGCACGACAGCGGCGATGGAACCACGACCGGCCACTTCACGGTGCCGACCGGGGCCGCTCACATCCTCCGGAAGGTCCTGCACTCCATGACGGCCCCACGCCGCGATCACCACAACGCCCAGGTCAACACCCCACCAGCCGACCTCGACCGCGAGGCCACCGACACAGGCGGACCCAGTCGAACACACCCCCTCCGCAATGACGACTGGGACCGGCTCGGGTGGGACGAGAAACGTGGCCGCGCCTTCACCGACCTCCTCGAACACCTCCCCACCGACGCCCTGACCGGCAAAGTCGCCGCAACCGTCGTGGTCACCGATGACCCTGCAGCAGGCGCTCGGCGCCAGCCGCGCGGCAACCCTCGCCGAGGTGTCCGGCGTGCCGAGCCACCCCCGGTCGGTGCCACACGATCCGACACCGGCCACCACCACTCCACCGGCCACGCCCGCCGACTGGCATGCCAGGCCGGCATCCTGCCAGCCGTCCTCGGCGGCCGCTCCCTGCCCCTGGACCTCGGCCGCGAGGACCGGTTCTTCCGCGACACCCAACGCACCGCGCTCGCCACCATCTACGACGAATGCGCGGCCACCGGATGCGACCGGCCCTACGCCTGGTGCGAGCTACACCACGAAGACCCCTGGTCACACGGCGGCCGCAGCGACCTCCACCTCGCAGTACCCCTCTGCGGCTTCCACCACCGACGCGTCCACGACCCCACATTCCACACCACCATCCACACCAACCAGCACGGCACCAAACACGTCACCCTCAGGCGGCGCACCTAGGCACCAGCCCGTATTGACGCGACCTCGAGCCACATACGGCACGTGGCCGCCCACCAAGGGTGAGCGGCCACGCGACTCGCCGTCATGTCGTCAGGGATGTCAACTGACGAGGGAACGGAGAACGTACTGGAGGATGCCGCCATTGCGGTAGTAGTCCGCCTCGCCGGGGGTGTCGATGCGCACGACCGCGTCAAAGGTCGAGGTCGAGCCGTCCTGGCTCGTGACGGTGACGGTGACGGTCTTGGGTGTGGTGCCGGAATTGAGTTGCTCGACTCCCGAGATCGCGAACGTCTCCGTGCCGGTCAGGCCGAGGGAGGTGGCGTTCTGGCCCTTGGGGTACTGCAGGGGCAGGACACCCATCCCGATGAGGTTCGAGCGGTGGATGCGCTCGTACGACTCCGCGATCACCGCCTTGACGCCGAGCAGGGCCGTGCCCTTGGCCGCCCAGTCGCGGGAGGACCCGGAGCCATATTCCTTACCGGCGAGGACGACGAGCGGGATGCCCGCCGCCTGGTATGCCGCTGCCGCGTCGTAGATGGTCGTCTGGGGCGCGCCGTCGGCCGTGAAGTCCCGAGTGAAGCCGCCCTCGACGCCGTCGAGGAGTTGGTTGCGCAGGCGGATGTTGGCGAAGGTCCCGCGGATCATGACCTCGTGGTTCCCGCGGCGCGACCCGTAGGAGTTGAAGTCGCGCGCACTCACGCCGTGGTCGGCGAGATAGCGGCCCGCGGGGGAATCGGCCTTGATCGAGCCGGCCGGGCTGATGTGGTCGGTGGTGACCGAGTCGCCCAGCTTCGCCAGCACCCGAGCGCCGCTGATGTCGCAGACGGGAGCGGGCGTCATACCCATGCCGTCGAAATAGGGCGGCTTGCGGACATAGGTCGAGGCACCGTCCCACGAGAACGTGTCGCCCTCCGGAGTCGGCAGCGACTGCCACCGCTCGTCGCCGGCGAAGACGTTGGCGTAATCCGTCTCGAAGAGTTCCCGCGAGATCGAGGAGGCGATCGTGGTCTCGACGTCCTCGGGGGACGGCCAGATGTCCCTGAGGAAGACGTCGTTGCCGGCCTCGTCCTGACCGAGCGGCTCGAGATCGAAGTCGAAGTTCATCGTGCCGGCCAAGGCGTAGGCGATGACCAGGGGCGGGGACGCGAGGTAGTTCATCTTCACGTCCGGGTTGATCCGGCCCTCGAAATTGCGGTTGCCCGAGAGCACCGCGGTGACCGCGAGGTCGGCCTTCTGGATCGCCGCGGAGACCTCCTCGGGCAGCGGGCCGGAGTTGCCGATGCAAGTGGCGCAGCCATAACCGACGAGGTTGAAGCCGAGCTTGTCCAGGTAGGGCCACAGCCCGGCGGCCTCGTAATAGCCGGTGACGACCTTGGACCCGGGCGCCATCGAGGTCTTGACCCAGGGCTTGACGGTCAGGCCGCGCTCGACGGCGTTCTTAGCGAGCAACGCCGCAGCCATCATGACGCTCGGGTTCGAGGTGTTGGTGCACGAGGTGATCGAGGCGATGACGACCGCACCGTCCCGCAGGTCGTATGCCGCGGTCTCGGCCGGGCCAGTGTCGGCATCGAGCGCCTGCACCGGCACCGAACGGAGGTCACCGTCGACCCCGTAGTTCTTCGCGTCGATCGCGAACTGGGACTTCGCCTCGGCGAGGACGATCCGGTCCTGGGGGCGCTTGGGGCCGGCGATGGAGGGAACCACGGTGCCGAGGTCGAGTTCGAGCTTCTCGGAGAACCGCGGCTCGGCCGTCGGGTCGAGCCACATGCCCTGTTCCTTGGCATAGGCCTCGACGAGGGCGATCGAATCCTCGGAGCGTCCGGTCAGGCGCAGGTAGTCAAGGGTGACCGAGTCGATCGGGAAGATCGCGCAGGTCGAACCGAACTCCGGGCTCATATTGCCGATCGTCGCCCGGTTGGCCAGCGGGAGCGCGGCGACTCCCTCGCCGTAGAACTCGACGAACTTGCCGACCACGCCGTGCTTGCGCAGGAGGTCGGTGATCGTCAGGACGACGTCGGTGGCGGTGACGCCGGGCTTCATGGACCCGGTCAGCTTGAAGCCGACGACCCGCGGGATGAGCATCGAGACGGGCTGGCCGAGCATGGCCGCCTCGGCCTCGATACCGCCGACGCCCCAGCCGAGGACGCCGAGGCCGTTGACCATCGTGGTGTGGCTGTCGGTGCCGACGCAGGTGTCGGGATAGGCGACGCCATCACGAACCATGGTCACGCGAGCAAGTCGCTCGATGTTGACCTGGTGGACGATGCCGGTGCCCGGCGGGACGACCTTGAAGTCGTCGAAGGCGGTCTGGCCCCAGCGCAGGAACTGGTAGCGCTCCTTGTTGCGGCCGTACTCGAACTCGACGTTGCGCTCGAAGGCGTCGGCCCGGCCGAAGACGTCGATCTGGACGGAGTGGTCGATGACCAGCTCGGCCGGGGCCAGCGGGTTGATCTTTGCCGGGTCTCCCCCGAGGTCGGCCACGGCCTCGCGCATCGTGGCGAGGTCGACGACGCAGGGCACGCCGGTGAAGTCCTGCATGATGACCCGCGCCGGGGTGAACTGGATCTCGGTGTCGGGCTCGGCATCCTGATCCCAGCCGCCCAGCGCGCGGATGTGGTCAGCGGTGATATTGGCGCCGTCCTCGGTCCGGAGGAGGTTCTCCAGCAACACCTTCAGTGAATACGGCAGGCTCTCGTGCCCCTCCACCGCGGCGATCCGATAGATCTCGTAGCTCGCCTCGCCGACCTGCAGCGTTCCGTGCGCTCCGAAACTGTTCGTGCTGGCCACCATTGGCCCCTTTCCGACGCCGCGCGTCATCGACCGGATTTATCTTGACGTCAAGATATCTCACTTCTCCGGGTCTTGTCGATCCTCTCCTCGCTCACCATCGCGAGTCGCACCATCGCGTCTCGCGCCATCCGACGGAAGGAAGGTCGCGATGCACTCGAGGTGATGGGTCATCGGGAACGCGTCGTATGCCGCGAGCCTCCCGAGCGCGTATCCCGCCTCCGCGAAGGTGCGGGTGTCCCGCGCGAGCGCGGCGGGATCGCACGCCACATAGGTGATCGCGCGAGGGCCCAGGGCCGAGATGGCCCGGACCACCCCGGCCCCGGCGCCGGTGCGGGGCGGGTCGAGGACGACCACGTCGGCGGTTTGCGGCATCAGCGGTGCCCGGGCCACACGACGTGGCCGCGTGGTCCGCCGGGCCGCGGGCCCCCAGCGGCCTGGGCGCGCGACCCCGAAGGCGTCGTCCACCCGCGCGGTCAGGACGACGGTATGCCGCCACGCCTCCAGGTTGGTCCGGGCGAGCGCCGCAGCGGTGGCATCGGACTCGACCGCGACGACCTGACCCTCGGGACCGACGCGCTCGGCGAGCGCGGCGGCGAAGAGGCCGGCCCCGGCATACAGGTCGAGCGCGCGCTCGCCCGGGCGCGGGTCGAGGTCGGCGAGCACCCGGGCGACAAAGGCGGCGGCGGCGTGCGGGTGGACCTGCCAGAAGCCGCGGGCGGCGACGGCATACTCGTGCTCGACGGCGCGCTCCCCCGGCACGCCCGGAACCGGCCACCGAACCCGTTCCCGGACACGCCGATCGGCTCCTGCCGTCCGGCCCTCGGGGCCGGCGGGGATGGCCGTGACCACCGGCTCACCGAGGCTGGGGGCGGCGACGTCGACCGCGGCATACCCGCTCCAGTCACCCTCCAGGACACCGGTTTCCAGGATGCCGGGGGCGGCGATGAGGCAGTCCGTGACCGGGACGATCGCATGCGACCGATGCCGGCGCAGCCCGGCCCGTCCGGATTCGTCCACGGCGAACTCGACTCGGGTCCGCCACCGGATCCCCGGCGGCGATTCGCCGAGGGGCTCGACCGTGACGTCGACGTCCACTCCCGCCAGGCGGGCGAACTGCTCCCGCACGACCGCCGCTTTCAGATCCCGCTGGAGGGTGGGCGAGAGGTGTTGAAAGTCGCATCCGCCGCAGTCCGCGGCATACCGGCACGGCGGGGGGACGCGACCCGGTGCGGGGGTGAGGATCTCGACGGCATCGGCATACCGGAAGCGGCCCCCGGGACCCTCCCCGGTGATCCGCGCCCGCACCCGCTCCCCCGGTGCCGTACGCCGCACGAATAGCACCTGACCCTCATGTCGCGCGACGCAGTGCCCCCCGTGGGCGATCGGACCGACCTCGACCACGACCTCCCCGTCCGGGACCTCCTCGTCCGGGACCTCCTCATCCGGCTGCACGGGCCCAAGCATGGCAGGCCGCTGCGACAGCGGGGCCTACTGCCCCATCCGGACCGCGCCCGGCATCGCGCTCGGATCGCCCTCGAAACGCTCCTCCTGGCCCTGCGAACTACGCAGCTGCCACGGCACCGAGGCGACCATCACCCCGGGCGTGAAGTGCAGCCGGGCCCGCAACCGGAGGGCGGTCTGGTTGTGTAGCAATTGTTCGTACCAATGCCCCACGACATACTCCGGCACGTAGACGACGACGATCTCGCGCGGCGAACTGCGCCGGATCGCCTTGACGTAGTCCACGATCGGGTTGGTGATCTCGCGATAGGGCGAGTGCAGCGCCTTCAGCGTGATCGGTATGCCGCGCTCCTCCCACTCCCGCTGCAGGGCGTGGGTGTCCTCGGGGTCGACATCGACGGTCACGGCTTCCAGAGTGTGCGGCCGAGTCGCGCGGGCGTAGGCGAGGGCGCGCAGCGTCGGCTTGTGGAGCTTGGAGACCAGGACGAGAGCGTGAACCCGCGCGGGCAACATCTGCGAGGTGGTGTCGACGACCTCGAGTTCACGCTCGACCATCCCATAGTGCCGCCGGATGGCGGTCATGATCAGGTACAGAACCACCATCGCCGCGATGGCGAATCCGGCGCCGTGGATGAACTTCGTGGCCAGGACGACCAGGAGGACGGTGCCGGACATCGCCGCGCCGACGGAGTTGACGATCCGGCTGCGCTGCATGCGGGCGCGGGCCCGGGTGTCCTGCTCGACGGCGAGGTGACGGTTCCAGTGCCGGATCATCCCGATCTGGCTCGTGGTGAACGACACGAAGACCCCGACGATATAGAGCTGGATGAGGCGGGTGACGTCGGCGTTGAAGATGACGATGAGCGCGGCGGCGGCACCGGCGAGGATGAGGATGCCGTTGGAGAAGGCGAGCCGGTCGCCGCGGGAGTGCAATTGGCGCGGCAGGAACCCGTCGCGGGCGAGGATCGAGCCCAACACCGGGAACCCGTTGAACGCGGTGTTGGCGGCCAGGACGAGGATGATCCCGGTCACCACGGACATGAAGACGACCCCGACATGGAAGTCGCTGAAGACCGCCTTGGAGATCTGGCCCATGATCGTGTCCTGGACATAGGTGTCACCGACCGGCGTGCCGTCGCGCAGGAGTTGGGTCGCGGGGTCCTCGGCGAGCTTGACATTCGTCCACCGAGCCAGACTGATGATCGACCAGAGCATCGTGACCGCGACACCCCCCATGAGCAGGAGGGTGGTCGCGGCGTTCTTGCTTTTCGGCGGCTTGAAGGCCGGGACCCCATTGGAGATCGCCTCGACCCCGGTCAGGGCGGCGCACCCCGAGGAGAACGCACGCAACAGGAGGAAGGCGAAGGCGAGAGTCCCCAAGGACCCGTGCCCGGGAGAGGGAGCAAGCTCGAACCCCGCACTGTCGGACATCGGCAGGGAGCCGCTGTAGTGGCGCACCGCGCCGATGACGCCCATACCGAGGACGCCCACCATGAAGGCATAGGTCGGCAACGCGAACGCCTTGCCCGACTCGCGGACGCCCCGGAGGTTCATCGCGGTCAACAGGACGACGAGGACCACGGCATACAGGGCCTCGTGCCCGCGGATGAAGCGCATCGACGTGGAGGCATTGGCGATGCCGGAGGAGATCGAGACGGCGACGGTGAGGACGTAGTCGACCAGGAGGGCACTCGCGACGGTCAGTCCCGCCCGCGGCCCGAGATTGACCGTCGCCACCTCGTAGTCGCCACCCCCGGACGGATACGCGTGGACATTCTGGCGGTAGGACGCGACGACGACGACCATGACGAAGATCACCGCCAGCGCGATCATCCACGAGTGGGTCAGGGCCAGCGTTCCCCCCGCCAGACCAAGGGTCAGGAAGATCTCGTCGGGGGCGTAGGCGACGGACGACAGCGCGTCGCTGGCGAAGATGGGCAGCGCGAAGCGCTTCGGCAACAGGGTCTCGTGGAGCTTGTCGCTGGCCATCGCCTGGCCGAGAATGATGCGCTTGAGAATGCGCCCGACTGCCACGAGGGTGGAGTCTACAAGCGAGAGCCCGCCCGCTCCCCCACTCCGCTCGGTCGTCGGCTCCGTGGTCGGTGCGGTGCTCTCGGTCAGGTGCGCGTGGTAGGGCGAGCCGGTGTTAGCGTCGGCACGTGCATTTCGTCATCATGGGATGCGGGCGGGTGGGTGCCTCGCTCGCGCGCGCGCTGCAACGGCGGGGCCATGACATCGCGGTCGTCGACCAGGACGATGCCGCGTTCACCCGCCTCGGGCCCAACTTCGAGGGCCGCACGGTCACCGGCATCGGGTTCGATCGCGACACCCTGAGGGAGGCGGGCATCGAAGGGGCGTACGCCCTGGCGGCGGTCTCCAGCGGCGACAACTCCAATATCCTCGCCGCGCGGGTGGCCCGGGAGACCTTCGGTGTCGAGCATGTCGTGGCCCGGATCTACGATCCGGGACGGGCCGAGATCTACCAGCGACTCGGCATCCCCACGGTGGCGACGGTCAAGTGGACCTCCGACCAGATGTTGCGTCGGCTGCTTCCCCAGGGCCATCTGCCGGAACTGACCGACCCCTCGGGCCAGGTCGTCATCGCCGAAGTCCCGGTCGATCCGCGATGGATCGGGTTGCCGCTCACGGCGATCGAGATGGCCACTGGCACCCGCGTCGCCTATTACACCCGACTCGGCGAGGGGGCATTGCCCAAGCCCGAGACGATCTTCCAGGAGGGCGACTTCGTCCATCTGGCCGCGCGCCGCGACGAGTTGATCGAGATCGAGCGCATCCTCGACGGCCCGCCGCCGGTCCACGAGTGAGCACCGGGAAGGACTGAAGGACTGATGCGCGTCGTCATCGCCGGAGCGGGCTCGGTCGGGCGCTCCATCGCCCGCGAACTCCTCTACAACAACCACCAGGTCCTGCTTATCGACAAGGCCGCGAACGAGGTCTCCATCCGCCGCGTGCCCGAGGCGAACTGGCTTGCCGCCGACGCCTGCGAGATCGATGCGCTCAACGAGGCCGGCCTCGCCGACTGCGACGTCGTCGTCGCTGCCACCGGTGACGACAAGGTCAACCTCGTCGTCTCGCTCCTGGCAAAGACGGAATTCGGCGTCCCCCGGACGGTCGCGCGGGTCAACAACCCCAAGAACGACTGGATGTTCGACGAGGCCTGGGGTGTCGACGTCGCGGTCTCCACTCCCCGGCTGATGACGGCGCTGGTGGAAGAGGCCGTGACCGTCGGGGACCTGGTGCGGATCTTCGAGTTCCGCAAGGGCCGCGCGACGATGGTCGAGATGACCCTGCCCGGCGATTCTCCGCATGTCGGCGAGCGGGTCGGCGATGTGCCCTTCCCTCAGGACACGGTCCTGGTCGGGATCATTCGCGACCAGATCCCGATCGCCCCGAGCCCGGACGACAGCCTCGAGGCGCACGACGAGTTGCTCTTCTTGACCACCCCGGACGCGGAGGAGGAATTGGAGCAGATGCTGTCGCCGACGGCCCGGGTCAAGAGGCCGCGCGAACTCTGACTCCCCGCGCCGGCGGGTTGCACCCGGTCGCTCGAGGGTCGTCGTGCCCTGCCGGTGTCGTCCCGGCTGCCTCAGGTGGTGGCGCTCGTGCCGGCGGCGGCAGGTGTATGCGGCGTCGCCCCCCGCACCAGCAGCGCCCCCATCGCCGCCAGGGCCGCCACCCACAGCGGCCAGCCGAGCACGATCTTCGCCACGCCGAGCGCGGCGACATTGCCGGCGAGATAGAGCGGATACATCACCGCGACCCGCACGGCGAACATCGCGGTCATGACCAGGGTGAGCCGGCCGCAGACGGCGACCATGCTGGAGTCGCGCCGCCACCGCAGCGGGTCGGTCTTGGCGTCGGGATCACCCGCTCCGACCAGGAACCCGACCAGCGGCCAGCGGGTCAGGACCGAGGCGAGGGTGCCCACGGCATACGCCGCATTGACGAGGATGCCGGGGAGGAAGGCGTCCTGCGCCCGGCCACTGCGCAGAGCGAAGAAGGCGGCGAGCCCGGTGGCGACGACGGCGGACAGGACGTACTGGAGAGACTGCCGTTGCGCGATCCGGAGGACGGCGAGCAGGAGCGCGCAGCCTGCTGCGGCGATGACACTGGGGCGCAACTCGTGGGTGAGCGTCCACAGAACGACGAAGGCGATCGTCGGGATGGCGGTCTCGAGGGAGCCTCGCCAGCCGCCGAGGGCGGCCGAGAGCCGGTGGCGGATGATCGCCTCGACCGTCTCCGATGGGCTCGTCTCCGATGCACCCGACTCCGGTGCGCCCGTCCCCGGTGCGCTCGCCTCCGGTTCGCTCGCCTCCGCGGACGGCATCAGCCGCTCCGCCGGGGCAGGAGTTCGTATGCCGGGTTGAACACCGTTGGGCGGCCGTCGCGGTAGCAGACCCGCCCGGTCGCCTGGAGATAGGCACCCGGCTCGATGCCACGGATCTTGCGCCGCCCGAGCCAGACGAGCACGAGGACCTGGCTGCCGTCGTCGAGATCGACGATGAGCGCGGGGACGGTCGACTGCGGACGAAGGGAGACGCTGCGGACCTTGCCCGAGACCGTCGCCATCTGGCGGTCGGCGAGGGTGGCGATCTCAGTCGTGCCGCGCGAGCGGGAGTGCTCCCGAAGTTGGTCGGCGTGGACCTGGTCGGCGGTCTTGGTGAACCGCTCCCCGAGGCGTTTAAGCAGACCGCCCGAGGCCATTAGCGGACCTCGGTGATCTCGGGCCCGCGCTCGAACGGGTTGAGGTCGGGCTGCCTGCGCTGGGGAGCGGCCCCGTCTGGGGCTGCCTGATCTGGGGCGCCCTGATCCGGGGCGGCCCCGTCGAGGGCGGCCTGGTCGGGCGGTGCCTGGTCGGGGGCGGCGGGCAATTGCAGGGGCAACAACTCCCGCGGTGCCATCGGCGAACCGCCACGGACGACGACGACGCCACGCAACGCATCGAGCACCCCATCCGGGCCGTCCGGGTCCAGCGCGGCCCGGCCGGAGATGACCGCCCGGACGAACCAGCGCGGCCCGTCGATGCCGAGGAAACGCGCCGGGGCGAAGACGGTCCGGCCTTCCGGGGAGACCTGCGGGAGCTTGACCCGCAACTCCGCCCCGAACTCCCCCTGGGCTTCCTCGGCCGTCCCACCGGCTGCGGTGATCGAGGCGGCAATCTCGTCGCGGATCTCGTCCCACAGGCCGCCGGATCGAGGCGCGGCAAAGGCCTGCACCTGGGCCGCCGAGTCACCGACGATGAGTTGGATACCGGCGATCGTGTCCGTCTCCTGGTCGACTTCGATCCGCAGCTCGAGGCCCGGCGTCGGGGAGAGCAGGAGCGACCCCAGGTCGAGCCGGCCCACGGTCAGGTCGACCTCGCTGGCATCCCAGGGCCCATTGGGCCGGTTGGCGCGACCCGACGACGCCGTAGCCTCCGTTGCGTCGGTGTCGGGGGTGTCCAGGGAGGCTTTGGAGTCGGAGGCACGGCGGCGGAACAGGCTCACGGGTGGTCCTTAGCTACGGAACTGGACATGCGGGTGGGTCGGTCGGCTGGGTCGATCGGATGCGGCGGGAGTCGATCAGGGCGCCCTCGGGCCGAAACCGCCGGTCGAACCGTGCCCAGTCTCCCCCCGCGAGGTCCCGGGAAGCGAATCGACGAGGACGAATTCGGCCCGCCCGACCTCTTGGAGGACCAGTTGGGCAATCCGGTCCCCGACCGCGACGGTGAACGGCTCGCGGGGGTCGGTATTGAGGAGATTGACGAGGACCTCGCCGCGATATCCGGAGTCGATGGTTCCGGGTGCGTTGACGATCGTCACCCCGTGCCGCGCCGCCAGGCCAGAGCGGGGATGGACCAAACCGACCCACCCCTGCGGTATGCCGATCGCCAGACCGGTCGGGACCAGGGCCCGTTCGCCCGGTCCGAGAACGACCTCGGCGCACGCGGTCAGGTCCGCCCCCGCGTCGCCCTCGTGGGCATAGACCGGGAGGCAGGCGCGCGGGTCGAGCAGGCGCACGGCGACCCGGGGGCCGGGGCTCAGGCCGCGCACTCCGAGCAGATGAACTGCCCGGCCTTCTCGGAGGCCAGCTGGCTACGGTGATGGACCAGGAAGCAGCGCGAGCAGGTGAATTCGTCAGCCTGGCGCGGGATGACGCGGACGGAGAGTTCCTCGCCGGACAGGTCGGCACCAGGCAGTTCGAAACCTTCGGCCTGCTCGGTCTCATCGACGTCGACACTCGAGGTGGACTTGTCGACCCTCCGGGCCTTCAGTTCCTCGATCGAGTCCTCGGACAGTTCGTCGTCGGTCTTGCGCGGTGCGTCGTAATCGGTTGCCATATCCAGTTGCCTCTCGTCAAAGTCGCGTGCCGCCGACCGCACATCCCGCATGCCCGGCCGCCGGCGTCCCAGTGAACGCGCTTCGTCGCGCTTTTGTGCCCGCGGCGGGCATTGTGCCGTATGCCGCGCGATTAGTCACGTCCGCGTCTGCGGTGATCGAGCGCGGACGGTGCGTCAGGTGTGGCTGGGCTCGGACCATCCGCGGCAAGGGGCGATCCCCGCGACTCAAGCGGACGGGCCGGGGGACGGGTGGGGACCCACCTTGGCCAGGATGTCGGCCAGCAACGCCCGCAGCGGTCCCGCCGCAGCACCGCCAGCGACCAGAAGGTCGGAATCGGGTGGTCCATCGCCCAGTCCCGTGACGACGCCGCCCGCTTCGGTGACCAGGAGCCACCCGGCGGCTAGGTCCCACGGATTGAGGCCACGCTCATAGAACGCGTCCAGGCTGCCCTCCGCCACCCGGCACAGGTCGAGGGCGGCACTGCCGAAACGGCGGATATCGCGCACCCGCGGAAGGATC
The DNA here is from genome assembly GCA_016702415.1 of Nostocoides sp. GTDB lineage: Bacteria > Actinomycetota > Actinomycetes > Actinomycetales > Dermatophilaceae > Nostocoides_A. Next base: position 126,622 of record JADJEA010000024.1, read on the forward strand.
GGCGCCAGGACCCGGGCCTGCCACGCGCGGGTGGATGCGGCATACCCGAAACCGGTCCCGACGAGCGACAGGCCGAGATCGGACTGAGTCGAGACGGCCAGCCGGGTGGCCGGGAGTCGCCCCCGTTGCCGCCACGCGCCGCCGCCGGCGCGGGCCCAGAAGCGCTCGCCGGAGACGGGATTGACGACCGCTCCGGCCACCGGGCGCCACTGGCCGGGCACCCGGGGGTCGCCGACGACGGCGGCGACGGAAACGGCATACGCGGGGATGTCGTAGACGTAGTTGACCGTCCCGTCGATGGGGTCGACGACCCAGGTCAGGCCGGAGGTCCCGGCTGCGGAGCCGTCCTCCTCCCCGAAGAATGCGTCGGCGGGGCGCAGGGACCGGATGCGGTCGGCGATGAGGGCCTGGGCGCGCCGATCCATCTCGGTGACGACATCGGTCGGGGTCGACTTCGTCGCGCTGACGGCGCCGGCGGCACCGCGCTCGGTGACGACGAGGGCCGCCTCGGAGGCGACGCCGAGCGCCAGCCGCTCCAGCTCGGTCAGGAGAGCCTCGTCGGGGATGGGGATGGTCACGGGAGTCCTTCAACGTCCGCAGCGGGTGGGCAAATCGGCGCGCAGGTTGCGGCAGCAGCCGGCGGCGCAGTCGCTGTCGCGCTCGTCGGGGGTCGCGCGCGCCTGGGCGGCGCGCTCGAGCGCGAGGTCGGCGAGGAGGGCGACGAACTCGGGGTCCGTTCCGACGGTCGGTGTCCGCAGGAGGCGTATGCCGGCCTCCTCCGCCCGCGACCGCGCCTGGGTGTCGAGGTCGTAGACGACCTCCATGTGATCGCTGACGAACCCGATCGGCGCCAGGGCGACGCAGCCGACTCCCTCGGCGGCGAGAGCCTCGAGTCGGTCGCCGACGTCGGGTTCGAGCCAGGGCTGGGTGGGCGGCCCGGAGCGGGAGCAAAAGGTGAGCTCGTGCGGGATCGGTCGGCCGATGCGAGCGGAGACGGTCGTCTCGATCTGATCGGTGACGGCCTGGAGTCGGCGCGTGTAGGCGTGGCCGCCGTCCTCCGGCAGCCCGGCGGCGGCGTCCATGGCGATGGGGACCGAATGCGCGACGGTCAGGACTCGCTCAACCTGGGGTGCGGTGGTCTGGTCGGCCGTGGGTTGGTCGGCTGTGGGTTGGTCGGCTGTGGGTTGGTCGGCAAGGAGGGCGTCACCCAGAAGGCGGGCGAGGATGGGCGCGTAGGCGGGGTGGTCGGCATACGGCGGGAGCTTGTCGAGGACCACGTCGAGGCCGGTGGCGGCGCGGGCGAGGTCCTCGCGGTACTGCCGACAGGACGAGTAGGACCTCCAGGCGCTGGTCAGGACGACGAGCACGCGGGCGGAGGGTAGGCCGGCGAGGACATCGGCGAGGAAGGGTGGGGAGTTGCGATTCGCGAGGAGGACCGGCAGGGCCGCGCCGCGGCGGTCGAGTTCGGCCGCGAGCGCGGCGACCAGAGCGCGGTTCTGGGCGTTGATGGGACTGACCCCGCCGAACAGGGCGTAGTGCGCACCGACTTCGGTCAGGCGCTCCTCCGGTATGCCGCGCCCCGCCGTCACCCGGCGCAGAAACGGGAGCACCTCGTCCGGGCCTTCGGGCCCCCCGAACGAGAGGACCACGCAGGCGTCGTAGGGCGCGAGCGGGTGGGATGACACCGCTCCACGCTACCGGTGCGGCGTGGTGGTGGCGCGCAGCGCGGACGGGCGTGGCAGAGTCGGGGGCGACACCATACGCACGCCGCGGCACTGCCGCCTGGCCAGGGAGTTCCACGACAGATGCAGGACCTGCGATTCATCGGCGTCCACGAGGACGGGGGGCATGTACTGCTCGCCGACGCGACGGGCGTGCGCTACCGGCTCGCGCTCGACGAGCGGCTGCGGGCCGCGGTGCGGCGCCGCACGGCCGCGAGTGAAGCGGCCCCGGAGCAGCCGCACCTGAGCGCCCGGGAGGTCCAGGCGTTGATCCGTGCGGGCCTGAGTGCGGAGGAGGTCGCTGAGCGGGCGGGCTGGAGCCTGGCCAAGGTCTCGGTGTTCGAGGCGCCGGTTCTGGCCGAGCGCGGCCATGTTGTCGGGTTGGCCATGAACGCTCGCCTCCACGACCGGACCGGCGCCGAGTCGGAGGTGCTCTCGGACCGAGTGGAGCGACGGTTGGCCGGCCGCGGCGTCGGCGCGGAGGAGACGGACTGGGATGCCACCCGCACACCGGGCGGGCCGTGGGAGGTGCAACTCACCTTCCCCGCCGGCGGCCGCCAGCGGGGTGCCCGCTGGCGCTTCGAGCACACGTCCTCGGTGCTGGAACCCATGGACGACGAGGCGCGCTGGCTGTCGGCCGACGACGCCGCGGGCGGTCAGGTGCCCACGCCGCCGCGCCTGGGCTCCGAGATCGTGTATGACGTGGACGCCGCCGGCGGCGTCGGCGAGGACGACCTGGGCGAGCCCGGTGCCGGAAGGGCAGACCGGACGGACGCGCTGATGACGGCGATCCGCGAGACTTCGCACGCCGGGGGGAGGCGGGGGCCGCGGCAGCGAACCCGTCGTTCGGCGAATCGGGGCGGCGCGTCCTCGGGCTCCTCGCTCGATGCGGGTGGCGCTCCCGGCCGCCCGTCCGAAGCGGCGGCCGCGAGCGCAACTCCGTCGACCGGAGGGGCGTCCGCCTCCGCAACTCCGTCGACCGAAGCGGCGTCCACGGCCGCAGGAGCGTCCGCGTCTGCCCCCTCCGAACCAGACACCCCATCCGCGTCAATGACTCCGTCCGGGACGGCTACTCCCGACCTCTTCGGCACGTCCGTGGTCGGCGAGCAGGGCGCCTCTGCCGCCGATTCCACCGACGGTGTGCGGGCCAATGCGCCCGCCCGGGATCGAGACTCAGCCCCGCGCGATCACGGTCGCGCCGGGGTGGGGGTCGGCATACCGGAGCTGCCGTTCGAGGACTTCCCGGCGCCGACCGTTGAGTTCCCGGAGAGCTCGTCCATCCCGCCCCCCGCCCGGGGGGTCCACCCGCTCGACGTGGAACGCGAGGACGCGGGCTCGGACAACGTCAACACGAGGCCGAGGGGCAAGGGGAGGCGGACAAGCCGCACGAGGCCGAGGGCACGAGGCGGACAAGCCGCAGGCGGACAAGGCGGAGTCGAGCGAGGACGCTCTGGCCGCGTCAGGCGGGACCGATTCAGGGCTAACCGATTCGGGCGGGACCCATTCAGGCCTAACTGATTCGGGCGGGACCGAGTCAGCCGCGAAGGAGTCAGGCCCGACGGAAGTAGGCCCGACGGAGGTAGGCCCGACGGAAGCAGGCGCGGACGAGGCAATTGAGGAGGACGCCGGGGAGCCCGCGAAGCCACCCCTTTCCCCCAAGCCGACTCCCCCACCGTCGGCCCGCCGCCGCGGGCGGGTCGGGGTGCCGGATTGGAACGATGTGATGTTCGGGCCTTCGCGCGGGGCGTCGGACTGAGGTCCGTTCAGCCCGGGGAGGAACTGACTCAGCAAGCGTCAGGCGCCGGCAAGGGGCAGGCGTCGAGTTCGAGCGGGAGGACATCGGCAGATAGCGCCGCAGCTTGGGCGGCCCGGCTGTTCATCCGGCGCATGAAGTGGCGCCGGCACAGCACTTCGTATTCCACCTGGCCCGAGGTCGCAACGCCACCTCCGGTGTCACCGACGACGACCTGCTCGCCCTCGACGACCATCACACCATTGACGACTCGCGCGTTGTGCGTGGCCCGTCGTCCGCACCAGCACAGCGCCTCGACCTGGAGGACGTGGACCCGATCGGCGAGCTCGATCAGCCGGCGGGAGCCCGGGAAGAGCTGGGTGCGGAAGTCGGCCGTGATCCCGAACGCATAGACGTCGATATCGAGTTCGTCGACGAGGCGAGCGAGTTGCTCGACATGGTCCGGGGTATAGAACTGGGCCTCGTCGCCAATGACGTAGTCGACGCGATGACCTCCAGTCAGGTGAGCCACCACGACGTCCCAGAAGTCGAGATCCTCGGTGACCTCGATGGCCCCCGTGGATAGGCCGAGCCGGGAGGAGAGCACCGCCTCACCGCCCCGGTCGAGCCGGGTGAAGATGAGGCCGCCCCGACCGCGTACCCGGTGGTTGTGGTCCATCTGCAACGCGAGAGTGGACTTGCCGCAGTCCATCGTCCCGGAAAAGAACACCAGTTCCGCCATGATCGCTACCTCCGGTCGGCGCGTGTGAGGCCCGCACTCGGTGGGCAAGGGACAGGTCCCGCATCACTGGGATGGACCGCAATCCTGACCGGGGTCGCAGTCATGCCGCGCGGGGCGGGAGGGTCAGGAGCGGGACCTCGACCTCGTCCGGCGTCATGGACCCGTGCATGCCGAGGAGGGTGAGCAGGACAGGCTTGGACCTGCGTGAGTCCTCGACGGCCAGACCCGCGTCGAAGGCGACGACGACATCGCCGATCCGTGGCCGGTTGCGCTCCGCAGTCATCCCGAACCATCCCGCGGCGATCGCGGCCTCGCGCTCGACGACCAGCGCCCGCTCGCCGAACCGGGCGCTCCAGGCCGCCGCGACATCCGCCGCCGCGCCCGGTGCACAGTAGAGATGCGGGGCGCGGGGCTCGCCTCCGATGGCGACGATCCCGGCGTCGAGTTCGCGGTCGGTGGCCAAGTCGATCCGCTGGTCGAAGGGCACATCGACCATCCCATGGTCGGCGGTCACGTGCAGGCTCGCGTCGGCGGGCAGTCTCTCGGCGAGCCGCCCCAAGTGGGTGTCGGCCTCCTCGAGGGCCCGGGTCCACGGCAGGGAGTCGCACCCCGTTTCGTGGCCGGCCTTGTCGATGTCACCCCAGTAGAGATAGGCCAGGGCCTGCTGGTGGCGGTCGACGAAGCGGAGTGCGGCGTCCACTCCGGCCGCGAGCGAGTTGGCTCCGAAGAAGCGACCGCCGCGCAGCGCCGCCACGGTCAAGCCCGATCCGTCGAAGCGCGGCAGCCCGATCCGTGCCACGGGCAGCCCCGCCGCGACCGACCGCTCGAAGACGGTCGACTCGGGCTGCCAGGCACGAGGGTCCGGGCCGTGCTCCCACGAGAGGTGATCGAAGACGACGCCGGTGCCGGGGATGATGCTCTGGTAGCCCAGGAGGCCGTGGGCACCGGGGGGCAACCCGGTCCCGAAGGAGGCCATCGACGTCGCCGTCGTCGACGGGAAACCGCAGGCCAGGGCCGGGTTGGAATCCAAGAGGCTACGCAGGAAGGGGGCGTGCCCGGCCCGGCGCCGCAGCAGCCGTTCACCCAACCCGTCCAGGAGCACCACCACGCTGCGCCGGGCCGGGGGGAGGATGAGCGACGGACGCCGGTGGCCCGGAGCGAATCCCAGGGACGCGACGATCGAGGGCAGCACGTCCGGCAAAGCGCCATGCCGATAACTCGGCGGATGGAGCGGGAGGGAGGGCGGCGGCATACCGAAAGGGTGCTCGGGTTGTCGGGTGGGGGGCACTCGGGCGTCGGTGGTCAGTGATCGTGGAGGCTGGCCGACAGGGCGTGGGCGAACGCCATGGCTTCGGCGAGCTTTTCGGGGCCGTCGGCCTCGGCGCTGATCCGCAACGCCAAGTCGTCGGAGGCGATCGTGCCCTCGAATCCGTGGTCGGCATCGCAGTCGGGATCACCGCACGTGGCGGGGAGGAGGTCGACGCGGTTGACCGTGCCCCAGCCGAGAGTCAGCGTCAGTTCGTTGCCGAGCGAGCCCGGCACATAGGCACCGGGATCGGGCACGACGTGGGTGAGCATGACGCCGCGCACCAGGCGCAGCGGGATCGACTCGGTCGTGGCCGTGGCCACGTCCTGACGCCCCTGCGGGTCGTCGGTGAAGTCGTCGGCGTGGGCGATGATCAAGCGGGAGGGGGTGAGCACCAGGACGGTGACGTGGCGGCGGATCACGTCGTGGTCGAAGGTCGTCTCCTGGTGGACCAGGTGCCCCTGGACTTCGTCCGTGGCCAGCGCAGCCCCGAGGACGTCGGCGACGAGCTGGGGGTAGTAGCCGGCCCGTTCGATCGCGGTGCGAAGGGCGGCCGGCAGGACGGGCATCGCCGGGGGGCTGGGACGGAACGGCATACGTCCATTCTGCCGCAGCCCGCGCGTCACCCCGTCCGCCGCGACCGCTAGCACGACCGGTCGGGATGGAGCCCGGTCACATCGAGCCCCTCGAAGCGCGGGTCGGTCCAGGCAGATCAGGTCAGCGTGCGCCGACCACCGTCCTTGCGTTTGGGTCGCTTCGTCACGGTGATGCTCGCGCCGAGGACCTGGATGCCACCGGGGTGGGCCACGACCGGGTTGAGTTCGAGCGAGGCGATCTCACTGAAGTCGTCCCCGAGCATGGACACCCGGCCGATGAGGTCGGCGAGGGCCCCCTTGTTGACTGCCGGGGCGCCCTTGTAGCCCCCGAGCAGGGGAGCCAGCCGGATCGACTCCATCAACTCCGTGACGTCGACATCGGTCATCGGTGGGATGCGATAGCCGAAGTCCTCGAGGATGTCGGTCGCATTGCCGGCGAGGCTGAAGCGGACCACCGGACCGAACAGCTTGTCCTCGGTCGAGGCGACGACGCAGGAGACACCCTGTCGCGCCATCCGCTGGACGACGAAGTGGTTGGCGTCGTAGACCGCGAGCGCCTCGGTCAGGGAGGCGAACGCGACCCGCATCGCGGCCTCGTCCTTGATGTCGATCCGCACCCCGGTCAGGACGGACTGGGCGCGCACCAGGGGCGAGGTGGACTTCAGGACGACGGGATAGCCGAGTTTCTCGGCCGCCTCGACGGCCTCGTCCGCGGTCAGGGCCGGGATCCGCGGCCAGAGGTCGATGCCGTATGCCGCGAGCAGGTGCTCCGCCTCGTCCTCGGTCAGGTCGCGCCCGTGGGGATCGTCGGCGAGGACCTGGTCGATGAGCGCCTCCGCGTCGAACCGGGCGATGCCCACCCGGTCGAGCAGCTGGCCCTTGTCCTTGCGGCGCCACTGGCCGTACCGTGTCGCCGCCGCGAGGGCCCGGGCGGCATCCTCGGGGGTGGAATAGCGGGAGTTCCCGCGCCGCACCTTCGCCGGGGCCCGCGGAGTCGCTCGGGCCACCCAGACCGATGGCGACCCCACCCTGACCGGCGATGACGCCGGAACTCGTCGTCACCCCGACGGCCCCGATGACGGTGGCGACACAGGTCTTGTCGCCGTCCGCGACCACATCGCGGATCCGGTCCAGCGCCTCCGGGCTGATCGGGTCGATCGGCGGGGTGAAGCACATGAACACCGAGTCGACGTCGTCATTGCGCAGCATCTTGCGGACCGCCTTGGCGAAGTCCGACAGGTCCATGTGCGGCGGCACCGTGACGGGGTTCCCGGCGACGTCGAGCCCCCAACTTGCGATCGTCTCGGCAGCCAACTGGCACAGCTGGGCCGAGTTGCCGACGATGCCGACCCGAGGGCCGGCCGGCTGAGGTTGGTGGATGAGGATCTGGGCGACGTCGAACATCTGGTGGATGTTCTCGACGTGGATGACGCCTGCTTGGTTGAGCATTGCCGCGAAGGCCTCGGGCGCGACATCGGTCGACCGGACGCGATGGCCCGGAGGTGCCCCGAATCGCGAGATGCCCGGCTTGATGACGATGACCGGCTTGACCAGCGCCAGTCGTCGGGCGATCCGCGAGAACTTCCGCGGGTTCCCCATGGACTCGAGATAGAGGCCGACGGCGTGGGTGCGCGGGTCGTCCATCCAGAACTGCATGAGGTCGTTGCCGGAGACGTCGAGCCGGTTGCCGACCGAGGCGAAGGTGGAGATGCCGAGTTTGCGGCGGAAGGCGGATTGGAGGACCGCGATCCCGAGTGGTCCGCTCTGGGAGAAGAGGCCGAAGTGGCCCGCGCGCGGCAGGACTGGGCTCAGCGAGGCGTTGAGGCAGACGCCGGCATCGGTGTTGATGAGGCCGAAGGAGGTCGGCCCGACGACGCGCATCCCACTGTCCCGGGCCCGGCGCAGCACTTCGCGCTCGAGCTTGAGGCCGGCCTTTCCGGACTCGGCGAAGCCGGCGGAGACGATGACGAGCCCGTGGACGTGGGCGGCGGCGCAATCGTCGACGACCTCCAGCACACGGGCGGCCGGCACGGCGATGACGGCGAGATCGACCTGCTCGGGGATGTCACCGACGCGCGGATAGGTCGGGACCCCGAGGACGTCGCCGGGGTGAGGGTTGACGGCATACAACGATCCTTGGAAGCGCCCGTCCTGGGCGTGGCGCAGCAGGACGTGCCCGATATGTCCCTCGGTGCGGCCCGCGCCGACGACGGCAACGACCTTGGGGGCCAGAAGGCGGGCGATGCTCAGGGATTCGGCGCGGTGCTCCCGGGAGAGGCGCACCTCCTCCGACTTCGCCGTCGGCTCGATGTCGAAGTGCACCTGGACGATGCCGTCCTCGACCCGGCGCGAAATCGAATAGCCCGCGTCGGAGAAGACCTTGAGCATCTTGGTGTTCTGGGGCAGGACCTCGGCGGAGAAGCTGAGCAGCCCCTCCTCCAGCCCGATGGCGGCGAGATGCTCCAGGAGCACCGAGCCGATCCCCTTGCCCTGGTGGTGGTCGGAGACGTTGAAGGCGACCTCGGCGTCGGTCGGCGTGATCCGGTCGTAGCGGCCGATCCCGATGATCGCGCCGCGGTGGGTGGCCACGAGCGCCACCCGGTCCTCATAGTCGACGTGCGTGAAGCGATAGAGGTCACGGTCGCTGAGTTGCTTCAGCGGGGCGAAGAACCGCAGATAGATCGACTCGTCGGACTGACCGGCATGGAACTTCGTGATCCCCTCGGCGTCCTCGGGCACGATCGGGCGGATGTGGGCGACGCTGCCGTCCCGAAGGACGACATCGGCTTCCCATTCGACGGGATACTCTCTGGCCACAGTGGCGACAGCCATAAGATCCATGGTCTCATCCGGCCCGCCGATCCTTGGCAGACTCACCCGAGTGACGTATGCCGCTCTGGTCCGCACCCGCCGGATGACGCGCCGGTTCGCGCCGCTCCCCCAGGTGCCCACCGCTGTCGTCGCCGACCTGCTCGACCTCGCCTCCCGGGCCCCGAGCGCCGGAAACACGCAGGCCACCGACTATGTCGTACTCCAGGACCGGGAGGATCGGGACCGCTTCTGGGCGGCGGCCACCCCCGCCCCCGGGACCCATCGCCACTCCCCCGAGGTGATCCGCGCGACGTCACCGGAGGCGGTCCCATTGCCCCCGGGTGCGCTGGCCGGGGGTGCGTCCGGTGAGCATCCTCACGTCGGCGAGCCCTCGTCCGGAGTCGGCTGGCGCGCCGGGGTCTGCGCGGCCCCGACCCTGATCCTCTGCCTCGCGGACGAACCCGCCTACCGGCGCCGGTATGCCGAACCCGACAAGGGCGGCATACCACCGGGTGCGCAGGACTGGCCGATCCCCTACTGGCTCACCGACACCGCGATGGGGGCGATGGTCCTCCTCCTCGGTGCCCACGACGCCGGTCTCGGCGCGCTCTTCTTCGGCATCCCCGGACCGCGCCACGACGCGGTGCGGGAGGCGTTCGGCATACCGCCGCACCGGGCGCTGGTGGGGGTCATCGCGCTCGGTCACCAGGCCCGGCGGGTACGTAGCCCGTCACTACGCCGGCGCCGGCGACGCGGGCCGGAGGTCACGCATTGGGGCCGCTTCGGCGTGGTCACCCCGCCGCCGTCGTCCCCGTCGGAGACAATGCCGGGCAAGCCCACGTCCTGACCGCGCCGGAGTCTCCGGTGCCGGCGCCCCGAGGAGGCACATCCATGGCCCGCCAGGGAAGCGGCGACCCCACGCCGCCCGACGACGGCCAGGTCGTCGATATCGACGTTAGCGAGGAGATGCGCAACGCCTTCCTCGAATATTCGGTCTCGGTTATCCACTCCCGCGCCCTGCCCGATGCCCGGGACGGCCTGAAGCCGGTCCAACGGCGCATCCTCTTCTCGATGCACGAACTCGGGCTGCGGCCCGACCGGGGCCACGTCAAGTCCAGCCGGGTCGTCGGCGACGTCATGGGCAAGTACCACCCCCACGGCGACCAGGCGATCTATGACGCCTTGGTGCGCCTGGCCCAGCCGTTCACCCTGCGGATGCCGCTCGTCGACGGGCACGGCAATTTCGGCTCGCTCGACGCGGGTCCCGCGGCGGCGAGATATACCGAGGCCAGGCTCGCGCAAGCGGCGATGCTCATGGTGACCGGGCTGGATGAGGACACGGTCGACCTCGTCCCCAACTATGACGACCAGTTCCTCCAGCCGGGGGTGCTGCCCGCGGCCTACCCCAACCTCCTGGTCAACGGCGCCAGCGGTATCGCCGTCGGGATGGCGACGTCGATGCCGCCACACAATCTCGTCGAGGTCGTCAGCGCGGCCCGGCATCTCATCGCCCACCCGGAGGCGACCCTCGACGATCTCATGCGCTTCGTGCCGGGGCCGGACTTCCCCGAGGGCGGGACGATCGTCGGCCTCGACGGGATCCGGGAGGCGTACGCCACCGGCCGCGGAAGCTTCAAGACCCGGGCAACCACCCGCATCGAGAAATTGACCCCGCGCAAGATGGGGATCGTCGTCACCGAATTGCCCTATCTCATCGGCGTCGAAAAGGTCGTCGAGAAGATCAAGGATCTCGTCACCGCCAAGCGACTGACCGGGATCAGCAATCTCGTCGACCTGACCGACCGCAAGAATGGCACCCGGCTCGTCGTCGAGATCAAGAACGGCTTCAACCCCGAGGCTGTGCTCGCCCAGCTCTATCGCCTCACCCCGATGGAGGATTCCTTCGGGATCAACAATGTCGCCCTCGTCGGGGGCCAGCCGCGCACGCTCGGGCTGAAGGACCTGCTCCAGGTCTTCGTCGACTTTCGCGTCGACGTGGTGCGGCGGCGCACGGCATACCGCTTGGCACGGCGGGAGGAGCGAGTCCACCTGGTCGAAGGGCTGCTCATCGCGATCCTCGACATCGACGAGGTCATCCAGGTGATCCGCTCCTCCGACGACACCGCGATGGCACGGGCCCGGTTGATGTCGGTCTTCGACCTCTCCCAGGCCCAAGCGGACTACATCCTCGAACTCCAGTTGCGCCGCCTGACGAAGTTCTCCCGGATCGAGTTGGAGGCCGAGCGCGATCGGTTGCACCAGGAGATCGCCGAGCTCAGGGCGCTGCTGGAGGACAAGGGTCTGCTGCGCGGCCTCGTCTCGAGCGAACTCGCCGAGGTCGCCAAGGCCCATGGGACCCCCCGCCGGACCATCCTCCTCGAATCCGCGGGTGTGCCCGCGACGAGCGCTCCGTTGGAGGTCGCCGACGATCCGTGCTGGGTCCTGCTCTCCTCGACCGGGCTGCTCGCCCGCACCGCCGGGGCCGATCCGATCCCGACGGACGGGCCCCGGGCCAAGCACGATGCCATCATCGGGGCGGTCCGCACCACGGCGCGCGGCCAACTCGCCGCGGTGACGACCCGTGGCCGTATGCTGCGCCTCTCCGCCCTCGAACTGCCCACCCTCCCCCCGACCGCCGGGGCCCCGAACCTCTCCGGCGGGACCCCGATCACGGCATACGTCCAACTCGGGCGGGACGAACGCGTCCTGACGATCTGCGCGATCGGGCCCGATGGTCCTAGCCTGGCCTTGGGGACCGCGCTCGGCGTTGTCAAACGGGTGGTCCCGGATTATCCGGTCGGACGGACCGACTGGGAGATCGTGGCATTGAGAGAAGGCGACGAGGTGGTCGGAGCCGTGGAACTGTCCCGTGAGAGTGACGACCTTGTTTTCCTCAGCGCCCAGGCGCAGCTCTTGCGATTCCCGGCGTCGACGGTCCGGCCCCAGGGCAGATCGGCTGCGGGAATGGCCGGAATCCGGCTCGCCGCCGGCGACCGGGTGCTCTTCTTCGGAGCCGTCGACCCCGATGCCGACGCGATCGTCGTCACCGCCTCGGGGACCTCGGCCGCCCTCCCCGGGACCCAGCCGGGTGCCATCAAGGCGACGCCGTATGCCGAGTACCCCCCCAAGGGACGCGGCACCGGCGGGGTCCGGGCCCACCGCTTCCTCAAGGGGGAGGACACCCTCGTCCTCGCCTGGGCGGGCGGGGTGCCGGCGCGCGCCAGTGGCGCCAATGGCGTCGCCCTCGACCTGCCGCCCGCGACCGGCCGACGGGACGGATCGGGAACCCCGGGCAAGACGGTCATCGGGGCCATCGCGGGACCGGTGCGGACATGACCACCATCGCCGACGTCGCCGCCCTCGCCGGGGTCTCGGTCGCCACCGTCTCCCGGACCCTCCACGGGTCGGCGCGGGTCGACCCACGAACCCGCGAGAAGGTCCGAGCGGCCGCGGCGGCGCTCAATTACGTCGCCTCCCCCACCGCGATGTCGCTGGCGTCGGGTCGGACCAATGTCGTGGCCGTCGTCGCGCCGCTGATGAGCCGGTGGTTCTTCGCCACGATCGTCGTGACGATCGAGCAGGAGTTGCGCAAGCAGGGCTATCACGCTCTCTTGATCATCCTCGAAGGGGAGGGTGAGGACAGCGGTATGCGCATGGAGATGTTCGCCAAGCGCGTCGACGGAATCCTCTCCCTCAACGTCCGCCCCTCCCCCGCCGAACTCGCCATGCTCGAGCGCCTGCGCCTGCCGATCGTCGCTGTCGGTATGCCGCTCGGCCGCTGGCCGCGCGTCCACATCGACGATGCCGCCGCGGTCCGCTCCGCCGTGGAGCATCTCGTATCCCTCGGACACCGCGACATCGGCTATGTCGGCACCTCCGACATCTCGTATGCCCATATGTCGACCCCGAGCGTGCGGGTCGAGGCTTTCCACGCGGCAATCGACGAGTCGGGGTTGACGCCGCACCCGGAGTGGGCGATCGCCTCCGAGTGGACCGCCGACGCCGCGGCGCGCCGCGTCGAGCAGATCCTGCGTGCCGAGCACCGCCCCACGGCGATCCTCGCCGCCTCCGACGAGATGGCCGTCGGCGTGATCGGGGCCGCGCGGTGGATCGGGCTGGAGATCCCCGACGACGTGTCGGTGATGGGCATCGACGATCACACCTTCGCGGCCGTGCTCGGGCTCACGACCATTCACCAGGACGTGCGCGCCCAGGGTCGCGCCGCAGTGGCGCTCCTCGTGTCCGCGATGCGCGGCGAGACCCCCACGACCCCGGACGTCGAGATCCCGACCTATCTCATCGCTCGTGAGACGACGGCACCACTCGCCCCCACCGACGCGACCTGAGGCACCTGAGCATCCGCCCTCATGCTCTCTCGGCCTGCCCACTCGAGGTACTGACCATGGCTCGGTCACCGGTCGCAATGGGCGGCGATCGGTGGACTCCTTCCCCGACCGGTTCGGCTCCCTCGACGACGCCCGCGGCTTCCTGGCCGCGTTCGTGACTTACTACAACACCATGCACCGGCACTCCGAGATCGGGCTGCACACCCCGGCCAGCGTCCACGACGGCACCTGGCGCGCCATCGGCGCCCGCCGCCAACAGACCCTCGACCACGCCCACGCCACCCACCCCGACCGCTTCCGACGCGGACGACCACGAACACCACAACTACCCAAAGAGGCCTGGATCAACCGACCCACCATCGAAACCAAAATCGACACAGGCAAAACCGCCTGACTGTCTCAAGAAGGTTGACAACTTCCGCTGCTCGATACAGCCATGATCACCGAGGTCACGGGCCCTACCGCGTCACCGCGAAGGACCGGCGTGCCCGGTCGAAATTGAAGAGCCGTCAAAGTCCGAAGAGCCCCCAACGCGGCGGCCCCGTGATCGCATCGGCCACCCTCAGGCGTCGATGCGCTCCCGATCCAGCCGGGCAGAACCGGCGACGATGAAGTCGCGGCGAGGCGCGACCTCATTGCCCATGAGCATCTCGAAGGTCAGCCCGGCATTGGCGGCATCCTCGACCGTGACCCGGCGCAGGGTCCGGCGGGTCGGGTCCATGGTCGTCTCGGCGAGCTGGTCGGCATCCATCTCCCCCAGGCCCTTATAGCGCTGCATCGGCTGCTTGATCGTGCGCCCCCGCTTGGTCAGCGTGGCAACCGCCTGGCGCATCTGCCCCTCGGAATAGGTGTAGATCAGCTCGTTCGGCTTGCTGCCGGGGTTGACCACCTCGATCCGGTGGAGGGGAGGGACCGCGGCATACAACCGCCCGGCCTCGACCAACGGGCGCATATAGCGGAAGAACAGGGTGATCAGGAGGGTGCGGATGTGGGCGCCGTCGACGTCGGCGTCGGTCATGATGATGACCTTGCCGTAGCGCGCCGAGTCGAGATCGAAGGTCCGCCCGGACCCGGCGCCGATGACCTGGAGGATGGCCGCGCACTCGGCATTCTTGAGGGTGTCGGCGACGGACGCCTTCTGGACATTGAGGATCTTGCCGCGAATCGGTAGCAGCGCCTGGAACTCGCTCGACCGGGCGAGCTTCGCGGTGCCGAGCGCGCTGTCGCCCTCGACGATGAACAACTCCGTCCGGTGCGTGTCATTGCTGCGGCAGTCGGCGAGCTTGGCCGGCAGGGTCGAGGACTCCAGGGCGTTCTTGGCGCGCTGGGTCTCCTTGTGCAGGCGGGCCGAGATCCGGGACTTCATCTCGGAGACGACCTTCTCGAGCAGGAGATCGGCCTGCTGCTTCTTGCCGCGCTCCGGCCGCTCGAAGCGGTCGGTCAGCTCCTGTTCGACGATCCGCGCGACGATCGCCCGCACCGCCGGGGTGCCGAGGACTTCCTTGGTCTGCCCCTCGAACTGCGGCTCGGCGAGGCGGACGGTGACCACGGCCGTAAGCCCGGCGAGGATGTCGTCCTTGTCGACCTTGTCGTTGCCGACCTTGAGCTTGCGCGCATTGACCTCGAGTTGGCGGCGGAAGACCTTCAGGAGGGCCTGATCGAAGCCCATGATGTGGGTGCCACCCTTGGGCGTGGCGATGATGTTGACGAAGCTCGCGACGACCGTGTCGAACCCGGTGCCCCACCGCAGCGCGATGTCGACGCCGCAGTCGCGGGTGACATCGGTGGCAGTCATGTGCCCACGACCGTCGAGCACCGGGACGGTCTCGACGAACTGCGCGTTGCCCTGGATGCGCCAGACGTCGGTCACGGGCGCGTCGGTGGCGAGGAACTCGGCGAACTCGCTGATGCCCCCCTCGTGGTGGAACACCTCCTCGTGCGGCCCGTCGACCCCCAGGGTGCCGGGCAACCGCCGCTCGTCGCGGATGAGGATGGTCAGGCCGGGCACGAGGAAGGACGTCTGGCGCGCCCGGGCGCGCAGCGCCTCGTCGTCGAACTGGGCGTCCTTGACGAAGATCTGCCGGTCGGCCCAGTAGCGGACCCGGGTGCCCGTGCGGGCCCGGGGCACCTTGCCGATGGTCCGCAGGGTCGGAGTGTCCTCGTATGCCGTGAACACCCCCTCGGGGTCGGGTCCGGTCGCCGGATCGGTGAAGGTCCCCGGCTCGCCTCGCCGGAAGCTCATCGCGTGGGTCACCCCGCCGCGGTCGACCTCGACGTCGAGCCGCGCGCTCAGGGCGTTGACGACCGAGGCCCCGACCCCGTGGAGCCCGCCGGAGGCGGTGTAGGAGCCGCCACCGAACTTCCCCCCGGCGTGGAGTTTGGTGTAGACGACCTCGACCCCGGTAAGCCCGGTCCGAGGCTCGGTGTCGACCGGCACCCCGCGCCCGTTGTCGCGCACTTCCACCGACCCGTCGGCGTGGAGGAGCACCTCGATGCGGTCGCAGTGGCCGCCCAAGGCCTCGTCGACGGAGTTGTCGATGATCTCCCACAGGCAGTGCATGAGGCCACGACCGTCGGTGGACCCGATATACATCCCCGGGCGTTTGCGAACGGCCTCCAGGCCCTCGAGGACCTGGAGGTGATGGGCGGTATAGCTGGTCTCTCGTCCGGTGGGCGGCACCCGCGGGTTCCTTCCGTCATGTGGTCAGCCGTCACCGTAACTCGCGACACCGACAGCCTGACGCAGGGCGCGCGGTCGGCCCGGGAGAGGTGCCTTGCGGCCGGGAAGCTTCCGACGTGCTTGACTGTTGCAACCGGAGCCGACGCCCAGGCGTCCAGGAGATGGACCGACGAGGCGGCCCCTCGGCATACAGAGAGAAGGTAGTCACGTGACCCCGGTGCTGGACACCCCCCTGACCGCAGCCGACCGCTGCGACCGTTGTGGCGCCCAGGCCTACGTCCGCGCCCGCCTCCACGCCGGTGGCGAGTTGCTGTTCTGCCTGCACCACTCCAAGGAGCATCTCCCCAAGCTGCGCGACCTCGCCGACATCGACGACGAGACCTCGCGCCTGATCGAGACGCCCGCCTTCACCGGCCCCCAGGGGTGACCGCGCTGTCCCCGTTCGGGGATGGTGCGACGGTCTGGATCTCGGGTCTGATCATCATCCTGGGGATTCTCGGCGTCATCGTCCCGGTGATCCCCGGCCTCATCGTCGCGCTCGGTGGCGTCCTGCTCTGGGCGGCCGACGTGGGGACGACGACGGGATGGGTGGTCTTCGGCATCTGTTGCCTTTTGTATGCCGCGGCGCTGGTCCTGCAGTTCCTCGTTCCCGGGCGGCGCCTCAAGGCGGCCGGTATCGCCACCTCGACATTGTTCATCGGCCTGGTGGTCGGGATCGTCGGATTCTTCGTCGTCCCGGTCATCGGAGGTCCGCTCGGCTTCGTCCTCGGGATCTATCTGGTCGAACTCGCCCATTCTCAGGACCGGGGACGCGCCTGGCTCTCGACGAAGGCGGCGCTGCGCGGCGTCCTTCAGTCGATGGGCATCGAGTTGAGCGCCGGGATGGCCATCCTGACGACGTGGGTCGTCGGGGTGATCCTCACCTGACGCGATCGGAGTGCGCGGGTCGGGGTTTCGCTGTGGTCTCAGCGATGCCTGGGGATCACCACTGGCCGCGGCGGCGGTCCCAGCGGTCTTCCATGCGTTGCATGAAGGTGCCTGAGCGGCTGGCCCGGCGTCCGCCCCGGGCGGTGCTCTGGCCGCGAACGCGTTCGGCGGTCGCCGCCGCGACGGCCTGGACCTGACGCGGCGGGGTGAAGGCGACGGCGAGGGCGGCGACCATCAGCAGGAAGCCGATCCCTCCCACGATCCACGTCGTATTGATGCCGACGATGACAAGCCCAAGCCCGGCCAATGCGCCGACAGCGCCGAGGACGTGCCGGGTGTGGGACCGGCGCGCAACCCCTGCATATGCGTCGCGAACCGGGGATCCTCGGCATACAGCGCCTGCTCCATTTGGTCCAGGAGGCGCTGCTCATGTTCCGACAGCGGCATTGTCGACCTCCTTCGGCGCCATGACCCGGGCCGCCGCCCGGACAACGGAAAGCGTATGACTGATCAACGCCCCGCGCGGGCCGAAGGTTGCATTTTCTTGCCCGCGGAGGTGTCTCGGAGGTCAGGATAGGCCGCGACCCTGCATCGCGAAAGATGTGTCAGTCCCGGCGTAGCAGACTCGCCGGGCGTACAATCCCGGACCCGAAGCGCTGGGTCGCCCGGTCGACCGCCCGATCCGCATCGCGCCAGCCGAACTCCGGGTCATCGAGAGCGGGCTGGACACTGGCCCGGTCGGCGGGGATGAGCCCCTCGACCCGCACGCCGACCAGGCGGAGGCGGGCCCGCTGGAGACCGAGGGCGTCGTAGAGGGCGAGGGCCGCGGCATACACCTCGCGGCTGACGTCGGTGGGATCGCGCAGGGTCTTGCTCCGGGTGATCGTCGTGAAGTCGGCGAAGCGGACCTTGATCGAGACGGTGCGGCCGGTCAGGCCGGCGGCCCGCATCCGGCGGGCGGTCTTGTCGGAGAGACGCAGGAGTTCGCGGTGGATGTATGCCGCGTCGTCCACGTCCACGGGGAACGTCTCGTCGGCGCCGATGCTGCGTTCGCGGTGGAGCGGCTCGACTCGGCGGGGATCGCGCCCCCACGCGAGGTCGTGGAGGTGGCCGCCGGTGGCGTCCCCGAGCGCGCGTTTGAGGGTGGACACGGGGGTGTGGGCGATGTCGGCGACGGTGGCCAAGCCGAGCCGGGCGAGGTGCTCCTCCGTCTTGTCGCCGACGCCCCACAAGGCGGCGACCGGCAGTTGCTGAACGAAGGTGACGACCTCGGCGACCGGGACGACGAGCAGCCCGTCGGGTTTGCAGAGACCGGAGGCGAGCTTCGCGACGAACTTGCTCGGGGCGACCCCGACGGAACAGGTGACGCCCTGCTCGTCGTGGATGGTGTCGCGGATGAGCTGGCCGATACGGGCGGGGCTGCCCAGGCGGCGGACGGCCCCCGCGACGTCGAGGAACGCTTCGTCGAGGCTGAGCGGCTCGACGAGCGGGGTGATTCCGGCGAAGGTCTCCATGACGGCGTCGGAGATCTGCGCGTAGAGCGCATGGTCCGGCGGCAGGACCGTCGCGTGCGGACACAGCCGGCGCGCGCGGCCCATCGGCATGGCCGAGGTGACACCGCAGGCGCGGGCTTCATAGGTCGCCGACAAGACGACCCCGCGGTTGCCGGAGCCGCCGATGATGACCGGGGTCCCGAGGAGGTCGGGGCGGGAGAGCAGGGAGGCCGAGGCATAGAACGCGTCCATGTCGACATGCAGGAAGGTGCAGCCGGTGTCGTCCGGCGGGGCGTCGCCGCTGCGGGGCGGGGGTCGGAACTGGCGGCGGGTCATCGGCCGGGCCGGATCGTGGCCGGGGCGACCGCGTCAGTGACGCCGGGCCACCACATGGATGCTCGTGCCGATGTGGCCGAGGGCGGCGAACTCCGGATGGGTCGCGACGGCCTCCTCCAGCGCCACGACTGCGGCGCGATCGGCCTCACTGTCGATGGTGGCGCTGGGGACGAGGTCGCTGAACAGGCGGACGCCCTGGCTGGAGACCACGTCGAAGCCGGCGGCGAGGAGCATCCCCTCGAGCTGGGCCTTGTCGAACCGGCGGGGTAGCGGGTCGGTGGCCCCCCACCGGCCGTCGGCGCTCTCCAACACCGCTCGGGCCTGGTCGAACTGGCCGGCGAGCGCACGGGCGACGACGGCGGCCAACCGCTGGGCGGTCACCACCGACAGGTGCCCACCGGGCGTGACGACCTCGGCGATCTTGGCGAGGGTGTGCGCCGGATCGTCGACAACCTCGAGAGTGCCGTGCACGCAGACGATGTCGACGCGGGCGCGCAGGATGGCGCGCAGGTCGTCGGCGTCGCCTTGGGTCGAGCGGAGGCTGTCGCCGACCCCCGCCTCGGCCGCGCGGCGGCGCAGCGAGGCCAGGGCATCCGGGCTCGGGTCGACGACGATGACCTCGTGACCGGCCTCGGCGAGCGGGACGGCCAGCCCACCGGTGCCGCCGCCGAGATCGAGGACCCGCAGCGGCCGGGCGAGTTCGGCTCGGCGTTGGGCGGCGATGGCCGAGACCGTGGCCCAGACCGTCGCGGTGGCGAGGGCGGTGTCGACTCCGCGACGCGGGCGGCGGCGGTCGGTCGGCATACCCAAACTGTATGCGGTGGTGCCGACAGCGCGGGCGCGGATGCGTTGCCCGTGCCGGGCGGCGGCGCTGGTGGTCCCGGGCCGGCCGGATCGGGCGGACCACGGTGCGTGCGCGCTCGGGTCACCATCCGGACGACCCGGGACTGGAGTGCCAGAGCTTGCGGGACTGCTGGACGGCCTCGCCGGGGGGGCGGGTATCGGCATACGGACTCTGCCGGAACCCACTGGCGTGGACGAGGACCCGGCGCCGCCCGGCGGACTCGGCGACTCCGGTGCGCTCCCCCGTGACCGGATTGCCGCGGTCGTCGAGGGGGATGTCACTCGCGGCGATGACATCGCGGACCAGGTCGATGCCGCCTTCCTGCCAGGCCGACCACAGGGCCGAGAGCTCCCAGGCACCGGTCGCGCGGAGGGAGATCCCCCGGGCACCGGTCCGTCGGGTGATGCCGCGCACGAGGAGGAGCCAGGAGTGGAAGACCGTCTCGGCATACGGACCCTGGACGTCCTCGAAGAAGGTCGAGTCCGACGGTCCGGTGCCGTCCTCGAGGGTGAGAAAGACGACCCGTCGCCCGGAGCGGACCGGCGGGGTCTGGGTGGCGACCTTGACCCCGGCCACCAGGACGGTCGCATTGCTGCGCGCGGCGAGCAGGTCGCAGCTCGGGGTGACGGCGAGCGCGCGCAGCATCGGGGCATAGAAGTCCATGACATGGCTGGTCGCGTCGAGCCCGAGGATGTCGAGTTCGGCGCGAATGCGTTCCGGCGCAGCCATATCGGGCAGGCCGGAGCCGGCGGTGAGCTGGGGCTCGTCGCCGAGGTCGAGAGCGAGCTGGACCGGCTCGGGACGGACGGGGGCCGCGGCCCGGGACTGTCCGGCGGCGAGATCCCGCGGATCGACCGGATGCCGCGCACCCCCTCCCACCCCCGCCGGTCCGCCCGCCGACAGACCCTCGGTCACCATCCGCGCCGGCCGGGTCCGCCGTCGCCCGGTCCGTATGCCGCGATCCCACCGGTCGAGTTCGGCCACCCCGAGGAGCAGGTCGCGGCGGGTGATCCGACCGTGCCGGCCAAGACCGCCGACGGCAGCCATGCCGTACATCGCGTCGAACCCCCCGGCGAGGACGAGCTTCTCCAAGACCGGCCGGGAGACCTGGGCCCGATGCCAGAAGTCGGAGAGGCTGGCATACGGCTGCCCGGCGACGATCCGGGCGACCTCGGCGGCGCTGATGCCGCTGACATCGGCGAGGGAAAGCCGGATGCCCCAGCCGCGCCCATCGGCGGCGTCGGGATCGCGCTCCGGGGCCGGATGCCACCCCGATCCGAGACCCCGGCCGAGCCCGCCGATCCCGGCACCAGGGTCGTCGAGCCGCTCGACGCGGTAGGTGTCGGCGGAGGCGTTGACGTCGAGTCCGAGGACGGTGATGCCGTGGACGCGGGCGTCGTCGAGGATGAGGCGCTTGGGATACATGCCGGGGTCGTGGGTGAGGACACCGGCGAGGAAGTGCGCCGGATAGTGGGTCTTGAGCCACGCCGATTGATAGGTCGGGAGGGCGAAGGCGGCGGCGTGCGCCTTGCAGAACCCGAAGCTGGCGAAGGCCTTCAGCACCGCCCAGATCCGGTCGCGATGCTCGGGGCCGTAGCCGCGGGCCGCCGCCGCCGGGCGCCACCAGCGCTCGATCTCCTCGATCCCGGTGACGGTGCCCATTGCCCGGCGCACTTCGTCGGACTGGGCGAGGCTGACCCCGGTCGTCTCGGCGATGATCCGCAGCATCTGCTCGTGGAACACGACGACCCCCTCGGTCTCCTGGAGGGCGGGGATGAGGCTCGGGTGGAGGTAATGCGCCTCGCTCCACCCGTGCCGGGCCTCCAGGAAGGGCCGGATCATGTCGGACTTGACCGGCCCGGGCCGGAAGAGCGAGATGTCGATGATCAGGTCGTCGAACCGCACCGGCCCGAACTTGCCGATGAGCTCCCGCTGCCCCGGGCTCTCGATCTGGAAGCAGCCGAGGGTGTGGGTCGTGCGGATCATCCGGAAAGTCGCCTCGTCGTCGAGCGGGACCTGCGCGCGATCGTCGAGATCGACGCGCTCGCCGGTGGTGCGGGCGATCTCGCCCACGGCATACGCCATGGAGGACTGCATGCGGATGCCGAGGACGTCGAGCTTGAGCAGCCCGAGCGCCTCGACGTCGTCCTTGTCGAACTGGCTCATCGGGAACCCCAGCCAACTCGCCTCGACCGGGGTGCGGTCCAGAAGCGTGGCATTGGAGAGGATCACCCCGCACGGGTGGAGGGCGATGTGGCGGGGTAGGCCGTCGAGTTGCTCGACGAGATCGAAGAGGGTCTGGAGCTGGGCACTGTCGAGTCCGCGCCGCCGCAGCTCGGGCAGGTCGGCGATGGCCTGACGGGCATCGCGCGCGCGGATGTGGGGGAACGCCTTGGCGATCTCGTCGACCTCGACGGGCGGCATACCGAGGGCGGAGCCGACGTCGCGGATGGCGTGGCGGACCTTGTAGGTGTCCATCATCGACACGCAGGTGACCCGATCCCCGCCGAAGCGGGCGAGGATCGCCTCGTAGATCTCGGTGCGGCGCGCGGACTCCACGTCGATGTCGATGTCGGGCAGCTCGGCCCGCAGCGGCGAGCAGAAGCGTTCCATGAGCAGGTCGTGTCGAATGGGGTCGATCCCGCTGATCCCGAGGAGATAGTTGACCAGGCTGCCCGCGCCGGAGCCGCGCGCGGCGACGCGGACCCCCCGCTCGCGGATCAGGTCGACGACTTTGGCGACGGTCATGAAATAGGTCGGATAGCCCAGGGCCGCAACGACATCCAGCTCGTCCTGGAGGCGGCGCTCGACGGTCTGGCGGTGGCTCTCGGTCGCGTCGGGATAGCGGGTCAGGACCGCGGCCCGACAGCGTTCGGCGAGCACGGCCTGGGGGTCGGTCCCCGGTGGTATGCCGATCACCTCCGGCTCGGGCAGGTGGACCGCCCCGATCCCGAGGTCGCGTCGAGGGTGCTGGGCGCAGCGGTGGGCGAGGGCGAGAGTGTCGGCGAGAAGCCGGTCGGCCCGCGCGGCGGTGGTGTGCCCGGCGCGCTCGGCGACCTCGCGGGCGATCCGGTGCATCGTCGCGGTAGTCGCGAGGTGGCCGGCTTCGGAGACCCGGTCGAGATGGCGCCGGTCGAGCAGGACGAGCCGCCGGGCCGCGTCGAGGACATCGACGATCCGGGCATCCACGGGGTCGATATGCCGCACCGCCGCCGACAGGATCGCCGGTATGCCGCACTCGTCCGCCAGCGCGAGCATCCGGGCCGCGTGATTGCGCGACCCGGGTGTCCCGTCGGGTCCCCCGTGACAGACCACCTCGACGACCAGGCCGTCGCGCGGCAGGATCGCCCGCCAGGCATCCAGCGCCGCCCGCGCCGCCGGACGATCCTTGCGCAGGACCGCCCGGCCGACGTCGGAGTCGGGGCCTAGGAGAACAACACACAGGGGGGCTTCGCCCCCCCGTGAACCCCCCAACAACCCGGCCCACACAGGGGGGCTTCGCCCCCCCGTGAACCCCCCCAACAACCCGGCCCACACAGGGGGGCCTCGCCCCCCCGTGAACCCCCCCAACAACCCGGCCCACACAGGGGGGCTTCGCCCACCCGTGAACCCCCCGAAATGCTCGGTGCTCGCTCCGCCCGCACGCCCTCCGCTCTCACGTCCTCCGTTCCGCCGTAACCACGCGCCTCCGACGCGGTTCCGCCGGCGAAGACGGCCACCCGGAAGGGGGAACTGACCGGATTGCCGCGCTCACCGCGCAGGTGGGTGTCGGTGACCAGGCGGCAAAGGGCGGCCCAGCCCGCGGCATACGGCACTCCGGTGGGGACATCGGCGCCGGCACCGACCGCGAGAACCGTCACGCGCGGCAGCCGGGGGTCGACGATCTCGCCGCCGCGGACGGGGGTACGCGGCGGGCGGCGCATTGGGTCCGGTGGCGAGTCGAGAATGCCACCGGACATCGCGAGATCGACCCCGAGGACCGGGGCCAGCCCCGCCTTCGCAGCCGCCTGGACGAAGCGGATCGCGCCATAGAGCCCGTCGCGATCGGTGAGGGCGATCGCCGGCTGGCCGTACTGCGCCGCGCGCTCCACCAGCGCCTCCGGGGTCGCGGCGCCATAGCGCATCGAGAACCCCGAGGCGAGGTGGAGATGGGCGAAGTCGGTCATCGGCCTCCTTCCCAGACAAGATCGCCAGTATAGTACATGTGTTCGACATGCCTGCGAGGTTCTGTACGGGCACCGGCGAACCCCAGCCATCCGACAGACGCGACACGCAGAGTTGGCTCACAGCCCCCGTGTTGGTGTTGCGGCCACCCCCTCAGGCCCCTAGGCTGGAATTGGGCACAGCGCCCTCATCGACCAGGAGATAACCCATGAAACATGCTCTCGCATGGGGGGGGGCGCATTCTCGCGTTTAGCGCCGCCCTTAGTCTGATATCAGCCCCCGCGTTCGGAGCTGAGTTCAAGCAGACCTTCAACGCTTTCATCTACGGCAACCAACGTTTGCCCTCCAATGCTGCCGACGACCCGAATATTCCGACGGTCAGTAGCGGTGCAGTCTGGACGGACGCGCCCTCGGGGTATTGCAACAATATGTATGGGTTCCAATTCAGGCGCGACGTGGCCGGTCTTCCCGATGTGATCGTGGCAAGCGGCTCGGGAATACGATTCTGTGACCCTCAGTACGGCGTCGTCGGACTGTCATGGCCAAGCGCAAAATATCACTTCGACGTAAAGGTGACCCAGCGACCCAGCACCGGAAGTGGCACGGGTTGGATCAGTGCTCGATACTGATGTCCGGATCGAAGGGCTGACTCAGGGATACGGCCGCAGGCAGGTCCTCTTCGACATCACCTGCACCTTCGAGCGCGGCATTACGGCGCTTCTCGGGCTCAATGGCGCAGGCAAGACAACCCTGATCCGCTCCTTGGTCGGGGACCTCCGGCCGAGGAGCGGGTCCATTCGTCTGGGCGAGGCTCAGATGAGGGACCAATGGGAACGCAGTCAACTGGCCGCTATCGGCTACCTGCCTCAAGATCCGCGCCTGCCCGGGCACATGCGCGTCCGAGATGCGCTCGCCTATGCGCAGTGGCTCAAGTGCGACGATGGTGGTCGAGAACGTCGGCATGAATGTCTCGATAGTGTCGGCCTCGCTGACAGAGCTGACTCCAAGGTCCGAGATCTCTCCGGGGGAATGAAACGCAGACTGTCGCTGGCCTGTGCCTTGGTCGCTCATCCGAAGTTGCTACTTCTCGACGAGCCGACCGTTGGGTTGGACGCAGAGCAACGCTCTGGCCTGCGCACTCTCATCAAGTCCGCGGCCGAGGACTGTGCCGTCGTCTTCAGCACTCACGAACTCGCTGAGGTGGACTCATTCGATCCCCGCATTGTCGTTCTCGACGCAGGGCGGATCGCAATGACCGGAAGCGCCGACGAGATCCGCAGTCTGGCGCCCGTGGAGACTCCACTGCAGATGCGTCTCGAGCAAGGATTTCTCACGTTGATCTCGGGCCGTTGATGATAGCCGCGTATCGTGCTTTGCTACGCATCAGTTGGACGCGCATCGGAGCTCCGTTGTGCGCTGCCATCGCACTGTTGAATCTAACCGCCAATCAAGGGTGGAAAGGTGGATCCGCGTCAACGGCAGTGGCCGTGGTCAATTCCTTCGGGCTTGCTCTACCACTCGTCTTGGTGGCTGCCGGTCTTGACGGCCTCCGAGAACGTACGACCGACAGCACCTTGGCTGCGCAACGCGCCGCGCGGCGCCCTCTTGCGGTCCATCTTCTCCAGTTCTTCGCCTCGACCACATGGACCACCCTCGCCTATATCGCCGTCGTTATCGGCGCGACTGTCGCTTCCTCTCGCGACAATCCGGGGACTCTTCCTTCATCATTTGCTCTGGCAATTGGTTACCTGGGCATTCTCTCCTTCACAGCTGTCGCTCTTGCCGTGGGGCGCCATACGCCGATGCTGGTCGGACTCATCGTCAACTCCGCCTTGGCCTATCTCGTCATCACCTATCTCGTCGGGGAACCAGAGTCGAGTGCTGCTCTATTCACCATAATCGACGGCACGATGGGTCCCCCGGGCGTGATCATCAATAAGGTCACTGGCGCGCGCCAGAGCGTGTGGTTCGTTGCCCTCGCCGGCGTCGCACTGGCCTCGCTCACACGTCGATTCCGGGTGACGAGGGTGTTGGCGAGCACAATGGTGCTGATTCTTGCCGGGACAATACTCGCCACCGGCACCGAACGACGGTGGGTGCACCTCGAGGATAATGCTGCGATCTCGACCTGCCAGGGTTCGGTTTGTGTGTGGAAGGACCACGCCAGAGTTGCGCGGGAGGTAGTCAGTGTCATACACACTCTGAACTCCACTGCTCGAAACGGCCTACCGGCTCCTCCCACCTGGCAAGAGTCCGTCGATGCACGGTCGGATGTCGCGACCTTCTATCTCGGCACGGCCCGAGCCACCGTCCGGGATGTCGGAGATGCGATTGCTCATGGATATCTTTCGTGGCTGTCGTGCGGTGCGAACCTCGACCCTCGGGAGGCTATTTCGCGTGAGCAATGGCTCAGCACCCGCCTCGTTCCGTCACGAGCGCAGGACACCCTCGCACATGTTTCCGAAATAGAAACGTGGCCGGAGGTGCGGCAGTGGTCCTGGTTCACCGAGATCCTTCCGAAGGGTTGTCGGCTCGGATGACCCACTTTCTTCGGGCACGACGAATATCGCTCGGAGCCTGTGTATTGATAGCCCTTGCGGCGCTATCGGTGATGTTGGGGGACCCTCCAACTGCCATCCCTCAGGCCTGCCTTTGGGGACATTTACGTCCCTGTACTGGCCAGCGCCCTCATTGCCGTGGTTTCCGGCATCGTGAGCGCCACCCTTCTAGATTCGCCCTTACCGAGCCTGGAGAGATCCGCCGCGAGAAATCTCCTCCAAATACGCGCGACGACACTACTGAGTCTTACAAGCTTCGGGGTGATGCTCGTCGAGTTTGGCGCGTTCATTCATCCTGCGCAGGGCGCACTGGTTCGTGAGCCCGCGCATTTCCTCGCCGGCATGGGCTTGATGCTCCTGTGCTTGCTGCGGTTCACTCCGCCCACGGGCTGGTGCATCGTGCTGTCGTATTCACTTGGCTGCCTGTTGGCAGGAGGCGCCCTCACGAACCTGTCGAGTTTCTTGCTGTTCGATGCCACCGGAACGTGGCCACGACTGGTGTCCGCACTGGTGACATGGTGCCTGGGCGCGATCGGCTATGTACGAGCAGCCCCGAGGCCGGACAGCGCTGAGGAGCCACTGTGGTGGCAATAGGGGCCTGATCCAAAGAGCTGAGCTGGGCCTGCCCACGCCGATACCCGCCGTTTGGGTAGAGGATGACGAGCGATCCGGGGTCAGGCGGACGGGCTGAGGCGCAGCCGCTCGGCGCGCCGCGGAAGGCCGATATGGCCGCGGACGAGGTCAAGGAACTCCTGCGCCGAGCGGACCAGGTCGTCGGCTTCGCGGACGCTGACCAGGTCGAGACCGTCATCGAGGGCCCAACGGCGCTTCGCGGCATACGCAAAGAACCCGGCCCACTCCCCCAGCTCCGGGGCGAGTTCGGGGACCAATTCCCACACATTCCTCGGGCCACCCCCGCGAACCTCCCGGGCCTGCGGGACCTGGACGGCGAGGACCGCGGCGGCGGCGCGGAGAGCAGCGAGGTTGGCCTCGGCATACCGCTCGGAGGCCTGGGGTGCATGACTCGCCTCGATCAGACTCGCGGCCGCGCCGTCGAGGAGGTCCAGCGCCGAGGCGACCCGGGCGCCGTCGAGCCGGTGAACGGTCATCGTGTCTGCTCCATTCAGTCCTGGACCCGCAGCAGGGTCCACACCGGCGCGGTCGCGGCGGCATCGGTGTCGCGACCGATGTCGTAGATCCCCGTCCCGGCGCATCGGCCGGCGCTCCCCTCGACCCGCCAGACGGTGCGCTCCCCGATCCGCGGCGCGCCGACCGGGTCCTGCCACCACGAGCGACGCTCGGTCCACCGGTCCACGACCGATCGCACGGCATACAAGCGCCCCCGCCAGATGAACGCCGACATCACCTCGTCCTGGGCCTGGACCTCCACCGGTTCGTCGTAGCGGCGGGCCATCGCGGGCTCCTCTCGGGGGGTAGGCTGGGGTGACATAGAACGCCTGTTCGTCGAACATATGTTCTACCCTCAGACGTTACCCCACCCCCACGAATGGCCGTCAAGTTCCCCCTGCACAGGCCGCTGGTGCGCTGAGCCCGCAGCCCACGGGGGGCTCCGGGGAACCTGAGCACGCCATATCGACTTGAGCACGCGAGATCTCGCGTGCTCAAGTCGAGGAGACGTGCTCAAGTTCAGGATTGGGCGACCTCACGCCGAGATGCCGTGCTCAAGTTCGGGGTGGGGGCAACCCCAACGCACGGAGACCACCTACATTCAGCCGTATGCCGCCCGCAGACCTGCGCTCCCACCCCGGCGTCGCGTCGGTGCTCGCCGCCCTGGCCCATGCGGGCCTCGACCCCGAGGTGCGCTTCCTACCCGACGCGGTCCGGACCGCCCAGGCCGCGGCGGACGCCCTCGGCATCACCCCGGCGGAGATCGCGAACTCGTTGGTGTTCAAGGGAATCTGCGACGCCGACGACCCCGTCCCGATCCTCGTCATGGCGAGCGGCGGGCACCGGGTGGACACGGCATACGTCGCCGGGGTGCTTGGTCTGGCCCGGCTCGACCGGCCGATCCCGAGTTCGTCCGCACCCACACGGGCATGGCCATCGGGGGTGTCGCGCCGGTGGGGCACCCGGGGCTTATTCGCACCGTCGTCGACACCGACCTCGCGCGCTTCGACGCGGTGTGGGCCGCGGCCGGGCACTCCCACGCGGTCTTCCGCACGACGTATGCCGACCTGCTGGCCCTCACCCGCGGCGCCCCCACCGCTGTCACCCCCAGCGCGCCCTGACCTCGCCCCCCGTCGACCCCCACGCCGACACCCCGTCACCGGGACACCACACCACCACGGACACCCGTCACCGGGCCGCGGCAAGCTCCAGGTTGTCGAAGACCTCCAGCGTCGCGGTGGAGTGGTTCATCGTGATGAAGTGCAGCCCCGGCGCGCCCTCGGCCAGCATCACCTGCGCCAACTCGGTCGCGATCTCCACGCCCACCCGCCGGACGGCGTCGGCATCGTCCTGAACCGCGGCCAGGCGGGCCACCACGGCCGGGGGGAGGGGGGTGCCCATCAGTTCGCTCATCCGGGCGATCTGCCGGACATTCGTCACGGGCATCAACCCCGGGGTGATCGGCAAGTCGCGCCGCGCGGCGACGGCATCCCGTAGCCGCAGGTACGTCGTGGCGTCAAAGACCATCTGCGTCACCGCGAACTCCGCGCCCGCGTCCGCCTTCCGCACCAGCACCTCGACGTCGTGGTCGAAGCCCGGCGACTCGGGGTGGACGTCCGGAAAGGCCGCGACCCCCACGGTGAAATCCCCGACCTTCTTCACCAGGGCCACGAGGTCCTCGGCGTGGCTAAGACCGTCCGGGTGGGCGACCCAGGTGCCGTCGCCGCCCCGCGGGGGGTCCCCGCGCAGGGCGAGGATGTTGCGGACACCGGCCGCGGCATACTGACCGATCACGGAGCGCAACTGGGCCACGGACGCCCCGACGCAGGTCAGGTGCGCCAGGGGCGTCAACGTCGTCTCGTGGGCGATCCGCTCGGTGACGGCGACGGTACGCTCCTGCGTCGTCCCACCCGCCCCATAGGTGACGGACACGAAGTCCGGGCGCACCCCCTCCAGCCGCCGGATCGCCGTCCACAGTGTCTCGGCGCCGGCCGGGGTGGTCGGGGGGAAGAACTCGAAGCTGACCGTCGGCCGGGGGCGCCGCAGGTCGGCAGGGATGGTCATGCCGCCCACGCTAACCCGGGATCGGCACCCGATTGGGGCGCACGTCATACAGTGGACGGGTGCGCGGCGGCCCGCCGCCCCGATCCCGACGAGAGGCGACCGGTGACCGAGTCGATCGACCTGGCCGCCCTGCGCCCGCAGATCGACGCGGCGATCGAGGCCCAGCTCGCGCGCGGTGCCGCCGACCTGACGCCGCTACAGCCCGAGGCCGCCGATCTCCTCGACGTCATCGGTGCCCTGCTGCGTGGTGGCAAGCGCCTGCGGCCCACCTTCCTCTATGTCGGCTACCGCGCCGGGGGTATGCCGCACTCCCCCGCCGCCGTCGCCCTCGCCTGCGCGACGGAGTTCCTCCAGGCCGCCGCTCTCCTCCACGACGATGTCATCGACGGCAGCGACACCCGCCGCGGCTCCCCGACCGCGCACCGGGCGCTGGAGGCACGGCACCGGGACCGGGGGTGGTCCGGGGACCCGGAGCGCTTCGGGGTCGCCGGCGCGATCCTCGCGGGGAACCTCTGCCTCGGCTGGGCCGACCAGGCGTATGACGAGTGCGGCCTCCCCGCCGACCAACTCGCCCGGGGCCGGGGCTGTTTCGATCTCATGCGAGCCCAGCTCATGGCCGGCCAATATCTCGACGTCGTCGAGTCGGTTCGTCCCTGGGCCGAGCGCTCCACCGCCGAGCGGGTCGCCGGGGCCGAGCGGATGATCACCTACAAGTCGGCCAAGTACTCGGTCGAGCACCCCCTCCTCATCGGGGCCGATGCCGCGGGGGTGGAGCCAGCGTCGCGGGGGGCGCTGGCGGCATACGGGCTCGATGTCGGCCTCGCCTTCCAGTTGCGCGACGACCTCCTCGGGGTGTTCGGCGACCCGGCCGTGACCGGGAAGCCCGCCGGCGACGACCTGCGCGAGGGAAAGCGGACGGTCCTGCTCGCCCATACCCTCGCCGGGCTCTCCCCCACCGACCGGTCGTATGCCGAGTCCCACCTCGGCCGGGCCGACCTCGACGAGGCGGCAGTCACCCGTCTGCGGGACCTCATCGTCGCCTCCGGCGCGGTGGAGGTCGTCGAGAAGGACATCGCCGCCCGGGCCGACCACGCCCGGGCCGCCCTCGCGGACGCCCGGATCACTCCCGACGCCGCCGCGGCCCTGCACGACCTCATCGACATCGCCACCGCGCGCACGGCCTGACCCGGTCGACCGACCTCCAGGCACGCCCACGCACGCCCCTGACGCGTTCGGCGGCTTGGCTATATCGCGTCTTCCATCGCGCGGCGACGCACTTCCGTTTTGAAGCCGCCGAGGAGCGCGGCCATCGCTGTCGACCCTCCCGGCCAAGACGGATCGGGGGCGAACAGCCACGCGATGATCTCCGCGTCGGAGAAGCCCCCGTCGGCGAGGACGGTGAAGGTCCCCTTGAGCGCGGGGACAGGCCCGTCGTCGTCGAGGAACGCCTCCGGCACCGAGAGGACCGAACGCTCCCCCCGTCGTATGCCGATCAACTCCCGATCCTCGAGCAGCCGCCGGACCTCGGTCACGCTCCGACCGAGCCGCTCGGCGATATCGGGGACGGTGAGCCAGCCTTGTACCACATCGGTCTCGTCATCCACGGACGACACACTGACACACCGTCGGCTATTGTCGGGCCACACCATCGCCCCCATTGGTCACAGACGTCCCCCGCGTCCCTGCGAACGCGTCCCTGCGAAAGGACCCCGTCTCATCATGTCCCCCGTGCTTCTCCTGGCGCTGCCCGCAGCCCTGCCCGCCGCAGACGTGACGGCGGCCGTCCACGCGAGCGACGCCGGTCGGCATACGGTCCAAGAGGGGGAAACGGTCTACGACCTGGCGCAGCGCTACGGAACGACCGTCGCGGCGATCGCCGCCGCCAACGGCCTCGCGGACGCCAGCCTCATCCTGCCCGGCCAGACCCTGACGATCCCCAGCGGGACCACGAGCGCCTCGTCCGGCTCCGCCTCCGGTGGCGGCGCGAGCGGCAGCTACACCGTCAGGGCCGGCGACACGCTCAGCGGGATCGCTGCGGCCACGGGGACGAGCGTCTCGGCCCTCGCCGCCGCCAATGGGATTTCCGCCAACTCCTTCATCTACCCGGGCCAGTCGCTGCGCCTGTCCGGGTCCACGGGCACGACCCCCAAGCGTCCCGCCTCGACGACGGGCAGTTACACCGTCAGGGCCGGCGACACCCTCAGCGGGATCGCCACCTCCACCGGCTCGACCGTGGCCGCGATCGCCAAGGCGAGCGGTATCTCCCCCTCCGCCTACCTCCAGGTCGGCCAGGTCCTGACCATCCCCAGCCGCACCGACCGCGGCGACTCCGGCTCCTCCGGCGCCTCCAGTGGCGCGTCGTCCTGGGCGGACACGATGCCCAGCCGCAGCGAGATCCGCGACCTCATCTCCGCCACGGCCAGCGCGTACGGCGTCGACCCGCGCCTCGCCCTCGCGATCGGGTGGCAGGAATCCGGCTGGCAGCAGGGCGTCACCTCCAGCGTCGGC
This sequence comes from Nostocoides sp., assembly GCA_016702415.1. GTDB lineage: Bacteria > Actinomycetota > Actinomycetes > Actinomycetales > Dermatophilaceae > Nostocoides_A. Next base: position 158,578 of record JADJEA010000024.1, read on the forward strand.
GCCATCGGCGCGATGCAGGTCATGCCGCAGTCGGGCGAATGGGCGGGCAGCCTCATCGGCCGGACCCTCGACCTGCGCGACGCTCATGACAATGTCACCGCCGGCGTCGTCATCCTCCGGCAGTTGACGGCCCTCGCCGTCAACCGGGACGAGGCGATCGCCGCCTACTACCAGGGTCTCGCCTCCGTGCGCGAGCGTGGGATGTATGCCGACACCCGCCAGTACGTCGCCAATGTCACCTATTTCATGAGCCGGGTCTGACCCTCCCCGCCCGAGACCCGAACCCCGCGAGACCCGACCCCCCCGAGACCCGAACACCCCGGGGCGGCGAGCCGGCGCGGGAGGGGGCACGCGGCATACCCCTTGTCCCACAGGTCACACCTGCCCCACCCGTGTCGCTGACCGGAGGCGCCAGGCGCCGCCCGTAGACTTCGCCGGGTGACCGTCGACCCCACCGATCCGCTGATCGGCACGCTCCTCGGCGGCAGGTACCTGGTCGAGGAGCGCATCGCCCGGGGCGGGATGGCGAGCGTCTACCGGGGTCGGGACACCCGGCTCAACCGCCCGGTCGCCCTCAAAGTCATGCGGGCCCACCTGGCCAGCGACGAGGGGTTCGTCACCCGGTTCCAGCGCGAAGCGCAATCCGGCGGGAATCTCTCCCACGCCAATATCGTGTCCGTCTTCGACTACGTCGAGGACGACGGCGTGGTCTTCCTGGCGCTCGAGTATGTCCCCGGGCGCACCCTCCGGGAGGTCGTCGCTGCCGGCGGGCCCATGACTCCCCGCGCCGCCCTCGACATCATCGATCCCGTTCTCGATGCGCTCGCCGCGGCCCATCAAGCCGGCCTGATGCATCGCGACATCAAGCCCGAGAACGTCATCGTCCGCGACGACGGGGTGGTCAAGGTCGCCGACTTCGGCCTTGCCCGGGCGGTCACGAGCGAGACCGCGACCTCGGCCACCACCGAGGTCATGGGGACGCTGTCCTATATCTCGCCCGAGCAGATCGAGCACAATGTCGTCACAACGCGCTCGGACGTCTACTCGGCGGGCCTGGTCCTGTGGGAAATGCTCACCGGCCGGAAGGCGTTCGCCGGCGACTCGATTCCCAACGTCCTGTGGCAGCACCTCAACAGCGGAGTCCCGCGGCTGAGCGAGGTGCGCCCAGGGATTCCCCCCTCCCTCGACACGCTCGTCGCCCAGGCCACCGCGAAGGATCCGTTGGAGCGACCCGCGGATGCCGTCGAGTTCCGCGACGAGGTCCGCCACGTCCGCAGCCGACTCTCCGACGCCGTCCTCGATGCGCGTATGCCGACCGCCTCCCCGCCCGGAACCCCGGCGGATGGCCCGGTCACCCCTGGAACCACCACAAGCGCAACCCCCGGCGCAACCCCTGGCACAACTACAGGGGCCACCGCGGGCACCGGGCCGTCCGGGTCAACCCCCGGCCCGGTCGCCGACGGCGTCACGCTCCCCCTCCCCAGCGGAGCGGCCCTGGCCACCGGCGCGGGCGCGGGTTCCCCCACCGCCACCGCGTCCGGCCACGACAGGTCCGCCGTCTCCGGGGTCGACCCGAGCGTCGACCCTGGTGCCGACACGGCGGTCCTGACCGTGGGCCAACCGGGCCAACCCGTCCGGCCCACCCCGCGGCGCACCGCACCACCGAGAACCGCCGCACCCCGGCCGGCATCACCGCAGGCCGGGTCACGAGGGTCCAGTGCCGTCGCCGGCGGCGCCGGCGATCCCACCGATCCCGCGTCCCCGGCCGGCCGGGGCGCGATCCCGCGAACGTCGCCCGGCGGCGCCCGGCCCGACCGGCCGACGACGCCCCCAGCGCCCAAGCGGAGCCGCCGCGGCATACTCACCGTCGTCGCCGTGATGCTCCTGGCCTTCGCGGCGGGGGCGGCGGCGTGGTGGTTCGTCCTCGGCCCGGGGGCGACGACCACGATCCCCACGGTTGCCAGTCTCAGCCAGGACGCGGCGGTCAGCGCCCTCCAGGCGGCCCATCTGGACGCCCACGTCACGCCGGTGTTCAGCGAGACCGTCGCCAAGGGAGTCGTCGTCGACTCCGACCCCCGAGCCGGGGGCACCCTCCATCGCGGTGACACCGTGACCCTCCAGGTCAGCAAGGGGCCCGAGCGCTACGACGTGCCCTCCCTGACCGGCAAGTCCCGCTCCCAAGCCAAGAACGCCCTCGAGAAGGTCCACCTCGCCCTCGGAACTGTGAGCGAGGCCTACGACGAGACGATCGCCGAGGGCAAGGTCATCGCCTCCACCCCGCCCGAGGGCACGCCCATGAAGCGCGGCCAACCGGTCGCCGTCGTCCTGAGCCTCGGCCCCCGCCCGATCGACGTGCCCAACCTGACCGGCACCACGGTGGCGGACGCCACGACGCTCCTGGAGGGACTCGGCCTGAAACTCACCCAGGGCGACGACGTCTACAGCACCGACGTCCCGGAGGGCCAGATCGCCGAACAGGAGCCAGCCGACGGAACCCTGCAGCGCGACGGAACGGTCACCGTGCACGTCTCGAAGGGACCGGAGATGGTCGAGGTCCCGAGCGTCTACCTCAAATCAACGAAAGACGCGACGGACATCCTCGAGGGGGCCGGATTCAAGGTCAAGTTGACCTTCATCCTCGGCGGCCCGCTACATACGGTCACCGGGCAGACCCCCGGGGCCGGCGAGAAGGCCCCCAAGGGCAGTGTCGTCGAACTGACCGTGGTCTGACGGATGACCCCGGCTCCGCCTCACCGGGCGGCGTTGATCGCCACCCTGCTCCTGCTCGCGGTGACCGCGGCCTGGGGCTCGACCTTCTTCCTCATCCGCGACCTCGTCACCCGCATCCCGTCCGCGGATTTCCTCGTCCTGCGGTTCACCGTCGCCGCGGCGGCGATGAGCGTCGTCTTCCACCGACAGGTCCGGGCTCTCCCGCGCCGGCGGTTGCAGTATGCCGTCCTCCTCGGCGCGGTGTACGGCAGCGCGCAACTCCTCCAAACCGTCGGCTTGGAGCACACGTCCGCGTCGGTGTCGGGGTTCGTCACCGGGGCCTATGTCATCCTCACGCCGCTGCTGGCCGCGGCAGTCCTGCGCGACCGGGTCTCCGGCGCCACCTGGGTCGCGGTCGGGCTGGCGACGGTCGGGCTCGGGATCCTCTCGCTGCGGGGGTTCTCGGTCGGGTTCGGTGAGGGCATCACCCTCGTCGCCGCCCTGCTGTATGCCGTGCACATCCTCGGTCTCGGCCGCTGGTCGACACCCGGGGAGGCGACCGGGATGGCCGTGGTCCAGGCTTGGGTGATCGCCGCGACGACGGGGCTCATGGCCCTTCCCGGGGGGATCACCCTGCCGGCGACCACTGGCCAATGGGCCTCCCTGCTCTATATGGCGCTCGTCGCCGGTGCCTTCGCCCTCTGGGCGCAGACCTGGGCCCAGGCGCACCTCACCGCGACGCGCGCCGCCATCGTCATGACCACCGAGCCGGTCTTCGCGGCATTGTTCGCCGTCCTCTTCGGCGGGGAGTCGCTCACTGCGCGGATGCTCCTCGGCGGTGCTCTCGTCCTCGCCGCGATGTATGTCTGCGAGCTTGCCGGGCGGCGCGACGCCGGCGCCTCCGCGAGCGCCGACCCTCCGATCGAGTCGCTGCACCACGACGCCCCCTGAGGGTGGTCGTCGTTTCGACCCCGCATGGGACACCGACCCCGCACGCGGCACCGTCAGTGACACCGACCGCGTGGGCGTGACACCGACCGCGTGGGCGTGGCACCGACCCCGGGACGGGGGCGGGCCCGGTTAAGGTGGGGCCCGGCATACCCCCTGTTCTTGCGAGGAGATCCCGTGTCCGACGACGCCGTCAAGTTCCTGCTCGACGATTCCGAGATGCCGACGCACTGGTACAACGTCGTCGCCGACCTGCCCACCCCGCCACCGCCGCCGCTGCACCCGGGCACCCATGAGCCGGTCGGGCCGGACGACCTGGCCGCCTTGTTCCCGCCGGAGCTGATCGCGCAGGAGGTCACCGGCGAGCGCTATGTCGAGATCCCGGAGCCGGTGCGGGAGGTCTACCGCCAGTGGCGGCCCTCGCCGCTGGTGCGGGCACGCCGACTGGAGCGCGCGCTCGGCACGCCGGCCCGGATCTACTACAAGTACGAAGGCGTGTCCCCGGCGGGTTCGCACAAGACCAATACCTCTGTGCCGCAGGTCTATTACAACGCGATCAATGGCGTCACGCGGCTGACCACCGAGACCGGGGCGGGGCAGTGGGGCACCGCGCTCGCGTTCGCGTGCTCGCTCTTCGGGCTGGAATGCCAGGTGTGGCAGGTCGGCGCCTCCTTCGACACCAAGCCCGCCCGGCGCACGCTGATGGAGACCTTCGGGGCGACCGTCTTCCGCTCACCGACCCGCGACACGCAGTCGGGGCGCGCATTCCCCGAGGGCCACCCCGGCAGCCTCGGGATCGCGATCTCCGAGGCGGTGGAGATGGCCGCCCAGCAGGACGACGTGAAATACGCCCTCGGCTCCGTGCTCAACCACGTCCTGCTCCACCAGACGATCATCGGCCAGGAGGCGCTGCTCCAACTGGCCAAGGCCGGGGAGTCGGGTGCCGACATCGTCATCGGCTGCGCCGGTGGCGGGTCCAATCTCGCCGGCCTGACCTTCCCCTTCGTCCGCGAGAAGCTCGCCGGGACCCAGAACCCGCGGCTGATCGCGGTCGAGCCCGCGGCCTGCCCCACCCTGACACGGGGGGAATACCGCTACGACTTCGGCGACACGGCGGGCCTGACCCCGCTGATGAAGATGTACACCCTCGGCCACGACTTCGTCCCCTCGGCCATCCACGCGGGCGGCCTGCGCTATCACGGGATGGCGCCGCTGGTCTCGCACCTCGTCCACGAGGGGCTCATCGAGGCCACGGCACTGCACCAGGGCGAGTGCTTCGCCGCGGCCGTGGAGTTCGCCCGGACCGAGGGCATCGTCCCCGCCCCGGAGTCCTCCCACGCCATCGCCCAGGCCCGCCGGGAGGCGCTGGCGTGCGCCGAGAGTGGTGAGGAGAAGGTCATCGTCATCGGCCTCTCCGGCCACGGGCTGCTCGAGCTCGGTGCCTACCAGGGCTATCTGGCCGGGACCCTGACGGACGAGGCGCTGGCCGAGGACGATCTCACCGCGGCCCTCGCCGGGGTGCCGCAGATCTGACCTGGTTCCCCGGTGGTGGCTGCGGGCCCGGCCACCCCGGGGAGCTAGGCGATCCCGGGCTTGGCGATCCCGGAGCCAGGCGATCCCGGAGCGTCTCGGGGAGGGCGCCGTCCCGGGGAGAGCGCGGGGCCGGTCAGGGCGTGAAGAGCGTGGCCCGCGCCGCAGCGATCGCGATATCGGTGCCGGCGTCGTCGACGTCGAGATGCCACACCAGCCGGACCTTCGTCGGCGCCATCGCATAGCAGCGCACCCCGTGCTCGGCGAACCCCGCGACGACCTCCGCCGCGGCCCGCCCGATGACCCCGACGTCGAGCAGGACGATATTGGTCTCGACGTCGGCGACGGTGACGATCCCCGGCGCCACCTCGGCCGCCGCCTCCGCAAAGCGTCGCGCCCGGGCGTGATCGTCGGCGAGCCGGTCGAGGTGGTGGGTCACGGCATACCGGCCCGCGGCGGCGAGGATTCCGACCTGCCGCATCCCGGCACCATAGCGCTTGCGCCACACGCGGGCCTCGGCCATAGCGGCGCGCGAGCCGACGAGAACCGACCCCACCGGGGCCCCGAGTCCCTTGCTCAAGCAGACGCTGACGGTGTCGACCATGCTCCCGTATGCCGCCATGCTCACCCCGGTGGCGACGTGGGCGTTCCACAACCGGGCACCGTCCAGGTGCATGGCGACCCCGTGCGGACGGGAGCCTTCACGGATGGCGGCGAGGGCGGCATACGGCTGGATCGTGCCACCGGCGAAGTTGTGGGTGTTCTCGAGCGCGATCAGGGCGGTGCTCACCTGGTAGGCATCGGCGCCCGGGAGCATCAGCCCGAGGACGGTCGCCGGGTCGGCCCGGCCCGCCACCGAGGTCCAGGTCCGTGAGGTGATACCCGAAAAGGTCGCGGCGGCACCGAGTTCGGCGCGCAGGATGTGGGCGAGGGAGTCGGCGATGACCTCGCGCCCGGGCCCGGTGTGCAGCCGCAACCCGAGCTGGTTGGCCAGCGAGCCGGTCGGGCAGAACAACCCGGCCTCATGGCCCAGCAGGGCGGCGATCTCCTCCTCCAACGCCCGGACCGTCGGGTCCTCACCGAAGACGTCGTCGCCGACCTCGGCGTCCGCCATCGCCCGGCGCATCCCCGCCGTCGGCACCGTGACGGTGTCGGACAAGAGGTCGACCCGGACTCCGGTCCCCGCCATGGACGTCACTCGCCGCCGAGCATCTCGGCGACAAGGAAGGCGAGTTCGAGTCCCTGGCGGTGGTTGAGCCGGGGGTCGCAGACGCTCTCGTAGCGCTTGGTCAGGTCGGCATCGAGGATCTTTTCGGCGCCGCCGATGCACTCGGTGACGTCATTGCCGGTCAACTCGACGTGAATGCCCCCCGGGACCGTCCCCAGCGCCCGGTGGACGTCGAAGAAGCCGTGGACCTCCTCGACGATGTCGGCGAAATCCCGGGTCTTGTATCCCGACGCGGACTCGAAGGTGTTGCCGTGCATGGGATCGCAGATCCACGTCACCGCGGCGCCGGCGGCATTGGCCGCCTCGATGATCGGGGGGAGAGCGTCGCGGATCTGGCGGGCGCCCATCCGGGTGATGAAGGTCAGCCGCCCGGGCGTCCGGTCGGGGTCGACGAGGTCCATGACCTTCTCGACATAGTCGGGGGTCGTCCTCGTCGACAGTTTCACTCCGACCGGGTTGTGGACGCGGGCGATGAAGTCGATATGAGCCCCGTCGAGATCCCGGGTGCGCTCGCCGACCCAGACGAAATGCCCCGAGGTGTCATAGAGCCGGCCCGAACGTGAGTCGATCCGGGTCAGCGGCCGTTCGTAGTCGAGGATGAGGGCTTCGTGCGCGGCGAAGAACTCCGTCGTCTTCATCTTCTCGAAGTCGGCCCCGCACGCGATCATGAAGCGCATCGCCTTGTCGATGTCGCGGGCGAGTCGTTCGTATGCCGAGTTCGCCGGCGAGGTGACGAACCCCCGGTTCCAATCGTGGACGTGGCGCAGATCGGCGAAGCCCCCCATCGTGAAGGCGCGCACGAGGTTGAGGGTGGCGGTGCTCGCGTGGTAGGCGCGCACCATACGGTGCGGGTCGGGGCGGCGGGCGTCGCCGGTGAACTCGAAATCGTTGACCATGTCCCCGCGGTAGGCCGGCAGCGTCACCCCCTCGCGCGTCTCGGTGTCGCTGCTGCGGGGCTTGGCGTACTGCCCGGCCATCCGGCCGACCTTGACGATGGGGACCGACGCGCCATAGGTCAGGACCGCGGCCATCTGGAGGATCGTCTTGACCCGGTCGCGGATATTGTCGGCGGTCGCCGCGGCGAAGGTCTCGGCGCAGTCGCCGGCCTGGAGGACGAAGGCGCGCCCCGCCGCCGCTTCGGCCAGCCGGTCGCGCAGGACGTCGCATTCGCCCGCGAACACGATCGGGGGGAAGGACGCGAGGGTCTGCGCGGCCCGGTCGAGGGCCTCGGCCTCCGGCCACCACGGTTGCTGCGCGGCCGGTCGGGCCGGCCCGTCGAGCAGCTGGCTCATCGGCGTGGCGGTCGTGGTCACCGGACAAGGATAGGCGCGCCCCTGACGACCCATTGACCGCGTCCACAGCGAGGAACGGGTCGTCCTGGGCGCCCGGACCGCCAATCCCGACCGGGGTATGCCGAGGGGTTCGGCCTCCCTCGACGCGCGTTGAGCGGGTGTCAAGCGAGCGGCGACTCGTCCAGCCCGCGCTCGATGGCGAACCGAGTCAGCTCGACCCGGTTGTGCAGTTGGAGCTTGCCCAGGGTGTTCTGCACGTGGTTTTGGACGGTCCGGTGGGAGATAACCAACTGGTCGGCGATCTCACGGCTGGACAGACCCATCGCCACCAGCCTGAGCACCTCCACCTCCCGATCGGTCAGTTCGGGCACCGGGCGACCGGACGCCTGCGGGGGCGCCTTGGCGAGCTTGCGGAACTCCCCCAGGACAAGCCCGGCCAACCCCGGTGTGAACGTGGCCCGGCCCTGCGCCGTGGCACGCACGGCGGCCACGATCTCCTCCCGCGTCGCCGACTTCACGAGATACCCGCACGCACCGGCCTTCATCGCCGCGAGGACGTCCTTCTCCTCGCCACTGGCCGAGAGGATGAGCACCTTGGTGTCGACCCCAGCGATCTGGGCACACACCTCGGCCCCATGCAGGCCGGGGAGGTTGAGGTCGAGGAGGAGCACATCCGGCCGGGTCGCCTTGGTGCGCCGCACCGCCGAAGGACCATCGGGTGCGGTGCCGACAACGTCGATGCCCGCCCGGGTGAGATCCTCGGCGAGCGCATCCCGCCAGAGCGGATGGTCGTCGGCGACGAGGACGCGCAATGTGGTCATCCCGGGTCCTTCCCGCCGGCCCGCGCCGGTCGCTGTTTCGGTGCCCGCAGGCTTACGGTGCAACCCCGGCCCGGAGCGGAGACCCACCTCGCGCCCCCGCCGAGGTCCTCCATCCGGCCACGGATCGACGTCACCACACCCAGGCGCCCCTCCGCCGCGGCCCGCGCCAGCCTGCCCGGCTCCATGCCCACGCCGTTGTCCCGGATGGCGACCTCGACCTCATCGCCCAGATCCTCCAACAGCACCCAGGCACGTGCCTCGGGTCCGGCGTGGAGGACGACATTGTCCAGAGCGGCCCGGACCGCGGCGAGCAGTTCCGCGCCCCGGTCGGCGGGCATCGTCACCGGCTCGGCCGGCATACTGACGTCCACCCGGTCCGACTGCAGCGCCCGCAGTCCGGCGGTGAGATCCTCGTTCGCCGGCCCAGTCGGGATGCCGCGCCCCACCGTCACCAGGGCCCGCAGGGACCGCTCCTGCTCCCGGGCGAGATCGGCCAGGTCGACCCCGTCCCCGCCGATCTCCCGGCCGCGCCGGTTGATATAGCTCAGGGTCTGGAGCACCCCGTCGTGGACGGCACGGGAGAGGCGCTCGCGCTCGGCATACGCCTCCTCAGCCCGCACGGACGCCTCGAGGAAGCGCTGACTCTCCCGAGCCAGGCGCGCCGACAGACCGATGAGCGAGCCGGTCAGGACGAGAAGGACGATGTTGTGGATCGTCCCGGCGTTGACCTCGACCACACCGAGGACGTCGGCGACCGCGATGACCACGGCGGCACCGAAGCCCCAGCGTTCCCCGCCGCGAATGGCCGCGGCGACGACACCCGAGGCCGACCAGATGCTCGGAAGGGTCATGACTCCGCCGACAACCACGGCGCGCGGATAGGCGACATTCGTCGCCAGGACACCGGCGACGGCGAGGCCGAGGTCCACAGCGACGGTCCGCCCTGTTACCCGGCCGGCGAGGGTGGCGGCGACGGACCAGGCCGCCAGGACGGCGAAGATGGCGACGGCGGCCCACGGGTGGACCATCTCGTCGCGGTGCAGCCAGGCCATGAGCACGGCATACGCCAAGGCCAGCGGCCGGAAGATCGCCAAGCCACGCGTCATCGCCCCCCACGACGACGGGCTGCGCCGCCACCGGTCAGCTGGCCTTGGGCATCGGTGCCGCCTCGTCGGGCGGGGAACCGGCGCCGGCGACCGGTCCGGCGGGCGGGGGCGTGGCGGCTGAGGGCGTGGCGGATGGGGGCGTGGCGGGTGGGGGCGTGGCGGGTGGGGGCGTGGCGGCTGGGGTTGACGCGGGCGCATCCACGGCGGGCGGCACCGAGCGGACCTCGGGCCGCTCCTTGGACTTGCCGCGGGCCGCGGCGAGGCGCTTCTTCGCCGCGCTCGCATAGATGTCGACGTAGTCCTGGCCGGAGAGGAGCATCAGTTCGTACATGATCTCGTCGGTGATCGACCGCAGGACGAACCGGTCGCCCTCCATGCCCTCGTAGCGGGAGAAGTCCAGCGGCTCACCGATGCGCACCCCGACGCGGATCAGCCTGGGCAGGCGCTGGCCGGTCGGCTGGGCCTTGTCGGTGTCGATCATCGCCACCGGGAGCACGGCGACTTTGCCCTCGAGCGCCAGCCGGGCAACCCCGGTCCGGCCGCGGTAGAGATTGCCGTCGGGGCTGCGCGTGCCCTCGGGATAGATGCCGAGCAACTCCCCGCGTCGCAGGATGCGCAGTCCGCTCTCCAACGCCGCGTCGCTGGCCCGCCCTCCCGTCCGGTCGACGGGGACCTGGCCCACCGCCCGGAAGAACGCCGCGGTCAGGCGCCCCTTGAGCCCCCGGCCGGTGAAGTAGTCGGACTTGGCGAGGAAGGTGACCCGGCGGTCGATGGCCGCGGGCAGGAAGAAGGAGTCGGAGAACGACAGGTGGTTGCTCGCCAGGATGGCCGCACCGTCCGCCGGGATGTGCTCGACGCCCTCGACCTGGAGGGTGAACAGCAGCCGAAGGATGGGGCCGAGCAGAACCCGCTTCAGAAACCAGTAGAGCACGTCCCTACGTCACCTCCGTCGGCACTCTACGGCACCTCGATGACGCTCGCCCGTCGCCGCGGCGCAACGTCGAGCCACTATCGAAGGGGCGCTCGGGCGTGACAAGATGCCGCTGACCCGGACCAGATGCGACCAGCGAAGGAGTGCGGTGCGCGAGCACGAGTCCCGCCTCCACGGCGACGACTTCGACCAGCGGTTCGCCGAGATCGTGGCGGGCTTCGCCGACGATCCGATGTTCGCCCCCGACGTCCTGGCCAAGCCGGATCCGCAGCCGTATGCCGCGCCCTCACCCGCTGCCGAGGAGACCCCCGCCGACGAGGCCTCCGCCGACGAGGCCTCCGCCGACGAGACCTCCGCCGACGAGGCACCGGTGGCCCGGACGCCCGAGATCGCGAAACCCGAGGTCGTCCCGCCGGATCTCGTGACACCGGACGTCGTGACACCCGAGGAGGGGGTCGGCATACGGACCCCGCGGGCACCCGGAGTCAACCCGCCGCTGCTCCCCCAGTCGATTCCCGTGTGGCGCGGTGCCACCGGGCCGACATTTGAGGAGATCCTGGACGCCGAGGACGACGAGCACTTCATCCCCGCCCCTCCGGCACCGCTGCCGCCACAGGAGGATGTCCATTTCTGGGCGATGCTCATCGCGTTGGTCGGGGGGCCATTGATCCTGCTCTGGCTCGTGGTGTTCGACCCCGACGTCGGCCCGTGGTGGACGTGGCTGTCGTTGTCGATGTGCGCGGTCGGTTTCGTCCTGCTCGTCATGCGTGGCCCCAAGGACCCCGAGCAGGGTCCGGGCAATGGCGCGGTCGTCTGACCAGGGTCGGTCGTACGACGCTCTCGCGCTGACCGGGGGCCCGGAGGTGGCGGTCGGCGTGATCGGTGACCGGGCGGGGCCGGGCAGGGAGCGATGCCTCAGGACGGCAGGTCGACGTCGGCCCAGATCGGCAGGTGGTCGGTCGCCGCGACGAGGTCGGCGCGCTCCAGTGGAACCGCGTCGTGGGGCAGCGACACGAACTCCGGTCCGGCGAAGATGCCGTCGATCGTGCGCCGCGGGGTGCGGGCGGTGAACGTCGGCGCCGCCGGCGAGACCTGACGCAAGCTCCCGGAAGCGAGAGTCCAGGCCGGTCCGCCGGGTGACTCGTTAAGGTCTCCGGCAAGCGCGGCCGGGGCCCCGGCCTTCTCGAGCCGGCCGAGCACGCGGCGCATCTCCGGGAGCCGGGCCTGCCCCTGGAGGGTGAGATGGACGGAAGCGACGGCGAACGGCCGCCCGCTCGGTGCGCGCAGGACCGCCCAGGCATAGCCACGCCACTCGGTTTCCCGGGTCAGCGGCAGTCGCTGCCGCTCCCCGCGGAGCACCGAGATCCGGTCCGAGGTGAAGATCGCCGTCCCGCCGCTGCCGCGCAGCGGGCCCGCCCAGGACAGGCCGCAGGTTCTGGCGAACTCGGCGACCCGGCCTCGGGCAAACCAGCGGGGGACCTCCTGGACGCACAGGACGTCGGGCCCGATGGCGCGGACCACCCGGGCGGCGGCTCGGCGGTCGTCGTGGAAACCGCGGAGGTTGTAACTCGCGAGGCGCAGGTGCGTCATACGTCCGCGCCGCTGGCGGTCAGGCGCGCCAGGTCGGCGGCCCCGATGAGGCCGGCCTCGTTCCCGAGCTGAGCCACCGCGATCGTCGCCTCTGGGCGATAGCCGCGCCCCGTGAGGTGGCGACGGAAGGTCGTCCGGGCCGGGCCGAGCAGTAGGTCGCCGGCGGCGCTGACCCCGCCACCGATGACGAACATCCCCGGGTCGAGAGCCGCGGCGAGATTGGCGATGCCGAGGCCGAGCCAATGACCGATGTCGGCGAGGAGTTCGACGGCGATGGGGTCGCCCTCCTTGGCGGCCTGGGTGATCAGGGGCCCGGTCAACAGTTGGGGGTCCCCGCCGACCCGCGCGGCGAGATCGCGAACGACGGGCGAGTGGGCCATCATCAGGCCGCGGGCCTCGCGGACCAGAGCGTTGCCGGAGGCGTACTGCTCCCAGCACCCTCGGTTGCCGCACTCGCAGCGCTGACCGTCCGGGACGACCTGCATGTGCCCGAACTCGCCGGCGATCCCGTAGCGGCCGCGGATCATCCGCCCGCCCATGAGGATGCCCCCGCCGATGCCCGTCCCGAGATTGACCATCACGACGTGGTGCTCGCCACGAGCCGCCCCGAACTTGCCCTCGGCCCAGATCGCCGCATTGGCGTCGTTGTCGATGAAGATCGGCAGGTTGATCCGTTGGGCGAGTGCGTCGCGCAGGGGCTCGTGGCGCCACGACAGGTGCGGGGCGAAAACGATCGTGGCCCGATCGGCCGCGACGAAGCCCGCCGCGCCGATCCCGACCGTGGCGACCGGGCCGTCCGCCGCGGCGATGAGGTCGTCGACGACGCCGACGATCGTGTCCTCGACGACCTGGGGACTCTGCGACCGCTCGGGGGTGTCGGCGCGAGCGCGGGCCAGGACGCGGCCGTCGGCGTCGACGATGCCGCCGGCGACCTTCGTCCCCCCGATGTCGATGCCGATGCTGAGGTCGCGTGGAGAGGTCATTCGGTGTCCTCGTCGGTCACGGGGATGTCGACGGTTGTCCCGGATCGGCTCGCGCTGGTCTCCGGGTGGGGCCGCATGGGGGGTTCGTAGCCGGGGGTGACGACGCGCTCCCGCAGGGTCGCACCGAGTTCGGCGAGGGCGTGGGCGAGGTCCGCGATCGCGACCGAGAGCCGGTCGACTGCCTCGGGATCGACGCCACGCAGCGACTCCACGCCTCGGCAGAGCGGGCACCACGTGCACGTGGACGGGTGGTCCGTATGCCGCGCGCCCTCCCCTGGCGTGGCTGCCCCGGCCTCGGTGGGCAACGGCGGGCCGTCCTCGGTCCAGTCCGGCCCGGGCGGACCAGCGGGATACGCAGGGTCGGCGTGCCCGGCCGGCCCGTCGGCGCGGCGGGAGCGGGCGTGCTCGTCCTGTAGCGCCGCGAAGAGCTTGGCCGCCTCCTCGCCCAGGGAGCGGGTGGGCCGCGACTGCTCGGGTGGCACCCGGCCGGGACGCTGCTGGTCGGTAGGCGTGGTCATCGGGGCCATTGTGCGGGGTCGGGGACGAATCCGACGGTAAGTGCCCCCGAGCGCACGCTCGCGCCCGACACCGTGCACCGGGTCAGCACCGAGGGAAGCGTGACGATCCGGCGATGGTCGCCGACGGTGAGGATGAGATCGTCCTCCCGGCGTTGGAGGCCGACCTCGCGGGCCGAGGTGAGCGGCAGCCGCAGCGCGAGGGTGTAGCCGTCGGCGGTCCGGTCCACCCGCATCGCGGCCGCGTCGACGGGGTCGAGGATGTCGCCGCCAGCCAAGGCTTCGTCGGCCCAGGTCGCCCCGAGAGCGGCGAGGGCGTCGGGCCCGACCGGCTCGCAGGACAGATAGGGCGCCCGGACCACCGCGATCCCGTCGAATGAGGTCACCACCTCGGCGATCCCGCGCTCCTGGGCCTCGTTCCACGACGCCAACCAGGCGGCGGCCAGGCCGTCCTCGCCGTCGGCGACACGCGGGAGGATCTTGTTGACGTAGACCGCGTCCACGGCATACCCGTAGAGGCTCAGCGACGTCCACGTGCGCCGCGACTCGGCGATGACGACGCTCTCCGGGGTCGTGACCAGCCGCACCGAGGCGCGGGGACTGGCGAGGATGGCCCGGACGGCGAGCATGTCGGCATACCAATCCCGGATGACCTCGAGCACCTCGACATCCGGCAGGGGTATGCCGAGCGCCGCTGCCGCGGCCGGTCGGGCCGCGCGCCGCAGTCCTACCGTCCCCGGGATCATCCGCCCGAGATGCCAGGCGAGGTTCTCGGGGAGCGCGAGCATTCGTAGGGTCTCCGCGGTGGGCGCGCAGTCGACGACGACGAGATCCCAGCTCCCGGACTCCACCTGGGTCCGTAACTCGAGCAGCGCGGCGATCTCCTCCGCCCCCGGGAGCGAGGTCATCTCCTCCGCGACGACCGGGTCGACGCCGAGCGCGGCGAGGGTCTGCACGAGGTAGCCGTGGACGACCGTCCATGAGCCCGCGAAGTGGGCCCGGCCGCTGACCTGCATCGCGTGGAGGTGATCTTCGATCTGGACCGGGCCGTAGGCCACGTCGAGCGGGACACCGAAGGCGTCGCCCAGGGAGTGCGCCGCGTCCGTCGACAGCACCAACGTCTCGATGCCGGCGCGGGCGCTGGACAGGGCCGCGGCGGCGGCGGTCGTGGTCTTGCCGACACCGCCCTTGCCGGTGAAGAGGAGCACGCGAGTGGCCAGCCCGCTCGGGCCGTCCGGGAGGGAACCAGGATGGTCCGCCCGAGGGCTGTGCGGTTGGGTTCTCAGAGGGACTCGACCCGCTTCTTCAGTTCCACCAGGGCAGTGTCGATGATGACCCGCTCGGCCTTGCGCTTGAGCAGCCCGAGGACCGGGATCTTCAGGTCGACCGTCAACTGATAGGACACATCCGTTCCGGCGTCGATCGCCCTCAAGGTGTAGGTGCCGTCCATCCGCTTGAGCACGGTGGCCTCGGTCAGCCACCACGAGACCTGGCCGGTCCCGTCGGCGGTGATATTCCACTCGTAATCAAGGGTGTACGTGTCCTTGATGATCCCGGCATCGAGCGTGAACCGCGCGCGGTCGGGCCAGCCGTCCCCCTCCTCCGTGAGGATGGTGGCCGCCACGACCTCCGACGCCCACTCCGGGTAGGCCTCCAGGTCGGCGATGACGTCGAGCACGAGTCCGGCGTCGGCCTCGATAATGATCGAGGCCTGCGTGCTCTCTGCCATGGCAGGAGACACTACCGCCGCGTCGGAGCCAGGCTTGACCGCGTTCGGGGACGAGGTGACGTAGCGTGGCCACCCGTCCCGAGGCTGGGCCGATGGAGTGTGGCCCGAACGCCCCCCGGTGCGCGTCCCCGCCAGGTCAAGCGACGAGACTGGCCCACCACGTGCGACGAAAGGAACCCGCCGTGTCCGCCCCCGTTCCACGCGAACCGGACGGCTCCGACCTCGACCCCGACCTCGCCACCCCCGGGCGGGGTGGCGCCGTCCTCTTCGGCCTCATCTGGCTGGGGGGATTCGGGATGCTCCAGTGGAGTGTCGTGCGCTTCCGCGTGGTGATCGTGTTGACCTTGACGGTGGCCGCGATGCTGCTCGCGCTCTGGCTGATCCGGCGCAGTCGATTCGCCCTCAGCCCGACCGCGGCCGCGGTCGCTCTGTCCGGGAGTGCCCCGATCGCGGTGCTGGTCCCGTTGTGGAGCTACCTGCCTGCGGGCACAGAGCGTGCTCTGTGCGTGGTCTTCGCCGTGGCCGCCGTGACCTGTGCCGTCCTGATCCGGATCCGACGCAGCCCCGCGCTCATCTGGGGGAGCGCGCTGGCGACCTATCTGGTGGCGGGGGCGGTCGCCATACGGACCGACCCGCACCCACGGATCGACGTCTGGGTCACCCTCCAGCAGGCCGCCGACGCGCTTGCGCACGGCCGCAACTTCTATTCGGTGATCTGGGTCGACTCGCCGGGGGTCAAGGATGCGTTCACCTATCTCCCGTGGAGTGCCGTCCTCCTCTCCCCCGGGCGACTGCTCGCCGGGGACGTTCGGTGGATGTTGCTCGTCTGGGTGATCGTCGCGGCCGTCGGGATGTGGCTGCTCGGCCGCGACCGCGCGCCGGCGACCGCCGCCGCGGCCAGTGCCCTCATCCTGTTGGCACCGGGAACTCTCACCCAGATCGACCAGGCCTGGACCGAGCCGCTCCTGCTTGCCGGACTCGTGTGGTGGGCCGTGCTCATGGTGCGCGGCCATGCGTGGTGGTCGATCCTCCCCCTCGCCCTGGCCTGTGCCAGCAAGCAACACCTGGCGGCGGTCCTCCTCGTGCTCCTGGTATGGCGGCCCTTCGGCTGGCGGCGCGCTCTCGCGACCGCAGGCCTCACGGGCGCGCTCATCGCTCCTTGGGCCCTGACGGCCCCGGCGGACTTCGTCCACGACACCATCACCTTCCTGGTGACCTTCCACCCCATCAAATTCGCGAACACGTGGTATCTGTTGGCGCTCAACGAGTTCGGCGTCACCCTGCCGTTCTGGGCGACCGGTCTCGTCGTCGGGACCACCCTCGCTGTGGCCCTCTGGGCGGTGAACCGCCGCAGCCCTCAGATCGGCGAGGTGGTCCGCTGGGCCGCGCTCGTGCTCTTCGTCGCCAATCTCGTCAACAAACAGGCGTTCTACAACCAGTACTGGCTCGTCGGCGCCCTCGTCGCCCTCTCCCTCCTCCTCGATCGCACGCCGGTCATCCCGCCGCCCGCCGGAACGGACCCGACTCCGGCCGCGCGCGGGCCGCGCCGGCGGTCTCGGGACTGATCAGCCCGGCACCGACCAGCGCCGTCACCACCGCGCGCTCGCGGGCATCCAGGGGCAGGCCGGCGTCCCCGGGGGGGAGGACGTCGGCATACGCCCGCATCCGGGGCATCCCGGCGAACGCGGGGACGACACAGCTGGGGCATTGGCTCGCCGCGCGATCGGTCCCCCGGATCGGGCAGGTGTCGCAACCGATGAGCATCGAAACCTCCTTGGTGAAGGTGGCTCGGGGTCTCCCGGGCCGTTGTCGACGACGCTAGGACAGCCCACCGACAGCCCTCTTCCGCGCCCGGTTCCGAAGGGCTGTCGGTGGCCCTGTTTACGGTCCTTGGTATGCCGCCCACCACCGCCGCACTCCCCCGACCGAGGCAGGATCCGCTGCCCGATGTCGGGACCCCCCTGCACGAGGTCACCTTCGTCGTCGTCGACCTCGAGACGACCGGCAGCAACCCGGCGCAGGACCAGATCACCGAGATCGGGGCCGTCAAGGTGCGCGGCGGTCAGGTGCTCGGGGAGTTCCAGACCCTTGTCAACACGCGGGTCCCGATCCCGGCCGTCATCAGCGTCCTGACCGGCATCACCGATGCCATGGTCGCGGGTGCACCACCCCTGCGCGCGGCGCTGCCTGCCTTCCTGGAGTTCGCGGCAGGGTCGGTCGTCGTCGCCCACAACGCCCGCTTCGATGTCGGATTCCTCAAGGCGGCCTGCGCCTCCACGGGCGCCACGTGGCCCGACCCGGTCGTCGTCGACACCGTCCACCTCGCGCGCGCCCTGGTGACCGCCGACGAGTCGCCCAACCACCGTCTCTCCTCCCTCGCTCGTGTCTTCCGCTCCCGCGTCACGCCCGACCACCGGGCCCTCCACGACGCGCAGGCGACCGTCGAGGTGCTGCATGGCCTCATCGGGCGCGTCGGTGGCCTGGGTGTCACGTCCCTGGAGGAGTTGGCGGCCTACTCCGGCCGGGTCCCACAGGAGCGCCGGCGCAAGCGCCATCTCGCCGACGGCCTGCCGGACGCGCCTGGCGTCTACCTCTTCAAGGACGACGCCGGCCGGGTCCTTTATGTCGGCACGTCCGTGGCCATCCGCACGCGAGTCCGGTCCTACTTCACGGCGGCCGAGCAGCGACGCCGGATGGGAGAGATGGTCCGGCTCGCGTCGAGCGTCACTCCCATCGTGTGCGCCACACCCCTGGAGGCGCAGGTACGCGAGTTGCGTCTGATCGCCGCCCACCAACCCCGCTACAACAGACGGTCCCGCCACCCCGAGAAGGCGGTCTGGGTCAAATTGACCGTCGAGCCCTTTCCCAGGCTGTCGATCGTGGCCCAGGTGCGCGGTGACACCACGGCCTACCTCGGGCCCTTCGGCTCCCGCGCCGCCGCCGCGGACGCCGTCGCCGCCATCCACGAGAGCCTGCCGCTGCGACAGTGCAGCCAGCGCATCTCACCCCACCGACGCTCGCCCCCGTGCGCCCTCGCCGACCTCGGCCGGTGTGCCGCGCCCTGCCTCGGCGCGATCACGACGGAGTTGTATGCCGAGATCGTCGCCCGCGCGGCCGCAGCCATCGCCGCCGATCCCGGCGAGATCGTCGACCTCCTCGATGCCCGGATGGCGTCGCTCGCACGCCAAGAGCGCTACGAGGACGCCGCGACCGTGCGCGATCGGCTGGGCGCTCTCCTGCGCGGCGCGATCCGGGCCCAACGCCTCGCCCCGCTCGCGGCGATCCCGGAACTGGTGGCCGCCCGCCGCAGCCCGGTGGGCGGATGGGAGCTGGTGTGCGTTCGCCACGGTCGGCTGGCGGGGAGCAGCCGCAGCCCGCGCGGAGCCGACCCCATGCCCTACGTCGAGGCCTTGCGCGCCAGCGCCGAGATCGTCGCCGTGCCGACCGCTCCCGCGCCCGCCGCCCTGCCGGAGGAAACCGAAAAGATCCTCCACTGGCTCGATGAGCCGGGGGTGCGGCTGGTTCGCGTCGACGGCGCCTGGACCTGCCCGGTCGACGGCGCCCAGCGCCTCACGGTGCCCGACGCGCGGTCCCGGGGAGGACGGTGATCCCTACTTCGCGAGAAGATGAACCCATGATCACCGCCATCGTCCTGGTCAATGCCGACGTCGACAAGATCCCCGAGGTTGCCCAGGCGATCGCCGACCTGGACGGTGTGACCGAGGTCTATTCGGTGACCGGCGACGCGGACCTGATCGCCATGGTCCGCGTCCGGGAGCACGAGGAACTCGCCGACGTCATCGCCGACCGGCTCAACAAGGTGCCGGGCATCTTGAGCACCTCGACCCATATCGCTTTCCGGGCGTACTCCAGTCACGACCTGGAGGCGGCGTTCAGCCTCGGCCTCGACTAGCCACACCGGCTGGCGTCGGGCCGCCCGGTCGGGGTGGCGACGGCTGCGCCCGGACGGGATCTGGCGCAGCCGCGGCCATCCCCACGGGAAGAGTCAGATCGACTTCGTGGCGGCGATCCAGCGCTCCAGGGTCGCGGCTGCGGCGCCGGAGTCGATCGTGGCGGCGGCCGTGACGACCCCCGAGCGGACCGCCGCGATCAGCTCACCCGCGGCCGTGGGAGACGCAGGCACCTGCGCGTCCGCGACGGCCAGGGCGATCCCGGCATTGAGCGCGACCGCGTCCCGGACCGGTCCGCGGGCGCCGTCGACGAGGGCACGGACGACCTCGGCGTTGTGGGCCGGGTCGCCGCCACGCAACGCGTCGAGGGGGGCTTCGTCGAGCCCGACGTCGCCAGGAGCCAGGACGTGTTCACTGACGGCCCCGTCGGCCACCCACCAGACCCGCGACGGACCGGCGAGGGTGAGTTCGTCCAGACCGTCCTCACCCCGGAAGACCGCGGCCCGGCGCCCACGGCCGGCGAACACGCCGGCGACCAGCGGCGCGAGCCGGGCATCGGCGACGCCGACCGCGGCATACGTCGGCTGGGCGGGGTTGGTCAGGGGGCCCAGGGCGTTGAAGACCGTCGGGACGCCGAGGTCCCGGCGGGTGGGCGCGGCATACCGCATCGACGGGTGAAAGGCCTGGGCGAAGCAGAAGGTGATCCCGGCGCGCTCACCCACCGCACGCACCTGAGCGGGGGTCAGGGACAGGTCGACTCCGAGCGCCTCGAGGACGTCCGCGGCACCGGAGGACGAGGACGCCGCCCGGTTGCCGTGCTTGACGACCCGCAGGCCCGTGGCGGCGACCACGATCGCGGTCATCGTCGAGATGTTGACGGTATGGGCGCGATCCCCGCCGGTCCCGACGATGTCGATGCTCGGCGAGGGAACCTCGAAGCGGTGCGCGTGCGCCAACATGACATCCGCGATGGCCGATAGTTCCCCGACCGACTCCCCCTTGGCCTTCAGCGCCATGAGGAACCCGCCGACCTGAGACGCCGAGGCCTCGCCCGACATGATCCGGTCCATCGCCCAGGCTGCGGCGTCCGGGTCGAGATCCCGGCCCAGGAGGAGGCCGGAGAGCACATCCGGCCAGGTGTGGGCGTCCGCGACCGCGTCCGCCATCGTCAGGAGGCCGCCGCCAGGGCCTGCTCGACCCCGGCGCAGACGGCGAGGGCGTCGAATGGCGCCGAGACTGCCGCGTCGGCCAGCGACCAGGCCGCCAGCCAGACATCTTGCGGACGCCCGGTCAAGACGAGGACGGGCGGGCAGTCGAAGATCTCGTTCTTGAGCTGACGGCATACGCCCAAGCCGCCGGCCGGGGCCGCCTCGCCGTCGAGGATCAGCAGGTCGAACCGGCCGTTCTCGACGGCCTCGATGACGGCCGGCAGGGTCGCGCACTCCAGCCACGACTCGACCTCGAGATCGCGGGTCGGCCGACGCCCCACGGCCGCCCGAACGGCGTCCCGCGTCGTGATGTCGTCGCTATAGAGCAGGATCGACACCTGCCGCGGACCAGAGGCGGTGCCGGGGGTCTCGGAGGCGTGGGTCATCGCGCTGGAAGCCATGTGGCACAGCCTACTCAGCCCCGTGCGACACGCGACACAACTGTTATCGGGGGGCCGCCTGACGAGTCGATTCGTTTACCGACATAATGACCGCGTGGCCACAGCATCTGCACTGACGTCAAATATCGCCAGCTCACCACCGGGGCACACCTCGATGGGCCCCGTGAGTCGCCCGAACATGGTGTCTGTGGGCACCATCGTGTGGCTTTCGAGTGAGCTGATGTTCTTCGCCGGACTGTTCGCGATGTACTTCACGATCCGCGAGGTCCGCCCGGACCTGTGGCATGAGCACACCGCGCAGCTCAATGTGCCCTTCGCGACCGCCAACACCATCATCCTGGTGATCTCCTCGGTGTGGTGTCAGCTCGGTGTCTACAAGGCCGAGCACGGCCAGCCATCGCGCACCGGCAGCCTGTTCAACGTGGGCAGCTGGGGCATGCGCGAGTGGTATGTCGTGACGTATATCTTCGGCGCCACGTTCATCGCGGGTCAGGTGTTCGAGTACGCCCACCTGGTCAAGGACGGCATCACCCTCGCCTCGGACGGCTACGGGTCGGTGTTCTACCTCACCACCGGCTTCCACGGGATGCACGTCACCGGCGGTTTGCTCGCCTTCCTGCTCATCATCGGCCGTACGTTCACCACGCGCCACTACAGCCACGAGCAGGCGACCGGTGCGGTCGTGACCTCTTACTACTGGCACTTCGTCGACGTGGTGTGGATCGCGCTCTTCGCGACCATCTACCTCCTGAAGTGACGCGGACCGAACGAAGGAAGGCACAGTCGTGAACGCACTGGCACGCCACCGCCGCCACCCGGCGGCGATCGCCCTGCTCCTCCTGTTGGGCCTGATCGTCACCGGAACCGCCTACTCCGCGCTCGCCCCCAAGGCGGCTACGGCCGCCGTGGCGACCGCGGACCAGGTCACCGAAGGCCACCAACTCTTCCTCACCAACTGCGCGACCTGCCATGGAACGGGCGCTCTGGGCACGGACAAGGGCCCGAACCTCGCCGGTGTCGGGGCCGCCGCCGTCGACTTCCAGATGAACACCGGGCGTATGCCGATGGCCGGCCCGGGCGTCCAGGCGCCGCGCAATGTCGTGACCTACACGCAAGAGCAGATCTCGGCGATCGCGGCCTATGTCGCCTCGCTCGCGCCCGGCCCGGCCGTCCCGGACGCCGCGCTCACCAGCGGCGAGAACGGCAATGCGGGCACCGGCGGCATGATCTTCCGCACCAACTGCTCGATGTGCCACAACTCGGCGTTCGCCGGGGGCGCGCTCACCCGCGGCAAGTACGCCCCGAAGCTGCATGAGATGGACGGGAAGATCATCTACGAGGCCATGCTCACCGGCCCGCAGTCGATGCCCGTCTTCAACGACACCAACCTCTCGCCGCAGGCAAAGGCCGATGTCATCGCCTATCTGAAGTCCATGCATGAGGAGGGCAACCCCGGCGGTATGGCGCTCGGGTCGCTCGGTCCGGTCCCCGAGGGACTGGTCGCGTGGATCTTCGGACTCGGCCTGCTGATCGGCGGGGCCTACTGGCTCGGACAGAAGGGTGCCTGACCCCATGACCAACTACGAGTTCCCCGACGCGAACTCGCCCGGCGTCGTGCGCCTCGACGATGGCCACAGTCCCGCCGAGGGCACCTTGCCGGCCGTCTTCGAGAATCCCGGACTTCCCCCGCATGTGCACCGGATGTCCGACGAGAGCGAGCGCGGTGCCAAGCGTGCCGAGAAGCAGGTGGCCGGGCTCTTCGGCCTGTCGATGGTCGGCACCCTGCTGGCGCTGTTCGCCTACTTCGCTTTCCCCACCGACCACCGCAGCTGGATCCCCGGTCTCGGCACGGTTTCGACCATCAACCTCTTGTTGGGGGTCGGCATCGGGCTCGGCTTGCTGGGCATCGGCCTCGGTGCCGTCCACTGGGCCAAGACGCTCATGCCGGACCACGAGACCGTCGAGATGCGCCACCCGATGCGCAGCAGCGACGACGCCCGTGCGGAGTTCGTCGACGTCATGCGCTCCGGGGGTGAAAAGAGCCAGCTCTTCCGTCGGCCGCTGATCAAGGCCAGCCTCGGGGGCGCGATGGCGCTCTTCTCGCTGCCGCTACTCGTCCAGCTCATCGGGAGCATGGGACCGCTGCCGCGCAACCGGCTCTCGGTGACCTTCTGGGACGGCCCGCTGGAGAACGCCGAGGACGCCCTGGGCGGCTACGAGCACCGGACGTTCCAGCCGGTCCGATTGGTGACCGACCCCGAGGGGCTCGAGATCAAGGCGGCCGATGTCACCATCGGCTCGGTCTACCACATCCTTCCCAAGGGTCTGCTGGAGCTGGAGGAAAACATGCTGGAGGAGAAGGCCAAGGCCGCTGTCCTCCTCATGCGGTTGGACCCCACGGACTTCAAGTCGACCGAGGGGGGCCGCAAGGCCCTCGAGTGGAGCTACAACGGCATCGTCGCGTACTCCAAGATCTGCACGCACGTCGGTTGCCCCGTTGGCCTCTACGAGCGGACCACCCACCACTTGCTCTGCCCGTGCCACCAGTCGACCTTCGACGTCACGGACGACTGCAAGGTCATCTTCGGCCCCGCCAAGCGGGCCCTGCCGCAGTTGAAGATCACCGTCGACGCCGAGGGCTACCTCGTCGCGGCGCAGCCCTTCATGGAGCCTGTCGGCCCGAGCTTCTGGGAGCGTGAGAGCTGATGAGCAGCGAAGCGATGGACAACGCCCGTGCGGCAGACCGGCTGCGCGAGGGCGACCGCGCCCGCCAGGCCCCACCGTCCGCCGGTGCCAAGAAGCTGGGCGGGATGGTCGGCTGGGTCGATGACCGCCTCGGCCCGGCCAAGGGCGTCAACTACCTGATGAAGAAGGTCTTCCCGGACCACTGGTCGTTCATGCTCGGCGAGATCGCGATGTACTCGATGATCATCTGCCTGCTGACCGGGGTGTTCCTGACCTTCTGGTTCGTCCCCAGCGCCAGCCACGTCCCCTATGACGGGTCCTACCTGCCCCTCAAGGGCGTCCACATGTCGGAGGCCTATGCCTCCTCGCTGAACATCTCGTTCGACATCAAGGGCGGTCTGCTCATCCGGCAGATGCACCACTGGGCGGCGCTCATGTTCATCGTGGCCCTGTCGGCGCACATGCTCCGGGTATTCTTCACCGGCGCCTTCCGCAAGCCCCGTGAACTCAACTGGATCATCGGCTGTGTCCTGTCGATGCTCGCCCTGGTCGAGGGCTTCGCTGGCTACTCGCTGCCCGACGACCTCCTCTCCGGCACCGGCATCCGGGCGGCCCAGGGCTTCATGCTCTCCGCTCCGGTGATCGGTTCCTACCTGGCCTACATCGTCTTCGGTGGCGACTTCCCGGGTGAGGCGATCATCCCCCGGCTGTATGGCGTCCACGTCCTCCTCCTGCCCGCCCTGCTCATCGGCCTCTTCACGGCGCACATCGTCATGGTCGCCGTGCAGAAGCACACGCAATACCCCGGGCCGGGCCGGACCAACGAGAACGTCGTGGGCTTCCCCGTGATGCCGGTGTATGCCGCGAAGGCTGGTGGGTTCTTCTTCATCGTCTTCGGGTTCACCGCCCTCCTGGCCTCCCTGGTCCAGATCAACTCGATCTGGGTCTATGGGCCATATGACCCCTCCGCCGTGACCGCGGGCAGCCAGCCCGACTGGTACATGGGCTTCGCCGACGGTGCCTTGCGGCTCTTCCCCGGCTGGTTCGAGTTCACGGTCTTCGGCTACACCCTCAGTCTCAACGTCGCTATCGGCGCGCTGATGCTGATCCCGGTGATGTACGGCATCATGGCCGCCTATCCCTTCATCGAGGCGTGGGTGACCGGGGACAAGCGCGAACACCACCTCCTGGACCGCCCGCGCAATCAACCGACCCGCACCGCGCTCGGTGTGGCAGCGCTGACGTTCTATGGCGTGCTCATGTTCGCGGCCGGCAACGACATCATGGCCATCAAGCTGCACATGTCGATCAACGACATCACGTACTTCTTCCGGGTAGCCGTCTTCGTTCTGCCGGTGATCGCCTTCTGGGTCACCCGCCGGATCGCCCTGAGCCTGCAGCGTGCCGATCGCAACCTCGTCCTCCACGGCCGCGAGACCGGCCGGATTGTCCGGACCGGCGAGGGTCGGTTCTTCGAGGCGCACGAGCCGCTCGATGAGTTCAGCCGCTGGAAGCTCGTCGGGTTCGAACGGCAGGCTCCGCTGGAGTTGACTGCCGGCACCGATGCCCACGGGGTCGCCAACCAGTCGGCGAAGCACGCCAAGCTGCGCCAGCGGCTCTCCCGGTTCTACTTCGGTCACCACGTCGACCCGGTGACGCCGACGGAGTTGGCGGCCGCCCACCACGACGGCCCCGCACACGAGGCCATCGGCGCCGGCGAGGGCGCTCACGCCGGGGCGCACTGACCGGCGGCGCGGCGGCCACACGGCATACGGCTGCGCACGTCACGGACCTGCACCACGCGTGAACGGGCCGGGATCCCGACAAGGGGTCCCGGCCCGTTCGCGTGTGCTTTAACCCTTGCCGACGGCTGGGTTCCTGGCGACCGCGCGCCCGCACCCTGTCGTCCCCAACCAGGGAACGCCCGGGCCGCGCCAGACGTCAGCCGCTGACGGGCTGGGGTTCGGCGGGACCCGGCGCGGGCACATCGCCCGTGCGCGAGAACCACAGGTGGTTCAGCGAGAAGCGCAGGCAGCCACCGATCATCGTTCCGAGGACAACCATCCCGGACTGCTCCAGCGACGTCGCTCCCGGCCAGATCGCCAGGAGGAGGCTGCTGACGCCGAGTTCGGCGAGGGCGGTCCCAAAGGTCACCACGCCGTCCAATCCCCGAAGCTGCGCCCCGGCCACGCCGTAGGTGAACCGCCGGTGGACGAGATTGCCGAGGAGGGTGGAGACGATCCAGGAGGTGGCATTGGCGAGCTGACTGCCCATCGCGAGCGAGAACACCCAGAACAGCCCGACATACAACGCGGTCCCCAGAGCCCCGACGACGACGAAGCGGACCATCTGGACCGGGATCGATCCGGTGGCCCGGCCGTGGTGCGCTGGCGGCGTCATACCGGCCATTGTGCCGGGCGAACCTTTCCGTCGGCTGTGTGGATCGTATGCCGACCGCTCCCCTCCCCCACGACCGCCTCCCGTGCGCGCTCCCAACCGGGCGGTGGTGGAGCTGCCCGCCGTGGGATGGGCGCGGTTGCGCGCGTGGGCTCAGCCCCACCCGACCTCATGAAGGCGGTCGTCGTCGATCCCGAAGTGGTGCGCGATCTCGTGGACGACAGTCACCCCGATCTCCTCGACGAGTTCGTCGCGGGAGTCGCACATGCGGGTGAGCGGCCCCCGGAAGAGCGTGATGCGGTCGGGGAGATTGACCATCCCCCAGCCGCCGTCCCGCTCCGTCAGGGCGATCCCCTCATAGATTCCGAGCAGCTCCGGCTCCTGCGGGGCGGGTTCGTCCTCGACGAAGAAGACGACATTGTCGAGTTGCGCCATCAGATCCGCCGGCATGACGTCCAGGGCGTCGGCGACCGCGAGCTCGAATTCCTCCCGGCTCATCCACACGCCCATGCCGTGAACCCTATCCAGCCACGACCGTATCCAGCTTGCCGATCCCGGTGGCCCGCCCGGGGAGACAGGGGAACCCCCGCCACGTACGTGGCGGGGGTTCCCCTGTCTCCCCGGGCGTCGGTCGCGGGGTCAGTCCGGCCGCTGCCCTCAGTTGGCGTGCGGCCCCTTGTAGAACTCGAAGGTCCATCCGATCAACGCGACGACACCGAGGAAGGCGCCGACAGCGGCCAGCCACCAGCCGACGGCGACACCCATGAAGAGCATCGCGGCCGACAGGCCGAGCCAAAGAGGCCACCAGCTGTGCGGGGCGAAGGCGCCGTAGTCGCCCTCGATCTCGTTGATCTCCCCGTCTGGGTTGTCGTCCGGGCGGTATCCGATCCGCTTCCCGGTCAGCCAGAGGTAGAAGGCGACCATCGCACCCAGGCCGGCGGACAGGAACAGGCCGACCGGGCCGACCGGCTCGTTCCAGTGGGTGAGGATTCCGTAGATCGGCGCCATGATCGCCGCGAACACGGCGACGAGGGCGAAGATCACGCTTTCGATCTTCATGACGAGTCTCAGCCCTTCTTGGCGGCGACGCGACGGGCGTCGGCTTCGTTGGCGCGGCGTAGCGAGGCCGGGGCCGCCTCCGGGTGGTGCAGGTCGAAGGCAGGGCGCTCCGAGCGGATTCGGGGGATGCTGTCGAAGTTGTGCCGCGGGGGCGGGCAGCTGGTCGCCCACTCGAGCGAGGCGCCATACCCCCAGGGGTCGTCACTGTCGACCAGGGGAGCGGTCTTCCAGGTCTTCCAGACGTTATAGATGAAGGGCAGCGTCGAGGCACCGAGGATGAACGCCCCGATCGTGGAGATCTGGTTGGCGATGGTGAATCCGTCCTCCGGCATGTAGTCGGCATACCGCCGCGGCATGCCGTCGACGCCCAGCCAGTGCTGGATGAGGAAGGTCATGTGGAAGCCGACGAAGAGCAGCCAGAAGTGGACCTTGCCGAGGCGCTCGTCGAGCATCTTGCCGGTCAGCTTCGGCCACCAGAAGTAGTAGCCGGCGAACATCGCGAAGACCACGGTCCCGAACACGACGTAGTGGAAGTGGGCCACCACGAAGTAGCTGTCGGACAGGCTGAAGTCGAGAGCCGGGCTGGCGAGGATGACGCCGGTCAGCCCACCGAAGAGGAAGGTCACGAGGAAGCCGAGCGCCCAGATCAGGGGTGTGCTGAACACCAGATGCCCACCCCAGAGGGTGCCAATCCAGTTGAAGAACTTCACCCCGGTCGGCACCGCGATGAGCATCGTCATGATCGCGAAGAAGGGCAGGAGGATCTGGCCGGTGACGTACATGTGATGGGCCCACACGCTCACGGACAGGGCGGCGATCGCGATCGTGGCGAACACGATGCTCTTGTAACCGAAGATCGGCTTGCGCGAGAAGACCGGGAGCACCTCGGAGATGATCCCGAAGAACGGCAGCGCGATGACGTAGACCTCGGGGTGCCCGAAGAACCAGAAGATGTGCTGCCACAGGATCGGTCCGCCATTCTCCGGGGCGAAGACGTCCGCACCGAAGCGCCGGTCGGCCCCGAGCGCGAAGAGCGCGGCGGCCAGCGGCGGGAAGATGAGGATGACGAGCAGGGAGGTGATGAGGATCGTCCACGTGAACACCGGCATCCGGAACATCGTCATGCCGGGTGCGCGCATACAGATGATCGTCGTGATGAAGTTGACCGCGCCGAGGATGCTCCCGAAACCACCGAGCGCCAACCCGAAGACCCACAGGTCACCGCCGATGCTCGGACTGAAGACGCTATTGGACAACGGGGCGTAGGCGAACCAGCCGAAGGCCGCGGCACCCGCGGGAGTCAGGAACCCGAAGGCGGCGATCAAGCCACCGAAGAAGTAGGTCCAGTAGGCGAACATGTTCAGTCGTGGGAAAGAGACGTCCGGCGAGCCGATCTGCAGCGGCACCAAGGCGTTGGCGAAGCCGGCGAACAGCGGGGTCGCGAACAACAGCAACATGATCGTGCCGTGCATCGTGAACAGCTGGTTGTACTGATCCTCGTCGTCGACGAACTGGATCCCGGGCTGGAAGAGCTCCAGGCGGATCAGCAGGGCCATCAGGCCGCCGATGATGAACCAGACGAACGAAGTAAAGAAGTACAGATTGCCGATGACCTTGTGGTCGGTCGTGGTCAGCCACTTCACGACCGTCGTGCCGGGAGCCAACCGCTTGTGCTGGACCCGGTCCGTCGTCCGAAGGAGGGTGGAGTCCGAGGTGATGCTGCTCATGGTCAGTTCCCCTCCGTGGTCAATTTGTTCTGGTCCTGGGGAATGATCGGCGTCCTCAGGACGGTGGTGGGCAGGAGGCCCTCGTTCGCCTGTGCCTTGAGGTCGGCGATGTGCTTGTTGTAGTCGTCCATGCTGACGACCTTGAGGTTGAACAACATGCGCGAGTGGTAGGCACCGCAGAGTTCGGCGCACTTGCCGGCGAAGGTGCCCTCACGCGTCGGGACCACCTGGAAGGTGTTGACCCGGCCGGGGATCATGTCGAGCTTCTGCAGGAAGGCGGGCACCCAGAACGAGTGGATGACGTCGTTGGCCGTGAGCTGGAACTCCACCCGCTTGCCGACGGGGATGTAGATGGTCGGGAGGGTCGCCTCGACTCCTGGCTTGCCGGTCAACTGGGCCTGGGTGCCGGCCTCGTGCGCGTTGCCGGTGATGTAGTTGAAGTCCCAGCTCCACTGCTTGCCGATGACGTTGATGACGACGTCCGGCGTCTTCTTGACGCTGGTCAGTTCGCGGGCGTCCCGGTCGGTGTAGTAGAAGAGCACGCCGATCATGAAGATCGGGACGATGGTGTAGAGGATCTCGATCGGGATGTTGTACTTCAACTGGACGGGCAGCGGCGGGTCGTCCTTCTTGCGCCGGTAGGCGACCATGCACCAGATGGTCAAGCCCCACACCAGGACGCCGACGGCGAGGGCCGCGATCCAGGACCCGATCCACAGAGACCGGACTCGATCGGCGCCCTCGGTAGCCCCCTCGGGGAGATAGCCGTTGGAGAACTTCCCCGCAACCCCGATGCTCGAGCAGCCCGCCAGGGCGAGCACGACCGCCGTGACGGCCAGACCGAGCCCGAGCCGCCTTCTCCGGCTGCCCTCTTCGGCATATGGCAAACGCAACGCGCACCTCGTTCGAGTCGATCCGTCTGAAACTGGTATCCGGCCGGGTGCAGCGCACATCGACCTCAGAGAAAAGCTACAGCAGGGCAAACCGGCTGTGCAGTAAGGGTCCCGTAACGTGACATTTCGTGCCGTTGCGCTGCTCACACCCCACCACCCTCGACGCCGCTCCGGGTCCCTGCACCCGGCCGCGCGGCAGACCCTCCTGGCGGCGATCGACGCCGGGTGGGCCGACCCGCGTCGGCTCCACCACGAGGGTCGGCGGGCCCGCGGGTTACTCGACCAGGCGCGCGCGGTCCTCGCCGAGGGTCTCGGGGTGCGCCCGGAGGAGGTCAGCTTCCACATGGGCGGCGGGTCGGCGGCAGTGGCTGCGGCCCTCGACGGGCTGGCCTGGCCGCAGCGGCGCCATGCCCGCCGGATCGTCGCCTCCGCCGTCGAGCATTCCAGCGTCCTGATCCCGGGCCGGTATGCCGCGGCCCAGGCCGACGACCCCACCCTCCTCGAGGAGGTCCCCGTCGACCGTCAGGGCCGCATCGACCTCGACGCGTGGGCGGTGGCCGTCGCGCGGCCGGGGACGGCCGTCGCCGCGCTCCAACACGCCAATGGGGAGGTCGGGACGATCCAACCCGTTGAGGAGGCGTATGCCGTGTGCTCCCCCGCCGGGGTCCCCCTCCTCGTCGACGCGATGGCCAGCGGGGGGCGGGTGGGGGTGCCCGCGGCATACGACGCCCTGGTCCTGGACGCGACCTCGGTCGCGGGGCCACCCCTGGGGGTCTTGGTTGTGCCCGGCCGGACCAGGTTCGGCCGAGGCGGGCCGCTGCGCGAGGCGGAGTTCGGACGGGCGGACGCGCCGGCGTGGGTGCCGCTGGCGCTGGCCGCGGCCGAGGCCTGGCGGCAGTGCGCGGCCGTCGCCGACGAGGACGCGCAGGCGGCCAGGGAGTTGACGCGCCGGATTCGGGACGCGGTGGCGGCCCTCCCGGACGTCGAGGTCGCCGGCGACCCGGACCACCGATTGCCGCACGTGGTGACGTTCAGTGTCCTCTATGCCGCCGGGGAGGCGGTCGTGACCGAACTCGACCGGCTCGGGCTCGGGGTGGCCTCGGGGTCGGCGTGCACGGCCTCGACCCTCGAACCGAGCCACGTCCTGGCGGCGATGGGGGTGCTGACCCACGGGAACGTCCGCGTCACCCTGCCCTGGGAGGCAGTGATGCCCGAGCGGGCGGCCGCGGTCGATGCGTTGGTGGACGCGCTGCCGGGCGTCGTTGCCGGGCTGCGCCCGGACCAGCCACTCCCGGACCAGCCACTCCCGGACCAGCAGCGCCCGGGCCGGCAACGGACGCACCAGCCCACCGCGCCCGTGGAGGGCGTGGGGCCGACCCCGGTAGTCGTCGACGCCCGGGGTCGCCGCTGCCCCATCCCGATCATCCGGATCGCGGCGGCGGCGACGGACCTCCCCGAGGGCACCCGCATCGACTTGCTCGCCACCGATCCGGCGACCGGAGCGGATCTGAGCGCCTGGTGCCGCATGCGCGGGCATACTCCTC
Source organism: Nostocoides sp. (assembly GCA_016702415.1). GTDB lineage: Bacteria > Actinomycetota > Actinomycetes > Actinomycetales > Dermatophilaceae > Nostocoides_A. The sequence continues at coordinate 189,785 of JADJEA010000024.1, forward strand.
GGGCACATCGACCTCGGGGACGCCGACGTCCCCGATGATGGCGTCACCGACCCGGGAGCGTCGGCGCGCAGGTTCCGGGTGCGCCTCGGGTCCGGCGGCGGCTGACCGCCCCTCCCCCACGCCACCGCCGCCCGGCACCGACGATCCGACGCGGTTTCGCCGTCAGATCGCATAGGGCCAGCTGAGCGCGAGGTAGAGCCCGAATCCGAGCTGGGCGAGCGCGAGCACCGCAACGAGGAGCAGCCCGGGGCGGGTGGCCAGGAGCCGGCGCGCGGCGACGGCTACGGGCACGACCGCGACCGCCATGACCAGGAGCAGGCGGGGCTTGCTGTACCAGAAGTTCGACGACCCGACCGTGGTGAGGAAGCCGAGGAGGAGCCACGCGGCATACGGACGCAGGTCCCCCCGCACGAGGGTGAGGCCGACCAGGCCGACGGCCACGACAAGGATGGCCGCGGTCGGGAGGGCGGCGGTCAGCGGCAGGTCGTGCACCACCAGGAGACGATGGACAAACTCCCAGGTCGAGGCCCCGCCGTCGAGATGCGTCCGCCAGCCGGCGTCCTGGACCTCGAACCAGCCCGCAAGGCGGCCGGAACGACGCGCGACATACGCCCAGAAGGCGACCACCCCCGCCACCCCGGCGACGCCCGCCGCCAGGATCGCCGCGACCTCCCTGGCGGTGCCGCACCGGCGGCGCCAGTGGACCAGCGCATAGGCGACGACTCCGGCTGCGGTGACCAACCCGGACGGCCGGGTCAGGGACGCCGCGACGAGGGTCAGGCCGACGAATCCCCACCGGCGCCGCTGCGCCGACAGCAACGCGAGGAGGCTCAGAAGGAGGAAGAGGGGCTCGGCATACCCCAGGGTCAGGACCACCGGCATCGGCACCGTGGCCAGGAGGCCCACCGCCACGAGCGCGACCGGCCGCGGGAGTCCCTCGCCGCGGGCGACGGCATAGGTCACCGGCCCGAGGGCCAGGCTGGCGACCAGGGCGACGGCGAGGCAGGCGGTCGCGGCCCGGCACCCCGTCGCGACGTGGAGAAGATGGGCCAGACCGGGGAAGAGCGGGAAGAACGCGAACTCGTGCCCGAGGATGAGGTCGCCAGTGGGCGCGACGAGGATGTCCCGGGGATAGCCGAAGGCGGCGATACGGGCATACCACTGCGCGTCCCAGAGGGTCAGCCAGTCCCGGGTCCGGTCCGCCCCACTGACTCGCGCCCACGCGATCGTGGCGCCGAGGGTCCCGGCGATGGTCAGCGCACGCAGGGCGAACGCCCCGGCATACCACCATCCGTCCCTGTTCTTGGTGGTATGCCGTGTGCTCCCCCCGGCCCTGGTCACCGCACCGACCCGGCCACCCACTCGGTCCCGGCCGCCCGCGCCCAGTCGGGGGCTGGCCCGGCCAGGGCACCCGGCAATCGCGCGAGGTAGTCCGCGCGCGAGATCTCCACAACACCGAGGGTCGCCAGATGGCGCGTCTGCCACTGGACGTCAAAGAGGTAGTCCCCGCCCGGCTCGAGGATGTCCACCAGCCCCATCAGCGCAACCTTGGAGGCGTCGGTGGCGCGGTGGAACATCGACTCACCGGCGAACAACCGCCCCAGGGAGAGCCCGTAGAGCCCGCCGGCCAGGGTTCCTGAGGAGTCCCACACCTCGATGCTGTGGACCCACCCGAGCGCATGCAGCCGCCGGTATGCCGCGGCGATCTCCTGCGTGATCCAGTCGCCGTCGCGGTCCGACCCCGCGCAGCCGTCGAGGACACCGTCGAAGTCGCGGTCGACGGTGAGGCGGAAGCGATGCGCCGACTTGCGCAGCGAGCGACTCACGCGCAGGCCCCCCGGGGGGAGGACGCCCCGGCGAACGGGCGACCACCACGCCATGCCGCGGACACCGTCGAGACCCATCGGGAAGATCCCGCTGCGATAGGCGGCGAGGATCGTCCCGGGCTCAAGATCCGCCCCGATGGCCGGGACGGTCAGGGGCGGGGGCAGCGGAGGTGGGGGCCGATGTCGTGGGCGGAGTCCGCGCCATACGCCTCGGTGAGGCGGTCGAGGAAGGCGGCCTTGCTCAACTCGTATTCCTGCGTGCCCACCGTCTCGATGACGTGGGCCGCCAGCACCGAGCCCATCTCGGCGCATCGGCGATGATCGAGCCCGGCAGCCAGTCCGGCGAGGAAGCCCGCCCGGAAGGCGTCACCAACACCCGTGGGGTCGGCCAGCCGGGCCACCCGGGCGACTCCGACGTGGATGGGGTCGACACCGGGGGATTCGATGGTGACGCCGTCTTTGCCGTGGGTGGTCACGCGGTGGGTGACCCGGGCGGCGATGTCGTCGGTGCTCCACCCGGTCTTCTGCTCGGTGAGCCGGGCCTCGTATTCGTTGGTGATCAGATAGGTCGCCCCGTCGATGAGCTCCTTGATCTCGGGCCCGTCGCTGAAGGCGAGTTGCTGCGAGGGGTCGGCGATGAACGGGATCTTTCGGGTCCGGCATTCGCGCGTATGCCGCAGCATCGCCTGCGGGTCGTTGGCCCCGATGAGGACGAAATCGGCGCCGCCGACGCGGCGGGCGATCGGGCCCAGCTCGATCCGACGCGCCTCGCTCATGGCCCCGGCATAGAAGGTGGCGATCTGGGCCATGTCGGTGTCGGTCGTGCACACGAACCGCGCCGTGTGCTTGGTGCCCGAGACGAGGACCGACTCGCAGTCGACGCCATGCCGCTCGAGCCAGCTGCGATAGGAGACGAAGTCCTCCCCCACCGCCCCGACGAGCACCGGCCGCATCCCGAGATTGGCCATCCCGAACGCGATATTGGCCGCGATCCCGCCGCGCCGGATCTCCAGGTCGTGCGCGAGGAACGAGAGCGAGATCTTGTCGAGTTGTTCGACGACGAGCGAATCGGCGAACCGACCCTGGAAGGTCATGAGGTGGTCGGTCGCTATGGAACCCGTCACGAGGATCTGCACGAGTGGTGAGCCTAGCCGGGACGGCGGGCTGGGTCGCCCGATGGCCGGTGGTCCGGGCGGTGATCCGGGCGGCGGACCGGGCGGTGATCCGGGCGGTGCGCGGCGGCGATCGTGGTCGCGGGACTGGCGACCACCGGGGCCCCCACGCGAGCCGGCCCGGACTCCCTTGACGGGTGTCCGGGCCGGCTCGCGCGGGGTGTGGACGTCAGCTGAAGCTGTCCCCGCAAGCACAGGAGTTGCCGGCGTTGGGGTTGTCGATCGTGAACCCCTGCTTCTCGATCGTGTCGGCGAAGTCGATCGTGGCGCCGTCGAGATAGGGCGCGCTCATGCGGTCGACGACGACCTCGACGCCGTCGTAGTCGCGGACGAGGTCACCGTCGAGGGTGCGCTCGTCGAAATAGAGCTGGTAGATCAAGCCGGAGCATCCGCCCGGCTGGACCCCGATGCGCAGGCGCAGGTCGTCTCGACCCTCCTGCTCCAGCAGGGACTTGACCTTGGCAGCGGCGACATCGGTGAGGAGGACACCGTGGGTGGTGGTCTGGTCCTGGACGGTCATGGGCATGTCCTTCACGGTACGAGGGGTAGTGGCGCGTCCGAGCGCCACAACGTCGTCAGGGAGCGGGTTTGTTCCCCCGGTCATCTCCACGATACGCCGGATCGCTCGCGTCGGCGCTCGATGGCGTGGCCGGCGTTTCGTCGCCGGCGTGCGCCCGCGGCGGCGGTGCCCAGGTCGCGGCCACGCGGGCGGCCCGGTCGGTGAGCGTGCCGACCGGGTCGGCGAAGGCCGCCTCCTCGTCATCGGGGCGAGAGACCACGGCATACGTCCCGGACAGGCCGGCGGCCATCGCCTCCCGGCGCCCCACGGCGACGCGGCCGGCGATGACCAGGGCCGGGGTGGCGGCGGCCAGGCCGGCCCGGGCGACACCGGAGACGACCTTGCCGCGCAGGCTCTGCCAGTCGAAGCTCCCCTCCCCCGTCACCAGGAGGTCGGCCGCCGCGACGAGATCGGCGAAGTCGAGCGCGTCCAGGACGAGATCGACGCCACTCTCCCGGCGTCCGCCGAGGACCAGGAGGCCGTAGCCGAGCCCGCCGGCCGCCCCGGCGCCGGGCTCCTTGTCCAGACGCACCGGCCGGCCCGAGAGGAGATCGGTGCGGCGCGGCAGGTGACTCCACACGCGGTCGGCGAAGCGGCCGAGGGCGTTCTCGAGGTCCTGGGCCAGCTCCGGCGAGGCCCCCTTCTGCGGGCCGAAGACCGCGCTCGCCCCGTGCATCCCCAGCAGGGGATTGTCGACATCCGTCGCAGCGACGAGGTCGATCTCGGACCAGTCGGTGGCGACGCCGTCCAGTACGTCGAGGGCGTCGGGACCCAGGTCGGCCAGCGCCAGGCCGCCGCGACCGAGGTCGTCCCGGGACCCGACTCCCAGGGCCGCCAACATCCCGGCTCCGCCGTCGTTGGTCCCGCTGCCGCCGAGCCCGACGACGATGCGGCGGGCCCCCGCGGCCTGGGCCGCCAGGAGAAGTTGCCCCACGCCATACGACGTCGTCACCCCCGGGTCGCGCTCGCTCGCCGCCAGGAGATGCAGGCCCGCCGCCTGCGCCGATTCGACGTATGCCGTCCGCTCCCCCCCGTTATCGACGACGAGCACGCTCGCGGGCACCTCCCGCCCGAGGGGGTCGCTGACGGTCACGGCGAGCATCTCGCCGGTCAGTCCGTGGGCCAGGACGTCGAGGAAGCCGGGTCCGCCGTCCGAGAGGGGGACCTGCGTCAGGACGCAGTGCGGCGCGGCCCGGGACCAGCCGGCGGCGATCGCCTCGGCGGCCTGGGTCGCCGTCAGCGTTCCGGTGAAGCAATCGGGGGCGATGACGACATGCACGGCGTTCAGGCTAGGACCCCAGGGCGCGGATGTCGCCCCCACCGGGGGCGGGAGGGCGCGGATGTCGCCCCCACCGGGGGCGGGAGGGCGCGGCATACGATCTGGCGCATGACCGCATCGCTCCCACTCCTCGTCCTCGGCCAGGGCCGCGACCTCGCCACCGAGCGCGGGGTCGAATGCCCCGGTGAGTTGCCGCCCGCGTCCGACCCGACGTTGGTCGAGCGAGCCCGGGCGGCCAAGGCGGCGCTGGGCGATTCCGTCTTCGTCCTCGGCCACCACTATCAGCGCGACGAGGTCATCGCGTTCGCGGACACGACCGGAGACAGCTTCAAGCTGGCCAAGGAGGCGGCGGCTCGGCCGGATGCGGCCTTCATCGTGTTCTGCGGGGTCCATTTCATGGCGGAGTCCGCCGACATCCTGACCAGCGACGCCCAGACGGTGATCCTGCCGGACCTCGCCGCCGGGTGCTCGATGGCCGATATGGCCGCGATCAGCCAGGTCGAGGACGCGTGGGCCGTCCTCGAGGAGGCCGGGGTGGCCGACGACGTCGTCCCGGTGACCTATATGAACTCCTCGGCGGCGATCAAGGGATTCACCGGCCGCCACGACGGGACCATCTGCACCTCGTCGAACGCGAAGACCGCCTTGACGTGGGCCCTCGCCCAGCGCGGTGACGGACAGGTCCTCGGAGGGACCGGGAAGGTGCTCTTCCTCCCCGACCAGCACCTGGGCCGCAACACCTATGTCCGCGACCTCGGGGGCTCCCTCGACGACTGCGTGGTCTTCGACCCGCACCGGCCCGGTGGAGGCCTGACCACACAGCAGGTGCGCGACGCCCGGATGATCCTCTGGCGGGGCCACTGCTCCGTTCACGGGAGATTCAGTGTCGACGCGGTGTCGGCCGCCCGGCGGGAAGTCCCCGGCGTGAAGGTCATCGTCCACCCGGAGTGCACCTACGACGTCGTCGAGGCGGCGGACGAGGTCGGCTCCACCGAGAAGATCATCAAGACGATCGCCGGGGCACCGGACGGGACGTCGTGGGTCGTCGGCACCGAACTCAATCTCGTGCGCCGCCTGGCCCAGCAGTTCCCCCGGCAGCGGATCGCGTTCCTGGAGAAGAACGTCTGTTATTGCTCGACGATGAACCGGATCGACCTGCCCCACCTGGTCTGGGCACTGGAGTCCCTCGTCGACGGCCGGGTCGTCAACCCGATCCATGTCGACCCGTCGGTCGCGGCCGCGGCCCGCTCCGCGCTCGACCAGATGCTGGCCCTGCCGGGCGAGACCCACAAGGACTGAGCCGGGCTCGCGGGCGGGGGCCGGCTTAGTCGGCGGTCCGCCCGACGGCGGCGATCCGGCTCAGAAGGGCCGCCTCCGCCACGCAGACCTTTTCGAACTCCCCGAGATGGAGTCCCTCGTTGGCTCCGTGGGCCCGGGTGTCGGGATCCTCCACTCCGGTGACGAGCAGGGCGGCGTCGGGGAAACGCTCGGCGAAGGCCGCGACGAACGGGATCGATCCCCCGACCCCGATGTCGACCGGGGGATGTCCCCACGCGTCGGTGAAGGCCGCGCGGGCCGCGTCATACATCGGCCCGGACGCCGCCGCCGCGAAGCCCTCGCCCGAGTCGTCCAGCGTCACCTCGACGTGGGCCCCCCAGGGGGCATGGGTCATCAGGTGGGTGCGCACGAGGTCGTATGCCGCGGCCGGGTCCTGCGCGGGCGCGATCCGCATCGAGATCTTCGCACTCGCCACGGGGACGAGGGTGTTGGACGCGGTCGCGACGGTGGGGGCGTCGATCCCGATCGTCGTGATCGACGGCTTGGCCCACAGCCGGTCCAGGAAGCTCCCCCGCCCGATGGGGGCGACCGCGTCGAGGAGGCCGGATTCTGCGCGGAGGCGAGGCTCGTCATACGGCAGGTCGCTCGCGGTTCCGGACAGGAGCCCGGCGACGGCGACTTCCCCGTCGTCCTCGTGGAGGGATGCCAGGAGCCGGATGAGCGCTGTCAGCGCGTCGGGCACCGCACCGCCGAACATCCCGGAGTGGATCCCGTGGGAGAGGGTCCGGACCGTCACCACGACCCGGATCAGGCCGCGGAGGGTGACGGTCAGCGCGGGTTCGCCGATGGCCCAGTTCGTCGAGTCCGCCAGGACGATCGCGTCCGCGCGAAGCTTCTCGCCGTGGGCGGCGAGGGTGGCCGGCAGCGATTCGGAGCCGATCTCCTCCTCACCCTCGACGAAGACGACGAGCGTGACCGGCAGGGCGTCCCCGTGAGCGCGCACCGCCGCGAGATGGGCCATGATCCCGGCCTTGTCATCGGCGGCACCCCGGCCGAAGAGGCGTCCGTCCCGCTCGGTCGGCTCGAAGGGAGGGCTCTCCCACAGGTCCGCCGCCCCGGGCGGCTGGACATCGTGGTGGGCATAGAGGAGGACCGTCGGGGCGCCGACAGGTCCCTCCTTGCGGGCGATCACCGCCGGCCGGCCGCCCTCACGGACGATCTCGGTAGTGAACCCCTCCGCGGCGAACAGGTCGGCCGTTGCCCGGGCGGACCGCTCCACCTCGCCCTGGTCGAAGGCGGCGAGCGACACGCTGGGAATGCGGGTCAGCGCCTCCAGGTCGGCCCGGATGCCCGGCATGAGGGCGGCGATGCGGTCCCGGAGTTCGCCGATGGGGGGCTGCGAGGGGGTTGAGGACGTCGACGGCCGCGTGGTCACGCGGCCACTCTACGGGCGGGCCGGGGATCGGCTCCGGGCACGTATCCTGACCGCGTGTTCGGACGCAAGGACAAGACCGCCCCCATCGAGCCGGAGCAGCCGGCTCACGACCAACGCCCGGGAGCCAAGAACCGGCCTACGCCCAAGCGCCGCGACCAGGAGGCCGCCCGCCGCCAGCCCCTCGTGGTCACCGACCGCAAGGCCGCCAAGGCGGCCGACCGGGCCAAGCGGGTCGAGGCGAGTTCCCGGATGCGTCAGGCGATGATCACCGGCGACGACCGCTATCTGCCCGCCCGCGACCGCGGCCCGCTGCGCCGATTCGTGCGTGACAGCGTCGACGCGCGCTGGTGCCTCGCGGAGTTCCTCCTGCCTTTCATGGTCCTCGTCCTCTTTCTCCAGTTCATCCGGGCGTCCTGGGCGACGATCGCCTTCGTCGGCGTCTATGTCCTGGTGCTCTTCGCCGTCGTCGACGGCTTCTTCGCGTGGCGGGGCATCAAGAAGCGGCTCCGGGCGAAGTTCGGTCCCGACGTGAATCTCAAGGGGCTCGCGGCGTACACCACCATGCGGATGATGCAGATCCGCCCCACCCGAATGCCGCGCCCCCAGGTCGCGCGCGGGCAATACCCGAGCTGAGTTCGCTGGATCGCGATCCTGATGATCGGATCCGCGCGTATGTCCGCTGTCGCCGAGCCCGGGAGGTCCTCGCCCATGTCCGAATACCGCTGGCTCGCCCTGGGCCCCGATGGTGAACCGCTCGCCGACGCGCCCGCCGCCGCCTTCCCCACCCAGGCCGACGCCGAGGCCTGGCTCTCCGACTGCTGGACCGATCTCGCCGACGCGGGTGCCTCCAGCGTGACCCTGCTCCATTTCGACCAGGTGGTTTACGGGCCGATGTCGCTCGAGCCCGCCTGACGCGCTCCCCGCCTGACCCGCTTCCCGCCTGACCCGCTTATTGGGCGCGCGACTCCGCTCGGCGAGCGACACCAGGCCCGCGCAGGGTTGGGCGCGCGCGCCCGCTCGTCTTAGGCCTCGCGGACCTGAACCTCCACGAAGGGAGGCTTGACGACCTCGGCGGGGATCAGCCGCCCCCGCACGTCGACCGAGACGGCGCCGCCGAGCGGAACCGACCGGTCCAGGAGGGCGAGCGCGATCCCGACCTTGCGCGTGGGTGAGAACGTCCCCGACGTGACCTCACCGACGACCTGACCGTCCTCGTCGAGGACGGCGCAATGCGGCCGGGGAATGCCACGCCCGGTCACCACGAGCCCTCGGCTGAGGCGGCACTCCTTGGCCGCCCGTTGGGCGACCAGGGCGTCCTTGCCCCAGAAGGCCGGCTTGTCCCAGCCCACCGCCCAGACCGACCCCGCCATGACGGGGGTGATCTCGAGCGACAGGTCGTTGCCGTGCAGGGGGTAGCCCATCTCGGTGCGGAGGGTGTCGCGCGCGCCGAGACCACACGGCATACCCCCCTGCGCGGCGACCGCCTCGGCGAGCGCATCCCACAGGGCGCCGGCGTCCTCCCAGGCGGGCACGAGTTCGTATCCCCGCTCCCCCGTGTAGCCCGAGCGCAGCACCATGACGGGCCGGCCGTCCCATTCGGCGTCGACGAACGACATGTAGTCGTGTCCCGTCGGCAGCCCGAGGGCCGAGAGGACCTCATCGGATCGGGTGCCCTGGACGGCGATGACGCCGTACCGGTCGTGGAGGTTGTCCACGACGATCCCCTCCGGAGCGTGCGCGGCCAGCATCGCCACGACGGTCGCGGTGTTGGCCGCATTGGGGACGAGGAAGACGTCGTCCTCGCCGCGCAGATAGATGATGAGGTCGTCGACGACGCCGCCGTCGTCGGCGCAACAGAGGGTGTACTGCGCCTTCCCTGCCGAGATCCGGCCGAGGTCGTTGGTCAGACAGGCGTTGATGTATGCCGCGGCTCCCGCCCCGCTGACCCGCGCCTTCCCCAGATGGGAGACGTCGAACATCCCGACCCGCTCCCGAACGGCGGTGTGTTCGGCGACGACGCCGCCACCGGGGTACTCGATGGGCATCGACCATCCGCCGAAGTCGGCCATCTTGGCACCGAGGGCGAGGTGGCGGTCGTGCAGCGGGGAGTTGAGCAGGTCGGCCATGGGGGTGACGCTACCGCGAGCGCCGCCGTTCGGCGCTCGGCACGGGATAGCCTGCCCCGGTGAGTCTCTTCTCTCTGGACGACAGCCCCCTCGCCACGCTCGAGGCGGACGTGCTGGTCGTCGGTGTCGTCCCCGCCGAGTCGGGCGCCGCGCTCGCCGAGGGCCATGGCCTGCCTGAGCAGGCCGCAGCGCATCTGACGGCGGTCCTGCCGAGCCTCGGCGCCACCGGCAAGGTCGACGACGTCCACACCGTCCCCCTCGTGCCCGGGATCGCCGCGACCAAGGTCGTCCTCACCGGCCTCGCCCCGGCACTCGGCAAGGACCAGTCGGTCACCGAGTTCGGCATCCGCGCGGGCGCGGGCGCCGCGCTGCGCCAGATCGGTGCGGCCGGGCGCGTCGTCGTCGCGCTGCCCGCGCGCGAGACGTCCTGGGTCGGGGCCGCCGCGCTCGGGGCGCACCTGGGCAGCTACGCATTCACCGCGTTCAAGAGCGACCGCGAGACCGCCAAGGGCGGCGGCAAGGACGCCGCCTCCAAGCCCGGCCCGGCCGGCCGCCGGGTGACCACGCTCGTCGTCCACGTCGACGACGCCGACGCCCCGGCCAAGGCGTCGATCGCCCGCGCGGAGGTCGTGGCCGAGGCGACCGCCTGGGTGCGCGATCTGGTCAACACGCCCCCGAACGTGCTCTATCCGGAGTCCTTCGTCGACGCCGTGCGCGATCAGATCAAGTCGAACCATGTCAAGCTCGACGTCGCCGTCCACGATCACAAGGCGCTCGCGGAGATGGGCTGCGGCGGCATCGTCGGCGTCGGCCAGGGCTCCAGCCGGGGTCCGCGGATCATGGAACTCCACCATCGCCCACGCCATGCCGCCGCCCACGTCGCCTATGTCGGCAAGGGGATCACCTTCGACACCGGCGGGCTGTGCCTGAAGCCTTCTGCCGCGATGTTGGGGATGAAGTCGGACATGGCGGGGGCGGCCGCCGTCGCCGCCGCCGTCATCGCGGCCGCCCGGTTGAAGCTCCCCGTCGCGGTGAGCGGCTACCTCTGTCTCGCCGAAAACATGCCGAGCAGCACCGCCCAGCGCCCGAGCGACGTCGTCACGATGCGCAATGGGACGACCGTGGAGATCATCGACACCGACGCCGAGGGCCGGATGGTGCTCGGTGACGGCCTCTGCCTGGCGGTGGAGTCGGGCGCGGACGCGATCCTCGACATCGCGACGCTGACCGGGGCCTGCATCATCGCCCTCGGGCCGCGGGTAGCCGGGGTGATGAGCAATGACGAGGACGTCAACACCCGGGTCTTCGCCGCCGCGAATGCGGCCGGGGAGGCGATGTGGCCGCTGCCGCTGCCGGAGGATCTGCGCCCGAAGCTCGACTCCCAGGTCGCCGACCTGCAGCACAAGGGCGATCTCTGGGGCGGCACGTTGACGGCCGGGCTCTTCCTTCGGGAGTTCGTCGCCCGCAGCGAGGGCGATCCGGTGCCGTGGGCGCACCTGGACATTGCCGGACCGTCGTTCAATGAGACCGCGCCCTATGGGTCGACCCCCAAGGGGGGGACGGGATTCGGGATGGCGACGCTGCTCGCCTTCGCCGAGCAGGCGGGGGGCCACCGGTGAGCCGGGGTGGCTCCGGGGGGGAGGAATCGGCATACGACCTCGTCGTGCTCGGTGCCGGCAGCGCGGGATATGCGTGCGCCCTCCGGGCCAGCCAACTCGGCCTGCGGGTCGCCCTCGTCGAGCGGGACAAGATCGGCGGGACCTGCCTGCATCGCGGGTGTATCCCGACCAAGGCGATGCTCCACGCCGCCGAGGTCGCCGACACCGCACGAGCGGCGAGCCATGTCGGGGTGGACCTCGGGACGCCACGGGTCGACCTGGGGCGGGTCGCGGCATACCGGCAGGGGGTCGTCGATCGGCTGTATGCCGGCCTCACCGGCCTGGTGACCTCGCGGCCGATCGACGTGGTCACCGGGGAAGGCCGGGTCGTGGATGCGGGCACCATCGCCGTCGGCGACCGTATGCTGCGTGGCCGCCACCTGTTGCTGGCCACGGGGTCGGTGGTCAAGACCCTCCCGTTCGTCACGCTCGGTCGACGGGTTGTCACCAGTGATGGGGCGCTGGCGCTCAAGGGGGTACCCGAGCGGGTCGTCGTCCTCGGCGGCGGGGTGATCGGGGTGGAGTTCGCGTCGGTGTTCTGCTCGTTCGGGTCGCAGGTGACGATCGTCGAGGCCCTGCCGCGGCTCGTGGCCGCCGAGGACGAGGCCGTGTCGAAGGCCTTGCAGCGGGCCTTCCGGCAACGGCGGATCGGTATGGTGCTCGGCGCCTCCGTCACGGCCGTCACCGAGTCGGCCGACGAGGTGGAGGTCGCCGTCGAGGGACGCGAATCCCTGCGGGCCGATCTCGTCCTCGTCGCCGTCGGCCGGGGCCCGGCTCCCGTGCCCGGGATCGAGACGCTCGGGGTCGCGATGGCCGGCGCCCACGTCGCCGTCGACGGTCTCGGGCGGACGTCCGTGCCCGGGGTGTATGCCGCGGGCGACCTCGTCCCGGGTCTGCAACTCGCGCACCGGGGGTTCGCGCAGGGCATCGTCGTGGCCGAGGACATCGCGGGGTTGACGCCCGCGCCGGTGGTGGACGAGCGGGTGCCGCGGGTGACCTATTGCGACCCCGAGATCGGCTCGGTCGGCTTGACCGAGGCCGCGGCGCGGGAGCGCTATGGCGAGGTGGAGACCGTGGAGTACAACCTCGCGGGGAATGGAAAGAGCCAGATCCTCGGGACGAAGGGGTTCGTCAAGCTCGTGCGCGCCGCTGGGGGTCCGATCGTCGGGGTGCACCTGGTCGGCGCGCGGATGGGTGAGCAGATCGGGGAGGCCCAACTGCTCGTCGATTGGGAGGCATTTCCCGAGGACGTCGCCCCGCTGTTGCATGCCCACCCCACCCAGAACGAGGCCCTCGGCGAGGCGGCCCTCGCGCTGGCGGGAAAGCCCTTGCACTCACATGGGTAGCCCCTGCTGGCCCGGGGCCCCGATGCGTGAGAGTCTGACCACACCCACCGAAATCGCTTGCGAGGAGAACGAGGACCAATGTCTGAACGTGTGACCATGCCGGCGCTCGGCGAGTCCGTCACCGAAGGCACCGTGACACGCTGGCTCAAGAGTGTCGGGGACACCGTCGCCATCGACGAGCCCCTGCTCGAGGTCTCCACGGACAAGGTCGACACCGAGATTCCGTCGCCGGTGGCTGGCATCCTGAGCGAGATCCTGGTCCAGGAGGACGAGACCGCGGCCGTGGGCGCGGAATTGTGCGTGATCGGCGACGGGTCGTCGGCCCAGGCCGCGCCGGCTGCGCCTGCTGCCGAAGCTGCGTCCGCGGCGGCCGAGCCTGCGGCCGAGCCGGCGGTGGAGGAGCAGGAAGCCGAGGCCGAGCCAGCAGCGGACACGGCCCAGGAGTCCGCGCCCGAAGCCGGTGCGGTCTCCCCGGCGTCCCCGGCGGAGTCATCGCAGGCCCAATCCGCTCCGGCCGGAGGCGGGGTCGAGGGCGGGGTGACCGTGACCATGCCCGCGCTGGGCGAATCGGTCACCGAAGGCACCGTCACGCGGTGGCTGAAGTCCGAGGGTGATGAGGTGGCCGTCGACGAGCCGCTCCTGGAAGTCTCGACCGACAAGGTCGACACCGAAATCCCCTCCCCCGCCGCGGGAACGCTAACGAGGATCCTCGTGTCCGAGGACGAGACCGTGGCTGTGGGGGCGGATCTGGCGATCATCGGTGGCGAGGCCGCTCCCGCGGCGGCCGCTCCCGCGGCTGAGGTGCCCGCACCGCAGGTGCCGGCCGCGGAGCCCGAGGCCGCACCCGAGCCGGCCCCAGCCGCACCAGCGCCGGCGCCGACGGCTGCGGCTCCTGCCGCAGCGCCCGCCCCAGCGGCACCCACCCCTGGCCCGGCACCCGCCGCGGCCGCACCGCCTGCCGCATCCGGGCCTACCCAGGCCGCGCCTACCCAGGCCGACGCGGGCGAGGGCGACGATCAGGAGCGGGACGCCTCGGCATACGTCACCCCGCTCGTGCGGAAACTGGCCGCGGACAACGGCATCGACCTCGCCACCGTCAAGGGCACCGGGATCGGCGGGCGCATCCGCAAGCAGGATGTGCTCGACGCCGCCGCTGCGGCGAAGGCCGCCGCGGAGGCGGCCGCGGCGAAGGCTCAGGCCCCCGCCGCGGCCCCCGCTCCTGCACCCGCCCCGGCGGCGGCGCCACCGGCAGCAGCCCCGACCGGGGACGCCTCCAAGCGCGGAACCCGCGAGAAGATGACCCGGTTGCGCAAGATCATCGCCCAGCGCATGGTCGAGTCGCTCCAGGTCTCGGCCCAGTTGACGACCGTCGTCGAGGTCGACATGACCAAGGTCGCCCGGGTGCGCGATCGCGCCAAGCGTGACTTCGAGCAGCGCGAGGGCACCAAGCTGTCGTTCCTGCCGTTCATCGCGCTGGCCGCCGTCGAGGCGCTCAAGGCGCATCCCGGTGTCAACGCCAGCATCGACGGGGAGGAAATCGTCTATCACGGCACCGAGAACCTCTCCATCGCCGTCGACACCCCGAAGGGCCTGATCGTTCCCGTCGTCAAGAACGCCGGCGACCTCAATATCGCGGGGCTCGCCCGGGCCATCGCCGATGTCGCCGCACGGACCCGCGACAACAAGATCACCCCCGACGACCTCGCCGGCGGCACCTTCACGATCACCAACACCGGCTCGCGGGGCGCGCTCTTCGACACCCCGATCCTCAACCAGCCGCAGGTGGCGATGCTGGGCACGGGGGCGATCGTCCGCCGTCCCGTCGTCGTCGAGGTCGACGGGGCCGAGACGATCGCGATCCGCTCGATGATGTACCTCGCCCTGAGCTACGACCACCGCATCGTCGACGGCGCCGATGCCGCGCGCTTCCTCGCGACGGTGAAGGAGCGGCTCGAGGAGGGTCACTTCGAGGGCTCGCTGGGGTCCTGAGGACGTCTCTATGGCGCGGGTCGTCGCGATCACCGGAGCCAGCGGTCTCATCGGGTCCGCCCTGGGAACCGCGCTGCGAGCTCGCGGCGACCGGGTCGTCTCCTTCGTGCGCCGCGAGCCTCGGGGACCCGATGAGCGCCGGTGGGACCCGGCCGCGGAGCGGCTCGATCCGGCCGACCTCGCCGATGTCGACACCTTGGTCAACCTCGCGGGAGCCGGCATCGGCGACCGGAGGTGGAGCACGGCATACCGCCGAGAGATCCTCCGCTCCCGGGTGAGTGGGACCCGCGCCGTCGCGACCGCCATCGCGGCGTCGGGACGCCCCATCCGGCTCGTCAGCGGCTCGGCCGTGGGGATCTATGGCGACCGCGGTGCGGATCTCCTGACCGAGGAGTCGCTGCCCGGGACCGGATTCCTCAGCGAGGTTGTCCGCGCCTGGGAGGCCGCGGCCCAGCCCGTGGTCGACGCCGGGGGACGCGTGGCGTTCGCTCGGACCGGGATCGTCGCCAGCCCGTCCGGCGGCGCCTTCGCGCCCCTGATCCGGCTCACCAAGCTCGGGATGGGTGGCCCGATCGGTCGGGGCCGGTTCTATTGGCCCGTGATCGCCCTCGACGACGAGGTCGGTGCGCTGCTCCATCTCATCGACCATCCCGACATCGTCGGTCCTGTCAACCTCGTTGGGGTCGCTCCTGCCCGCCAGCGGGAGGTCGCCGCCGCACTCGGACGTGCCCTGCATCGGCCAGCGGTTCTCCCGGCGCCGCGCCTGGCGGTGCGGGCAGTGGTGGGCGAATTCGCGCAGGAGATCACGGCAAGCCAACGCGTGTTGCCGGCCGTCTTGCAGGAGACCGGTTTCCGGCACCGGTATGCCGACCTCCCCGCAATCGTCTCCGCCGCCATCGTCTCTGCCGCCGTCGGACCGCGCTGACGCCTCGCCGATTCGAACCGCCGGTGGCGTAACGCTGTCCGGGGGGCCCCGGGACGAGACCACGACGCTCACGCCTTCTCGACCCGCGTGATCTGCCACCGATGCCCGGACCACGCCAGGATCAGCCGGACCTGTTGGTCGGCGGACTCGGCACGCCGGGTCAGCGAGCCGTCCGCCTGACGGATGGCGTAGGCGCTCACGTCCATGCGCACGTCGAGCGCCACGAGGCTTGCCTCCTCCCCGGCGGCCGTCGTGACGTCCGTCGCGGTGGCATCGCGGACCAGGAACTCCAAGCCGTCATAGCGCAGACCCGTGGCCCGGGCACGCCGCAAGGCAGCGGCGTCCGCGGCGGCCGCGGGCGATCCGGCCGCGTTGAGCAGCGCAGCGGTCCGCAGGTCGAGGTCCGCCCAAGCCCGGGTGCGCAGGTCGGCAAGATCGCGGGCCAGGCCGAGCGCCCGGGTCGCCGGGCTCGTCGGGTCCAGGACCGCGGCCGCAACCTCAGTGCCTGGCCCGGCCGGCCCGCTCGGGGTGGGGACCGACGGCGAGGCCGAGGAGCCCGGGGCCCCGCCAGTCGCCGTGACCGTCGACGTCCCGTTGGACGCGGATGCCCGACCCCCCGGTCCACCCGACGGGCCAATCGACGGGCCTGAACCCGCGGACTCGACGACGCGAGCGGCTCGATTTGTCCCCGGGTCCACGCCGGAGCGGGAACCCGGGCTCAGGACGATGACCGCAGCGGTGAGCAGGCACCCGAGGGCCGCGACGAGCGCCAGGAGGACCCCGGCTCGGCCGCCGACGCGCTCGTCGGCGAACTGGTCGAACGCCGAACGGGCCGAGTGCAGACCCTCGCGGACACGCGAGCCGACTCGCCTCCCGTCCCGGCCAGCGTGGTGGGCCAGACGGCCCGAGCCGTGTCCTCTGTCGGGCGCCCTCCGACCAGTCGGGCCGTTGGGAGGGCCACTCGCGCCGCCTTGTCGGCTCAGGACGCGACGCGACGTCCCCGCAACGCGCGCAGGCGGCGACGCCCGACGAGAGCGGCCGGTCTGGCCGGCCGAAGCGGGGCGCGGGCCGCGCAGGAATGCCCGCGCGCGACCCCCGGCGAGCTCGATCGGGGGCGCCGGGTCCGCGGCGAGGGCACGCATCCTCGCGGCGAGATCGAGCGCCGGAGCCGGCAGGAGTTCCGGGGGGACGACGAGGGGGGTGGGGTCGGCATACGCCCGAACGGCCTCGGCCAGGGTGTCGACGGTGAAGTCCGTGTCGGTGCCGGTCGCGCAGGTCGCCAGGACCCGTCGAAGCTCCGCTCCCGGATCGGTGGCGGCGTCGGACGGCTCGGGAGCCGGGTCGGTCGCGGGGGGCCGGCCGGTGAGCGCGAGCGTCGCGACCCGGGCCACGGCCGCTGCGTCGGTATGCCGATCCGCCTCCTCCCCGCGCAGCGGCGCCACCCCCGTGTCCCCCACCCAGACGATCCCGTCACGGTCGAGCAGGATCGTGGCCAAGCCGAGCTGACCATGCGCCTCCCCACCGGCGAGGGCATCCCGGACCCCGAGGCACAGAGCGACCGCCTGTCCGGCCGTGACGAATCCGGCATGGGCGAGGAGATCCGCCAGCGGGACGAGGCCGGGATCGGCATACGCCAGGGCCACACCGGCGGACCCGAGGTCGAGGACGTCGAGGGGCAGCGGCGCCTTCGCGCCCGGGATGCCGAGACGGGACGTCCGCGGGCGGGTCGTCCGGCCCAGGACGCGCAGGCGGACGCGAGCGCCGTCGGGGGCGGTGGCGAGGTACCACGCGCCGATCCGGTCGGTGCCGCAGCGTTCGCGCACGGCATACCCCGGGATGTCGGGAAAGCCGGGGACCCCCCGATTCCGCAGCGCCTCGTCCATGACCGCCCCTTCCGCACGTCGAGCTACGTCCAGCCTGGGGCATCGGGCCCGAATCGTGCCGTGGACTGTCCACAGGCCGCGGTCACATGCGCCCGGGTCACCTGCCCATCGGTCTCAGGCTCGTTGACCGAGCGAGGGACGTGACCGAGTCAGGGACGGGCACCACGGGCAGGGCACCACGGGCCGGAGAGCGCAGTCCGGGGAGCACGGGATGGCAGTGACCGCGGCCGAGAACTGGGCGAGCCGGCATCCGGCCCGCTCGTCAGGTCGCCGACGCGCCCCGATCCTCTCGGGCGAGCGCGCTCGGCGCCCAGATCTTGGGGCCGATGTCATAGGCGAGGGCCGGGACCAGGAGGGAGCGGACCACGAGGGTGTCCAGGAGCACCCCGAAGGCGACGAGGAAGGCGATTTGGGCGAGGAAGATCAGCGGCAGCACGCCAAGCGCGGAGAAGGTGGCCGCCAGAACGATGCCGGCGGACGTGATGACCCCGCCGGTCACGGCCAATCCGACCAGGATTGCCGGCCGGGTGCCTCGGGTCGGTGCCTCCTCGCGGACGCGCGTCATCAGGAAGATCGAGTAGTCGATGCCGAGCGCCACCAGGAAGACGAACGCATAGAGCGGGGTTCCCGGGTCGGAGTTGGGGAAGTCGGCGATGTGATTGAAGACGAGCGCCGCGACCCCGAGGGTGGCCGCGAACGACAGGACATTGGCGGCGACGAGCAGGAGCGGCGCGACGAGCGACCGCAGGAGCAAGGCCAGCACGAGGAAGATGACGAGCAGGATGACCGGGACGATCACCCTCAAGTCGCGGGTTGTCGCATCGCGCACGTCGAGGTTGGCCGCCGTCGACCCGCCGACGAGGATGCTGCCGTCGATCGCGTGCAGGTCGGCGCGCACGCGGTCGACCACGGCGAGCGCGGCAGGCGAATCGGCGGGATCGGCCAGCGTCGCCTGGACGAGCGACGTCCCGTCCACGACCATCGGCGGGGCTCCCTGGGCCACGCCCTCATAGGCGTCGCTGACCCCCTTCTCTCTCGTCAGGGCTGCAACGACGGCGCCGGCTTTGTCCTGCGGCACGAGGATCTGGACGGGTGAGCCGGCTCCGCCCGGGAAGTGGCGGGCCAATGCCTTGGCCGCGGTCACCGAGTCGACCTTGCTGAGGAATACCTCGTCGGTCGAGACGCCGTCCGCCCTGAATGTCGGCAGGAAGGCGGCCAATGCCGCCAGGCCGAGCGTCGTGACGATCCACGTGCGCCGCGGGTGGGTTCCGACCAGGCGAGCGACCCGGCCCCAGACGCCGTGGCGATCGAGCTTCTCGATCGCGTGGTGATGGTCGACCCGCGGGATCGCGGGCCAGAAGGCCCGCCGCCCGAGCAGAAGCAGCACCCCCGGGAGGAAGGTCATTGCCGACGCCATGGCGCCGGCGATGCCGAGGGCACCGACCGGGCCGAGTCCCGAGGTGCTGCCGAGGTCGGAGAGCAGGAGGCACAAGAGCCCCAGGATGACCGTGGATCCGCTGGCAAGGATCGGTGCGAACGCCCCGCGCCAGGCTTCGTTCATGGCCTCCCAGGGGCCCTCGTGGTCGTGCAAGGCCTCGCGATAGCGGCTGACCAGGAGGAGGGCATAGTCGGTCGAGGCCCCGATGACGAGGATGGACAGGATTCCCTGGGACTGCCCGGACAGGGCGATGACGTCGTGTTTTGCCAGCGGGAAGATGATCAGCGCCGCCAGTGCGAGGGCGAACACCGCTCCCAACAGCACGGCGAGCGGAAGGATCGGGCTGCGATAGACGACGAGCAGGATGACGAGGACGACCACAAAGGTCACCACGAGCAGCTTGCCGTCGATGCCGGAGAACACCGTGACGAAGTCGGCGAGCAGACCCCCCGGCCCGCCGACGTATGCCGTGAGGCTGGTCCCCGTGAACACGTCCGGGGCCGCGGCGCGCAAGGCCAGCGCGGTCTCGTAGAGCGGGGTCGTCTCGTCCACGGTCTCCGATGCTTTGTCGGCATCGAGATTGACGACGGCCAGGAGCGCCTTGCCGTCCTGACTCGGGATGGGCCCGCTGGGCTTGCCGCTGAGGTAATCGGCGACCGTCTTGCCGGCCCCGAGCTTGGGCAGGGCCAGTGCCGGGATGGCCTGGAGATAGGCGGCCGCCGCAGCCTGATCCGCGGCGGTGACGGTGTCGGGGGACTCCATCACCAGCAGATAGGGCAGGTCCGTGCTCTTGACGAACTTCGGGAGCGCGTCGGCGACCTTCGTGGACTCGGCGTTCCCGGGCAGGAAGGACGCATTGTCGTTCTTCTGGACCTCCGAGAGGCGCCCCACGAGCGGACCGCCGATGCCACCGATGACCAGCCACGCCAGGATCGCGAGCAAGCCGAACCACCGGCGCGACATCCGCCGCGGGGCGCGTTGCTCGGGCTCGGCTCTCCGCTTGCCCTCGTAGTCGTTCACGAGACGCACACTATCGCCGAGGTGGGACAACCCGGTTCGGCGACGGAATGTCCGGAAGTCCGGCCGGGATACTCCCGCCGGGGTCGGTGCAGCGTCACGGGTGCCTGAGCACAGTGCGCGGGGCGGTCGCGCGGCATACGGTGTGGGAATGCGCTTCGAACACCTGGGCTTCGCCCCCGACGTCGTCGACTACGAGGCCGCGTGGGCCCACCAACGCGAGGTGCATGCCCGGGTCGTCGCCGGGACCCTCCCCGACACCGTCCTCCTCCTCGAGCACGCGGCCGTGTTCACGGCGGGCAAGCGGACCGAACCGCACGAGCGGCCATGGAATGGTGCCCGCGTGATCGACGTCGACCGCGGCGGCAAGATCACCTGGCACGGGCCGGGCCAACTGGTGGGATACCCGATCGTCCGGCTGCCGAGTCCCGTCGACGTCGTTGCGCATGTGCGTCGTCTCGAAGAGGCGATGATCCGGACCTGCGCCGAGTTCGGCGTCACGGTCGGGCGCATCGAGGGGCGCAGCGGCGTCTGGGCCGCCGAGGACGCCCGCGGCCCGGCCCGCAAACTCGGGGCCATCGGGGTCCGGGTCGCGCAGAACGTCACCATGCACGGATTCGCGCTCAACGCCGACCCGGACCTGTCCTGGGCCCAGCTCATCGTTCCGTGCGGGATCGCCGACGCGGGTGTCAGTTCCCTGTCGGTGGAGACCGGAGGAGACATCACCGTCGCCGATGTGCTGCCGTATGCCGAACGCCACCTCGCCGACCTCCTGACCCTCGGGCTGGTGCCGGCCGCGGAGGCGGCCGCCCGCGTGGGCTGAACCGGGGGCTGCATGGGCACCACCGAGTTCGTTCCCGACGACGTCGGGGTGACCGTGCTCGCCGACGGACACCCACAGTCGCATGTGTGTGTGAGCGACCCCGGTCTCCTGGTTTTCGAGTATGTCGCCCAACTCGCCATCGTCGTGGACTCCCTCCCCCCGGGGCGGCTCGCGGTGACCCATGTCGGTGGGGGCGGCTTGACTGTCCCTCGCTATGTCGATCACACCCGCCCGGGCTCGCCGCAGATCGTGTTCGAGCCCGATGCCGCGCTCACCGCCGCCGTGCGCGCCCGCCTGCCGCTCCCGCGCGGGCATCGCATCCGCGTCCGGGCCACCGACGGACTGACCGGGATCCGCGCCCTCGCCGACGCCAGTGCCGACGCAATCGTCCTCGATGCGTATGCCGCGGGCCGCCTCCCCGCGGAACTCGTCTCCCCTGCGTTCGTCCATCAGGTCCGCCGGGTCCTGCGTCCCGGAGGTGTCCTCGCCGCCAATGTCGCCGACGCACCCGGCCTGCGCCATGCCGCGCGGTTCCTCGCCACCCTCCGCGCGGCCGGCTTCGCCGACCTGGCCCTCTTGGCGACCCACGACATCCTCAAGGGTCGCCGCTTCGGCAACACCGTGATCGCTGCGGCGAGCCCGCGCGTCGGGGAGCCGGGCGACGAGGGCGCGGACACCGGACACCCTCGGGCCGGCGACCTTGACGTCGGGTTCCTGGAACGCGCCTGCGCGCGGGCGAGCCCGCCGTGCGGCATACGGCATGGTGACGCCCTCGATCGGCTCGTGGCCGGTGCCCGACCGTTCACGGACGCCGACGCGGAACCGTCGCCGCCACCGCCGCCCCTGGGGAGTTGGCGGGTTCGGTGACGCGTCCGCGCCGGGCAGGCGTGTGGTCGCGCTCGCGGTCCCGCCCAAGCGGTCGGTCGTGACCGATCCCCCCGCGAGCGCGCGCGGTTAGGCTGACCGTCGTGACGATCGCTCCCGAGGGCCGACGCCTCCTGCGCGTGGAGGCCCGCAACGCCGAGACCCCGATCGAGCGCAAACCCGCGTGGATCCGGACGACGGCGACGATGGGGCCCCGCTACACCGCGATCCACGCGATGGTCAAGTCCGAGGGCCTGCACACCGTGTGCCAGGAGGCGGGCTGTCCCAATATCTTCGAGTGCTGGGAGGACCGCGAGGCGACCTTCCTCATCGGCGGCGATATCTGCACGCGGCGTTGCGACTTTTGCGATATCGCGACCGGCCGGCCGCAGGCGCTGGACCTCGACGAGCCGCGGCGGGTCGCGGAATCGGTGCGCACCATGGGCCTGCGCTACGCCACCGTCACCGGTGTCGCCCGCGACGACCAGCCCGACGGCGCCGCGAGTCTGTATGCCGAGACCATCCGCGCGATCCATGCGCTCAACCCGCGCACCGGCGTGGAGATCCTCCCCCCGGACTTCGGTGCCGACCCGGCGCTGGTCGGTCAGGTCTTCGCCGCCCGCCCGGAGGTCTTCGCGCACAACCTCGAGACCGTGCCCCGGATTTTCAAACGGATCCGCCCCGCCTTCAGTTACGAGAAGTCCCTGCGCGTCCTGGCGATGGCACGGGCCGACGGCCTGGTCACCAAGTCCAATCTCATCCTCGGCATGGGCGAGCAGGAGGAGGAGATCGCCGCCGCGATCACCGATCTCCACGACGCCGGCACCGACATCCTGACGATCACTCAGTACCTTCGCCCCTCCCCCCGTCACCACCCCATCGATCGCTGGGTCAAGCCCGCGGAGTTCGTGCACTGGTCGGGGTATGCCGAGTCCCTCGGCTTCTCCGGCGTCATGGCCGGGCCGCTGGTGCGCAGTTCCTACCGGGCCGGGCGGTTGTGGGCGAGCGCAATGACAAGGGCGGGACGCGGCATACCCGAGCACCTCGCCCACCTGGCCGAGGCGCCCACCGGACCGGCCCGTCAAGAGGCCGCGAGCCTCCTCGATGGCGGCCCCAGACGCGCCGCTGGCCACCGGGATCTCCCTGGCCAAGGCCCTATCCTTGACGGTCATGGCCCGTAACGCAGCGTCCGCCCCCGCGACCGAAAAAAAGAAGCGGTTCGCCGCGCTGCGACAGCTCCCGACGGTCTACAAAGCGGTCAAGCAGGTCGACCCGGTCATCGGGTGGTGGATCCTCGGCGTCACGCTCGCCGTGCTCCTCGTCTTCGTGGGGATCGGGTTCCTCGTGGGCCACCCGATCTACCTCGGCATCATCGGCCTTCCCCTCGCGCTGCTCGCCGGCATGATCACCCTCTCCCGGCGGGGCGAGAGGGCGGCTTTCGGCGCGATGGCCGGCAAGGCCGGAGCCACCGCGGGGGCGCTCTCGATGTTGCGCCGGGGCTGGTACTACGACCAGGAGCCGGTCGCGGCCGATGTCGCCCGGCCTCAGGAGATCGCCAATGCGGCCATGATCTTCCGCGCCCTCGGCCGGTGCGGGGTCGTCCTCATCGGCGAAGGCCCCCTCCCCCGCGCCAAGAAGCTCATGGAGAAGGAAGTCAAGAAGGTTAACCGCGTGGCCCCCGGCGTCCCGGTCCACCAGCTCTATGTCGGTGAGGGCGAGGGACAGATCGAGATTCGCAAGCTCCCCCGCGTCCTGGCCAAGCTGAAGCCGATCATCACGACCGACGAGATGGCCCAGGTCAACAAGCGGCTGAAGTCCATCCCGGGCATCCGCCAGGGCATCCCGGCCGGCATCGACCCCACCAAGGCGCGCATGGACCGGCGGTCCCTACGCGGGCGCTGACAGGGTTCATTCCGCTCCCCGACTCCGAGATGACCGCCCCTGTGGGCCACCGGTAGCGACCCCAGTGTCCGCCAGGCGAGACGGACGTCTCACGTAACACGGCCGAAACAAGCGGGTGATGGGGCATTAATCCGGCCCACCTACGCTGCCAGCCGAACACACCGGGCCCGACGCGATCCGGCCCGCCGCAATCCAGGGCCGGCGTGCGCGCCCACCCACCCTCTAGGAGGTTTCGCTTGTTCAGCACTGCTGACGACGTCCTTAAGTTCATCAAGGACGAGGACGTCAAATTCGTCGACATCCGCTTCTGTGACCTGCCCGGCGTGATGCAGCACTTCAATGTGCCCGCCGAGAGCGTCGACGCCGACTTCTTCGTCAACGGCCAGATGTTCGACGGGTCCTCGATCCGCGGATTCCAGGCCATCCACGAGTCGGACATGAAGCTCATTCCGGACCCGCGGACCGCCTACATCGACCCCTTCCGCGCCGAGAAGACCCTCATCATGAACTTCTCGATCGTCGACCCCTTCACCGGCGAGCAGTACTCCCGCGACCCGCGCAATATCGCCGCCAAGGCGGAGGCCTATCTCACCTCCACCGGGATCGCCGACACGGCGTACTTCGGCGCCGAGGCCGAGTTCTACGTCTTCGACGACGTCCGCTTCGAGACCAAGCAGAACGCCGGCTACTACTACATCGACTCCATCGAGGCGGCCTGGAACACCGGCCGCGCCGAGGAAGGCGGCAACCGGGGCTACAAGACCCGCTACAAGGGCGGCTACTTCCCGGTCCCGCCGGTCGACCACTTCGCCGACGTCCGCGACCAGATCTGCCTCAAGCTCAAGGATGTCGGCCTGACCGTCGAGCGCAGCCACCACGAGGTCGGCACCGCGGGCCAGCAGGAGATCAACTACCGCTTCAACACCCTCCTGCAGTCCGGCGACGACATGATGAAGTTCAAGTACGTCGTCAAGAACACCGTCTGGGAGTTCGGCAAGACCGCGACCTTCATGCCGAAGCCGATCTTCGGCGACAACGGCTCGGGGATGCACACCCACCAGTCGCTGTGGAAGAACGGCGAGCCGCTCTTCTACGACGAGCGCGGCTACGGCGGCCTGTCCGACATGGCCCGGTGGTACATCGGCGGCCTGCTCAAGCACGCCCCGGCGCTGCTCGCGTTCACCAACCCGACCGTCAACTCCTACCACCGGCTCGTTCCCGGGTATGAGGCGCCGGTCAACCTCGTTTACTCGGCCCGCAACCGCTCGGCGTGCGTGCGTATCCCGATCACCGGGACCTCGCCGAAGGCCAAGCGCATCGAGTTCCGGGTGCCGGACCCCTCGAGCAACCCCTACCTGTGTTTCGCCGCCCAGCTCATGGCCGGTCTCGACGGCATCAAGAACCGCATCGAGCCCCCGGAGCCGGTGGACAAGGACCTCTACGAGCTCCCGCCGGAGGAGCACGAGGCCATCCAGCAGGTCCCCGGTTCACTGCCCGAGGTCCTCCAGGCGCTGGAGGCCGACCACGAGTTCCTCCTCGAGGGCGACGTCTTCACCAAGGACCTCATCGAGACCTGGATCGAGTGGAAGCGCAAGAACGAGGTCGACCCGATCCGCTTCCGCCCGCACCCGCACGAGTTCGAGATGTACTACGACCTCTGAGTTATCACCGCATCTGACTCAGCCCCGGACCCATACCAGGTCCGGGGCTGAGTGCGCGTGAGGGCTGGGCTACGCTCATCCATGGCACGGTCAAATTCGTGCCCCCGCCCGCACCTGAGGACCCTGGCACCATGCACCCGTCCCCCTCCCGCCGAGCCGTGGCCCGGACGGCGGCCTGGACCGTCCCCGCCATGACCCTGGCGACGGCCGCACCCGTGATGGCCACCTCGACCTCGCAACCCCTCCTCTGGTATGCCGAGTCCCGGACGAATCTGTCTATCCCGGACTATTCCAACCACGGCTACACCGCGATCTACGTCAACCACTACGACCCCGTCCAGCCGGGATACCTCAAGGTCATGCACTGGGCCGCGGGCAACACCCTCTACTGGCGCCCCGCGCTCGGCGTCGGGCTCGCGCTCGACGACGGGGTGATCGTCTTCACCCTCCCGGACGACCAGGTCCTCGACGCGGTCGCCCCTGACGGCAGCCAGGGAGGCGTGGCCCTCTTCAACCGATTCACCAGCTCACCCTCGGGGGTCTACACCGTCGAGCAGGCCCAGTGGGCGATCTCGGTGAGCGGCAACACGGTCACCCTGGTCTACTCGGGCACCCTGCCCGCCCAGTCGGCGGCCCTCTGGGTGTTCACCTCGCATCCGGCCAGCGGTCCGGTCTTGCCCGACTACGACTACACGGCCTCCGCCACGTTCACCGCGACGATCCCCTGACCGGGATCCGCGCGCTGTGCGACGATCGGGCCTGTGCCTGACCTCGGGAGCGTCGTCGACGACCTGATCGACGCCGGCCGGCGGATCGTGGCCGCCCGCCTCGTCCAGGCCTCCGGCGGGAACCTCTCGGCGCGAATCCCCGGCTCCGATCAGTTCCTCGTCACCAAGACCGGACGCTGGCTCGATGAGCTCACCCCCGAGGACTTCGTGACCGGCTCGGTGAGCGCGGGCACCGTCGAGGCGGGCGCGTCCGTCGAGTGGAGACTGCACCAGCGGACGTATGCCGCGCGCCCCGACGCCGCCGCGGTCGTCCACCTCCACCCCCAACACGCCCTGGTGCTCGCCCTGCTCGACGAACCGGTCCGGCTGGTCACGTTGGACCACCAGCTCTACCTCGGCCACGTGCGCCGCGTGCCCTTCCGGCCGGCCGGGTCGGTGGAGTTGGCGACATATGCCGCGGACGCCTCCCTCGGGTGCGATGCGGTCATCCTCGACCACCACGGGTCCTCGACCGTCGGCGACTCGGTGCGGATGGCCCTCCGCCGGGCGCTGCTGCTCGAGGAGGCCGCGGCGATGACCTACCGGCTCCTCCTCGCCGGGGACCGCGACGCGAGATTTCCCCCGGAGTGGCTCGGTCAGCTGCTCCAGGCCTGATCCCGGGGCCGGTCACCGGCAGCGGGTTCCAGCACTCCGCGCTCGGTCACGATCCCGGTCACCCACCGCGCCGGAGTGACGTCGAAGGCGGGGTTATGCACGCCGGACTCCAGCGGCACGACGCGCCGACCGCCCACCTCGGCGACCTCATCCGCGGGCCGACCCTCGATCACGACGGCCGATCCGTCCGGCGTGGCGAGATCCACCGTCGACCAGGGCGCCGCCACGAGGAAGGGAATGCCCGCCGCGGCGCACGCGAGGGCCCCCGAGCGTGCCGACCTTTGTTGGCGACATCGCCATTGGCCGCGATCCGGTCAGCCCCCACCACGGCCGCGTCCACCAGGCCACCGAGGATCGTCCCCGCGGCGGCCCCATCGACCTGGACCGCGTGCGGGATCCCCTCGGCCGCCAACTCGTATGCCGTCAGCCTCGCCCCCTGCAGCAGAGGGCGGGTCTCGTCGGCATACACGAAGTCAAGGCGACCACGCTCTTGCAGCTCGCGCACGACCCCCAGCGCGGTCCCCCACCCCGCAGTGGCCAGCGCGCCGGCGTTGCAGTGGGTCAGCAGACGCAGCCGGGACCGATCGACCCGGGCCAGCAGCCAATCGGCACCGAGCGCGGACAACCGACGGTTGGCCGCCTCATCCGCCGCCGCCAGATCGAGGGCAGCGGCGAGGACCGCGTCCCGCCCCTGACCGATGAACGGGCGCACCCGATCCACCCCCCAGGCCAGGTTGACCGCCGTCGGCCGGGCGGCCCGGACCCGGTCGATGGCCCCGTCGCGCTCGGCCTCGGACCAGCCATGCCGCAGGGCCTCGTCGAGGGCGATCACCACCCCGAAAGCCCCCGCGACCCCGAGCGCCGGTGCTCCACGCACAGCCAGGCGTCGTATGCCGTCCACCAACTCCCCGGTCGTCCGCACGAGCAGGGTTTCCACTCGCCCGGGCAGGAGCGTCTGGTCCAGGAGGCGCACCGCGCCCGCCCCGGCGTCCCATGCGATCGCCTTCTCCATCCGGCCACCCTCTCACTGCGCGGACCGGCCGGGATCGACGGCGTGCCGAGCCACGAGCCAGCGGTCTGCGGTCGTCGGGCAGCGGGGGCAACCGAACCGTCCGCCCGGACGTCTTCAAGGCATGCCTGCTACCTTTCCCGCCGTGAGAAAAGCCTTGCGCCGCATCGCCCCAGCCCTCGCCACCGCCCTTATCCCCCTGGCTGCCGTGAGCCAGGCGGCTCCTGCGCAGGCGGCGACCCTGACCTGCTCGTCGTCCACGCCGATCAGTCAGCGCCCGACGATCGGCTATGGCGACCGAGGCACCTGCGTCGCCTACGCCCAGGGGCTGTTGAAGAAGGCCTTCTTCTACTCGGGACCGACCACGGGCTACTGGAACAGCGATGCCCAGACCGGGATGGCCCAGTTCGCGACCGCCTACCGGGCACTGCGCCGCGACGGATCGATCAACGCCGCGGGCTGGACGTTGCTGGAGAAGGTCAACGCCCCGTTCGACAAGTTCAAGTGCGGCAACGGCTCCTCCGACAAGGTCCTCCTCGTCTTCGACGACCTGCCCACGTCCACGTCGTCCTACCAGGCGCTCATCGATGCCGCCAAGACCGGCGGCTACGGAATCGGCATCGCCCCCAATGGGATGCACATCAAGTCCGGCCTCGTCGACGTCAACGCCGCGCGCGCCCGGGGCTTGCTCGTCGTCGACCACACCTACGACCACTACCTCCTCACCCAGCTCAGCTACGACAAGGTCGTCTGGGAGATCACCCAGCCCTACAACGGCTCCAACTACGTCCGGCCGCCCTATGGTGGGATCAACTCCACCGTCGAGTCGATCCTGGCGAAGTACAAGAAGAACGACTGCCTCTGGAATGTCGACCCGCGGGACTGGGCCAAGAGCACCAGCCGGGCTCCGCTGGAGGTCCCCGACTTCAAGGTCACGCCGCAGCAGGCGGCCGACTACATCGTCGGCAACGCCTGGGGCGGGTCGACGGTCGTCGTGCACCTCAACCACCTCGGCAGCGACGCATCGCTCCTGCGCTATATCGACAACGGCCTGCGTGCTCGCGGTCTGTCGCTATGCCGCAATTGGGGCCGCGCCAGCAACGCCTCGATGCCGAATATGTACTGCCTCTGACCCTCCAGAGACGACGGGCCCGCGCGTGCGCTGGCCCGTCGTCTCACCATTCGTACACTCGGCTACCGACGAGTACATCCAGGCCCGCCAGCAGGTGTCCACCATGTGACCCGCTGGCGGGTCGTTTCGTTTACCAGTCGGTCCGGTTGTGGTGAGGGGGGCGACGCCGATAGCGTCGAACCAGTCGAAAACTGACACGGGCCGCGAAGGCGCCGGCTCGACCCTCGAGAACCTTGAAGGCAGGCTGTCGAATGAAGATCGTCGTTCTGGTCAAGCATGTGCCCGAGCCGACCGCGGTGTGGAAGTTCGCCCCCGACATGACGATCGATCGGGGCGCGATCGACGGTCACCTCTCCGAGCTCGACGAGTATGCCGTGGAGTCCGCCGTCCGCCTGGTGGAAGGCGGCCTCGACGCCGAGATCACGTATCTCACCGTCGGCCCGGCTCAGGCCAAGGACGGTCTCCTCAAGGCCCTGGCCATGGGCGGCGACAAGGCCGTCCACGTCCAGGACGACGCGATCCACGGCAGCGACGCGCTGGCGACCTCCCTCGTCCTGGCCAAGGCCCTCGAGAAGACCGGCTTCGACCTCGTCGTCACCGGCATGTCCAGCACCGACGGCGAGATGTCGGTCATGCCCTCGATGCTCGCCGAGCGGCTCGGCGTCAACCAGGCGACCTTCGCCGACGCGATCGCCGTCAGCGGCAACACCGTCACCATCGCCCGCGAGGGCGACGGCGCCACCCTCGATGTCGCCGCGACGCTCCCGGCCGTCGTCTCGGTCACCGACCGCACCGGGGAGGCCCGCTACCCGGCCTTCCGCCAGATCATGATGGCCAAGAAGAAGCCGCTGGAGGTCCTCTCGCTCAGCGACATCGGCGTCTCGGCCGGCGACGTGGGCGCCGGTGCCGCCGCCGTCAAGGTCCGCTCCATCGACGCCGCCCCGGAGCGCCAGGCGGGTGCGGTCGTCACCGACGACGGCACCGGAGCCGCCCAGCTCGCCGACTTCCTCGCCGCCCGCGGCCTCATCTGACCCAGCCCCCCGGCATACGACCTAGAAGGAACCCACGTGACCACCGTTCTCGTCCTCGCCGACCTCACCCCCGCCGGCGTCCGGTCCGCCACCCTCGAGCTCCTCACCGTCGCCCGCGGCCTCGGTGAGCCCGCCGCCGTCGTCCTCGGCACCCCCGACGATGCCGCCCTCGCCAGCCTCGGCGAATACGGGGCAACGACGGTGTATGCCGTCGCCTCCCCCGGCGCGGACGACCTCCTCTCGGTCCCCAAGGCCGACGCGGTCGCCGCCGTCGCGGCGCAGACGTCCCCGTCCGCGATCCTCATCACCTCCGGGTCCGAGGGCAAGGACGTCGCCGCCCGCGTGGCCGTCCGGCTCGGCGGCGGCATCGTCACCGACGCCGTCTCCGTGGCCGCCGAGGGCGCCACCATCGTCGCGACCCAGGCCATCGTCGCCGGCACCTTCCACGCGACGACCGAGGTCACTCGCGGACCCGCCGTCATCACGATGCGGCCCAACGCCACCGCCGCCACCCCCGCACCGGCCACCCCGGCCGTCCAAACCGTGGACGTCCCGGTTAGCGACGCGGCCAAGGGCGCGGCGATCACCGCCCGCAACGCCAAGGTCTCCAGCGGTCGGCCGGAGCTGACCGACGCCGCCGTCGTCGTCGCCGGTGGGCGTGGCATCGGCTCGGCCGAGGGGCTGGCCGTCATCGAGTCCCTGGCGGACGCCCTCGGCGGCGCTGTCGGTGCCACCCGCGCGATCACCGACCTCGGTTGGGCCGCCCACGACATCCAGGTCGGCCAGACCGGCAAAACCGTCGCCCCGTCCCTCTATGTCGCGGCCGGCGTCAGCGGTGCCATCCAGCACCGAGCCGGTATGCAGTCGTCCAAGACCATCGTCGCCGTCAACAAGGACGCCAACGCCCCGATCTTCCAGATCGCGGACTTCGGCGTCGTCGGCGACCTTCACTCGGTCCTCCCGGCCCTGGTCCAGTTGGTCCAGGCCCGCCGCGGCTGACCCCACCCCCACCACCCACAGACGCACCGCCGACGAGGAGAACCACCGAGATGACCGCGACCACGACTGGACACGTCGGCGGAGCCGGACTCGACCTGTCCACCCTGAAGATGATGATCGAGGCCCTCGGCGATTTCGTCGACGAGGCCCTCCCGCCGGAGAAGGTCCTCGAGCTCGACCACGAGGACCAGTGCCCCGAGGACATCGTCCGGGCGATGTCCGACCCGGACACCCTCGGGGTCCAGCTCGTGTTCATCCCCGAGGCCTATGGCGGTATGGACGGCGGGGCCTTCGACAGCTACCGCGTCTGCGAGGCCATGGGCCGCAAGGACATCGGTCTGGCGACCGCCGTCTTCGCGACCTTCCTGGGGTCCGACCCGATCGTCGTCGGTGCCACCGAGGAGCAGAAGCAGGAGTGGCTCGGCGCCATCGCCAACGACGGCGTCGTGTTCGCCTACGGCGCGACCGAGCCGGAGGCCGGCTCCGACCTCGGGGCCATGACGACCACCGCGGAGCCGATCCGGGGCGACGACGGGGAGATCACGGCATACAAGATCAACGGCAAGAAGCAGTGGATCTCCAACGGCTCCATCGCCGACTTCACCACGATCCTCGCCGCGACCCCCGAAGGCCCGACCTGGTTCGTGGTCCCCAAGGGGACGGAGGGCTTCTCGAGCGCCCCGCCGGAGGACAAGCACGGTCTGCGGCTGTCCAACACCGCCGCGCTCTTCCTCGACGACGTCGTCGTCCCGGCGCATAACCTCATCGGCACCGAGGCGGGCAAGGGCCTGGTCCAGGCCCAGCAGGTCTTCGGCTACACCCGCCTCATGGTCGCGGCCTTCGGGCTCGGCGGTGGCTGGGAGGCCCTCGACCGGGCGATCGCCTACTCCAAGGACCGGGTCCAGGGCGGCGGCCCGCTGTGCGAGAAGCAGGGCTTCACGCACAAGCTCATCGTCCCGCACGCCGTCCGGCTCGAAGCCGCGCGCGCGTTCATGGAGGACACCGCCGACAAGATCGACCGCGGGCTCGGCGAGAACGGCGCGATGAACACCGAGGGTGCCATCGCGAAGTACCTCGCCACCGAGGCCGGCAATGCCGCCGCCGACGCGGCCATCCAGGCCCACGGCGGCTACGGCTACACCCGGCCGTATGTCGTGGAGAAGGTCCGCCGCGACGTCCGGATCACCACGATCTACGAGGGCACCTCCGAGATCATGGAGATGACCATCGCGCGGGACCGGTGGCAGCTGCACCTGAAGTCGATGGGGCGCCGCTACACCGACATGGCCGCGGAGCTGGAGTCGCTCCACGCCCGCAAGCCCGACGTCGGCGCCGGTATCGCCGCCCTCGGTGCGCGCGCGATGGGTTCGGTCCTCGAGGCGTGCAAGGTCGGGCGCCTGACCCGCAGCCAGCACGTCCTGTTCCGCCTCGGTGAGCTCATTGCGTATGCCGAGGGCGCGGCCGAGTTCGCCCGCGCCGCGGCGGCCGCCCAGGACGGGACCCGCCACGAGAAGAACCCCGGACGCTTCGACGGCGCCGCCACCTCGGCCATGGCCCGGGTGTATGCCCGTGAGGCGGCCCAACGGATCGCCCTCGACGGCGCGCGCTGGGTCGCCGGCGCGGCCGACGCCGGGTCACCGGCGCTGGCGACGCTCGGCGGCATTCCTTCCGACGCCATTCGGGCGGGCCAGGCGGGCCTGCTCACCGATATGGACTACATCGCCGACGTCCTTTACGGGCGCGTCGGCAACTGACCAGTTCGACCCAACACAGTTGCCACCGAGCACGTTTCGCGGGACACGTCACAAGGAGTAGTGGACGAGGATGACCACCAACGCACCCCGACCGGTCGCTATCGTCGGGATGGCGGCAATCATGCCGCAGGCCCCGTCGGCCAGCGCCTTCTGGGACAACATCAAGTCGGGCCGCTACTGCGTCACGGACGTGCCCCCGGAGCGCTGGGACCCGGCGCTCTACTACGACCCGGACCACTCGGCCCGGGACAAGACCTACTCCAAGATCGGCGGCTGGGTCCGGGAGTTCGACTGGGACCCGATCAAGTGGCGACTCCCGGTCCCGCCGATGGTCGCGGCGCAGATGGACGAGGGCCAGCGGTGGGCGGTCAGCGCCGCCCGCGCCGCGCTCATCGACGCGGGCTGGCCCAACTGGTCGGTCAATAGCGACAACGTCGCGGTCATCCTCGGCAACGCCATCGGGGGCGAGAAGCACTACCTCTCCTCGATGCGCGTGCGCATCCCCGAGGTGATCAGGCGCCTCGAGGCCTCCCCGACTCTCCAGGGGCTGCCCGCCGATGTCCAGCGGGCGATCGTCGAGGAGACGCGCTCCGGTTATCTCGACAACACCTTCGAGATCACCGAGGACACCATGCCCGGTGAGTTGGCCAATGTCATCGCCGGCCGGGTCTGCAACCTGCTCAACCTGCGCGGTCCGAACTTCACGACCGACGCCGCGTGCGCCTCGGGCTTGGCCGCGCTCAATGCCGCCATCGACGGCCTGGTCGATCACCAATACGACGCGGTCGTCACCGGTGGCGTGGACCGCAACATGGGCATCGACGCGTTCGTCAAGTTCTGCAAGATCGGCGCGCTCTCGGCCACGGGCACCCGGCCCTTCGATGCCGGCGCCGACGGCTTCGTCATGGGCGAGGGTGCGGCGCTCTTCGTCCTCAAGCGCCTCGAGGACGCCGAGGCCGACGGCGACCGGATCTATTCGGTCATCCTCGGCGTCGGCGGCTCCTCCGACGGCAAGGGCAAGGGCATCACCGCCCCCAACCCGGTCGGCCAGCAGTTGGCCGTGCGGCGGGCCTGGACCCGCGCCGGCGTCGAGCCGGGCACGGCCATGTCCGTCGAGGCCCACGGCACCTCCACCCGGGTCGGCGACGCGGCCGAACTCACCTCGCTCACCACTGTCTTCGGTGAGTCCACCTCCGCCGTCGGCTCCATCGCCCTGGGCTCGGTCAAGTCGAATATCGGCCACCTCAAGGCCGCGGCCGGCACCGCGGGGTTGTTCAAGATGGCGATGTCGCTGCACGAGAAGGTCCTGGCCCCGAGCCTCAATTTCGTCACGCCCAACGAAAATGTCGACTGGGGCGCGGTCCCCTTCGCAGTCAACACCAGCCTTCGGGCCTGGCCCGAGAGCCCGCACGGTGCCCGTCGCGGTGCGGTCAGCGCGTTCGGCTTCGGTGGCACCAACTTCCACGTCGTGCTCGAGGAGCATGTTCCGGGGCTGCACAAGGCTCCGGCCAAGGTCTTCGCGTCCGCCGCGATCCCCCAGGCCGGCGTGTCGGCTCCGGTGAGCGCGACTCCACTGCCGCCCCCACTGCCGCTGCGGCCGCGGTGCCGACTGCGGCCGTCCCCCGGAAGGCGCCGCTGCGCGGCGCCCTCGTCCTCGGCGGTCGTGACGACGCCGATGTCGCCGCCCAGGTCCGCTCGGCCCTCGCCGCCGCCAAAGCCGGGAGTGCGCCGGCTCCGGCCGCACCCGACCCCGCGCTCGGCCGCGCCGCCGTGCGGGTGGCCGTCGACTACGCCGACGCCACCGAACTCGCCGGCAAGCTGGAGAAGCTCGTCAAGGCGTTCGACTCCGGCAACCCGGCCGCATTCCGCATGCTGCGTCAGCAGGGTGTCTTCGTCGGCCGTGGGCCGGCCCCGAAGGTCGCCTTCCTCTACACCGGCCAGGGGTCGCAGTACGTCAACATGCTCAAGGGCCTGGCCGCCCACGAGCCGATCGTCAAGGCGACCTTCGATGAGGCCGACCGGGTCATGACCCCGCTGCTCGGCCGCCCGCTGACCAGCTACATCTTCATCGACGGCAACGACCCCGCGGCCGTGGAGACCCTCTCCAAGCAATTGATGCAGACCGAGATCACCCAGCCGGCGGTCCTGGCGACCGACCTCTCCCTGACGCGGGTGTTCGCGGCATACGGGATCAAACCCGACATGGTCATGGGGCACAGCCTCGGTGAGTATGGCGCGCTCGTCGCCGCCGGGTCCCTCAGCCTCGACAGCGCGCTCGAGGCGGTCAGCGCCCGCGGCAACGAGATGAAGAAGGTCTCGATGGCCGACAACGGCGCCATGGCCGCGGTCTTCGGACCGCTCCAGGAGATCGAGTCCCTCGTCAAGCAGGCCGACGGCTATGCCGTCATCGCCAATATCAACTCCTACAGCCAGGCGGTCGTCGGCGGTGCCACCGCGGCGGTCGAGGGATTGGTCGCCAAGGCCGGCGCCGCCGGCCTCTCGGCCACGCGCATCCCGGTCAGCCACGCCTTCCACACCGAGATCGTCGCGCCCGCCTCCGAGCCCCTCAAGGGTGCCCTGCGCCGCCTCAACGTCGTCGGCCCGACGATCCCGATCGTCGCCAATGTCACCGGCGAGTTCTATCCGGTCGGCGCGAGCACCGACGTCATGCTCGACTTCCTCGGCAAGCAGGTCGCCTCGCCGGTCCAGTTCGTCAAGGGCCTCGAGACGCTCTACGCCGCCGGCGCCCGGGTCTTCGTCGAGGTCGGGCCCAAGAAGGCCCTGCACGGATTCGTCGAGGACGTCCTGGGCAAGAAGCACGACGACGTCGTCGCCCTCTTCACCAACCACCCCAAGGTCGCCGACGAGGTCGCCGTCAACCAGGCCCTCTGCGGGATGTATGCCGCCGGCCTCGGCTTCGACGCCCCGGTCGCCGCCCCCACAACGGTCACCGCCGCACCCGCCCCCGAGGCAACTCCGGCCGCCGCACCCGCGGCTGCCCCCGCCCAGGTCGCCTCCCCCGCCCCAAGCGCTCCCGCCGCCGTCGCCGCCTCCGGTGGGCGCGCGGCATACGTCACCAGTGAAGGAACCACGGTGTCCGACAGCACCCTCGCCGAACTCGGCAAACTCTTCGCCCAGGTCCTCGACCGGGGTCTCAAGCTGTATGCCGCCGACCTCGGCTATAGCGCCGGCGCCGCCGCCGTGGCAGGCCTGCCCGCCCCCGGGGCCACCCCGTCGCCGGCGCGCACCCTCGAACCCGTCGTCATCACCGGCGCGGCCGTCGGCCTGCCCGGCAAGCAGAAGATGTTCGACGACGCCAATATCGCCCGCATCCTCGCCGGTGAGAACTTCATCAGTTCGGTGCCAGCGGAGGTCCGCCAGATCATGGCCGACCACCGGATCACCCGCATCGTCAAGGATGCCTCCGGCGGTGGCAGCTTCCAGACCATCGACAATGTCGCCGACGTCATCAAACTCGCCGGCACGCACGCGCCGCTGGATGTCGTGGCCGAGTTCGGAGTCGACAAGGCCCGCGACGAGGCGCTCGACATGACCACCCGGATGGCGATGGGCGCCAGCTTCGATGCCCTTCGCGACGCCGGTATCCCCCTGGTGATGACCTACAAGACCACCACCTTGGGCACCCAACTGCCCGACAAGTGGATGCTTCCGGAGTCGCTGCGCGACGACACCGGCATCATCTTCGCCGCCGCCTTCCCCGGTTACGCCCGGTTCGCCGAGGAGATCGAGGCCTACATGCGCTTCCGCGGGCAGCGCGAGGCGCTGCTCGGCCTGGAGGGCGTGCGGGCACTCATGCCCGCCGACGACGCCGCTCGGGCCGAGGTCGACCGCCAGACCGCCCAGCTGCGCGCCACTCTCGAGCAGGAGAACTACTCCTTCGACCGGCGCTTCCTCTTCCGCGTGCTGTCCATGGGGCACTCCCAGTTCGCCGAGATCATCGGAGCCCGGGGCCCCAACACGCAGCTCAACGCCGCCTGCGCGAGCACGACCCAGGGTGTCTCGCTCGCCGAGGACTGGATCCGGGCCGGACGATGCCGCCGGGTGATCGTCGTCGGCGCGGACGACACCGCGGGTGACTCATTGCTCCCGTGGGTGACCAGCGGCTTCCTCGCCACCGGCGCGGCGGCCACCGACGAGCGCGTCGAGGATGCGGCCACGCCGTTCGACCGTCGCCGTCACGGCATGATCGTCGGTGGCGGGGCCGCAGCCTTGGTCATCGAGTCCGCGGACGCCGCCCAGGAACGCGGCATCGCCCCAATCGCCGAGGTCCTGGCGACGATCACCGCCAACAGCGCCTTCCACGGCACCCGTCTGGATGTCGAGCACATCTGTGGGGTCATGGAGTCCCTCGTCTGCGAGGCCGAGCAGCGCGGTATCGACCGGCATGCCATCGCCCCCGCGACGATGTTCGTCTCCCACGAGACCTACACCCCGGCCCGGGGTGGCAGCGCCGCCGCCGAGATCAACGCTCTGCGACGGGTGTTCGGTGCGGACGCCGGCAAGATCGTCATCACCAACACGAAGGGCTTCACCGGCCACGCGATGGGCGCGGGCATCGAGGATGTCGTCGCGGTCAAGGGCCTCGAAACCGGCATCGTCCCGCCGGTGCCGAACTACAAGGAGCCCGACCCCGATCTCGGGGCGCTCAACCTGTCGCGCGGCGGCTCCTACCCCGTCGAGTACGCCCTCCGCCTCGCTGCCGGCTTCGGCTCGCAGATCGCGATGAGCCTCACGCGCCGTATTCCGGCTCCGGACGGCCGCCGCCGCGGTCCCCAGGAGTTGGGCTACGCCTACCGGGTCGCGGACGCCGGTGCCTGGCAACGTTGGCTGGACTCGCTCTCCGGTCACACCGACAGCCGCCTCGAGGTCGACCACCGGCGCCTGCGGGTCGTCGACCTGGGCGCGCCCAAGAACCCCATCGCCCGGCAGACCCATGTTCCGGTGCCGTATGCCGGCCAGCTCGCCCCCTCCGCCGCCCCGGCCGCCGCCGGCACCGGTGCGGGAGTCTCGGCGACGGTGACGTCGTCGGCCGCGCCCGCGCCGGCAGTGTCGGCGCCCGTCGCGGCCCCGGTCCCCTCCACCCCGGTTCCCGCGCCAGCGGCCCCAGCGGCCCCAGCGGTCGTGGCGGCTCCCGAGCCCGCGGCGCCGGCCGGTGACGAGATCCTCGACCGCGTGACGGGGATCGTGTCCGAGATGACCGGGTACCCGTCCGACCTGCTCGACCCCGACCTCGACCTCGAAGCCGACCTCGGCGTCGACACCGTCAAACAAGCCGAGGTCTTCGCCGCCGTCCGCACCCGCTACGACCTCGAACGCGACGAGAACCTCCGCCTGCGCGACTTCCCCACCCTCCACCACGTCGCCGGCTGGGTCCGCGGGAAGCTCGGGCTCCCCGAGCCCGGCGCCGCGGGTGCGACGACCGCGCCGGTGCCCACAGCCGCCCCGGCGGCTGCGAGCCCGGCCGCGCCCGCGGCGCCGGCCGGTGACGAAATCCTCGACCGCGTGACGGGGATCGTCGCCGAGATGACCGGCTACCCCGCCGACCTGCTGGAACCCGACCTCGACCTCGAGGCCGACCTCGGCGTCGACACCGTCAAGCAGGCCGAGGTCTTCGCCGCCGTCCGCTCCTCCTGGGACCTCGAACGCGACGAGAACCTCAAGCTGCGCGACTTCCCCACCCTCCGGCACGTCGCCGGCTGGGTCCGCGGGAAGCTCGGGCTCCCCGAGCCCGGAGCCGCGGGTGGCGCGAGCACGCTCTCGACCGGTGGCGCGGTCGCGGCTGCCGCTGGTGCCCCGATGGTCTCCACCGGGGGCGTCGTGGGGAGCACCGCCGGGCAGGACGAGATCCTGGCCAAGGTCACCGAGATCGTTGCCGAGATGACCGGCTACCCCGCCGACCTCCTCGACCCCGACCTC
Source organism: Nostocoides sp. (assembly GCA_016702415.1). Taxonomy (GTDB): domain Bacteria; phylum Actinomycetota; class Actinomycetes; order Actinomycetales; family Dermatophilaceae; genus Nostocoides_A. Next base: position 228,210 of record JADJEA010000024.1, read on the forward strand.
GACCTCGAGGCTGACCTCGGCGTCGACACCGTCAAGCAGGCCGAGGTCTTCGCCGCCGTCCGCGGCAACTGGGACCTCGAACGCGACGAGAACCTCAAGCTGCGCGACTTCCCGACGATGAACCACGTCGCCGGCTGGGTTCGCAGCCGGCTCGGTCTGCCCGAGCCCTCGGCGGCCGCTGCAGCTGCACCCGCCCAGACGGGCGGCCCCGCGGCTGCGCCGGCACCGGCGGCAGCCCCGCGGGGCAGGACGAGATCCTGGCCAAGGTCACCGAGATCGTCGCCGAGATGACCGGCTACCCCGCCGACCTCCTCGACCCCGACCTCGACCTCGAGGCTGACCTCGGCGTCGACACCGTCAAGCAGGCCGAGGTCTTCGCCGCCGTCCGCGGCAACTGGGACCTCGAACGCGACGAGAACCTCAAGCTGCGCGACTTCCCGACGATGAACCACGTCGCCGGCTGGGTCCGCAGCCGGCTCGGGATCTCCGCCCCGGCCGCGCCGACAGCGCCAGCTTCCCCCGCAGCCGCTGCTCCGGCGGCCGAGGCACCCGCTCCCGGCGGGGCCGACCCGTCCGCCACGGGTGGCGACCCGGTGCTGTCCAAGGTGATCGAGATCGTTGCCGAGATGACCGGCTACCCCGCCGACCTCCTCGACCCCGACCTCGACCTCGAGGCCGACCTCGGCGTCGACACCGTCAAGCAGGCCGAGGTCTTCGCCGCCATCCGCGCCTCCTGGGACCTCGAACGCGACGAGAACCTCAAGCTGCGCGACTTCCCGACGATGAACCACGTCGCCGGCTGGGTCCGCAGCCGGCTCGGGGACAACGCCCCGGCCGCTGGCGGCGGCAGCACCGGCAGTGGGGGCAGCGCAGCCCCCGCCGCTGCTGCCCACCCCCACGGCTCGACCATCGTCGGTGACCTCCGCGCGATCGATGCGCTCCCCCGGCGCATCCCGGTCCCGTCGTTGCGCCCGGCCGCCGACAAGAGCGTCGCGACCGGGGTCCGCCTCGATGGAGCCCGTGTCGTGGTCCGGGGCGATGGTGCCGGCGTTGCCGACGCGCTCGTCAAGCGCCTGGAGAAGCAGGGCGCGACGGTCCTCTTCGGAGCGGCCGAGCTCGGCGACGACGACTTCGCCGCCCGGCTCGCCGAGTGGATGCAGGAGGGCCCGATTGCCGGTGTCTACTGGCTGCCGGCGCTCGACGACGAGGGTGACGTCACGGCATACGACCTCCACGAATGGCAAGGCGCCCTCCAGCGCCGGGTCAAGGGTCTCTATGCGACGATGCGCGCTCTATGGGAGTCGAGCCCGTTCCTTGTTTCCGCGACGCGCCTGGGCGGATTCCACGGCTATGACGCCGGCGGTGCCGCGAGTGTGCTCGGCGGGGCGGTGACCGGGTTCACGAAGTCCTACAAGAAGGAGCGCCCCGACGCCGTCGTCAAGGCCGTCGACGTCCCGGCCAGCCGCAAGACCGCGGCGATCGCCGACCTGCTCATCGAGGAGACCCTACGGGATCCCGGATGTGTCGAGATCGGCCGCATCGACGGCCAGCGTTATGGCGTCGCCTTCGTCGAGGAGCCCTTCCCGGCCCTGAACGAGGACGGTTCCGCCCTGCACGAGGGTGGTATGCCGCTGACCTCCGACTCGGTCTTCCTGGTCACCGGGGCGGCCGGCAGCATCGTCTCGGCGATCACGGCCGACTTGGCCAAGGCGAGTGGTGGGACCTTCCACCTCCTCGACCTGACCCCGACGCCGGACCCCGAGGACGCCGACCTGGTCACCTTCCGCACCGACAAGAACGCCCTCAAGGCGACCATCGCGGGGCGGCTGAAGGAGTCCGGGCAGAAGGCGACTCCGGTCGCCATCGACAAGGAGATCGCCCGGCTGGAGCGGCTCGAGGCGGCGCTGACCGCAATCGAGGCAGTCACCGACGCCGGTGGCACGGCGCACTACTACAGCGTCGACCTGACCGACCCCGAGGCGGTCGGTGCGGTCCTGGCGCAGGTGCGCGAGCGGTCCGGCAAGATCGACGTCCTCCTCCACGCGGCGGGCCTCGAGATCAGCCGTAACCTCCCCGAGAAGGAGGCGCGCGAGTTCAACCTCGTCTTCGACGTCAAGACCACCGGCTGGTTCAACGTCTGGCGTTCGGCCAAGGACATGGAGGTCGGGGCGGTCGTCGTCTTCTCCTCGGTCGCGGGCCGCTTCGGCAACCAGGGCCAGACCGACTACTCCTCCGCCAACGACCTGCTCTGCAAGGTCGTCTCCAACCTCCGCCGCACCCGTCCGCAGACCCGCGGGCTGGCCACGGACTGGACGGCCTGGGGCGGGATCGGGATGGCGACCCGCGGGTCGATTCCCAAGATCATGGAGATGGCCGGGGTCCAGATGCTCCCGCCGGACGCGGGCGTGGCCTGGGTTCGCCGCGAACTGGAGGCATCGGCATACAGCGGCGAGGTCATCGTCGCCGGGGTGCTGGGTGCCATGGCGGCCGAGTATCACGAGACCGGCGGCCTGGACACCGACGCCATCGGCGCCCAGGGCCCGATGATCGGCGAGGTCAACGCGAGCGTCCACACCGGGATCACGTCACGGACGACGCTCGACCCGGCGCAGCAGGCCTTCCTCTACGACCACCGGATCGACGGCACAGCCCGTCCTGCCGGGTGTCATGGGGATGGAGTCCTTCGCCGAGGTCGCCGCGCTCGTGGCGCCGCCCGGATACCGCGTTGCCGCGGTCGAGGACGTCTCGTTCGCGGCGCCGGTCAAGTTCTTCCGCGACGAGCCCCGAACGCTGACGATCAGCGCCGTCGTCTCGCCGGCCCCGGAGGGACGCGACCTGATCGCCCGGTGCACCCTGACCGCCAGCCGCCAGCTGCCGGGCCAGGCCACCCCGACGACGACGACCCACTTCACCGGAACCGTCCGCCTCACCGACGCCCCGCCGCAGGATGCCCACGCCGATGTGGTCACCGAGGCACCCGAGGGCAGCGTCGACCAGGGGCTGGTCTACACGTTCTACTTCCACGGCCCGGCCTACCAGGTCGTGGAGCAGGCGTGGCGAGACGGTGCGGGCGCGACCGCGCGGATGACCGCCGACCTGCCGGACAACCATGTCCCGGCGGACGCACCGCTGTTGACGGCGCCGCGCCTGGTCGAGTTGTCGTTCCAGACGTCCGGGCTCTGGGAGGCCGGGACCGCCGGCCGACTCGCCCTGCCGATGCGCGTGGGACGCACCAGCGTCCTGCGCGACCCGGCCACGGTGGAGGGTCCCCTCTTCGCCAAGGCGACCGCCCGCGAGGGCGGCGGTTCGGACGTCGTCGTCACCGATTCCTCGGGCTCGGTCGTCGTCGTCCTCGAGGGCTATGACACCGTCCAGCTTCCCGGAGACCTGAGCGATGACGTCGCCCAGGCGCTCGGGAAGACCTTCGGCTGACCCGACCGGTCATCCGCACACCGCACACTGACGAAGGGGCATGAACACCGTGGGAGCGACAACCCGGCTGGCGATCATCGACCACGGGGAACCTGTGGTCCGGTTCCTCGCCGCGATCGGCACACTCGGCCGCGACCCGCGGTTCGCCTACACAACGATCGTCGTCCACCCGCTGGCGGCCACCCCGTGGTATGCCCGCGAGGCGGACGAGGCGCTCTTCGTCCCGGCCGGGACGGATGCGGCCGGTGTCGTCGCGGCCCTGCGCGACGCCGGGGTGACGGCCCTCGTGTGCGGGGACGCCGCGGCATACGCCCCAGTGGTGGACCTGCTGGCGGAGGCCGAGAGCACTGGCCTGCACGTCGTCGGGTGCGGTGCGCAGGCGCTGGCCCGCCTGTCCGACCCGGCCGCCCTCGCGGCGGTCGGATCGGAGGCGGGCGTCACGGTCGATCCCGGCGCGAGCAACTATCGCGATCTCGAGGTCGACACTCTCACCGACGCCCACGGGACGACCTGGACTCTGGGTGTGCGTGAGGTGACGGTCCGCTCCGGTGACCATCTCGTTCTCGCCGAATATCCCGCGGTCCTGGCTCCCGAGGTCGCCCGCGGAATGGAGGAGGCCGCCCGCACCCTCGTCCGCGCCTCCGGTGCCACCGGTGCGGTGACGGTGTCCTTCACCCTCGCCGACGACGAGGTCACCTATGCCGTATGCCGCGCGGCCGCCAGCCGCCCGGTCCACGCCGGTGTCGAGGAGACCACCGGGGCGAGTTTCGTCGAACTCCAATTGCGCGTGAATGCCGGGGAAACCCTCGGCGAGGCCCCGCCTCAGGGCGACGGCGCCACCGTGGAGGCCAGCCTGCTCGCGCTGGACCCGCTGCGCGAGGGCGAAGCGACCGGCGGCGCGCTGCGCCTGCTGTCCCTGCCGGTGGGCACCGGCGTCCGGGTCGATGCCAGCCGGCGCGAGGACGACGTCGTCGACCCGGAAAGCGACCCCTCGTCGCGACGATCACGGCCTGGGGACGCGATCGCGGTGAGGCGATCGCCCGCCTCCGGCGCGCTCTCGACCGGATGGGCGTCGTCCTCGACGGCGGCCTGACCAACCGGACCGAGTTGCTGTCCGCCTTGTCCGACAGCGAGTTCCAGAGCGGCCCCGTCTCCTCGGGGTGGCTGGAGCGGCGCCGCGGTGAGGGGGCCTTCGATGCCCCGGCCGACCCGATGGCGTTGATCGCCGGCGCGGTCGAGTTCTACGAGGCCGACCAGGCCTTGGTCGAGGCGAGTTTCCGGGCGAGCGCGGCCCGTGGCCGGCCCGAACACCCCGAGCAGGTCGGGACCAACCTCCAGCTCTCCTATCGCGGGCGGCCCTATCGGCTGCGGGTGGATCGGATCGCCGGCGACCGCTATCGCGTCCACGCCGACACCGCGGTCGAGGTGACCGTGGACCGGCGCAGCCCGCAGGAGCTGCGGCTCGTCGCGGGCGGGCGCAAGGCGAGCGTCGTGGTCCGCACCGACGAGGAAGCCGTCGAGCTCGAGATCGACAGCGTGGCCCACGAGGTCCGCCGCGAGGACGGCGTCGTCGTCCGCACCGGCTGGCCGGCCCTCGTCGGCTCCATCCTGGTCGCCCGAGGCGACAAGGTCGAGCAGGGGCAACCGATCGCCGTCCTGGAGTCGATGAAGATGGTCACGACGGTCACCGCACCCTTCGCGGGTGAGGTGACCTCGGTCGCCGTGCTCCCCAACGCCCAGGTCGAGAAGGGTATGCCGCTGCTGCGGATCCGCGCCCACGAGGCGGAGGCCGCGGATGCGTCGGTCGATGCGGAGTCGCTCTCCCTGGCCCCGCTCACCGCGGCGGCCGCGGACCAGGCCGGTCGGCATACCCACATGGCGACGCGGGTCTTCGGTGCCCTCACCGACTACCTCCTCGGCTACGACCTCGACCCGGCCGCGGTCAAGGGCCTGGTCGGCACCTATACCAAGCTCGCCGCCTCCAGCGACCCCGGTGACACCGTCCTGCGCGATCAGGAGGACGCCTTCCTCGACCTCTTCGCCGAGATCGGGTCGCTCTATCGCCCGCGGGTCGAGGCCGACTCCGGTGCCGACCCCGACATGGAGAACACCGACAACACCCAGGAGTTCTTCCTCGCCTTCCTCCAGTGGCTCGACCCCGACCGGGCCGGGCTGCCCGCGGGGTACCGTTCGCGCCTGCAGGCGGCGCTTTCGCGCTACGGGATCACGTCGTTGTCCGATCGCGAGGGCCTCGAGAGCGCGACCTTGTGGATCTTCCGGTCCTTCAGCCGCGTCCCGGAACTCACCGCCGTCGTCGTCGCGATCCTGGAGCGCCGGTTGCGCAACACCAGCGTGGAGGGACCGAGCCAGCAGTGGCGCGAACGGCTCGACCGCCTCGTCTCGGCGACGGAGGGTCGCCATGCCGATGTCACCGACTTGGCGCGCGATGTCCAGTTCCAGACCTTCGAGCAGCCGGCGATCGAGAAGGTCGTCGAGGACAACACCCGCGAGATGGCCTCGCTGATGTCGGCCCTCGCGGCGACGCCGCGGGCCCCGGAGCGCTCGGACTGGATCAACCGCCTCGTCTGGTCGCCGCAACCGATGCGCTCGCTCCTGCTCGACGCCTGGCGCTCCAGCCTGGGCGGTGAGGTCGACCCCGCTCACGCCCGCGACTATCGCGCCGCGATCCTGGAGACCTATCTGCGCCGGTTCTACCGCATTCGGGACCTGCGCGGCCTCGACGTCGACGTCATCGACGGGATCGAACTCATCTTCGCCCACTACGCCTACGACGACCGCGACATCCACGTCGTCGCCGGTTATGTCCCCGTGTCCGATCTCCCGCGGGCCTCACGCGCGATCGCGGCCCACCTGAGCACGCACGCCTTCCAGCGGGAGGCCGTCGTGGACCTGGTGAGCTGGCGCGAAGGGGCCTGGCAGGACGTCGAGCATCTGGCGTCCAGCCTCGATGACGTGCTCGCCGACTGCGACTTCGGTCGGCCGCTGCACCGCCTCGACCTGACTATCACGACGCTCGGCGGGGCCGGGGCGAGCCGGCTGCGGACCCAGCACCTGACCTTCCGTCAGGACGACGAGGGCGGCTTCGTCGAGGAGCCGATCTATCGCAACCTCCACCCCATGCTCGGCAAGCGGCTGGACCTGTGGCGGTTGTCGAACTTCACGCTCAGCCGGCTGCCCTCACCCGAGGATGTCTATCTCTTCGACGGCGTCGCCAAGGACAACCCGAAGGATCACCGGTTGTTCGCCCTCGCCGAGGTGCGTGACCTGACCCCGGTCCACGACGAGGAGAGCGGCACCACGACATACCCGCTCCTGGGCCGGATGGGTCTCGCGGCGCTCGCCGCCATGCGGTCGGCGTTGGCGGCATACCCCTCGCGGGAACGCCCGGTCGCCAACCGCCTGGTCATGTCGATCCGGCCGACCTGGACCATCCCAGCGACCGACTGGTACACCCTGGCTCGCACCTACGAGGGCCTGGCCCGCGGAGCCGGACTGGAGAAGATCGTCCTCCACGTCTCGGTCCCCGAGACCGACCCGGTGGGCAAGCGGATGCTGCGCGACCGCATCCTCGTCCTCGACGGGCTCGGGGCCGGTGGTCTGACGATCCGGATGGACGAGCCCGGGCCCAACCCGGTGCGACCACTGACGAAGTACGCCCAAAAGGTCCTCACGGCGGCACGCTTCAAGTCGCCCTATCCGTACGAAATCGCCCGGATGCTCACCCCGAACCCCGGGGACGCCTCGCCGTTCCCGCCCGGGTCGTTCGTCGAGCTCGATCTCGGCGAGAACGACGAGCTCGTCCCGGTCGACCGCGCCCCCGGAAACAACTCGGCGCACCTCGTCGTCGGGCTGATGACGAACTACACCCCCGTCCACCCCGAGGGCATGACCCGCATCGCCCTGCTGTCCGACCCGACCCAGGGCCTGGGCAATCTCGCCGAGCCGGAGTGCCGGCGGATCAACGCGGTCCTCGCCTATGCGCTCGACCACAAGATCCCGGTCGAGTGGTATGCCGTGTCCTCCGGCGCCCTCATCGCCATGGACTCCGGCACCGAGAATATGGACTGGATCGCGCTGACCCTGCGCCGGCTGATCGAGTACACCCAGGCCGGCGGCGAGGTCAACATCATCGTCACGGGCATCAACGTCGGCGGCCAGCCCTATTGGAACGCCGAAGCGACCATGCTCATGCATACCAAGGGCATCCTCGTCATGACCCCCGCGTCGGCGATGGTGCTGACCGGGAAGCAAGCTCTCGACTTCTCCGGCGCCGTGTCCGCGGACGACAACTCCGGCATCGGCGGATTCGACCGGGTCATGGGGCCGAACGGCCAGGCGCAGTACTGGGCGCCGAGCTTCCCCGAGGCGTGCGCGCTCCTGCTCCAGCACTACGACTACACCTATGTCGTGCCCGGGGAAACCTTCCCCCGGCGCCGCCCGACGACCGACCCGGTCGACCGCGACGTACGGCCCTCGCCGCACGCGGCGATCGCCGGCTCGACGTTCACGCGCGTCGGCGACGTCTTCGACGCCGCGACCAACCCCGAGCGCAAGCAGCCCTTCGACATGCGTTCGGTCATGCGGTCGGTCACCGATGTCGACTGCGCGCCCCTGGAGCGGTGGCAGGCCTGGCAGGACGCCGACACCTCCATCGTGTGGGACGCGACAGTGGGTGGCATCCCGGTGTGCATGCTCGGTCTGGAGTCGCACACCGTGCCGCGCCGCGGGTTCGTCCCCTCCTACGGCCCGCCCGCATGGACCTCCGGCACGCTCTTCCCGCAGAGTTCGCGCAAGACCGCCCGCGCGGTCAACGCGGCGAGCGGGAACCGGCCCCTGGTCGTCCTGGCCAATCTCTCCGGCTTCGACGGCTCACCGGAGTCGATGCGCAACTGGCAGTTGGAGTATGGCGCCGAGATCGGCCGCGCGGTCACCAACTTCCGGGGCCCGATCGTTTTCGTCGTCGTCTCCCGGTATCACGGTGGCGCGTTCGTCGTCTTCTCCAAGGCGTTGACCGAGACGATGGAGATCGCCGCCGTCGAGGGGTCCTTCGCCTCCGTTATCGGCGGTGCCCCCGCGGCGGCCACGGTGTTCGCCCGCGAGGTCAAGGTCCGCACCGAGGGCGACGAGCGCGTCAAGGGCGCGCGTGCGGCCGCGGCCAGCGCCAGCGGCGCCGAGGCGGCGGCGGCCCGCGCGACGTTGGCTCGGACCAGCGCCGAGGTGCGCTCGGAGAAGTTGCGTGAGGTCGCCGACGAGTTCGACGGGATCCACACGATCGAGCGCGCCCAGCGGGTCGGCTCGGTCGACAAGATCATCAAGGCCGTCGACCTGCGGCCCTACGTCATCGACGCACTCGAGCGTGGGATGGCGGCCTACCTCGGGAGGTGACCCCACCCTCATGGTGAGGGGGTATGCCGAGTCTCCCCTCGGCATACCCCCTCGGCGTGGTTGTGGGGCCGGCCTCCCGTCAGTCGGGCCGGTCAGGGGCGGTGGACCGGGTTCGCCATCCACGAATGAGTGGGTATGGCGACCCCCAGGTCCGCGCTGCCCGGCATCGGGGCCGGTGGCGGGGTGAGGGTCCGGGTGGCGAGGGTGAGCAGGAATGCCCCGTCCCGGCGCCACCAGCCGGGGAAGGCCTGGGCCCCGCCGTCGATGAGCAACTCACCCCAGCCGTCGGCGCGCGCGACCGGGTGCACGGTGACGACGACGCTGCGGGTGTCGGCGCGCAGGCCCACCCTCAGGACCTTAAGGGCCGCCTCCTTGGCCGACCAGATCAGGTTCGCCGCAGCGTCCCAGCCGTCAGCGCCGTGCGCCGCGCGCTGATCGGCGACCCAACGCTGCTCGGGCGGCGTGAGGAAGTCCGCGACGAAACCCGCGGAGCGGGGTTCGGCGATCTCCAGGTCGATCCCGAGCGTGCCGGCAGCCATCGATCCGGACGGACCGACCAGGGCGACCGCCTGCCCGGCCCGATCGGTGAGCGAGATGTCGAAATCCGCTCTCTGACCGTCGATCTCGACATAGGGCGCCCCTCCGGGGGCATTGAGCATGGCGATGCGGGCGAGGGACGCCTCGTCGGTGGGCAGGCCGAGGGACGCGGCCACGGCGCGCTTCCCGGCGCACCGGCGCAGGAGGTATTCGGTGCGGCGTTTGGTGAACCGCATCCGGGATAACCGCTCCCGCTCACGGGGCACCAGCCAGCCCTCGCCGGCCGGGACGACATCCTCACCACACGCGAGCCAGCGAAGGCCACCGCGCCCGAACTCACCGCGCCCAAACTCACCGCGCCCAGCGTCCATGTGCACCTCCGATGACTCTCAGCGTAGCCAGGCCGGTGCCACCGAACCCCCGGCTACACCAATCTCGGTCACCGCCGACTCCCTCGTCCTCGGACCTGGGAGGATCCGGGGGCGGGGGCGAGCGGCATACCCATTGGTGTCGTCGGGGGTCCGCCTGTGGGCCGGGGTCAGAGGCCGGCGACCCGGTCCGCGGGCGGGGTGATCCCGGGATGAGCGCCGAGGTAGTCGGCCAGGTTGGCGAGGTCTTCCTTGCCGCCGACGAGGTTGGTTCCGGCCTGGAAGCCGGTGAAGGAGTCGCCGCCGTTTGCCAGGAAGTTGATCGTGCCGACACGATAGGTCGCGGTCATCGACATCGGGACCCCGTTGAGCGTCATGGACCCTGGCACGACCCGGCTTCCCTGCGGCTGCGTCGCGTCCCAGGTGTAGGCGAAGCCAGCCGACACACCGAGGCCGAGATTGGGCCGCCCGCGGGTCGGGATGTACTGCTGCTCGAGCGTGTCCTTGATCTGCTGACCGGTCATGTCGAGGGAGACGAGAAGGTTGCCGAAGGGGGCGACGTTGTAGGCCTCCGTGTAGGTGATCTCGCCCGGCTGCTCGCCATTGCTGATCTGGTTGACGCGGAAGCTGGCCCGGACCCCACCGATGTTCATGAATGCGAGTTGGGTGTTGCCGGACTGGGTGCCCCACAGGATCGCATCGGCGATGAGGTCGCCCATCGGGGTCTCGATTCCGCGGTTTCCGCTGGAGTCCCCGGTGACGTCCTGCGCGACGGTGCCGACGACACGGGCGGCCATCGGCCCGGCCAGTGAGCGCCACTTGTCCAGGACAGCGGTCTCAGCCGGGTCCTTGGTGCCCCGGTCGACCAGGACATTGGCGGAGACGAACGACCCACGGTCCACCTCACGATTGCGGGAGCCGACGGTGAAGGTCGTCTCGGTGACGATCTGACCGTATGACGCGGCGCTGGTCACCAGACGCGGGTTCCCGTCCGGGTCGGGCACCGTGCAGACATAGGGCTGGTGGGTGTGGCCGGAGACGATGACGTCGATGAGGGGGCTGAACCGCGTCGCCATGTCGGCGATGGGGCCGTAGAACCCGGTGCATCCGTTGTAGGGCGCGGTGTCGGGAGTCTGATAGCCACCCTCGTGGATGAGCAGGACGATGGCCTTGACTCCCTGCTTCATCAACGCCTTGGCCGCGGCATTCGCGGTCGTCACTTCGTCCTTGAAGGTCACCGAGGAGACACCCGCCGGGTCGACGAGGGTCGGGGTCTCGCGCAACGTCATGCCGATGAAGCCGATGGCAACCCCGTCGACCGTCTTGACGGTGGTCGCCGGGAGCAAGGGCTTGTTGTCGGACTTCTTCAGGACATTGGCGGCCAGATAGGGGAAGCTCGCCCCGGCATACGGCTGGCCAGGGAAGTAACAGCCGTCGACGGGGTGACACCCGCCGTACTGCATGCGCAGCAGTTCGTCGGTCCCCTCGTCGAACTCGTGGTTGCCGACGCTACTCACACTCAGGCCAAGGGTGTTGATGGACTCGATGGACGGCTCGTCGTGGAACATGCCCGACAGGAAGGTCGAGCCGCCGATGAGGTCCCCGGCGGCGACAGTGAGGCTGTGGCCCGGCGCGACTTTGGTCCGCAACTGGGCCAGCTTGGCCGAGAGGTACTCCACGCCACCGACCGGGGTCTTGGTGGCATCGCTCGCCAGCGGCGCATCGGTGGCCTCGAGATGACCGTGATAGTCGTTGAAGGACAGCAGTTGCACGGTGATTGGGCGGTTGCCATTGCCGGGAGCCGAGGCGGCTCCGCTCGAGGTGGCCAGGGCGGCGGCCAGGGCAGCGACCGCGCCGGTCGCGAGCAGGGTTCGAGTGTGTCGCATCAGTTCCTCCGTGTTCGGGCAGCCACCGGCCACCTCGTACCGCGGAGGCTACCGGCGCGGCCGGTTTTGCGCGCGACGAGCGCAACTCCGTCGAGGTGCCCCGGTGGATCGAGCCGGCTGAATCGAGCCCCGGCCGCGAGAGTTCGGCTGCCCGCCCCTCAGTCGCCGGCTGCGTCGAGGCGATCCAGGAGGAAGGCCCAGTCCCAGGCAATCTCGCGCCACGCGTCGTAGCGCCCCGACCGGCCGCCATGACCGGCCGTCATCTCGGTATGCAGGAGGATCGGCCTCGCGGCCGGGTCATTCGTCGCCAGAGTCCGTAGGCGGGCAACCCACTTGGCCGGCTCGGTGACCAGGACTCGGGTGTCGTTGAGGGACGTCGTGGCGAGGATCGCGGGATAGGTGTGCGCGCGGACATTGTCGTAGGGCGCATAAGCCGCCATCCAGCCGTATGCCGCGGGGTCCCCCAGCGGGTCGCCCCACTCCTCCCACTCCCCCGCCGTGAGCGGCAGGTCCGGGTCGAGCATGGAGGTCAACGCATCGACGAAGGGGACCTTGGCGATCGCCACCCGGAACCGATCGGGCGCGCTGTTGAGGACCGCGCCGATCAGCAGGCCCCCGGCCGACCCGCCCTCACAGCCCAGTCGAGCCGGGTCGACCCAGCGACCGCGCAGGGCGTCCGCGACGGAAACGAAGTCGGTGAAGGTCGTGGCCTTGCGGGCGAGCTTGCCCTGGTCGTACCACGCCCGGCCCATCTCCCCGCCGCCGCGCACGTGTGCGACGACAACAACGACACCTCGGTCGAGCAGGCTCAACCGGGCGACGGAGAAATAGGGGTCGTTGGCGATCTCATAGGCGCCATAGCCGGTGAGCAGGCCGGGGGCGCTCCCATCGGGGGTGATGTCACGGCGGCGCACGACACTGACCGGGATGTCGACCCCGTCGGCGGCCGGCACCCATTCGCGGCTTTCGACATAGTCCGCCGCGTCGAAGTCGCCGAGCACCGGCTGCCGTTTGACGAGCGTGCGGTCCCCGCTGCGGGGGTCGACGTCGTAGACCGCCCGCGGGGTCACGAAGCTCTCCTCGACCACCAGGACGGTGTTCGCGTCGAGTTCGGGGTTATCGGCGAGGCTGATTGTGGTCAACTCTCCCGCGGCGGGCCACGGCCGGGGCGCACCGAACCCGGTGGGGGAGGCCGGGTCGCGCGGGAGGACCCGCAACGTCGGCAGGCCGTGGCTGCGGAGGGAGAGCACGGCATACGACTCGAAGGCGTCGATGTCGAGGAGCCTCTCCCCGGGGCCGGAGCCCAGGATCGGCCGCCAGTCCGCGGCCGAGCACGACCCGATCGGTGCCCAGGCCAGGTCCGCCTCCGGATTGTCGGTGTTGTGGAGGATCAGGAGGCGCTCACCGTCGGGCTCGACGTCGTATTCGATCCCCTCCCGGCGAGGCGCGACACACCGCCATGTCCCCGTCGGCTCGTCCGCGGGCAACAGCCAGGTCTCGCTCGTCGTCTTGGAGCCGACGCCGATCATCAGGAAACGATCGTCGCGCGAGCCGCCGAGTCCCATCCAGAACCGCTCGTCGTCCTCCTGATAGACGAGAACGTCCGTATGCCGAGGCGTCCCGATCTGGTGGCGCCAGACCTGGTGCGGACGCCACGCATCATCGAGGGCGACATAAAAGAGGAACCGGCCCGAGCGGTCGAACTCGGCCCCGTAGCCGACGTCCGTGATCGCGGTGTCGAGTACCTCCCCGGTGGCCACCTCGGTGACGACGATGTCGAACCGCTCGTCGCCGGTCCGGTCCGTCCCGGCGGCCAGGAGGCGATGATCGCAACTGACCGCCAGGGCACCGACCGCAAAGAACTCGCTCCCGGCGGCGGCCGAGTTGCCATCGAGCAGGATTTGCTCACCCTCGACGTGAGCGTCACCCTCGATCTGTGGTCGAGGCTGACCGGGAGTTCGCGGGCAGCGCGCGTGAATGGCGTACTGGCCCCCCTCGACCGTTCGGCTGTAGTACCACCACGGTCCGTCGCCAACCGGGACCGACAAATCGCTCTCCTGCACCCGGGACTTGATCTCCTGGAACAGGGTCTCGCGAAGCGAATCCAGGTGTGCCGTGCGCGCCTCGGCGTAGGCGTTCTCAGCCTCCAGGTAGGCATGGAGCTGCGGGTCGTCCCGGTCCCTCATCCACGCGAACGGGTCCTCGGTCCGTATGCCGTGCACCTCCCGCACGAACGGGCGTTGCGGGGCCACCGGCGCCACCGGAACGGGAACCGGCTGCTGCTGGGCCGACGCCGGCGCGCCCGGAGTGTGCGCGTCCGGGTCCTGCTCGACCGGGTCGCGATGAATGGCGTCGGGGCGGTCGGTCTCGGGCTCGATCACCGGGCCACTGTAGTCAGCGTGACGGACGAGCCGGTCAGCTCACGCTGCGCGCGCCGAGGAGCACCTTCAGATCGCCCATCAACGCTTCGTTGGCGTCGACGCGATAGTGGTCGTCCAACCTCAGCAAGACCGAGCGGCCGGGCTGAACGAGCTTGAGATGCACCTCCGTTGCTCCCGGATAGGCGGTGAGGACGGTCTTGAGCTGCTCGATCCGCGGCGGGGTGGCCCGGGTGAGGTCCATGGACAGGACCACGGGCCCGCGCGGCCCCTCGGTGATCTCCGGCAGGACGAAATCGACAGCCGACAACTGAACCCCGTCCTCGCGGCGCCGCACGCGCGCCTTGACCGAACACACCGCGTCCATGGCGAGCAGCGACGCGCACGCGAGATAGGTCTTGGTGAAGAACATCACCTCCACCGCACCGCCGAGATCCTCGACGGTCACCATGGCATACGGGTCGCCCTTCTTGTTCCGCTTGACGGCGAGGCCGGTGATCAGCCCGGCCACCGTGACCTGGGCCCCGTCCTCGTACGCCGAGTCCTCCTCCATCAGCGCGGCGATGCTGGTGTCGCTATTGCGGTGGAGGACGTGTTCGATGCCGAACAGCGGGTGGTCGGACACATAGAGGCCGAGCATGTCGCGCTCGTGGGCCAGCTGAGTGCGCTTGTCCCAGTGAACCGCGGGGATCGGCGGCAGCCCCGAAGTGTCCATGCTGAGGTCGTCCTCGAAGCCCCCGAAGAGGGAATCCTGGCCCATCGCCGCCGCGCGTTTGCCCTCGACATACGCCTCGACATAGTCCTCGTGGATCCGCAACAGCCCCCCGCGTGGCTGCCCGAGATCGTCGAAGGCGCCTGCCTTGATGAGGGACTCGATGGTCCGCTTGTTGCACACCGAGACCGGCACCTTGTCGAGGAAGTCGGCGAAGGAGGAGAACTTCCCCTTCTCCTCCCGGGCCGCGACGATGGCATCGACGACATTCCGGCCGACATTGCGGATCGCCTCGAGCCCGAACCGGATGTCGCCCCCGACAGCCGCGAAGGCCGCCCGCGACTCGTTGACCGACGGCGGGAGGACCACGATCCCCATGCGCCGGGACTCGTTGAGATAGAGCGCCGACTTGTCCTTGTCGTCGCGCACGCTGGTCAGCAGCGCCGCCATGTACTCGGCCGGATAGTTCGCCTTGAGGTAGCCCGTCCAGTACGACACCAGGCCGTATGCCGCGGTGTGCGCCTTGTTGAACGCGTAGTCCGAGAAGGGCACCAGGACGTCCCAGAGGGCCTTGACCGAGGCCTGCGAGAAGCCCTGCCCGCGCATGCCAGCCGAGAAGGTGTCGAACTCGGCGTCGAGGACCTCCTTCTTCTTCTTGCCCATGGCCCGCCGCAGGAGATCGGCGGTGCCGAGCGTGTAGCCGGCCAGCTTCTGGGCCAACTCCATGACCTGCTCCTGATAGACGCACAGGCCGTATGTCGTGCCCAGGATCGGCTGCAGCGCCTCGACGAGCGCGGGTTCGAGTTGACCCTCCAGCTTCGGGTCCAAGGGGGTCTCCGCCTGGCGACCGTTCTTGCGCAGCGCAAAGTTGGTGTGCGCATCGACGCCCATCGGCCCGGGCCGATAGAGAGCGAGGGCGGCGGAGATGTCCTCGAAGTTGTCCGGCTGCATGAGCTTGAGCAGGGTCCGCATCCCGCCGCCGTCGAGCTGGAAGACCCCAAGGGTGTCGCCTCGGGAGAGGAGTTGGTACACGGCGGGATCGTCGAGGGATTCCGACAGTGCGTCGAGGTCGACCTCCACACCCCGGTTGTCGCGGATGTTGTCGATGGCGTCGTCGAGGATGGTCAGATTGCGCAGCCCGAGGAAGTCCATCTTGACCAGCCCGAGCCGCTCGCACGAGGGGTAGTCGAACTGGGTGATGATCTGCCCGTCCTGCTCCCGCTTCATGATCGGTATCAGGTCGGTCAACGGCTCGCTCGACATGATGACGCCGGCGGCGTGGACGCCGGCCTGACGCTTCAGCCCTTCCAGACCGATGGCGGTGTCGACGATCTCGCGGACCGGCTCCTCCGCCTCGTGGATGGCCCGGAAATCGGCGCCATCGGCATACCGCGGATGGGCGGAGTCGAAGATCCCCTTGAGTGGCACGCCCTTGCCCATGACGTCCGCCGGCATCGCTTTGGTGAGCCGGTCCCCCATCGCGAACGGATGGCCGAGCACCCGCGCGGCGTCCTTGACCGCCTGCTTGGCCTTGATCGTGCCGTAGGTCACGATCTGCGCCACCCGGTCATCGCCGTACTTCTCCGTCACATAACGGATGACCTCGCCGCGGCGGCGCTCGTCGAAGTCGACATCGAAGTCGGGCATCGACGGCCGCTCCGGGTTGAGGAAGCGCTCGAAGATCAGGCCGTGGCGCAGCGGGTCGAGATCGGTGATCCGCATCGCGAAGGCGCACATCGAACCCGCGCCCGATCCACGCCCCGGACCGACGCGGATGCCGTGATCCCTGGCCCAGTTGATGAAGTCGGCGACGACGAGGAAGTACCCGGCATACCCCTTGCCGAGGATGACCTCGGTCTCGTATGCCGCCTGCGCCCGCGAGGCGTCCGGCACCCCTGCCGGATAGCGCGCCTGAAGGCCCGCCTCCACCTCCTTGACGAACCACGAGGTCTCGTCCTCCCCCGGTGGGCAGGGGAAGCGCGGCATGTACTGGCCCTCGCGCTCGACAAAGGTGACCTCGCACTCCTCGGCGATCCGCAAGGTGTTGTCGCACGCCTCGGGAAGCTCGCGGAAGAGTTCGCGCATCTCCGCCGCGCTGCGCAGATAAAAGGTCTCGGCGTCGAACTTGAACCGGCCCGGGTCCATGAGGGTCGACGCCGACTGAACGCACAGGAGAGCGGCGTGGGCCTTGGCATCCGCGGCGTTGGTGTAGTGCAGGTCGTTCGTCGCCAGCAGCGGGAGCCCGAGTTCCCGAGCCAGGCGCAGCAACTCGCTGCGCGTCTGCCGCTCGATGGGCAGGCCATGGTCCATGATCTCGGCATAGAAGTTGCCGCGGCCGAAGATGTCCTGCAGCTCACCGGCGGCCTGCTTGGCCTCGGCATACTGACCAAAGCGCAGTCGGGTCTGGATCTCCCCGCCCACGCACCCGGTCGTCCCGATCAGCCCCTCGGCATACCGGCTGAGGAGGTCGCGGTCCATGCGGGGCTTGTAATAGTGGCCCTCGAGCGAGGCCAGCGAACTCATCCGGAAGAGGTTGTGCATGCCCTCGGTGGTCCGGGACAACAAGGTCATGTGGGTGTAGGCCCCATTGCCGCCGACGTCGTCGCGACCGCCATCCCCCCACTTGACGCGAGTCTTGTCGCCACGCGCGGTCCCGGGCGTGACATAGGCCTCCACGCCGATGATCGGCTTGATGTCGTACTTGCGCGCCTTGGACCAGAACTCGTAGGCGCCGTAGATATAGCCGTGGTCGGTGGTCGCGATGGCGGGCATCCCTTGCGCCGCGGCGGCGCTGAGCAATTCGTCGATCCGGGCCGCCCCGTCGAGCATGGAGTACTCGGTGTGGCAGTGCAGATGGACGAAGTTCGCCCCCCGGTCGGGCGGCGGACTGCTGGTCGGGGCGGTGGGATCTGACATCGTCCCGCGAGTCTAGGACGCGCCACCGTCAGCCACCGGACGGCGTACTCGGCGTGTCCTGGCCGTCGGATCCCAGGGCTAGACTGGTCCACCGAGTTCGTCCTCGGCCGGGGGCATGGTTCATTTCAGGAGGCGCAGTGAGCGCAGCGATCGACGCTGGCGTCGCCACCGCTCTCCCCGTCCGCCACCTAAGTTCCGTCGTCGACCGCGGCACGCTGGGGACGATTCTCGGGGTCGGTCTGGTCCTGCTCTCGTGTCTGGGTGCCGTCGGCGGCGGGGCGAAACTCCTCATGCTCGCCTACCCCGCGGTCGCCATCGTCCTCGCCGTCGCCCTGCTCGTGCTGCGCCGGTGGAACTCCTATCTCGTCTTCACCATCATCATGTGGTTCACCGCCAACGAGGTGCGCCGCGTGGTCGACTGGAAGACCACCTATCACGCGCAGAGCCCCATCATCCTCACCGCTTCCCTGGTCAGCCTCGTCGCGCTCCCCTGGGCGGTGCTGGCCCGACGCCGGGTGCGCAAGGAGGTGGCCAATCTCGTCACCATCGCCCTCGCCGTCATGACGTATGCCGCCCTCGTCGGCATCGCGCGCAACGGCCCGGTCCCGGCCTCGGTCGACATCTTTTATCTCGTCGGGCCGCTGGTGACCGGGATGTTCGTCCTCAAGGTGGTCGAGGACGACGATCAGTTGCGCCGCATCGTCCGCAACACCGCGGTCTGGGGCTGCCTGGCCCTTGGTGGGTACGGCCTGATCCAGTTCCTTTTTCTCCCGGCGTGGGACAAGGCCTGGCTGGTCGGGTCCGCCGTCAGCAATCTCGGCAATCCCAACCCGGGCGACTTTCGGACCTTCTCGACCCTGAGCACGACCGGACCCCTCGGCCAGGTGCTCGCCGCCCTTCTCCTGATCCTCGTGGCCGAGCGGCGCATCACCCGGCAGTTCCTCGCCGGAGCGGTCGGCATCGTCTGCTTGGGGACGACCTTGGTACGCGCCGGCTGGATCGGCCTGGCCCTGGGGATGGCCCTGCTCTTCGTGCTCGGCCGGACCAAGATGCTGCGCCTGGTCGCCATCGTCGGCATCCTCCTGGCGGGGTTGATCGTCCTGGGTGGGCCGATCATCGAGCGCATCAGCGAGCGCGCGTCCAAGACGACCTCGCAGACCACCGAGGACACCAGCCTCCAGAAACGCATCCAGTTCCAGACCCGGATTGCGCCCGACGTCCTCAGCGACCCGGTCGGGCTCGGGTTCGGCGCCACCGGGCGAGCCACGGACCTGTCGAGCTCCGACTTCACCGACCCCAAGTACCACAACTTCGACTCCGGCCTCTTCGAGTCGTGGGCCCGCTATGGCGTGGTCGCCGGGAGCCTCTTCATCGGGGCCCTCGTCACGGCGACAGCCAAGGCAGTCAGGAGGGCCCGCCGCACGGATCTCACCGACTCGTGCATTGCCGCGGCGGCCCTCGCGCTGACCTTCGGCATCATCTTCACCGACACCACCCGCGCCGTGTACGGCGTCTTGCTGTGGCTCTGCCTGGCGACCCTCGGTCGCCTCCCGCGCCCTGCAGGACCGGCCCGGACACCGGAGGCCGACGCATCGTGACGTCGGGCGACCGGCCCCGTATCGCGTTCGTCGACCACATCGCCCAGATCTCCGGCGGTGAGGTCGCGCTCATCCGCCTCGTCGAAGCCCTCGGCGACCGAGTGGACGCCCACGTCGTCCTCGGCGAGGACGGCCCCCTCGGACCCGCCCTCGAGGCCGCCGGCGCGACCGTCCACGTCCTGCCCATGGTCGCCTCGCTGCGCGAGACGCGGAAGGAATCGGTGCGGCCAGGAGCCCTCGGTCTTGCCGCGCTTACACAGACGACGTCCTATCTGCGCGCCCTTCGCCGCCTCCTGCGCGATATCGCTCCGGACGTCGTCCACACCAACTCCCTGAAGTCCTCGCTCCTGGCCGGTGTCGCCGCCCGGTCCGCAGCGATTCCGGTGCTCTGGCATATTCGCGACCGGATCAGCGACGACTACCTGCCGATGCCGGCTGTCTGGCTGGTCCGGGGCCTCTCGCTCGTGGTCCCCTCCGCGGTCCTGGTCAACTCCCGCGAAACCGCATCGACCCTGCCGGCGCGCAGCACCGTCGTCTACGACGTCGTGCCGCCCGCGCCGGCGGTGGCGCGGCATACCCATGAAGGTCCCCTCGTCGTCGGCATGGTCGGGCGGCTGGCCCCGTGGAAGGGCCAGGACGTGTTCCTGCGCGCCTTCGCCCGGGCCGCCGCGACACGGGATCTGCGGGCGCACCTCGTCGGGTCGGCGATGTTCGGTGAGGATGCGTATGCCGAGTCCCTCCACCGTCTGTGCGCCGACCTCGGGATCGCCGACCGGGTGGACTGGCGCGGCTTCCGCCAGGACATCTGGGGCGAGCTTGCGCTCATGGACGTCCTCGTCCATGCCTCGGTCACGCCCGAGCCGTTCGGCCAGGTCGTCATCGAGGGGATGGCCGCGGGCGTGCCCGTCATCGCCGCTGCCGCCGGCGGACCGGCGGAGGTCGTCACGCACGACCAGGACGGCCTCCTGGTGACGCCGGGCGACGTCGATGCCCTCGCGACGACCATCGGCCGTCTGGCCGACGACCCCGCCGACCGTGACCGGCTCGCCCTGGCAGGCCACCGGACCAGTGCTCATTACAGCCCGGAGACGGTTGCGGTGGCGGTACTCGCCGCTTACCGGCCCCTCGGACGCCGGTCCTCCGGGTCGGGTCGTCGCCGCCGGGTGAGGCCGGGCTGAGCGACCGGACCCCCGGCCGGTCGAGCCTCCGATGTGGAGGAGGTACCCTACCGAGTCGGGCATGGACCATTTCCGTCAATCAACACATCAGTTTCTTGGGGTGACAGTGGAGGAATCAGGGGTCGTTCTCGACCACCGACGTCAGTTGAACTTGCTTCGCCGCAATTTGTGGTTGATCGCCTTGCTCACCCTCCTGGGTGCCGCATTCCCGGCGGTCAAGGCCGTCCAGAACGGCATCCCGCACGTGGCCACCACCCAGATTCTCGTCGGCGAACCCGTCACGCTGCCCTATGCCACCGGCACCCAGAGTGGTGCGACGAACAAGGACAGCGGCCGGCTCGTCGACGCCGAACAGCGGCGGATGCAGAGCGACGGCGTCGCCAAGACGGTGGAGGCCAGCCTGCCGGCAGGGCATGCGAGCTACGACACTCAGTTCTCCGCCAACGCCACGACGACCAATGTCGTGACCGTGAGCGTCACCTCCAGTGACGGAGCCGTCGCCAAGAAGGTCGCCGACGGGGTCGGCAAGGCCTATATCGATGCCCTGTCGAAGTACAACACCTCCGTCCTCGATGCCGCCGAGAAGGAACTCGACGCCAACATCAGCGACCTGAACGAGCAGATCAGCAAGCTCGAAAAGACGTTGTCCACCGCCGACCCCGAGAGCCTCAACCAGGTCCAGGCCGTTGTCGGCCCGGCCCGGCAGGCCTTGCTCGACCGCCGCGACGTCCAGCAGGGACGCATCGACACTGTGGCCCTGGTCAAGTCGGTCGGGACCCTCGGCGGCGCGCAGATCATCCAGGAGGCGGACGTGAGCCCGTCTCTAATGGCGGTCGCGTCCCCGATCATCATCGGCCTGCTGCTCGGTGCTTTCGTGGGCTTCTTGCTGGTGTGGCTGCGGGAGGGCCTGGCCGGGCGGATTGTCGACGCGACCGACCTCGAGCCTGCCGGCATCCACGCGAAGGCCACGTGGCCGGCGGCCCTCGACCTGCCCGGTCCGAAGACCCAGTTCCTTCCCGAGGTGCCTCGAGCGGACGTCGCCGAAGTCCGCGCCCTCGCCGCGACGATGTGGCCGGCGCTCAAATCGGGAGCCAAACGGGATGTCACCCTCATCGCTCCCCTGACCGGTCAGTCGATCGCACCGCTGACGCTCGCGGTGTGGCTCGCCCGCGAACTCGACGGAATGGGCCACCGGGTCGCGGTCGTCAACGCCGACTCGGTGTCGGCCGCGTCGCGGAGCGCGCTCTCGGCGCTCTCCAACCGCGAATCCTCCGGGACCCCTGGTTCGGGGGTCTCCACGGGCCACTTCGGCGAGGTCCTCGTCGTCGATGCCGGAGCCTCCGAGTCCGTCGTCGGGGCCCCCGCGTTCGGATCCGTTCTCGATCAGGTCAGCCGCGACCGCGATGTCGTCATCGTCGTCGGCCCTGCGCTCTCGTCCCAGGCCGGCAGTATCCAGGCCGCGCCCTTCGCCGACCGCGCCGTCCTGCTCATCAAGTCCGGCTCGGTCCGGCGGCCGTACGCCAAGAAGGTCATGGACGAATTGCGCGGATACGCCTCGACGCTCCCGGTCCTGGCGCGGCCCGAGGTGCTCCTCTACGACGTCCGCAGTGTGCGCTCGCGGACCCCGGTGCCGACGGCTGCAGCCACCACCGCCACCCCGGCCGCCACCGGAGGGACGACTGCGGCATCGCCGGCCCTCCGGTGAGCACGCCTGGGACGTCGGCGCCGACGGTGCATATCGCGCACGACTACATCACCCAACGTGGTGGGGCCGAGCGAGTGGTGCTCTCCCTTATGGACGCCTTCCCCGACGCCGAGCTCACCACGAGCATCTATTCGCCGGAGAACAGCTTTCCGCAGTTCCGTCGGGCCCGGATGCGCACGCTCTGGACCGATCGCGTGGCGCTCTTCCGGAAGGACCCGAAGTACGCCATGCCGGTGCTCGCCGCGGCCTTCGGCTTCGCCCGGAAGGACCGAGCCGACATCGTCATCTGCTCCTCCTCGGGATGGGCGCACGGGTTGCGGACGGACGGGACCCGGATCGTCTACTGCCATACCCCCGCCCGGTGGCTCTATGCCTCGCAGGATTATCTGCCCGAGGTGCCCAGGCCGTTGCGGTTGCCGGCACGTCTGGTGGCCTTCCCCCTCCTGCGCCGGTGGGATGCCCGGGCCGCAAAGCGCGCAGACGTCTACATCGCCAACTCGACGATGGTGCGCGAGCGCATCCGGCGCGCGTACGGCATCGAGGCGCAGGTCATCCACCCCCCGGTGGCCATCGACGTGACCGGAGAGCAGGAACCGGTGCCCGGGGTGGAGCCGGGCTATCTCCTCTGCGTGAGCCGCGCCCGCGGCTACAAGAACGTCCGGGCGATCTGCGAGGCCGTCGAGGCGACCCCCGGTGAGCGACTCGTCGTCGTCGGGGGAGTTCCCGAGGGCGCGGTCAGCGCCGCGGGAGCGCAGCGGATCCAGGGCGTGTCGCGCTTGAGCGATGCCCAGATGCGGTGGATCTATTCGCATGCCGCGGCCCTGATCGCGGTGAGCAATGAGGATTTCGGCCTGACCCCCATCGAGGCCTACGCCTTCGGCACCCCGGCGATCCTCCTCCAGGCCGGCGGCTATCTCGACTCCAGCATCGACGGCGAGACCTGCGTCTTCATCCCGTCCGGCGACGCGGCGTCGATCACGGCCGGGATCGCGCGCTTCCGGAGCATGCACTTCGACCCGGAACGCATCCGCGGCCACGCGGAGGCCTTCGCCGAGCCGGCATTCCACGCCGCCATCCGCCGGGTCGTCGCCGAGGTCGCCGCCCGCACGAACGCGGGCTAGGCGCGCGGGTGGATCCAGCGCTGGCGGCGGCCGTGAGCGCGGCCGAGGCGTGCGGCATACCGTCGACGGCACTGGTGCGCCAGTCGGCGGGATCCACCAGTGCGGTGTTCGCCGCCGGGGATCTCGTCTTCATCGTGGCCGGTGCGTATGCCGATCCCGCCACCCTCACCGCTCGGGTCGCCATCGCCGCTGTCCTGTCCCGGTCGGGTCGCTTCGTGCGACCCGTGTGGCCCGAGCCCAGGTCGTATGCCGATCGCCTCGTCACGGCGTGGGAGCGCGTCCACCTTCGGCCGGGCCCGATCGACTGGCACTCGGCGGGGCTGGCGGTGCGCACCCTCCACGACACTCCCCCGGGCGCACTCCCGGTGCCGCTGCCGAACGTCGGCGACCTGGCCGACGTCCGGGTGGCCGTGGACCTGGCCACCGCCAGCGGTCGACTCGACCCCGGCGGCGCGAGGCTCTTGCGTGGCGTCGCCACGCGCCTGGACGAAGAACTCGCGCACTTGGACGACCGCCGCGTCGTCGTCCACGGCGACCTGCACGCCCCCAATGTGCTCGGCGGATGGTCGGGCGTCCTGCTCTGTGACACCGACGAGATCGCGTTCGGGGCGCCTGGCTATGACCTCGGCGTGCTCCTCGACCCTGGCCGCCCCGCCATTCCGTTCGCGGGTTTGACCCCCTTCGTGCAGGGGTATGGCGCGCCCCTCCCCTCGGTCGCCGCCCGGCGAACCTACGCGCGCAGCGCCCACCTTCGCCGCACCGTCGCCCTACTGTCGCATCCGGCGACGACGGTGCACGCGAGGTTCTATCGACGGGTGCGCCTTGGTGCCTGGGCCGCGATGGCCCGTGACTGGGAGCGGGATCTGGTCCCGGTCGTCGCGCTGCCACCAGGAACGCGGGTGCGGCTGGCCCGGCGCGCGGGCCGCTGACCGAACCGGTCAGCGCGCCGGACGCGCCCGCGACGAACGTGGCTCGCCCCAGGCGGACAGGTCCCGGCCGATGAGCGCCGATAGGTGCGCGACATCGGCCGCGAACTCCTCGTTGAGGAAGCGACGGTCATCGTCCGAGATGTCGCGGCGGCGCAAGTTCCAGGACGCGACGCGCTGAGCGATCGCGGTGCCGGTCTCGTAGGGAATCACCCGCTTCAAGGCCGCCTTGACCGGGTTGCGCTGAGTGAGCAGATGGTTGAGCGCGCGGAAGCGGGGATTGCCCGAGGCATTCATGACCCGCTCGCCGGCGATCTCCACCGGCCGCAGCCCGAGGAAGGCGAAAATCTCCGCCATCGTCTCGTCCTGTCGGGTCACGAGGTCCTCGTAGAGAACGACGTGCACCCGCTCGCGTGGGACCGCGTCAAAGCAGGCGGTGAGCTGCTCGCCATAGCGTGACATCGACTCGTAGAAGAACCCCGGCGACCAGTGGGCGGCGCGCCGCTCCTCTTCCAGACCGAATGCCGCCCGGAAGTCGTCGACCGGTTCACGCCCGTCCCGCATCATGTGCGACCACGCCGAGAAGCTGCGTTCAGCGGGGTTGCGCAGGACAGCAATGAACTTCATCGCCGGGTTGTGGTCGAGAGCATGACGCAGGGACTTCGGCGCGCTCATGTAGTAGACAGATGCTTCGCCACACATTTGCGTGGGAGCGGCACCGGCGAAGCACGCGAGATAGCGGTCACGATCGCTGATGATGAGCGGGACGAACTCCTCGGCGTCCCGTGGCCCGCGAAAGTCGGGCACCCCGTCCGGGAAGAGGAAGTAGTGGCTCTCCTTCTCGCGGGCGAAGAAGATCTCGGGGTGCTGGCGCAGGTAATAGCTCAGCGACGTGGTGCCGGACTTGGCGGCACCGATCACGAGGAAGTCGGGACCGGAAATGCCGGTGGCGTTCATGTCGCTCACTCCCCGAACATCGCCCGGGGTGCGCCCGCAGGGCGCAACCACGAGGAGAGATCACGGTCGATGAGGGTCTGCAAGAGCTCGATGTCCTCTCGGTAGACCTCGATGAGTTCGCTGCGGACGGCCGGCGAGACCGACTCACGCTTCAACCCGGTGGCCAGGAGCGAGTCGACGCCTCGCTGCAGTCGCTCGGGAACGATCGGTTTGGCCCACGGGCGCGAAACCCGTCGCAGCTTGTAGGCGAGGGCCACGGCAGCATTGCGTGGGCGGCCCGAGACATTGAACTGGTTCATCAGCTCGGCGGAATCGGGCATCGGATCCACCCCCAGCCACTCGCAGACACCGTCCAGCACCACCTTGGCGTCATCGCGTAGGTCCTCGTTGAGGATGACCTTGACCCGATCCTTGCCGAAGGTGTCGACATACGGCTTGAGCTGGCGGCCGTAGAACCCCGTCATGACGTACTGCGATCCCGGCTCGATCCCCGGTGGCCGGTGAATGGCCTCGGAGAAGGGCGACCGCTCGAGGCTGTCCCGCACGAACGCCTGGTAGTCGGAAAAGGCGCGCTCGATCGGATTGCGGAGAATCGCCAGCAGCCGAGCGTTGGGGAGTTCCGCCGCGATGCGGCCGCAGGCGTATGGCGAGCGTAGATACTCCGGGGAACACTCGCCGATCAAGGCCCCCGGCGGGGCCTCCTCGAAGAGCGATTCGTACTGAGCCAGGGTCCGGGTGCGGTGTCTCTTGTAGACCGAGTTGCGTTCCACCTCCGGGCGCGGCGCCCCACCGGTCTCGGCATGCTCGTAGGCGAAGAAGTTCGGTTCCTGCAGCCACGGCATGAAGATCTGCGGGTGGTGACCCAGGAACTGGGCCAAGGACGTCGTTCCCGACTTGAATGCCCCGATCACCAGGAAGTCAGGCAGTCTCCCCACGCTTGGCGCTCCTGTTCGCGTGGCCGGCCCGACCACATTTTTCACGATCGAAGTTGACAGCTTAATCGCTCGTTGGTCATGCTAACGAGCACTACGACAGTAGCTCACGGTGGGGCCACCTCCGAATCCCTCCGGGCCGGCGCGCCCGCGGTCCCACTGGACACGCCGAGACGTGTCCGACTGCACGAGGCCGAGCACCCCCGAGCTCGACCGCGAAACGGAAGGTCCCCCATGGCAGTTACGCGCGCTTCAGACAACTTATCCCCAGACCTCGACCGTCCCGATCCCGCCCCCAGCGACGACTCGCTTGGGGGCATTTCACGTCGCGCCTCGTTGACGGGAATGGCCGGTGTCGCTGCGGCGACCCCCTTCATGACCGACGCGGCGTCCGACTCCCTCCGCGTCCCGATCGGTTCGCGCCGAGACACCAGCGGGCGGCCAATCAGCGCACTGACCGGCATGCTCGGTGTCTGCACCGTCACCTCGACGACCTCCGGCCCCTGGGGCCAGCACGACAAAATCCTGTGGGCCCTCAAGACCATCGGGGCGAGCTTCATCCGCAGCGAGATCTATGCCGGCAACAAGGGCCAGGTCGCCTGGCTGAACCAACTAGCCGCCAATGGCGTGCGGACCAACATGATCATGCAGGACCCGGCCATGAAGAACGCGACGCCGGAGCAGTTGGTCAACCTCATCGCCTCGTCCATGCCCAACGCGTGCCACAGCATGGAGGGCGCCAACGAATGGAACCTCGACGGAGGCTCCAACTGGGCGAGCGAACTGCGCAACCACCAGACCCGCATCTGGAATGCCGCCAAGGCCAACCCCCTGACCCGTAGCAAGCCGGTCGTCGGCCCGGCCCTCGGCATGCGCAAGGGCTATGAGGAGTTCGGCAACCAGTCGGCGATCATGGACTGGGGCAATATTCACCTCTACACCGGTGGGTTCGTCCCCGGCTACCGCACCGACGACGTCATCGCCGAGGAGCGCAGGGTCTGCGGGTCCAAGCCGATCATCCTCACCGAGACCGGCTGGCACAACGCCAAGAACTACAAGGGCACCCACAACTACACGCCCGAGGACGTCGCGGGTGTCTACAGCCCCCGACTCCTCCTCGAGTACTTCGTGCGCAATGTCCCGAAGATGTCCATCTACGAGATCATCGACGAGCCAGCGAACCCGGGGATGACCGACCACGAGGCGCACTTCGGGCTCCTCCGCACCGACTGGTCGCCGAAGCCGGCGTTCGTGTCTCTGGCAAACCTCAACGTCATCATGAACCGTCAGTACCGCACGTCCGGCCGGGCCGGAGCCCGCGGGAGGCTGTCGTTCAAGTTCAACTCGGGCCCGTCGGACCTGCGTTCGGCCCTGGTTGCCCGCAACGACGGCCGCTACCAGCTCTTCCTGTGGCGGAATGTGGCGATCTACGACCCCAACAAGAGGAGCTACCTCAACCCCGCTCCCGCCACGGTGAGCATCAACTGGTACACCACCCGCAATGTCAAGCGCTTCGCTCCCTCGTCCTCAGCCAATGCGCTCGAATCGAAGCTGACCTCGGTGTCCACGCTCTCCCTCAAGGGCGAGATGCAGGTCCTGGAGATCGCTCCCGTCTGATCGACGCGGCATACCGGCACGAGAAGGGTGCCCGGACCACCCTGGTCCGGGCACCCTTTCGTCGTATGCCGCGCCGCCGCTATGCGGTGGGACCGGTCCCCGGGGGTTGGCTCCCCAGGGGCTGGGGGGCGGGCTCCGCGTCGCTGGCGGACTTGGCCCGATGGGACAAGACCGCGACAGTGGCACCCCCACCGGCGGCGAGGAGGAGTAGCAGGGCCCCGACGCCGAGCAGGACCCCGTGCCCAGACCCGCCGGAAGTGGCCGGGACCGTGGGCTGGGCGGTCGGCGGGGTGCTCGGGGCGAAGGTCGGCTTCGAGCCGCCGATCTGCACGACCTTGACGCGATCCAGCCCCGTCACCGTGACCGAGTTGCCCTGGGGTTGGGCGGTCACCCCGCGACCGTCGACGACGAACGCGGCAGCCGGCTTCGCGAGGTCGATGCGCACCGTGGTGGAGGCCGCGGCCGGGTCGGGGAGGGCCGCCCGTTGCCACAGCACGACATACTCGGTCCCGTCTGCCTTGGTCAAGAGCAGGTGGTGCACCTCGCCGGCCGTGCCCTGCGCCTGTGCTGACGGCGTCACCGTGACGGCATTAGGTGCGGTCAGCGCCGCGCCGGTGCCCTGGTCGGCGAGCAGGCTCGTGAGCGACTGGAGGGCCTGGTAGGCGGGCGTCTCGCTCAGGTCGGGCCGGATGAGCCCGAAGTAGGCTTCCTGCTCGGTCAAGGTGGGGTCCACCCGCTCGTCGGCCAGTTGATAGACATATGTCCGGGTCACTCCGGCCGCGTAGTTCTCCAGCAGCGTCCGCAGGAGGTACTGCGCCTTGACGTCCTCGGTGACCGGGCGTTGATTCTGGGTGCGGTTCAAGGCGGTGTGGTAGCCGGTCTCGGTCACGATGATGGGCTTGCCTGGGGCATTGGCCCGCGCCTGGTCCAGCAGGTCCAGCGCATCCTCCGGGGGGGCGCCATTGGCGTAGTTATGCGCGTTGACGTAGTCCTGACAGTCGGCCATCCCGGTCAACAGGGGGACGCGAAAGCGCCGGGCAACCGACGGCCCGATGACCGGCACATCCGCCCATTCCGCGTTCTGGTGAACCGCGTCGAAGAGGGCGCACTGGTAGTTCTGCAGGTCGGGCAACCACTGGGGGCCACCCTTGCTGTCCCATTCGTTCGCCGTTTCGATCGTCTCGACGATCGGGCGCAGCCCGCTGTCGTGGGCAACCCCAAGCAGGGCGGCAGGGTCGGGCAGGACACCGTCGGACACTCCCGCCGATCCCACGACGAGGTTGAGCCGGATCCCGTAGTCGGGCAATTTGTGGAAGGCGGCGAGCAGTTCCGGCGTCGGATTGGGGGTCAGCCCGTCCCGGATGTGGTGGACTCCGAGAGCCTTGACCTTCCCCAACAGAGCGTCGACCTGGCCGTAGGTGGTATCGGCATACCGGAAATGCGTCACGACCCCGACGCTGTCGACGAAGCTCGCCGCGGAGTGGGCGGTGTCGTCCGGCGCGGCACCGGCGGGTGCCGCGCCGGTCGCCAGCGCACCGGCGAGCAGGACCCCCAGACCGGCCGCCCTGAGGCCGTGGACGAGTCGGCGAGGCGACGCGGAGCCGTGCGGCACGGCATACCCCCTGATGGTGTGGAACACGGAGCGCGCGGGGCCGTCGAGACGGGCGCAGGCACGCGGGCGTCATGGTAGTCCAGCCGACTGGTGGCGTATGCTGGTGCGCCGGTCGCCGGGTGTGCCCCCGCCGCCCCTCGCACCGGGACCCCGCGCGGTCCTGCCCCGGACCACGGAGTTGATTGGTGAAGATCCAGGCCGTACCCCCCGAGGCAGGGGACGGCAAACCACTCGCGCGGACAGCGGCGATCACGGCACTGTCCAATATCGCGCTTCCCCTGACGTCCCTGATCTCCGGCCCGATCCTCGCGCACGCCCTGCCGCCGGACAAGCGCGGCATCATGACCGGCGCCGTGGTCCCAGCGTTCGTCCTGATGTTCTTGGCCAATATGGGCCTCCCCGAGGCGACGACGTATGCCGTGGCCAAGCTCCGCCAGGACCCCCGGACCGTCTTCCTGCGCGCCGCGTCGATCTCGATCCCGCTCGGGATTCTCGCCGCGGCGCTATTTTGGGTCGGCGCGCCCTATCTCTACAGCGACTCGATGCAGGAGGCCGTCCCGCTGGCCCGGAAGATCATCCTCTTCCTCCCGGCGTTGATGCTCGTCATCATCCTGCGGTTCACGGTCAACGGGATGCGCCGCTACCGGGCCGTCAACACCGAGCGCGTCCTGACCCCGGTGCTGCGCCTGCTCGGGTTCGTCGTCTTGGTCGCCCTGGGATCGCTCACCGCCGCGACCGCGGCCGTGTCGCAGATGGGTGCGACCGTCCTCGGTGGCTGCTTCCTCTTCTGGACCCTCCTGCGATTCGGTCCCCGGGTCGCCGAGCGCCTCCCCACCGAACGGCATCTGACCCGAACCCTCGCGGGCTACGGCGCCCGCGGGTGGGGCGCGGTGCTGGGGAATCTCGTCAACTGGCGCCTCGACCAACTCGTCCTCCTGGCGTTGATCTCCCAGACCCAACTCGGCCTGTATGTCGTGGCCGTCCACTTCTCCGAGATCCCCTCGACCGCGGTCAACGCCGTCCGCAATGTCATCTTCGCCGAGGCCGCGCACCGCAATGAGCGGGACCTGGTGGCCCGGGCGGCGCGCTCGGTCATCCTCCTCGTCGGCCTCAGCAGCCTGGTCGCGGCGCTGCTCTCCCCGCTGCTTATCCGGATCCTTTTCGGCAAGGCCTATATGCCGGCTCTGGGGATGGCTTTGGTCCTGCTCGTGGCGACCATTCCGTTCTGCCTGGAGCAGATCCTCGCGGCCGGGCTGTTCGCGATGAAGCTGCCGGGCCTGCGCTCGATCTCCCAGCTGCTGGCCGCGGTGGTCACCGTCGTCGGGCTGTTCACGCTCTGCCCCCACCTCGGCGGGATGGGTGCGGCGATCACCAGCCTCGCGGCATACACCGTCAACTGCGGTCTGGCGATCTATCAGTTCACCCGCAAGACCGGTCTCGGAGTCCGCGAGGTGACGATCCCCCGGGCCGCCGATGTCCGCTGGGTGACGACGAAGATGCTGGGGCTGGGCCGCAGCATCATGCGGAAGCTACGCCGCCGACCTGCGCCGCCGGCGCCCGACCTGGGCCCCGACGACGACCCCACCAATCCGCTGGAGCATCCCACGATGATGCCCGAGGATTATGAGAGCTGACCCGGAGGATCAGTTGACCGACATCCCCAGTGCCCACCCCACTGCCCACCCCGGGCGCCTGCCGAATCTCGTCATCGCCGGCGTCACCAAGGCCGGGACCACCTCCCTCTTCCGCTATCTCGCGCAGCATCCCGACATCCAGCCGGCCGACGAAAAGGAGTTGCGGCACTTCCTGCCGCTGCGCTACGACGAGCCGATCGGGACCCTCGAGGAGTATGCCGCGCACTTCGCCGGGTGGTCCGGGCAGAGG
Organism: Nostocoides sp.; assembly: GCA_016702415.1. Taxonomy (GTDB): domain Bacteria; phylum Actinomycetota; class Actinomycetes; order Actinomycetales; family Dermatophilaceae; genus Nostocoides_A. The sequence continues at coordinate 259,375 of JADJEA010000024.1, forward strand.
TACTCCATGGAGGCTTCGCCCGGTTATTTCTATGGGGGCGCCAAGGTCGCCGGACCGATGTCCGCCGCGCTGCCCGACGTCAAGGTGATCGTCCTCCTGCGTGAACCCGGGCAGCGGGCGCTCTCGTTCTTCAATTTCATGCGCAGCCGCGCCACCCTCCCCCAGGATGCCGCGTTCGAACCGTGGCTGGACAAGGCGATGGCGCTGGTCGCCGAGGGCACCGACCAGGACCGTGCGAACCACCCCTGGTCGGGTGTGGGGACGAGCATGTACGACCGGTGGCTCGAGGAATGGATCGACATCTTCGGCGACCGCCTGCTGATCCTGTTCTTCGACGACCTCGCCAGCGCACCCCGGCTGACCGTGCAGCGCGTGTGCGCGTGGCTGGGGATCGCCGCCGACCCCGCAGACGACTTCGACTACGAGATCGAGAACAAGACCCGGCAGTTCCGGTTCTCCCGGCTGCAGAAGACCGCGCTACGGGTCAACCGGGCCAATGTCCACTTCCTCGAGCGTCACCCCCGGGTCAAGCGGAGCATCCGGCGGGCCTACTTCCTGGTCAATTTCCAGCGCAACAACTCCGGCATGGCACCGGCGACCCGCGAGCGACTCGACGCGTTCTACCGGCCGACCCGGGAGCGGGTCCTCGCCGCCCTTCGACCGGCCGAGCGCGCGTCCGCACCGCACTGGCTGACGAAGTAGTCCAAACGGTGCCCCCGCGGCGGCCCGTGGCGACCTGCCGCGGGGGCGGGCGGCATACGGACCGTCAGGTGCGGTTGTTCTTGAGGTCGTGGATGTGCTGCCAGTGGGCGTTGCACTGGTCGACGAGGGTGCGAGTCGTCGCGTATTGCTGATCGGCGCTCTCCTCGCCGTCCGACATGGCGGTCTTCGCCGACGACAGCGCGGCCTTCGCACCGGTGATCTGCGCGAGGATGCCTTGGATCGTCGTGCCGGCGGAGTCGAGCCGTGAGGTCAGCACATCGCTGGCCAGCAAATCCTTGCCCGCCTTGCTGACCTCCTCATAGGCCTTCTCGAGGTCGTCGAACTTCGCGGTGAACGTCTTCAGGGTGCGGTCGAGCTTGTCCGTGGCCTCGTCCATGTCGTCGAGGTCGCCACTGATCTTCTCGCGGACCGACCACGCCGACCCACGCTTGAGATCCAGGGCCTGGCAGTCCCAGCGCGAGGCCTTCTTCTGGTCGAGCGCGGCCTTGACCGCGGCGCGCATGGACGCCAGGTCGTCGGAGAGCTCGCCACGGGCGGCCGTCAACGCGCCCGACGCGGACGAGACGGTCTCGTCGGCGGCCAGCGTCGCGAGGGTCTTCTCCATCTCCTCCAGACCCGGTAGCGTGCTCGCCTGAGTGGTCGAGGTCGACGTGGACGGGGCCGATGAGGTCGAGCGAGACCCGCCGGGTGCGGAACCACTGCCACCACAGGCCGTGACGGCGGTTATCACAGTCGCCGCGACGACGGCCGACACCGCGGTCCGGCGCCGCGGACGGCCGCTCGCGCCACGAGTGGTCGCCACCATGTGATCTGCTCCCCCGGGTATTGGGCATCCGGGCACGGAGGTTACCACGCATGCCATCATGGCCCTCATGCCCGCACCCCTCGGTGGACCCTGGCCGCAGCGCGCCCACTATCCCAAGGCCAAGACGGTGCACAAGGCCCGCCGGCACCCTGCCGTCGAGGCGGCGCTGGCGGCGGGCCGGCTGGCCACCCGCACCGCGGGGGTCATCGGCTCTCCCTTGCGACCGGATCCCGACTTCCTCCTCATCGGTGCCAAGCGGGGCGGGACGACATCGGCCTACTTCCACATCCTCTCCCACCCGGACGTGCTGCCCCTCTTCCCCTCGGCGCGGCTGCTGCCCAAGGGGCGCGACACCAAGGGGACGAGCTTCTTCACGACGAACTACCACCTCGGATCGGTGTGGTACGCCTCCCACTTCCCCAGCGTCGCGCAGCGAGCGGTGCACCGGCGCCGCACCGGAGCCGATGCCGTCGCCGGCGAAGCCTCGCCCTACTATCTCTTCCACCCGCTCGCCGCCGCGCGCGTGCATGCTCGGGTGCCGGGCGCCAAGCTCCTGATCGCGCTGCGTGATCCCGTGGACCGCACGCACTCCGCGTGGCGGGAGCAGACCCGCAATGGCGTGGAGACATTGTCGTTCGAGGAGGCGCTCGACGCCGAGGACGCCCGGCTGGGCCGGGAGGCGGAACGCCTCGCGGCGGAACCGGGCTACATCAGCTTCAGTCACGAGTTCCAGACCTATGCACGCCAGAGCCGGTATGCCGAGTCCCTCGCCCGCTGGTTCGCCCTGTTCCCTCGTGATCAGATCCACGTATGGGCCAGCGAGGACTACTACGCCGCGCCCAACGAGACCGTGCAGGGCATCACCGCCTTCCTCGGCCTGGACCCCCAGCGCCTCCCGGCGATCGAGCAGCGGCTCAACGCCGCGCCCAAGACGGATATGGACCCGGCCACCCGGGCCCGGCTGCGCGCCTACTTCGCCGACGACGTCGCCGCGACACAGGACCTCCTCGGCCGAAGGATGCCCTGGCCGAACTTCACCGACCCGGACTGACTCCCTGCACCGAACCGGGCACCGGTGGCGGCGAGGGCGTTCGACCTCCCACGGGAGCGCCAGCTCGCGGGACTACCTAGGCGCCGAGGAGGTCGAGCGCGAGGCGGAGGTCCGCGGCATACTCACTGGTGAAGGTGACCGGACGACCCGTCCCTGGATGCTCGAACCCCAGGGCGACGGCGTGCAACCACTGGCGACGCAGACCCAGGCGGGACGCGAGGGTGGGGTCCGCGCCATACGTGAGGTCGCCGACGCATGGGTGGCGTAGCGCCGAGAAGTGGACCCGGATCTGGTGGGTGCGCCCGGTCTCCAGGGTGACCTCTAGGAGGCTCGCCGACCGAAACGCCTCGAGCAACTCGTAGTGGGTCACGCTGTGGCGCCCCGAGCCCATGACCGCGAACTTGTAGTCGTGGGCCGGATGCCGCCCGATCGGCGCATCGATGGTGCCGGACAGCGGATCGGGCAGGCCCTGAACGACCGTGTGATACGTCTTGTCGACTTGGCGGGAGCGGAAGGCGTGCTTGAGCGCGCTGTACGCGCCCTCGCTACGGGCCAGGACCATCAGCCCGCTGGTGCCGACATCGAGGCGGGAGACGATCCCCTGGCGCTCGGGTGCGCCGGAGGTCGCGATCGCGATATTGGCCGCGGCCAGGCCGGAGAGGACATCGGGGCCATCCCACCCGACACTCGGGTGCGCGGCAACACCCGGTGGTTTGTCGACGACGACGATGTCGTCGTCCTCGTGGACGATCCGCAGATCCGGAACCGGGACGGGCAGGATCGCCGGCGCGCTCTGCGGTCCGGGAAGGGTGACCTCGAGGAGGTCCCCCGGGGCGACTCGCGCCGATTTCGGGGCCGGTATGCCGCGCAGCACCACCCCGCCGCCGCCCGCGATCGTGGCCGCCTGCGCGCGGCTGATACCGAACAGCCGCGCCACGGCGGCATCCACGCGCTCTCCGGCCAGTCCGTCGGGGACGGCGACCACCCGCACGTCCACCACTATGCCGCCCGCGTCCCGTCGAGGCGGACCCCACGCACGGCGAGCCACCCGAAGACCGCCGCAGCGACGACGATCACGACATCGGCGATATTGCCCACGAAGAGGCCGAAGTAATCGATGAAGTCGACGACATGTCCTCGGCCGACGCCCGGCTCCCGGAGGAGGCGATCGAGCAGATTGCCCACGGCCCCACCGACGACCGACCCGAACAGGCACGCCATGACCGGCGACAGGGCACGCGTGTGCGCGAGATAGAGGATCCTGACGACGATGAGCACGGCGATGACGGTGACGGCATAGGTCGCCCCATCGAGCATCGAGAAGGCGGCCCCCGGGTTGCGGATGAGGCGCAGCGACACCAGATCGCCGAGGAGGGGCCGACGGACACCGGGGTCGAGAGCCCGCAGGGCCCAGATCTTGCTCCCCTGGTCGGCCAGGACGGCGGCGATGGCGACCCCCCACACCAGGCTCGGCCGCCGTCGGGGCGGTCGAATGGTGCGCGCGTCGGTCAGCGACGCTCCTCTTTGCTCTTGCATGGCAGGCATAGCGTCGCACGCGGAGCCGCCTCGAGGCGAAGTTTGCCGATCGCGTTGCCGCAGTTCTCGCACACGCCGTAGGTCCCGTCGTCGAGTCGTTCGAGGGCACGCAGGCTTTGCACGAGCATCTCCCGCGCGTTGTTGGCGAGGCTGAGTTCCTGCTCGCGTTCGAGGGTCTTGCTGCCGGCGTCGGCCTGGTCGTCTCCGGCACCATCACCGGAGTGGCGCATGAGCACGACGACCTCGTTCTCGGCGATCTCGATCTCGTTGCGGAGGGCCTGGATGTCGCCGTCGAGCGCGGCGCGGATGGCGGCCAGGTCCTCGGGGGTCCAGGGGGGCTCGCCGGCTTTGACCGGCGGGACCCGCGTCCGCGACTTTGCCGACGCTGCCCGTTTCCGCGGCGCGGCCGCGACCGCATCGCCCTGGTCCCCGGACGGCGCCCGTCCGGCGCGTGTCGGTGACATCGACGTCCCCTATCGATTCGAGGTGTCGCCACGGCGAGGGCCGCGCGTGTTCCAGGAGGATAGGGCATCCGGGTGCGTGCGGGACGCGCTCGGCAGGATGTGAGCCGCACATCTCCCCCTTCGTCCCGGACCCGCGGCGCGGGGAAGGCCGGCGGGGTCGCGGAGGGGCCGGGACCTGGGCAGCGGCGTACCCCCGGCTTCACCAATGCTGAGGTCGCGGGGTGGCCTGAGCGTGGACGCGGCCCGGCGGGGACGAAAGGTGTAGCCGGGGGTCCGGGGGGACTGGTGATCGAGCAAACGATGTCGGCCGGTGCCCGGGAATCCCGAGCACCGGCCGACATCGGGGCCTAGCTGACTGGATCAGCCTTCGGCGGCCTCGACCCGCTGCATGGAGGTGCCACTGAGGGTGTCGAGCTCGACCAATTGCTCCTGGAGATAGCTCTTGAGGTGGCTGCGGTACTCCGACTCGAACTCGCGCAGTTCCTCGATCGACTTCTCGAGGGCCTGACGCTGACCTTCGAGGTTGCCGAGGATGTTGTCGCGCTGACCCTGGGCTGCGGCGACGATCTGGGCCGCGTGGTCCTTGGCCTGGCGCAGCATGGTCTCGCTCTGCTCGGTCGCATCAGCGATGAGGGAGTCGTGCTCGGCCTGGCCGGTGGAGAGCAGCTCGTTGTGACGGGCTTGGGCCTGGGCCACCAGCGTGTCGTGCGTCGTCTGCGCCTCGGTGAGAAGGCGCTCGTGGGTCGAGGTCGCCTCACCGATCTTCTCGTCGTGGATCCGTTGCGCCATGGCCAACAGTTCGTCGTGCCGGGACTGTCCCTCGGTGACGAGCCGGTCGCGGGTGTTCTGGCCCTCGGCAACATGCTCGTCGTGGACGCGCTGGGCCAAGGCGATCAAGCCCGAGGCGTCCGTCGGCGACGGGGGCGGTGGCGCCGCCTGCGCGGCGGTCTGGGCATCGGCGACCTTGGCCTCGAGCTCCGCGATCCGCTCCTGCAAGGCCCGCTCGGAGGACTCCGCCTCGGTGGTGCGTTGACGGGCGGCATTTTCGGCCTCGTCGGCGCGCGCATTTGCGGCCTCGATGCGCTCCCGAGCTGCGCGCTCGGCCTCGTCGGCGCGCGTGGTCATGTCGCTGATCCGCTGGTCGATGGCGGCCCGCTCCTGGTCGCCCGCGGCCGAGGCAGCCGCGATCCGCTCGTCCGCTTCCCGACGGTGACGCTCCTGCAGCTCGCCGAGGGCGCGCTCGGCCTCCTGCCGGAGGGCGACCTCGCGGTCGAGTCGGGCCTGCCACTCCCCGGTGTCGACAGTGACCGGGATCGGGGCGGAATCGGTGATCTTGGCGTTGCGACAGTTCTCGAGATCCGCCGTCAGGCGGCGCATCGCGGCGACGACCTCGTCGAGGAAGTCGTCGACTTCGCGCTCGTCATACCCCCGCCGAAACTGTGTCGTCCCAAACGTCTTGTTAAGGACGTCCTCGGGAGTCAGCGGCATCTTGTCTCCTTGCGTGTGCAATCCCCGCCTCAGGTTCGAGGCCCAGCGTCACACTTTAGAGGATCGACAGGAGTATGGAAATTGCCAACATCAGGACGAGAAACGACAGATCTATGGCCACGGCCCCGAGTCGGACCGGCGGAATCACTCGTCGCAGGGCCTTGATGGGCGGATCGGTCACGGTGTAGACCCCCTCGGCCGCCACGAGCACCGCCCCCCGCGGTCGCCAGTCGCGCGCAAACACCTGCACCCAGTCCAGGACGAGGCGCACGATGAGCACGACGAAGTAGAGGTAGACGACTGTCTTGAGGATCTCACGTGCGGCGACCATGGCGAGCCCATCGTCTCCCGAACGGGTCCTGCACGCCAAACTCGCCGCGCGGGGCGGTCAGCTTTGGTTGAACAACTCGCGGGGGGCCTCGGTGAGGTTTTCCTCGCCGGAGACCTCCACGTGGGACGGCGAGAGGAGGAAGACCTTGGCCGTGACCCGCTCGATGCTTCCGTGCAACCCGAAGACGAGTCCGGCCGCGAAGTCGACCAATCGCTTGGCGTCGGCGTCGCTCATGTCGGTGAGGTTCATGATGACGGGAACGCCTTCGCGGAAGTTCTCCCCGATCGTCTTGGCCTCGTTGTAGGTCCGCGGGTGGATCGTGGTGATGCGACTCAGCGCGCCCATTGGGTCCTCCCGGACGAGGCGGGTGACATTCGTCTTACGCGGAATCGGGGCCAGCTCGGCCTCGCGTGCGGGAGCCGCTTCCGAGGCCGGTTCGACCTCGTCGTATTCGTCCGCCTCATAGTAATCGCGATACCGATCGTCCTCGGCGAATCCGAGGTAGACCATCGTCTTCTTCAGTGCGCCGGCCATTCGTCCTCCAAGTCGGTGCCCGGAAACGGCCGGGCGGTTATATCACTGCCGCCGAAGGCGCGGCCCTCGACGTCAGGACCGACGCTATCCAACCCGTGTACGCGAACCGAGGATTGCGGTTCCGACACGCAGGTGTGTCGCGCCGGCGGCGACGGCCTGTTCGAGATCGCCGCTCATGCCGGCGGAGATGATCGACGCCGCGGGGTCCACCTGACGAACCCGCTGCGCGATCCGCGCGAGCTCGGCGAAGGCAGCGGCCGGGTCGGCCTCCACCGGCGGCACGGCCATGACTCCCCCGAGGCGCAGCGGCGAGTCGGCGACCAGCTCCGCGAGGCCAACGACGGCATCCGGCGCCGCCCCTCCCCTGGTGGGGTCGGCATCGAGGCTGACCTGGATGAGAACGGTCAGGGTGTGTCCCGCGGCCGCCGCGCCCTTGGCGAGCGGCGCGATGAGCCGGGGTCGGTCCAGGGAGTGGACCATCGCGGCATACCGGCCGGCGAGGGCGGCCTTGTTGGTCTGCAACTGTCCGATGAGGTGGAGGCGCAGGCCCTCGAACGCCCCCTCCTCGCGCTTGGCGACGGCCTCCTGGACCCGGTTCTCCCCCACGTCCTGGACGCCGAGTCCCGCCAGGAGCCGGATGTCGGCGGTCGGGTGGGTCTTCGTCACGACCACGAGGGTGATCTCGTTCGGATCCCGCCCGCACGCGGCGGCTGCCGCGGTGATGCGGGCACGGGTCGCCTCCAGTGCGGCGGCGAGCGTCGCCCGGCGCTGGCGTGGGTCGAGTCCGTTCATGTCGTATGCCGTACCACAACCGCCGCGAACCGGCCCGTGGTCCCCTCCCGTCGGTAGGAGAAAAGATCGGATCGTTCGCGGGTGCATCCGGGGAGCACGGCGGAGTCGACGCCGAGGGCGTCGAGTTGCGCCCGAGCGCCCGCAGCGAGATCGAGGGCCGGGCGCCCGTCCCGGGTCCGCGCATGGCTGGCGGGGGCAATCGCGGTCACCTCCGCTCGCATCGCCTCGGGCACCTCGTAACAGGTGGCGCAGACAGATGGACCGAGGAGGGCACGGACTCGCCGCGCACCCAGGGCGGACAGCGCGGCCACAGTCGCCGACAGGACGCCCGCGACCAGGCCCCCGCGGCCGACGTGGGCCACCCCGATCGGCCCGCCGTCCACGTCGTCCAGGATCACCGGGATGCAGTCGGCGACCATGACCGCGAGGGCGACGTCGCGGTCGGCAGTCACGAGGGCATCGGCGACCGGCAGTGCACGAACACCGACGCCGGTCGCAGAATCGTCACCCCCGACCGGGACGTCGAGCTCGGCCGAGACGTCGGGGGGTGCCCCGGCGTCGAGATCTGTCGCTGCGTCGAGATCTGTCGCTGCGTCGAGATCTCTCGCGGTGACGACCGCCACGTGGGCGCCGTGCACCTGCGTCATGAAGGCGAGCCGGTGCACGGCGACCCCACCGGACTGGGCGAGCAGGGTCCGGTTGCGGGCGACTGCGGCGGGCGCGTCGCCCACGTGGTCGCCGAGGTTGAACTCGGCATACGGACCGGTGCTCGCGCCGCCGAGACGATCGGTGACCAACCGCGTGAGCGGCCCGTCGTCCTCTCGCCAGGCGAACACGGGTGCGGGTCGGGCCTACTTCAGCCAGGTCGGGACGTCGAGGTCGTCGCCGTCCTCGAAGACGACCTGCTTGGGCGGGCGGACAGCCTCGGCCGGGGGCGTGGCGTGAGCAGGCGCTGCCGCCGGGGCCGCGGCCGGGGCAGCTGGTGCCGGGGCCGTGGCCGGCGGCACCGGCCGGGGGGTGACCCCGCCGACCCCAGGATGGGCGGTCGCGGGACGCGAAACAGGCTGCGCGGGAGCAGCCGGCCGGGTCGCCGCGGGCGCGGCGGGCGCCGGCCGGGAGGCGGGGTTCGGGAGCGCGGGGCGCTCGTCGGCGCGACCCTTGGGCCCACCGCCGTCGAAGCCGGCGGCGATGACCGTCACGCGCACCTCGTCGCCGAGGGCGTCGTCGATGACCGCACCGAAGATGATGTTGGCGTCCGGGTGGGCCGCTTCCTGCACCAACCTGGCCGACTCGTTGATCTCGAAGAGACCGAGGTCGCTGCCGCCTTGAATCGACAAGAGGACGCCGTGCGCCCCGTCGATGCTCGCCTCGAGGAGCGGAGAGGAGATGGCCGCTTCGGCGGCCTGGACCGCGCGGTCCTCGCCACGCGCGGACCCGATGCCCATGAGGGCCGAACCGGCACCGGACATGACCGACTTGACGTCGGCGAAGTCGAGGTTGATCAGGCCGGGGGTGGTGATCAGGGCGGTGATCCCCTGGACGCCGGAGAGGAGGACCTGATCGGCGCTACGGAACGCATCGAGCATGCTGACCGAGCGGTCGCTGATCGACAGCAGCCGGTCGTTCGGGATAACGATGAGGGTGTCGACCTCCTCGCGCAGCTTGCCGATACCGGTCTCGGCCTGGTTGGCCCGCCGCCGCCCCTCGAAGGTGAACGGGCGCGTGACGACGCCGATGGTCAGGGCACCAAGCCCCTTGGCGATCTTGGCCACGACAGGGGCACCCCCGGTGCCGGTGCCGCCGCCCTCGCCCGCGGTGACGAACACCATGTCGGCACCCTTGAGCACCTCTTCGATCTCCTCGGCGTGATCCTCAGCGGCCCGGCGACCGACCTCCGGGTCGGCGCCCGCCCCGAGGCCCCGGGTCAAGTCGCGGCCCACATCGAGCTTGACGTCGGCGTCCGACATCAACAGGGCTTGGGCATCGGTGTTGATGGCGATGAATTCGACGCCCTTGAGACCAACCTCGATCATCCGGTTGATGGCGTTGACACCGCCCCCGCCGATGCCGACGACCTTGATGACGGCCAGGTAGTTCTGGGGTGCTGCCACGTGGGGGCCTTCCTAACTTCAACGTTCACTCGAAGGTGAGAGTCGCTTGGGCGAATAGTCCACCCCGAACGCTATGCGCCGAGGGGTCGCAGACGCAATGTGGTCCCAGGCGTGTCGCGAAAATGGGGTGCGTGTGGGCGGACCAACACCCACTCCCGTCTCACCTGCCACAGCAGTCCCGGGGCCGGTCCTTACGTCGTGATCGGTGTGTCCGGAGCGCTGACGTCGATGGTCTTGGGGTTCTCCTGCAACAGGATCGAGACCAACTTGGCCTTGAGTTCACTGCGTTGCGCGTCGCCCCACACGACCGAGACGCCCGAGATCGAGAAGCTCACGGCGTCCGCCTTGCTCACCCGCAGGTCGGCCATCCGCTGACGCAAGCCCTCGGGCATCGCCTGGACGACGTCGAGGGCCACCCGCAAGGCAGTGTCGGTCACGGCTGCTCCTTCGGCGGAGCGGACGACGGGGACGCCGCTCGGGGCGGTGGAAACGGTCTGGTAACGCACCGCCTCAATATCTATGAGGTCAACTTGACCTTGAGAGTTCGCCAGGGCGATCACGGGGACGCGGGGAGTGACCCGGACGACGAGCGTGTCGGGGAACTGGCGCACGATGTGGGCATCAGCCACCCGCCGGTCCTTCTTGACCGCCGTCTCGACCGGCCCCAACCTCGTCAGCAACAACGGCTTCCCACGGACGACACCGGCGTTGGCCCGGATTTGTTGCTCCAGCGCTCCCGTAATCCCGTCGACGCGGATGTGCTTGATCCGCACGATCGGGGACAGGACGACCAGCCACGCAAGGACCGCCGCCACGATGAGTCCAGCCACGGCGTAGATCCACCCCGGTCGGCGCGACGGTGCGCGCGAGGGCCTTGGCAGCGTCCTCGGCCACAGTGGCGCGCTCGCAGGGCGGCGGGCCGACGGGACAGGGTCCTCGTCCGGAGAGGGCGGCGGACCGGCGGCGCCGGCATACTCGTGTTTGGGCCGTTTCGGCCCGGTCCACGCGGCGGGGAGGCGCATGGTCAACACCGCCGCGCGAGGGCGTCGAGCACGAGCGGGGCCAGCCGGGTGACGTCACCGGCACCGACGGTCAGGACGAGGTCGCCGGGGTTGGCGTCGGCGACGAGGGCGGCCACCGCATCCTGGGGTCCAGAGGCCATCGTGGCGCGCCGGCCGAGACCGGCCAACGCGTCGGCGATGAGGTGAGAGGTGACGCCCGGCATGGGCGCCTCGCGTGCGGCATACACCGGCAGGAGGACGACCTGATCGGCGCCGGCCAGGCCCGCCGCAAAGGCGGGGGCAAAGTCCCGGGTCCGGCTGAACAGATGCGGTTGGAAGACCACCCGGATGGCGCCGGTGCCGGCGACGGCGCGGGCGCCGGCGATCAACGCCGCGACCTTCGGGGCGTTGTGTGCGTAGTCGTCGATCACGGTCACCCCGGCGACGGCCCCCCGGATCTCGAAGCGTCGGCGGGTCCCGGCGAAGTCCGCCAGCGCCCGGGCGGCCGCCTCGGGGTCCACCCCGAGGCCGAACCATGCTGCCGTGAGCGCAGCGGCGGCATTGTGAAGGTTGTGGCGTCCGGGGGCGGTCACACGGATGGGAATCTCGCGGTTCTGCGCCGTCAGTACGGCCCGGCTGGTCGTCCCGTCGAAGACCAGACCGGTCAGCCGGACAACGGCCGCAGGCCCTTCCCCATAGGTCACCACGCGATGGCCCGACTCCCCGACACTGGCCGCGAGGCGCGCCCCGCCCGGATCGTCGGCGTCGACGACGAGGAGACCCCCGGGGCGGATCGAGGCGGCGAACGCGGCATACGCGGCCTCCACGTGCGCGAGGTCGCCGTAGAAATCGAGATGGTCGGGTTGGACATTGGTGACCACGGCGACATCGGGCCCGTAGGCGAGGAAGGAGCCGTCGGACTCATCGGCCTCGACGACGAACTCGGGGCCGCGGCCCGGGCCGGAACTGGCGCCGGTCGTGACCAGGGGCGACCCGATCGCATAGCCGGGGTCGCGGCCGGTGCCGATCAGGATGGTCGCGACCATGGCCGAGGTCGTCGTCTTGCCGTTGGCGCCGGCAACGGCCACGCGGGTGCGGGCACCCATGCCGATCGAGAGTGCCTGAGCCCGGTGAAGGATGCGCACCCCGCGCGCCCGGGCAGCGGCGAGTTCGGGATTGGCCTCCGGGACCGCCGAAGAGACGACGAGGGTGTCACAGGTGTCCAGATGGGCCGGGGAGTGCCCGACGCAGACGTCGACCCCCGCCCTGGCCAGGGTCGCCAGCGTGTCGGACTCGGCCCCGTCGCACCCGGACACGGGCCGGCCAGCGGCGGCATACAGATGGGCGATCCCGGACATCCCGGAGCCGCCGATCCCGATGAAATGGACCCGGCCCAAGTCCGCGATCTGGGGCAGAGGCGCGGCGAAGTCGAAGCGCGGGTTGACGACGAGGTCGGTCATCCGGGCGTCCTGGACCGGTATGCCGCCATGACCAGATCGGCCAGGAGCGCGTCGCCGCCGCGCTCCCCCACCGACGCGGCGGCCGCCGCCATCACGGTGAGCCGCTGGGGATCGGTCAGCAGGGGCAGGATCTCGGTGCGGATCCGGTCGGGCGTGAGCGCGGCGTCGTCGACGAGCAGGCCGCCACCGGCCGCGATCACGTCAGTCGCGTTGAGCCGCTGCTCGCCATTGCCGATGGGCAGGGGGACATAGATGCCAGGCAGGCCGATGGCGGTCAGTTCACAGACGGTGTTGGCACCGGCGCGCACCAGGGCGAGATCGGCGACGGCATACGCGAGTTCCATGCGGTCGGCATACGGCACCACGACGTAGCGCGCCCCGGCCACCGACTCGGGCGCCGGGAACTCCTTGCCGGCCCCGGTGATGTGCAGCACTTGAACGCCCGCGGACAGCAGGTCCGGTGCGGCGGCCGCCATCGCGGCGTTGAGTCGCGCGGCCCCCAGCGAGCCGCCGGTGACCAGGAGGGTCGGCCGCTGCGCGTCCAGTCCGTATGCCGCGAGCGCCTCCGGGCGCAGCGCCGCCCGGTCGAAGTGCCCGATCTCGGGGCGCAGCGGCATCCCGACGACGCGCGCATGCGGCAGGCGGGTGCTGGCGAAGGTGACGCCGACGAATGGGGTGATCCGGGCGCCCAGGCGATTGGCCAGACCGGGTCGGGCATTCTGCTCGTGGATCGCGATGGGGATGCGGCGTCGGCGCGCCGCGAGATAGGCCGGTGTGGAGACGTAGCCACCGAAACCGACCACGACCTCGGCCCCGGTCTCCACGATCGCCACATCGGCCGCGCGGACCGCTGCGGCGAGATTGCGCGGCAGCCGGACCACGTCACCGCTGGGTCGCCGCGGCAGCGGCACCTTGGGAATGGTGTGGAGGCGGTACCCCCGCGCGGGCACGAGCCGGGCCTCGAGACCCGTCGCGGTGCCGAGCGCCGCAACCGCGATTGCGGGATCGCGCGCCCGTAGCGTGTCGGCCAGCGCGAGCAGCGGCGAGACGTGACCGGCCGACCCTCCACCGGCGAGCAGGACCGACCGGGGGCGGGAGTCAGCTGCGGCCACGGGTCCTCCGCAACCGCGACAGCACCGCCTGGGAGCCCCGAACGGCGCCCGGGTGCGCAGCCAGTTGCTCGGCACACCCCGGTTCGGCGCGAGCGAACGCGAGCAATACCCCCGCCGTGAGCATCGTCGTCACCAGGGACGATCCGCCGGAGGACACGAACGGCAGCGGGACCCCGATGATCGGCAGGAGGCCGATAACGGCCCCGATGTTGATGAACGCCTGGATGACGATCCACGTCATCACCCCGGCCGAGGCGATGCGGACGAAAAAGTCCTCGGAGCGGATGACCAGGCGGTAGGCGGCATACGCAAACACCGCGAACAGGGCGAGCACCACGATGGCCCCGATCAGGCCGAGTTCCTCGCCGATGATGGCGAAGATGAAGTCGTTGTGCGGCTCGGAGAGCCACTGCCACTTCTCCTTGCTCGCGCCGAGGCCGATGCCGGTCAGGCCGCCGTCGGCCAAGGCGTAGCGCGCGTGCATCGGCTGGCGGCAGATGCCGTAGAAGAGGGTTTCGTTCTCGGGGTTGCACCTGTCGGGGTGGAGCCAGATGCTGATGCGCTCCATTCGGTTCGAACTGGTCAAGGTGGCAGCGGCAAGGAGGAACAGACCGCCGCCGCCGGCCATGGCGAAGTAGCGGGACGGCATACCGGCAGCGAAGAGCATGCCGGCGACGATCCCCGCCAGAACCATGGCCGTGCCGAGGTCGTGTCCGACCATGACCAAGCCGAGGAGAAGGGCGGCCGCGGGGAAGGCGAACGGGATGCACGCCTCCTTGAACGACCCGAGAAGATGACGTTTGTGGGCCAGCACCCCGGCCCCGAAGAGCACCAGGGCGAGTTTGCCCAGCTCGGAGGGCTGGACGGTGAAGAAACGGAAGTCCAACCAGTTGCGGTTGCCATTGGTCCCGGTCCCGAGCCCGGTGAAGACGAGGCTCTGCAGGACGATCGTCGTGACGAGCGCCAGTCCGCCCAGCCGCTTCCACCGACTCACCGGAATCCGGACCGCGACGACCATGGCGATCGTGCCGAGGAGGGCGAAGACGGCCTGGCTGATGAAGACGGTGTAGGGCGACCCGTCGTTTTCGCGAATCGAGACGATCATCGACGCCGATAGGACCATGACCAGGCCGATGGCGACGAGGAGGGTCGTGACGCTCAGCAGGAGGTAGTACGTCGCGGTCGGGCTGTCCATCAACTGACGCAGTCGCCCGAACTGGCTGGTCTGCTGGGGTGCCGGCCGCTCGCGCACGATGGTGCTCACCCGATCACCCCCCGCTCGGCCGAAGGGCGCGCACCGCGTGCGCGAAGGCGTCGCCCCGGGCCTTGTAGTCGGCGAACATGTCCATGGACGCCGCCGCGGGCGCAAGCAGCACGACGTCGCCCGGGTGGGCGAGGTCCGCGGCGGCGCGCACGGCGTTGTCCATCGCACCAGTGTCGGTGTCGGAGACGTCGACGACGGGGACCTCGGGCGCGTGTCGGGCCAGGGATCGGGCGATCTGGACGCGATCTGCCCCGAGCAGGACGACGCCACGCAGGCGCGGGGCCATCTCGGCGACGAGGGGATCGATGTCGGCTCCCTTGAGGAGGCCACCGGCGATCCACACGACGCGTTCGAAGGCCCGCAACGACGCCTGGGCGGCATGCGGATTAGTTGCCTTGGAGTCGTCGACATAGCGGACCCCGGCGATCTCGGCGACCTGGGCGACACGATGGGGTTCGGGGACGAAGGCGCGCAGCCCGTCCCGGACCGCCACAGGGGGTATGCCGTACGCCCGGGCCAGCGCGGCCGCCGCCAGCGCGTTGGCGACCACATGGGGCGGGGCCGCGGCACCGTCGCGGGCGAGGTCGGCGAGGGTGCCGAGTTCGGCCGCCGACCGGCGGCGATCGTCGACGAAGGCCCGGTCGGCGAGGACGTCATCGACGACGCCGACCATCGAGGGGGCCGGCACCCCGGTCGTGAACCCGATCGCCCGCGCGCCCGCGACGACCTCGGCGTCCTCCACCATCCGGCGGGTTTGCTCGTCCGCGACGTTGTAGACGCAGGCGACCTGGGAGCGGGCATAGACCTTGGCCTTCGCCGACCAGTACTCCTCGAAGGACCCATGCCAATCGATGTGATCGGGGGCGATATTGAGGCAGGCCGAGGCCAGCGGCGAGATCGAGTGCGACCAGTGGAGTTGGAAGCTGGACAGCTCGACCGCGATGACGTCGAACGGCTCGGGGTCCATGACGGCGTCGAGGATCGGGGTGCCGACATTGCCGGCCGAGGTCGCCCGCAGCCCGGCGGCCCGCAGCATGGTCGCGAGCATCTGCACCGTGGTCGTCTTGCCATTGGTCCCGGTGATCGTCAGCCAGGGCGCTGCGCCCGTGGCCGCCCGCATCCGCCACGCGAGTTCGACCTCCCCCCACACGGGTATGCCGACCCCCGCCGCCGCGGCAAGCAACGGCTGATCGGGACGCCACCCGGGCGAGGTGACGACCAGGTCGACATCCCGGTCCTCGGGTAGCGCCGCCGTCGCCGCTGGCCCGGTGCGCACATCGACCTCGAGGACATCGAGGATGCGGGCCCGCTCCCAGGCGGGGCTGCCCTCCTTCGGCTGCGTGGCATCGACGACGAGGACGTGGGCACCGCGCTCGGCGAGGGTGTCGGCGGCCGCGAACCCACTGATGCCCAACCCGGCGACCAGCACCCGCAGGCCGGCCCAGTCGGCATCGCGGTGGGTGAGGCCGGCCGGGTCGCGGCGCAGCGTCATACGATCCCCCCGACGACCCACTCGCCGTAGAAGATGCCCAGACCCAGGGCGACGAAGAGTCCGGCGATGATCCAGAACCGGATGACGATCGTCACCTCCTGCCAGCCGAGCAGTTCGAAGTGGTGCTGGAGCGGGGCCATCCGGAAGACCCGCTTGCCGGTGGCCTTGAACGAGGCGACCTGGATGATCACCGAAAGGGTGATCGTCACGAAGAGACCGCCGAGGATGACGACGAGCAACTCCGTGCGGGTCGTGATCGCCAGGCCGGCCAAGGCCCCGCCCAGGGCGAGGGAGCCGGTGTCACCCATGAAGATCTTCGCCGGCGAAGCATTCCACCAGAGGAACCCGATGCACGCCCCCATTGCTCCGGCAGCGACCACGGCCAGGTCCAGGGAGTCTCGGACCTCGTAGCACTTGGGGGTGAGCAGGCGCTGGCAGTTCTGGTTGCTGGTCCAGATGCCGATGAGGACGTACGCCCCGAACACCATGGTCGAGGCACCCGTGGCCAAACCGTCGAGGCCGTCGGTGAGGTTCACGCCATTGGAGGTGCCGGAGATCATCAGGTTGGCCCAGATCACGAAGAGCGCGATCCCGACCAGGGGTGGGCCGATGTGAAGGTCGACCGCCGTGTCGCGGACGAAGGAGATCGCCGTCGACGCCGGGGTCAGCCCGCCGCTGTCGGGGAAGCGCAACGCCAGCACGGCGAAAATGATGGCGACGATCGCCTGCCCCGCGAGCTTCTGCTTCGAGCGCAGGCCGAGGGAGCGCTGCCTGGAGATCTTCAGGTAGTCGTCGAGGAACCCGACCAGCCCGAGCCCGGCCATGAGGAAGAGGACGAGCAGACCGCTGATCGTGACCTGCCACACGGTGATCGCGTGGGCCCCGAGATAGCCGATGATCGTCGCGGCGATAATGACCGTGCCGCCCATGGTCGGCGTCCCACGTTTGGTGTGATGGGAGGTCGGCCCGTCGTCCCGGATGAACTGGCCGTAGCCGCGCCGCACGAGGAATCGGATGTAGGCGGGCGTGCCGAGGAGTCCGACGACCAGGGCGACGGCCGCCGCGATGATGACGGTGGTCACCGGGCGTTCACCGCCTCGACCAGGCGGTCGCCCAAGAAGCGCAGTCCCGCTCCATTGCTCGACTTCACGAGCACGATGTCGCCTGGGCGCACATAGTGGGTCACGATGGCCAAGGCCTCCTCGGTTGTGGCGACCCGGTCCACCACCAGGTCCCCTCGGTCGTATGCCGCGTCGGCCCCCTCCGCGATCGCCGCGGCCGCCGCGCCGACCACGATAAGCCGTGCGACTCCACGGCGCGCGACGTCCTCACCGACGGCGCGGTGCGCCGCGTCGCTCTCCTCCCCCAGCTCGAACATCGGACCGAGCACCGCCCAGGCCCGGCGGCCACGAGCCATGACTTCGAGCGCGGCCAGAGCGGCGGCCATCGACTCGGGGTTGGCGTTGTAAGCGTCGTTGACGATGGTCACCCCGTCCGCCCGGGTCGTGACCTCCATGCGGTAGCGGCTGACGGGTCCGGCCGCGCCCAGGGCGCTGGCGATCTCGAGCAGACTCAGGCCCAGTTCTCGGGCGACGGCGACGACGGAGAGGGCGTTGGCAACCTGATGACGTCCGGAGACAGCAAGCCGGACAGGGTGTCGCTGCTCGCCCGCAACGAGGGTGAGATGGGCCCGACCGGCCTCGTCCAGGTCGACGTCGACGGCGCGCACATCCGCCCGCGGATGCTCGCCGACGAGCACGACACGGGCCCGGGTGCGCTCGGCCATGGCCGCGACGGCTTCGTCGTCGGCGTTGAGAACGGCGAGCCCATCCGCCGGTAGGGCCTCGACGAGTTCGCCCTTGGCCTGGGCGATCCCGGCCCGGGAGCCGAACTCGCCGACATGGGCCGATCCGACGTTGAGGACGACCCCGATACGGGGAGGTGCGATCGTCGTCAGATAGCGCACGTGCCCCGCACCCCTGGCGCCCATCTCGAGGACGAGGACCCGGGTGGTGGGGGTGATGCGGCATACGGTCAGGGGGACGCCCACCTCGGAGTTGAGGGAGCCGACGTTGGCGACCGTCTCCCCGGCGGTGGCCAGAACCTGGGCCAGCAGGTCCTTGGTGGACGTCTTCCCCGACGATCCGGTGATCCCGACGACGACGAGATCGTCCCGCCGGGCGATCAGATCGTGCGCGAGGGCGGCGAAGGCCGCCTGGACGTCGTCGACGACAACGCACGGCAGGCCGGCGACCGGGCGCGATGTCAGCGCGGCGACAGCTCCCGCAGCGGCCGCTGCGGGCACGAAGTCGTGTCCGTCGCGCTCGGCGCCGATCCGGGCAACGTAGAGCCCACCGGAACCGGCGTCCCGGGAGTCGGTGACGACCGGCCCGTCGACCACGAGTCGGGCCGCGCCGTCCGGGTCGAGGCCGAACACACGGCCTTCGGTCACCGCCGCGATCTCGGCCAGGGTCCGCGGGATCATCGTGACCCGCCCGGAGCAGCGGCCGCGAGGGCAGCCCTCAGCTCGACCCGATCGTCGAAGGGGTGGACGACGCCGGCGATCTCCTGACCGGTCTCGTGGCCCTTGCCGACGACCGCGACGACAACGCCGCGTCCGCCCAGTTCCATGGCCTCGGCGACGGCCCGGCGGATGGCGTCCCGCCGGTCCGCGGTCTCGATCAGCCTGGCGGCGGTCCCGGCGGCACGCGCCCCCTGAAGCACCGCGGCCCTGATCGCCGCGGGGTCCTCACTGCGTGGGTTGTCGTCGGTCACGACCACGACACGTGCCCCATGGGCTGCGGCGGCACCCATGGCGGCGCGCTTTCCCCGGTCTCGGTCACCACCGGCGCCAAGGACGACGACCAGCCCCCCCGGTGCCTCAGGTCGCAGCGCCTTGAGGGCGACTTCCACCGCATCGGGGGTGTGGGCGTAGTCGACGATGCCGCGCGGCCGGTCGGCGGAGCCGGCGACCGAGACGTCTTCCATCCGCCCCGGGACGTGCGGGTCGGTGAGGATCGCGCGAGAGACGTCGTCGGCGGCATACCCAAGCTGGATGAGGGCGATGGCCGCCAGCGCCGTGTTGGCCGCGTTGAATCGACCGGGCAGGGCTGACTTCAATGTCAAGTCCACGGTTATTCTCTGTCGTCCTGAGGTGGCCGCGCGCAAGTCGGCTCCGGCGCCCGAAAGTCTGAAGGTTCCGTTGACATTCATGGCTATCCGATAGTCGGCCTCAGGCATCTCTCCCACCGTCACCACGGGAATTCCGGCGAGCTCGGACAACCGCCGGCCCCAGTCGTCGGCGAGGTAGACGATGCCGGCGCGGGCTCGCTGCGGCGTGAACAGCGAGCTCTTGGCAGCGAAGTAGTCCTCCATCGTGCCGTGCATATCGAGGTGATCCTGGGACAAGTTTGTGAAGAGAGCGAGGTCAAAGAGGAGACCGTCGACCCGGTGGAGGGTCAAGGCGTGGCTCGAGACCTCCATGACACAGGTGGCGACCGCTCGTTCGCGCATCGTCGCGATCAACGCGTGGAGGTCGGGGGCCTCCGGCGTGGTTCGGGCACTCCGGATCCGCTCGTTCGCCACCCGGGTCTCGACCGTGCCGATCAGTCCCGTCCGCACACCCAGCGCGGCCAGGGCACCGTCGAGGAGGTAGGCGGTCGTCGTCTTGCCATTGGTCCCGGTGACCCCGACGAGGGTCAGTCCGGCGCCGCCGTCCGTGACGGCGTTGCCATAGAGGTATGCCGAGACCTCCCCCAGCACGGCCCGAGGGTCCGCGACCACCAGCCTGGACGCCGAGGCAGCGGCAACACCGGAGTCACCATCCACGGCGGCATCGATGAGGGCGGACCCGGCCGGATCGGTGAGGATCGCCACGGCACCACGGTCGACGGCTCCCGCCGCGAACCGCGCCCCATGCGTGTGTTCGCCCGGAAGGGCGGCATACAGGTCCCCAGGACGGACGGTCCGCGAGTCCAGACAGACTCCGGTGACAACCGGCTCGGGCGGCGCAGACGAGGAGCCCGCGAGTGGCGGTGTGGGCAGACCGAGCCACTCGGCCACATCGGCCAGGGAACGAGCGGGTGGGGCCTTCGGGCGGGGACCCGCGACAGTCACGGTCAGCCCCCGGCGGTGGACCGGCGGTCGGCGAGGACGGCGGGGTCATCGAGGCTGGGGGGCGAGTCGAGCTTGAGCGTCAGGGTCGGCGGCGTGCTGTCGAGCGGTGACGGCGGGATCTCCAAGCGGCGCAGGTCATAGTTCATGACGTCGTGGAAGACCGGGGCGGCCAAAGCGCCACCATAGAACCCGTTGCGGGTCGGGTTCTGGATGATCACAGACACCACGAGTTCCGGGTCCTCCGCGGGGGCATAGCCGATGAAGCTCGCGGTGTACCCGGCATACCCACCGGTCCGTTGGTTGTAGCGGTAGGCAGTGCCGGTCTTTCCGGCGACGCGGTAGCCGTCGATCTTGGCCTCCGGCGCCGTGCCGTCCTTGGAGACGACGCCCTCCAACATCTGGCTGAGGTCGTTCGCGGCCTTCGACGAGATCACCCGGGTCTGCGCGGGAGACGGTGCGGCGACCATCGATCCCTTGCTGTCGGAGGTCGCATCGACCAGTGAGGGCGTGATCCGCACCCCATGGTTGGCGATCGTCTGATAGACACTCGCCGCCTGGATCGCGACGATCGTGACGCCCTGGCCATACATGATCGTGTAGCGCTGGGAGCCGCTCCAGTCGGCCGACTTGGCGAAGAGGCCGCGCGACTCGAACGGGAAGTCGACACCCGAGTAGGAACCGACGCCGAAGCCACGGAAGTACTTCTCGAGCGTGGCCGGGCTCAACTGCTCTCCCGCGAGAATGATCCCGGTGTTGCTGGACTGGGCCAGCGCCCCCGCAAAGGTGAGGTATTCCGTCGGGTGCTCGTGACTGTCGGAGAAGGTCCCGTCCGACCGATGGAGCGAGTAGGGCACGATCATCGGGGTCTGTGGGGTGGCCTTGCCCTCCTCGAGAACGGCCGCCGCGGTCATGACCTTGGCGGTCGATCCCGGCTCGAAGACCTCGGTGAAGGCGAGATTGGCCAGGTTCGAGCCGGAGGTGATGTGGTTGGGGTCGAAGGTCGGATAGGACGCCACCGCCAGGAGTTTCCCGGTCTTGACCTGCTGGACGATGACGGTCCCGGACGTGGCCCCGTAGTACTGGATGGCCTGGGCGAGCCGGTTCTGGGCCTGCCACTGCAGGTCGGTGTTGATGGTCAGCCGCACGTCACGCCCGCGTTGGGCGGGTTGCTCGGTCGTCTTGCCGTTGGGCAGGCGCACGCCGTCCTGGCCGACCTCGTACCACAGGTTCCCCGCCCTGCCCAGGAGCGCGCTGTCCTCGATCGACTCGACCCCGCCCTTGCCCTTCAGGTCCACCCCGACGAAGCCGACGAGGCTCGCCGCGGTGGTCGCCTGCGGATAACGCCGGACCGAGGTCCGTTCACTGGATATCCCCGGGATCCCGAGTGCGGCGATCGTCTGCCAGGTCAGCGGGGAGATGTCCTTGGCGAGCAGGTAGTAGCGACTCTGACCGGTCATCTTGCGCGTCAGCGTGGCGACATCCTGCCCGAGCAGGGGCGAGAGGTCGGCCGCGGCCCCGGCGACCCCGACAGTGACCGTCTTCTTGCCGATCGTCTTCTTGTACTTGGTGACGGACTGCTGATCGACTCCCACGTTTCGGCGCTCGATGGTCGTCGCGAGGACGGTGCCGTCCGCGTCGAGGATGTCGCCCCGCATGGCGGGTTCGATCTCGTGGACCGTCCTGGTGCTCAGGGCGAGATTGGCCGGCGAACTGGCGTCGACGGCCTGAAGGCGCACCAGCTGCGCCCCGAAAACACTGAAGACGACCAACGAGGCGACGAGCATGGCTCGCGACCTCGGCCGCGGGTTGGCGCCGGGGATCGCGATCGCCAGACCACCGGACCGCGGCGGACGGGGCCCGCGCCCGCTGCCGTATGCCGACCGCCCCTCCCCCGCGGGTCGCTCACCGGCCGCCCCACGCACCGGGCGCGACGGCACGCCCACCCGGGTCCGGGTGGGCGGCTCGCCCGCCCGGCGGCTGGGCGGGGGGCTCGTGCGCTGGGTCACGCTGTGTCGTCCTTTGTCCGCGGTCAGGGGGTGGGCTGGGTCTTCGGGGTGGCGTCGGGGGTGGCGGCGTTCGGCGCAGCAGTGCCAGGCGTGGCAGTGTCCGGTGTCGGTGCCCCCGCACCGGAGACACCCGCCTGGCCGGCACCGGTCTGCCCGGCATCGGCCGGGCTGCTATCGGCAGCGGTCCCGGCGGCTCCGCTCGGCGTCGAACCGCCGGTGGTAGCACCACCTGCCGCCGAACCATCCGTCGTGCCGGCCGCCCCGGGCGGGGGCAGCGTGGGCGCGGTGATGACCGGGAAGGCGTCAGCGGGCGTCGCGGCGTCTGCCTTGCCGAGCACGATGCCGCGGGCGAGCGAGACGAAGGCCGGCGACGCGGCACTGACCATGCCCAGCGATAGTGCGCGCGAGGCGAGCGCGGCCGGCGCGCGCAGGGCGTCGAGTTCGTCGGTGAGTGCCTGCTGCTGATCGGTCAGGCGGCTGGACTCGACGACGAGACGGCTGCGGGTGTAGCTGCCCTCGGCCAGCCGCGTGTTGACGAGCAGGGTCAACAAGAGTCCGCCGACGAGCGTGGACACCATAGCGAGGGCGAACCATGCCTGGCGAGTGACATTGGTGCCGTCGACGATCCGCAGGTGCCCGCGGCCGGGTCCGGCAGGAGCGCCGATGCGCGCGCGGGTGCGGGCGAGCATGCGCGAGGAGTGGGACCGGGCGTTCAGCGCCGGCGTGGCCCCATTGCGATCGAGCTTCACGGCGGTCTGCGTCATGCCCGGCTCACCTCCCCCGTCGGCCGGATTCGTTCTGCGGCACGCACTCTCACCGACGCGGACCGGGGGTTGGCGGCCTGCTCCGGTGCCCCGGCGGTCTCGGCCCCGCGGGTGAGAAGGCGAAGGTAGGGAGCGTCCTCGAGGCGTTCGATCGGCATACCCGGGGCGGCACTGCTGGTGGCGCCGGCGCGAAGCGTCTGCTTGGTGATGCGGTCCTCGAGGGAGTGATAGGACATCACCGCGATCCGTCCGCCCACGGCGAGCGCGTCGAGCGCGGCGGGGAGGGTCGCCGACCACGTGGAGAGTTCGGCATTGACCTCGATCCGCAGCGCCTGGAAGGTCCGCTTGGCGGGATGACCCCCAGACCGCTGCGAGACTCGAGGAATCGCCGTCTCGAGCACCTCAACCAACTCTCCCGTAGTCCTGAACTCCCGTCTCGATCGCCGCGCGACGATGGCTGCGGCCACTCGTGGAGCGAACCGTTCCTCGCCGTAGTCGCGCAGGATTCTGACCAGGTCGGCCCGATCATAGGTATTGAGCACCTCCGCAGCCGTGACGCCGCGCCGTTGGTCCATGCGCATATCCAGCGGAGCGTCGAATCGGTAGGCGAACCCCCGCTCGGGCACGTCGAGTTGCAGGGACGAGACGCCGAGGTCGAAGAGGATCGCCTCCACCCGGGGGCAGCCGTATGCCGCGAGCACCTCCGCCACCTCGTCGTACACCGCCTGGACCAGCGTCACCCGGTCGCCAAACCGCCCGAGCCGCTCGGCCGCGATCGCCAGCGCCTCACCGTCGCGGTCGATCCCGATCAGACGGGCCGTCGGGGCCGCCTCGAGAAGGGCGACCGCGTGGCCGCCCAGGCCGAGAGTTGCGTCCACGAGGACCGCACCCGGGTGAGCCAGGGCCGGCGCCAAGAGCTCGACGATCCGCTCCCGGAGCACGGGCACATGGACCGGCACATGGACCGGCACATGGACCGGCGTGGTGCCCGAGGCGTGGGGCTGCACGGCGAGCGGGTCCAGGCTCATGGCAGTCGTCCTTCGGTCGTGCGGCACGCGATCGGTTGTCGGATGTGTGGGCGGGATGCCGGCGTGGTCGGCGGGCGACTCCGGATGGCGATGGCCCCTGGTCCCCATCCGCGGCCCGGCGCGGGGGAAGTCGCGTCGGGAAAGCGGCTGGAGGCCACGAGCCACCGGCGCTCCTGTCGTGGGCGGTCTCAGAGCGGCACGCTGCCCTCCTCGTCGAGGCTGTCCAGGACGTCGTCGCTGGAGTCGGCGATGCTGGCGTATGCCGCGCTGTCCCACACCTCGAGGTAGCTCCCCTGCCCGATGACCGTGCAATCCCGGTCGAGCCCGGCCCACGAGCGCAGCCCGGGCGGAATGGTGACCCGCCCCTGCCGGTCCAGGGTTTCGGTCGAGGCATTGGCGAGATACGCGCGGCGCAGCGCCCTTACATTGCGGCTCGCCGACGACCCCGCGGCGAGGGGGTCGATGATCCGGGCCTTGAACTCGGCATACGGATAGATGACGACGCAGCGGTCGGGTCCCTTGGTGACGGCGATGCGCTCGCCCAGGTCGTCGCGGAACCGCGCGGGGAGGATCATCCGCCCTTTGTCGTCCAGGCGGGGATTGTGCATCCCGAGAAACTCCGCCGACGCCACCAGAGATCACCTCCTTCGCCCACCGATCTCCACCAGGCCACCCGATCTCCCCACTTTACCCCACTTTCCTCCCCGGCGAGGGCGCTCGGACCGGCAACTGCCCGACATCCGCGATCGGATCTCCCGACGTCGGAGCTAGGCCAATCCGGCGACGTTGAGGCAAGATGCTCACGCGGCAGCGGCGTGGCGCGCCGCACAGAGGGAGGGGCGTCCGTGGGACAACACGATCACCTGGCACAGCAAGATCAAGGAGCACTGGTGACCGCAGGCCAACGAGCCCGCGCCCTCGATGAGGTCCTCGAGGTGACGACGAGTCTGGCCGCCTCGATGCGGACGGTCATCGAAGGCAAGCCTGAGGTGATCCAGACCGCGCTGACGGCCCTGCTCGCCGAGGGCCACCTCCTCCTCGAGGACGTCCCCGGGGTCGGCAAGACGATGCTCGCCAAG
Source organism: Nostocoides sp. (assembly GCA_016702415.1). GTDB lineage: Bacteria > Actinomycetota > Actinomycetes > Actinomycetales > Dermatophilaceae > Nostocoides_A. Next base: position 284,532 of record JADJEA010000024.1, read on the forward strand.
ACCCTGGCCCGGTCGATCGACTGCTCGGTACGCCGCATCCAGTTCACACCGGATCTCCTGCCGAGCGATATCACCGGTGTCAGCGTCTTCAACCAGGACGTGCGGGCGTTCGAGTTCCGACCCGGCGCGATCTTCGCCAATGTCGTCGTCGGCGATGAGATCAACCGCGCCTCCCCCAAGACCCAGTCCGCTCTTCTGGAGTGCATGGAGGAGGGTCAAGTCACGGTGGACGGGCGGACCTACACCCTCCCGCACCCGTTCATCGTCATGGCGACCCAGAATCCCATCGAGATGGAGGGGACCTATCCCCTCCCTGAGGCCCAGCGCGACCGCTTCATGGGCCGGGTCTCACTCGGCTATCCCAATGCGCGCAGCGAGATCGACATGCTCGAGTCGCACGGGCAACGCTCGCCGCTCGACGAACTCGCCCCGGTCACCGACGCGGCAACCGTCAGCCGACTCATCCACGCGGTCCGGCTCGTCCACACATCGGACTCGATTCGGCAGTACATCGTCGACCTCGCCCACGCCACCCGCGACAACTCGGCGATCCGTCTCGGCGCGTCCCCGCGGGCGACCCTGCACTTGCTGCGGGCGGCCCGGGCGCACGCGGCGCTGGCGGGCCGCGACTATGTCCTCCCCGACGACGTCCAGGCGATCCTGATCCCCGTCTGGAGCCACCGCCTGATCCTCTCGGGGGAGGCCGCCCAGGCCCGCCGCTCCTCCGCCGACGTCCTGCGCACCGTGCTCGACCGGGTCCGGATCCCGTCGCCGGGGTTCTAAGAGTCCGAATGCCGCGCCTCACCGACTCCCTGACCCTGCGCGGACGCTGTTTCCTCGCCGCGGGAAGCGCACTGGTGGTGTGCGGCCTCGTCCTCGGCTTCCGCGAGATCACCCGGATCGGGGTGCTGGTCGGTGCGCTGCCGCTGCTCGTCGGGCTCATCGGCGTCCGGCGAGGGCTGCACCTGCGCACCGAGCGGACGGTGATCCCGGGCCGAGTGAGCATCGACCAGGTCAGCGATGTCGTGCTCACGGTCGTCAACGAGGACGCCCGGCCGACACCGATCCTCATGGCCGAGGAGCAGGTGGATTATGCCCTCGGCGACCGTCCCCGGTTCGTCATCCCCCGGCTGGCTCATGGCGAGCGGCAGCAACTGCCCTACCGCGTTCGCTCCAATGTCCGAGGCCGCCACCGCCTCGGCCCGCTCGCCCTCCGCGTCAAGGACCCCTTCGACCTGTCCGTCCGGCTGGCCGTCGTCGCCGACGTCGGGGAGGTCATCGTCCTTCCCCGAGTCGTCGACCTGGCCACAGCCGGCGCCGCGGCGGGGGTTGGTGCCGAGGGGACCATCCCCCACATGGTTGCCCTGCACGGCGAGGACGACGTCTCGGTCCGGGAGTACAGGGACGGCGACGACCTGCGCCGAATCCACTGGCCGGCAACGGCCCGGTCCGGCGAACTCATGGTCCGCCAAGAAGACCGGCCGTCCCGGCGGCGCGCCGTGATCGTCCTCGACGACCGCGACTCGACGGGGTCGGGCCCCCGCTCGGGCGGATCCTTCGAATGGGCCATCACGATGGCCGCCTCGGTGGCGGCGCTCCTTTCCCGGGCCAACCTCTCGGTGCATCTCGTCTGCGGGGGCGTGGTCACCGACGCACCGAGCGACGACTCCTTCGCCCTGGACAACGTCCTCGAAGCCCTCGCCGTAGCCGAGTTGGCACCCCCCGACGTCTTCGCGCACAGCCTCTCGGTGGCGGCGGACCGGATCGGCGACGGCGCCATGACGGTAGCCGTGGTCGGCCCCCTAGCCGAGCACGAGACCATCGCGCTGGCCCGGTTGCACAGCGGCGGCTCTCCCGCCCTCGCGCTCGTCATGGACCTCGCCGGAGCGAACAGCGGCCTCGCCGCACGGACCGCGGACGATCTGCGCACCCACGGGTGGACCAGCGCCCTCGTCGCCAATGGCACCTCGGTCCCCGATGCCTGGAGCAGCGTCGCGACCTCGTTGACGGCGGTGCGACGATGACGCGCCAGGCCCGCGCCGGCGACGCTCTGGTCGCTCTCGCCGCGACCTGGGCGGCGATCGTCCCCATCCGGACCCTGTTCTCCACCTGGGCGTGGATCAGCCCGGCACTGTTGACCTCCCTGGTTGTCGTGGTCGCCGGGGTGGCCATCCGGGCGTTGGTGGCCGTCCGGTGGGCGGTGATCCTGACCCAACTGCTCACCCTGGTGGCCATGATCTGCGCCCTCCACCTGCGTGGTCACCTCTGGCATGGTCACCTCTGGCACGGCCTTCCCCTCGCGGACGCCGTCCTCGCCCTCAACCGGATCCTCTACGAGGGCCGCATGACGATCGTGACGTATGCCGCGCCCGCCCCCACCAACCGCGGCATCGTCGTCGCCTTGACCATCGTCGCCGGACTGCTGGTGCTCGCCGTCGATGCCACGGCCGTCACCTTCCGCTCGCCCGCCCTGGCGGGTCTGCCATTGCTCGCGGCCTACCTCATCACCGCCTCCAACACGGGGGTCCCCCTGCGCTGGTATGCCTTCGTCATCCCGGCGGGGTTGTGGATGGCGATGGTGGCCCGGGCGGGGATGGACGGCATCCGGCGGTGGTCGACCGCGGTCCCGCTTCGCGCCGGGACCCGGCGGCGCGATGGCGTCGACGGCTTCGCCGTCGCGGCCCGGAATCTCGCTCTCGTCGCTGTGGTCAGCGCCCTGGTGCTGGCCTGGGCCATCCCGCACCCGTCCGCTCGATTCCTCGGTGAGGGACTCGGCCGCGCCCCCTCGGGAGGCGGAAGCACCGGCTCCTTCGAACTCTCCACCACCCTCGACCTGACCCGCAGCCTCGAGCAACAGAGCGACGCGGTCGTGCTGCGCTACCGCACCTCCTCGGCGCGCGTCGACCCGCTGCGCATCGCGGTGCTCGGCGACTATGGCCCGGACGGCCAGTTCCGGCGGAAGCGGGTCTACCCGGCAACCGTGCTCACCAGCGGGAGTCCCATCGTGGGGGTGCCTCAGGTCACCGGAGACGACTCCAACGCGGGCAAGTCGACCTTCAGCGTCGACTCGAGTCGGCTCGCAGCACCCCAGATCGCCGTCCCCGACCGGGTCACCCAACTCGACTTCCCCGACGATGTCGTCGCGAGCCGGTTCTCGGACGGCACGGTCGATGTCAGCAGTCGCCTGACGTCGTACAGCGGCACGTTCGACAGTGCCACCCCCACAGCGGTCATGCTCGAGCGCTCGGACGTGCGCGATGACACGCTCGATGTCTTGCCCGGCGTCCAACTCCCTGACGCGGACTCGCTGGTCGTCGAGCCGCGAGCCGCGGCGCGGCTGCAGGCGATCCTCGACACGATCGTCCCCAGGGGCGCCCGCGACCTGCAGGCCGCGGTCGCCATCCAGGACTATCTGCGCTCGGCCGCCTTCACCTACAGCCTGACCCTGGCCCCCGATCCGGCAGTGGACGGTCAACCACTGGACCCGGTCTCCCGCTTCCTTGAGACGAAGGTCGGCTACTGCCAGCAGTTCGCGACGGCGATGATCATGCTCGCGCGGGAGTACGGCATCCCCGCTCGGATGGTCATCGGATTCCTGCCCGGGAGTCTCGACAACGGGGTGCGCACGATCCGCGGCGCGGACGCCCACGCGTGGCCGGAACTCTTCTTGGAACCGGTCGGCTGGGTGCGCTTCGAGCCGACCCCGGGATCACGCAGCGGGTCGGTCCCCAGTTACGCCCATGCACCGTCGCCGACCGTCACGTCCGGGTCGGGGTCGAGCACGTCGCGGCCCAGCGGGCAGCGGCCCGATATCCGGGAACGCCAACCGACAGGCAACCCCTCGACCACCGGCCTGGAGCGGCCGGTGTGGACCCGCGTGGGCGATATCCCGACGTGGGCGTGGGTCCTCCTCGCGAGCATCCTCGGCGGCCTCGGGGCCCTGACCGTCCCCCTGAGCGCGCGGCTGCGCACCCGGCGGCGCTTGGCCGCGGCCACGGACGACGCGACCCGGGTCGAGGTTCATTGGCGCGACCTGACCGATCGCCTCACCGACCTGGGGCTGAGCACCCCCGAGAGTCTCACCCCGCGTCAGACGGAGCGATTCGTCGCCGAGCGCGGTGTCCTCGACGGGGAGGACCGGCAGGCGCTGGGCCGGGTCGTGGCGACCCTGGAACGGGCCCGGTATGCCGCCCCCTCCCCCTCCTTGCCCGACCCCTCCGCCGATGTCGACACCGTCGTGGCCGCGGTCGCGTCGAGCCGTCGCTGGCCGACTAGGTGGCTTGCCCGGATTTGGCCGGGCTCAGGTCGTCGTGCCCTCGGTGCGGTCGCCCACCGGGTGATCTCGCTGCCGGGGCGCTCGCTCAGCGCGGCCCGGGAGAGTCTGACGCGAGGACCGGAATGACCGGAGCACGCCCCGGCCCGTGAACGCCACGAGACGGGACGCGCTCGGACTGGCCGGGACGCGCTCGGACTGACCGTCAGTCGAGGTAGTCCCGCAAGACCTGCGAACGAGACGGGTGGCGCAGCTTGCTCATGGTCTTGGACTCGATCTGGCGGATTCGCTCGCGCGTGACGCCGTAGACCTTGCCGATCTCATCGAGGGTCTTGGGTTGCCCATCGGTCAGACCGAACCGCATCGCCACCACGCCCGCCTCGCGTTCGGAGAGGGTGTCAAGGACGCTGTGCAACTGCTCCTGGAGAAGGGTGAAGCTCACCGCGTCGGCCGGAACGACCGCCTCGGAGTCCTCGATGAGGTCACCGAACTCGCTGTCCCCGTCCTCACCAAGGGGAGTGTGCAAGGAGATGGGTTCCCGGCCGTACTTCTGGACCTCGACGACCTTCTCCGGGGTCATGTCGAGTTCGCGGGCCAGCTCTTCCGGGGTCGGCTCGCGGCCGAGATCCTGGAGCATCTGGCGCTGGACTCGGGCGAGCTTGTTGATGACCTCGACCATGTGCACGGGGATGCGGATGGTCCGGGCCTGGTCGGCCATGGCCCGGGTGATCGCCTGGCGGATCCACCACGTGGCATAGGTGGAGAACTTGTAGCCCTTGGTGTAGTCGAACTTCTCGACGGCCCGGATCAGGCCGAGGTTGCCCTCCTGGATCAGGTCGAGGAAGAGCATCCCCCGCCCGGTGTAGCGCTTGGCCAGGGAGACGACGAGACGGAGGTTGGCCTCGAGGAGGTGGTTCTTGGCCTTCTTGCCGTCTTGCGCGATCCACCAGAGCTCGCGCTTGAGCTTCTGGTCGATCTTGTCGCCGGAGCCGAGGCGTTCCTCGGCAAAGAGGCCGGCCTCGATGCGCTTGGCCAGCTCGACCTCCTGCTCGGCGTTGAGGAGCGCGACCTTGCCGATCTGCTTGAGATAGTCCTTGACCGGATCGGCGGTCGCACCAGCGGTGACGACCTGCTGTGCGGGAGCGTCGTCCTCGTCGTCGTCGCGGATGACGAACCCGGCCGACTCGTCGGCCTCGTCGTCGCTGGCCGCGGGGCTGGCCGAGGCATCCTCGTCGTCGCCGGACTCCTCGCCCTCGACGCGCTCATCGGCTTCGACGTCGTCGGTCTCGACCACCAGATCGGTCTCGACCACCAGATCGGTCTCGACCACCAGGTCGACCTCGACGGCCAGATCGACCTCGACGACCTCGGCCACAACGTCGACGTCCACGGGTTCGACGTCGTCAGGGACGACGAGGTCGGGCTCGACATCCTGTGCGGCGAGTCCGGCATCGTCGGCGGTAATCGCGACAGCCTCCTGGGCGGTCGTTGCTCCCCGGGGCTTCGCCCCTGCCTTGGAGGCCGACGCGGTCTTGCGGGCGGTTCGCTTCGCGGGGGCCGTTTTCGTTGCGCCGGGGCGTTCGCTCGACTCGGACGCAGCGGCCGGATCGGGATCGGCGACTTCCTGGGTCCCGGGTGCTGCCTGGGACGGGGGCGGCCTTGGTCTGCTGGCGGACCGGGAGGCGGCCTTGGTCGGGGTAGCGGACCGGGGCGCGGCCTTGGTCGTGGTGCCGGACCGGGGTGCGGCCTTGGCGGTGGCGCCGGACTTCGGCTTTGCCTCCGCGGCGACGGCGACCTCGATGCCTTGGTCCTCCAGAGCGCGCATCACCGCCTTGCGGCGCGCCGCGCTGGTGACCTTGGCCTCCGTCAAGGCGGCCATGACCGCCTCGCCGCTGACCCGGCCGCTGGTGCGGCCGGTGCGGATGAGGTCTTGAAGAGCGGCGTGGGTGAACTCACGAGGGAGTTCGGGGGTGGCGGTGGCGGTCGAACGCGGCACTGCTGGCACCAGCAACCTTTCCGGCAGGACACAGGAGGCGGCCCGCGATCGCGGCCGCCGAGACAGGGAAACGGGACGGGTGGAAGGACGTGGACGCGGATGTGGGACAGGCTCGTCGCCGAGGTCGAGGGAAGTGATTCCCGGCTTGCGCCGTGATCCGCATCGCCATTATAAAACGGCGGTGGCGGCGCGGCACATTCCACCCGTCATAGTGCGGGGTCTGGCCGGGCCGAGCGGGACCGCCCCGGGGGTCAGCCCTCGGCCTTGACGGCCAGGACGGCGCACGGGCTGTCCAGGAGCACGCGTTGCGCATTCGAGCCGAGGATGAGTTTGCCGACCGGCGTGCGCCGGCGCAGACCGATCACGATGAAGTCGGCCCCGACCTCGCCGGCGACCTGGATCAGATCCTCGGCCGGCTCGTTGCCACGGACCAGGGAATGCACCTCGACGTCGACATCGCGGTCGCGCAGATCCTGGACGACGTCGAGCAGTTCACGCTCGGCCGGGCTGTCCGGCCCGACATCGGTGACATCGCGGCCACCGCGAGCCGAGTTGACGATGACCAATGGGGTCTTGCGGAGGAGGCTCTCGTCGGCCGCTCGCGCAACCGCTGCCCGTCCCTCCTTGGTCGGCACGAACCCGACGACGATTGGCACGATCGTTCCTCCTCCGGGAGCCCACCGCGTTGTGCATCGCTCCTCCCAGAGAACTTACCCGACATCGGCGCCCGGTGAGGAGAGTGGGGCCAACGGCATACCCAGACCGAGCACCTGCAGCGTCAGTCGCGCCAACACGTAGTCGGGATCCGTCCGCAACGCCTGCTCGAGCGCGAGATTGGCGAGCGCCCCGTGACCCCACATCGCGGCCACGACCCCGAGGGTGGTGTAGGTGCCGGCCGCGAGGGGCGCCGGACTGCGGCGAGCCACGAGGATGAGCCGGTCGATGACCACCCGCTCCCGGCGGGCGAGCCAGTCTCCGAAAGGGGCCCTGGGCGGACCCACTGCCGCCTCTGCCCAGGAGACGTACTCGGGGGGAAGTCCATCCACGCCGAGGAGCCCCGGGACAAAGGTGCGCAGGAGCGCATCCCGCCAGGCACGATCGGTCAGACTGAGAGCGAGCCGGTGCACCCGGGCCGGCTCCGGGGTCCAAGACGCGTCGACATCGGCCAGGTCGCGCCAGTCCTCGATCGCCGGCGACCAGTCACCGGATGACAGGTCCCCCGATCCTGTGGACACCCTCGGCACGGGCGCCACCGAGGCTGCCAGCGCGTCCCGGCTGGGCAGGGGCGCGCTGCCCCGGCCGACGAACTCGGCGGCGACCGAGTCGTCCGGAGCCAGGGGGCGGCCACCGGGAGGACAACAGCGACGCGACGGACACCGTGCGTGCGACCAGTGGTCCTCGGTCACGACGATGACCGGCGAGACCACGAAGCCCGCGCGCCGCAACCGGCGCCCCAGCACGGCCAGGACGGGTCCGCAGGGGGCGCGATCGGCATACCCGAGGAGGTGGAATTCGCCCGCGCCCCCGCGACGCAGGAGGGTGATCACGTCGGCGAGCCAGTCGGGCCCGGCGTCGGTCGGCAGGTCGAAGCGGACCACCTGCATCACGGCGCGATCCCGAACGCCAACGGCGACCAGGCTCTCCTGCGGGCGGAAGCCGAGGAGATAGGGGACGGCGGTGATCAGGGACTCCGGGCTACGGACGACGATGGTCATGCGTCAACGCTGGCCGTTGTGACCACCGTTGTCAGGTCCGGCCGGCTACGCCTGTGGACGGACGGCGATCGTGCCCCGCACCGTTCCTGTGGAGAACCGCCCCTCGCCGACGCGACAAGCGGGCCGACCGAGTGGTCAGCGGCGCACGGAGCCCGGGACCGTCGGGGCGTCCTGCGGGTAGCCAGCCGGTGGGAAGGGGGTCCCCGGTGCGGTGGCGTATGCCGCGGCATACCCCGCGGTGGTCCCTCCGGAACGCTCCCACGAGAGGAACGACTCGGTCTCGGTGAGGAAGGCGGCGGCCAGCCAGGAGAGGACCATGGCGTCGTCGGCGAGCCCGAAGACCCCGAGCAGGCCCTCCGGCATGAGGTCCACCGGCGAAACGACATAGGCCAGCGCGGCGGCGACCAAGGCCAGGCGCGGGAGGGTGGTCCCGGCATACCGGCCCGAGGTGGTGGCCCGGACCAGACGAGGGACGGAGGACAGCCGCTCGGCGATGGCCGGCGAACCCGGGCGGGTCGCGGACCGAACCGCGGTGGCGAGGGAACGAATCAAGGGGAGGCGCGAGCGGGCGGCCATCGAACTCTCTAACGACGACGGAGCGTGGGTGCCGGGCGCGGTGGCGCGCGGCATACGGTCAAACGTCTGTATGTCGCGCCCGATTCCCGGGTCTGCAGCCGGCCGTGGGTCCCGGCGGCGCTCGGTTTCGTCAGGACGTTCCCCGGGAGTCCGTCAGCGGACGATGGGGAATTCCCGGCGGGCGTTGTCGGCGATGCGGCGCAGGAGGTAGGTGTCGAGACCGGCTCCGACGACCCCACCGGCAATCGGGACTCCCCGCCCGAAGCGGGAGAGGACGCCCTTGCCCGCGGTGGAGAGGATGCGGAATCCCACGGCCTTGTTGACGACCATAAGGACCGGTCCCGGGAGCCGCTGGGCCGCGAGATTGGCCAGCCGGCCGGCCGGGACGACGACACCGGCCTTGGCGAGGAGGTCGTCGGCGTCGGCCCCGACCAGAGTCAGCAGGACGGCCGAGCGAATCTCGGGCTGGTCGATGTCATAGCCACGCACCTTGGCGATCGCGGCGACCATCCTCGTGGCGACGAGATAGAACTCGACGACGTTGATGGGGAGCGAGACCGGCATGGTGATGAAGCCGCCCATGCTCGTGAGGAAACCGCCCGCGGCGGCGAGGATGGTCGCGTCCTTGACGATCTCATCGACGGCGTCGTCGGGCCTGGGGTGCTTGGCCGCGGCCTGCCGGGCCACCGCCGCCGCCGAGTCGAAGGGCCGGCGGCCGTCGATGCCCATGTCGAGTAAGCGCTCGACCAGCCCGGTCGCGGTATTGCCGACGATGCCGTTGTCCTCCTTCGGACCCCGTGCGGCGTCGAGCGCCGGCCGCTTGGGGAGGGCCACGGTCTTCTTGTCGTCCTTGCCGAAACCGAACATGCAAAGATCCAATCACGTCCGTGACCCCAACCTGGGCTTGACGATGCGGTGGCCGGACCCGAGATGCCGCCGCCGGTCGGCCGCGGACCGAGTCGGTGTCGTTGCCCGGTCGCCGATGGGGGTCGGCGGCAGATCCTAAGGTGGCGCGTATGCCGCCGCCTCCCGCCTCGTCCGGCCGGCTCGTGGCGCTGGCGGTGCACGAGGACATGGTCGCCCTCGTCGGAGCGGATGCGCGGGTGACCACCCTCGACGCAGCGGCTCGGGAGGTCGCCGAACTCGGCGACGACGTGCGCCTCGTGGTGTGGTCGGCCACCCGGGAGCTGCGGCCACTGGTCCGTCGTGGCACCCACCTGACCCGTGTCCTCGACCTCGCCGAGACCCACCGAATCCTTGAGGGCGGATGGCGCGCCGACCCCGGCCGCATCTGGGCCCGGGCCCTGGGGCTCGAACGTGGGGGCATGCCGCAGGACACCGGGGACGACCTCTTCCGGCACCTGGAGGCAGGGCCGGCGGAGGAGGACCTGCTCACCCCGACCGGGTACCTCCGGCCCGAGGCGGTGGCCGGCACCTGGCAGACGACCCCGGCCCGGCTGGTTGCCTGGGGCCGGGCGGCGCTCGAGGCCGCCGACCGGATGGGCACCCACCTCCGCGACATCGGGCCCCGCGCGACCGCCCTGGCGCACAGCGAATCGGCCGCCGCACTCCTGTGCCTCGAACTCGAGCGCGACGGCCTGCCGGTGGATCGCCCGGCCGCGCTCGCGCTCATCGAGCGGGCCGCGGGTCCCCGGCCCCGGTCCGCGGAGGAGGCACGCGGCATACGGCAGCAGCGCGACGCGCGGGTGCTCGCCCTCGCCCCCGGGCACGAGGGCACCGACCTGCGCAATCCCGCCTCCGTCCGCGCCTTCCTCGCGGGCCTGGGCATCGAAGTGGAGACGACCCGCAAGTGGGTTCTGGAGTCCTATCGCGACGCCCACCCCGCGGTGGCGGCCCTGCTCGCGTGGCGGGCGGAAGAGCGGATCGCGACGACCTACGGCTACGGCTGGCTTGATGCCCACGTCGGGGCGGACGACCGGCTGCGCGGTGCCTGGAGCGCCAGTGACGGCGCGGCGGGACGGATGACTGCCCAGAACGGTCTGCACAACTTGCCGGCCCCGATGCGCCCGGCGGTCGCCGCGGCCCCCGGGTGGTGTTTCGTCCGGGCGGACCTCGGGCAGATCGAGCCTCGCGTCCTCGCCGTCGTCGCCGCCGACCCCCTGCTCGCCGAGGCGACGCGGGCGGACGACCTCTATGCCCCGATAGCCGCGCGGTTAGGGGTGGAGCGTTCGGTGGCGAAGGTCGCCGTGCTCGCGGCGATGTATGGCCAGCGCACCGGCACCGCCGGACGCGCGCTGGACCGGCTCGAGCGGGCCTACCCGGTGGCGATGGGGTTCCTGGACAGGGCGTATGCCGCCGGGGTCGCCGGCGCGGACCTGCGCACCTTCGGGGGGCGCCGCATCCGCACCCGCGGGATTCGCCACGAGGGCGCCCGGGGCCGCTACGCGCGCAATGCCCTCGTCCAGGGAGCCGCGGCGGAGTTGTTCAAGGCGTGGGCGGCGACGGTCCGCGCCGAGCTCGCGGGTCAGCCGGCGCAGATCGTCCTCTGCCTCCACGACGAGCTGCTCGTCCACTCCCCGGAGGCCGACGCGGACGGCGTGGCCGCCCTCGTCTCGCGCACCCTGACCGACGCCGCCCGCCGATGGTCGGGAGACGCGCCGGTCCGATTCGTCACGGATGTCCGCACGATTCGCCGGTGGTCGGAGGCGAAATAGTCGACGTGGCCAAATATGTCGAAGGCTGGGGCGTCGGGCGCGGCGAGCCGGACGGGGGCCGAGTCAGCTCTCGTCGTCGCCGACGGTGCGGAGGAACTCCTCGAAATCGGCGGCGAGCTCGTCGCCCGACGGGATCGGGCTCGAACTCGGCGCCAGCAGGTTGGGCTTGTCGGAGGACTCGATGAACGCGTCATACTGCCGCTCCAGCGCGCGCACGGCGGTCCCGACCTCCTCATTGCCCGAGACCTCCGCCTCGATCTGGACCCGGCCCTCGTTGGCGGCCGCAACCAGCGCGTCATTGGGCAGGTTGAGCCCGGTCACATCGACGATCGCGTTGAGCGCGGTGAGGGCCGCGTCGTGGAACTCCGCTTGCGCCAGATAGTGCGGCACGTGGACGGCGAATCCGACCATGGACTCCCCCGCCTCGCCGAGCCGCAGCTCCAGCAGCGCCGCGAAACTGCCCGGCACCTGCACTCGCCCGAAGACCGGGTTGCGCTCGCCGATGAGCCAAGGGTCGGTCGCATGGGCGGTCACCCCGATCGGCCGGGTGTGCGGCACCGCCATCGGGATGCCGTGAGTGGTCACCGTCAGCTTGACCCGCAGCATCCGCTGCACGTCGCGGATCGCCTCGATCATGCGCTCCCACTGGTAGTCCGGCTCCGGACCGGCCAAAAGGTAGTACGGCGTTCCGTCGCGATCGGTCAGGCGGTAGAGCAGCAGCGACGGGTCGTCATAGCTGGCGAAGTGGTTCTCCTCGAACACGATCATCGGCCGACGGCCCCGGTAGTCGAGGAGCTGGTCGACGTCGAACGAGGCCACGACCGTGGCCTCCGCCGTGTCGAGCAAGTGGCGGGTCAACAGGGTCTGGGTGTTACCGGCGTCGATGAACCCACCCATCGACACCAGCATCGGCCCGGGCACCAGGGCACCAAGGTCCGTGTCGGCCTCGAACCGGAACAGGTCACGGGGATCTTGCACGGGGACGCCACCTCTCAATGTCCGACTTGCGTCGATTCTCCCCGACCAACGTCCGTCGGCGCGTGGTGATTCCGGAGAACGGCCGCCTGGTCCCGCCGGGACGGCTCCCGTGGTCACGCCGGGACGGCTTCCCGTGGTCAGGTCTTGACGGCCGCGATCGCCTTGAGGACGCGCTTCGCGCTCACGGGGTATGCCGTCCCCAACCCCTGCGCGAACACCCCCACCCGCAGTTCCTCGATCATCCATCCGATCTCGCGGACGTCGTCACCGACCCGGGCGAGCGGAGTCAGGGAGGCGAGAAGATCGGCATACGCCGCCTCGACGCGGTCGACCTCCGCCATGAGGCGGGCATCCCGGACGGGGTCCCCGGCCGCCTTGGCCAGCCGCTGCGCGACCGCACTCAGGTAGCGCGGCAGGTCACCGAGATGACCGGTCCCGACCGCCGCGATGAACCCGGGGCCCACGAGAGAGCCCACCTGCGCGCGGACATCGGCGACCGCCGGCGCGAGGGCGGGGGCCGGCATACCGCCCAGGGTGGCGTCGATGGCGCGGACCTGCCCGAGGATGGGCGCGACCTGGCCGACGATGGCCAACACGCGTGCCGCGGCATGCGTCCGGACCGCCGCCAACGCGGTCTCGAACTCCGCCGCCGACCGGATCGGCCCGATCCCCTGGGTTCGGACGATGTCGTCGACGGCCGCGGCAAGCGCGTCGTCGAGCAGCGCCGGGATCGACCCGTGCGGGTTGTGCCCGAGGGCGAGTTTGTCGGCATTGGAGAGTCCGGCCAGGACCCGCTTCCAGGGCGGCGCGGTGCCCAGCAGCAAGAGCCGGCGCACCCCGAGCCGGTGCGCGGCCGCCGCCGCGGGCGCCGTGGGGACGACCCGCAAGGCGACGCTCGAGCCCTCGTCGACGAGCGCGGGATATCCGACGATGTCGTGGCCGTCGGCGCGGGTCGTGAAGGTCGGCGGGATGTCCCCGACCGTCCACGAGGTCAGGCCGGTCCGCTCCAGGGCGGCCCCGGCGCGCGACATCCGGCGCTGCACCTGGCCACTGAGCCGCTCCTGCAGCGCCGTGAGGTCCTTCCCCGACCCCAGCACGCGGCCCCGGGCATCGACGACCCGGAAGGTCATCCGCAGGTGAGCCGGGATCTTGTCGAGGTCGAAATCGCTGGGCTGCACGGGACTACGGCCGCGCTGCGTGAGCACCCGGGCGACCTCCGTGACGACCGGACCCGCGTCCGGCCGGACCCGCTCCAGGACGTATGCCGCGTGGTCCGGTGCCGGGACGAAGCGCGTCCGCAGCGGCTTGGGTAGCGCCCGGATCAGCGCGGTGATCAGGTCGGCGCGCAGACCAGGGACCTGCCAGTCGAAGCCGGTCGCCGTCACCTGGCCGAGGAGTGCGACCGGGATGACGACACTGACGCCGTCGTCCGCCGACCCGGGATCGAACTGGTAAGCCAGGTCGAGGCGCAGCCCGTCGGCGTCCCAGGTCCCGGGGAAGTCGAGATCGCTAACGCCGCCACTGTCGCCGCGGGTCAGGTCCTCCTCGGTCAGGGTGAGCAGATCGGGCTGGCGGCGCGACTGGGCCCGCCACCAGCGGTCGAAGTGGGCGGCCGAGACGATCCCGGGAGGGATGCGTTGCTCGAAGAAGGCCATGACCTGGGCGTCGTCGGCGACCAGGCCGCGCCGCCGCGACCGCTCCTCCAGCTCCTCGATCCCCTCGCGCACAGCGCGATTCGCGGCCATGAAGCGATGCCGGGTGTCCCAATCGCCCTCGACGAGCGCATGGCGGATGAAGAGCTCCCGGGAGAGTTCCGGGTCGATCCGGCCGAACTGGATGGTGCGGTCGGAGGCGAGGGGAACGCCATACAGGGTCACGCGTTCGGTTGCCACGACGCTGCCCTGTGCGCGGGACCACCGTGGCTCGGAGTAGCTCCGCTTGACCAGGTGGCCGCCCGCCTCCTCCGCCCAGGCGGGATCGATCCGGGCATTGGTGCGCGCCCACAAGCGGGTGGTTTCGACGAGTTCTGCCGCCATGACGAAGTCGGGCTGTCGGCGAAAGAGCGTGGAGCCGGGCGAGATCGCGAACCGCGCGCCGCGCGCCCCCACATAGTCGCGAGTCCGCTCGTCGCGAAGACCGATGTGGGACAACAGGCCGGCGAGGAGGGCGCGGTGAACGACGTCGAGATCGGGGTCGTCCCCGCGCGCCGACGTGGCTGCGGCCGGGTCGATGCGGACCTCTCGCAAGGCCCGGCGCACCTGCTCGTGGAGGTCCTGCCATTCACGCACCCGCAGGTAGTGGAGGAACTCCCGCTGGCACATGCGCCGGAACGCGCTACTGCTGGAGTCGCGTTGCTGGGCCCGCAGGTAGTCCCACAACCGGAGGAAGGCGCCGAAGTCCGACCCCGTGACCGCGAAGCGGGCGTGTTGTTGGTCGGCCTGGGTCTGCTTCTCCAGCGGGCGCTCCCGCGGGTCCTGGATGGACAGCGCCGCGACGATGACGAGCACCTCCCGCGTGCAGCCCAGCCGGCCGGCCTCGACGAGCATCCGGCCCAGTCGCGGGTCCACCGGCAGCCGGGCCAGGGTCCGCCCGATCGCGGTCAGGCGTTGGCGACGCCCCCGCGGAGTGTCCTGCTCGGTGACCGCGTCGAGTTCGTGGAGCAGCCGGACACCGTCGGTGATCTGGCGCGGGTCGGGCGGGTCGACGAAGGGGAAGTCGCTCGATGGCGCCGAGGCGCAGCGCTGGTCATCTGGAGGATGACCGCGGCGAGCGAGGTCCGCAGGATCTCGGGCTCGGTGAAGGCGGGCCGCGCGTCGTGATCCTCCTCCGAGTACAGCCGGATGCAGATGCCGTCCGCGAGGCGTCCGCACCGGCCGGCGCGCTGCCGTGCGCTGGCCTGGCTGATCGGTTCGATCGGCAGCCGCTGGACCTTCAGGCGTTGGGAGTAGCGCGAGATCCGGGCGGTGCCGGTGTCCACGACATACCGGATCCCGGGGACCGTCAACGACGTTTCGGCGATATTGGTCGCCAGGACGATGCGGCGGCCGGGGTGCGGCGCGAACACGCGGTGCTGCTCGGCCGCCGACAGCCGCGCAAAGAGCGGGACGATCTCGGTGTGCGGCAACGCCATCCCCGCAAGGGCATCGGCGGCGTCGCGGATCTCCCGCTCCCCCGAGAGGAAGACGAGGACGTCGTGGCCGCCGCCCTCGTGCGCGGTCGACTCGGTCCACAGTTCCTCGACCGCCTCGCAGATCCCGGTGATCTGATCGCGATCCTCGCCGTCCGGGTCGGCCAGGGGTCGATAGCGGATCTCGACCGGATACATCCGCCCGGAGACCTCGACGATGGGTGCCGGAAGCCCGCCGACGGCGAAGTGGTCGGCGAAGCGTTGGGGGTCGATCGTCGCCGAGGTGATGACGACCTTGAGATCGGGCCGGCGCGGGAGGAGTCGGGCGAGATAGCCGAGGATGAAGTCGATATTGAGGCTGCGTTCGTGCGCCTCGTCGATGATCACGGTGTCGTAGGCCGCGAGGTCACGGTCGCGCTGCAACTCGTTGAGGAGGATGCCGTCGGTCATGACCTTGACGGCTGTCTGCGGGCCGGAGGTGTCGGTGAACCGCACCTGGTAGCCGACCAGACCTCCGAGCGGGAGGCCGAGTTCCTCGCTGATCCGCTCCGCGACCGACCGGGCCGCGATCCGGCGGGGCTGGGTCAGTCCGATCCGCCCCACCTGGCCCCGGCCGAGTTCGAGGCACATCTTGGGGATCTGCGTCGTCTTCCCCGAGCCGGTCTCCCCCGCGATGACGACGACCTGGTGATCGCGGATGGCGGCCAGGATGTCCTCGCGCCGCTGGACGACCGGCAGATCCGCCGGGTAGTTCAGGCCGCCGCGGGGCGGGAGTGCGCGCCGCGGCGGCGGGTCGGACGGCGCGGGCACGCCCGCCAGGATACGGGCCCGCCACCCGGCGCCCGGGAACGCGACTTTGGTCGTATGCCGTGTGGCCGGGGGTCGCTTCCCCGCCGCCGACCGCGGGTGGAAGGCTGATCGGCGAGAGCAGGGACGAGCCCGCTCTCACCGACACGTCAGGGGAAAGTCATGCATCGGAGAACCACCGCAGCAACACTCACGGCCCTGGTCGCGGCCGCCACCGCACTGGGGGTGCCCAGGCCGCCGGGGCGGCCCCACAGACCCCCGCCGCCAGCGACGACGCAAGGATTCCGGCCAAGTACCTCAACCAGAAGCTCGCGTGGGTCGACTGCACCCCCGACGGAAGCGTTCAGTGTGCGCTCATGAAGGCCCCGCTCGACTGGAACCACGCCGCGACGAGCCCCAGCATCGACATCGCGGTCAGCAAATCCCTGCCCGCGGGCAGCCACGGCACCCGCCTGATCATGGGCAACCCCGGCGGCCCCGGAGCGCCGGGGCTCGGCATGGCCCCCATGCTCGCGGCCCAGTGGGGCGCCCGGGACGACCTCGCCGTCGGCTTCGACGTCCGCGGCACGGGCGCTTCGGCCAACCTCAGTTGCGAAGGGGCACCGGCGTTCACGGGAGATGTCCGCAACACCCGGCAATCGGCATACGACAAGGTGGCGGCGGTCGCCAAGGCGCAGCAGGCGGCGTGCCGCAAGGCCTCCGGGGCCCTGCTCGACTACGTCACCACGGACCAGACCGTCAAGGACATGAACCTCATCCGCGCCTTCCTGCGCTATCCGACGACGGACTACGTCGGCTACTCCGGCGGGACCTGGCTGGGGGCGTACTACCAGAAGTACTTCCCCACGCACGTCGGGCGCTTCGTCCTCGACTCCAACGCCGACTTCACCAAGCCGTGGAATATCACCTTCGGTGCGCAGCCCCAGTCGTTCCAGCGCCGCTTCGTCAAGGACTTCCAACCATGGGCGGCGACCTATGGCGATCTCTTCCAGCTGGGCTCGACCCCCGCCGCGGTCAACGCGTTCTACGAGAAGCTGCGCCGAGACCTCGTGCGCAAACCATTGGTCATCAGTGAGGGGGGCCAAACCCTCACCATCGACGGGAACACCTTCGACAACGCCATCGTCGGAACGCTTTACTCCAAGACCTATTTCCCGCTGCTCGCGGTGTTCCTCCGGATTGTGCGGGACGAGTGGGACGACAGTCAGGAGGGTGGGCGCGTCACGCTCCCCGCGGATGTCGCCGCGCTCGTCCACAAGACCAGCCAGGTCGACGGGGCGAACCGGCCGCTCTCCGTCGACGCGTTCCCGTCGACCTTCACCGCCATCACCTGCAACGACTGGGCGTGGCCCGGGAAGCAGCCGTTCGCGGATGCGCGCACCCGGCAGCTTGGTGCGGCATACCCACTTGTGGGCTACTCCTACAACCGCAATGCCTGCTTCTATTGGAAGCGTCCCCCGGTGACCTTGCAGGTCCCCGACGGCAAGGGCATCGGGACGACCCTGATGGTCCAGTCCGAGCACGATCCGGCGACGAATGCGAGTCTGGCCATCGACGCGCACGCGCATTACCCGGGGTCGGTCCTGATCTATGTCAAGAAGGAGGGGGACCATGGGATCTACGCCAGCGGCAACAAGTGCGTCGACACCAAGGTCAACCGCTTCCTGGCAACCGGGGTCGCGCCCGACGGCGACAAGACCTGCTTCGGCCTGCCGCTGCCCGACCCGACGAAGCGCTCCGAGACCGTCTCGATCCAGGAGCAACTCGACGCGTGGACTGCCCTGATCCACTTCTGAGTGCGGGACGAGGACGGCCCGGGCACCCCCGATGGTGCCCGGGCCGTCCTGGGTCGAGACCGCGGATCAGGTGGCGGACGACGTCGCCGCCGCGAACCCCTGCTCCAGGTCGGCGAGGATGTCGTCGATGTGCTCGATCCCGACGGCGAGCCGGATCAAGCCGGGGGTGACACCGGCGGCGAGCCGGTCCTCGTCCCCGCCCTGGCTGTGGGTCGTCGTCGCGGGATGGATCGCCAGGGAGCGGACGTCACCGATATTGGCCACGTGGCTGTGCAAGGTCAGCGCCTCGACGAACCGCTGCCCGGCGGCCTTGCCCCCGGCGATCTCGAAGGCGAGCACGGCGCCGGCACCCGCCGGGGCGTACTTGTCCGCCCGGGCCTTCCCGGGGTCGCCGTCGAGCGAGGCCCACCGGACGGCCTCGACCTGGGGGTGCCCGGCGAGATAGCCGGCCACCGCTCGCGCGTTGGCGAGATGCCGCTCCATCCGCAGGCTCAGGGTCTCGATCCCTTGCGCGATGAGGAAGGCGTTGAAGGGCGAGATCGCCGACCCGAGATCGCGCAGCAATTGCACCCGCGCTTTGAGGATGTAGGCAAGGTTGGCGCCGAACGCCGACCCGACGCCGAGGTCGGGCCCGTAGCGCAGGCCGTGGTAACTGTCGTCCGGCGTGTTGTAGTTGGGGAACCGCTCCGGCTGCGCGGCGAAGTCGAAGGTGCCGCCGTCGACAATCACCCCCGCAATCGACGTCCCGTGTCCCCCAAGGTATTTCGTCGCCGAGTGCAGGACCACGTCGGCGCCCCACTCGAGTGGCCGGATGACATAGGGCGTCGCGATCGTGTTGTCGACGACCAGCGGGACTCCCGCCTCGTGCGCCACCCCGGCCACGCCCTCGATGTCGAGGACGTCGGCCTTGGGGTTGGCGATGGTCTCACCGAAGAACGCCTTGGTGTTGGGGCGCAGCGCCGCCCGCCACGCGTCCAGGTCGCCCTGGTCCTCCACGAAACTCACCTCGATGCCCATCTTGGCGAAGGTGTAGCGCAGCAGATTGAAGGTGCCCCCATAGAGGGCCGCACTCGCGACGAGGTGATCGCCCGCCTCGGCGATATTGAGCAGCCCGAGGGTCGTCGCCGACTGGCCGGAGGAGACCATGAGCGCTCCGACGCCGCCCTCGAGCGAGGCGAGCCGTTGCTCGACGACGTCCTGGGTGGGGTTCATGATCCGCGTATAGATATTGCCGAACTCCTTGAGCGCGAACAGATTCGCCGCGTGCTCGGTGTCCTTGAACACATAGGAGGTCGTCTGATAGATCGGCAGGGCCCGCGCACCGGTGGTCGGGTCGGCCTGCTGGCCGGCGTGGATCTGCCGGGTCTCGAACTTCCAGTCCGCGCTCATGGGCCTGCTCCTTCGTCGGTATGCCGTGTGCCCACCTTGCCCGGCCGCATCCCCACCCGCGCGGGGCATCTCTCATCGCGGACCGCGCGGAATAGCCGCGCGTGTGCGTTCATTGTGGCGATCGACCGCGCGACAACAGCACCAGGAGAGGACCTCCATGACCGACTTCCGCCCCAGCCCCACGACCTGGGTCCGCGACCAGGTCAGCGCGATCGTCGAGGCCGGCACCACCGACGCCGCATCGATCATGGGCCTTCAGGTCGTGCTCCTGACGATGACCGGCCGCCGCTCCGGCGACCAGCTCAAGGTTCCGCTCATGCGGGTCGAGCACGACGGGGTGTATGCCGCGGTCGCCTCCAAGGGCGGCGCCCCCGATCACCCGCAGTGGTACTTCAATCTCCGCGCCCACCCGGACATCACCGTCCAGGACGGGACGGTCGTCCGCGACGTCCGCGCCCGCGAGATCTCCGGCGACGAGCGGGCCCAGTGGTGGCCCCGGTGTGTGGCGGCGTTCCCGCAGTATGCCGAGTACCAAGCCCGCACCGACCGCACCATCCCGGTCTTCCTGCTCGAGCCACGCTGACCCGCACGACTGGGATGTGGACGGGAGACGGTCAGCCTGCGCGCGTCCCGGTCGACTGCCCACCGGAGGCTGCCGTATGCCGCAGCCACCACAACCCGACGACCGGCAACACCAGCGGGACATAGCCGTAGCCGGACCCGAAATGGCTCCACACGGTCTTGTCGGGGAAGGCGTCGCGCGCGGCATACGACGCGAGACCGACGACCAGCACCCCGGCGAGTTCGATGGAGCAGGCGGTCAGCGCGAGCGCCCGGCGAGCGGTCGCCAGCGCATAGGTGGCCAGGAGATAGATGACCGCTGCGACCGCGGACAGGACGTAGGCCAGCGGGGCCCGCGCGAAGTACTCCGTGATCTGCAGGACCGAGCGCCCGGTCGCGGCGAGGGCGAGCACGGCATACACGGCGACGATCAGGCGACCCGGTCCGGTCCCGGTGGCCGCAGGCTGGGCCGCGCGAGCGGAAGCGGGAGCGGGAGTGGCGGGGGTGGAGGCGTCGGGGGTGGGCAGCTCAGCGGGCATACAGGTTCCATATCTGGGCGATGCGGGCGGCCATGACGGCGACGGTGACGGCGGCGACGACCCCGACGACCATCGCCCACCGGGTCTTCTCCTTGATGGCGACAAAGAGGGCCATCGGGGGAACGACGGGCAGGCTGAGGGCATAGGCGAGGAAGGTCGCCCCCTCCGAGTGCGGGTCGATCCGGCGGAACCGTAGCGCGGCGACGACGGCGAGGACGAGCAAGCCGGCCTCGACCAGGAGCGCGAGGATCAGCGCCGCGTCGTCGACGAGGCGGTCGCGCCAGGCCAGCCACGCGGCATACGCACCCCACGCCACCGCGACGGCGGTGACGGCGAAGGCGAGGGTGACAACCACGACGTACCAGGCTACGGGAGCCCGGGGACGCCCCGGTCAGGCCCCCGACGGGGACGACAGGACGAGATATCCCTGCGCAGCCATCATCACGGCGACGGCGACCCACGTGCGCGTCGAATGGTGCACGTCATAGCGGAGTTGGTCGAGCACCAGGACACCGATCTGGAGCAAGACGATCCAGCCGAAAGTGACGACGGCGAGTTCGGCAAACTGAAGCGCAGAGGCATACACCCAGAAGAGGAGCACCATCGAGGCGGCCCCCAGCGCGCCCATCCACGCGGATCGGTGGAGCATCCACTCCTTGGCGGCGAAGGCCCCGAGGAGGTCCAGCGCGGCCAGAGCCCCCATCGCGACCGTTGCGCTCACGACGTACGGCCAGGACGCCGGCAGCTTCAACATCGGGACGACATCCATCGCGGACACCGGGTCTCCTTTCGCGGGACTCAGGGAAGAAGAGGGGCGGGGTGTCGACCTGATACCTGCGGTCCTGGTTGCCTGCGCGCCTACGTCGCCCGCGGAGGGAGGTCTCGGGGAGCGCGTTCGCGCGGCGCAGGTCGCCTAGTCTTGATGACCGGCTGCGCCGGATTCCGGCCGCTGGAGCCGACGCCGACCGATCGAGGAGACCCCCGTGAGTGATGCCTACACGCCTGCCCCCGGCGTCGAGCTGACGCACCCGGAGTGGAGCCGCAGCGCGACGATCTATCAGGTCAACACCCGTCAGTTCACCCCGGAGGGAACGCTGGCCGCCGCCGAAGCACATCTGCCCCGGTTGCGCGATCTCGGGGTCACCATCATCTGGCTGATGCCCATTAACCCCATCGGCGAGGTCAACCGCAAGGGCACCCTCGGCAGCCCGTATGCCGTGCGCGACTATCTCGCCGTCAACCCCGAACTCGGCACCCTCGACGACCTGAAATCCTTTGTTGCCGAGGCTCATTCACTCGGGATGTACGTCATTCTCGACTGGGTGGCCAATCACACCGCGTGGGACAACCACCTCGTCACCGATCACCCCCAGTGGTATGCCCGCGACTGGAAGGGCGAGTTCACGCCGACGCCGTGGTGGGACTGGGACGACATCATCGATCTCGACTACGACGTCCCCGCGTTGCGCCGCTATATGACGGACGCGATGGCCTATTGGGTCCGGGAGGCCGACATCGACGGCTATCGCTGCGATGTGGCCGGAATGGTCCCGACGGACTTCTGGGACAACGTCCGCCGCGAGTTGGACGCGATCAAGCCCGTCTTCATGCTGGCCGAGTGGGAGGCGCGCGACCTCCACGTCCGCGCATTCGACATGACATATGCGTGGACCTGGAACGACACCATGCACCACATCGCCCAGGGGAAGGCCGACGTCGAGTCGCTCTATGTCTATTACGCATGGAACGCCAAGGCCTATCCGCGCGACATCATGCGGATGATGTTTGTCTCCAATCACGACAAGAATGCTTGGGACGGAACGGAATACGAGATGTTCGGCGACGCCGTCGAGGCGGCGATCGTCCTCTCCGTCGTCGGTGAGGGTATGCCGCTGCTCTACAACGGGCAGGAGGCCGGCAATGAGAAGCGGCTGGAGTTCTTCGAGAAGGACCCCATCGTGTGGCGCGACCACCCGATGGCGGCGTTCTATCGCTCGCTCTTCCATCTCAAGCACGCGACGTCGTGCCTGTGGAATGCCGCATGGGGAGCTCGCATGGTCAACGTCCGCAATAGCGCGCCCAAGCAGGTCCTGAGTTTCGTGCGGCAGGACGACGCCAGCCGGGTGTTCTGCGTGCTCAACCTCTCCCCCGCCATGCAGACCGTGACCTTCGCCCACGGCCCTCATCTCGGCGAGTGGAGGGAGCACTTCTCCGGGGAGACGCTCAGCGTCACCGCGGCGACGACGCTGGACCTGCCGCCGTGGGGCTACCGGGTCTACGTCGGCTGAGCCGGGAACCACCGCCCGTCGCTGCGCGTCCGAGTCGTATGCTGCGCGCCCCCCTCCCCCTCTCGGCTCTCGTGCGTGAGTGTGCCGTCCTCGCGGTCGGCTTGACCTCCCTCGCTGGGTGCGCGGGAAGCTCCGCCGATCACGCGCCGGTCGACCCGACGAAGGCGCTGGAGTCGCCCCCGGGGGGGTCGGACGGCGACCCGGTCCGGGCGGCGTTCATCAGCCGCACATCACCGGACACATGCGGCAAAGTCGTTCTCGGCCAGGGGCAGTCGCTCAGACCGACGGATCAGACCTATCGCTGCCTCGACGCCGCGCGAACCGGGCGAAAGGGTGCCGAACTCACCGTCGCGGTCCCGACCACCGAGGGGGATCCGATCGTCCACTACGTCCGCGTCCTGCCCGACGGCAGCATCGAGGTTTATGCCGACCCCACCCACGACCAGTTCGCCGGCCAGAACCCGACATGGAGCCACACGACGTGCCCGGCCGCGGAGAGCCTGGCCGCCTGCGTCCCCCAGATCTTCGCCGGCTAGCCGAAGCTAGGTGCGCCGCGTGAGGGTGACGTGTTTGGTGCCGTGCTGGTTGGTGTGGATGGTGGTGTGGAATGTGGGGTCGTGGACGCGTCGGTGGTGGAAGCCGCAGAGGGGTACTGCGAGGTGGAGGTCGCTGCGGCCGCCGTGTGACCAGGGGTCTTCGTGGTGTAGCTCGCACCAGGCGTAGGGCCGGTCGCATCCGGTGGCCGCGCATTCGTCGTAGATGGTGGCGAGCGCGGTGCGTTGGGTGTCGCGGAAGAACCGGTCCTCGCGGCCGAGGTCCAGGGGCAGGGAGCGGCCGCCGAGGACGGCTGGCAGGATGCCGGCCTGGCAGGCCAGTCGGCGGGCGTGGCCGGTGGAGTGTTGGTGGCCGGTGTCGGATCGTGTGGCACCGACCGGGGGGTGGCTCGGCACGCCGGACACCTCGGCGAGGGTTGCCGCGCGGCTGGCGCCGAGCGCCTGCTGCAGGGTCATGGTGACCACGACGGTTGCGGCGACTTTGCCGGTCAGGGCGTCGGTGGGGAGGTGTTCGAGGAGGTCGGTGAAGGCGCGGCCACGTTTCTCGTCCCACCCGAGCCGGTCCCAGTCGTCATTGCGGAGGGGGTGTGTTCGACTGGGTCCGCCTGTGTCGGTGGCCTCGCGGTCGAGGTCGGCTGGTGGGGTGTTGACCTGGGCGTTGTGGTGATCGCGGCGTGGGGCCGTCATGGAGTGCAGGACCTTCCGGAGGATGTGAGCGGCCCCGGTCGGCACCGTGAAGTGGCCGGTCGTGGTTCCATCGCCGCTGTCGTGCAGGGTGATCCTTGCCCGTTCGTCGGCGCGGCGCTCCTGATCGGCCAGAACCGTTTCCTGGTGCTCGGCGACCTCGGCCTCTGGCCGCCGCGCGGCGGCGAGAGCCCGCGTGGCCGCCGTGCGGAGCCGGGCCGGGTCGAGATGGGTCGCGTCGCGCACGAGGGAGTCCTCGACGAGGGCCCGCTCACTAGGGGTCAGGTCCGTCGGCAGTGCCGACATTGTTGAGGCGATGATCTGGGCGTGCCTGGTGGACACCGACCCCTCCTCCATCGCCGACCGCGTCACGGGCAGGTCCACCGCGAGCGCGGTGGCCAGGGACACCTGGGCCGATGCCGCCGCCCCGCCCGATCGGGTCGTGGTCGCGACCCAGTGAGCGGTCGAGGCGCAACCCTGGGCCGGCGCGATGCGCTGCCGGTCGGCCTGCGCGATGAGGGCGAGCTTTTGGGCCTGGAGGCGGTGGATGAGCCGGTCGGCCTCGGCGAGGTCCCCAGCAGAGACCGGCCCGCCCCCGGCCACCGCAGCGGCCAACGTGTCGATGTCCGTATCGATCCTCGCCAGGCACCCGGACACCCCGCGGGGGCGGGGGGAGAGGGTGCGGACCGGGGCCGTGGACATGCCACCCCTATAATCGAACACAGAGACGATTGCAAGAGGGAGGTGCGTGATTCCCTGGTGACGGGTGTAGCGCGTGTGCGTGGAGAGCGAGGGTGCCCACCGGTGGTGTTGCGAGCCAACCCGAGCCTCGGAGGGCCCCTGTGGACACCGATCTAGACCACCCCGCCACGGCACCGGAGGTGACGGTGTCCGGCAACGACTCCTGGCCCTCTCCACCGCCACCTGGCACAACGACAACATCGGCCAGGACACTCTCCGCTCCCGGACCGCCAATGACCACGAACACCCCTGGGATCAATCATCTAACCGATAGGGAGACTGGCGCCCGACGAGGTCGGCTGATCGGGTGCTGGTGACTGCGGCGGCTGCTGAGTGCGCCTGATCGGGTGCAACGGATCACCGGTCCGCGGTGTATCAAGGGGTGTGCACGACAAGTCCGGTTTCGAGCGCTTCGTGCGGGAGAGCACGCCCGGGCTCTGGCGCCAAGCCTGGGCGCTCACCGGGAATCCGCATGACGCCGCCGACCTCCTCCAGGAGACCTACGTCAAGGTCGGCACGGCCTGGCGAGGAGTCGACGCCGGCGGCAATCCCGTGGGATATGCCCGCACGACCATGACCCGGCTGCACATCAACGGCTGGCGTTCTCGGTCTCGGCGACCGGAATCCGTTGTGGCCCAACCGCCGGAGCCTCCTGCACGAGCGGGTGAGCAGGAGCGGATCGAGGATCAGGACGTGATCCGGCGCGGTCTGGCCACCTTGCCGCCGCTCCAGCGTGCGGTCGTCGTGCTCACCTATCTCGAGGACCGTCCGGACACCGAAATCGCCGCCATCCTGGACTGCCGCCCGGCCACCGTCCGCTCGCACCGCAGCCGCGCCCTCGCGGCTCTGCGCATCGCCGAGGCGGCCGGCGACCCCGATCCGGAGGTCAGGACGCCATGACGAACCACTCCATGGACACGCAGACTCTGCGACAGACCCTGCAGGACGCCCCCCCGCCGCCCGATCTCTGGCCCGAGATCGAGGGCCGTATGCGGCGCCGCTCCCGTTGGCGCATCGCTGCGGCCGCCGCGGGGGTGGCGGCGGTCGGGGTGGGAATCGGCATACCCCTGGCACTGCGGGGTGGCCCGGACCACGGTCCCGCGGGGGGTGGCGGTTGCGCGATCACGGTGACTCAGGCACCGGTCCCGTCGGGATCGGCGACGGAACCGGCATATGTCCGGGACCCCGAGGCCGTGGCGGTGGCGGGTCGCCAGTTGGCGGCGTACCTCCACACCTGGTGCGCGGAGGGGGCGACCGCGGCATACGCCTATCTCGACCCACGGTGGCGCGGCGACCCCCCAGGCGAGAATGCGCCCTCGTTGGCGGGTGGCGCAGTCGAGATCTTCTCGATGACGCCGACTGCGGACGGCTACACCGGGTACGTCAACCTCACGCTGCACCTCGACGGCGATCCGATGGCGTGGAACGACGGGGTCAACTCCCGGTTCGTGACGCTGACACGCTCCGCCGATGCGCCGGGCGGATTCGCCCTGACGCTCGCGACCGGTCCATAACCGGAGCGCGCCGACCTCGGGGCCGCGCACTCTTGGTTGACCGCCGGCACAATGCCGGTCCGGTCGGCGAGGACGTGGCTTCGCTTCGACGAGTTGTGGAGCTGAGGGGATTCGAACCCCTGACCCCCTCCATGCCATGGAGGTGCGCTACCAACTGCGCTACAGCCCCGCGCGCACCGGCGAACCGCCGCGCAACCTGCGAAATCCTACCCGGCGCGGTTGCGGAACCCAAATCGGGTGCGGGGGGCCCCGACACGTCGCTGTAACCGCGTTCCACCAGGGGTATGCCGCACAATCCGCCCGTGAGTATCGACATCTGGCCCGTGGTCCATGCCGAGCGGGCCGCCCTGGTGACCGACCTGAAGACCCTCCCGGACGCCGAGGCCTGGAACACCCCGTCGCTGTGCGCGGGATGGACCGTCCGTGATGTCCTCGCCCACATGACCGCGACGGCGTCGATGACACCGCCCGCGTTCGTGGTCGGCTTGGCTCGCAGCGGGTTCAGCTTCACGCGCTTCGTCGAGGCCGGGATCGCCCGGGAACGGGGCGCGAACGCCCAGGCGACGCTGGACCGCTTCGAGGCGCAGGTGCGCTCGCGCACAGCCCCGCCGGGACCCCGGCCGAGCTGGCTCGGCGAAACCATCATCCACGCCGAGGACATTCGCCATCCCCTCGGGCTCGAGCGGGCCTATCCGATCGACGCCCTCGTCACCCTCGCCGACTTCTACAAGAAGTCCAATGCGCTCATCGGCGCAAAGTCGCGCATCGCGGGGCTGGCGCTGCATGCCACCGATACCCCGTGGAGCCACGGCAGCGGCGCCCTTGTCGAAGGCCCGATCCTCGCCCTGCTCATGGCGATGACCGGCCGGAAGTCCTATCTCGACGACCTCGCCGGTCCCGGGGCCGCGACGCTGCGCGCCCGAGACTGACAGTTGCACCACCCGCCCGCGGGGCTGGTGGTGAGTAGAGTTGGGCCGCAGGTCACCCGTCCCGAGGAGGCAGCGGCAGTGCAGAGGGAGCGGCGAGCGCGGCGTGGCCCCGGCGGCGGGCCGCCCCAGGTGGAGCCGGCCGATCCGGACCGGGCGCGCGCCGTCCGCGAGATCGCCGGTCGCCATCGCCCCCGCAGGGGCCCCCTCCTCCCGATTCTCCACGAGGTCCTCGACCGCTTCGGCCACATCGACGACGACGACATCCCGGTCATCGCCGACGTCCTCAACCTGAGCCGGGCCGAGGTGCACGGAGTCGTCAGCTTCTACCACGACTTCCGGCGCACCCCGCCGCCACCGAGCACCGTGCGCATCTGCCGGGGTGAGGCCTGCCAAGCGGTCGGCGGCGAGGCGCTGTATGCCGCGGTGACCGACCGGTTCGCGTCCCGGACCGATGTCGAGGTCAGCGACATCTTCTGCCTCGGCAACTGCGCGCTCGGCCCGTCGGCGACGATCGACGGCACTCTCCGGGCTCAGGTCAGCGCCGGCGACCAGGTCTGGTCGCGCCTGCCCGAGCGCCCATACGGGTCCCGCCAGTCGTCCTCGTCGGCGGCCGAGACCGTCCCCACGAAGAAGGGGCGGAAGCGTCGGCGTCGCACGGTGTGGGTGCCTCGCGACTGCGCGGCCGTCGCCGTCGGCGCCGACGAGGTCGCCGACGCGTTCGCCGCCATCGACGGAATCACCGTCCGCCGCAACGGATCTCGCGGGATGTTGTGGCTCGAGCCGCTGGTCGAGGTCGAGACCGAGCACGGCCGGGTCGGGTATGCCAATGTCGCCCCCGCCGAGGTCGCCGCGATCGTCGCCGAGGGCCTGACCGGCGGTGAGGTCGACGGTGTCGACCGGATCGGCCTCGTCGAGGAGTTCCCCTGGCTGGCCCGGCAGCGTCGGGTCGGTTTCGCCCGGGTCGGTGTCATCGAACCGACCGATATAGATGCCTACCGGAAGGCCGGCGGGTATGCCGGGCTCGCCCGCGCGCTGAGCCTCGACCCGGCCGCGGTCGTCGCGGAGATCACCGCCGCTGGACTCCGTGGACGTGGCGGGGCCGGCTTCCCCGCTGGGATCAAGTGGGAGACGGTCCGGACAGCCCACGCGGACCAGAAGTTCGTGTGCTGCAATGCGGACGAGGGCGACAGCGGCACGTTCGCCGATCGCATTCTCCTGGAGGGCGACCCGTTCACCCTCATCGAAGGGATGACGATCGCCGCCTATGCCGTCGGCGCGACGGAGGGATTCGTCTACGTCCGCAGTGAGTATCCCGCCGCCATCGCGACCCTGCGGCGGGCGATCGACGTCGCGTATGCGCACGGACTGCTCGGCCCGGACATCAGCGGTCACGGGGTGCGCTTCGACCTCGAGGTCCGGGTCGGTGCCGGGGCCTATATCTGTGGCGAGGAGACCTCGATGCTCGAGTCCCTCGAAGGTCGGCGCGGAGAAGTCCGAGCGAAGCCGCCGATTCCCGCCCTCCACGGCCTCTTCGGACGACCCACCCTCGTCAACAATGTCTTGACACTGGGCTCGGTTCCGATGGTTCTCGCCGACGGTGGCGAGGCGTATGCCGCTGTCGGCGTCGGCCGCTCCCGGGGCACCCAGGTCTTCCAACTCGCCGGCGATATCGCCCGGGGCGGGATCGTCGAGGCCGACTTCGGCATCACGGTGCGGGAACTGATCGAGGACTTCGGCGGCGGAACGCGCAGCGGCCGGCCGGTCAAGGCGGCCCAGATCGGCGGGCCGCTCGGCGCCTATATCGTTCCGGCACAGTTCGATCTGCCCATGGACTACGAGGCGTTCGCCGAGGCCGGCGCGATGCTCGGACATGGCGGCATCGTCGTGTTCGACGACACCATGGACGCCTCGGCGATGGCCCGCTTCGCGATGGAGTTCTGCGCGCGGGAATCCTGCGGCAAGTGCACACCCTGCCGCATCGGCTCGGTGCGCGGGGTCGAGGTCATCGATCGGATCCGCGCCGACGCGGACCGCCAGGGCAACCTGGCCCTGCTGCAGGACCTCTGCTCGACCATGACGCGCGGTTCGCTCTGCGCGATGGGCGGACTGACCCCGATGCCCGTGCAGAGCGCGTTGCGCCACTTCCCCGAGGACTTCACGGGAGGCCCCCCATGAGCATCGCCGCCGAAACCGATTACGGCACACCGGCGGTCGCCGCCCGCACCGATGTCACCGTCACCATCGACGGGCATGGGGTGACCGTCCCGGCGGGCACCTCGGTGCT
This sequence comes from Nostocoides sp., assembly GCA_016702415.1. Classification (GTDB taxonomy): domain Bacteria; phylum Actinomycetota; class Actinomycetes; order Actinomycetales; family Dermatophilaceae; genus Nostocoides_A. The sequence continues at coordinate 313,958 of JADJEA010000024.1, forward strand.
GCGCGCGGCCGCGGAGGCGGGGATCGGCATACCGAAACTGTGCGCGACCGACTCCCTCGCCGCGTTCGGGTCGTGCCGCCTCTGCCTGGTGGAGGTGGAGGGCGGCCGCGGAACGCCGGCCGCCTGCACGACGCCGTGCGCCGACGGGATGGTCGTGGCGACCGATACCGACGACGTGCGCGCGCTGCGGCGCGGCGTGATGGAGCTATATCTCTCGGATCACCCGGAGGACTGCGCGGGCTGCGCGCGGGGCACCTGCGAGATCCAGGCACTGGCGGTGCGGACGGGGGTCGCCGAGGTCAGGTACGGCCGCGGCGGGGCCAATCACCTGGCCGAGGACCGCGATGAGAGCAATCCCTACTTTGCCTACGACCCCGCCGCGTGCATCGTCTGCTCGCGGTGCGTGCGCGCCTGCGAGCAGATCCAGGGCACCTTCGCCCTGACCGTCTCCGGTCGGGGGTTCGGGTCGCGCATCACCCCAGGTGCCACGGACTTCCTTGCGTCCGAATGTGTCTCGTGCGGCGCCTGCGTTCAGGCGTGCCCGACCGAGGCGTTGACGGAGACCTCCCTGGTCGCGTTGGGTATGCCGACCCGCACCGTCCTGACCACGTGCGCCTACTGCGGAGTGGGGTGTTCGTTCAAGGCCGAGGTGCAGGGAGCAGGGCCCGACACCCGCGTTGTGCGGATGACGCCGTGGAAGGACGGGGGCGCCAACGCCGGGCACTCCTGCGTCAAGGGCAGGTTTGCTTATGGGTATGCCGCCCACCCCGACCGACAGCTTCGCCCCATGGTCCGCAACTCCATCGACGACCCGTGGCAGGAGGTGTCCTGGGACGAGGCGATCACTCGCGTCGCGGAGGGGATGCGCGGCATACAGGAGCGGCATGGGGTCGGTGCCATCGGCGGGATCTCCTCATCCCGGTGCACCAACGAAGAGGTCTATCTCGTCCAGAAAATGGTCCGGGCCGCCTTCGGCAACAACAATGTCGACACGTGCGCGCGGGTCTGCCACTCCCCCACCGGATACGGACTCAATCACGCCTTCGGAACCTCCGCCGGCACCCAGGACTTCGCCTCGGTGGAGCAGGCCGACGTCATCCTCCTCATCGGCGCGAACCCGACGGATGCCCACCCGGTCTTCGCCTCCCGGATGAAGCGCCGACTACGCGAAGGCGGGCAGATCATCGTCGCCGACCCGCGGCGGATCGACCTCGTGCGCAGTCCGCACGTGGAAGCGGCATACCACCTCCCGGTCCGGCCGGGTACGAATGTCGCCTTCGTCAACGCGATGGCGCACGTGATCGTCACGGAGGAACTCCATGACGTGACCTTCCTGCGCGAGCGGTGCGAGGAGGTCGAGGAGTTCCTCCACTTCATCGTCCGGCCCGAGAACTCCCCCGAGGCGACGGCCGCCGAGACCGGCATCGACGCCGACCAACTCCGTTGTGCCGCAAGGCTTTATGCATCGGCCGGAAATGCGGCCATCTATTACGGACTCGGGGTGACCGAGCACAGCCAGGGGTCGACGATGGTCATGGGCATGGCCAACCTCGCGATGATCACCGGCAATATCGGTCGTGAGGGGGTCGGAGTCAATCCCCTCCGCGGGCAGAACAACGTCCAGGGCTCGTGCGACATGGGGTCGTTCCCGCATGAACTGCCTGGCTACCGTCATGTGTCTCGGCCGGAGGTGCGGGAGATCTATGAGTCGTTGTGGGGGGTGACGATCCAGCCGACGCCCGGCCTGCGCATCCCCAATATGTTCGACAGCGCGCTCGGCCACTCCTTCCTCGGCCTCTATGTCCAGGGTGAGGACATTGCCCAGTCCGATCCCAACACCCAGCACGTCGAGGCGGCCCTGCGGTCGATGGAACTCGTTGTCGTGCAAGACCTTTTCCTCAACGAGACGGCGCGCTTCGCGCACATCTTCCTACCGGGCACGAGCTTCCTGGAGAAGGACGGGACATTCACCAACGCCGAGCGCCGGCTCAATCGGGTCCGTCCGGTCATGCCGTCCCTGGTCGGGAAGGACGAGTGGCAAGTCGTCTGCGAGATCGCGACGGCGATGGGCTACCCGATGTCGTATGCCGACCCCGCAGCCATCATGGACGAGATCGCTGCCACGACACCGACATTCGCCGGGGTGAGCTTCGCCCGGCTCGATGCCGAGGGGTCGATGCAATGGCCCGTCACCGAGGCCGCGCCGCACGGCACCCCGACGATGCACGTCGGTGGCTTCGTCCGCGGGCGCGGACGGCTGACCCAGACGGTGTATGTCCCCACGACGGAGCCGACCACGCGGCGCTACCCACTGATCCTGACGACCGGGCGCATCCTCACCCAGTACAACGTCGGCGCCCAGACCCGGCGCACCCCGAACTCGACCTGGCATCCCGAGGACATCCTCGAGATCCACCCGTCGGACGCCCAGATGCGCGGCATCTCCTCGGGCGATGTGGTGGCCCTGTCCTCACGGGTCGGGACCACCAATCTCACTGCGCTGGTGTCGGATCGGATGCAGCCGGGGGTCGTCTACACGACCTTCCACCACCCGGTCACCGGTGCCAATGTCGTGACGACGGAAAACTCCGACTGGGCGACCAACTGCCCCGAATACAAGGTGACCGCCGTCCAGGTGACCGTGGCCACCGAGGCGACGAGGGCGGCATACGCCGGAAGAGAGGCGGCGGTCCGCGGATGACGTCCGGACACGCCCCGCACGAGACCCCCGAGATGCGACTCGGACACGATCTCGTCCGCGCATTCGCGCATCTGCCGCGCGAGCGGGCGGCCGAGGAGATCGCGACGCATATCGCGAAGTTCTGGGAGCCTCGGATGCGGCACGCGCTCATGGCGCAGATCCGGCGCGGCAACACCGATTTGCACCCGCTCCTCGTCCGCTCGGCGGAGCACTTCGTCGACGGCGACATCGACCGGGGCGAGGTCCGGGAACCCTCGGGGGGCTAAAGAGCCTCGGGTTCGCCCCGCTGCAGACGACGGACGGAGCGCGTCGTCAGGGGCGGGGACCGAGGTCGGCATACGTCAGTCGCCCACCGACAACCGTTGCCGCAGTTCGTAGGCCGCGCAGCCAGGTCGCGCGGGCGGCCGCGGGGGGGCGCGGCGCGGCATACGGGGGAGGGTCCAGGATCGGGAGGTGGGCGAGGCTGCCGGGGGCCAGGGAGGTGCGGAAGTCGGTGCTGGCGGCCAGCGCCTCGGCGATGGTGAGCCGCTGTTCGGGGTGCCAGGGTGGGCCGCCGGGGTCGGCGCGGCATACGGCAGCGGCGATAGCGGCCCAGGGGTCGAGCGGGGCGACGGGGGCGTCGGAGCCCAGCGCCAGGCGAACGCCGGCGTCGAGGAGGGTCCGGAATGCATAGACCCGATCGGTTCGATCCGGCCAGAGCAACGCGTTGGCCTCGCGATCGTCGAGCAGGTGCACCGGCTGGACGCTGGCGGTCAACCCGAGGCGGACCATGAGCGGGATTGCGGCGCGATCGATGAGCTGGGCGTGCTCGATGCTGCCGGACGCGCCGCTGGCCGCGAAGGCCTCCAGCGCCGACATAAAGGCCGCGTCGCCGATCGCGTGGATCGCGGCGCCGAGGCCGATCTCCTTGGCGCGCAGCATGATCGCCGCGAGATCTGTCGTGGTGACATTCGGCCGGCCGCGCGGGAACTCCCTCTCGTGTGCTCCGACGAAGGGGTCGCAGCACCAGGCGGTCATCGTGTTGAGGCTGCCGTCGCTGATGACCTTCAAGGGGCCCATGGTCACGCGGTCGCAGCCGGGGACCAGACGGTCACCTTGTCGCAGTCCGCGGGCAGCGACCTCGTCCAACCCGTCGGAATAGGTCGCCGCGCGGACCCGCACGGGCGGCTCGGCGCGCGCGATCCGGCCCGGCCAATCGCGGAATGCCGACCCGAACTCGAAGTCGACGATGCCGACCACACCACGGGCAGCGGCCTCATCCAGCGCCGCCCGAACCGCTGCCTCTGCGTCCTCGGTTTGTGCCGCAACGGATTCGAGTCGCCGATAGGCCGGCATACCAGGCTTCCTCGACGAGAGTCCCGTCGCGCGGTGGTTCACCCACGAGGGGGAGCGCGGCGGAGTTGAGCCAGCCGTTGTGCCCGTCCCCGCTGGCCAGCGCCACGGGGCGCGAGCCGGTGACGGTGTCGAGTTCGGCCACCGTGGGTTGCCGTGCCCACACCCCCGAGCGATATCCGTATCCGAGGACGAGACCTGTCCCGGGGCGGGAGGTCAGGGCGGTGGCGACTCGTCGGCATACGTCCTGGGGGTCGCCGGTCCCGGCGAGGTCGATCCGGGTCCGGGCCAGCCCCCACATGACCGGGTGGACGTGGGCGTCCCAGAGCCCCGGCATCGCCCACCGCCCATCCAGAGCGACGACCTCCTCCCCCGGCTCCCGCGCCACCCGCGCCCCAACCTCGACGACGCGCCCATCGCGCAGTCGCAGATCTACGGGCCCGTCCGGAACCCCTGCCTCACCGACCCGGACCAGCCGCGCGCCGGTGAGCAGCAGCCCTGTCATCCGAAGGTCACGATCTGGCGCACGACGCGACCGTCCGCGAGTTCGTCCATGGCGTCGTTGATCTGGTCGAGCGAGATCCGCCGGGAGACAAGGGATTCCACCGGCAACCGGCCGCGGCGCCAGAGTTCGGCGAACCGGGGGATATCGCGGGCCGGGACGCTGGACCCGAGGTAGCTCCCGATCACCTGTTTGCCACCCGCGACGAGATCGAGGGGCGAGATCGTGGCGGTCGCGTCCGGTGGCGGCAGACCGACGGTGACCAGCCGGCCACCCGGACCGAGGAGGCCGTATGCCGTGGCGAACCCCCGAGCGTTGCCCGCCGCCTCGATGACGACGTCGGCCGGGTCGATCCGCTCCCCCGGCGCGTATGCCGCGTCCGCCCCCAGCGCGAGCGCCTGCTCCCGCTTCGCCGGGACCGGGTCGACCGCAACGACGCGCAGCCCGTCCAGCGCCCGAGCGGTGAGGACGGCGGCCATGCCGACGCCGCCCAGTCCGACGACGACCACCGTCTCCCCGGACCGCGGATGCCCGGCGTTGAGGACGGCACCACCACCGGTGAGCACCGCGCACCCGAGGAGGGCGGCGACCTCCGGCGGAACCGAATCCGGAACGGGGACAACCGATCTCCGGTCGAGGACGGCGTGGGTGGCGAAGGCGGAGGCGCCGAGGTGGTGGTGGATCGGCATACCGGCACGGCGGAGGCGGCGTCCCCCGGCGAGCATCTCACCGGCACCATTGCTGACCGAGCCGGGCCCGCACGGCCGGATACCACCGCTGGCGCATCCAGCGCAGTCGCCGCATCGCGGCAGGAAGGTCAAGACGACCCGTTGTCCCACAGCGATATCGGTGACGGCGTCGCCGGTGGCGAGCACCCGGCCGGCGCCCTCGTGACCCAGCAGCATCGGCACGGGGCGCACCCGGGCGCCGTCGACAACAGACAGGTCCGAGTGGCACACCCCGGCGGCCTCGAGGGCGACGAGCACCTCGGTCGGGCCGGGGTCGTCGAGGTCGAGGGGGCCGACGGTCAGGGGGCGGGACTCGGCATACGGACGTGGCCGGGCGATCTCCTCGAGGACGGCACCGACGATCCTCACCGGGCCGCCTCGTAGACCACCCGCGCCTCGGGCGGGATCGGACAGGGTCGGCGGGTCACCCGGTCGACATAGACGTGCACCCAACTGCCCACGGCCGCAACGGGATCCTCCGGCTCGGCGCCCGCGGCATAGAGGGCGAGCCGGAAGGTCACCGACGACGATCCGATCCGATCGACCCCGATACCGACGACGAGATCGTCGGGATAGGCGAGTTCGCCGATATAGCGGCATCCGGACTGGGCGACCAGCGGCAGCGCGGCGTCGGTCATCGGGTCGGCCCCGGCGTCGCGGGCGATCCACGCGTTGATCGCGCTGTCCCACAACGCGTAATAGATCGCGTTGTTGAGGTGGCCGAACATGTCGTTGTCCGTCCAGCGGGTCTGGACAGCCCAGGTGACGGGGAAGTCGCGAACCCGGGCGACGTCGTCAGCAGGCACCGGCGCTCTCCTTCATCAGTTCCCACATGGCGGCCACGTCGGCACGCTCGGTGGCCTCCGCCCCGATGGAGACCCGCACCATCCACCGGCCGTCGAGTTGGCTGGGAGAGACGAAGGCGCGCCCGCTGGCGTTGATGGCCTCCGCCCAGTCGAGGGTATGCCGATCCAACCCCTCCCCGGTCATCCCGCCCGGCTCGTGGCGCACGCAGACGGTCTGCAGGTCAACCGGCGCGAGGACCCGCCAATCCGGTTCGGCGGCAACCTGATCGGCGAGCCAGCGGGCATTGGCGAGGTCACGCCGCAGCCGACTGCGGATCGCCTCGGCCCCCTCGAGCCGGAGGTGGAACCAGAGCTTCAGCGCACGGAAGCGCCGCCCCAGCGGGATGCCCCAATCCTTGAACTGCACGACCTCGTCGTCGACGGCCGATCGCAGATAGCTCGGGGTCGTCGACATACATCGGATGAGGTGGTCGACGTCGCGGACATAGAGCAGGGAGCAGTCGAGGATCGTGCCGAGCCACTTGTGCGGATTCCACACGAGCGAGTCCGCCTCGTCGACGCCGGCGAAGAGGTGACGCATCTCCGGCAGGAGCATCGCCGACCCCGCCATCGCGGCGTCGACATGGACCCACGCCCCATGCGACCGGGCGATGCGGACGATCTCGGCAACCGGATCCATCGCGCAGGTTCCGGTGCTTCCGACCGCCGCAACGACGACTGCCGGTCGGCGCCCGGCCGCGACGTCCGCGGCCATAGCCTCCGCCAGCGCCTCGGGGCGCATCGCATAGGTGACCGGGTCGACGTCGATGAACCGGAGGTTGTCGCGCCCGAACCCGGCCAGGAGGACGGCCTTCGGGACCGACGAATGCGCCTGGGGCGAGGTGTAGGCAACCAGCGGGGCGGGCACGGCCTGCATCCCCCCGCCCTCCTGCGAATGCTCGCCGGCCCGCTCGCGCGCGGCCAGCATGGCGACGAGGGTGCCGGTGGACGCGGTGTCCTGGATGGCGCCGCGCCACTGCGGGGCCAGTCCGCACAGGTCCCGCAGCCAGTCGGTGACCACCTGCTCGACCTCGGTCAGTGCGGGTGCCGACTGCCAGGTGATTCCGAGCGCGGCGACGCCCCCGCTGGCGATGTCACCCAGTAACGAGGCCAGCGACGCATTGCTCGGGAACCACCCGAAGAACGCCGGATGCTGGGTCTGGGTGATTCCCGGGACGACGATGCGCTCGAGATCGGCGAGGACGTCGGCGATCTCCTCCGGCGCCTCCGGCGCCGACATCGGCAGCGCGGCCCGGACGCTGCCCGGCGCGACCTGCGCCGCCACGGGGAGGTCCGGGATCCGCGCGCGGTGATCGGCGACCCAGTCGACGAGCAGGAGCGCTTCCGTTCGGAACTCCTCGGGCGTCATACGCCCATGGTCCGTCAGTGGGGCGACGCGATTCGCGACGGGCCCGGCCAGTCGGCTCGACCGGAGGCGCGCCTCTGCGCGTCATGAGCGGGGCTTGTCGGTGGTGGCCCATAGGGTGGGCAAACGGAAGGAGGGAGGTCGTCCATGTCTCCGCAGCAGTTGCCTTTCCTCGATGCGCCCGTGTCCCCGTTGGCGCAGGCGGAGCGCTACCCCCACATGCGCTACATGGGCTCGAAGTACCGCCTGCTGCCGACGCTCTCCCAGGTCTTCCACGAGATTGGCGGGCGCACCGCCCTCGACCCCTTCTCCGGTTCGGGTGTCGTCTCCTACCTCCTGAAGGCTCAGGGGTATGCCGTGACCTCCGGCGACTACTTGGCGTTTCCGGTGACCCTCACCGAGGCCACCTGCGTCAACCAGACCCACCGCTTGAGCCGGGCTGAGGTGCGGCAGATCGTCCAGGGCGGCAATCGGGACGGCCGTGACTTCATCTCGCGCACCTATCAGGGCCGCTTTTTCACGCCTGAGGATCTCCGTTTTCTCGATGCCGCCTGGTCACAGATCGACCAGATGGCAGGGCCGAAACGCCACCTCGCCATCGCCTCGCTCGTCCTTGCCGCCGCCCGCAAACAGCCCCGCGGCGTCTTCACGGTCACCGGGCTGCGTTATGACGATGGCCGCGCGTCACTCCATCTGCCACTCGCGGAGCAGTTCGTCCAAGCGTGGACGGCTGGAACGACGCGGTCTTCGAGGGCGAGCCGTGTCGCGCGGTACGCGGCGATGTGGGCGACGCCGATCCGGACGCGGACGTGGTCTACCTGGATCCTCCTTATGCTCCCCCCGCGTGACGACAACGACTATGTGAAGCGTTACTGGTTTCTCGAAGGACTGGCCGACTACTGGGACAACGGGACCGCGACCGTGATGCGGGATACCCTGACGCACAAGCTTCCGAAGCGGGCCACGGCCTTCGGTTCCAAGCGAACCATCGTCGCAGCGTTGGCGGGGACCTTCGAGAAGTTCCGGTCGTCAACCCTGGTGCTCTCCTACGGGAGCAATGCCGTCCCCACCTTGGACACCTTGGTCGCCATGGTGCGTGAGGTGAAGGGGACTGCCCCCGAGGTCATCACGATCCCCACCGCTACCACTTCGGCACCCACCAGTCGGCGGCTCGCCGCGAAGCAGTCGAGTACGTCCTCCTCGCCGCGTAGGCTGCCCCTCCCGGCCGAATGCCTCTGACCGCAGCCCCTCGGGCCACCTCCGAACCGGGTCACGTCAGTTGAGCGGCGCGATCGCGAAGGCCTCGGCCAGTCGGCCCTCGGGCAGGCCGAAGCGCGCTGCCATGCCCGACGCCATCATCCGCAAGAACCTCGAGCTGCTCGCCACGGTGGGCCGTCTGGGAGGCATGAGCCTTCAGGGCGGCCACCTTGCGGGGGAAGGTGTCGGTGATATCGACGACATGGTCGGGCGTCGGGTGGGCCATGAGCCAGATCTCGCCAACGTGGTGGAAAGGCAGCCCCAGCTCGGGCCACGCGAACGGGTTCTCCGCCGCCGGATAGGCCGCCCGAATGGCCGCCTCGCCCGCCGCCAAGTGGTCGGGGTGCGACGCCTGCAGCCGGGCATAGATGCGCTCCGGCGACTGACAGACCAGGCGATGGGGGCGGACATCCCGGATGACCGCGACGATCTCGCGCTGGAGGTCGAAGGTCGGCTCCAGCCACCCGTCGCGGAAGCCGTCGAGGAAGCGCACATCGGTCACCCCCACCGCCGCGCTCGCCGCCCGCTGCTCCGCCTCCCTGAGGGCCGGTATGCCGCTGATGTCCGCCCCCGGACGCGCCCCCTGCTCGCCGCGCGTCACGCACAGCAACGTGACGGCGATCCCTGAGTCGGTCCAGTGCGCGACGGTCCCGGCCAGACCGAAGTCGGCATCGTCGGGATGCGCGGCCACGATGAGGACACGCTCGATCTCGCTGTCGGGTTTCGGGGTTGGCACCGCGACACCCTACTCGGCCGACGGTTGCTCGACCGAACCTTCCTCGGCCGGACCTCGCCGTACCGCGGCCTCGCGCCCACCCCCCGCCCGTGCGCCCCACCCGCCGCCCTCGTGGGCCACCGGGTCGGGGCCTGTGTCGTTCAGAGGTTGATCATGTGGCCGACGATGCCCTCGACGGCCTCCTTGACGGCCTCGGAGAGCGTGGGGTGCGCGAAGACGTTGCGCGCCACCTCGTCGGCGGTCAGGTCCCACTTCTGGGCGAGGGTCAGGACGGGGAGCAACTCGGTGACGTCGGGGCCGATCATGTGGGCACCGAGGATCTCGTTGTGGGCAGCGTCGGCGACGACCTTGACGAAGCCGACCGGGTCGCCCAGACCCATCGCCTTTCCGTTGGCGGAGAAGGGGAATGAGGCGGTCTTGACGGCATACCCGGCGTCCTTCGCCTGCTGTTCGGAGAGCCCGAAGGAGCCGATCTGGGGGTGGCAATAGGTCGCCCGCGGGATCATCGTGTAGTCGACGGGCATCGTCTCGGCACCGGCGATCGTCTCGGCCGCGACGACCCCCTGGGCCTCGGCGACGTGAGCGAGCATCATCTTGGCCGTGCAGTCACCAATCGCATAGACGCCGGGGATATTGGTGCGGCAGTAGTCGTCGATGTCGATGGCGCCGCGGTCGGTCAGCGCGACCCCAGTCGTCTCCAGCCCATAGCCCTCGGTGCGCGGCGCGAAGCCGATGGCCGACAGGAGTTTGTCCGCTTCCAATACCTGCTGCTCGCCGCCGGCCGCCGGTGAGACCGTCACGCGCACACCGGTTCCGGTGTCCTCGACCGCCTCGACCTTCGTCCCGAGCAGGACCTTGACGCCGAGCTTCTTGTAGTGCTTGAGCAACTCCTTGGACACATCGGCGTCCTCGGTGGGCACCATCCGGTCGAGGAACTCCACGATCGTGACGTCGACGCCGAAGTTGTGCATGACGTAGGCGAACTCGACCCCGATCGCCCCGGAGCCGGCGATGATGATCGAGCCGGGCAGGTTCGGGTCGAGGATCTGCTCTTCGTAGGTGACGACATTCGCCGAGACGGCGACGCCGGGCAACATCCGGGTGACCGCCCCCGCCGCGATGATGAGGTTGTCGAAGGTGACGTCTCGGCTGGACCCATCGTTCATCGCCACGGTCATCGAGGTCGCTCCGGTGAGGGTCCCCCAGCCGTCGATCTCGGTGATCTTGTTCTTCTTCATCAGGAAGTGGACGCCCTTGACGATGCCCGCCGAGACAGCGCGGCTGCGCGCGTGGGTCGGTCCGTAGGACATCGTGGCGTCGCCCTCGATGCCGTACTTCGCCTTGTCGTGGGTCAGGGTGTGCGCGAGTTCGGCATTCTTGATGAGGGCCTTGCTGGGGATGCAGCCGACGTTGAGACACACTCCGCCCCAGTACTTCTTCTCGACGACGGCGACCTTCTTGCCCAGTTGCGCGGCGCGGATCGCCGCGACATACCCACCAGGACCAGCACCGAGGACCACCACGTCGAAATCAGCCATGCCGCTCACCCTATCGTCGGCGCAGCGCCTCGGACCTGCTCAGCAGACCGGTGCCGGCTGCCCAGGTGTCGGCTCGAGCGCCGGCCCCCGATCCCTGTTGGTGGGACCCGTCCGGGCCGGTCGGGCCAAGAGCCGGCGCAGGCGCCAGGCCGCGGCGACCGCGACCAGCGAGATCGCCAGGTGGAGCCCGAGGAAGACCCCGCTCCAGCCCGCGCCGAGCAACACCCCGGCGACCAGCGGCCCCGTGGCCGAGATGCCCGTCTGCAGGGCGGTGAACACCCCGAGGGTGGTGCCCACGAGCCCCTCAGGGGCGAGCGCGGCGGTGAGGGGGTTGAGGATCGGGGCATACATCGTCTCCCCGACTGCAAACACGGCGAACGTCGTGACGAACAGCCCAGCCGCCAGCCCGGGCGCGAAACGCGCGACCGTGAGCAGTACCCATGACAGCGCCCAAATCGCGCCCACCGCCATGAGCAACACCGGGCCACTGCGACGGCGGGTGGCCCTGATCATGACCATCTGCAGGGCGATGATGACGACGGAGTTGACGGCGGCGGCCAGCCCGACCGCACGCGGGGTCACGCCGAGGTCGGTCAAGGCATACGCCGGCAGTCCGCTCTCGAACTGGGCATAGAAGCCCAGGGCGAGGGCGACGGTCACCACCGCGGTCCACCGCAGCGCCGGCACGGCCCAGATCGCCCGCAGCGCGCCGAGTCCGGTCGCCGTCGGTTCGGGGTCCTCCCCCAGGTCGTATGCCGATCCCGCCGGCGCCCGCCACCCCGCCGCGACGATGAGGACCGCCGAGACGAGGAAGCCGATGGCGCCCGCAGCGAAGGCCTCCGTCATCCCGTCCGGGCGGGCAAGGTCGACGAACCACCCGGCGGCGAAGGCACCGAGCGCCATACCGAGGGCGCCGCCGGTGAACTGCCAGGCGAAGACCCGGCGCCGGTCGGTGTCGCCGACCCAGCGCAGGATCAGCACGGACTGCGCCGGCGTCGCCGCGGTGATCCCCACCCCGAAGGCGAACATCGCGGCGAGGAAGGTCAGCGGCGTGTCGGCGACGATCAGCCACAGCATCGCGGCGGCCGCTCCCAGCTTCGACCAGAACGCGACGGCGACTGGGGAAACCCGGTCGGACAGCCGCCCGCCGATCGGGGCCGAGATGAGGGCACCGACCGAGAACAGCGTCGACGCCCCCGCCGCGACGAGGCCACCCCAGCCGCGGGCGGACGCGGCATACGCATATTGATAGGGCAGCACCGCGCCCCAACCGAGCATGGCCACGGCGGAGGCGAGAACGAGCAAACGGGAACGCATGACAGGACCAACATAACTTCGAGATCGAATATTTCGAGCCCGAAGCCTACGTCATGGTCGTGGATGCATCGCATCCAGCCCTGAGATGACGATCTCGAGGAGGTCGGCCAGCTCGCCACGCTGAGCCTTGCTCAGCGAGCCGAGGGCGTCCGACTCCACGACGTCGGACTCCCGGATCGCCGAGGCGAACAACTCCCATCCCGCCTCGGTCATCGTCACCAGGACGCGCGTGCGATTCGCCTCGTCGGGGCGGCGTTCGACGAGCCCACGGGCGCACATCCGGTCGAGCCTGGCAGTCATCGACGAGGCGGCGACCTGCGCGGCATCCGCCAGCCGCGAGGGCATGACCGGCCCCCCGTCACGCTGCGCGAGGTGCGCGAGCACCGACCAGTCGCCGTGGGAGACACCGAGATCGGCGAGTTGCCGGTCGTACCACTGGTCGAGTCGCTTGGTCACCCCATAGATCGCCGTGATGACCCGCTGCACCGAGACCTCACCACCGGCGGCGACGTATGCCGCGACCGCGGCTTGGTACTCCTCCCGGGCGCTGGCGTCACTCACCCGCCCATCGTCGCAGGTCGGCGGCACGGGCGCGCGCTCGCCGAGACGGGCCGACCCGGGTGGTGTCCGGGGTCAGGCCAGGCCGGGGAACCAGATCGCGATCTCGCGGGCGGCCGACTCGGGCGAGTCGGAGCCGTGGACGACGTTCTGGGTCGAGCCCTGGCCCCAGTCGCGACCGAAGTCCCCGCGGATGGACCCGGGCGCGGCCTTGGTGGGATCGGTGGCCCCCGCGATCGAGCGGAAGCCCTCGATGCACCGGACCCCTTCGATGACCACGGCGGTCACCGGACCGGACGACATGAACTCCAGCAACGACTCGAAGAAGGGCTTGCCCTCGTGCTCTGCATAGTGCTGCACGAGCAATTCCCTTGGCGGAGTGCGGATCTCCAGCGCCACGAGCCGATAACCCTTGCGTTCGATCCGCGAGAGCACGGCACCGGTGAGCCCCCTGGCAAATCCGTCGGGCTTGACAAGGACGAGTGAGCGTTCGGTGGTCACCCGGCCAGCCTAGCGAGCACGCGCCGCCATGGACGCGTCGATCTGGATTCCCTTGTGCAGGCAGAAAACCCACAGGGCTAGAAACATCAGGGCGACCCACAGCATCAGTGGGACGACGAGGGCGCTGAGCAGGCTGAGCGCCTGGACCAGCCACCCGAGGGGCAGGCCCCAGCCGCGCCGCATTCCGCCCGCTGCCGCGAAGCAGAGCAGACCCAGGACGATCCCGCCCCAGAGCCGAATGCCGCTGTGCCCCTCCCCAGTTGTCACCGCCACCGAGCGCGCCAGCGTCGCGGCGAGGAGGATGCAGATCCCCTGGCCGCCGAGCACCGTCGCGAGCATCCGCCAGGTGAACTTGCCCAAGGGCCCCCGCACCCAGGACACGCGGGCGGGGGTGGCGGCGGTCGGCATACGGCCAACCCTAACGGGGCCACCTCACGGCGACGGTCGGGTGGCGGCGGGCCCGGCGGGAGGGCCGCGGGCGGGGAAGGATCGGCATACGGCTCAGGCGTCGGCGGCCCCGAGCAGGAGGCGAGCGTCGGCGACGGTCGTGATCGAGCCGGTGACCACGACGCCACCGGCAACCCCGGACTCGTCGGCGATCTCCATGGCTCGGTCGATGGCGTCGGGAAGGTCGGCGATGACGGTCACCCGGTGCTCCCCGAAGATGTCGGCGGCGAGGGCGCCCAACTCCCCCGGCGGCATGGCGCGGGGAGAGGTCGAGCGGGTGACGACGATCTCGTCGAGGACCGGCTCGAGGACCTCGAGCATGCTCGCCGCGTCCTTGTCCCCGAGGATCCCGACCACACCCACGAGCTTGACGAAGGTGAACTCCTCCGTCAGCGCCGTGGCGAGCGCCTGGGCGCCCGCGGGGTTGTGGGCGGCGTCGACGAGGACGGCGGGCGAGCGGCGAACGAATTCCAGCCGGCCCGGCGAGGTGGCCTCGGCAAAGGCGTCGCGGACGAGGTCGATGCCCAGTGGTTGCTGGCCGCCGCCGAGGAAGGCCTCAGTCGCGGCGAGGGCGAGCACGGCGTTCTGGGCTTGGTGCGGCCCGTGGAGATCGAGGAAGAGGTCGGGATAGTCCCCGGCCAAACCGCGCAGGCTGACCTGCTGGCCACCCACGGCGATATCGCGGGCCAGGACCCCAAAGTCGTTGCCCTCGTATGCCGTTCGCGCCCCCACCGCGTCCGCGCGCTCCTGGAGGATCGGGATGACCTCGGGCTCCTGCACGGCAATGACGACGATTGCGTCGGCCTTGATGATGCCGGCCTTCTCGGTGGCGATGGCCTCGATAGTGTCGCCGAGGAAGTGGGCGTGGTCGAGCGCGACGGGGGCGATGACGGCGACCTGACCGTCGGCGACATTGGTCGCATCCCAGCCGCCCCCCATACCGACCTCGACAACGGCGACGTCGACGGGTGCGTCGGCGAACGCGACATACGCGATGGCGACGAGCACCTCGAAATAGGTCATTCGGGGACCGCCTGCGGCGAGCGACCTCGCGTCAACGATCTCCAGGAGGGGGGCGACCTCGTCATACGCCTGGAGGAATCGCTCCGGCGAGATCGACTCCCCACCGATGGCGATGCGCTCCCGCATGGTGTGCAGATGGGGGGAGGTGAACCGGCCGACGGTCAGGCCGGTGGCGCTGAGCAGTCCGGCGATGAGGCGAGTCGTCGTCGTCTTGCCGTTGGTCCCGGTGACATGGATCATCGGGAAGGTGCGCTGGGGGTCGCCGAGAAGTTCCATGACCGCGGTGATCCGGGAGAGGTCGGGCGCGAGATCGTGCTCGGGGGCGCGGGCGAGGATCGCCTCCTCGGCTAGGCGCATCCGCTTGCGCAGGTCGAGACGGTAGGCGGCCTCGCGTTGCGCGGCGTCGGGGGCGGGACTCATCCGCCCAGTCTCTCAGCCGGTGGACCGGGATCCGGTATGGCGCTTCCGCCGTGGAAGCGCTACCACGCGGGGCGGTCGCCCACAGCGTGGCCTCCCGGGTGACAAGTCCCCGTTTGCGCGCGACGATGCAGGGATGGTGGGCGAGGTCAAGCGGAGTTTTCCCGGCTCTGCCCTGTCGTGGTTGGCCGGCGGTAGCCGCGTCCTGGGCGCGGTGACGGGCCCGAGGCGACCGCTGCCGCCCGGGGGCGGACCGGCGCACGCCTGGGGCGGCGACACCGAGCGGTCCATCCTCGTCCTCGACCCCGGCAGCCTGGAGACGTGCCGGACCATCGACCTCGATCCCGAGGAGCGGGCCGCCTCCTTGAGCATCGACGACCGGACCGACATCGCCTGTTGGGTGGGCGTGCGCCGGGATCGGTCCTGGTCGATCAAGGCCGCCGACACCTCCACCGGCGAGGTCCAGGTCCTGGCGAACTCCCCCGTTCCGGCGAGCACCCGCGGGCTGCCCGTGCTGACCGCGGTCGGCGGCACCCTGTGCTGGGCGGAGTCCACCGACGACAAGACTTGGCGGACCAGCATGGTCGACCTGATCACCGGTGAGCTTCGCTCGGTGGCCGACCACGCCCCGGGCGAGTGGTCGCGCAAGAGTTATTGCCTCGCCGACGGCCGAGTCCTCCACATGGTCCAGGACGTCGGCGAACGCCGGAACCGAATCGACCTGACCGACCCCGACGGCTCCCACACCGTGCTCCACGGCGGCGAACTGCTCGCGTTGTGGCACGACCGATTCGCCGTCGTCACCCCGGTGGCGGCACCGGTGCCCCGCGGGCGGCCGCCCCGCCGGAGTGTCGGCACCGGTTGGATCGCCGGGGGTGCCTCGCTCGGGGTGGCGCAGGAGTTGATCACCCGGTTCGAAGTCCACCGGATCCGGTATGACCAGTTGGGTCGCCTCTGCGCCATGACGATCGACGCGCTCGAACGGGGTGCCGAGGACGGCTGGGGCCGCTGGCGGTGGGAGCAGCTCGCCGCCCCCGGACGCCCGTTCACGACCGTGGGCGAATTGACCGTGGTCGCGGACTTCACCGACGACCAGCCGATGCTGCACGCGATCCCCTGACGGGGTCAGCCGACGGGTCGGACCCGGATCCGGGCGCGGTAGCGCTCCCCCACGACGACCTCCGTCACGGCCGCCTCGTCGGCAGCCAAGTCGTCGAGGTTCGGGGATACCTGTAGCTCGGTCGTCAGGGTCTCGCCCGTGAGCAGGTCGCGATGCCCGACGACTGCTCGGTAGACGAACTCGGGTCCGGAGACGAACAGCGCGATCCGATCGGCGACATCCAGCCCCGCCTCGCGGCGGGCCTTCTGCACCTCGCGGACCAGGTCCCGGGCCGCGCCTTCGACCTCGTGCTCGAGCGAGACGTCGGTGTCCAGGACGACGAATCCGCCGCCCGAGAGCATCGCCGTCGCCCGGTGTCCGGCCCCGGCGTCGTCGAGGGTCGTCTCGAGGGCATACTCCCCGTCGACCAGAGGTATGCCGCCGCACGTGACCGTCCCGTCGTCGGCCACGCTCCAGTCGCCGGATTTCGAGGCCTTGATGACAGCCTGGACGTCGCGGCCGAGCCGCGGCCCGGCCGCCCGGGCGTTGACCGAGAGACGCTGCGTGACACCGAAATCGGACCCACGGGCCTGCTCGGTGTCGAGGAACTCGACGCTCTTGACGTTGACCTCGTCGCGGACGATGTCGGCGAAGCGGCCCAGCGCCTGGGCGTGATCGGACACGACGACGAGCTTGGCCAGCGGCAGGCGCACGCGCAGGCCGGCGCTCTTGCGCAGGGAGAGCGCGACGGAGCACACCTCGCGGATGCGATCCATCGCCTCGACCAACTCGGGGTCGGCGGGGAGGTCCTCGACGGCCGGCCAGTCGGCCAGGTGAACCGATCGCTGCCCGGTCAGCCCCCGCCAGATGTCCTCGGTGGTGAGCGGGAGGAGGGGGGCGGAAACGCGGCATACGGTCTCCAACACCGTCCACAGCGTGTCGAACGCCTCCCGCGCCGCGGCCTGGTCCCCGGAACCGGTGTCCCAGAAGCGTTCCCGGGACCGCCGGACATACCAGTTGGTCAGGACGTCGAGGAAGGTGCGGGTGCTGTCGCAGGCCGCGGCTACCTCGAACCTGTCGAGCTGAGCCGTGGAGTCGGCGACATAGTCGCGCAGCTTGGCCAACAGGTAGCGATCCATCGGGTGCGTCGAGGCGGTGGATCGCTGCGCGTCATAGCCGTTGTCCCCCAAGGCATTGGCATAGAGGGAGAAGAAGTACCAGACATTCCACAAGGGCAGGAGCACCTGGCGGACCGACTCACGGATGGCCTGCTCGGTGACGATGAGGTTGCCGCCGCGCAGGATCGGGCTCGACATGAGGAACCAGCGCATCGCGTCGGCGCCGTCGCGGTCGAAGACTTCGCGGACGTCGGGATAGTTCTTGAGCGACTTGCTCATCTTGAGGCCGTCGTTGCCGAGGACGATGCCGTGGGAGACGCACGTCTTGAAGGCCGGCCGGTCGAAGAGCGCCGTGGCGAGGATGTGGAGGGTGTAGAACCAGCCGCGGGTCTGCCCGATGTACTCGACGATGAAGTCGCCCGGGAAGTGATGCTCGAACCAGTCGCGATTCTCGAACGGATAGTGCACCTGGGCAAACGGCATCGACCCCGACTCGAACCAGCAGTCGAAGACATCGGTGACCCGGCGCATCGTCGACTGCCCGGTCGGGTCGTCGGGATTGGGGCGGGTGAGGGCGTCGATGAAGGGCCGGTGCAGGTTGTCTGGGCGGACGCCGAAGTCGCGCTCGAGCTCGTCGAGGGAGCCGTAGACGTCGATCCTCGGGTAGCGCGGGTCGTCGGAGCGCCAGACCGGGATCGGGCTGCCCCAGAAGCGATTCCGCGAGATCGACCAGTCGCGGGTGTTCTCCAGCCACTTGCCGAACTGGCCATCCCGGATGTGCGCGGGCACCCAGGTGATCTCCTGGTTGAGGGCGAGCATCCGGTCGCGGATCGTCGTCGTCGAGACGAACCAGCTCGACACGGCCATATAGATCAGGGGCTGCCGGCAGCGCCAGCAGTGGGGGTAGGAGTGGGCGTACGACTCCCGGCGCACCAGCACCGTGCCCTGCGTCGTCGAGCCGACCTCGCCCGGCGCGCCGTCGGCGTCGAGCCGCGTGCGGGCCTTGAGGTGGTCGATGATCGGGCCGTTGGCGTCGAGGACGAGCAGCCCCGCGTAGTCGGTCACCGGGAAGGTGAACGTCCCGTCGATGGCGACGGGGACGACGGCCTCGATCCCCTCCCGGTCGGTGACGACCTTGTCGTCCTCACCGAACGCCCCGGCGGTGTGCACCAGACCGGTGCCATCGGTCGTGGTGACGAACTCGGCCGGGACGACCCGAAAAGCCTTGGGGTGACCGAGGAAATAGTCCATCGGCGGGGTGTAGGTCAGTCCGAGGAGGTCGCGACCGGCATACCGCCCGACGATCTTGGCCGTCATATCACCCTTGACGTCACCCGTGAGTTCCCGGGCGTATGCCGCGGCCCGCTCCGCCGCGAGGACGTAGCGCTCGGTGCGTCCGGTGGGGACGTCGGACTCGACGACGACGTAGTCGATGTCCTCGCCGACCATGACGGCGAGATTGGCGGTGAGCGTCCAGGGGGTCGTCGTCCAGACGAGCAGGAGCGCGCCCTCGAGGTCCCCGGGGGTCGTCACCCGCATCCCGATGGTGACGGCCGGGTCCTGGCGGACCTGGTAGACGTCCTCGTCCATCCGGAGTTCGTGATTGGACAGGGGGGTCTGGTCGTTCCAGCAGTAGGGCAGGACGCGGAAACCCTCGTAGACGAGGCCCTTGTCGTAGAGCTGCTTGAACGCCCAGATGACGCTCTCCATATAGGTCAGGTCGAGGGTCTTGTAGTCGTTGTCGAAGTCGACCCAGCGCGCCTGCCGGGTGACGTAGTCGCGCCAATCGTCGGTGTATTCGAAGACGGACTGACGGCACTTGTCGTTGAATGCCTCGATCCCGAGGTCGCGAATCTCGTCGGTCGTCTTGATGCCGAGCTGGCTCATCGCCTCGAGCTCGGCGGGCAGGCCGTGGGTGTCCCAGCCGAAGCGCCGCTCGACGCGGTGGCCGCGCATCGTCTCGTAGCGCGGGACGAGGTCTTTGACGTAGCCGGTGAGCAGGTGGCCGTAGTGCGGCAGCCCGTTGGCGAAGGGGGGACCGTCGTAGAAGACGAACTCGTTGCTCCCCTGCGTGCCCGCCTCACGGTGCTCGACAGACGCGGCAAACGTCTCGTCCTGCGCCCAGTAGGCAAGGACGGCCTCCTCGATCGCCGGGAACCGAGGGCTGGCGGGGACGCCGAACGCGGCTCCCGGCTGGGTCGCCTCGTCACGGCGCATGGAGACCTTCGGGTAGGTCATGGCGGTTGGCACTCCACGGGTCTGGCCGACCGCGGGGGCCGGACGTCGTCTCGGTCACGAGGACGACACCGGGCCCGGTCGGGCCCGTCACCGCGGTACCACCTCGCTTGCCGCAGCCTGACCGCCCACGGGGGGCGGCGGCATACGACCGCTCGTGCCGGCTGTGACGGGCCACTCCCGTCCGGGTCTAGTGAGCGGGTGTCCCCGCCGTTCTTCCGGAAGCTCGCCGCTGATGACGGCTCGAACGCTGCTGGGTCCAGTCTACCGGGCCGCCGTGGTGGTCGTATGCCGATTTCTCCTAGGTCGGGCTTGACGCGTCACACCCGTCCACTAACCTCGCGATTTCGCGGCGGTGGCGTGTCGGGTGAGGAAAGGTGCCCCTGACCTGGGACGATAGCGATTGCGACGTCGTATCTGGACCAGGTCGAGGAGCACCTTTCAGGTGAAGAAGCCTACCGCCTTGTATCCCCGTGTCCACCTCGACGCGGCGCCGGTTGGCGCCGTTGGTCAGGCTGGCGGTGTGCTGTTGACGGCCGCCGCGGAGGCCACCGGGTTGGCCCGGGCGTTGCGGGAGGCGTTGGCGCCATGGCGCACGCTGAAGCGTTTGGGTTTTCATGCCGCACTCATGGTGGGTTATGCGCCCGTCTGGGTGGGCGTGTGGGTGGCGTAGTGGGCGGTCTCGTACTCGATGGGTGGAACCATTCTCAGTGTTCCGTGGAGTCGGTCGTGGTTGTACCAGGTGACCCAGGCCGCGGTGCCGGCTTCGACATCGCCGAGGCCACGCCAGGGGCCGTCGTGGAAGATGTCGGTTTCGATGCATTCGCTCTTGTACAGGCCCATATTCGTCTCCGCGAGGGCGTTGTCGTAGGCGTCGCCGACGGTCCCGATCGAGGGCAGGATGCCCTCGGTGAGCAGGTGCTCGGTGAGCCGGATCGAGGTGTACTGAGAGCCGGCATCGGAGTGGTGGATCAGTTGGTCGCGCTGGTAGGGGTGGCCCTCTCGGGCGCGGGTGGCGACCGCCATCCGCACCGCATCCATCACCAGGTCGGTGGTCTTGCTCGTGGCGGCCGACCAGGAAAGGATCCGGTGGGAGAAGCAGTCGATCACGAATGCCACGTACACCCACCCGGCATGGGTGTGGACGTAGGTGAAATCGGTGACCCACGTGATATTCGGTGCTGGGGCAGTGAAGTCCCGCCCGAGCAGGTCACCGGCGCGGCGACCGTCACCACGGTCGGTGCGTTGCCGTTTGCGTTTGGCGCGGCGAATCCCGTTGTGTCGCAGCAGGCTCATCGCCCGGTGCACCCGGTCGTACGAGGCGTACCCGGCCACCGCGTCCGGGCCGACCGGCTGCCCGAGACGGGCCAGCAGGGCGGTCATCTTCCGCCGCCCGTACAACCCCTCCGGCGCCAGCCGGAACGCTCCGGTGGCGTGATCGACGCGGTAGGCCAGGGTGTGGATGGCGTTCATCAGGTACGCCATCGCCACCAGGCCCGCCGAGAGACTGGCGTAGCCGGCTTTGGCGGCGCGGTAGGTGCGCGCGGCGACCTGGAGGCCCTGCTGACGCAGAACCCGACAGACCGACTCGACCGAGCGTCCCACCTGCTCCTGAGACCGGATGAAGTCCATGATCATCGGCTGCGGGGGTCGAGCTCCCCCGCGAAGAAAACCGCTGCCGAGCGGAGCACAGCGTTATCTTCCTCGAGGCGGCGGACCTTGGCCCGCAACACTTTGATCTCCTCCCGCTCCGAGGCGCTCAACGCGCCCGGGGCGCTCTGGTCGGCCCGTTTACGGACCCACCCGCGGATTGTGTCCTTGGGCAGCCCCAGCCGCCCCGCGACCGCGGCACAGGCCGCCGTCACCGACGCGTACTCGCCCGCCTGATCATCAAACATCCGCAACGCACGCTCCTGCGTCGCCGCGTCATACTTCTTCGGCATGCCAGCATCCTCCCCGAGTTAGGACAATTTAGTGCGCACGCCTGGGTTGGCTGGTGGAGTGGATTGCTGCGTGGAGGTCCTCGGGTAGGGGTCAGCGGCGGTGATCAGCTGCTCGCCGGCTTCGATGGTGACTTCGCGGTAGCGACGTGTGGTGGTCACGAACCGCTTGATCGACATCCCGGTCGCTGTCTCGATGTGGCGGGTTAGCGCGAGGGCGGCGAAGACGATGGACATGTGCGCCTCGATCGATTCGCGTTTGTGGTGGAAGATCGGGCGGGCTTGGAGGTCGTGCTTGCTCATCCGGAAAGAGCGCTCAATCTCGTACAGCCGGTGGTAGGCACCGGTGACGAACTCGGCGTTGGCGGTCCCAGGTTCCAGGTTGGTGGAGTAGCCCTTCCACCCAGCCAGCATGCGAGCCTTGGCTTCAAGGTCCCGGTTCACCGAGCGGTTCCCGCCATCGAGCGTGATGAACCGGTTCCGTTTGATCGGCACCTGCCCCGCGACCGCCTTCTCGGCTTTGGTGACCTGCTCGGTGATGCCCTTGAGGGGCTCATCCCAATTGAGGGTGTAGTCGTGGGCGGAATCCGCCGGCCTCCAGCAGGCAGCGGGCGATGTAGTTGGTGAGGTTGCGGAACCCGAGGGCGGAGCCGCGTAGGTGTTCGAGTCGTCCGTTGATGGCTTCGGTGGGTCCGTTGCTGGTGCCGGGGCGGTCGAAGTAGGCCAAGACGTCCTCGGCACGGCGGGCTCAGGGTCCGACCGAGCTTGCGGACCTCGGTCAGCTCGGTGGGGACGCCATCGCGTAGGCTGTCGATGACCGATTGCATGAGGTGTTTGCCGTGTCGGGGGTCGGGGTCGCGGTAGGCGGCGATGATCCGCTGGTAGGCATGCCCCAGGTGGCCTCCACCTCGGCGTGCTCGTCGGCAGTGAACAGCACGGTCAGTCGTTCGCGTTGCCGGTCGGTCAGTAGCGCCTCGCCGGTGTGCAGGGTTCGCCGGGCCTGGTACAGGGGATCCCCTCGTCGGCCGCGGTGGCCCAGGTGGCCTGCTGGACGCGTTGCCGGCACTTCTCCAGGCCCTCGCCGGCCAGGCGGACCACGTGGAAGGGATCCATCACGCAGGCCGCGTTGGGCAGCTCCTCGGAGGCCGCGGTCTTGAACCCGGTGAACCCGTCCATCGCGACCACCTCCACCCGCGTGCGCCAGGGGTCGTCGCGGCCGGCGAGCCAGGTCTTGAACACCGTCTTGGAGCGGCCCTCGACCATGTCGAGCAGCCGGGCTGGGCCGGTGCCGTCGCGGATGCCGGTCAGGTCGATGATCACGGTGACGTACTTGTCACCGGCCCGGGTGTGGCGCCAACAATGCTCATCCACCCCGATCACCGTGACCCCGTCAAAGCGGTGCTGGTCGTCGAACAGCAGCCGCTTGCCCTCGGCAGGACCGCGGCGTTGGCGGTGTCCCAGGCCACCGCCAACCCGGCCGCGACCCGGGACATGCTCAAGTGCCCGACCACGATCGCCTCCAAGGCCCAGCGCAGCCCGCGGCGGGAGACCTTCGCGCGGGGCTCGGCCGCTTTGCTGGTGTCCTGACGCCACACCCGGGCGCAGCCAGTACACCGGTACCGGCGGCGCACCGTCACCTCCAACGTCGTCGGGCGCCACCCGAACGGCTCGTGCGCCAACCGCCGCACCACGCTGTCGCGAGCCACCCCCTGGCAGCCACACTCCCGGCACCAGTCATCGGGCTCGACCACCCTGCAGGCCAACACCGCCCGCTCAGGGCTCAGCCGTTGACCAGTGACAACCAAACCGAGCTCATCCACGCGGCAGAACGTGGTCAGATCAGGGCAGTCGAAGGTAGGTTCAGACACGTCGAGGTCTTCCGGATCGAAGGCGTAGGAACCTCCATCATCGGAAGACCTCGACCCCCACCCCGGCAGCGACGCGCCGCCCCCGACCTACACCCCCGATTGGGAAGAGCCCCTTGAGGGTACGTCGGCCGCGGGAGTGGGAGTACTGGTAGTGGGTCCACCAGTGCCCGCGCCCGTCGGACGGCATCGCCGGTAGTGGTTCCAGCAGCCGAAGCCCGTCCGGGACCTGCTCAATGTTCGGGTGATCCTTGTGCCACTGGGCGATCCCGTACGGCACCGACGACAAACGCGCGCCGAGGATGAAGGTCAACCCGGCCTGCTCGAGCGCGACCCGGTTGCTCCGGGAGAGCATCCCCGCGTCCGCGACGACGGTGACGGCGGTAATGCCGTGAGCGGCCTGGAACTCTTTGATGACCGGCAGCATCGTGGCCGTTTCGGCCTTGTTGCCTTCGAAGGCGTTGACCATCAACGGAAACCCTGAGGCGTCCGTCAACAGTCCGATGGTGATTTGTGGCTCCAGGCGCCGCTCCTTGCTAAACCCTGGCTCGCGGAACCCGTCGCCGGTGTCGGTCTCGAAATACAGCGTGCTCACGTCGAAGAGCACCAACGCACTCGGCCCCAGGTCCGCCCGTGCCGCGCACGCACCCGCCAGGCCAGCCCGGAACTCCACCGTGGCGTACGAAGGCAGCCGCCGCGCCAGAGTCCGGTAGGAGAGCGTGGCTACCCCGGCCTCATCCAGCACCCGCAGGCTGTCCAGCTTGCTTGTCGGTTCGATGATCCGCGCGATCACCAACGCCTTGAACACCTCATCGCCGTCCGTGGCGTCCTCGAACCCCAGCACCCGATAGGCGACCTCGAGCGCGTCGACCAAGTGACCCATCCGCGTCGAGCGGATCGGCAACGCTCCGCCCTTGGCCGGCGCCAAGCCAGGCAGGTCGAACATCCCCTGCCCTGCCGAGATCCGTTGCCGCGCAGCGGCCTTCAACAACTCCAGCTCGGCATCATCATGGGCTGAGCCGATATGCTCCATCGTGCGCCTCCCACCCCGGTTGGAATACACGATCTGAACAGCCCGAGCCCCCGACGAGGTCTTCACCGTACGCACGTGAGGCGACACCACCCCACAATACGAGCCCGACTAGTGCACAAATCCGCCAAGCCCCCCACGCATCACCGCAGGTCAACGCCCTGCACCCTCCAGAACCCAAGAATCGTGTCCTAAGTCAGGTCAAACATCCGCAACGCACGCTCCTGCGTCGCCGCGTCATACTTCTTCGGCATGCCAGCATCCTCCTTGGTCGGAAACGATGCGGCATGAAAACCCAAACGCTTCACCCTGGCCCGCCGTGCCGAGGACGTGCTGGCCTACTTCGACCGCCCCCGCACCAGCAACGGACCCACAGAGGCGATCAACGGCCGCCTGGAACACCTGCGCGGCACCGCCCTCGGGTTCCGCAACCTCACCAACTACATCGCCCGCTGCCTGCTAGAGGCCGGCGGATTCCGCCCACGACTACACCCTCAATTGGGATGAGCCACTTACGCCTGTCGCCACCCAGGTAAGGGACAAGCAACTACCCGGAGGGAAACTGAACTTATCGAGAATTCTCTTCGCTCAGGCAGCCAATGAGCCTCTCGCCACGTAGCCATAGCGGCCAAAGCGGGCGCTTCGGCAGTGATTCCGAAGAGATATTACCGACCCAACACGAACGACGGTGGAGTACCAATAGGGGGAGCTTCGTCATGCACTTGATAAACGGCCTTGATTAGAGTCTCCAGGCTTCCGCGGTCCCGGGAACGCGACAGCGGCCAGTGGATACAATATGTCGCCTTCAAATACGCCGGCGTGCCCGCAGCGGCTTCGTCCGAGGCAATAATGGGGATATATTTGGAAGGGTTGGTTGTCTGAGAAATCAGCAGGTCTCCCTGTACGATTCGCGTCTCCCACCCAACTCCACCCTGGCGACCAGCCGCCTTTCTCGCATAGGCTTCGTCACAGAAGAGTAGAACACGGTCAGCCAATTCAAGCTCATTCGTCATCCATTGCGCGAGATCCATGCCAGGTGACACGTGCCAGACATCCAGCCGGGATTCGATACCCGCCCTCCTGAGCTCTGTCGCTACCCATTTGACCCACTCTTTCAACGCTGGATCGCTCCACGAGTAGCTGAGAAAGCCCGCGGTGGTCTTCCCGCGTCTCGACCATTGGAGATCAATGAGTCATGGGAAGGAATCGGCGTTCCGCCGTCACCCAAAGACCATTCAACGATAGCGCAGCCGATATGATGAAACTCTGATTCACTTAAGACGAAAAGTTGCAACAATGCCGTCTCGGGGGCAACGGACATGAAGCCTCTCGCGAGTGCCACCGCAGCAAGCAAAGGGTCAAGCTCGCCCGCACCGGAACCCAGAATCGGCGCAGATATCGTCCGAAGGGAATCAACCCCAGCTGCTCTAGCGCCAAGCTGCGCGCCGATCCGCTCAATGACCGATGACTGCGTTTGCCCCCTCCCGACGCTTACAGCGTATGCCACTGCCAGCGCAACGGGAGATGCCTGGTAAAGGTCGACGAAGTCAACCTGACCAATAATTCTGCGCACGGGTGGGGGCAAGGGAATTCGGCATTCATTTAGGCGCTTTGCGACAGGTTTCGTGACTGTGCCACCCTCAGAGCACGGAATCACAAGAAGGTCGGCAGTTCTGTCAAACATGTTACCGAGCACGACTTCGACCCGACCGGGCATCCTGCTACTCCTTCCTCGGCGCGCCGACCAGCGCCCGCCTCGTGGCACCAATGTGTCCAACTCACGGCGGGCTCACTCTATCGGCAACCAGTTTCCCCAACCTGTTGTCGGTCTATTGGGCCATGTCGTCCCGCACGCGTGGGGCGGTGTCACTAGCTAGGCTCGGCATACGACGGCGGGTGTCCCGAGCGGGAGGTGCGTGCGGTGGAGGTGACGGTGCTCGGCGCGGGGTCGTGGGGGACGGCGCTCGGGCGGACGTTGGGGGGCAAGGGGTTCGGGGTGCGGATGTGGGACATTGACGCCCCGCTCCTGGCGGCGATGACGGCCCAGCACGAGAACGCGAGGTACCTGCCGGGGATCGCCCTCCCACCGACCCTCCGTGGCGAGCCCGACCTCACCGCGGCCCTCGACGGGGCGGACCTCGTCGTCCTGGCCGTCCCAAGCCACGCGATGCGCCGGGTCTGCGCGCAGATCGCCGGGCAGCTTCACGAAGGCATGCTCCTGTGCTCGGTCACCAAGGGCATCGAGATCGACACCCTCATGACGATGAGCGAGGTCGTCGAGGATGTCCTGCCGGCCAGCCTCCACCCGCGCCTGGCGGTCCTGTCCGGTCCGAGCTTCGCGGTCGAGGTCGCCCAGGAGCAACCCACGGCGGTGACCGTGGCCGCCCGCGAGAGCGTGGTGGCGGAGGCGGTCCAGCGGGCGTTCCACACGGCATACCTGCGCCCGTATGTCACCGACGACGTGGTCGGGGTCGAGATCGGCGGGTGCGCCAAGAATGTCATCGCCATCGCGACCGGCGCGGCCGACGGGCTGGGCTACGACAACAACACCCGCGCCGCGACGATCACCCGCGGGCTGGCGGAGATCACCCGGCTCGCTGTCGCCCGCGGGGCCAACCCGCTGACTCTCTCGGGGCTCGCCGGTGTCGGGGACCTCGTCCTGACGTGCTCCTCGACCCGCTCGCGGAACTACCGCGTGGGGTTCGGGCTCGGGCGGCGCCGGCGGCTCGAGGACATCCAGGCCGAGTTGGGCCAGGTCGCCGAGGGTGTCCTCAACGCCCGCAGCGTCCGTGATCTCGCCCACCGCCTCGGAGTCGACATGCCGATCACGGAGTTGGTCTATGGCCTTCTCTACGAAGGGATCACGATCGAGGACATCGCCGCGTTCTATGCCAACCGGCCGCTGCGGTCGGAGAGTGAGGACCACCACCGGCGGTGAGCGGCGGGACGGAGGCGAGGGTCGGTTACCCTTGTCGCAGGAGCCGCCGCGAGGCGGCACCCCGCACGCACGAGGGGAAGCCGGTCGAAGTCCGGCGCTGACCCGCAGCCGTAGGCCACCTGGTGAGGTGGCGAGCCGGATTACCTCGCCCGCGCGGACAGACCTGACCACCGCCGAGGTATGCGGGGCGCAGGCCCGGACCTCGCGCCCGGACCGGGGCTCCGCGCGAGGAGCAGCCACCCGTGTCAACCCGCCTTCTGGCTTCGTTCGCCGCCGCCGTGAGCCTCTTCGGCGCCGCGGCCGGCGCGCGGGCCGACTCGGGACCGGCTCCGGCCGACCCCGCCAGGGCCGCCGGCGGGTTCCTCGCCCGTGAACTCGCCCGCAACGGGCACGTCTTCGCCGCCCCCGGCACCGACACGGCCGACGTCGGCGTCACCATCGATGCCGTCCTCGGCCTGGCCGCGACCCATACGGCACCGGCGGAGGCCGGGGCGGCGACCGCGGCGGTGTGGTCGGGGCTGGCGGACTACCTCGGGCCCGGGCTGGCACCCACCGAGTTGTATGCCGGTCCGCTCGCCAAATCCGCCCTCCTCGCCCAGGTCGTCGGCGAGGACCCGCACCATGTCGCCGGCCGCGACCTCCTGGCCCAGTTGCGCTCCCTGAAGAGGCCGAACGGGCGGTATGCCGACCGCTCGGCATACGGCGACGCGTCGAACACCTTCACCCAGGCACTGGCGCTGCTCACCCTGGACCGTGCCGGGGAGCCCGCCCCCACGGCGGCGGTGCGCTTCCTCGAACGGCAGCAGTGCACGGACGGCGGATTCCGGCTCTTCGTGGACGCGCCCGACTGCGTGACCAATCCCGACGCGACGGCGATCGCCGCCCTCGCCCTGTCGGCACGTGAGCCCGCCGCGGCGGGGCGAGCGCTGGACCGCCTGGAGGCCACGATGGCCAGCGACGGCGGGATCGCCGGGGGGATCGGCGCCGAGACCCCCAATAGCAACACGACCGGACTGGCCGCCTCGGCCTTCGCCGCGGGGGGGCGGGACGCGGCAAACGAGCGAGCGGCGGGGTTCCTCCGGTCGCTCCAGTTCGGTTGCGGCGCACCGGAATCCCTGCGGGGAGCGATCGCCTACGACCGCGTGTCGTATGCCGCCCTGCTCGCCGCCGGCCCTTCCGCCCAGGTCTCGGACCAGGAACGCCGCGCGACCACCCAGGCCGCGTTCGGGCTCGCCGGGGCCTCACCGCTGACCGTGACGCTGGCGGGTGCCACTGAGGTGACCGATCAGTGTGCGGGGGGCGGGACGTCGACGAGTTCGTCCACCTCCTCCACCTCAACCGGCACGACCTCCACGACGTCGGCGAGTGCGCCGACGACAACCCAGACGGTGACCGTGACTGAGACCGCGCCCGCGACGGCGAAGACGACCGAGACGGTCACGGCCACCGTCAGCACCGCCGTGACGATCACGTTCGGCAGCGGCGCAACCGGGGGGACGGCCGACCCAGGCACGGAGGGTGAAGCACCTGACAGCAGCGCCTCCACCTCGGGGACTGCCGTCGCCGCACCCGCCACCCCTCCCCCGAACTCGACCGGCCGGGTGGCCTATCTCCTCGCCGGCGGGCTCGTCCTGGCCGGAGCGGCAGCCGCCGCACGCATCCTCACCCGTGGAAGGACCCACTGATGACCCGACGTCGTCCCCTTCTCGCTGCCCTGGCCCTGCTGGCGGCGGCGCCCGCAGTCGCCACTGCCGCCCCGCTCCCAGCGGCGTCCTCACCACTATCGCAATCGCCCGCGACGGGACGCACACCATCTGTCGCAGAAGAGGATTCGCTGTTGCGCGCGGCGTGCCCGAGGGGCAGCGGGGTCAGCGTCGTCGTCGATTTCGGCGCGACCGAGTCGACCCGCTGCGCCACCGGTGATCCCACGTCGGGGCTGGCCGCACTCAAGGGCGCAGGCTTCACCGTGACGATGGTCGCGCGCTTCCCCGGGGCGGTATGCCGGATCAACGGCATCCCCAAGCCGGCCAAAGACGCGTGCGTCGTCATGCCACCCGCCACGGCGTACTGGTCCTATTGGCACGCCCTCCGCGGCGGCACCTGGACCTATTCGACCAGCGGGGCGGGCAGCTACGACCCCAAGCCGGGGACCGTCGAGGGCTGGGCCTATGGCGCCGGCAAGCCCCCGAGCATCCCGGTGCCGAAGTGACCCCGCGGATCGTCCGGGCCGCCGTCGCCGGTGCTGGTCTGGCCCTTGCCACGCTGACGCCAGTCGCGCTCGCCCCCGCGGCCGAGGCGTCGACGTGCAGCGGGACCAGCGGTGTGAGCATCATTGTCGATTTCGGCGGCAGCGTGCGAACCGGTTGTGCCGCAGGCGATCCCGCCTCGGCCTGGGCTGCCCTCCAGTCGGCGGGGTTCACCGTCGAGGGCACCCAACGCTTCCCGACGACGTTCGTATGCCGCATCAACAGCTACCCCACACCCGCCCAGGACGCATGCATCCAGACCCCGCCCGCGACCGCGTACTGGGCCCTGTGGTCCGCCCCCGCCGGAGGCCAGTGGACCTATGCGACACGCGGGGCGGCGAGCCTCGACCCGGCACCCGGGACGGCCATCGGGCTCGCGTTCGGCGCCGGGCGGACCCCCTCCCTGGCTCCCCCATCCGGCCCGTCGACGACGTCCTCAACCCACGGGACGACGAGCTCATCGACCACCTCGGCCCCGACGACCCACACGACGTCGCCCGGGTCCTCCACCACGGGGACCAGCGGCACCGGGCATCCGGGCACCACCACTGCTGCCACCGGATCGTCCACGACCGCCGGCGACTCGGCGGGAGGCGGCGCGGCGGGCGGAGGCGCGGCCTCCAGCGGCTCCTCCGGTCCAGCCGCCGGTTCGGCTGGGTCGGACGCATCTGCGTCCGGCGTCTCGGGAGTTGGCGCGTCGGGGTCCGCCTTGGGCGAGGCCCCGGGAGGGTCGGGGACCGCGGGGGGTGAGCGGTCGGCATACGGCACGGCGGCGACGTCGGGGAGCCCGGCCGCGATCGTCGGTGGCGGTGCGGCCATCGGGGCGCTTCTCGTCGCCGGTGCGTATGCCGTTCGCCGCCAACGGGATCGGGCCACCCGGGAGTGACGCGTCAGCTCCACCCCGTCGCCTGGTGGCTGTGGGCGATCGGTCTCGCCGTCGCCGCCGCCTTGACGACCAACCCGCTTCTGCTGGGGCTGATCCTCATCGTCGTGACCTTTGTCGTCCTCGCGCGGCGGGACGGCTCACCGTGGGGCCGCGCCTTCCGGCTGTATGCCGCCCTCGGCGCCGTGATCGTCCTGGTCCGGATGCTGCTCCATATCGCCGTCGGCCTTAAGTACGGCACGATCCTCCTGCTCCCCCTCCCCGAGGCAGATCTGCCCGCGTGGGCGGCGGGCATCCAACTCGGCGGCCAGGTCTATCTGGAGGGCCTGCTCGGGGCCGCCCTCGAGGGCGCGCGGCTCGGGACGATGATCGTCGCCGTTGGGGCGGCCAACGCGCTGGCCAGCCCGAAGCGGCTGCTCAAGGTATTCCCCGCGGCGCTGCACGAGATCGGCGCCGCCCTCGTCGTCGCGGTGACGGTCGCGCCGCAGCTGGCCGCGAGTGTCCAGCGGGTCATGCGGGCCCGGCAGTTGCGCGGGGACTCGGCCGGCGGGCTGCGCGCGGTACGCCGGGTCGCGATGCCGGTGTTGCAGGACACCCTCGACCGGTCGTTGTTGCTGGCGGCGGCGATGGACGGCCGGGGATATGGCCGTCGCGTCGAGGGAGGACGGCACCGCGTCACGTCGGCCTTGACATTGCTCGGGTTGGTGGGGGCTTGTGTGGGCAGCTATGGATTGCTCGACACGACCTCTCCGGCTGCTCTCGGGCTACCGATGCTCGCGGTGGGCGTCGCGTTCTGCGTGGGCGGGTTGGTCCTCGGTGGGCGGGCGGTGCCGCGAACGATCTACCGGCGGGACCCGTGGGCGTGGCCGGAGTGGGTGACCCTCGCCTGCGGCATGGTCGCTGCAGCGGCGATGCTGTCGATGGCGCGGCGGGACCCGGCGGCGTTGGCGATGCCGCTGGTGCCGAGGATCGGCATACCTCGGGTGCCGGTGGTCGCGGTCCTGGGCGTGCTGGTGGCGCTGCTCCCCGGACTGGTCACGCCGGTGCCGCCCCTGACCAGCGCGCGGGCCCGACGGGATCGTGAGCCCCGATGACGCTGTCCAACACGGACATCGCCGTCGCCTGGCGGCACGTCGCGGTGACCTACGCCGACGCCGCCGAACCCGTCATCCGCGATGTCGATGTGACCATCGAGGAGGGCGAACTCGTCCTCGTCTGCGGGCGCACCGGATCGGGCAAGTCCACCCTCCTGGGCACCCTCAACGGCCACGTTCCCCACTTCACCGGCGGGACGCTGCGGGGGTCGGTGCGCGTCTTCGGCCGGGACACGGCCACCCACCGTCCCCGTGATCTCGCCGATCTCGTCGGGGTCGTCGGTCAGAACCCGCTCGCGGGCTTCGTCACCGACACCGTCGAGGAGGAACTCGCCTACGGCATGGAGCAGTTGGGGCTGCCGCCCGCCACCATGCGCAAACGCGTCGAGGAGACGCTCGACATCCTCGGCATCGCCGAACTCCGCGCCGCGCCGCTGACCGATCTCTCCGGCGGCCAGCAACAGCGCGTCGCGATCGGGTCGGTCCTGACGACCCATCCCCGCCTGATCGTCCTCGACGAGCCGACCTCCGCCCTCGACCCCACCGGCGCCGAGGAGGTCCTCGCGACGATCACCCGCCTGGTCCACGACCTCGGGGTCACCGTCGTTATCGCCGAGCACCGCCTCGAGCGCGTGCTGCAGTATGCCGATCGCGTCCTTCACGTCGATGCCGGCCGGGTCACCTCGGGCGCTCCCGCCGACGTGATGACGTATGCCGCGGTCGCCCCTCCCGTGGTCGAGCTCGGCCGCTGGGCCGGCTGGGACCCCCTCCCGGTGAGTGTCCGCGACGCCCGCCGGGGCGCCCGAGGGCTACGCGCTCGGCTCGACCGCGTGGTTGGCGCCCCCGGCGCTCCCGCCGGGCCGACTGGTTCCGCCACCGAGGGCGGAGTGAGCGGCGGCGGTGGCCGGATCGACCTCGACGGTCGGACCGGGCGCGAGGGTCGGACGGAACGGCCGGGCGGTCGGACGGAATGGCCGGGCGGCCGGACGGAATGGCCGGGCGGCCGGACGGATACGCGGGGCGGGACTCCCCTCGGCTTCGCCTTCCGGCGTCACGCCGCCCCGCCAACGGCGGCGACTCCCCCCACCCCGGGAATCCGGGCGGAGGGTGTGCGCGTCGAGCACGGCCGGGTGCTGGCGGTCGACGGGGTCGATGTCGGATTCGCCGCAGGCCGGGTGAGCGCGCTGATGGGCCGCAATGGCGCCGGCAAATCGTCGCTGCTGTGGGCGTTGCAAGGGACTGGGACCCGGACACGCGGGGCGGTCCGCCTCGCCGACGGCACCGACCCGCGCTCGCTCTCGCCCGGAGAGCGCCGCCGCCGGGTCGGGCTGGTCCCCCAGAGCGCCGGCGATCTGCTCTACCTCGACACCGTCGGCGCGGAGTGCGCCCAGGCCGACCGCGAAAGCGGGCGCCCTGCCGGGACGTGCGCGGCCTTCCTGGGGAGGCTGGCCCGCGGCATACCGTCGGAACGGCACCCGGGTGATCTGTCCGAAGGGGGGCGGCTCGCCCTCGTCCTGGCCGTTCAACTCACCGCCGGACCCGATGTCGTCCTCCTCGACGAACCCACGCGCGGACTCGACTACCCCGCCAAGGCGGCCCTCGGCGCGACCCTGCGCGACCTCGCCGCCGAGGGACACACCATCGTCGTCTCGACCCATGACGTCGAGTTCGTCGCCGAGACCGCCCACGACGTCGTCTTGATGGCCCAGGGCGAGATCGTCGCGGCCGGGCCGACCGGGGACGTCGTCGCGGCCTCGCCGGCGTTCGCTCCCCAGGTCGCCAAGGTCTTCCACCCGCGTCCCCTGCTCACCCTGGCCGACCTCCGCGCGGCCCTCGGGGACCCGTCATGACAACACTGATCGCCGGGTCGGGACGCACCACGGCCACGGCCATCCGGCTGCGACCTCGCTCGACCCTCGCGCTCGCGCTGGTCAGCGTCGCGGGGCTCGTCGCGTTCGGCTGGCCGCTGGTCGTCGACCCGGGTTCGGGGATGGCGCACGGCGGGGATGCGCCCTTCGTTTTCGCCCTGCTCTTGCCGCTGCTGCTGGCCGTCGTCGTCGCCGAGATCGCCGAGGGCGGACTCGATGTCAAGGCGGTGGCGATGCTCGGGGTCCTCGCTGCGGTCGGGGCGGTGCTGCGGCCGATCGGGGCCGGTAGCGCCGGAGTCGAGATGGTCTTCTTCCTGCTCGTCCTGGCGGGACGGGTGTTCGGGCCGGGCTTCGGGTTCGTCCTCGGGGCGGTGACGCTCTTCGCGTCGGCGCTGCTGACCGGTGGGGTGGGGCCGTGGTTGCCGTACCAGATGCTGGGGGCCGCCTGGGTGGGACTGGGTGCCGGGCTCTTGCCCCGCGCGAGGGGGCGGGCCGAGATCGGGGTGCTCGCGGCATACGGTGCGGTGGCGGGTCTGCTGTATGGGTGGATGCTCAATTTCTCGTTCTGGCCGTTCGCGATCGGGACCGGGACGGGCCTGTCGTTCGAGGCCGGCGCGCCGGTGCTGACCAACCTCCATCGGTTCGCGTTGTTCTCGGTCGCGACGAGTCTCGGGTGGGATCTGGGCCGCGCCGCCACCAATGTTGTCATGATCGTCTTGACGGGACCGGCGGTTCTCGGGGCGCTACGGCGGGCCTCACGCCGGGCGGCATTCGATGCCCGGGTCGCTTTCGAGGCTCCGGACGGCTCGGCCTCGGCGGCGACTGCGGTGATAGAAACGGCCCCATGAACTGGCCCGACACCGACACGCGCGCCCAGTGGTTGAGCAAGGAGGACCTCGACTCCGTCCGCGGCCGGATGCCGATTCTGTATGTCGAGGCCGTCCCGGTCCGCGTCGATGCGACCGGTGCCGTCACCGCCGTCGGGCTGCTCCTGCGCGCCTCCGATGGTGGACGCATCCAACGCGAACTCGTCTCCGGCCGGGTGCTCTATCACGAGCGGATCCGTGATGCGCTGGTGCGGCATCTGGAGAAGGACCTCGGCCCGATGGCGTTGCCCCGCATCCCCGCCAGCCCGCAGCCGTTCACGGTGGCGGAGTACTTCCCGACGCCGGGCGTCACCGCCTTCCACGACCCGCGGCAACACGCCGTGGCGCTCGCGTTCGTCGTCCCCGTCCACGGCGACTGCGCCCCGCAACAAGACGCCCTCGACCTGGCGTGGCTCTCGCCGGAGGAGGCGGCCGCCCCGGACATCCTGGCCGAGATGGATGGCGGCCACGGGGTTCTCCTGCGCCAGGCGCTCGCCCACCTCGGCCAGGCAGTATGACGCCCGCCCGCCTCTGATCCGGTCGACCCCCGTCGTCACCCGGTGCGATCGTCACGCGACGGTCACCCGTGCACTCCCGTCCGGGGCTAGGCGAGATCGACGAGGTCCCGCTCCAAACGACGCAAGAGCGGGTGCGGGGGGTGCTCCTCTCGTGAGGTGATCGCAGTGGGTACCCAGCCGCGCCGGGCATAGAAGCGGCGCGCCCGGTGGTTCTCCTCCATCACCCACAGCCAGGCCTGCCGGTGCCCCGCGCCGCGCATCCGGTCGAGAACCTCCTCGTGCGCGATCCCGGCCAGGCCCGACCCCCAGGTCGTGACGCGAGTGCCGAAGTGCACCAACTGATTTCCGCTCGTCACGGCGAAGCCCGCCACCTCCGGGTCGGTCACGTCCTGCGCGGCGACGTGGCTGGGGCCGACAATGACGTGGCAGTCGACGGTCGGGTCGGCGAGATCCTTCGCCCACCGCTGCCGGACCGCGGCCGTCGGGAAGGGATAGTCCGCGGGCGGGAAGATGTGCCCGAACGCGGCCAGGCCCCCCTCGCGTTCGACGGCGACGAGGTCGTCGAGGTCGGCGGGTGTCGCCGGCCGCAACACCGATGCGCTGGGCGGGTCCGAGGTCACGGCGCGTCACCCCCCAGGGCATAGTCGACCGTCACCGGGGCGTGGTCGCTGATCCGCATCCCGTCGACCTCACGGTCCACCCAGGCCGCGACGGCAGACCGCGCCAGGCGTGGGGTCGCGACGTGGAGGTCGATCCGCCAACCGGAGTCCTCGGCATACGAGCGACCCAACCAACTCCACCACGTATAGGGGCCGGCACCCTCGGGGTGGAGCCGGCGGACCACGTCGACGAAGCTCCGCCCGCCGATCAGCGAGTCCAGCCACGCCCGCTCGTTGGGCAGGAACCCCACCGCATTGCGGGCCCGGCGCCAGGTGGCGACGTCGGATTCCCGGTGTGCGACATTG
Source organism: Nostocoides sp. (assembly GCA_016702415.1). Classification (GTDB taxonomy): domain Bacteria; phylum Actinomycetota; class Actinomycetes; order Actinomycetales; family Dermatophilaceae; genus Nostocoides_A. The sequence continues at coordinate 349,891 of JADJEA010000024.1, forward strand.
AAATCCCCCATCACGACGAATTCGCGACCGCGCGCGAGCGCCATCCGCCGCGACCGCCCGAGCTGGCGCACCAGACCGCGCGCGAACCGTTCTTTTCGCTCGTATGCCGCGCCCCCGTCCGGTGCCTCCCGCATGCGTCCCGGGATCTGCAGGTGCGCGGGCAGCCCACCCTTGGGCACATAGAGCGAGGCGACGGTGACCGGCGCGTCCGCAAGATCGACCTCGACATAGCGCCCCTCGTCGGCGAACTCACGCAACTCCCGCGCCACCGGTGCCTCGTGGCCCCCAGGCGCCAGCGTCCGCACCGCCAGCGGCGGCACCCGGGTCAGGACGGCCACCCCGTTGCGTCCCGCCCTGGTGCCGGGGTCGTATGCCGCGTGGTACCCACCCCACGCGCCCTCCGGCAGCGCCTCGACCGGACAGCGAACCTCTTGCAGCGCAATGACATCCGGGTTAGTGATGGCGAGCCACGCCCCGAATCCTCGCCGGTGCGCTGCCCGGATCCCGTTGACGTTGACCGTGGAGACGCGCAGCACGCCCGGATCTTATGGTGCGAGTGGGGGCGGGGAGGCGAGCGGGGCGAGGAGGAACGAGCGGGGCGGGGAGGAACGGCCGCCCCCGGGGGGGGGGGGGGGGGGGGGGGGGGCCCCGGGGGGGGGGGGGGGGGGGGGGGGGGGGGGGGGGGGGGGGGGGGCCCCGGGGGGGGGGGGGGGGGGGGGGGGGTGGGGCGGCGGGGGGGGCGGGGGGGGGGGGGGGGGGGGGGGGGGGGGGGGGGGGGGGGGGGGGGGGGCGGGGGGGGGGGGGGGGGGCGGGGGGGGGGGGGGGGGGGGGGCGGGCCGAGACCCCGAGGCCAGCACGAGCCGCGGGAATCAGGACCCCGTCGGCGACGATGGGCCGAGCGGGGGCGGGGAGGAACGAGCCGACCCCCCGAGGCCAGGAGGAGCCGCGGGAATTAAGAATTGAACTCGTCGTGGGTGCGGGTCATGTCCCGCAGGTCGGCTGCGGCGGCCTGCTCGGGTGTGGGGGCGGTGCCACCGAGACGGGCGGGCAGGAAGCGGCGGTCCTCGCCCGTGAGCGTGGGATAGGCGCGCTGCTGTCGGTCGAGCTGTTCCTGCATCGCGGCCTTGAGCCGGGCGGTGGCCTCCTCGACGTCGCCCCCGCGTTCGACCCAGATCGGCTCACCCACCTCGATGAAGATGGGAATGCGGCTGCGCCCCCGGTGTTTCGGGGCGTCTTTGGTCCACACCCGGTGGGCCCCCCACAGGGTCGTCGGCAGCAGGGGCACGCCGGCGTCGCGGGCCATCCGGGCCGCCCCCGACTTGAACTCCTTGAGCTCGAAGCTGCGCGACATCGTCGCCTCCGGGAACACCCCCACAATCTCCCCGGCCTTCAGCGCGACCAGCGCTTCGCGGAAGGAGGCCCCGCCGTTCTTACGATCCACGGGGATGTGCTTCATCCCGCGCATGAGCGGGCCGGCGAATTTGTGTTGGAAGATCGACTGCTTCGCCATGAACCGCACATACCTCTTACTCTTCAACGCCCCCAACCCGGCATACGTGAAGTCGAAGTAGCCCGTGTGGTTGATCGCCATGACCGCTCCGCCGGAGCGGGGACGTTGTCCTCACCGACGATGGTGAATCTGAGCCCCTGGGCCCGGAAGACCGTTCTGACCACAGCGATGACCGGGGCGTACACGCGTTCCATGGGTGGCAAGGCTACGGGTACCAGCGGCATACCGGTTGTCGGACCCGACCCCTAGGGTGGCGGCGATGGCTGTTCACGTGCACCGGGCACCGCGCACCGACCTTCTCGCGGAGGGGTTGGCCGCAGTCCTCGCCGTGCCCGGCCGCGACCCGCTCGGTCAGGAGATCGTCGTCGTGCCCGCCCAGGGCGTCGAGCGGTGGCTGACCCAGCGGCTGTCGCATCGCCTCGGTGCGCGGGAGGCCAGCGAGGACGGCGTGTGCGCGGGGGTGCGTTTTCTCTCGCCGAATTCGTTGGTCACGCTCCTGCTGGGCACCGACCGCGACGACCCGTGGCTGCCGGACAATCTCGCCTGGCCGTTGCTGGCGACCATCGACGCGTCCCTGGACGAACCCTGGGCCCGGCAATTGGCCCGCCACCTCGGCCACGGCGACGAGTCCGACCGGGGGCGGCACCGCGCGGGGCGGCGCTACTCGGTCGCGCGCCGGCTCGCCGGCCTTTTCCATGGGTATGCCGTGCACCGCCCCTCCCTGCTCGCCTCCTGGGCCGCCGGTCCCCTAGGCGAGGTGGCACCCCGGTCGGCTGCCGACGCCGTCGTGCAGTGGGGGGACGGCATCGGTGGCCTCCTCGACGCCGATCTGACCTGGCAGCCCCCGCTCTGGCGCGCCCTCGTGGAGCGCATGGGGGGAGCGTCGCCGGTGGATCGGCATACCGACACGGTGGCGCGGTTGCGCGCGGGCGACCCGACGCTCGACCTGCCTGAGCGGTTGTCCCTGTTCGGTCACACACGGTTGGCCCAGACCGAGGTCGACTTGCTCGCCGCGCTCGGCGAGCGGCACGAGGTCCACCTCTGGCTGCCGCATCCGTCTCCGGCGTTGTGGGACAAGCTCATTCCCGTCGTCGCCGAGGGCCGCGTTCCCCGTGACGCGGACTCCTCGGGAGCGCACGTCGACCACCCACTGCTCGCCTCCTTGGGCCGCGATCTGCGCGAACTCCAACGGACGCTGACCGGTGTCGGCGGGCTCGACTCCCCCGCTACTGGTGGCGCACCCGCCGTCCAGACGAGCGCGCCGGCCCGGACCTGGCTGCAACACCTCCAGCGCGATCTCGCGGCGGATCGGGTGCCGACGGTGGAGGTGGCCCGCGGCCGGTCGATCGCCCAGAACGATGCGACGATCCAGGTCCACGCCTGCCACGGGCCGGCGCGCCAAGTGGAGGTCCTGCGCGACGTCCTCGTCGGGCTGCTCGCCGACGACGAGACCCTCGAGCCGCGCGACATGCTCGTCATGTGTCCCGACATCGAGACGTATGCCCCGTTGATCCAGGCGGCGTTCGGGCTCGGGGATCTGCGCTTCCCTGGCGAGAGCCATCCCGGGCACCGCCTGCGCGTGCACCTCACCGACCGCGCCCTGATGGCGACGAATCCCCTCATCGCCGTCGCCGCCCGGCTCGTCGACCTCGCGGGTGGGCGGGTGACGGCGAGCGAGATCCTCGACCTCGCGGCGTCGGCTCCGGTTCGGGCGCGGTTCGCCTTCACCGAGGACGACCTCGACCGGTTCGCCGGGTGGGTGGAGGCGAGCGGGATCCGGTGGGGTCTGGACGGGGGGCACCGCGCGGCATACGGACTGGGTGGGATGGAGAGCAACACCTGGCGAGCGGGGCTCGACCGCATCCTGCTCGGCGTCACCCGCCCAGAGGCGCCCGGTCGGTGGGTTCGCGGGGTCCTGCCGGCCGACGATGTGGACAGCGGGGCGATCGATCTCGTCGGCCGGGTCACCGAGTTCGTCGACCGGATCGATGCGGTCCGTGCCACCCTCCTCTCGGCGTCGAGCGTCGATGCCTGGATGTCCGCGCTGGCCGACGGGGTCGACGCCCTCGCCGACGTGCCGCTCAATGACGTCTGGCAGCGCGCCGAACTCGGCCGCGAACTCGCCGTCGTCGCCCTGCGTGCCGACCCCGCCGTGATCCTGAGCCTGCCCGATGTCCGCACTCTCCTGAACGGCCGGACGCAGGGCCGCCCGACTCGGGCCAACTTCCGCACCGGCGGGCTGACGGTATGCACGATGGTCCCGATGCGCTCGGTACCCCACCGGGTGGTCGCCCTCCTCGGGCTCGATGACGGCACCTTTCCCAGGGGCGGCGCCGTCGACGGGGACGACGTCCTGGCGCGCCGGCCCATGACCGGTGAGCGCGATGTCCGGGGCGAGGATCGCCAACTCCTCCTCGACGCCATCGGCGCGGCGAGGGAGACCCTCGTCGTCACCTATACCGGCGCCGATCCCCATACAGGTGCGCCGCGCCCCCCGGCCGTCCCGCTCGGGGAGGTCATAGACGCCGCCCGAGCGGCCAGAGGGCTGGCCCCGAGCGACGACGCGACCCACGACACCGGCCCCCCGGTTCGCCATCACCGGTTGCAGCCCTTCGACCCCGACAACTTCGGGGGTGGGGATGCGTCGGCATTCAGCTTCGATGCCCAGGCGCTCGGGGCGGCGCAGGCGGCCCGGAAGGCAGCCCCGCGGCCCGGCCCTGGGTTGGTCCTGCCCGGTCCGTTGACGCCACCCCCGACCGATGATGTCGACCTCGCCGCTCTGCTGGACTTCTTTGCCAATCCCGCCCGGGCCTTCCTGCGCGACCGGCTCGACATCGGGATTGCGGTGGAGGCCGACCCGCCGAGCGATGCCCTCCCGATCGATCTCGACGGCCTCGCGCGGTGGCGCATCGGGGACCGCGTCCTGCGCGATCTGATGGGCGGTGCCGGCGTCGATGAGGTCAGGCATTCCGAGTACATGCGCGGCGAACTGCCCCCGGGCGCGCTCGCTCAAAGCCTGCTGAGTTCGATCGGTCCGGTCGCGGGGGCCATTGCGCAGTCGGCTCTGAGCGAGCTGGCGTCCGCGGGTGCGGGGGCCACGTCTGCGGTCGGGGCCGTCGACATCGACGTCGATCTCGGGGAGGGGCGGCGGCTGACCGGCACCGTCGCCGGGGTCGCGGGACGGACCCACGTGGTCGCGACATACTCCACTGCCGACGCCCGCCAGCGGCTCGCCACGTGGATCACTCGCCGCCCTGACTGCGGGCACGCCACCGGGCAGTCCGTGGACCGCCCACCTCGTCGGCAAGGGCAAACCGGTCACTCATGTCGCCGCGGGGCCCATCGACCGTGATCTGGCCACCACGGTTCTTCGCGATCTCGTGGACCTCCGTGACCGGGGTCTGCGATCCCCGATCCCGTTCGCGCCGCGGACGAGCTATGCCTTCGCCAGGAGCCTGACACGCAGCACCCGCAAGAGCGAGGCCAACTCCCTCCTCGTGGCGAAGGACACGTGGGTCGGCGGCAAGCGCGGCCAGGCAGACCGGGCGGACGTCTGGGTGACCCGGCTTCACGGACCGGCCGCCCCCCTCGCCGTGCTCACCGACGGGTTGACCGACGACGAACGCTGGCCCGGCCCCGCCGAGTATGCCGGCGCCCTCACCTCCCGCCTGGCCCACTATGCGATGCGCGTTTGGGCGCCCGCACTCGCCGAGGGCATCGATCGCGGATGACCGGCCCGCACCCGCCCACGTCCCGGCCGGACCGGGGCTTCCACGCGTTCGGTCAGCCCGACGTCTTCGATATCACCGCGCCCCTGCCCGCCGGCACCACGATCCTCGAGGCCAGTGCCGGGACCGGCAAGACCTGGACCATCGCCGCCCTCGTGGCCCGTTTCGTTGCCGAGGGCACCCCGCTCGACCAGATGCTCATCGTCACCTTCGGTCGGGCGGCGAGCCAGGAACTCCGCGAGCGGGTGCGACAGCGGCTGCTCCGGGTCGAGGCCTTCCTCGCCGACCCCGCGCGCTCCGCCAAGACCCGCCTCGAACATGCCCTCGTCGACGGCCGGACCGAGGGCGAGATCCGCTTGCGGCACAGACGAATCCGCGATGCGCTCGGCGCCTTCGACGACGCCACCATCGCGACCATCCACCAGTTCTGCCAACTCGTCCTGCGCAGTCTCGGCGTGGCCGGCGATACCGATTCCGCGGCCACCCTCGTCGAGGATCTGTCCGGCCTGCTCGACGAGGTCGTCGACGACCTCTACCTCGCGCGGTTCAGCGCCCAGGCCGACCCGGCACTGACGCATGCACAGGCGCGCGCCATCGCCCGCTCTGTCGTCGACGATCCGGCGGCCCGGATCGAACCGGCGGGGGCGGCCGAGGAGGAGGCACCCGGCATACGGGTCGCATTTGGGGAGGCGGTCCGGGCGGAGTTCGCGGCGCGGAAACGACGCCTCGGGGTGCTCGGGTACGACGACCTCCTCGCCGATCTCGCCGCCGCTCTCGACGGCCCCGACTCCCCCGCCGCGGTGCGGATGCGCGGGCGATGGCGGGTCGTCCTGGTCGATGAGTTCCAGGACACCGACCCCGTGCAATGGCGGGTCTTCGAGCGCGCCTTCCACGGGCACTCGACCATGGTCCTGATCGGCGATCCGAAGCAGGCGATCTATGCCTTCCGGGGCGGCGACGTCGAGACCTATCTCGCAGCGAGACGGCTCGCCACGACGACCCAGACCCTCGGGGACAATCGCCGCTCCGACGCGCCCCTGGTCGAGACCATCGACAACACCCTTGGGGGTATGGCGTTGGGCCACCCCGACATCGTCGTCCACCCCGTCCACGCCCGCCGCGATTCGTGGCGCCTGACCGGTGCCCCGGCCCAGGTTCCCTGGCGACTGCGCGTTCTCTCCCCGGAGCAATTGGACCTCCCCCCGCGCGATCAGATCTCGGTGCTGGTCGCGCGCCCAGCCATCGCCGCCGACGCGGCGGCCGACATCAAACGGCTCCTGACGGCGGGGGCCACGTTCGACGGCCGCCCGCTCAAGCCGGGAGATGTCGCCGTCCTGTGCTTCACCTCCACGCAACTCACGCACGTCCGGAATGCATTGCGCGCCATTGACGTTCCGGCCGTCCTGGGTGCGGACGAGAGCGTCTTCCGGTCTCCGGCGGCCATCGACTGGCTCACCCTCCTGGAGGCAATGGAGGCACCCAACCGCTCCCGCCGTGTCCGCGCGGCGGCACTGACCCCCTTCCTCGGGCGCACCGTCGGTGACCTCGACACCCTGGGTGACCTGGTGACGGAGGAGAGCGCCACGACGCTGCGGCGGTGGGCGGAGCTCTACTCGTTGCGCGGCATACCCGCCGTGCTCGAAGCGGCCACCATCGGCGGGATGGCCCGGCGCCTCCTCGGGGTCACGGGGGGCGAGCGGGATCTGACCGACCTTCGCCATCTCGCGGAGTTGCTCCACGACGAGGCGCTGCGCACCCGCCACGGCATCGTCGCCCTGACGACGTGGCTGCGGGACGAGATCGCCGCCGAACGCAGCCGCGGCGGCACCACCCGCAGCCGCCGGCTCGACAGCGATGCGGCCGCGGTGCAGTTGTCGACGATCCACGGGAGCAAGGGCTTGCAGTTTCCCGTTGTCTACGCCCCCTTCCTGGCCGACCGCTACACCCCCGAGGTCCCCGACCCCGTCCGGTATCACGACCGACAGGGACGGCGGTGCCTCGACATCAGTGGCCGGCCACCGAAGGACACCCTCGAACACGCGCGAGCCGAGGACGACGGGGAGAGCCTGCGCCTCCTCTATGTCGCGATCACCCGTGCCCAGAGCCAACTCGTCACCTGGTGGGCCCCGCTGACGACGACCCATGCCTCCGCGCTGCACCGCGTCCTGTTCGGCCGCGGGCCGCACAGCGTCGGGCAGCCAGAGCCGAGCGTGGCGCTGCCCTCCCCCACGACGATGGTGGATCGGCTCTCACAGTGGAGTGCGGTCGGCGGACCGGTCCCCGAGTCCGCCCACGTCCCGGCCGACGCGCCGCCGGGACGGCTGGTTGAGGCGCCCCAGCGTCCGCTCGAGGTTCGTCCGTTCGTTCGCGTCGTCGACAGCGACTGGCGGCGCACGTCCTATACCGCGCTCACGCGGGTCCTCGACACGGGCTCGTCCGTCACCGACTTCGTGACGACCGAGCCCGAGAGCCCGGTCAAGGATGACGAATCCCCGGTTGCCGAAGCGATCGGCCCCCCACCGGCCGACCCGCGCCTAGGCCCCGCCCGGGCGGTCGCGTCTCCGATGGCCGATCTGCCCGTGGGGGCGACCTTCGGCTCGCTGGTCCATGCCGTCCTGGAGCATGCCGACCCTCAGGCTCCCGACCTGCGGGCCGAGTTCGCCGCCCGGATCACCGAGCACCTCCCCCGTTGGCCGGTCGACCTCGACCGGGCCGTCCTGGCCGCCGCACTCGAGGCCGTATGCCGCACCCCCCTCGGCCCGCTGGCCCCCGGTGTCACCCTCGCCGCGATCGGGCGGCCGGATCGCTTGTGCGAGATGGATTTCGAGCTCCCGCTGGCCGGCGGGGACCGGGGCGGATCGGCATACGACCTGCGGTTGACCGCCTTGGCGCCGCTTCTGCGGCACCACCTCCCCGTGGGCGACCCCGTCCGTGCCTTTGCCGACGCGCTCGACGACCCCGAACTCGGCGACCAGCGGTTGCGCGGATATCTCACCGGCTCGATCGATGTCGTCCTTCGGGTCGGGGAGCGCTACCTCGTCGTCGACTACAAGACCAACTGGCTCGGGCCGCCCGACCGCGCATTGACCGCGGCCGACTACGGACCCGAGGCGCTCGTCGCTGCGATGGGACATTCCTCCTATCCGCTCCAGGCCCTCCTGTATGCCGTTGTCGTCCACCGCTTCCTGCGCGGGCGGCTACCGGGCTACGACCCCGAACGCCACCTCGGTGGCGTGCTCTATCTGTACCTGCGGGGGATGTGCGGGCCCGACACCCCACTCATCGACGGCCACCCCACGGGGGTGTTCTCGTGGCGGCCCCCCGCCGCGCTGGTTCGCGCGCTCTCCGACCTCCTCGATGGAGGGCCAGCATGAGCTCCCTCTGGCAGGGGTGGTCAGGTTCTGGGGGGTCGGGCTCAGTGTGGTCGCGCTCAGGGTGGCCAGGCTCAGGTGCGACCGTCGGCGCGCATCGGGGCGGCATCCACCCGGCGCGCCATCGTCACATCGTCGCGATCATCTCCCGGCGCGACCCGGATCGCGGCCGGGATGCGGCCCACCTCCGTGAACCCGAAACGCCCGTAGAAGTGTCCGAGGCCCGATCCGCTGCGGTAGCCCAGGACGAGCAGTTCGGCCCCTTCGGCCCGAGCCAGCCCGATCATCCCGGCGAGCAGGATCGCCCCGAGATTGCGTCCTTGCAGGCGTGGGTCGACCATCAGGCGATAGAGCCAACGACCATGCGCGAGAAGCGGATTGACACTCCTGACCCACCAGCCCCAGCCGGCCAGGCGGCCGTCCCGGTGCCGCAGGGCGGCCCCGTAGGCGGCCCCAGCGTCCATCTGCGCCTCGTGCTCGGCCAGGGCCGCGGCGATCCGCTCACGCGGAGCACCCGGGAGGAATCCCACGGAGCCACCGGCGTCGGTGACCCGCGCCCACAGGTCGAGCAGGTCCGCCCGCACGGTGTCGGTGAGGGAGTCGACCCGGGCGAGGGTGGGGGCGGCATACCGGCTCGCGGGGGTGGTGGCGGCGCCCTCGCGGGACCGGTGCGAGACGTCGACCCGCTCGAGGCCGGCCGCCGTGGCAACCCGAATCGAGGTGACGTGGGCGTCGCGGATGTCGGCCTCGACGCGCCGCCCCGGCAGCCACTCCGACGCGATGCCGACCGCGGCCCGGGCCGCCTCGCGACCGAGCCCGAGTCCATGTCGGTCGGCGTCGAAGCGGTAATAGAGGTTCGCCGTCTCGGCGCCCTCCGGCCGCACCCCGGCGACGCCGATCACCGCCCCGCTCCCGCGGTCGACCGCGACCCAGTAGCCGAACCCGTCCTGGTCCCAGGATTGGAGCATCCTCGTGAAGGCCTGGTCCGCGTCCGGCACCGAGAGGACGGCCGCCGGGGCAGGGCCGTACAGGCGGGGATCGGTGTGCACCGCGATGTACGCCGCCCGGTCCTCCTCCCGGGGCCGGCGCAGCATCAGTCGCGCGGTCGTCACCTGGGTGAAGGCCCGCGTCACCGGGGACTCGTGCACCGCGTGACCATCGCGCCCGGAGGGACATTCGGCCTCGGGCGGGGGCACCGGTTCCGGAACGCACTCGGGAACCGAAGCGGATGTGGGCTCGGACGACACCAGCTGAACCTATCGGGACGAGCCAATGGCTGAACTCACCGCGCCCACCTCCCCCACCGACCGGCGGATCGCCCGCCGCGTGGGCGGCCTTCTCCACGCCGGGACGCTCTCCGGCCTCCTCGTTGCCGCCGACGCCCATGTCGCCGACCGGATCGGCCACCTCGTCCGCGAGGACGACGAACGCGTGCTCCTCGCGCTCGCCCTCGCCGTGCGGGCCGTGCGCACCGGGTCGGTCGCGTGCGATCTCGCCGCGGTGACGGAACTCGATCCGGACTTCCCATGGCCCGAGCTGGACCCTGCTGCCTGGCTCGCGCTCGTCGCGGCGAGTCCTGTGGCCGCCTCCGGAATCGCCCGGATCGAGTTCGGGCTGCTCTATCTCGAGCGCTATTGGGAGCAGGAGCGCACCGTCGCGGGCATCGTGCGGGCGCGCGCGGCCGCCCCCGCCCCCACAATCGATTCCGCCCGTCTCGACGCCTCCCTCGAGCGGCTCTTCCCCAACCCCCAAGACGACGACCAGCGCACTGCGGCGGGCCTGGCCGTCCGCCAGCTCACGACGATCGTCACCGGTGGGCCGGGCACGGGGAAGACGACGGTCATCGCCAAGATCCTGGCCCTGGCCGCGGAGATGGCTCAGACCACTCGCCCGGGTCACCCATTCCGGGTCGCCCTCGCCGCGCCCACGGCCAAGGCGGCGACCCGACTCGGCGAGGCGGTCACCACCGCGACGACGGAACTGCCCCCCGACCTGCGGGCCCTCGTGCCCTCGGTCCGGGCCAGCACATTGCACCGCTTGCTCGGCTGGACTCCCCAGTCCCACAGCCGATTCCGGCACAATCGCGACAATCGGCTGCCCCACGACCTGGTCGTCCTCGACGAGGCGTCGATGGTGTCGCTCACCCTCATGACCCGGCTCGTGGAGAGCCTGAGGCCCGCGGCGCGACTGGTCGTCGTGGGCGACCCGGACCAACTCGCCTCGGTCGAGGCCGGAGCCGTCCTGGCGGATCTGGTGGCGGGCATCGAGGACGCCGCGGAGGTCCCCGCACAGCCCCGCGCGCCCGGCACCGACCCGGCTCGGCACGGCGAGACCCAGGACGGCGAGACCCCGGACGGCGATTCCGGACAGGACGGCGACGGCGGGCGAGTGCGCCCGCCCGACGTGACGATCCCCGGCGTAGGCGGGCCGGGCGTAGGCGGGCCGGGCGTAGGCGGGCTGGGCGTAGGCGGGCCGGGCGTAGGCGGGCTGGGCGTAGGCGGGCCGGGCGTAGGCGGGCCGGGCGTAGGCGGGCCGGGCGTAGGCGGCCTGGGCGTGGTGGCGAGGCTGCGGCATACCTATCGGTTCCAGGGTGCGATCAGGGACCTGGCCCAGGCGATCCGGGACGGAGACGCCGACGCGGCCCTGGCCATCCTCACCGGGCCCGACCGCGCCGTCAGCCTCCTGCCCGATGCCACCCAGCTCCGCGCGCTCCTCATGGCCAGTGCGGTCAGCGTCCACGATCACGCTGTCCGCGGTGATGCCGCCGCGGCCCTGCAGGCGTTGTCCGGTCACCGGTTGCTGTGCGCGCACCGAACGGGCCCCTACGGCGTCTCCCACTGGAACGGCCAGGTCGAGCGGTGGCTCTCGGAGGAGACGGGCGAAACCTTCCGCTCCCCCATGTATCCCGGACGCCCCCTCCTGGTGACCACCAACGACTACGGCCTCGATCTGTACAACGGGGACACCGGCATCGTCGTGGTCCGCGACGGTCGTCTCGTCGCCACCTTCGACGGCGGAGCGGGCCTGCGTGAGGTCGCCGCGGCGCGCTTGAGCGATGTCGAGACGATGTATGCCGCGACCGTCCACAAGAGCCAGGGCAGTCAGGCCCGCCGCATCACCGTCATCCTCCCCGAGATCGATTCACCGCTGCTGACCCGCGAACTCTTCTACACCGCGGTCACCCGGGCGCAGGAGGAGATCGCCGTCATCGCCACCCCGGAGGTGGTCCGGGCTGCGCTCGATCGGCGGATCCAGCGCGCCAGTGGGTTGCGCCGCCGCCTCGCCGGACCCGGACCGGTGCCCGCGGGCACCGCCATTTCCGGGCTGTCCCCGCCCTCGGTTACGTTGGGCGGATGAACAGTCCGCTCGCGTCCGCGACCTGGCTGGGGGGGTTGACCGACGACCTCATCCGCAGCCACGTCGGCATCCCCACGTGGGAGCGCGGCCGGGCGTATGCCGAGGCGGACATGGTGCGCACCATCACCGCCGCGGACCAGGGCCGGGTCCTGCTCGCCGAGGTCGAGGGCACCACTCGGGTGCCCTATCAAACCCTCATCACGGTCACCAGTGCGCGCACCGAGCCGCGGGTTCGCTGGACGTCCCGGTGCTCGTGCCCGATGCAGATCGACTGCAAACACACCGTCGCGGTCTTGCTCACCGCCCGGAGCCGCTTCCACGGGGGCCGGGGCGTTGCCCCGGACGAGGACTGGGAACGCCTACTCGCGCCGCTCGTCGACGACACCCCCAACGAGCCCGACACCGGTTCCGTGCTCGGCCTGGTCATCGACCAGGTGCAATACGGCCGGTTCGCCGCACCATCCTCCGGCCGCAATCAGCTCGCGGTCCGCCCGACCCGGCGCACCCGGACGGGGTGGTCGACGGCCTTCGGCTGGAAGGACGTCCTGGCCCCCTCGGCGCGCGTGCCCCTCCACGAGGCCCAACTGGAGGCGGTCCGAGCGATCTATGAGCACTACCGCACGGTCGGCGGACGGGAGTTCGCCTATTACGCCTATGGCGACGTTCTGCTCGGGTCGCTCGGCCCCAAGACGTGGCCCTTGCTGCGGGCCGCGGTCCAGGCCGGAGTCGAGCTTCTCCCCGGGCAGCATCTGCCGAGCGGCGGGGTCCGGCTCGCCGACGAGCCCGTTCACGTCGTCATCGACGTCTCCCGGGACGACGACGGCGTGCACGTGGTGGCGGGGATCGACAACGACTCCGGGCTCGCCAAAGTCCATGGAGTCACCGCGCTCGGCAACCCTCCCCACGGGTTCGCCATCGCGACCTCCGAGGGTCTCGTCCTCGCTGGCCTCGACAAGCCTTTGGACCCCCGGCTGGCCGCGCTTCTCGGGAGACGGCGCCTCGACATCCCCCCGCCCGACGTCGACCGATTCCTCAACGCCTACCTCCCCCGGCTGCGCCAGTTCGCGACCGTCGCCTCGAGCGACGAGAGCGTGGCGATCCCCGAGCCGGCCCGCCCGGTCCTGCGCATCCGGGTGACCCAGCCCAGCCCCGTGCGCCTCGACGTCCTCTTCGATTTCGCGTATGCCGCCCCCTCCGGCGCCCTCCTCACCCGGGACCAGGGCCCCCTCCCCCGGCACCGGGCTGCCGAGCAATCGCTCCTGGCTAGCCTCGATGTGCTCGACCGCATCCCCGGTGCTCGAACCCGGCCCACGGCCGCCCCGCTCGGATCCTGGGAGCTCGCCGAGCGCGTGACCCTCCTCGGCATGCAGGCGGTCCGGTTCGTCGACGAGGTCCTGCCCGACCTCGAATTCGAGGCCGACATCCATGTCACCTTCGACGGTGACCTCATCGCCTACGAGGAGGCGGCCGAGCCACCGCTGATCGACGTCAGCCTCTCCGAGGCGAGGCTGGGCGGCACCGACTGGTTCGACCTCGGCGTCACCATCACGGTCAGCGGTGAGCAGGTCCCCTTCGAGCCGCTCTTCCGCGCCCTCGTCGCCGGTGACGAGGCAATGATCCTCGAATCCGGCACATGGTTCCGACTGGACGACCCGGCGCTCGATTCGCTTCGCCAGCTCATCGCCGAGGCCCGCGAGCTGGTCGAGCCCGGTGCCCCGATGCGCCTGTCCCGCTACCACGTCTCGCTCTGGGACGAGTTGGCCGACCTCGGCATCTCCTCCATCGACAGCCAGGCGTGGACCGCCAGCGTCGACCGCCTCCGCGGACTGGCCGATGCCACGCCACCGCCCGATCCGCCCGGGCTATTGGCCGACCTGCGGCCCTATCAGCGCGAGGGCTTCCACTGGCTGCACGCGCTCTGGGAGGCCGGGCTGGGCGGCATCCTCGCCGACGACATGGGGCTGGGTAAGACCCTCCAAGCCATCGCCCTCCTCGAACATGCCCGCAGCGCAGGCGAACTCACCGAACCGGTCCTGGTCATCGCCCCGACGAGCATGCTCGGCGTGTGGGCGGCCGAGGCGGCCCGCTTCGCGCCCGAACTGCGGGTCGTCGTCCTCGGCGAAACCTCCCGGAAGCGGGGCCGATCGCTCGCGGAGAGCGTGGCCGGTGCCCATGTGGTGGTGACGTCGTATGCCGTGGCCCGCCTCGACGCGGACGCCTTCGGTGACCTGCCGTGGCGGGGACTGATCCTCGACGAGGCGCAGTACGTCAAGAACCACGCGGGCAAGACCCACCATGTCCTACGTGGTCTGCGGGCACCCTTCCGCCTGGCCATGACCGGCACTCCGTTGGAGAACTCCCTCATGGACCTGTGGGCGTTGCTCGCCCTGGTCGCCCCCGGGCTGTATCCCCGGGCGGACCGGTTCTCGGAGTTCTATCGCCGGCCGATCGAGAGCGGCGCGTCGCCGGAGGTGCTCGACCGGCTGCGCCGTCGGGTCAAGCCCCTGATGCTGCGCCGCACCAAGGACATGGTCGCCACCGATCTGCCCGAGAAGCAGGAGCAACAGCTCTCGGTCGAACTCAAGCCGGCCCACCGGCGCATTTACGACCAGCATCTCCAACGCGAGCGCCAGCGCGTCCTCGGACTCCTGGACGACCCCGTCGGAAACCGGGTCGCGATCCTGGCGGCGCTGACCCGGCTGCGGCAACTGAGCCTCGACCCGCGTCTAGTCGACCCCGAGAGGACGGCGGGCGGCATACCGGCCAAGATCGAAACCCTCGCCGAGCAACTCGCGGAGCTTCGCTCCGAGGGCCACCGGGCCTTGGTCTTCAGCCAGTTCACGACCTTCCTCAAGCTCGTCCAGTCGCACCTGCACGAGCAAGGCATCACGACCGAATATCTCGACGGGACGACTCGGCGGCGCGCTGAGGTGATCGCGCGGTTCAAGGAGGGCGATGCCACGGCATTCCTCATCAGCCTGAAGGCCGGCGGGGTGGGCCTGACGCTGACCGAGGCGGACTACGTCTACGTCCTGGACCCGTGGTGGAATCCGGCTGCGGAGGCGCAGGCGATCGACCGCGCCCACCGGATCGGGCAGGACAAGATGGTCATGGTCTACCGCTTGATCTCCACGGGGACGATCGAGGAGAAGGTCGTGGCGCTGCAGCACCGCAAGCGCGATCTCTTCCAGCGCGTCGTCGACGACGGCGGCGCCCTCAGCGGCCAGATCACCGCCGACGACATCCGGGCGCTCCTCGACGAGGGCTGAGACCGGTCAGAGCACGGCGAGGTGGTACTCCGGCGCGCGGATGCGCATCAGCCGGCCGGCCTCGACCGGGTCGACATACGCGGCGGTCGCCCAGACGTCGGCCCAGACAAGGTCGGGACCAACGACGGTGGCCGATCCGGGGCGGTCCACGACATCACCGGTTCGGGGGTCGACGACATGGGCACCGCGCGCCGCGGACCCGGACGTCGCGACGGCACCCAGGACGACCTCGACGCTGCCGGCATAACTGCCCGGGACGGCCGGGTTCTCGATGCCGATCAGCCATGCCGGCGCCCGGCCGACCATGTCCTGACCGGTGCCGCAGACGAGATCGCCGCCGGCGCTGAGGCAGAACGCGATGCCCGGGACCACGCGCATCATCTCGGCGGCCTTCTCCACCGCCCACCCCTTCACGATCCCCGTCGGGTCGTATGCCGCGTGCCCACCCCGACTGCACCGCCCGCCGTGCCAGGCCGTGAAGAGACCGTCGGTGACCTCCTCGGCCTCCAACGCGAGTTCCAGGATCTCTCCCTGCCACGGGTGACAATCGCCGGCGGCGATGTCCCCGACCTGGAGCAGACGCAGTTCGCTGTCGGCGCGCCACATGCTGAAGAGGTCATCGATCTTGCGCAGGGTCGCGAACACATTGTCCGCCGCGGCCGCGATATCGGGACGCTGGACGTCAACGGACTTGACGTGGAGGGAGATCGGCATACCCATGACGACGTCGACGAAGGCGCGACGGCCGACCGTCGGGGTGCCCCGGCGGACCGGCGCCGGGTGCGGCGTGGAACTCATGACAGGTGCGCCTGGTCGATGGCGGACTGCAGGGATTGGATATAGCCCTCGGAGGTGACCGTCGCCCCCGACACCATGTCGATCTGCGCGGACTGGGCCGAGACGACCTCCTGGTTGAGGATCGGCACGGCATACGCGTTGATCTGTTGGTCGCGCGGGTTGTCCCAGGGCACCTGCACGACCTCGGACCGGGTGATCTTGCCGCCCTTGACCGTGATGGCGACCTGGACCACGCCCCACCGGGTCATGACGGAATCACCCGTGAACGTGCCCGCCGAGGCGGAACCCCCCGACCCCGACGTTCCCGAGTCAGTCGACCCCGAGTCCGTCGACCCCGAGCCCGTCGACCCGAGCCGCCCGATGTGCCGCTCGAGGTGCTCGGATCGGCGGCGGCGGAGTCGTCCGTGGACTGCCCGTCTCCGGATGCGGTTCCACCCGAACCCCCGGACCCGGAGTCAGTGGATGAGTCGGTGGCGGAGCCGGTGGCGGAATCCGTCGTCGAGCCCGTGCTGCCGGCTCCGGCGACTCCCTGGTCGAGGCTTTGGACCGACGACTTGTGCTTGGCGCTCGTCGAGGTGGGATAGCTGAAGAGCAGCACCAGCGCAGAGAGAGTGCTCATCAGCCAGATCGTGATTCGGCGCATCGGAGGAGGTCCTAGTAGGCGAAGTGCTCGATGTGGATGGCGGCGGCGGGGACGCCGGCGCCCTTGACGGCGGCCTCGGCGGCGGCCATCCAGCCGGCCGCGCCGCAGATATAGACCTCGCGGTCGACGACGTCGGGGACGACCTGCAGGAGGCCCTCGACGTCGGTGAGATGGGCAGCCTGGGCCGGCAGCCAGGTCGCGCGACCGGGGACGCGATGGCCGTCGACGATCACATAGCGCGCGCCCCGCTCGGCGGCGAGTTGGTCGATCTCGTCCGCGAGGACGAGGTCGGCGCGGCGAGAAATCCGGTGCAGGACAGTGACATCACCGCTGCCCTGGGGCATCGCCTCCAGGAGGGCGCGCATCGGGGTGATCCCGATGCCGGCCCCCATGAGGAGCACCTTCGGGCGGGTGCGGACGCCGGCATGCATCCGGCCGTACGGCCCTTCGACGAGTACCTTCGTCCCGACCGGAAGGCCCGCCAACCGCGAGCTGCCATCGCCGAGATGCTTGACCGTGATCCGCAGCGTGTCGTCGGTCGGGGCGGCGGACAGGGAGTAGGGGTTGGCCCGGGTCCACCCGGGCCCGTCGAGGAAGCGCCAGTTGAAGAACTGCCCGGCCTGAGCGCCAAGCTCGTTAATGCCCCGGCCACCGACCGTGACGGTCGTGACGTCGGGCGCCTCGGCGCGCACGTCGACAACCCGCAGCCGGGTGTGCCGGCTGACCAGGAGTGGGAGCGCCACCCGGTAGACGAGGACGGCACTGAGCGCGGACCCATAGAGCGTCCACCAAAACACCGTCGAGACCGTCGAGGACAGGAAGTCCGCACCCGTCCAGAGTTGGTGGGGCAGCGCGAGCCCGGCGCCGAGATAGCCGTAGAGGTGGATCAGATGCCACGACTCATAGCGCAGCCGGGCCCGGGCCCGCCGGATCGAGGTGACCACGACCATGCACAGGGCGAGCGTGCCCGCGATGGCCAAGAGCATGCCCGGGTAGTTCAGGGTGAAATCGACGATGGTGCCCCACAGACCGAGGGGGGTGGTCGCGGCATACCCGAGGGTGATAAGAACGACGTGGGCGAGCATGAGGGTGAAGGACGTGAAGCCCACGAGCCGATGGCTGCGCACGAGGCGGTCTTGGCCCCACGCCTGTTCGATCAGGGGGATGCGAGCCATGAGGAAGACCTGCACGAGCAGGAGGGCCGAGGAGATCAGGCCGGTCAACCGGCCGAAGGTCGTCAGGAACCCGCCGACACTGCCCACGGACGCGAGCCCGCCGCCGGCCACCCACAGCGCAGTGACGAAAAGCAGCAGCCCCCACAGCAGGGCGCCGGAGAAGTCACGCCACCACCGGGGGACGCGCCGCAACGGAGTCGGCAGCGCCGGCTGCCGGTGCCCACCAGCAGCCGCGGACAGCTCTAGCGGCAGCGGGGCCGGGGTCGTGGCCGGGTTCGGGGCCAGGGAGATGCTCACGGTCAAGGAGACTCGTCAGCGAACCTGTGCCCCGGCTGTGGGCCGACCCAGATCCGCCTTCGAACACCGACGGGCGGCTCGATTCAGCCGAGCAGCCCCCACCCGAGGCGGACGACGAAGGCCGCCACGACGGTGAGGAAGACCGCGCGGACGAAGCGGGAGCCGAGGGCGACCGCGGTGCGGGCCCCGGCATACCCACCGAGGAGGTTGGCGGCGGCCATGACCGCAGCGAGGCGCCACAGGACGTGCCCCCCGGGCGCGAACACCGCGAGCGCGCCGAGATTGGTCGCGACGTTGACGATCTGGGCCGTGGCCGAGGCGTCGAGGAAGGCGTACCCGAGGAGGCCGACGAGGGCGAACACGAGGAAGGAGCCGGTGCCGGGACCGAGCGCCCCGTCATACGTCCCGATGACCAGGCCCGTCACCACCGCCAGGGTCGTATGCCGCGCGCCCGCGTGCCGCAGCTGCGTCACCGACCCGAGATCCGGCCTGAGCACGGTGTAGGCCCCGACGACGACGAGCAGTATCAGGACGATCGGGGTGAACGCCGACTTGGGGATGTGCAGCCCGATCACCGCTCCGCCGGCGGCACCGAGAAAGGCCACCGCCGCCGTGGGGAGCGCCGTCGCGAGGTCGGGCCGGACGCGCCGGTAGTAGGTCAGCGCGCTCGTGGCGGTCCCGGCGACGGAGGCCGCCTTGTTCGTCGCGAGGATCTGGGCGGGCAGCGCCCCGGGCACGGCCAGCACCAAGGCGGGCAGTTGGATCAGCCCGCCACCGCCGACGACCGCGTCGACCCACCCGGCGACGAAGGCGGCGAGGGCGAGCCAGACCTCAACCGGCACGTGGAGCGCGCCAGCCGTCGACGACATCGAGGATCTCGATGAGTTCGTGGACGGTCGCGTCCGGGGTCACCTCGACCGGGACGACCTGATTGGGTGGGAGGTCCGAATGCGGGATCCAGATGGCCCGCATCCCGATCGCCTGCGGTCCGTGGACGTCCTCGAAGAGCCGGTCGCCGACATAGACCGCGTGCTCGGGCCGCGCCCCGACCGCCGCGAGCGCGGCCTCGAACGCCTCCCGATGCGGTTTGACGACGTGGAGTTCGGATGAATAGACGTCACCGTCGAGGAGGTCGAGCACGCCGTCGCGGGCGAAGATCCCGCGATGGTAGTCCCGGGTCCAGATCGTGTTCGAGAGCACGCCGATGCGGATTCCCCTGTCCCGCAATCCTTCCCAGAGGGGCTTGACCTGAGGATCGGTGTACGTGTGCGGCTCCCAGAAGCCCCGGTAGGCCGCGAGCGCCAGCAACGCCCGGTCGTGGTCCGGGTCCAGACCGGCGGCGGCGAGGATGTCGTCGATTCGGGCGCTCGCGTGCTCCTCGCGCCCCCGGCGCCACGCCTGATCCTCGACGGCGATGATGCGGTCCGCGAGGTCGTGCGCTGCGGCCAGGTCGGCCGCGGAGATCTCCGGTGAGTCCAGGGGTATGCCGTGCACCTCCCGCGCATAGACCCGCCACTGCTCGCCCAGGTCGACCTCGTGCCAAGGCGTGAGGGTGCCACCCCAGTCGAAGATGACGGCGTCGATCCGTGGATTCACCGCGCCACCCTATGCCCGCCGGAGCCGGGCCGGGCCACCCGCTCGCGCGCGGTCACCTGGGCCCGGCCGGGGCGGCGGCGTAGGGCTCGGCCGCCCACCTGCCCCCGCCCCCGACCTACAGCTCGATCCCGACCTCGGCCCTGATCTGGGCGACAGCATCGGCGATCGGCACCTCACGCCGCTCACCCGAGCGGCGGTCCTTGATCTCGATGGTGCCACCCGCCAGGCCGCGCCCGATCACGACGATCGTCGGTATGCCGATCAACTCGCTGTCCGTGAACTTCACCCCGGGGCTGACCCCCACACGGTCGTCGAAGAGGACCGTGACGCCGGACGCCTCCAGGTCGCGGGTGAGCGTCTCCCCCGCCACGAACACCGCATCGTCCTTCCCGGTCGCGACGATGTGGACATCGGCCGGCGCGAGCGCCCGCGGCCAGATCAGGCCGACGTCGTCGTGATTGCCCTCGGCGACGCAGGCGACCGCGCGGGAGATCCCGACACCATAGGACCCCATGAGGACGGTGCGCAGCTTGCCGTTCTCGTCCAGGACGCGCAGGTCCAGGGCCTCGGCATACTTGCGGCCGAGTTGGAAGATGTGCCCCATCTCGATGCCGCGCGCGGCCTCGAGCGGCTGACCGCAGCTCGGGCAGGGGTCACCCGGGCGGACCTCGGCGGCCTCGATCGTGCCGTCGGGCGTGAAGTCGCGACCGGCGACGAGGTCGACCGCGTGGATACCCGGGGCATTGCCGCCGGCGACCCACCGGGAGCCCTCGACGACCCGGGGGTCGACGAGGAAGCGGATACCGGTCACCGACTCGGTGCCGAGCACGGTTGGGCCCATATACCCCTTGACCAGCGCGGGGTATGCCGCGAAATCCTTCTCCTCGAACGCCTCCACCTGCGCCGGCTCGACCTGGGCGGCCAGCCGCTTCTCGTCCACCTCACGGTCCCCCGGGATGCCCATGGCGAGGGGCTCGCGTCTCCCGTCGGGGTGGACGAGCATGACGATGTAGGTCTTGAGGGTATCCGTGGCGACCCACGATCCCCCGTGCGGCGAGGCCCCCGGATAGAGCTCGTTGAGTCGCTCGACCAGGGCCGCGATGGTGGGGCTCTCGGGGGTCTCCTCGTCGTGGGCGGGGGGCGCATCGGCATACGGGATGGGGCCGGGAACGGGGACGGCAACGGCCTCGACGTTCGCGGCATACCCGCAGGAGCGGCAGTGCACATAGGTGTCCTCGCCATTGGCGGCGGTCGCGAGGAACTCCTCCGACATCGACCCGCCCATGGCTCCGGCCATGGCCTGGACGATCACATAGTGGAAGCCGAGGCGGTCGAAGATCCGGACGTAGGCCTCGCGGTGCAGCAGGTAGCTCTTCTCGAGCCCGGGCTCGTCGAGGTCGAACGAATAGGAGTCCTTCATGACGAATTCGCGTCCGCGCAGAATGCCCGCCCGGGGCCGGGCCTCATCGCGGTACTTCGTCTGAATCTGATAGAGCGAGAGCGGCAAGTCCTTGTAGGACGTAAACATGTCCTTGACGGCGAGGGTGAACATCTCCTCATGGGTCGGGCCGAGGAGGTAGTCGCCATCCTTGCGGTCCTTGAGCCGGAAGACGTTGTCGCCGTATTCAGTCCATCGCCCCGTCGCCTCATAGGGCTCGCGCGGGAGCAAGGCGGGGAAGAGGAGTTCCTGGGCCCCGATCGCGTCCATCTCCTCGCGGACGATCGTCTCGACCTTGCGCAGGACCTTCAGCCCTAACGGCAACCACGTGTAGATCCCCGGGCTGACGCGCCGGATGTAGCCGGCCCGCACGAGCAGCTGGTGGCTCGGGACCTCGGCGTCCGCCGGGTTCTCGCGAAGGGTTCGCAGGAACAGGGACGACATGCGCATGGCCACGGGTGGTCTCCTCGGCTGGGGGGCCCGCCAAGGATATTCCAGGCCGTATGCCGACCCCACCCTCCGACGACCCCGCCCGCCGACGACCCCGCCCGCCGACGCTCCCGCCGGCCCCAGGGGAGTCAGCGGCGGTGCCGGCCCGCCCCACGGGAGTCGACCGGTCGGCCGCGGGTTAGCCTTGAGTTCGTGACCGCGCTCGACCAGGCAGCACCCCCCGCGACCGGCCCCCACGCATCGGTCGGCCACCCGTGGCTGCGGCCCGTGCTGCTGGTCAATCTCGTCGTCGAGGTCCTCATCGTCGTCACCGGCGGCCTGGTCCGCCTGACCGGCAGCGGACTCGGCTGCCCGACGTGGCCCCAGTGCGTGCCGGGGTCCTACACGCCGGTCGCCCACCAGGCGCAGGGCTTCCACAAATACATCGAGTTCGGCAATCGCACGCTGACCGGGGTCGTCAGCATCGCCGCCATTGCGGCGATCGTCGCGGTAGCCCGCTGGTCCGACCGCCGCCGCGCCCTGACCCTCCCGACGTGGCTCGTCCTGGCCGGTGTCGCCGTCCAGGCCGTCCTCGGGGGGATCACCGTCCGCACCGGCCTCAACCCCGCGACCGTGTCGGCGCACTTCCTCGTCTCCATGGGCCTGGTCGCCGCTGCGGCCGCCGCCTACGTCGAATCCGGTATGCCGCGCGGCCCCCGCCTGCTCTCCGTCCCGCCGCTGGTCCATCGGGCCGGATGGCTGACCACCGCCGTGGGAGCCGGGGTCCTGCTCCTCGGCACGATCGTCACCGGGTCGGGTCCGCACTCGGGCGATGCCGACGAGCCGGCCCGGCTCGGGTTCGACCCGCGCTCGGTCTCCTGGCTGCACGCCGACATGGTCATGCTCTTCACCGGGCTCGTCGTCGCGATGTGGCTGGCCACCCGGTTGCGCGCGACCCACGCCGCGCCGCACAAGGCCTGGACCGGCGTCCTCCACATCGTCCTGACCCAGGCCGTCGTCGGCTATGCGCAGTACTTCACCGGCCTGCCCATCGGCATCGTCCTGATCCACATGTTCCTGGCGAGCCTGCTGGTCGTCGCCCTCGTTCGGGCGATGAAGTCCCTCCGGTCGACCCCGGTCCAGGACGCCGCCTGACCTCTCGGGCACCCGGGCGCCCGGTATGCCGCGTCCAGCCGCCGCGTAGCTGTGCCGCGTCCTCCTCCCGCGTACCCCCGGCTACAGCATCGCCTCCGGCACCCCGGTGGTGACCGGCGTGTCGCGGCCGGTGCGCGGCAGTGGTGTAGCCCGGGGTACGCCCCTGCGGCGCGCCCAGGCTGTGCGAGGCTGGCCGCATGGGTGAGGTCACGGCATACCTCGACGGGCTGGACGACGACCGGGCGGGTGCCTTGCGACGCATCGTCGCCATTGCCCGAGACCTCGCCCCCGACGCGGTCGAAGGCACGAGCTACGGTATGCCGACCCTCAAGGTCCGCGGGAAGGCCCTCCTGTCGGTGATGGCCACCCGGAAGCACCTCGCGCTCTATCCCCACTCCGGCTCGATCGTCGCCGCCGTCGCCGACCGACTGCCCGGCTTCTCGCTGAGCAGCGGGACGATTCGCTTCCAGACGGACCAGCCGCTGCCGGACGATGTCGTTCGCGACGTGATCCGGCTCCGGCTCGACCAGATTCCCGGCTGACCGCTCCCCCGCAGTCGCAGCCGCAGCCCAGCGCTCAGCCGCGGCCCAGCGCTCAGCCGACCAGCGGCCAGTGCAGCAGCGGATCCACCGCGACGCCGAGAAAGACCAGCGTCACATAGGTGATCGAGTAGTGGAACAGCCGCATCGGCTTCATCGCCGCCATCGACGCCCCCACCCGAGCCGCGCGCAGGAGGCGGTGGGCCTCGGCGAGGAAGAGGCCGCCGGCGAGGAGGGCGGTCACGGCATACAGCCAGCCCATCGGGGCGACGGGGACCAGGGCAAGGGACGCCAGCACCATCGCCCACGAATACGCGACGATCTGGCGCCCGACCACGACATTGGACTCCACGACGGGCAGCATCGGGACGCCGGCCTGCGCATAGTCGTCCTTGAAGCGCATCGACAGCGGCCAATAGTGCGGCGGGGTCCAGAAGAAGATGATGAGGAAGAGGACCACGGCCGGCCACCCGACGCCACCGGTGACGGCCGACCAGCCGATGAGCACCGGCATACAGCCCGCGGCTCCACCCCAGACGATGTTCTGGGTGGTCCGCCGCTTGAGGATCATCGTGTAGCCCACCGCATAGAGCACGATCGCGCCGAGGGAGAGGGCCGCCGACAGCGGGTTGACCAGCCACGCGAACCAGGCGGTCGACGCGACGGTGAGCACGCCGGCGAACACCAGCGCCGCCGCGGGAGTGACCTCACCGGTGACCAGCGGACGGTTGGCCGTGCGCCCCATATGGGCGTCGATGTCGCGGTCGTAGACCATGTTGAACGTGTTGGCCGCCCCGGCGCTCAGCGATCCGCCGATCAGCGTCGCCACGACCAACCACCACGACGGGACGCCCCCCTGCGCCAGGAACATCGTCGGCACCGTGGTGACCAGGAGGAGTTCGATGATCCGCGGCTTGGTCAACGCGACGTATGCCGCCACCGTCCGCCGCCAGTGCGCCCGCCCCGGCCGCACTCCGGTCGGGGAGTCGAGCGTGGTCACGATGCCAATGCCTGCCGGTCGGGGGGTGGGGAACTCGCCTCAGTCTACCGGGGCGCACTCTGCGACGTGAGTCACAAGGCGGACTAGGCTGAGCTGGACCGCTGTCCAAGGTTCGCGTGCTCCGAGTTTGTGCCCCAAGATCGCTCGTCCCGAAGTGAGGAATCCGTGCCCGACGTCGCCACGCCGTCCACCGCCACGCCGTCACCTGCCACGCCGTCACCTGCCACGCCGGCACCCGCCGCGCGTCCGGCCCGCAAGTCGGCTGCGAAGCGCGCCCGGTCGGTCCCGGCGCCGAGGGCGACGAAGGCCGGGTGGAGCGACCTGGACGTCCGGGCGGTCGACACCGTGCGGGTCCTGGCGGCGGATGCGGTGCAGAAGGTCGGCAATGGTCACCCCGGCACCGCGATGAGTCTGGCCCCGGCCGCCTACCTTCTCTACCAGAACGTCATGCGGCACGACCCGAACGACGCCCAGTGGCTCGGCCGGGACCGGTTCGTCCTCTCGTGCGGGCATTCCAGCCTGACGCAGTACATCCAGCTCTACCTCTCCGGCTACGGCCTCGAACTCGACGACCTCAAGGCTCTGCGCACCTGGGGGTCGCTGACTCCCGGTCACCCCGAGGTCCACCACACCACCGGCGTCGAGGTGACGACCGGGCCGCTTGGCTCCGGGCTGGCCACCGCGGTCGGGATGGCGTTCGCCCAGCGCCGGGTGCGCGGTCTGCTCGACCCCGACGCCGCGCCCAACACCAGCCCCTTCGACCACCACATCTGGGTGCTGGCCTCCGACGGCGACATCATGGAGGGCGTCACCCACGAGGCGAGCGCCCTTGCCGGACACCAGGAACTCGGCAATCTCACGGTGATCTACGACCAGAACACCATCTCCATCGAGGACAAGACCGAGATCTCCTTCTCCGAGGACGTCGGTAAGCGTTACGAGGCCTACGGCTGGGCCGTCGAGACGATCGACTGGCGCGGCGACGGCGACGGCGCGACCTATGTCGAAGACGTCGACGCCCTGCTCGCCGCGTGTGACCGCAGCCGCACCAGCGCCAAGCCGACCCTCGTCATCCTCCGCACGATCATCGCCTGGCCGTCCCCGACGAAGCAGGACACCGGCAAGTCCCACGGCTCCGCCCTCGGCGCCGACGAGATCGCCGGGCTCAAGACCGTGCTCGGCTTCGACCCGGCCAAGACCTTCGAGGTCTCCCGCGACGTCATCACCCACACCCGCAAGGTCAAGGCCCGCGGCAAGGCGGCGCACAAGGAGTGGACCAAGGGGTATGCCGCGTGGCGCAAGTCCAATCCCGATGGTGCCGCCCTGCTCGACCGGCTGGTCGCCCGTGACCTCCCGGCCGGCCTGGCCAAGGCCGTCCCGTCCTTCCCGGCCGACCCCAAGGGTGTGGCCACCCGGGCCGCCTCCGGCAAGGTCCTCACTGCCTTGGCCTCGGTCATGCCCGAGCTGTGGGGTGGCTCGGCGGACCTGGCCGAATCCAATAACACGACGATGGACGGCCAGCCGTCGTTCATCCCCAGCGGCAAGCAGACCCGGGAGTGGAGTGGCAGCCCCTATGGGCGGACGCTGCACTTCGGTATCCGCGAGTTCGGGATGGGCCTGATCCTCAACGGCATCGCCCTCTCGGGACTGACCCGGCCCTATGGCGGGACCTTCCTCGTCTTCTCCGACTACATGCGCGCCGCTGCCCGCCTGGCCGCGATCCAGCAGGCGGGGGTGACCTTCGTCTGGACCCACGACTCGATCGGCCTCGGTGAGGACGGCCCGACCCACCAGCCCATCGAGCACATCGCCTCCTTGCGCGCGATCCCGGGATTCGACGTGGTGCGCCCGGCCGATGCGAACGAGACCGCGGCGGCGTGGGTCGCCATACTCCAACACGACCGGCCGGCGGGCCTGTGCCTGTCCCGGCAGGCCCTCCCGACGCAGGACCCCAAGGTCGCCGGCAAGGTCGCCAATGTGAGCAAGGGTGCCTACGTCCTGCGCGAGGCGAGCGGCGGCAGGCCCGACGTCATCCTCATCGCCACCGGCTCCGAAGTGGGTCTGGCGATGACCGCAGCCGACGCCCTGGAGAAGGCCCGGATCGCCACTCGCGTGGTCTCGATGCCGTGTCGCGAATGGTTCGAGCGGCAGAGCAAGAGCTATCAGGAGAAGGTTCTCCCGTCGTCGGTCAAGGCCCGGGTCTCGGTGGAGGCCGGGGTCCCGATGGGCTGGCGGGACCTGGTCGGCGATGCCGGGGAGATCATCGGCATCGACCACTTCGGCGCCTCGGCCGATGCGGCCACCCTGTTCCGGGAGTTCGGCTTCACTCCCGACAAGGTCGTCGCCGCCGCCAAGCGGTCACTCAAGGCCGCCCGCTCCGGCGCCGCGCCCACAGTGCCCGCGCCCGGCACGGCCGACACGGACCAGCCCGC
Source organism: Nostocoides sp. (assembly GCA_016702415.1). GTDB lineage: Bacteria > Actinomycetota > Actinomycetes > Actinomycetales > Dermatophilaceae > Nostocoides_A. Next base: position 376,628 of record JADJEA010000024.1, read on the forward strand.
AACCTGACTGACGGCACATCCCTGAGCCCGATCCGAGAGGACGACACCCATGTCCGAGAACGCCAATCTCGCGGCCCTGGCCGCCGCCGATGTCTCCGTCTGGCTCGACGACCTCTCCCGGGAACGGATCACCTCCGGCAACCTCAAGGACGTCATGGAGCACAGCGGCGTCGTCGGGGTCACGACCAATCCGTCGATCTTCCAGGCGGCGCTGTCCCACGGGGACAGCTACGCGGCCCAGGTCGCCGACCTCGCCGAGGCCGGAAAGTCCGTCGACGAGGCCGTCTTCGCGATCACGACGCAGGACGTCCGCGATGCCTGCGATGTGTTCCGCCCGATCTACGACTCGACCGGCGGCAAGGACGGCCGAGTCTCGATCGAGGTCGACCCGCGGCTGGCGCACCAGGAGGCCCCTACCGTCGAGCAGGCCAAGGCCCTGTATGCCGCGGTCGGCCGCCCCAACGTCATGATCAAGATTCCAGCCACGGTCGAGGGTTTGCCCGCGATCACGGCCGTGATCGCCGAGGGCATCAGTGTCAATGTCACGTTGATCTTCAGCCTTGAGCGCTATCGCGCGGTCATGAACGCCTATTTGGAGGGCCTCGAGCAGGCCCAGGCGGCGGGGATCGACCTGGCGACCATCCGCAGTGTGGCGAGCTTCTTCGTCTCCCGGGTCGACACCGAGATCGACAAGCGCCTCGAGGCCATCGGCACCCCCGAGGCCAAGGCCCTGGAGGGCAAGGCTGCCGTCGCCAACGCCCGGCTCGCCTACCAGGCCTTCGAGGAGGTCTTCTCGACTCCGCGCTGGGCATCCCTCCAGGCGGCTGGCGGCAACCGCCAGCGGCCCCTCTGGGCGTCAACGGGCGTGAAGAACCCGGCCTACTCGGACACGATGTATGTCACCGATCTCGTCGCGGCCGACACGGTCAACACGATGCCGGAGAAGACCCTCCAGGCGACGATCGATCACGGTGCCATCGCCGGGGATGCCGTCACCGGCCACTACGCCGACGCCGCCGCGGTCCTGGACGCCATCGCGGCGCTGGGCATCTCCTACGACGAGGTCACGAGCCTGCTCGAGAAGGAAGGCGTCGAAAAGTTCGAGGCGTCGTGGAGCGATCTCCTGACCGATCTCCAGGCCGCTCTCGACTCGGCGACGTAGTCTCTCCGCCCGCGCCACACCCCATACGGAAAGGCAGCCCATGTCCCCTGCGCGTGTTGCGCACGGCGTCAACCCCCTCCGGGACCCCCGCGACAAGCGGCTGCCCCGGATCGCGGGCCCGTGCGCGATGGTCCTCTTCGGCGTCACGGGCGACCTCGCGACCAAGAAGCTCATGCCGGCGATCTACGACCTCGCCAACCGTGGTCTGTTGCCCCCCGGGTTCGCCCTGGTCGGCTTCGCGCGCCGGGACTGGGCCGACCAGGACTTCGGCAAGATCGTCTACGAGTCGGTCAAGGCACGCTCGCGGACGCCATTCCGGGAGGAGGTGTGGCGCTCCCTTGCCGAGGGCATCCGGTTCGTGCCCGGGACCTTCGACGACGACAACGCGTTCGACCTCCTCGCGGCCACGCTGGCCGAACTCGACGGGCTACGTGGCACCGGCGGCAACACCGCCTTCTATCTGTCGATCCCACCCGGGTTCTTCTCGATGGTCTGCCAGCAGCTCGAGCGGGCGGGCTTGTCGACGCCGCGGGCCGGGTCGTGGCGGCGGGTCGTCATCGAGAAGCCGTTCGGGCACGACCTGCGCTCCGCCCGCGAGCTCAACGCCATCGTCGAGGGCGTCTTCCCGCCCGACGCGGTCTTCCGGATCGACCACTATCTCGGCAAGGAGACCGTCCAGAACCTCCTGGCGCTGCGATTCGCCAACCAGATGTTCGAGCCGGTGTGGAACGCCAACTATGTCGACCACGTCCAGATCACGATGGCCGAGGACATCGGCATCGGCGCCCGCGCGGGCTATTACGACGGCATCGGGGCCGCCCGCGACGTCATCCAGAACCATCTCCTCCAACTCCTCGCGCTGACGGCGATGGAGGAGCCCGCCTCCTTCGATGCCGGCGGCCTGCGGATGGAGAAGGAGAAGGTGCTCGGCGCGATCCGCATCCCCAAGGACCTCGCCACCGGCACCGCGCGGGGTCAGTATGCCGCCGGCTGGCAGGGCGGTGAGCAGGTCGTCGGCTACCTCCAGGAGAAGGGGGTCGCGGCCACGTCGGCGACCGAGACGTATGCCGCGGTCCGCCTCGACGTCGAGACCCGCCGATGGGCCGGCGTCCCCTTCTACCTGCGCACCGGCAAGCGGCTCGGCAAGCGGGTCACCGAGATCGCGGTCGTGTTCAAGAAGGCCCCGCATCTGCCCTTCACCGACACCGCGACCGAGGAACTCGGCCAAAACGCCATCGTCATCCGGGTCCAGCCGGACGAGGGGGTCACCCTTCGCTTCGGGGCGAAGGTCCCGGGCGCCCAAATGGAGGTCCGCGACGTGACGATGGACTTCGGCTACGGCCGGGCCTTCACCGAGTCGTCTCCGGAGGCTTACGAGCGCCTCATCCTCGATGTCCTCCTGGGCGAGCCCCCGCTCTTCCCGCGCCACCAGGAGGTGGAACTCTCCTGGCAGATCCTCGACCCGATCGAGAAGTTCTGGGCCACGAGGGGCGGCGCCCCCGACCAATACGTCTCCGGGGGCTGGGGTCCGAAATCCGCCGACGACATGATGCGCCGGGACGGGCGCGAATGGAGGCTCCCGTGATCGTCGACCTGCCGAGCACGACCACCGTCGACATCTCCAAGAAGCTCATCGGTCTGCGCCAGGACGTCGGGTCGATGGCCCTCTCCCGGGGTGCTCACCCTTGTCGTCGTCGCCGACGAGACCGAGGCGGACGCCGCGATCGAGACGGCGAATGCGGCCAGCCGCCAGCATCCCTGCCGGATCATCGTCGTCGTCGCGGCCAACAAGCGCGGGGCGGCTCGGCTCGACGCCCAGATCCGGATCGGGGGTGACGCCGGAGCCAGCGAGGTGGTGGTGCTGCGGCTCTACGGCGCTCTCGCCGATCACGGCCGGGCCGTGGTGACGCGCCTGCTCCTCGCGGATTCCCCCATCGTCGCCTGGTGGCCGGGTGCCGGCCCGAAGGACGCGGCCGCGGACCCGATCGGCGCGATCGCCCATCGCCGGATCACCGATGCCGCCCGGGCCGGCGTCCAGCCCAAGACCGCCCTGACCCGCCTCGCCGGGACGTATGCCGAGGGCGACACCGATCTCGCCTGGTCCCGGATCACCCTGTGGCGGGGACTGCTCGCAGCGGCGCTGGACCAGGCGCCATACGAGCAGGTCAGCGAGGCCTTGGTCGTCGCCGCCCCGGACTCCCCGTCGGGCGACCTCCTCGCCGGTTGGCTCGCCGCCCAACTCAAATGCCCGGTCTCGATCGCCCGGGCACCCGACCGCAGCGGCATCATCTCGGTCCGCCTGACCCGCAAGAGCGGGACGATCGACCTGGTGCGCCCGCAGGACGGCAATGTCGCCACCCTCGTCCAGACGGGTCAGCCGGAGCGCACCATCGCCCTGCCCCACCGCAAGGATGCCGAGTGCCTCTCGGACGAGTTGCGCCGACTGGACCCGGACGAGGTCTACGAGGACGCGCTGCGCCTCGGGTGGCCCAAGGTGCGGACGCGGTCGATCACCGCAGCCACGGCCGAGAGGACCGGCCTGGTCACCTCGGAGAGCGATGCGGCCAAGGTGGCCGAGCGCGTGCGCCGCCAGGCCCGGCTCGGGAAGGCCGCCTCGATGGTCACCTCGATGCCGACCGAGGTGGACGCCGCCACGGTCCGGGCCGCGACCCAGGAGAAGCTGGCCGCGTCGCCCAAGTCGGACGTCGAGATCCCGGACCCGCCGCGCACCAGGGCGGGCAAGGCGGCCGCGAAGGCGCAGCCGTGACCGTCGATGGGGACGCTGCCAGCGTGAGCGGCAGCCCGCCGGTCGTGATCGTCCATCCCGACAAGGACGCGCTCGCCGACGCGGTCGCCGCTCGGCTCGTCACCGCCATCCTCGACACCCATGCGGTCAAGCCCGAGGCCCAACTCGCCCTCACCGGCGGGTCGATGGGGTCGGCCGTATGGCGCTCCCTCGCCTCCTGCTCCGCCCGCGCCGCCGTCGACTGGTCCCGAGTCCGGGTGTGGTGGGGACGAGCGTTACCTGCCGCCGGCGATCCCGAGCGCAACGACGTCCAGAACGATGCGGCCGGTCTTGCCCACCTGGGGTTGGACCCGGCGAAGGTGCACCGGGTCGCCGGGCCGGACGCGAGCCGGTCCGCGGAGGCGAGCGCCGCGGCATACGGCGAAACGATCCGGGAGTTCGGGCAGCACGAGTGGGATGTCGTCCTTTTCGGCGTCGGCCCGGACGGCCATATCGCCTCGCTCTTCCCCGGGCATCCCGACCAACTGACGACGGACGCCATCGCGACCGCCGTCCACGACTCCCCCAAGCCTCCCCCGACCCGGGTGTCCCTGACGTTCGAGTGCTTCGCGCGCGCCCAGCGGGTGTGGTTCCTCGTCGCCGGAGCGGACAAGGCCGAGGCGGTTCGCAATGGGCTCGCGGGCGCGGGGCCGGAGGTCTCCTCGGCGGCGCAGGTGCACGGCATCCGCGAGACGCTCTGGCTGGTGGACCCGCCCGCGGCGGGTCGCTGACGCGGTTGACCTCACCGACTCCGATGGGCGCGGGGTGCCGGCGCCCAGGGCGGGGTCAGCGGATAAGGCCGCGGTCGCGCAGGGACTCGAGCGCTTCGTCGAGGATCTGGGCGCCGTCGGCGTCGGAGCGACGCTCCTTCACATAGGCCAGGTGCGTTTTGTACGGCTCGACCTTGGGTGCCGCGGGCGGGTTGGCCTCGTCCTGACCGGCCGGGAGACCGCACCGGGGACAGTCCCACACATCGGGTATGACGAGGCCCGGCTCCTGCGCGAAGCTCGGTCGGGTCGCGTGGCCGTTGGCGCAGAAGTAGGCGACGTAGACGCGGGGTGCGACCTCCCCCCGCTCCGCCTCACCCATTGGTCCGGCACCGACTCGGCTGCCGCGAATGGCATTGCCACCAGCCATGGACGCTCGTCATTCCTCTCGTCGGGGACGCCCGTCGCCCCAGTGCGACGGGTCGAGTGGAACTACTGGGACCTCAGGTGCGGTGCACCTCAGGTGTTGAAGCGGTCGATCAGCCCGATCCCGACAACGGCGGTCACCCAGATGAGGGCCATGAGGATCGTGATGCGGGTGAGATTGCGCTCGGCGACCGAGGACGAACTCATCGACGTGGACAGGCCGCCGCCGAACATATCGGACAGCCCACCGCCCTTGCCCTTGTGCAGGAGGATGAGCAGGGTCAGGAACAACCCCGCGATGACCAGCAGGACCTGCAGGCCGATGCGCACCGCGTCCACGATGCCCCTTCCGTCGATTGCGTGCTGCCGCCGGGCGACAGCTCGGACAGTGTAACTCCCGTCCCCGGCAACGCCGGGCCGGTCCGGGAAGGTTCCCGGACCGGCCCGGCGTCAGGCCTGGGGGACGGTCTCAGCTCGCCGTCAGGTGAGCCTTGAAGCGGCAGATCGCCGCGAACTCGACCGGGTCGAGCGAGGCTCCGCCGATGAGCGCACCGTCGACATCGTCGCCGGCCATGATCTGGGCGATATTGCCCGACTTGACCGAACCGCCGTAGAGGACCCGGATGCCGTCCGCGACCTCCGCGCCATACATGTCCGCAAGCTGCGTGCGGATCGCCCCGCACACCTCCTGGGCATCCGCGGGGGTGGCCACCTCGCCGGTACCGATCGCCCAGATGGGCTCGTAGGCGACGACGATGGACTTGACCTGCTCCGGCGTGATCTGGGCCAGCCCGGCACGGATCTGGTCGAGCACATGGGCGACATGCTGACCGGCCTTGCGCACCTCCAGGCCCTCGCCGCAGCAGAAGATCGGGGTCAGGCCGTAGCGGTAGGCCGCCACGAGCTTGTCCGCGACGACCGCGTCGGTCTCGGCGTGGTACTCACGACGCTCGCTGTGCCCGACGATGACGTAGGTGCAGCCGAGCTTGGCGAGGAACTTGCCGCTGATCTCACCGGTGTAGGCCCCGCTGTCGTGGACCGACAGGTCCTGGGCGCCGAGCCGGACGTCGAGCTTGTCTCCGTCGATCAGCGTCTGGACCGTGCGCAGGTCGGTGAATGGTGGGCACACGGCCACCTCGACGTCGCCGAAGTCGTGCTTGGCGTCGCGAAGGGTCCAGTCGAGTTTCTGCACCAGATGGGTCGCCTCGAGGTGGTCGAGGTTCATCTTCCAGTTGCCCGCCATGAGGGGGGTGCGGCCGGAGGCCATGTCAGTGCTCCTTCTGAAGGATCGCGATGCCGGGCAGTTCCTTGCCCTCGAGGTATTCGAGGGAGGCGCCACCGCCGGTGGAGATGTGGCCGAACTGGTCGTCGGCGAAGCCGAGCTGACGCACCGCCGCGGCCGAGTCGCCGCCGCCGACGACGGTGAGCGCACCGGCCGCCGTCGCGTCGACGAGCGCCTGAGCGACCGCGCGGGTCCCGGCGGCGAAGGGTGCCATCTCGAACGCGCCCATCGGGCCATTCCAGAACACCGTCCGCGCGTCGGCGAGTTTGTCGGCATACAGCTGCGCCGACTTCGGACCGATGTCGAGACCCATCATGTCGGCGGGAATCGCGTCGGCGTCGACGACGGCCGTCTCGGTGTCGGCGGCGAACGCCTTGCCGCAGACGATGTCGACCGGCAGCACCAGGTCGACCCCGGTCTCGGCGGCCCGGGCGATATAGCCCTTGCACGCCTCGACGCTGTCGGCGTCGAAGAGGCTCGACCCGATCTCGTGGCCCTGGGCCGCAAGGAAGGTGAAGAGCATCCCGCCGCCGATGAGCAGCCGGTCCGCCTTGCCGAGGAGGTTGTCGATGACCGCGAGCTTGTCGGCGACCTTCGCGCCGCCGAGGACCACGGCATACGGACGCTCGGGATCCTCGGTGAGGCGGCGCAGGACGTCGACCTCGGCGGCGACCAGCCCACCCATGGCGGAGGGGAGCCGAGTCGCGACGTCGTAGACGCTGGCCTGCTTGCGGTGGACGACGCCGAAGCCGTCGGACACATACGCGTCGGCGAACCCGGCCAGGGCGTCGGCGAACTCGGCCCGGTCCTGGTCGACCTTGGCGGTCTCCCCCGCGTTGAAGCGGAGGTTCTCGAGAAGGACGATGCCACCATCGGCGAGGCCGTCGACCGCCGCGTGTGCGGACGGACCGACGGTGTCCTCGGCGAAGGCGACGGGCTGGCCGAGCAGCTCGGACAGGCGCGCGGCGACGGGAGCGAGGGAGTACTTCGCCTCCGGGGCCCCCTTGGGCCGCCCGAGGTGGGCGCACACGATGACGCGTGCGCCCGCCTCGGTCAGGGCCTTGATCGTCGGGATCGAGGCCCGGATGCGGCCGTCGTCGGTGATCGTCGTGCCGTCGAGCGGCACGTTGAGGTCGGACCGGAGCAGGACGCGCTTGCCGCGCAGGTCGCCCAGGGAGGCCAGATCACCCATGACGGGTCAGAGGCTCTTGCCGACGAGGAGGACGAGGTCGACCAGGCGGTTGGAGTAGCCCCACTCGTTGTCGTACCAGCCGACGACCTTGACCTGGTTGCCGATGACCTTGGTCAGCGGCGCGTCGAAGATGCACGACGCCGGGTCGGTGACGATGTCCATGGAGACGATCGGGTCCTCGGAGTACTTCAGGATGCCCTTGAGCGGACCCTCGGCCGCAGCCTTGACGATGGCGTTGACCTCTTCGACCGTGGTCTCGCGGCCGGCCTCGAAGGTGAGGTCGGTGGCGGACCCGGTCGGTGTCGGGACGCGCAGGGCGTAGCCGTCGAGCTTGCCCTTGAGGTCGGGCAGGACGAGCGCGATGGCCTTGGCGGCACCGGTGCTGGTCGGGACGATGTTGAGGGCGGCGGCGCGGGCGCGGCGCAGGTCCTTGTGGGGGGCGTCGAGGAGGTTCTGGTCGCCGGTGTAGGCGTGGATGGTCGTCATGAGACCCTTGACAACACCGAGCTCGTCGTGGAGCGGCTTGGTCATCGGGGCGAGGCAGTTGGTGGTGCAGCTCGCGTTGGAGATGACGTGGTGCTTGGCCGGGTCGTAGTCCTCGTGGTTGACACCCATGACGAAGGTGGCGTCCTCGTTCTTGGCCGGAGCCGAGATGATGACCTTCTTGGCGCCACCGTCGATGTGGGCCTTGGCCTTCGTCGCGTCGGTGAAGAAGCCGGTGGACTCGATGACGATGTCGGCGCCGACGGACTTCCAGTCCAAGGCGGCGGGGTCGCGCTCGGCGAACGCCTTGATGGAGGTGCCGTTGTAGGTGATGTCGGTGTCGCTGTAGCCGATCTCGCCGTCGAGGCGACCGAGGATCGAGTCGTACTTCAGCAGGGTGGCGAGGGTCTTGTTGTCCGTGAGGTCATTGACGGCGACAACCTCGATGTCGGCGCCAGAGGCGACGACGGCGCGGAAGAAGTTGCGGCCGATGCGGCCGAAGCCGTTGATGCCAACGCGAGTGGTCATGCTGTGCCTTCCGGTTCGGAGGATCGGCGGCGCCGCATCGGTGCGGCACCGAAACCAATCACCAGCCTATTGCCCGCACGTCTGCGCATGCTCACCGACCAGGGTTCGGACATTTCGGCCACCATTGTCTCGACAGGTGACCCGCCGCTCGCCACCCTCCCCAGGGGGTATGCCGACCGCTCCCCACCCGCCTCAACCGTCGAGCAGATCCGCGTTCAGGGACGTCTCGGTGTCGGGTATGCCGAGTTCCGCCGCCCGCCGGTCGGCCATCCCGAGGAGGCGCCGGATCCGCCCCGCGACAGCGTCCTTGGTCATCGGCGGGTCGGCGAGTTGACCGAGTTCCTCCAGGGAGGCCTGCTTGTGCGCGATGCGGAGCTCGCCGGCCGTCCGGAGGTGGTCGGGGATGTCGTCGCCGAGGATCTCCATCGCCCGCTGGACCCGCGCGCCGGCCGCGACGGCCGCCCGCGCGGAGCGGCGCAGGTTGGCGTCGTCGAAGTTCGCCAGCCGGTTGGCCGTGGCCCGGACCTCACGGCGCATCCGCCGCTCCTCCCAGGCCAGGCGCGCGTCCTGGGCCCCCAGCCGGGTGAGCATCGCCCCGATCGCATCACCATCGCGGATGACGACCCGATCGATGCCGCGGATCTCCCGCGCCTTGGCGGGGATCTCCAGGCGCCGGGCGGCGCCGACAAGGGCGAGGGCCGCCTCGGGGCCGGGGCAGGTGATTTCCAGGGCCGAGGACCGGCCCGGCTCGGTGAGGGACCCGTGGGCGAGGAAGGCACCCCGCCACGCGGCGATCGAGTCGCACATGGACCCGCCGACGACCTTCGCGGGCAGACCCCGGACAGGGCGGCCCCGCTGGTCGATCAGCCCGGTCTGCCGGGCCAGGGCCTCACCCCCGTCGACGACGCGCACGACATACCGACTGCCCTTGCGCAGACCGCCCGCGGCGACGACGACAACCTCGCACCGGTGACCGTAGAGCGCGGCGATCTCGCGGCGAAGCCGCCGCGCGGTGTTGGCGAGGTCCACCTCCGCCTCGACGACGATGCGGCCTCCGACGATGTGCAACCCGCCCGCGAAGCGAAGGAGCGCCGCGACCTCTGCCTTGCGGCAACAGGTCTTGGTCACCTCGAGCCGACTCAGCTCGTCCTTCACCGACGCGGTCATTGCCATCCGGCAATCCTCGCATCCCGGGACGCGTCCGACGAACGCTAGGCGAGGAGCAGGTCGCGGTATGCCGCGGCCAACCGCAGCGTGTCGTGGTGGCCCGGAGTGCGTCCCGCCACGGGCGCGACGACGAGGTGCGCACCGAGCGCCGCCGCCGCCCCTTCGAGGTCCTCGGCGGGGTCGAGGACCGACGGATCGGCCAGGACGACGTCGAGGCGGACGTCGGGGGCATGCTGAGCCAGAGAGTGGAGATGTCCGGCCGCCGACAGGCCGCGGGTCTCGGTCGTCTGCATCTCGAGATTGAGGGTGAGCACTCGCCTGGCGTGCGTATATCTCAGAGCCTCCCGCAACTCCGGGACCAGCAGGTGAGGCAGGACAGAGGTGAACCACGAACCCGGCCCGAGGATGACCCAGTCGGCCTCCCAAACCGCCCCGAGCGTCTTCTCTCCACATGGCGGCTGCGCCGGCTCGAGTGCGATCGACCGGACGATGCCGGAGGTCGTGGCGACGTGATGCTGGCCGACGACGGACGTGAGCCGGTCGGGGCGTCGGGGTCGAGCGCGACTTGAGCGTGCAGCTCGAGCGGAACCGCGGCCATGGGCAGCACGCGGCCGCGGGCGTTGAGCAATTGGCCGACCAGGTCGAGCCCGGCGACGGCATCGGGGTCGAGATCCCACAGAGCGACGATGAGGAGATTGCCAAGGGCGTGACCGGCCAGCGGCCCGTCTCCGGAGAAGCGGTGCTGGAGCACGTCACGCCAGCGGTGACCCCACGTGGTGTCGTCGCAGAGGGCCGCGAGCGCCATCCGCAGGTCCCCCGGCGGGAGCACTCCGAACTCCTGCCGCAGCCGACCACTGGACCCGCCGTCGTCGGCGACCGTGACGACGGCGGTGATGTCGTCGCACACCAGGCGAAGGGCGGACAGGGACGCGGCGAGGCCGTGGCCGCCGCCGAGGGCGACGACCCTCGGCGGAGTCACTCGCGCCCCAGGTCGCGGTGGAGGGTGAAGGTCGCGACGTCGTCGCCCTCCAGCACAGTCGAGAGCCGCTCGGCGATGGCGACCGACCGGTGCTTGCCGCCGGTGCAGCCCACCGCGACGGTGGCATAACGGCGCCCCTCGCGCAGATAGCCCGCGGTCACGGTGCCCATGAGCGCGCCCACCTGCTCGACGAAGTCGGCCGAACCCGGTTGGGCGTGCACGAAATCGGCGACCGCCTGGTCGGTCCCGGTGAGCAGGCGCAACTCCGGCAACCAGAAGGGGTTGGGCAGGAAGCGCATGTCGAAGACGAAGTCGGCGTCGAGCGGCACACCGTATTTGAAACCGAACGACATGACCGCCAGCCGCAAGGGCTTCTCGTCGCCCACCGACACCAGGGGCCGGACCTTCCGGCCGAGCTGGTGGACGTTCAAGCCCGAGGTGTCGATGACGACGCTGGCGCTGGACCGCAACTCCTCCAGGAGCGCGCGCTCGGTCTGGATGCCGTCGAGGAGACGCCCGTCCCCCTGCAACGGGTGCGGCCGGCGGACACTCTCGAAGCGCCGGACGAGCGCCTCGTCGGTGGCGTCGAGGAAGAAGATGTTGGGTTCCCAGCCGCGACGGCGCATCGCGGTGACCGCCTCGCTGAGGGAGTCGGAGAACTGCCGGGCGCGGACATCGACGACCGCGGCGACACGGGTCGGCATACCGTCGGTGCGGCTGGCCGCGACCTCCTCGGCGAGTTCGACGAGGTCGAGGATGAGGCGCGGCGGGAGGTTGTCCACGACATACCACCCGTCGTCCTCCATGACATTGGCGACCGTGGTCCGGCCGGCCCCGCTCATCCCCGTGACGATGAGGAACTCGGTCCGCAACCGGCGCAGATCCACGGGGACGGAGGCGATGGCGTCCTGGCTCACCGTCCCATTCAACAGGAGCGGCGAGCGATCTCCCCGACAGCCAACCCGCAACTCTCAGTGGCGGGTCGCGGCGGCGCCCGTCAGTCGAGGATCTCCCCGGTGGTCACATTGACCGCGGGTTCCGGCGAGACGCCCCCGAGCCGGGCGACGATCTGCTCGGCGAGGGCCGGACCGATACCGGGGACCTCGGTGAGTTCCGCGACGGTCGCCGCGCGGATCTTCTTCACCGACCCGAAATGCCGACGCAGGGCCGCCTGGCGCACGCTCCCCAGGCCGGGCAGCCCGTCGAGGCCGCTGACCGTCATCGCCTTGCTGCGCCGTTCCCGGTGGAAGGTCACGGCGAACCGGTGTGCCTCGTCCCGGACGCGCTGGAGGAGATAGAGGCCGTCGCTGCCGCGGGGCAGGATCACGGGATGCTCCTCGCCGGGGAGCCAGACCTCCTCCAGGCGTTTGGCGAGGCCCACGCAGGCCACGTCGACGACGCCGAGTTCTTCCAGGACGCGGACGGCGGCGTTGACCTGCGGGAGCCCGCCGTCGACGACGACGAGGTTGGGCGGATAGGCGAACTTCTTGGCCCGGCCATCCTCGCCGAGGTCGTGCCGCTCGGCGAGATAGCGGCGGAACCGCCGGGTGAGCACCTCGTGCATGGCCTCGGTGTCGTCCGGCGGGGTCGGGGCGTCCTTGCCGACGATGAACCGGCGGTACTCGGATTTGCGGGCCAGACCGTCCTCAAAGACGACCATCGAGGCGACGACATTGGTCCCCTGGACATGGCTGACGTCGAAGCACTCGATCCGCAGCGGCGCGCTGTCGAGGCCGAGATGGGTCGAGAGTTCCTCCAGCGCCTGGGCCCGCGCGGTCAGATCACCGGCGCGGGCGACCTTGTGCCGGGCCAGCGACTGCTCCGCATTGCGCCGGACGGTGTCCATGAGGGTCCGCTTGTCCCCGCGGTGCGGCACCCGCAAAGCGACCTTCCCACCCCGGACTCCCTCCAGGAGGTCGGTCATCGCCTCCGGGTCGGTCGGCAGGACCGGGAGAAGGATCTCGCGGGGTATGCCGTCGGCGGACTCCCCGGCATACACCTGCAGGAGGAGGTGCTCGACCAGACTCGGGACGTCCTCGGCATCCTTCTCGGCAACCCATCCGCGCTGGCCGCGCACCCGTCCTCCGCGGACGTGGAACACCTGGACGGCCATCTCGAGCTCGTCGTCGGCGACCGCGAAGACATCGGCGTCGGTCCCGTCGCCGAGAACCACGGCCGACCGCTCGAGGGCCTTGGTCATCGCCTCGATATCGTCACGAAGGCGCGCCGCTCGCTCGAACTCCAGGTCGACGGCGGCCGCCCGCATCTGGGCGGTGAGGTCCTTGACGAACCTGCTGGTGTTGCCCGCCATGAAGTCGCAGAAATCCGCGGCGATCTGCCGGTGGCCGGCCTCGTCGATGCGCCCCACGCACGGGGCCGAGCACTTCTCGATATAGCCGAGCAGGCACGGGCGACCGACCTGACCGGCGCGGGTGAAGACCCCGTTGCTGCAGGTGCGCAGGGGAAAGACACGCAGGAGTTGGTCGAGCGTCTCGCGGATCGCCCACGCGTGGGCATAGGGCCCGAAGTAGCGGGTCCCGGGCCGCTTCGCCCCGCGCATCACCTGGGCGCGGGGATAGGCCTCCCCCATCGTCACGGCAAGGAAGGGATAGGACTTGTCGTCGCGGTACTTGACGTTGAAGCGCGGGTCGAACTCCTTGATCCAGGAGTACTCGAGTTGGAGCGCCTCCACCTCATTGGCGACCACCGTCCACTCGACCGAGGCCCCGGTGTGGACCATGGTCGCGGTGCGCGGGTGGAGGCCGGCGATGTCCTGGAAATAGGAGGACAGGCGGGAGCGCAAGGACTTCGCTTTCCCCACATAGATCACCCGCCCGTTGCGGTCACGGAAGCGGTAGACCCCCGGGTCCGTGGGGATGGAGCCGGGTGGGGGACGGTATGACGAGGGGTCGGCCACGGCAGCTTCGGTGACAGTGCCCCGTCAGGAGACGGTGAGGGTGTCTCCGCTGACCGTCACCGTCTTGCTCGGCAACGGGGTGCGCGCCGGACCCGCGACCGGGCTCCCGTCGGTGAGGGAGAACTGGCTGTTGTGGCAGGAACAGTTGATCGTGCTCGTGACGCCACTGACCAGGCAGTGCTGATGGGTGCAGACCGCCGAGAACGCCTTGAAGGTGCCTTCGGTGGGCTGGGTCACCACGATCTTGGCGCCGGCCTCGATCACCCCGCCGCCGACCGGCACGTCGGCGGTCTTGACCGAGGTGCCACCGGCTCCGGCCCCCGCACCTTCGGCGCTCGAGGATGTCGTCGACGACCCCGACGATCCGCAGGCAGTCAGTCCGACGGCCGCGGCGGCCCCTCCGGCAGCGAGCACTCCCCGACGTCCGATCCCCTGCCCTGCGTCACTCATGGTCTCTCCTCATGCTGGTCATTGCCTGGTCGGCGCGGCGCGCTCGCCGTCGACACCCAACGTATTCCATCCCCCTGACAGCCCTCTCTCCCGTCAGTTGAGCGATCAAACCGATAACGAGACGGACACGCCGACGGCGCGGTGGTATTGCGGATGGGACATCGGCAGATACTGTGCGCTTGCTCCAGTGCAATGGTGGGGCCGACGGGCGTTGCTCGTTGATCTGATAATCAGGAGGAACTCCGTTGACCAAGCGCTCCGTCGCCTCTGTCGGCGCCACGCTGCTCGCTGCCTCGCTCGTCATGACGGGCTGTGGCTCCCGCGGAGGCAGCTCATCCACTTCGTCGGGCGGTTCCGGGGGAGCCGCCTCGGGCAAGGTCGCCAAGATCGGCGTCATCGCCCCGCTGACCGGTGACCTCTCCCCGCTCGGCCTGGGTATCCAGCACTCGGTCGAGTTGGCCGTGCAGGAAGCCAACGCCAACAACGTCATCCCCGGGTGGAAGCTCGAGGTCGCTCCGGCCGACGACCAGGCCACCCCCGACGTCGGCAAGAACGCCGCGACCAAGCTCGCCGGTGACGACGCCGTCGTCGGTGTCGTTGGCACCCTCAACTCCAGCGTCGCGCTCCAGGTGCAGCCGGTCCTGGCCTCGGCCAAGATCACCCAGGTCTCGCCGGCCAACACCAACCCGGACCTGACCAAGGACCCCAAGTCGGGCAACCGCCTCTACCCGACCTACTTCCGCACCTGCACCACCGACGCGATCCAGGGGCCCTTCGCCGCTCAGTACCTCCTCGGTGCCGGGATGATGAAGGTCGCCACGGTCAACGACAAGAAGGCCTACGGTCAGGGTCTGGTCACCGCCTTCGAGACCGAGTTCAAGAAGGGCGGGGGCACGATCGTCTCCCACCAGACGATCAACGCCGACGACACGACCAAGGACTACTCCTCGGTCATCGCCGCGATCAAGCCGTCGGGCCCGCAGGCCATCTACTACGGCGGCGAGTACCCCCAGGCGGGTCCGCTGTCGCAGCAGATGAAGACGAACGGCCTGGCGGTCCCGCTCATGGGTGGCGACGGCATCTTCGACCCGAAGTTCATCGAACTCGCCGGCGACAAGTCCGATGGCGACCTCGCGACCTCGGTCGGCGCGCCCACGGACAGCTCGGACGCCGGCAAGGCGTTCCTCGCGGCATACGACAAGGCGGGGTTCAAGGACCCGGCGGCGGCCTACGGCGGCTATGCGTATGACGCGGCGAACGCGATCATCCAGGCCCTCAAGGCCTCCCTCGCCAGCGCCACCGACGCCAAGAGCGCTCGCCAGGCGACGGTCGACGCGATGTCCAAGGTCTCCTTCGACGGCGTGACCGGCAAGGTCGCCTTCGACCAGTTCGGTGACGCGACGAGCAAGGTCCTGACGGTCTACAAGGTCACCGGCGGCAAGTGGGCCGCCGAGAAGACCGGCGAGTTCAAGTAAGCCGCACGTCCGACACGCGAGTGAATTTCCCGTAGGGGGGTGGGCGCACTCCGCCCACCCCCCTATGCTGTGCCACCACCCTTTTCCGGAGGCCCCATGACCCAGTTCCTCAATCAGCTCGTCGTCGGGCTCACCGTCGGCAGCCTGTACGCGCTCATCGCCGTCGGTTACACCGTGGTCTACGGCATCGTCCAACTCATCAACTTCGCGCACGGCGAGATCTTCATGATCGGTGCGTTCGGGGCGCTGGCATCTTGGACGGTCTTCTTCAAGGGCAGACGGCACTTTGGGTGCTGCCGATCATCATCCTCTGCGGTATGGCGGCCTCGGTCACCGTCGCCCTGCTGATGGAGCGATTGGCCTATCGGCCGCTGCGACATGCCCCCCGGCTCGCCCCGCTCATCACGGCGATCGGTGTGTCGGTGGCCCTGCAGGAATACACCCGCCTCGGATACAACGACCCGCTTCTCTTCGCGGCGGACTGGAACCCGCTCGGGTTGCCCGACGCCAAGAGTTCGGTCCCCTTCCCGGGGATTGAGGTCGTGACCGGCCAGCCGTTCGTCATCGGCGGGGTCCAGATCGGCCGGCCCAGCCTCTTCATCATCGGCATGCTGCTGATTTGCGGCGTGGGCCTGTGGCTCTTCATCAACAAGACCAAGCAGGGCCGGGCGATGCTCGCGGTGTCCCAGGACCCCGACACCGCTCGCCTCATGGGTGTCAACGTCGACCGGACGATCGCCATCGCCTTCGCCATCGGCGCCCTCTTGGCCGCCATCGCCGGGGTCGCCCAAGGTCTGCAGACCCGCACGATCACCTTCAACATGGGCTTCATGGCAGGCCTGAAGGCATTCACCGCCGCCGTCCTCGGCGGCATCGGCAATATCCAGGGCGCGATGGCCGGTGGGGTGGTCCTCGGGGTCATCGAGGCCATGGCCACGCAGTATCTCGGCGGCGCCACCTGGGCCAACGTGTGGGCCTTCATCCTTCTGATCATCGTTCTCGTCTTCCGGCCTCAAGGCCTCCTCGGCGCCAAGGTGGTGGATCGCGCATGACTGCCGAACCCGACTCGTCCACGAGCACGCCCGCCGCGTCACCCGCCGCGTCCGGTCTCGCCCGCGCCGGCGCACCCATCTTCCTCGGCGGCTCCGTGCTGCTGATCGCGTCTGCCTTCATGTCCTGGGCCTACGACCCCGCGGTCCTGAGTGACCTGACGGTCTATGGCAATCCCGCGCCGGTGCAATACCTCGCCGTCATCCTCGGCGTCCTGGGCCTGCTGATCGGGTTGGTCGGGCGCCAGGTCCGCTGGGTCAACTCCTCGGCCGCCGCGAAGGGCCTCGGGTATGGAGCGGTCGCCTTCGCTGTCATGGTCATCCTGAGCATCGCCCTCGAATCCCACGGGCTGATCAATATCGACCCGGGCGGATGGCTCGCCCTCGCCGGGGCCCTGCTCATGGCCGTGGGCGGGCACTTCATGCCCGTCCGCCCGCACACCGATCCGTTGCGGGAGCGCGCCAATACCTGGGTCGAAATCGTCGTCATCATCGTCTTGCTGGCCGCGGGGCTGTTCACCGCGGCATACGCCCTCAATCTCACCGACGGTGGCGAGTTGGTCTGCCTGCTGGCGGCCATCGGGGCGATCGCGGCAATGCTCGCCAAGGCCGGGTTCTTCGCCTGGCTCGGGGTGGCCGCGGCTCACAACCGGCAGGTGCTGATGCTCGGCGCGATCGTCGTGGCGTTCCTCTTCCCGTTCACCCAGCACGGGTCCGACGCCAATATGTCGATCGCCACCCAGGTGCTCATCTTCGCGACCACGGCCCTCGGGCTCAACATCGTCGTGGGTCTGGCCGGCCTGCTCGACCTGGGATATATCGCCTTCCTCGGTGCCGGTGCGTATGTCGCGGCCATGCTCTCCGGTGCGGCGAGTGCGACGATCGGATGGAATCCGCCCTTCCTGCTCGTCATGGTCATCGCCGCGTGCACCTCGGCCACGCTCGGCCTCATCATCGGCAGCCCCACCCTGCGCGTGTCCGGTGACTATCTCGCCATCGTGACCCTCGCGTTCGGGGAGATCTTCCGGATCACGATGAACAACCTCGACGGCAACAATGGGCCCAACCTGACCCACGGTCCCAATGGGATCGCCGGTCTGCCGGAGCTCCAGGTGGGGTCGTTCAACTTCGGCGAGGCCCACCAGTTATTCGGGTTCACGATCACGAGGTACGCGAACTACTACTTCCTGCTCCTCGTGCTCGCCGCCTTCGTCGTCACCGTGTTCACCCGGCTCAACAACAGCCGGATCGGCCGCGGGTGGGTCGCCATCCGGGAGGACGAGCGGGCGGCAGAGGCGATGGGCGTCAACGTCTTCGGGCTCAAGCTCTTCGCGTTCGCGGGCGGCGCCTTCCTCGCCGGGTTGGCGGGGACGATCAAGGCCCATCAGGACCTCGCCGTCTCGCCGGACCAGTACGTCTTCCTCGAGTCCGCCTTCCTCGTCGCGGCCATCGTGCTCGGTGGCATGGGAACCGTGGCCGGCGTCCTCGTCGGTGCGACGATCCTCAAGCTCCTCCCCGAGAAGCTGCGCTTCCTCGCCGACTATCGCTTGCTGATGTTCGGGCTCCTCCTCGTCGCGATGATGCGCTTCCGGCCGGAGGGCCTGGTGCCCAACAAGCGGCGCGCCCTGGAGTTCCATGAAGACGACCAAGAACTCGCCGAACGCATCGAAGACATCCACATCGAGGAAGTCGAGGCCCGGGCATGACGGTCATCGAGACCCACGTCCAGGACGGGAAGCCCGCGATCGGCGGCCCCGTCCTCGAGGCCAGCGGCGTCATCATGCGCTTCGGCGGTCTGACGGCGGTCAACAACGTCGACATGATCGTCCGCGAGGGCGAGATCGTCGGGCTCATCGGCCCCAATGGCGCCGGCAAGACGACCTTCTTCAACTGCCTCACCGGGATGTACAAGCCCACCGAAGGCACCGTCAAGCTCGCCGGTCAGGTCATCCCGCCCAAACCGCGAGCCGTCGTCGTCGCCGGGATGTCCCGGACCTTCCAGAACATCCGCTTGTTCGGCAATATGACGGCGCTCGAGAACGTCATGGTCGGGAGGTACTGCCGCACCTCGTCCCTGGCGCTCACCTCGATCCTGCGCGGGCCGAAGTTCCGGCGCGAAGAGGAGGCGACCCGGGCGCGAGCCCAGGAACTCCTCGACTTCGTCGGTCTCGGCAAGTCCACCGAACTCCTCGCGCGCAATATGCCGTATGGCGACCAGCGTCGCCTCGAGATCGCCCGCGCCCTGGCGACCGACCCCAAGGTGATCCTCCTCGACGAGCCGACCGCGGGGATGAACCCCCGCGAGACCGAGCAAGCCAAGCAGTTGGTCTTCAAGATCCGCGACAGCGGCCTGGCCGTCGTCGTGATCGAGCACGACATGCGATTCATCTTCAGTCTCTGCGATCGCGTCCTGTGCCTTGTGCGCGGCGAGTTGCTCATCGAGGGCAGCCCGGCGGAGGTTCAATCCGATCCACGGGTCATCGAGGCCTATATCGGCGGCAGTGAACTCGGGGACGAGGAGGACGCGTGAGCGCGATGTTGGAGGTCACCGACCTCGAAGTCAGCTACGGCAAGATCAAGGCGGTCAAGGGGATCACCTTCACCGTCGGCGAGGGCGAGGTCGTCTCGCTCATCGGCACCAATGGGGCCGGCAAGACGACCACCCTGCGGACGATCTCCGGCTTGCTGCGGCCGAGCGCCGGGAGCATCACCTTCGAGGGCAAGCGCATCGACCAGGTGCCCGCGCACCAGATCGTCCAGCTCGGACTGGCCCACTCCCCCGAGGGACGCCGGATCTTCCCGCGGATGACGGTGGAGGAGAACCTCCTCCTCGGTGCGTTCGCGCGCCGGGACGGCGACATCACCAAGGATCTCCACGCGGCATACGATCTCTTCCCGATCCTCGGCGAGCGCTCGAGACAACCCGCCGGGACCTTCTCCGGCGGCGAGCAGCAGATGTTGGCGATGGGGCGGGCCATGATGAGCCGGCCCAAGCTGATGATGCTCGACGAGCCGTCCATGGGGCTCTCGCCGCTGATGATGAAGCGGATCATGTCGACCGTGAAAACCCTGCAGTCGCAGGGCACGACGATCCTCCTGGTCGAGCAGAACGCTCAGGCGGCGCTGCGACTGGCCAACAAGGGCTATGTCCTCGAGGTCGGCAAGATCGTCCTGTCGGGCACCGGCAAGGAACTGCTCAGCAGCGACGACGTCCGGAAGGCCTACCTGGGCGAGGAGTGAGGCTGGGGTCGGCCCGCGGGTCGACCCGGCATACCCCTCCCTCGACGTGCGGGTCTCGGTGACGGGACCCGCGTCAGCGCGCGGCGGACAGCACCGGCTGGGAGTAGACCGCCAGCGAGATCCCGATGTAGTGGACGACGAAGGCGGCCACCGTGAACGCGTGGAAGATCTCGTGGAAGCCGAACCAGCGGGGCAACGGGTCGGGGCGCTTGAGGCCGTAGACGATGCCGCCGATGGTGTAGAGCAATCCGCCGACGATGACCAAGGTGAGGACGGCCGCTCCGCCGGTGCGCAGGAACTCCGGGAGATAGAACACCGCCGCCCAGCCCAGGGCGATATAGGCCGGGGTGTAGAGCCATCGCGGCGCGCCGACCCAGAACACCCGGAAGGCGACCCCGAG
Source organism: Nostocoides sp. (assembly GCA_016702415.1). GTDB lineage: Bacteria > Actinomycetota > Actinomycetes > Actinomycetales > Dermatophilaceae > Nostocoides_A. The sequence continues at coordinate 396,870 of JADJEA010000024.1, forward strand.
CAGGGCGCCGCCCCAGACCACGCCGAGGAGGACCTTCGCCTGGTGGGGCGGGAGCAGCAATACCGTCAACGGGGTGTAGCTGCCCGCGATGATGAGGAAGATGTTGGAGTGATCGAGTCGCTTGAGCAGGCGGTCGGCGCGCGGACCCCAGTGACCGCGGTGGTACAACGCGCTCACCCCGAAGAGCAGGGCGGCCGTCAGGGCGAAGATCGACGAGGCGATGGTCGCCGAGGTCGTCGGCGACAGGCAGACCAGCACGATCCCGGCGGCGACGACGAGGGGGAACGCACCCAGGTGGAGCCATCCCCGAAGCCGGGGCTTGACCTGCTCGACGATGGCATGCGCCTTCTCGACCACGGCCCAAGGGTAACCTACGCACCCGTAGGTTACCGGGGCGTCGAGAAGGCGAGGCGACGAACGGAGGGCTGTCGGGGGTGCGGCATACGATGACCGGCGTGACTCGACCAGTCCCCCGGACGACCCCGCCGCCGCCCCGGCACGACCATCTCATCGTGCGCGGGGCGCGGGAACACAACCTCAAGGACATCTCCATCGAGGTGCCCCGGGATGCGCTCGTCGTCTTCACCGGGCTGTCCGGCTCGGGCAAGTCCTCGCTGGCGTTCGACACGATCTTCGCCGAGGGCCAGCGGCGCTATGTCGAGTCGCTTTCGGCGTATGCCCGGCAGTTCCTGGGTCAGATGGACAAGCCCGACGTCGACTTCATCGAGGGCCTCTCCCCCGCCGTTTCCATCGACCAGAAATCCACGAACCGCAACCCTCGCTCGACGGTCGGGACGATCACGGAGGTCTACGACTATCTCCGGCTCCTATTCGCCCGGGTCGGCCGCCCGCACTGCCCTGTCTGTATGCAGCCCATCGCCCGCCAGACACCGCAGCAGATCGTGGACCGACTGCTGGAGCTACCCGACGGCACCCGGTTCCAAGTGCTCGCGCCGATCGTGCGCGGGCGCAAGGGCGAGTATGTCGACCTGTTCGCGGAACTGCAGAGCAAGGGATATGCGCGTGCGCGGGTCGACGGGGACGTGGTCGCCCTGACCGAGCCGCCCAAGCTCGAAAAGCAGGTCAAGCACTCGATCGACGTCGTCGTGGACCGCTTGGTGGCCCGGGATCCGTCGAGCGAGACGGGCCGCACCGCCAAGCGGCGCTTGACGGATTCGGTCGAGACGGCGCTCGGCCTGGCCGGCGGGTTGGTGCTCATCGAATTCGTCGACCTGGCCCCGGACGACCCCGATCGCGAGCGGCGATTCTCGGAGAAGATGGCCTGCCCGAACGACCATCCGCTCCAAATGGACGAGATCGAGCCGCGTTCGTTCTCGTTCAACAGCCCGTTCGGGGCGTGCCCGACGTGCACCGGTCTGGGCACGGAGCTGGAGGTCGACCCCGAGCTCATCGTGCCGGACGAGGACCTCTCTCTCGCGCAGGGGGCGATCGCGCCGTGGGGCCAGGGCAGCGGCTCGGCGGAGTACTTCCAGCGCGTCCTGGCGGCCTTGGCCGATGACCTCGGCTTCTCGATGGACCTGCCCTGGCATGGGCTCCCGCAGCGAGCCAAAGACGCGGTCCTGCACGGCAAGAACCACAAGGTCCACGTCAAATACCGCAATCGCTATGGCCGCGAGGGGTCCTATAGCACCGGCTTCGAGGGGGCGGTGCCCTTCGTCAAGCGGCGCCATGCCGAGACCGACTCGGAGTGGAGTCGCGAGCGGTATGAGGGCTATATGCGCCAGGTGCCCTGCCCGGCCTGCCGGGGCACGCGCCTGAAACCGGAGACCCTGGCCGTCCTCGTCGGCGGCCGGAGCATCGCCGACGTCTCCCGGCTCTCGATCAAGGACGCCGCCGACTTCCTCGTGGGCGTCGAGTTCACCGACCGTGAGCGCCAGATCGCGGAGCGGGTGGTCAAGGAGATCGGTGCCCGGCTCGGGTTTCTCCTCGACGTCGGACTCGACTATCTCTCGCTCGACCGGCCGGCGGGCACTCTCTCCGGCGGCGAGGCCCAACGCATCCGGCTGGCCACGCAGATCGGGTCCGGCCTGGTCGGTGTGCTGTACGTCCTGGACGAGCCGTCGATCGGCCTGCACCAGCGCGACAATCACCGGCTCATCGAGACCCTCGTGCGCCTGCGCGACCTCGGCAACACCCTCATCGTCGTCGAGCACGACGAGGACACCATCGCCACCGCCGACTGGGTCGTCGACATCGGGCCCGGCGCCGGCGAGCACGGCGGTCACGTCGTCCATTCGGGTCCGGTCGCGGGACTGCTCAGTCACCCCGAGTCCCTGACCGGGCGCTATCTCTCGGGGCGGGCGGAGATCCCGATGCCGGCGGTGCGCCGGCCGATCGACCGCGCCCGCATGGTCAAGGTGATCGGTGCCAAGGAGCACAATCTCGACGACGTGAGCGTCTCCGTCCCGCTGGGGGCCTTCGTGGCCGTCACCGGTGTCTCCGGCTCCGGAAAATCGACGCTGGTCAACGACATCCTCTACAACGTGCTCGCCAACAAGCTCAACGGCGCCCGCCATGTGCCGGGGCGACACAAGACGGTCACCGGACTCGAGCATCTCGACAAGGTCGTCCACGTCGACCAGAGTCCGATCGGGCGGACCCCGCGCAGCAACCCGGCGACATACACCGGGGTGTTCGACCATGTCCGCAAGCTCTTCGCGACGACGACCGAAGCCAAGATCCGCGGGTACCAACAGGGCCGCTTCTCCTTCAACGTCAAGGGCGGCCGGTGCGAGGCGTGCTCCGGCGACGGGACGATCAAGATCGAGATGAACTTCCTGCCCGATGTCTATGTCCCGTGCGAGGTCTGCCATGGGGCGCGCTACAACCGGGAGACGCTGGAGGTTCACTTCAAGGGCAAGACGATCGCCGATGTCCTCAATATGCCGATCGAGGAGGCGGAGGAGTTCTTCGCCGCCGTGCCGGCCATCGCCCGCCATATGACGACGCTCGCCGCGGTGGGGCTGGGCTATGTGCGGCTCGGTCAACCGGCGACGACCTTGTCCGGGGGGGAAGCGCAGCGCGTCAAGCTGGCGTCGGAACTGCAAAAGCGGTCGACCGGCCGGACCATCTATGTCCTCGACGAGCCGACCACGGGATTGCACTTCGAAGACATCCGCAAGCTCTTGATCGTGCTCCAGGGCCTGGTCGACAAGGGCAACACGGTGATCGTCATCGAGCACAACCTCGACGTCATCAAGAACGCCGACTGGATCATCGATATGGGTCCGGAGGGCGGGTCGGGCGGTGGGCGCGTGATCGCCGAGGGGACGCCGGAAGAGATCGCGGCGAACGGCGACTCTTACACCGGCCGCTTCCTCGGCCCGATCCTCGAGCGCGCCGCCCGCGTTCCCCAGCGACCCACCGGCACCGGCGCACGCGCGGCGACCAGTGCGGGGTCGGCAACCACCGCGGGCACGGCCACCAGCACCGGCGCGGCGAAGAAGGCGACCGTGTCCCGGACCGCCGGTGCGGCTGCCCGGCGCGCACGGAAGGCGGGATGACGATGACCACAGGTGAGCACGGACCGACGGCGAGTGAGGTGCGGGAGGCGACCGGTCGGCATACCGACTGGTTGGTGGCCACGGCGTCGGCCCTGAGCGACGGCGGCGGCCCGAGCTTGTGCGCCGGCTGGACCCGGGGGCACATCCTGACCCATATCGCCCGCAATGCCGACGGCATGTGCGCGATGGCGCGGGCCGCGCTCGACGGGACCGGCGAGACCATGTACGCCTCCCAGGAGCGCCGCGACGCCGACATCGATGGTGGTTCCGGGCGCGCTATGGCGGCTCTCGTCGCGGATGTCCGCGAGACCGGGGCCCGGGTGGCCGATGCCCTCGCCCGGCTCGACGGGATCGGCGCGGATGTCCGGGTGGACCGCCTCCCCGGGGGTCCGCAGTTCCGGGCCGTCGACCTGCCGCGGATGCGGCTGCGCGAGGTCGTCTATCACCACGTCGACCTGGACGCGGGGTTCGGGTTCGAGGACGTGGAGCCCGGAATTGGTGGCCACCTTCCTGCAGCTCGAGGCCGGGCGCGCCGGACTGCCCGCCATGACCCTGGCCCCCGACGGCGGCGGGCCGATCGACGTCGGTGGGGGCGGCCGGCGAATCACCGGAACCGCACCCGCCCTCGTGCGTTGGCTCGCGCGCCGTGCTCCGGACGGGGTCAGCGCTGCCGATGGCGCGGACCTTCCCCCCATCCCGAGAGGATTGTGACCGTATGCCGCACGACACCTACACCGGAGCGGTCACCCCGGGCGGACCGAGCGATGTCCGCCGACTCACGGGGGCGACCATCCGCAAGATGGCCGTCTCCCCGATGCACAACAACGTCTACCTCCTCACGTGCGAGCAGACCGGGGCGCAACTGCTGATCGATGCCGCCGACGACGCCCAACGGTGTCTGGCGCTCGTCCGGGAGGGCACCGGCCGCCTCGACCACCTCGTGACGACTCACCAGCACTGGGACCACGTGCGGGCCCTGGCCGAGGTGGCGGAGGCGACGGGCGCGCGGACGTATGCCGGGGCGGAGGACGCCGACGCCCTGCCCGTCCCACCCGACGTCGAGTTGCACGACGCAGACAGCATCACCGTCGGCGACCTGCGCCTCGACGTCATCCACTTGCGCGGTCACACCCCCGGTGGCGTCGCCCTGGCGTATGCCGACCCCTCCGGCCACACCCACCTCTTCACCGGCGACTCGCTCTTCCCCGGCGGGGTCGGCAACACGAAGCTGCCCGGGCAGAGCTTCGCGAGCCTGTATGCCGATGTCGTCACCCGCGTGTTCGACCGATTCGGCGACGACACGTGGTTCTATCCCGGCCACGGCGACGACTCCACCCTCGGTGCCGAACGGCCGCACCTGGAGGAGTGGCGTCTGCGCGGCTGGTGATCGCGCGGAGGGCGGGTCGGCATACCATTCCGCGGTGATGTCCACCGCCGATCGGGTGCCCGCACCTGTCCTCGTCATGGCGGGGATCATCTCGGTGCAGTTCGGGGCGCGATCGCCCAGACCCTCGTGCCGGCCATCGGGGCGGGGGCGCGGTAGTCATGCGGCTGCTCTTCGCGACTGCGGTGCTCCTTGTGGTGCTCCGGCCGCGCTGGCGGGGGTATTCGCGGGCGGCCTGGCGGACGGTCATCGCGTTCGGTGTCGCGTTGGGATTGATGAACTTCACGTTCTACGGCTCGCTCGCGCACCTGCCGATCGGAGTGGCCGTCACCATCGAGTTCATCGGGCCGCTCGTCCTGGCCGCGTCGCTCTCCCGGCGGGTGCTCGATCTCGTCGCCGTCGTCGCCGCTGCCGCCGGGGTGGTGCTCATCTCGCGGGCGCTGAGCACGCCGCTGGCCGATCTGGAGGTGACCGGGATCGGGCTCGCGCTGGCCGCCGGGGGGTGTTGGGCGGCATACATCATCCTGTCCGGGCGGACCGGGGCGTCCTTCCCCAAACTCGACGGTCTCGCGTTCGCGATGGTCACCGCGACCGCGGTGACGCTCCCCTTCGGGTTGGGCAGCATTGCCCAGTGGACCCCGCACCTGGTCGTCAAGGGCATCGGGATCGCGATCCTGTCGTCACTGCTGCCGTACTCGCTGGAGTTGCTCGCATTGCGGCGAATGTCGGCGAAGGTGTTCGGCATCATGCTCAGCCTCGAACCCGCCTGCGCGGCGCTGGCCGGCCTGCTGGTCCTCGGCCAGCGCCTGTCGGCCCTTCAACTCGTCGGGATGGTTCTCGTCGTCGGTGCGAGCGTGCTGGTCATGAGTGCCGGCACCGCGAAAGACCCCGCCGAGACCGCGTCGACCTGAGGCGGCGACGATCGTGTTCCGTCAGGCGGCCCCACCGGGGCCGCCGAGGCGGGCGTCGCGGCGCGACTTCCAGAGACTCGCCACCGTCGTGACACCGAGGATGACGACGATCGCGCCCAGCGAGACCGAGATCGGGATCTCGGGGACGTGGACGTTGTTGCCGCCGTTGATGAATGGGAGTTCGTTGGTGTGCAGGGCGTGCAGGAGCAGCTTGACCCCGATGAACGCGAGGAGGACGGCCAGGCCGATGCTGAGATAGACGAGCTTCTGGAGCAGCCCGCCGAGGAGGAAGTAGAGCTGTCGTAGGCCCATGAGCGCGAACAGATTCGCGACCAGGACGAGGTAGGGCTCCTTCGTCAGGCCATAGATCGCGGGGATCGAGTCGAGGGCGAAGAGGAGGTCTGTCGTGCCGAGCGCGAGGATGACGAAGAGCATGGGGGTCGCCAGGCGTCGGCCGTTGTCGCGGATGAACAGCTTCGTGCCCTGGAAGTCCGGCGTCGACGGGAAGCGGCGCTCGATGGCGCGCATGAAGCGGTTCTCCTCGTACTCCTCGTCGTCGGACTCCCCCTCACTGGCCAGCTTCACCGCCGTGTAGATGAGGAACGCGCCGAAAAGGTAGAACACCCAGGAGAAGTTGTTGATCGCCGCCGCACCAGCCCAGATGAACAATCCACGCAGCAGGATGGCGATGACGATGCCGACCATCAACGCGAACTGTTGAAGACGTTCGGGCACAGCGAATTTCGCCATGATGAGCAGGAAGATGAAGAGGTTGTCGACGCTGAGCGAGTATTCCGTCAGCCACCCGGCGAAGAACTCGCCCGACAACTTCGGCCCCTTGACGGCCAGGAGCACCAGGCCGAAGGCGACCGCGGCACCGATATAGGTCGACAGCGCGATGGTGAGTTCTTTGGTGCTCGGCCGATGCGGATTGCGGGCGATCCATACGACATCGAAGGCCAGGATGACCGCCGCGATCCCGATGGTCGCCAGCCACACCCACGGGGGGAGGTTGAGTTGGACTTCGTTCGCAGCTGGGAGCAGGGTGACCAACAGGGGCCGCCTTTCGGACGTTCGGACATCAGGTCCGAAGGTCTCTCCCGCCCGCTTGAGCGGACCGCCGCCCCGGGTCCGAGTGGACCGTGATGACGAGGCTGGCGCCGAGGGATACTCCCCTTCGAATTCCGAGTCTAGCTTGCGCTTTCGCGCCAGCACGACTCGGAACCCTCACGGGGCCCACCCTTCGAATTCCGAGTCTAGCTTGCGCTTTCGCGCCAGCACGACTCGGAACCCTCACGGGGCCCACCCTTCGAGCGTCGGGGTCCAGCCTGCTCAGCCGCGCCAGAACGACTCGCCCACCGTCAACCCCGCGCCCCCGCTGCGCGTGGAAGGGATGAGGGTCAGCGTCCCGAGGAGGCGGTCATGTCCCAGTCCGTATGCCGTGTGCTCGCCGTTCTGACGGCGGCGATCATGGGGGTCGCGTGTGCCCCGTTAGGCGCGGGGGCGGGCGGCGGGGCTAGCGCGCGGGCCGCAGTCGATGCGGGCATCGCCACAGCGCCCACATCCACCCACACGACCGGCGCCGCCACGGGCGAGCGCACCGACTCCCTCGACTTCTCCGTCCACCGCCTCGGCGGCGCGAACCGCTACGAGGCGGCGGTCAACGTCAGCCGGGAGTTCTTCGGGCCGCCCGTGTCCCGGGTCGTCGTCGCCAGCGGCGAGATCTTCTCCGATGGCGTCGCGGCCGGTCCGGCAGCGGCGCGGTTCGGCGGTCCGGTCCTGTTCGTCAAGAGCGACCACATTCCGGAGACGACCCGTGAGGAGATCCTCCGGCTGCGTCCGTCCAGCATCATCGTCCTCGGCGGGCCGGCGACCATCGACGACGCCGTCGTCGACGGCCTCGGCACCCTGGCCTCCGGTGGGGCCACCCGGATCTCCGGGCCGGATCGCTTCGCCACGGCTGCGGCCGTCAGCGCGAACGCATTCAGCGCGGGGGCGAGCACGGCATACGTCGCCTCCGGGCGCGTTTGGCCGGACGCCCTCACCGGCGGGGCGGCGGCCGTCGTCCAGAGTGCCCCGATGCTCCTGACCGACACCCGCTCGTTGCCGGAGGCGACCCGAACCGAGCTTCGCCGCCTCCGCCCGAGTCGCATCATGCTCCTCGGCGGGACCACCTCGGTCGACCCGGCCGTGGCCACCGAGCTCGCGGCGATCGCCCCCGTGGAACGGATCTCCGGCCCGGATCGCTACGGCACCGCTCTGGCCATCTCGGCGCGGATCTTCGGCCCCGGGCGGCCGGGCGTCATGATCTCCACCGGAGCGAACTTCCCCGACGCTCTCGCCGCGGCGGCCGCGGCAACGCACACCCGCGGCCCCACGCTGCTGGCTCGTGGATCGAGCCTCCCGACCGGCACCACCAGCGAACTCGACCGGCTGGGGCCGGACACGGCATACCTTCTCGGCGGCACCGCAAGCGTGCCGGTGACCATCGCCAAGGCCGTCCAGCGGGAGTTGGGCGTGTGCTGGGCCGCCGATCCGCCCACGGACGGGCGCATCGAGACGATCACCTCGGCCCCGGCCACGACCACACCCCGGATCGCCTACACCCTCGACATGGGTGGGCGCCTCGACGGGGCCGCCGACATCGTCCGCTACCTCACCGATCACCAGGTGTGCACGACGTTCTTCCCGACCTCGATCATGGCGAGCACTCCCGAGGGGCGCGAGGTCATGGACCTCATCGCCGCCCACCCCGAGCTCTTCGAAGTCGGCAATCACACCGTCCACCACTGCGACCTCGTTGCCGGTGGCGGCGGCTCACCGACCTCGCTGCCGTGCCAACAGGCGATGACGAGTTCCTTCATCCGGTCTGAACTGACCGGTGCCGAGTCGGTGCTGCGCGCCCTGTCCGGTATGCCGATCCGCCCCTTCTGGCGACCGCCGTACGGGTCGTACGACTCGACGGTGCAGTCGATCGTCGCCGCAGTGGGCTACCCCAAGACGGTCCTGTGGAGCCGCGACACGATCGACTGGGATCCCGACACGACGACGCAGCAGATCATCGACCGGGCGACCTCCCCGCCTCCCCCCGGCGGGACGATCGTCCTGTCGCACCTCGGCGGCTTCCACACCGGTGCGGCGCTGCCGGTCATCGTCGAGACCCTGCGGGCCCGCGGCCTGATCTTCACCACCGTCTCCGGGCTCTATCGGCAGTGACCGGGCGCGACCGCGTCAGTCGCCGCTGGGTCGCTTGGACTTGGGGAGCTTGCTCACGACGAGGTCGTAGGAGGCATCGATCGCTTCGAGAATCTCCGCGTCCGGGATGGCTCCCCCGATCGTCAGGGTGTTCCAGCCGTTGCGGCCGATATAGGGCATGACGGCGGCATCGTCGGGGTACTGGTGAAGCCACTCGTCGGCGTCCGCGCGGTTGGCCCCGCACTTGACGCCCACCCCGGAGCCGCCGAGGCCGAAGACGAAGATCTTCTCGGCGACCTTGGCCACCCGGTCGCCCTCCCAGGGTTCGTCGGCATACGCACCCGGTTTCGCCAGGGCGTATGCCGCGACCTCTTCCGCCGAGATCGGGCCGGGGGTCATCGCGTCGCCTCGGTCATCTGACGCAACTCCTTCTTGAGATCACCGATCTCGTCGCGCAGGCGAGCGGCGAGTTCGAACTTGAGTTCACCGGCCGCCGCATGCATCTGCTCGGTCAACTCCTGGATGAGATTGGCGAGATCGCTCGCCGGCAGGCCCTTGATCGTCGCGATATCGCCGGTGTCGGCGAGCATCGCCCCACGCCCACCGCGACCGGCGCCCCGCACCCCGCGTGACTGGCTGCGCCCCGACCCCAGCAGGGACTGGGTGTCGGCGTCCTCCCGGCCGAGCAGGTCGGTGATGTCGGCGATCCGTTTGCGCAGCGGCTGGGGATCGATGCCGTGCTCCCGGTTATAGGCGAGCTGCTTCTCGCGGCGCCGGTTGGTCTCCTCGATGGCGTGCGCCATCGAGGGGGTGAGGTGATCGGCATACATATGCACCTGACCCGAGACGTGCCGGGCCGCACGGCCGATCGTCTGGATCAGGGAGCGCGCGGAGCGCAGGAAGCCCTCCTTGTCGGCGTCGAGGATGCTCACCAGGGACACCTCGGGCAGGTCCAGCCCTTCACGCAGCAAGTTGATGCCGACGAGGACGTCGAACTCGCCGAGCCGCAGCTCTCGCAGCAGCTCGACCCGGCGCAGGGTGTCGATGTCGGAGTGGAGATAGCGAACCCGCACGCCCTTGTCGAGGAGGTAGTCGGTCAGGTCCTCGGCCATCTTCTTGGTCAGGGTCGTCACGAGCACGCGTTCGTCCCGGGCCGCCCGTTGGGAGATCTGGTCGAGGAGGTCGTCGATCTGACCGCGGGTGGGCTTGAGAACGATCTCGGGGTCGATCAGGCCGGTCGGCCGGATGACTTGCTCGACGACCCCGTCGGACTTGGCCATCTCGTAGTCGCCCGGTGTCGCCGACAGATAGACGGTCTGACCGATGCGGTCGAGGAACTCCTCCCACATCAGGGGGCGGTTGTCCATCGCGCTCGGCAGGCGGAATCCGTGGTCGACCAGGGTGCGCTTGCGGGACATATCGCCTTCGTACATCGCCCCGATCTGGGGCACGGTCTGGTGGGACTCGTCGATGACGAGCAGGAAGTCGTCGGGGAAGTAGTCGAGGAGGCAGTTCGGGGCACTGCCGCGGGTGCGGCCGTCGATGTGCATGGAGTAGTTCTCGATGCCCGAGCACGACCCCACCTGGCGCATCATCTCGATGTCGTATGTCGTGCGCATCCGCAGCCGCTGCGCCTCGAGCAGCTTGCCCTGCCGCTCGAACAGCGCCAGTTGGTCGGCGAGCTCGGCCTCGATGCCCGCGATCGCCCGCTCCATCCGCTCGGGGCCGGCGACATAGTGGGTCGCGGGGAAGACATACATCTCCTCCTCCTCGCGGACGATCTCTCCCGTGAGCGGGTGGAGGGTATAGATCCGCTCGATGTCGTCACCGAAGAACTCGATCCGGATGGCGAGTTCCTCATACACGGGGATGATCTCCACGGTGTCGCCGCGCACCCGGAAGGTGCCCCGGGTGAAGGCGAGGTCGTTGCGCGTGTATTGCATCGTGACGAACCGACGCAGGAGGTCATCGCGCTCGATGACGTCGCCGACGCGCAGGGGGACCATGCGGTCGACATACTCCTGCGGGGTGCCCAGGCCGTAGATGCAGCTGACCGAGGCGACCACGACGACGTCACGACGGGTCAACAAGGAGTTGGTCGCGCTGTGCCGCAGCCGCTCCACCTCGTCGTTGATGGAGGAGTCCTTCTCGATATAGGTGTCGGTCTGCGGGACGTAGGCCTCCGGCTGGTAGTAGTCGTAGTAGGACACGAAATACTCGACCGCGTTGTGCGGCAACAGCTCCCGGAACTCATTGGCGAGCTGGGCGGCCAGGGTCTTGTTGGGGGCCATCACCAGCGTCGGGCGCTGGACCTGCTCGATCAGCCACGCCGTGGTCGCCGACTTGCCGGTCCCGGTGGCACCGAGCAACACGACGTCGCGCTCACCGCCCTTGATGCGACGCGAGAGGTCGGCGATGGCCGTCGGCTGGTCGCCACTCGGCTGGAAGTCGGAGACGACCTGGAAGGGCGCGACCCGGCGTTTGAGATCGGTGATCGGACGCATGGACCCACCGTAAACGTCAGCGCCGACAGGCCCCTGCCGCCGACGACGCCGGCCGGCCGAATCGAGCGGTCAGATGCCACAGCTGCTTGATCTCCTGGGCGTCGTGGCGGCCGGTGTTGGCGGCCTCCCCAATGATCCGCGCGGTGAGGACGCCCTCCTGGGCGACGCCGTGGCCGAGGGCGATCGGACCCGGTCCCCGGTAGTCGGCGTGCCGGGCGAGTTCTGTGAGCGTGAGCACCCGCCCTTCGGTCCATTCCACCGGTATGCCGAGCCTCGCCCCCGCCCGGTCCACATCGCCCCCCCGGAAACTCGGGTCGACCACGACCGCCTCGGCACGGGTGGGGCGTCGTCATACGCCCCACCGAAGATGCGCTTCTCCCAGCGCCATCGGTCGCCACCGGGTTGCGCAGCAAGACCACCATTGCTCGTCCCGGTCTCGAACTGGTACCGATAGGTGCGCGCCTGCGCGAGATGCTCGAGGGAGGTGGTCCTCCCGTCGGGCCGAGCCCCTCCGACGGGGTAGGTTCGCCTGTGTGAGTCCTTCCCTCGATGCCCGGAACGTCCTCGGCGGCCCACTCGAGGAGTGCGGACAGGACCCGGTGACGGGATTCTGGCGCAACGGGTTCTGCGCCGCGGGCCCCGAGGATCCCGGACTGCACACGGTCTGCGCGGTCATGACCGCCGAGTTCCTGGACCATCAAGTGGGCACCGGTAACGACCTGGTGACCCCGATCCCGGCCTACCGCTTCCCTGGACTTAGGCCCGGTGACCGGTGGTGCGTGGTGGCCCTGCGCTGGCTGGATGCCTTCGAAGCCGGCTGCCCGGCCCCGGTGGTCCTCTCGGCCACGCACGAATCGACCACCGAGGTCATCCCCTTGTACGTCCTCCTGCCGTATGCCGTCGACGTCCCCGACGACCCGCGGGATCTCGCGCCGTGACGACACCCGAGCGGGCGGGCCCGGCCGACGCGCACGCCCGCCTCGACGCCGACAGGGACGATGCCCCCGACGACGGTGCACCGCGGGACCCGGAGCACCGGCTCGCACCCTACGACCCGATGCCGTACGGGCGTCCCGAGGTCGGCGTCGGACCCTGGGAGGGGCCGTGGCCGGAGGGATCGGCATACGACCCGGAGTTGTTGCGCGATGGCGACCGGCGCAATGTCGTGGACCGCTATCGCTACTGGCGGATGGAGGCCATCGTCGCCGACCTCGACACCCGGCGTCATGACTTCCACGTCGCCATCGAGAACTGGCAGCACGATTTCAACATCGGGACGATCGTGCGGACCGCGAATGCGTTCCTGGCCAAGGAGGTTCACATCGTCGGCAATCGCCGATGGAATCGGCGCGGGGCGATGGTGACCGATCGCTATCAGCACGTTCGCTACCACCCCGACGCGGCGGCGCTGGCGGCCTATCTGGGCGACCGTGACGTGCCGCTGTGGGGGGTCGACAATTTGCCGGGCTCGCTGCACCTGGAAACGGCGACCCTCCCCCGCCGCGTGTGCTTCCTCTTCGGCCAGGAGGGACCGGGCTTGAGCGAGACGGCGAGGGCCGCGTGCACAGCGACCTTTTCGATCGCCCAGTTCGGGTCGACGCGCTCGATCAACGCCTCCGTCGCCGCCGCCGTCGCCATGCACGCCTGGGTCCGCACGTATGCCGATTTCACCGAGGCCTGGCGCGGGTGAGACATGCGAGCGACCCACCTCCAGACCGTCCTGGCCGGCGTCCGGCGACGGTATCGCTCCTCGGGTGCCGACCTGCCCTTCGGCGATCCGCGCCCGGCCCACGGACTGGCGATGGAGGGCTACTTCTGGCGGGTCACCGACGTCACCGGCGGCCGGACGCTGATCGCCCTCGCCGGGATCAACCAACCGACCGACCGGTCCGCACCCTGGTCGACCCTCGGGCTCGCGTCCAGCGCGGGCTTCCTCCGGACGGTCGCGACCGACGAGGGGTATGCCGATCCGCGCCGCCTCGGCGCCCGCAGCGGCACTGCCTTTGTCGCGGACGACACCCGGGTCCGCGTAGACCTCGGCCCCGATGCCTTGTGCGAGTTCACTATTCGTGACCCGATCGCGTGGCCGCGGGCCTCGTTCGGCGGATCGAGCGTGTTCCAGAGCGTCCCGGGACTCAACCAGTACTGGCATCCGTGGCTCCTCGGGGGCCGGGCGAGCGGGACCGCCGTGTTCGGCGGCGAGCGGTGGGAGTTCACCGACGCTCAGGTGTATGCCGAGAAGAACTGGGGCAAGGGCGGTTTCCCGGACTCCTGGTGGTGGGGACAGGCCCAGGGTTTCGCCGAGCCCGGGGCCTGCGTCGCATTCGCCGGCGGTCTCGTTCACGCCGGCCCGCTGCGCAAATTCGGGCTGCGCACGACGGTCACGGCCCTCGTCGTCCGGCTGCCCGACGGGCATGTCGTCCGGCTCGGCAACCCGGGGCTCTCCCCGTCCATGCGGATGTCACCGACGAGGACTGGCGCCTCTCCGGACGTGGCTACGGATGGGACATCGAGGTCCACGGATGGGCCCCGATCGGCCAGGCCCACGTCCTGCCGGTCCCATTACCCGACGAGCGTCGCAACACGGCCGGGGATCTCGAACACCTCGCTGCCGACCTCGGCATCACGGTGCGCCGCCGCGGCCGGGTCGTCTGGCGCGGCCACACCGCGCTCGCCGCGCTGGAGCACGGCGGGCTCGCGCGCGCGGAGGCCGAGCTGGGGCGGCGCGGCATACCCCCTGGGGCGACGGATGCTCCACCCGAGGGACCCCGCCCTCCCGGGGCGGCCGATCCCCAGGGCCCGACCGGCTCCGTCGTGGAGGCGGGGTGACCGCGCCACCCGTCGCCGATCTGCTTGCGGGACTGCGCGTCGTCGCCATCCCGATGGCCGTTCCGTTCCGGGGGGTCACCACGCGGGAGGTGGCGCTGATCGAGGGGCCAGCCGGGTGGGGCGAGTTCGGGCCATTCCCGGAATACGAGCCGCCCGAGGCGGCCCGTTGGCTGACCGCCGCGATCGAGAGCGCGTATGCCGCCTGGCCCGCCCCAGTCAGATGCGCCATCGCCGTCAACGCCACCGTCCCGGCCGTGCCCGCGGATCGGGTGCCCGCGATCCTCGCCCGGTTCCCCGGCTGCACGACGGTCAAGGTCAAGATCGCCCAGGCGGGTCAGCACCTCGCCGACGACATCAGGCGCGTCGAGCGGGTCCGTCGCGAACTCGGTCCGGACGCGCGCATCCGCCTGGATGCCAACGGGGCCTTGACGGTCGGGGAGGCCGCACTCGCGCTGAAAGCGTTGGCCGCGTTCGACATCGACTATGTCGAGCAACCCGTGGAGACACTCGCGGAGCTTCGCGCGCTACGCGCCGAGTTGGCCCGGGCCCGGGTCGAGATGCGGGTCGCCGCGGACGAGGCGATCCGCAAGGCCGACGACCCCCTCCGGGTGGACCTCACCGGCCTGGCCGACCTGCTCGTGCTCAAGGTCGCGCCGTCGGGGGGAATCCGCCGGGCCCTGCGGATCGTGGCGGCCCACGGGCTGCCGGTCGTCGTCTCCTCGGCGCTCGACACCTCCATCGGGATCGCCGCCGGCGCCGCCCTCGCCGCCGCGCTCCCGGAGCTGGACGGCGCCTGTGGCCTCGGGACCCTCGCTCTCATGGACGGCGACGTGTGTGCGGCATCGATGACGGCGACCAGGGGATGGGTGGTTCCCCGGCGGGTCTCCCCCGACGAGGACCTCCTCGACCGGTATGCCGCCCCCCCGGATCGGATCGCCTGGTGGCGTCGGCGCGTCGTCGCCTGTCGCGAACACCTGGGTCGTGCCGACGCGCGCTGACCGCGCCCGGGCGACCTGCGGCAGGCCACATCAACGGGGCGGTCAGGGACGACGCACCCGCTGCCGGCGGGTGTCAGGGGGACGTCGGTGAGGCGGTGACGTCGATGGCGGCCGGCCAGGCCGGATCGCAATTGCCCAGCCGCACACCATCATTGAGCTCCTCGACCACCGGGTAGCCCGCCTCCGCCAGGCGAGCCCGGTCGAGGCTGCCGGGGTGGTGGAGCCCCAGGACAAGGTGCCCGTCCCGCGTGGCTGCGGACGCCCCGGAGGTCACCGACGACGCCTCCCCGAGCGCCCGCCGCACCCGGGCGAGGACCCGATTCCCTTGCGCGGCAACGTCCTCCAGGGGTTTCTCACCCAGGCCGGGCGCCGCCCGGGCGGGTATGCCGCGGCGCAGGTTCGCGGCATACGGCTCGATCCTGCTGTGCCACAGCGTTTCCGCCGCCCTTCGCAGGGTCTCGGGTGGGCCATTGTTGTCGAGCACGACATCCGCGGCGGCCCGCCGCTCCTCATCGCTCGCCTGAGCGGCGATCCGCCGCCGGGCGTCGGCCTCCTCGAGCCCGCGATGCGTGACCAGACGGTCGACCCGGACCTGCGTTTCGGTGAGGACGGCGACGACGAGGTGATAGTCGGCCGACATTCGCTTCTCGACCAGGAGCGGCATGTCGTGGACGGCGATCCCCCCGGGCGGGACGGCGGCGAACTGCCGAGCAGCCTCGGCCCAGATCAACGGATGGGTGATCCCTTCCAGAGCCGCCAAGGCGGCCGGGTCGGCGAAGACGAGGCCGGCCAGGGCAGCGCGATCGAGATCCCCGGCCGCGGTCACGACCCGAGCACCGAATGTCTCGACGATGGACGCCAGACCCGGCGTGCCCACGGCGACGACGTCGCGGGCGATCCGGTCGGCGTCGACCACGACGGCCCCGAGCCCGGCAAACACAGCAGCGGCCGTGGACTTCCCCGATCCGATCCCCCCGGTCAGGCCCACGCGGAGGACGGGTTCCTGCGGGCGCACTCGAGAGGCATTGGGCGACATGCTCATTCACTCTCCGCCCACACGCACTCGGTGCCGCACCAGCCGACGGGATTGACCTGCGTCCCACTCTCCATGGCCTGCATTCTCCGCCACCAGCCCGCGTCGCCACGCCAGGGGCGTCAGCCACGGGATCAGCCACGGACGCAATGCGACCGGCCCGCACCCCACGGGGTACGGGCCGGTCGCATTGGGTCCGGCGGGCGGCACGCGCCCGCTGACCGTCAGTTGCCGGTGAGCTTCTCGCGAAGCGCGGCGAGAGCCTCGTCGGAGGCGAGGGTGCCCTCGGCGGCCGCGGCGGCACCGCTGGAGCCGGAGGAGGAGTAGGAGGTCGGGACCTCCGCCTCGCCGCCGGCCTCGGCCTCGTCGCGCGCGGCCTTCTCGATCTGGGCGCGGTGCGCCTCCCAACGGGCGTGGGCCTCGGCATACTGCTTCTCCCAGGCCTCGCGCTGCTTCTCGTAGCCCTCAAGCCACTCGTTGGTCTCCGGGTCGAAGCCCTCCGGGTACTTGTAGTTGCCGGCCTCGTCGTACTCGGCGGCCATCCCGTAGAGGGTCGGGTCGAACTCGACCTGGCCGGCACCATCCTCGTTCGCCTGCTTGAGCGACAACGAGATCCGGCGACGCTCGAGGTCGATGTCGATGACCTTGACGAAGATCTCGGAGCCGACGGTGACGACCTGCTCGGGCAACTCGACGTGACGCTCGGCGAGCTCGGAGATGTGGACCAGGCCCTCGATGCCGTCGGCGACCCGGACGAACGACCCGAAGGGCACGAGCTTGGTGACCTTGCCCGGGACGACCTGGCCGATCGCGTGGGTGCGCGCGAAGTGCTGCCACGGGTCTTCCTGGGTCGCCTTGAGCGACAACGAAACCCGCTCGCGGTCCATGTCGACGTCGAGCACCTCGACGGTGACCTCGTCACCGACCTCGACGACCTCCGACGGGTGGTCGATGTGCTTCCACGACAACTCGGAGACGTGGACCAGACCGTCGACCCCACCGAGGTCGACGAACGCACCGAAGTTGACGATCGAGGAGACGACGCCGGAGCGCACCTGCCCCTTCTGCAGCTCGCGCAGGAAGGTCGAGCGGACCTCGGACTGGGTCTGCTCGAGCCACGCGCGGCGGGAGAGGACGACGTTGTTGCGGTTCTTGTCGAGCTCAATGATCTTGGCCTCGATCTCCTTGCCGACATAGGGCTGGAGGTCGCGGACCCGGCGCATCTCGACGAGCGAGGCCGGAAGGAACCCGCGCAGGCCGATGTCGAGGATGAGGCCACCCTTGACGACCTCGATGACGGAGCCCTTGACGACGCCGTCCTCCTCCTTGATCTTCTCGATCGTGCCCCAGGCGCGCTCGTACTGCGCGCGCTTCTTGGAGAGGATCAGCCGGCCTTCCTTGTCCTCCTTCTGGAGGACCAGGGCCTCGACCTCGTCACCGAGGCTCACGATCTCGGCGGGATCGACGTCGTTGCGGATCGACAGCTCGCGGGCGGGGATGACGCCTTCGGACTTGTACCCGATGTCGAGCAGGACCTCGTCGCGGTCGACCTTGACGATGCGTCCGGCGACGATGTCACCGTCGTTGAAGTGCTTGATGGTCTCGTCGATGGCGGCGAGAAGTTCTTCCTCAGAGCCGATGTCGTTGATGGCGATCTGAGGGGCGGTCGAAGCGACCGGGCTGGCAGTCATGTAGTAGGAACTCCGATGCGGATGGGTGCGTAGTGCGGACAGGGAACGCGCGCGCACGCCGACAGGGCGCACGCGTGCCCGGCCAGTCTAGTTGCGCTGTCGAGAGGGGGTCAAAGTCCCGGACCCAGAGTCTCGGACGCAAAGTCCCGGACCCAAAGTCCCGGACCCAAAGTCCCGGACCCAAAGTCACCGACCCCGAGCCACCACAATGGCTGTATGCCGCATCCCGCCCGCCGCGACGTCACCCAGGCGGCGTCGGTGCGCGCCCAACGGCAGTGGTGGGACGCCGAGGCCGACGACTATTACGCCGAGCACGGGGAGTTCCTCGGTGACGCGAGCTTCGTGTGGGGTCCCGAGGGCTGGACCGAGGCCGACCTCGGCCTGCTCTCCCCCGACGGCGGTATGCCGCGCGGTCCCGTCCTCGAGATCGGCGGCGGCGCGGGCCAGTGCGCGCGCTGGCTGCGGACCCGGGGGGTCGATGTGATCACCAGCGACCTGTCCGGGGGGATGGCCCGGCGAGCGCGCTCCCTCAATCGAACGACGGGCGTCCCCGTGCCCGTCCTCCAGTGCGACGCCGCTCGGCTTCCGTTCGGCGACACCACCTTCGGGACGGTGTTCACGGCATACGGCGCGGTGCCCTTCGTCGCGGACTCCGCGCGCGTCATGCGCGAGACCGCGCGGGTGCTGGTGGCCGGCGGCCGGTTCGTCTTCTCCACGACCCACCCGATCCGCTGGGCCTTCCCCGACGTCCCGGGACGGGCCGGATTGACCGTCCACCAGAGCTACTTCGACACCAGGCCGTATGCCGAGTTCGACGACCGCGGGCGGCTCACCTATGTCGAGCACCACCGGACGATGGGAGCGCGGGTTCGCGAGCTCGTTGCCGCCGGCTTCCGCGTCCTCGACGTCGTCGAGCCCGAATGGCGGGACGGCAACGACTCGGAGTGGGGCGGCTGGTCGCCGCTGCGGGGGCGGCTGATCCCCGGGACCGCGATCTTCGTCGCCGAGAAGGCCGACTGACCCCCGCACCGTCATCACCCCGGCAACTCACCCGGCGCCCGCACCGCCCCGCAGATGCCCGGCCGCGGTGTGGCGATACGGCATACGGCCACACTAGGTTTGGACACGCGGGTCGTCCGGCCCGCGGGCCAACGAACGGGAGGTCGGGCAACGTGAGCACTCACGGGGTCGCGCTGGGCATCGACATCGGAGGATCCGGCATCAAGGGTGCCCCCGTCGACATCGCCACGGGTCAGTTCCTCCAGCCGCGCGCCAAGATCGCGACCCCCGAGAAGTCGACGCCGAAGGCGGTGGCCGCGATCGTTGACCAGATCGCCGACATGTTCACCGCCGACCTGCCCAAGGACGCACCCATCGGCGTCACCATCCCCGGTGTGGTCCAGCACGGCATCGTGCGGACCGCGGCCAATATCGACAAGAGCTGGGTCGACGCCCCGGGCCAGGACATCTTCTCCGAGGCCCTCGGTCGCAAGTGCCTCCTCGTCAACGACGCCGACGCGGCGGGCGTGGCGGAGCAGCGATTCGGTGCCGCAAAGGGCCACGAGGGCCTCGTCATCCGCACCACTCTCGGCACCGGCATCGGGATCGCCTTGCTGCACAACGGAATCCTCATCCCCAACTGCGAGCTCGGGCACCTCGAGGTCGACGGGTACGACGCGGAGACCCGGGCCGCCTCCAGCGCGAAAGAGCGCGAAGGGCTGAAGTACCAGGAGTGGGCGGAGAAGCGGCTGCAGCCCTATTACACCGCGCTCGAGAATCTCCTGTGGCCCGATCTCTTCGTCGTCGGCGGCGGGATCTCCCGCAAGGCCGACAAGTTCCTCCCCCTGCTGAAACTGCGGACCCCGATCGTCCCGGCCCAACTGGAGAACCAAGCCGGGATCGTCGGCGCTGCGGCCCTCGCCGCGGACTGATCCGCTGAGCTGCCCGGGTCCTCGGCCGCGAGGTGTCGGCCGACCCCGGCCTCAGCCGTTGAGGATCTGCTGCGTCGTCTCGGGAGCAAGCGGTGGAGCGCCGAAAGCCGCGCGGGCGTCCTGCTCGCGGAACCAGTCGATCGTCCGACGCAGACCCTCCTCGACCGGAACCCGGGGCGCCCAGCCGAGCAGCGTCGAGGCGAGCGTGGTGTCGGGTTGCCGGACGGTCGGGTCGTCGACCGGCCGCGCGATGTGGACGACCTCGCTGGTCGAGCCGGTGAGGTCGATGATCCACTTGGCGAGTTCGAGCATGGAGATCTCGTGCGGGTTCCCGATATTGATCGGGCCTGCGTGCGGGCTCCCCGCCAACGCGAGGATGCCGGCGACGAGGTCGTCGACGTAGCAGATCGAGCGGGTCTGTGATCCGTCGCCGGCCACCGTGACCGGCTCACCGGCCAGAGCCTGGCGGATGAAGTTGGGGATCGCCCGGCCGTCGTTGGGGCGCATCCGTGGCCCGAAGGTGTTGAAGATCCGGACAATCCCGGTGTCGACCCCGTGCGTATGCCGATACGCCAGCGTCAGCGCTTCGGCGAACCGCTTCGCCTCGTCGTACACCCCGCGAGGTCCGACGGGGTTGACATGGCCCCAATAGGTCTCGGGCTGCGGGTGGATCTCGGGATCGCCATACACCTCCGAGGTCGAGGCAAGGACGAATCGGGCGCCCTTCTCCTTGGCCAGCCCGAGCGCGTGCAGGGTGCCCACCGACCCGACCTTGAGGGTCTCGATCGGCACCCGGAGATAGTCGATCGGCGAGGCCGGGGAGGCGAAGTGGAGGACGATGTCGACGGGGCCGGGGACGTGGACGTAGTCGGTGACGTCCGTGCGCACGAGGCGGAAGCCAGGCGCTCCGACGAGGTGGGCGACATTCTCCGGGTTGCCGGTCAGGAAGTTGTCGAGGCAGACGACCTCGTCACCGCGCGCGACGAAGGCATCGCACAGATGGGATCCGAGAAAGCCCGCGCCGCCGGTGACGACAACGCGCACAGGAGGGCTATTCCTTCTCGAGGTTGATGGTGCGCGGCGGCTGCTTGTCGAGGTTGACCGTCCGCGGGATGGTGGCCTCGGGGGCGGGGAGGGTGGCCTCGGCGGCCGACGCCTCGACCGCGCTGGTCGGCAGGGCCTGGGTCCGCTCGACGGTCAGATCGGGGTCGCCCGGAGCGGCCCACTGCCCGGCTGCGGGAGCCGTGCCGGTCGTGTCCGGCCCGGATGAGGTGACCTCGATCGGGGAACCCTCGGCTTGGGGCGTGCCGGACGAGCGCATGAGGATGAACCCCAGGGCGAGGGAGAGGAGGCCGAGCAGGCCGGCGATGAGCGGCATACGACCGACCAGGCCGAGCTTGCCGCCATTGGCCTTGGCGTCCTTGACCGCATTGCCGATGGTCGTGTCATCCATCTTGAGGTTGAGATCCAGGGCGACATCGCCATTGGGAAGGATGCGGCTCTGGTGCTCCGTCTGGTTGATGATCGCGCCCGTCATCGGGTCGATCCAGAGCGTCTTCTCGTCGCTATAGGTGCCCTTGACACCCGAGGAGATCTCGGCAGGCTCGTTGTCGACCTTGATCATGAACTTGTAGGTGTTGAGGTCTTGAACCTTCTCCTCACCCTGGAAGGTCGCGTCGACGGCGCGCCCGAGGACGCTGTCCCAGAAGGGATACGTCTTCTTCTGGACGTCGAAGGGGAACTTGTTGATCAGGCCCTCGTGGGGGGAGGCGTCGGCGCCGAGGTAGTGCTCCTGGTCCTTGACCGCCAGGCCCGTCGTGCGGTCGGTGGCGAAGGCGTCCGTTGACGCGTTGATGAGCTTGCTGTCCGTGCCCTCGGCGTTGACACAGTCGCCCGCGGTGCCGTCGGGGTCGCGGATGAGGCAGGTGAAGGTCTGGAAGACCACCGTGTTGGAGTCGGAGACCTGGCCGTCGACAACCGAGCGGGTCATGCCCTTGGCGGGGGTGCGGTCGCCGGTCAGATAAACCGCGTCACCGATCGCCCGGCTGGTGTTCTTCGTGTCGAGCGGGGTCTTCTTGACCTGGCCGGGGACCCACATGAGGACCAGCAACGCCGTCGTCAGGAAGAATCCCCCGAGACCGAGAAGGAGGGGAGCAAGGACTTTCCGCATGGACGTGGACTCCTCGGGGGTTGACAGCGGTCGGCAGATGCTACCAGTGGGTAAGCCGTCTTGTGCAATACCCGACACGCGGTCGGGCTACCGACGGTATCCAAATGAGACCACTCCCGCTTGTCTGCGCGATGGATTGACGGGTATGCAAGCGGATGTGCGCACCCATGTCCTGGCCCTCGACGGCGCGCGGCTGGTCGCCGCCGCCCTCGTGGTCCTGACGCATGCCGCCTTTCTCAGTGGCGCCGTCAATTCCGCCGGGTTATGGGGTCATCTGATGGGTCGCGGCGATTTCGGTGTCGCCATCTTTTTCGTGCTCTCCGGATATCTCCTCCACCGCGGGTTGGTGCGGGACCCGCGGTCGTTGTCCACGCAGCACCTTCGGACGTATGCCGTGCGGCGCGCCGCCCGCATCCTCCCGGCGTACTGGCTCGTCCTGGCCGTCGTCGCTATCGCCACCGGGCCGTCGGCCCGCGATCTGCTCCTCCATGCCCTCACCCTGCAGATCTATGTCCACCACAGCCTGATCCCGGCCTTCTCCCAGTCGTGGAGCATCGCCACCGAAGTCTCCTTCTATGCCGTCCTCCCGCTGCTCGCCCTCGCGCTCGCGGCGGCGCGCCGCCGCAACCCGGACCTGCCCGTCTCGATCCTCACGGCTTTCCTCCCCGTCGGCGTGGCGCTGACGTGGTTGGCCAGTTCGGCTGACCTCCTCCACGACATCCCCTACGAGCGCTGGCTCCCGGCGCGCAGCGCGAGTTTCGCCCTCGGGATGTTCCTGGCCGAGGTCGTGGCCCGGCCGAGCCACCCGGTGAGCCGACGGCTCGCCGCGTGGGCCGCGCGGCCCGGGCCGGTGCTGGCACTGGGCGGGGCGGCATACCTCCTGGCGACGACGCCGGTCGCGGGGCGGCTCACCCTCGGGACCGTCAGCGGGGGCCGACTCGCGGTCAAGATGGTCCTCTCATGTGTCGTCGCGCTCGCCGTCCTGCTGCCACTCGTCCTCGGCGGTGACAACCCGTGGCGGCGCGCTCTCGGACATCCGGTGTGCGCGGGACTGGGACGGATCAGCTACGGGATCTTCCTGTGGCATGTCCCGGTCTTCACCCTGTTGTATGCCGTGTCCGGACTCGAGGAGTTCAGCGGCGGGCTGGTGCCCCTGCTCGCCCTCGGGGTCCCGCTGACCCTCCTCCTGGGCGCCCTGACGTATGTCGCGGTCGAGCGCCCGGTCATCGCCTGGGCGCACGCTCGCGGCCAGGAGCAGCGCCGCGAGGCAGAGGCACCGCGTGACCCGCTCGAGCGTGGGCGGGCCTGACCCGCCCCCGCTGCCGAACACCGCCTGCGCCGCTGCGGCCACCAGGACCAGCACGGCCACCGCCGCCGGGATCACCGACCCGGGCCGACGTATGCCGATCCCGCCGCGCCCGGTCAGCCCACCTTCCCCGGTCACCCTGCCTCGCCCGGTCACCCCGCCTCGCCCGGTCACCCCGCCTCGCCCGGTCACCCCGCCTCGCCCGGTCACCCCGCCGTCGTCGCGGCCGGCCAGCGCCACACCGTCCAGCGCCACACCGGCCAGTACCGCTGCGGCCACAACCGCGCCGGCCGGTCCGGCCAGGACGACCCCAGCCGCCAGCGTCCCGAGGACGAGCCCGAGATGCGCGGCGCGCCCGCGGAAGATCGCGTGGCCGGTGGCGGGCGGGACGACACGCGGCCGCCCGCCCGGGACCAGGAGGGTGAGCAGGACCAGGCCCGCCAGGACCGCGCCGACGAGGAGCGCGAGGCGATAGGGCCGGTCGGGGGCGAAATCGACGACGAGGTGTCCGGCGACCCCCGCCGGGACGACGAACGCTTGGCGGAAGCCGTCCACGGTCATCGGCGCCAGCGACACGCCCGCCACCGTGGCCCGCCAGCCGGGGTTGGCGTTCTGGAGGGTCGCGAGGATGCGCTCCGGCCCGGCGGTCAGGTCCGCGTCGAGCCGCCCACCCGCGGACCGGCTCGCCGCGACGCTGGTCATAGCGGCCGAACTTCCCACGGCAACAACCGAATCCGGTTTCAGGACGATCGTCGCAGGGCTCAGTTGCGACCACCGGCCCAGGCTGATCGTCACCGGCGCGCCGCCGGCGGGCAGGATGACGGGGCCGCACGCCCGCCACCGCAGCGCCCCCTCGCCACGCAGCGCGGCCCGGCTGCCGCTGACCGAGGTCGGGATCGACCGGCCGTCGACGATCAAGTCCGGCCCGGTGCCGCACCCCGCCTGCACGCTGTCGGCGACGGGCGGCAGGTCGAGGCCCTCGACATCGAGGCTGGACATGGCCAGGCCCTGAAGCGGCCGGCTCCCGGCGTCGGGGAGGAAGCGCAGCGTCAGGCGCGACGTGGGGCGGGCCGCCAGGTGGAGCACCCCGTCCCGCCCGAGCGTGGCGAACTCCCGGTCCCCGTCACGGTCGACCTCGACGGTCAGGCCCGCATTTCGCCGGACCCAGTCGCCACGCGCGACCACCGTGAGGTCGCCGAGGCGCCGCGGTTGGGGGACGGCGAGGGTGATCGTGGGGTGGGAGTCGGTGGCCGCCGGGCTCCACGCCGTCGCGGGATCGGCGTCGACGAGCGCCTCCGGCGCGGTGGCCAGCCCGATCGTTCGCCGGCTGCTCGTGGTCACCTCGACCTCGGGCCTGGACAGGAGGGGGGAGGCGTGGAGGGGGTCGGCCCGGAGGAGGCCGTCCGCGGCATACGTCCCCGGCGTCGCCCGGGTGACGACGCGCCGCAGGATTCCGGTCTCCTCGGCGGCCCGGACGCGGGCGTCGGGGAGGCAGGCGAGTTCCGAGCCCGTGGAGACGCACCCGTCGAACGCGGACGGGTCCCGGCCGAGGACGATCCCCGCGGTGGTGCCGGCGGTCCGCGGGGCGGGGGTGGCGACGGACTCCGTCGGGGCGAGGTCGTCGATCACGACCTCGGCCAGACCAGTCGTCACCCCGGCGGGGTCGCCCCAGGTCGTCGCGAGGATCTCGATGCGCAGGTCGGCTCCGGTGGCGCGGGGCACGGCGACGGTCTGAGGGCGGCTCGCGGGGTCGAGCGTCGTGTCCGCCGAGGCACCCCCGAGCGACACCCGGATTCGGGTCGGTGCCGCCACCCCCACGGACGTCCCAGAGCCCGCCGGCGGCTGGCGTCACCACGAGGCGGCCGACGCCTCGGGACGCGGTGAAGCGGACGGTCAGGGCCGGATGGGCCTGGTGATCCGTGAGCCAGGCGGTGCGCGGATCGCCGTCCAGGGCGGCATAGGGCCGATCGGCGGGACGGATGCCGGCCAGGGAGTTGGTGTCGGAGAGTGCCGAGGTCGCGCTCACCCCCGCGATCTGCCCGTATGCCGTGACCGACCGCAGCCGTGGATCCGACCACGGGAGGTAGTCGGGTGCCGTCCGCGCCTCCGCCGCGGTCAAGCCGCGGCTCGCATCCTGGCCGCGGGTCGCGCCGAAGAAGCGGTGGCGGGCGCGCAGGGTGTCGGTCTCGATGCGGGCGTTGGCGTTGGCGTCGGCGGCAGAGGCGTCGGCGGCGGGGACGTCGCCGTCGAAGACGACTGGGCCCGCGACCAGCCCGGCGTCCCGCAGCGTCGGCAGCGCCTCGCTGGCCCCGGAGACGACGGGAAGCGCCGGCGCGGGGATGAGCGTCAGGGGCGTCGTCGCCCCGCCGTCGAGGGCGAAGATCTCCACGGGCGCAACGGGACTCCCGGTGGCGTCGGCGACCGGACTGCCGAAGGCGGCGACCCGGCGCACGGTCGGGGTGCTCAGGAGGGCAGAGCGGGCGACCGCCACCGGCGGCCCACCGGTGACGTCGGTGTCCAGGTCGTTGCGCAGGACGACATAGCCGATCCCGACCGATCTCAGCGCCGCCGTCGCCCCCTGGAGGTCGCCGCCGGTCTGGGCGCGGCGCTCGATCTCGTCGAGGAATCGGATCGTCCCGGCGGGGGTCAGCGGGACGGCGTCGCGCACGGCATACGGCGCCGACGTCAGCGCGCGCAGGGGTTCGTCGATCGTTCTCCCCCACGTGTATTCGCCGAAACTCGAGGACGGCAGCAGGAGCGCGCCGCCCCCGCCCGCATGGGCGTCGAGCCACGCTCCGGCCTGAACCCAGTAGCCCGGCATCGCGGCGAAGGTCCCGCGCGTGGCCAGCGATCCGCTCATCGCCGGTGCCGCGACGAGGAGGATCGCCAGTCCGACCACGAACCGGAGAGGACGCGTCAGGATGCTCCATCGCCGGAGGGCGAGGCCGTTGGCACTGGCGCCCAGCCGGACCAGCCCGACGACCAGAGGCAGCCGGATCAGGGGATCGGCCTTGTGGACATTGCGGAACGGGGCCAGCGGCCCGTCGAGGAGGTGCTGGGCGGTGCTCGACAGCGGCGAGCCGAGCGGGCCGGTGTGGGGGATGGCGACGAAGGCCAGCCCGACGCCAAGGCAGAGCAGGAGGAAACGCCGGTGCCGGCTCGGAAGGGCCAGGCCGGCCAGGCCGAGGCCGCCGAGCAGGGCGCTCGCGACGACGATCGCCGGATCGCTCGCGATCGCCCAGCCCGCCGGCCACCACGCTCCCCCCGGGACGATGAGGTGCCCGAGCCAGTGGGTCGTGCCCTTGACGACGTCGAGGAGCCCGACCGGGCCGGTGACCATCGCCGCCGTCTCGATCCATCCGAGGAATGGGGGCGAATAGCGTCCGAGGACCAGGAGAGGACCGAGCCACCACGCGCTCGCGGCGAGAACCAGCGCGATCCACCACCAGGTCAGGCCGGCCCGCCACCACCGCGAGCGGGAGATCAGCCAGAGGCCAGCCGGGGCGGCGGCGAACACGGTTGCCGTCGCATTGACGCCGCCGCATCCGAGCACGGCGAGGGCGGACCAGGCCGCGGCGCGGCGGGGCGGGATCCGGCCAGCGGTGGCGCGCACCAGCGGGAGGAGGATCAGCGGGGCGAGCAGTTGGGCCTGGGCCTCCGGTGAGATCGCCCCCATCGTCGAGAGGACCCGGGGCGCGAGGGTGTAGGCGAGGGCACCGAGGTGCGCCCAGACCGCGGGGGTATGCCGTTGTCCCCCGCCGAGGTCGAGCGCCCGCAGGAGGGCGAGAGACCCGAGGTATCCGGCGGTGAGCAAGGCCGACCACCACAGCCGCTGGACGATCCACACCGGTGCCACCGCGGAGCCGAGGGCGAAGAAGGGGCCCATCGGGAAGAGATAGCCGTACCCCTGGTTCTGGAGCATCCCCCACGTCACCTGGGGGTCCCACAGATGGAGCGCCCGCCGCATCAGGCCCCAGGCGTCGACATAGAGGTCGTTCTTGGTGTCCTCACCGATGCGGCCCGCCGGTGTCGACCAGGCGACGCTCCAGACGACGAACAGCCCGGCGAGAGTGGCCAACGAGAGGCGCGGCAGGGGTCGGCCCCGCCGGGACGCGTGATCCGTCAGGGCCGGACGGGAGCGCACCGGGTCACCGTGCCGTAACGTTCCGACTGGCCAGGGTGCACGGCCGCCATGCTACTTGCGAGGGCGGCGCGCCTCGTCGGTCGCCGCCCCCCCGATGTCCGCTTCCACCAGCCCTGAGGATCACCCGCGTTGTCGCGCAATATCCGCATTCTAATCCTCACCTGGCGCGACCAGCACCACCCCGAGGCGGGCGGGGCGGAGAAGTACCTAGCCGAGGTCGCGGAGGGCCTCGCGCGACGCGGACATCAGGTGACCATCAGGACGGCGACCTATCCCGGGGCCGTGCCCGACGAGGTCGTCCGCGGGGTGGCCTACTCGCGGCGCGGCGGGCGCTACGGGGTGTTCCCGAGGGCGCTGGCCTCCCGTCTGGCCGGGCGACTGCGTGCCGATGTCGTCGTCGACATCCAGAACGGGGTCCCTTTCCTCTCGCCACTGGTCGGCCGCGGGCGGGTCGTCAACCTCGTCCACCACGTCCACAAGGAGCAGTGGCCCGTCGTTCTCGGCCCCCGGGCAGCCGGCGTGGGTTGGTGGCTGGAGTCGCGGGTCGCGCCGCGGGTGTATCGGCATACGGACTATGTCGCGGTCTCCCCCTCGACGCGCACCGAACTCGCGGGTCTGGGCGTCGACCCCGCCCGGACCACGGTCATCCACAACGGGACCGACGTCGTGCGCGACGAGCAGATCGAACGCTCCCCACCCCGCTGGTGGCCGTCCTGGGTCGCCTGGTCCCCCACAAACGCATCGAACTCGCCATCGACGCGGTCGCCGCGTTAGCAGCGCAGCGGCCGGGCCTGCGCCTGCTCGTCATCGGGTCGGGCTGGTGGGCACCCTCCCTGCGTGAGTATGCCGAGGCCCACGGCGCCGCGGACCTGGTCACCTTCACCGACCACGTCTCCGAGGCGGAGAAGCACCGGCTCTTGGCGCAGGCCTGGGTCCTGGCGATCCCGTCGCTGAAGGAGGGGTGGGGTCTGGTCGTCGTCGAGGCTGGCGTTCACGGGACCCCGGCGGTCGGCTTCCGGCGTGCCGGTGGGCTGCAGGACTCGATCCGCGACGGGGAGACGGGATTGCTGTGCGACGAGGGCGGGGCCGCCTTCACCGGCGCTCTCGCCCGACTCCTGGACGACGCCGAGTTGAGAGCGAGGATGGAGGTCGCGGTCCAGGACTGGGTGGCGAGGTTCCGGTGGGCTCAAACGGTGGACGCGTGGGAGCGGCTGCTGCTCGCTGCGGCGGACGGAGAGGCGATGTCCGCCGACACGCTCGCTGAGGACGCGGTGGCTGAATGCGGGGCGGCTGAGGACGCGGCGGATGGGATCGACGAGCGCTTCGGTTCGTGGATCCGCGGGGAAAAATGAGGCGTGTCAGCCCGGAGGGCCGCACGCCAGGTCGCGCCGGGGCGCGGAGGACTACTTCGAGTCGTATTGCGCGAGGTTCGCCGGTGTCTGGTTCGGGGTCGGGGTGATCGCGTTGACCCCTCCGATGATCGCGAACAGCGCGAGGATCACACCGCCGACGAAGGAAGCGGCGCCCGTGGTCCGAGGATTCATGACCGCAGAGTAGCAAACCCTTTGCGCGTTCACCCATTTCGACGCGTGGTCAGATTGCGCCGCATCGCGCGCACCATCGCGGCCACGCCGAGACCGCACCACGTGGCCCCGGTGACCAGCCACCCGGTCACCAGCGGGGCAGCGACCGGGACCTGACCGCTCACCGCTACCGCCCCCAGGTCGTATGCCGTTCCGCTCGCCCCCGTGGACACCACCCGTCCCGGTGGCCGAGCCGGTGGCCGAGCCGACGCGGCCCCCGATGCGGTGTCGGCGAGATCGGTCTCGACGAAGAGGTAGCGCACCCCGGCCCGGCGCAGCGCGGTGACCGGGTCGGCGCCGGCGGCGATGGCGCGGGTGACGGCGGCCGCCCGCGGGTCCTCCCCGGCGATCCACCCCTCGCGGGTCGGGAGGGCGTCGTTGAACAGGACTTGTTGGTCGACGATGCGCGGGGCGAGGGTCAGGCAGATGCGCCCGCCGTTCCAGGGATAGCGCCGGTATTGGTTCCAGGGGAGCACCCCGACCAGGCCCGGGTCGGCCGCCGAGAGCGCCGCGGCGGTGGCGCGATAGTCGGCCGGGGTCGCGTGCGCGCTCAGCCACCCGCCCAGTCCCCAGGCGATCCGGGGTTGCAGGGCGACCGGGACCAGGAGGGCGACGATGCCGGCGACGGGGGCGATGCCGGCGAGCCAGGGCGCCCGGGCGCGGCGCGCCGCCGCATCGCCCGCGCTGAGCGGTCGAGTCGCCGCGAGGCGGTCCACCGCGACCCCCGCGGCGAGGGCGAGGAGGAGCACCCACGGGGCGAGGAGCTTCTGCGAATCCCGCAGCACCCCTCCCCCAGGAAGGTGGACCACGAGAAAGTCCCATCCCCCACGCAGCCCGGGGAGGGCGCTGGCGGCGACGGCGGCGAAGGCGACGAGAGCGGCATACAGGAGGCGGCGCAGCCGGGTGCGCCAGAGGAGCGGGACACCGGCGAGGAGCGCGAGGACGGCGAAGGCGGTGACCAACAGGCCCGCGGGTGCCGAGCCGCGGACGAAATGTGCGGCGGCATTCCACATCCCCCGCCGGCGATCAAGGACACCACCGTGGGTCCCGGGACGTCGGCACGGGGCGCGAACGCCTCCGCACCGGACGGGTCGCCGCTGACCCCGGCCACCAGCGAGGGCAGCGCCCAGACGGCGACCAGGCCGGCGCCGGTCAGGCAGACGAGCGCGAGGCGACGCGCCCCATCCCGGCCCCGCCCCGCGATGGCGGCCAAGGCGAACGGGAGCGCGACGACGAGCCCGTTGGCGCCGCCGAGGGACCCCGCGGCCAGGCACCCGGTCACCCCGAGCATCGCCGGGGCGGCCGGCCCCCTGCCGAGGGCGGTGAGCGCGAGCCAGGAGAGCACGGCATACCCGAGGAGGATCGTCCACTGGCCGATGGCGAGGCGTTCGGCGACGAAGGGATTCCAGATGGCGACGACGGCCGCCACGGTCTGGCCCGTGATCCCGACCGGGGTATGCCGCCGCAGCAGGGCCACCGGACCCAGCGCGGCGGCGAGGAGGATCGCGGCGAGGATGAGGATCTGGGCGACACCCGCCCCGACGAGTTGCCCCAGTGCCACCGCGGCGGCATCGCTGGGCACGGCCCGGGGGGCGGGTGTGCCGACGCCGAGCGTGAACGGGGTCCACAGCGGCACCGGCGACCACGGCATGTCGTAGGCGAGAACCGTCCCGCCGCGGGCGGCGGGCGCGAGGATGAGCGCGACGAGGACGAGCGCCACGATCTCGGGGACCCGTTGGCCGGTCCGCGACCGCGTCGACATGCCGAGCAGCGTGCCACAATCGAGCGCCGCGGATTCGTCCCACCGCCGAGTGCGGTCCCGCCGGCGACCCACCCGAGCCCCTCCCGTCCACGATCCTCTCCAGCACCGACCCCGCCACCGCCGACCCCGCCACCGCCGACCCCCGTCACCACCGACCCGCCAGGATCGGGCCCAGCCACCCTAGGAGCCGCACCGATGGACCCCGTCGCCACCGAGGGCTCGCGGATGGCCTGCGAGGATGCCTTCGAGGCGGTCTGGTCCCGCGCCCGCGGATACCGGGGGTGGCTGACCGAGGGACAGGCGCGGCTGTTGTTCTCGTGCGCACTGGGGGCGCCGCAGCCGGCGCGGATCCTCGAGATCGGCAGCTACGAGGGACGCAGCACGGTGGTCCTCGCCACGGCGATCGCCGGCACGGATGGCTCGGTCGTCGCGGTCGATCCCTTCGTCGACGACTGGAAGTACGGCTCCCCCACGACCCGGAGGTCGTTCGAGGCGCACATCGCGCAGGCGGGGGTCGATGGTCATGTCCAGCTCATCGCGGACTACTCGACCGCGGTGCGCCCGGGCTGGTCGGCCCCGCTCGATGTGCTCTTCATCGACGGCAAACACGATGTCGTCACCGTCCTTGACGATCTGCGGTGGGCCCGCCACGTGCGGACCGGGGGCGTCGTGCTGGTCCACGACTGTTTCTCGTCCGTCGGGGTGACGCTGGGGGTGCTCTCGCTCCTGCGGCCGGGATCGCGCTTGCGGTATGCCGACCGGTCCGGTTCCCTGGCGCGCTTCGAGGTCGGCTCGGTCGGTTTGGTTGACCGGGGGCGCCTGCTGGCCCAGTTGCCGTGGTGGCTGCGCAATCTCGCGCTCAAACTCCTCCTCCGCGCCCGCCTCGGTGGGGTGGCTCGACGGCTGGGGCACGACTCGCCCTATGACCCCTACTGAGGGCAGCGCGCCCTTGTGACGCCAGCGCTGGCGTCAGCTGGACCGCGCGAGAGCTCCCGGCCCGGCGGGAGCATCGCCGAGCAGGACCTCGACCGCGGCGGCCAGATCGGGGACGTCGACGCCGAGCAGCAGCGTCCGCATCCCGAGGCCGCGGGCCGGGGCGATATCGCTCGGCATGTCGCCGACCATCGCGCACCGGTGCGCCCGGGCCCACGGGGCGTCGGCGAGGGCGGCGCGGAACAATCCGTCGGCGGGTTTGCGGCATACGCACTCGCCATGGTCGTGGGGGCAGACATAGGTCGCGTCGAGGTGGGCCCCCTCGGCGGCGAGCAGGTCTGCGAGCCGCCCGGTCACCGCGTCGTAGGCCGCCCGGGTCAACCGGCCCGTCGCCAGGCCGCGCTGGTTGGTCACGACGACGACGCGGGCGCCGCTGGCGTTGAGCCGGGCCACCGCCGCCCCGGCACCGGGAAGGAGGAGCATCCGCTCGGGATCGTCGACATAGCCGTCGGGCACGCGGACATTGACCGTCCCGTCCCGGTCGAGGAAGACGATGTCGTATGCCGACCCCTCCGATTCCGCTGCCGGAGAAGGGATCACCGGTTCCACACGTGATCGACCGCCTCGCACCAGGAGTGCGTCCACACCAGATGCACCTCCTGGATGCGGGGGGTGTAGTCCGAGGGCGCGATGAGGACGTGGTCGGCGTGCGCGGTCAACCGGCCGCCCCGTGCCCCGGTCAAGGCGATCGTGACCAGACCCAGCTCACGCGCCCGGTCGAGCGCTCGGAGGATATTGGCCGACCCCCCGCTCGTCGACATCGCGATGAGGACGTCGCCGGCTCGTCCGTGAGCCTGCACCCCGCGCTCGAAGACCTGCTCGAACCCGTAGTCGTTACCGATCGCCGTGATCGCGGTCGAGGATTCGGCCAGGCTCATCGCCGGCAGCGGCACCCGGTCGCGGACGCACCGCCCCGCGAACTCCGCCGCGACATGCGACGACATCGACGCGCTGCCCCCATTGCCGCAGACGAGGACCTTGTTCCCGGCGGCGAGGGCGGCCAGCACGGCCTCACCCGCACGGTCGACCGCCTCGACCAGCGCCGGGTCGGCGAGAGCGACGGCGAGGGCCGCCCAGTCCGCCCGGGCGGCGCCGTGGTGGTGCGCGATCTCGGGGGTCGTCATACCGACTCCACCCGCCAGGTGGTGACGCCCTGCTGGGAAAAAGTGAACTCCGACACCGACATCCCCATGGCGAGGAGCTTCTCGGCGACGACATGTTTGCGCTCGAACTCGCAGACGAAGATCATGTGCCCGCCGCCACCGGCCCCGGTGACCTTGGCCCCGAGCGCCCCATTGCTCAGCGCGGTCGCAACGGCCTCGTCGATGAGCGGGGTCGAGATCCGGGCCGACATCTTGCGCTTCTCCAGCCACGCCTGGCCCAGCAGCGCGCCGAAGCCGGGGACGTCGCCGCGCAGGAGCGCCTGCTTCATCGCGTGGGCGATCTCCTTCTGGGCGCGCAGGCCGTCGAGGGCATCCGGCTGGCCGCCCTCATAGCGACTGACCTGGTCCTCGATGATGTGGTCGCTGGTGCGGGTGTGGCCGGTGAAGGCGAGCAGGACGTTGTGCTCGAGCTCGTGGACGGTGGCCTCCCGCACGCGCAGCGGATAGACGGTCACCTCCTCGGCGCCGAACTCGATGAAGTTGAAGCCGCCGAAGGCCGCGGCGTATTGATCCTGCAGGCCACCCGGGATGCCGAGATCCTGTCGCTCGAGGCGCACCGCCTGCTCGGCGATCTCGTGCGGAGTCAGGTCGACCCCCAGATGCGCGGCGACGAGAGCGATGACCGAGACCATGACCGCGCTGGAGGAGCCGAGCCCGGAGCCGGGTGGGGCGTTGGTGTGGAGGAAGAGGTCGAACCCGGTGGCGGAGAAGGCATGCGGGAACTTCAGGAGGTGCGCGATCGCGGCCTTGGGCAGGTCGAGCCGCCCGTCCAGGACGACCGGGGTGTCGATCGGGAAGTCGACCGTGTCGCCATAGTCGAGGGACTGGACGGTGATCGTCCCGTCCGATCGGGGCCGGAGAGTGGAGTAGGCGTAGCGGTTGATGGTCGCCGACAGCACCGCACCACCCTCGCGCTCGGGGAAGGGCGGGACATCGGTGCCACCCCCGGCGAAGCTGACCCGCAGCGGCGCCCGGGCGCGCAATGTCGAGCGCGTTGGCGGCACGTTCCCTGTTCCTTCCGACCGATGACCGGCTGACGGTACCCCAAATCGGCAGCGAACTTACTCGCGAGGCAAGGTGAGGCCCGGTCCGGTGGCACCGTCCCCGATCGCGGCACCGTCGAGTCGCGCCCCCGCAGCCACCCGCGCGCCCGGGCCGACCACACTGTCGTGCACCTCGGCCCTCTCCTCGACCACCGCGCCGGGCATGACCACGCTTCCGACCACCACCGCCCCGGCCTCGATCCGGGCGCGGGAACACACGCTCGATCCCCCCGACACGCGCGCGGAACTGTCCACGGTGGCGTCCGCCGCGACCCAGGCCGCGCCGTGACCGCGGGCGGCCAGCAGCGCGGAAACCGCAACCAGGGCAGCCGGATTCCCCACATCGATCCAGTCGGTCTGCTCGCGGTAGGCGACCACTCGGCCGGCGGCGACGAGCCCCGGGAAGATGTCGCGCTCCAGGGAGACCACACCACCGGGGATGGCGTCGAGGGCGCGGCGGCGCACGGCATACGTCCCGGCGTTGACCTCCCGCGTCGGCGGGTCGGGCGACTTCTCCAGGAACGCCCGGACCCTCCCGTCGTCGTCGGCGACGACACAGCCGTAGGCGGCTGCGTCGGGCACCGTCCGCACGTGGAGGCACACCTCGGCATCCGGGTGGGCGTCCAGGACGGCGAGCTGGGCCCGCACGTCGTGGGTGGTGAAGAGGTCACCGTTGACGACGACGATCGGCTCCTCCCCAGGGCCGCCGGGGAGGGAGCGGGCCGCGTGGGCGACTCCCCCGCCGGTGCCGAGGGGGGCGGGCTCCACGGCATACCGCACCCGGACGCCGTATGCCGCGCCGTCCCCCAGCGCCGGCCGGAACAACTCGGCGCGATAGGCGGTCGCGAGGACGACGTCGGTAACCCCATGCGCCGCGAGCCACCGCAGCTGGTGGGCCGCGAAGGGCTCGCCGGCCACCTCGAGGAGGTGCTTGGGCCGGTTCGCCGTCAGCGGGGCCATCCGGGTGCCGAGCCCCCCGGCGAGGACAACGGCGCAGGTGGCGCGGCTCATCCGAGCAGGCGCTGGATCTGGGGGGCCAGCCAGCTCCAGAAGACCGGGGCGGACTCGGCGGAGAAGTGGAGGCCGTCGCTATAGAGCGGGATCCCGTTCACCGACTCGTGATAGCCGCCGGTGCACAGGAATCCGAATTGGTCGAAGACCGTCACTCCCGTGCGCGTCCCCCAGGCGGCGACCGCCTGGTTGAGCGCCTGCACTTTGGCGTCGTCGTTGACGCGGGTCAACTCGCTGGTCTGGCCGACATTGGGCAGCCGATGGCAGCCGAGGTTCATCACCGCGACCTGGGCGGCCCCGTTGGCGCGGGCCGTGGCGACGATGCCGTCGAGACTCCGTTGGAGGTATGCCGTGTGCTCCCCCGACCCGGCCGCCAGCGCCGTCCCACTCACCTCGATGTCGTCGAGCATGGGGTGGGTGAGGAAGACGATGGCCAGGTCCGGCCGCACGGCCGAGACGGTGCTCGGCCAGCCCGCGCGCCAGTCCCGGCACGCCTGAGTCGTCGCGGTGACCTGACCGTCGACGATCTTGGGGTCGGCGAACATATCGCAGCCGAAGTTCGTGTCCTGGTCGATCGTCAGGTCGGAATAGGTGCCGGGGGGATAGAACCGGGCCAGGCTGAAGGGGATCGAGTTGCCCAGGAGGAGCACGCGGCGCGGCGTGGGTCCGGCGGCGTAGGCGGGTGCGGCATACGTGAGGCCGTCACCGCCGCCGGACGACCCGTGGGTGGCGGTGGGCAGGACAGCGATGAGGACGGCGACGGTCGACAGCGAGGCGAGCGCGGCGAGCGGACCGACGCGCGGGTAACGCGGGACCAGGGCGGCCAGGCCGCGCGTGCGGATGGGGTGCTCGACAAAGCGATACGAGAGGGCGGCGAGCGCCAGCGTGATCGCGGCTTGGGCGAGGGCCAGGACGACGCCATGCACCCCGAGGCGCTCGGGGCCGAGGAAGACGATGACCGGCCAGTGCCACAAATACACGCCATAGGAGATGACGCCGAGGCGGCGCAGCGGCTCGACGGAAAGCCAGCGCTGCACGGTCGAGGGATTGGGACTGGCTGCGGCGATCACGACGACGACGGTGACCAGCGCGAGGGCGAGCAGTCCCCCCTCGAACACCCACGACATCGACTCCCGCACGAGTGCCGTCGCCGCCAGGAGCAGGACGAGGGCGGGCAGCGCGAGCCGCCTGGCCCACCTGTCGACTCCGAGCCGCAGGCCACGGCCGACCGGACTGCCCGGACACAGCAGTGAGGCCACGACCGCCCCGACCAGGAGTTGTTGGGCCCGCGTGTCGGTCCCGTAGTAGACGCGACTGGGATCGAGGCCGGGATGGTGCAGCCACGCCATCGCGGCGGCGCTGAGGGCCGCGAGGAACGCCAGGAGGAGGGTCAACCGGCGGGTGCGCCCCAGCAGCCGCAGCAGCACGACCAGGAGCAACGGATAGATGACATAGAACTGTTCCTCCACCGACAGCGACCACATGTGCCGCAGCGGTGAGGGGTTGGCGACCGCGGCGAAGTAGGCCTCGTCGCCGGAGAGGAAGTGCCAGTTCGCGACGTAGAACCACGCCGCCAAGGCGTCCCCCGCGACGGCCGGTCGGCGCGCCGGGTAGGTCCACCAGAACGACGCCACCAAGACAGCGATCAGGACGAGGACGACCGCGGGCAGCAACCGCCGGGCCCGGGCGAGCCAGAAGTCGGTGAGGTCGACGCGCCCGGCGCGCGCCTGCGCCGTGAGCAGCAGCGTGGTGATGAGGTAGCCGGAGAGGACGAAGAAGATGTCGACGCCGAGCCATCCGCCGGGCAGGGTGGCGGGGTGGGCGTGAAAGACGAACACCGCGGCCACGGCGATGGCGCGCAGGCCGTCGAGGCCGGGCCGGTAACGCAGCGACCGGTGCCCTGCTGCCGTATGCCGGCCCGCCGGCCCGGCTGCGCGCGCCGGCGCCGACGTGGTCACGCGGGACATCGTGCCACGACGTTCCCAGATATCCCTTACCCGCAGGTAGCCTGTGCCCCATGTCCGCCACGCCACAGTCCTCGGGGCTGCCCTCGCGCCTGTCGACCGGAGCGAAGATCTGCACGATCCTCGCCGTCCTCCTGGTGATCCTCGCCGGCTATCTCTACTTCGTGCCGATCAACATTCAGGCCCAGCAGGGTGTCTTCGGGTGTGGCTCAGCGAGCGCGCCGCCGACCGAGGCCTTCGCCAAGGGCGTGTGCCAAGACCTCGCGACCATCAACCGCATCCGGGCCCTGGTCGCCCTGCTGTCGGCGCTGGTCCTCGTGGGTCTGGGGTTCATGCTCTTCGGCTCGGGCCGTCGCCCCGAGATCGAGGACGGCCACGAGGCGGACACCAAGGCCGAGGGCGTCGACCCGGACGGTGTCGTCGACCCAGCCGAGGTCGACGAGTGACGCCAGGACGAGTCAGAGCAGGTCGCGAAAGGCCAGGACCCGTGGGCACAGGTCGCGTGAGGCCAGGACGCGTGGGCACAGGAAGCGTGGAAGCAGGACCGGTGACGCCAGTGCAGACCGCCGGGGAGTTGCCCTCGTGAACGTCGACTCCTTCCTCGACCAGGTCGGCGATCTCTTCACCGGCGACCCGCTGGCGAGCGGCCCGGTCGATCCGGCATTCGCTGAGGTCGCCGAGCAGGTCGCGGGCTATACCTCCGCCAACGAACTCGCGGTCCTCAATCTCGCGGCTCGACTGCTCCCCCCCGGCGAGGCCTATCTCGAGGTGGGCACCTACAAGGGCCGGTCCCTCTGCGGAGCGGTCCTCGGCGTGACCGACCGGACCTTCTATGCGTCGGAGAACTATCTCGAGTTCGGCATGATCGGCCACGAGGCCCGCGAGGAACTCCGCCGCAACCTCGCCGAGCGCGCGGCTGGCGCCGACGTTCGCCTCATCGAGGGCGACTGCTTCCGCACGCTCGCGCAGCCGGGCGCGATCCAGCAGCCGATCGGGGTCTACTTCTACGACGGCAAGCACACGACGATCGCGCACTATCTCGCGCTCGGTCTCGTCGAGCCCCTGCTGGCCGACGAGGCCCTCGTCCTCGTCGACGACGCGACCTGGCCGGTGGTCCAGAAGGCCCACGAGGCGTATTTCGCGCGTCACCCGGGCTGGTCGGTCGTCGCGCGCTGGGACGCCCGACAGAGTGACGATCCCCTGTGGGCCAACGGATTGCACGCCCTGCGCTATGAGCGGCCGACCGGCCGGGCACTCGGCCACAGCCGCGACACGGCCTGGCTGCGCCGCCTCCAGGTGGGGGCCATTGGCCCGGTCGAAGCGACCGCCTGGCACCTCCTGCACCGAGTCCCCCAATTGGTCCCGATCGCCAAGAAGCTCTATCCGAAGAAGCCCTCGCGGATCGACTGATCCCCCACCGGGACCGTTTCGGCCGTCACGCCTCCCGCTTCGGGTCGCCCCCGACGACCGGGGCGAACTCGCTCAATGGGGTCGCCGCCTCCTGCGTCGTCAACGGATCGGGCTTGTCGGTGACGACGGCGACCAGGCCGATCACGACGACGACCGCCGTGGCGGCCAGGGCGGTCCCGAGGATCCGGTACGCGTGGTCGTGCTGCCAGCGGACCACGACGGCGACCAGGGCTGCGGTGGCCAGCCACGTCAGGATGCCGAGACGACCGTCGTCGGTGGCCATCCCGGCATACAGGAGCACCTGGGCGAGACCGAGCAGGGTCCCCAGGACGACGAACCAGACGAGGATTCCGTCGGCGTGCCCGTATGCCGTTCCGCCCACCACCCGCACCAGCAGCGGCGCCGTCGCGGCCGTCGCCCCGACGGCGATCGCGCCGAGGACCACAACGAAGCCGGTCGCTTCCAGGACGCGTTTGCGCGAGTTCGACGGATGCAGCGCCGGGACTATCCCGAGCGCAAGGAACTGCGTCCCCCACATGACGACCTTGCTGAAGACCGACCCGAGGGCATAGGCCCCTGCATCGCGGGCCGGAAGGTAGTGCCGGGCCAGGAGCAGATCGACGGTCGACAGGGCCACGAGCGCGCCGAGGGTGCGGTTGGCGCGCAGGAGTTCGCGGACCGCGCCGCGGCCCAGACGCTGGTCGAGGGTGGCGATCTCGCGCCGCGCCTGCCACGCCGGTAGCACTGCCCCAGCGACCCCGGCGATCAGCAGCGCGCCGAAAAGCCAGTCGATGCCGTGCCGGCCCACGGCGGCGACGGCGAGGATCCGCGTCAGCGCCGTGAACAGCACCGATAGCCCGAAGGCGACGAGCCGCCCCCGACCCAGTAGCACCCCCTGGAGCGCGGCGGTCAGTGACATCGGCAGGAGGTTGGCCATCGCGAGGATGACGGTCCGCGCGCTGTCCAGGTGGAAGAGGCCGGTCGCGAACAGGCTCACCGCGGCCCCGGCCAGCACCAGCACCGCCCCGAGCACCCCGGCCAGCCAGAGGCCGGTCCCGGGGTGGAGCGTCTGCCGCCGCGCGACGACCACCTGGATCGCCCCGACGGGGATCGCCAGCAGCAGGCCCGAGCTGTTGACCGCCGAGAACGCCCCGAACTCCTCCGGCCCGAGCGACCTGGTGGCGATGAGGACGAAGACATAGCCGAGGAGATTCGCGGCGATCATCAGGGCGCCCAGCACTGCCCCGCTGGCCCGGGTGGGCGCGCCGGAGGGGGCGACGGCGGGCAGGACCAAGGGAGGGAGTCTTTCGGAGGGGGACGCCAGGGTGATTACCGTAGGGTAAGCGACAACAGCCGTCCCGCTGTCCCCAAGCTCGATCACCGAAGGTCCACGCCGATGCGCCGCGCCATGACGCCTCATCGGCTCACGGTCGCCGCCCTCGTCCTCCTCCTGGTGGCCGTCGTCGTCGGCAACGGACTGACGGCGACCTATACCGACATCAAACCCGAGGTGTATGCCGCCCCCGCCGCCATGGTGGGTCACTACCTCTCCTCGTGGACGGCGTCGCCCTATCTCGGCTCCCCGAATTTCAACGTCGGCCTGACCCCGGTGGTCCTGGCCCTTGCCCCCCTGGACCTGCTCGGCTTCTCGGCGAA
The DNA here is from genome assembly GCA_016702415.1 of Nostocoides sp. Lineage (GTDB taxonomy): Bacteria > Actinomycetota > Actinomycetes > Actinomycetales > Dermatophilaceae > Nostocoides_A. The sequence continues at coordinate 437,075 of JADJEA010000024.1, forward strand.
GTGGATCTTCCTGACCTCCCATGTCGCCCTGTGGCTCATCGCCGCGACCGGCGCCGCCCGCCTCGGGCGGGCCCTCTCGCCCTCCGCCGGCATGTCCGCCGGCACGTCCGCGTTCACGGCGCCGGTCACATCCGTAGGCACGTCCAAGGGCAAGGCCGGAGGCAGCGCCGCTGACTCCTCCGGGTGGATCGGACTTGCGACCGCCGTCTGCTATGTCGCCAACCCGTATGCCGTGGTCGGCGGGTCGACGCTGGCGATCCTCCTGCCGATGGCCTTCCTTCCGTGGATGGCCTACGCCCTCGTCCGGGCCCTCCGCGAGCCGGGGTCCTGGCGCTGGCCTGCGGTCGTGGCCTTGGCCTTCGTCGCGCAGAGTGGGATGAATGTCGCCGTCATCCCGATCTTCCAGCTCCTGGCGGTCCTGCCGATCGCCGTCGTCGTCGGCCGCGCCGCGGGCCTGGCCTGGCCGCGGATCGCCCTCGTGCTGTCGCGGTGCGCGGTCCTGGCCGCTGCGGTCAGCCTCTATTGGCTCATCCCGTCCCTGGCCGCGATCGGCACCGGCCAGCAGATCGTCTCCGAATCCGAGACCGTCGACGGCATCGCCTTCGTCTCGACCTTCGTCGAGGTCCTGCGCGGGATGGGCATCTGGACCCTCTACGGGCGCGGTCCGGAGGGTCCGTGGATGCCGCAGTTCACGGCATACGAGAGCAACCCGCTCGTCATGGCGGGGTCCATGCTGTGGCCGGTCCTCGCCGTGCTCTCCCTCGCCGTCGCCGGGCCGGTGCTACGGCGCGTCGCCTCGGGCCTGATCGCCCTCGGCGCCGTCGTCATGGCGGGCTTGTATGCCGGGGCCGGCACCACCCCCGCGGCCGCCGTCGTCACGCGCCTCTTCGACCTGATCCCGCCGCTGCTCGCCTTCCGGACCACCAACAAAGCGGGCGCGGTGCTCGTCCTCGGGTACGCACTCGCCCTGGGGCACGGCATACCCCTGGTCGTGCGGCGCCTCCGGGCGCGGCGGACCGCACCGACGACGGCTCGGCGCCTGCGTCTCGGCCTCGTCGCCGCCCTCGTCGCCGCGTGGGTCTTCCCCGCACTCGCGGGTCACCTCTACACCTCCCCCGCCGACATCCCCGCGTATTGGCGGCAGGCGGCCGCCGAAGTCGACGCGCGATCGCACGCCTCCCGGGTCCTCCTCCTGCCCGGCCAGACGCGCCCGCTGTATCGCTGGACCGACGAGCGCCCGGACGATGTCCCCAACTCCCTCCTGACCCGGGAGGCGGTGCTGCCGGAAACGACGCCCAACACCTCCCCTCCCGGGGCCAATGTCCTCGCCGCCCTGATCGACCTCGTCGCCACGGGCAACGCCGGGTCGACGACGATCTCGACGATGGCGCGCTATCTCGGCACGGGCGATGTCCTGCTGCGCCATGACAGCAAGTGGGAGGACGTCGCCGGGTCCCGCCCGGCCGAGACGCGGGCACTCCTCGACGCCGACCCGGGGTTGACCCGCCCGGTCGACTTCGGCGCCCCGAACGAGAACGTCGCCGGGAAGGTGCCCGCGGTCGGGCAGGAGAGCACCTTCACCCCCCTCCGGCTGTATGCCGTGGACGCCCGCCAGTCCACCGTCACCGTCCGCTCGACCACCGGGTCGATTCTCGTGGCCGGGGACGCGTGGGCCTTCGACCCACTTGCCCGGGCGGGGCGCCTGGCCGACTTCCCGGTCGTGACCTTCGCGCCGCTCCTGTCCGCCGGCGAGCTCGCCTCGGCCCTCCCCAGCGCCGCTCGGCTTGCCCTGACCGACACCAACCGGCGCCAGGCCGCGGTGCCCAACCGGCTCAGCGCCGGGCACGGGCCCCTGCTCGCGGCGGACAGCCCGGCGCCGGCGATCGCGCGCACGCTCGGAGACGCGGCCGATCAGACGGTGCTGCGGCAGACCGGGCCCACCGTCGTCGCCTCGCAGGTGGGGGCGGCCTTCTTCGACATCCCCTACGGACAGCCCGAGAATGCCCTTGACGGCAACCCGCAGACGGCGTGGTTCTTCGGGGACTTCCGGCGCGCCCCGGGGGTCACCCTCGACATCGCCCTCCCCCAGCCGCAGGTCCTCCACACCGTCACCGTCCTTCCGACGGCGGCGGGTCCGGTCCACATCGACCAGGTGACGATCGAGGCGGGGGGTGAACGGCGCAGCATACGACTGCCCGACACCGGGGCCGCCGAGGTCGACTTCGGCGGGGTGCGCGCGGATTCGGTCCATCTGCGGATCGACTCGATCCGGGGCGAGGGCTACTCCCTCGTCGGGATCGCCGAGATCGGCCTGCCCGGTCCGGCGATCGTCCGGATCGCCCGCCTGCCCGACACCCTTTCCAGGGCGTATGCCGCCCTCGACCCCCCCGGGCGAGCCCACGTCGACCGGACTCCCCTCGACGTTCACCTCACCCGGGTCGACGACTCGGTCACCCTCGCCGAGGACGACGCGGAGACGAGCCTCGAGCGCGATTTCACCCTGCCCGACCCGCGGACCTTCATCCCCGCCGCCCGGATTCGGGTCCCCGAGGTGACCCGCGCTATGGTCGCCCGTCTGGCGGGATTGCCGGACGGCACGACGGTGACCGCGAGCACCCGGCTGTTCGACAATCCCGACCTCGACGCCCTCATGGCCGTGGACCGCGACGAGCGCACCGGCTGGATCCCCGGTGGTGACGCGGTCGCGGGCAACTGGTGGGAGGAGACCGGTCCTCGGCGCCCGATCAGGGCGGTCGACCTCGTCCAACGCCGTATCCCCAGTAGCACCGGGGCGCCCGGGCAGTACGCCCGGCGCATCGCCGTCCTTGTCGACGGCCATCGCGTCGCCCGGGTTACGACGACGGCCGGCCCGGTGCACATCCGCCTCCCCAAGGGGGTGCGCGGCCGGACGGTGCGGATCGTCCTCGAGGCCGCCGGCGGGAGCGGTATGCCGCCCCAGATCGTCCGCATCGACACCGGCGCCGGGCCGTTGGTCCCGTCGACCCCACCCTGCGTGGCCGTGGCAACCGTCGACGGGCTGCCCCTGCGGATGCGGCCGGCCAACCCGGCCGCTCTCGCCGGCCCGACCCAGCCGGGGATGCCCTGGCGCGGCTGCACTCCCCTCACGCTCGCGGCCGGGGCGCACGAACTCCGGTCGGTCCCCGATGTCACGCTCGACGCTGTGGACCTCACCGACGAGCAGCCGGCCACGGCGGCTCCCGGTGGCGATCGGGCTGTCCTCGTCAGCGGCTCGACGACGGCCCGGACCATCCACTTCGACAGCGGCACCGACCCGGTGGCCGTCCGGATCGGGGAGGGCTACGACTCCCGGTGGACCGCGACCCTCGACGGTCGCCGCCTCGGCCCGCCGGTCGTCCTGGACGGCTGGTCGGCGGGCTGGATCGTCGACTCCCCGGGCGCGCACACGCTGGAGGTCCGGTTCGGTCCCCAACGCGCGGCGACCATTGCCCTGGTCATCTCCGGCCTGACGGTGCTCGGCTGCGTCGGGCTCGCGCTCTGGCCGGTTCTGCGCCGCCGGCCCCCCGCCGGCACCGACCTCGTGCCGGCTCGACCGGCGTTCCCGACCAGCCCCCGGGTTCGGGCACTGGCGTTGGCGGTCACCGCGGGGGTGGCGGTCGGCATACCCGGGGTCCTCGCGGCGGCGACGCTGCTCCTCGCCCGCCGCCGGGGCGTCACCGCGACCCGGATCATCGTTGCCGGGGCGGCCGTGTTGGGCCTGGCGATGGCGCTCCAGGCCGTCCTCGCCGTGCCCCGGTGGGGCGAAGTGGCGGCCATGGTGACCTCCCACTCCAACTGGCCGCACGTCGTCGCGGCCTACGGCCTGGTCCTCGGCCTTGCCGCGGCCCTCCTGCCCAACCCCGACCCGCCCCTGCTCGCCAAGGACGCCCGATGAACTCCACGCCCACACCGCCCCTGGTCAGCGTCGTCGTGCCGACGCGCAACAATGCGCGCACGATCGACGCCTGTCTCGCCTCGGTCGCGGCCCAGACGTATCCAGCCGTCGAACTCATCGTCGTCGACAACCACAGCACCGATGGCACCCCCGACCTCGCCCGGCGGTATGCCGACCACCTCCTCACCGCCGGCCCCGAGCGCAGCGCCCAGCGCAACCTGGGGATCGCCACCGCGGCTGGTCACTGGGTGCTCTGGCTCGACAGCGACATGATCCTGCCGCCCGAGGCCGTCGCCGCGGCGGTCGAGACCGCCGAGCGCACCGGCGCGACCGGGATCGCCCTGCCGGAACGCACGATCGGCGACGGCTTCTGGACGGCCTGCCGGGCCCTGGAGCGCGAGTGCTATCTCGACGAGCCCTGGCTGCACAACCCGCGGCTGATCAAACGCGACTATCTCCTCGGGGGCGGTGGCTTCCACCTCGAGATGTCCGGCCCCGAGGATGCGGACTTGCGGCTGCGGATGATGGCCGATGGTGCCGGGATCGCTTTGGCGCCCGTCCTCGTCGACCACGACGAGGGCCGGCTCACCGTGGCGGACGTGCTGCAGAAGCGCTACTACTACGGTCGGTCCATCCCGGCGTTCGCCGGCCAGCACTCCGGCGCTGTGGCCGCGCAAGGGCGGACGGTCCTGAAGTCGTATGCCCGCAACTATCGCCGGCTGGCCCGCGATCCCGCCCACGCCGCGGGCATGGTGATCCTGCGAGCGCTGGAAGCCGGCGGCTACGCCTGGGGCGCCCGCCGTGGGGCCCGCGACCGGGCGAAGGCGGCCCGGTGACGGCGGACGGCGGCCCCGGTGGGCGGTGTCGCCGGCCCGGTGAGCGCGGTCGGCGGGCCGGTGACGGGGGAGGCCGCCGGTGGACCCGATCGGCGGATGCTTTGGGTCTCGCTGCCCGACCAGCGGGCCCGCCGCGAGGTCTACTGGATGTCCCGGATGCCGCATACCCGCGTCACCGCCCTCGCCACGGCGGCCCCGGACGGCGACATCACCTGGGTGCCAAGCACCTATGTGCGACCGGTGTCCCGGTTCGTCGAGGCGGGAGCGTTCGCGTGGGTGCGGGGGCTGGGGGGGCAGGACCCCGCGGCATACGACTGGGTGGCGTCGCTGGAGCTGTGCTCCCTGGTGACCGGGCAGGCGTCCCGGTGGCGGCGTGCGGCCCGGCGCAAGGGCGGACGGGTCCGGCAGGCGGTCGTCACCTGGGAGAACCTCCCGGACCAACCGCTCTATCGACTCCCGCCGTACCGTCAGGCCGTCGACTCCTGCCGCGACGCCGACCTCCTCCTGTGCATGGTCGATGCGGCACGGGATCACCTGTTGGACAACGGATTCGACGACGAGCGGATCACCGTCGTCAAGCCGGGGGTGGACACGGAGGTCTTCGTGCCAGCCGCGGAGCCGGTGGCCGAGCCGGTCGTCGTGTTCTGCTCACCGCTGGCCCCGAACAAGGGCATCGACCGGGTCCTCGACGCCATGCGGCTGGTGCGCCGCTCGGTCCCCGAAGCGCGACTCGCGGTCGCCGGACGCGGCCCGCTGCAGGGGCTGGTCGAGGCCGCCGCCGCCGATCCCGCCACCGGGGTGTCGTATGCCGGGACCCTCGACACCGCCGGCGTCGCCGCCTTCCTGCGCTCGGGTGCCGTCTTCACCACCGCCCCCCGGCCGACGTGGAAGTGGACCGAGCAGCTCGGGTTGGCCTATCTCGAGGCAATGTCCTGCGGCCTGCCCGTCGTGACGACCGCGTGCGGCACGAACGACGAAGCCGTCACCCCGGGCAACGAGATCGTCCCCGACGACGTCGAGGCGCTCGCGGCTGCGCTGGTCGGTATGCTGCGCGACCCCGCCCGGCGGGCCGCCGTCGGGGCTGCCAACCACGACCACGTCCTGGCCCATCACGACCTGGCGACCCAATGCGCCCGGATGGGGGCGGCCTTCGCCGCGGCAGAGACGTAGGCCTCCCGGAACTTGAGCACGTCATAGCGACTTGAGCACGCGTTTTATCCGACTTGAGCACGCGTTTCGGTCAACTTGAGCACGTCAGCCAGCTTGAGCACGTCATACCGACTTGAGCACGCCAGACATAGCGTGCTCAAGTCCGGATGGCGTGCTCAAGTTGGCGCGTCGGGATGGCTCAGGTCGACACGGCGTGCTCAAGTTGGAGAACCCGGGCGGCTCGCGTCGCTATGGCGTGCTCAAGTTGGAGAACCGGCCCCCGGGCGGCTCGCCGGCACCACAGACGTCAGCTCGCGGCGGCCACGACCGAGCGAACGTGCCGCTCGAGCTCGGTTCCGGTGCGCTCCCAGCTGAAGGAGCGGGCGTGGCGCCGCGCGTTGTCGCCGTACTTGCCCCGCAAGTGCCCGTCGGCGATCAACCCGTCGACCTGGGCAACCAACTCGTCGACGTCGCGGGCCAGCAGGCCAGTCTCGCCGGCGACGATGGACTCGGTGACGCCACCGGCATACGCGAAGGCAATGGCGGGGGTCGCGTGCAGGCCCGCCTCGACGATGGTCAGCCCCCAGCCTTCCTTCTGCGATGGCATGAGCACGACCCACGATTGCGCAAGCAGGCGGTGCTTCTCGTGCTCCTCGACGAACCCGTGGAAGTGGACCCGGTCGGCGACTCCCGCCTCCACGGCGTGGGTGCGCAGGTGGTCCTCCCAGTAGCCGCTGCCGACGATGTGGAGGTGCAGGGTCGGATACCGGTCGGAGAGCGCCTTGACGACGTCGATCGCGACCTCATTGTGCTTGTGGGGCACCAGGCGGCCCAGGACCATCAGGCTCGGTTCCGGGGAGCGGGGGACGGCGGCATACGTCTCGAGATCGGCCGGATGGTCGTTGCCGGAGTAGATCACCCGGACACGCCCGGGATCCACGCCGAGGCCGGCGAGGTCGGTGCGCGTCGCCTCCGAGACCGTGACATAGGCGCAATTGCGATACGCCCACGGAGCGACCCGGGACTCCAGGAACCACCCGAACGCCCCGAGCGCCCGCCCGAGCACCATCGGCCACTGATCCTGGTGGACGTGGTGGACGATGTTGACGACCGGGACCCGCGCCAGCAGCGGCGACCAGAAGGGGACGCCGTTCTGGACGTCGAGGACGAGGTCGTAGTCCCTGCGGTGCCGGGCGAGATGGGCCAGCGCGCGGGCATACACCCCGAACCGGCTCCCCGCGCGGACCACGCGCACGCGGTCGTGCCACGTCGTGCGGGTGGCACCGGGGAAGCGCGCGGTGAAGAGGGTGACCCGGTGCCCGTGCTCGGCGAGGATCTCGGCCGTGCGCTCGACAAAGGTTTCCGAACCCCCAGCCTCCGGGTGCTCGCGGTCGCGCCACGAGAGATAGAGGATGCGCAGGGGCAGCTTCGGCCCGGCTTCGACCACGTCCGACCTTTCCGTCGCTCCCGGACATCTGGGCCGGGTGGTTACTCGTCATTAGGATAGCGGCGTGCAGCCCCCGGACGATCGACTCGAACGCGGCCGTCCCTGCGAAATCTGCGCGGCCCCCACCCGCCCCTGGCACTTGCTCGGCGGCGGCGCCCTGGAGCGTTGTCCGGTATGCCGACACCTCCGCCGCCCACTCGCCTCCTGTCCCGCGGGTCACCGGGATCTCGCCTACGGCGGCGACCCGTCCCTCGACCGCATCCGCACCGCCCTGACGTTCCGGTCGCTGCGCCCGCGCGGGGTGCGCAGTGTCTTCGAGATCGGGTATGGCGGGGGCTCCCTCCTGCGCCGCTTCCACGACGCCGGCGCACAGATCGGCGGGGTCGACCCCGGCCAGCTCGACGTCGATGTCGACCCGGTCGTCCGGGAGCACGGGAGGCTTTGGTCCGGGCCGGCCGAGGACCTGCCCGACGGCTGGGCTCGGGCCGATCTCGTCGTCGGCATCCACGTCCTCGAACATGTCGCCGACCCGCACGCGACGCTCCGCAAGGCCGTGACGATGCTCGAACCCGGCGGGCGGGCGGTCTTCCTGACTCCGGCGGGAGACGCGTGGGGGCCACGCACCTACGGGTCGGCCTGGTGGATGCTTGAGGACCCGACGCACGTCCGCTTCTTCTCCGCCGACTCGCTCGCCCGGCTCGCGGTCGACGCCGGCCTGACCAACGTCCGGGTCGACCGGCTCGTCCTGGACAGCCTCACCACCGATGTCGCCTCCCTCGCCCGGGCCCGAGGCGTGCGCCGCCCGGACGGGGTTCTGGCCGACCAGCGGGTCCTCGCCGCCGCGGCGGCGAGTGCTCCCGCCGTGCTCGCCCTGCGCTCCCTCGCGCGCCACACTCGCCCCACCCTGCGCCTCTCGGCCGCCCGGGCGGCGTGATGCCGCGCGCCCGGGTGCCGAGCGCCACCGCGACCGACGGACGCATCACCCCTGGGGCAGGCTCGTGAAGCGGCCGGTGTGGCGACCCGGAGCGGCACCGCCGGCCGGACGCCCTAGGCAGGCCCGCGGCATACGGCGATCGCGGCGGTTGTTCGCGAGTTTCCTCGTCGAGCAGACCGACCCTCAGCGGTTCTACGGGGACCTGGCCACCGACTCGCTGGCCACCCTGGCCGAGTGGGTGGACGTGCGCGATCGGCTCGTCCTCGACGTCGGGGCGGGGCCCGCCCAGTTCGCGGACGCGTTCCGGGGTGCCGGGGCGCGCTATGTCCCCCTCGATCACGACCGGTCGGTCCCGTCGGTGGCCGGCGGTGGGGTGGTCGGATCGGCGCTCGCCCTCCCGATCGCCTCGGGAAGCGTCGACATCGTCTTCTGCAGCAACCTGCTCGAGCATGTCCCCGATCTCGAAGCGGTCGCCGACGAACTCGTCCGGGTGCTGCGTCCGGGCGGGGTGCTCTATCTCAGTTACACGAACTGGCTCTCCCCCTGGGGCGGCCACGAGGCCTCCCCGTGGCATTGGGTCAGCGGGGGGTATGCCGTGCGCCGCTACCGCCGCCGCCACGGCCGCCCACCGAAGAACCGGTTGGGCGAGACGATTTTCCGCACCAGCATCGCGCAGGGCCTGCGCTGGGCGAGGAGCCACCCCGATGTCGAGGCGCTGGCCGCCCGGCCGCGCTATTTGCCCGACCGGGCTCGGGTGCTCCTCGCGGTGCCCGGGCTGCGCGAGGTCCTGACCTGGAACCTCTTGCTCCTGGTTCGCCGCCGCGACCCGGCGTCCACGCGTGTCGGACCGCCCGGCCCGGGCCGATGACGGACCCCACGTCGCCGCTGCCGCCATCCGCGGCCGGGCAGGGATTGGCGCGCTCGGGGGTCGCGCTCGCCGTCGCCACGGCGATCTCCGGGCTGCTGGGGTACGTCTACATCCTCGTCCTGACCCGCGCGCTGGGCCCGGAGCGGTTCGGCATTCTCGGCGCGCTCACGGGCCTGTCCGTCATCCTCTCCGTCGCCTCCACCGCCATCCAGCTGGAGGCGACCCGGAGCGTGGCCGGCGATCCGGTGGCCGCTCGCGACTGGTTGTATGCCCGTGGCCGGATCGTCTCCGCCGCCACCGGTGTTCTCGCCCTGGCCATCTCCCCCGCCGTCGTCGCGGGATTGCGGCTGGACTCGTGGTGGCCGGCCATCGCCCTCGCCGCGGTGATGATTCCGCAGACGTACCTCGGGGTTCAGCTCGGCATCCTCCTCGGCTCGGGACGGCCGGCCGCCTTCGGAGTGCTCCTGGTCGTCAGCGCCCTCAGCCGCACCCTCGCGGCGATCCTGACCGCGGTGCTCCACCGCGGTCCGGCGTTCGCCCTCTGGGCCACCGCAGCGACGGCTCTCGCCGTCCTCGGCGTCGGCCATCTGCTCCTTCGCGCCGACCGGCGCGCCTTCCCCGCGGCCACGACAGGCCCTGCCGGACCGGACCGCGACACGGCGCACCCCGACAGCGTGGCGCACCCAAGCGCCAACCCCGGGGCTGCGATCCCCGGCCGCCCGAGCCACGACACCCGCTGGGCCGGCACGCTGCGGGCCGCCGTCGCGGCGGGAGCGCTGCTCGTCCTTCTCGACGCCGACCTCCTGGTCGCACGCGCAGTGCTCAGCGAGCACGACGCGGGTTGGTACGCCTTCCTCACGGTCTTCGGGCGGGTCACCTTCTGGGGCACCAACTTCATCGCCCTCTGGGTCCTGCCGCACGAGGCCGCCCGCGGGAGCGCGGCCACCGCCCGTGCCTATGCCCTCGGCGCGGTCGCGGTGATGGGCCTGGCCGCGGTCGGTGCGGCGGCCGTCGCCGGGGGGTGGCTCACCTCGGTCCTGGCCGGTCCGGCGTATGCCGGGGCCGCGGCATACGCTCCGCTCTTCGCCGTCGCGGGGAGCCTCCTCTCGGTCGTCCAGCTCGCGATCTATGTCGATGTCGCCCGGGCCCGCCACGTCCTCGGGTCGGTGGTGTGGGCCGCGTCGGTGATCCTGGTCCTGGCGATCCGGTTCGTCGCGCCACGGACGATCGGCGGCGTCATCTGGTGCACCGTCCTGGTGCTCGCCGCGGTCGCGGCCGTGGGCCTGGCCCGGATGCGGGAGCCCCACCGCGCGGCGCCCACTCACCCAAGCCCGTGAGGGCCGGCCGGGCCGACCTGCCGTACCCCCGGCTACACCGGTCCCAGCTCCACACCGACTCCCGAGCGTGATCGCCCCGTAGCCCAGCCCACTGCTGTAGCCGGGGGTTCAGCCAAGGCCCGGTTCAGCCCAATCGCTGCGGCTCGATCCGCTCCTCCGTGACCACCCCATCGCTGCCCCGCCGGACGATGTATGCCGCGCCCCCGCTCCGCTCCCCTACCGCCTCGACGAGGTCGCTGCCGTGGTAGACGAGGCCGACCCCGTCGTCGGTGCAGTGGGTGACCCCGAGCGTCCCGTCGCCGACCAGCCGATGAACGGTCGGGCGGCGCTGCTCCTCGGAGTCGTAATGAACGCCATTGCCATAGGGCAGTAGCGCCAGCCCATTGGTGACCGCGCGCAGCTCGGGGCCGAAGGAGTCGGTGCAGCCGCCCTGGTACCAACAGATCGACCCCGCCGACACCCCCGAGAGCACGACGCCGGCCGCCCACACCCGGCGCCAGACCGGGCGCAGGTCGTGGACATCCCACACGGCCAGGAGGTTGGCGACCGAGCCGCCGTTGACCCAGACGACGTCCTGGTCCAGGAGGTGTCCCTCGACGTCGGAGATATTGGGCATGGGGAACAGGTGCAGGTGCGTCAGGTCGAATCCGGCGACCCGGGCCGCGTCATCCAACTCCGCCGCGAACCACCGCTGGTCGCCCGACGCGGTCCCGAGCACGGTCACCCGCGGCGGCCGACCGGTCACCCCGGACAGATCGACGGCGTGATGGACCAGCCGATCGAACTCCATCCGGGTCCTGGTCCCGAAGCGGTAGCCACCCGAGGTGGCGAGGATCGTCGGCTGCTCGGCGGGCATGGGGCTCACCCTAATCAGGCGGTCACCGCGGCGCCGCCCGAGAGGACCGCATCACCGAAGGAGCCCGCCGTGACCCGAGTCACGCCCCCGGCGTGATTGGCTTGACCGCACGCCATTACCCTGTCGTCCAAGCCCGTCCGCAAGCCCAGGAGTCAACGATGACCAACCTCGCGACCAATCTCGTCAACACCGCGACCGCGCACCCGTCCAGCACCGCGATCGCCATCAACGGCACCCACATCCCGTATGCCGCTTTGCTCGCCGCCTCCGCCAAGGTCGCCGGCGAACTCGCCGCCGCCGGGATCGAGCCCGGGGACCGGATCGCGCTGATCCTGCCGAATGTCCCGGCCTACCCGGTGACCTTCTTCGGTGCTCTCATGGCCGGTGCCACGGTCGTCCCGATGAACCCCTTGCTGAAGTCCGGCGAGATCGACTTCTTCTTCACCAACTCTGGGGCCAAGATCGCATTCGTCTGGCCCGACTTCGTCGAGGAGGCCACCAAGGGCGCGGTCAACTCCGGCACCCGCATCATCACGTGCGACCCGATGGGCCCGGTGGCCGGTCAGTTCGACGCGGCTGAGCCGCTCTCGGCGCCGGTCGAGCGCGCCGACGACGACACTGCGGTCATCCTCTACACCTCCGGAACGACCGGCCGCCCCAAGGGCGCGGAACTCACGCACGCCAATATCCACCTCAACGCCTACCGCTCCTCCCAGGTCATCCTCGAGATCAGCGACAAGGACGTCCTCATGGGCTGCCTGCCGCTCTTCCACGTCTTCGGTCTGACCGTCGGTCTCCAGGCCGCCGTGCTCGTCGGTGCCTCTCTCGCCCTCATCCCGCGGTTCGACCCGGCCGCGGCGATCAAGACGATCCAGGACGAGAAGGTCACCGTCATGCTCGGGGTCCCCACGATGTATGCCGCGATCCTCCACCACCCGGATAGCGACACCATGGACGCCTCGTCGCTGCGCACCTGCGCCTCCGGTGGGTCGGCCATGCCGGCGGAGATCCAGCGGGCGTTCGAGGAGAAGTTCCACTGCCTGATCCTCGAGGGGTACGGCCTGTCGGAGACCTCTCCCGTCGCGTCCTTCAATATGCCCGACCGCCCGACGAAGTCCGGCACTATCGGGGTGGCCATCCCCGGTTGCGAGATGAAGCTCATCGACGAGTCCGGCAATGACGTCGGTGTGGGCGGTGTGGGCGAGATCGCGATCCGCGGCGACAACGTCATGAAGGGCTACTGGGGCAACCCCGAGGCCACCGCCGAGGCGATCCCCGACGGGTGGTTCCGCACCGGCGACATGGCCACCGTGGACGACGAAGGCTACTACACGATCGTCGACCGCAAGAAGGACATGATCTTGCGCGGCGGGATGAACGTCTATCCCCGCGAGGTCGAGGAACTGATCTACACCCACCCGGACGTTCTCGAGGTCGCCGTCGTCGCCATCCCCGATGAGTTGCTCGGTGAGAATGTCGGTGCCGCCGTCGCCCTCAAGCCCGGCGCGACGACCACCGCGGAGGAGATCCAGGCCTGGACCAAGGAGCGCATCGCGGCCTACAAGTACCCCCGCCAGGTGTGGCTCGTCGATGACCTGCCCAAGGGCCCGACCGGCAAGATCCTCCGCCGCGAGGTCCACGCGCCCAGCGAGTGATCACCATGTCCGCGGCGGGCGCCCCCGGCTGGGCCAACGGTCCGGCCGGGGGCACCACCGGTCGCGGTGACCGTGGCGCGATTGGCCTATCGTCGTCGTCATGAGCGCTGTCCTTCTGTATGCCTTCGACACGATGGCCGACTGGGAGTACGCCTATGTCACCACCGTGCTCCAGATGCACGCGCGCGGCGGCGACGAGCGCTACCGCCTCCTGGTCGCGAGCGCCGACGGGGCGCCGGTGACCACTCTCGGTGGCTTGCGGGTGCTCCCCGAGGCCACGCTGGACGACGTCAGCGCCGACGACATCGCCCTCCTTCTCCTCCCCGGTGGCAACACCTGGCTCGACGGGGACCACGATGCGGTGCTCGCCCTCGCACGTCGGCTCCTCGACGCCGGCACCCCAGTCGCGGGGATCTGCGGGGCCACCCGCGCGATGGCCCGGGCCGGGTTGCTCGACCACCGGGCCCACGTCGTCGATGCCGACTCCGACGAGCCCGACTATCCCGGCCGGCAGTTCCGGGTCCATGCCTCGGTCGCGCACGACGGTGCCGTCGTCACGGCCATCGGAGCGGCGCCCCTGGAGTTCAGCCGGGAGGTCTTCAAGGTGCTCGCCCTCGACGACGCCGCCGGCATCGACGCCTGGTATGCCGCGTTCAAGGGCGTCCCCGACGCCCGCTGACCGACGAGTTGATGACGACGGCGCACGCGAGCACGATGGCGAACCCCAGCACCTGCGCCATGCCCAGGTGCTCGCCGAGGACGAAGACCCCGAGGAGCACCGAGACGACCGGGATCAGATAGGTCACCGTCGAGGAGACCACCGCACCCGCCGCCCGCACCACGTCATACTGCAACATGTAGGCGATCCCGGTCCCGACGAACCCGAGCACCGCCAGGCACGTCAACGCCACCCAGATCGGGTATGCCGCGTGCCCCGCCCCCGGCACGAGCGACCAGGGCAGGGGGTGGTCGCCGCGGTTGAGCGCCCACCAGATCAGCAGGACCGGCACCATGAGGACCGACCCGCACGCGAGCAGCGCCGCCGGCTGGGCGAGCCCGCCGAGGTCGGCGTCGGCGAGGTGGCGGCGGTTGTAGGTCCACCCGAGGCCGTAGCACGATCCCGAGAGCACGACGATGAGGAATCCGATCGGATCCGGGCGACCGCTGGCATTCCACGGCTCCGCGATGACGACGACCCCGAGGAAACCCACGAGCACCGCGGCCAGCCGCGCCCCGCTCAGTCTCTCGGCCGGCAGCAGCAGGAGTGCGAAGAGGACCGCGGCGATCGGTGTCGTCGCATTGCCGATGCCGGCGATGGCCGAGGCGACCCGGGTCTCGCCGACGACGAAGCCGGTGAAGGGCAGCGCGGTGAGGAAGATCGACGAGACCAGCAGGTGTCCCCAGACACGGCGGTCCCGGGGGAGGTGGGCCCCGGTCATCCGCATCAGCACGAGCAGGATGAGCGTCGCCGCGAGAATGCGGCCAGTGGCGATCTGAATCGGGTCGAGAGCCGCCAGCGCCACCTTCATGAAGAGGAAGCTCGAGCCCCAGATGAGCGCCAGCGCCAGGAATTTCACCTGCCACGGCACCCGGGGTGCGCTGGTCACGCCCCGCTCGCCTCCGCCAGGTCGCGGGCGAGGTCGAGCGCGCAGCGGTGCGTATGCCGTGCCCCCGCCACCGTGGCACCGGCCAGGCCGCACGCCGGCGTCAGGACGAAGCCGGCGAGCGCCTCGGCGGCAAGGCCGACCCGCTCGGCCGCGTCGAGGATCAGGCGGCGACCCGCTTCGACGGACGCGCTGCCGTCGGTGGGGAGGCACCCGGCATACAGGGTGACGCCGGATTCGACGGTGGCGGCGAGGGACTCCCACCGGGCCGCGGACGCCTCGGTGACGTCGAGGGCGAGGGCGCTGGCCCCGCTACCGCGCAGCAGCGGGATCGGCGCGGCGGGGTGGCAGCAGTGGATGACGACCGGGCCGGCGTGGGCGGCAACGACGGTGCGCAGGCCCTGGGCGACGACCTGGGGGTCGACGGCGCGGATGGCCCCGTAGCCGCTCGCGGTCGGGAGCAGACCCTGCAGGACCGCGGGGAGGGCGGGTTCGTCGAGTTGGACGATGACGTCCGCGCCGGGGACGAGGCGGGCAACGGTGGCGGCATACCGGGAAACGCCTTCGGCGAGCGAGGCAATGAGGTCCCGGGTGGCACCGGGATCGACGACGGACCGTTCGCCCCGGGTGAGTTCGACGGAGGCGGCCAGGGTCCAGGGGCCGGCTGCCTGGACCTTGAGCGGGCCGGTGTAGCCGTCGTACGCCTCGGCGAGTTCGTCGAGATCCGCGCGATGGAGGGCCGCAGTCCGCGCGGCATCCCGGCCCGGACGGTCGACGAATCGCCAGCCGGCCGGCTGCAGATCGACCGGCAGATCGACGAGGAGGCCCGCCCCCCGGCCGATGATGTCGGCGCCGGGCCCGCGAGCCGGCGTCTCTGGCAGATAGGGCAGCCCGAGGCCGTCACCGTCGAGCAGCAGATCCCGGACGGTGACCAGGGCCTCGCGCACGTCGGTGCCCGGCCAGGACCCGATCCCGGACGCGCGCGGCCGTGTCTGGGCGGTCATGGTGTCGCCGACGGCGCCGGATGGGCGTCGACGAACGCCCGCACCGACGGCGGCACGGGGCCCACCGACCATGGCGCCGGCACCGGCGCACCGGCGGTGATGGCCAGCGGGACGACACCGCACCAGACGTCGACGTCCCCCTCAGGCTCGCCGGGGTCGCCGTCGCGGTGCTTCATGATCCAGTTGTCGGCGGCGATGGTCAGGCCGAGGGCAAGCGTCGCCGCCTCTTCCTTGCGGGTCGAGGGGCGCACCTCGGCGTTGCGACCGGGGATGATGCGCTCGGAGATCCGCTGCAGGCCAGTGCTTTTCGCCTCGCCGGTCAGGGCTTCGAGGGTGCCGCGGATCACCGCCGACCGGTAGTTCGCCGAGGAGTCGAAGGTCGACTCGGCGACGACCAGCCCGTCGATCACGGTCACGCAGAAGGCAGCCGGCGCCCCCGCGGCCACCTGGCCCAGGGCCCCGGCCCCGGTCGAGCCGTGCAGGAGAATCTGGTCCCCCTCACGGCCATACAACATCGGGACCACCCACGGCTGACCGTCGAGCACGGTCGCGAGCACGCCGACGAGTTGGGAGTCCAGCAGGGCATTCAACTGCTCCCGGGTGCCTACGCCGCGATCCGGCTTGCGGGTCAGGCGCGCCAGGCGGGTGTCGGCGGAGGCTGCGTTCGGGGAGGTCACGGGCGACATCCCATCACGCCCGCCCCTGGCGATGCACGCGGCGCGCGTTCGACCATGCCTCGGCGGGGTCCGGGTCTTCTCAGAAAAGGTCGGACGTCGTCCCGGACCCGTCGTCCGTATGCCGACCCGCCCCCTCGCGGGCCGCCTCCTCGCGGGCCGCACCCGGGGCGGTGGTGGCCGAGGCGATGGTGGCGGAGCCGAGGACGCGGGAACCGTCATACATGACCACCGACTGTCCGGGAGCCACACCGCGGATGCGCCGGTCGAGACGGACGTGCACCGTCTCGCCCGCGGCGACGGCGGTGGCCGGGATCTCCTCGCCGTGGGCGCGGACCTGGGCGCCGACCCGGACGGAGCCGACCGGCGGTGGACCACACCAGCGCGCCCGCATCCCCGTGATGTCGTCGACGCCGAGGAGGTCGGCGGTCCCGATGGTCACCGTGGCCGTCGCGGCGTCGATACCGGTGACATAGCGGGGCTCCCCGTCGAGGCTGCCGCGATCGAGTCCGAGATTGCGCCGCTGCCCAATGGTGAAGCCGTAGGTCCCCTCGTGGCGCCCCACCACCGCTCCCCCGCCGTCGCGGATCTCACCGGGCCGTGACCCCAGCCGGCGGCTCAACCAGCCGCGCGTGTCGCCGTCGGGGATGAAACAGATGTCATAGGAGTCGGGCTTGCGGGCGACGGCCAGCCCCCGGGCCGCCGCTTCCGCCCGGACGGCCGATTTCGTGCTCTCCCCCAAGGGAAAGAGCGCGTGGGCGAGTTGGTCGGCCGTGAGCACCCCGAGGACGTACGACTGGTCCTTGGCCGGGTCGACCGCGCGGTGCAACTCGCGCCCGCTCGGCCCCTCGACGATCCGCGCGTAGTGCCCGGTCGCGACGGCGTCGAACCCCAGGGCCACCGCCTTGTCGAGCAGCCCCGCGAACTTGATCCGCTCGTTGCAGCGCAGGCACGGGTTCGGGGTGCGCCCGGCGGCGTACTCGGCGGCGAAGTCGTCGACCACATCCGTCCGGAACCGCTCGGCGAGATCCCAGACATAGAACGGAATGCCGAGCCGGTCGGCGACCCGGCGCGCGTCGCCCGCATCTTCGAGTGTGCAACAGCCGCGGGCGGATTCGCGCAGCGTTGCCGCGGACTGCGACAGGGCGAGGTGGACTCCGACGACGTCATGCCCCGCCTCGCGCAACCGGGCCGCCGCCACCGCCGAGTCGACGCCGCCGCTCATCGCCGCGACGACGCGCATCAGGTGGCTCCCCGGGCGCGGCGGGCTCGCGCGACGGCGTCGGGCAGTGCGGCCAGCACGGCGTCGACGTCGGCCTGGGTGGAGGTATGCCCGAGGGTGAGTCGCAGCACGCCCCGGGCGTCCTCCGGGTCGACGCCGAGGGCGAGGACGACGTGGCTGGGCCGTGGGACGCCCGCGCTGCACGCCGACCCGGCGGAGCAGGCGATCCCGGCTGCGTCGAGGAGGAAGAGCAGCGAGTCGCCGTCGGCCCCCGGAACCCGGATGTGGACATTGCCCGGCAACCGGTCGTGGGCGGACCCGGGCGTCCAGGCACCGGTCAGTTCGAGTCCGAGGCCGAGCCCGAACAGTCCACCGATGAGACTGTCCCGCAAGGTGATCTGGCGCGCCGACGCGACCTCCAGCTCGCCGACCGCGGACTCGACCGCGACCGCGAGGGCGAGGATGGCCGGCGCGTCGAAGGTCCCCGAGCGGACCTGCCGCTCCTGCCCGCCGCCGTGCAGTTGTGGCACGAGCACGGCATCCCGGCGCGCAAGCAATGCGCCGACCCCGATGGGTCCGCCGAGTTTGTGCCCGCTCAGCGAGAGCAGGTCCAGTCCGCTGGCGCGGAAATCGACGGGGATATGGCCGACCGCCTGGACCGCGTCGCTGTGGATCGGTATGCCGTGCTCCCCCGCCACCGCCGCCAGCTCGCCGATCGGCTGGATCGTCCCGATTTCGTTGTTGGCCCACATGATGCTGATCAGGGCGACATCCGCCGCCGACCCCAGACCGGCTCGCAGCGCGTCGGCGGAGACGACGCCGCGCGAGTCCGGCTCGACGAACGTGACCGCCGCCCCCTGACCGGCGAGGAACTCCACCGGGTCGAGGACGGCGTGATGCTCGATCCCGCTGACGACGATGCGGCGGCGCGCGGGGTCGGCGGCGAGGCGGGCGGCATACGTCCCCTTGAGGGCGAGATTGTCGGCTTCGGTTCCGCCCGAGGTGAAGATCACCTCGCTGGGGGCCGCGCCGAGCGCGTCCGCGATGCGTTCCCGCGACTCCTCCACCACCCGCCGGGCGTCCCGGCCGGCCGTATGCTGCGAACTCGCGTTCCCGGTGATCGCCAGTTGCCGCGTCATCGCCTCGATCGCCGCGGGCAGCATCGGGGTCGTCGCCGCATGGTCGAGGTAGGCGGTCACTCGGGGGATTCTACGAGCGTGCCCCGATGGTCGCCGAACGCGCCGAACCGCCGTCCAACGCCGGTGCCGCGCCCACCGGGGTGAGGGACCCGCAGACGCGAGCACGCGGCATACGACCGATGCATATGCCGCGTGCGCGCGTTCAGTTGGGGCGGGTCAGCCCTTCGCGGCGTTCACCGCGTCGGTGGCCTGCGGGAGCACTTGGAATAGATCGCCGACGACGCCGAAGTCGACGAGTTCGAAGATCGGGGCCTCCGGGTCCTTGTTGACCGCGACGATCGTCTTGGACGTCTGCATGCCGGCCCGGTGCTGGATGGCGCCGGAGATGCCCGCGGCGACATAGAGCTGAGGGCTGACCTGCTTGCCGGTCTGGCCGATCTGGGCGGTGTGGGGGTACCACCCGGCGTCGACGGCGGCGCGCGAGGCACCGACGGCGGCACCGAGGGAGTCGGCGAACGACTCGACCGGGCCGAAGTTGCCGCTGGTCCCACGGCCACCGGAGATGATGATCGCGGCCTCGTTGAGTTCCGGACGGCCGGTGGAGACGCGGGGCTTGGATTCGCTGATCTTGGCGCCCTTGCCGGCCTCGCTGATCGTCAGGTTGACCGGGACGACCTGGGCGGCCCCGGCCTTCTCCTCGGGGGCGGCACTATTGGGCTTGACCGCGATGATCGGGGTGCCCTTGGTGACCTTGCCGGTGATCGTGTAGCTGCCGGCGAAGACGGACTGCGTCGCCTCGATGCCCTCGCCCGTGGCCTGGACGTCGACGGCATCGGTGATCAGCCCGGAGTCGGTTTTGACCGCGAGGCGGGCGGCGATCTCCTTGCCGGCCGGGTTGGCCGGGATGAGCACCGCGGCCGGGGAGAACTTCTTGACCAGGGCGGCCAGCAACTCGGCCTGCGGAGCCACCAGGTGCCCGGCCACGTCGGCGTTGTCCATCGCGAAGACCCGCGAGGCACCGAAGCGCGCGAGGATGGGCTGGGCCTGCTCGACGCCCGATCCGACGAAGATCGCGACCGGGTTGCCGAGGCGGGCGGCCATCGTGAGGAGTTCTGCGGTGGTCTTGCGGACGGCGCCGTTGGCGTGGTCGACCAGCACGAAAACGTCAGCCATGGGATTTCCTTTCGTGTCGGGTCGGATGTCAGATGAACTTGCGGGCGGCCAGGAAGGCGGCGAGCTTGGTCCCGCCGTCACCCTCGTCGGTGACGATCTCGCCCTGAGCGCGCGGCGGGCGCTTGGTCACCGAGGTGACCTGGGTGTAGGCCCCGGCGAGGCCCACGGCGGCCGGGTCGACGCCGAGGTCGGCGAGGCTCCACGTCTCCACGGGCTTCTTCTTCGCCGCCATGATCCCCTTGAAGGAGGGGTAGCGCGGCTCGTTGATCTGGTCGGTGACCGAGACCAACGCGGGGAGCGCGGCGACGATGGTCTCGCTCGCGGCGTCGCCGTCGCGGCGGGCCGACACCGAGCCGTCGGCGACGGTGATGGCCGCCGACATCGTCACCTGGGGCAGGCCCAGCCGCTCGGCGAGCATCGCGGGCAGGACGCCCATGGTGCCGTCGGTGGACGCCATACCGGTCATCACCAGGTCGGGGGTCCCGATCTTCTTGATCGCCTCGGCGAGGATCAGGGAGGTGCCCAGCGAGTCGCTCCCGGCGATCGCGTCGTCGCACACGTGGACGCCCTTGTCGGCACCCATCTGCAGGGCCTTCTTGATCGCGTCCGCCGCGGCGTCCGGCCCGATCGTCACGACCGTCACCTCACCGCCGGCCGACTCGGAGAGCTTGAGCGCCTCCTCGACGGCGTACTCGTCGAGCTCGGAGAGCAGGCCGTCGCCACTGCGGTCGGTCGTGTAGTCGCTCTCGAAGTGGCGGTCACCCTGGGCGTCGGGCACATGCTTGACGCAAACGACGATGTTCATGGATTCGTCTGGCTTCCTGTCCGGTCGGGCGCCCCGCGGGCGCTTGGGCTGCCCTCCATCCTCTCAAGCCGCGCACCGCAGCAAGCACGGCCTACGACGTGATTACCGACACGCGCGGGGAGCAGCCCAACCGCCGGGCTACCGTCCGGTGAACGTCGCCTTGCCCGGACCCTTCTCGACGAAGGAGGTCATGCCAGCGGCCCGGTCGTCGGTGGCGAAGAGCGCGGCGAAGAGCATCCGCTCGATCTCCAGGCCCGTCTGCAGGTCGGTGTCGAGACCCTTGTCGATGGCCTCTTTCGCCGACCGGAGAGCGATCGCGGGACCGCCGACATAACGCGACATGCGTTGGCGGGCAACGGCATACACCTCATCGGCGGGGGCGAGCTCATCGACCAGGCCGATGGCGAGCGCCTCCTGCGCCTTGACGAACCGGCCGCTGAAGACGAGATCCTTCGCCTTCGCGACCCCGACCAGGCGCGCCAGGCGCTGCGTGCCGCCGGCACCGGGAATGATCCCGAGGGCGATCTCCGGCTGCCCGAGCGTGGCGTTGTCGGCGGCGATCCGGAAATCGCACGCGAGGGCCACCTCACAGCCACCGCCGAGCGCATAGCCGGTGATGGCCGCGACCGTCGGTTTGGGGATCGAGGCGAGCGCGCGCGTGAAGTCCTGGAGGCCGTGCGAGGCCCGGACCATGTCGACATACGACATCGCCTGCATCTGCTTGATGTCGGCGCCCGCGGCGAAGACCTTCTCGCCGCCGTAGACGATGACCGCGGCCACGTCGTCCCGCGAACTCGCCTCTGCCGCAGCCGCACCCAACTCCTGCTGCACCTGGAGGTTCAGCGCATTCATGGGCGGGCGATCCAGCCGGATCGTGCCGATGCCGTCCTCGACCTCGAGACGGACGAACTCACCCATTGTCGATCAACTCCCTGCCTGGTTTCCGTTGAGGCCGAACGCACTGCCCGGCCCTGGCCCTCCGGCCGTCTGCCCCCCAAGCTGCTCCCCCGCCTGCCCCGCCGCCTGGGCCTGCGCGGCCATTTGCGCGACCGCGTCCTCCCCGATCGCCCGCTGGTGCCACAACCCGACCGCGTGGAGGACCAGCGGGATCGCGACGCTGAAGAGGCTTTGGAGGTCGGCCCCGCGCGGGATCATGTGCTCCGAGGTGATCAGGACGGTGTCGTCGGCGATGGCCGCCTTGATGACGTTGAACGCACTATTGAGGTCGTTGCACACCTCGAGCCGTTCCAAACGCCCCTCGGGCACCGGCGGCGCAAGCCGCCACTGACCGAACACGCGGACGATCTCGGCGTCGTCGTCGGAGCAGCGGATGAAAATCTGCTGGTCCTGCACCATGAAGGTGACATCGCCGTCCTGGTCGATGCTCGCCTCCAGGCCCAGCGCCTGAACGGCGGCGAGGGCACGATCACGCAGCGGCTCCGTGGGCTCCGCCTCGGAGTCCGGCGTGGGGGCCGGCGCCCCGAAGCCAGGCAGATTGGGCAACGCGGTTGGATCAGTCATACCCACACGCTACCGCTCGGCGTACCCTGTCCCCCATGCCCTCGATCCCCCGGGACCTCCCGCCCAGGCCCGGGATGCACCTCATCGAGGGCGGCGCCGAATTCTCGGTCTATGCCGGGCACGGGGACTCGGTGGACCTCGTCCTGTTCGAGGGCGCGGACGTGCATGGTGGGCACCGCACTGTCCCGCTCGTCGACCACGCCCACGGATGGTGGTTCGGCACCGTGGAGGGGGTCACCCCCGGTCAGCGGTATGCCGTGCGCGCCTCCGGTCCCGACGACCCCGCTCTCGGCCTCCACTACGACCCCAGCACCCTCCTGCTCGACCCGTACGCCCGGGCGATCGACAACCAGTCGGTCGGTGCCGTCATCCGTCCGGAGTTCGACTGGGAGGGCGACCGCCGGCTGCGCCGGCCGTGGACCGACACGGTGATCTACGAGACCCACGTGCGCGGCCTGACGATGCGCCACCCGGAGGTCCCGGCCCACCTGCGCGGGACGTATGCCGGTCTGGCCCACCCCGTCGTCATCGAGCATCTGCGCACCATCGGGGTCACCGCCGTCGAACTCCTGCCCATCCACGCCATCCGCAGCGAGCCGGGACTGATCGCGCGCGGCATGCGGAACTACTGGGGCTACAACACCCTCGGGTTCTTCGCCCCCGAGCCGCGGTATGCCGCCGCTCGCGACCCCCAGGGGATCGTCGACGAGTTCAAAGGCATGGTCAAGCTGCTGCACCGGGCCGGCATCGAGGTCATCCTCGACGTGGTCTACAACCACACCGCGGAGCAGGGCTTCCACGGCGGGCAGACTCTCTCGTGGCGCGGCCTGGACAACCGGGCCTATTACCGCCTCGACTCCCGAGGCCGGGAGATCGACTTCACCGGCTGCGGCAACACCCTCGACCTGCGCCACCCGGTCGTCGTCCAGCAGGTCCTGGACTCGCTGCGCTATTGGGTGGACGAGTGCCATATCGACGGCTTCCGCTTCGATCTCGCGGTCGCCCTGGCACGGGGCCGCGACGACGCCTATGACCCCGACCACGCCTTTCTCGTCGCCCTGCGCACCGACCCCCTGCTGAGCACGGTCAAGCTCATTGCCGAGCCGTGGGATGTCGGTCCCGCCGGCTGGCGCACGGGCGGATTCCCCCCGCCCTTCGCCGAGTGGAACGACCGCTTTCGCGACGACGTGCGGACCTTCTGGCTCACCGATGTCGGCGCCCAGTTCGGCGGCGGCCACCACCGGCACGGGGTCCGGCATGTCGCGACCCGGCTGGCCGGGTCGGAGGACTTCTTCGGCGGCCGGGCGCGGGGGCCAATCGCCTCGATCAACTTCGTCACCGCCCACGACGGGTTCACGCTGGCCGACCTGACGGCATACAACGAAAAACACAACGAGGCCAATGGTGAGGGCAACCGGGACGGCGCGGCATACAACCGCTCCTGGAACCACGGCATCGAAGGTCCCTCGGACGACCAGCAGATCCTCGACTGGCGCCGGCGGGCGATGCGCAACCTCCTGGGCACCCTCCTGCTCTCCCATGGTGTCCCGATGCTCAACGCGGGCGACGAGTTCGGCCGCAGCCAGGGCGGCAATAACAACCCCTACTGCCAGGACAACGAACTCACCTGGTTCAACTGGCAGCGCAAGCCGTGGCAGCAGGCCCTCACCGCGACCGTCACCCATCTGACCTCGTTGCGCCGCCAATTGCCGGTGCTGCGGCAACGACATTTCCTCACCGGACGCACGGTCGGGGACGGCGGCCCGGCCGACGTCTCCTGGCATGGCGCGGACGGGGAGTTCATGACTCCACGCGACTGGGAGAACCCCGGTCGAGCGGTCCTCCAGATGTTGCTCAGCGACGTCGACCGGGAGCAGACCAGCGTCCTGCTCGTCTTCAACGGGAGCAACGAAGCCACCACCGTGGTCCTCCCGCCGCCCCCCAACGGACCGGCATACCACCTCCTCTGGGACAGCTCCGATGAGTGGCCCCGGCCGCCGGGCACCCAGCGCGAGGCCGGGCCCGTCGACATCGGCCCCGTCACCATGCAGGTCTGGAGTTGCGAGCCACCCGCGTGACTCCCGACCGGCCGGCGCCACCGGTGCGCCCCCGTCACCCCGCCTTCCTCCGTCAACCCGCCCGCCACCGCGTCCGGTCCGGGCACCGAGCGATAACGTGAGATCCGTGACCAGAATTGGCTCCGCCGAGTCCGCCCCCAGCGTCACCACCCCTATCGCCGACGCACCCAAACCCCCACTCTCGACGCCGCCGCAGGAGCCGATGGGCCGGATCCCCGTCCAGGACGTCCGTCCGCTGGTCGATCAGGGCCGGCGCCCGGCCAAGAGCGTGGTCGGCGAGACCTTCCAGGTCAGCGCCACCGTCTTCCGGGAAGGCCACGACGCCGTCAACGCCACGGTGGTCCTGACCGCCCCCGACGGGGCCGAGCACCGCATCCCGATGGAGTGCATCAATCCCGGCCTCAACCACTGGGTGGCCGAGGTCACCGCCCACACCACCGGCCAGTGGACCTACCGGGTCGAGGGCTGGTCGGACCCCTACGGCACGTGGGTCCACGACGCGAGCATCAAGGTCGCCGCCGGGGTCGACGTCGAACTCATGTTGACCGAGGGGTCGCTGCTCCTCGAACGGGCCGCGGACCACCCCCGCCGTTCGAGCGATGGCCGGCTCCTCCTCGACGAGGCCGCCGGCGCGATGGCCGACCGGTCCCGGCCCGACCAGGTCCGCCTCCAGGAGGGCCTCTCGCGAGCGGTCCAGGACGAGATGGCCGCCCGTCCCCTGCGCGAGATGGTCAGCCCCACCCCGGACTACCCCCTGCTCGTTGAGCGCGAGCGGGCCCTCTACGGCGCCTGGTACGAGATCTTCCCCCGCTCCGAGGGCTGCTACTACGACCAGACGACCCAGCAGTGGATGTCCGGGACCTTCGAGACGGCCGCCAAGCGGCTGCCCGCGATCGCCGCCATGGGCTTCGACGTGGTCTACCTGACCCCGATCCATCCGATCGGCCGGGCCGCCCGCAAGGGCCCCAACAACACCCTCACCGCCGGCCCCCACGACCCCGGCAGCCCCTATGCCATCGGCTCCCCCGACGGCGGGCACGACGCGATCCACCCGGACCTGGGCACCTTCGACGATTTCGACGCCTTCGTCGCCGAGGCCGAGCGGCACGGCCTGGAGGTGGCGATGGACATCGCCCTCCAGGCCTCCCCCGACCACCCGTGGGTCCAGACGCACCCGGAGTTTTTCACCACCCGGGCCGACGGCACCATCGCGTATGCCGAGAACCCCCCGAAGAAGTACCAGGACATCTACCCGCTCAACTTCGACAACGCCCCCGCACAGGCGTATGCCGAGGTCCGCCGGGTCATCCAGGTCTGGATCGACCATGGCGTCAAGATCTTCCGCGTCGACAACCCGCACACCAAGCCGGTCGAGTTCTGGCAGTGGCTGATCCAGGATGTCGCCAAGGATCACCCCGACGTCATCTGGCTCGCCGAGGCCTTCACCAAACCGGCGATGATGCACACCCTCGGGAAGGTCGGTTTCCAGCAGAGCTACACCTACTACACCTGGCGCAACGCGCGGTGGGAGCTCGAGGAATACTGCACCGAACTCGCGGGGGCGGCCGCGGCATACATGCGACCGAGTTTCTGGCCGACCACCCACGACATCCTGACGCCCTATATGCAGTTCGGCGGTCTCGCCGCGTGGAAGGTGCGCGCTGCCCTGGCCGCGACCCTCGTCCCGACCTATGGCATCTATGCCGGCTACGAGCTCATGGAGCATGTCGCCCGGCCGGGCGCGGAGGAGCAGATCGACAACGAGAAGTACCAATTCAAGGACCGGCGCTGGGCCGACTACGAGCACGGCGGCCCCCGCGAGGGGCAGTCGCTGGCCGGCTATCTGACGCGGCTGAACCAGATCCGCTCGGCGCACCCGGCGCTGCGCTGGCTGCGCAACCTCCGCTTCCACAGCGTCGACGACGACAACATCATCTGCTTCTCCAAGGCCCGGCGCCTGCCCGACGGCGGCGAGGACATCGTCATCGTCGTGGCCAACCTCGACCCGCACAGCACCCGCGCGTCGATGGTCCGGCTCAACATGCCTCTCCTCGGCCTCGACTGGGGAGACAGCTTCATCGCCCACGACGAGATCACCGGCGCGGAGTGGACGTGGTGGGAGCACAACTACGTCCGGCTCGGCCCCGACGGCGAGCCGGTCCACGTCATCGCCGTCCGGAAGCACTGACGTCGTGGCGGTCATCCACACCGGGGCGAGCCTGACCCCCGGCAAGGTGGACCTCGTCGCCTCGTGGATCGCCGACCAACGGTGGTATGCCGCCAAGGGCCGCGTTCCCGCGCTGCGGCGCCTCTTCTCGTGGCGCCTGGACGACCCGGACGGCGAGGTCGGCATCGAGACCCTGATCCTCGCCGACGACTCGACGACGCCCCCGGTCGTCTATCAGGTGCCGGTGACCTATCGGGCGGCCCCACTCGCGGGCGCCGAGCACGCCTTGGTCGGGACGATGGAGCACAGCGTGCTGGGCACGCGCTACGTCTACGACGGCCCGCACGATCCGGTGTATGCCGCGCAACTCTTCGCTCTCGCCCGCGGCGCCGTCACGGCCGCCTCCAGCGCCGAGAGCGGCGCGACCGAGCCGGCCGTCGAGGGACATGGCGCCGGCGGCCCCGCAGCCGTCCTCGTCGACTCGCGGGTCCTGACCGGGGAGCAGTCCAACACCTCGATCATCGGCATCGCTCGCGAGGCCGACGGGAGCGAACACCCGGTCATCACCAAGGTCTTCCGAGCCCTCGCCGACGGCGACAACCCCGATGTCGTCCTCCAGGGCACCCTCGCCGGGGTCGGCTGCCGGCGGGTCCCGGCGAGCCTGGGGTCGGTCGCCGGCAGCTGGCCCGCGCCCGACGGGTCCGGCCACGCCCGGGGTCATCTCGCCTTCGCCCAGGAATTCCTCCCGGGGGCGCAGGACGCCTGGCGCGAGGCCTTGAGCGCGGCCCGGGTCGGGGAGAGCTTTGCCGCGCGGGCCCGGGCCCTGGGCGAGGCGACGGCGGAGGTCCACGGCATACTCGCCGGGCACCTGCCCACCGAGCCACCGTCCCGGGAGGATGTCGCCGACACCCTTGCGCAGATGCGCGGGCGGTATGCCGCGGCCGTCGCCGAGGCTCCCCAACTCGCCCGGCATACCGACGCCGTCGCGGCCGTCCACGCGGCTGCCGACGCGGCCGCCTGGCCGGACTTCCAACGCATCCACGGGGACTACCACCTCGGCCAGGTGCTCGAGGTCCCGGACCGCGGCTGGGTGCTCCTCGACTTCGAGGGCGAGCCGCTTCGCCCACTCGCGGAACGCAATCGGCCCGACCAGCCGATGCGCGACGTCGCCGGGATGCTGCGGTCCTTCGACTACGCCGGCGGTTCGGTCGAACTGGCGAGTCCCGGCACCTCCGCGCGCGAGTGGGTCAGTCAGGAGCAGGACGCCTTCCTCGAGGGGTATGCCGCGGTCAACGGCACCGACCCGCGCGCCCGTGGCCCGCTGTTGACGGCGTACCTTGTCGACAAGGCGTTGTACGAGGTCGTCTACGAGGTGCGCAACCGCCCGGCCTGGGCCGCGATCCCCCTCGCGGCGATCGATCGACTTTTCACCGATTCCGACTCCTTCAAGGAGGACTCACCGTGAGCCCCACTCCACCCAGCGCACTTCCCGGAGCACGCTGGTCGCTCGCCAACGGCCGTCACCAGCAACACCATGACCTGCTCGGGCAGCACGTGGAGAGCGAGGGCTTGCGCATCCGCGTGCTCCGCCCGCTCGCCGAGTCCGTCCAGGTGCGCTTCGAGGACGAGGTCATCATCGACCTCGCCCACGAGTCGGACGGGGTCTGGAGCGGCATCCGCCCGGGCGCGACCGCGACGATGGACTACCGCGTGCTCACCGCGTGGGGCGACGGCGTCCAGCATGAGGCGGACGACCCCTATCGGTTCGCGCCGACGGTCGGCGAGATCGACCGCTTCCTCTTCAACGAGGGCCGGCACGAGCAGTTGTGGAAGGTCCTCGGGGCCCAGGTCCGCACCTACCCCGGGCCCATGGGCGATGTCACCGGGACCTCGTTCTCGGTGTGGGCACCGCGCGCGAAGTCGGTCTATGTCGTCGGCGACTTCAACGGCTGGGACAACCGGGCGCACCCCATGCGGGTGCTCGGGTCCTCCGGGATCTGGGAGATCTTCATTCCCGGTGTCGGCGCCGGGAGTGCCTACAAGTTCCGCATCCGCGGCGCCGATGACGTCGAGCGCGACAAGGCCGACCCGATGGCCCGCCGCACCGAGTGCCCCCCGCGGACCGCCTCGGTGGTCCACGACTCGCAGTACCCCTGGGCGGACGGCGAGTGGCAGGAGGCCAAGAGCCGCACCAACCCGCACACCGGGCCGATGAGCATCTACGAGGTCCACCTCGGCTCGTGGCGGGCGGGGATGTCGTATGCCGAGCTCGCCGAGCACCTGGTCAACTATGTCGTCGACCTCGGGTTCACCCACGTCGAGTTGCTGCCGGTCATGGAGCATCCGTACGGCCCGTCCTGGGGATATCAGGTGTCGGGCTATTTCGCCCCGACCGCGCGGTTCGGCACTCCCGACGACCTGAAATATCTCATCGACAAGCTCCACCAGGCCGGGATCGGCGTCATCCTCGACTGGGTGCCCGCGCACTTCCCGCGCGACGAGTGGGCGCTGGCGCGCTTCGACGGCCTCGCGCTCTACGAGCACGCCGACCCCCGTCGTGGCGACCAACCCGATTGGGGGACACACATCTTCGACTTCGGTCGCAAGGAGGTGCGCAACTTCCTCGTCGCCAATGCGTGCTACTGGCTGGAGGAGTTCCACGTCGACGGGCTGCGGGTCGACGCGGTCGCCTCGATGCTCTATCTCGACTACTCCCGCCGCAGCGGCGAGTGGCTGCCCAACCAGTACGGCGGACGGGAGAACCTCGAAGCGATCGGGCTCCTCCAGGAGGCGAACGCCACGGCATACAAGCGCACCCCGGGGGTCGTGACCATCGCCGAGGAGTCCACCTCGTGGCCAGGGGTCACCAAGGACACCGCCTCAGGCGGTCTCGGCTTCGGCCTGAAGTGGAATATGGGGTGGATGAACGACTCGCTGCGCTACCTGCAGCGCGACCCGATCTATCGGCAGTACCACCACAATCTGCTGACCTTCTCGCTGATGTACGCCTACAGCGAGAACTACGTCCTGCCGATCAGCCACGACGAGGTCGTGCACGGAAAGGGGTCGCTGCTCGGCAAGATCCCCGGTCATCGGTATGACCAGCTCGCCACCCTCCGCGCGTATCTCGCCTATATCTGGAGTCACCCGGGCAAGCAGTTGATCTTCATGGGCTGCGAGTTCGCCCAGCCGTCCGAGTGGGCCGACGGGCGCTCCCTGGACTGGTGGCTGCTCGATCACCCCGCGCACTATCGCGTCCACAATCTCGTCAAGGAGCTCAACCGCATCTATCGCGCGCACGACGCGATGTGGGCTCAGGACAGCGACCCGGCCGGTTTCGAGTGGCTCAACCCGCACGACAACGCGGGCAACACCTTCTCCTATGTCCGCTTCGGCCAGCCCGACCGTGGCGGTCGTGACGCCGTCGTCGCCATCATCAACTTCGGCGGCGACGCCCGTGACGGCATGCGCATCGGCTTGCCCTATGACGGCGAGTGGGAGGTCATCCTCGACACCTCGGGGTATGACGAGTACGGCTCCGTCAGCCAGGCGGGCGTCACCGTCCACGCCGATCACCAGCCCTGGGAGAACCAGCCGTTCAGTGGCACGGTCTACGTCCAGAAGCTGTCGACGGTCTACCTCGCCCCGAAGCCGCAGGCCTGAACCCCGCGCCCGGGGACCTCGGGCTCAGATGAACAGCAGCTGGGCACCCTCGGTCTTCTCGATGAAGTCGCTCGCGCTGATGATGGCCTCGACGCCCTCGTAGAGGTCGTCCATCGTCAGGTGGTTCATGTCGGCGGACATCTTGCAGGCCCACATGTGGCACCCGGACCCGCTGAGCAGGTCGAGGAACTCGGGCACCTCGGGCACGTCGAGGTCGGCGATCTGCTTCTTCATGAAGGCCGTCGCGCCCGCGGTGGCACCGGGGAGGGCGCCGAGCATGTGGTGGATGCCGAGCCCGCTGTGGCCGGGCAGGTGCATGGCGGTATTGCCCACGAAGGAGAACTTCAGGTCGGCCATCGTCGCCTTGTTGATGATGTCGAAGCCCCAGAAGGTGAAAAAGAGGTGCGTCTCCACCCCTTCGCCCAGCGCGGCATTGGCGAGGATCAGGCCGGGATAGGCCATGTCGAGGTTGCCCTTGGAGCAGATGATGGCCAGTTTGCGGCCCTCGCTGCCCGGCGAGTCGAACGAGGGGACGATCGGGGACTCGGACATCACACACACCCCTTGGGCTTGGGCAGGCCGGAGACATAGGCCAACTTCTTGGCGGGCTTGGCGGGGAACAGGGCGAAGATCTGCTTGACCGGGGTGCCGCTCTGCGCGGAGACCCGGCGCAGCGTCGCGGTCTCCCCCTGGGCGGCGAAATCGCTGCGCAGGAACCGGATCAGCGACCAGTGGTCCTCGGTGAGTTCCAGCCCGATGAGCTTGGCGAGTTCGGGAGCGAGATCCTCGGTCCACTGCTCGGGCTTGGTCAGGAAGCCCTCGTCGTTGACCTCGACCTCGTGCCCCGCAATGGTGGTGGTGGGCATCGAGTTACCTTTCAGGCGACCGGCACCTTGCCGGTCAGCGTCATGTCCGCCGACAGCCCGAGCGGGTGGCCCGGGAGCAGCGCGCTCCAGTAGAGGTGGCGGAAGGCGAGCTTGCCGAGGTGGTTGGCCCGAGACTCCTTGAGCAGGCTCATCGGCCCCACGGTCGGCAACGGGAAGGTCCCGCCCATCGGCTCGGTGTCGTAGTTGAAGTCGAGCAAGAGTGCCTTGCCCTTGCCCGACTCGATGAAGCAGTTGGCGTGGCCGTCGAAGGACCGGCTCAGGGGGCGTCCGGCGATGGCGTCCTGGACGTTCTCGACGAACACCTCGACGGAGAAGTGCGCCACCGATCCCGCCTTCGAGGTCGGGATATTGCTCGCGTCCCCCAGGGCCCAAATGGTGTCGTATGCCGTCGACCGGCTCGTGTGTTTGTCGACCGGGACATAGTTCAGCTCATCGCCCAGCCCGCTGGCGGCGACGAAGTCGGCACCCATGTTGAGCGGCACGGTGACCAGGAGGTCGTAGCCGATCTCGCGCTCGTCATACGAGGTGATGACCTTGCGCTCCTGGTCGACCCGCTCGATCATGAAATCCGTCTCGAGCGAGATCCCCTTGCGGGTCAACAGTTTTCCGAGCCTCTTGCTGGCCATCGGCTTGGTGAACGCGCCATCGAGCGGGGTGACGAAGACGATCTCGACCCGGTCGCGCATGCCCTTCCGGGTGAAGTAATCGTCGGCGAGGAAAGCGAACTCCAGCGGCGCGACCGGACACTTGATCGGCAGTTCGGTGATGTGGACGACCAGCCTGCCACCGGTGAACTCCTCCAGGCTCCGGCGCAGGGCGATCGCCCCGTCATACGTATAGAACTCCCCGACGTCCCCGTGCCACTGCTCCCCCAGCATCCCGTCGGTCTGGTCGGGCCGCGGCGTCGTCCCCGTCGCGATGACAAGCTGGTCGTAGTCGAGTCGGCGCCCGTCGGCGAGGTGGACGGTGCGGCCCTGCGGATCGACCCGCTCGATCTCGGCAAAGATCACCCGGACGCCCTCGGCGATGAACGGAAGTTTCGCCTTGCGGATCTGGGTGGGCTTGTTGATCCGGAACGGGATGAACAGATACCCCGGCTGGTAGTCGTGAATGTCGTCCCGGTCGACGACCGTGATGGCCCACTCGTCCTCGGGAAGGACTTTCCGCAGCTTGTTGACGACCATCGTCCCGGCCGTTCCCGCCCCCAGGACTACGACATTCTTTCGCTCAGCGGACATACCCCAAATTTACCCCTGTGGGTATGCCGCCCCCTCCCCTCCCCGGTCCCCTCGCCCTGTGATGCCCCAGACACTCCGGCCCGTGCGGGGAGAGGGCGCTGGTGGGAGGATGACAATCATGAACAACCCCCGCGCCGGTCAGCTCGCCCAGCCCTCGGATCTCGTCGACGTGGCCCATCTGGTCACCGCCTACTACGCGGGCAAACCCGATCCCGACGATATCGACCAGCAGGTCGCGTTCGGGACCTCGGGGCATCGCGGCTCGTCGCTGAAGACCGCCTTCAACGAGGACCACATCCTCGCCACGACCCAGGCCATCGTGGACTACCGCCGCGCACAGGGCTTCGACGGCCCGTTGTTCATCGGGCGCGACACCCACGGGCTGTCCGAGCCCGCCTGGGTCAGTGCGCTCGAAGTGCTCGTCGCCAATGACGTCACGGTGCTCGTCGACTCGGCCGATCGCTACACCCCCACCCCCGCGGTCTCCCACGCGATTCTCACGGCCAACCGCGGCAAGATCGGCGGCGTCGACGACCTCCCCGCGCACGCCGGCCTCGCCGACGGCATCGTCGTCACCCCCTCACACAACCCGCCCTCCGACGGCGGCTTCAAGTACAACCCGCCGCACGGCGGCCCCGCGGACACCGATGCGACCAAGGTCATCGCCGCTGCCGCCAATGCCTACATCAAGGCGGGCCTGGCGGGTGTCAAGCGGATCCCGTTCGCGCGGGCGCGGGCGGCGTGCACGGCATACGACTTCCTGGGGACCTATGTCGCCGACCTGCCCAATGTTGTCGATCTGGCCGCGATCAAGGACGCCGGCGTCCGCATCGGCGCCGACCCGCTCGGGGGCGCCTCCGTCGACTACTGGGGGGCCATCGCCGAGCGGCACGGCCTGGACCTGACCGTCGTCAACCCGTTGGTCGATGCGACCTGGCGGTTCATGACTCTCGACTGGGACGGCAAGATCCGGATGGACTGCTCCTCCCCCTCGGCCATGGCGAGCCTGATCGACAAGCGCGACCAGTTCCAGATCGCCACCGGCAATGACGCCGACTCCGACCGTCACGGCATCGTCACGCCCGACGGAGGGCTGATGAACCCCAATCACTATCTCGCCGTGGCCATTCAGTACCTCTACGGCGGTGCCCGCCCCGGCTGGCGACCGGACGGCTTCATCGGCAAGACCCTCGTCTCCAGCTCGATGATCGACCGCGTCGCCGCCGATCTCGGCCGCCGACTCGTCGAAGTGCCGGTGGGGTTCAAGTGGTTCGTCCCGGGCCTGCTCGACGGCTCCGGCCCGTTCGGCGGCGAGGAGTCGGCCGGCGCCTCCTTCCTGCGCATGGACGGCACCGTGTGGACCACCGACAAGGACGGGATCATCCTCGCCTTGCTCGCCTCGGAGATCCTCGCCAAGACCGGCACCAGCCCGAGCCAGTTGTATGCCGACCTGACCGCCCGGCACGGCAGCCCGGCCTACGCCCGCATCGACGCCCCCGCCAACCGCGAGCAAAAGGCGAAGTTGGGCGCCCTCTCCCCCGCCGATGTGACCGCAGAAACCCTTGCCGGGGAAGCGATTACGGCCAAGCTGACCGAGGCCCCGGGCAATGGCGCCAAGATCGGCGGCCTCAAGGTCGTCACCGAGTCGGCGTGGTTCGCCGCGCGCCCGAGCGGCACGGAGGACGTCTACAAGATCTATGCCGAGTCGTTCAAGGGGCCCGACCACCTTGCCGAGGTGCAGGCCCAGGCGCGCGAGGTCGTCTCCGCGGCCCTGGGCGGCTGAACCCTCGGTTGCCGACGGTCGAGGTCGCGGTAGGTGTCGAGATCACGGTAGGGCGGGTAGGCGAGGTGCGGCCGGGTCACTCCAGCGGCCCCGCGTGACCCGGCTCGTGGCCGAAGACCAGACTCGTGCGGCTATGGGCGACAGCGGGATTCGTCGTGACCCGGTCGAGGATCCAGTCGCGCAGATAGCTCGCCGACGGCACGGCGACGTGCAGGAGGTAGTCGTCGTCCCCGGCCACGTGGAAGCTCTGCAGCACCTCGGGGAGCCGTGGCACGGTCGCGGTGAATGCGTCGATGTGGCGTCGGTCGTGCGCCCGCAGGCGGATGGCGACGATGGCCTGGACGGGGCGCCCCACCGCCCCCGGATCGATCTCGGCCCGGAACCCCCGGATCACCCCGCGATCGAGCAGTTGCCGCACCCTGACCAGGGCGGTCGAGGCCGCGACGCCCGCGCGGGCGGCCAGGCGATTGTTCGCCAGCCGCGCGTCGGCGGTGAGGGCGTCGAGGAGAGCCCGATCGGTCTCGTCCAGATCCTGCGCTCCCGACCGACGATCATTCGCCCCCGACATGGCCTGACCTCCGTGGTCCGTGGATTATTCGCTTCCACCCTAAGACCGGCCCGACTTGTTCGGCAGCCCTAGCCAAGACCCGCAGCCGCTGCGACCGTGGATCCATGACAGCGTCGTCACCTATGCCGTATGCCGCCGCCTCCCTCCCCGCCGGCTCCCGCACCCCCGCCGGCAGCGACCCCGGTGGGGTCGGCCATCACGGCCGGGACACCGTCGCCGTCCACGCCGGACGCGCCGACCTGACCGAACTCGGGGTGCACGCGCCACCGATCGACCTGTCCACGACGAATCCGCTGGGGGACGTCGAGACGGGAGGATCGGCATACGAGCACATGGCGGCCGGCAACCCGCCCCGCCCAGGTGACCCCAATGTCTATGCGCGACTGTGGAATCCGACCGTCGCGCGGTTCGAGGACGCGGTCGCGGCCCTCGAGGGCGGCGAGGCCGGCATCGCGTTCGCCTCCGGCATGGCCGCGATGAGCGCGGTGCTGCTCGCCTGCGTCGCCGCGGGGCGCCCGCACATCGTCGCCGTCCGCCCGCTCTACGGCGGGACCGATCACATCCTGGCGAGCGGTCTGCTCGGCACCGAGGTGACGTTCGCGCGGGCCGAGGAGATCGGGCGAGCGATCACGCCCCGCACCGGGCTCGTCGTCGTCGAGTCACCCGGGAACCCGACGCTCGATCTCGTCGACATCGCCGCTCTCGTCGCCGCCGCCAGGGACGTGCCCGTCCTGGTGGACAACACCTTCGCCACGCCCATCCTCCAGCGCCCCCTGGCGTTGGGCGCCGGCATGGTCCTGCACTCCGCGACGAAATTCCTCGGCGGGCACGGCGATGCCCTGGGCGGCGTCGTCGTGACCGATGCCGTCACGGCCGCGCGCATCCGTCCGATTCGGGCGATCACCGGTGGCGTGCTCAATCCCTTCGGGGCTTATCTGCTGCACCGCGGCATCCCGACATTGCCTATTCGCGTTCGGGCGCAACAGGACAGCGCGATCCGGATCGCCGCGCACCTGGCCGGCCACCCCGCGATCCGGCGGGTCTATCACCCCTCACAGCCGGGTGGCGACCCGATGGGCCTAGTCGGCGAGGGACGCCAGATGAGTGGCCCCGGCTCGCTCCTCGCGTTCGAACTCGCCGGCGGCTATGAGGCCGCGGCGACGACGGCCAAGCGGGTGCGCCTGATCACCCACGCCGTGTCGCTCGGCGGGGTCGACTCGCTGATCCAGCACCCGGCGGCACTGACGCACCGTCCCGTCGCGGCGAAGGCCAAGCCGAACGACGGCATCCTGCGGCTCTCGGTCGGGCTGGAGGACCCGGGCGACCTGCTGGCCGACCTGGAGAACGCCCTCTCCTGACCGGGGCCTCAGCCGCCCCGGTGCCGCCGGGCGGTGTCGTCGATCCACATCCGCATCAAGCCGCCGAAGTGCGCTTCGAAGCGCTCCCACTCGTGCGGCGGATAGGTCTGGTGGATCGTCGAGGTGAGCATCGTCTTGAACTCGGTCGAGCAGATGTAGTCGAAGACCATCTCGTCCACATGCGCCAGCGATGTCGCGCAGAACTCCTGATAGCGCTCGGTCTCGAAGTGCTCGTCCGCGAGTCGTTGGTAGGCAGCGAGTTTCGCGGCATAGTCGAGGGCGGGGTCGTCCGCGATGGCGAACCAGGGCCCGGTGTCGACCTGCGTCTTGGCGACCCGGTCGGTGACGACGCAGAAGGCGGACCACTTCGCCAGCGCGGTCATCGCCCAGGGGAAGTAGTAGTGCAGCGAGGTGACCGCCACATCGGGACAGGCGTTGGCGTAGTCGATCGGATAGACCTGGTCACCCTTGACCAGCATTTCGCAGGAGTTGAACTCCCAGCGGAAGAACGCGTTGACCGTCTGGCTGATGGTGATCGTCTCGGCACCGACGGCCGGGGAGAGGAAGTCGTGCGCGACGGCATACCGCTCGTGCATCGGCTCGTCGGGGCGGAACTTCATGACCATCGTCTCGGGCCCGATGGTCAGGGCGCGGGCGAAGACGTCGAAGTCGATCGACTCCTGCAGGTGCATGAGCATCTCGCCGGACTCGTCGTACGACCGGTTGAGCTCCGCGCTGTCGCGCACCTTGGAGACCCCGCGCCACCCGCCGCCATCGAACGGCTTCATGAAGAGCGGGTAGCCCATCGTCTCGGCGATGGCGTCGAGGTCGAACTGCTGGTTGTACTTCGAGGACGTGTAGGCCCAGCGGGCATTGTCGACCGGGTGCTTATAGGGCACCAGGACGGTGTCCGGGACCTTCATCCCCAGCCGCAGCAGGGCGCAATAGGCCGAGTGCTTCTCCATGGACTGGAAGGTGAACGGGGAGTTGAGCAGATAGACGTCGTCCATCAGCGCGGCCTTCTTGAGCCACTCGCGCGGGTGGTAATACCAGTAGGCGAGCCGGTCGATGCAAAGATCCTGGCGGGCCTTGTCCCGCAGGTTGAACGGCTCGATGGTCACGCGTTCGGTGGCGATCCGATGCTCGGTGCCGTCGGGGGTCCGCAGCACGCCGAGCCGGCCGGCAATCGCCTCGAACGCCGTGGGCCAGTCCTCCTCGGCGCCGAGCAACAGGCCGATGAGATGGTCGCGTTGGGTGGACATCTGCCTCCTTCGTGTTGAGGAACCTTCGTTGACAAGTCCCGCCCCGGGGGTATGCCGATCCACGCCTCCGCGGGCCGCGCGCGCCGCCGCCCGGGTCAGCAGAACCGCGGGAGATGGTGGGCGAGCTGGCGCTGCCACCAGGGCCAGTCATGGGCGCTGTCATGCCCCCAGATGTCGAGCTCGTGCTGGATTCCCTTCTCCCGCAACACCGTG
Organism: Nostocoides sp.; assembly: GCA_016702415.1. GTDB lineage: Bacteria > Actinomycetota > Actinomycetes > Actinomycetales > Dermatophilaceae > Nostocoides_A. The sequence continues at coordinate 474,429 of JADJEA010000024.1, forward strand.
GCGAAAGCGACGGTCGAGGGATAGGAGCCCGTGGGCTGCCATTCGAAGGGTCCCTGCCCCACGACGAGGAGAACCGAGGGCCGGGTGCGCAGCCAGTCGAGGTGGCCATCCTGGGCGCCGGCGACATAGGCCATCGGGTTGGCGAAGTAGGTGTTGTCGCCGAGTTCGCCCCAGCCGTGCCAGGTCGAGGGGTCGTAGTTGCCGGACAGCCCGATTGCCAAGGAAGCCGCGTCGGCGCGCTGGAGGGCGAAGTTGACCGCGTGATAGGCCCCCATCGACACCCCGACCGTGATGAGTTCCGTTGGGGCGCTGCCGGTTTCGTACGCGATATGGGGCAGCACCTGCTCCTCGAGCCAGCGCTGGTAGAACCGGTGGCGACGGGCCCGTTCCTCGGTCGGGTGCTCGTTCGCCGACCACGACCAGGCATCGAGGGAGTCGACGCAGAAGAAGCTCACCCGGCCGGAGTCGACGAGCCCCTGGACGGCGGCGACCATGCCGTTGTTGGCGAAGTCCTCGGCACGGCCCGCCTCGGACGGGAAGACGAGGACGGGGCGTCCCCAATGCCCGTGGCGGATGACCCCCAGGGATTGGTCCAGGTCCGGCACCGGCAGGTTCACGCGCTCAGCCATGGCGCCTATCCAACCCCAAGTCCGGTCCGGATGAGCGGCAGCGCTCAGAAAAGGGCGCTCATCAACGCGGTGCGGCCCTTCTTGACCCGGTCGTCGTGGCTGCCCACGACGTCGAAGAGGGCGATGACATGGGTTCGGGCCTTCTCGCGCTCGGGGCCCGACAACCGCCGGACCAGGTCGATCAGCCGGCCGAACGCGTCCTCGACATGCCCACCCAGGACATCGAGGTCGGCCACGACGATCGCGGCGTCCACATCGTCGGGATCGGCCGCCGCAGCGGCCCGGGCGGCGGCGAGGTCGACGCCGACCGTGCGCTGCATCAGGCCCACCTGGGCCAGGCCGAGACGGGCATCGGTGTCGCCGGCATTTTGGGCCAAGGCGGCCTGGTAGGCCGCGGCCGCACCGTCGAGGTCGCCGCGTTCGATCGCCTCGAACGCCTCCTGGTGCAGCGGGGAGAGTTCGGCCTCCTCCGGTGCGGGGGCACCCAGGTCGAGCCGGCCCGTGACGCCCTGCTGGACGGCCACCGAGAGGAACTCATCGAGCACCGCCTTGACCTGCTCGGCGGGCAGGGCCCCGGCAAACATCGGCAGGAGCTGGCCTTGCAGGACCCCGATCGTGACGGGGACGGACGGCAGTTGCAGCGCGCGGAGCAGGCCGGGGTTGGCGTCGACGTCGACGCTGACGACCTGGACCCGCCCGCCGAGTCCCTTGGCGATCTCGACGACGCTGCCGAGGAAGACGATCGACTCCGGCAGCCTGGTCGAGACGACGACGAGGACGGCCGGCACCCGCACCGAGCGGGTGATCACGTCGTTGAACGTCGCGTCGCTCGCCTGGACGTGGACTTGATCGCGTCCTCCCCCGGATGACGCGCCGGGCGCGACGCCGGGCTGCGGGGAGGCTGCGCCGATCTGGGTCAGGTCCACGGCGCCACGGACGGCGCGGTTGGGCACGGGCTGCTCACTCATGACGGTCATTCTCACTCACGGTCGCGGGCTACTTCGCCGTGATCCCGCGAAGCTGCTCCGAGGCGGCCACGATCGTGGCGGTGCCGGACGCGGGGACGACGATGGCGAGGGTCTCGAGCCAGTCGAGGTCGGCCGACTTGGTGATCTTCGACGTACCGGCGAGCTTGGCGAGGCTCCCGGTCAGCACCAGTTCTTTCGCCTTGCGCGTCGGGGTCAGGGTGTCCCGCCGCGAGAGCTGAACGAACGCAAGCGCACCGCCGTCCTCCAGACGGAAGGCGAGGACGTCCTGAGCGAAGGGCGCGTGCGAGCGGGTGAATGTGCCCAGCTTGCCCAGCGCCTTGGCCTGCGCCGAGGAACTCGCCAGGATGCCCTTGGCGAACCCGTCGTCGAGCCCGACGATCGGGGTCTTCGGCGGACGTGGCGCGGGATAGGCGAGGGCGTCGGCATACGCCTTGGCGATCGTGGCGGGACTGCCGACCAGACCGGACCCGTCCGTCACGGGTTGGATGCCCTAGGTGAGCAGGGGCATGGCCGGGATGCTCGCCCCCGGCTCCATCGGCACCGTGGTCTGGAGCTTGAACGGCGTCGTCGCATCGGTCTGGACGAACACATAGAGGCTCTGGACGTCCTCCGCTTGCGCGGTGGCCAGGAGATAACGGGGCCACCCCGGCCCGCGGCTGACCCCGAGCAGGGTCACCGCCGGCGGGAGCGTGAGGGCGTTGGTGCGCCCCTCCGCGACGAACTTGTCCTTGACCTCGGCCAGCCGCAGCGCCGGCCCCAGCAGGGCGGACTTCCGGGCCGCCTCGTCGGCGTCCGGTCCGGTCATGGCTTCACTCGCCCGGTCGAGCGCGCGCTGGCTGACCTGCCGGGCCGCGGTCGCCGTCAGGATGGCGGGGTCGCTCGGGACCGTCGGGGCCGCCCGCAGGCCGACCACCCGATCCGGTATGCCGCACCCCCCCGCCGCGAGGACGCCCGCCAAAGCGAGGGCGCCCCAGGTTCTCCGCCGGGTCATGCGACCACCGTTCCTTGATTGATACCGTCGCCCGCCGTCGTCGGGGCGCGGTGGCGGCGCCGTCGAGGGAGAATCGTCCGGGCGCCGGCGAGCACGAGGATGACGCCGACGCCGATGGCCACCAGGGCCTCACGGAACCACGCCGGATCCGACCAGGTGAGTGTGAGGGCCCCCAGATCGGCCCCGGACCCCGGCTGGATGATCATCGTCTGGGGGGCGTCGGCCTGGTCGACCACGACGGTGGTGGGTGCCGAGACGGAGCGGGTGGTGCGCCATACATCCACCAGGCCGAGGTCGAGACCGGACGCGGACCCGCGGCGGGTGAGGGTCGCCGATTTCGCTCGGACGTCGACGCCCGTCACGACGGCGACCGCATGATCGCCGATGACCGCCGCGGCGTCCGAGGGCGCTCCGATGGCGATGGTCGCGGTCGACCCGGCCTTGGGGGTGACCGTGACCCGCACCGGATGAGCCGTGCGGTTGAGGATGGCGGGCTCGAGGAGGACCGGCGTCGAGCCCGTCGGTGGGACGGCGAACCGCGCTGTCCCATTCGATCCGAGGAAGGCGGCGAACCACCCCCCGACGACGACGAGAGCCAGCCCCGCGGCGAGCAGGAGCGCTCCGAGGAGGCGCTTGATCAGCAGCACGAGTAGGGGTCCTTTGTCCACGAACGGTCATGGCCGCGCACGGCCGGATGGCGTTACCGCCGAACCTCCACGATGACCCATCCCGGTGGGACGGCACAAATCGGCCCCCCGGCGTTCACCTCGGATCGGGGCACGGCGCGGTGCGTCGCGGCGGGTTCCGTGGCACCACTAGGGTGGCCACGTGGCGCGGTATGACGTCATCTGGGTCGAGGCGAAAACCGGCCGGGCGACCCCGATGGAGGGCGACGATCTGGCGGGACTCCTCGCCCGGAACGACGGCTGGGTGTGGGTCGATATCCCCGAGGTCGGTGAGGAGGAGCAGGCCCTGCTCACGGAGGTCTTCCACCTCCACCCGCTGGCGGTGCAGGACTGTGCGGCCCGCAACCATGTGGCGCGGCTGCATTACTACCGGACTTATCTGTTCTTGGCCTTGCACCTGCCGCTCTCGGGTGCCTCGGGTCATGTCCACTATCTCGAACTCGACCAGATCGTCGGGCGCAACTTCCTCATCACCACACACGGGCCCCATGCCGCCGCGGTGGCCTCCGAGCACCTGCTCGTCGAGACCCGCGAACTCGCCGACCGGCTGTTGCGCGGCCGGATCGCGGCCCGCCGCCCGATCGCCCTGTCCTATGCCCTCGTGTCCAATCTCACCAACACCCTCGAGCGCATCGTCAACGCCTCGGCCAGCGAGATCGGGCTCCTGGAGAAGCGGGTGATGATGCAGGCGGACGAAGAGAATCCGCAGCGCTTCCTCGACGAGTTGTTCACGGTGCGCCACCTCCTGCTGACGATCCACACGATGGCGGCCCAGAGCACCGAGGTCCTCATCCGGGCCACGCACCTGATGGCGGAGCACGGCAAGGGGACCCAGCGACTGCTCTCGGACCTGAAGGATCAATACGCGCGCTTGGAGCGCATCACCCACGCGCAGATGGGATTCCTCCACGGCGTCACCGATTTCTACCGGGCCCGGACGGACACCCGGATGGCCATCGCGGCCGAACGCCTGGCGGTGATCGCGGCGGTCACCCTCCCCATTACCGCTATTTCCTCGGTCATGGGGATGAACGTCATCGTCAACGGCTCGACCCATTGGCTGCTGCTGGGAATCCTCTTGACGGTCATGCTCGCGATGTCGGTGATCCTGTTGCGCTGGGCCCACCGCCAGGGATGGTGGTGACCCTGCCTCCCCGGTAACGACGGGTGCGGAACCCGACCGGTCAACCCAGGGCGGCGACGATCTCGTCGGCGGCGGTATGCGGATCGCTCCCCCCCGCCACCACGGCCCGGGCCGCGTCCGCGACCTGGGCGGCGACCCGCTCGCGAACCCGCGCGAGCACGACCGCCTCGATCTCGGCCCGGGCCCGCGCCCGGCGCCGGGCGTCGAGGGTGCCGTCTGCGGCGGCGTGCGCGCGGTGGGCCTCCAGCGCGTCGAGCAACTCCTCGATCCCGGTTCCGTTGGCCGCCGAGACGGCGAGGACGGGTGGGCGCCAGGCACGCGGCATACGGGCACCGAGGCGCAGCATCGAGCGGATCTCGCGCATGGTCTCGTGGGCGCCGGGTCGATCGGCCTTGTTGACGGCCAGGACGTCGCCGATCTCGAGGATTCCGGCCTTGGCGGCCTGGATGCCGTCGCCCATGCCGGGAGCTAGGAGCACCAGGGTGGTGTCCGCTCCGGCCGCGATGTCGACCTCGCTCTGGCCGACGCCGACGGTCTCGACGAGGATCGTGTCGAAGCCCACTGCGTCGAGGACCCGGACCACGGCGGGCGTCGCTGCCGCGAGGCCGCCGAGCTGGCCCCGGGCCGCCATCGACCGGATGAAGACCCCGGTGTCGGTCGCGTGATCGCCCATCCGGATGCGATCGCCAAGGAGCGCCCCGCCGGTGAACGGCGAACTCGGGTCGACGGCGAGGACGGCCACGCGCCGCCCGCGCGCGCGCAGGGCGGCCACGAGCGCATTGGTCGTCGTCGACTTGCCGACCCCGGGCGAGCCGGTGATCCCGATGACGTGCGCGCCACCCCCGCGGCCGACTCCATCGGACCCCGATCGCGCCGGGTTCGCCACCCGGGTGTTGCCCGACTCGACGAGGGAGATCAGGCGGGCCAGGGCACGCGGGGAACCGGCCCGTGCCGCCGCCAACAGGTCGGCGCTCTCGGCGGCACGGGTCACGGCGGCGATCAGGCCTTCGGGACTCGGACGATCAGGGCGTCGCCCTGGCCGCCACCACCGCACAGAGCGGCCGCGCCGACGCCGCCGCCGCGGCGCTTGAGCTCGTTGGCCAGGGTCAGGACGACACGTGCGCCGGACATGCCGAGCGGGTGCCCCATCGCGATGGCGCCGCCATTGGGGTTGACGATCTCGGGGTCGATGCCGAGGGCCTTGGTCGAGGAGAGCCCGACGGCCGCGAAGGCCTCGTTGATCTCGACGAGGTCGAGGTCACCGACGCCGATGCCTTCCTTGGCGCACGCGTGCTTGATCGCCTCGGCGGGCTGCTGCTGGAGCGTGGAGTCGGGTCCGGCGACATTGCCGTGGGCCCCGATCTCGGCGAGCCAGGTCAGTCCGAGTTCCTCCGCCTTGGACTTTGCCATGACGACGACGGCGCAGGCCCCGTCGGAGATCTGGGACGCCGAACCGGCCGTGATCGTGCCCTCCTTGTTGAAGGCGGGACGCAGGCCGCTGAGCGAGGCGGCCGTGGTCTCGGCGCGGATGCCCTCGTCGAACTTGAACTCGACCGGGTCGCCCTTGCGCTGCGGGATCGACACCGCGACGACCTCGTCGTCGAAGAGCCCGTCCTTCCATGCCTTGGCGGCGTTCTGGTGGCTGCGCGCGGAGAAGGCGTCCTGCTCCTCGCGGGTGCAGGCGAACTCCCCGCTGTTGGCGGAGTCGGTCATCCCGCCCATGCCCTGCTTGGTGAAGACGTCGGAGAGCGCGTCGAAGTCCATGTGGTCGCGCAGCGTGACATTGCCGTACTTGAAGCCGTCACGGCTCTTCTCGAGCAGGTGCGGCGCATTGGTCATCGACTCCTGCCCGCCGGCGACGACGACCTCGAACTCGCCCGCGCGGATCATTTGGTCGGCCAGGGCAATCGCGTCCAGGCCGGACAGGCACACCTTGTTGATCGACAAGGCCGGGACCGTCATCGGGATGCCGGCCTTGCTCGCGGCCTGGCGGGCGGGAATCTGGCCCTCACCGGCATACAGGACCTGGCCCATGATGACGTACTGGACGTCCTCCGGCTTGACCCCGGACTTCTCGAGGGCCCCCTTGATGGCGATGCCGCCGAGATCGGAGCCGCTGAAGCCCTTGAGCGAGCCACTCATGCGGCCCATCGGGGTGCGGGCCCCGGCGACGATGACGGACACGGGACGGTCGGACATGACGGCCTCCAACGGCAGCGGTGAGTGAGGTACGGCTTCCTGCCATGCTAACGACGCGCACCGACGACCGCCCATGCCTCGGCGGTGTCGCTCACCACACGTTGTCAGCCCACCCCGGGATACTGGTATGCCGAGCGGCCGCCACCGATGGCGCCGCCCCGATCGGAGGTGCTCGGCGATGCAGCGGTGGCCTGGTCTCGGGGTGGGTCGGCCATGACCGAGGACGGAGTCATCGGCATCGATCTGGGCACCGGATCGGTGAAGGTCCTCGTCGCCGACCTCACGGGGGCAGTGCGGGCGATCGCCCGGCGCGGCTACCCCACCGCCGTGCGCCCGCTCGACCTGGCTCCCGGGCGCGGCGAGGCCGACCCCGACGGGTGGCTGGTGGCCGTCGCGGAGGCGACCCGGGAGGCGGTGGGGCGCAGCGGCATACGACCGATTGGGGTGGGGTTCTCGGGGCAGATGCACGGGCTGGTCCTGACGGCGGCCGACGGGCGCGCGGTGCGGCCGGCGTTGCAGTGGACCGACGCCCGGGCGCTCCCCCAGGTCCAGCTGTATGGCGCGCTCTCCGACCCCGTGCTGGCCCGGCTGGGTGGTCCGCTGGTTCCGGGCATGGCGGGGCCGATGCTCGCCTGGCTCACCCGGCACGAGCCCGACGCCGTCGCCGCGGCCCGGTGGGCACTGCAGCCCAAGGACTGGCTGCGCCTGCGGCTGACCGGGCAGGCCGCGGGTGAGCCGAGCGATGCCTCCGCGACGCTCCTCTATGACCTGATGACCGACGCGTGGTCGTCCGACGTGGTCTCCGCGCTCGAGGTGGACCCGCGCCTGTTGCCGCCGCTCCTCACGCACGGCGGCGCGCCCGCGGGGGCGCTGACGCCGGAAGCGGCCGGGCTGCTCGGCCTGCCGGCCGGCATCGTCGTGGCGGCGGGAGCGGGAGACACCGCGGCAGCGATCCACGGATCGGCGCTGCGTGAACCCGGCGAGGTCCAGCTCACCGTCGGGACCGGGGTGCAGATCGTCACCCCGGTGGAGCGTCTGCCGAGGCCGTTGCCCTCGCGGCCGACGACCCATCTCTACCGCACCGCCGCCGCGCGGGGGTGGTATGCCATGGCGGCCGGCCTCAACGGCGGGTCGACGCTCGGCTGGGCGTGCACGCTACTCGGGATGAGCCTCGCCGACCTCAATGCATCCCTCGATTCGCCTCTGCGCCAGGACGATCCGGTGTTCGTGCCGCACCTGCACGGGGAGCGCACGCCGTGGTTGGACACCGAGTTGCGGGGGGCGTGGACGGGGTTGAGTGCGCGGCATACCCGCGTCGACCTCGCCCGGGCGGCGCTCGCCGGGGTGGCCGTCACCGTCCACGATGCGTATGCCGCGTTGCTCACCTCCGGCGCCCTCGACCCCTCCAACACATCCGGCTCCCTCGACCCCTCCGCGGGGCAGGCTCGACCGGTCCGGCTGGCCGGCGGCGGGACCGCCGACCCGCGGTGGCGCCGGCTCCTCGCCGACGCCCTGGGCCGGCCCCTGACGGCCGTCGACGTCGCCGATGCCTCGGGGCTCGGCGCCGCGCTCCTGGCCGCCGAGGCCGCGGGCTGCGCCATCCCCGCCGAACTCCCGCACGGGGATACCGGCGCGGACAAGGGCTCAGACACGGGCTCGCACACCGGCTCGGACACCGGCGCGGGCGGCGGGGACCGGCTGATCGACGCCGAACCGACGGCGGCCGGGACCGCGGCCTTCGCCGATCTCGTCGAACGCACCCACGCCCGAATGACGGCCCTGCGCGCTCTCTGAGCAACCCGCTCGCCGCCCGGGTGACCAAGGCGACAGCGGGAGGGCGGGGCGCGGGGGCGAGCGGTCGCCATACGCTCTCGGAATGACCGACAACCTGTTCACCGCCATCGACCACGTGGGCGTCGCCGTCCCCGATCTCGACGCGGCGATCGCGTTCTATCGCGACACCTACGGCATGGAAATGCTCCACGAGGAGGTCAACGAGGAGCAGGGCGTGCGCGAGGCGATGATGGGCGTCGGGGACTCAGGGTCCTGCATCCAGCTCCTCGCGCCGCTGTCGGAGGCGTCGACGATCGCGAAGTTCCTCGACCGCAACGGACCTGGCATTCAGCAAATGGCCTTTCGCGTCACCGACATCGACGCGGTCGGGGCCACCCTGCGCGAGCGTGGCGTGCGGCTGCTCTACGACGTGCCCAAGCGCGGGACGAGCAACAGCCGGGTCAACTTCATCCACCCGAAGGACGCCGGCGGCATCCTCGTCGAATTGGTCGAGCCGGCGGCCGGTCCCGCCCACTGAGCGGGCACTGACGGGCCGGCCGATGGACCGGCCGACGGGCCGGCCGATGGGTGACAAAGCTCACCCGTGACCGGACTCTCACGCCCCGCCGCGAGGCCGCAACGCTGGCTAGGTTCGACCATATGCAGCAGATCCTCGATGCCATCATGTCCGGCGACCGTTCGCAGGAAACCTATGCGGGACTGGCCGTTCCGGAGACCTACAAGGGTGCGACCGTCCACAAGGACGAGACCGGGATGTTCGAGGGTCTCGCCTCGCGCGACAAGGACCCGCGCAAGTCACTGCACATCGACGACGTCCCCGTCCCCGAGCTCGCTCCGGACGAGGCCCTGGTCGCGGTCATGGCGAGCGCCATCAACTACAACACCGTCTGGACGAGCATCTTCGAACCGCTCCCGACGTTCGGGTTCCTCGAGCGCTACGGCCGGCTGTCGGAGTACACCAAGCGCCACGACCTGCCCTACCACGTCGTCGGCTCCGACCTCGCCGGCGTCGTCCTGCGCACCGGTTCCGCGGTCAACCTGTGGAAGCCCGGCCAGGAGGTCGTCGCCCACTGCCTCTCGGTCGAGCTGGAGCACCACGACGGCCACGACGACACGATGATGGACCCCGAGCAGCGGATCTGGGGATTCGAGACCAACTTCGGCGGGCTCGCCGAGCTGTGCGTCGTCAAGGCCAACCAGTTGATGCCCAAGCCCGCCCACCTGAGTTGGGAGGAGGCGGCGTCGCCCGGCCTGGTCAACTCCACGGCATACCGCCAGTTGATCTCCAAGAACGGCGCCGGCATGAAGCTCGGCGACCGCGTCCTCATCTGGGGCGCCAGCGGCGGTCTCGGCTCCTATGCGACCCAGATGGCCCTGGCCGGCGGGGCCGAGCCGGTCTGCGTCGTCTCCAGCGCCGACAAGGCCGAGATCTGCCGCAAGATGGGCGCCGAGCACATCATCGACCGGCGCGCCGAGGGCTACCAGTTCTGGAACGAGGAGGGCACCAAGCAGAACCCCAAGGAGTGGCAGCGGCTCGGCAAGAAGATCCGTGAGCTGACCGGCGGGCACGATGTCGACATCGTCTTCGAGCACCCGGGCCGCGAGACCTTCGGCGCCTCGGTCTATGTCACCCGCAAGGGCGGCATCATCACCACGTGCGCCTCGACCTCGGGCTATATGCACGAGTACGACAACCGCTACCTCTGGATGAACCTCAAGCGGATCGTCTCCAGCCACTTCGCCAACTACCGCGAGGCCTGGCAGGCCAACTCCCTCATCGACCGCGGTCTGGTCCACCCGACGCTGTCGAAGACCTACACGCTCGCGGAGGTCGGCCAGGCGGCCCTCGACGTCCACCGCAACGCCCACCAGGGCAAGGTCGGCGTCCTGACCCTCGCTCCCGAAGCAGGCCTCGGGGTCACCGACCCCGAGAAGCGCGCGAAGTTCGAGAAGGAAATCAACCGCTTCCGCGGCGAGTAGTCTCCGCCTCCCGGCACACGAACGGGGCCGTGTGGGTCAAGTGGCCCACACGGCCCCGTTCGTATGCCGACCGCTCCCCTCCCCGAGGCACCGAGCCTCAGGCGGGGACCGGGACGCTCGTGCGGATGAGGTGGTCGAACGCGGTCAGCGCGGCGGTCGCGCCGGCACCGCTGGCGATCGTGATCTGCTTGTAGGGCACGGTCGTGCAGTCGCCCGCGCCGAACACGCCGGGCACATTCGTCCCGCCACGGCCGTCGATGACGATCTCGCCGCGATCGGAGAGTTCGAGGACGCCCTTGACCCAGTCGGAGTTGGGCAGCAGGCCAATCTGGACGAAGACCCCGTCCAGTTCCGTCAGCACCGACTCCCCACCCTCGCGTGGCTCATGCCGCAGGCCGGTGACCTTGGAGCCGTCACCGACGACCTCGGTGGTCCGGCTGCCGAGGATGACGTCGGCATTGGGCAAGCTGGCGAGCTTGTCCTGGAGCACGTCGTCGGCCCGGAGTTGGTCGAGGAACTCCACGACCGTGACATGGCCGACCACGCCGGCGAGGTCGATGGCCGCCTCGACACCGGAGTTGCCGCCGCCGATCACCGCGACGCGCTTGCCGGCGAAGAGCGGACCATCGCAGTGGGGGCAGAAGGTCACGCCCTTGTTGCGATAGTCCTCCTCCCCCGCGCACCCCATGGTGCGCCAGCGGGCACCCGTGGCGACGACGACCGCACGCGCCGAGACCGACGCGCCCGAGGCCAACTCGACGGTATGCCGCCCGCCCGCCTCCGCGGCCGGCACCAGTCGCGTTGCCCGCTGCCCGAGGACGACCTCCACGCCGTACTGGCGGACGTGGGCCTCCAGTTCCGCGGCCATCCGGGGTCCCTCGGTGTGGGCGACGCTCGGGTAGTTCTCGATCGACATCGTGTCGTTGAGCTGGCCGCCGAAGCGCTCGGCGACCACACCCGTGCGCAATCCCTTGCGCGCCAGGTAGATCGCGGCCGAGGCACCAGCGGGCCCGCCGCCGACAATGACCACGTCGAAGGGGTCGAGCGCGTCCACCCGGGCGGCCGCCTTGGCGTCGGCGCCCTCGTCGACCTTTCCGAGGATGTCGGTCAGGGACATCCGGCCCTGACCGAAGAGCTCCCCGTTGAGATAGACCGTCGGGACCGCCTGGATCTCCTTCGCCAGGACCTCGTCCTGGAAGACGCCACCCTCGATCGCGGTGTGCGTGATGTGCTCCGGGTTCAGGACGCTCATGATGTTGAGGGCCTGGACGACGTCCGGGCAGTTCTGGCACGACAGCGACATATAGGTCTCGAAGTGCAGTGGCTTGGTCAGCGCCTTGACTTGATCGGCGACGTCATCGTCGACCTTCGGCGGATGCCCGCCGACGTGGAGCAGGGCCAGGACCAGCGAGGTGAACTCGTGCCCGAGCGGGATGCCGGCGAAGGTCACCCCCACGTCGGTGCCCGTCCGCACGATCCGGAACGACGGACGGCGAGCGTCCGCGCCGTCCCGGACGTGCGTGACGACATCGCTCAACCCGGCGATCTCATCGAGCAGCTCGGCCAGTTCCTGGGACTTCGCCGAGTCGTCGAGCGAGCTGACCAGTTCGATCGGCTGCCGGACATTGGCCAGGTAGGTCCGCAGCTGTTCTGTGAGATCTGGGTCGAGCATGGGCAGTCCCGGCCTCAGATCTTGCCGACGAGGTCGATGGACGGCTTGAGCGTGGCGGCGCCCTCTTCCCACTTGGCCGGGCAAACCTCACCCGGGTGGTTGCGGACGTACTGAGCGGCCTTGACCTTGCGCACGAGCTCGGCGGCGTTGCGGCCGACACCCTCGCAGGTGACCTCCATGACCTGGATGATGCCGTCGGGGTCGACGAGGAAGGTCGCCCGGTCGGCCAGGCCCTGGCCCTCGCGCATATTGTCGAAGTTGGTGGTGATGACGCCGGCCGGGTCGCCGAGCATGAAGTACTTGATCTTGCCGACGGTCTCCGACTCCTTGTGCCACGCCGCGTGTACGTGGTGGGTGTCGGTGGAGACCGAGTAGACCTCGACGCCGAGCTTCTGCAGCTCGTCGTACTGGTCGGCGAGGTCACCGAGCTCCGTGGGGCAGACGAAGGTGAAGTCGGCCGGGTAGAAGAAGAAGATCGCCCACTTGCCGAGGACGTCCTTCTCGCTGACCTCGACGTACTCGCCGTTGTGGAAGGCCTGCGCGGTGAAGGGCTTGATGGGGGTGTTGATCAGGGACATGCGGGCACCACTTTCTGTCGGAGCGGGAATGCCGTCGGTGTGGCGAGACGCGCTGCCGGAAACGCCGACGGTCCAGTGCCCATGGTACCCCTTTACTGGATTCGATCAAGTTAAGTTCCCGTTGTGTGGCCCGCGGCACATGCGCTGTCGCCCCCGGCTCCTAGAGTGGTGTGGGCCTCCTAGAGTGGGCGCGAGCGGGAGGCCTCGCGGGCGTCCCGGCGGGCTGCCGAGGTGACGACGACCGACGAGACGGACGTGACGATGACCGAGGTGGAACTGACCGAGGAGGGCGGATGACCGAGGGGCCGAGCACGCAACCGGAACCCGACGGGACCAGTGCGACCGACAGGGGCGCGGACAGTGGGGGGAGGCGCACGGCATACGGCCGCGCGGGTGAACCTCTCAACCGCCACTCGCCTTTTTATATCGGGTTCGTCGGTGCCGCCGGGGTCATCGCGGCGCTGGGTCTGTGGCATCTGGTCGGGCGGCTGTCCTCGACGCTGACCATCCTCGTCGTCTCGATCTTCTTGACGTTGTCCTTGAATCCCATCGTCGAGTGGCTCATGGCGCGCCGGCTGCGGCGCCCCCAGGCCGTGGCCGTGGTCTTCGCCGGACTATTGGTGGTCGGGGGGCTGATCGGCTGGCTGGTCCTGCCCCCGGCCATCCAGGAGGGTTCGGCCCTCCTCCAGAACGCACCGGGCTATGTCGACCGCATTCTCAGCCTCGAGTGGGTGCAGCGCCTGGACAAGAACTACTCGATCGTCGCCAAACTCCAGCACGAGATCAACGCTCGATTGACCGACGGGTCCTTCGTCGGCCGAGTCTTCGGCGGGGTGCTTGGCGCGGGGATGGCTCTGGCCGGGGCGCTCTTCCAGGGCTTCACGGTCCTTGTGCTCACCCTCTTCTTCCTCGCGGCGCTGCCACGGGTGAAGCGGGCCGCCTATGCCACCGTCCCGCTCTCACGCCGTCCGCGCGTCGTGTGGCTCTCGGAGGAAATCATGCGGCGGGTCGGGGCCTATGCGATCGGTCAGGCGGCCGTGGCGACGGTCAACGGCATCCTGTCGTTCGTCATGATGTCGATCGTCGATATCCCGTATGCCGCGGTCCTCGCCGTCCTCGTCGGCCTCCTCGGGCTCATCCCGATGGTCGGCGCGACGATCGGTGCCGTCCTCGTCGCCGCCGTCGCGTTCTTCGACGAGCCGCACAAGGCGGTCATCGCGGCTATCTATTACCTCGTGTATCAGCAGCTCGAGAACTATGTGGTCTCGCCGCGGATCATGGCGCGCACGGTGTCGGTGCCCGGTGCCGTCACGGTGATCGCCGCGATGGCCGGCGGCACCTTGCTCGGGGTGCTGGGCGCGCTCCTTGCGGTGCCCGTGGCGGCGGGGCTCCTGCTCCTCTACGAAGAGGTCCTGCTGCCTCGGCAGCGGTCCGCGTAAGGCGGGGTCAGCCGCATACGTCGTCGTGCAGCCAACTCGGCCCGGACAGGCCGGTGGCGGCGGACTCCGTCCCCCGACGAGTCCGCCGCCACCTCTGGGCTGAAGTGCCCCCGTGACACTTCCCGCATCGCTATTGACGCCCCACCGGCCAGGTTCGTTGCCCCGATTTCGATGTGATCTAGATCACATCCTATGGGTAAGCGATTACTTGTCGCGAGTGACCGCATTGGTCACGATCACGAGCGCACCCGGGCGCTCGTCGGGTCGTAGAACGGGCGCAACGAAACCCGGGCCGGGACCTCTCGCCCCGCGACGTCGACTCGCCACTGGCCGGCGTCGATCCACGCGTGATCGACCTCGACGGCACCATCCGCGACCGTCTCGCCGCCCGCCGCGACGCTCGCCAGCCCCACTGCCCCACCCAGGGTCCATCCGTAGGACCCGGACCGGAGATAGCCGACCGCCACACCATCTCTTCGGACGACCTCCGCGTGATAGAGCAGCGGCTCCGGGTCGTCGAGGAGCACCGACACCAGGCGACGGCGGGCCGGCTCCAGCCGCTGCGCAAGATACGCCTCGCGGCCGATGAAGTCGCCACCCGCCCGCGCGACCGCGAAGTCCAAACCGACCTCGGGGACGACGTCCGCGTCGTCGATGTCGTGGCCGAAATCGCGGTAGCCCTTCTCCAGCCGCAGGCTCGACAGGGCCTTCAGGCCGCACGGCCGCAGTCCGTATGCCGCGCCCTCCTCCCGCAGCGCCGCCCAGATCGCGGGGGCATCCGTGGCGGACGGGTACAGCTCGTACCCGAGTTCGCCGACGTAGGTGATCCGTTGGACCAGCACCCGGCGACCGCCGATGGTGAGACTCCGAGCGGTCCGGAACGGAAATGCTGCATGGCTGACGTCGGTGTCGGTGAGGCGCTGGAGGACGTCCCGGCTGCGCGGCCCTTGCAGGCTGAGCATCCCGACCTCGTGCGTGACATCGGTCACCGTCACGTCGGCGTCAGCGATAGCGCGGTCGAGCAGTCCCGCTACGTGGGCGTGCGCGGTGTCGGAGGCGACGACGAGGAAGTCGTCCGCCCCGCGCTTGGTGACGGTCAGGTCGGCAACGATCCGGCCGTCTTCCCGTAGCCACTGGGTGTAGGTCACCCGGTCCGCCGGGCCGTCCACCGCGCCCGCCGACATCCGCGCGAGCATGGCTCCGGCGCCGCGCCCGGTGACCTGGAACTTCGCCATAAAGGACATGTCGAAGAGCCCCACCGCCGTGCGCACCGCGTGGTGCTCGGCCGCCCAGTGCCGGAACCACGGTTGCGGCCCCCAGCCGGGGGTGACCTCATCCGGGTCACCGGCCCCGGCGGGGGGTGGGCCGGCGGGGCCTGGGGTGGAGGGGGTGGAAGGGGCGGAGAGGTCGGCGGGGTCCGAGGGGTGGGCCGAAGGGTCGGCCGTGGAGAGGCCGGGGGCGGCGGGGTCGGCATACCAATCCGCGCTTTCCCAGCCACTGACGTCCCGCAGATAGGCCCCGGCGGCGACCATCTCGTCGTGCACCGGCGAGCGGTGGATGCCGCGAGCGGTGCGGAGTTGGACGCCGGGGGTGTGGGCGGCATACACCGTCCCGAGGATCTCGGCGGTGCGCGCGCGGCGGACCCCCGGGTCGAGTTGCCACGCCTGGAACCGGTCGACATTGAAGCCCGTCGTGTCGACATCGGGGTGGCCGGTGGTGATCCAGTGCGCCATGACCCGGCCGAGGCCACCGGAGGAGAGGATGCCGACCGAATTCATTCCGGCACAGACGAAATAGCCGCGTATGCCCGGCGCCTCGCCGACGGCCGGAGCGAGATCGGGAAGGAAGGATTCCGGTCCGCAGAAGAAGGTGCGGATGCCGACGTCGAGGGTGGCCGGGACCCGGGCCATCGCGCGCTCGACGAAAGGACCCATCCGGTCCCAGTCCGGGGTGATCTCGCCGAAGGAGAAGTCGGCCGGAATCCCGTCGACGCGCCAGGCCGCCGCGCTCGGTTCGAAGAGCCCGACCATCATCCCGCCGCCCTCCTCGCGGTAGTACCCGTAGGCGGCCGGGTCCTCGAACACCGGGGCGTCGGGGCTCAGGCCGTCGATGGGCTCGGTGATGAGGTAGTAGTGCTCCGCGGCCTGGTTGGGGATGATCACCCCGGACCGCTCCCCCAACTCGCGCGCCCACATGCCCGCACAGTTGACGACGCGGTCGCACTCGATGTCGCCGTATGCCGTGCGCACCCCCACGACCTCGCGCACCCGACCGCGCGGCCGGGTCAGGACGTCGATGACCGGGACGTTCTCGAGCACCCTCACGCCACGCTGGCGCGCGCCCCGGGCGAACGACATCGTCAGGTCGACCGGGTTGACGCGCCCGTCCCCCGGGACATAGAAGCCGGCGAGCAAATCGTCGGTCTTGGCCAGCGGGAACAGCTCACTCATCTCCTTGGGGGTGATCTCGTGGACCTCCAGGCCGAGGTGGCGCTGGAAGGCGGCGACCCGGCGGTACTCCTCGAGCCGGTCGGCGTCGGCGGCCGCCTCGATCAGCCCGACGGGCTTGAAGCCGGTCGCCACGCCCGTGTCCGCCTCGAGCCTGGCGAACAGATCGCGGCTGTAGAGCCGGTTGCGGGTGTTGGTCTCGCTCGTGCTGCCGAAGGTGGTCATCAGGCCGGCGGCATGCCAGGTCGTCCCGCTGGTGAGCCGATCACGCTCCAGGAGAACGACATCCGTCTCGCCGGTGAGGGCCAGGTGATAGGCGATGGAGGTCCCGATCACCCCGCCCCCGATGATGACGACACGGGCGCGGGCGGGCAGGGCAGGCGGGGTCACGCCAGCCAAGGTACCTGGGGGTCTCGGCGCGCCGGACCCCACCTCACCCGTGCAGCCAGCGCAGGATCAGCCGACGCGAGATCGACAGCGCCGTGCCGCCACCCCAGGCCCCTTCGTCGACCAGGGCATGGTAGTCGGCCCGGGTCAGCCAGAACGCCTCGGCGATCTCCGCCTCGTCGATCGCCAGCGTCGGGTCGTCGGTGCGCGCCTCGAACCCGAGCATGAGGGAGTTGGGGAACGGCCAGGGCTGGTCGCCGAGGTAGCGCACGTCGCGCACCATGAGGCCGACCTCCTCGCGGACCTCACGGCATACGGCCATCTCGAGCGACTCCCCCGGCTCGACGAACCCCGCGAGCACCGAGAGCCGGCCGGCCGGCCAGGTGGGGTGGCGCGCGAGAAGGAGCCGATCGTCGGGATCGACGACCGCCATGATGACCGCGGGATCGGTGCGCGGGAAGTGCTCGCTGCGGTCCTCGGGGCAGCGACGGGTCCAGCCCGCGGTGGCAATCTGTGTCGGCGACCCGCACCGGGGGCAGTGCGTGTGCGTCGCGTGCCAGTTGCCCAGCGCCACGGCGGTAGTGAAGGCCTCGGCATCGATGGGCCCGAGGTCGGCGCCCTGGACCCGCAGACCGAGCCAGGTCGCGTCCATGTCGGCCCGCGGGACCAGGACGGCCACGCGGGCGCGCCCCGCCGCGCTCCCGAGAAAGACCGCGGGGTATGCCGCGTCCCCCTCCCCCGGCGCGCGCCACGCCAGTTCGGGGCCGGCCGGGCCGGCGACCGGCGCGTGCCCGTCGCACACCGGCAGGACGAGGGTGTCCGGATCGGAGAGCAGCGTCGCGATCAGGCCGGGCTCGGTGCGCCGGTGGGCGCACCGGTCCAGCCCGGCCGTGGCGAGGGGGACATCGCGGAGGAGGTCATCGGCATACGGCACCCGCCCATCCTGGCGCACGCAGCGGCGTGGGCCGGGCGGCACGCGGCCGTCCCGATTCCCGGCCCGCCCAGGCCAGACCGGGGGGCGCGCCGCCCCGACTGAGCGCCGGATCCCGTGGGCAGATGGCACACGGCAGGACGAACGGCTCCGACCGCATGCGCCCTGGCCCGTATGCCGTGGACTCGCCTCCCCGTCGATCGGTGCGTCGTGCTGGACCCCGGGCGGCTGCAGCGGGCACGATGGGCACACGACGCGCATCCACGCCGACCCGCGTCGTCCTCGGTCTCCGGCACCGGTTCAGCGGAGGTAAACGGTGGACACGACCCGCACCCTGGGACGCATCAGCCCCGCAGCGGCCGCCACCTATCGCGAATGCGCCCGTGCGCCCGCGACCCTCACCGATGTGGCGGCGCGACTCGACACCGAACTCGCCGTCGTGGCCGACGCCGTCGGCGAACTGCGCGCTCTCGGGCTGGTCGGCGACGACGCGGGCGGCGTCATCCGGGCCCTGGCCCCGGTCGCACTTGACCGGGAGATCGATACCCACGAGCGACTCCTGCGTGATCTGCGCCGGGCCGCCGACGAACTGGCCGCCGTGTGGCTGACCCGAGGATCCGGGCCCGCCGTCGACATCATCGAGGGCCCGTTCGAGGCCGTCGAACTCACCAACGAGTTGATGGCCTCCGCCCACGAGGAGGTCGTCGCCACGAACTACGGCGCCGTCGTGCCGGTCGACCCGCTCGTCGCGACGCCGCGACCGACGGAAGCTCGGACCATTCTTAGTGAGCCGGCGGCATTGGAGCGCGGCGTGAGCATCCGCGCGGTCTACGATAGCCGGCTCCTTACCGATCCGGGCGCCCTATCGGCCATTCATGACTGCGTGCGGGCCGGGGAGAAGGCGCGCACCCTGCCCGGGGTGCCCATGAGCCTTTCTGTGTATGACCAGCGGGTCGCGACACTCTCCGGTCCGGGTATCGGCGGCGACCGGCGCCACCTGCTGGTCACGCGGCACCGTGGCTTCGTCGCCGTGTTCCAGTCGGCGTTCGAGTTCTTCTGGCGCGCAGCTATGCCCGTCGTTGTCGCGACCGACGCCTTCCCTGGGGAGGACGGACCGGACGGGGAGACGCGACGACTCCTGGCCCACCTCGCTGCCGGAATCACCGACGAGGTCATCGGCCGGGACCTCGGCGTCAGCGCGCGGACCGTCGGGCGGCGCATCGCCCGCCTCCAGGACATCCTGGGGGCGGGCAGCCGCTTCCAGTTGGCACTTCAGGCGTCAGCGCGACGCGTGTCCAGATCTTCGAACCCGTGACGAATGGCGGGGACTACCCCGGCACCCCGACCATCCTCCAGTGGGTAAACCCTCTCGGAGCGGGCAAGGACGACTACGACCTCTATCTGCTCGACGCCGCCGGCAATATCGTCGGCATGTCCCAGGACGTCCAGAACGGAACCCAAGACCCGATCGAGGGACTCATGGTGCCGTCGCCCGACCTGCGCCTGGCTGTTGTGAAGTACTCCGGAAGAGGCGTGTACCTGCAATTGAGTTCCCTGCGGGCCCGCTACCGGGATCAGCCCGGGCTGCGTGCCTTCTCCAGTCGCGGAATGCTTCGCGGTCATACTGCGGTTCCGGCCGCCTTCTCGATCGCTGCCGCCCCCGCGTGGTACGGCATGGATTCGATGCTTCCGGGTGACCCCGAAGGGCCGACCGGCCCGTACCCCGGGGTCTTCACGCGCAGGCAGGTTCCCGAGACCTTCACCTCGGACGGCCCACGACGCGTCTTCTTCCGCCCCGACGGTTCGCGAGCCCCCGCCGTGCGGAACAAGCCGGATTTCACCGCGGCCGACGGCGGCTCGACGAGTCTGTCCGCCTACTCCCCCTTCTACGGCACCTCGGCCGCGGCGCCGCACGCCGCCGCTATCGCCGCTCTGGTGCTCTCGGGCAACCCGGGCAAGGGGGCGACGTTCGTGCGCAACGCCTTCGCGGCCACGGCGCTCGACCTGGCTCCGGCGGGCTGGGACACGCGCAGCGGCCGCGGCATCCTCCGGGCGGATCTCATTCTCGATAGCACCGGCGCCACTCCCCAGCCCTATGTCACGACCGGAGGGGCCACCGTTACCGCCACCTCCGATGGCGACGCCTTCTTGGAACCGGGTGAGTCGGGGACGGTCGCGGTGACGGTGACCAATGCCGGTGACGGCGCCGTGACGTCGGCCACTCTGGCTCTGCGCAGCACGAGCCCCGGGGCGGTCGTCACCCCATCGACGAGCAGCGTCGGTGCCCTTGCGGCCGGGCAGTCGGCAACCGTTCCGGTCACCGTCACCCTCCCGTCCGACTGGGACAACGGGACGCCCGTCGATCTGGCCGCCGATTTGACCTTCGATGGTCGGCTGTCGCCAGTCACCGCGACGCTCACCCTCCCGACCGGGAAGCCGGGGCCGGTCCGGACTTTCGCGTATGACGGTCCCGCAGTGCCCATCCCGGATGGCGACCCGACCGGCGTCGACATTCCGATCACTGTCACCGGCATGGGGAGCGTCGACTCGCTGACCCTCTCGATCGACGGCACGGCCTGCTCGACCGACCCGAGTTCCACGTCAGTCGGCATCGCCCACTCCTGGGTCAATGACCTGTCCGCGACGCTGACCTCACCGTCCGGCCACACCGCGACGGTGTGGAGCCGAAGCGGCAGCAGCGGCGCCAATATGTGCCAGGTCGTCTTCGACGACACGGCCGCTCGCGCCTTCTCCAGTGCGGGCTACCGGGATGCGCCGTACACCGGCTCATGGAAACCCATCGATGCCCTGTCCGGCTTCCGCAGTTCGGCGTCCGCCAACGGGACCTGGATCCTGCGGGTGATCGACAACAGTTTCGGTGACTCCGGAGTCGTTCACGCGGCCTCCGTGCACATCCAGAGCCTCGACGCTCCGTGACGAGTGCTGCCTTTGCAGAGGCGGGCCGGACCGGTGTTACACCGGTCCGGCCCGCGCGCTTAATCCTCCCGAGTCAGGCGTACGTGCGGAAGCCGCGCTTGGTCTTCCGGCCGAGATAGCCGGCCTGGACCATGTGCTCCAGGAGGGGTGCCGGAGCGAACCCGGGCTCCCGGAACTCGACATAGAGCTCGCGCTCGATGGCCAGCGAGACGTCGAGCCCGACGACATCGAGCAACTCGAACGGCCCCATCGGGAGCCCACACCCGGTCTTCATCGCCGTGTCGATCTCGTCGGCGGTCGCGTAGTGGGCCTCGAGCATCTTGATCGCGTCGTTGAGATACGGGAAGAGCAGGGCGTTGACGATGAAGCCGGACCGGTCGCCACACTGGACGGGAGACTTGCCGACCTTGCCGCAGAGGTCGACGACCGTGGCGACGACGTCGGGCTCGGTGGCCACCGTGTGGACGACCTCGACCAGGCGCATGACCTGCGCCGGGTTGAAGAAGTGCATCCCGACCACATCGCCCGGCCGCGTGGTGATCTTGGCGAGGTCGATGATCGGGAGCGAGGAGGTCGTCGTGGCGAGGATGGCCCCCGGCTTGCAGATCCGGTCGAGGTCGCGGAAGAGCTCCTGCTTGATCTCGAGATTCTCGGCGATGGCCTCGACGACGATGTCGACATCGGCGAGAGCGTCCCGCGACGTGGAGCCGGAGACGCGAGCGGCGATGTCGTCGGCGGCGATCTGGTCGAGCTTGCCGCGCTGGACCGCCTTGGCAAGCGACTTGCCGATCGCCGTCATGACCCCGTCGACCTTGTCCTGGCCCCGCGCGATGACCGTGACCGGGAAACCCGCCTTGGCGAAGACCTCGACGATGCCGGTGGCCATCGTGCCGGACCCGACGACGCCGACGGTCGCGACCGGGCGCAGCGTCACCCCGGCCGGGGCACCGCCGGAGGGCGTCTGGGAGTCGGGGACGACCTGGGAACTGGAGGGGGCGGCATACGTATAGAACCCGCGTCCCGACTTGCGCCCGGTCAATCCCGCGCTGACCATTTGCTTGATGATCGGGCGGGGGGCGTGGAGGCGGTCACGGCCCTGGCGGTACATCGTGTCGAGGATCTCGTAGGCCGTGTCCAGGCCGATGAGGTCGAGCAGCGCGAGCGGGCCCATCGGGTAGCCGCAGCCGAACCGCATCGCGGCGTCGAGGTCCTCGCGGGTGGCGTACTTCGACTCGAACATCGAGACGGCGTGGTTGAGGTAGCCGAAGAGGAGGGCATTGGCGATGAAGCCCGCCCGGTCCCCGACGACGACCGGCTTCTTCTGCAGGCGCTCGGCGAGCGCCTTGACCTCTTCGAACACATCGTCGGCGGTGACGACGGTCTTGATGACCTCGACGAACTGGAGCACCGGCGCGGGATTGAAGAAGTGCATCCCGACGACCCGCTTCGGGTTGGACGTCGCGACGGCGATCTCGGTCACTGGCAGCGAGGAGGTGTTGGTCGCGAGGATCGCGTCCGGGGCGACGATGCCGTCGAGGGCGGAGAGGATGCGCTTCTTGAGGTCGAGATTCTCCGGGACCGCCTCGACGACGAGCTGGCAGTCGGCGCAGTCGGCCAGGTCGGTCGTATAGGTCACGCGCTCGTGCAAGGCGTCGGCGTCGTCCTGGGACAACTTGCCCCGGCCGACCGCCCGCTCGGTGCTGCGGCCGAGGAACCCCCGGCCTCGCTCGAGGGCCTTGGCGTCCGCCTCGACGGCGACGACCTCGATCCCGTTGCGGGCGAAGACCTCGACGATCCCCGCGCCCATCGTGCCCAGACCAACCACACCGACCTTGGTGAACTCACGCGACATGGGTCGAGTCTTTCACCGGGCCGTATGCCGCGGCACTCCCCCGCCGCGTGAGAGTCACCACGCCACCCGCCCGGGAGGTGTCGCGGGTGCGTGTCCTTGGCGGGATGACACATGCCTCGGGTGCGACCCGCCCCCTGCGCGAGCCGCACCCCAGGAGCGTGCGCGGACTACTTGACCTCGCGGGTGAGCACCCGCCAACCCCCGACCGCCAGGGGTATGCCGATCCACACCACCGACGCGGTGCCCAGGTGGGCCCACGCGGAGGCAGTCATCGACCCCGACATGAGCGGTTCCATCGATCGGTTGAGGTCCAGCCACGTGGCGGCCGTACGCATCTTGGGGAGCGCACCGACGATCGACCAGACGGTGGGCAACAGGATCGAGGCGACGATGGCGAGGGGGGTGTTGAGGAAGGCGAACCCGAAGGCAAGCCCTTGGACGACGAACATCGTCATCGCCACGACAAAGCCGAGGACGACCTGCCCGGGCATGGACCAGTCGCCGTGGGCCCCGCGCACGGTGGTGGCCACCAGGTGCCCGAGAGCACCGGCGGCGAAGGATGCGGCCACGACGACGAGGCCCAGGGCAACCCCGGCGAGGATCTTGGCGAGCAGCACCCGCGCCCGGCGCGGCTCGAGGGTGAAGGTGACCAACCCGGTGCGTTGGCTCCACTCGGCGGTCGCCGCCATGATGCCGACGATCGGGAGCAGGACCATCAGCGGGAAGGAGGTCAGACCGACGTAGTCGCCTAGGGTGACTTTGTCCGAATTGCCCCATAACACCAAGGCCGCGACCATGAGGGCGGAAATGCCCGACATGACGATGAGCATCCAGCGCCCGGCGCGGGTGTCGACCATCTTGCGTAGTTCCACCCGGACCAAGCGGGCGAAGGGGATGCCGCTGATGGGAGCGACCGTCGCGCTGTCGTGCGTCACGGGCGAGGTCGTGGGATCGATGACGGCAGTCATGGCAGGTCCTTTCAGGCGGCGACGTGGTCGCGGGCGTCGGGGGCGGTCAGGGAGAGGAAGAGGTCCTCGAGGGCTTCGGAGCCAGTCGTGTGCAGGTCGGTCAGCACCACCCGGGCCTCGAGGGCGAGCCGGCCCACCTGCTCGGGCGTCGCCTTGATGAGCAGCCCGTTCCGGTCGCCGGACACCTCCAAGCCGGCCGCCCGGGCGGCCACGGCGAGCGCGTCGTTGTCGAGAGAGTTCGCCCGGGTGCCCTGAGCGCCGAGCAGAGCGGCCTTGCTGCCGCGGGCGACGATCCGGCCCCGGCCGATCATGACGAGGTCGTCGGCGATGATCTGGACCTCGTGCAGCAGGTGGCTCGACAGCAGCACGGTGCCGCCCTGGTCGGCATACGCCCGCAGCAACTGCCGCATCCAATGAATCCCTTGGGGGTCCAGCCCATTGGCCGGCTCGTCCAGGATCAGCACCTGCGGGTCACCCATGAGGGCGCCGGCCAAGCCGAGCCGCTGGCGCATCCCGAGCGAGTAGTTGCGCACCCGGCGCTTGGCCTCCTCCGACGTCAGGCCCACCATCTCCAGTGAGCGCTCGACGCGGTCCTTCGGCACCCCGATCGTCATCCCGACCAGGTGGAGCACCTCGCGGCCGGTGCGCCCGGGATGCTGGGCGGCGGCGTCGAGCATCACCCCGACCTGCCGGGCCGGGTTGGGCAGGTCGCGATAGGCGCGCCCGAGGATGAGGGTCCGGCCGGAGGTCGGCGGGGTCAGCCCGGTCATCATTCGCATGGCCGTGGACTTACCGGCGCCATTGGGTCCGAGGAATCCGACGACCGACCCGGGCGTCACCTCGAAGCTGATGTCGTCGACGGCCGTGAAGCTGCCGTACCTCTTGGTGAGGTTCTCTACCGTGATCATGCGAGCCACTCTGCCCGGCCGGTGGGCGCCCGGACATCGGTACTTCGACTCAAGTCGACCCGACTTTGGTCTATCGCCGACCGAGACCCGCCGACCAAAGACGGGTGCCCCGACGCCGATGGCAACCTACCCTGATCGGTATGCTGGGCACCTCCCCCTCAGAAATGCCCCCGATCGGTCGGGCAGGCACGGCGTGGCGGGTCCTTCTCGTGATCGGCCTGGGGCTTGCCGCCTGGGCGACCGTCGTGGCGTCCATGCCCGACGCCGTCCCCCTGTGGAAGGAGACCTGGCTCCTGGTCCTCGACCCGATCCTCGGCATTGTCGCCGCGGTGCTCGCGTACTGGCGTCGCCGCTATCCGATCGCGGTGGCAGTTGCCGTGACCGCGATCGGGATCGTCTCGGCAGCGTCCGGGGGCGCCGTGGTGCTGGTCCTGGCTTCCGTCGCCACCCGTCGCCAGTGGCGCGAACTGGCGTGGTTGGTTCCGCTCAATATCGCCAGCGGGTGGGCGGTCGAACAGTACTATCCCTCGCCGCCCGGGTCGGCGGCCCCATGGCCGGTCACCGTGGCCTTGGTCGTTCTCATGATCGCCGTCGTCGTCGCCGTCGGGTATGCCGTGGGCGGGCGCCGGGAGTTGCACCGCGAGCGCGCGGAGGCCGCGGAACGCGACGCCCAGCGCCGCGCCGCCCAAGCCACCGCGGCGGAGCGCACCCGCATCGCGCGCGAGATGCATGACGTTCTCGCGCACCGGATCTCGCTGGTCGCCATGCACGCCGGCGCCCTCAACTAGCGCACCGACCTGGCCCCCGAACAGATGTCCGCGGCCCTGGCGACGATCGAGACCAATGCCCATCAGGCGCTGGCCGACCTGCGCGATGTCTTGGGTGTGCTCCGCGAGCATCGCGACGCCGGATCGGACTCCGCGCCGGAGCCCCCGCAACCGGGACTGGCCGACGTCCCCAGGCTGATCGAGGAGACCGAGGGTCTCGGCACCCGGATCGCGTATGCCGATTCCACCGCGGGCCAGGTGCCCGCGGGGGTGGGGCGGACGGCATACCGCATCATCCAGGAGGCCCTGACCAACGCTCGCAAACACGCCCCCGGGGCGACGGTCTCGGTGCGCCTGTCCGGGGCGGCACCGGCAGGGCTGCGCGTGGAGGTGGCCAATCCCCGGGCAGTGCAGCCCGTCGATCACGCGTTGCCACGCTCCGGTCTCGGTTTGCTCGGGCTGGAGGAGCGGGTTGCCCTGGCCGGGGGGAAGCTGCGGCATGGGACCCAGGCCGGGGGCGGCTACGTCGTCCATGCGTGGCTGCCCTGGCCGGAACCCGCCAGAGCCGGCGAAGGCGCGCGATGACGGCCCCGATCCGGGTGGTCGTCGTCGACGACGACCCGATGGTGCGCACCGGGCTCGGGCTGATCCTCGGGGGCGATCGTGGCATCGAGATCGTCGCCGAGGCCGGGGACGGCGAGGAGGCGTTGACGGTCGTCGCCCGGGAGCGCCCCGATGTCGTTCTCATGGACATCCGGATGCCGCGTCGAGATGGGTTGAGCGCCACTGAGGCGCTATTGGCCCGGCCAAATCCCCCACGCGTCCTGGTCCTGACGACCTTCGACGCCGACGACATGGTCCTGAAAGCGTTGCGCGCGGGCGCGGCGGGCTTCCTCCTGAAGGACACTCCCCCACAACGATTGGTGGAGGCCGTGCGCGCGGTCGCGGCGGGCACCCCGACGCTCTCACCGAGCGTGACCGCGCAACTGATCGCGGCCGTTGCCCACCCGACCGAGTCCTCCGCAGACCGGCGCCGCGATGCAGCCCTCGCACGCTTGCGGGATCTGACCGACCGGGAGTTGGAGGTGGCCGAGGCGGTCGGCCGCGGGTTGTCCAACTCCGAGATCGGCGCGGCGCTGTTCATGTCCGTCGCGACAGTGAAAGCGCATGTCGGGCGCATTCTGACCAAACTCGACCTCGACAACCGGGTGCAGATCGCCATCCTTGTCCACGACGCTCGCCCCTGAGGTGGCGGCGCTGCCAGGCCTCCGTTGACACGCCCGGGACCACCTGACATGCCGGGGCCCGGACGAGTGGAATGGACCGGACGACGTGCGCTCTAGAGTGATCCCCCGTGCGTGTCGTGATCGCCCGGTGCAGCGTGGACTACGAGGGGCGCGTGACCGCGCACCTGCCCCTAGCGACCCGGCTGCTCATGGTCAAGGCCGACGGCTCGGTGCTCGTCCACAGCGACGGTGGGTCCTACAAGCCGCTCAACTGGATGTCACCGCCGTGCGCAATGACCGAGATCGCGCCCGAGCCGGAGGAGGCGGCGGCGGGGGTGGTCGCGGTGTGGATGGTGCGGCATACCAAGACGGAGGATCGCCTGCGAGTGCGCCTGCACGAGATCCTCTCCGACACCGCCCACGACCTCGGGATCGATCCCGGCCTGGTCAAGGACGGCGTCGAGGCCCACCTGCAGGCGCTGCTCGCCGAGCACATCACCACGCTCGGCGACGGCTTCGCGCTCGTTCGGCGCGAATACATGACGGCGATCGGCCCGGTCGACATCCTCTGCCGCGATGCCGCGGGGGTGAGCGTCGCGGTCGAGATCAAACGCCGTGGCGAGATCGACGGGGTCGAGCAGTTGACCCGCTATCTCGAGCTCATGAATCGTGACCCGCATCTCGCGCCCGTGACCGGAATCTTTGCCGCGCAACAGATCAAGCCCCAGGCGCGGACCCTCGCCGAAGACCGGGGCATCCGGTGCGTGGTCCTCGACTACGACGCGCTGCGGGGCCTGGATTCCGGCGAGCACCGGCTGTTCTAGGCGCCCGTCAACCCGGGGGCATCACGCCGACGACGCTTCCGGCCACCCGGTCAAGGCCCATCCGTCGTCGCCGATCGTCAACTCCACCGCATGGGCATGGGGAACAGGCCGGCCCACGGCCAGATCGGCCGGGACAGTGCCGGCGAGCCGGGGCAGCACCAGCGACATGACCGCGCCGTGGGTGACGACGACGACCTGCTCCCCGCGGTGCAGGTCGGCGATCTCCTCCAGCGCCGCTCGCACCCTGGCGACGACCTCGGCGCCGGACTCCGCCCCCGGCATGCGCACCGCCAGATCGCCCGCCGCCCACGCGTCGAGCACGTCCTGACAGACCCGATCCCCCGCGGGCGGCCCCGCGCAGTCGCCCACCCGGATGTCGTCGAGTCCGGCCAGCGCCCGCGTTGGCACGCCCAAGCGGGTGCCCACTACCTCGGCCGTCTCGATCGCGCGCCCCAAGGCGGAGCTGTATGCCGCTGCCACCCGCTGCGGCTCCAGCCGCCGGGCGAGCGCGGCCGCCTGCTCCCGGCCGACATCGCTCAGGGTGCCACCGGCGTCGCCACGCCGACTGGCCCCGGCGGCATCCGTCGCCTCGCCGGGACGCGCCACGAAGAGGCGAGCGGGGCAGTGCAGACTCACCCGTCCAGTATCCGCCCAGGCGAACACAGGTCACCGGCAAACCGGCCGACCCATCGATGACCCGAGGGACGATCCGCTGGCCGGTGCCTCAGACGCTCGCGGGGACGGAGCGGGCGTCGCGGATGACGTCGACGAAGCGCCCCATGATCTCGTTGAGGCCGAAATCCTTGGGCGTGAAGACCGCGGCGACGCCGAGCGCGCGC
The DNA here is from genome assembly GCA_016702415.1 of Nostocoides sp. Lineage (GTDB taxonomy): Bacteria > Actinomycetota > Actinomycetes > Actinomycetales > Dermatophilaceae > Nostocoides_A. The sequence continues at coordinate 502,616 of JADJEA010000024.1, forward strand.
AGCTTCGCCGCGTCGGACTCCGGGATGATCCCGCCCACGACGACGGGGATGTCGGCGGCGTCGGCCGCCTTCAGCCCGTCGAGGATCTCCGGAACGAGTTCCATGTGCGATCCGGACAGGATCGAGACTCCCACGAGGTGGACATCCTCGGCCACGGCCGCGGCGACGATCTGCTCCGGCGTCAGGCGGATGCCCTGATAGATCACCTCGAAGCCCGCATCGCGCGCCCGGACCGCGATCTGCTCGGCGCCATTGGAGTGCCCATCAAGGCCGGGCTTGCCGACGAGCAGCCGCAGCTTGCCGCCCACCTCGGCCTCCAGGGCGGCGACCCGTTCGCGCACGGCGACCAAGTCGTCCCCGGCGGCCGTCCCGATCGAGCCGGAAACTCCTGTGGGAGCGCGGTATTCGCCGAACTCCTCGCGCAGCGCCTGCGCCCACTCGCCCCCGGTGACCTCGGCCCGAGCGCATTCGAGGGTGGCGTCCATCAGGTTGGCATCGGTGCGGGCATCGGCCTTGAGCCGGGCGAGCGCGGCAGCGGCCCGATCGCGCTTCTCGGGGTCGGCATCCCGGCGCTCGCGCCAGGCGCGGACCGCGGCGGCGGCCTTGGCCTCGACGCCGGGATCGACCGTCTGGATGGCGGTGTCGAGGTCCTCGGTCAGCGGGTTCGGCTCGGTGGTCTCGAACTTGTTGACCCCGACGACGATGTCCTCGCCGGCCTCGATCCGCTGGCGCCGCAGGGCGTGGGAGGCGACCAGCGCCGACTTCATATAGCCGTTCTCGACGGCCGCGACCGCTCCCCCTTGCTCGGCGATCCGGGTCATCTCCTCCTTCGCACCAGCGACGAGGTCGGCGACCTTGGCCTCGATCACGGCGGAGCCGGTGAAGATGTCCGCGTAGTCGAGGAGGTCGGACTCATAGGCCAGGACCTGCTGGATGCGCAACGACCATTGCTGGTCCCACGGCCGCGGCAGGCCCAGGGCCTCGTTCCACGCCGGCAACTGGACCGCCCGCGCCCGGGCATCCTTGGACAGGGTCACCGCAAGCATCTCGAGGACGATGCGCTGCACATTGTTCTCGGGCTGCGCCTCGGTCAGGCCAAGGGAGTTGACCTGGACCCCATAACGGAACCGGCGCTGAACCGGATCGGTCACGCCATACCGGTCCTGGGTCAGTTCGTCCCAGAGCCGGACGAAGGCGCGCATCTTGCACATCTCCTCGACGAAGCGCACGCCGGCGTTGACGAAGAAGGACACCCGCGCGACGACCTCGCCGAAGGCGTCCGGGGCCACGACCCCGCTGTCGCGCACCGCGTCGAGGACCGCGATCGCCGTCGACATCGCAAACGCGATCTCCTGCACCGGGGTCGCCCCGGCCTCCTGGAGGTGGTAGCTGCACACATTGGTGGGATTCCACTTGGGGATCTCCCGCACCGTGTAGGTCACCACGTCGGTCAGCAAGCGCATCGAGGGCCCGGGCGGGAAGACATAGGTCCCCCGCGAGAGGTACTCCTTGATGATGTCGTTCTGCGTCGTGCCGGCCAGCTTGCGGATCGCCGCCGCCGGGTCCCCGCCGGCCGCGGCCGCTTGCTCCTCGGCGACGACTTGGTACATCGCCAGCAGCCACATCGCCGGCGCGTTGATCGTCATCGAGGTGTTCATCTGATCCAGCGGGATCTGGTCGAAGAGCGCCCGCATGTCACCGATATGACAGATCGGCACCCCGACCTTGCCGACCTCGCCCCGGGCCAGGGGATGGTCGGAGTCGTAGCCGGTCTGGGTCGGCAGGTCGAACGCGACCGACAGCCCGGTCTGCCCCTTGGCGAGGTTGCGCCGATAGAGGGCGTTGCTGGCCGTCGCGCTGGAGTGGCCGGCATACGTCCGCATCACCCAGGGACGGTCGCGCCGGGGCGTGGGGGCAGGGGTCGTCGCTGCATCGGCCATACTCGCGACGCTACCCGGGCGGTCCGGACCGCGCGAGGGTATGCCGCGGTGAGGGTCACCACACAGCCGACAGAGTCACCAGATGGGAGCCGTATGCCGCCGCAGCGCCAGTCGGCGCAGCAGCCGGCGGCACCGCTCGTCCGCGGCGATCAGCCGCATCGCGTGACCACGGCGCAGCCCTCGGCGGTGGCATTCGAGCAGCAGCCCCAGTCCGGTGCCGTCCGCGACCAGGGCACCGCCGAGGTCGAGGAAGAGGGGTCCGGGGGCTGCGTCGATGATCTCGTGGAGCCGTGGGCGCAGGTCGGCGGCGGTGTGGACGTCGATCCGCCCCGTGACCCGCACCACAGTCCCGTCCGGCCCCGGAAGCACGTCGATGCGCGGGATCGTGGGCACCGCTGTGGCCGTCCGATCCGGTGCGGCCGTGCGTGCTGGTGCGGCCGTGCGTGCTGGTGTGGTCGTCGCGGTCATCTGCCCATCCCCTCGGCATCCTCTGTCGGTGTTTATACGTCCGGCGGGCCCATTTGGTTGGGTGCGACACGCGAGAATCGAGACATGGTCAATCTGACGCGCATCTACACCCGCACCGGCGACGACGGGACGACCGGTCTGGGGGATTTCTCCCGGACGGCCAAGACCGACCCCCGGCTGCAGGCGTATGCCGATGTCAACGAGGCCAATGCCGCACTCGGCGTCGCCGTGGCCTGCGGCGGGCTGCGGCCGGATGTGCGGGAGACGCTCCTTCGGGTCCAGAACGACCTCTTCGACGTCGGCGCCGACCTCGCAACGCCGCTGCGGCCGAGCTATACCTACCCGCCATTGCGCGTCGAGGCCGCGTGGGTCGATGAGCTCGAGGCCGACTGCGACCGCTACAACGCGGAACTGGAGAAGCTGCGCTCGTTCATCCTTCCCGGCGGGTCGGCGGGATCGGCATACCTCCATGTGGCGACCACTGTCGTCCGGCGCGCTGAGCGCTCCGCCTGGGCGGCGCGGGAGGCGTATGGCGACCAGCCCACCCCCGAGGACACCCCCGGCGGGATCAACCCGGTCACGACGAGATACCTCAACCGCCTCTCCGACCTGCTCTTCATCCTCGCCCGCGTCGCCAATCTCGACCACGGTGGCGACGTCCTCTGGCGTCCCGGCGGCGGCCGCGCGCAGGACCCGCGCTCCCCCGCCGACGCCGCAGCCCACGAGGAGTGACGTTCGGGCACCCGGCAGGGCCTCTGCCCGGACCCTCGGCTACACCATTGAGGCGCGATCCGGCGCGTTCACGCTCACGGCGGGACGCCGACGGGTCAATGGTGTAGCCGTGGGTACGCCGGGCGGGCTCAGGTGATGTTGACGCCGAAGCCGGGCGGCGCGCTTTCCATCCACGACCGCATGGCGGTGTGTGTGCCGCGGGCCATGGCGAACTCGAACTGCTGACCATCGGCCTCGGCAGTCACCCGAAGCGGGTCGGGCAGGCCGGGGATGGGCTCCGTTGTCGGCTGCGGTATGCCGATCCCCACCGACGATCGACGCCACGTCCGGGCCGGGCGCAGGGTCAGCCCGCCCAGGGTGAACCAGTCGAGGGACTCGGCCCCGAAACGAAGCAACCCCAGCCTCCAAGCCGTGGAGGGTGGGGTGCGGAGCGCGCACGGCAGAAGTGGTCCGCCGGACGCCAGGAGATGGCGACGCAGCCAGAGCAGGGCGATGCCGAGCACGGCAAGGAGGAGCAGCCCGAGGACGACCGCCTCGGATACCGTCACCCACTCACCCACCGGACGGACCTGCGGTCAGACTCCGGCCGGCTGTTCGACCGTCTCGGACACGATCCGGACGCGGTCCTCGTCGACGGACAGGAAGCCGCCGTCGATGGCCGCCGTGGCCAGGCCGCCCTCGCTCTTGTGAATGCGGACCTCGCCGGGCGCCAGGACCACGAGGGTCGGCGTGTGACCGGGCAGGATGCCCATTTCGCCGTCGACGGAACGGGCGGACACCATGGTGGCCTCACCCGACCACACCTGGCGGTCAGCGGCGACGAGTTCGACCTGAAGTGCCACGACGATCCTTCACGCTCGTTTTCAACAATTGGCCAGATTCTACCCATACCCGTCGCCGAGACCGGCAGGTCCCTCGACCGATGCGACCGAGGACACCCCGACCCCCTCCCCCGGTGATGCGGAACGGGCCCTCCCGGCATACCGGAAGGGCCCGTTCCAAGGCGAGGTCGAGCGGTGACGCGGCGGTGTCGAGACAGTCTCGAACCCCTGCGCCAAGCGCGACGCCTCAGAGGTTCTTCTGGATCTCCGCCCACTGGCGCTCGACGTCGTCGAGGCCACCGCACATGAAGAACGCCTGCTCACCGACGTGGTCGTAGTCGCCGTCGCAGATCTTGGTGAACGCCTCGATGGTGTCCGCCAGCGACACCGTCGAGCCCTCGATGCCGGTGAACTGCTTGGCGACATAGGTGTTCTGCGACAGGAAGCGCTGGATGCGGCGCGCCCGGTTGACGAGGATCTTGTCTTCCTCCGACAACTCGTCGATACCGAGGATGGCGATGATGTCCTGGAGTTCCTTGTTGCGCTGCAGGATCTGCTTGACGCGCACCGCGGTGTCGTAGTGCTCCGTGGTGATATAGCGGCGGTCGAGGATTCGGCTGGTCGAGGTCAGCGGGTCCACGGCGGGGTAGATACCCAGCGAAGCGATCTCACGGGAGAGCTCGGTCGTCGCGTCGAGGTGGGCGAAGGTCGTCGCCGGTGCCGGGTCGGTGTAGTCGTCGGCGGGGACATAGATCGCCTGCATGGAGGTGATCGAGTGGCCACGCGTGGAGGTGATCCGCTCCTGGAGCACACCCATCTCGTCGGCGAGGGTCGGCTGGTAGCCGACGGCGGACGGCATCCGACCCAGGAGGGTGGACACCTCGGACCCGGCCTGGGTGAACCGGAAGATGTTGTCGATGAAGAGGAGCACGTCCTGCTTCTGGACGTCGCGGAAGTACTCCGCCATCGTCAGCGCGGAGAGCGCGACGCGCAGACGCGTGCCCGGCGGCTCGTCCATCTGGCCGAAGACGAGTGCGGTCTGTCCGAGGACGCCCGCCTCCTCCATCTCGACCATGAGGTCGTTGCCCTCACGGGTGCGCTCGCCCACACCGGCGAAGACCGACACACCACCGTGGTCGCGGGCGACTCGGGCGATCATCTCCTGGATGAGCACCGTCTTGCCCACACCGGCACCACCGAAGAGGCCGATCTTGCCACCCTGGACATAAGGGGTGAGCAGGTCGATGACCTTGATGCCCGTCTGGAACATCTGGGTCTTGGACTCGAGCTGGTCGAAGGCCGGGGCCGGGCGGTGAATGCCCCAGCGCTCCTTGACGTCGAGGGTCTCGCCGGGGGCGAGGTTGAGGCAGACGCCGGTGGTGTTGAAGACCTTGCCGAGGGTGACATCACCGACGGGCACGGAGATCGGGCCGCCGCTGTCCTGGACCGCGGTGCCACGCACCAAACCGTCCGTCGGCTGCAGCGAGATCGCCCGCACCATGTTGTCGCCGATGTGCTGGGCAACTTCCAAGTTGAGGGTCCGCTTGCCCTCACCTTCGCCCTGACCACCGAGGTTGATCTCGGTGGTGAGCAGGTTGTACTGCTCGGGCATCCCGTCGACGGGGAATTCCACGTCGACGACCGGGCCGATGATGCGCGAGATGCGCCCGACCCCGCCGGCCTTGGTCTGCTCGGAGGTCTCCGGAAGCGTGGCAGTCATCTGTCTCTCTACCTTCTACTTGGACTCGGCGAGGGCGCTGGCGCCACCGACGATCTCGCTGATCTCTTGGGTGATCTCCGCCTGACGGGCCTGGTTGGCGAGGCGGGTGTAGTTCTTGATGAGGTTTTCCGCATTGTCCGTGGCCGACTTCATGGCCCGCTGTCGCGCCGCGAGCTCGGAGGCCGCGGCACTGAGCAGGCAGGTCCAGATCCGCGAGACCACATAGCGCGGCAGCATCGCCGCCATGACCTCCTCGGCGCTCGGCTCGAACTCGTAGAGCGGAAGCAGGTCCGGCTTGCCGTCGTGGTTGGCGTCGACCGGAGGGTCGACGACCTCGATCGGCAGCAGCCTCAACACGCGGGGCTCCTGGTTGACCATCGTGTTGAACCGCGTGTAGACGAGGTGGACCTCGTCCAGACCGCCCTCGTCCGTCGGCTTGAGGAAGTCGCCGACAATGCGCTCGGCAATCTCCTGGGCCCGCTCGACCTGGGGCTTCTCGGTGTTGCCCGTCCACTCCGCGGCATACGTTCGCGCCCGGAACTTGTAGTAGGCGACCGATTTCCGCCCGACCAGATAGGGCACGACCTCCTTGCCCTCGGCCCGCAGGTCGTGGATCAGCCGCTCACTTTCCTTGAGCGCGCCGGAGGCATACGCACCGGCGAGTCCACGGTCGCTGGCCAGGATGACCACACCAGCCCGACGCGGATTCGCCGGCTCGGTCGTCATGGGGTGGTCGTAGTTGCTGTGCGCGGCCAGGGCCGAGAGAGCACGCGTGATCGCGTGCGTGTACGGCGCCGACTCCAACACCGCCTGTCGCGCCTTGACCACGCGTGAGGCCGCCATCAACTCCATGGCCCGGGTGATCTTCTTGGTCGCGCTGACCGACCGGATGCGCTGCCGGTAGACACGGATCTGCGCTCCCATGCGTTCCCGCCTTCCCTAGGGTTCGTATGCCGCTTCGCTCGCCGCCGCGCTCAGCGCTGGCGGACGATCTGGGCCTGGTCGATCTCGTGGTCGAGCGCGCCGGGGTCCGGCTCGTGACCCACCGGGATGTTGTGCGAGCCGGAGCTGTCGAACTGCTTCTTGAACTCCGTGATGGCCCGCTCGAGCGCCTGCTCGGTGTCGGACTCGAACTTGCCGGTCTCGCGGATCGTGTCGAGGAGGCCCTTGTTCTCGCGGCGCATGAAGTCGAGGAACTCGACCTCGAAGCGCTGGACATCCTCGACGGCGACATCGTCGAGCTTGCCGGTCGTGCCCATCCAGATCGAGACGACCTGCTCCTCCACCGGATAGGGGTTGCTCTGCTTCTGCTTGAGCAACTCCACGAGCCGACCACCGCGGGCCAGCTGGGCGCGGCTGGCGGGGTCGAGGTCGGAGGCGAACATCGCGAACGCCTCGAGCGCCCGGAACTGGGCGAGGTCGAGCTTGAGTCGGCCGGAGACCTGCTTCATCGCCTTGATCTGGGCGTTGCCGCCGACCCGGGAGACCGAGACACCCACGTCGATGGCGGGGCGCACGTTGGCGTTGAACAGGTCGGACTGGAGATAGATCTGTCCGTCGGTGATCGAGATGACGTTGGTGGGGATATATGCCGAGACGTCACCCGCCTTGGTCTCGATGATCGGCAGACCCGTCATCGACCCGGCGCCGAGGTCGTCCGAGAGCTTGGCGCAGCGCTCCAGCAGCCGGCTGTGGAGATAGAAGACGTCGCCGGGGTAGGCCTCGCGGCCCGGCGGGCGACGCAGCAGCAGCGACACCGCGCGGTAGGCCTCGGCCTGCTTGGAGAGGTCGTCGAAGACGATGAGAACGTGCTTGCCTTGGTACATCCAGTGCTGGCCGATGGCCGAGCCGTGTAGGGGGCGAGGTACTTGAAGCCGGCGGAGTCGGAGGCCGGAGCGGCGACGATGGTGGTGTACTCCATCGCGCCCGCCTCCTCGAGCGTGCCGCGGACGGCCGCGATCGTCGACCCCTTCTGGCCGATGCCGACGTAGATGCAGCGGACCTGCTTGTTCGGGTCGCCGCTGTCCCAGAACTCCTTCTGGTTGATGATCGTGTCGACGGCGACCGTGGTCTTGCCGGTCTGCCGGTCGCCGATGATGAGCTCGCGCTGGCCGCGGCCGATCGGGGTCATCGCGTCGACGGCCTTGAGGCCGGTCTGCAGCGGCTCGTGGACCGACTTGCGGGAGACGACGTTCGGCGCCTGGAGTTCGAGGATGCGGCGGCCTTCGTCGGCGATGTCACCGAGACCGTCGATCGGGTAGCCGAGCGGGTTGACAACGCGCCCGAGGAAAGCGTCACCGACCGGGACGGAGAGGACCTCACCGGTCCGCTTGACCGTCTGGCCCTCCTCGATCTTGGAGAAGTCGCCGAGGATGACGACACCGATCTCGTGGACGTCAAGGTTGAGCGCGATGCCCAGCGTCCCGTCCTCGAACTGGAGCAACTCGTTGGTCATGGCCGAGGGCAGCCCCTCGACGTGGGCGATGCCGTCACCGGCGTCGATGACCCGGCCGACCTCCTCCCGAGAGGCCTCGCCGGGCTGGTAGGACTGGACATAGGCGTCCAGCGCGTCCCGGATCTCCTCGGGACGGATCGAGAGCTCCGTCATCTCAGTTTCTCTCCTTCGAGTTCCGCACTGTGGCGGCCGACTTGTTGAGTGCGGTTCGTATGTGGTGAAGCGGGTGAGTCTGGATTGGACACCCGGCCCCGGGCAGGGGTCGGGCCGGCGGGTCAGCCGCCGAAGTGGCGGCGGGCCGCCTCGAGTTTCCGGGCAATGGTCCCGTCGATGATTTCGTCACCGATCTTGACCCGAAGTCCGCCGACGATCGACGGGTCGACGATCAGCTGGATCTGGATCTCGCGGCCATACATCCGGGAGAGCGCCGACCGCAGCCGCGCGGTTTCGTCCTCACCGAGCGGGGCCGCCGAGGTGACAACCGCCGTCAGTTGGTTGCGACGGTTGGCCGCGACCGTGAGGTACGACTCGAGGATCGATCCCAGTCGGCGTCCGCGGGGGGCCTGGACGGCCTGCTGGGCCAACCGGACCGTCTCGGGGGTCGCCTTGCCGTCGAGCAGCCTGGCGACCAGGTCGGCCTTGCCCTTGGCGTCACCTTGACGGTTGGTCAGGGTGTCACGCAGGTCGGGAGTCCCCGCCACGATCCGCTCGAACCGGAAGATCTCGTCCTCGAGCGACTGGATCTTGCCCCGGCGGTCGGCCCGGTCGACGACGGCCAAGACGGCAAGGTTCTCGATCGAGTCGGTGAAGTCGCGTTCGTCCGCCCAGCGCTGCCCGGCCAGGGTGGCCAGGACGTGAACGGTCTGGTCGGTGACCTTGCCTCCGAACAACCGCTTGACCAGGTCGCTCTTGCCAACCCCGTCGCGTGACGGATCGGCCAGCGCCCGGCGTAGCGTCGCGCTGCCCTCGATGCTGGCGAGGGCGGCGAATAGTTCCTCGGCCAGCTGACCGGAGTCGAGTGACCCGAGGACCTCGCCGAGGGACTTCTCCCCCGCCGCCGCTGCCGCACGTGAGCTGCCGCGCATCAGCGATCGACCTTCTCCGGCGTGATCGCGCCCGACTCGAGCTCGGCGAGGAAGCGCTCGACGATGCCTTTCTGGCGGACCTCGTCGTGCAGGGACTCCCCGACGATCTTGCTCGCCAGGTCGGTCGAGAGCCGGCCGACCTCACCGCGCAGGCTCGTCGCCGCGGTGGCTCGCTCGGCCTCGATCTGCCGGTGGGCGCTGTCGGTGATCCGGGCGGCTTCGGCCTGAGCCTGGCCGCGCATCTCCTCGACGATCGCCGTGCCCTGGGTCCTGGCCTCTTCACGAATGCGGGCGGCCTCGCCGCGCGCTTCCTTGAGCTGGGCGTTGTAGGAGTCCAGGGCGGCCTGGGCCTGGGCCTGGGCCTCCTCCGCCTGCTTCATCCCGCCCTCGATCGCCGCGGCCCGCTGGGCGTACAGCTTCTCCATGTTGGGGACGACCTTGGTGGAGTACATCCAGTAGAGGACCGCGAAGGCGATGACGCCGACGATCATCTCCGCCGGATGCGGGAGCAGCGGGAGCTTCTCGGGCCAGCCCGCGCCCTCACTGGCGGCAACGGATGCGAGGTACACGTCGCTTCCTATCTGTTGAACTCGAACGATCGGTCAGCGGGAGGCTGGTCAGCCCTTGAAGACGAACGCGAAGACGAGACCGAGGATGGCCAGCGCCTCGGTGAGCGCCATACCGGTGAAGGCGATGGTCTGCAGCATGCCGCGGGCTTCGGGCTGGCGAGCGACGCCGTTGATGTATGCGGCGAAGATCAGACCGATACCGATGCCGGGGCCGATGGCGGCGAGACCGTAGCCGAGGTAGGCGATTGAGCCCGTCATGGTGATTCCTTTCGAGTGGCACGGGCCCGGAGCGGCTCGTGTCGTGTGGTGGTTATGGAGTTGTGTCTGGGTCGAACGTGCGGTCGAGGCGGGTGCGTTGTTCGGGGGTGCGAATCAGTCGTGCGAAATCAGTGGTGCTCCGAGACCGCGTCGGCGAGATAGAGCGCCGTGAGCATGGTGAAGATGAATGCCTGGAGGAACTCGATCAGCAACTCGAATGCGGTCATCAGGATCGAGAACCCGAACGACAGGACGCCCGCCCCTTTCAGCGGCGCGCTGCCGTGCAGCAGGAGGTACTCGCCGCCGATGATGAAGACCAGCAGCATCAGGTGTCCGGCCATCATGTTGCCGAAGAGTCGCAGGGCCAGAGTGAGCGGCCGCACGAAGAAGTAGGTCAACAACTCGAGGACGAACATGATCGGCTTGAGCCAGCCGGGCAGGCCGGGCGGGATCATCGAGCCGAGGTACTTGCCGACCCCACCCTTGGCCTTGATCGCGACCGCGTGATACGTGATGTAGACGATGAGCGTCAGGACGATCGGGAACGCGATCCGGCTGGTCGTGGGGTACTGAATGAACGGGATGATCCCGGCGACGTTGTTGAGCAGAATCAGCGTGAAGAGCGTGAACAGCAGCGGGAGGAAGCGCTTGAAATCCTTGGTCCCGATGACATCACGCGCGATCGTGTTGCGGACGAAGTCATAGGTCTGCTCGGCGAGCCACTGCCGCTTGCTCGGCACGAGGGCGAGCCGGCGGCTGGTCGAGACGAAGAACCATCCGAGGACGACGACCGTGAGGAGCATCACGGCCGAGGGCCGGGTGAACGCCCAGTTGCTGTCGCCGCCGAACAACGGCCACCAGAAGTCCGACGTCCCCGGGGTCTCGAATGTGGACCCATCGCCCTCGGCGACCAGGCTCGTCAGGAGTTGAGCGGAGATCACGGTCAGGCTCACTGCCTCTCTTCGACTGTGTCCGTCAGCGCCCATTCCGCGAACGCGCGACGACCCGCGCGAACCAGACCAAACGGGGCAACTGCCGGGGGAACTGTGACGTAGGTTAGCGGACCGGAGAGCACGCCGGTATGCGCCGGATCACGTCGCGGGACGGCGGTCACGAGCGCCCTCCGGCGGGCTCGGGGAGGGCATCGTCATACACGGGGAAACGCGCCGCGCGGAAGGCGCGGATCGCGAAGACCTGCCAGGCCAGGGTGACCACGAGCGCGGCGATCCCCAGAGCCGGTCCGTCAACCCAAGCACGGTCGCGGAACGCCAGCATGAATAGCAGGAGCGCAAGGACCTGGCCGAGGTAGACGGCCATCCCGACGGCGAGGAAAGCGAACGGGTTCGCGCTGCGGACGAGGCGGCTCAGCAAGAGCATCCCCGTGGCAAAAAAGCCCACTGCCACAACGGATCCCAGCAGCGCCGAGAGTCCGGAGGCGGGGCCGCGAAGCACGGCATACGCCACGACGGCCACCAGTCCCGCAACGGCGGAGGGGACCAGCGCACCACGCAGCATGACGCCGAACGGGGCCCCGGCTTGGGGGGCCGCTGTCGGGTTGGCGCTCATCGGTGGGCGTGTCCTCGGCTATTGGTCGTTCGGTCTGGCGAACCGTCCACAACCCTAGTCCAGGCGAGCGGGATCGCCAGGTCAAAGGGGGGTTTCGGGGTGCTTGTGAACGCTATCACAAGCTCCTCGCGAGGTCGGAACCGGTCCACCCCGTGGGCGGTCAGGGACCCGCGCTTGTTCGATCCGGCAGCGGCCCCGGGCGGTGACCCGGGACGCTGATCTTGGGCAGGAACCGGGTCAGGAGCGTCGCCAGGACGAGCGCCCCCGCCAGCCCGGCCGCCGCCGGTATCGGGTCGATGAAGACGAATGCAATCGATCCGACCGCGGCGGTGGCCGCCCACAGCCAGAGCAGGAGGACGGCGCGGCGGTGGCCGTGTCCGATTCGCAACATGCGGTGATGGAGATGCTGGGCGTCGGGCGTCCACGGATGGCGTCCTTGGCGCGTGCGCCGGATCACCGCGAGCACGACGTCCAGCAGCGGCAGCAGGAGGATGGCCGCCGGGACCACGAGCGGCAGGAGGCTGGCCGCGACCGGGTTCGAGGAGACCTGGGCCGGGCTGACCGCTCCCGTGGTGCTGATGAGGGCCGCGGCCAGCAGGAGGCCGAGGAGGAGGGCACCGCTGTCCCCCATGAAGAGCCGGGCCGGATAGAAGTTGTGGGGAAGGAAGCCGAGGCAGCATCCGAGCAATGCCGCCGAAATGAAGGTCGAGGACGTGAAGACGTTGGGCGGGTCGAACTGCCCCGAGATCCAGTAGCTGTAGGCCAGGAAGGTGGCCGCGGCAATCGCCACGAGCCCCGAGGCGAGGCCGTCCAACCCGTCGATGAAGTTGACGGCGTTGGTCGAGACGACGACGGTCAAGATGGTCAGGATCGCCAGCACCGGCGCCGGCAGGACGGTCGTCACCCCGAGGAAGGGCACCGAGAAGAGCTGGATGCCGCTGAAGGCCATGATCCCCGCGGCGACAATCTGGCCGGCGAGTTTGGTCAGCGGGTCGAGTTCGACGACATCATCGATCGCCCCGATGACACAGACGACGGCGCCCCCGAGCAGGACCCCCCACAACTTGGGGGTGGCGAACACTTGGTGCAGGAAGGGCAGCCTCGTCGCGACGAGGGTGGCCGCGGCATACCCGACGAGGATCGCCAGGCCACCCAGGCGCGGAATCGGGACGGTATGGACGTCCCGGTCGCGCACCGCGGTAAACGCATTGACCCGCAGGGCGAGCCGGTAGGCGGCGGGCACGGCGAGATAGGTCGCCGCCATCGCAACGAGGAGGACGAAGACGTACTCGCGCACCTCCGGACTACCGCGGGATCAGCGAGGGTATGCCGGGTGGCGAGTCACCAGGTCGGTCACCTGCGCCCGGACCTTCGTGCTCACCGGGTGGGCCGGGTCGGCGTCCCCGGTCGTGATGGCCGTGGCGATGAGGCCGGCGATGGTCCGCATCTCCTCGGTACCCATCCCCTGGGTCGTGACGCAGGGAGTGCCCACGCGGATCCCCGAGGCGATGCTCGGGGGTGCCGGGTCGAAGGGAATGGCGTTCTTGTTCAAGACGATTCCGGCGGCATCGCACCGTGCCTCGGCGTCCTTCCCGCTGACGCCGACGCCCTGGAGGTCGTGCAGTGACAGGTGGGTGTCGGTGCCGCCGGTGGTGGGGCGGATGCCGTGCTCCCCCAGCGCAGAGGCGAGCACTGCGGCGTTGTCGACGACCTGGCGGGCGTAGTCGGCATACTCCGGGGTGGCGCACTCCTTGAAGTTGACCGCCTTGGCGGCGATCGTGTGCATCTGAGGACCGCCCTGCATCATCGGGAAGACGGCCTTGTCGATGGCTGCGGCGTGCGCGGCGGTGCAGACGATCGCACCGGAGCGTGGGCCGCGTAGGACCTTGTGCGTGGTGAACGAGACGACGTCGGCATAGGGCACCGGGCTCGGGATCGCCTTGCCGGCGACCAGGCCGATGAAATGCGCGGCGTCGACCCAGAAGATCGCGCCTACCTCATCGGCAATCGCGCGGAAGCGGGCGAAGTCGATCAGGCGTGGGATCGCGGACCCGCCAGCGAGGATGACCTTGGGCCGGTGCTCGCGCGCCAGCGCCTCGACCTGGTCGTAGTCGATGTCCTCGGTGTCCTTGTCGACGCCGTAGTGGACCGCGTTGAACCACTTCCCGGAGAAGGAGACCTTGGTCCCGTGGGTGAGGTGCCCCCCGTGCGGCAGGCTCATCGCCAGGATCGTTTCCCCCGGCTTGAGGAAGGCCCCGTAGACCGCCTGGTTGGCGCTGGCCCCGCTGTGCGGTTGGACGTTGGCGTGATCGGCACCGAAGAGGTCCTTGCAGCGGTCGATGGCGATCTGCTCGGCCTTGTCGACCTCGGCGCAGCCGCCGTAGTAGCGCCGGCCGGGGTAGCCCTCGGCATACTTGTTGGAGAGGGTGGAGCCGAGCGCGGTCAGGACACGGGGCGAGCTGAGGTTCTCGCTGGCGATGAGCTGGAGGCCGCCGCGGATGCGGTCGAGTTCGCTAAGGAGGACACCGGCGATGTCGGGATCGAAAGCGGCCAGTTGGTCGTAGTCGGATCCGTAGAACGTCATCGCAGGCTCCAGGGGCTCGGGCGGAGGTGTGGGCTCACTCTATTTCAGGGTCGTCGGGCTCCGGTTCGGGCTCAGGCACGTCGTGGTGGCTGTGGAGCTTGGCGACGGTATTGATCCGGTCGGCGTCGAGGCTGCCCAGGCGCAGGACCGCGGGCTCGGCGCCGGTGCAGTCGAGGATGGTCGACGGGGCCAGATCCGCACGCGGCCCCCCGTCGAGGTAGACCTCGACCGCCGCCCCGAGCGCGGTCGCCGCCTCCAGGACGGAGTGGGCGGGCGGTCCGCCGGTGCGATTGGCACTCGTCACGGCCATCGGGCCGACCTCGCGAAGCAGGTCGAGTGCGGCCTCATCGTCGGGCATGCGCAGAGCCACCGTGCCCTTGGTCTCACCGAGATCCCACTGAAGCGACGGCTGGGCGTGGACGATCACGGTCAGCGGCCCGGGCCAGAACGCCTCGACGAGATCCCGCACATAGGGCCGCACGTCCGTGGCCAACCCGTCGAGGGTCTTGACGTCGCCGACAAGCACGGGCGGCGGCATCTCCCGGTCACGGCCCTTGGCCTCGAGCAGGCGTGCGACCGCGTCCCGGTCGAAAGCATCGCACCCGATCCCGTAAACCGTGTCGGTCGGCATCACCACGAGGCCGCCAGTGCGGACCGCAGCGGCGGCCGCCTGAACCGCCTCATGGCGGGAATCGGGGGAGGTTGCGTCGACGACCGGGCTCACGGGGGTCAAGGGTACGTCCCTGACCGGCGGCCCCCACGCGATCGCCACCCGGGGACACCGGTGTTCCGGTCCGTATGCCGCCAGCCTGGCTACGCTGGCGCGCGGGGCGTCCGAGGTCGGGGTGCCTCCACGCACCCGAGGTCCCGGCAGGGTCGATATTCGGTTTCCGCAAGAAGGACCGCGGCGGGCCGGCACCGCTCCCGGTGCCCCCGTTCACCCCGGATGCTCCCGTGCCCGAGCCGGCGGAGCCCGGCACCGGCGATCCCGCGATCGCTCTGGCCCGTCTGGGACTGGCCCTGCCTGGCGCCACATCGCGCGGTGAGGTGCGCCCGGGAGTCGAGGTTTGGACGGTGCCGGTCACCTCGACCGAGGCCGCGTTGGACCTGTGGAGCGCCGCCCGCAAAGGGCGGGTGAGGGAGCGGCATCCCGCGGGGACCCCGGCCCGAGATCGGGGGCGGCTCGATTGGGACGACCTCCTCGATGCGGCTCTGGAGACCCCGAACGCCTTGGCGCTCGTCCCCGCCGACGCGGGCTGGATGGTCCCCTCGCTGCTCGGGTGGACCGGTGCCTGCAATGTGGACCTCGGTGACGACAGACCACGCGACGGTGTTGCGACGGTGGAACGGCCGATGGGACGTGGAGGTCGTCGGGCTCTCGCTCGATGTCCTGACCGTTCGGGTGGGCCGACCCCCGGCCACTGTCGAGGACGCGCTGGCGCTGGCGGCGGAGGTCTACCTCTATTGCGCGGATGCGGTCGACCAGGGATTGGGCACCCTGGACGCCCTCGCCGGCACGATCTCGCTGCCGGCCTGGCGGCTGTGGTGGGACTGACGAGGGGCCCGCTCCGGCTCAGGTGGCGCGGGTCGCCGCGCAAGCCTCGACGAAGCCCGCGAAGATCGCTCGCCGATCGGCGGCGGGACCGTCGTCGTCCTCGGGGTGCCACTGGAGGCCGACCAGCCACCGGTCGGGGTCCTCGAAGCCCTCGACGATCCCGTCGTGAGCGCGCGCCGTGACGACCAGCCCCTCACCGAGCACGGCCACGGCTTGGTGGTGCCCCGATCGTGCGGTGATGCGATCCGCCCCGACCATGCCGGACACGCGTGACCACGGCTCAAGGAGGATCTCCTCATCGAGGAACATCGGCTCTCCCGGACCCCCGCGGTGGAGACCGAAATCGTCGATGTCGGGGATGATCGTGCCTCCCCGGGCGACGTTGATCAGCTGAGAACCCCGGCAAATGCCCAGCACCGGTCGACGGGCAGCGACCGCGGCTTCCGCGGCGGCGATCCCGTCGTGGTCGGCCCGGATATCCACCCCGTAGGAGTTGGGCACATTCTCGTGGTCGGCGCCGTAGAGCCGCCCGTCCACGTCACCGCCGCCGAGCATGAGCAGTCCGTCGCAGCGCGCGACCGCGGCGGGGTCGGGCAGCGGGTCCGAGGTGTCGAACACCTCGTACGAGGCGCCGAGCGCGACGATTTCCTCGAGGGCCACCGGGTAAAGCGACGCACAAGGGCGGCGGTCTCGGCGGTCAGGCCCGGGAAGTTCAGGGACACCAGGACCGCAACATGGGCCACCGGCGTGGCCGGGAGGCCACCAGCCGGAGTCACCTGCGCGATCGTGACGTGGGTGTCCGCGGTCACCGCATCCGTCCCGACGCACGTTCGGCAAGATCGGCGAAGAGCGCACGATCGGTGGGGTTGGTCGCGAACAGGTCCTCGGGATGCCACTGAACCGCAAGGATGTCAGCCGAGGTGTGCTCCACGGCCTCGATGAGCCCGTCGGCGGCGGTGCCGGCAACGATGAGGTTTGTTCCCAGGCGGTCGACCGCCTGGTGGTGGTAGGACGACACGGTCACCGTCGAGGCACCGGTGATCAGCCCCAGCCTCGAGCCCGGGGTCACCATGACCTCGTGTGGCGAACTTCGGTGCGCAACGGTGGTCTCGGTGAGGTCCTGATCGAGCGTGCCGCCGCAGACGACGTTGAGGGTCTGCAATCCACGACAGATCGCCAGCATCGGCAGGCCCGCCACCATGACCGCCTGGGTCACGGCGATGTCGAGATCGTCCTGCCAGGCAACCACCTTGACCGTGGTTGGATGCGGCTCCTGCCCGTAGCGCTCGGGACCGAGATCGGCACCCCCAGGCATCAGCACGCCGTCGTATCTCGCGAGCCGGGACACGAGCTCGGGACCCGGCCCGGCGCCGAGCCCGTGGAAGACCACGGGCTCGGCGCCGCCGGCATACACCGCCTCGCACATCGCCTCGGCGGCGAGGGTGGCGCTGAAGCGCAGGATCGGCACGTGCTCGCCACGTCGGCCGATGACGGCGATCAGGGGTCGGGTCGTCACGTGATCACATCTCCACGGCGTCATCGAAGGGATAGGCCAGCGTCGGCAGCCACAACTGCCACGCCGCTTTGTGCCGTCCGTCGGCGATGATCCGTCCGAGAGCGCCCTCGAGTTCGGCGAGGACCTCGGGGTGTCCCTTCGGCACCGAGATGCCCCACCTGTTGCCCGTCCTGACGACGAAGGCGAGCTCGAAGTTCGGGTCGGACTCGCCGAGCGGGACGAAGACGACATCGTCGTCGACGACGGCGTCGACGGCACCGGACTTCAGGGCGGCGAGCATGTCGGCATACACATCATCCGAACTCGCCCCGAAGGGGACCCTGACGGCACCGTCGAAGGTCTCGGCGAGTGCCATATTTGTCGAGTTCTCGATGGCGGCGACGCGCCGCCCCACGAGATCCGCTGGAGTGTGGATCGCGTCGCCGCGCCGGATCAGCACGCCCTCGTGGAAGATCGCATAGGGGCGGGTGAAGTCACTGGCCTCGCGCCTTAGGTCGGTGATGCCTTGACCGCACAGCACCGCGTCGGCGTCGCCGCGCTGAGTGGCCGGCACCATGTCGGTCCACGGGACGAGGACCCATTCGAGGGGACGCCCCAAGTCTTCCGCGAGGAGCTTGGCCACCTCGGGCTCGAAGCCTTGACGGCCACCCTCCGCCGACGCCGGACCGAAGAGGGGCGGCGCGTCGGCGTCGAGGCAGGCGAGCCGGAGCGGACGGGGATCAGCGGTGGATCGAGTCACGGCGTGTCGTCCCAATACATCGTGCGTTCCCACTCCGAGACCTGGCCGCAATAGCGCGCCCACTCGTCCTCGTGGAAGGCGAGGAGGAGATCGGTGAGGTGATCGCCGAACGTTCGCCGGATAAGGGTGTCGGCGCGGAACGCCTCGATGGCCTCGCCCATCGTGAGTGGTAGCGGCGGGAACAATTCGTTCTGCGCCTGGTCGTAACTGGATCCGACGGTCGGCTCCCCCGGGTCGGCCTGGGTAAGCAGCCCGTCCTCGCACGCAGCGATGAGGATGGCGTGGGAAAGGTACGGGTTGACGGCCGCGTCCGGGAGCTTGAACTCCAGGCGCCCGTTGGCGGACAGCCGGACGGTGCACGTCTTGTTGTCCATGCCCCAGTTGATCTTCGACGGCGCGAACTGTCCGGCGTCCCAGTAGCGCTTGTAGGAGTTGACCGTGGAGCCCATGACCATCATGGAGCCGGCGGCATGGCGCAGGACGCCGCCGAGGGCGTGGCGGCCCTCGTCGGTCAGGTGGAGTTCGCGAATGCCCGGGTCCTCAAGGACGTTGACCCCGTCGCGCCACAGGCTGAAGTTGTGGTGGCAGCCGTTGCCCATCTGACCGGTGTACGGCTTGGGCATGAAGCTGGCCTGGATGCCGAGTTCCCGTGCGACCTGCTTGCAAATCTGACGGTAGGTCACCAATCGGTCGGCGGTGAGATCGGCGTGGTCGTACATCCAGTTGAGCTCGATCTGGCCCTCGTCCTCGTAGTCGCCCTCGATCATGTCCAGACCGAGCGCCTGGGCGTACTTGATCACCTTCTGGTAGATCGGTCGCCCTCTCTCGAGGTGCTCGATGTGGTAGGCGGGACTGGATCCGGGGCGGAAGGACGCCTTGAGCCCCGGGCCTTCCCAGGACATCTCCGGCTCGGTCCCAGAACGCATCTCCAGGCCAGTCCGCTCGGTGAACCCGGCGTGGACGCGCTGCAACAGGCCGCGGGAGTCCGCGGCATACGCCTGACCACCGATCTCGAGCACGTGGTCGGGCTCGTACAAGCGGCAGAAGACCCGGGCGATGGTGGTGTCCCACGGGAGGACCGCGAACGTGTCGAGATCGGGGACAGAGGTGTACTCCGCGGCGTTGACGCCGCCGCCGAGCAGGACCCCCTCGCGGGTCGTCTGGAGGTTTGCCGCCGCGGTGCGGTGCTGCTGTATGCCGTGGCTCGCCACGCGCTCCAGGTGCCGGGCCGGCATCACCTTGCCCACGACGCGGCCGGTGATCGTCACCCCCTGGTAGTAAATGGTCTCGACGCCGTGGTCCTTGATCGCGGCGAGGGCGGCGGACAGATCCTCGCTGTCGGCGTTGGCCTCGCGATGACGATCGAGTGGGGTGGTGGCCATGGGGTTCCTGCTCTCTCGGGGGTGGGGTGAGGGGGTGACGGGTCAGCCGACGGGAGCCATCACGACGAACTCGTCGCGCAGTTCCCGCTGGCGTGCTGCGGAGAGATTGACGGCGACCGAGCCGACGAGGCGGCCGTCACGCGTGTAGCGGGTGAGAACGCCGCCGGTGAGGTCGCCGAGATCGCCCTCGACCGTCTCGACGGTGTCGGCCAGACCCGGCGATCCGAAGGACTGGAAGCGCAGGTCGAGTTGGTCGCTCCAGAACGCCGGGACAGGCGCGAAGGGCGGGAGCGCCGGCGGCCGTCCCTGTAGGCCAGCCACGAGCGTTGCTGCAGCGCGCTTGGCGGTCTCGGTCGGGATGTTCCAGTGCTCGACCCGTCGGGGAACGTCATCGAACAGCGGATTGGGGAAGCGGGCGATGTCGCCGACTGCGACGACGTCATCCGTGCCGGTCACCCGCAGGTCGTTGTCGGTCAGGATGCCGTCGGAAAGGTCGAGGGCCGCGATCCCACCGAGCCATTCGGTATTGCAGACGGACCCGACGGATTCGACGACGATGTCGGCCAAGAGCCTCTCCCCGGTATCCAACTGCACCCCGGTCACCCGCTGGTCGCCGGTGAAGCGGGTCACTCCCGGACCGATGACGAAGCGGATGCCCGCGTCCTCATGGTGGGCCTGGACGGCCTCGGCGAGCGCGGGGCCGAGGACCCGGTTCATCGGTGCCCCCGTCGGTTCGACCACCGTCACCCGGTGCCCGAGTTTGAGGAGGGTGCAGGCCGTCTCGCAGCCGATGAATCCGGCCCCGACGACGACGACGTCCCTGGGCCGGTCGAGGTCTGCGCGCAGGGTAAGGCAGTGGTCGATCGTGCGCAGGATGTGACGGCCCTGTGTCGGTCCCTCGACCCGGAGTCGGCGCGGACGCAGACCCGTTGCGGCAACGAGACCGTCCCAAGTCTCGACCGCGCCAGAGGCCAGCGTGATCGTCCGGGCGGACAGGTCCGCCGATTCCACGCGGGTGCCAAGCCTGAAGTCGACATCGGCCGTCGACGACCGGCGCCGGAAAGCGAGCCGGTCGAGCATCTCGGCGCTGGTCGCCCTCTGGGCGTCAGCCAGGACCTCCTTGGACAACGGGGGCCGGTTGTACGGCGGATGGAGTTCCTCCCCGTAGACCGTAATGGGGCCGGTGTGTCCGGAGGCGCGGAGTTGTTCGGCGGTTCGCAGTCCCGCCAGGGAGCCGCCAACGACCGCGACCGCGGTCAAAGTCAGTCGCCGATCAGGATGGCCTGGACCGGACAGACGTCCGCGGCCTCCTCGACATTGGTGAGTTCACGCTCTTCCGGATTCGCGTCGTACTCGAGCTTGCCGTCGTCGTTGATCCTGAAGACGTTCGGGGCGGCGATGGCGCACTGGCCGTGGTCCTCGCACAGCGTCATGTCAACGGTGACCTTCACGGGGGGTCCTTTCGGTAATGGTGGTGGGGGTGGGCTGGTGTGGGGAGGATCAGGCGCCCGGGGTGAAGCCCATGGGCAACCGGAGAGGACCGGTGTTCCCGGAGTCGGGCAGCCAGGTGGCCCCGACGAGGGGGTGGGGGTCGCGCAGTCGTCGAGCGAGTAATGGCAGCGCCTCGCTCATGTCGGAGCGGGCCACGAAGTGGCCGAGGCAGTGGTGCGCGCCGCCGCCGAACCCGTAGTGCGGCTTTCGCTCCGCGGTAATGTCGAAGGATTCGTCGTCGAAGACCCGCGGGTCGGTCCCGGCGGACTCGCTGATGAGGTGGACGGTCGTTCCCGCGGGAACGTGGAGATCCTCGAACTGGAAGTCTTCGAGCGCTTCGCGGGTAACCCAGCGAACCGTCGGGTTGACCCTCATGACCTCTTCCACTGCGGCTTTGCCTAGGTCGGGATGCTCGCCGAGGAGCCGCCACTGGTCGGGGTGCGCCATGAAGGTCTGCATCGCCAGGCCAAGCTGGTTGCGCGTCGTGTCGTACCCCCCGAAGACGAGCAGCACCAAACCGTCCCGCAGCTCGGTGTCGCTGAGGCGCCCGTCCTCGTCTCGGCTGGCGTTTACCAGGGTGGTGACGAAGTCGTCCTTGGGGTTGGCCCGACGGTCGGCGATCATCGCGTCGGCGTAGTCGTACAGGCGGCCCAAGGCCGCCTCGATGTGCGGGAGTTCGTCGCGGATGGTCACGCCGAGGGCAAGCCCGATGGTCTGCGCCTCCTTGGCGATGATCGGCCATTCCTCCTCGGGGATACCGAGCATGATCGCGATGACGCGTGCGGCATACGGCTCGGCGAACTCGCTGATGAACTCGCACTGGTCGGGATGCGTGAAGTCATCGATTAGTTCGTTGGCGAGCGCCTGAAAGCGGGGACGAGGCCCGCGATCAGCTTGGGCGAGAAGGCCGGGTTCATCAGCCTCCGGAGCCTGTGGTGCTCCTCGCCCTCCTTGTTGAGGATCCAGCTCTTCCACCACTCGGCCAGGGGCCCCTCGACGATGCCGTTGTGGGCTGGCCACTGGAGGCTCCCCTGGCGCAGCTTCGGGTGCTTCATGAGTCGGCTGAGCTGCTCGTAGCGCAGGATCGCGAAGCCGTAAGGAGTGGTGGCGTACCAGTTGGCCTCGCGCGCGGCCTTGACGTCTTTCGAGGTAATCGAGAAGGCCGGGTCGGCAAGATCGAGGTGAGGAATGGCGGTGGCGTTCATCGTTCGCTCCAAGGGGTCGGAGGGGACCGTCGGAACAAATACTCTAGGACTAGATCTTTTTTGTCAACCTTGCGGTCAGGCTGAATGCACGGGAGGGCAAGGCAGAGCACCCAGGGAGGGCAACGAGACGGAGGTGGCCGAGTGGCCAGGCGCGGATCAGGCGGAGATCGCGCCAGTCACGACGGACCAGGCATATCCACCGGGAACCGGGGCGAGGCCGGTGACACCGCCGACCCCCACCTCGACCGGCTGTCGCAGCCGGGAGGAGACCACCCAACACGCCGTGTTGGTCGCGATGACCCGGCCTTCGTCGTTGATGACGCACGCGTCACCGGGTGCCGAACGCAACACACGCACCAGTTGTCGCTCGAGGTCGAGGTAGTGCAGGTCGGCTCCGGTGATCCCGAGAAAGCGGTCGCCCTCGTAGACCGGCATCGTCATCGTCAGGGTAAAGAGATCGGACCCCGAGAAGTCCACATACGGACCGTGAACGACTCGGCGCCGCTCGTCGCGGGCCGCAGTGAACCACGGCATCACCAGGTAGTCGTAGTGGTCAGGGTGCGAAGGATCCAGAGTGAGACGCAACCGCGCCGCGCCGGACCCACGCATCTGCCACCAGAGCATGAAGTGGTCGCTCCCCTCGACCGCCCCGACGTCCGCGATAAAGCCAAACCCGGCGTACAGCGGCTGCTTGGCCAGAGTGGAACGCACCATGGCGGCGGCGGGGGCGAGATCGTCCTCGCGCATCCGAGCGTGCCCCGGGCCGCACTCGCGCACTCGCGCGGCCAACGCCTCGATGGGGGCAAAGATCGGCTCGACGATGTCGGCGACCACGCTTGCGAGGTCCGTGGCGTCCCTCTCGGCAGAGGCGGTCATCCGGCGTTCTCCGTGACGTAGTGATGGAGGGACGTGAGCCGGGCGAGCGCCGCACGGGCGTGGTCCTGCGCCCGGCGTCTGGCAACGTCCTCAGCCCCACTGGCGATCGCGACGGCGATCTCGTGATGCTCGGCGACGATCGTCGCCAGTGGCGCGGGTGGCCCCTCGGGGTACCACAGCATCCCGCAGATCTCGGCCTGGAGACGGACCTCGTGCCGAGTCAGTCGCTCCGATTGGGCCGCCACGGCCATCTCGACGTGGAACCGACTGTCGGCGCGGATACATTCAGCCGGCCCGTGGGCGGCGCGAAGCTCCTCAGTGAACCGGAAGAGCCGTCGGGCGTTGGTGTCGGCAGCCCGCTCGGCGGCGAGGGCAGCGGCCTGCCCGCTCATGCCTTCGTGCTCGTCCACGAGATCGCGCAGCTGGGACAGAGTCAGTTCCGCCAACTGCTCGCGGGCCTTGTCCGCCGGCGGGGTGGCGAACCGGCGCACGAAGGAGCCGCCAGTTCTCCCGCGGCGCGTCTCGATCAGGCCCGTCCGCCGCAGGTCGGCGAGGGCGTCGCGCACGGTCATCGGCGCCACCCCGAACTGCCGGGCCAGGTCGACCTCAGGCGGCAATTGATCGCCCGGATTCAGGATGCCGAGGTACATCGCCTCGCGCAGCCTGGCCACCACGTCGTCCGCACGGCCACCGGCCGACGGAGTCACGAGCACAGACAGCTTGGGCACGCGACCGATGGTCCTTCCCGAGCGAGCCGCCCAGGTGGCGGCATGACGAGGTAACCGTACCCCTTGCCAATCAATCACCCAAAACTGTATGTTTTATTCCGACTGCACTACTCCCCGCTGAGGGAGGCCGTCTCCTCACCGCCCGCATGACCCCGATCATCGGGGCCAGGACCGAACGGATCCACGCATGACCGCAACCGACATTCACGACGAGGACGCCGCGCATCTGGCCTCCCTCGGATACTCCACGGAGTTCCGCCGGGACATGAGCGCCTGGGCGAACTTCTCGCTGGGATTCACCTATCTCTCCCCCGTCGCAGGCGTCTACACGGTGTTCGGCTTCGCCCTGATGATGGCCGGTCCGCCGATGATCTGGACGCTGGTCATCGCTGGGGTGGGGCAACTCTTCGTCGCCCTGGTCTTCTCCGAGATCGTCGCGCAGTATCCCGTCGCTGGCGGGGTCTATCCCTGGGCCCGCCGGCTCTGGGGCAAGGAGTGGGCCTGGCTGACCGGATGGGTCTACATGTGCGCACTCTTCGCAACGATCGCGGCCGTGTCCTACGGATCTGCGCCCTACGTCGCTGCGGCATTCGGGATCGGCAACGTCAGCGTCAACGTCATCGTCCTGTGCGCCCTAGCCGTCCTTACCCTCGCGACCGTGGTGAACTTCCTCGGTACCAAGGCACTCTCGCTCGCGGCGATGCTCGGATTCCTCGCCGAACTGAGCGGTGCCCTCGTCGTCGGCCTCTGGCTCCTCATCGCCCACCGCGAACACGGCCTGGGCATCCTCGTCGACAGCTTCGGTGCCGCATCGAACGGCAGCTACTTCTGGGCATTCGCGGCCGCCGCGCTCCTCGGGATCTACCAGTATTACGGGTTCGAGGCCTGCGGCGATGTGGCCGAGGAGGTGCCCAGCCCGGGAACCCTCATCCCGAAAGCGATGCGTCGGACCATCTACATCGGCGGTGCCGCCGCGACATGGGTCACCCTTGCGCTTGTCCTCGCCGTGACCGACATTCCGGCCGTCATCGCCGGCAGGGACACCACGCCAGTGGAGACTGTCCTCAATCAGGCATTCGGCCACACCGGCGCGCGCGTGGTCCTGTTCGTCGTCCTACTTAGCTTCCTCTCCTGCGTCATCAGCCTCCAGGCGGCGGCATCGCGCTTGGCATTCTCGTACGGCCGTGACGACATGATCATGGGCTCGAGCCTCCTGAAGAGGTTCTCGGCCGCACGCCACATCCCGCCATACGCTCTCCTCCTCGCCGGAGCGGTCCCCGCCCTGATCGTTATCGGCTCCAAGATCTCGACCAATGCGACGGCCAAGATCGTCGGCTTCGCGGCGCTCGGCGTCTATCTGGGTTTCCAGATGGTGGTGATCGCCGCTCTCCGGGCGCGACTGAAGGGCTGGCACCCCGCGGGCAAGTTCCAGCTCGGCAGGTGGGGTCTGCTCGTTAACATCCTTGCCCTGACCTGGGGAATCATCGGGATCATCTGTCTCGTCAGGCCGTTGGGCGGCCCCGATGTGGCGTGGTACGACAACTGGTCCGTCGGCCTCTCCGGCCTCATCGTGATTGCCATCGGCCTCGTCTACCAGGCGGTGCATCCCACCGCGGGACGCAGCACCGCGCCATACGACACGGCGATCCCTAAGGCAGCCGACGCACGACACTGAACCCGTGGGGCCGGGCCGAGACGCGCATCGTCCCGTCTCGGCCCCAGGGTGCCAGTGGGAAGGCGATACCCCGCCCACGCCCCGAGCGCCCACCCAGCGTGCCCGCCGACGATCGCGATCGACCCACGAAGGAGCCGCACGTGCAGGAGTTCGCGGATTTCCTGGGCAAGCACCCACCCTACGATCGTCTCGACGCGGCTGACCTGGCTCGGCTCGGACGACACCTCCTTGTGGAGTTCTTTCCCGCCGGAGCGAGCATCCTGACTCCCCAGGCCCGCCCGCTCGAGCACCTCGCGGTCATCCGGACCGGCATCGTGCACGTCCTCGACCGGGGTGCCGTCGTGGACGAGCTCGGGCCGGGCGATACCTTCGGGCAGTTCTCGGTGTTCAGCGGGCTGCCGCCGACGTTCACGGCGCGCGCTGCCACAGACACGCTGCTCTACCTCATGCCGGACCCGCGCGAGATCCTCGACCATCCGGACACGCTCCGCTTCGGTGCGACCTGGACGACACCGGTGCGGTCGGCGCTGCTCGCCAGCACCGTGGTGGATTCGACACTCCGCCCGGTTACGGATTACGCGTCCCCACCCGTATGGTGCGACGCACGCGTGACAATCCGTGAAGCGGCCCGCGTCATGACCGCCGCGCGCGCGTCGTGCGTCCTCATCCGGCAGGGCCGGGACGTGGGCATCATGACTGACAGCGATTGCCGCAGACTGGTAGCCACCGGGGCGTACTCCATTCATGCCCCCCTGTCGAGGATCGCGTCGTCCCCGGCACTGACCATCCGCTCCGACGCGACGGCCGCGTCGGCATTCCTGACCATGGTCCACCGGGGTGTCCACCACCTCGTCGTCGTGGACCACTCCGGGGAACCCGTCGGGGTGTGCCGCGCCATCGATCTGGCCGCCGCAGAGATCCGGGACCCGCTGACCATCAGGTCAGCGATCGAGTCCGCCACGGACCTGGGCGCCCTCGCCGAGGCGGCCAGTCAACTACGGCCGACGGCCATCGCGCTGCGCGACGCCGGCGTGCCACCGCTGCGGATCGGTGCCCTTCTCAGCGCCATGGTCGAAGCCGTGCTGGAGAAGTGCATCGGATGGACGGTGCCTTTCGCCGGCGACGAGGGGACATTCGCCTGGTTCGTACTCGGCTCCCTGGCGCGCCGGGAGCCGCTCCCCGATTCGGACGTGGACACGGCCCTGCTCTGGGCCGACGACGCCGTGGTCGGCCCGGAACGGATCCGGGCGGGCGCGGAGTCGGTCCTCTCCGACGTGGAGCGATGTGGTCTGGCGCGATGTCCGGACGGAGCCAACGCCACGAGTCCCCTGTTCAGTCGCCCGTGTGCCGAGTGGCTGGCCCGCGCGCATCGGTGGCGGGAGGACCCCGCCACCGAGGGCTCGCGGCCGGTCACCGGGGTGGTCCTAGGACACCGACTGGACGAGGAGATCCTCCATCTTCCCGACGACGAGTCCTTCGCCCGCCGCAGCCTTGCCGAAGCACTAACGCATAAGCCACCGATCGGATTCGTCAAAGAGTTCATCGTCGACCACGAGGGACAGCACCGGGGACAGCTCGACCTCAAGCGGGGCGGCTTGGTGCCGATCGTCGGTATCGGGCGGTGGATTGCCCTGAAGACCCGTTCCACCGTGACCAGCACCCAGGACCGCATTCAGATCGGTCGAGCCGCCGGTCTCCTCAATCACGACGAGGCGGCCCAGCTGGCCTACGCCCATCAGCACATGTACGAGTTGCTCTTCGACGCCGAGATCGAGGCGCTGCGCGTGGGAACGCCCACCTCGACCTGGATGGATCCGCGGCACGTCGACTCCCTGCGGCGGCGCCACCTGCGTCAATCCTTCAAGGCCATCGCGGCCGTGCAGGAGCGTTTGGAGGCGGAGTGGCTGGGGCCGCGGTGATGCAGGAGGCCCTCCCATGAGGTGGTGGCGGCGTGCCACGCCCTGGGGCGCCGACCTCGATGGTGACTGGAGGTCCACCCGATTCACCGTCATCGACGTGGAGACCACCGGACTCGATCTGGAACACGACGAGATCGTGTCGATCGGCGCGGTGGATGTTCGGGACGCCCGGCTGGACGTGGGGACGGCGTGGTATCAGCCCGTGCAGCCGACCTGTGAGATAGCCACGGAGGCCCTGAAGGTCCACTCGCTGACGCGGGACGAACTGGCGGCGGCACCGCGCATGCCCGAGGTTATCGCGATCCTGGGTGAGCGCCTGCGCGGATCGGTCCTCGTCGCGCACGCCGCCTGGATCGAACGCGCCTTTCTCGATCGCGCCCTGGCCCCGCTGGGCCAGCGGGTGCCGAACGGAATCATCGACACCGCCGGCCTGGCCAGGCAGGCCGGGCTGTGGGAATCACGGGACCGCGAGCCCAACCTCGAGTTGCTCGCCCGGCAGCTCGACCTTCCGGTATTCACCCCCCATCACGCCCTCGGCGACGCGATGACGACTGCCGTCGTCCTCCTCGTGCTCGCCACCCGCCTCGGGGCGATGCACGAGACGTTGCGCACTCGCGATCTGGTCGAGATGAGCCGTTCCGGCCGATAAAAGGGCCCCCTTCAGGACCCCGATGATCGGATCCTGTCAGCGCGCGAGGCTGCCCTACGTGGCGGTGCCGACGGCTATTCTCTCGACGAGGATGGTGCCGGTTCGGCTCGCGCTCGTCGCGCCGGTCCCCCAACCTTGATAAACTCCAGCCTTAGGTTTTTTCGTCCACGTCACCCCGCCCGGAGGCACCATGACCACCTACGCCGTTCGCAATCCCGCCACGGGGAACTCGTGCGCAGCTACGACACCAACACCGACGCGGACGTCGCGTCGGCGATCGAGCGGGCCCACGCGGCATACCAATCGTGGGGTCGCACGACGACGGTGGCGGAGAGAGCCGCGCTCGTCGCACGGGTCGCGCAGCTGCATGCCGAGCGTGCCGAGGAACTCGCCGACCTCATCGTTCAGGAGATGGGCAAGCCGCGCGAAGAGGCCGTCGGTGAGGTGGAGTTCAGTTCGGCGATCTACCAGTACTACGCGGACAATGCCGAGGAGTTCCTCAAGGACGAGGAGATCACCCTGCTCGCGGGTGAGGGGACCGCGCGGATCACGCGGCAGCCCGTCGGCGTCCTGCTGGGGATCATGCCGTGGAACTTCCCGGCCTATCAGGTCGCCCGCTTCGCGGCGCCGAACCTCTGTCTCGGCAACACGATCCTCCTGAAGCACGCGCCCCAGTGCCCCTCCTCGTCCGCCTTCATCGAGCAGATCTTCATCGACGCGGGCTGCCCGGACGGGGCCTATGTCAACCTCTACGCGAGCAACGACCAGGCCGCGACGATCATCGCCGACCCGCGCGTCCAGGGCGTCTCGGTGACCGGCTCCGAGCGGGCGGGGGCTGCGGTCGCCGAGATCGCGGGCCGCAACCTCAAGAAGGTCGTTCTCGAGCTCGGCGGGTCCGACCCGTTCATCGTCCTTGGCAGCGACGACCTGGACGCCACCGTCGAGGCCGCTCTCGCCGCACGACTGGGCAACACCGGTCAGGCGTGCAACGCCGGCAAGCGGTTCATCGTCGTCGAGGATCTGTATGACGAGTTCCTCGCCAAGTTCACCGCCGGGATCACCGGGCGGGCCAGCCAGCCCCTGTCCTCGGAGCTGGCCGCGGACCGGCTCACCGCGCAGCTCGCCGCGGCCACCGACGCCGGCGCCAGCCTGACCGCAGCGGACGGGGCCCGGGACGGCGCACACGTCCCGTTCGGTGTGTTGACCGACGTGCCGCGGGGCAGTGACGTCTTCTACGAGGAGCTGTTCGGGCCCGTGGCGATGGTCTTCAAGGTCAAGGACGAGGCCGAGGCGGTCGACCTCGCCAACGACACCCCATTCGGGCTCGGCTCGTATGTCTTCACCAATGACCCCGAGCAGGCCCAGCGGGTGGCGGCCCAGATCGAGGCCGGCATGGTGTTCGTCAACTGCGTCGACGCCGACGGCGTTGAGTTGCCGTTCGGCGGGGTCAAGCGCTCCGGCCTCGGTCGGGAGCTCGGCCGGTTCGGCATCGAGGAGTTCGTCAACCGCAAGATGATCCGCACCGCCTGAGGTCACCCCGTGCCGCCCCGGCCCACCCACGAGGGTGGCCGGGGCGCTCGGTTTTCTCCGGTAACGGCGATGCTCGCGGGCCGGTGCCGGCGTCGGGGGCCGCGTCACACGGGCGGCCTCACGGGGCGGGCGTCACCCGGGCGGCCTCGCGGGTGGGCGTCCTCACGGGGTGGGCATCACGGGTGGGCGGCCCCGGCGGCGAGCCGCTTGGCGAGGAGGTCCTTCAGGGCCATCGACTCGCCATCGCGCTCCCCCACGCGCAGCGGGGCCGGGCTGGGGGGCATCTCGATCCCGCGCAATCGCCCGGTCAGCGACGGGGGGCAGGAGAGGATATAGAAGTTCGCGTCGGCGTCGACGGCGACCGACTGGTCGGGCAGGAGATACCAGCCGGTGAGGCCGGTGCGGTAGCGGCGGTTGCCGCGGTACGGGCGGACGGTCAACGCGGACTGCGGCAGCCCTGCCGCGACGGCCGCCTGGACGAACTCGGCGATAAGCCGACGCCCGACCCGGGCCTCCCCCTCACGGGCCCGCCCGAGGGCGGCCGCGTGGAAGTCGGCATTCTCCTTCGCCTTGGCGCTCCAGTCCGCATCGCTCACGCCCGCCAGTATGGGCCCGGGTCAGGAGCGTGCGTCCGGGACGGTCGCGGTGCTCGGATCGAGGCCCAGCGTGGCCCTACGCGCCGAGACGACCCGAGGGCGGCCGGTCAGGTCGCGATGGTCGATGAGGTCGGCATACGACCCGGTGGCGGCGAGCGCGGCGATGAGGGTCTCCCCCTGGACATCCGCGTGCTCCATGAGGAGCACTCCCCCCGGCTTCAGCAGCGCCGCGGCCCGGACGGCGATGCGGCGCGGGATCGCCAGACCGTCGGCGCTGCCGCCGTAGAGCGCGATCTCCGGATCGTGATCGCGCACCTCGGGATCGACCGGGACGGCGCCGGTCGGGATATAGGGCGGGTTGCTGACGACCACATCGGCGGTCCCGTCGAGCTCGGTCAGCGCGCTGGTCGCGTCGCCGAGGACGAGGGCGACGTCGAGGCCGAGCGCGTCGCGATTGCGGCGAGCCCAGTCGTATGCCGCCTCGGACACCTCGACGCCGATCACCTCCGCCTCGGGCGCCTCGTCCTTGATCGCCAGGGCGATCGCCCCCGAGCCGGTACACAGGTCCACGACCCGCGGAGGTATGCCGATCCCCGCCGCCGCGCGCGCCGCGTCGATGGCCAGTCCCGCGGTGATCTCCGTTTCGGGTCTGGGCACGAACACCCCCGGCCCGACGGCCAGGGTGAGGCGGCGGAAGTGAGCCCGCCCGGTGAGGTGCTGCAGCGGGACGCGGGCGGCGCGGCGGGCGGTGAGTGCGGCATACGCCCGAAGGAAGTTGGGATCGACGTTCTCGCGCAGGACCATTCGGTGCCGCACGACGCTCGTGGAGACCCCGAGAGCATGGGCGGCCAAGGCGATCGCGTCGGCCTCCGCGGAGGGGACGCCCGCGCCGGCGAGGGTTGCGCGGGCGGCGAGAACCGCGGCATCCAACGTGGGGGTGGGGGTGCTCACGCGCCGCCCAGGGCGCTCAGGCGGGCGGCCTCGTCCGCCTCCATCGCCGCCTCGACGACCGGGTCCAGTTCGCCGCCGAGGAGGATGTCGAGGTTGTAGGCCTTGTAGCCGGTCCGGTGGTCGCTGACCCGGTTCTCGGGGAAGTTATAGGTCCGGATGCGCTCGGACCGGTCGACGGTGCGCACCTGCGACCGACGGGCATCGGATGCCGCCGCCGCGGCCTCGTCCATGGCCATCTGGTGGAGCCGGGAACGCAGGACCCGCAGGGCGGACTCCTTGTTCTGCAGCTGGGACTTCTCGTTCTGGCAGGAGACGACGAGGCCGCTGGGCAGGTGGGTGATCCGCACGGCCGAGTCGGTCGTGTTGACGCTCTGGCCGCCGGGACCGGAGCTGCGATAGACGTCGATACGCAGGTCGTTGGGGTCGATGTGAACGTCGACCTCCTCGGCCTCGGGCATGACCCAGACGCCGGCCGCGGACGTGTGGATGCGGCCTTGGCTCTCGGTGACCGGCACCCGCTGGACCCGGTGCACCCCGCCCTCGAACTTCAGCCGCGCCCACGGAGCCTCACCCGGCCCGGGCGTCCCCTTGGCCTTGACCGCGACCTGGACGTCCTTGTAGCCACCGAGATCGGACTCGGTCGCGTCGATGACCTCGGTGCGCCAGCCGCGCTTCTCGGCGTAGCGCAAGTACATCCGCAGCAGGTCGCCGGCGAAGAGCGCGGACTCCTCGCCGCCCTCCCCCGCCTTGACCTCGAGGATGACGTCGCGGTCGTCGTCCGGGTCGCGCGGGATCAGATGCCGCCGCAGTTTCTCCTCGGCGGCCTCCGCGGTCGCTTCGAGGCCGGGAATCTCCTCGGCGAAGGCGGGATCCTCGTCGGCGAGTTCGCGGGCCGCCTCCAGATCGCCCGTGGCCACCCGCCAGGTCCGGTATGCCGAGACCACCGGCCCGAGAGCGGCATACCTCCGCCCGACCTCCCGATAACGCGCCTGGTCGGCGACGATCGCGGGGTCGGCCATCGCCCCTTCGAGCTGCGCATGCTCGGCGAGCAGCGCCTCGGCGGATTCGAGCATCGGGACTCCTCGGACGACCGGGCAGGCGGGCACATGCGAACGCGCCGGCTCGCCACAGGGCGAACCGGCGCGTCGGGGAAGCTACTTGGCGGCCTTCTTGCCGTAGCGGGCCTCGAAGCGGGCCACGCGACCACCGGTGTCGAGGATCTTCTGCTTACCGGTGTAGAACGGGTGGCAGTTGCTGCACACATCGGCGTGGATGACGCCGTTCTTGGCCGTGCTGCGGGTGGTAAAGGTGCTGCCGCAGGTGCACGTCACCGTGGTCTCGCCGTAGGCGGGGTGGATGTCTTTCTTCATTGCTGCTCCTCGATTCCTCCGGGTCGGCGAGCCCACCACGCGAGGTGATGCAGGCCCTGCGCCGGGTGGCGCGTGCCGTGAACCGGACCGACGGACAAGTCTGCCAGATCGGCATACGTCCGCCCAAACGCCGGTGGCCGGGCGGACATTCCCACCCGGCCACCGTCTGGGTCACTCGTCCTCGTCGCCGAGCCGGATATTGCTCGTCTGCTGGACCTGCACGAGGAACTCGTAGTTGCTCCGGGTCTTCTTGATCCGGTCGAGCAGGAGCTCGATGGCCTGTTGCGGGTCGAGGGCGGAGAGCACGCGGCGCAACTTCCACATGATCTTCAGCTCCTCGGGCGCCAGGAGAATCTCCTCGCGCCGGGTGCCGGAGGGGTTGACGTCGACGGCGGGGAAGATCCGGCGGTCGGCGAGCTGCCGCGAGAGGCGCAACTCCATATTGCCGGTGCCCTTGAACTCCTCGAAGATCACCTCGTCCATCTTGGAGCCGGTCTCGACCAGGGCGGTGGCGAGGATCGTCAACGATCCGCCGTTCTCGATATTGCGCGCGGCACCGAAGAAGCGCTTCGGCGGATAGAGCGCCGAGGAGTCGACACCGCCGGAGAGGATTCGCCCGGACGCGGGTGCGGCCTGGTTGTAGGCGCGTCCCAGACGGGTGATGGAGTCGAGGAGGACGACCACGTCGTGGCCGAGCTCGACGAGCCGCTTGGCGCGCTCGATGGCGAGTTCGGCAACGGTCGTGTGGTCCTCGGCGGGCCGGTCGAAGGTCGAGGCGATGACCTCGCCCTTGACCGTGCGCTGCATGTCCGTGACCTCCTCGGGGCGCTCGTCGACGAGCACGACCATGAGGTGAGCCTCGGGGTTGTTGGTCGTGATCGCGTTGGCGATCGCCTGGAGGATCAGGGTCTTGCCGGCCTTGGGCGGGCTGACGATGAGCCCACGCTGACCCTTGCCGATCGGCGCGACGAGGTCGATGATCCGCGTGGTCAGCTGGTTGGACTCGGTCTCCAGCCGCAGTCGCTCCTGCGGATAGAGCGGCGTCAGCTTGCCGAACTCCGGCCGCTGCCGGGCGATCTCGGGAGTCGTCCCGTTGACGCTGTCGAGGCGGACGAGCGGGTTGTACTTCTGCCGCTGGTTGCGTCCGGTCTGGACCTGCTGGAGTTCCTCACCGTCGCGGGGCGCCCGCACGGCCCCGGTGACCGCATCGCCCTTGCGCAGGCCGTGCCGCTTGACCAGGCCGAGCGGGACGTAGACGTCGTTCGGGCCGGGCAGATAGCCCGACGTCCGCACGAACGCGTAGTTGTCGAGGATGTCGAGGATGCCGGCGACCGGGACCAGGACGTCGTCCTCGGCGACCTGGGGCTCGGTTTCGAGCTCGGTGCCGCCCTCGGGCCGTATGCCGCGCCGCTTGTCCCGACTGCGGTTGCGGTTGCGGTTGCGCCGCCGCCCACCACCCTCGTCGTCGTCGTAGCGGTTGCCCTGCTGGCCCTGCTGCCCGCCGCCCTGACCGTGCTGGCCACCGCTCTGACCCTGGTTCTGGTTGTCGCGGTTCTGGTTATCCCGGTTGCCGCTGGCCGTCCTGCGGACGATTGCCCTGGTAGCGGGACTCGCCGCGGGTGTACTGACGTGCCGGCCGCTCGTGCTGCCCCCCGTCGCGCTGGTCACCGCCCTCGCCGGAGTCTTGGCGACCCGCACCCTCGGCGCGCTGGTCGTCGCGATACCGCTCGCGCCGTGGCTGGCCCCCCTCCTGCCCGGTCTGGGCAGGGTCGCGCCGCGCCCCCTGAGCGGGCTCGGTCCGCGTGGTTCCGCCCTGGGCGCGGTCGCTTTGGGGCCGGTCATTCTGAGCCCGGTCGTTCTGGGGTCGGTCGCCCTGGGCCCGGTCGTTCTGGGCCCGGGTGTTCTGGGACCGGTCGTCACCGGACTGGCCTGACGACGCGGGCGTCGAATGGTCGCCCCGCGCCTCGCGCCCGGTTGCCCCGGACGTGCCGTCCGAGGACGCGGCCGCCCCGGGGGCGGATGCTTCGTCACGGGTGCGCGGGCGGGCACTCCCGGGACGTTGGCCGGACTGCTGCGCCCGGATGACGTCGATCAAGTCGCTCTTGCGCATCTTGGTGGTGCCGGAGATGCCCATGCTGCTGGCCAGTCCCTGCAGTTCGGCCAGGCGCATCGCCGTGAGTGCGCCGGATCGGCGCGGTTTCTCGCTCGTCGTCGACGTGTCGAGAGTGGTGGTGTCGGTCACGAAGGACCCTTTCCCTCGTCATCGGTCCGACGCACCTGCGTCGGGCCTGGATTCGTTGCGGCCGAACGACTTCCGGCCGAAAGGGGAAACCTGAGCACCCTGACCATCACGCTGCCCGGGACGGGCTCGCACGGAGGAATCTCAGGTGGATTTGCGATTCGCGGTGATGGGGCGCTGTGCGACCGTCCGTCCCCGCGATTGCGGTGTCACTGTATCACCGCGCGGCAGCGACAACACTCCGACCACGCGGAAGCGTCCCCGCGGGCTCACTCGACCCGAAGCCCATCCGCCGCGAAGCCCGGATCGAGCACGGCCCAGCCCGCTGGCGCATATGCCGTTACCGCGGGGACGTCCGAGGTCAGGACAAGGACGGACGGGCCGGCACCGGAGATCACCGCGGCGTGCCCGGCGGCGCGGAGGGCGTCGACGAGGGCCATGGAATCGGCATACGACGGACGGCGCGCTTCCTGGTGGAGCCAGTCTCGGGTGGCGGGCAGGAGGAGGGCCGGCGCCGCGGTGAGGGCGTGGACGAGCAACGCGGCGCGGGCGGAGTTCGCCGCGGCATCGCGCAGGAGGACGTGCGCCGGAAGCACGGACCTGGCTGTGGCCGTACTCAGCTGGACCTCGGGACAGAAGACCACGGGACGGACCGTGGGATGCGGGTCCAGACGGACCGTCCGCGTGTGCGGTATGCCGCCCGCCCTCGCCGCGTCGTCGGCCCAACTGAGCGTCAACCCGCCGAAGACGCTCGCTGAGGAGTTGTCGGGGTGGCCCTCGAGGTCCGCCGCGAGATCGTTGACGGCGGCGAGGTCGGCCACCCCGTGATCGATCCTCCCCAGGTCGGCAACGCCACCCCCGTCACGGGCCGACATCAGCCCGTATGCCGCCCCGACCCCCGTGACGATCGCCGTCGCCGATGACCCCAGCCCCCGGCCGTGCGGAACGGCATTGACACAGACGACGTCCAAACCCTCGGGTGCCGCCACCCCCGCGACCTCCCACGCGCGCAGCATGGCGCGCACGACCAGGTGCCGCGCGTCGGTCGGGACCGCCCCCGCGCCTTCCCCCGAAACGGACACCCGGACGCCGGGCCGG
Source organism: Nostocoides sp. (assembly GCA_016702415.1). GTDB lineage: Bacteria > Actinomycetota > Actinomycetes > Actinomycetales > Dermatophilaceae > Nostocoides_A. Next base: position 538,333 of record JADJEA010000024.1, read on the forward strand.
TCGGAGATCGTGGCCGTGCAGCGGTCCCGCAGATCCAGCCCGATGGCGACCGAGTCGAACCCGGGGCCGAGATTGGCGCTGCTCGCGGGCACGGTCACCGTGACCGCGAGCCCAGGCATCCAGGGCGTCACGACGGCCTACCCGTCCAGACCCAGAGCCACCGCCGCGCTGAACACATCGACCGGGATGCGCTGCGGGACAACGGGTTCACCATCCGCCGTGGTCAACGCCCAGCTCGGATCCTTCAGCCCGTGACCGGTCACCGTGCAGACGATCGTCGCGCCCGCGGGCACGCCCCCCGCCGCGTGCACCTGGAGCAGGCCCGCGACGCTCGCCGCCGACGCCGGCTCGACGAAGATTCCTTCGGTGGCTGAGAGCAGCCGGTGCGCCTGAAGGATCTGGGCGTCGGTGACGGCCTCGATCCGCCCACCGGACTCCTCGCGGGCCGCCACGGCCTGCTCCCAGGACGCGGGATTGCCGATCCGGATCGCCGTTGCGATGGTCTCCGGTTCGTCGACCGGATGCCCGAGGACGATCGGTGCCGCCCCCGCCGCCTGGAAGCCCCACATCTGCGGTCGCTTCGTCGCCGGGCCGTCCGGCACCCCGGACATGCCATGCCCCGCACCATATTCGCGGTAGCCCTTCCAGTAGGCCGTGATATTTCCGGCGTTCCCCACGGGAAGGCAGTGGATGTCGGGAGCGTCGCCGAGCGCGTCGACGATCTCGAAGGACGCCGTCTTCTGTCCCTCGATGCGGGCGGGGTTGACGGAGTTGACCAACTCCACCGGGTACGCCTCGGCCAACTTGCGCGCGACGTTGAGGCAGTCGTCGAAGTTGCCCTCCACCTGCAGCAGGGTGGCCCCGTGGGCGATCGCCTGACTGAGCTTGCCCATGGCGATCTTGCCGTCCGGGACGAGAACGGCGCAGGCCATCCCGGCCTTCGTCGCGTATGCCGCGGCGCTCGCGCTGGTGTTGCCCGTGCTCGCGCAGATCACCGCCTTGGCGCCGTGCTTGGCCGCCATCGAGATCGCCGTCGTCATCCCACGGTCCTTGAAGGAGCCGGTCGGGTTGAGCCCTTCGTACTTCACGAGGACCCGGGCCCCGACCCGCGCCGAGAGGCGCTCCGCCTCGATGAGGGGGGTTCCGCCCTCCAACAGCGTGACCACCGGCGCGCCGTCCAGGAGGGGGAGGCGGTCGGCATACTCCCGCATGACACCGCGCCATTGATGGACCACGTCAGTCTCCTTCCACACGCATGACCGACAGGACGTCGGCCACGCTCTCCGATTAGCCCAGCGAGTCGACGGTCGCCTGCAGCGCCGCCTCGCTCGCCCGGTGGGTAACGACGACGAGGTTCGCACGCTGGCGGCGGGTCTCGGGGTCGGTCACGACATGCTGACGCACCGTTTCGATCGAGACGTCGTGGGCGGCGAAGGCGGTCGCGACCTGCGCCAGGACCCCCGGGCGGTCCGCGACGTCGAGACTGATGTGGTAGCGCGTCTGGGAGACACCGAAATCCAGGACAGGCAAGTCGGCGTATGCCGATTCCCCCGGCCCGCGCCCCCCGGCCACCTTGTGGCGCGCCGCCGCGACGAGATCGCCCAACACCGCCGATGCCGTCGGGTCTCCGCCCGCCCCGCGGCCGTAGAACATCAACTGCCCCGCGCCGCGCGCCTCAACGAAGACGGCGTTGTAGGCGTCGCGAACACTGGCGAGTGGATGGCTACGCGGGATCATCGCCGGGTGGACCCGGACGCTGATCCCCTCACCCGCCTCGGTGGCCGTGCGCTCGGCGATCGCGAGGAGCTTGACGACGCAGTCCATCGCCTTGGCGGCGGCGATGTCGGCGGCGGTGACCTCAGTGATGCCCTCGCGGAAGACGTCCCGGCCGGACACGCGCGTGTGAAAGGCGAGGGAGGCGAGGATCGCGGCCTTGGCGGCGGCGTCGAACCCTTCGACATCGGCGGTCGGGTCGGCCTCGGCATACCCAAGGGCTTGCGCCTGCGCGACGGTCTCGGCGAACCCGGCACCACCGGAATCCATCTTGTCGAGGACGAAGTTCGTCGTCCCGTTGACGATGCCGAGCACCTTGCGAACCTGGTCTCCGGCAAGGGATTCGCGAATCGGCCGGAGGATGGGGATCGCCCCCGCGACGGCCGCCTCGAAGTAGAGGTCGACACCGGCGGCGTCAGCCGCGGCATACAGCGTGGGGCCGTCCTCGGCGAGCAGGGCCTTGTTGGCGGTGACCACCGAGGCGCCGTGCGCAATGGCGCTGAGGATGAGTTCCCGGGCAGGATCGATCCCGCCGACGACCTCGACGACGATGTCGGCCTGGGTGACCAGCGCCGCGGCGTCCGTGGTGAACAGCGCCGGATCGACCGGCACGTCGGCGCGATCGCGGCCGGCTCGCCGCACGGCGATGCCGATCAGATCCAGCGGCGCCCCGACGCGGGCGGCGAGGTCCGCGGAGTGCTCGATCAGGCCCCTGGCGACGGCCGAGCCCACGACACCGCAGCCCACGAGCGCGACCTTGACCGGAACGGCGTTGTCCTTCATCACTATTGACTCCCTCTACCCGACGTCCAAGGCCAGCAGATCGTCGATCGTTTCTCGCCGGACGAGGACTCGGGCGACCCCGTCCCGCACGGCGATGACCGGGGGCCGCGGGGTGTGGTTGTACTGATTGCTCATGCTGCGGCAGTAGGCACCCGTCCCCGGCACGGCCAGGAGATCACCGAGCGCGAGATCGTCCGGAAGGTACTCATCCAGAACGACGATGTCGCCGCTCTCGCAGTGCCGGCCGACCACCCGCGAGAGCCGCGGCGCCGCCTGCGAATCCCGGGAGGCGAGAGTGACCGAATAGTCCGCCTCATAGAGCGCCGGCCTGATGTTGTCGCTCATCCCGCCGTCGACCGAGACATAGCGGCGCGAGAATCCTTCTCCGAGAGCGACATCCTTGATCGTGCCGACCTCATAAAGGGTGATGCCGGCGGGCCCGGCGATGGCCCGGCCCGGCTCGATCGAGACGCGTGGGGCACCGGTCCCATCTCCGCACCCGATCGCCTTGAACTCACGCTCGAGGATGCCGGCGAGTTGCTCGGCGAGATCACGCGGAGCGAGCGGCCGATGCTGGGAGGTGTAGGCGATGCCATAGCCGCCGCCGAGGTCGATTTCCGGGAGGTCCGCCCCCGAAGCGTTCACGACGTCGGCATGCAAGCCGACCAGCCGACGCGCGGCCAACTCGAAGCCGGTCGTGTCGAAGATCTGGCTGCCGATGTGCGAGTGGAAACCCAACAGCCGCAAGGTTTTCGGCCGCGCGAGGATGGCGTCCGCGGCCGCCCGGGCCACTCCGTCGGCGAGGCTGAACCCGAACTTCTGGTCCTCGTGGCCGGTCGCGATGAACTCGTGGGTGTGCGCCTCGACCCCACCGTGACCCGGATCATCACTGGGGCTACGACACCCATCCCGCCGGCGATCGCGTCGATCCGGGCGATCTCGTCGAAGAGTCCACGACGATCCGACCGACCCCGTGCTCCAGCGCCATCCGCAGCTCGCCGGAGTCTTGTTGTTGCCGTGCAAGGTGATCCGCTCGCCGGGGAATCCCGCGCGAATGGCAACGGCCAACTCCCCGCCGGTGCACACGTCCAGGCACAGCCCCTCCTGCTGCACCCAGCGCGCAACCTCCGTGCACAGGAACGCCTTGCCCGCGTAGTAGACGTCCGCCCCACCCGGGAAGGCCGTGGCGAAGGCGTCCCGGAACGCCCGAGCCCGCGCGCGGAAGTCCTCCTCGTCGATGACGTATGCCGCCGTCCCCCACTCCCGGGCCAACGTCACCATGTCGACGCCGCCGACGACAAGACGCCCGGCGTCGTCCCGCCTGGCCGTGCACGGCCACAGCTGCGGGAGCAACTCGGTGACATCCGTGGGATACGGCAGCCAGATCGGCGGGCCGCCATAGCCCTCCGCATGGAGGGCGCCCGCCTCGTGTGCGCGCATCCGCCTACATCCGTTCGGGGGCCGAGACGCCGAGGAGGCCGAGGCCATTGGCGAGGACGGTGCGGGTCGCGTCGTTGAGCCAGAGCCGGGTTCGGTGCAGGTCGGTGACCGGCTCGTCGGCGTTCATCGGCCGCACGCGGCAGATGTCGTACCACTTGTGGTAACGACCGGCGAGGTCCTCCAGATAGCGCGCCACCCGATGCGGCTCCCGCATCGCCGCGGCCTGGGCGACCACCCGCGGGTAGTCGCCGAGGATCGCCAGGAGGACGGCCTCCGTCGGATCGGCCAGCAGGGCAGGATCGAAGCCGTCCTCGCGCCGCACACCATCATCGTCCGCGAGCCGGGCGACGTTGCACGTCCGGGCGTGGGCGTACTGCACGTAATACACCGGGTTCTCATTGGTGTGCTTGGTCAGCAGGTCGAGATCGATGTCGATATTGCTGTCGGTGGAACTGCGCGTGAGCGCAAACCGCGCGGCATCGCGGCCCACCGCGTCGACGAGATCATCCAGGACGACGACGGTGCCCAGGCGCTTGCTCATGCGCATCGGCTGCCCGTCCCTGACGAGGTTGACCATTTGGCCGATGAGGATCTGCAGGTTGCGCCCGGGCTCGTCGCCGAAGAGCGCACACATGGCCATCATCCGTTTGACATAGCCGTGGTGATCGGCGCCGAGCATGATGATGCACTCGTCGAAGCCGCGCTCCCGCTTGTCGAGGTAGTAGGCCAGGTCCCCCGAGATGTAGGCAGGCTGGCCGTCGGACTTGATGACGACCCGGTCCTTGTCGTCGCCGTGGTCACTGGTGCGCAGCCACAGCGCACCGTCCTTTTCGTACATCGCCCCGAGGGCCTGGAGTCGCGCGACCGCCCGCGCCACGGCTCCGCTCTCGTGGAGGTCGTTCTCGTGGAAGTAGACGTCGAAATCGACACCGAAGTCGTGCAGCGTGGCCTTGATGTCGGCAAACGCCCGCGCCACCCCCTCTTCGCGGAAGCGTTCCTGCGCCGCGTCCCGGGGCAGGCCGAGGATCGACGGGTCGTCGGCGACGATCTCGTCGGCGGTGTCTTTGATGTAGGCGCCGCCGTACCCATCCTCCGGGCTCGGCTCCCCCAGCGCCGCGGCGAGCAGGCTCCGCGCGAACCGGTCAATCTGGGCACCGTGGTCGTTGAAGTAGTACTCCCGCGTGACCTCGGCACCGGTCGCCTCGATGACCCGCGCCAGGGCATCGCCGACGGCCGCCCAACGGGTGCCCCCTAGGTGGATCGGGCCCGTGGGATTGGCGGAGACGAACTCCAGGTTGACCCGCCCCCCCACCCGACGTCCCCGACCGCATGCCGCACCCGCCTCCACGATCGTGCGCGCAAGTTCCCCGGCACTCGCCGCCTCCAGGGACACATTGAGGAAGCCGGGACCAGCCACCTCGACATGGGCAATACCGGGGACTGACGACAGCGCCGTGGCGAGGGTCTGGGCCAACTGGCGTGGCGGCATACCGGCCTGTCGGGCGAGTTGCATGGCGACATTCGTCGACCAGTCCCCGTGCCCGGCCTGCCGCGGCCGCTCGACGCGGAGCGTCTGCGGCACATCGAGCGTCAACGCGCCGGCGGCGACGAGGTCGGCCAGGGCAGCACGGATCGCGGCGGCCAGGTCATCGGGGGTCACCCGGGGATTCTACGAAGGGCACACCCCCGCCCCGCACATCATTCTGCGCACTGGGCAGGCCGGACGTCGCCGTCTGCCTTCCAAGGGATCGATTCACGATCGCCGCTCCGGGCCTGATAACCTCAGTCCTCGCGCCTGCGCCGGTCTCAGCTGCTGTTCGATCCGGCCGCGCAGGCCCCCGTAGCTCAGGGGATAGAGCACCGCCCTCCGGAGGCGGGGGCGCAGGTTCGAATCCTGCCGGGGGCACCAAACTGAACTCTTTCAAACCTCCGTTCCCAAAGAACGGAGGTTTGTTGTTTTCCCCGGAATCCTGGGGGCCCTGGGCGGGCGCCAGCGCCGCCCTGAGCGAGGGTGCGCTGCGCTGGGAGCCTTGGTCTGGGCCCTGGCCTATTCGGCGCCGAGCAGGACCATCAGGTCTGGGTGGGTCAGCATGGCGAGCAGGTCATCGAGTTCGCCGGTGACAGTCTCGTCATAGACCCAGATCCGCGTGAAGATGGCTTGGTTGAGGATGCGTCGGTCGGCATCGCTGGCGTGCTCGTAAAGCTGCGCGCAGTTTTCGAGCAGGTCGAGCGCCCGGGTCAGGGTTTCCTTCTGGATGGTGGTCGTTGTGGCTTGGGCTGCGAGTCGTCCCTCGATCTGGTCGAGTTGGCGCCCGATCCGGTCTTGTTCGCTCTTCATCAGGTCGAGCGGGATGGCGTCGGCGTAGTGGGCTTGGAGTAACTTGCCTCGTTCATCGAGTAGTCGTTGGCGCTGCCGCGTCAGGCTGCGGACTTCTTGCTCGCTGTCGTCGCGGCGGCGGTCGATGTAGTCCTCGACGGCCGACTGGATGGCCTGGCGTTGCTCGGGTGCCAGGCGGATGCGGGCGTATTCGACCTCGACCAGTTCTTCAATTAGGGATATGGGCGCGGCACGCCGTTCGCAGCTGGTGGTCTTCTGGTGTCGTCCAATGCAGACGAAGTAGGGGTACTCCTGGCCTGGTCGTGGCCGGGCGATGGTCACGATGAAGCGGGAGGCACAGTGGCCGCAGAAGATGCTGCCACGTAGGTAGTGCGGGTGTTCACGCTCCTTCTCGCCGTGTCGATGGCTGGCCAGGACGTCTTGGACCCGCGCCCAGGTAGTGGCATCGACTAGCTTGTCGTGCCGCCCATTGGGGTATTGGATGCCTCGGTAGGTGACGACGCCCTTGTAGTACGGATTGCTCAAGATGGCGTGCAGTTGCGTCCGTCTCACGGCTTTAGCTGGGGCCTTGGCAGTCGGCACGGTCGTGAGACCGCGCGCTTCCAGTTCAGTGGCCAGCTTCAGCAGGGTCCAGTCGCCCGTGGCGTAGGCCTCGAAGGCCCAGGCGATGAGCGGCGCTCGGGTCGGGTCGAGCGCGATGGTGCGCACTGGTTTGCCAGAGTCGTTGTTCTGTATGACGTTGCGGTAGCCAATGGGAGCTCTGCCAGGGGTACCGCCGGTCTTGGCTTTCTGACTCATGCCTTTGACGACCTCCGTCGCCAGGTTGCGCGAGTAGAACTCGGCAATGGAGCTCATGATGCCGTGCAGCAGCATGCCGCTCGGGGTTTCGTCGATATTCTCGCTGGCGGAGACAAGGGTGACCCCGGCGTTCTTCAGCGCCAGGGAGATTTCGACGTCGTCAATCCGGTTCCTGGCTAGTCGGTCGACCTTGTGGACGATGACGTACTTGACAGGCTTGTCCTGGATGTAAGCCAGCATCCGCTTGAGTTCCTCACGGTCGGCGCTCCTAGCCGATTCGCCACGGTCGACAAACTCCTCGACGATGACGGCGCCGAGGCTGTGGGCTTTGCGACTGTTCGCAGCTCGCTGGGCGGGGATGGAGTAACCCTCTGGGTCACCATCCCGTTCAGCTTGCTCCTTGGTGCTGACGCGCAGATAGCTGACGGCCGTGACGGCTGCCAGCGGGACGACTGCATGTAGGCTCACACGAAACTCCTTCTCGGGTAGCGGTGTTGGGCGAAACGGAAGCGTTGGGGCTGCCACGTACGTGTCGAGATCGGGCGGGCGCACCGGCCACCCTGGTTTTCAGTCCGCATCTCTGGCTCGGGGTCGACCTCGCGGGACAGGCCGGTTTGGTCGAGGCGGACTTCGATGGCGTGTTGGCTGACGCCGAAGTGAGCTGCCAGGTCGTCGATCCGTTGGATGCCGAGGCCCCAGGCGCGTTTCAGTTCGCGTTTGGGGACCAGGGCGCAACCGGCGAAGTAGTCGGCGGCTGTTTCAGCTGCCGGGCGGTCAGGGTCACGCCTCGCCGGGTGACGTCGCGGTAGAGCCGGTCGCAGGCGCCGTGGTCGATGATGTGTTTGAACTCATGGAGCAGGGTGAAGCGTTGCCGAGCCGGGCTGTCCTCTGTATTGAGGCAGATGATCCACTGCCTGCCGTTCCAGTGGCTGAGGCCGCTGACCGGCAGGCGTTCGTAGCGCACGGCGATGCGTGGCATGGCGTCGATGTGGCTGACCTGCGGCCCTTCGGCGTCACCCAAGATGGCGACCAGCCGGGTGGCCTGGGCTTCGGCGATTTGCCTTGTCTCTTCTGGTAGGCAGCTTCTGGCCGGGATGAGTCGGCGGAGGCTGGTCAGGGTGCTGGGTGGTTTCTGTTCCGTAGTTGTCATGAGAGTGCCTCCTTTCAGGTTGCTGGTTGTTTTCGTTTGCATTGGGTGGGTCGTCTTATTCGTCTTCGCCAGGTGCTGGGCCGGTGGAGTTGGGATCTACGCCGTAGCGGCGAACCACGCTGGCTATTTCCTTTAGCGCTTCCTCGGGCAGTTCCGGATATTTGCTGCGTAAGTACGGCTGCACACCAGGTAGAGCGTCGGTAAAGTCCCCCCGACCCGGCAGCAGAGCGATGAGCGGCAGCGGGTCGAGACCGACGGACGCGGGCGCGGCCTGCTCGACGTCTGGGTTGGTGACTTGGTCGATCTCCCAGAAGCGCAGCAGCGATTTGGACATCTCGGCTTCGTCGGCCGCTCGTTGGCGCCCTAGCCCCGCTCTCAGTCGGGCTTCTTTAATGGTGCTGCCGAATGTCGGTGAATTTGTTTTGTTCATGTCCCTATTTACCTCCAGGGCAACCAATTGCCCAGGGTTTCGGACTTTTCTACAACGGATTCTCGGCCTTTCTGAGATAGTTCTTTGCATATATCTTCCCTAAAGCCATTGGCTATTTAGGTTTATGTGCCAGGTGGGGGTCGGACGGCGGCACGAGCACAAAAGTGCTACCGAGTGTCACGCGTTGTCCGATCCCTACCTGGGCTTTGTTGAAGTGAAGCCCGTCTGGCTGGGCTCTCGGTGGTGCCGGGCAGCACGCCCTCGTGACCTCCCGGCTCAGCCCTTACGAGATGGGCGGCGGGTGTCAGGGCTAGGCGTGGCGTCGCCGCCGAACAGGGCCGCCAGGGCGGCTTGCTGCTCGTCGGCGTCACGAGCGATCTGCGCTTGCAGTTCGCTGGCACCAGCGATGACGGCCGGGTCGGCCGCCATGACGGCGACGTGCTTCTCGATCGCCTCACGAATTGCTTCGGTGACCGAGACGCCGGTGAGCCGGGCCAAGATGGTGATCCGCGCATGCAGATCACCATCCAGACGGATGGCCATCGTCTTGATAGACATGGCGCTTCTTCTCCTTCCTGAGGGTGTTCGTCTCATTGCTGGCCTGGGAACTCCAGGCGAGCGGTGAGCCACCGTCCTCGGGGTGGTGCAGCCCTGGAACCTCGTAGTGTTGGGTTCCAGTGGCTGCAGGCTCCCGAGGAGGGAGCGCTGCCCGGCTTCTAAGGCCGTGGGCCTGGGTGGTCCTTGGCGACGGCCCGGCCTTGGCCCTACAGGTTGGTGCGGAATAGCCAGACGCCTCCGCCGTCGCGGTGAGCGATGAATAGTTCGCCCTCGAGCCAAGTTGCTGGGCGATCTCCTCAAAGCTCCAGCCGTCGATGTCGCCGGATTGCTTGAGCTTGGCTTCCGGGATGCCGGCTCGCTCGGCGAGGCGCTGGAACTCGGCTTCGGCCCAGGCGCCAGGACTGGGCCAGGCGCCGAGGTAGTGCTCCTGGAAGCTGGCGCACATACCTTCGTCGGCGTCGTGCAGCTTGGCCCAGAAGCCGAAGACTTCGCCGTGCTCGGCAATGCCAGCCGCCACCCGCGCGACGATTTCCGGATCCTCGTCTGGGTCGAGTACGAAGTCGCCGAAACCGATCGAGTCGAAGATCAGGTCGTCGCCGATGCGTTGACGCAGCTCGTCGGGGGTCCCCGTCGCGGTCCACCAGGTGCCGTAGCGACTATTCGCGTCCGGAGCCACCCAGATGCCAGGGCGAGGGGGCAGCCGCTCTGGGTTCAGCGGCACGGCGCGCTCGCGGTGACGGCCCGGCTGAGACCCGCCGGTCTCGCCCGGCGGACCGTTCGCCGCCTCCTCAGGCACGCTGTTGTCGGGAATCTCGGGGTTTGTGGGTCGGCGGTACTCGCTCATGGCTGCCTCCTTTCGTTTCGCTTGATTGGTTCGCTTGGGTTGGCTGGATGGCGTGGTGCCGGGTGTCGGCCGGTGGCCTCGGCCGCCACGTCGCTCGGCACGGGGTAGCTCGGGATGACCAGGTCGCTGTCGATCTGGTTGCCCCAGACGGCCCAAGCTGGGCGTCCTGGGGTGTGGGGTGGTCGCCGGCGGGCGAACAGTTCGAGATAGGGCCCCGGTGAGACGCGCTCGATGAGGGCGTATTGCTCTTCGGGCTTGTGGGAGTGGTCTTGGACCGGTGCGTTCATCCAGGTCGGCTGGGCGCGGAAGAGGACGGGTGCTTTCCCCCGCGTGGCGAAGAGCAGATGCTCGGTCGAGTTACGCAGGTAGTTGCCCAGTCCGAGTCGGAACTTGATCCAGGTCAGGGGTGAGCGGACGGTGAAGCCCCAGGCTTCGGCGACGTCGTAGCCGTGGCGCAGGGTGGCGTTGGTGACCCAGAGCCAGAGGTGGGCATCGTCGGCCGCCAGGTCACCGACCGGCATGCCCTTGATTTGTTCCAGGCTCATTAGGTTGTAGTGCTCGGAGGCACCGCGGCCGCCCCGCTGTTGGATGTCCCAAGGCGGGTCGGCCAGGATGGTCGCGAACTTCAATGGGCGGCTCATATGGCACCTCCGCCGGACAGCAGCGTCGCGAATTGCTGGTCGTCGGTGACGACCAGGTGCAGCTGGTCGGAGATGCTTGAGGCTTTGGCGAGCCTTCCAAGCAGGGCCTCGGCCCGGGCTTGGCGCCTGTGGCCATGGAGGCGCCATATGACCAGTGGGAAGGTGCCGATGGTGGCCTGTTCCATTCCGGAGCGGTAGTAGGCCTCGTACTGTTCGGCTTTCCGAAGCAGCGTTGGCAGCGATTCGGTGCCGAGGTCGATCTCGACAAACCAGTGGTCCTGGTAGTGGCCAAGGTCGTCTTGCCCCCTCAGCGTCAGGGCGAGATCCGGCCTCAGTCGCAGCCGGTTGCCGCCGCTGCCACTGAACGTTCTGGTGGCGGCGCGCTCGAGCTGGACCTGGGTTCGGCTCCCGTGGCTGAAGCGGCTTGCCGGGCGACCAGATGGGCCTCAGCGGTACCGAGTTCATGTGCCAGGAAGCGGGTGGTCGGGCCACCGGAGTGGTAGCGCCACTGGCAGCCGGTAGTGGTCTCCGGTCAGACGGTGACCGGCGCTGGTCAGCGACCAGACCTGGACGCTGGAGCCAGCTTCAATGCCGCCGACACGGCGGGCGGTGACGCGGCGCACCAGTCCCTCGCGGGCTAGTCGCTGGAGCAGGCGACGAGTCTCGCGGGCCGCCGACTCGGCCGAGATGGGCGTCTGGCCGGTGAAGCAGAAGCCCTCGATTAGGTGTGTCGTCAAGTAGCGGTGGGTGCCGAACAGGGCCAGGACCAGCTGGTCGCGCTGCTCGAGTCGGGCCCGGATACCGGCCCGCTTCCGCGGCCCGACGACCTGGCGGGTCGGCGCTGACGCTGCCGCCAGCGCCGTCTCGGATTGGATGGGTATGGGGTCAGGTATCTGGACCATGACGTGGTCTCTTATCTGGCCCTTCACCGCTGGAAGCGGTGAAGTATTCGTGGCTGAAGTCGGCCGACCTGGGCGGTTGACCTCGGCAGATGCCCGGATGGCCATCTGGCCGAGCGGACGGACGAGCGGACGACCTTGGTCACTGCTGGTAAAGGTGTTTTCAGGCTTGTCGGTTGCTGTCACTGTTGCCTCCTTTCTGGTTATTGGTCTTATTGGTCGATGTTTGCTGGCCTTCGGAGTCGGGCCTGGGATTGGGCTCGGCAGCGACTGTGGCCGACAGGCGGACACGGCCTGGGCGGTTGCTTGGTGGCGGGGCGGCTGCATCTTGGGGATGGCGCCGGATAACCCCGGCCGTATGGTCGATGAGGGCGATGAGGTCGCGTTCGATGTCGTCGAGCGTGCGGCCGTGCTGGGCTTCGGAGGCGCGCTGCAAGACTGCCGGGTCGCGGAGCTCCGACGGCAGCGGCCGAGTCGCCAGGCGCACCCAGGGCGCCTGGTTGCCGCCGACCAGTAGCCGGGCGTAGAGCTCAAAGGCTGGCAGCGACGTGAAGTCAGCGGCGTCCAGGACTCCGCTGGCATGCAGTCCTGCCACGGCTCCGGGCATCGGTAAGCGCCAGCCGGAAGCAAAGTTTGGTAGCGGTGTTAGCGTCGACATCATCGAGAGT
>JADJEA010000025.1 GCA_016702415.1 Nostocoides sp.
TCGAAGCGTTCGAACGCTTCGACGGGGTCCCTCGCCTGGTCCGCTACGACAACTTGAAGACCGCAGCGACGAAGATCTTGAAGGGCCGGGACCGCACCGAGAACGAACGGTTCATCGCGCTGCGCTCGCATTACGGGTTCGAGTCGTTCTTCTGCGAGCCGGGCATCGCCGGGGCCCATGAGAAGGGCGGCGTCGAGGGCGACATCGGCCGGTTCCGCCGCAACCACCTGACCCCGGTCCCCGCGTTCGCCACGCTCGCTGATCTCAACGCCCACCTCGAGGCATGCGACACCGCTGATGGGCAACGCCCGGGTGATCACCGGCGACGGCGCCACGGTCTGGGGCCGAGTTCCATCCGCGCTCGCGCCGAGCAGGCCGAGCGTTGTGGTGCTGCCCGGCGAGCGGTTCGACCCGGGCGCGCTGAGCCGCGGCGGGTCGACACCGCGCCCGGGTGTCTCGTCCGCCAGAACCACTTTCACCGTTCCCGCCTGCCTGGTCGTCGGGCGCGCCACCGTCGAGTGGGCGCCGAGACCGTCACCGTCGCCGACGGCGATGGTCGTGGCCATGCACGAGCGGGGCACCGGCGCAGGCGGCGAGACCGTCCTGTCCCTGACCACTACCTCGAGGTGCTGTGGCGACAACCCGGAGCGCTGCCAGGCTGCGACCGCATTGGCCAGGCCAAGCAGCGGGCGCGTCCCGGCCCGAGCACCAACGAGTTTTGGGACCTGGCCCGCCGCGCCATGGCGATGACCGCCGGCACCCGCCCTGTGCGACGTGCTGCCTCGCCACCGCCCACCACGACCACGACCGCGCTGACCGAGGGGATCCGACGCCGCCGTCGATCGACAGCGTCGACCCCGGGGGCGTGGTCGCGGTCGAGACCCGACGGCCATCGAGCACCGCGAACCCGCACCGGCCGTCCGGGCCGGTGCGAGCGGTGCGCCCGGACCCGCCGATCCACGACCAGCGCCCCGCCTGAACCCACCCAGGAAGACCGCTCAACCCCATGAGGCCAAAGCCACCGACCATCACCGACACCGCGCGCCGAGGCCGACGCCTGCCGCCGCCCGCGAGCTGCACCGGCCCACCGTCCGCGCCGAAGCCTCCGGCGACGACGCCGACCCGGCGGATCTCCCACCCGACGTTCCTCGCCGAAGCCCTGCGCATCGAGCTCGACGTCCGTCACGAACGACGACGAGCCCGCCGGGTCCACGAAGCGAAGCTGCCCCGGATCAAGACCCTCGATGACTTCGACCTGGCCGCCAACGAGAACATCACCCCTGCCACGATCGCCCTTCTCCGCGACGGCAGCTTCGTCGCCAACAACGAACCCGTCGTGCTGCTCGGCAACTCCGGCACCGGCAAGAGCCACCTCCTCATCGGCACCTGCCTCGCCGCAGCCGAGAACGGCCGCCGGGTCCGCTACATCACCTGCGCCCAGTTGGCGAACGAGCTCGCCGAAGCCGCCGACGAGCACAACCTGTCCCGCGTCGTGGCCCGATACGGCCGCCTGACCTGCTGCGCCTGGACGAACTCGGGTACGTCCACCTCGACCCCTACGGCGCCGAACTCCTCTTCCAAATCATCACCGCACGCGAAGAACGCGCCCCGGTGGCCATCGCCACCAACCTGCCCTTCTCCGAGTGGGGCAACAGTCTTCCCCGACCCCCGCCTGGCCGCCGCCATCGTCGACCGCGTCACTTTCAACGCCCACATCCTCGAAACCGGCACCCAGTCCTACCGCCTCCGCACCAGCAAGACCACCACCCGCCGTCCCCGCTGACCCCCTCAGCCCCAGGGAGTGGAGCCGAAATTCATGACGACAGATGGGGCCAGAGAACTTGACGAAACCCAAAGGGTGGACACCTGGCGGTCCAAGACGCGGTCACCCACCAGTTGGGGGCCACGGGCTCGGTCGTACGTCCTTTCGGTCGGCTCCGGCGGACCCGTAACGACGCGGACTATCCCCGCCTGGACAGCCCCGAACTCACCACGGACGACATCGATGAGGACCTGCCCAAAGCACGCCAAATCGTCACCGCGATGGCCGCCCTGCTTCCCCACCTGCAACCCTGGCAATAGCGCCAGCCGCTGGTCGCTCCCCCGCTGGGGCCCACCTTCGGGCGCGCTCTGTGTTGAGACAGACGGACGGGCCCCCGACACCCGGAAACGCTGTCGGGGGCTTACTCGTATGTGGCCGCCTTGAGCTTGCGAGAGTCGCGCGGGCGACTTCCGCGGGCTAGTCAACCCGATGCGGTGCTGGGCGTCGCCACCGGATCCAGCCCACTGGGGGTGTAGGACGAGCTCGGTCGTCGAGTCGCCGCCGGTCGGCTCAGCCTCCGCTCGCGCTCGCGCCTTCATGCTCGATGAATCCGCCGGGCTGGCGGACGATCGCCCCGAGCGCTATCGAAAGGTCATCGACCGCGACTTCGTCGCCAAGGTCGACATCGATCCGGCGAACGTGTTCGGACCCGACGGTCGCGCGGCCGACCTGCCGGCGGCGTGCGCGGCATACGAGCAGGCCATCCGCGCGGCCGGCGGCGTCGACTTGCAGCTGTTGGGAATCGGATCCGATGGCCACATCGCGTTCAACGAGCCCGGGTCCTCGCTCGCCTCGCGCACCCGGATCAAGTCGCTGACCCGGCAGACCCGAGAGGACAACGCGCGCTTCTTCGGCGGTGACGTCGAGGCGGTGCCACACCATTGCCTGACCCAGGGGGTCGGGACGATCCTCGAGGCGCGGCATGTGGTTCTCCTAGCCAGCGGGCGCGAGAAGGCCGAGGCGCTGCACCAGCTGACCGAGGGGCCGGTCAGTGCGCTGTGGCCAGCCACCGCCCTCCAGTTTCATCCACACGTCACCGTTCTCGTCGACAGCGCCGCTGCCGCACGCCTGCAGCTCGGCTCCTACTACACCGAGACGTATGCCGCCAAGCCCGCCTGGCAGGGCATCTGATGGCGACCTCGCCGACACAGCCACAAATCCTGGCGGCAGCGCGGGTCTTCACCCCAGACGAGCTGTTTTCTCCGGGGTGGGTCGAGGTGGCGAACGGCCGGGTGATGGCCGTAGGCGGCGGTCCGGCCTATCGCTCCGGCGCGGGTACGATCGTCGACCTCGGCGACGTCACCATCGCGCCGGGGTTCGTCGACCTGCACGCACACGGCGGTGGCGGCGCGTCATACACGGATGGGGCTCAGGCAGCCACTTTGGCGCGGGCGATGCACCTCTCCCACGGCAGCACGTCCGGCATGGCGAGCCTGGTGACCGACACGGTGGAACGTCTCGCGGATCAGATCCGTGCGCTGCGTCCGCTCGTCGACAGGGTCGACCTGCTTGGCGTGCACCTGGAGGGACCGTGGCTCGCGCCGCGCTACCGGGGAGCGCACGACCCCAGTTTGTTGCGGACGCCGAGCGGCGAGGACGTCGACCGACTGCTGCGAGCGGGCCCCATCGCGATGGTGACCATCGCGCCAGAGGTGCCTGGCGGCCTGGCCGCGATATGTCGGCTCGTCGATGCCGGTGTCCTCGTGGCCATCGGCCACTCGGATGCCACTTACGCCGAGGCTCGGACTGCCTTTGCGGAGGGAGCCCGCATTCTCACCCACATGCACAAGGCGCACCGTCCCTTGCACCACCGTGAGCCAGGCCCGGCGCAGGCGGCCTTGGGCAGCCCTGGGGTGATCCTCGAGGTCATCGCCGACGGTGTGCATGTCCACCCTGCCGTGGTGGCCGACATCCTGCGCACCCGCCCGGGCCGGGTCGCGCTCGTCGCCGACGCGATGGCTGCCGCCGGAGCAGGAGACGAGGACTACCGCCTCGGCCCCCTGAACGCGGTGGTGCGCGGCGGGGTCGCCCGAATCGGCGGTCCCGATGGGCCGATCGCGGGCTCGACGCTCACGCTTGATCGGGCCTTGCGATGGGCCGTCGATTCCGGGGTCGAGTTCTCCGTCGCGCTCTCCGCCGCGACGCGAATCCCCGCCGACGTCATCGGACGTGGCGACCTGGGACGCCTCACCCCGGGGGCGCGAGCGGACCTCGTCGTCCTCGATCCGAGCCTTCCGGTGACCAGCGTGATGCGCGGCTGTCACTGGATCTGACGACCTTGCCTGGGCGTCGATTCGACCTGACCTGACTGGGCTAGGTGCGCACCGAGTTGTCTCAGCCGTGCAGGATCGGCCTGACGCCAACGCTGGCCCGGTGCTCGCCAAGGAGCCCGGGCACCAGACAGCGGCAGAGCGAGTTCCCGCGCCAAGAACAATCCCGGATCATCAACGAACAGCCAGTCACTCACACCGGGTCTGGCGGCCCGCAACCTGAGGCTCGGTGTCACCTACAAGGTGAAGGGGCTAAGGCAGCAGGTCCAGGTACTTCTTCCGTGCCGGCATCGCGTGGATGACCATCTCATCGTCGGGCGTGAGGATCAGAACGACCGTCTCCAGGAGTCGCGCTTGGGTGTCGAACCCCAGACGAAGTTCCCGAGTGGGCGACTCGTCCTGGGTCAGCGGCTCGATCCATACCGGCCATTCGGCGGCCTGCGCCGCATCCTGGGCGGTGACGCCGTGCTTGAGTGCGCTGGGGTGGACCCTCACGCCGCGAAATGAGCCAGTGCGGCCCTGATGGCCTCGGACCGGCTCATCTCGTGCTTGACAGCGGCAGCGTCCAGAGCCGCCAGCTCCTGGGTCGTCAAGCGGACCGCAACCACCTGCATCGGCTCGGCCCCTCTTCCGGGACGGCCCCGCCCCCGGTGCTTCAACTCCTCGACGTCGTATCCGGCCTCGGCTTCCTCCGCCCAGGTGCGGATCTGTTCCTCACTCACCATGAGCCAATCGTATAACGAAAATTGGGATGGAGCCGTCTCGCTCGGCGGTGGCACGCGATCGGCCCATATACGGCCCACAGACCCGCCGCAGCAGGTTGGGGACGTGACTCGTCGCGGCACGGACCGACCTGACCCGACACCCGGTCCACGGGGGACGTGACCTGCTACGTTGTCGGACACGATGGTGTCGGCTGGTGGCGTGCCGGGTCGACTCCAGGCACCCCGACCGCGTTGGTCCGAAGACTACGGATTAGAAGGTTAGGGTTCGAATCCCTTCGGGCGCGCTTCACTTCGTTCGCTCCCCCGCTGGGGCCCACCTTCGGGCGCGCTTCACTTCGTTCGCTCCCCCGCTGGGGCCCACCTTCGGGCGCGCTTCACTTCGTTCGCTCCCCCGCTGGGGCCCACCTTCGGGCGCGCGCTGTGTTGAGACAGACGGACGGGCCCCCAACACGCGGAAACGCTGTCGGGGGCTTACTCGTGTGCGGCCGCCTGGTCCTTTCGTCAGGCCTCGCTTGAGGCCTGGTTCGAGATGGTGATCGTCAGTGGTCCGGCGAGGCGCCGACGAGAAAGAACATGACAGCCGCGCGCGGAAGCCCAAGACGGTCACCGGTACACCCTCGACCGGTGCTCGATGTCGAGGGCCAGGATGACGAGGCGGTCGTCATAGATGTCCACCACGACGCGCCAGTCCCCTATCCGGTAGCGCCACAACCCGGTCAGCGGACCGGTCAGTCCCTTCCCGCGTGAACGGGGGTCATCGGCCCGTTCGACCTCGGCCAGGTAGTCGGTGATCCGCTTGGCCATCGGCCGGTCCGTGCGGGCCAGGCTGCGCAGCGCCTTGGCGGCGTCCGGGTGCAGCTCAATCGTCCAGGCCAAGCTCGGCCACCACCTCGGCCAAGGATTCGGTGGCCACCGCTCCTGAGCGCACCTCGCCGACGCGCGCAGCGATGTCGTACTCCCATTCGACCTGCGGCAGACCGCGCTCGATCGCCTCGCGCAGATAGAACGAGCGCGAGCGGTGCGTCCGCTCGGCAAGGGCATCGAGCCGTCGCTGCGTCTCCTCGGGAATCCGCACGCTCGTGGTCATCACTGCTCCTGACTGCGATGTATTCGACTGACTACAGCGTATTCATTCTGTCAAGAGCGGGGGCCTCGGGACATAGGTCAGCGGACCAAGCCCAAGCGCCGGGGCCGGGTGCGCGCCTGAACTCCATGCGGTGCAGCCGGACTTGACCGGGAGTGGCCACGACCACGCCGTGTGTTCCCAGAGCAGTCGGTGCAGGTGCAGCAGAAGGCCCACGTTCGACGGACGCCAACCACCGCTGAACAGGTAGTCCAGGGCCGCGCCATAGACAGAGCCCCGTGGCGTGGTGGGCTTTGAGGTGGTCCTCGGTGCCCTACTCGCCGCTGTCGATGGCGGCGTGTGCACCAGTATCCACGGCATCGTTGAGCAGTGCCATGGACTCCTCTGAGAGGTAGCGGCGGTCGCTGGCGATCCATTCGTCGTGCATGTCGATCAGGACCGCTCCGACGAGCCGGATGACGGCGGCGGTGTTGGGGAAGATCCCGACGACCCGGCTGCGGCTTGATCTCTTTGTTGACCCGTTCAAGGGGGTTGGTCGACCAGATCTTGCGCCAGTGCGCCTTCGGGAACGCGGTGAACGCGAGGACCTCGGACTTGGCCTGGTCCATCAGTGGCCCGACTTTCGGGAAGGACTTGGCGAGTTGGTCGCGGACCTCGTCCCATGCCGTGCTGACAGCGTCGGGGTCGGGTTGGGAACGAAGATCGTGCGGAACACCGCGGCGACCATGTCGGCGTGGCTCTTGGGGACGTGAGCCAAGAGGTTACGGGCGAAGTGGACGCGGCACCGTTGGTGTGCCGAGCCCTGGAAGGAGCGCCTGAGTGCCTTGACCAGGCCGCAGTGTTGGTCGCTGATCACCAAGCGCACCCCGGTCAGGCCGCGCTGCTTCAGCGAGAGCAGGAACGCCCGCCAGAACGTCTCCTCCTCTGTCGCCGACGTCCAGGCCCAGGACCTGTCGGGTGCCGTCGGCAGCGATCCCGGTCGCGACGATCACGGCCATGGAGACGACGTGGCCGCCCTTGCCGGGCTTGTTCCGCACGTGCAGGTAGGTCGCGTCCAGGTACACGTACGGGAAGGTGATGTCGGCCAGGGAACGGGTGCGGAACGCGCCCACCGTCTCATCGAGCTGTTCACAGATCCGGGAGACCTCGGACTGGAGATCCCGGAATCCGCACCAAGCGCCACGACCAGGTCATCGACGCTGCGGGTGGACACCCGTGGACGTAGGCCTCCCATCACCACCGCGTACAGCGCCTGGTCGATCCGCCGACGGGGTTCAAGGATTGAGGGGAAGAACGAACCCTTGCGAAGCTTGGGGATCCGCAGCTCGACATCGCCGGCCTTGGTGGTCAGCAGCTTGGGACGTGAACCATTGCGCTCGGTGACACGGTCCTGGGTGCGCTCGTAGCGTTGCGCGCCGATCACACCCGCAGCCTCGAACTCGACGAGCTCTTGCAGCACGGTACGGACCGACTCGCGGATCATGTCCACGCCATCGCCGGCGCGGAACGCCTCCAACAGCTCGGACAGGGCAGACTCGGGTAAGGCCATCGGTGGGTCTCCTTCAGTGGGTGACTTGGTACTTACACACCGAAGATCCCGCCGATGGCCGCCAACATCACGCAGCCCCGCCGTTGACCCTCAAAACCCACCACCCCAGGGGACTCTCCTGCGCCAAAATAGCCAGCGAGCTCTTGCTCGCTGCGGTTGCGCAGATGGGCGGCCTTACCGTCGATGATCCGCCTCGCCCGGGCCTGGTCGGCCACGACCAACGCGTGACCGTCGCCAACGCGCTCAAGCTCCGTCAGGGGGAGCCGTCTGGACGGCGATGGGGGCGACCGTCGAGACGGCTCGGTGGCCGCGGACTCGACCTGCTCGGGTGGGCCGACAAATCACGCAACAGGGTGCCGAGCCGGAGGGTCCCCAGGCGCGCCCCGCGACGGGCGGCGCCGTGTTTCGGTGGCCGGGTCTCCGGCCCGGGCGGTGAGCGCGGTATGGAGAAGGAGACCATCCCAGCTGCTCGTCGGATCCAGCCCGGTGAGCTGGGCGGCGCGCTTGAGCCGGTGGCGCATGGTCTGGGGATGCAGGCTCAGGGCAGTGGCGGCCTCGGTGGCCGATCCGTGGTCGAACCAGCCCTGCACACCCTCGAGCACATGCCTGTGCCTGGGCTGGAGCAGCGGGCCGAGGATCGCGTCGACGAGATGGCGTGGGTCGACGGGCGGTTCCCCGCGCAAAACGGCCAGATACAACGCATCGGCACGTAGAAGCGGGTTGCGAGCGGTGAACGCGCCTCGCGGCGCGGTTCGCACGGCGGTGACCGCCAGGCGGAATGCCTCAGGGATGTCGCTTGGGTCGGCATGGTCGATGCGACACCCGGTCCATCCCCGCGCGGCGAGCTCGCCGGTCAGCTGCGTCGGTTCGGGCAGGAGCAGCACCCCGAGTCCGTCGTTGCGTGTCTGCAGCAGCGGCGCGTCCGGAGCGAGTCGGAGCTGGTCATGCGCGATGGACGCGAGGTCGGCGACTTCACCGGCGGAGATCTCGCCCGACCCCGCACGCACGACGAGGACACTGACGTCGAGGGGGATCGGCATACCCAATTGGGACGCACGGTCCCGCAACGCCGGTGCGGACACATGTCGGCCGGTGAGCAGATCCTGCGTCAGCCCGGCGAGGGATGCCTCGCGATCGTCCGCGAGTCGCTGCATCGTCGTGGTGTAGCCGGTGAAGAGGGCCTCGGAGAGGTCCTCGAGGGCCATCAAGGTCGTCCGGTTCAACACGATGACGTCATCGACGTCGAGCGAACCGGCCCCAGTTCGGACGATGAGGTCGCACGCGACGACCGCGGCGACGCTGTAGGCCCGCAGCACCGCGAGCAGCGGCCGCCCGTCCGTGGCCCGCGCCACCCCGATCCCGTGGAACCGGCGTCGATCGGCCTCGGTCAAGGACCCATCGTCGATCCACATCTCGATGAGCCGCCCGACGGCCCAAGCCGCGATCGCGCGGGTTTCGCGCTGCTGCGCCTCGCTCAAGGAGGCGTATGCCGGGATGCCGGCTTGCACTGCCGCCACCAGGTCCGTGGCGAGTCGGCCGGGATCGACCTGAAGGCGGCGTTGGACTGCCACGCGCTCGGCGACTGCCATGGCCCGTTTTATCACTGCGTGACAATCCCCGTCAGCACCGCCGCCGCAGGGGTTTGCCGTTGGTGAGCGGCATCGTCACGATACGGCTCATGGATGCAGACATCATCGTGGTGGGCGCCGGGCTGGCCGGTCTCGTGGCAGCGGCCGAGGCCGCGGATGCGGGGCGCCGCGTGGTGCTCGTGGACCAGGAGGGTGAACAAAACCTGGGGGGCCAGGCGTTCTGGAGCCTGGGCGGGCTGTTCCTGGTCGACAGCCCCGAGCAACGCCGGATGGGCGTCAAGGACTCGATCGAACTGGCGCGTCAGGACTGGTTCGGGAGTGCGCAGTTCGACCGCGAGGAGGATCGGTGGCCGCGGGCCTGGGCGGAGGCCTATCTCGACTTCGCTGCCGGGGAGAAGCGGTCCTGGCTGCACGCGATGGGACACCGTCTCTTCCCGGTTGTGGGCTGGGCCGAGCGCGGGGACGGCCGGGCCGACGGGCACGGGAACTCGGTGCCCCGGTTCCACATCACCTGGGGCACCGGCCCCGGGATCGTCGCGCCCTTCGAGCGCCGGGTCCGCGCGCACGCGGCAGCCGGACGCATCCGATTCGCGTTCCGCCACCAGGTCGACACGCTGATCGTCGAGGACGGAACCGCGGTGGGCGTCCGCGGCACGGTGCTCGAGCCGACCCGCGTCGACCGGGGCAAGCCGAGTAGCCGGACTCCCGTCGGCGACTTCGAGCTTCGCGGCCACGCGGTCGTCGTCAGCTCCGGTGGCATCGGCGGCAACCATGACCTCGTCCGCAAGGCGTGGCCCAGTCGGCTGGGCACGCCACCGCGCCGGATGGTCGCCGGTGTCCCGGCGCATGTGGACGGCCGGATGCTCGGCATCACCCAGCAGGCGGGCGCGAACGTCATCAACCCCGACCGAATGTGGCACTACGTGGAGGGCCTGCGCAACTGGGATCCGATCTGGGACAACCACGGCATCCGGATCCTCCCGGGCCCCTCGTCCCTGTGGCTCGACGCGGCCGGCAACCGGTTGCCCGCGCCATACTTCCCCGGATTCGACACGCTTGGGACCCTGCGGCACCTGCGGGAGACCGGCTACGACTATTCGTGGTTCGTGTTGACCCAGAAGATCATCGAGAAGGAGTTCGCGCTCTCCGGGTCCGAGCAGAACCCCGATCTGACCGGCCGGGACGTCAAGCTCATCCTGTCCCGGGTCAAGCCGGGGGCGCCGGGTCCCGTCGAGGCGTTCAAGAAGCACGGCAAGGACTTCGTCGTCGCGAACTCACTCGACGATCTCGTCCGCGGCATGAACGGCATCGCGGACGACGATGTGCCGAGGCTCGACGTCGAGCCGCTGCGCCGCCTGATCGAGGCGCGCGACCGGGAGATCGACAACGACTTCACCAAGGACGCCCAGATCACCGCTCTGCGTGGAGCCCGAAACTACCGCGGGGACAAGCTCATTCGGGTCGCGACGCCGCACAAACTGCTCGACCCCAAGGCCGGCCCCCTCATCGCGGTCCGCCTCAATGTGCTCTCCCGCAAAACGCTCGGTGGCCTCGAGACGGACCTGTCCGGACGCTGCCTGACCGGTGACGGCTCCGTCTTCCCCGGCCTGTATGCCGCGGGCGAAGTCAACGGTTTCGGCGGCGGCGGCATGATGGGCTACAACGCTTTGGAGGGCACCTTCCTCGGCGGG
Source organism: Nostocoides sp. (assembly GCA_016702415.1). Classification (GTDB taxonomy): domain Bacteria; phylum Actinomycetota; class Actinomycetes; order Actinomycetales; family Dermatophilaceae; genus Nostocoides_A. The sequence continues at coordinate 10,731 of JADJEA010000025.1, forward strand.
TGCCTCTTTTCCGGTCGCACGGCCGGCCGGGCCGCGGCGAAGGAGGTCGGGTGAGGCTCCGACCCGGCAGACCCGACCTGACCCGCTATACGGACCTCGTCCGGGTCCCCGGGGCCACGGGCGACGGGCTGGCCGTGACCTTCCTCGGGGTCTCGACCCTCCTCTTCGACGACGGCGCCTGCGCGGTGCTCGTCGACGGCTTCTTCTCCCGTCCGTCCATGCTTCGCGTCGGACTGGGCAAGATCGCGCCCGACCCCGCCCGGATCGATGCGGCGCTGGGCCGTCTAGGTTTCGGCCCCGGTGCCCGCTCGCTGGACGCGGTCGTCGCGGTCCACTCCCACTTCGATCACGCGTTGGACTCCGCGGAAGTCGTCGGCCGAGCGGGCGGGGTCCTGGTCGGCGGGGAATCCCTCGCCAACCTCGGCCGGGGCGCGGGGTTGGCGGTCGAGCAGATCCACCTGGTGATCCCAGGGGTGCCGGTCACGTATGGCGCGTTCACCCTCACCCACGTCCGTTCCGACCACTGCCCTCCCGACCGCTATCCAGGCGACATCACCAGTCCGGTGGTGCCGCCGGCGCGGGCGGCGGCATACAAATGCGGTGACGCCTGGTCCGTCCTCATCGAGCACACCAGCGGCCGCAGCGCCCTTGTCCAGGGCAGCGCCGGGTTCGTCGCGCACGCCCTCGACGGGGTCACCGCCGACGTCGCGTATGTCGGCATCGGGCAGCTCGGGCTCCTGCCGGAGACATACACTCGCGAGTACTGGGCGCACACCGTGACCGCCGTCGGTGCCCGGAGTGCGGTGCTCACCCACTGGGACGACTTCTTCCGGCCGCTCGACCAGCCGCTGCGGGCGCTCCCCTATGCCGGTGACGACCTCGACAAGACCCTGGCCGTATGCCGCGACCTCGCCGCCGCCGAGAACGTCGCCCTCTCCCTTCCCAGAGTCTGGCGAGCGGAAGACCCATGGGCGCTCACGCCCTGACGCAGCTGCACGCCACCACGTGGGCGAACCCGGCGCGACCCGGCGCCAACCCGTCAGAGCGCGGAACTGCGGATGCCGGTCGTGGTGCGGAGCACGGCATACAGCACGGCGGCGGTGATGGCGGTCAGGATCGGGCCCCAGGTGGTCGCCCACGGCGGGGCAGCCTCGATCACGGCCAGTCCCAACGCCGACGAGACCACGGACGCCGCGATCCCGGGCAGCGAGGCCGTCTTGACGCGATCGATCCGAATCTCGTGCCGCCGAGGATCGACCCCGTCGCGGCGGTCGAGCCAGATGTGGACGAGCGCGATGGCCACCCACGACGTCACCAGGACACCCTGCCACGACAGCGCCTTGAGCAGGTAGGAAAAGACGTTGGTGAGCATGAGGAGGTACATAATCGCCGAGCCGACGAGCACCCACGCGACACGCGGCATCCGCAGGCGAAGGACGTTGGCGCCGAACGCCTCCAAGTTGACCGACGCGAGGTAATAGTTCGCCGTGTTGATGCGGGTCTGGCTGATCCACACCAGGGCCACCGCCCAGATCCCCATGACGTGGGTCAGGGCTACGGCGACGCCGCCCTCGGTCACCTCGGCGCCGACCACGCCACGGAGGGCGTGGCTGAGGAAGATGCCGGCGAGCCCGTTGCCGAGGAAGGTCAGCGTGTAGAACACCCACCCGAACGTGACGGTGCCGTGGAAGGCGGCGTCTCGCCGGCGACCGAGCCGGGCGAAGTCGACGGTGTACATCATGAGGATCCACACGCCCATGTAGATCCCGAACGCGAGCAGCCACCCGGGACCCCCGGACGAGAACGGGATGCCGGCCTGGTTGCCGAAGCCGGTCCACCCCTCGGGCTGTCCCTTCCGGGCCGCGACGACGACCGCGGCGACCAGACCCACCACATACAGCGGGAGGAGTATGCCGTTAAGCCGGTCGAGCCAGTTGCGCACCCCGCCAAAGACCAGGGGGGTGGAGTAGAGGACGACGAGCAGATACCAGACGTCGATGGACCACCCGAGCGAGTCCTTGGTGTAGGTCTGCAGGGTCGCGGCCACGATCGACCCCTCGAAGACGCCGTAATAGATCGCCGTCGCCGCGAAGACGAGGATCGCCAGGGCCGATCCGGCCTTGCCGAAGATGACCCGGGAAAGCAGTTCGACGGTGAACCCGGTCCGGATCGCATATCCGGAGAGGACCTTGTTGATCAGGCCGTATGCCGCGACCGTCACCACCAGTCCGATTGTCGCGTCCCGCACGCCGACAAAGGACGCCACCAGGGCGGCGATGTAGATGTAGAACATCGCCGAGACCAGCGACCACCAGCCCATCATCAGTGACAGGCGCGGGATGCGCTCGACTTCGATGTCGTCGTCGGGTTCGGGAACGAAGGCGGTGCCGTCGTCGGCGTTGGGGCCGAACAGGTCTCGCGGGGCAGCCGCGGCCTGTGGTTGCTGGGGAATGGCGGGCATGGTGAACTCCCTTCGGGAGGCGTGGTGTTGGTGTGAGCACGGACGGCATGCCTTCCGCGATCCCGGGTCGCTGGCCGGCGGCACGGGAGATGCCCGCGGGGTGCCGGGATGGGAACCGGCACCCCGCGAGGTGTGTGGGCCGCCCTTGGGCGGCGGCGCGTCAGCCCAGTGCGCCTCGGCGCGTCAGCCCAGTGCGCGCCAGGCGCGTCAGTCCCAGTGCGCCAGGCGCGTCAGGCCCAGTGCGCGGCGGCGCGGCGCCGGAGCATGTCGCGGAACTGGCGGGTGCTCTGGGCGAGCAGGTCACCGGTGCCCCAGTCGACGATGACGCCGTAGCGCCGGATCATGTCGAGCATGCCGACCTCGCCGGAGCGATAGCGGGCGGCGAGCGCCTCGGCGTCCTGCTCCAACCACCCGGTCCGCTCGGAGCGAATCCGGGCGCGCAGGGCGGTGGTCGCGTCGTGGTCCACGGCATACTCATCGACCTCGGGGTCCACGGCGGTAACCACGACCCCGTAGTCGGCGGCGGCCCGCTCGATCGAGACGTAGCCGTCGATGACGTCGTCGACGACGGCCTGGATGTCCCGCTCGAGGGGGTCGCCGTATCCGCCGCCACCGGCGGACGGACGCGTGAAGCTGTCCCCGGGCACGACCGGAACGGAGGAGAAGACGCTGCCAAGGAAGCGCTCCTGGTCGGTGCCCTTGTTGAGCCAAACCCCATGCGGGATCGAGGGCAGGCCGCCGTCCAGCCCCCAGGTGATCGACCGGGCCCGGTCGCAGCAGTAGGACATGACCGTGTGGCTGGCGTCGGTCAGCTTGCCGCCCTTCTCCACCCCGACGCCGCCGCGATAGCGACCCGGGCCACCGGAGTCGGTGACGATCGAGTGCTGGGTGGTCAGGACCGGGCTCAGCCGCTCCTGACCTTCGAGCGGTTGCACGGCGAGGCCGACACCGAACGCGGGGGCCGTGGCGCCGGAGCCGTCCTTGCTGGCGCGCCCGCCCCAGCCGCCGGCCATCCAGTCGTACCACATGAAGAACGATTCGTCCTTGGTGCGCGAATCCCGCCCGCCGACGAGGAGATATTCGAGGTTGAAGCAGCACGCGAGCGCCCGCTCGGGCACGATCTGGCTCCAGATCTCGAAGATCGCGTTCATGAGTTTCTCGTATGGGCCGGAACAGAATCCGGTGACCGCGTGCGGCCATCCAGCATTGACGACCGAGCCCTCGGGCCCGATGTCGGCCGTGACGGCGCGATAGAAGCCCGAGTTGAGCGGGATGTCGGGGAAAAACGTCTTCGTCCCGGCATAGATGGCCGAAAACGCCGTGCCGTAGCCGCAGTTGAGGAAGCTCGCGACCGCCGGCGCGGAGCCCGCCAGGTCGTAGGAGACCTGGTCACCGGAGATGGTCATCGTGACCTTGATCGGGACCAGACCCTCACCGCGACCGGCATCGGCGTCGAGATAGTCGGTGGTCGACCAGGTTCCATCCGGGAGGTCGGCGACCCGGGTGCGGACGATCCGCTCGACATAGTCCTGGACCTCCGCCATCGCGGCGACGATCGTGTCCTTGCCGTAGCGCTCGACCAGGCGAAGGATCTCGCGCTCGCAGATGCTGGTCGCTTCGGACTGAGCGTGCAGGTCGCCGAGGCCGATGTCGGGGGAACGGGTGTTCTCCACGAGGAGGGCGGCCACGTCATACCGGAAAACCCCCCGGTCGAAGACCTTGATCGCGGGGATGCGCAGGCCCTCGCCGAAGTGTTCGGTCGCGGTGACGTCGAAACTTCCCGGGACCCGGCCGCCGATGTCGGCCCAGTGGCCCTTGTTTTGGGCGAAGGCGATGATCTCCTCGCCGACGAAGATCGGCCGGATGAAGCTGACATCGTTGAAGTGCGTGCCCCCGCGATAGGGGTCGTTGATCGCGAAGACGTCGCCCGGGTGGATATCGGAGCCGAACTGCTCGAGCACCGCCTTGCACTGGAAGTGCAGGGTCCCGACGTGGACGGCGATGTCCTGGCTGCCCTGCATGACCGTGTTGCCCTGGCCGTCGCACAGCGCCGAGGAGAAGTCGCGGCTGTAGATCACGAAGGAGTAGCAGGTGCGCAGGATCTGCTCGCTCATCAGGTCCACCGCGGTGGTGAACGCATTCTTGAGGACCTCGAAGGTGACCGGGTCCAGCGAACGCTGGTGGGCCAGTGCCGGATTGGTCGCGCCCGCCGTGGGAGCCTGGGGTGGAGCCGGGGTGTCGATACTCATCGGGTTGCCTCCGTGACGTGGATGAGGATGTTGAGCCAGTCGTCGATCTCGGCGCGGGTGCCGGGCGGGACGACCGTGGTGGAGTCGAGTTGGTCGATGATCGCGGGACCGGCTAGGACCGTCCCGGCCGGGAGGTCGGCGCGGTCGTAGACCGGGGTGTCGACCCACTCCGTGTCCTCGAACCACACCGGACGCATGAGGCGCGGCTCGGGCCGGAAGCCAACGACCCGCTGGTGCGGCGCGAAGGCCGGCTTGGGGGTTGTCCCGACGGCCTTGAGGGCGATCTGGTAGATCTCCACCGGTGCGTCGTCACGACGGAAGGCGAACTCCCGCTCGTGCTCCTCGTGGAACCTCGCGACGGCCTCGCGCAGCGCGCCGAGCCCCGAGCCCATTTCGACGGTGAGCGACCGCCATTGCCCGAGGTAGCGCATCGAGACCAGCCGCTGGAGCACGGCATGCTCGGGGCTGCCCCTCATGCCGCAACCGCTCCGAGGCGCTCAGTTCGAGTGCGCCGAAGCTCGCCTGGAGATCGACCTCGTCGACCTCGGAAAGCGGCCGGTTGTACATCTGCGACAGGTCGTGCCGGATGTCGACGAGAAGACACCCGAGCGCCGAGGTGACCCCGGGTTGGCGGGCACGATCACCGTCGGTATGGACAGTTCTCGCGCCACCTCCGCTCCGTGCAGCGCCCCGGCACCCCCGAAGGCGATCAGGGCGAAGTCGCGCGGGTCCAGCCCGCGCCGGATGGAGACGAGGCGGACCGCGTCCGCCATATTGGCGTTGGCGACCTTGACGATGGCGCCCGCCGCCTCGGCGAGTTCGAGGCCGAGCGGTGTGGCGATCTTCTCCACAATCGCATGCTTGGCGAGTTCCGGGCGCAACTGCTTGGCGCCGCCGGCGAGCGTCGAGCCGAGTCGGCCGAGCACGACATTGGCGTCGGAGTTGGTGGGCTCGATGCCACCGGTGTCGTAGCACGCGGGGCCGGGATCGGCTCCGGCCGACTGGGGGCCGTTGCGCAATGATCCGGCCTCGTCCAGCCAGGCCAGCGAACCGCCACCGGCACCGATGGTGAGCACCTCGATGCTCGGGAAGATGATCGGGTAGCCGTACTCGACCGACCACTCCTTGGTCACCCGCAACTCACCACCGTGGACGAGGCAGATGTCGGTGCTGGTGCCGCCCATGTCGAGGCCGATGGCGTTGGGGAAGCCCGCCTGGGTGGCGATATGGCGCGCCGCGATCGCCCCCGCGGCGATCCCGGAGGCGGCCAGGCGCACGGGATAGCGGGAGACCATCTTGGGAGTCATCGACCCGCCCCCGCTGTGCAGGAGGAGGAGGTCACCGGCATACCCCTCGCCCTGGAGTTCCTCCCCCAGCCGGTCGACGTAACCGGTCACCAGGGGAGCCAGGACGGCATTGGCGACGGTGGTGTTGAAGCGGTCGTACTCGAAGATCTCGGGGAGGATCTCGGCGGAGGTGGAGACGCGCGCCTCGGGGAGTTCCTCCTGGAGGATCTCCCGCATCCGGAACTCGTGGGCGGGATTGGCGTGGCTGTTGACGAAGCAGACGGCGACCGTCGTCGCGCCGCGGCGGCGCAGCAACCGGGCGAGACGGCGCGCCTCGTCCTCGTCGAGCGGCTCCACGACCTCACCGGCGTAGTCGATCCGTTCGGTGACCTCGAAGCGGTCCCGCCGGCGGATGTAGGGCCGCCCCACGTCCTTGTAGGCGTCCCAAAGGTCGTCCTTGGTACTGTCCCGGATCTCCAGGACGTCTCGGAAACCGCGGGTGGTCACCATCGCCGCCGGGGGGAATCGCCGGGTGATGAGGGCGTTGGTGGCGACGGTCGTCCCATGGCTGAAGAGCGCCACATCGGCGAGGTCGACCTCGCCGCGGTGCACGCCGTCCATGACCGCGAGCATGGGATCGTCGGGGGTGGACGGCACCTTGGTCACGCGGACCTGGTGACTGTGCTCGTCGAAGATGCAGACGTCCGTGAACGTCCCGCCGACGTCGACGGCAACGCGAAGTGATGACACCGGACCAGCCTCCTTGGTGGTCGAGCTGATGGGCCTCGCGGAGTCGCCGGCGATGTGGCCTCGGTCTCTCCGTGAGTTGCGTCACCACTGTGGCCGGAGCGATTTCGCACGTCACTAGAGGATCTCCATAGAACCTCCCGATCGATTGTCGTATCCGACAAGGAAACCTAGGATGGGCCGATGCCGCCCACCCGAGGCCTGACCCTGGGGCAGTTGCTCGAGGTGCCCTCCCTCGGCCTCGCTCTGGTCTCGGAGGCCCCCGTCTCGGCCGTCGTCACCGGCGCGCACACCATCGAGATCGACCACCCCGGACGCTGGCTGAAGCCCGGGTCGGTCATGCTCACGACGGGGCTTCGGTGGGTGGGAGTTCCCCTCCCCGATCGTCACGAGGACGATCTCGTCGAGGAACTGATCGAAGCCGGCGTCGTCGCCCTCCTCTTCGGCATCGGCGTCCACCTCGACACCGTGCCGTCCCGCTTGGTCGCCGCTGCCTCCGCGCGCCATTTCCCCGTGCTGACCGTGCCGGCGGATGTGCCCTTCTTCCGGGTCGAGGACGTCGTCAACTCCGCCGTCATCGGCCCGGACTCCTATCCGGTGCGTCGCCAACTCTGGCTCCAGAACGACCTCCTGCGGGCCCTCGCCGACCCGCAACCGGTGGCCGCCCTCGTGCAGCGGCTCGCCTACTTCGTCAAGGGCACGGCGGCGGTGTATGAGGAGTCGGGCCGCCAGGTGGCCGCGGTGGGTGACGGTCCGACCCGGCTGATCTGGAGCGAGTTGGCAACCCGCGGTCACGGTCGGCTGCGGTTCGCGGTCGGCCGCTGGCACGTGCTGGCCCAGCCGCTGTCGGTGCGCGGGGTGGGCTACTGGATGGCGGTCGCGAGCCGGCGCGAGAGCACCATCGAGGAGGTCGGCGATGGTCTGCTCGAATCGGCGGAGCGGATCTTCAGCGCGGTCAGTGGCATCCAGGCGCTCTCGGCGACGGCCACGTGGGCCGAGGCGGCCCAGTTGCTGCAGCAACTCGTCGAGGGCGTGACCACCGAGAGCGAGATCCGGGTCTGGGATCGGTTGCGCGCGTATCGATTTGCTCCGCGCTTCCCGGTCCGGATGCTGTGGGCGGTGCCCCGCAGCCAGGCCGGCCGGGCGCGTGGCGAGGGGGACGACCTCACTGCGCTGTATGACGAGGCCCACGTCGCCGGGTTGCCTCTCGTCCTGGCCGCCCATTCCGACGACACTCGGGACGCGTTGGCCGGTGAGGGCACGGTGTTGCACGGGATGGTCGCGGACAACGGTGCCCTCGATGAGTGGCTCGCCGTGCTGGCCCGCACCCATCACGTCGGGCTCAGCGAACGCTTCACCGATCTCGTTCTGGCGCGGCGACAGGACCGCGACGCGCGCCGCGCCTCCCAGGTCGCGTTGCGCCGAGGCCACTACGGCCTCGGGTCCGCCGGCGTCGCGCCCGATCCCGAGGCCGGCACCATCGTGCGCTTCGAGGACGTGGACCTGGCCACCTGGCTGCTCTCCTCACGCGGACAAGAGGCCACCGCCGAAAAGGTCCGCCAGCAACTCGCCGGGCTCCTGGAACACGAGGATCTGGTCGAGACGGTGATCGCGTGGCTCGGCCGGGGCATGGACATCCAGGCCACGGCCACCGCGCTCTATCTGCACCCGAACTCGGTGCGCTACCGCCTCCGACGGATCGAGGAGATCCTCGCCGTGCCAATCACCTCCCCGACCGTGATCGCCAACCTCTATCTCGCCTTCCACGACCAGCTCGCGCCCCACTGACCTGGCTCGCGCCCCACTGATCAGGTCCCCCGCGGACGCCCCACCCGGGCCGCGAACCCTCGGCTGACACGGCGGACCCTCGGCTACACCAATGCCGCCCGACCGGGCGCGGCGCCGCATACGGCTGCGGCTGCGAGCCCCATTGGTGTAGCTCGCGGTCCCACCCCACGGCGGAGTGGGCGGGGGTGGGAGGCGACCCGTCGGGGTGGGCGCGCGGCATACGACCTGGGTCTACCTGTGAGGAGATGCACAGGATGGAAAGGGTTTCACCGGCGGGTCGCAGGGTGTGCTGGGCTACCGTAGAGGCAGAAGCCGCCATGCGGCTGCTCCGGTGTCTCCACGGACCGGTGGCCGCGCGGAAACCATTGTGGGGCAAGGGCCCTCGCCACACACCACGGAGGATACCGAGGATGACAACCGAGACCGCCACGAGCAACACCGCTCTCCAGGCGTGGGTCGATGAAGTGGCGGCCCTGTGCACGCCCGACAAGGTCGTCTGGATCACGGGCACGGACGAGGAGGCCGAGCAGCTCAACCAGGACCTGGTGGCTTCGGGGACCTTCGTCAAGCTCGCCGACGACAAGAAGCCCAACTCCTACTGGTGCGCCTCGGACCCCAGCGATGTCGCGCGTGTCGAGGACCGGACCTATATCGCCTCCGAGAAGGAGGAGGACGCCGGCCCGACGAACAACTGGATCGACCCGGCCGAGCTCAAGGCGACGATGACCGATCTCTACCGCGGGTGCATGAAGGGCCGGACGATGTTCGTCATCCCCTTCGTCATGGGCCACCTCGACGCGACGGTCCCGATGTTCGGCGTGGAGATCACCGACTCGGCCTATGTCGTCGTCAACATGAAGATCATGGCCCGCATCGGCAGCCCGGTCCTGGCCAAGATGGAGGAGCTCGACGCCGATTTCGTCAAGGGCCTCCACTCGGTCGGCGCCCCCCTCGCCGAAGGCCAAGCCGACGTCCCGTGGCCGTGCAGCGACACCAAGTACATCGCCCACTTCCCCGAGACCCGCGAGATCTGGTCCTTCGGCAGCGGCTACGGCGGCAACGCGCTCCTCGGCAAGAAGTGCTACGCCCTGCGCATCGCCTCGGCGATGGCGCGCGACGACGGCTGGATGGCCGAGCACATGCTCATCCTCAAGCTCACCTCGCCCAAGGGCACCGTCCACTACGTCGCCGGCGCCTTCCCGAGCCAGTGCGGCAAGACCAACCTCGCGATGCTCGAGCCGACGATCGACGGCTGGAAGGCCGAGATGATCGGTGACGACATCGCCTGGATGCGTTTCGGCCCCGATGGCCGCCTGTATGCCGTCAACCCCGAGTTCGGCCTGTTCGGTGTCGCCCCCGGCACGGGGATGAACACCAACCCGATGGCCATGCGCACCATCGAGAAGGGCAACTCGATCTTCACCAATGTCGCGCGCACCGACGACGGCGACGTCTGGTGGGAGGGCATGTCCAAGGAGGCCCCGGCTCACCTCATCGACTGGAAGGGCAACGACTGGACCCCCGAGTCCGGCGTCGTCTCCAGCCACCCCAACAGCCGCTTCACCACCCCGGCGAAGCAGTGCCCGATGATCGCACCGGAATACGACAACCCCGACGGTGTCCCGATCGACGCGATCCTCTTCGGTGGCCGTCGCGCGACGACCGTTCCGCTGGTCTACGAATCCCGCGACTGGACGCACGGCACCTTCGTCGGGGCGACCCTGTCCTCGGAGACGACCGCGGCGGCGACCGGCGCGGTCGGCGTCGTGCGCCGCGACCCGATGGCGATGCTCCCGTTCATCGGCTACCACGCCGGCGACTACATGAACCACTGGCTCGAGATCGGCAAGCAGGCTGACGCCTCCAAGCTGCCGCGCATCTTCCAGGTCAACTGGTTCCGCAAGGACGCCGACGGCAAGTGGCTGTGGCCGGGCTTCGGCGACAACAGCCGCGTCCTGAAGTGGGTCGTCGAGCGGCTCGACGGCGACGCCGAGGCAGTCGAGACCCCGGTTGGCCTGGTCCCGGCTCCGGGTGCTCTCGACACCACCGGCTTGGACATGTCCGAGGAGGACGTGGCCAAGGCGCTGGCCGTCAACACCGAGGACTGGGTCAAGGAACTCCCGCTGATCGAGGAGTGGTTCGCCAAGTTCGGCGACAAGCTCCCGGCTCCGCTGCGCGCCGAGCTCGACGGGCTCAAGGAGCGGCTCAACGCCTGACCGCGCTGCGGCAGACGACCGGGAGGGGCTCCCGCTGGTGCATCCAGTGGGAGCCCCTCCCGGCGTGGCGCGGCGCGACGGGGCACCGGCACAATGCCGATCATGACCTTCACCGGGTTCCCCGCCGACGCGATCACCTTCTATGCGGGCCTGGAGGCCGACAACTCCCGGGCCTACTGGCAGGCGCACAAGGACACCTATGCCGCCGCCGTCCGCGGCCCGCTCGAGGCACTCCTGGACGATCTCGCCGGGGAATTCGGCGTGGCCAAGGTCTTCCGCCCCAACCGCGACGTCCGGTTCAGCGCCGACAAGTCGCCGTACAAGGACCATCAAGGGGCCATCGTCGGTCGCGACACCACCCTCGGCCTCTACGTCGGGCTGAGCGCTGACGGATTGGTGGCCGGAGGCGGCTTCCGGGCGGCAACTCCGGAGCTGACCCGACGCTTCCGGGCCGCCGTGGACGCCCCGGCGTCGGGCGTGGCGGTGATGGCACTCGTCGACGACCTCAGCGCCCACGGATTCGAGGTCCACGGGGACGCGGTCGCCACCGCACCGCGCGGCTACTCCACGGACCATCCGCGGATCGCGTTGTTGCGCCGCAAGGAGCTCTTCCTGATGCGGGACTTCGGTGTTCCCCACTGGTTCTCGACGCCTCAGGCGCGTGAGGAGATCGCGGCCGTATGGCGCCGCCTCACCCCGATCCGGGCCTGGCTCGAGGAGCACGTCGCCACCTGAGCCGACACCGGCCGCGCGCTAGTGCGTTTCGGTCGTCGGCCCGAGCGGCGTTGCCGTTAAGCCCCGACGGATCGCCGCCGAGTCCGTATGCCGCTGGCTCGCCAGCGGACGCACCCCCCGGCCGCACGGGGTTGGGGATCGCGGTGCAACCGGTGGCGATGCATCAGTTCGTCCCCGTGCTGCCATTGGCGCCACGCGGGTCGGTCCCAAGACCGCCCTGGCTCGCCCCCTGGCCGGCCTGCCTGACCCGGCACTCCCTGCCCCGGGACTCCCTGTCCCGGCGCAGTTTGCCCAGGCGCACCCTGCCCCGGCGGTATGCCGATTCCCCCGAACCCGGCCACCCGCCCTGGTGCCGGTCACCTCCGTGCCGGCCACCCCAGACCTGACCACCCGGCATACCTCCTGGGCCGGCGCCCGGTCCGAACTGGCCACGACCGCTGCCGCCCAACACAGGGCTCCCCAGCGGCACCGCGGCCGCGGCCGCAGCCGCTGTCGCACAAGCGATTCCGACCGCAGCCAGGCCCGCTACCGCGGTCTTCCGGCCCGACCAGGTCGCGGCCGTTGCCGGGGAGGGGGCGGGGCCCTCGGGGGCTGTCGGGGAGGGATCGGCATACGGATCGCTCATGGTGGTCTCCTCGGGAGGCGGGTGACGACGTATCCCCACCACCCTCGCGACGACCCCTGTGCCCAGCCTGTGACCACACTGTCCGAACTGTCGGAAATGCACCACAGACAATCCACAGGAATCCCACAGTCACCAACGCCCCGTTTGCCAGGTGGGCCGTCTTGACTTGGGGCATGAACACGACCTCGGCCGCCGCCCCCAAGCTGCAGCGCCTGGACGGCAGCCCCGTCCGCGTCCTCGTCGTCGACGACGAACCCAATCTCACCGAGTTGCTCGCCATGGCGTTGCGTTATGAGGGCTGGGACGTCAAGGCGGCGGGATCGGGCACCGAGGCAGTGCGCACCGCGCGGGAGTTCCAGCCCGACGCCGTCGTGCTCGACATGATGCTCCCCGACTTCGACGGTCTGGAGGTGCTGCGCCGGATGCGCGCCGACAACTCCGCCGTTCCAGTCCTCTTCCTCACCGCCAAGGACGCGGTCGAGGACCGGGTCGCCGGGCTGACCGCCGGGGGCGACGACTATGTGACCAAGCCGTTCAGCCTCGAGGAGGTCGTCGCGCGGCTGCGCGCCCTCATGCGCCGCACCGCCATCGTCGCCGACGAATCCTCCTCCGTGCTCGTCGTCGGCGACCTCACGATGGACGAGGACAGCCACGAGGTGGCGCGCGCGGGCACCCAGATCAATCTCACCGCGACCGAGTTCGAACTCCTGCGCTATCTCATGCGCAACCCCCGGCGGGTCCTGTCGAAGGCGCAGATCCTCGACCGCGTCTGGAACTACGACTTCGGCGGGCAGGCCAATGTCGTCGAGCTCTATATCTCCTACTTGCGCAAGAAGATCGACGCCGGCCGCACCCCGATGATCCACACCATGCGCGGCGTCGGCTATGTCCTCAAGCCCGCCGACTGAGCCACCGCCCGATCCGTATGCCGACCCCTCCCCCCGCCGGCCCCCTCGGGCTGCGGCCCCTGCGCTCGTGGACATTGCGGGCCAAGCTGCTGGCCTCGACGATCGCGCTCTTCATCGCCGTGAGCCTCGGCACCGGCGCGCTCGTCGTCCTCGCCACGCAGCACTATCTCTCCGATCAGGTCGACGCCTCGCTGCGGCAAACCGTCAGCCGTAGCCTCGACGGCGACCTCGACGGCGGCGACCACCACCTCGTCGGTCCCCCACCCGGCAGCGGCACGGCAATGCTGCGCCTCGGCCTGCGCAATGGGGCCGTTGTGAACGACCGCTTCGGTCCGGTCAACACCGTCGTCGACGCCGAGGGCAAGACGACCGCGTTAACGGCGGCCCAGATCGGCGTCCTCCTCGAGGCCGGGATCGGCGCACACCCGGTCGACGTCGACCTCGGCCACGAGATCGGCACGTATCGCCTGATCGCGATCACCCAGGCCGGCGCGACCTACATCACCGGCGTGCCCACCGGCCCGATCGGGGCGATCACCAACCAGCTGATCGGCCTCGTCGCCGCGGGGACCATCCTCGGGCTCGCGGTCGTCGGGGTCGGCGGCAGCTATCTCATCCGCCGCAATCTCGCGCCCCTGCAACGGGTGGCCGCCACGGCGGGCCGCGTGTCGCAATTGCGGCTGGAGCGCGGCGAAGTCGCTCTCGCCGAACGCGTTCCGCAAGGCGACACCGACGCCAACACCGAGGTCGGCCAGGTCGGCCTCGCCCTGAACAGCATGCTCGACAATGTCGGCAACGCCCTCCAGGCCCGGCAGGAGTCGGAGATGCGGGTCCGCCAGTTCGTCGCCGATGCCTCCCACGAGTTGCGCACCCCCCTCGCCAGCATCCGCGGGTATGCCGAGTTGTCCCGCCGCGAACGCGACCCGGTCCCGCCGTCGGTCACCCACGCGATCGGGCGAGTGGAGTCGGAAGCCCTGCGGATGCAAGGGCTGGTCGAGGACCTCCTCCTCTTGGCCCGACTCGACGCCGGCCGGCCGCTCGATCACGACCCGGTGGATCTGACCCTGCTGGCGATGGACGCCGTGAGCGACGCCCGGGCGGCCTCTCCCGAGCACAAGTGGGAGCTCAACCTGCCCGACGAGCCGGTCGAGGTTCCCGGGGACCGGGCCCGGCTGCACCAGGTGATCGCCAATCTCCTCGCCAACGCCCGCACCCACACGCCCGCCGGGACCCGCGTCGTCACGGCGCTTCGGCGGGAGGGCGACACGGTCCTGCTGTCCGTGACCGACAACGGACACGGCATACCGGAAGCATTGCAGCGCACTGTGTTCGAGCGCTTCGTGCGCGGCGACGAGGCGCGCACCCGCACCTCCGGGAGCACCGGACTAGGCCTGTCGATCGTCTCTGCCGTGGCCGGTGCCCATGGCGGCCGCGTGGGCCTGCGCTCCAAGCCCGGCGAAACGACCTTCGTCGTCGAATTGCCGGCCGCCTAAGCGGCCTGTGCCAGCCTGCGCCCCTCCCCGACGAAATCTCACTCGCACAGCCAAGCCGAGACACAGCCAGCCCACAGACCCAGGGCGGACCGTTGAGGAATGGACGTCGCCACCTTCTCCCCCGCCCCGGCCCCCGCGACCGACCCCGCGCAGCCACCGCCGGGCATCGACCCCACGCCCGAGCCCACCGCGCGGGGGGCGCGCGGCATACCCGACAGTGGGGTTCGCCGACGGGGACGGCTCCAGCGGCTCGTGCGCGGGCACGAGAGCGATCCGGCCTGGGTCCGGCCGGCTCTGCTGACTCTTCTCCTGGCGACCTTCGCGTTCTATCTGACCGGCCTGACCGCCAATGGCTACGCGAACTCGTTCTACTCTGCCGCGGTTCAGGCCGGCAGCGCGAGCTGGAAGGCCTTCTTCTACGGCAGCTTCGACGCGAGCAATGCCATCACCGTCGACAAGCCACCCGCCTCTCTGTGGGTGATGGCCCTGTCGGTGCGCCTGTTCGGGCTCAACTCGGCGGCGATCCTCGTCCCGGAAGTCCTCATGGGCGTCGCCTCCGTCGCCGTCGTGTATGCCGCGGTCCGCCGATACTGGACCCCCGCCGCCGGTCTCCTCGCCGGGCTCGTCCTCGCCCTGACGCCCGTGGCCGTCCTCATGTTCCGCTTCAACAACCCCGACGCTCTGCTCACCCTCCTCATGGCCGTCGCGGCCTACGCCACGCTGCGCGCGATCGAGCACGGCAGCACGCGGTGGTTCGTCGCGGCCGGAATCGCCCTCGGCTTCGGGTTCCTGACCAAAGCGCTCCAGGTCCTCCTCGTCGTCCCCGCGCTCGGACTCGCGTTCGTCCTCTTCGCCAACGCTCCGCTGCGCCGCCGCGTGACCGGTGCCGTCGCCGGGAGCCTCGCGATGCTCCTGTCCGCCGGCTGGTGGATCGCCATCGTCGAACTCGTCCCGGCGAGCATGCGGCCCTATATCGGCGGCAGCCAGACCAACTCCTTCCTCGAATTGACCTTCGGCTACAACGGGATCGGCCGCCTCAGCGGGGCAGAGACCGGGTCGGTGGGACAGCGCGGCCCCAACTCCGGGACCGAATCCGTGTGGCGGATGTTCTCCTCCACCGTCGGGGGCCAGATCTCCTGGCTGATCCCCGCGGCACTGATCCTCCTCATCGCCGGGATCGCCCTGCGGGGCCGCGCCCCTCGCACGGACCTGCGCCGCGCGGCATACGTCGTCTGGGGTGGGTGGCTCCTGGTCACGATGGCGGTCTTCTCGATGATGGCCGGGATCTTCCACGAGTACTACACCGTCGCCCTCGCCCCGGCTGTCGCGGCCGTCGTGGGGATGGGCGCGGCCGAGGCGTGGGAGCGTCGCCGGTCGGTCAGCGGCGGGCTCATCCTCGCCGCCGCGACCGCTGCCGCCGCGGGCTGGTCCTTCGTTCTTCTTTCTCGGACAACGGCATACGGCTCGCTCCTGCGGGTGACCGTCCTCGTGGTCGGCCTGGCGGCCGCGCTCCTCTTCCTCGTCGTCTCCCGCCTGCACACCCGCGCCGTCCCGGTCGTCGCCGCAGCGGCGGTCCTCGCCGGACTCGCGGGCCCCGCGGCCTACAGCGTGACGACGATCGGGACGGGATACAGCGGCTCGATCGTCACCGCCGGACCGTCCACGGGTGGTTTCGGTGGCGTCCCTGGCGGTATGCCGGGTGGTGCGCCGGGCGGTCTCCCCGGCGGAGTTCCCGGGACCGCGCAGGGTGGGGCACCCGGCGGGACCACGGGCGGGACCACGGGCGGGTTCACCGGCGGGCGCGGGGGCATGGGTGGACTGCTCAATGCGACCACCCCGTCGACCGAGGTCGTGGCCGCGCTGTCCGCTAATTCAGCGCAGTTCACCTGGGTCGCCGCCGCCGTCGGGTCCCAGAACGCCGCTGGCCTTCAACTGGCCACCCAACTCCCGGTCATGGCGATCGGCGGGTTCAACGGGTCCGATCCGAGTCCGACCCTCGCCCAGTTCCAGGCGTACGTCCGGGCCGGCCGGATCCACTACTTCCTCGCGGGGGGCGGCTTCGGCCAGCAGAACGGCGGCTCCAACGCCTCCAGTGAGATCTCCGCGTGGGTCAGCGCGACCTACACCTCCGTCCAGATCGGTGACCAGACCTTCTACGACCTGACCAAGCCCCTGTCGGGCACCGCCTCGACCTCGACCGCCACGTCGTGACCGTCATGTCCAGGCAGGTCATCAGATTCGCTGTCGTCGGTGGCGCCTCCACGGTCCTCCACCTCGCGCTGTTCGCCGGATTGCGTTCTGCCGGTATGCCGTCCGCCCAGGCCGCGAACCTCCTCGCCCTGGTGGTGGCAACCCTCGCCAACACCGCGGCCAACCGGCGCTGGACCTTCGGGGTCCGCAGCGGGGGCCACTGGCGCCACCAGGCTCAGGGGTTCGTCCTCCTCGGCGTCAGCTGGGTCGTCACGGCCGGCGCATTGGCGCTGGTCCACCGCCTGGTCGCGCACCCGGCCACGCTGGTCGAGACCGCCGCCCTCGGTGGTGCCACCGTCCTGGGGGCGGTCGTCCGCTACCTCCTCATGCGCGTCTGGGTCTTCCGCGGCGCGCCCCCGACCAACGCGCCGCCCGTCCGGGCGAGTGCCGTCCTGGCCCGTAGGTGACGGCCGGCGCGACCTGCGCGCACCCGCTTTGCCCCGCAGGCGCCTCGCCGGATATCGTTGCCGGGCCTGGGAGGTGTCGCCTAGTCCGGTCTATGGCGCCGCACTGCTAATGCGGTTTGGGTTAAACGCCCATCGAGGGTTCAAATCCCTCCGCCTCCGCCCATTGCCAGCCCACTGGCACGACCCGGGCCCATCACGACGCGATGGGCCCGGGCAGGATCGGCCCGGCGAGATCGACCGGCCATCTGTGCCGGGCGAGGTCGCCCACGCGCCGTCTGAACCGGCCCTCCTCGACCACAGCAGCCCCGGCAGATTGGCCCCCGCCGACCACGCTTCACACGTCGTTTCAGCAGGCCGATTCGTTATCGGGTCGATCACACGGTCGGCGGCTACAGTTCAGCCCATGACGGTCCCCCGATCACCGATGATCGACGATCCCCGGTTGTCCGAGCGGGTGTTACCAGCACTGCTCTCGGTGATCGAGAGGGGCGATTTCACCGGCCCCGTGATGCGCAAGGTCGCCAACGAGTGTCGGATGTCGCTCAACACGCTCTATTCGATCGTGCCGAGCAAAAACGCTCTCCTGCATGCCCTTGCGGTCCATATCCAGACCAAGGCGCATGCCGAGGTGGTCGCGCAGACCACGCCCGGGGACGCGCCGGGACTCGCCCTGGCCGCCTTGTCCGCCGATCCCATGGACAGCGATGACCCCGAGGGGCGGGAGCGAGTCGTCAACGATCAGCGGCTGACCTCCGTGCCTGGTCTGGCGTCGCCCTTCGCCCGTTCGGACGACGGCTGGCAGTCCGGTCGCCAGCAGGTGCTCACCTTCGGGTGGCTCGGGACGACATACAGCTACGCCCGCGGGATCCTGTCCGAGGAGGAGGCTCGGCGCTCGATCGACCACATCGTCGACGCGGCCTATCTGCTCGAGGACCGGAACACCGGCTGACCGGCTGACCAACACCGGATGACCAACACCGGCTGACGAACGGCTGCGGGTGGCTGTCGTCGGCCAGCGCCGGGATTAGTTGCAGATGTCCTGACCGGCGTTGCGGGTTTGCAGGGTCTCGGAGTCGGAGGCGGTGACCGTCATCGGTGGGAGCGCGGCATCACCCAGTCGGTTAGGCACTTCGACGGGATTGGCCGCACCGACACCCAGGTGCACGACGATGACAGCGCCCGCGCTTGAGTCTTGTTTGAGGATCGCCCCCGGGAACGCGGCGGCCACGGTCCGGGCCGCCTCGCTGCGGCCCTTGCCACAAAGCCCGAGCGTCCCCTTGGTCGCCCCCGCCTGGCCGTTGCGGTAGCCGTCGATCACGAAACCCTGGACGCGCAGGGCCTCGCCCGCCTGGACGGCCAGGCCGGTCACCCCGGAGTCGTTGCTGATGGCCACGGTGATCTTGTCGGGCCGCACGGTCAGCGGCGAGTCGACGGTCGCGGTCGACGTCGGTGTGGAGGGGCCCGAGTCGGTCGGGGTGCCCGGCAAGGGCCGGTCGTCGCGGATCGCCGCCCACAACGCCTTCGCCGAATCCTTCCACTGGACTCGGTTGGGGTCGGCGGGATACACCTCGACAGGGACCGTCACGAACTCGATGTTCTTGATCCCGAGATTGCGCAGGCTGTGCGCGATCGACGTCATCGTCGTCAGGCTCAGGCCCGGGTCGCTCGTCATCGAACTCGTCGCGGCATCGAGAAAAGCGAAGAGCCGATCCGGACGCAAGAGGAGCCGAGTGCTCGTCGCCTTCTGGGCGACCGAGGACAAGAACGCCTGCTGGCGCTTGATCCGGTTTAAGTCGCTGCCGTCGCCGAGGGTCTTCCGGACCCGGACATACCCCAGGGCCTGCTTCCCGTCGAGGACATGTCGGCCAGGGCTGAGGGTGAACTTCGAGTCCGCGTCGTCGATCGCCGTGGCTGTGCACACCTCCACCCCGCCCAAGGCGTCGACCATCGACTGGAATCCGCGGAAGTCCACGACGATGAAGTGGTCGAGATAGATCCCGGTCAACCCCTCGACGGTCTTCATCACACACCCGGGACCACCCAGGTTGTAGTTGTAATTCCACTGCCGGAGCTCGCCATTGGCGACAGTCGAGTTGGGGTCGTCGCACTTCTTCGGTGCCATGGTCATCGAGTCGCGCGGGATCGAGACCACCAGGGCACGCGACCGATCGGCCGAAAGATGGACCACGAGGTTGGTGTCGGAGTGCGCTCCGCCCTCGATCGTGTCCTTGCCGTACTCCGTCGTCCCGATGCCCTGTCGGGTATCGGAGCCCATGACGAGGATGTTGAGGGGGGTCGAGGCCCCCGGAGCGACGCTGGAGGTCGAGGGGCGCCTCCCGAGGATGCGCGACACGTCGACCCGGGTGATATTGCCATTGAGCTTGAGATAGGCGGCGCCGGTCAGCACCATGACCGCAACCAAGAGAGTGGCGACGACGCCGTAGGCGAGGTGGCGGCGGTGTTTTCGCCTGGCCGCACGGAGCGCGGTACGCGTGGGGACGGTCGACGCCGCGGCGGTCTCGCTCGCGCCCAATGGCTCCGGCGCCACCAGATTCCTTTCCTCGGCGTATGCCGACCGCCCACCGAGCGCACGCGCCCGGACCGGAGGTCGCGGCATACACGATCCCACCCCATGGTGCCCAGCACAAACAGGGGTCGGGCCAGGTGCCCGGAGACACGACAGCGGCCCCGTCGGGAAGGACGGGGCCGCTGTTGAGGGACGGACCTGACCGGGCCCAGCGCCCGGCAGGAGCCTGGACTAGGTCAGACCGGGCGAACGCGGTCGGCCTGCGGGCCCTTCGGACCCTGGGTGACCTCGAACTCGACCCGCTGGGCCTCGTCGAGGGTCCGGTAACCAGTGGTGTCGATCGCGGAGTAGTGGACGAAGACGTCGGGGCCGCCGCCGTCCTGGGCGATGAAGCCGAAGCCCTTCTCCGCGTTGAACCACTTCACAGTGCCCTGTGCCATTGAGGTGAATCTCTTTCTTTCATGAAGCGACGACATACGCAAAGCACGCAATGCCGAGCTGCCAATGCCCTCCCCGCGCGGGCAGATAACCCCCCAACCACATGGTCCTCGCCCGCGAGGCGCTGACCACGGATGGACTTGCTGAGAAACGCTTTTGTGCAACCGCGGGAGACGCTAGCACGATTCCGGCCGGAACGCGCGTCGAACCGGGACCAATCGTGGTGCCCAACACCTACCGAAGAGTAAGGTAACCCTTATCGACCACGGGTCGGGGGTATGCCGTTGCCCCCCAACCCCTTTCGACATCTCCGGAGGGCGCCCACGGGTGCAGTGCGGGCGCTCTCGCGGTGCGGTTACCCCTGGGAGTATGCGAGCCGGTCGGCGATCGCGGCGACCGCGAACTCGTAGCCGCGGGTCCCGCACCCGGAGATCACCGCGAGGGCCAGCGGGGCGACATACGACAAATGCCGAAATGTTTCCCGTGAGTAAACATTTGAAATGTGAACTTCCACGACGGGACCCGAAACCGTCGCGAGGGCGTCGCGCAGGGCGATCGAGGTGTGGGTGTAGGCCCCGAGGTTGACGACGAAGCCGGCGCACTGGCGCAACTCGTGGACCGCATCGACGAGCGCGCCCTCGTGATTGCTTTGGCGGCAGTCGACCGCATACCCCAGCGCCTCCGCGGCGCGACGACACCGCTCCTCGACATCGGCGAGGGTCTCGGCGCCGTAGATGTGCGGCTCCCGCTCACCGAGGAGGTTGAGATTGGGACCATTGAGGACGGCGATCACGGCGGATCTGGCGGTGACGGCGGACACGGCCCCAGTATGCCGCCCGCGTCGGCCGGGGCCGGCCCGGTGTAGTCTGACCGCACTGACAGGGGAGCGCCATCGGGGCGCTGAGAGTGCGCACCAGCGCAGACCCTCGGACCTGATCCGGTTCGCACCGGCGTAGGGAGTCGAGACCATCTCCCCGGCATCGTGGCCGGGCCCTCCATGAGATTGGAGGACGTCACCATGACACCAACCCGCCGCGCCGTCGTCGCGCTCGCCGGTCTGCTCACCCTCGCGGGGTGCGGATCCGGCTCTCCCGCAACGATGTCGACGAGTTCCAGCCCGAGTGCGTCATCCGGCACGAGCGTGTCCGGGTCGCCCTCATCGAGTTCGACGCTGTCGACGAGTTCCGCGCCTGTCTCCCTTGCGGGGACGACGCTCACCGTCGTCGCCCACGACTCGTTCACGGTCAGCGACTCACTGATGACGCAGTTCGAGAAGTCGACCGGGATGACGGTCAAGGTCGTCGCGCCCGGGGATGCCGGCACCGTCGTCAACCAGTTGATCCTGTCCAAGGACTCCCCCCTCGGTGATGTCGTGTTCGGGATCGACAACACCTTTGCGGGCCGCGCCGAGTCCGCCGGCATCCTCACGCCGTATGCCGCCCCCGGCCTCCCCGCCTCCGCCGCCGCCCTCGCGGCGGACGACAGCGGCCAACTCACCCCGATCGACTACGGCGACGTCTGTGTCAACGCCGACCGGACATGGTTCTCCCAGAAGGGGATCGGCATACCCACAACGTTGGCGGACCTGACCCGGCCGGAATATAGGGACCTCCTCGTTGTGGAGAACCCGGCCTCGAGTTCACCGGGCCTGGCGTTCCTGGCCGCGACCGTCGGAGCGAGCGGTGACCCGGGCTTCGTCGACTACTGGACGAAGCTGCGGGACAACGGGGTCGAGGTGGCCAAGGGGTGGACCGAGGCGTACTCGACGGAGTTCTCGGGGTCCTCCGGCAAGGGCCCCCGGCCGCTGGTCGTGTCGTACTCCACGTCGCCGGCCTATGAGGTGCCCAAGGGCGGTGACGAATCCCGGACGGTGGCGCTCCTGGACACCTGCTTCCGGCAGGTCGAATATGCGGGCGTCATCAAGGGCGCGGCCAACGAGGCCGGCGCTCGCGCTTTCATCGACTTCCTGCTGAGCAAGCCGGTGCAGGAGGACATTCCGGGGGGGATGTATATGTACCCCGTCCTCGACACTGCGACGCTCCCGGCCGACTGGGTCACCTTCGCCCCGTTGTCGTCCTCCCCGATCCAGGTCAAGGCCGCCGACATCGCGGCCAAGCGGGACCAGTGGATCAAGGACTGGACGGCCGCGGTCATCGGATGAGCAGCGACGTGGGAGCGCCGGTGGCCGGGCGACCCGACCCGCTGCCGTCGCCCAGGGCCTGGGCCGAGGAGGCGTGGCGCGCCTGGTGGGTGGTGGCTGCGGTGGTGCCGCTGGCGATGCTCACGATCTTCTTCGCCTGGCCGGTGGTCACGCTCGTCGGCCGCGGCTTCGTTGTCGACGGGCGCGTCGACACCGGCATGTTCGCGGAGGTGTTCGATCAGGCACGGACCTGGCGGATCGTCGGGACGACCCTCCTGCTCGCCGCCTCGGGGACGGCGGTTTCGGTCGCCCTCGGCCTACCCGGCGCCTATGTCCTCTATGTATGCCGCTTCCCCGGCCGGGCCCTGGTCCGCGCTCTCGTCGGGGTGCCCTTCGTCCTGCCCACCGTCGTCGTCGGGGTGGCCTTCCTCGCCCTCCTCGGCCCGAGCGGTCCGCTCGCCGGCCTCGGCCAGAGCCGGACCGCGATCGTCCTGGCGCTGGTGTTCTTCAACTACTCCGTCGTGGTGCGCACCGTGGGGGGACTGTGGTCCCGACTCGATCCGCGTATGCCGCAGGCCGCCCGCGCCCTGGGTGCCTCACCCTGGCGGGCCTTCCGCACCGTCACCCTTCCGGCGCTCACGCCCGCGCTCGCCTCAGCGGCCTCTCTGGTTTTCCTCTTCTGCGCCAGCGCATTCGGCATCGTCATGGTGCTCGGCGGGGTCCGGATCGGGACCATCGAGACGGAGATCTGGTACCAAACGACGCAGTTGCTCGACCTCGGCGCCGCCGCTGCCCTCTCGATCACCCAACTCGTCGTCGTCACCCTCTGCCTCGTGGTGACGAATGCGACGACGGCGCGTCAGGAGCGAGCGCTCCGGCTGCGCGCGGATGCCTCGGGCGAGCAGCGGTTCGCTTGGCGTCGCGACGCGCTGCCCGGGGCGGTGACCGCGCTCGTCGTCCTCGGGCTGCTCGGCGCGCCACTGGTCACCCTGGTGGTTCGTTCGCTGCGGGCGGGCGACGGGTGGAGCCTCGAGCACTACCGCGCCCTGGCGACGACGGTCGGGCGGGCGTTGCCCGTGCCGGTGTGGAGCGGCATACGCAACTCGGTCGTCGTCGCGGTGGAGGCGACGGCAATCGCCCTCGCCCTGGGGGTGCTGGTCACCCTGGTCGTCAGTCGCCGGCCGCGAACAGTGCTGGCGCGCAGGGCATTACGCGGGCTCGATGCGCTCTTCATGCTGCCGCTCGGGGTGTCGGCCGTGACGGTCGGATTCGGCTTCCTCATCACCCTCAACCGGCCGCCGCTGGACCTGCGGTCGTCCATGGTGCTGGTGCCGATCGCACAGGCGATCGTCGCGCTGCCGCTGGTCGTCCGGTCCATGTTGCCGGTCGTCCGGGCCATCGACCCGCGGATGCGGGAGGCGGCCGCGGCGCTGGGGGCGTCGCCGGCCCGGGTGCTGCGCAGCGTCGATCTGCCGTTTCTGGCCCGCGGGCTGGGGATCGCGGCGGGCTTTGCGATGGCGGCCTCGCTCGGGGAGTTCGGGGCGACGTCATTCCTGGCCAGGCTGGACCGGCCGACCCTGCCGGTGGTCATCTTCCGGCTGATCGGTCGGCCGGGCGAGGCGAGTTTCGGGGCCGCGCTCGCGGCCTCGGTCGTGCTCGCCGGGCTGACCGCTGCGGTCATGCTGCTCGCCGAACTCGCCCGCCCACGAGCGGCCCTCCCGTGGTGACGGGCGCCGCGCCCGGTCCGGGCCTGCACGCGGAGGGGATCGTCGTCCGGTATGGGGGGGGTCGGCATACGGCCACGACCGCAGTGGACGACGTCACCCTCGATGTCGCCCCCGGCGAGATCGTCGTGTTGCTGGGGGCGTCGGGCTCGGGCAAGTCCTCGCTCCTGCGCGGAATCGCCGGACTCGAACCCCTCGCTTCCGGGCGAATCCGTTGGGGTGCAGAGGATCTGACCGAGGTCCCGGTGCACCGGCGCGGGTTCGGGGTGATGTTCCAGGACGGCCAACTCTTCCCCCACCGCGACGTCGGCGGCAATGTCGCCTACGGCCTCGCGCACCTGCCTCGGGCCGAGCGCGAGCGCCGGGTGCTCCAGGTGCTCGACCTCGTCGGAATGGCCGGGTTCGAGCGCCGCGCCATCGCGACGCTGTCCGGCGGGCAGGCGCAGCGGGTGGCATTGGCGCGCTCGCTGGCCCCCTCGCCGCGGCTGCTCATGCTCGATGAGCCGCTGTCGGCGCTGGACCGGGCGCTGCGCGAGCACCTCGCCGGGGTGCTGCGGACGACGCTGCGTAGCACCGGGACGACGGCGCTTTACGTCACGCACGACCAGGACGAGGCGTTCGCGGTCGCGGACCGGGTCGCGGTGATGGAGGCCGGCCGGGTGAGTCAAATCGACACGCCCGAGGGGCTCTGGACCCATCCGGCGAGCCGGGCGGTGGCGGCCTTCCTCGGGTACGGACCTTTCCTGACCGCCGACGACGCCCGCGCGCTCGGGTGGCGTCAGGAGATCCCCGCGGGGATGACGCTGGCCCTGGCCCCCGGTGGGCTCGTCGCCACCGACTCGCGGGATGACGCCGGAGCGCGCGTGCGGATCGTGGACCAGGTCGTCCACCGCGGCCACGTCTCGATCGGCGTGACGCTCCCCGGTGGCGTGCGGGCGTCGGCGCGCTCGCCGCGACGCGTGGCCGGGGCGACGGTGGGCGTGCGGCTGGACCCCGCCTCCTGCGTCCTCGTGCCGGCCTGACCGCTGTTGCGGCCCGCGAGGGTCAGACGAGACGCGCGCGGGTCGGCGCGGGGGTCGCTGCGGGCGCCGGGGAGGTGAGCGAGGCGGAAGGGCGCGACCGGGGTTCGGGGCGGCGCGCGGCATACTCCAGCAGCGTCGGGACGATGGCGACGACGGCGACGACGGTCATGGCCACGAGGACGAGGGCGGTGGTGAGGGTCATGCCGTCAACCCTCCTCCGGCCGTATGCCGCGCGCCTCCACCCCGAGTCCACTCCCCTCCTCCGAAGGTCTCGATTCGCGCCGACCCTCGGTGGAGGCGGGCTCGTCGGACGCTGGTCCCGCAGCCCGCGTCAGGCGTCGGGGACCGGAGCGGGGAGGAGGCCGGCGGCGCGGGCGGGATCGGCATACGCCCTGGCGAGGGTCTCGATCGTGTCGTGGGCGTTGAGACCGCTGGGGTTGGGGACGACCCAAAGGGCCGCGCCGGCGAGATCCTCGGGTTGACGGCCGAGACGGGCGCGGGGTCGTCCGAAGGCGGTCCGGTATGCCGTCACGCCCGCCACCGCGACCACCCGCGGCCGGTGCTGCGCGACGAACGCGGTCAACGCCACCGCACCCGCGCGAAGCTCGTCGCGGGTCAGCTCGTCGGCTCGCGCGGTGGCCCGCCGGACGATATTGGTGATCCCGATCCCGCTCGCGAGGAGGGCGGCCCGGTCGGCATCGGTCATCCCGGCGGCCGGGTCGATCCGGCGCTCGAGGATTCCGGCGCGCAGCAGCGCCGGATAGAACCTGTTGCCCGGGTAGGCAAAATGCGTCGCGGTCGCGGCCGTCCACAGACCCGGATTGATACCGACGAAGAGCAACCTCAGGCCGGGACCGACGAGATCGGGCACATCGGCGTCGCGGAAGGACTCCAACTCCCGCGCGAGTGAATCGGGCCACGAGCGGTGATGCTAGCCCGCACCGGACCCCGGCCCCCCTCGGCCCGCTCTGCCGACCGGATGTGACAACGCCGTGGCCGAATCGTTACCGTGGATCGTCCCCCACGGAAGGCCCTCGATCGTGCACGCCCTCGCGCGCCCCCGGCAAGCCCCCCTTGCCGCCCGCGCCGCTCAGTTCCTCACCATCGGCGCCTTCGCCTGCGGCGGTTTGGCGTATGCCGCGCCCGCCCGCCCCGCCGACTCCACCGTCGCCACCGTCGACTCCACCGTCGCCTCTTCCCTCACCTCCGCCGCGTTTACCGCGGAGGCCCAGATCGCTTCGCGGGCCGACGCCGACCGCGCCTCGCGGTCCACCACCGGCCGCTCACCCGTTCGTCGCGACCCTGATGCCGGACCCGACTCGGCCGCCTTCGCCCTCGTCGCGCCGCGCACCAACGCCCCGACCCGACCCGCGTCCTTTGGCGTGCTCGGCGTCAAGGCCGTCGCCAAGCCGGAGGCGGTCGCGGTGTCAACGTCCGGAGGCGCGGGGGGTGCTCCCGGGGCGAGCGCCGCGGCCGGTGGCGGGTCCGGCTCGGGCTCGACCACGGCATACGCCGCCGCGGGGGCGGCCCTCGGACTGGTGCCCACCGCCGCGGCGGTCTATTCGGCGATCCGGTCGACCTTCGGGATCACCAATATCGGCGGGTACCGGCCCGGCGACTGGGGCGACCACGGCACCGGGCACGCGGTCGACGTCATGATCACCAGCGCCGGCCAGGGGGACGCGGTCGCCTCCTTTGCGATCGCCAACGCGGGTCGGTTGCGGATCAAGTACGTCATCTGGCAGCAGCGGATCTGGATGCCGTCGACCGGGGTGTGGCGGATGATGGAGGACCGCGGCAGCCCCACGCAGAACCACATGGACCACGTCCATATCTCGGTCTACTGACCCCCGGCCTCCCCCGCCGCCGGTGGGCCCCGACGGCAGCCCGGAGATCGCGGGAGAGCGCGGCGACGGTCGGTTGCGATAGCGTCCAGAGGGACGCGGATCCCCGACGGTGAGGGCAAGCCAATGACCGACCAGCCGGTGGGGCCCTGGGCCCCCGAAGACCACGATGCCCCAACGCTGGACTTCCGGCGGATCGGGCCCTCGCGACCGCCCTCCCATCCGCTGGCGGCGGTGCCTGCCGTCGCTCCCGAGCGGACGGTCGACGCCTTCGTCCGGGAGTTCCTCGAGGAACTCAACTTCGGTGAGGGGGCGCCCTTGGAGCGCTCGACCCTCAACCACCAATACCTCGCGCTCGCCCGGACCGTGCGCAGCTATCTCATGGCCGACTGGCTCCAAACGGCCGCCCGTCGTCGTGCCCAGCCCGCCAAGATGGTCGGCTACCTCTCGGCCGAGTTCCTCCTCGGCCGGCAACTCGGCAACGCCCTCCTCAACTCGGGGCTGACCGACATCGTCGAGGAGTCGATGGACGCCCTCGGGCTCGATTTCGGCCTCATCCGCGCCCAGGAGGTCGAGCCCGGACTCGGCAATGGCGGCCTCGGACGCCTCGCCGCATGCTTCGTCGATTCCCTGGCGACCATGGACGTCAGCTGCATCGGCTACGGGATCCGCTACGACTACGGGATCTTCCGACAGGTCTTTACCCCGGACGGCCGCCAGCAGGAGGCCCCGGACACCTGGCTCGCCCTCGGCGCCCCGTGGGAGTTCCCCAACCCCGACCGTGCCGTCCAGGTCGACTTCGGCGGCCACACGGAGGGGTATGCCGACGAGTCCGGCCGCCCGCGGCGCCGCTGGGTCCCCGCGTGGAATGTCCTGGGCATTCCCTACAACTACATGGTCCCCGGGTACCGCAATGGCGTGGCCAACACCTTGCGCCTCTGGAGCGCCGAAGCCACCCACGCCTTCGACCTGCAGATCTTCAACTCCGGCAATTACGTCGACGCCGTGCGCGCCCAGACCTTCGCCGAGAACATCACCAAGGTCCTCTATCCCGAGGACTCCACCCCGCAGGGCCGGGAGCTGCGGTTGCAGCAGCAATACTTCTTCGTCGCCTGCTCGATCAAGGACTATCTCCACGGGACGCTGCCGCAGGGCTTCGATCTGACCCATCTCCCGGATCAGATCGTCTTCCAGCTCAACGACACTCATCCGGTTATCGCCGTCCCCGAACTCATGCGGCTCCTCCTCGACGAGCACGGGATGGAGTGGGAGCAGGCCTGGGAGATCACCTCCCGGTGCTTCGCCTACACCTGCCACACGCTGCTGCCGGAGGCCTTGGAGGTGTGGCCGACCAAGCTGTTCGAGAAGCTCCTGCCCCGCCACCTCGAGATCATCTATGCCATCAACGCGCATTTCCTCGACGAGGTGCGCCAGGCATTCCCGGGCGATGAACTGCGGTTGGGCCGGATGTCGATCATCACCGAATATCCGGAGAAGGGTGTCCGGATGGCCCATCTGGCGACCGTCGCCGCAACCCGGGTCAACGGCGTCGCCGAGCTCCAGTCGCGCCTCCTGCGCGACAAGGTCCTCCCCGACTTCGCGCAGCTGTGGCCGGAGAAGTTCACCAATGTCACCAATGGCGTCAGCCCGCGCCGGTTCGTCTGCCTCGCCGCGCCACTTCTGCGCGACCTCATCACCGAGACGATCGGCGACGGGTGGGTCACCGATCTCGACCGCCTCCGCGAACTCGAGCCGTATGCCGACGATCCCGCCTTCCGCGCCCGGTTCCGGGCCGTCAAACAGTCCAATAAGGAACGACTGGCAACCCTCGCGCGCATCTTCACCAAGGTCGACCTCCCGGACGGCCACCTTGTCGACGTCATGGTCAAGCGGCTCCACGAATACAAGCGGCAGACGCTCAAGCTCCTCCACGTCACTTCGCTCTATGAGCAGGTCATCTCCGGCCGGCTGCCGATCGAGAAGGTCACGCCGCGCCTGGTCATCTTCGGCGCGAAGGCGGCACCGGGCTATTTCCTCGCGAAGGAGATCATCTTCCTCATCAACCGGGTGGCCGCGGTCGTCAACAACGACCCGCGGATGCAAGGTCGCCTCGTCGTGGTCTTCGCCCCGAACTACAACGTCACCCTTGCCGAGAAGATCATCCCCGCCGCCGACCTCTCGGAGCAGATCTCCCTGGCCGGGAAGGAAGCCTCCGGCACGGGCAATATGAAGCTCGCGCTCAATGGTGCGGTGACGATCGGGACCGATGACGGCGCCAATGTCGAGATCCGCCGGTTCGTCGGGGACGACAACTTCTTCCTGTTCGGGATGACCGAACCCGAGGTCGCCGCGCTCCAGAGCCACGGTTACGTCCCGGGCAGCTACTACCAGAGCGATCCCGAGCTCCACCGCGCGATCGACCTCATCGCGAGCGGTCATTTCACCGGGGGCGACCGCGCCGCCGCCGGACCGGTCGTCGGGGACCTCCTCACCAACGACCGATTCCTCGCCCTGGCCGACTTCCGCTCCTATCTCGAGGCCCAGACGCGCGTCGAGGCGGCGTATGCCGACCCCGAGGCCTGGTCGCGCATGGCCATCCTCAACGTGGCGCGGTGCGGCTACTTCTCCAGCGACCGGTCGATGCGCGACTACATCGACCGCGTGTGGGGAACCGGCGTCCGGGCCTGACCGAGACGCGGCCGCTGTGGTCTGGCTACTGTGGTCTCGCCGCTGTGGTCTGGCCCGTGTGGTCTCGCCGCTCGGGTCTCGCCCGATACGTCAGCGACCGGGCGGGCGGTGTCCGCGGCGACCGCGAGGGCGCAGCCGGACGTGCGGCAACTCGGGCGCGGGCAGCCGGGTGGGGGAACCCGGGTGGGTGAGGGGGTCGGCATACCCCTCGACGCGGCCGAAGCGGGACTCGCCGGCCATCCACGCGCGGCGCGCCTCGACGATGTCGTCGTGCGAGCGGCCGACGAAGTTCCACCACATGACCAGCTGCTCCTCGAAGGGTGCCCCGCCAAGCAGGAGCACGCGCGCACCCTCGGGCCCGGGATCGAGTCGCAAACTCCGGTGCCCGGTGTCGTAGATCCCCAGGTCTCCGGGAGCGAGGGTCACCTCACCCTGGCGGAGTTCGCCGGTGTCCACCAGAAGGGCGTGCTCGTGATGCCGGTCGACCTCGATCCGGGTCTGCGCGCCGGGAGGGAGGTCGAGTTGAGCCCCGACGAGCCGCGAGTACGTGGTCACCGGGGAGCGCGACAGCCCCGGTAACGCCCCGACGAAGACCCGTGCGGTGCCGCCACCGCTGAGCAGGATCCGGTCGGGCGTATGGTGCTCGAACCCCCTGGGCACGCCGAGTGCCTTCTGCGGCAACGCGATCCAGAGCTGGGCACCGTGGAGAACGGTGGTGTCGGGAGTCGAGACCTCGCTGTGGGCGATGCCATGCCCGGACGTCATGAGGTTGACCTCGCCCGGGCGGATGATGCCGGATGCGCCGCCGGAGTCGTGGTGCTCGATCGCGCCCTCGAAGAGCCAGGACACCGTCTGCAGGCCGGCGTGCGGGTGCGGGGGAAGGTCCATCCCCCGCTCGCCGTCCACAGGGGTCGGGCCGAAGTGGTCGACGAAGCACCAGGCCCCCACCAGCGCCCGGTCCCGGTGCGGGAGAGTCCGGCGTACGCTGATCGCCCGGACGCCACCGAGGGGCACCTCGCGCGGGGCGAGGACCTGGTCGGGCGCGACCGTCGGTTTCTGCGCCGGCAGCCAGAACGGGCGCAACGCCATGACCTCGGTCCATGCTGCGATCGCGTGGGCGCGATCCGCCCGCGCGTCGACATGGTCGGTCGGAATGGCATGTGCCGCAAGGGTATGCACGGCGACGGCGATGTCATTGGCCTCACCGAATGCGTCCTGCATGCCCGAGAGGGCGTCGGCGAAGGCGGCCGGGGAGGAGCCGGGAGCGTCGGCATACAAACCCCCGAAGAACTCGCAGCCGTATCTCAGCTTCTTGCCCTCGATGCGCACCCGGTGCAGGTCGTGGGCGGCGAGCGAGTCCAAGTGAGGGCCGGCGGCGGCGATGCGCGCATGCCGACGGCCGAGGGCCGAATCGGTGAGGCGGCGGGCAGGAGCGTCGCGCAGGTCGCGGGCCGAGTCGAGCCAGGCGGGATCGTCGAGCCACGCGTTGAGATCGGCCTTCATCTCCCGCCACTGGGGTGAGCGCAGCAGGGCGACGGCCACGGCATACGTCGACCGGCGCCGACCGCGGAGGGGGCGGGTGTGCTGGACCGGCCACGCCTCCTTGACGGCCCGCTTGAGCAGGACGTCGGCGTCGCGCGCGGGGCCGAGCGGCAGGACGATCTCCCGCATCCGGATCTTGAGGTCGAGTCCGCGCTCGTCACGCGCGAGGAGAGGTTTGAAGAGCGACATCGCCGCCCGGGCCCGGCGCCAGGCCACGCGAGTTTGATGGAGATTGTCCATGTGCCGGTTCGTGACGAACAACGCCTCATTGGGGGCCAGGTGATCGTCGAGACAGGAGCGCAGGCAGGCGCGGAAGGCTTCTCCCACAGTGGCATCCGGGGGCAGGACGATATCGACAGCTTTGATCGCCGGCGAGGCGGGTGGGGCCGGTGGGGAAGGCGGCGTCGGTGGGTCGGGCGATTCCTGGTGGTCCGGCACCCGCGGAGGGTCCGGCCGCCTCCGTGACTTCGCGGCGCCCGTCTCCACCATGGCGCCTAACCTACTGGTCGCCACGCTCGACCACGTGCCGGACGCGGCGGGAGCGCGGGGGTCGGGGCGGCCTACGCTGCGCGCTCGTGATCGTATCCCTGGTCCCGGCCGTCGCGGACGCCGGCGACACCGCGTGGCTCCTGTCCGCCAGCGCGCTCGTCCTGCTCATGGCGCCCGGCCTCGCGCTCTTCTATGGCGGCATGGTGCGCAGCAAGAGCGTGCTCAACATGATGATGATGACCGTCGGCGCCGCCGCGGTGATCCTCGTGCTGTGGACCCTCGTCGGCTATTCGCTCGCCTTCGGGGACGACGTCGGTGGCGGCCTTGTCGGCAACCCGCTGCAGTATGCCGGCCTCGGCCAACTCCTGGGCGAGGGCGCCAATGGCGCCTCCCCCGTCCCCCTCATCCTGCTCGCCGCGTTCGAGGGGCTCTTCGGTGTCATCACCGGCGCGCTCATCTCGGGCGCCATCGCCGACCGGGCGAAGTTCACCTCCTGGCTGGTCTATGTCGGCGCCTGGACCGTGCTCGTCTATGCGCCCGTGGCGCACTGGGTGTTCGACTTCTCGTCCGGGCACCATGTCGGCGGCTGGCTGGCCAATCGGGTCGGGCTCGTCGACTTCGCCGGTGGAACGGCGGTCGAGATCTGTTCCGGCGCATCGGCGCTCGCCCTTGCGCTCGTCCTCGGGCCGAGGATCGGGTTCGGTCGCGAGCCGATGCGTCCGCACAATCTCACCTACGTCATGCTCGGCGCCGGGCTCTTGTGGTTCGGGTGGTTCGGCTTCAACGCGGGTTCGGCGCTCGGTGCCACCCACAAGGCCGCCGTCGTGTTCGTCACGACGCTTCTGGCGGGCGCGAGCGGGATCATCGGGTGGCTGGTGGTCGAACGCCGCCGCGACTCGAGCCTGACCTCCTTCGGGGCGGCCTCCGGGTTGGTGGCCGGTCTCGTCGCGATCACCCCGTCCTGCGGCTCGGTCTCCCCGATCGGCGCGCTCGTCATGGGTGCCGTCGCGGGCGCGGTCTGCTGCCTGGCCGTCGGGCTGAAATACCGCTTCGGGTATGACGATTCCCTCGACGTCGTTGGCGTCCACCTGGTCGGAGGTCTCGTCGGCACCCTGGGGATCGGCCTCCTCGCCACCGACCTCGCGCCGACCGCCGTTTCGGGCCTGTTCTACGGGGGCGGGGTGAGTCAGCTCGGACGCCAGGCCATCGGGGCATTGACCGTCCTCGTCTACGCCTTCGTGGTCTCGGC
Organism: Nostocoides sp.; assembly: GCA_016702415.1. Classification (GTDB taxonomy): domain Bacteria; phylum Actinomycetota; class Actinomycetes; order Actinomycetales; family Dermatophilaceae; genus Nostocoides_A. The sequence goes on from JADJEA010000025.1 coordinate 43,559, forward strand.
TCTCCTCGGGCTCGCCATCGAGCGCACGATCGGCTTCCGCATCCATCGCGACCACGAGATGGGCGGCATCGACCTCGCTGCGCATGCCGAAACGGCATACGACCTCCACGCCATGACCACAGGACGGGCGAGCGGACACGGCATACTCGCCTCGCTCACCGCCCACCGAGAGGAACCCTCGTGAAGCTCGTCACCGCGGTCGTCAAGCCGCACAAGCTCGCCGATGTCCGCGAGGCGCTGACCGCCCTCGGGATCGACGGTATGACGATCAGCGAGGTCAGCGGGTACGGCCGGCAGCGCGGGCACTCGGAGGTCTACCGGGGGGCGGAATATGTCGTCGATTTCGTCCCCAAGGTGCGCATCGAGGTCCTGGTGACCGACCGGGACGCCGACGACGTCGTCCGCGCGGTGGTCAGCTCCGCGCGCAGCGGGCGGATCGGCGACGGCAAGGTCTGGGTGATGCCGGTCGAGGCCGTTGTCCGGGTGCGCACCGGCGAGCGCGACGACGACGCCATCTGACCGGGCGCGACAAACCGGGACTTGGATAGCCTGCACCCATGAAGACGCGGGTGGCGATCATCGGGGCCGGACCGGCGGGATTGCTGCTCTCGCACTTGCTCGAGCGCGAGGGCATCGAGTCGATCATCGTCGAGGCGCAGTCGTCCGACTTCGTCCTCGGGCGATTCCGCGCCGGACTGCTCGAGGCCGCATCGGTCGACGTCCTCGATGAGGCCGGTCTGAGCGAACGTCTGCACCGCGACGGGTTGGAGCACCGCGGGGTGTATGTCCAGTGGCCCGGCACCAAACGCGCGGTCGACTTCGTCGAGCGCGGTGGGCGGCCGGTGTGGGTGTACGGCCAGAGCGAGTTGACCCGCGACCTGTCCGACGCGCGCTTCGCGGCCGGCCAGCAGATGTACTACAACGTCTCCGATGTCGCTCTCCACGATGTGGATTCGAGCGCACCATTCCTCACCGGGGTGGACGCGACCGGCCGCAGCATCCGCATCGACGCGGACGTCATCGTCGGCTGCGATGGGTTCGCCGGGGTCAGCCGGGATTCGCTCGCCCAGTCGTTGCGCGCCGTCTACGAGCGCCGCTATCCGCACTCGTGGCTCGGATTCTTTGCCGACGTCCCGCCCTCGAGCGACCAGATCATCTTCGCCTGGCATCCCGAGGGGTTCGCCATGCACACGATGCGCTCGGCGAGCATCAGCCGCTTCCATCTCCAGGTGGACCCGCACGACCACATCTCGGCCTGGTCCGACGACCGGATCTGGGAGACGACGGCGCGCCGACTCGGCAGCGGCGACAACGACTGGACGCTGCACACCGGTCCGATCACCGAGAAGTCGATCCTGCCGCTGCGCTGCCGGATCACCACGCCGATGCGGCACGCCCGCCTTTTCCTCGCCGGCGACGCCGCACACGTCGTGCCGCCGACCGGGGCCAAGGGACTCAACCTCGCCATCGCCGACGTCACCCTGCTCGCCCGGGCGCTGGGCGCGTGGAAGCGGGGGGATGAGTCGCTCGCGAATGCCTACTCCGACAGCGCGCTTCGCCGCGTATGGCGCGCGGCCGAGTTCTCCTGGTCGTGGTCGAGCGCGCTGCACACGACCGGCGACCCGTTCGATGACCAACTGCAGCTGGCGCAGTTGGACTGGCTCACCTCCTCGCCGACCGGCGGGGCGGGTCTGGCCGAGAAGTTCTCGGGAGTCCCGATCGCCTTCGGCTGAGGCAGGCGGCTGGGCCGCGTCTGCCGAGTGGCTCACCCGCGACGTCGGCTCACTTTCACCGTCCGGTCAGCGGCGACGGCGTCCCAGGAGTATGCCGAGGGCGAGCCCCGCGAGGGCGGCCGCGGCATACGGCGCATAGGCACGCAAGACCACCGGCAGGACGGTGGCACCGAGGTCGATCGCCCCATCCTCCCCCGCGCTGGCAGCGGGCCGGGACGTCGCCGCGCCCGCGCCGCCGACAGCGGGGGTGGCGGCCGCGAGCGACACCCCGCCTTCGGTGCTGCCACCGGGTGCGGAGTGCTCCTGCGCGCCGGGACTCATCGAACCCGGCTGTGCGGCAGCGGGGTCCGCGGCCTCCTCCGCTGAGGCGAACTGACCCTCGATGCAGCCGACGAACTGCTGGAGCAGTTTGTCGGACACGTCCTGCATGACCCCTCGGCCGAACTGGGCGGGTTTGCCGGTGATCGCGAGATCGGTCATCACATCGATCCGCGTGCCGGCGCCGGACGGGCTCAGGTGGATGGTCACGGTCGCACCGGCGGTGCCATTGCCGCGCTTGTCCTTCCCCTTCGCCTCGATGACGGCGCGGTGGGCGGTGTCGTCGCGTTCGAGGAACTGGCCCGACCCGGCATACACCAATGCGATCGGGCCGAGCTTGACCTTGACCGTGCCGGTGAAGCCATCCGCGGTGACGGAGGTGACCGTGGCGCCGGGGAAGCACCCGCCCACGCGCTCGAGATCCATGAACGTCGCCCACGCGGAGTCGATCGGCGCCGGCACGGTGAAATCGTGGGTCAGTTCCATCGGCTCACCCTAGTGGCCACCGGTCCTCCTGGGCGTGGGATCAGGTCATCAGTAGTGGCCCGCCGGGTCGCGCCCCCGCGCTGTGGGGTCGCGACCCCTTGCGCTGGCGCGACACCGCGACCGGCGCTCATCTCCCTGCCGCCGCCAGCACCGCCCGCCGGGTCAGGACCGTCGCGAGGTGGCGCCGGTAGTCGGCGTCCCCGTTCAGATCGCTGGGCGGGGTGGTGCCCTCCGCGGCCGAGGCGGCGGCAGCACCGACGGCGGTCGCGGTGGCGGCGCTTCCCGCCAAGGCGCTCTCGACCGCCTTGGCGCGCAACGGAGTCGACCCCATGTTGGTCAGACCGATCTTCGCCTCGGCAATCGTGTCGCCGTCCATCCGGACCGTCGCGGCGACCGCGACGATCGACCACTGGTGCGCCACCCGGACGAACTTCTCGTATGCCGCGCCCCACCCCGTGTGCTTGGGGATCCGGACCGCGGTGAGCAGTTCCCCGTCACCGACCGCCGTGGTGAAGAGGTCCTCGAAGAAGTCGGCTGCGGCGACCGTGCGCTCACCGTCGGCGCCGGTGATGACGAGCTCGCCATCGAGGGCAAGAACCGGAGCACCGACGTCGCCGGCCGGGTCGGCGTGGACGAGGGCACCGCCGATGGTTCCGCGATGACGGATCTGCGGATCGGCGACCTCGGCGATGGCCGCGTGCACGAGCGCGGCGTGCTCGCGGACGAGGTCGGAGGCGAGGAGATCGGCATACGTCGTCATGGCACCGATGACGAGGGCGTCGCCGTCCTCGCGGATTCCCCGCAACGCCTCGATCCGGCCGAGGTCGACGACCGTCTCCGGGGCGTTGAGACGCATGCGCAGGATCGGCAAGAGCGACTGTCCTCCAGCGAGGACCTTGGCCTCGTCGCCGCCCTCGGCGAGCGCGGCCAGGGCGTCGGCGACTGTCGTCGGGGCGACATACTCGAATGCAGCGGGGATCACTGCGGGCTCCCTTCACCCGTGGTGCCGGGATCGGCATTGGTCGGGGCGTCGTCGTGGAAGTGGGGGGCGACCTCGGCGGTCGCGGCACCGTCGTGGGCGCCGGCCGACTGGATCGCCTTCCACACCCGCTCGGGAGTGCACGGCATCCGGATGTCGTGAATCCCCAAGGGGCGCAAGGCATCGACGATGGCGTTGACCACGGCCGGGGTGCTGGCGATGGTGCCGGCCTCCCCGACGCCCTTGGTCCCGAGGGTGTTGGTCGTGCTCGGCGAGGTGGTGTTCTCGGTGACGAAGGAGATCGTGTCGGCCGCGGTCGGCAAGGTGTAGTCGACGAACGAACCGGTCACCAGGGTCCCGTTGTCGTCGAAGACGGCTTCCTCCCACAACGCCTGCGCGATGCCCTGGACCAGGCCGCCGTGGACCTGCCCCTCGACGATCAGCGGGTTGATGATGTGACCGATGTCGTCGACGCAGACGTACTTGCGCATCGTCGTCTCGCCCGTCTCGGTGTCGACCTCCATCGCGCACAGGTGGGTCCCGTGCGGGAAGGAGAAGTTGTCCGGGTCGAAGGTCGCGTCGGCGTCGATCCCGGGCTCGATGCCCTCGGGGTAGTTGTGCGAGGCGAAGGTGGCCAACGCGACGTCGGTGATGCCGACCCCCTGATCGGTGCCCTTGACCGTATAGCGACCGGAGGCGAACTCGAGGTCGTCCGCATTGGCCTCGAGGAGGTGGGCCGCGAACCCCTTCGCCTTCTCGATGACCTTGTCGGCCGCTCGGACGATCGCCTCGCCGCCGACGACGAGGGAGCGGGAGCCGTAGGTGTCCAGGCCCTTGTACGCGACCTGGGTGTCGCCGTGGAGGACTTCGACATCCTCGAAGGGCACCCCGAGGCGGTCGGCGACGATCTGGCTCCAGGCCGTTTCATGGCCCTGACCGTGCGGCGAGGTCCCGGTGATGACCTCGACCTTGCCGGTCGGGAGCATCCGGATCGAGGCGCTCTCCCAGCCGCCGGCACCATAGGATAACGAGCCCAGCACGCGGGAGGGGGCCAGGCCGCACATCTCGGTGAAGGTCGAGACGCCGATGCCGAGCTGGACCGGGTCCTGGGACTCGCGGCGCTGCTTCTGCTCCGCGCGCAAGGCGTCGTAGTCGAAGAGTTCCTTGGCCCGGGCCGTCGCCACCTCGTAGTTGCCCGAGTCGTAGACCATGCCCGCGACCGAGGTGAAGGGGAACTCCTCGTGGGTGATCCAGTTCTTCTCGCGGATCACGAGCGGGTCGACACCGACCTCGGCGGCGAGCTCGTCCATGAGCCGCTCGATGCCGTAGGTCGCCTCGGGTCGCCCGGCGCCGCGGTAGGCGTCGACCCACGTGGTGTTGGTCAGGACGGTCTGGCAATTGAACTGGTAGGCGGGGAACTTGTAGATCGCGTTGAACATCCACGCGCCGAGGACCGGGACACCACCGCCGACGATCGCGACATACGCGCCGAGGTTGGCGAGGAGTTCGACCTTGAGCCCGGTGACCGCCCCGTCCTTGGTCGCGGCGAGGGTGAGTTTCTGGTACTGGTCGCGACCGTGATGGGCCGAAACCAGTGACTCCGAACGCGTTTCGGTGTATTTCACCGGCTTCGCCAGACGGCGCGCGACAGCCAGGGTGACGAACTCCTCCGGGGTCGTCTGGAGCTTCCCGCCGAATCCGCCGCCGACATCGGGGGCGATGACGCGCACCTTGGATTCGGGGATGCCGGTGGTCGCGGCGATGAGGAAGCGCAGGATGTGCGGGATCTGGGTCGCCGACCACATCGTGATCTGCTCGCCGGTCGGGTCGACGACGGTGGAGCGCGGCTCCATGAACGCGGGGACCAGCCGCTGCTGGCGGTACTCGCGCTCGATGACGATGCCGTCCTCCCGGGCCTTGGCGATGGCCTCGTCGACATTGCCGCCGGTGCCCGCCTCCGCGGAGTCGAGCTTCCAGAACGCGCACTTGTTGGTGCCCTTGTCGGGGTGGGCGAGGATCTGGTCGGTCATCGCCTCTTGCGCGTCGAAAACCGCTGGGAGTTCTTCGTATTCGACGTCGACGAGTTCCGCGGCGTCCCGGGCCTCGGCGGCACTCCGGGCCACCACGGCGGCGACGATCTCGCCGGCGCAGGCGACGCGGTCGACGGCCATGGGGAGGTGATCGGGGGTCACCTGGTCGGGCGTGATCGGCCAGGCGTTCGCGCATACCCCCATCCCGTCGGGGAAGTCCGCGGCGGTGACGACATCGACGACATTGGGGGCGTCCTTGGCGGCGCTGGCGTCGATCGAGACGATCTTGGCGTGGGCGTGGGGGCTGCGCACCATGGCCAGGTGGAGCATGCCGGGGAGGACGATATTGTCCGTCCACTTCGTCCGGCCGGTGATGAGGCGCCGGTCCTCCTTGCGGAGCCGGGGGTTGCCGATCTCCGGTCGGGCGCCGGAGTCTTGGGGCTCGGCGGCGACGACGTCCTCGGCGATCTCCACGAGCGCATCGGGGCTGACGGACATCTCACTCGCCTCCCTTGCCGGCCGCGGCGCACTGGGCGACGGCCTTGACGATGTTGTGGTAGCCGGTGCACCGGCAGAGGTTGCCCTCCAGGCCCGCCCGGATCTCCTCTTCGGAGGGATCGGGATTGTCGGTGAGGATGTCGATGGCCTGCATGATCATCCCCGGCGTGCAATAGCCGCACTGGAGGGCGTGGCACTCGTGGAACGCCTGCTGCATCGGGTGGAGGCCGCCCGCCGTGGAGATCCCCTCGATGGTCGTCACCTCGTGGCCATCGGCTTGCACCGCAAGGACATTGCACGATTTGACGCTGCGTCCGTCGAGGTGGACGGTGCAGGCACCGCAGTTGCTCGTATCGCACCCGACCACGGTCCCGACCTTGCCGAGATTCTCGCGCAGATAGCTCACCAGCAGGGTTCGCGGCTCGACATCGTCGACGAACCTCTGTCCGTCGACCGTCACCGTGATCCGAGTCATCCTCGACTCCTTCGCGTCAGGGGCGTGGTCGACTGATCCTCGCGGATCGGACTGGCCTGGACAAGGTTCGTGACCCTGTCAATTCCGTGGGGGTTCCGCCGGGGCGTCGGGACTGTCGACGGCGTGCGGGCTGTCGGGGCCGTCTGCACCGTCGGGGCCGTGGTGGATCGGGCCGTCGAGATCGCCGAGGCGCTCGCCGCGGCCACCCCAGCGCAAGGCGATGATCTCCGCCGCGATGCTGACGGCGGTCTCCTGTGGGGTGCGCGCGCCCAGGTCGAGACCGATCGGTGAGGAGAGCCGGGTGATCTCCTGCGCGGTCAGCCCGGCCTCGGCGAGCCGGGCGAGCCGGTCCTGGTGCGTGCGTCGCGAGCCCATGGCCCCGACGTAGGCGAGCGCGGGCAACCGGAGCGCAACGGCCAGGACCGGGACGTCGAACTTGGGATCGTGAGTCAGCACGCAGACGACGGTCCGGGCATCGAGGCGCCCGGCCTCGGCCTCCTCGGCGAGATACCGGTGCGGCCACTTGACGACGACCTCGCCCGCGGCCGGGAACCGGGAGGCGGTGGCGAAGACGGGTCGCGCGTCGCAGACGGTCACGGCATACCCCAAGAAGGCACCGACCTCGGCGACCGCCGCGGCGAAGTCGATCGCCCCGAAGACGATCATCCGTGGTGGGGGTGCGTATGCCGCGACGAACACCCGCATCCCCTCACCCCGCCGCTCCCCGTCCGGGCCGTAGGTGAGGGTCTCGGAGTGGCCGCTGGCGAGTTGACCGCGGGCATCGTCGACGATCGCCGCGTCCGCCCGGGGGCTGCCGAGGCTTCCGGTGTGGGTGTCGGGTCGGACCACCAGCCGGCGCCCGACCCAGGCGGGGTCGGTATGGGCGACGACCGTCGCGACCGCCACCGGGCGGCCGTCGGCGATGTCGGCGGCGACGTCTCCGAGTTCGGGGAAGTGCGCGCGGCTGACCGGCTCGACGTAGACATCGAGGATGCCGCCACAGGTCAACCCGACGGACTCGGCGGTTTCATCGGAGACGCCATAGCGCTGCAGGACAGGGGAATCCGAGGCCACGACGGATTGGGCCAGCTCATAGACCGCCCCTTCGACGCAGCCGCCGGACACCGAGCCGACCGCCTCACCGGCCGGTCCGACGAGCATGGACGCGCCCGCCGGGCGGGGCGCGGAGCGCCACGTGGCGACGACCGTCCCCATCCCGACGGTCTCGCCCGCCTCCCACCACGGGAGCAACTCGCTGAGCACGTCACGCATGGGCCACCACCTCGACGAGTTCGGCGAATGCCGCGAGGGAATGCCCCGCGACGAAATGGTCGATATGCGGCAGCGCCGCGACAATCCCCCCCTGGATCGGGGCGTATGCCGCGCGCCCCCGATGCGGGTTGGACCAGACCACGGCATGGCTGACGGCGTGGAGGCGCCGCATCTGCTCGCCCAGAGCGGCGGGGTCGCCGCGCTCCCACCCGTCACTGGCGATCACGACCACCGCCCCGCGCGCCAATCCCCTTCTCCCCCAACGCTCCAGAAAGGTCGCCAAGCCGTCCGCGAGTCGGGTGCCGCCGGACCAGTCGGCAACCGCATCCCCGACCGCGACGAGGGCGCGATCGGGATCGCGATGCTGCAGCGGCCGGGTGATCTGGGTCAGCCGGGTCCCGAGAGTGAACACCTCGACGGGAATCCCGCTGCGGCAGAAGGCGTGGGCCAGGCGGAGGAGGGAATCGGCATACGGACTCATCGACCCCGAGATGTCGAGGAGGAGGATGACCCGGCGCGGGCGGTGGCCGCGCCGGCGGCGATGGATCACACCCGGCTCCCCCATCCGGCGAACGGTGTCCCGCAGCGTGCGGCGGGCGTCGACCGTGCCCCGCCGTGAGGCCGTATGCCGATGCGCCCGCCGCCGCGGCGCGCGCGGATGCAAGCTCGAAAAGAGTTCGGCGAGAAGGCGTTTGTCGTCGGCGGACAGAGCGGCAATATCGCGGTGACGGAGCACCTCGGCACTGCTCGCGACCGCTCGCAGGGTCTCCTCCCGTTCGGCGCCGCCGGTCTTGCTGGCGTCGGTGAGATCGGCCGCGGCGATCTGCGGTGGGGGTGGCGCGGGCCGGCGCTTGGTGCCGCCGAGCTCGCCGGCGAAATAGGCCGCGAACGCGAGATCATGCCGGTCCAGATCGGCCGGTGCGCCGCACAGGCTCGCCCGCCCCGCGTAATAGACCGCCGCGGGATCCCAGATGCCAAGTGCGGCAACGGCTTCGAGGTAGGTACGTTCGCGGTCTGCGGTCACCGGGACCCCGGCGGCACGCAACGTCCGGGCGAACCCGAGAAGGATCTCGGCCCCGCTGCGGGATGGCGACGCCACGGTCATCAGCGCGTCAGCACCTTGTCGAGGGCATCCACGACCCGCTGGGCATCCTCGCGGTACTTGATGGCGACGCCGAGCGTGGCCGCCGCCGTCTCGGTGTCGAGCTCACGCGCGCCGAGCTCGTGCAGGGCGCGCGCCCAGTCCAGCGTCTCTGCGACCCCGGGGGGCTTGAGGAGCTCGCGGTCGGCGCGGATGCGGTGGACGGCCCGCACGACCTGGGCGGCGAGGGCGGCGTCGACCTCCGGGGCGCGCGAGGCGACGATGGCGAGTTCACGCTCGATGCCCGGGTGGTCCAGCCAGTGATAGAGGCAGCGCCGCTTGAGGGCGTCGTGGAGTTCGCGGGTCCGGTTCGAGGTGAGCACGACGGCGGGAGGGGTTGCGGCACAGATGGTTCCGAGCTCCGGGATGGTCACCTGCCAGGTCGAGAGGACCTCCAGGAGGAAGGCCTCGAACTCGTCGTCCGCGCGGTCGATCTCGTCGATGAGCAGGACACTGGGCGTCCGCAGCGCGGTCAGGATCGGGCGCGTCAGGAGGAACCGCTCGTCGAACAGCGTCTGCTCGACGGCGGCGACGTCGTGGGCGGCGCCATGAACCGCCTCGACGGCCCGCAGGTGAAGGATCTGCCGCGGGAAGTCCCAGTCGTAGAGCGCCTGCGTCGCATCGATGCCCTCGTAGCACTGCAGCCTGATCAGCGGCAGTCCCGTGCTCTCCGCCAGGGCCTGCGCCAGGGCGGTCTTGCCGGTCCCCGGCTCGCCCTCCAGCAGCAGCGGTCGACCAAGGCGCAGGGCGAGCCAGGTGACGGTCGTCAATGCCTCGTCGGTGAGATAGCCGGTCTCGCCCAGGGCGGCGGCGAGATCGGTGGGCGCGGGGTGGGCCGTGCGCAGGTCCATGGGCGACAGCATCGCCCACGTGGGCGGCTCGCGGAAGCATCGCCCGCGAAGTCGCGGCCGCGCATGGGCGTCGTGTGGACCGTGGTGAGGGGGTCAGTGGCCCAGGTCAGGAACCGAGGTCGGTCGGCCGGTCGACATCGCGACCGGTCGCGAGGTCACCGCACTCGACCAGCAGGGTCGCCTCCGGGGTGAGTATGTCGCGGGCGCCGCGGTCTCCGGCGGCCGCCCCCCGGACCCGCGGCCAGTGATCGCGCCCGAGGACCACGGGGTGACCGGGCCTCCCGCCGTATGCCGCCCGCGCCAGCACCCCGGACCATCCCGCCCCGGTGGCGGCGACAGAGTCGAGAACCCGGGCGATCACCGTCTCCGTCACGTCGGGCAGATCGACGAGGGTGACGACGACCGCCACGGCGGTCGTGGCCGCGAGGGCGTCGAGGCCACAGCGGAGGGAGGCGCCCATGCCCTGCGCCCAGTCCGCGGCGACGACGACAGCGGCGCCGGCGGACTCGGCATACGGGACGACCTGGGGGTATGCCGCCCCCACCACCGCCGTGACATGCTCGCACCCCCCAGCGCGCAGCCGGAGGATCGCGGTTTCGACGAGGGTGGGACCGTCCGGCGTCAGCCGCAGCACGGCCTTGGGTCCACCCATCCGGCGGCCTTGCCCCGCGGCGAGGACGAGGCCATGGACGTGGGCGTGCATGCGAGCCAGGGTGCCACGGCTGGCTTGCGTGTCGGTTCGCTTGCCGTTTATGCGGCTCTCTCGGAATTGCCTTAGAGAGTAGAATAGAGTGGGATCGTGGACCCGATCAGGAACCCCTATGCCCCCGGCGCGGGCCAGCGGCCGCCAGAGCTGGCGGGGCGGGACGAGCAACTGCGCGCGTTCGACGTCGTCCTGCAGCGAGTCGCCAAAGGACGGCCGGAGCGATCGCTCATCCTCACCGGGTTGCGCGGGGTCGGGAAGACCGTGCTGCTCAATGCCCTGCGCGGTCAGGCCGTCCGGGCGGGTTGGGGCACAGGGAAATTCGAGGCGCGGCCGGAGCAGGTGCTCCGTCGCCCGCTCGCTGCGGCCGTCCATGTCGCCGTGCGCGAACTCGGCCACACCCAGGAGGACCAGGTCGCCCACGTCCTCGGCGTCGTCAAGTCCTTCGCCCAGCGTGACAGCGCCGCCGGGGGGCGCATCCGCGACCGGTGGAATCCCGGTATCGACGTCAATGCCGTTCCGGGGCGGGCCGATTCGGGCGATATCGAGATCGACCTCGTCGAGCTGCTCACCGACGTCGGCGGTCTGGCCGCGGACCTCGGCCGGGGCGTCGCGATCTTCGTCGACGAGATGCAGGACCTCGGCCCGGAGGACGTCTCCGCCCTCTGCGCCGCGTGCCACGAGATCTCCCAGGCAGCCCTTCCCGTCTTGGTCGTCGGCGCCGGACTCCCCCACCTTCCGGCGGTGCTGTCAGCGTCGAAGTCGTACTCGGAGAGGCTATTCCGGTACGCCCGCATCGATCGCCTGGATCCCGAGGCGGCCGCAGCGGCACTGGCGGTGCCCGCGCGGGAGGAGGACGCGGCATACACCCCGGAGGCACTGTCGCAGATGTATGCCGTGACCGGCGGCTATCCCTATTTCATCCAGGCCTATGGCAAGGAGGTCTGGGACCTCGCCCCCGCGTCCCCGATCACCGCCGCCGACGTCCGCGTCGCCGTCCCGCGGGCCGAGGCCGAGTTGGCGGTGGGCTTCTTCGGGAGTCGGTATGAACGCGCCACCCCCGCCGAGCGCGACTACCTTCGCGCGATGGCCGACATCGCCCTCGTCCCCGGCGACTCCCCCGTCGAACTCGACGCCGTTGCCACCGCCGACGTTGCGAAAACCCTTGGGAAACAACCTCAATCCCTCTCCCCCGCCCGGGACGCCCTGCTGAAGAAGGGCCTGATCTATTCGACCGAGCGCGGCCGGATCGCCTTCACTGTCCCCCATTTCGGAAGGTACCTCCGCGACCACCCGTAGGTGTTCGATGTCCGGTCCGGCGCGCCGAGAAATGACACAAGTACCGCGTCATGCAACCTTCGCCCGCTTGATGAATTCAGCCCGTTTGACGACCTTGCGCAGGCGGGGTCGGTGGCGTGTGAGTTGCGCCAGCGGAGGAAGCGGCGGATCATGCTGGCCTGCTCGGCGTGGGTGTTGTGAATTCTGGCGGATCTTATTGTGGGAGAACTTGATCCGACGTTTGGACTGATGTATGATTAGGCATGTCGTCAGCACCTCGCCTCGAAGCCCTGACTAGGGCGCGCGACCTGCTGACCGCAGTCGACGCGGACGAACTGACCGATCGTGAGCGGCTCGACGCCATCGCCGCCCTTGAGGAGATCAAGGCGGCGGCAGCCGCTGCCCAGGTCCGTCTCGCCGAGGCCTTCGACACCTCAGCGCGCTGCGCCCACATCCGTTCGGGCGGCAACCCGGCGAAGGCGTCCAGGTCGATCGGCTCCCAGCTCGCCCTGACCTTGCGGACCTCGCCGCACCGGGGTGACGCCTTCCGCTCGATGTCAACCGCGCTCGTGGACGAGATGCCGCACACCCTGGACGCCCTGAGCCGCGGAGTGATCACGGAGCATCACGCGGCGGTCGCGGTGCGGGCCACCTCCGGGCTGCCCGCTGGCGTGCGCGAGCAGGTCGATGCGGCGGTGGCTGTGGACCTCGGCTCGCTGTCTCCCCGCCGGCTCGACGCCGCCTGTCGGCGCCTGGCCGCGGAGATCGACGCCGCGGCCGTGGTCGAGAAGATCGCTCGCACTGCTCGATCCCGCCGGGTCACGGTGCGTCCGGCGCCGGACGGGATGGCCTATCTGTCGGTTCTCGGGCCGCTCCCCGAGGTGGTCGGTGCCTACGCCTCGCTCAAGCGGGGTGCCGAGGCCGTGGTCGCGGGCGTTGATGAGAGTGAGACCGCGGATGGGCGTGGTGTCGGCGCCATCATGGCCGACCAGGCCCTGCGCCTGCTCTCCCGCCGCGAGGTGGGGCAGGGGCAGCCCGTGCTGGTCAACCTCGTCATGACCGATCGCGCCCTTCTCGGCGGGGGTGACCTCGCCCGCTCCACCGAGGAGCCGGCATCCCTCCCTGGGCGTGGCCCGGTCCCGGCCTCGCTGGCGCGGCCATGGGTGATGGACCCGGCGACGCCCGCCCGCATCCGCCGCCTGTTCACCGGCCCGGACGGTCGCGATCTCACCGCGATGGAGTCGCGGTCACGACGGTTCACCGGGGCGCTGGCCGAGATGATCCGCCTGCGCGACCAGACCTGCGCGACCCCATGGTGTGATGCCCCGATCCGGGACCTCGACCACGTCCACCAGCACAGCCAAGGTGGGGCCACCAGCTTCGCCAACGGTGCGGGTCTGTGCGAGAGGTGCAATGACGTCAAGGAGCAGCCCGGCTGGGCGGTCACCGTGACCTCGGACGGCACCCAGGGCTCGGGAGAGCGGCGACGCACGCTCTGGTCGACCCCCACGGGGCAGGTCCACGCCACGAGCCCTCCACCCATCCTTGGCCCCGGCTGGCGGCCTCTCCCTGACCCCGACACCACGGCATACCGCGTGGACGTGCACTGGTCGTGCGATCTCGACGTCCGGGTCGACCTCCACGCGGCCTGAGCGAGGGGCTCAGCTGGTCAAGGCCGGTGTATGCCGTCGGACAGGCAAGAGCGGTGGCGACGGCTCGGCGCTACGCACGGCAGGAGTGGACCGCGCGCCCTTTGCATGTCCGACGGCCCGTGCAAAGGGCTATCGCAGGTTGCGGGGAGTGCGGACGCGACGTCGGTGTCCGACTCATCAAGCCCAAGCCTGGGCCCAGCTGAGTCGTCCGTCCGGGGGCGTGGACGGCACGCCCCCTCTAGGGTTGCCAGTAGTGGATATCGGTACCGGCAACCCCCAGCTGGCGGCGGAGCAGCGTGCACGCGTGCTCATCGACCGTCAGCTCGCTGATGCCGGGTGGTCGGTGCAACACAAGAAGTCGCTGAACCTGATCGCACATCAGGGTGTGGCGGGCCGCGAGGTCGTCATGAAGGCCGGGCATGGCCGCGTCGACTATCTCCTGTATGTCGACCGCAAGGTCGTCGGCGTGATCGAGGCCAAGCCCGAGGGCACGACCCTGTCGGGTGTCGAATGGCAGTCCGCGGTCTATGCCAACGGTTTGCCGGCGGAGGCCGAGTTGAAATCGATCACCGTCGATGGTCGACTGCCCTTCGTTTTCGAGGCCAGCGGCTCCGAAACACACTTCACCAACGGCTACGACCCTCACCCCAGGGCTCGGCGGATCTTCAACTTCCCCAATCCGGAGACCCTCGCCAGGCAGATCCGCGACGCTGACGCCGACCCCGACAGCCCCACCTGGCGGGGCAAGGTCCAGCACCTCCCTCCTCTCGACGTGGCACCCCTCCGGCCGGCCCAGATCACTGCGATCACCGGCATCGAGCGGAGCTTGGCGAGTCAGCATCACGACCGGTCGCTCGTCCAGATGGCCACGGGGGCCGGGAAGACCTACACAGCCGTCACCACGGCATACAGGCTTCTGAAGTTCGGTGGTTTCAAGAGGATTCTCTTCCTCGTCGACCGAAACGCCCTTGCCAAACAGACCGTCGGTGAGTTCGACAACTACCGCATCCCCGGAGATGGTCGCCGCTTCTCTGAGGTGTATGCCGTGGACCGCCTGACCAGCGCCCGCGCAGCCGACTCCTCCGATGTTGTCATCTCAACGATCCAGCGCGTCTACTCGGTGCTCAACGGCGGGTCGGTGCCGCTCGACGATGATCCGGCCTTCGACGACTTCGTCCCCGACGCCCCCGTCAGCGTCGTCTACTCGGCCGCGATGCCGCCCGAGGCGTTCGACCTCGTCATCGTGGACGAGGCCCACCGCTCCATCTACGGCGTATGGCGCGGGGTGCTGGAGTACTTCGACGCCCACGTCGTCGGCCTGACCGCGACCCCGGGTAAGCAGACCTTCGCGTTCTTCCGGCAGAACCTCGTCTCCGAGTACACCTACCCCCAGTCCGTCGCCGACCGCGTCAACGTCGACTTCGACCTCTACCGGATCCGGACCGAGATCAGCGAGCAGGGTGGCACCATCGAGGCCGGCACGATCGTCCCCAAGGTCGACCGGCGCACCCGCCAGCAGCGGCTCGAGGCGATCGAGGAGGATTTCGAGTACACCCACAAGCAACTCGACCGCGCTGTCACCGCGAAGTCCCAGATCCGCCTCGTGCTGGAGACCTTCCGCGACAAACTCTTCACCGAGATCTTCCCCGGCCGCTCCACCGTCCCCAAGACCCTGATCTTCGCCAAGGACGACGCGCACGCTGAGGAGATCGTCACCACCGTGCGCGAGGTCTTCGGCCAGGGCAACGACTTCGCCGCCAAGATCACGTATGCCGCGCGCGACCCGGAGGGTCAGCTCAAGGCCTTCCGCACCTCCCCGACTCTGCGGATCGCGGTCACCGTCGACATGATCGCCACCGGGACCGACGTCAAGCCGCTGGAGTGCGTCTTCTTCATGCGCGACGTCCGCTCCGCGCAGTACTTCGAGCAGATGAAGGGCCGCGGGGCGCGGACCATCCCGCCCGCCGACTTCCAGTCCGTCACCCCCGATGCGTCGGCGAAGACCCGCTTCGTCATCGTCGACGCCGTCGGCGTGACCGAGCACGACTTCGTCGAACCACCACTCAATCGGGACAAGTCGATCACCCTCAAGAAGCTCCTCGACAAGGCAGCCACTCTCACACTGACCGAGGACGAGACGGCCACGCTCGCGTCCCGCCTGGCCAAGCTCGAGTTGGAGCTCACCGACGCCGAGCGCCAGGAGCTCGACGACGTCGCCGGGCGCCCGGTCCGAGACATCGTCCGCGGACTCGTCGACGCCGTTGACCCTGACATTCAGGCCAAGCTCCTCGTTGGAGCCGCCGACCCGGACTCCGCCCGCCGCGAGCTCCTCGAGCGGGCCGTCGAGCCGATCGCTGGCAGTCCGGACCTGCGCACCCGCCTTCTCGAGCTGCGCGCGACTCACGACCGGGTCATCGATGAGGTCAGCGTCGACACGCTTCTTGACGCTCACGGCGTCGTCGACACCAGCCGCGCGAAGTCTGTCGTCGAGTCCTGGGCCCAGTACCTGCTCGACCACCGCGACGAGATCACTGCCATCCAGCTCGTTACCGAGGCCAAGGAACGCCGCATCGCCTTCGCCGACGTCCAAGAGCTCGCCGACCGCATCTCCCGCCCGCCCTACAACTGGACTCCCGACCTCATCTGGCACGCCTACGAAGCCATCGACGTCGACCGTGTCCGCCACAGCGACCGGCACACCCTAACCGACCTGGTGTCACTGCTGCGCTTCACGGTCGGCCTCGACACCGAGTTGGTCCCGTATGCCGCGCGCGTCCAGGAGCGGTATGCCGCGTGGCTGGCTCAACAGCAACAGTCGGGAACCGAGTTCTCGCCTCTCGAGAGGTGGTGGCTGGACCGCATGGTCGACGTCATCGCGTCCTCCGCCGGGATCACCGCCGACGACCTCGACCGCGCACCGTTCACCGAGAAAGGCGGCGTCGACGGCGCCCTTCGCGACCTCGGCGACCGAGCCGAAACCTACCTCGACCAGCTCAACGCGGAACTCACCGCGTGAGGGGCGCTCCACAGAATTGGACATGGTCGACGGTCGCCGAGGTTGGCCACGTCGAACTCGGCCGGCAAAGGCACCCCAACTGGCACACGGGTCCGCACATGCGGCCGTACCTCCGGGTGGCTAACGTCTTCGAAGACCGGATCGATGTGACCGATCTCAAGGAGATGGACTTCACGGACGTATTCGATCGCTACAAGCTCCACCCCGGCGATGTGTTGCTGAACGAGGGCCAGACTCCCGAACTGCTCGGTCGACCCGCCATCTATCGAGGCGCCCCAGAGGACGTTGCGTTCACCAACAGCCTTATCCGCTTCAAGGCCGGCCCATCCGTCACTCCCGAATGGGCCCTCCTCGTCTTCCGACACCACATGCATTCTGGCCGGTTCAAGCGCGAGTCCCGAATCACCACGAACATCGCCCACTTGTCAGCGACCCGTTTGAAGACGGTTGAGTGCCCCGTGCCGCCTCTTGACGAGCAGCGGCGGATCGTCGAGCTCCTCGAAGAAAACCTCTCCCACCTCGACGCCGCGGACACAGAACTGACTCGGGCGCAATCCAAGAGTGACGCTCTACTGCTCACCGCGTTGCGTTCTCACGTCGAGGGCCTCCGTTCGACGGGGGCGCAGTTCGCTCGCATCGGCGAGGTCGCCGAGACCAACCTTGGCAAGATGCTCGACGCCAAGAAGTCGAACGGGGAGCCGACCCCGTACCTGGCCAACATCAACGTCCGATTGGGGACGATTTGACCTTGAGAATCTGAAAGTCGTGCCCTTGACGGCTGAGGAGCGAATTCGCCTCACACTGCTGCCCGGAGACGTGGTCGTCTGCGAAGGGGGCGAGCCTGGCCGGTGTGCGGTATGGGCACTCGAGAATTCCGGCATCGCCTACCAGAAGGCGCTCCATCGGGTTCGCGTTCACGATACCCTGCAGTTGGAGCCCGAGTACTTGGCCTTCACCCTTCGCGAAAGCATCCAGTCGGGTCGTGTGGATCGACTCTTCACCGGCACGACCATCAAGCACCTTCCGCAGGAGAAGCTGCGCCTGATCGACGTCCCAGTACCCGAGCACTCCGTCCAAGTAGCCGCCCTTGAAGAGCTTACTGAAGTCGTTCTCTCGCGAGAGCGGCTTTTCGCAGCGCTCCAGATCGCGAAGTTGAGGAGTGTCTCACTACGAAGGGGTGTGTTGGCGGCGGCGTTTGAGGGGAAGCTGACGGGACGGCATACGGATCGGGAGATCATCGAGGAGAGCGGCAGGAGACCACGCATGAAGAGCGACGAGCTCGTGTTCCGGGTGCAGGGCAGCTCGGCCGAGGCGGCCACGCCGATCACCCTTGCGGAGGCCGGCCTGCGGGAGCGGGCGCACCTGCAGGAGTGGGTGCTGGCCAACCCGACCATCCTGGGTGACGACGTCATCATCGTCACCAGTGAGTTCGACCGCTGGGTCTCCAAGACGGGTCGCGAGCCGGACCGGCTTGACATCCTGGGCCTCGACGGCGGCGGCAGACTCGTGATCGCAGAGCTCAAGAGGGACCGGGCACCCGACGTGGTCACGATGCAGGCGATCAACTATGCAGCCCGCGCCTCGCGATTCCAGCTCGAGGAGCTGGCCGAGGCATACCTGTCCTTCCATAGCGGAGACGACGCCCCGCAGACGAGCGACGAGGCCCTGGCTGCCCTGCGCACCCACGCCCCAGGACTGTCCAGCGACACCCTGCGCGACCCCCGGATCGTGCTCGTCGCCGGGGACTTCCCGCCCGCGGTCACCTCGGCCGTCGTCTGGCTCTCCGAGCACGACGTGGACATCACCCTGGTGCAGATCCGGGCCTACCGCTTCGGTGACAGCCGGGCCATCACGGTCTCCCGCGTCTGGCCGGTTCCCGACGCCGAAGACTATGTCGTCGCGCCTGCCCGCAAGGACCGCGCCAGCGCGGGGAGCCCCACCATTCCCGAGAAGGAGTGGACCGTCGCGGACCTGCGCACCTTGGGCACCATGGGGGTGAGCCAGACGATCCTGGTGACTATGGACCTCTGCGCCCAGCACCCCGGGACCTGGGTGGGCGGAGACCGAGTCATCGCCGTCACGGGCCGCGACGTGAACGCTCACCGCGGCGACTACGGCGGGTTCGCCATCACCCTGCGGCGGCGGTTCGATCGGAGCAACCCGCCGTATGCCATGCAGTACGGGGCAGGGGACATTTACCAGCAGTACTACCGTCTGGATGCAGACCTGGCCGAAGTTTGGCGAGGGCTGCGCGGGCTCGACGTCTGACTAGACGGCATACGGCACAGCCAGTCAGAGAGCAGGCGGCGCTGCATCATCCACAGTCGCGCATATCCCCGCGTCAAAGTCGGGAGGGCTGCGACACAATGAACTCGGCCTGATTGAGCAAACTGGGAGAGGCGGTGGACCCTATGACCACGCGGTTCGAGCTGCACCTTGTCGGGATGGACGTGCCCGAGGGCCTCATCGATGCAGATCGCCTCGTTGAGATCGTGAGAAGTCTCCAGGACATGGCGACGCGCCTCGGGAGGCTTGAGACAACTTCGGCGCAGACCGGGCGGCCGAGCAGGGAGCTTGACCGCGTGGCTACGCTGCGAATCGGACTGGAGCGAGGCAGCACGACGATTATTGCTGAGCGACACGGTGATCCCGACGCTCTGTCGTTCGGTCTCCCGGACGAGGAGTCGGTCGATCGCAGATTCGGGGAGCTGATCGCGAGCATAGGCGCTGACCGTCGCCCTGACTGGGTGACGGACTCGGTCGCGCGCGCCGCTGAAGGCCTCGTGACCGCGCTCATGAAGACAGCCCCTCGTGTCGAGTTCACAACGATGGGGGTCCAGCGCGCGGTGATTGAGACTGGCTCGATCCACCGTGAGACATGGGGGGCGCTCGCGTCGGAGAGTGGCGATGAGAGGGTCTCCTTCACCGGGCGGCTCTTCCATGTCAACCTCAATACGCATCGACTGGAGGTGCAGGATGACGTCGGGCATACAGTGGCGCTTCCGGAGGTGTCTGACGACGCTGAGGTGGGGAAGTTGTTGGGCTGCCACGTGACGGTCACCGGCGCGCCGTTGAAGGATCGAAACGGGAAGCTTGCGCAGATCGCTGGGGCCAGCGTCGAGCTCGCGCCCGATATTGGCCTCCGCTGGCGCGAGATGCCTGCAGCCCCCATCGAAGAGATCCTGCGGGCGGGCTCAGGGCCAACGCCCGGAGGCATCCCCGAATTGACCGAGGATGAGATCGAAGCCTTTCTCGACGCGATCTCATAGCCATGACGCTTCCTCACGCAGTCCTGCTTGACACCGACGTGTTCAGCGCCATCTTCATCACACCTGAGCGTGTTGCCCGGCGCCAGGGTCACCCCTTGGACGAGTGGAAGAGCGCTGTTGAGGGTCGACGGATCGTCATCTCTTTCCAGACCCGGGCAGAGGAGTTGGCCGGCGCCCGGCACGCTCAATGGGGTGAGAAGCGCCTTGCAAACCTAATGGCGATTCTGGACTCCACACCAACCGTCCCCGTCGACGAGGATGTTATCCAGGCATTCGCGACCCTCACCGCAGAGGCTCGCCGGGTAGGCCACGGCATGTGGGCAAAGGAGCACACCAGCGATCGCTGGATCGCGGCATGCGCCATTGCCAAGGGGTTGCCGATTCTCTCCGGCGACGGGATCTTCCGGGATGCGCCCTCGGTGGAGTGCCTCTAGGAGGTGCCCTCTGCGCCAGTCACCGTTGGCGGCATGAAAGCAGATGTCCGCATCGATCTTGCACTTGCAAGTGAAAGATCGTACGGTTGTGCATGAAGGGATAAGAGAGGGTTTCCGCCATGGCTACCGCCATTGCCGCTGACCGCGTTTTCGTGAGTGAGCAGGACGCCACCCAGGCGCAGTACGTGCTGGAGGCGCTCGTCGGGCCAGAGGGCTCGCTCGCTGTGAAGCGAGGCGACGAGGCGCATCGCGCTCTGCCGCAGGGAGTAGGGGTTCTCATCCAGACCGTGCTGCAGGCCGTGGCGTCTGGACGCGACGTCTCGATCACCACTGTGCCCAGGAGCTGACCACGTCCACTGCAGCGAGTCTGATCGGTGTCTCCCGACCCACCCTGATGCGTATGATCGAGCGGCACGAGATCGCCGCGCACAAGGTCGGCACCCACACCCGGCTAAGCTCCGCTGACGTCTTTGCCTTCATCCGCCAGCGTCAGGATCGACGTTGTGCTGCCTTCGACAGGCTCCGAGACCTCATAGCCGAGGGGTAGCTGCTCGCCGATGCGTTGGCCCTGGGTGGGAGACGTGTGGTGAGGTCGAGTCTGCTTAGTACCTACTCGAAGAGTTTTGGAGGAGCTGGCTACGTCTCCTGGCAAGGCAAGTCCCCGAAGAATCCTAGAGCCACGTGGAACAAGACATGACGTTCATCCCTAAGAGAGCACGCGATGACTGACTCCCGCCGGCTCGTCGACAAGCTGTGGTCGTATTGCGATGTCCTGCGTGACGACGGCGTCGGTGTCATCGAGTACACCGAGCAGCTGACCTACCTTCTCTTTCTCAAGATGGCGCATGAGCGTGCGACCCGGAAGCTTCGATCGCAGCAGATCGTGCCCGAGGCGTACTCGTGGCAGCGCCTCCTCGACGCGCAGGGTGACCAGCTCGAGTTCGAATACACCCGAATCCTGGTTGGCCTCGCCCGTCAGCCCGGCGTCATCGGCACGATCTTCCGCAAGGCCCAGAACCGAATCCAAGACCCCGCCAAGCTCAAGCGGCTCATCGTCGACCTCATCGACAAGGAGAACTGGAGCGGCACGGGCACCGACATCAAGGGCGACGCCTACGAGGAGCTGTTGAGCAAGGGCGCGTCCGACAAGGGCTCCGGCGCCGGGCAGTACTTCACCCCTCGCGCCCTCATCCAAGCCATCGTCGACGTCATCCAACCCACCGTCGACGACACCGTCGTCGACCCCGCTTGTGGGACCGGCGGCTTCCTCCTCGTCGCCAGCGAGTATGCCGCTCAGGGCGCCGAGTCGATGACGCCCACCCAACGCGACAAGCTCCGGGACAGTTTCGTCACCGGCTTCGAGCTCGTCGACGGAACCGCCCGGTTGGCGGCAATGAACCTACTCCTCCACGGGATGGGGGCTCCTGACGGCGACTCCCTCATTCAGGTCCGGGACTCGCTCATCGCCGACCCGGGACAGCGCTGGTCCGTCGTCCTGTCGAACCCGCCGTTCGGAAAGAAATCGTCGCTGACGATGATCGGCGCCGACGGCCGCGAGGTGCGCGAGGACCGCGAGATCGAACGACAGGACTTCGTCGCGACGACGAGCAACAAGCAGCTCAACTTCGTCCAGCACATCATGACGATCCTCGACACCAATGGCCGCGCCGCGGTCGTGCTGCCCGACAACGTCCTCTTCGAGGGCGGTGCTGGCGAGACGATTCGCCGAAAACTGTTGCAGGACTTCGATTTGCACACGATGCTGCGCCTACCCACCGGGATCTTCTATGCCCAGGGCGTCAAGGCCAACGTGCTCTTCTTCGACAAGAAGGTCGCCCGGCCCGGTCAGCCGTGGACCGAGAAGCTGTGGGTCTACGACCTGCGCACCAACAAGCACTTCACCCTCAAGCAGAACCCCCTTCGGCGAGCTGATCTCGAGGACTTCGTTACGGTATACAAGCCCAGGAGACGCGGCGAGCGGGTGGCGAGCGAACGGTGGAAGCCGTTCACCTACGACGAAATTACGGCGCGCGACAAGGCCAACCTCGACATCACCTGGCTGCGCGACGAGTCCCTCGAGGACCTCGACAACCTGCCCTCGCCGGACGTCTTGGCGCGCGAGATCGTGGAGGACCTCACCGCCGCGCTTGAGGAGTTCGAAGCGGTCGCGGTCGCGTTGGAGCAGCAGCTTTCCCGACCGACCGAGTAGGCCCTTCGCGACCGCCCCCGCATACCGAATCGCTGCGGCCCCCGCTCGTGCGAAGCGGCCACGCGCTGACGCGTCAGCCCTGGCAGAGGCAGAAGGGATGGCCCGCAGGGTCGAGGAACACCCGGAAGGTCGTCCCCGGCTGATAGTCGTGCTTGGTGGCGCCCAGTTCGAGGACGGCCGCTTCCGCAACGTCGAGGTCGTCGACGTCGACATCGATGTGCATCTGCTGGGGCATCTCCTGTCCGGGCCATCGAGGGGCGGTGTACCCGTCCACTCGTTGGAAGGCGATCGAGTGGCCATACTCGGCGCGGATGGACCACCAGTCCTCGTCGCCCTGCTTCCCCTCCCAGTCAAGGAGGGCTCCGTAGAACTCCGCGAGCGTCTTGGGGTCGGGGCAGTCGAGGACGACGACGGGATAGCGAGCGATTGCCATGGTGTCACCGTAGAGGCATTGGCGGCCGACTCAGCCCGGATGGCCTCCATCCCCCGCTGAGACAAACTGGTCGGCGAGCGCGCGGCCGGTTGATCGCCTCTTGCGGCGTCGCCCGTCAAGGGGGCCGACGCTACATGGCACCTACTTGCAAACTATTGTCGACACCCCGCGTGGGCGGGGAGCACGGGTTCTCAAACGCCACCTTCCGCTACTGCCACGGACGATCCCCGCGTGGGCGGGGAGCACACAGGACCATCGGCTCGAGGTGCCAGGTCACCAGGACGATCCCCGCGTGGGCGGGGGAGCACTCCGCCCGTCGCCTCTGCCAGATCGCCCCGGCAGGACGATCCCCGCGTGGCGGGGAGCACAGCCCACACACCGGTGATGGTGACCGCGGCGGGGGACGATCCCCGCGTGGCGGGGAGCACAGGAGGAAGATCCAGATGGCGATTCACCCCTACGGACGATCCCCGCGTGGCGGGGAGCACGGTCCGGTCATAGATGCGGGGGGAGGTTAGGAGGGACGATCCCCGCGTGGCGGGGAGCACGTGGGGCGCTCGTCCTTGAGCAGCCTCGATACGGGACGATCCCCGCTTGGCGGGGAGCACCAGGTCACGCTCAACCGGGCATGCGTCCCACGCGGACGATCCCCGCGTGGCGGGGAGCACCGCCTGCGGGGTCGTGCAGTAGTGGACGACCTCGGACGATCCCCGCGTGGCGGGGAGCACTCCACCGCAGACCCCAGATACCAGATCTGGCCAGGACGATCCCCGCGTGGCGGGGAGCACCGTCGAGCAGCGAGGTCGGCAACCGTCGTCCCCGGACGATCCCCGCGTGGCGGGGAGCACGCGTCGAGCGGGTCGCGGGTGATCCGGGCCGGGGGACGATCCCCGCGTGGCGGGGAGCACCTTCGGCCCCAGCTTCGGTACCCAACCGAACGCGGACGATCCCCGCGTGGCGGGGAGCACGTGTTGCGCGAAAAGTCGTCGCCGTCCGCGCCAGGACGATCCCCGCGTGGCGGGGAGCACATCGTCAGACGTTCGCCTCACACTCAGCGCGAGGGACGATCCCCGCGTGGCGGGGAGCACACCGCGTCATCGCGTCCGCCCATGCGGACCCGGGGACGATCCCGCGTGGCGGGGAGCACAACACCACGATGAGGACACCCCCGGCGTATCTCGGACGATCCCCGCGTGGCGGGGAGCACGGACGCGCCAACCCCTGCGGCCTCGGCCACACAGGACGATCCCCGCGTGGCGGGGAGCACTCCAACACCGACTCCACGGGTGAGGTCGCGGGCGGACGATCCCCGCGTGGCGGGGAGCACGCTGTCGTCGCAGGCGCGGGACCGTCTCTCGGCGGACGATCCCCGCGTGGCGGGGAGGACCCGGGTGACCCGGCCGGGGGCAGTGCGGGCGGAGGACGATCCCCGCGTGGGCGGGGAGGACCTCGTCGCGAGCGCCGTCAACGCCTCCATGATCGGACGATCCCCCGCGTGGGCGGGGAGGACGGGATGAGCCGGTGTGCGTCGAGGTACTCCCGGGGACGATCCCCGCGTGGGCGGGGAGGACGATCCAGGTCACCATCGTCGGGCTCACACCGGACGATCCCCGCGTGGGCGGGGAGGACTGCGCGATCACACTCGTCACCGCAGCATCGATCGGACGATCCCCGCGTGGGCGGGGAGGACGGGTTTTCAGCCGCGACGTTCCGCTACTGCCACGGACGATCCCCGCGTGGGCGGGGAGGACTGGGCTGCACGGGGTCGTCCGCTGTCGGCCGGTGGACGATCCCCGCGTGGGCGGGGAGGACGCCCGCTCGGCCGGCCCGGGCGGGCTCGTCCGCGGACGATCCCCGCGTGGGCGGGGAGGACATGAGGTCGGCGAGCTCGATGACGACCCCGCGCGGACGATCCCCGCGTGGGCGGGGAGGACGTGAGCCAGTCGATCGACAGGGTTCGGCGTTCCGGACGATCCCCGCGTGGGCGGGGAGGACGACCAGTGCACCGCAGTCGCCGTCCCATTCCACGGACGATCCCCGCGTGGCGGGGAGGACGTTCTCGGTGATCACCGACCCACTGGCCACCGAGGACGATCCCCGCGTGGGCGGGGAGGACCTGTCGACGCCCGTCCACACCAGCCCCCACGGAGGACGATCCCCGCGTGGGCGGGGAGCACTCGACAATGCGCTCGGGAATACTGGCCGGCTGGGGACGATCCCC
This sequence comes from Nostocoides sp., assembly GCA_016702415.1. Taxonomy (GTDB): domain Bacteria; phylum Actinomycetota; class Actinomycetes; order Actinomycetales; family Dermatophilaceae; genus Nostocoides_A. The sequence continues at coordinate 68,557 of JADJEA010000025.1, forward strand.
GCGTGGGCGGGGAGCACTTGCCACCGGATTACCGATGGTTCGGGCGTTCGGGACGATCCCCGCGTGGGCGGGGAGCACGGGCCCTGGTCGCCGATCTGATCAACCAAGAGGGGACGATCCCCGCGTGGGCGGGGAGCACCGCGCACCCCCGCGCACCGCCTCGTCGATCCCCGGACGATCCCCGCGTGGGCGGGGAGCACCCCGTGATCCCCTGCACGTCCGTCTGAGACAGGGGACGATCCCCGCGTGGGCGGGGAGCACGGAGGCCTCGTTCGGCCTGTACCTCACAGACGGGGACGATCCCTGTCAAGGGCCAGTAGGAACTGCCCAGTGGCGGACATGAAACCTGCCCGCTGACGGTCATGAGATCTGCCCGGTGGCGGCCATGGGATCTGCCCAAGGGGGCTGTGGCCGCCACCGACCGGGGGTGGTCAGTTCAAGGGGCTCACTCCTTTGCCGGCGAGTGCTTGGGTGAGTCGGACGGAGTCGCCGCTGGTTTGGCAGACGTGGGCGTGGTGCAGCAGCCGGTCCACGGTGGCGGTGGCCAGTGTCTTGGGCATCAGCTCGTCGAACCCGGAGGGGTGCAGGTTCGAGGAGAGCGCGATGGAGCGTTTCTCGTAGGCGGCGTCGACGAGCCGGTAGAGCCCTTCGGCGGCGTCCGCGGCGACCGGGAGCAGCCCGATGTCATCGACGATGACGAGGTCGGCGCGCAGGACGCGGGCGATCGCCTTGGTGACGGTGTCGTCGGCGCGGTGGCGGCGCAGCAGGACGCCGAGGTCTTCCAGGGTGAACCAGGCGACCTTGAGTCCTTGCTCGACGGCGTGCTGTCCGAGGGCTTCGAGGAGGAACGTCTTCCCGGTTCCTGATGGCCCACAGACGACGAGGTTCTCTCGCCGGTGGACCCACTCCAGGGTCCGTAGCGCCTGCTGGGTCGGTGCCGGGATCGAGGAGGCGTCGGGTTGCCAGGCGTCGAAGGTCTTCCCGGTCGGGAACCCCGCGGCCGCCCGCCTGGTTGCTAGGGCGGAGCGTTCCCGGCCGGCGACCTCCTCGGCGAACAGGGCCTTGAGGACCTCGGCCGGTTCCCAGCGTTGGGCCTTCGCGGTCGCGATGACCTCGGGGGCGTGGCGACGGATGTGCGGCAGCCGCAACCGGCGCAGCAGGTCCTCCAACTCGGCCGGCAACGGCGGCGCGGTGCTGATCGGGGTGGTCGTCATGCGATCACCTCGCCGCTGTCACTCGAGGTGGTGGCGTGCCCGAGTTGTGCCCACGCGCTGGTGCCCTGGGTCAGCGAGGCGTCCTCGCTGGCCCGGTGCTCACCGGCAGCTGGTCGGCTGGCGTGGTGATCGAGGATCGAGGACAGGTCGGCCTCGGCGAACCGGGCGTGCACGGCCGCGTGGCCCAGTGCCCAGTCGACCTCGACGGGGTCGAACAACTTGGCCAGCGCAAGGGCCTCAGCCATCTTGACCCGCATCCGCTGGGTGCCTGCCGCAGCGGCCTCGACCAGCCACAACCTCGCGCCCTCGCCCAGGTCGAGGAACTCCGCTTCGGCGGCGGTCCTGGCACGTGGCCGCCGATCCAGCGCTCCCTCGGGCTGGGGCGGGAAGTGCTCGTCGTTGATCCTCGGCGTCCCCGGTCTCGCGCGTGCGTGGCGGGCGACCTCGACTGGCCCGTGGTCGCCGACGTGGACGATGACGACGTGCTCCTCGGCGCCGACACCCTGGGTGCGGACCCACACCGTTTCGCCCAGCAACGTGTGCGGGACTGAGTACTGGCCGGACTCGAAGGTCACCATCGGGGTGTTGGACGGCACCACCCGGGTCGTGCCGAACGCGACCGTGTGCGGCACCACCGGAACCGGGTGCAGCCGGGTGGCTTCCTCGGCGAGCATCTCGACCGGTGGCCGCTTGGTGAGCCGGTGCGGACGAGTGTTGACCTTCTGACAGAACACCTCACAGGCGGCCTCGAGCTGCGCGAACGAGGCGTACTCGGTGAGCAGGTTGGTGTCCTTGGGCACCAGGTCGGCCTTGCTGATCTTCACCGACGCCTCGGTCCCGCCCTTGGACGCCGGGTCCGCCGGGACACAGGTGTGGACCACCACCGAGTAGTGCTCGGCGAAGCCGACGAGCTGGGCGTTGCGGACCGGGATCCCGGCGATGTGCTCAACCGTGACGGTCTTCTCGTTGTCGGTCAGCACATAGGTCGGTACCCCACCCAGCCGACGGAACGTCTGGTCCAGCGCCGCGAACACGCTCGGCATCGTCTTGTCCCGCAGCGCGATCACCACCCGGAACCGCGACCACGCCAACCACGCGACGAACAACACGGTCTTGACCCCGTCGACGACCGGGCCCTCACCGTAGTCGTACTGCAGCCACATCCCCGGCTCCACCACCCACGGGCGGTGGACCCGCACATGGCCGGCCCGGTAGGAGGCCTTGACCTTCGCGACGGCTCGGCGGGTGGTGCGCTCGGAGCCGGTGTAGCCCATCGCGAGCAGCTTCTCGTGGGCCTTGTCGGCGCGGACCTTGCCCTTCGAGCGTTCGACCCACTCCTCCACCTTGGGCAAGTATCCATCGATCAACTGCGCCCGGGCGGCCGCCTTGTCGAGCTCGCCGCCGGCAGCACGGCGGTCCACGTAGTGCTTCACCGTGTGATGCGAGCAGCCGACCAGCTCCCCGGCGTCACGCAACGACCCGGTCAGGTCGTAGGCATCCAAGATTTCCATGATCTCCTCGGCAGACTTCACTTCATCCCTTCCTCGGGGCGATGGGGCGCTTCAGCACCGCTCATCGCACCCGAGGAAGGGGCCTCAACCGTGGCAACCGGTGAGGCAGACGACATCGTGTCGGGCAGATCCCATGACCGTCAGCGGGCAGTTCTCACGTCCGCCAGCGGGCAGCTTCGTGGCCGTCTCCGGGCAGTTTCTCGTGGCCGCCGACAATCCCCGCGTGGGCGGGGAGCACCCCGTCGTCAGGTTGATGATCTGCCCGAGCGCCGGACGATCCCCGCGTGGGCGGGGAGCACACGACCCGGACCGACCGGCCCATCGCCACCAACGGACGATCCCCGCGTGGGCGGGGAGCACCGGCCGGCCGCTCAGTCAGTAGGGCGATACGGAGGACGATCCCCGCGTGGGCGGGGAGCACGCGTCAACAGCCGCATTCCGCGCCACCTTCAGCGGACGATCCCCGCGTGGGCGGGGAGCACATGCTCGCCGAGGTTGAGGATGTGGACCTGCCGGGACGATCCCCGCGTGGGCGGGGAGCACGGCCTCCTCGACAAGTGGCAGGACATCAAAGACGGACGATCCCCGCGTGGGCGGGGAGCACACGTCGGTGCTGCCGCGCGGTCAGTCTGCGCGGGGACGATCCCCGCGTGGGCGGGGAGCACGGACCGCGAGTCGTATCCCCGGCCCCACTCCTGGGACGATCCCCGCGTGGGCGGGGAGCACGAGGGCGTGCGCCAGTTCCAACGCGCCTACCACGGACGATCCCCGCGTGGGCGGGGAGCACGCCACTGTCCAGCCCCGTGGTTACCTTGCCCACCGGACGATCCCCGCGTAGGCGGGGAGCACGCCGACCAGACCGTGCCCCACGCCGCCGCGTTCGGACGATCCCCGCGTGGGCGGGGAGCACCTGGGCTCGCTGTCGACGAGGAGCGCCATCATGGGACGATCCCCGCGTGGGCGGGGAGCACTAAAAGCCTCGCAGCGCCGACCGGGCCGACTTCGGACGATCCCCGCGTGGGCGGGGAGCACCAACTGGGTGTCAAGACGGGGGATGTCGCCTACGGACGATCCCCGCGTGGGCGGGGAGCACGTCCGGGGTCGCCGACATACGTGGGGGCTGAGGGGACGATCCCCGCGTGGGCGGGGAGCACGATGGATCCGCCGACCCAACGCCGGGTTCGTCGGGACGATCCCCGCGTGGGCGGGGAGCACCGCTCACCGACCGGCACGGTCCCCGTGTAGGTCAGGGACGATCCCCGCGTGGGCGGGGAGCACTTCCTCAACGCCGACAACACCCCCAAAGCCCACGGACGATCCCCGCGTGGGCGGGGAGCACTGCCTGCCGGGCCGCGCAGAGCCCGCGCGAGCGGACGATCCCCGCGTGGGCGGGGAGCACTCATCCCGCTCACGGCGCGCGGAATGGCTCGCGGGACGATCCCCGCGTGGGCGGGGAGCACCGCGACGTGGGGCGAGTACGAGGCGATCAATCCGGACCCCGATCCACCGACCGATCCAGGAGAGTCCCCTGGGGTGGTGGGTTTTGAGGGTCAACGGCGGGGCTGCGTGATGTTGGCGGCCATCGGCGGGATCTTCGGTGTGTAAGTACCAAGTCACCCACTGAAGGAGACTCACCGATGGCCTTACCCGAGGTCTGCCCTGTCCGAGCTGTTGAGGCGTTCCGCGCCGGCGATGGCGTGGACATGATCCGCGAGTCGGTCCGTACCGTGCTGCAAGAGCTCGTCGAGTTCGAGGCTGCGGGTGTGATCGGCGCGCAACGCTACGAGCGCACCCAGGACCGTGTCACCGAGCGCAATGGTTCACGTCCCAAGCTGCTGACCACCAAAGGCCGGCGATGTCGAGCTGCGGATCCCCAAGCTGCGCAAGGGTTCGTTCTTCCCCTCAATCCTTGAACCCCGTCGGCGGATCGACCAGGCGCTGTACGCGGTGGTGATGGAGGCCTACGTCCACGGAGTGTCCACCCGCAGCGTCGATGACCTGGTCGTGGCGCTTGGTGCGGATTCCGGGATCTCCAAGTCCGAGGTCTCCCGGATCTGTGAACAGCTCGATGAGACGGTGGGCGCGTTCCGCACCCGTTCCCTGGCCGACATCACCTTCCCGTACGTGTACCTGGACGCGACCTACCTGCACGTGCGGAACAAGCCCGGCAAGGGCGGCCACGTCGTCTCCATGGCCGTGATCGTCGCGACCGGGATCGCTGCCGACGGCACCCGACACGTCCTGGGCCTGGACGTCGGCGACAGCGAGGAGGAGACGTTCTGGCGGGCGTTCCTGCTCTCGCTGAAGCAGCGCGGCCTGACCGGGGTGCGCTTGGTGATCAGCGACCAGCACTCCGGCCTCGTCGCGGCGCTCAGGCGCTCCTTCCAGGGCTCCGCGCACCAGAGGTGCCGAGTCCACTTCGCCCGAAACCTGCTAGCGCACGTGCCCAAGAGCCACGCCGACATGGTCGCCGCAGTGTTCCGCACGATCTTCGCCCAACCCGACCCCGACGCTGTCAGCACGGCATGGGACGAGGTCCGCGACCAACTCGCCAAGTCCTTCCCGAAAGTCGGGCCACTGATGGACCAGGCCAAGTCCGAGGTCCTCGCGTTCACCGCGTTCCCGAAGGCGCACTGGCGCAAGATCTGGTCGACCAACCCCTTGAACGGGTCAACAAAGAGATCAAGCGCCGCAGCAGCGGTCCTGATCGACATGCACGACGAATGGATCGCCAGCGACCGCCGCTACCTCTCAGAGGAGTCCATGGCACTGCTCAACGATGCCGTGGATACTGGTGCACACGCCGCCATCGACAGCGGCGAGTAGGGCACCGAGGACCACCTCAAAGCCCACCACGCCACGGGGCTCTGTCTCGACGATCCCCGCGTGGGCGGGGAGCACTACGAACTGTCCACGGCGTGGGACGACATCCCCGAGGACGATCCCCGCGTGGGCGGGGAGCACACCTTCATCAGCCGCGAGGCCACCCCCCGAATCGGACGATCCCCGCGTGGGCGGGGAGCACTCTGTCGTCGGCGCATCCCCGTATGAGTCGCGAGGACGATCCCCGCGTGGGCGGGGAGCACGTCGTCAACTTCCCGCCCGTGACATTCAACTTAGGACGATCCCCGCGTGGGCGGGGAGCACGGTCTGGAACAGGTTGATGATCTGGCGGCGCTCGGACGATCCCCGCGTGGGCGGGGAGCACGTAGAGGATCGGTTCGTGCTGCCAGTGGTGGTCGGACGATCCCCGCGTGGGCGGGGAGCACCCCATCGCAGGCAACCCCGCGGCGCGCGAAAGCGGACGATCCCCGCGTGGGCGGGGAGCACTGTGCGTGGGCTGCGCCGGGGGAGGCGTGGCGGGGACGATCCCCGCGTGGGCGGGGAGCACGGCTGTGACGGCTGTGGCGTCCGTCGTCGGGGGGGACGATCCCCGCGTGGGCGGGGAGCACCCCTGGTGGATCATCATGGGCGTCTACGTCGCGGAACGATCCCCGCGTGGGCGGGGAGCACTGTGCGTGGGCTGCGCCGGGGGAGGCGTGGCGGGGACGATCCCCGCGTGGGCGGGGAGCACGGCTGTGACGGCTGTGGCGTCCGTCGTCGGGGGGGACGATCCCCGCGTGGGCGGGGAGCACCCCTGGTGGATCATCATGGGCGTCTACGTCGCGGAACGATCCCCGCGTGGGCGGGGAGCACTGATGACCGTCTGGCAGGATCTCGACTCAGGCGGGACGATCCCCGCGTGGGCGGGGAGCACGACTACATCGTTTATACGGACGAGGAAGAGAACGGACGATCCCCGCGTGGGCGGGGAGCACATCGACCGGAGCCACGCGTTTACGGCCTGTCGAGGACGATCCCCGCGTGGGCGGGGAGCACTACGTTTCCGCACGCGACGCGACGAATATCACCGGACGATCCCCGCGTGGGCGGGGAGCACGCCTAGGGATTTCCGCAGCTGGAGTGCATGACCGGACGATCCCCGCGTGGGCGGGGAGCACAACCCGTGCAGTCGGGGCATGGTCGGGGCGGCAGGACGATCCCCGCGTGGGCGGGGAGCACATCTCGTCCTCGCGGAGGTCCTGGCCGTGGTTCGGACGATCCCCGCGTGGGCGGGGAGCACGTGCCCTGGTAGACGGGGCCCGGGCCGGACGATGGACGATCCCCGCGTGGGCGGGGAGCACGAAGTGCTCGTCACGCATCCACGCGGAAGCGTCGGACGATCCCCGCGTGGGCGGGGAGCACCCCTACGCCCGCAAGATCAACCGGCGGACCCGGGGACGATCCCCGCGTGGGCGGGGAGCACGGCCACCACGCCCGGGACCTCCTCACCCTCGCCGGACGATCCCCGCGTGGGCGGGGAGCACACGCCGGCGGCGTTCTGGACGCCGTAGCGCGGGGGACGATCCCCGCGTGGGCGGGGAGCACCGGTGACGTCCGCGGCAGACCGGTGGCGTTTCAGGGACGATCCCCGCGTGGGCGGGGAGCACCAGGACATGGCGGCCATGCTGCGCCGTGGACACAGGACGATCCCCGCGTGGGCGGGGAGCACTCGCCGGCCTACACCGAGGTCGTGGATGGCCGCGGACGATCCCCGCGTGGGCGGGGAGCACGACGCCGGGGACCGGGAAGACACGATGAGCACCGGACGATCCCCGCGTGGGCGGGGAGCACGCCGGGTCCTCGATCTGCCAGAGCCCGACAATCGGACGATCCCCGCGTGGGCGGGGAGCACTCGGTTCCGGTGTAGACGACCACGAAATCCCGAGGACGATCCCCGCGTGGGCGGGGAGCACGACGCCAGAGAAATGCTGGTCCATCAAAGCTCCGGACGATCCCCGCGTGGGCGGGGAGCACGGCGCCGAGCAGTGGCGCGAGGCTGAGCCTCGAGGACGATCCCCGCGTGGGCGGGGAGCACCCACCACCATCCGCGCGACCAGCTGGTCAGCGCGGACGATCCCCGCGTGGGCGGGGAGCACTGATCACCCCCTCTGATCTCGGCGACTGGATGGGGACGATCCCCGCGTGGGCGGGGAGCACTTCGATTGTGTCGATACCGTCCGAGTTGAGTCCGGACGATCCCCGCGTGGGCGGGGAGCACGGTCTGGGTAGTCACCATCCCGTTGACGAGGGTGGACGATCCCCGCGTGGGCGGGGAGCACGTCACCGGTCTGTTGACCGGGAAGACGAAAGTGGGACGATCCCCGCGTGGGCGGGGAGCACGTCTCCACCGGCATCAGCACCGTGGTCACCGACGGACGATCCCCGCGTGGGCGGGGAGCACGAGGACCCCGCCTACGGGTGGGACGGCATCTACGGACGATCCCCGCGTGGGCGGGGAGCACTCCAACACCCGGTGCCCGGCGGTCCCCAGATGGGGACGATCCCCGCGTGGGCGGGGAGCACCTCCCGTTCCGCCTCCCGGGCTCTCCGTTCCGCGGACGATCCCCGCGTGGGCGGGGAGCACGTGCGGATGACTGCGCCGATGAACGCCATTGCCGGACGATCCCCGCGTGGGCGGGGAGCACTCGGGGTGGGTGTAGCCGGTGACGGTCTCGTCGGGACGATCCCCGCGTGGGCGGGGAGCACCGGCCCCAACCCCGTCAAGGCACTCCAAAGCAGGGACGATCCCCGCGTGGGCGGGGAGCACACACAGCGACCGCCCCGACAGAGTCCAGCTTGCGGACGATCCCCGCGTGGGCGGGGAGCACTGGTGTTCCTCGACGAGTGCTGGTCCTACGACCGGACGATCCCCGCGTGGGCGGGGAGCACATCATCTCGACCCGAGGAACCCACGCCTCGACGGGACGATCCCCGCGTGGGCGGGGAGCACGACCCGGACAAGGCCGCCGCGCTCTCCATCGCGGGACGATCCCCGCGTGGGCGGGGAGCACCCTCTTCGGGCAGACCGCCGACACCATCCACGAGGACGATCCCCGCGTGGGCGGGGAGCACCGGATCGTGAGTCCGTTGACCTCGATGGCGAGAGGACGATCCCCGCGTGGGCGGGGAGCACCGCACGAAATAGGCCATCTCCGGCTCCTTCGTAGGACGATCCCCGCGTGGGCGGGGAGCACAGAAGGTGTGGCCCGCCGGCACCCACGTGTCGACGGCGCTCGAAAACTGAACAGTTGCGGCGCTTGAAAAGTGAACACCTCTGAGATTGGAGAGTGATCACTGTGGAGGACTGGGCGTTGATCCGGCGGTTGGCTGCTGATGGGGTGGCCAAGGCTGAGATCGCTAGGAAGTTGGGTATCTCGAGGACGACGGTCTTGAAGGCCATCGCGTCGGAGAGCCCGCCGAAGTACGCGCGGAGACCGGGGCCGACGTCGTTCACGCCGTTCGAGGCCCGGGTGCGTGCCTTGTTGGCCGAGACGCCGGAGATGCCGGCCACGGTGCTGGCGGAGCGGGTCGGGTGGCCGGGCTCGATCCGGTGGTTCCGCGACAACGTCAACCGGGTCCGAGCCGACCATCGGCCGATCGATCCGGCGGACCGGTTGTCGTGGGCGGCCGGCGACGCGGCGCAATGCGATCTGTGGTTCCCGCCGCGCAAGGTCATGCTCGAGGACGGGACTCGGTCGTTGCTGCCGGTGCTCGTGCTCACGTGCGCGTTCTCGCGGTTCATGCTCGCGGTGATGATCCCGACCCGGAAGACCGAGGACCTGCTGCTGGGCATGTGGCAGCTGCTCACTGGACTCGGCGCTGTCCCGCGACGGTTGTTGTGGGACAACGAATCCGGCATCGGACGCGGGAAGCTGACGGAGCCGGCGGCGGTGTTCGCGGGCGCGTTGGCGACCACGATCAAACTTCTTCCGCCGCGCGACCCTGAGTCCAAGGGCATCGTGGAACGCCGGAACGGGTTCTTCGAGACCTCGTTCATGCCCGGCCGCGTCTTCGCCTCCCCGCAGGATTTCAATGACCAGTTCACGTCGTGGCTGGGCACGGCGAACGCGCGGGTGGTGCGCACGACCAAGGCCCGCCCGATCGACCTGGTCGAGGTCGACAAGGCGGCCATGCTGCCGCTGCCGCCAGCGGTGCTGCACCTGGGCTGGCGCAACCACCTCCGGCTCGGGAGGGACTACTACGTGCGGGTGGACACCAGCGACTACTCCGTGCACCCCTCAGCCATTGGTGGCCGGGTCGACGTCACCGCCGACCTCGAGAAGGTCCGGGTCCGTCACGGCGGACGGCTCGTGGCCGAACACGACCGGCGCTGGGCCCGTGGGATGACGGTCACCGACCCCGCTCACGTCCACGCCGCCGCTGTGCTGCGGCGAGCCTTCCAAGGCCGAGACCTCGCGCCGAGTGGTGACCCCGCGGAGGCGATGGTGCGTGACCTGGCCGACTACGACCGCGCGTTCGGCCTCGACGCTGGCGGCCTGTCATGACCGCCAAGACCAGCACTGCCTCGACAGCGGCGGAGACGATCAAGACGGTGACGCACTTGGCGGCAGCGTTGAAGGCGCCCAGGATCACCGAAGCCGCAGGCCGGTTAGCCGACCACGCCCGCGACGCCGGATGGACCCACGAGGAGTACCTCGCCGCAGTCCTCGACCGCGAAGTCGCCGCCCGCAACGCCTCCGGCGCCCAGCTGCGGATCCGGGCCGCAGGGATGCCCTCGATCAAGACCATCGAGGACTTCGACTTCGACCACCAACCCGCCGCCCGTACCCCGATCCATGCCCTGGCCTCCGGGGCCTACCTGTCCGAGCACCGCAACGTGGTCCTCCTCGGTCCACCCGGCACCGGCAAGACCCACCTGGCCACCGCCTCGGCGTCACCGCCGCCCGGCAAGGCCACCGGGTCCTGTTCGCGACCGCGACCGACTGGGTCGCCCGCCTGAGCGAAGCCCACACCCGAGGCCGGCTCCCAGCCGAACTGACCCGACTACGCCGCTACGGCCTGGTCATCGTCGACGAAGTCGGCTACCTACCCTTCGAACAAGACGCAGCGAACCTGTTCTTCCAACTCGTCTCCTCCAGGTACGAGCACGCCTCGCTGATCCTGACCTCCAACCTGCCCTTCAGCTCCTGGGCCGGTGTCTTCGGAGACCAAGTCGTCGCCGCCGCGATGATCGACCGCATCGTCCACCACGCCGACGTCATCGCCCTCAAAGGCACCTCCTACCGCCTACGCGACCGAGGCATCGACACCCTGCCCAGCATCAAAGCCGAGCAGGGCTCAATAGACTGACCAAACCGTTCACTTCTCGAACGCCGGAACCGCCCAGTTTTCGAGCGCCGTCCACACCCACGTCTATCGGACGATCCCCGCGTGGGCGGGGAGCACTGCTCATGGATGAGGGTGGCTAGGTCGCCCTCAGGACGATCCCCGCGTGGGCGGGGAGCACTCGCGGTCGAGAACGAAAGCTCATACCTGCCGCGGACGATCCCCGCGTGGGCGGGGAGCACGTCGTCCGCCGACCCGCCTTCGCCGCCGCAACCGGACGATCCCCGCGTGGGCGGGGAGCACGTCGTCCGCCGACCCGCCTTCGCCGCCGCAACCGGACGATCCCCGCGTGGGCGGGGAGCACGGTCTCGTCCTCGATCCAGAGCGGCTGATCGTAGGACGATCCCCGCGTGGGCGGGGAGCACCCCTCACCATCGGCGGCACCCGTATCGCGATAGGGACGATCCCCGCGTGGGCGGGGAGCACGCGCGCGGGATGTCCCGCACCTCGAGAACCGCGGGACGATCCCCGCGTGGGCGGGGAGCACCGTCTTCGGGCAAACCGCCAGTACCATCCACAAGGACGATCCCCGCGTGGGCGGGGAGCACCCCGTCACCCTCGCCCGTGTCATCCGGCAGGCCGGACGATCCCGCGTGGGCGGGGAGCACGTTTCGCTGACGCGGTCCCCCGGAGAGGACCCTCGGACGATCCCCGCGTGGGCGGGGAGCACACTCGCCGAGGCATGCTCCCCGAGTCCGTCACAGGACGATCCCCGCGTGGGCGGGGAGCACCACCCTGACGTGGGGCGACGTTCAACGTCTCTAGGACGATCCCCGCGTGGGCGGGGAGCACGCATGTTCCTCGCAGACTGACCGGAACGGCCGGACGATCCCCGCGTGGGCGGGGAGCACCGTCTATGAGGGCGCCGGTCAGATACCGACGACGGACGATCCCCGCGTGGGCGGGGAGCACCATGGTTGGCACCCGTTCACCGTGTCACCGGACGGACGATCCCCGCGTGGGCGGGGAGCACGTCACCGAGCCATGCCAGCGCGCGGCGGGCGGCGGACGATCCCCGCGTGGGCGGGGAGCACGCTCCCGCAGCGGGCTACCGGCTGGCAGTCGAGGGACGATCCCCGCGTGGGCGGGGAGCACTTCACCCATTCCACGGCCGAGCTGGCGGTGGACGGACGATCCCCGCGTGGGCGGGGAGCACACCATCCGCGCGACCAGCTGGTCAGCGTCTTGGGACGATCCCCGCGTGGGCGGGGAGCACATGACCACCGGCGCCGAGGCCCAGGCCCTGGGAGGACGATCCCCGCGTGGGCGGGGAGCACGGCGACTACAACGATGTCGATCAGGTCGCCCCGGGACGATCCCCGCGTGGGCGGGGAGCACAGTATCGGGAGGGGTGGAGACGTTGCACGGCGCGGACGATCCCCGCGTGGGCGGGGAGCACACATCGTGTCCGGCGCCGTCAACAGCGTGAAGGACGGACGATCCCCGCGTGGGCGGGGAGCACAGTCTCGGCGGAATCACCGGACCCGCCACGGGGACGATCCCCGCGTGGGCGGGGAGCACGGACCTGGGCGGCGGCCTGGAAGGCGGCGAAAAAGGACGATCCCCGCGTGGGCGGGGAGCACACCGGGCCACGGCTGAACGGCCTCGCCGTCCCCGGACGATCCCCGCGTGGGCGGGGAGCACTCCGCGCTGCTATCGCCGCGGTCCGGGACCAACGGACGATCCCCGCGTGGGCGGGGAGCACAACGTCAAGTTGAGGGTATCCACTGGGTCAACCGGACGATCCCGCGTGGGCGGGGAGCACGGCATACGGGGGGCGGGGGTGGGGGTCATCGGCGGACGATCCCCGCGTGGGCGGGGAGCACGGCCTGGGCGGCGGCCTGGAAGGCGGCGAAAAAGGACGATCCCCGCGTGGGCGGGGAGCACCGGATCGTGCGCCCGTTGACCTCGATGGACAGAGGACGATCCCCGCGTGGGCGGGGAGCACAAGTGCTCGTCACGCATCCACGCGGAAGCGTCCGGACGATCCCCGCGTGGGCGGGGAGCACACGGCCAGCGCTTTCCGTACGGACGGAATCGATGGACGATCCCCGCGTGGGCGGGGAGCACGCGATGTTCACCCGCGAGGCCGCCCCCCGCATCGGACGATCCCCGCGTGGGCGGGGAGCACCGGACGCGGTGACCGCTGCCGCGTCGAGGGCGGGGACGATCCCCGCGTGGGCGGGGAGCACCTCCCGCTCCTGACTCGCGCCACTGCACCGCAGCGGACGATCCCCGCGTGGGCGGGGAGCACGTCCCTGGCTCAGCCACCGGAAGCAGACCGGCCGGACGATCCCCGCGTGGCCGGGGAGCACCGATGGCCGGCCCCAGGTGGCGCGGCCTGGGGACGATCCCCGCGTGGGCGGGGAGCACGAGCACTTCGCCGCCCTCCGCCGCGCCGGAATCGGACGATCCCCGCGTGGGCGGGGAGCACGCGAGTTGCTGGCCGGTGGTCTGGCGGCCGCCGGGACGATCCCCGCGTGGGCGGGGAGCACTTCGACGGGGCCGGCCTCGGCGGCCTCGACAGGGGACGATCCCCGCGTGGGCGGGGAGCACGAGGAACGCTATCTCGTCGACGCGGACATCTACGGACGATCCCCGCGTGGGGCGGGAGCACCTGCGGCCCGCCGGCGGGGCACTCATAGGAGTCGGACGATCCCCGCGTGGGCGGGAGCACTGGCTCGCAGTAGCCGAGCGAGCCGGCAAGACAGGACGATCCCCGCGTGGGCGGGGAGCACACAACGACCCGTCTGAGGAACGTCGAGCTGTGGGGGACGATCCCCGCGTGGGCGGGGAGCACCTGCCCTCGCGGTCGACCAGGTCCCGGACCGGGGGACGATCCCCGCGTGGGCGGGGAGCACGGAGTTTCAGGGACGTGTGGGCATCACCCGTGAGGACGATCCCCGCGTGGGCGGGGAGCACGCCGCCGTGACCATCCTCGGCCGGGGCGACCTGGGACGATCCCCGCGTGGGCGGGGAGCACAGCGGCGAGGCCCGCCGCCTGATGGTGGCCCAGGGACGATCCCCGCGTGGGCGGGGAGCACGAAGCGCTGGAATGCTTCGCGTCGATGCTGTGGGGACGATCCCCGCGTGGGCGGGGAGCACCCAGCCCGTCATACCTCGCCATCCACAACGAAAGGACGATCCCCGCGTGGGCGGGGAGCACCTAGTGCGCCACCGCTCCGACTGGCTCGCCGGTGGACGATCCCCGCGTGGGCGGGGAGCACAACAGCGCGGCGGCGGCGCGTCCGACCAGGGACGGACGATCCCCGCGTGGGCGGGGAGCACCTCACCGAGGCACGCGAGGGAGCCCGGACCGGGGGACGATCCCCGCGTGGGCGGGGAGCACCGTCGCATCCGGCCCCGCACGGGACGGTCACCGGGACGATCCCCGCGTGGGCGGGGAGCACACCGCGTTACTCGCCTCGAGGTCGACGTCCATGGGACGATCCCCGCGTGGGCGGGGAGCACGGCTGGTGCGCCGCTGGTGATCCCCGGCTGGGAGGACGATCCCCGCGTGGGCGGGGAGCACTTCACGTCGGATGGCTGGCATAGGTGGGCTTCCGGACGATCCCCGCGTGGGCGGGGAGCACGCCTTGGCCTTCAAATCGTCATAGTCTGCGTACGGACGATCCCCGCGTGGGCGGGGAGCACGAAGATCAGGCTGAAGTTGGCGCGCTTGCCGACGGACGATCCCCGCGTGGGCGGGGAGCACCCTGACCCGGTAGACCAGACGGCGACCGCAACCGGACGATCCCCGCGTGGGCGGGGAGCACCGTCCAGAAGGACGGCGCCCGCGCGATGGGCGAGGACGATCCCCGCGTGGGCGGGGAGCACGCCTCCAGTCCGGCGAGCGTCGCGTCAGAGATAGGACGATCCCCGCGTGGGCGGGGAGCACACGGGGTTCGCGCATTCCAAACGGCCTGGAACCGGACGATCCCCGCGTGGGCGGGAGCACGAGCACTTCGCCGCCCTCCGCCGCGCCGGCATCGGACGATCCCCGCGTGGGCGGGGAGCACCTCCAACTCGGACCCGCCGGCACCGCCGCGACGGACGATCCCCGCGTGGGCGGGAGCACACCTCGGTGCTGCCGCGCGGTCAGTCAGCGCGGGGACGATCCCCGCGTGGGCGGGGAGCACCGCTCGTTGCACAGTCGATGCATCGGCGTCAGGGGACGATCCCCGCGTGGGCGGGGAGCACCGGGCCGCGGCGCGACGCCGACGCTCGGCGTCAGGACGATCCCCGCGTGGGCGGGGAGCACCGGACCTCGATGATCGGCTGTCCCACCGCGCGCGGACGATCCCCGCGTGGGCGGGGAGCACAGCCCCATCGACCGGCCGGACGGCGGGGCCAGGGGACGATCCCCGCGTGGGCGGGGAGCACGGTAGCCGCTGACCACGGTGACGGGGCGACCGAGGACGATCCCCGCGTGGGCGGGGAGCACGGTAGCCGCTGACCACGGTGACGGGGCCACCGAGGACGATCCCCGCGTGGGCGGGGAGCACACACGTCGCCGGCGGCGGCGGCCGTGTAGCCGAGGACGATCCCCGCGTGGGCGGGGAGCACCGATCATGTCCTGGCATGGCCGGCTCAAGCGCAGGACGATCCCCGCGTGGGCGGGGAGCACTCCTGTGCGGCACCGACGAGGCCGAACCACGTCGGACGATCCCCGCGTGGGCGGGGAGCACGCCTCGCTATCATGGGCGGCCTCATCGACGCGCGGACGATCCCCGCGTGGGCGGGGAGCACAGGACTTCTCGGGGGCGTCTACGTCAAGCGTGAGGACGATCCCCGCGTGGGCGGGGAGCACCATACGGGGGGCGGGGGTGGTGGTCATCGGGGCGGACGATCCCCGCGTGGGCGGGGAGCACACCTTCATCAGCCGCGAGGCCACCCCCCGCATCGGACGATCCCCGCGTGGGCGGGGAGCACCGTAAGGAAGGGCTGATACTCAGCCATGGTCAGGGACGATCCCCGCGTGGGCGGGGAGCACGCCATGGTGGGGGGGGGGGCGAGCGTCAGTATCGGACGATCCCCGCGTGGGCGGGGAGCACACTTCGTGACCTGCGACTTTATCGGCGTTGACGGGCTACCAGCATCAGTCCATCGAAATCTACGGGTGCCCAGCGCTGCTTCCCCGCGGTTCGTACGGCCCAGCCCTGCTCGTTCCCGGCGGGCTCGACCATCACCACCTGACCGTCGCCAATTCGGTCGGAGAGCACTGTCCAGAGCCGGTCACGGATCCGGCGAGACGGCGTCCCGACAAAGACGCCAGCCTGGACCTCCACGAGCCAGCGGGTGAGGTGACCTCGCAGGCCAGGAGCAGCAGCAACAAGGACGATGACCGTCACCAGTCCACCGGCGGTTCCGCGAGTTCGGGCCCACTGAGGCGGAAATACCCGTCTCTGACCAAGAGGTCAGCCTCGGCACTCCAGTTGACTCCGCCGCTGACAGTCCCTTCGAACTCGTCCCACAGCTGCAGCCCGCCCGCCGACTCGTCCTCGACCCCCACAGCAAACAGGGACTGTATGTCACGGACGATCCTGCGGCTCAGCCCACCGTCTTGGAAGCGCTCGCGCATTCGGTACCTGACTTCGCTCTCATCAGCCTGCCCCGCAGCCACCGCCTCGAAGGCGACCGGGATCGAGACCTCCGCCTTGTACAGATCGGCGATATCCAGCACGAACGACAGCGCGCTCCCGGTGTGCACGAACCCAAGTGCTGGCACAGCACCCACCCCGACAATGACGGCATGACTCAAGGCGTAGAGGCAGGCGTGGGCCGCGGAGAGCGCACGGTTGATGTCGTCCCCCGCCGCGAAAGCGTCACCCGCACGGTACTTACGACCGCTCCAGGGGACTCCGGTGAGGTCGCTCAGCTCACGGTAGATCTTCTTGACCCGAGCGCCTTCGCGACCACGGAGCTGCTGCATCGTCGCAGTGCCCACGTCCTCGTCCGGGAACCGCATCCCATACATCGCGCGAGCCACAGCGAGGCGCTCGCTTGTCCGACTCACCAAGAACGCCTGGCGAAGGGCAATGGCCCCACTGCGAGCCGGTCCCAGCCCTGCGGCATACATCCGCACCCCCGACTCACCGACCCAGGTCACGGACGTCCCCGAGTCAGCTAGCAGGCGGATGGCCCCATGGGTGATCCTCGTGCCAGGCCCGAGCATCAGCGCGGCGATGTATGCCGCCGGCACGCGGACCGTGCGCTCCTTGTTGACGACGACGACGGCATTCTCGGCGCGGTCGACATGGCAGCGCTCGACATAGAGCGTCGTGACCCGGTCACTGACCTGGTGAATATCGAGGGGGTCGGCGAGCCACCACATCTCATTCGATCCCGTTGGCCGAGGCGAGAGTTAGCAGTCCGCACCCGTAGGCCTTCGCTCCACCCAAACCACCTAGGAGCGTCTCGCGGAGGGTATCGACGTCCACGACCCGCAGTCGCCCTGCGTAGGTCACCCGGTTTAGCGTGACGCGTCGGGGCTCGCCGGTCGCTTTGGTGAAGACGGTGCGCTCCCGCGCCACGACAGAAAGGGAAGGCAGCTCTGCGTCTGCGAGCTCGAAACCCCATCGAATACAAGTCCTACAACTCCGGGTCGCCCTCTCCACAAACCACCACATCTGATGCTCGACCGTCGTGTGCCCGTGGCGACGTCCACGCGGACGGTCCCCGTCCCCCGGCGAGCGAAGCGAGTGCGTCGGATTGGCGCGCACTCGGAACCCGAACTCGCGACCCACCGCTAGCCGGTCCAGGAGAGGGGCCAGCGAGCGCACCAGGGGTTCGCCCTCGGGGGTCGCGGGCCACCCGGCGTCCTCAACGAGCTTGTGCCAGCTTGGCGGGCGGGGTGTGAGGACGACGAGGTTGCACTCAACCCCACCGGAGGGGAGCCGGCGGATCTCCTCACGCCACAAGGTGCGCCCGGTAACCGTCGGCGGCAGCGAGCCCAGGACCTCAGCATGAATGCGTTGCGGGCTCTGCAGCAGCCGCTGCGTATGGCGGCGCAGCGGGTTGAGCGGAATCCTGGACAAGTACATCGTCAGCGGCCTCCTAGCAGCTCGAACGGATTGTGGCCATCGCTCGCCGCCGAGCTGCCCGAGTCACCCAGCGGAATGAAGATGTGCCGCACGGATCGAGAGGTCATCCCGCGTAGCGGCGGGTCGAAGGAGATCGGCACATCGGTGACCGTCTCCGTCGACCCCGCATCCTCGATCGTGGCAGCCGCGGACATCGAGCCGCGGCACTCCCGGCGCCAGTGGTCGGATGCCTGCCACGGCACCTGGCGAAGCACCTCATCTAGCCCGCCCTCCCAGAGTCCGTGGTCAGGTCCGGAAAGGAGGATCGGTCGTGTCGGAACGCACGACCGGCGCCCCAGCGACAGCAGGTATGCCGGGCGCTCCAGGGCCGCGACAAGCGTCGAGAGCACCTCCCGATCACCCTCGACCGTAGCCACGAAGACCGCGTCCTGGAGGTAGTACCTCTCGGTGACGTGGGTGTACTTCTTCGGGGACGTCCGCGCCTGCATGCCTTTGGCTGTCGTCGTTGCGCTGAGCAGGGGGAGTCCGGACAAGTCGCTGACCGTGTGGTAGTCCCGCAGCAGGGAGCCAGGCTGGTCGACCCGCACCCCGAGCCGCAGCCGCAGGAGGTCTGTGATGGGGTCGGAACGTTGCCGACCTGCCGCCGCCGCAAGCAGCCCGATGACTCCGGACTTCGTTGGCCGGTCGTCCGTCTCACGCCGGTTGAACTGGCTGCTTGAGCCCCACGACTGAAGGGGTCCGGCAAGCCGGAGCACGAGGCAACGGCTCACGACGAGCTCCTCACCTGGTCGGTGAGAACCTCCTCCACGCGCGCGACAAGGTGATCCACCGACACGCTCGCACCGTAGGCACCCTGGAGGGCCTTCTCGGCCGCACCGGTGGCGCTGTACGACGCGATCCGGAGTGCTGGTTTGTCGCCCCAGCGCTCCCACTCGGCCTTGTGGTGCGCGGCGAGGGCAATCTGGGATGGCGCGACGAAGCCTGAGCCCTGCGACCTCACCGGGGACTCGAAGGCCGAGACGAGACTCACCGGGTGATCAGTGCGGACCTCGACCAGGACCAACGCCGGCCGGGTGTGGTCGGCGAAGGTGTTCTGCTTGCCCGTGGGAAGCGCCTCGACGAAGCTGCGAAGGAACTGCCCGACCCCCTTGACGGCTGCCTCGCTGTACCCCATGTTGGCGACGAGTTGATCCAGTGAGACGGCGGCATACCGGTACAGGGTGCCCGAGCTGAACTCGACCAACCCGATCATCCCTGCGCCCGCCTCGTCGGCCTGCTGCTCGTCGTCGACCGCCGTGAAGTAGTCGAACTGAGTGGGGGCCGCGTGAGTGGACAGCGCGTGGGCGACTTGGGCGGCTGCGTCGACGTTGAGCGCCGTCATGTCTGCGACCATGCGCCCGAAGAGAGCGACGTCCAACGTGTGCGCGCTCCCCAGGATGTCCGCCACGGGCACGACAGACGGGTCCTCTGCAGAATGGAGCTCATCCGCGAGCTGCTCGAGCTGCGACCTCCCGACGAAGAGGAGATAGCTGGAGAGAACAGGGCCCTCGGCGACCGTGTCCTTCTTAGCCTCGCCGCCCTCGTCATCATCACCCTTGTCCTCTGAGAGAACAGGGCCCTCGGCGACCGTGTCCTTCTTAGCCCCCGCCTTCTTCTTGGCGTCCTGGGTCTTCTTGGCGTCCTTGATGCCGACCTTGGAAAGAGCACCATCAGCGAGAGCGGCGGCCACGTCAGGTGCGGACCCCCGCTCCTTGAGGAGAGAGGCCAGCAGACCATGGACGCGGCGTGTGCGCACCCCGACCTCGCTGCGGCTCAGCGAGGTCTCGAAGTGCTTGCGGGTGGCGCGCTTCCAGGCCTGAGAGGACACCCTCAGCCGGTCCACACCGCCGTATGCCGCGGTTTTGGGCGTGCCGTTGTCATCGCGGTTGAGGTTCGCGGGCGGGAGGTCCTGCAAGAGATGGATACACACGGTGGTGGGCATGGGTCAGTCCTTTCGGGAAGCGTCAGGGGTCTTGTCGAAATGGAAGTAGTCCGCGCCGAGCTGACGTCGAACCCGTGGGCGGCCGTCGGGTGACTGCCACCGGATGAGGTCCTCGACGAGGCGCACGTAGTCGAAACCCTGGGGCGTGGACAGGCTCTTGAGCTGGCTGATCAGCCCTCGGAGGTGTTGCGCGAACTCGGCGACGTCGTCGGCGGTCGCGCACTGCGCCACTCTCCTGTCAACGGCATCGGTGCTGAACTTGTCGTCAAGACGCAGTCGGTGAAGCGCTTGCCCGAGACGCACTCCAGACCAGTGCATTGGCACACTCTCTGACTGCTGGTGCAGGCCGAAGAGCGCAATGGCGCAGTGCTCCGCCCGCAACTTCCCCGATACGCGGCCATCGGGGCTCAGATGGCGGTAGTAGCCCCAGACGTCAGGCACAGAGCCGGGCTCGGCAGCCCAGCAGCGTCGAAAGGCTGCGAGCTCCGCCCGGTCCACGGGCCCCAGCCAGCGATAGGGAGCTCTGTCTTCCTCGGCGTTGGTGCTGCGAGGCGGGGAACCCGTCTCAGTCATCACTCTCTCCTTCGTATGTGGACCGTGTTGGCTCATGGACCGCAGACGCGGCCAGAGGCAGTGCCTTGCGAAGCGAATTCCAGAAGAAGGCCTCTGCGTTCTGTTGGCGAATGACCAAGGCACCGCTTTCCCGGTCGCCAGTCGGTCCACGCGGCGCTCGTCCCACAAACGCCTGGGCCGCGACGGAGTTCAGCGATCGGTGTGCGGCTGTCACCGCGTCGCGCCAGAGATGCTGCTCCCACAGCTCGGCCGCCGCGGTGATGTCCTCGGGTTGCTCCGAGAGTTCGAGAAGGACCCGGTGGGCGATGGCGTTGAGGCCCAAGAGGAAGCTCTCGCCGAGCATCTGTCCTTTACCCCACGGAACCCGCTCCCCACCAACGGCCTGACGCAGGTTGTTATTGAGGTTGTTGAGTGCCCGGCTCACCGCGTCTGCCTGGTGGGCCATCGTGACGAGGAACTGTCGCACGTCTCCGTCCGCGCTCTCGCGAAGCGCGGCAACCGGCACCGGCGTGCGGTCGGCAATAACGTGCTCGACCACCGCCGACTGGTTGCCGTAGACCACCCCGACCAGCTGCACGGCCAGGGGGTAGTTCCGCGGAACGATCTCGGCGAACTGAGGGTCGGCGATGGCCTGCAGCACCTGCGGAGGTGTCACCTCATCGGACGTCGTCGACTCCGAGATCAGCGCAGGAAGCCCGCGCCAGGCTGCCCTGCCTGCCTGATGGCGCAGCGGCCGTAGCGGCGGGTCTCCGGGCTTGGGCCGCTCCACCCGGCGCCAGCCCGTGCGCCACTCCATCTCAATCGGGGTAGCTGCCAACCGGTCGCCCGCACACACGAGCGCCTTGGTCACTCGGACCTCCCCGTCGGCGTCCACGTCCGTAACGAGGCGGACTCTTCGCGACTGCCAGGAGCCGAGGTCGAGCGGGCCGGTCGTAGGCCGCACGGACCAGGCCGGGGACGGAGGCTCTCGGCGCCAGGCAGGCAGGTCCGTGCCGTTCGACATCACGACCGGCTGGTTGAGGACGAGAGTCTCGAAGAGGTTGCGTCCAATGAGATAGGTCAGTCCGAGCTGACCGAGGGGGCCGGTTGGGTTTCCCGTCGTCTTGCCGGCCTTTGCTTGCGGATCGCCTTGCGCCCCCGTCTTGATGGCGGCTGTGTCGAAGGCCAGACAGACGAGCAGGCGCCGGGCCGCTTCTGCAGGTGTGAGACTGGGTCCGGATGCTTCGGTCGAGGTCGAGAACAGGGGCACGTTGTTTCCTGTGGCCGCCTCCAGACGGAGCACAGAGATCGGCTTGGGCTCCCCGCTGAGAGCCTCCAACCCCGCGGTCTGGTAGAAGGGTTGGCTCTCGGAGAACAGATCAAAGGCGCCGGCGTGCTCGTCGAGATAGCGATCGACGAGTCCGGTATCAAACGACCCTTGACGCCAGACGCTGAGGCGCGTCTCCAGCATCGAGACCTCGCCGATGTCGCCGACGATCGTCACCAGAAGCCCCATAAGAGCGGCCGCCTCCAGGGGCGAGCTCCAGTCGAGGTCGCGGATGTCATGGGCCTCACGAAGCAGCGTCCGCAGCGAGACTGTCTCCACCTCGCCACGACGGACCACGGTGACCCAGGGATCATTCGTCAACAGAAAGTGGCGGCTCATAAACTTGACCATATCACTCCCTTAAGTGTGAAACGATGGTTCTTGACCCAGAAAGAAGTTATTGAGAGGACATAGATGCCGTACCATCCACTCCCGCGCGGCCTTGCCGTGATCGCCCATGTGAGACGACAGTTCTCCGCCGGGTTGAGCAGTTGGCCCCGCCACCGCGGGGATGAGTACGGCCTCGGCCTGGTCATCGCGTGGCTCGCCTCGCGATGACCAGGCCGAGCTCCGCGTCATAGGAGGCCTCTCCCCAGCCCTGGGGGCCGGTGGAGTCACCGTCGCGGAGGACGATGACCGGAAGGTCGCGCAGCAGCGGGAGACCTAGCCACCCGGGGAGGGGCAGCCACGAGTCGAGACCTGCTTCGGTGTGGCGCAGCCGAACCGTGTCGCCCAGCACCTCTCGCGCGATGCCGAGATCTGCGGCCCGCTCGCCGGTCAGCCCGAGCCGACGTCCCCCCAGCGTGCGGTACTGCCCGTCTGCCGAGTCGACGCGAACGAGGGCCACCTCGACACTGGGCTCCCCATCGCGGACGGCGACTCGCTCGGCACGCGGCTCAGACCCGGTGCTGGCGTGCAGCAGGTCAAGCGTCCCTCGATCGAGCAGGCCCTGGGTGGGACGCAGAACTCCGGCACGGGCTCGGGCCGCTCTATCTTCTCGTTCTGCGCAGGCAGCGAGATACGCAGCGTGTCCCCGCTCCTGCCATTCAGGCGGCCACGGGCGATCACTCTCGTAGGCCGTCGCGACCAGGCTCGCAATGTCGTCCGGTATGGCCCACCGCGACCCCGACTGACCGATGATCTCGGCGGACCTGAGGAGGGAGTACTCGTCGTAGACAGCGACCGAGCCTCGGTTGAGCAGAGGTGGCCTGTGTTCGCCCCACCATGTGCCGGTGACGACCGTCCGCGGCCTGAGATGGTGCCCCGGCCGACGAGAACGAGGATGACGGTGGAGTCGGCCGACACGCTGCAGCATGAGATCGAGGGGAGCCAGGTCCGTGAACAGGACATCGGCATCAACGTCGAAGCTCTGCTCGGCGATCTGAGTCGCGACGACGACCAACTGCTCGGGCCGGGGACCGGACCTGCCGAGCCGTTGCACAAGGCTGGCCGTGCGCGATCCCCGGGCTGACGTGGTCAGCCGGCCGTGCAAGATCTCAGTGGGGAGGCCGCGGTGGCGCACCAGGTCGTAGAGGGCCTGCGCCCGTCGCACAGTGTTGACGATGACGAGCGCAACTCCGCCATCCTCAACTGAGTCCGTCACGGCTGCAGCCAGGTCGGGCTCATCGTCGATGGACGTCGAGCCGAGCCATCCCACCTCGACGTCGTACGTCACTCGGCTATGGGGTACATGCTCGACCCGCACCCCGTGGCCCGGCGTCCAGGTCGTCAGCGACGGGTACGCACAGGACTCCTGCGCGATGTGCCCCCTCTCGGGGTCACCGCCCTGTGCGTATGCCGCGACCAGCTCCTGCCGCTGCGCCGGCGGGAGAGTGGCGGACATGAGGATGACGGGGATGCGACCGTCGCCGCACCACCACAACAACTGGTGGAGGTACTGGCTCATGAAAATGTCGTAGGAGTGCACCTCGTCGATGACGAGCACTTTCCCGACCAGCCCAGCAAACCGAAGGGCCACGTACTTGACGTGAGTTGCACTGAGCAACGGCTGATCCACCGTGGCGACCACTCCGGGACTGAGCAGTCCCCGATGCCGACCCACGAGCCACTGCGAGGGGACTCCCGCTGCGGATGCCGGCTCATCGGAGGAGCTGAGGCCGTACTCATCCGGCATCTCCGGATCGCAGATGTCGGCGAAAGAGACCTCACTGGCCCGGTCGCGCCAGCGCTCGTGGAGCATCGCCTTGCCGTGGACCAGAGCGACCGGCATACCCTCGCTCACCACCCGGCTCCAGCTGAGTACGCGGTCGAGCATCGCGTCGGTGGTTCCCTGGGTGGGCATCGCGAACACGAAGCCCTCATGACCCCCGGCTCTTGCCATCACCTCCAGACCCGCAAGAGCCGCCTCGGTCTTGCCCGCGCCCATCGGCGCCTCGACGACGAGGAGACCACCCCCAGACAGAGCCGCCGCTCTCTCCATGACGCGCTCCTGCAGGGGGGTTGGCGAGAAGCCGAAGATCGACCGGAAGGAGCGCGGACCACTCCAGGAGGCCTGGTAGTGAAGGCCCAGCGCCCTCCAAGCAGTCGAGGCTCGACGCCGAGACTCGAGAATGGAGACGGCCGAACGACCTCGTCCCGGGAAGGCGTCGGAGCTGGCGATCCAGTCGGCCATCGACACCCACCCCGCTGCCGCGAGCTGGACGGCCCGACGAGGCAGCGACAAGGAAAGCTCGTCAAGCTCAATGCCGAGCTCGTAGACGACCGCACGGGCGAGCGACTGCTGAGCGTCGATCCACGAACGGCCGCCTTCAGCGGGACCGTCCTGCCAGGAGCCGTCGTAGGCATAACGGTCTGGGCTGAGGAAGCTGCCGTGGTGGCCAGCGACCAGCGGCAGCAGCCACTCCCAGCCCGTTGCTCGAGACGCCGCCAGTGCCCGACGCGCGATCCGCGATCCGCTGTGCCCGTGCTTCAGCGCCTGGCCACCAGCCAGGCGCGGTGCGACGAACCCCGCTTCTTCCACTGCCGCGAACAGTGCCGGGACCTTCACCTGGAATGCCGGCGTGGCCTTGCCAAGATCGTGCCAGCCGGAGACCAGGCGCAACACATCCCGTCCGCGGCTATCGGTGCACTCGTCAAGTGCCCTTCGTGCCGCCGGAGTCAGGAACTCGTCCCAGATCAGCTCGGCTACGGCTGCGGCATCGAGGAGGTGGCCCGCCAGGGAGTGCGATGTCCCCCCTTGGTCGGACTTCGCCCAGAAGGCGAGCAGCCCCTGACTGAACTTGACCATGGAAACACCCTGACAGAAGCAACCGACATCCGCCCTGTGAGCCGACCAGCACGCAGCAGGGGGCTCAGACAGGTGGTCGGACCACGCCACACCACGTGTGCCTTCCTCCTGTCGGGCTCAGACCGCAAGCCTTCGCTGACCACGTATGCCGACGGGTCGGCATTGCCGAGACGATCACTCGGGCGGAACGCCGTCTCGCCAGCACGCGCTTGGACACTCGTCACGCCGACGCCTCCCGCCAGCCCCTCGGCGATCAGTAACTGAACGTCGTCGCCCCCTCGTCGCCGATCCATTCCCACAGCTGGACGGTGCCGCCGCGCACGGCACCGGGGATGAGCGTGGCGTCGGTCAGGCCCTTGGCGTCCACGCAGATCGGACAGACGAGGTAGCGGCCACCGGCAGCGGCATACCGCTCGAGAAGTGACTCCAGACTGGGACACCCATCGCACGCGACGGCCCGGGCGACGCCCGTGACAGCGAGGCGCACCGCCTCCTTCGCGAGGAACATCGTTGTGGGGCGGCCCGATTCGGCGGCCCCGACGGCAACGAGGAAGGCGATGGTGACGCGCTCGGCGTCCTCGAGTCCGGTGGTGAGAGAAATAACGGCCTTGCCCATGAGCAGGCTCCTTTCAAGGAATTGCGGATTGATGAGGAATTGCGGATGGAATGGAGTGCTGGTGCCGCCGCCGTGGTCCACAGCGCTGAGCGCCGTGGCCAGGGCGACGAGCGCCAGGAGTCAGGCGACCGGCTGGCCCTGAAGCTGCTTGACGGCCTGAGTGGTGAGACCGTCTCCGCCGATCCCCCAACTGCCGCTGCGGACCTCCTCGAGCACGACCCAGGTCACCGGGCGCAGGTTCTCGCCCTCGATGGCGACCATGGCGTCGGTGAGGGAACGGATGATGTCCTGCTTCTGCTCGGCGTCGAAAACGCCCTCGATCATCTTCACGGTGATCATCGGCACGATGGATCACTCCTTCTTCTTCGGTGTGCGGAACCGGGGTGGTTCCGCTCCCTGAAGTCAAGGCGGGTATGCCGCGTGCCCGCGTCCGTTGTCGCTACCGAGATCTCCCGGCGGCCTACCGAGATCACCGAAGAGGATCCCGGCGACCGCCCGCAATGCCAGACTTGACGCGATGGACGGCGGTCTGCTCGAGCGCGAGGACCAGCTGGCAACCCTCATGCGGGCTGCCGATGCTGCATCTGTCGGCGACGGCAGTGTCGTGGTGGTGGCCGGTGAGGCGGGGATCGGCAAGTCCGCGCTCGTGCGTGCGTTTGCGGCGGCTCGGCCGCCGGGTCTGCGCTGGCTCATCGGCTGGTGTGATGATCTCGCCACGGCGCGCGTCCTCGGGCCGCTGCGCGACCTCGCCGCCGACGTGGGCGACCCGCTGGCGAGCGCACTGGAGACCGGGGACCGTGGCGCGGTCGGCGATGCCCTGCTGCGGGAGCTGACCTCGGGTGGGCCGGCGGTCGTGGTCATCGAGGACCTGCACTGGGCCGACGAGGCCTCGCTCGATGTGCTGCGCTTCCTCGTGCGCCGGATCGAGAACCTCCCGGTCGCTCTCGTCCTGACCCACCGCGACGACGAACTCGGACCCGAGCATCCCCTCCGCCCGCTGCTCGGGGTGTTGTCGCGGCTGCCGAGGCTGCGTCGCCTCCGGTTACCCCGGCTTTCGCTCGCGTCGGTGCGCGCGCTCTCGAGTGCCGAGGGCCGTGACCCCGAGCGGGTCTTCGGAGTCACGGCGGGCAACCCCTATTTCGTCACCGAAGTGCTCGGCTCCGGGGACACCGACGGGGTGCCGCTCACCATTGCCGACTCGGTCCACGCGCGGCTGCTAAATCTCGACGCCGCAACCCGCATTGCCGTGGAAACGCTTGCGGTTGTTCCCTCGGCGGTCGAGCGGTGGCTCGTGGACACGGTGGTGGCGGGCGGCATACCGGCCCTGGCTGCCGCCGAGCACAACGGAATCCTGCACATCGACCCCGACCGGGTCGGGTTCCGGCACGAACTGACCCGGCTGGCCGTGGTCGACACGATGCTCTCGGCGCGCCGCACGCACGCCCATGGCCGCGTCCTGGACGCCCTCCTCGAGCGCGACGCCGACGCCTCGCGGATCGTCCACCATGCCGCTGGGGCCGGCCGTCGCGACGTGCTGCTCGACCACGGCCCGCGGGCCGCCCGACAGGCGATCACCGCTGGGGCGCACCGGCAGGCCGTCGCGCACCTTGCGCTCGTCCTCGACCAGCAGCCCGAACTCCCACCGGCGCAGCTTGCCGAGCTGTGGGAGCGCTTCGGCGTCGAGTGCTACACGACCTCTCCACGGGGCCAGGTCGCGCGGGACGCGTTGGAGCGGGCGGTTTCCCTGCGCCGCGGCGGCGACCCGCTGCCTCTGGCGACGTCGCTGCGCTGGCTTTCCCGAATCGCCTGGTGGCAGGGGGACGTCACCGGCGCGATGGCCGCCGGTGACGAGGCGATCACCGTCCTCGCCGGGACCGGCCACGACGCGGAACTCGCCATGCTGTTCAGCAACCAATCGCAACTGCATGCCCTCGCGGGACGCGATGCCGAAGCAATCGCGTTGGGGGAGCGCGCCCTTGCCCTCGGCGGCCACGTGCCGACGGTGCGCACCCATGCGCTCAACAATCTCGGCGTCGCCCATTCGCGCACCTCGTATGCCGCCGCCCGCCCCCTCCTCCTGGAGAGCCTCGCCGTCGCGCACGAGGCGGGCGACAGCGAGCAAACGTGCCGGGCTTACGTCAACCTCATCTGGACCGACCTCCAGAACCTCCGGCTCGACGACGTCGACGCGTCGGTGCGCGAAGGGTTCGCTCATGCCGAGACGGCGGAGTTCATCACCTTCGCCAACTATCTGCAGCTCGAGCAGGCCTGGCTGGCCGGGTTGCGTGGGCAATGGGACCGGGTCGTCGATCTGGCGGGCGCCGCACTCGACGGGACCCGCCCGTTCCGGGCCGCCGCGCTGACGATCATCGGTCAGCTCCGGGCCCGCCAGGGGGCAGCCGGCGCGGAGGACCTTCTCGACGAGGCGTGGGACATCGCCATCGACGTCGGCGAGTGTCAGCGGGTCGCCCCCGCGGCCTGCGCCATCGGTGAGGCGGCCGAGCTGGCGGGCCAGCCCGGAGCGGCGCTGGGGAGGTTGCGCGCGGCATACGACCTGGCGGAGCGGTTCGGCACCGAACCGGTCCGCGCGGAACTCGCCTACCGGTTGAGGCGCGCCGGGGAGACGGTGCCGATCCCGACCGGCGACCACCCGTATGCCGCTCTCGCCCAGGGCGATTGGCGACGCGCGTATGAGCGGTGGCGGGCCGCGCAGTGCCCCTACGAGAGCGCGGTGGCGCTGAGCCACAGCAGCGATCCCGATGACCTCCGCACCGCGCTGGGGGTGCTCGATGATCTCGGCGCGGCCCCACTTGCGGCGGCGGTACGCGCCCGGCTGCGCCTGCTCGGGGTCACCGCGGTGCCGCGCGGGCCGATCGGGGCGACGCGGACGAATCCCGCCGGGCTCACCGATCGGCAGCTCGACGTCGTGCGACTGCTCGCCGACGGGAGTACGAATGCGGAAATCGCTGCGCGACTGGTGCTTTCGGTGCGGACGGTGGACAGCCATGTGGCGGCGGCCTTCGCCAAACTCGGCGCCCACTCCCGTCGGGATGCCGTCGCACGCGCCGCCGACCTCGGCATTGCGCCGCCCTGAGGTCGGCATCCGGAAGCCGACTTGAGTCCCGTGGGCCTTCGAGAGCGCACATCCGACTCCCCCGTCGCCACGGAATGAGTCCCGGTCGGCGTTGACTCGGACGTTACGTCCGCTTCTACGGTGGCGCCATGCGAGTCGCTGAGCTGGCCGAATTGACCGGGACGACGGTCCGCGCCGTGCGTCATTACCAATCCCTGGGCCTCCTCGACGTCCCCGACGGCGGCGGTGGCGGGCGGCGGAGCTACCAGTTCTCCCACGTCGCCCGGCTGAGCCGGATCCGCTGGCTCGCCGACGCCGGCGTCCCGCTCGACCAGGTGCGCACGATGCTCGGTGACGCCGCGATCAGCGAGCGGGAGCGCACCATCGCCGACCTACGCTCCACCCTCGCCGCTCTCGACGACACAATGGCCGGCCTGGTCGCTCGGCGCGAGCGCCTCGCCAGTCTGCTCGCCCGCGCGGAAAAGGGTGACGGGATCACTCCCATGCCTCGGGTCATCGAGCACTTCTATGCCGACGTTCTGGACCGCGCCCGCGACGACGCCGCTCGGGCCGCCATTCGACGCGAACGCGACGTCGTCGAGATGGCGTGTTATCGGGGTGAGCTGCCGCCGGTGGCGCAACTCCTCTACACCGGTTATGACGAGGACGGCCTCGACGCCAGCGCGCGGCAGTTCGGCAGCGATGCCAGTGGACTGACCGACGACGAAGTCGAGACGTATGCCGCGGACCACGTCGCGCGCCTCGTCGCCCGTCTCGGCGACCGGGCCGCCGAGGTCGCGGCTCAGGTCGACGTCGCGGAAGTGATCCGGTTCTACGAGTTGGCGATCCGGCTCGCCGAGCATCTGCCCGAGCGGCGTCTGTGGACCGCGGTGCTGCACCGTCTGCTCGCCGCCGTCGAGGAGCTGGCGCCGTGACCGTCATCGCAGTCCGCGACCTCGTCAAGACCTTCGGCACCGTCCGCGCGCTCGACGGTCTCGACCTTAAGGTCGAGCCGGGCGAGGTCCACGGGTTCCTCGGGCCGAATGGCGCGGGCAAGTCCACGACCATCAGAGTCCTGCTCGGCATGTATGGCCGCACCAGCGGACACGTCTGCGTCCTCGGGCTCGACCCGGCGGCAGATCCGCGCGCGGTCACCCGGCGGGTCGCCTATGTCCCTGGCACCGTCGCCCTCTGGCCGAGGCTCACGGGGCGGCAGGTCATCGAGGCCGTTGGGGGGCTGAGGGGTGCGCGCAACCCGAAGCGCGAAGGCGAGCTCGTCGCGGCATACCGGCTCGATCCCGACAAACGCATCCGGGACTACAGCAAGGGGAACCTCCAAAAGGTCGCTCTTGTCGCCGCCTTCGCGGCGGACACGCCGCTGCTCGTCCTGGACGAGCCGACCAGTGGTCTGGACCCGCTCATGGAGGAGGTCTTCCAGGACTGCGTGCGGGACGCGGTCGCCCGTGGGCGCACCGTCCTGCTCTCCAGCCACATCCTCGGCGAAGTGGACCGGCTCTGCGACCGGGTCACGATCATTAAGGACGGCAGGACCGTGGAGACCGGTCGCCTCGCGGACCTTCGCCACCTTTCCTCCTCCCGGATCACGTGCCTGCTCGCCAACCCAGTGCCCGGCGTCGCGGCCGCTGGTGAGGTCGACCTCGCCGTTGCCCACGACGCGGTCACCCCAACGCTCACTCGCCTGCTCGCCGCAGGAGCCACGAGGCTCACGTGCACACCCGCGAGCCTGGAGGACCTGTTCCTGCGTCACTACGCGGGGGCGTCGAGCGGTGGTGCCCGATGACCGCCCCGCTGCGGTATGCCGCCGTCCTCCTCCGTGAGGCCCGGTGGCCGCTCGCGCTGTTCGTGCTCGTCCCGGGCCTCTACACCGCCGCTGTCGGCCCGTCCTATGCGCAGACGTATGCCACGCCGCAGGCCCTGGCTCGCGCTACCGCCCTGGCGAGGGACAACCTGGCCCTGACCCTCCTCTACGGGAGGCTGGAGGGCAGCGGGACCATCCCCCAGATCGCGGAATGGGAGACCGGCGCGCTCACCACCCTGGTCCTCGCGGTCGTCGTGATGCTGCTCACCACTCGACTCACGCGCGGTGCCGAGGACCGCGGGACCGCCGAGTTGGTGCGCTCCTGCGGGCTCTCTCCGTGGGCCACCGTCGCGGTCCCGGCGGGCGTCCTGCTGGCGGCCTCGGGCGGAGTGGGTGTCGCCGCCGGACTCGGTCTGCGCGGTCTGGAAGGGGTCAGCATGGGGGACGCCGCGGCATACGGAATGTCCCTGGCGGTGACGACGGCGATCTGTGCGTGCGCGGCGGTCCTGGTGGCCCAGGTGATGCCGACAGCGGCCCAGGCGAGGGGAGCGAGCATGAGCCTCCTCGCGCTCTGGTTCCTGCTCCGTGCGGTCTCCGACGCGACGCCGGCGACCGGGCTGAGGTGGCTCTCCCCGTTCACCCTGGGGACCGCGGTCAGGTGCGGGGGCAACGCCGTCGGCGGGGAGGTCCTCGTCGGATTCGGGACGGTCGGGGTCTTCCTTCTTGCGGCCGGCGCCGCCGCAACCCATCGCGATCTCACCGCGGGCCTCTGGCGCGGGCCCAGGCCGCGCAGTCGCCATCTGCGGGTGCGCTCGATCCTCGGGCTGGAGGTGCGGCTGGCCCTCCCGGCGTTGGTGCCGTGGGTCTCGGGCATGGGTGTCCTCGGGGCGGCATTCACCGCGATGGGCCATGGGGCGGTCGAGACCGCCCGCTCGGGAGGGCTTCAGGGTGGTGTCCTCGGGAGTCAGCTCGCCGGCTTGGACCCGGGGCGGGCGTTCCTGCGGTACCTCGGCATCGTGGCGGCTCTGCTCGTCGCGGCGTATGTCGTGGCGGCGATCTGTCGCTGTGGTGGCGAGGAGTCGAGCGGGATACTCGAGCAGGTGATCAGCACGGGAAACGTTGTGCGCCAGGCACTTTTCTCCAGAGCGGCCACTGCGCTGGTCAGCGCGCTCGTCCTCTTGGCCGTGACTACGGCGGGGGCGGCGGCGCTCGCTCAGTCCGCTTTGGGCGGCACCCCGAGCGACGCGCTGAAGGAGATCCTGGGCCAGTGGCCGGCGGTGGTGGCGCTTGCCGGCGTGGCGGTGCTGCTGGTGGGCCTCGCGCCGCGTCTCGTGGCGCTGGCCTGGGTCGGGGTTGCCGCGGCTGGTGCGATCGCCCTCGTGGGACCGGTCCTTCACCTCCCCTCGTGGGTTCTCGAGCACGGCCCGTTGGCCCAGGCCAGCCGCGCGGGCAGCGCTGTCCTCGCCGGGGTGGGCGTCCTCCTCATCGCCTCCGGGGTGTATGCCGTGCGCCACCGCGACCTGTCCACCTAACCGGGGCGGGAGGCCTGACTGATCGGCATACGGACCGGACGGCACCCCCGGCTCGGGGACTTCGGGGAGCCGCGACTGTCGGTGCTGCGTCGCAGTGTGATCAGCAGTCACCGTCAGTTCTCCTTCACTGTCCTACCCAACCACCCGAGGGTCAAGTCCCTGCTCGGGCACGAGGGAACTCGTACCTACAAGCTTGGGATTCGATGGCGGCGGATTGCCGTCATCCCCCACGAAAGAGACGCTGCACCAGTGAGACTCGGCCCAGGCGATCCAGGATTCGATCCCGCGTCCCGGCGGGACTGAGCCGCGTCGGGGAGTGGTGCCTCGTCCGGTGGGGCGGGTGGCGCGGCATACGGGTCGGTGGTGAGGAGGAAGTCGGTGAGGGCGACGACGACGGTGCCTGTGGCGTCCAGGCCGAGCCATGTCGGATAGGAGCCGTCGCCCCATCCGGAGGAGCACACGGCAATCGGTTCCGCGCCCTCCTCCGGGGCTACGCACACAGCCGCGTCCGTTCCGTTCCCGTCGGCGAAGAGCGCCGTCGAGATCGGATCCTCCAGCATGCCGGCGTCCTCCGTGAGAACACGATTCGCCACGGCCATGGCGTCGACTCCACCAAGAGCTCCCGTTCCCGCGTCCACCGGGTAGCCGAAGAAGCCCTCGGGCTCAAGCGTCGCCAAGTCCTGCTCCGCGCACGTCGCCATCGCCCACGTGGAGATCGGTGAGCTGCCACACCTGAGGATGAGTGCCACGACCCGCTTGTCGCCCGCGTCGGTCGTCGCTCGTGCCACGAGAACGTCGGCCTCCGCCACCGGCAGGCGCTGATCGAACGGGACGGGGGCGGAGTCCATGACGTACGGGTCGGCGGCGACGAGGCGCCCTTCAGGTATGCCGAGACGGCCCACAGCGGAAACCTCGACGGCGTACCAGACCTCCTCCCCCGGCCCGTGATCGGCGATGTGCCCCTCCACGATCGACTCCCACAGCCATGCGGCCCTCCGCTCCCACCAGGGCGCGGTGGGTCCGGGCACGTCAGAGGGCGGCGGCAGCGCGGTCATCCAGGCAGGATACTTTTTCGGCAACCAGATCCAGATGGGACTGCGCATAGCCGCGGCGGGGGAGGGTCAGCCGGGTCAACTCCAGGCGCGGACGCCGGTTCGCCCCCGGTCTGGGGGCGCGCCCCGCGCGCGGGTATGTGGGGAGCCCGAGGGGGGTGGTGGCTGGGGGCATCCGGGCGGCGCGTAGCGTGACATCACCTGGTGTGTTCCGACGGAGGACGGCGGCCATGCGGCACGAGTTTGCGGTTGCGAAGACCTACGAGCTGGACGACGCGGGCATCCTCGCCAGACTCCCCTGGCGGCGAGCCGCCGATCGGCCCCACCACGTCTCGTTCGAGCGCTTCGACGGTGGCGAGTGGCACGCGATCACCGCCAAGAACTTCGCCGCCGCCGTCACGACGACCGCCAAGGGTCTGATCGCGTCCGGGGTGCGCGCCGGGGACCGGGTTGCCCTGATGGCCGGCACGCGCTTCGAGTGGGTGCTCCTCGACTGCGCCATCTGGGGCGCGGGCGGGGTCACCGTCCCGATCTACCCATCGTCGGCCCCCGCCCAGATCGAGTGGATCGTCGCCGACTCCGGCGCGCGAATCCTGCTGGTGGAGAACGCCGCCAACGCACGCCTGACCCTCGATGCCCATCTCCCCAAGGGCGTGGAGGTCCTGACGATCGACGAGGGCGCGGTCGACGAACTACGCCGCCGCGGGGAGGACCTGCCGGATGCCGTGGTCCAGGAGGCCCTCGCGACCCTCACCCTCGACTCCCCCGCCTCGATCGTCTACACCTCGGGCACCACCGCCCGCCCGAAGGGATGCGTCCTGACGCACCGCAACCTCCTTGCGGAGGTGCGTGGGATCCTCAGCCATCCCGCCGCGGAGAAGGTCGCGGCATACGGTCAACGGACCCTGATGTTCCTCCCGCTCGCCCACGTCCTCGCGCGCGCGGTGACGTATGCCGCGTGGGAAGGCGGCGCGACCGTCGGGTTCTGGGGGGACTTCGGGACCGTGACCGACAAGTTCCGCACTTTCCGACCGACCTTCGTCCTCGGGGTGCCGCGCGTGTTCGAGAAGGTCTACGAGGGGGTGCGCGCCAATGCGGCGAAGGGCGGGCCGGCGACGGCCGAGATTTTCCGCCGCGCCGAGCAGGTCGCGATCTCGTGGAGCAAGAATCTCGGCGGCGACGGCCTCGGTGACCAGCGCCGTCCGGGGCCGCGCCACCAGGCCGAATACGCCCTCTTCGACCGGCTCGTCTATGGCAAGGTCCGCGCCGCCCTCGGCGGGCAGTGCGCCACCGGCATCTCCGGCGGTGGGGCGCTCAATCCCCGACTCGCGCACTTCTTCCGCGGTCTGGGCGTGCCCCTCTACGAGGGCTACGGGCTGACCGAGACATGCGCGGCGATCACGGTCAACGGGCCCGGCTGCCACCGCATCGGCAGCGTCGGTATTCCGTTGGGCGGCAACAGCGTTCGCATCGCCCCCTCGGGTGAGATCGAGCTGAGCGGGGACGTCGTCTTCCACGAATACTGGAAGAATCCCGACGCCACCGACGCGGCCTTCGACGGCGAGTGGTTCCGGACCGGCGACATCGGGCGGCTCGACAAGGACGGCTATCTGACCATCACCGGCCGCATGAAGGAGATCATCGTCACCGCGGGCGGCAAGAACGTCGTGCCCGGCCCGATGGAGGACATCCTGCGTCAGCACGAACTCGTCGGCCACGCGATGGTCGTCGGCGAGGGCAAACCCTTCATCGGCGCGCTGATCACCCTCGACGAGGCCGGGGCCCGGAAGTGGGCGCAGGAGAACGGCCGCGACCCCGACGATGTGACCGCCCTTGCCGCGGATCCGCAACTGCGCGCGACGCTGCAGGAGGCCGTCGACGAGGCGAGCGCCGGCGTGTCGAAGGCCGAAGGGATCAAGCGCTTCGTCGTTCTGCCCAAGGACTTCAGCGAGGAGACCGGCGAACTGACCGCCACCCTCAAACTCAAGCGGCACGTCATCGGCGCGGCCTTCGCCGACGAGATCGAGTCGATGTACTCCTGACTCCGGCACCCCTCCCGGTGTCCACACAACCCGGCACAGGCCGGGTTCCCCGGCACGTCAGCGGTTGAGGTGGGCGAACAGGGATTTGTTGTGCGAGTAGATCTTCGGGAACTCCGCGAACATCCGGTCGTATGCCGCGCGCCTCCCCGGATCGGGAACGAACCTCCCGTCGACGGGCACCAATGTAGGCACGTCGTCCCGTCCGATCGCCCCGGTCGCCAGCGCCAGCGCGAACGTCGCCCCGCGTAGTCCGCCCAGCAACGGATCGGCGACCCGCTCGAACGGCCGGTCGCACACGTCGGCGAGGATCTGGCACCACAGGTCGGTGCGCGCGCCACCCCCGAGCAGTCGGATCGTGCCCAGCCGCCGCCCGAGGAACTTCTCGGTCCCTGCGAGCAGCCAACGCAGATTGAACGCGACTCCCTCGAGGACGGCGCGGGCCAGCTCGCCGCGCCCGGTGTCGAGCGAGACGTTGTGGAACCCTCCCCGGGCACGGCGATCGTCCACGGGCGACCGCTCACCGGTCAGCCAGGGCGTGAAGAGCACCCCGCCCGCGCCGGGAGGCGCGGCGGCGGCGAGGGCGAGGAGGTCGGCATACGACAGATCGGGTGCGCAGGCGCTGCGGAACCACTCCAGCGCTCGGCCGGCGTTGTCCTGGTTGTTGGCCAGGAGATACCCGCCGTCGCCGAACCCCGGCACCGCAGCCATCGACCGGATGACGTCGGTGCGCTTGCCGGGGACGGGACACGAGATCCACGAGGAGGTCCCGAGGGAGGCGTGCGCGGCATACGGCCGAATCCCGCCCGACCCGAGCGCGGCACTGTGGAGGTCCGGGGAGCCGGTGACCACCCGCGCCGTCGCCGGTATGCCGATCCGCGCCGCGACCTCCGGTCGCACCGTCCCGACGATCGATCCGGACGCCACCAGCGGAGGCAGTCGGCTCGCGTCCACACCGGCCAGGCGCACGAGCACCGGGTCGTATGCCGCCCGCCCCAGATCCCGGTTGTCGGTCAGCCACGCGGCGGTCATCGACATCGGCGACGCGGCCGCCCGGCCCGTGAAGCGCATGGTGAGGTAGTCGACGGGCTCGAGATACCAACGGGCGCGGGCCTTGACCTCCGGGACGGTCGCGGTCGAGGTGGAGCATGTGGGCGATCGGGTCGGCACCGGTGGGGCTCGGCATACCGCCGGAGCGGCGCAGCCACGTCGCCAGCGGTCGGGGGGCGTATCCGGCGACCGGGCCGCCGAAGAGGCGGGCGGAGTGGTCGGCGCCGCGGGTGTCGCTCCACATCAGGCACTCGCCCACCGGGAGCCCGTCCGCGTCGACCGGGACGGTGCTCGCCCATTGCCCGGTGCAGGCCACGCCCACGACCCGGGAGCCGTCGACCCCCTCAGCGATTCCGCGGCGGGCAGCGGCGACGATCGTCTCCCACCATGCGCCCGCGTCCTGGGCTTCGGCACCGTCGTGGACGGCGTCCGCCCGCTCGTACCACCACCACACCGGCTCGCCGGTGATCGTGACATAGCCGACCTTGGGGCCGCCGCTGCCGAGGTCGACGGCCAGCACGAGATCCCGCGCCGGGTCCGCCCCGGCTGCCGCCTCCCCGGGGGGGGGCGGGGGCCGTCTCGTGTCCCGGGGTCGTCTCGCCGGGGACGCCGCCGGGCGTGTCGAGGGCGTGCTCACGAGACGGCCGGCGGGAGGGACTGTTGCGTGTCGAGCATCCCGTCCATGATCATCTCGATGACCGCCTCGATGTCGCTGGTCAGCCCGCCGATGGCGCCGCCATACAGCGCCGCGGAATGGGCGAACCGCCCCTGTGCCTGCTGCTCGCGCGCGTGGGCGACGGCGTCCGCCAGATCGGTCGCGAACGCCTCGACGAGACCGGGCTGGGTCTGCGGTCGCGTGACGGCCATGTGGATCGCGTTGGGGTATTGCTGGCCGTTGAAACGCCAGCCCCGCGGCTTCATGAAGTCGGCGACGTGATAGATGTCGAAGGCGTCCGAGGTGAAGGAGAAGCAGAAGCTCGGGTTGCCCATGATGCGCAATTCGTCATGTCCCCGAACGATGTCCATCATCGCGGCGGCCGTGGCGAAGATGTCGGCGGCATAGCGGCGATAGCCCTCGCGACCGAGGTGGACCATCGAGGCCCAGGTCGCCGCGAGCAGCCCGCCGGAGCGGGAGCCGTCCATCCCCGGCGACATGTACTTCCCGCCGGACCAGCCGACCTGGTGGAAGTACTGGCTGTTGCGCAGCGCCTTGTCGCGGAAGACGACGACGGACGACCCCTTGAACGCATAGCCGTACTTGTGGGTGTCGGCCGAGATCGAGGTGACCCCCGGGACCCGGAAATCGAAGGGAGGAATGCCATAGCCGAGTTCCTCCCCGAAGGGAAGGATGAACCCCCCGAGACAGCCGTCGACATGGAGCCCCACGCCGCGGTCGAGGGCGAGCGCGCCGAGGTCGGTGATCGGGTCGATGGTGCCGTATGGATAGTTCCCCGCCGACGCGACGACAGCGATCGTGTCGTCGTCGATCACCGCCGCGACGACGGCCGGGTCGACGAGGGTCGTCCCGGGATCGACCGGGACGGTGCGGTTCTCGATCCCGAACAGGTGGCAGGCCTTGTCGAACGCCGGGTGCGCGGTCTCGGGTTTGACGACATTGGGCACCCGCCCGGCGGCGGGGGCGATGCCGCGGTGGCGCGCGGCATACTCCCGATAGGCGAGCATCGCGTGGAGGATGCTCCCGGTCCCGCCACTGGTGACCAGGCCGGCGGGGGTGGTGTCGGTGATCGCGTCGGCGTGCATGAGGTCGAGGACCATGGCGATGATTTCGCCCTCGAACTTCGTCTGGGACGGGCACAGGTCACGCTGCAGCGCGTTGACGTGGGCGAACTCGGCGAAGGCTTCCGTGAGGAAGGCGTAGTGCTCGTGGTCGCCGCAGTACATCGTCCCCGAGACCTTGCCGCCCTCCCAGGCCTGATCCTCCTCGTGCGCCATCTGGGCGAGCTCGGCGATGATCTCGTGGCGGGGTCGGCCACGTTCGGGGAGAACGCGATTGACCGGGAAGCGGTCGGCATACGGGAAATCGGACATGGCGGCCTTCCGTCCGGCACGGGTCAGCCGCCAATGTTACCAGCCGGTACTCGCGCTCAGCGCGGCTTCGGCGCCGCCCCCACCGCGCCGCCTTCCGTGCCTCCCCTCCTCCACCAGGGTGTCCACGAGCGCATCGATGAGCTGGCGCGGGTCAGGGAGTTCGGCCGAGGCGCTCTCGATGACGACCTCGGTGCAGTCGTCAGTCTGCGGACAAGGGGTCTGCGGGCAAACGGTCCGGTCCGGCCGCCAGGAGCGGGATCGTGAAAGCGAGGACGGGCAGCCCGATGAGGAGGCAAGCCGCTCGGCGGTGACGATGAAGGCATTGCCGGCGACCTCCTCCCCCGGACCGATCACCAACGGACGCAACGCCATCCGAGCCGGGAACCCGAACAGATAGGTCAGCCCGGAAGCAAAGAGCAGAGCCTGGACCGCCCCCCCGTGATCCGGCCAGCGGCACGAGGGCGACGAGGGCGCCATTGAGAACGGCGGTCACCCATGCGGTTCGTCGCGGCTCCCAGCGATCGACGAGGTGGCCGACGACCAGACCGAACAGGATGTTGGGGAGCAGCCGCGCCCCGAGAACCAGCCCCGCTCCGACGCCGAACCCGAACCGGTGAACCGCAAAGAACGGCAACGCGACCACGAGCATGGCGCCGGCCAGCCGGTAGGTGAAGATCGACGCCACCAGCATGGCCAACGGCCGGTTG
The DNA here is from genome assembly GCA_016702415.1 of Nostocoides sp. Taxonomy (GTDB): domain Bacteria; phylum Actinomycetota; class Actinomycetes; order Actinomycetales; family Dermatophilaceae; genus Nostocoides_A. The sequence goes on from JADJEA010000025.1 coordinate 107,598, forward strand.
CGGCGGATCGCGCGGCGCATGCACAGGGAGCGTATGCCGCGGCGGCCGAGCGCGACGGCATCCCCTCTCTCCTCGGTCGGCGCTGCAGTCATCGAGATCCTTCGCGCGGAACGGGCAGGGGACTCGGGGAACGGGCAGGGGACTCGGGCCGCGCCGCCGAGTTTCCTGGACACCCTCCGTTGCCGGCGGGACCGGCTGGACGGACGACGAAATCGTCGTTGCCTCGGGAGCCCGAAGGCGTTCACGAGATCAGATTCACCACGGAGGGCGATCCGGACCTCACGATGATGCCCAACCGTGCCCGGGCCCGTGGCGTGCCTCGTCTCACGCGCGGCCCGCGCCCCGCACGGGCATGCTGTATGCCGTGGACTCCCCGACCCATGACCGTGGCCGCCCGCCGGTCGCCCGCGCGGCGACCACGATGGCCGACCTGCGCGCCGTCGCCGAGTTGTTCGGTGCCGTGTGGGGGCGGGGGATGAGGGCCTGCCCATCGGGAGCGAGATGCTCCGCAGCCTGGTCCATGCCGACGGCCTGGTGTCGGTCCTCGACGGCGACAATGGGAGCCTCCTCGGGGCGGCGGTGCTGGGCCGGGCGGGGGCGGGATCGGCATACAGCTATCTCGCGGCGACGGCGCCGGGCGAGGTCGAGCGCGGCCTGGGCATGCTCTTGAAACACCATCAACGGCAGTGGTGTCTGGAGCGCGGGATCGGGTGGATGAGGTGGACCTTCGACCCCTTGGTCGGGCGGAACGCGCGCTTCAATCTCACCAAGCTCGGGGCCGTGGCCGATCGCTACGAGCCGGAGTTCTATGGCGTCATGTCGGACCAGATCAATGGCACCGATCCGGCGGATCGGCTCGTCGCGCGGTGGCGGCTGGACGACCCCGGGCGACGGCCGGACGATCACCAGGAGCCGCCCGAACCCCCCGCCGACGCCGGCGGGCACTCAGGTGGCCTGGCACGTCAACCGGGAGGTGGGGTGGTCGGGCCGGACGGGCACGCGGCATACGTCATCGCAGGACGGGAGCGCTGGGTGCGGGTGCCGACCGACGTCGTCGCCTTGCGCCGTAGCGATCCCACTCAGGCGAGCGCCTGGCGCGGGCAGGTGCGGGAGTGGTTCACGGACGCGCTGGCCGACGGACTGGTCGCGACCGGGGTGACCCGGGCAGGGTGGTACCACCTCGTCCCCAAGGAGACCCGATGAGAATCACCCGCGCCGAGGTGCGCTGGGTCCGGATGCCGCTCGTGGCGCCCTTCCGGACGTCGTTCGGCACGTCCTACGACCGCGACACGATCGTCCTGCGCCTGGTCACCGACGCCGGCGTCGAGGGGTGGTCGGAGTGCGGAGCGGAACTCGACCCGCTCTACAGCGAGGAGTGGCTGGCGGGCGTCGAACTCGTCGTCCGCGACCACCTCCTCCCCCGCCTCGTGGCGCTTGGGGACGGGCTGACGACGGCCGCGGTCAAGCCGGCTCTGGAACCGGTCAAGCGGCACTTCATGGCCAAGCACCTCCTCGAGACCGCCGTCCTGGACGCCGAACTCCGTTCTGCCGGTATGCCGTTCGCCACCTTCCTCGGCTCGGTCAAGTCCCGGGTCCCCGCCGGGGTGTCGGTGGGCATCATGGATTCCACCGCCGATCTGCTGGGCGCGGTCGCGGGCTACCTCGAGACCGGCTACGTGCGGATCAAACTCAAGATCGAGCCCGGCTGGGACCTGGAGCCGGTGCGGCTGGTGCGCAAGGAGTTCGGCGACATCCTGCTGCAGGTCGATGCCAACACGGCCTACACCCTGATGGACGCCCAGCACCTGGCGAAGCTCGACGACTACGGTCTGCTGCTCATCGAGCAGCCGTTGCGTGAGGACGATCTGCGCGGGCACGCGGAGTTGGCCCGGATCATCCGAACGCCGGTCTGCCTCGACGAGTCGATCACCTCCGCCCGCGACGCCGCGACGGCGATCGCCATGCGCGCGTGCTCCATCATCAACATCAAGCCCTCCCGGGTCGGCGGCTATCTGGAAGCCCGCCGGATCCACGACGTGGCGGCGGCACATGGCGTCCCCGTGTGGTGCGGCGGGATGCTCGAGACGGGCATCGGCCGGGCACCCAATCTCGCCCTTGCCGCCCTGCCCGGCTTCGTCCTCCCCGGCGACACCTCCGCGTCGTCGAGGTACTACACCCAGGACCTCACCGCGCCGTTCGAACTCGACCGTGACGGCTGCATCGCCGTTCCCACCGGGCCGGGCATCGGGGTGGAGATCCTGCCGGACGTTCTCGCGTCGGTCACCGACCGAGTGATCCCCCTGGTGTGAGGCATGGGGTGCCGGGCGGGTGCGCCAGGGTGGCTGCCGGGGTGGCGTGACACACGGGGGATGTGACGCACGGATCACCTCGTCGAGTCCGACCAGCCCCTCCTCGCGGGAGGGCCACCGGCACTAGGATCGAAGCAGCGGCGGGTCCCGCAGCCAGGACTGCCCGTGCTGGGCAAGTCGGTTCCCCGCCCGACCTCAGCCGCGTCGGAGCAGGCGATGAACGCCATACCGGAAAGCGTTGCCACACAGCGTTCCCGGGTCCTCATTCTGGGTGCCGCGGGTCGCGACTTCCACGATTTCAACGTCCTCTATCGCGAGGATCCCGGTGTCGATGTCGTCGCCTTCACGGCCACGCAAATCCCGGACATCGAGGGCCGTACCTATCCCGTCGACCTGGCCGGGCCGCTCTATCCCGAGGGCATCCCGATCGTCGGCGAGGGCGACCTGGAGGAGATCGTCCGGCGGGAGCGCATCGACCGGGTGGCTTTCGCCTACTCCGATCTGCCGCATACCGCCGTCATGCACCTGGCCTCGCGGGTGATCGCCGCCGGTGCCGACTTCGTGCTGCACGGCTCGCGCCGCACGATGCTACGGTCGACGCGTCCCGTCATCGCCGTCACCGCGGTCCGCACGGGTGTGGGCAAGTCCCAGACGACCCGCTATGTGGCGGGATTGCTGCGTGAGCGAGGCCTGCGGGTCGTCGCCATCCGCCACCCCATGCCGTATGGCGACCTCGCCGCCCAGGCGTGCCAGCGCTTCGCCCACCACCGCGACCTCGATCGGTACGAATGCACGATCGAGGAGCGGGAGGAATACGAACCGCATATCGACAATGGCGTCGTCGTGTATGCCGGCGTCGACTACGAGCGGATCCTGCGCGCGGCCGAGGAGGAGGCCGACGTCATCCTGTGGGACGGCGGCAACAACGACATCCCGTTCTATGTCGCCGACCTGCACATCGTGCTCGCCGACCCCCTCCGCGCGGGGCATGAATCGGCATACCATCCCGGCGAGGCCAACGTCCGGATGGCCGATGTCGTGGTGATCGCCAAGTGCGACTCGGCGACAGGCGAGCAGATCGCGGCGGTCGAGAAGGGCGTACGCGCGCTCAACCCGGACGCCGAGATCCACCTCTGCGACTCCCCGGTCACCCTGGACAATCCCTCCCGCGTCGTCGGCAAGGCCGTCGTGGTCGTCGAAGACGGGCCCACCCTGACCCATGGGTCGATGACCTTCGGTGCCGGTGTGGTCGCTGCCCGGGCCGCCGGGGTCGCCCGGATCGTCGACCCGCATCCGTATGCCGTGGGCACCATCGCCGAGACGTACCGGAAGTACCCCAACGCCATCGGTGTCCTGCCCGCGATGGGATATGGCGAGCAACAGATCCGCGACCTGGAGGCCACCATGGTGACGATGCCCGTCGAAGCCATTGTCGCCGGCACCCCGATCGACCTGCGCCGGGTGCTCTCGGTCGACAAGCCCGTCGTCCGGGCGCACTACAGCCTCCGCGAGCGGGAGCCCGGCCGGCTCGCTGCCGCCGTGGACCGGGCCCTCGCGTAGCCCCCCCGTCGGCATCGACCCCGTCCAGCCCTGACCGCCCTCGGTGGGTTGCCACCTAGCGGTCCACCTGGTCAGGTGCGACGCAGGACGAGAGCCGACCACGGCGCCAGCTCACCCGACCAGGCGGCCGGGGCGCCCAGCGGCATACCCCCGACCGTTTCCGTCGACGAGACGACCTCAGCGTGGCGCCACGCCGCCCATCCCCCGACCTCGGCGAGGTCGGCGCCCATCAGCGCCGGTTCGCGCGACAGGTTGGCCAGGACGAGGAGTTCGGCGTCGCCGAGCGTGCGCGTGAACGCCCATACGGTCGGGTGGTTCGGCAGCAGCAACCGGAACCGCCCGAGGGCAACCGCGGAATCGCTGTGCCGCAAGGCGATCAGCCGCCGATAGTGCGCAAGAACGGAATCCGGATCACCCACCTGGGCGGCGGCGTTGATCTCGCGATAGTTGGGGTTGACCGGCAGCCAGGGCGTCCCGGTCGTGAACCCCGCGTGCGTGCTGGTGTCCCAGTGCACCGGAGTCCGCGCGTTGTCCCGCCCCTTGGCCCGTATGCCGTGCAGCACCTCCCCGGGGTCCCGTCCTCCCGCGACGGCCTCGGCATAGTGACGGCGGGACTCGATGTCCTGGACGTCGTCAATGCTCGCGATCGGGGCATTCGTCATCCCGAGTTCCTCGCCCTGATAGACGTAGGGCGTCCCGCGGTGCAGATGGAGCACCGTCGCCAGCGTCTTGGCCGACCGCTCGCGCCAGTGGGGATCGTCATCGCCGAACCGGCTGACCGCGCGCGGCTGGTCGTGGTTGTCCCAGTAGAGGCTGTTCCAGCCGACATCGGCGAGTCCGTCTTGCCAGCGCGCGAGGCACTGCTTCAGCCGCGGCAGGGTGAGCGGCATGAGGTCCCATTTGCCGCCCGGGCCGGAGTCGAGATCCACGTGCTCGAACTGGAAGACCATGTCCACTTCGGCCCGCGCCTGGTCGGTGTAGAGGCGCGCCTGCTCCACGCTGACCCCGGGCGTCTCGCCGACGGTGATCAGTGCCGCCTCGCGGCCGGCGAACACCTCCCGGTGCATCTCCTGCAGGAACTCGTGAATGCGCGGCCCGTTGAAGGTCACCGCGGTCATGTCGCCGTAGGCGTCCGCGAGCGGCGTGACCTTGGAGATGAGGTTGATGACGTCCATCCGAAATCCGTCGACCCCGCGATCCAGCCAGCGCCGCATCATCGCGTAAATCGCTTGCCGCACATCGGGATTCTCCCAATTGAGGTCAGGCTGCTTGCGCGAGAACAGATGGAGGTAGTGCTGCCCCGTGGCCTCGTCGAACTCCCACGCCGACCCGGAGAAGAACGACTCCCAGTCGGTCGGCTCGTCGCGCCACCAGTACCAGTCGCGCTTGGGGTTGTCGCGCGAACTGCGCGACTCCACGAACCACGGGTGCTCGTCACTGGTGTGGTTGACGACCAGATCCATCACCAGCCGTATGCCGCGCGCATGCAACCCCGCGATGATCGCCTCGAGTTGGGCGTCGGTCCCGAAGAGCGGGTCGACGTGCTCGTAGTCGCTGATGTCGTAGCCATTGTCATCCTGCGGCGAGCGATAGATCGGCGAGAGCCAGACGACGTCGACACCGAGCGCCTGGAGATAGTCGAGCTTGCCGAGTATGCCGCCCAGGTCACCGATCCCGTCCCCGTCACTGTCGGCGAAGCTGCGAGGGTAGATCTGGTAGACGGTCGCGGTGGTCCACCACGGGGCGGTGGCCCACCCCGGGGCGTCGGCGGCAGGGCTCATGGGCCCCGAGCTTAGATCCCGCCCCGAACCATCGCCCACCAGCGAGAACGATCACCCGATCGACCGCCCACGACTTCGCAGCGTTGAGTCACTCGAGCGCGCAGCGTCCCGACGGCGCAACTCAGCGCGCCGGCCGGGGACGGACCGTCAGGCTTTGCGCGACCGAGCCAAGGGGACCGGAGATGTCATGAATGATGCTGTGGGTCAACCCGATTCCCTCAGAGCCGAAGCTCACCGTGATGTCGAACCCGAGCCACTCCCCCTGTGGGGGACGCAGGAAATGCGCGGTCAGGTCGACATTGGGGAAGAGCACCGCCCGGGGGTCCTCCCGGACCGTCATCCCGTTGGCGATGTCGAGCAGGCCCGCGGCGCGAGCGGAGTCACTGACCGCCTCGCCGGCGACGAGGGCGATCGGCGTGCGTACCCAGACCACCGCCCGGCCGGGCTGGGTCTGGGCGCGACGCACCTCCACCCCCTCGATGAAGCCGCCGGGCCAGACCGAGGCCACATCCCACGCGGGGATCCGGTCGGGGCCCGGGACGCCCGGCAGCCCACCGCCGGCGATGACGGCGGTGTCGTGGGGATGCAGCATCCAGGCGCGAGCGCGGACGACGGGGCGGTCGGCATACGTCAAGGTGGCCTCGACGAGTTCGACGGTGCGCCCGGGACGAACCACGCGGGTCGTCACCTCGACGTCGGCGACCGGGACCACCCCCAGGATGTCGTAGGAGAGGCGCGAGGTGACCAGGGCGTCGTCGCGCCGGGCGTCGCGATCCTTCTCGAGGCAGTGGGCGAGCAGCCCCAGGGCCGGAGCAATGTGCTGCTCGGTGACCTCCCAGGCGCCGCTGGTGTGCTCGGTGGCCCGGAACCGGGTCGGCCCGAGCCGCTCGAAATAGGCCTCGCTCATCTCGCCCCCTTGACCCGCACCACGATCCCCGTCATCCGTCTCGCGAAGCCCCGCGAGAGGCCCGCATCAGGCGATCGTCCGGTCGCGGCCGGACCAATGGGGAGCGCGCAGGTCACGCTTGAGGATTTTGCCGGACGGGTTGCGCGGCAACACCTCCACGACATCGATCGCTTTCGGGCATTTGTATGCCGCGAGCCGCTCCCGCATCCACGCGATCACCTCCTCGGGATCGACGCTCTCCCCCGGCTTCGGCGCGACGGTGGCGTGGACGGCTTCCACCCAGACGGGGTGGGGAACGCCATACACCGCGACTTCGGCGAGCTGCGGGTGAGCGGCGAGGACGTTCTCGACCTCCGGGCTGTAGACGTTCTCCCCGCCGGTGACGATCATGTCCTTGAGCCGGTCAACGACGAAGACGAAGCCGCCGTCATCGACGCGCCCGAGGTCGCCCGTGCGGATATAGCCGTCGGGGGTGATGGTCGCGGCGGTAGCCTCGGGCTGACCGACATACCCCCGCATGAGCTGCTCGGTACGGAACCACAGCTCACCGACCTCCCCGGCCGGGCAGTCCGTCCCCGTCGCCGGGTCGACCACCCGGACCTGCGCCCCGGGGACGCACTGGCCCGCGCTCGTCAGGCGCTCGGGGCGCGCGGGATCGCGATGCGCGGCGGGGCTGAGCGAGGTGACCACGCCGCCCATCTCGGTCATCCCGTAGACCTGGAGGAACTCCAGCTGCGGCCACGTCGCCAGGGCCTTCTCCAACATCGGCAAGGGCATCGGCGAGGCACCGTACGCGAAGACGTCAAGCCGCCCGAAGGCGCCGATCGCCTGCTCCCCGCCGGCGAGTACCTGCGCGACGACCGCCGGCACCAGGAAGAGCCGGCTGGCACCGCCGGCGATGGCGGCGAACATCGGACCGGGTGCCACCTCGCGCAGCATGACGGTCTCGGCACCGTGATACATCCCGAGCGCGACATAGGAGGTGCCGCCGACGTGGAAGAGCGGCATCGCGGCGAGGCTGACCACGCCCGGGCCGAGCCGGAAATACTCGTTGTTGACCGCACTGTGGACGTTCATATTGTGGTGGGTCAGCTCCACGCCCTTGGGGAATCCCGTTGTGCCGGAGGAATACATCACCAGGCAGACGTCATCCGGGGTGACCTCCGGCGAGGTCGGCACGGGGTCGGCGCTGGCCACCCAGGGCTCGTACTCGTCGCCGTCCCCACCGAGGACGATCACCCGCCGAACGCTCGGGAGCCGATCGGCGACGGCGTCGTATGCCGCCCGGAACCCCTCCCCGACGAAGACCACCGTCGGCGCGCTGTCGGCCAGGACATAGGCGAGTTGCTCGCCGAAGAGCCGGAAGTTGACGATGACGTGCGGCCCTGATCGATGCCGCGGCGTTGGTGACCTCGACTGTGGCCAGATTGTTCATGTCGACGGTGGCGACCCGATCGCCGCGCCCAACCCCGAGGGCGCGCAATCCTCCGGCGACGCGGTGCACCCGCTCGACCCACTCCGCCCAGGTGTAGCTCTGGTCGGCATACGAGACGCACCGGGCGTCGGGCTGGACGGCGGCCCAATGCTCGATCCGGTCGGTGAACAGCCCTGGCTGGGGGACGATCGTCATGGGTGCGATGCTCCTTGTCACGGCGCTGCGGCGGATGGGGCAGTCTGCCTTCCGCGGCGCCCCGCGCACAATGGGCGGCGAGCGGTGAACGGGCGGGGAGCGGTCGGCATACCCCCTGGGGGTATTGTGGACGACAGCGGCACGGAGCCGACACGTCCGCGTCAGGAGAGACCATGACCCTCGACAACACGACCCACGACAACACGACCCACGACAACACCTATACGGTCACCGGGATGACCTGCGGCCACTGCGCCATGTCGGTCTCCGAAGAAGTCTCGGCCATCCCCGGCGTCCACGACGTCGCCGTCGACCACGCGTCCGGGTCCTTGACCTTCACCTCCGACGATCCCGTCAGCCGGGAGCAGGTCGCCGCGGCGGTGGCGGAAGCCGGATACGCCCTCGGATGACGGCCCCCACCCTCGGGGGAGTCGACCACGAGGCCGAGCTCGTGCTGACCGGGATGACGTGCGCCTCGTGCGCGAACCGGATCGAGCGCAAGCTCAACAAGCTCGACGGGGTCACCGCGAGCGTCAACTACGCAACCGAACGAGCCAAGGTCGGGTATGCCGACGGCCTCACCCCGACGACCTCATCGCCGCCGTCCGCGCCGCGGGCTATGACGCGAGCCTGGTCATCCCGCCCGCCGACACTGGCACCGACACACGCACCGGCACACGCACCGGCACCGCCTCCGGGGACGACGAGCCGGGCGCCTCGGCGGCGGATGCCCACCTCGCGTCCCTGCGCCAACGGCTGGTGATCTCGGCCGTCCTCGCCGGTCCCGTGATCGCGATGGCGATGATTCCGCCGCTGCAGTTCACCAACTGGCAGTGGCTCTCCCTCACCCTCGCGGCGCCGGTCGTCGTCTGGGGCGGGTGGCCCTTCCACAAGGCGGCGTGGACCAACCTGCGGCACGGTGCCGTGTCGATGGACACCCTGGTCTCGCTCGGCACGTCCGCGGCGTTCCTCTGGTCGCTCTACGCGCTCTTCCTCGGGCACGCGGGCATGGCGGGGATGCGGCATACGTTCGAGTGGGGCATCAGCCGGTCCGACGGCGCCTCGAACATCTATCTCGAGGCCGCGGCGGGAGTCACGACCTTCTTGCTCGCCGGCCGCTATTTCGAGGCCCGCGCCAAACGCAACGCCGGGGCTGCCCTGCGCGCGCTGATGGAGTTGGGCGCCAAGGATGTCGCGGTGATGCGTGACGGGCGCGAGGTCCGTATGCCGATCTCCGCCCTCGCCGTCGACGATCGTTTCGTCGTGCGCCCGGGGGAGACGATCGCGACCGACGGCGTGGTCGAGACCGGGAACTCGGCCGTCGACACGGCGATGCTCACCGGCGAACCGGTGCCGGTCGACGTCGCACCCGGCGACGCGGTGACGGGAGCGACAGTCAACACGAGTGGGCGCCTGGTGGTCCGCGCGACCCGCGTGGGCGCCGACACTCAGTTGGCGCGGATGGCGCGGCTCGTCGAGGAGGCCCAGACCGGCAAGGCCGCCGTTCAGCGGCTTGCCGACCGGATCTCCGGGGTCTTCGTGCCGACGGTCATCGTCCTCGCCCTGGGGACGCTCGCATTGTGGTTGCTGCGCGGCGAGGGCGCGGGGGCGGCGTTCACCGCCGCGGTGGCGGTGCTCATCATCGCCTGACCGTGTGCGCTCGGCCTGGCCACTCCGATGGCCTTGATGGTCGGGACCGGGCGGGGTGCCCAACTCGGCATCCTGTTGCGCGGGCCGGAGGTGCTCGAATCGACCCGCCGGGTGGAGGTGATCGTCCTCGACAAGACGGGGACGATCACCACGGGCGTCATGAGCGTGCGCGATGTGGTTGCCGCACAAGGGGAATCAGCGAACGAAGTGCTACGCATGGCAGGTTCACTCGAGCACGGGTCGGAGCACCCGATCGCCCGGGCGATCGCCGATGCAGCCGCGCACGTGCCCGGGGGCCTGGCACCGATCTCCGATTTCACCAGCGCCCAGGGCCGCGGGGTCGAGGGCGTTGTTACCGCCGGGGAGAGGCGGCATGTCGTCGTGGCGGGGCGGGCGGAGTTCCTGCGGGAGCGGGGAATCGGCTTACCGGACGAGATCGTGGCGACCCTCGCCGAGGCTGAAGCGGGCGGTGCCACGGCGGTGACGGTGGGGTGGGACGGGCTCGCGCGCGGCGTGGTCGTCGTCGGCGACACCGTGAAACCGACGAGCGCACAGGCGATCTCGGATCTGCGGGGCCTCGGTCTGCGCCCGGTCCTTCTGACCGGGGACAACGAGATCGTCGCCCGGCGCGTCGCGGCCGAGGTCGGCATCGACGAGGTCATTGCCGGGGTGCTGCCGGAGGGCAAGGTCGAGGCGATCCGGGAGTTGCAACAGCGTGGGCGCGCGGTCGCGATGGTCGGCGACGGCGTCAACGACGCGGCCGCGCTCGCCCAGGCCGACCTCGGCCTGGCCATGGGCACGGGCACCGACGCCGCGATCGCGGCCGCCGACCTGACCCTTGTGCGCGGTGACCTGCGCGCCGCCGGCGACGCGATCCGGCTCTCCCGCGCCACCCTGGCGACGATCAAGGGCAACCTGTTCTGGGCGTTCGCCTACAACGTCGCCGCACTCCCCTCGCCGCCGCCGGGTTGCTCAACCCGATGCTGGCCGGGGCCGCGATGGCGTTCTCCTCGGCCTTCGTCGTCATGAACAGCCTCCGCCTGCGCCGGTTCCGCCCCTCGCCGGGGGTGCCCCCGGTGACCACCCCGGGGTATGCCGACCGCAAGGCCGATCTCGCCCGTCGCCTGCGCCGGATCGAGGGACAGGTGCGGGGCATCGAGAAGATGATCGACGAGGACCGCTATTGCATCGACGTCCTCACCCAGATCTCGGCCATCCAGTCAGGGCTCAAAGCGGTCGCCCTAGCCCTCCTGGACGAGCATCTCGCCCACTGCGTCGTCCACGCCGCGCGTCAGGGCGGCGAGGAAGAAGCGACCAAGCTCGCGGAGGTCTCCGACGCAATCGCCCGCCTCGTCCGCTGACCCCGGTCAGAGCCAGTCGCGGCGCCGAAACATCACATAGAGCCCACCCGAGAGCAACAGGATCAGCAGCAGGCTCATCCAAAGGCCCAAGGGTTTGGCGAACCCCGGATAGGGCACATTCTGGCCGAACCACCCGGTGATCGCCGTCGGGATGGCGATGATCGCACCCCAACCGGCGAGCTTCTTCATGATGACGTTGAGCCGCGAATCCTGCAGCGAGAGATTGGCTTCGAAGATCGTCGTGACGAGATCGCGCAGGGACTCGGTCCACTCGCTCGCACGGAGGACGTGGTCATAAAGATCGTCATACCAGTGATCGAGGTCGGAGCCGGTCCGCTCCCGGTGGCGCACCAAGGCATTGACGACCTCGCGCATCGGCAGCACGACCCGGCGCAGCCCGACGAGATCCTTGCGGAAGCGATAGACCCGCTGGACGAACTCCGGGCCGGCCGGGCCGTCGACGAATAGTTCGTCCTCCAATTGTTCGATCTCGTCGTCGAGCCGCTGAATGGTCTCGAAGTGGCCGTCGACCACGGCGTCGAGGAGTCCGTGCAGGAGGGCGCCGACGCCGGCGCGCAGCAGGTCGGCGTTGTCGTTCCACCGCTGGACGAGCGGCGCCATGTCGAAGGAGTCGTCCAGGCGGATCGTCACCAGCATGTGCGGCAGCACCAAGCCCGAGATACGTTGCACGACAAGGCGATCCGTGTTCAGGAGAGACCCGGTCGGGGCGAGGTGGGCGGCATACACGGTGAAAAAGAGGTTTGGCCCGTGCCGGACGACCTTGGGCCGCTCGTGGTGGCTGAAGATGTCGTCGATTGTCGTCGGGGCGAGATCGAGCCGCGCGCCCAATCCGGCAATGTCCCGCTCCGATGGACGCAGCAGGTCTACCCACGCCACCGACCCGTCGGTCCGCGCGATTCCCGCGATCTCGTCGGCGACGACGTCGTCATCGATGAGAACGCCATCACGCCAGGCCAGCCCCCGGACGGGGCAGTCGAGAGTGGTCATTCGCGGGGGGTGGCGTCGTCGGCGGGGCGGCCGGCATACCTAAGGGTGCCCGGGCTCGCCCAGTCGGGCAGGTCGATCACGGCGATCGCCGACGTCTTCAGGCGGACCCACTCGCCCGTCAACGCCTGGACGAGTTCCTCCATCGCGGGGTTGTGGCCGACGATGGCGAGGGTGGTCACCTCGGGAGCCGCGCGGACGAGTTCGACGAGGTCCTCCCCCGCGAAGGTGTATGCCGCTTCGCTCGCCTCCGTCGGCACCTCGCCGCCGAGTTCGGCCGCGACCAGGTCCCAGGTCTCCCGGGCCCGCTGCGCCACTGAGACGATCGCGAGGTCGGGGACCAGCCCCTCCTCCCGCAACCACCGACCGGCCGCGGGAGCTTGCCGGCGGCCCCGCACCCCGACGGGACGATGGCGGTCGCCGACCGGGACATTCCAGTCCGACTTCGCGTGCCGGATGACGACGAGGGTGCGCGACACGGCTCCTCCTTGGGTCCTGTCGGCCAGGCTAATGGATCGATTGCAGAACCGCATGAGTCTCGAGCATCGCCGGGCCGTACCACGTCAGCAGCCGCCCCGACACCAACCGGGTCCGGACGCGAACGAACGACTCGGGACCGTCCGTCTCGGTGAACACATACGGCTCGTCGGGCAGCAGCACAAGATCGACCGTGCCCGGGTCGTCGATCGCCGCGAGGTCGACGTGCGGGTAACGCGGCGAGCCGGCGAAGGCGTTGGCGAGACCGAGCCGCGCCAGCAGATCGCTGGTGTAGGTCCCGCCCCCGACGACCATCCACGGGTCCCGCCAGATCGGCACGGCCACCCGGGCGTATGCCGCGCGCCCACCCCCGCTCCACGCCTCTCGCGCCGCGACGAGCCACTGCGGATTCGCGCCCAGGATCACGTCGAAAAGCCGCTCCATCGACCTCAGCGCCGACGGGACGTCGACGATGTCGGTCACCCACACCGGTATGCCGTCCGCCCGCAACCGCTCGATGTCAACTCGGCGGTTCTCCTCCTTATTGGCGACGACGAGGTCGGGCCGTAACCCAGCGATTGACGCCCGGTCGGGGTTCTTCGTGCCCCGCACCCGGGCGACGTCGAGGCCAGCGGGGTGAGTGCACCAGTCGGTGGCCCCGACCAGCAGCCCGGGCGCGGAGGCCGCGAGGGCCTCGGTCAGGGAGGGGACGAGCGAGACGACCCGCGCCGGGCGGGAGCGGAGGGGCACGGCATACCCCAGATCGTCGTAACGGGTCGGTGACGTCATCGGTCGACCATCCTCCCAAACCACGCCCTCCCCACCGCCACCATCCGCCACGGCCACACCCGCCCAGGAGCCGAATGAGACCTATTGCACTCCGGGAGGGGGTGCCGCTACCGACCGGTCACGGTCATGATGAAAAGGTCCACAGCGAGGACAAGCGTCGGGCCCCCTCACGGCTCCGCAAACCGCGCACGAGGGTCGAAGCCTGCAACCCCGCTGCCAATCGTCATCCGGCGGAGGCAGAGTGATGAACGAGTTGTTGACAAAGCCCGATCTCGACATCGAGGCTGCCGCCGACTTCGACTGGGCGACTGGGGAGTTCGCCCCAGACCTACCCTTCGAATCCCCTGAGCTGTCGGGCTTCTTCCCGTCGCTCGACACGGGGGACGAGCCCACCAGCTAGGGCTCGACCGCGATCCCACACCCTGGGCCGCGGTGGCGCGCGGTCCACGAGCCCGGACCGAGAGGTCCGGTGAAGGACAATCTCAATGACCGCAACAGCGAAGTACCCTGGCCTGCCCGCCGTCATCAACGGAAATGGTGCCGTGGCTCAAGTGATGAGCCATGTGTGCGGCGGTGTGATCGGCTATCCCATCACCCCCTCGACCGAGATCTCGGAGCTCTACGAGGCCGCGCGCGCGGAGGGAGGTGTCAACGTCTGGGGCAAACACGCGTTCTTCTTCGAGCCGGAGGGTGAGCACTCGGCGCAATCCGGAGCCTTGGGCGCCGCCCTGACCGGCGGTCAGTTCATCTCCAACGCCTCCTCGAGCCAGGGCATCCTCTATGCGATGGAGTCCCACTACGTGACGGTGGGCAAGAAGATCGGCGGGTTCGTCCTCCAGGTCGCCGCCCGGGTCGTCTCCAAGCACTCCCTCAACGTCATGGCCGGCCACGACGACATCTATGCCCTCATGTCGTCCGGCTACACCATCCTCTTCGGTGCGAACCCGCAGGAGGCCGCCGACCTTGCTGCCATTGCTTACCGCGTCTCCTCGCTCTCCCTCATCCCGGTCGCCAACACCATGGACGGCTTCTCCACCAGCCACATGCTCAGCGAAGCCCGGATGCCCGAGCCGGAGCTGCTGCGCGAGTACCTCGGTGACCCATCTGGCCGGATCGCGTGCCCGACCTTGGCCCAGGAAATGCTCTTCGGGGCCAAGGGCCGCGTCTTCCAGTTGCGCGGATTCTTGCGTCGGCACGCGCGCGACATCCCGGCCGACGACGTCGCCGCCCTCGAGGCTTTCCTGGAGGCCAAGGCCGACGAGATCGAGTCCGACAACGACGGCGCCCTGGTCGGTATGACGCTCTCCTGGCTCCCCGAGGATGTCCAGGGTCCGTGGCGTCGCCAGTGGGTCAACGCATGGGAGAAGGGGACCCGGCAACTGGTCCCCGCGCTCGTCGACGTCAACAACCCCGGCCTGACCGGCCCGGTCCAAAACCAGCCCGACTTCCAGGCCGGCGCGGTCGACCACCGCACCCACTTCGCCTCCGCGATCCCGGCCCTGACCCGTCAGGCGATGGCGGAGTACTCCGCGCTGACCGGACGCACCTACAGCCCCATCCACACGTATGACGTCGAGGACGCCGACATCGTCATGCGATCGGCCTCGGCTCGGTCTGCGACGACGTCCGCGCAGTCCTGCCCTACCTGCGCGCGCAGGGGATCAAGGCCGGCCTGATCTCGGTCAAGCTCCTCCAGCCCTTCCCCGAGGCCGAGGTCGTCGCGGCCCTCGCCGGCAAGAAGGCCGTCACCGTCCTCGAGCGCTCCGACCAGACCGCCCTCACGTCGCTGGTCACCGCTGCGCTGTTCAAGGCGCAGCAGAATGTCACGACCGAGCGCCACCCCGGGATCCCCGGCCCTGACGCAGACGCCGCGCCTGACGACGGCGATCTTCGGTCTCGGTGGCCACGACCTCCAGCCACGCCACCTCATCGCCGCCTTCAAGGCGATGCAGGCGGAGCAGGAGGCCCCGCTGATCTATCTGGGCTCGCAGTTCTTCGACAAGACGCCCGACCCGCATATGGCGCAGATCCAGGAACGGTTGCGCACGGCATACCCCGAAACCGAACTCATGGCGCTCGAAACGGAGGCGAACCCGAATCTCCTTCCGCCCGAAGCGATGCGGATCCGGTTCCACTCGGTCGGCGGCTACGGGACGATCGCGACCGGGAAACTGCTCACCGACATCCTCGCCGGCGTCCTCGGGATGCACAGCAAGGCGGCCCCGAAGTACGGCTCGGAGAAGTCCGGGGCGCCGACGAACTACTACATCACCCTCTCGCCCGACCCCATCCTCGTCACCAACGCCGAGTTGGAGGACGTCGAGGTCGTCATCTCTCCCGACCACAAGGCCTTCATCCACACCAACCCACTCAAGGGGCTGGCCGAGGGTGGCACCTTCATCCTCCAGTCCAGCTTGACACCGGAGGAGGTCTGGCGCGACCTGCCGCGCAACGCCCGCCAGACGATCCGGGACCGGAAGATCCGCTTCTTCGTCGTCGACGCGTTCACCGTCGCCAAGAAGCATGCGCCGATCCCCGAGCTCGAGACCCGGATGATGGGGATCGCGTTCATCGGTGCCGTCGCGGCCTATGTCGACCGCGTCGCCGCCGGTGCCTCGCGCGAGCAGATCCTCGAGCGGGTCCGCAAGCAACTGGAGAAGAAATTCGGGCGCAAGGGTGCCCAGATCGTCGACTCCAATATGGCGGTCATCCTTGACGGCATCGGGGCGACCCGTGAGGTCGACTACGACACCCCGGCCTTCCTCGAGATCGACGATCACCCCGCGCCGCGGCCGCTCCTGACCGTCGCCCTCTCGGCGGCCATGTGCCCGAGCACCCGCGCCGAACGGACGAGCGGGCTGTTCGATCCGGCCTATTACGAGGACCTCATGGCCCGGCCGTTCCGCGAGGGCACGATCGGTGAGGCTCCCGGTCCTGCCGGGTGCCGGCCTGTTCATGCCTGCCGGCACGGCGGCGACCAAGGACAAGGGTCTCTTCCGGCGGGAGGTCCCGGAGTTCAACCCGGACATCTGCACCGGCTGCATGGACTGCGCCCTGGTCTGCCCGGACGCGGCGATCCCCAACACGGTGCACGAGGTCCACGACCTGATCCTCACGGCGATCCGCGAGACGGATGCGACGGAGGGGCAGAAGGACGCCTTGCGCCAGCAGGTCTACGGCATTGCCGAGCGGACCCGCGAGTCCCTGCGCCACCGTGAGGAGAAGCCCTTCCACGAGATCGTCGCCGCGGCGGCGGCGAGCGCCGTCACGGACGAGCCCATGCGGCATACGGTGGAGAAGGTCGTCGCCAAACTGGCCGGATATCCGGTGGCACGGACGCGGCCCTTCTTCGACTCGCCCGAGAAGGAGGTGCCCGGCTCCGGTGGTCTCTTTGCGGCCACCATCGACCCGTGGAAGTGCACCGGCTGCCTCGAGTGCGTCGAGGTCTGCGGACCGGGCGCCTTGACGATGCAGGAGCAGGACGCCACCGTCCTGGACACGCTGCAGCAGCGCTTCGCGTTCATGTCGGCCAACCCCAACACCCCGGCCCGGTTCATCGAGGGCTCGGACAGCCCGGACGGCGACATCAAGCGCCTCATGCTCGACCACGCGAACTTCTGGGCAACCACCGGCGGTCACGGCGGCTGCCGCGGCTGCGGTGAGGTCACGGCGATCCGGCTGGTCATGTCGACCTCCCACGCGCTCGGCGAGCGCCGCCGCAAGACCCACATCACGGACCTCACCGGGCTGATCGACCGGCTCTATGCCAAGGCGTCGACCGTGGACTCCGACGAGCGGCGCACCCGCATCAACGACGCGATCCGCGTGCTCGAGCGGCGCCTCTATCTCCAAGAGGGTGGCCCCACGGGCAATGGCCCGGCGTCGACGATCATCGCCAATGCGACCGGCTGCAGCAGCGTCTACGCCTCGACGATGCCCTACAACCCCTATATCGACCCGTGGGTCAACAGCCTCTTCCAGGACGCCCAGCCGCTGGCCAAGGGCATCTTCGAAGGGACCGCGGCCCAGGCCGTCGCCGACGTCAAGGCGCTGCGCGTCGCCGAGTTGGAGCTGACCGACAGCTACGACCCGGCCACCCACGACCGCCCGTTGTCGATGCTCACCTGGGGCCAGTTCACCAAGAAGGAACTAGACCTCCTGCCGACGATCCTGACCATCGGAGGGGACGGCGCGTCATACGACATCGGGTTCGGCGCGATGTCGCGAATCCTCGCCTCCGACACCCCGATCAAGGTCATGGTGCTCAACTCCGGGGTCTACTCCAACACCGGCGGACAGGCCTCGACCGCAAGCCTGACGGCGCAGGACTCCGACCTCTCCCGGTTCGGGTCGGCGCACGACGGCAAGCACGAGTCCCGCAAGGAACTCGGGCTCCTCGCCTCCTTCCACCCCGGGGTCTTCGTCTGCGCGACGAGCACCGCCATCCAGGGTCACTTCCTCGTCAACGCGATGGAGTTCCTCCGGTATGGCGATGCCCCCGCCGTCCTCGATATCTACACTCCGTGCGGCTCCGAGCACGGGATCTCCGAGGACGCCTCGGCCGCCCGCGCGCGGCTGGCCGTCGAGAGCCGGATGAATCCCGTGTTCGTCCACGACCCGCGGCGGGGCTCGACCCTGCACGACTGGTTCTCCCTCGACGGCAATCCCGACGTCGACAAGACGTGGACGACGACCGATCTCGCCTACAAGGACGACAGCGGCGCGATCCAGTTGATGAAGGCGGCGCTGACTCCGGCCGAGTTCGCCTTGGGCGAGACCAGGTTCCGCAAGCAGTTCCATCGGCTGCCGGCGGATCTCGAGCCGGTCGCGGTGCTCATGGCCGACTATGTCGAGTTGCCGAAGGAGCAGCAGGCGACCCGGATCCCGTTCATCTGGGCCACCGACGACGACCAGCGGCTCATCAAGGTCCAGTGCTCTTCCTCGATCGTCTCGCTGGTGAAGGACCGCCGTCGCTACTGGCAGATGCTGCAGTACCTCGCCGGTATCCACGAGGCCCAGCTGACCGCCCTTCACAAGAGCGATCTGTCGGACCTGCAGGAGCGCTACGAGACCGCGATGCGGGAGCGCGAGAACTCGATCGACGACATCGCCCGAGCGATGTCGAGCCTGGCGAGTGCGAGCCGAGCCCCCGTCGCCCTGGGTGCCTCCATCCCGATCCGAGGTGGTGGCCTCCCGGCCAGTGGTGGTATGCCGACCGCCTCCTCCCCGGCCCCCGCCGGGTCCGGGGCCGCGACCGCCGTCGTGGATGCGCCGATCTTCCTGGCGGAGAACGACATCCCGAAATGCAACGACTGCGGCACCTGCTATCAGGAGCTTCCGCAGCTCTTCGAGCAGCACACGATGATCATCGACGCGGCCCCCCAGAAGGTCGCGCGGATGATCCCCGGTGCCTTGGAGAGCGTCGAGATCACCCCGGACCTGGAGAAGCGAATCGACCGGGTCAAGAAGACCTGCGACGCGGAGATCCTCCAGTGAGCGGCGAACTCAACGACTGGCTGACCGCCACCGACGACCTGGAGGCGACGCGCTCGCGCGTGCAGACGCTCGAGCACTCCGAGGAGGTCGAGGACTACACCCGCCAGATCGAGTTGCTCCGACGGCGGCTGGTCGCGCAGCCGCAGGCCTTCCGGCAGATGTTCATCGACGACGGGATGAGCGCCGTCCAGTGGGAGTTCGCCCAGGACGACCTCGGTGCCGACTTCGTCCAAGCGTTGTGGTCGGTGCTCCAACGCGAGGACGACGCGTCGAAAGTCATCATGCGTTACATCTGGGCGCTGCCGCTGAAGGGCAAGCGCAAGTTCGTCCGCGCGATCGATGCCCATCTCTCCGACCGCTATCCGATGTTCAAGGGTCTCTCCGTGGATTGGCCGGCGGGCAATAGCATCCCGCCGCACATCCGGGAGCCGGAGGACCGCAGCCGCGACTTCGGTCTGGTCAACGAGGGCTATCTCGGCTATATGAACATCGGCTACAGCCGGGCCGAGGTCGACCTGCTGGTGTGGCTGGAGGCGCTGCGGGACAAGCAGTGCGAGGAGAAGCCGTGCGAGGTGGGCATCCACATCGCCGGCAAGGCCGACCCCAAGGGCGGGTGCCCGGTCAAGATCCACATCCCCAAGGTGCTGGAACTGGTCGGGACCGGGAAGTTCCACGAGGCGATGGAACTGATCGAGTCGTGCAACCCGTTGCCCGATGTCACCGGCCGGGTCTGTCCGCAGGAACTCCAGTGTCAGGGCGTGTGCATCCAGAACAAGATGCCCATCGCCATCGGGCAGTTGGAGTGGTTCCTTCCCGAGCGGGAGAAGCTCGTCAACCCCGGCGCCGACGCGCGGCGGTTCGCTCGGCATATCGACCCGTGGACCGCGGCCACCCGGCCACCGATCGCCATCATCGGCTCCGGGCCATCGGGCCTGATCAATGCCTATCTGCTTGCGGCCGAAGGCTTCCCGGTGACGGTGTTCGAGGCGTTCCATGCCCTCGGCGGGGTGTTGCGGTACGGCATACCGGAGTTCCGTCTGCCCAATGATCTCGTCGACGATGTCGTGGGCAAGATCAAGCTCCTCGGCGGGAAGTTCGTCTCGAACTTCGTCGTCGGCAAGACTGCGACGATCGAGCAGTTGCGCGAGGCCGGCTTCGCCAAGGTCTTCGTCGGGACCGGCGCGGGCTTGCCGCGCTTCATGGACATCCCGGGCGAGCACTATCTCAATGTCATGTCCGCCAACGAGTTCCTCACCCGAGTCAACCTCATGCAGGGGCTGCGCGAGGACTACGAGACCCCCTTGCCCGAGACCGCGGGCAAGGAAGTCCTCATCATCGGCGGCGGCAACACGGCGATGGATGCCGCACGGACGGCGCACCGGCTCGGTGGCCACGTGACGATCGTCTATCGGCGAACGCAAAGCGAGATGCCCGCGCGCGTCGAGGAGTTGGAGCACGCGCTGGAGGAGGGCATCAAGCTGCTCGTCCTGCGCTCGCCCCGGGAGTTCCTCGGCGACGAGAAGACCGGGTTCGTCACCGCCACGACGCTCGACGTCATGGAGTTGGGCGAGCCCGACGCCTCCGGCCGACGCCGCCCGGTGGTCACCGGACGGACCGAGACCATGAAGGCGGACCTCGTCATCATGGCGCTCGGCAACGCCGCGAACCCGATCGTCAAGGACTCCGAGCCGGAGTTGCACACGACGAAGTGGGGCACGATCGACCTGGAGCAGAAGGGCTCCCAGGAGACCTCGATCCACGGCGTCTACTCCGGCGGTGACGCCGCCCGCGGTGGCTCGACGGCGATCAACGCCGCCGGGGACGGTCAAGCGGCGGCCCGCGAGATCATCGGCCACCTCGACATCCCCGCCGACCAGATCCCGCTCATGGTGGCCAAGGCCAAGGACTACACCGAGCGCGCCGCGACCTCCCAGGTCATCGTTGCCAAGAACCACCTGGCCGACGGGATCGAGGAGATCGTCGTCCACTCGCCGGTCATCGCCGAGGCGGCCCAGGCCGGGCAGTTCGTTCGCGTCCTTCCGTGGGATGACGGGGAACTGATCCCCCTGACCCTGGCCGACTGGGACACCGACAAGGGGACGATCTGCCTGGTCATCCAGGGCGTCGGGACCTCGAGCATCGAGATGAACCACATGGCCGTCGGTGACGCCTTCGCGGGTATCGCCGGTCCGCTGGGCCGCCCGAGCGAGATCACGGCATACGACCCGGAGACGGAAACGGTCGTCTTCACCGCGGGTGGGCTCGGCCTGCCGCCGGTCTATCCGATCATGCGCGAGCACCTGCGGCGCGGCAATCACGTCACCCTCATCTCCGGCTTCAGGTCGGCCGACCTGTTGTTCTGGACCGGTGCGGACGAGCGCGTGGCCGGGCTCCAGCGGGAGTTCGGCGACCAGTTGGACGTCGTCTACACGACGAACGACGGCACCTTCGGTGTCAAGGGGTTCGTGACGACGCCGCTGGCCGAGATGCTCGAGGCGATGAAGGCCGGGACCGCGAGGCGGCGCATCGCCGAGGTCGTCACCATCGGTCCCCCGCTGATGATGCGGGCGGTGGCCGACCTGTCGCGGGAGTATGGCGTCCACACCGTCGCCAGCCTCAACTCGATCATGGTCGACGCCACCGGTATGTGCGGCGCCTGCATGGTCCCGGTGACGATCGACGGCAAGACCGTGCGCAAGCATGCGTGCATCGACGGCCCCGAGATCGACGCCCACATCATCGACTGGGACAAGTTCTTGCCCCGCTTCGGTCAGTTCCGAAAGCAGGAGCAGGCGAGCCGGGCCCGCCACGGCCTGGCCTGAAGGTCGACCGCCGTCGCGCCTCGTTGCGGTCAGGGCGCGGCGGCGGTCGATTCGCGTCCCTCCTCCGGCTTGGTGCCCGTCGGTCGGTGGGGTGCCGTTGGGCGCATCCCCCTAGCGGAATCGGTCTCGGACCGGGACTATTGGGATAGGCGAGGGGAGGGGCGATGGACGACTTCACGGCATACCTCGAAAAGGTGCGCGCCAACCGCGGGGAGCTGTGGGAGGCGATCCGCGCCCTGGAAGAAGCCCTTGCGACCCCCGTCGGCATGGGCGCGCTGTGGCGGCGCCGGGTCCGCGCGGCGCTCACCGAGCTGGCGCACGACCTACGCACCCATGTCGCGCTGACCGAGGCGCCGGGTGGGTTGTTCGACGATCTCCGGGCGCATGAGCCGCGGCTCAGCGGTCGGGTCGATCGGCAGGTGGCCGACCACGCCCACTACCTGGCCGAGGTCGACCGGCTCCTCGGCGAGCGCGACGACGGCCTGGGCGTCGCCGAGTCACATCGGGACGCGCTCAATGACCTCGTTGCCCACCTCGCCCGCCACCGCCAGCGCGCCGCCGACCTGATCTATCAGGCGTATGCCGTGGACCTCGGCGGCACCGGCTGACTCCCCCGCCGGGGGTGCCCGGGTGCGGTCAGGGGCGGAGGATGAGCTTGCCGGTGGCCCGGCGCTCCTCGAGGTCGGCCAAGGCCGCACCGGCTTCGGCGAGGGGGTGGATCGCGCCGATCGGCGGGTCGATGGCGCCGGACTCCATGAGGGGCAGCAGGGCGTCCCACTGCCGTCGGACGTATGCCGCGCCGCCCGCCCCCATCCAGTACGCCCCCCACCCGACGCCCACCACGCTGAGGTTGTTGAGCAGCAGGCGATTGACCTTAACCTCGGGAATCGAGCCGCCGGTGAACCCGATGACCAAGAGGCGCCCGAGCGTGGCGAGGGAGCGCAACGAGTCGGTGAAGCGATCCCCACCAACGGGGTCCACGACGACGTCGACGCCGCGGCCCTTGGTCAACTCGGCGATCGCTTCACGGAACCCGTCGGCAGCCACAACCTCGTCCGCCCCGGCCGCCCGCGCGACGTCGGCCTTGCCCGGGTCGGAGACCACGGCATACGTCGTGGCGCCATAGGCCTTGGCGAGTTGGAGGGCAGCGGTGCCGATCCCCCCGGCCGCGCCGTGCACCAGGACGCTCTCGCCGCTCTGCAGGCGACCGCGATCGACGAGCGCGAAGTGGCAGGTGAGGTAGTTCATCGGCAGCGCGGCACCCGCCTCGAACGACAGGGCGTCCGGGAGCGGGAAGACGAAGGGGAGGTCGACGGCGACCTGCTCGGCATACCCACCGAAACCGGGGAAGGCGGCCACCCGATCGCCCGGGGCGAAACCGGACCCGTCCGGGGCCGAACGCACGACCCCGGCGACCTCGGCACCGGGGACGAAGGGGAGAGCGGGCTTGATCTGGTAGAGCCCACGCGTCAGCAGCGTGTCGGGGAAGGCCATCCCGGCGGCGTGGACATCGACCAGGACGCGGCGGGGGCCGGGGTCGGGGGCGGGGAGGTCGACGATCTCGACCGCGGCGGGGCCGTCGAGGCGGGTGACGTGGACTGCGCGCATACCGGCCACGCTACCGCCGCAGCGGGAATGACCCACGACCGGCTATTGTTTAGCGTTCAACGACCTGGCGGGACGCCGGGCGTCCCTCGCACACAGGAGACACACGAGCATGAAGATCGGCATCATCATCGGGTCCATTCGCGACGGCCGCGCCGGCCAATCGGTGGCCGACTGGGTCGCCACGCAGGTCGAGGGCAACACGGACGCGGAGTTCGCGGTGCTCGACCTGCGGAGCTTCGATGTCCCGCTGCTCACCTCGGCGACGATCCCCGGCGCCGCCAACAAGCGGTATGACGACCCCCGAGTCACCGCGTGGAGCCAGGCCGTCGACGCGTGCGACGGGTTCATCTTCGTGACGCCGGAATACAACCACTCGGTTCCGGGCGGGTTCAAGAACGCCTTCGACTCCCTCGGGATGGAGTGGGGCGGCAAGACGGTCGCGTTCGTGTCCTATGGGGCCGAGGCGGGCGTCCGCGCCGTCGAGCACTGGCGCCAGATCGTCTCGAACTTCTCGATGGTCGATGTGCGCCAGCAGGTGTCGGTGTCGCTGTTCACCGAGTTCGGACCCGACGGGTTCGCCCCGAACGAGCGTCGGGCCGCCGAATTCCAGACCCTGCTCGGTCAGCTCATCCCGCTGACCGCGAAGTTGCGCGGCTGACCCCCTCCCGAACCACCGGCTGAGTCACCACCCACCCCGGTCGGCCGCGCCGGTCACGCGGGGTGATGACCGAGGACGTCCGCCTCGTGCAGGACGTCCTCGGCCTGGTGGACCCCGTCGGTGGTGCCGAGGTCGGTGAGGCAGGCGGCCGCAGCGGCGACGCCGAGCCGAAGGCAGTCCTCGACCGGCCAGGCCTCGCGACGACCGAACACGACCCCGGCCGCGAAGGCGTCACCCGCGCCGGTGGTCCCACGGACGCGAGCGGGCGGCATACGGACTGAGCCCTGGCGCCAGGTGCGCCCGGACGGATCCGCGGCGACGCACCCGGCGGGAAAGTGCACCACCGCGAGTTGCCGTATGCCGCGCGCCACCACCGCATGCGCGATGGCGTCCATTGCGTCCCAATCGATGTCCTCGCCCACCGAAGACGGCGGTGGGGTCGCCTCGACCAGGGCCGCCGCCTCGAGTTCGTTGACGACGATCGTGTCGAGCAGCGGCAGGCACCCGAGCGCGAGGGCGCGCAACCGGGCCGGCGGGAGGTCGACCAACTCGAGATTCGTCTCGGCGCCGGCGTCGGTGGCGGCCTGCAGCACCTTCGTCCAGCCGTTGCCGCCGTCCGGGGTCGGCGCGTCCATGCCCGGGTGCAGCCCGGGCGCACCCAGGTGGACGAAGGCCGGCCGCACCCGGGCGATCTGCTCGATGATCAGCCGCGGGGTGAGCAGGGCGTTCGCACCGACGTGGTGGAAAAACGTGCGCCGGCCTCCCTCCTGCTCGACCATCGCATCGGTGAACGAGGTGACCGCGCCGTCGACGGCGGTGAGACCGGCCACGTCCAGCCCATGCCGACTGCACTCCGCGCGGAGAAACTCCCCATGCGTGTCGTGGCCGACGACGCCGACGATGGCGATGGGGAAGCGCGCCCCGAGCCGGGCGAGATCGATCGCGAGGTTGAGCCCCGGACCGCCCGTGCAGGGCGAGACGGCGAGGATCGACGCGAGATGATCGCGCGCCGGATAGGCGTCGATGACCTTGTTGACATCGACGACGACGCACCCGGCACAAAGCACCGCGTTCGACGGCGCCATCTCGCTCAGCCTCGCACCGCGGGGTCGGTGATCGCCAGATCGGTCTCCAGATCGCGGTGTGGCGCAATGCCATCCGCGGCGAGCTGGTCGTGATAGGCGTGGACCGCGGATTCTGGCGTGTGGTCGCCGGCGAGGACGGCGCGCATCAGCGTGACGAGACCGAGTTGGGATTCGGCCCGTTGGATCTTCCGTCCGAAGAGCGCGACCCGGGCGCCGGCCGCCTGTCCCCGCGCGAGCAGTTCGAAGGTGTCGCGGGTGGTTCCGGCAGAGCCGCCGAGGATGCCGACGACGAGGGTGGGGTCGTGCTCGACGAGTTCGGCGACGGCCCCAGGGCCATTGAAGGCCATCTTGAGGAAGGCGGGCCGCTGGTCGCTGGTCACCCCAGCGAGGCAGCGGATGATCGAGTCGTTGACGAACCCCCCGACCTGGTCGGGGGCCAGTCCGACCGGGGCGTTGGGGTTGAAAACCTCGAGGAAGTGCCGTATGCCGAGCGCACTCGCCTCCGCGCGGAAGTCCCGGTAGGCCTCCAGGGTCGCCACGTCATGGTCGAGATCGTTGTTGAACGTGACCGAATAGAGAACGAGATCGCAGAAGTGCCGGACGCTCGCGAGATCAGCGGTGCGGAAGGGCCGTGAGGGGTGCTGGGGATAGCTGCCCCCGCGGGCATTCCAGATGTCGGTGGTGTCATTGGCGCGCACGGCGAGGGTGACTTCGTCCCCGAGGGAGCCGTCGCCGGCGAGGATCTCGCCATTGGCGGCCGAAGTCAGGACGATATCGAGGAGGTCGGCGGCGACGAGCGCCCGCATGTCGTCGAGATAGGCGGCTCGGGTCTTGAAGACGCCCGGCCGAGGTCGGGCATCGCCGACCTCGCTTCCGGGGAGCGGCCCGGGCGAGGTCACCCCGAAGGCCATGTCGGCGTCCTTGGCGTCGGCGAGGATGAAGTCCTCCCGCACGTCTGTTCCGCCAAGGATCGCAGCCAGTTTGCGATCGAGGCGCCGGGTGGGGGTGGGGCGGTGCCCGGGCGCGCGCCAGAGGTGGGGAGTGGGTTGGGCATCAATCTGGGTCACCACCCCATCATCCTCCGACCGGGTCGGCGCCGACTCCCGCGGCCCACGTGCAGGAGTTCGATTGCGTGGGAGCAGCCTGTCCGCCTCACGCACGGCTCGATTCGGGGGCCGAAAGCGTCACATTCGTCGCCGCTGTCGCTTTTCCGTCACAGGTGGCGGCACCGGGGCGCAGGACGCGAGCGATCTCGGCGATTTGGGCCGGAGTGACGCGACAGCATCCGCCGATGAGCCGAGCGCCGCCCCGCCGCCATGCGGTCACGTCGCAGGTCCCGAACCCGCTCTCCCCCACCCACATCCGGCGGACACCATCCCAGGCCTCACCGCTATTGGGGTAGGCGACGACGGGGAGGTGGGACTCGGCATACGCCTCGGTGAGCAGAGGGGCGAGGCCGCGGGGGTCGGTGCAGTTCACCCCGACCGCGATCACGTCGGGGACGTCGCGGGCGGCCCGCCAGACGACCGCGGGGTCCTCACCGGAGCGCAGCCGTCCACCCTCGCACGTCATCGCCACCCACGTCGGTATGCCGCACCCCGCCACCTCCGCCAGCAGCGCCTCCGCCTCGGCCACCCCCGCGATCGTCTCGATGGCCAGGACGTCGGGAGCAGCATCGATAAGGACGTCGAGGCGCGGCCGGTGCCACGCGCGCAGCTCGGCGACGGTGCGGCCGTGGTCGGCGCGGTACTCGGAGCCGTCGGCGAGGGAGGCGGCATACGGACCGATCGAGGCGGCGACCCACCCGTCGACCTGCTCGGCGGCGAACGCCTCCCGGGCGAGGGCGACACTGCGACGCAGCGCGGATCGCGTTGTCGCGGAATCGAACCCAGCGGCGGCGAATCCGGTGAAGGAGACCTGGTAGCTCGCCGTGACGAGCACCCGCGCGCCGGCGCGGACGAAGTCCCGGTGGGCGGCGACGATGTCGTCGGGATCGTCCAGGAGCAGCCGGCCCGACCAGAGCGAATCGGACAGGTCGTGGCCTCGGGCCTCCAGGCGGGTCGCCATGCCTCCGTCGAGGACGACCGGCCCGGTGGCGAGGGCAGTGGCGAGGGCGGCGGGGAGGGGGGCGGGCGGCATACGGCCTCAGGCGCGGCGGATGTAGGCCCAACCGGGCCCGCGCAGCAGGAACGAGAATCGGTCGTGCCACCCACGGGCCGCGGCGATGTCGCGCGCGATGTCGCGCCATTCGTGAGTGGCGATCCGCAGCGGGTTGACCGTGTCGATATTGCGCGTCAGGCCGTAGACGACCGGCTCACCTTCGGGCTCGAAGGTGCCGAACAGCTTGTCCCAGATGATGAGGATGCTGCCGTGGTTGCGGTCGAGATAGCGCTTGTTGGACCCGTGGTGGACCCGGTGGTGGCTCGGGGTGTTGAGGATCTTCTCGAGCCAGCCGATCGAGCGGATGACCTCGGTGTGGATCCAGAACTGATAGATGAGGTTGAGCGCGCGCGCCTGCTCGATGAGCTGGGGCCGCACGCCGAGCAGGGCGAGCAGGCCGTAGGGCACCGTCATCGTCACCCCCTCGGCGACCGGCTGCCGCAAAGCCGTCGAGAGGTTGTAGTGCTCGCTGCTGTGGTGGACGACGTGGACCGCCCACAGCCAGCGGCTCTCGTGGGAGAGCCGGTGATTCCAGTAGTAGATCGCGTCCCAGCCGAGCACCGCGATCGCCGCGGCCAGGGGCCCGGAGCCGAGGTCGCGCCCCGAGCGCCGGAACAGGCGCTGGCCGCTGGTCGCCGCCGCCCAGGTTGTCGCCGCCGCCAGCGCCGTCGAGCCGACCGCAGCCACCGCCGCACCGCCCCCGATGTTGGCGAGCGCCGTGGCGGGTGAATCGCTCACCGGGAGGGTCCCGGCGTCGGGCAGCCGCCCTCCCGACTCCTGTCGGCGCCGGAGGATTTCGATCACGGTCGTCGCCACGCCGGAGAGCACGGCGGTCCCCAGGAGCGCGCGCCCCCACCGCCCACGGCCGGGGGTCAGCGGATCGATCACCTTCTTGGCGACGAGGGGGGCGAGGAGGCTGCCCACGCCCATCGACAGACTGGCGATCGTGTCGCCGAGTTCGTAGTCGCCGGGGCGAGGCTGCCCCGTCGCGGCGGGACGGCGCCGCTGCCAGGCATGCTCGGCACCCATCGCCCCGACAAACGCCGGGATCGCGAGCACGGTCAGGTCGACCTTGGGCACGGTTCTTCTCCTTCGGCGAACCCCTTGCGGGCACCTTAACCCAGGTGCGGGGGTCGTCCGCAGGGACCGGTGGGGAGGCTCACCCGCCGTCTGCGCGTGTCCGCCGACTCCGGGACGGATGCCGTCGCCGCCGCATCGATCTTTCCCGCCGCATCGAACTTTTCCTGCAGGGCAACTTTGCACTGTGTGCAGATAACGTGCATACTGGAGTCATGACGACGGACCTGACCACCGGGCTTCGGGAGCGCAAGAAGGCGCAGACGACCGCGGCGCTGGTGGGCGCGGCATACGCCCTGGTCGCGGAGCGGGGACTCGCCGGGGTGACCGCGGAGGCGGTCGCCGACCGCGCGGGAGTGTCGCGCCGGACCTTCTTCAACTACTTCCCCGGGATCGAGGCGGCCCTCGCCCGCGGCATTCGGGACTTCCTGACCGACCTCGGCGAACGCCTCGAAGAACGACCCGTCGACGAACCTCTCATGACCTCCCTCGAGAACATGATCGCGATGCCCGCGGATCGGGATTTCCTCGGACGCATCCTCCAACTGGCGGCCGTCGGCACCGCGGAGCCGCGGGCCCAGGAGGTCCTCCACACCGCCTTGATGGACTGGATGACGTGGTTCATCGCCCACCTGCGCGAGCGGCTCCCCAATGCCGACGTGCTGTATGCCGTTCACCTCGCCACCGCGGTCGTCGCCGCGTCCCAGGCCGCCATCCTCGTCTGGGCCGAGCGCACCGAACGCTCCCTGACCTCGACCAGCGTCGAGGAGTTCTCCGACCTCCTCCACCGGAGCATGCAGCACGTGCGCTTCGGCTTCGACGCGACCCCCTCTGCCTGAAGGACTTTCGCCACCATGGCACGCATCCTCTATCGCCTTGGCCGCTGGTGCGCCGACCACGCCGGCCGCGTCCTGGCTCTCTGGGCCGTGATCCTCCTCGCCGTCGGTGGGGCCGCCGCGCGCTTCGGCACGCCGATGACCAATGAGTTCACCGTCCCGGGAAGCAGCTTCGAACGCGTGCTCGACCGGCTCGGCGCCGCCATCCCGCAACTGCGTGGTGGCTTCGGGACCGTCGTCTTCGAGAGCGACACCGGCAGCTTCACCGCCGCTCAGAAGGCCGCCATCGCGCGAACCATGACCGACTGGACGACGATCCCGCACGTCACCGGGGTCATGGATCCCTTTGCCGCACAAGACACGATCGACCAGGCGCAGACGAAGCTCGCGAGTTCGAAGACCCAGGTCGAGGACGGCTACGCCCAGCTCGCCGCCAACCGCAAGCGGCTCGACGAGGCGCGATTCCACCTTGCCCAAGGCGAGGGCATGGCCCGGCTCATGGCCAAAGCCAACCCCCACGACCCCGGCCTGACGCCCTTGCGGACGAAGCTCGCCGCGGCCAAGGCCGAGATCGCTGCCGGTGAGGCCAAGCTCGAAGCGGGCCAGGCCAAGGTCGAGGCGGGCTGGTCGGCATACCAACAGGGCCTGGCCATGACCAAGGCGATGGACGGACTGCGGTTCGTCTCCGCCGACGGACGGTATGCCGTCGCCCAGGTCCGCTTCGACACCAACGCCCGGTCGGTCCCTTATGACGTCCGGATGCAGATCCCGCAGAAGGGCAGCGCGCTCGCGGATTCCGGTGTAAAGGTGAGCTATTCGACGGAGATCGCCCAGGAGATGACCCTCGTCGGGCCGGGCGAGGTCCTCGGCCTGGCCGTCGCCCTTCTCGTCCTCGTCGTCATGCTTGGCACCCTCATCGCCGCCGGACTGCCGATCGCCGGTGCCCTCCTCGGGGTGGCCGTGGGGCTCGGGGGCGCGGTCGCCGCGACCCACTTCTTCTCCATGAACCAGATGACCCCCTCGCTCGCCCTCATGCTCGGCCTGGCGGTCGGCATCGACTACGCGCTCTTCATCGTCAACCGGCACCGGCAGGGCTATCTTCACGGGAGCGACCTGCGGGAGTCGATCGCCCGCGCCGTCGGGACCGCCGGCAGCGCCGTGACCTTCGCCGGCGCGACCGTCGTCATCGCCCTGGCCGCGCTCGTCCTGTCCGGCCTGCCGATCCTCGCCCAGATGGGTCTGGTCGCGGCGGGCACCGTTCTGGTCGCCGTTCTCGTCGCGGTCACGGTCACCCCGGCGTTGCTACGCCTCCTCGGCCCGCGGGTCGCCTCCCGTCGCACCTGGCGGGCCAGTGGGTATGCCGAACCCGCCGACACCGCGACCCGCGTCGTCCCCGCGGGGGACCACGAGGAGGAGCACGGCGGCTGGTACGTCCGGCTGATCACCCGACGCCCCTGGGTGACGGTGGCCGGCGTCGTCGCCGTCGTCGCCGTCCTCGCCGCTCCCGTCCTGACCCTGCGGCTCGGCCTGCCCGACGGCGGCAGCGAGCCGGCGGGGAGCACGGCATACGCGACCTATGAAAAGGTGGCCAGCCACTTCGGCAAGGGGGTCAACGGACCGGTGCTCGCCGCTGCGACCCTGGACCACCCCGCCACCGACGCCGCCGACCTGCGGGCGGTCGAGGCCCAACTCGTGACCACCCTGCATGGCATCGACGGCGTGCGCGCCGTCGCGGTCGCGGGTGTCTCCGACGACCGGCGCACCATCGCCCTCCAGATCATCCCGGAGTCCGGTCCAGCGGATGCCGCCACGGTCTCGACCGTGCACGCGATCCGCGACTCGCTCGACTACCTCGGCGCCCAGACCCACTCGAGTATCGGGATCACAGGCCAGACGGTGGCGAATATCGAGATCTCCGAGCGCCTCGCCGACGCTCTGCCGAAATATCTCGCGACGGTGATCGGGTTGTCCCTGGCGATCCTGCTGCTGGTGTTCCGCTCGGTGCTCGTGCCGGTCGTGGCGACCGTGGGATTCCTCTTCTCGGTGGCCGCGGCATTCGGGGTGACCGTCGCCATCTATCAGTGGGGCTGGCTCTCCACGCTCTTCGGCGTGACGACTCCCGGCCCGATCCTGTCGTTCATGCCGATCATCCTCGTCGGCGTGCTCTTCGGGTTGGCGATGGACTATCAGATGTTCCTCGTCACCGGGATGCGCGAGGCCTATGTCCACGGCGAGGACGCCCGCCGGGCCGTCGCTACCGGCTTCCAGCACGGGGCGAAGGTCGTGACGGCGGCGGCGCTGATCATGTTCTCCGTCTTCGGTGGCTTCGTCTTCAGCCACCTGACGATGATCCGGCCCATCGGCCTGGGGCTGGCCGTCGGGGTCATCGTCGACGCGGTGCTCGTCCGGATGACCCTCGTGCCGGCGCTGATGCATCTGCTGGCCGAGCGCGCGTGGTGGCTCCCCCGCGCGCTCGATGCCAAGCTGCCCGATGTCGACGTGGAGGGCGCGGGGCTGGCGGCCACGCCGGTATGACTCAGACGCCGGTATGACGCAGAGCCCGCCAGGGGGCACGAGAACGGGGCCCGCACCGGTGGTGCGGGCCCCGTCCGTTGGGGTGGGAAGGGATTCAGGGAGAAGGGATCCGGGCGGGCGGATCAGTTGGTGGGGGCGGTGGAGGTGGTGGAGGAGTTGGCGGTGCCGGGGAGGCTCTGGCCGTCCATGCCGGGCCCACCCATGCCGTGGTCGCCGTGACCACCCGGGCCACGACCGGCGGCCTCGGCGATCGTCTTGAGGTCGGCGGAGACGTCGAACATGATCGGCGCGCCGTTCTTGGTGCCGAGGGCGTCATACGAGCCGTCGGGGTCCTTGCGGACGGCGGTGATGGTGGCGGCGGAGTCCTTGGCCTTGACCGCGGCGATGACCTTGTCGGCCTCGCTCCCGGTGACAGCGGCATCCGAGCTGCCTCCCATGCCGCCCATCCCGCCGTGGCCGCCCATGCCACCTTCGGTCACCGTCTTGAGGTCGGCCGAGACGTCGTACCGGACCGGTGAACCGTCCTTGGTGCCCGTGGCGTCGTAGGAGCCGTCGGGGTCCTTCTCGACAGTGGTGATCGTGGCCGCGGAGTCTTTGGCCTTGACCGCGGCGATGACCTTGTCGGCCTCGGCGCCCGTCACGGCGGTGTGCTGGCCGCCCATCCCCATGCCCCGGCCCTGACCCGGCGCGCCGGTGGTGCCCTTGTTGGCCGAGCCACTCCCGGTGGTGCCGTTGTTGGCGGCGGCACCGGAGCTGGTGCTGGCCGCGGTGGGGGTGGTGGTGTCCGAGGCGGTCGCGATCGCCGCGCCGCCGGCGATCACGGCGCCAGCCGCCGCGATGGAGGCCGCAGCCACACCGATCCTGGAAATTGCCATGGTGTCGAGTTCTCCTCGTTCGTCGGGTCACGGCCTGGTGGCCGTTCGTTCGTGTCTCCAACATTCGGCTCCCTCCCTATCAGGAGCCTGTGGACCGGGCTTGGCGTCGTTAAGAGATCGGCGCCGATCCTGTGGGTGGAACGCGAGTAAGCGTGCTCAAGCCCGGAGGGGAGGGGTCGGCATACGGTCTGAGCATGACTCAGGGCACTCCCTCCCGAGGTTCCCGCATCGGGCGCGTCCTCGTGCGCCTCTTCGCCGGCTTGACCGCCGCGGTCGTCGTGGTCTATCTCGGCGTCAACGCCGCCGCCTGGGTAGCGGCTCGGGGCAAGAAGGCCGACGCCCAGCGCCAGCTCACCCAGGCGCTCGCGACCGCGCTCCCGCTCGCGCACGCTCATGCCGATCGCGTGCGCCGCGACTTGGGCGAACCCGAAAGATCCTGGATCAGTCAGGAATGCGGGGTCTCGACGCGCGACGCCGGGTGGATGGTCCAGGCGTACCAGACCGGGTGCCGCCTGGTCGCCGTCGCCATGTATGCCGTGCCCGACCTCCCCACCGCGCGCGCCCGGGTGGCGAGCGCGAGCGCCGAGACGGTCGGTCCCGCTGCCCCCGATCCCGCCGCCACCGGATGTGTGACCCTCACCGCCAGCCTGGGCGACGCCCTCGCCGGGGTGGCCGGGCGCGAGCAGGTGGAGGCGACCTTCGTCCCCGCTCGGGCGGCGGATGACGTGTGGTGCGGCAGCTATCTCGCCGGCTATGAGGGCCAAGCGCGATCGGCCGTCACCGGCACCTGGTCGCCGCTCGATCCCGCCCGGCCATGGCTGGTCGTCAAGCGCGAGTTCGACCTCGGCACCCATGACGTCGGGTGTATGCGGTGGAGCGTCCTCTTCTGCACCGCCCCCTCCGGGCTGCCCGTCTTCGGTCGCCTGCCGGCGGGCGCGGCGCGCGATCTCACGCCCGAGCCCTCGCCCGCGTCTTCGTGACGATGACCCCCAAGCCGCCCTTCGACCACCTCGTCACCGCACACGGACCGGCCGTCCTGCGCGTATGCCGAGCGGTCCTCGGTGCCCACACCGATGCCGAGGATGCGTGGTCGGAGACCTTTCTCGCGGCCTTGCGGGCCTATCCCGAGTTGACGGAACCAGCCAACCACCGGGCGTGGCTGGTCACCATCGCGCACCGGAAGGCGATCGACATCACCCGGGCACGGTCGCGTGGCGCGATCCCGGTGGGGAGGTTCCGGATCGGCTCTCGCAGAACGGCATACCGGGTGAGGGTGGTGACCGGGCCGTATGGCGCGCCGTCGCCGCCCTCCCCCCAAGACAGCGGACCGTCATTGCCTACCGCTATCTCGGCGGTCTCGACTACACGACCATCGCCGGACTGCTCGGCGGGTCGGCCGACGCGGCCCGGCGGGCGGCGGCCGACGGGATGAAAACGCTGCGGGCCCAACGGCATACGTTCCAGGAACAGGAGCAGTGATGGAGACCGACCTCCCGCGCGAACGAAAGCAGGTCCGCACGACCGGGGACGACGATCTGACCCGCCTGCGTGCCCGGCTCGCCGCCGCTGCCCACGGCGCGGAGATCCTCGACATCGCCTACCGCATCATCGACTCACCCATCGGCTCCCTGCTCCTGGCCAGGACGCCTCGGGGCCTGGTCCGGGTCGCATTCGAGCCCGACCACGAGGCGGCGCTCGTCACCCTCGCCACCGTGGTCAGTCCACGAATCCTGCTCTCGCCCAAGGATCTCGACGACGCGGCCCGGCAGATCGAGGGCTACTTCGGGGGGCGGCGCCGGACCTTCACACTCGACCTGGACCGGGCGTTGTCGCACGGGTTCCGGGGCGCCGTTCAGGCGCTCCTCCCGACCATCCCGTATGGCCTGACCACGAGCTATGGCGCCCTCGCGGCGCGCGCCGGGAACCCCCGCGCGGTTCGGGCGGTCGGGTCCGCCTGCGCGACCAACCCCCTGCCGATCGTCGTCCCCTGCCACCGGGTCCTGCGCGCCGACGGCTCCCTTGGGGGGTATGCCGGGGGCTCCCCCGC
This sequence comes from Nostocoides sp., assembly GCA_016702415.1. Classification (GTDB taxonomy): domain Bacteria; phylum Actinomycetota; class Actinomycetes; order Actinomycetales; family Dermatophilaceae; genus Nostocoides_A. The sequence goes on from JADJEA010000025.1 coordinate 142,266, forward strand.
CAAGGCCGCCCTCCTCACCCTCGAGGCCACCCACGTGCCACCAGGGTCTTGTCCCTCAAGTGAGTGACCAGGCGTGACTGCCCGGGGGGAGGACATGGATGAATGCCGTGTCCAGCAACGGGGAGGTCGTGCGCCCCTATGCCGGTGTTCCGAGGACCGACTCGACGCTGCGAGCGCTCCTGTCCCTGCGATATCGATCGGCCAGCCAGCCCGCGTTGCCTTCGTCGATGCGGCCGAGGCCCTCGGCGATCTTAGCTGCCGCCCGATCCGCACCGATCGGCTCGTAATTGAGCCGCTGGTCGGCGTAGTAGTCCACGCCCACAGCGTCATTGCGGTGGAACGCCCCGGTGTTGGCGACGTAGACGTAGAGGCGCTGGGCGATGGTGTCTTCGACGGCCACCCACCGCTCGCGGCCCGTCTCATCGGTGACGAGGAAGATATTCATGGCTCGCCCGCCCGCTAAGCGCGGACGACCTCGATCCCGTGGTCGCGCGTGAGGGCGTCGGCGTCCTGGAGGGGCAGGCCGGTGTCGGTGACCAGGATGTCGATGTCGGCGAGCGCGGCATACCGGTGCACCGACTCGCGACCCACCTTGGAATGGTCGGCCAGGAGCACCCGCAGGCGGGCCGCCCGCACGAAGGCGCCCTTGATCTCGGCCTCCGTCTCGTCGGGGGTGGAAAGACCGTGCTCCGGCGAAAGGGCGTTGGCGCCGAGGAAGGCCACGTCCGCGCGCACCCCCTCGACGGCGCGCATCGCCCAGCCGTCCGCAGTCGCCAGCGTTTCCGGCCGGACCCGCCCTCCGAGCATGGTGACCGCACCGAGGCGCGGGAGGAGGGTCAGGGCGATCGGGAGGGAGTTGGTGAACGCGACGATCCGAGGGCTGACCGGGAGCGCGTCGGCGAAGGCGGCCGTTGTCGTCCCCGAGTCCAGCAGCACCGCACCGGCGTCCGGGAGGAAATGCCGCGCGGCCTGAGCGATCCGCGCCTTTTCCGGGCCGTATGCCGTCCGCCCACCCACCGGCACCTCGTGCGTCAGTGACTCCACCGGGACCGCGCCGCCGTGGACCCGCCGCAGCAGGCCGCGTTCCTGGAGGTGGAGCAGATCCTTGCGGACGGTCTCGTGGGTCACCCCGAGGTTATCGGCGAGGCCGTTGGCGCTGACCTGGCCACGGGCGCGGAGGGTGTCGAGGATGACCTGGTGCCTGGTGGCGGCGAGCTGCGGATCACCGCCGGGGGCTCGGCTCACGGGTGGATCAGCACCTTGATCTCGCCCCCGCCCGCCGACGCGTCGAAGGCGTCGCGCGCCTGGGTCAGGGGGAAGTGCGCCGTGACGAAGTCGCCGGCTTTGACCGCCCCGGCCTGGAGCATCGCGATCGACTTCGCGTAGTCCTCCGGAACATAGGTCGCGCACCCTTGGATGCGGATCTGGTTGTCCTGCAACACGATCGTCGGGATGGTCACGTCGGCGGCGGGCACGCCGACGATGGCGACCGTCCCACCCTTGGTCGCCAGCGCGATCGCCGCGCGGATCGTCGACTGGATGGCCACGCAGTCGAAGACGACGTCCGCACTCTCGCCGAGCGCCTCGCGCACCTGCTCGACGACGTCGCTTGCGGTCGCGTCGACGACAGCGTCCGCGCCCAGGCGCAGCGCGATCTCGCGCTTTGCCGGCAGGGGGTCGGTCATGACGACCCGGCGGACACCGTCATACCGGGCGACGGCGAGCATGAGCAGGCCGATCGTCCCGCACCCCATGATGACCACTGCCTTGCCGTCCAGCGGCCCGGCGATCCGACCCGCGTGCACCGGGGTCGAGAGCGGTTCGATGAGCGAGGCCGCATCATCGTCGAGATCGTCGGGGATGACGTGGAGGCGATCGGCCCGGACGACGAACTCGTCGGCCATCCCACCCTGGAGGTATCCGCACCCGAAGAACTGGAGGTTTTCACAGAGGTTCTCCTGGCCCTGCTGACACTGCTTGCAGGTCCAACAGGGGAGGGTGGGCTCGACGGTGACGCGTGCGCCGACGCCGACCGTCGCGACGCCCTCGCCGACCTCGGTCACGACGCCGGTGACCTCGTGGCCAGGGAAATACGGCATGGGGATCAGCGGGTGCCGGCCGTGGAGGGCATGGGTGTCGGAGCCGCAGACGCCGATGGTGACGCTGCGCGCCCGCACCTCACCCGGGCCCAGGGGCGCAGGCTCCTCGACCCGCAGTTCCATCGCGCCAGGGGCGGTGACGACGATGCGGCGGATATCGGTCATGGGAGATCTCCTTCAGGGGCGGGGTTGGGGGAGGTCAGGCCAACAGCGTGGACGGCGACGGGGAGAGGGGTGGGTGTGGTGTCGCGTTTGCTGGTGTCGCGGATGGTGTCGCTGAGGGTGGTGACCGTGATCCCGTCGACACCGCGAGTGCCCGGGTGGGGGTCGACCGTGGTGGGGCACAGGCACGCGGACCGTCCCCAGGCAAGGGCACGACGCATCCGGTCAGCTGGCGTCCCGGGACCGGCGAGCCAGCCCGCGAGGAAGGCATCCCCGGCGCCCGCGGTGTTGACGGGCACGAGCGCGGGCCCGCCACCATGGATGACGACCTCGCCGTCGGTGTACACGGCGCCCGAGCGCCCCATACTCACCAGGAGGTCCACGCCGTGATCGGCGGCGAGGCGGCGCGCCGCGGCGGCGGTCACGGTCACGGTGTCCGCCCCGAGATCGGTTCGCAGGAGTTCCGCCAGCTCGATCTCGTTGGGCGCCAAGAGATTCGCCCCCGTGCGGAGGGCGACGGCGAGAGCGGCACCGGCAATGTCGACGGCGCATTTGACGGTATGCCGCGCGGCCACCCCGACGAATTCCCCCACCGCCGCGGGCTCCAGTCCGGGCGGGAGGGAGCCGGAGATGACGAGCCAGGAGTCGTCGGTGTCGGTGAGGCCGGTCAAGACCGCGTCGACGGATTCGAGGAGCCGGTCGACATCGGCGCGGACGATCGGCTCCCCCGGTCCGTTGACCTTGACCGTCGGGCCGCCGGGGAGGAGGACGGAGGTGTTGATCCGCGTCTCGCCGGCGACCGGGACGCCGAGATGGGGCACGCCCGCGTCGCCGAGCAACTCGGCGAGATGGCGGCCGGTCGGTCCCCCGACCGGGATGACCGCGATCGTCTCGGAGCCGGCGGCGTGGAGATCGCGGGCGACATTGACGCCCTTGCCGCTCCCCTCGATCGTCGCCGCGGAGGCCCGGTGGACGTCGACGTCCCCGAGCGCCGACTCGGCGAGCGTGTAGGTGAGGTCGAGACTGGGGTTGAGGGTGAGCGTGACGATCATCGCGGCATACCCGAGACGACCCCGGCCAGCCGCTCGGCCACCGCGGCGATCTCCGCACGCGCCGGGCGAAGGTATTTCCGCGGGTCGACGAGTCCCGCGTCATCCCGCAGGACGCCGCGGACAGCACCGGTGAACGCGACATTGAGGATGGTGCCGATGTTGATCTTCGTCATCCCCGCCTTGACAGCCGCGGCGAGCGCGTCATCGGGGACGCCCGAAGACCCATGCAGGACAAGGGGAACCGGGAGCGCCGCCGCGAGGGCACCGATGAGGTCGAGATCGAGCGCCGCGGTCCGCTCCACCATGGCGTGGGAACTACCGACCGCGACGGCCAGGGCATCCACCCCCGTTGCCGCGACGAAGTCCGCCGCCTCCCCGGGGTCGGTCCGCACGCCCGGCGCGTGGGCGCCGTCCTTGCCGCCGACCTTCCCCAACTCGGCCTCGACGAAGAGCCCGTTGGCGTGTCCCCACTCGGCGGCGGCGCGCGTCGCGGCGACATTGGCGGCGTAGTCGAGGCGGGAGGCGTCATACATCACCGAGCTCAGCCCGGCGGCGGCGCACTCGCGAAGGAGGTCGTCGTCCTCGACATGGTCCAGATGGACCGACACGTCGACTGCGGCGGACCGGGCCACCTCGATCGTGCCGGCGGCGATCGGACGCAGCCGGCCGCCGTGAAAGCGGACGGCGTTCTCGCTGATCTGGAGGATGACGTCGGCTCCGGCGCGCTCGGCTCCGGCGACGATCCCCTCGGCGTGTTCGAGAGTGATGACGTTGAACGCGGCGACTCCCCGCCCGGCGGCGCGCGCCCGGGCGACGAGGTCGGCGGTGGTGGCGAGCGGCATACGGTCTGGTCCTCTCGGGACGGTCACGGGGTCGGCATGGTCAAGGGGTCGGCATGGTCAAGGGTGGGCACGGTCAAGGGGCGGGTGGGAACGGTCGGATCAGTCGGGCGAAGGGGGATAGGCGGGGGCGGAGTCGAGGTCGGGATAGATGCCGGCGGCGACGCCGGCGAGGAGGGCGGCGCCGCGGCAGCCGGCCTCGGGCACGCTCGCGCGGCGGAAGGTCCCGAACGCGGCCTCCTTCGCGGCCATGACAGCGCGGCTGTGCGTCCACCCGCCGGCGACGACGAGGTCGGCGCGTGGCCCACTCGCCGCGGTGAGACGCTCGCTGAGGGCCGCGGCCTGGGCGGTGACGGCCCGGGTTGCGGCGCGCCAGACCTCGCCCGGGCTCGCGGCCCGGTCGATGGCGACATCGCCGGCCCCAGGTCCCATGGTGACCGCGCCCGCGACGTCCGCCGCGCTGGCCGCCGCGTCGTCCAGACGGGGGAGACCGGCCCGGTCGATCCCGAGAGCCGCCTGGACCTTCCCGAGAATGAGGCCCCCTTGGGTCGCGCCCAACAGGCACCAGCGGCCGGGCGCGACATGCCGGCCGACCGTGATCCCGGCGGCGGCGAGAGCGGCGACGGTCTCCTCGGGCAGACCGGGCCGGCTCGTCCGCAGAATCGCCTCTGCGGTTCCGGCGGAATCGAATTCGTCACCTTCGCGGTGCGCGCCCACGCCCACGGCAGCGGCCTGATGGTCGTGTCCCGCCACGGTGAGTATGGCGCCCGCCACCCCCGCCGCGTCCGCCACCCCCGTTGCATCCGCCCGCCCCACGGGCGTTCCCGCCGCGACGAGGTCACCGAGCAGCGTCGCCGGGGCACCGGACCAGTCGAGCGCGGCGGTCCAGGGCGTACCCGTGTGGAGGTCGAGCCAGCCGGTGCGCGAGGCCAGGGAGTATTCGGTGACCGGCTCCCCGCCGAGGCCCCGGACGATCCACTCGGCGACGTTGTACCTCCGCACAGCTGCGGCGCTCTCGGGCAGGTGGGCCCGCATCCATCGGTGCTTCGTCAGGCTCCATTGGGTCCACAGGGGCAGCCCGGTGCGGCGCGAGAAGGCCTCGCCGCCGAGTTCGGTGACGAGCTGCTCGAGTTCGGCGCGGTCACGGGTGTCGTGCCAGGCGATGACCGGGGCCAGCGGGCGATCGGCGGCGTCGACGAGGATCCCGGACTCGGCCATGCTGGCCACCCCGATCGCCAGGACCTCGGCGTCCGGCGCCTGTCGGAGGGCGTCGGCCAAGGCCGTCCCGGCGGCAGCCGTGATCTCCCCAGCGCTGGTCTCCTCCCCGAACTCCGTGCGGGTCCACACGGTCGGGGCACGGCCGAGCGCGACCTGCTCCCCCTCGGGGGTCATCAAGAGAACCTTGACGGAGGTCGTCCCGGCGTCGATCCCGGCGAGGAGGCCCCGCGGCATACGCCCTCCCGCTTGTGGTCGGTTGGCTTTCGTTGGGATTAGTTGAACATCGGGGTCACGCGGCCGTCAAGGGCGAGCCCGGGCGCCTGCCACCGCCCCGTGAAATCGCCCGTCACCGACACGTCGATCCTGCGAAGCTGGACCTCCCATGATCGATCCGCGTTCACGCCGCGCCACCCTCGTCATCCCCGCCCTACTCGCCGGGCTGTCGATGCTCGGGCCATTCTCGACGGACACTCCGCTGCCGGCGTTCGCGTCGATGCGGGCCGAGTTCGGGGTCGGCAGCGACCGGCTTCAGCTGATCATCAGCGCCTACCTCTTCGCGTTCGGGGCGATGGCGATCTTCCACGGACCGTTGTCGGATGCGTTGGGGCGCAAGCCGGTCATGGTGTGGGGGGTCGCGGCATACGGCCTGGCCTCGGTGGTCGCGGCGATCGCGCCGACACTGACGGTGCTGCTGATCTGCCGGGTTCTCCAGGGCCTCTGCGCCGGCGGGGGTGTCATCGTCAGCCGGACGGTCATTCGCGACCTCTATACCGGTCCGCAAGCGCAGCGGTTGATGAGCCGCGTGGCGATGATCTTCGGGATCGCTCCGGTCGTGGCCCCCCTCGCGGGCGGGGCACTGCTGCAGGTCTGGTCGTGGCGATCGATCTTCTGGACCCAGGCGGCGCTGGCCGTGATTCTCACCATCGCGGTCCGCCTCGTCCTCCCCGAGACCCATCCGCCGGCGCGGCGGACGCCGCTCGAGGCGCGCGCAGTGGTGCGCAGTGTCGTCGCGGTGTTCGGCGATGCCGCATACGAGCGGATGGCCTGGGGCGGTGGCCTGATGCAGGCGTCCTGGTTCGTCTATGTCGGCGGGGCGGCCATTGTCGTCGGCGACCTACTCGGCCGGGGCGAACTCGACTACTGGATGCTCTTCGGGCCGCTCGTCCTGGGGATGACCGTGGGCTCATGGGTGAGCGGACGCGCCGCCGGTCGCGTCGGCGGTCGGGCGCTGGTCAGCGCCGGGTTCGGCGTCGCCCTCATCGGGGCGCTCGTCAACGTCGCCTTGGCGGCGCTCGCCGACCGCGACCACACCGTCTGGTATGCCGTGACCGGCCCCACCCTGATGACCCTCGGCGCCGCGACGGCCTTCCCGACGATCCAACTCGCCCTGCTCGACTGCTTTCCCTCCCGCCGCGGCGCCGCCGCCTCGGGGAGCACGTTCCTCGGGTTGACCATCAGCGCCGTCGTCACCGCCGTGGTCGTCCCGGTGGCCTCCGGGTCGCTACGGCAGGTCGCTCTCGCCGCCTTGGCGCTCATGCTGCTGTCGGGGTTGCTATGGGCCTGGCATCTCATCGCCGTCCGGCGGGAACTGCGCACCCCGACGGAGGCCGCGGGGGGCGACCCCGCGGCATACGACCCCCGCGTCTGAGAGGCTCCTGCTATGTCTGTTCCCGCAGCACTCCCGTTCACCCAGGTCGACGTCTTCACCGCCGCGGCCCTGCGTGGGAATGCCCTCGCCGTCGTCCACGATGCCGACGACGTCGATGACGCAACCCTGCAAGCCTTCGCGAACTGGACCAATCTCTCGGAGACGACCTTCGTGCTCGCGCCGACGGACCCCGCGGCCGACTATCGGGTGCGCATCTTCACGACCTCGGGCGAACTCCCGTTCGCGGGGCATCCGACCCTCGGCAGCGCCCACGCCTGGCTCGCCCGGGGTGGCCGGCCGCGCACCCCGGGCGTGGTGATCCAGGAATGCGGGGCGGGGCTGGTGCCCGTCCGCGAGGGTGAGCGCCTTGCCTTCGCGGCACCCCCGCTCCTGCGGTCGGGGCCGGTCGAGGATGCCTTGTTGGCGCGAATCATCGCTGCGGCCGGCCTCGACCCCGCCACCGTGGTCGGCGCCGCCTGGTGCGACAACGGCCCGGGATGGGTCGGGATCGAACTCACCGACGCCGTGGCCGTCCTGGCGGCCGATCCGGATCCGATCGCGATGACCGACCTCAAGGTCGGCCTGGTCGGGCCGTATGCCGCCGACGACGCCGCCCGTCTCGGTGCCGCCTGCGAGGTGCGCGCGTTCTATGCGGACGGCCGGGACTATGAGGAGGACCCCGTGACGGGCAGCCTCAATGCCGCCCTCGCCCAGTGGCTCATCCCTGCCGGTCGCCTGCCCCGCGAGTATGTCGCGCGCCAAGGCACCCGCTTGGGCCGGGCCGGCTTGGTGCACATTCGCGCCGAGGAGGACCAGATCTGGGTCGGCGGCGATGCGGTCACCGTCATCACCGGCGAGGTCACCCTCCCCGGAACCTGACCTGGTCGAGCCCCGAGTGAGTCAAGCCGAACCGGGTCGAGCGGGATCGAGTCGGCGGCCGGGGGCTGACGTTGTCGGTCCGATACCGCAGGATAGGTCCGTGACCCAGCAGGGCCGTCGGCCGCCACCACCCCCGCCTCCGCCGAGGCGGCATACGGGCGACTCCGGCGAGCCGACGAGTGGGCGCGGTGGACGGTCCACGGGCCGCTCGCCCGGGCCCGGCCGGGTGACCAGCGCCGCCGCGCGCGCCGGGGCCGCGGGCCGGGCGGCGGGTCGCCTCGCGGCAACCGGAGGCCGCGGGACGGCGCGGGTGCTCGGGCGGGGCACGCAGGCCGGGGTCCGCCGTTTCCAGCAGTTCGCCGCCGCCGACGGCGCCGACCGGAGCGGTCTGGCGCGGCTGACCGAGATGCATCTGGTCGATATCGCCGCCGACGCCGCCCTGACCGTCTCGCTTGCGGGGACCGTGTTCGCCCTTCCGGCCGACGAGGCCCGCGGCAAGGTCGCGATCTTCCTCGCCCTGACGATGGCACCCTTCGTCCTGCTCGCGCCATTGATCGGGCCGTTGGTCGACCGCTTCTCCCACGGCCGGCGGTGGGCAATCGGGACCACGCTCGCCCTGCGCGCCTTCCTCAGCTGGGTGCTCGCGGGCGCAGTCGCCGACGACTCGCCCTGGCTCTTCCCCGCGGCCCTCGGTGCCCTCATGGCGACGAAGGCGTATGCCGTGACCCGCGCCGCCGCCCTACCCCGGTTGCTGCCGGACGGCATACCCCTGGTCAAGGCGAACGCCCGCCTCAATATCGCCGCCCTCGTGGGCATGCTCCTCGGCGGCGGCCTGGCGGGCGGACTGGCCAAGATCGGGCCGCAGTGGTCGTTGCGCGCGGCCTTCCTCATCTATGTCGCCGGGACCGTGCTGGCGATCCGCCTGCCCGCCAATGTCGACTCGACCATCGGCGAAGTCGACTTCAGCCGCGGGGGTGACGCCAAGACGGCCCGACGTCTGCGGGCCTTGCCGGTGTCGGTGCGCTACGTCCTTTGGCTGATGACCGGAGCGCGCATGCTCACCGGCTTCCTCACGCTGTTCATGGCCTTCCTCATGCGTGAGCACCCCCTGCCGGGGATGTCGGGGTCGCTGGTCATCGGCCTGGTCGGGGGTGCGGCGGCGGTCGGCAATGCCCTGGGCAGCGTCATCGGCAACCGGTGGGGCAATACCGCCCCCGAGGCGATGGCGACCACCCTGCTGGCCATCGGACTGGGTGTCTCCACGGTCACGGCGATCTTCTACTCGATCTGGACGCTGGTCGCCCTGGGCCTCGTCGCCGGGCTCTTCGGCCAACTCGGCAAGCTCTCCCTCGACTCGCTCGTCCAGCGCGATGTGCCGGAGGCGATGCGTGCCCGGGTCTTTTCCTGGACCGAGACCCTGCTCCAGACGTTCTGGGTTCTCGGTGGCGGGGTCGGCATCCTCATCCCGCTCAACCCCCGGCTCGGGTTCTCCGTGCTGGCCGGGCTGCTCGTCCTCGCCGCGCTCGCCGCCCTCCGCTCCCGCGCCACTGCGCGGCTGCGCCCGCCCGCCCCGGAACCTGCCTAGCGTGGGACGAACCACTCGTCCGGGTGCTTCAGACTTGATCTCGTGACGCTGCCGCTTCCCCGCGACCCCGCCGCCCCCGCCGATCCCGGCACCTCCGCCGATCCCGCCGCCGATCCCGCCACCCCGGGGGCCGGCTCGTGACCGCCACTCTCCTGTCCACATTCCCGTCCCCGGCCGACCCCCAGTCGTGGGCCGCGGCGACCTGGCCACTGGGCGCCCGTTTCGATCCGGCCTCCTCGACGACGACCTTCGCGGTCGCCGCCCCGGAGGCAACCCGCGTCCTCCTCGAGTTGTATGCCGCACCCACCGGCCGCGACGCCCTCGCCGACATCGACCTGGTCCGGTCCGCCGACGGGTTCTGGCGGGCGCGGGTCGCCGGGGTCGGCCCGGGAGCGCACTACGGGTACCGCGTGTGGGGCCCGGGCTGGACGGTCGACCCGGCCTGGGCGCGCGGCGGATCGAGTGCCGGCTTCGTCAGCGACCGCGGTCCCCGTGGTCAGCGGTTCAACCCCAACAAGGTCCTCACCGACCCCTATGCGCGCGAGATCTCCCATAGCCCGGCCAGCCCCGAGGTCGGCGCGGCGGGCGCGGACGGTGCGATCTTCGGCTGGGGGCCACGCGACTATCGCGGAAAACCGGTGCGGGAGTGGGACACCGGTCCCGTGGCACCCAAGGCCGTCGTCGTCGCCGACACCACGCCCACCGGGACCAAGCCGGCGATTCCCGCCGAGTCGAGCGCGATCTACGAGGCCCACGTCCGCAATCTGACCCTGCACCCGAGCGCTGCGACCCTGCGCACCCATCTGGGTGGGCTGCCCGGGTTCGGCGAGGTCCAGGACGTGCCGGACCACCTGCGGGGGACTTATGCCGGCGCGGGGAGGCTCGCGGCATACGTCAAGGCACTGGGGTTCACCGCGATCGAACTCCTCCCCGTCCACGAGTCGAGCGGCTCCGACCTCGACACGACCGGCCCGTCGAACCACTGGGCCTATATGACCCTCGGATTCTTCGCCCCGAATCGGCAGTATGCCGCGGACCGCTCCCCCGGCGGCCCGACGCGCGAATTCAAGGAGATGGTGCGCGCCTTCCACGATGCCGGGGTCGAGGTCTATCTCGACGTCGTCTACAACCACACCGGCGAGGGCGGCAACTGGGGGACGCGGACACGGTGGGCTTCACCGGATTCGGCGGCTTCGCGACGACGGACTATTACGTCCTGACCGACGACGGGCGCCTGGTCGACGGGGCCACCGGGTGCGGCAACCAGACCGACCTGTCGAGCCCGATCACCCAGCGGCTCGTCGTGGAGTCGCTGGCCTACTGGTGTGACGAGATGGGTGTCGACGGGTTCCGTTTCGACCTCGCGCCCGTGTTGGGGCGAGACCCGCGGGCGCAGGCCCGCGAGGACTGGGCTGGGCAGGCTCGCTTCTACTCGCAGCACCCGCTGCTCCTGGCCATCCGCGACCTGGCCCGGGCCCGCGATATCGAGGTCATGGCCGAGGCGTGGGACTTGTGGGGCTATGAAGTCGGCAACTTCCCGGACGGGTGGGCCGAGTGGAACGGCCGGTTCCGGGACGCGGTCCGGCGGTTCACCAAGGGCGACGGCAACACCGGCGCGTTCGTCGACATGATGAACGGGGACTACCGCGACTTCGCCGACCAGGGCGGGCCGCAACGGTCGATCAATTTCGTCACGGCGCATGACGGGTTCTGCATGCTCGACCTGGTCGCCTACGACGGGAAGAACAATGGCGACCCGTGGCCCTTCGGCCCGTCAGACGGCGGGAGCGACAGCAACGATTCGTGGGGGTCCGGCGGCGATCCTGCCCTGATCCGGCAGCGGCTGCGGAATCTCTGGGTGCTCCTCTTCCTCGCCCGGGGGGTGCCCATGGTGTGTTCCGGCGACGAGTTCGGCCGGACCCAGAACGGCAACAACAATCCCTACAACCTCAACACGATCGGGATGTGGAACAACTGGGCCGCCGCGGGCACGCCGGCACCGACGGCGGTCGGCGTGGATCCCGAGCATCCGCAGGTGCGCTATCGCGATGTGTTCGGCCGGGCCGGGTCCCCCGACGGGATCAACCCGCAACTCGTCTTCGCGGCCTTCCTGACGAAGCTGCGCCGCGACCACCCCGGCCTGCGCCAGCGCACGTATGGCGATCCCACCCTCGGCGGCAGCGACGTCAGTTACGTCTTCCTCACCCCGGGCGAGGGGCGCTCACCGGCCGAGGGCGACCGCGCGTTGCGCATCTGGATCGACGGCTCCGGCGTCGGCGCCGCGGATCTGCTCGTCCTGGTCAACATGGCCGACCACCCGGTGACCTTCGCCGTCCCGCATGCCGATGACTCGGCCTGGCGCCGGATCGTCGACACCGGCGCGATCTTCGAATCCGGCTTCAACTGCTGGGCGCTCGAGGCGGGCGACGTGATCGTCGACTCGTATGGCGCGGCCCCCTGGTCCGTCGTCGTCCTCGCCTCCGGCGATCCCGCCGCGTCCGCACCCGGCTCAACCGGGCCCGGCTCGACTGGACCCGGTTCAACTGGGCCAGGCTCGAGTGGGCCCGCCCCGTCGGGCCCGGTTCCCCCCGGGCCGCCGGCGACCGACATCGTCACGCAGGTCACCGACATCTTGATCGACTCCGTCAGCAACTGGTTCCGCCGTCGGAAGGGCTGATCGACGCGGGGGCCGGGCCCGCGGCATACGGAGGGCTCGTCTCTCCGACCGCACCGGTGATCGCCGCGTGATCCCGGCCGCGGAGGCGGGTGACCCGGGTGCTAGGTTCGTGACGTCGATCAGGGAAAGTCCGGTCCGATTCCGGCGCTGACCCGCAACGGTGAGGCCGCCTCGGCGGCGAGCCCGAATGCCTGCTCGGCGTTGTCCTGCACCACAATTGACGATCCCCGCCGAGGTATGCGGAGGAAGGACCATCCATGATCCCCACCCTGTCCACGCGCGCCCGCGCGCTCTGTGCCCTGTCCGTCGCGGCCGCCACCGTCGGCGCGTCCGCACCCACCGCCACCGCCCTGCCGTATGCCGCGCCTACCGCCAGCGCGACCACCCACGCCGCCACGACCGACGCCGTCAGGGCCGGGAACGCCGCGGCCTGGCTCGGATGGCAGTTCGTCGACAAGTCGCACCTCCAGACGGTGTACGACGGAACGGCATACGACGACGCCGGCCTCACCCTCGATGCCGTCCTGGCGTTCGCGGCCAGCAAGTCCAATGCCGTTCGTGCCCGCGCGGCGCTGACCTGGCTGTCGGACAGCGCGACGTTGTCGTCCTACATCGGTGACGGCACCACCGAGTCCTATGTCGGTGCCCACGCCAAACTCGCTCTCGCGCTCCAGGTGAGCGGCCGGTCACCGGGCTCGTACGGCGGCCGCGACATCCTCGGCGAGTTGGTCCGGCTGCAGAGCGACGACGGCCGGTTCCACGACACGTCGGCCTGGGGCGATTACGCCAACACCTTCGGTCAGAGTCTCGCGACGATCGTCATGAAGCGGGCCGGCCGGACCGGGCGGGCGGGGATCGCCTCCGGATTCCTCACGCGCCAGCAGTGCACGGACGGCGGGGTGCCCATCACCTTCGACGCCGCGACGTGCACCGGCGATGTCGACGCGACGGCGATCGCGATCCAGGCCTTCCGCGCCACGGGACGGACCACCGCCGCCGCCAAGGCGGCCACCTGGCTGCGGGCGCACGCCGCGCCGACAGCCAATAGCAACTCCGCCGGACTCGTTGCGGCAGCCTTGACGGTCGTCGGCGGCAAAGCGAACCTCGCTGTCGCCGAAGGGAATCGCGCGCTGGTTCGCTCCCTCCAGCAAGGGTGCACGGCACCGGTAGGCCGGCGGGGCGCCATCGCGTATGCCGCTGGCCCCTTCGACAAGGCGGCCGCACCACGCGCGACCACCCAAGCGATCCTCGGGCTCGCCGGGGCGAACCTGACCACGTTGAGCGCCGCCGGGTCGGCCGCCGGCGCCCCGGCGATGACCTGCTGAGTCCACCTCCGGGCGGCGCGCCCTCCCCCACCCAGCCCTGACCGCGGTGCCAACCGGCCCGCGATCACCGCGTCGTCACGGGCCGTCTCGGCCGTCCTCGCCGAGACGCCCGTGGCCGACGATATTGACCGGCTCGTCGCCGGCACCCACCCGGCCGAGCTGGTCACGCAACAGCCGCAGCGCGCGGGGACGCATCGCACTCGACAGGCCACCGACGTGCGGACTGATCAACACCCCGGGCGCGGACCAGAGCGGATGCCCGGGCGGGAGCGGTTCGGGATCGGTGACATCGAGGGCGAACCGCAGCCGACCGGCCTGGCGGAGGATCGCGTCGGTGTCGGCCACCGGGCCGCGAGCGACGTTGACGACGAGCGCATCGTCTGGGAGAGCCGCGAGGAATGCGTCGTCCACGAGTCGATAGGTCTGTGACCGCAGCGGAACGACGACGATGACGATCTCGCTGTCCCGCAACAGGATCGGCAATTCCTCGACACCTCGGACAAGCTCGACCAGATCGTCGCCGGGCCGTGGCCGGCTCGCCACGGCGGTGACCTCGGCCCCGAAGGGCAAGAGCCGGCGCACGATGGCGCGGCCGACCGACCCGTAGCCGACCAGGAGCACGCGGCGGTCGGCGAGCGACGGGCGCCAGATCGGGCCGGGCCAGTGGCCGCGGCCCTGGTCCCGGACGATGTCGGGGATACCGCGCTGGGCCGCCAGCGTCAGCGCCACGGCCAACTCCGCTGTCGAGTCGTCGTGCAGCCCAGCGGCATTGGCCACGGCGATCCGTGACGGGAGTTGTTCGAGGATGCCGTCGAATCCCGCGGTGAGTAGTTGGACGAGGCGCACGCCGGGGAGCGTGGCGACATTGGCGATATGCCGCGCCGCCCCGATATAGGGCGCGACCACGACCTCGACCGGCACCCGCGGCGCGGGGTCCTTGGGGTCCCACACGACCGCGTCGATGCCCGGCACCGGGCCCACGTCGGCGAGCCAGGAGGGGTCGGGGAGGGCGGCGAACACCATACGGCCAGGGTATGCCGCGCCTCCCCTCCCCGCCCTCCTCTCGCCGATCGGTCCTCGTGGTCGCTGACGACATGCTGGGCGCCCAGGATCGCCGATTCCTCAGGTGCGGGCTGATAGCCCCAATCGATCCTCGTCTACGGAGTAGAGTTGCCCCGTGAACCGCTATCGCGTCAAGGAGGCCGCCGACCTTCTGGGGGTCTCCGACGACACCGTCCGCCGATGGATCGATCAGGGCCGGTTGGCCGCGACGCGGGACGACAGCGGGCGGAGGGTGATCGACGGGGGAGAGCTCGCGGCATACGCCCATCGGCTCGCGCAGGAGACCCCGCGGCCCGCACCGATGCCCGTCGTTTCGGAGTCGGCCCGCAATCGGTTCGTGGGCCTGGTCACCCAGGTCATCCGCGACACCGTGATGGCGCAGGTCGAAATCCAGGCGGGCCCACACCGAATCGTGTCGCTGATGAGCCGCGAGGCCGCCGACGACCTCGCGCTCGAACCCGGTGTCCTGGCCATCGCCGCCGTGAAATCGACCAATGTCGTTGTGGAGGTTCCCGGCCATGCGTGACATCGGGCTGCGCGGCCCTGTCCTCGAAGCTGCACCACGTGCCCAGGTGCGCCTGGGACGATCCCCCCTATCGGTCGTCGGCCTGGTCGGCAGCGCGCTCGTGGGAGTTGTCGCCGTCGCCGGCTGCTCCGGCCACGCAGCCTCTCCGAGCGGGTCAACGGGGTCAAGCGCGTCGCGTGCACCATCGGGAGCGTCATCCGCCGCCACCGGGACCATCACGGTGCTCGCCGCCGCCTCGCTCCAGGAGTCGTTCACCACGATCGCCTCCGCTTTCGAGCAGGCGCACCCGGGGAGCAAGGTCCAACTCTCCTTCGGCCCCTCATCCGGCCTGGCGGCCCAGATCCTCGGCGGAGCTCCGGGCGACGTCTTCGCCTCCGCCAGTGTCAAGACCATGGCGACGGTGCTCGACGGCAAGGCCGCGTCGAGCTCCACACCCTTCGCCGTGAACTCGATGGAAATCGCTGTGCCCCCGAACAATCCGGCCCGCATCACCGCGTTGGCCGATCTGGCGAGACCGACAGTCAAGACGTCCGTCTGCCACGATGCGGTGCCCTGCGGGGCCGCCGCCACGACCGTCTTCGCCAACGCCAAGATCTCCGTGACCCCGATCAGCGAAGAGGCCGACGTCAAGGCCGTCCTGACGAAGATCGAGCTGGGCGAGGTCGATGCCGGCCTGGTCTATGTCACCGATGTCCTCGCCGCGGGGGACAAGGTGGGCGGCATCTCCATCCCGGCGGCGCAGAACACCACGACGACCTATCCGATCGCTTCGCTGACCAAGGCCGCCAACCCGGCCCTTGCGGCGGAGTTCGTCACCTACGTGTTGTCCGCCGACGCCCAAAAGGTCCTTCGCGACGCCGGCTTCGCGGCTCCGTGAGGCAAGCCCGCGATTGCCGGGACGTGGCGGGGGTGCCGTGGCAGCTCGGCATACCGGCGGCGATCGGAGCCGGCTTCCTCCTGCTCCCGCTGCTGGCCCTTGTCGTGCGGGCGCCTTGGCGATCCCTTCCGACTCACCTGGGCGCGCCGATCGTCCGGGACGCACTGCGACTCTCGCTCGTCTGTGCGAGCAGCGCGGCCGCTGCCGCGGTCGTTCTCGGGGTGCCGCTGGCCTGGGTCCTGTCGCGGCCGGGGTGGCGAGGGGTCGGCATACTGCGAGCGCTGGTGACGGTGCCGCTCGTCCTCCCCCCGGTCGTCGGTGGGGTCGCCTTGTTGAAGGCGTTGGGCCGCAACGGGATTCTGGGGCACTGGCTCGACGCTGCCCTGGGTGTGACATTGCCGTTCACCACCGCCGGAGTCGTCGTCGCGGAGACATTCGTCGCCATGCCCTTCCTCGTCCTGGCGATGGAAGGCGCTTTTCGTGGCATCGACCCCGGGCTCGAGGAGGCGGCGACGACCCTTGGGGCGAGTCGATGGCAGATTTTCACCCGCGTCACGCTCCCCTCCGTTGTGCCGGGGCTGATCGCCGGCACCGTCCTCGCCTGGGCGCGGGCGCTCGGGGAGTTCGGGGCGACGATCACGTTTGCCGGGAACTCGCCGGGACGGACCACGACCATGCCGATCGCGGTCTACCTCGCGATGGAGTCCGACCCGGACGCGGCGGTCGCGCTCGCGCTCGTCCTCCTGGCGGTGGCGGTCGGCATCCTCATCGCCCTTCGGGGCCGTTGGCTGGACACCCCGTGAGCGCGGCCGATCTCACCCTGTCGGGGACCGTCGTCAGGGGAGGCTTCACCCTCGACCTCGGCGTCACGTTGCGCGCCGGGGAGATCGTCGCCGTCCTCGGTCCCAATGGCGCCGGGAAGACCACACTATTGCGCGCCATCGCCGGCCTCACGCCGCTGTCCTCGGGCCGCCTCACTCTCGGCACCCGGGTGCTCGACGATCCCGGCGCACGGATCTGGCGATCCGCTCGGGAGCGCTCGGTGGGTGTGGTGTTCCAGGACTACCGCCTCTTCCCGCGCATGTCCTTGCGCGACAACGTCGCCTTCGGTCCCCGCGCTGCCGGCCGGTCCCGCCGCCAGGCCCGGACCATCGCGACCACCTGGCTGGATCGGATGGCGCTCGGCGATCTCGCCGACCGACGCCCCAAGGAGATCTCCGGTGGCCAAGCCCAGCGGGTCGCTCTCGCCCGCGCCCTCGCCGGCGACCCCGCCGTCCTCCTCCTCGACGAACCCCTGGCCGCCCTCGACGCCGCTAGCCGCGCCGCCATCCGCGCCGACCTGCGGGCCCATCTGGCCGACTTCGCAGGTCCGGTCGCCCTTGTGACCCACGATCCGCTCGACGCCCTCGTCCTCGCCCACCGGGTGCTGGTGCTCGACCGGGGGGCGCTGGTCCAGGAGGGCCCCCCGGTGACGATCGCTCGACGCCCAGCCACGGCCTGGGTCGCCCAGCTGTTCGGCCTCAACTTCTATCGCGGACGCGTCACCGGACCGGGCGGCCTGGTGAGCCTCGAGGAGGGCGGGCTGCTCCACGTCCGCCTCCACGACGACATCCACGACGGCGAGGTCGTCGTGTCCCTTCGTCCCAGCGCGATCACCGTTCATGTGGAGCCACCGACCGGCGCCTCCCCCCGCAATGTGTGGCCGGGTGTCATCCGCACCCTCGACCTGTATGCCGACCGCGTCCGCCTCGACGTCGACGGCACGCCGCCAGCCCGCGTGGACGTCACCCCCGCCGCGGTCGCCGAACTCGGGCTCGCCGCAGGGACCCGCGTCTGGCTCAGCGCCAAGGCAACCGAGACGGACGCCTATCGCTGATGACGTCGCTCCCGTCGACACGGCCAGGTCCGCCGCGCCGGACCGACAGCGACACCAATGGGTATGCCGACCCCCTCCCCCGCACATCCGCCCAGGTCAGCGGCCCGCGGCCAGGCAGCCAGCAACAAAGGTGTAGCCGAGGGTCCGCGAACCGCCGCGCCGGTCAGGGGGTCATGAGCTCCCGGGCGAGAGCGTTGGGCATGTAGTCGTAGCGGACGAACTCCCGGGTGAAGGTGCCGGTGCCGTGCGAGACCGAGCGCAGGTCGATGGGGTAGCGGGCGAGTTCGTGCTGCGGGACCTCGGCGCGCACCGTGGTGAAGCCGTCGGTCTCGCCCGGCTCGGTCCCATGGACCTGGCCACGCCGGCCGCGCAGGTCGGCCATGACGGCGCCGACATGGTCGTCCATGACTGTGACCGTGATGACGTCGATGGGCTCGAGCATCGACACGGTCGACTCGTTGGCGGCTTCGCGCAGGGCGAGGGAGGCGGCAGTCTGGAACGCCATGTCGGAGGAGTCGACGGAGTGGGCCTTGCCGTCATACAGCGTGACCCGGACGTCGACGCAGGGATAGCCGGCGAGGACGCCCTTCTCGAGCTGATTGCGCGCACCCTTCTCCACCGAGGGGATGAACTGGCGCGGCACGGCCCCACCGACGACCTTGTCGACGAACTCGATGCCGGCCCCGCGCTCAAGGGGCTCGATCTGGATCTTGACGACGGCGTACTGGCCATGGCCGCCGGACTGCTTGACCAGTCGGCCCTGGACGTCGCAGGCGCGAACGAAGGTCTCGCGCAACGAGGTCTTCATGGGTTCGGCCTCGACGTTGACGTTGTAACGGTCCTTGAGGCGGGCCAGGAGGTCGTCGACGTGGGCCGGACCGAGCGCCCACAGCACGAGTTGGTGCGTCTCGACGTTGTGCTCGAGCCGCATGGTGACATCCTCGGCAACCAGCCGCTGCAAGGCGGTCGCGAGTTTGTCCTCATCGGCCTTCGACGATGCGTGGATCGCGACGGGCAGGAGCGGCTCGGGGAGCAGCCAGGGCTGGACGAGCGCCGGCCGCTCCGGGGTCGAGAGCGTGTCGGAGGTCTCGGCGTGGGCCACCTTGGTGACCCAGACGAGTTCGCCGGCAATGGCTCCGGTCCGGGGCAGGGACTCCTCACCGGCGAGTGTCGAGACGTGCCCGACCCGGTCGGCGTCGGAATCGTGATCCTCGTGCCCGGCCATCGGACGGCCCGCGAAATGCTCGAGGTGGCCGGACACATGCAGCGCCTGATCGGGGGCCAGTGAACCGGAGAAGATGCGCACCAGGGACAGCCGGCCGATGTACTGGTCACTGGTGGTCCGGATCACCTCGGCGACGAGAGGGCCGGCGGGGTCGCACGTGATTGCGCCGAAGTCGCCGCCCTCAGGTGTCGTCACCTCGGGCATCCAGGAGTCGGCGGGTGACGGGAAGCCCGACTCGAACAGCCGCATCAGCTCGGACACCCCGACGCCGCTGGCCCAGTGGGTCGGCACGATCGGGAAGAACCGGGCGGTGGCGATGGCCAAGCGCAGGTCCTCGCGCAGCGCGTCGGCGTCGAGTTCCTCGCCACCGAGATAGCGATCGAGCATCGTCTCGTCCTCGGACTCCTCGATGATCGCCTCGACGACCCCGCCGCGCAGGTCCTCGATCGTGTCGCTCTGGTCCTGATCCGGAGTCCCGGTGACCGTGCCGTCCGGGCCATGGACTTCGCGGCCAAGGAGGTCAAGGAGACCGGTGACCTTGTCACCTTCGAGGATGGGGACCTGCAATGGCTGGGCCTCGCCGAACGCCTTGCGGCAGGCCTCGACGATGCTCGCGTAGTCGTCGCGCGTCTGCTCGAGCTTCGTCAGGGCGACGGCGCGCGGCATACCGACAGCGGCGCACTCGCGCCAGAGCATCCGGGTCGCCTCGTCCACGGACGCGCCGGCGGCAACGACGAAGAGGGCGGCATCGGCGGCGCGCAGCCCCGCGCGGACCTCACCGACGAAGTCCTGCGCTCCGGGGGTGTCGACGAGATTGACGAGAAGGTCGCCGTGACCGATCGCCGACATCCGCATCGATGTCGACGCACCGCCGTCGTCCTTGCGCCGGCCCGCCGCCTCACCGAAGACGAGCCGGTCGAAGAGGGTGCTCTTTCCGCCACCGCTCGGCCCCACCAGGACGACATTCCGGATCTGACCGGGGGAGGTCGGGACGGGGAGGGCGGCACCGGTGGGACGACTCATGCGGTCCACCTTAACTACTCTCCTGCCGCCTGCGTGGTATGGCCCGATGAGGTCCAAGCTCGGCTCCCCCAGGCCCCTTCACCCGGCTGCCCCCGGCCCCTCGACGCCGCCCCATCCCACCCCCGAGGAGCGGCAGCGTGTGAGATCGTGTGCCCATGGGCAATATGGTCTGGCGCGTGCTCGGCACGGGAGCAGCGGTCGTGGCCGGGATCGTCGCAAACAAGTCGGTCACCACGATCTGGCAGAAGGCGGGCAAGGACAGCACCGTCGACCCGCAGAACCCGCACACCCCGGTCGGTGAGGCGCTCGCGCTGGCGGTCCTCAGCGCCGCGGCAGCCGCCATGGCCCGGACGTTGTTCACGCGCAAGGCCGCCGCCTACTACGAGCAGTCGGCCGGGCATCTGCCTCAGCCGCTCTTGGACAAGGAGCAGGCCCGCCAGGCCTGATCAACCCGGCCGGCGGGTGAAACTCATCCCCGCCCCCAGCCAGCCTCACACGAGGCGCAACGACACCCTTTCCCCACCGGCGTCAGGCGCGCGGGGACGAACTTGTGCCAGGGGGTCCCGGCATACGGATCACGGTCCTCGGTCCGCGTGAGGGCATTGGGGGCGACACCCGTCACGACCCGCTCCCCGTCCTCCAGATGATCCAGACCGAAGCCGTTGGGGAGAGCGATGTGCCCATCCTGGCGCCCGTCGTCGATGCTCACCCGTGTGGTCGCCGACCCCGCCGGAGTCTCCAGGACGACCTCGTCTCCGGGCGCAAGGCCGAGCTTGTCCGCGTCATTCGGCGAGATCCGCAACGGGCCGTCCTCCTCGCGGCGGCGCCACTCGGGATCGCGGATGATCGTGTTCGCGGTGAACGCCCGCCGCTCGCCGGCGGAGAGGACGAAGGGCCACTCTTCCGTGGGTCCAGGCGGCGCGGTGGTCGCCAAGGCGCGGACATCGCCGAGCAGTTCCGGTATGCCGAGGTGCACCTTGCCGTCATCGGTCCGGATCCGACTCCACACCGCCGCCTCCGGGTCGGCCGAGTCGTCGGCGAAGACCACCCCGGTGGGACCGGCGAGGATCGCGTCGAAGAGCGCGTCACCAGACGAATGCCCGGCCGCGGCAACGGATCTCGGGTTCGCCCGCAGGGCGAGTTGCGACGCTCCCCAGAGCAGGGCCGCGCTCGCCAGTCCGTCGGGGAGGGTGGGGCCGAGCGCGCGGTAGAGCAGGACCGGAGCGAGCGCCGCCAGCGTCGGGTCGGCCATGGTCGCCATCAGGAAGGCAGCGGCGAACTGGGGCCGTCCCTGCCGCGCCGCCTCGGCGAGCCGGACCACCACATCGGAGTCGAGCACTCCCGACGCCTCGACCAGCCGGGCATGGATCTCGGCCTCCTCCAAGGGCCCGTCAGGGGCCGCCAGCACCGGCGGTCGCAGGTGAAAGACGTTGTGCGGGAACTCGAAGTTGAAGAAGGTCGCCTCGGGCTTCTCGAACTGCGTGGGCGCCGGGAGGACATAGTCCGCCACTCGCGCGGTCTCGGTCATCGCGACATCGATGACGACGAGGAGGTCGAGCGCGCTCAACGCCTCGCTCATCCGGCGCGAGTCGGCCAGGCTGTGCGCCGGGTTGGCCGACTCCACCACCATGGCCCGGAAGCGCTTGGGATGATCGGCGAGGATTTCGTCCGGGATGGCATTGCATGGGACCAGCCCGGCCAGCACCGGCGCACCGGTGACCGGGGTGACGATCGCGTCGAGAGAGTTGTCCTTGCGCGCGGTGGCGAGGGGAACCAGCGATGCGGGGACATACGCGGTCCCCGGCCTCGCGAGATTGCCGGTCAGCAGCCAGAGGAGCTTCTCCAGATAGCTGACCAGCGTCGAGTGGTGGTTCATCTGCACGCCCAGGTCCTCGAAGACGGCGACGCTCGCGGCGGCGGCGATGCGGCATACGGTCTCGCGGACAAGGGTTTCGGGGACGCCGGCGATGTCGCAATAGGCGCCGACGTCGACGCCGCCGAACGTCTCCCGGATCGCCTCGAGGCCGACGGCGTGCGCGGCCAGCCACGCCTCATCCGTCAACCCGTCCTGGACGAGGATGGCGACCATCGCGGCCAATAGCCACGCATCCCGGCCGGGCCGCACCGCCAGGTGGACGTCGGCGATCTCGGCGGTCTCGGTGCGCCGCGGGTCGATGACGACGAGGGTGCGGGCCGGGTCGCGGGAGATCTCGCGCAGGACCGTTCGCGCGTGCGGGAACCCGTGCGACTGCCAGGGGTTCTTTCCGAGGAACACGGCGACCTCCGCGTGGGCGAGATCGCTGCGCACTACCGCGGCACCGAGGAGGTTCGCGTTCACCCAGAACTCACCGGTCTTTTCCTGGGCGAGAGCGCTGGACCGAAACCGCATGCCGTATGCCGCGAGGGTCGCCCGGGCGTATCCCCCACCGAGGTGATTCCCCTGCCCGCCGCCGCCGTAGTAGAGGATGCTCTCGCCCCCGTGGCTGGCGCCGATCTCCTTCAGCCGCGCGGAAATCTCCCCGATGGCGACCTCCCAGGACACCTCCTCGAAGGTCCCGTCGTCGCGACGGCGCTGCGGCCGAAGGACGCGTTCGGCTCGGCCGTTTTGATAGCGATCCAATCTCAGGGCCTTCTCACACGTATAGCCCCGCGACCCCGGATGGCGCTTGTCGCCGCGGATCTTGACGAGGTCGCGGCCCGCGGGCCCCCCAAGCGTGACCTCCACCCCGCAATTGCACTCGCAGAGGATGCAGGCGGTGGGCCGCCACGCGGATGCCGTAGGTGGCGCGGGACTCGTCGTCATGGAGACGAATCCTGCCAGCCGCAGGTGAGTTCCCGCCGGTCAACCCCACAGAGGCGCGGCGAGGGGGACGCCGGGCCGATACGCGAGGTGGAGATGACTCGGGGCGTCGAGGACCGTCAGTCGCGCGGGCAATCCGACCGAGATCCGGCCGATATCGCTGCGCCGCAATGAGGTCGCCGCGCCGACCGTGGCCGCGAGCAACGCCTCGGCCGGGGACATCCGCAGCTCGCGGACGGCCAGCGCGATGACGAATGGCATCGACGAGGTGAAGCATGTCCCCGGATTGCAGTCGGTCGCCAGCGCGACCGTCGCCCCCGAGTCGAGGAGTCTGCGGGCGTCCGGATAGGGCATCCGGGTCGAGAACTCCACTCCGGGAAGGAGAGTCGCCACCGTGTCGGACCCGGCCAATGCGGCAACATCGGCGTCATCGAGGAAGGTGCAGTGGTCGACGCTCGCGGCACCGAGGTCGACGGCGAGCCGGACGCCGGGCCCATGGCTGAGCTGGTTGCCGTGGACCCGCGGGAGAAGCCCCGCGCGCACGCCCGCCTCGAGGATGACTCGGGCCTCGTCGGCATCGAAGGCATGCGGGGACGCGGGCTCACAGAAGACGTCGATCCACCGGGCCAGCGGCGCGCAGGCGGCGAGCATCGCACCGGCGACGAGATCGACATACGCCGCTCTGTCGGAACGAAACTCGGCCGGCACGACGTGGCCGCCCAGAAAGGTCGTCTCGTCGGTCACCTCCCGGGCAAGGGCGAGGAGGCGGGTCTCGGTGGCGATGTCGAGCCCGTAGCCGGACTTGATTTCGACCGTCGCGCTCCCCTGCGCCCGAAGCTCGGCGACTCGCGCCGCCAGCAGGGTGCGCAACTCGTCGTCGGTGGCGCACCGGGTGGCCCCGACGGTCGTGGCGATCCCGCCCCCGTCGTACCTCTCCCCGGTCATCCGCGCGGCGAACTCCGCCGACCGGTCCCCGGCGAAGACGAGATGGGTGTGCGAGTCGACGAAGGCGGGGATCACCGCTCGCCCACCCACGGACACCCGGCGATCGACCGCGGGGGCCTGCCCGCTGGGCCCGATCCACCGGACGACGCCGCCGTCGATGACCACCGCCGCCCCATGCCGTATGCCGAGTGCCTCCTCCGCGCTTCCCTCCGGTCCCGTGCTCCCCTCCGCTCCCGCGCTCCCCTCCGCTCCCGCGCAGGTCACCAGCTCGCCGATGTCGTCGACCAGGACCGCACCCCCGGCCAACTCACCCTCAACCGGCGCGCCCGCCGTCGACGGACCCCCCGACCCCGTTGGCCCCAGACTCATGAGTCGTGGGTCACGATCGCCGGATCTCATCGAACGCGTCGGCGAGGAGGTGACCGGCGTCGCCGAGGCGGTGGTGGCCGTCGGCGGCGATCAGTTCGCCCGCGACGACGGTGGCGGCAATGTCGGAGGAGGTCGCGGCATACCCGATCTGATAAGGACGGGCACCCGCGGTGCGCGGCGAATCCCGTTTCACGACAACGAAGTCCGCGAGTGCGCCGACCTCGACCCGGCCCCCCTCGGGCCAGCCGAGCGCGCGATACCCATGGGCCGTCCCGATCGAATAGAGCTGCGGGATGGTGAACCGGCCGCGTTCGCCGGTGATCAGGCGCTCGTGCATCTCCAGCCCGCGCAATTCCTCGAACGGATCGACCATCGCGTGCTGGTCGGAGCCGATGCACAAAGAGACCCCCGCGTCGGCGAGCGCCCGGGACGGCCCGATGCCGTCGGCGAGGTCGCGTTCGGTCGTGGGGCAGATGCAGGCCGACGCCCCGGCCCGGCCGAGCAGCCGGATGTCGACATCGTCGACGTGTGTGGCGTGGACCGCGGTGAAGCGCGGCCCGAGCAGGCCGGCCTCGGCGAAAACCTGTGTCGGGCTGCGTCCGTAGTGGAGTTCGCACGCGGCGTTCTCGGCGAGTTGCTCGCTGACGTGGGCGTGGACGGGGCGCGAGCCGACGACCGACGCGAAGTCGTGCAGCGCCTCCCGCGGCACGGCCCGAACGGAGTGCGCGGCGGCGCCGATGCGGATGGTCGCCTCGTCCCGCATCTGCGCGACCCGGTCGATCCACCGCGACACGTGACCGTCGCTGAAGCGCCGCTGCACCGGATCGAGGTCGAAGTGACCCCCTCCGGAGAGTCCGCCCTGGAGATAGCACGTGTCGAGCAGCGTCATCCGGATTCCGGCCTCGCGGGCCGCCGACATCAGGGCGTGCCCCATGGCGTTGGGGTCGGCATACGGCCGCCCATCGACGTCGTGGTGGAGATAGTGGAACTCCCCGACGACGGTGTAGCCGGCGCAGACCATCTCGACGAATACTGCTCGCGCAAGCCGGAAATAGGTCTCGGGGGTCAGGACCCGGGCGAGGGCGTACATCTGCTCGCGCCAGGTCCAGAAGTCCCCGATCCCGCCATGGGTGCGCGCCCGCAGACCGCGATGGAAGGCGTGGCTGTGGCCGTTGGCGAGACCGGCTCCGAGGACCCCGTCGAGGCGGATGTCGTCCTGGCCGGGCGTCGCTTTGGGCGTCACCGCGGTGATGATTCCGTCGTCGACCTCGATGCGGACCCGGTTGGCGGCACCGGTCGGCAGGATCGCCGTCGGCACCCAGTAGGTCCTCATGCGCCAGCCCCTGTCAACTCGATCACGACGCCGGTCAAGGCATCGATGCCTCGGACGCAGTCTGCCGCATCGGCCTGTTCGGCGGGCGAATGCGAGACGCCGGTTGGGTTGCGGACGAAGAGCATCGCGCTCGGCACCCCCGCCTGGGTGAGGACGCCGGCGTCGTGCCCGGCCCCCGTGCCAAGGAGCGGTATGCCGCCCAGCCCCCTCGCGAGCCGCCCCGCCAGCGCGGGGTCGAAGGTCGTCACCGGAGTCCACGACTCCTCCCGCACCTCCCCGCCCGACTCCGCCGCCGTTGCCGTCACATCGCGTATGACGCCCCGAACCGCCTCCGGGTTGCTTCCCCGCGCGTCGAGCCAGGCGGTGGCGTGGCTGGCAATGGCATTGATACCCCCAGGCTCCACGACAACCTTGCCCACCGTGGCCAGGCATCCCCGACGCTCGGCGGAGCGACGGACTTCCTGGACGACCCCGGCGAGGGCGAGGAGGGCGTCGCGCCGGTCCTCCAGCCGCGTGGTCCCGGCGTGGTTGGCCTCACCGGGCAGGTCGACCCGCCAGCGCCCGTGCGGCCAGATATCGGTGCCGACCGCCACCGGAGCATCGAGGTCGGCGAGGGCGCGCCCCTGCTCGACGTGGAGTTCGACATAGGTGCCGACGCGGCGCAGCGTCTCGGGATCGGGGCCCATCGCGCCGGGATCCCGTCCCGCCGCCCGCATTGCCTCGGCCATGGTGATCCCGTCGGCGTCCGTCAGCGCCCGGGCGCGGTCGGGGTCGAGGAGGCCGGTGATCACCCGCGATCCGGCGAGGGCAATGCCGAAGCGGGCCCCCTCTTCGTCGACGAAGTTGACGATGCCGAGGGGCCGATCGGGAGTGACGCCGCGCGCCCGGAGCGCGTCCACGGCAAGGAGGGCGCTGACGACACCGAGGGGACCGTCATACGCACCCCCGTCGGGAACGGAGTCGAGGTGACTCCCGAGGACGAGTCCGGGACCGTCCCGGTCCGGGTCTCCCCACCACGCCCACTGGTTGCCCATCCGGTCCTCGACCAGGTCGAGGCCACGCCGGGCCACTTCGCCGGCGAACCACTCGCGCAGGTCGTGATCGGACCGGCTCCACGCGAACCGCCGGTAGCCGCCGGTGCGGCCGTCCCGGCCGATGGGGGCCAGGTGAGCCCACATCGCGGCGAAATCGGCCGACAGCCCTGTCCCGGTCATGGCTCCATTCCACCAAAGTCGCGGGTCCGGACGGGCGCGCGTGGCCGGCCGGGT
Source organism: Nostocoides sp. (assembly GCA_016702415.1). Taxonomy (GTDB): domain Bacteria; phylum Actinomycetota; class Actinomycetes; order Actinomycetales; family Dermatophilaceae; genus Nostocoides_A. Next base: position 169,054 of record JADJEA010000025.1, read on the forward strand.
GTCTCGTGGACGAGACATCCGGCCTGGGCCGCCGCTGGCTGGGGCAGCCGCCTTGGTGGTGGTGGCGGTGGGCGGCGGCGGTGGTGGTGGTGGCGGCGGTGATGGCGGTGGCGGTCAGGCCGGCGCGGCGCCTGTCTCCCGCATGGGGATGCGGACCCCGCGCTCGGCGGCGACCTCCTCGGCGCGGTCGTACCCGGCGTCGACGTGCCGGATGACGCCCATGCCGGGGTCATTGGTCAGGACGCGCGCGAGCTTCTCCGCGGCCAGCGGCGTGCCGTCGGCGAGGCTGACCTGGCCGGCGTGGATGGACCGCCCGATGCCGACGCCACCGCCGTGGTGAAGGGAGACCCAGGTCGCGCCGGAGCTGGTCGCGGTCAGGGCGTTCAGCAGCGGCCAGTCCGCGATCGCGTCCGACCCGTCGAGCATGGACTCGGTTTCGCGGTAAGGGCTTGCGACGCTGCCGCAGTCGAGGTGGTCCCGGCCGATGACGATGGGGGCGCTGACCTCGCCAGAGGCGACGAGGTCGTTGAACGCGAGGCCCGCGCGGTCGCGTTCGCCATACCCGAGCCAGCAGATCCGCGCCGGAAGTCCTTGCCACGCAATGCGTTCCTGAGCCCCGCGAATCCACTTGTGGAGTCGGTGGTTGTCCGGGAAGAGATCGAGGACGGCCTTGTCCGTCGCGGCGATGTCCTTGGGGTCGCCGGAGAGGGCCGCCCACCGGAACGGGCCCTTGCCCTCGCAGAAGAGCGGACGGATATAGGCCGGGACGAAGCCGGGGAAGGCGAAGGCCCGGTCATAGCCACCCAGCCGCGCCTCGTCGCGGATGCTGTTGCCGTAGTCGAAGGTCTCGGCACCGGCGTCCATGAACCCGACCATCGCCTCCACGTGGCGGGCCATCGACTCCCGCGCCCGGTCGGTGAACTCCTCGGGCTTCTTCTCGGCATACTCCGCCCACTCGTCGAGACCGACGCCGACGGGGAGATAGGACAACGGATCGTGCGCGCTCGTCTGGTCGGTGACGATATCGATCGGTATGCCGCGCCGCAGCAATTCCGGGAACACCTCGGCCGCGTTTCCGACGACCCCGACGGACCACCCGCGGCGGTCCTCCTTGGCGCGTAGCGCCTTGGCGATGGCGTCGTCGAGGTCGGTAGCGACCTCGTCCAGGTAGCGATGGTCCACGCGGCGGTGCAGGCGCGCCGGGTCGACGTCGACGATGAGGCAGGCTCCCTCGTTGAGGGTCACCGCGAGCGGCTGCGCGCCGCCCATCCCGCCGCAGCCGCCGGTGAGGGTCAAGGTGCCGGCGAGGGTCCCGGCATACCGCTTCTCGGCGATCGCCGCGAAGGTCTCGTACGTCCCCTGGACGATGCCCTGGGTGCCGATATAGATCCAACTGCCCGCGGTCATCTGGCCGTACATCGTCAGGCCCAGGTGCTCCAACCGGCGGAACTCGGGCCAAGTGGCCCAGTCGGGAACGAGATTGGAGTTCGCGATGAGGACGCGCGGTGCCCACTCGTGGGTGCGGAAGACCCCGACCGGGCGCCCGGATTGGACCAGCATGGTCTCGTCGGCCCGCAGATCCGTCAGGGTGCGGACCATCGCATCGAAGCTGCGCCAATCCCGCGCCGCCCGCCCGGTCCCGCCGTAGACCACGAGATCGTCGGGGCGCTCGGCAACCTCCGGGTCGAGGTTGTTCATGAGCATTCGCAGCGGCGCCTCCGTGCTCCACTGGCGGGCGGTCAGGGTAGTGCCGCGCGGGGCGCGAACGGGACGGGCGCCGTCCATGTGGGTCTCCTTCGGGTGGTATGCCGATACCTCAGGATGCCGTGGCGGCCTCCTCCCGCGGGACCCGCCTGGCCGGTGTGGTGTCTCGGTTCCGAGACGGGGTGAGTCGTGGGCGCGACGTGGGTGAGTCGTGGGGGTGTCGTGGGTGGGTCCGTCGTCCGGTAGTGGGCGTCGGGGTGTGAGAGGCGGGCGAACTGCCCCATCGCTGGCTACCGGCGGGTAGGTCAGACAGTTGGGTTGCTCCGACCTCACCTGTCTGACCTAACGCTGACCCGGGGGGGCCTTCGTCGGCGGCGGGGGGTCGGCCGCGCGGGCGGGCGGGGGGGGGGGGGGGGGGGGGGGCAGCGCGGGGGGGGGGGGGGGGGGGGGGGGGGGGGGGGGGGGGGGGGGGGGCGCCCCCGGGGGCCCCCCCCCGCGCGGGGCCGCGGGGGGGGGGCGCCGGGGAGGTCCGGCGGGTAGGTCAGACAGTTGGGTTGCTCTAACCACTCAAGTGTCTGACCTACTGGGCGGTAACCTCTTGACCGCCCACCTCACCATCTCGGATCCGAGACGGTATGCCGCGGGGGAGACTCGGCATACGACCGTCGCCGCGCTTGCATGGACCCCGTGACTGATGTGGTGATCGGTGAGGCCCCCCTGACGATCGAGCAGGTCGCCGCGGTGGCACGGTCGGCGCCGGCGGACGCGGCCAGCCTCGGGGAGGCGGTGCGCGTCGTGGTGAGCGAGGGCGCGTGGGGGCGGGTGCGGCATACGCGCGCGGTGGTCGAGGCGTTGGCCGACGACGCGGTCCCCCACTACGGGATCTCGACCGGATTCGGCGCGCTGGCTACCCTGCACATCCCGGTGGAGAAGCGGCATCAGTTGCAGCGCAGCCTGATTCGCTCGCACGCGGCGGGGTCGGGTCCGGAGGTCGAGCGCGAGGTTGTCCGGGCGCTGATGCTCCTGCGGATCCAGACGCTCGCGACGGGACGCACGGGGGTGCGCGAGGAGACCGTCCGGGCGTATGTCGCCATGCTCAACGCGGGGATCACGCCGGTGGTGCACGAGTACGGCTCCCTGGGCTGCTCCGGCGATCTCGCCCCGCTCGCGCATTGCGCGCTCGCGCTCATGGGTGAGGGGAGCGTGCGGGACGCCCGCGGCGACCTCAGGCCCGCCGGTGATGCCCTCGCCGAGGCGGGGATTGCGCCGCTCGACCTGGCCGAGAAGGAGGGCCTGGCCCTCATCAATGGCACGGACGGGATGCTCGGCATGCTCTGTATGGCGATCGCCGACCTCCGCCGCCTCGTCACCACGGCCGACCTCGCCGCCGCGATGAGCGTCGAGGGGCTGCTCGGGACCGACGAGGTATTCGCCGCCGATCTGCACGCCCTCCGGCCGCAACCCGGCCAGGCGCTCAGCGCCGACAACATGCGGAAAGTATTGGCGGTCAGCGAGATTCGCGACTCTCACCGCGACCCTGAGGCGTGCACGCGGGTCCAGGACGCCTACTCGCTGCGGTGCGCGCCCCAGGTTGCCGGCGCGGTCCGCGACACCATCGACCACGCCGCCCGGGTCGCGGGATGGGAACTCGCCAGCGCTGTCGACAATCCTGTCGTCACGCTCGATGGGCGGGTCGAATCCAATGGCAATTTCCATGGCGCCCCGGTCGCCTATGTGCTCGACTTCCTCGCCATCGCCGCCGCCGACTTGGCGAGCATCAGCGAACGACGGACGGACCGCTTCCTCGACAAGTCGCGCAACCACGGCCTGCCGGCCTTCCTCGCCGACGACCCCGGCGTCGACTCCGGCCTGATGATCGCGCAATACACCGCGGCCGGACTGGTCTCGGAGATGAAGCGCCTCGCCGTCCCGGCCAGCGTCGACTCGATCCCCAGCAGCGCGATGCAGGAGGATCACGTCTCGATGGGCTGGGGGGCGGCGCGCAAGCTGCGTCGCTCCGTGGCCGCGCTGCAGCAGGTGCTCGCCATCGAGCTGCTCACCGCCGCCCGCGGCATACAGCTGCGCGCCCCGTTGACCCCGTCCCCGGTGAGCGCCGCCATCATCGCCGCCCTTGAGGGGGTCACCCGCACCGACCCCGGACCCGACCGTTACCTGGCCGCCGATATCGCCGGTGCCGTGTCCGCCGTCGCCGACGGCTCCGTGGTCCGGGCCGCCTCGGCCGTGGCCGGTCCGTTGCACTGAGCCTCGGGGTCGTCGGGGGCCTGGGCCGGGCGGCGGGCCCTGTGCCAGGATTCGCGTATGGAGGGGCCGCCCGGGTCGACCTGGAACAAGCTGCCGAAATTGGGCAAGGCGGTCGCGCATGCCTTTGGTCACGGCAAGTTCGCCGACGCCGCGGATGCGTTGACCGGATTCAGCGACCCGGCGGTCAGTGCCTTCGCGGCAACGGCCCAGGCAGCCCTGGAGAAGCGACCCGAGTGGCCGGACCTTGGCCCCGACCGCGACGTCGCCGCCGAGCGGCTCAGCACCGTCCTCGAGGAGCAGGACCCCGTCATGACCTGGGGGTGCGCACTGGACAGCCCCGCGGCTGTCGTCCGGCACGTGCTGGCCAATGGCGGCACGGCGGCCATCGACGAGTTCGCCATTCGCGCCATCAGCCCCGACCCGGCGGACTTCAGTCCGGGCCCAATCGTGATGCGAGGGGACGAGACGCCAGGGGGGCGCGCCTTCGCGATCCTGCTCGACCTCGTCGCCGATCAGATGCACGCCCGCGCGCGTTCTGTCACCAGCACGGATCGCGCGATCCTTCTTGGGGCGCTGACGGCCCTGGCGCACCAGAACCACGAAGCTCAACAGACTCTGCAGAAGGTCGCCGATCAGCTTGCCGACCTCGCCGGGCTCGTGGGCGCCATAGCCGCCCCGACCCGGCCGGCCCGTCAGCCTCGCGAGGCGACCGCCTTCGTGCCCCGACCAGAGCTTGCCAGGGTCCGCGCGGCATACGGCTGCGACACCGCGGTCACGCTCTGCCAATTGCGCGGCATGCGCGGGGTGGGCAAGTCACAGCTCGCAGCGGCCTATGCGCGTGAGTGCCTGGACGCCGGTTATGACGTCGTCGCCTGGATTCACGCGTCCACACGTGGCGACGCGGTGACCAATCTCCAGCGGCTGGCCGCGGCATACGGGACGGTGGTCGACGGCGAGCCGCCCGAGGACAGCATCGCGCGCATGCTCGACCGCTTCGCGGCGACCGAGGGCGAGCGACGGCTCATCGTTTTCGACAGCGTGGAGTCGTATGCCGATCTCGATCGACTCCTTTCGCACGATCGCCACACTCAGGTCCTCATCACCACAACGCTGGCCAATGCGGCCATCGGCACTCCGGTCACGGTCGGGACGCTATCGGAGGAGTCGTCCGTCGATTACCTGCGTCAACGCACGCAGATTGACGATCCTGATGGCGCGAAAGCTCTCGCAACCGAACTCGGGTGCCTGGCTCTCGCGTTGGCCCAGGGAGCATCGGCGATGATCGACCTTGGTCATGACTATGCCGAGTTTCTGGCTGCCATCACCTCCCGACCGATCCGCGCCACCCTCGAGAAGGAAGCGGGTCCCGGTTATCCGCTTGGCGTCGCTCGCGCCATCGGCATGGCCGTGGACACCGCCCTGACCACGCGCGCCCCCGATGGGTACCGCCACCCGCACGAGCTTGCGTCCGAGCTGACGGCCGTGCTGGGTGCGTTGTGTCTCCTCGGGGAGGGCGGCGTCCCCGTTGACTGGCTGCGCGCTCTCGGTGATCCCTTCCGCGTCGACAAGGCGATTGCGCACCTCGTGTCGTCGTCGTTGGCCATCCGCTCGGACGACCGATCGACGTTGTCGCTGCATCACCTGACCCGGAGGGGTGTATGTCGAGGACGTCCTCACCGACCACCCCGACCGAATCGCCGCGGCGCAACATGCCGCCGAGACCACCTTCGCAGCGGGCGAGCCGGATGGTGACGCCTCATACGAGGCTCGCCGCGCGTCCGCACAAGTGTGGCTCGAGCACGCGACGAGCCTGCTGGAGCCCGCAGGGGTGCCATTCGGCCTCACGGAAGCGTTGGTGACGTCCATCGGCCGAGCGGCGCTCATCGGCGACCAAACCCACCTTCCATATGCCGTGATTCGGTGTGCGGGCGTCGTTCTCGCGGCCGAGCGGGTTCTCGGCCCCGACCACCCGGACACCCTCACCTCCCGCAACAACCTCGCCGGCGCCTACGAGGCGGTGGGGGACCTGACCCGGGCCATCGCCCTCTACGAGGCCACCCTGACCGACCGCGAGCGGGTCCTCGGCCCCGACCACCCGGACACCCTCACCTCCCGCAACAACCTCGCCGGCGCCTACCAGGCGGCGGGGGACCTGACCCGGGCCATCCCCCCGGGCCACCTGACCAGCGGGTCCTCGCCCCGACCACCCGGACACCTCACCTCGCCCAGGCGGCTGACCCGGGCCATCCCCCTCTACGAGGCCACCCTGACCGACCGCGAGCGGGTCCTCGGCCCCGACCACCCGGACACCCTCACCTCCCGCAACAACCTCGCCTACGCCTACCAGGCGGTGGGGGACCTGACCCGGGCCATCGCCCTCTACGAGGCCACCCTGACCGACCGCGAGCGGGTCCTCGGCCCCGACCACCCGGACACCCTCACCTCCCGCAACAACCTCGCCTACGCCTACGAGACGGCGGGGGACCTGACCCGGGCCATCCCCTCTTCCAGGCCACCTGACCGACAGCGAGCGGGTCCTCGGCCCCGACCACCCGAACACCCTCGCCTCCCGCAACAACCTCGCCGACGCCTACGAGGCGGTGGGGGACCTGACCCGGGCCATCGCCCTCTTCGAGGCCACCCTGACCGACCGCGAGCGGGTCCTCGGCCCCGACCACCCGGACACCCTCTCGCCTCCCGCAACAACCTCGCCGGCGCCTACAAGGCGGTGGGGGACCTGACCCGGGCCATCCCCCTCTGACCAGGCCACCCTGACCGACCGCAGGCACCGAAGGGTCCTCGGCCCCGACCACCCGGACACCCTCACCTCCCGCAACAACCTCGCCTACGCCTACGAGGCGGTGGGGGACCTGACCCGGGCCATCCCCGCCACCCTGACCGACCGCGAGCGGGTCCTCGGCCCCGACCACCCGAACACCCTCGCCTCCCGCAACAACCTGCCGGCGCCACCATCGCCCTCTTCGAGGCCACCCTGACCGACCGCGAGCGGGTCCTCGGCCCCGACCACCCGGACACCCTCACCTCCCGCAATAACCTCGCCAGCGCGTTGTGGCAAGGGGGCGACCGGCGAGCGGCACTGGAGCAGATGGAGGACGCCGCACGTCGGGCGCGGGCGGCACTCAGCGAGGGCCACCCCTTGACCACCCACCTCACCGACCAGGCCGCGCAGATGCGTCGCCTCCTCGGCTCACCCTGACACTCGCCGTCGCCTGGCAGCTGGGAGCAGGGCACCACCCAGCCGGACACCGCCGACTCAGCTGAGCTTGCGCACCATCGACAGCGGCAGGTGCCGCATCGCGGTGCCCAGCGGCACCCAGGGCCAGGTCGGAACGCGGGCGTGGGGGCGCCGCTTCTCGATCGCTTCGATGATCGCCGCAACGCCGGTGGGCGTGTCGACCATGAACGGCATCGGCTTCTTGACCTTGTCGTTCATCTCCGAGCGGATATAGCCCGGATAGATCACCGACACGTCGATGTCGAGATCCTTCTCCCCGATCATCTCGTTGCGGATGCCCTCGGCGAGGGCGGCCACGCCGGCCTTGGTCGCGGCATACGTCGTAATCGTCTTCGGCATCCCGCGCATCGCCGACATCGAGGAGATCATGACGAGGTGGCCGCGCTTCTGGGCCCGGAAGATCTCCATGGCCGCCTCGCATTGGGCAAGTGCCGCAACGAAATTCGTCATCGCGGTGGCGCGGTTCGCGTCATACCGACCGGTGCCGATCGGGGCCCCCTTGCCGAGTCCGGCGTTGACGACGACCCGGTCGAGGCCGCCGAAGTCGTCCCGGAAAGCCCGGAACACCGCGAACACCGCCGCGTCGTCCGTCACGTCCAGCGCGCGGATCTCGACCCGCCGCTGGGGGTATGCCGCGTGCACCTCCGCCCGCACCTCCTCCAACCGCTCGGTGCGGCGCGCGCACAAGGCGAGATCCTCGCCGCGAGCGGCGAGTTGACGGGCGAGCTCGGCGCCGATGCCCGAACTCGCCCCGGTGATGAGGGTGACACTCATGCTCTCTCCTGATGCGAATGTCCTTGGGCGGCAATGAGTTCCGTGCACTTGGCGTCGAGGAAACGGACGATGCCGACGAACTCGCCATACATCGGGTTGCTCGTCTGCCCGTGATAGAACCGGTAGTAGATCTGCTGCGCGATCACGGCGAGACGGAACGCGCCGAAGACGTCATAGAACTGCCAGCGCTCGGGGTCCATGGTCAATCCCATTGCCGCGCAATAGTGCTCGACGACCTGGTGGCGGGTCCACATGCCGGGCGCATTGGTCGGCTGGCGGCGCATGGCCAGGAAGGGGGCGGGGTCGTCGGCCTGGACCCAATAGGCCAGGCCGCTGGCGAGATCCATCAGCGGATCGCCCACCGTCGCCATCTCCCAGTCGAGCACCCCGACCACACGAGTCGGATCGTCTTGCGCGAGAACGAGATTGTCGAAGCGGAAGTCGTTGTGGATGAGCACCTGAGCGACATCGGCGGGCTGGTTGGCGTCCAGCCAGGCCATGGTGGCCTCGAAGGCCCCGACGTCCGGTGTCCGGGCCGCCCGATAGCGCGCCGACCACCCGCCGACCTGCCGGGCGACATAACCGTCGCCCTTGCCGAGCGCGGCCAGTCCAGCGGCCGCGGGATCGACCTGGTGCAGTTCGACCAGCGTGTCGATCGCGTTGCGGCAGAGGCGATCCACCCGCGATGCGTCGAACCCGAGGTCGGCCGGGAGGTCCCGGCGCAGGATCGTCCCCGGGATGCGGCCCATGACATAGAACTGTGAGCCGATGACCGACTCGTCCCCGCAATAGGCGACCATCGGCGCGACCTTGCCGAAGACCGGGCGCAGCGCCGCCTGGATGTCGTGCTCGCGCCGCATATCGTGCGCACCGCGAGCCTTGGTCCCTGACGGCGGGCGGCGCAGGATCAGTTCTCGCCCACCGGGATAGGTCAGCAGATAGGTGAGATTCGAGGCGCCGCCGGCGAACTGATGCACGCGCGGCGTCTCCTCGAGCCCCGCCGTGTCGCTCGCGGTGGCGCGCAACCATCGCGCCATGACGTCGGCGTCGAAGGCGTCCTCGGCGCGCACCGCGCCCGGTGTGGAGACGTCGCTCATCGCGCCATCCGCTCCACCCGCGTGCCGCGCTCCGCCCGCTCTGCTCGGGCCGCGATCCGCTGCGCTCCCGCAAGTGCGGCCCGGTCATAAACCGGCCGGGCAAGACGCTTGGCCCAGTAGGCGGTTCGGCCCATCCGGTCGGTGAGGATGATGTGCTTCCCGGCGTCGACGCCGGCGACCACCCGGGCCGCGATGTCGTCGGCGGACAGTTTCGCCGTCGTGATCAGACGCGTCCCCGACCGCTCGAACTCCTCGTCCTTGCCCTGGAACGACTCGTGCAAATTGGTCCGGAAGAAGGCCGGACACACGACGGACACCTGAGTGCCGAACGGCTTCAACTCGAAATACAACGTCTCCGACAGGGCGACGACGCCCGCCTTCGCCGCGTTGTAGCTCGACATCCCGGGCCCGTGGACCAGTCCGGCGAGCGACGCGGTGTTGACGATGTGCCCGCTACCCTGCTCCTTGAAGACGGGCGTGAACGTCTGGCACCCCCGGACGACCCCCAGGAGATTGACGTCGATGACGCGCTCCCAATCGGCCATCGACTCCACGTCGATCCGCCCGCCGGTCGCGATCCCCGCGTTGTTGAAGAGGAGATCGAGCCCGCCCCACTCCTCCCGCACCCAGGCGCGCGCGGCATCCCAATCCTGTTGTGCGCGAACGTCCAGTCGCCGGTATGCCGCGCCCTCCGGCAGGTCGGCCGGCCGCTCCTCAGCGAGATCGGCAGCCACGACCCGCGCCCCACGGGCGCAGTAGATCCGCACCAGGGCGAGCCCGAGTCCGGACGCGCCTCCGGTGACCAGGACCCGCGCGGGCGAGGCGGTCATGCCCCGCCCGCCTGGGTGGCGCGCGCGGCATACGGCTTGAGCAAGTGACGGGCGACGACACCGAGATGGACTTCGTCGGGTCCGTCGGCCAGGCGCAGGGAGCGGGCGCCGGCATACGCCGCCGCGAGCGGGAAGTCGGTGCTCATCCCGCCGCCGCCGTGGATCTGGATGGCGAGGTCGATGACATCGCAGGCCATCTGCGGCACCGCGGCCTTGATCTCCGAGACCTCGGACAGCGCCCCGGCGGTCCCGTACGTGTCGAGCTTCCACGCCGCGTGGAGGACATGCAATCGGGCCTGGTTGATGGCGATGCGCGCCTTGGCGAGCTTCTCGCGGTTGCCACCGAGATTGACCAGCGGCTTGCCGAAGGCGACGCGCGATGTCCCACGCAGACAAGCGAGTTCGAGCGCGCGCTCGGCGAGTCCGATCAAGCGCATGCAGTGGTGGACCCGCCCCGGGCCCAGGCGACCCTGGGCGATCGCGAACGCCTGACCCGGTCCGCCGATGATCGCCTCGACCGGCAGACGGACGTCGGTGAGGGTGACCTCGCCATGGCCGAGCGGCTCGTCATACACCCCGAGGGCGGTGAGCATCCGCTCGATCCGGACCCCGGGGGCGTCCATCGGGACCAGGACCATCGAGTGCTGGTGGTGGCGATCGGCGCTCTCGTCGGTCAGCGCCATATAGATCCCGACCTTGCAATCAGGGTGACCGGCCCCGGAGGACCACCACTTGCGTCCGTTGAGGACCACCTCGTCGCCCTCGATCCGCGCGGTCGCCGCCATATTCGTCGCGTCGGACGAGGCGACACCGGGCTCGGTCATGAGGAAGGCGCTGCGAATCCGCCCGTCCAGCAAGGGCTCCAGCCACTGGTCCTTCTGCGCCTGGGAGCCGTACTTGAGGATGACCTCCATGTTGCCGGTGTCCGGGGCATTGGAGTTGAAGATCAGCGGGGCATAGAAGCTGCGGCCCATCTGCTCGGCGACCGGCGCGTAGTCGAGATTGCTCAGGCCGGTGCCGCCGTCGGTGCCGAACTTCGCGGCATACGGCCCCTCGTGGCCGGCGGGGAGGAAGAGGTTCCACAACCCCTGGGCCCGGGCCTTGGCCTTGAGCTGGTCGATCACCGGGCTCGGGGCCCACGAATCCTCGCCGCGCGCCCGGCGGGCGGCGATGTCGGCGTCGAGGTCGCGCTCGACGGGCTCGATCTCGGCGTCGATGAAGGCCCGGACCCGGGCGGTCAGGTCGGCGGCACGCGGTGACGGGGTGAAATCCATGCCTTGACCCTAGCGGCTTATTGAGCAATGCTCAATAGTATGCCGCGCCACAGTTCCGAACCCCCCGCCTCCCGGGCGCGAATGACCCCCGAGGAACGCCGGCGGCAACTGCTCGGGATCGGCCTGCGCAAGTTCGTCGACCGGCCGGTGCAGGAGTTGTCGCTCGACGAGGTCGCCGCCGAGGCGGGGGTGTCCCGGGGCCTGCTCTTCCACTACTTCCCGACCAAGACCGCCTATCACGAGGCGGTCGTCGCCGCCGCGGGGCGCCGGGTGCTCCGGACGCTACGCCCCGACGACGGCGTCACAGGCGAGGCGGCGGTGCGGCAGATCGTCGAGCGCTTCGTCGCCCAGGTCGATCGCCGCCGGGGCTTCTATCTCGCCTTCGTCTACGGTCAGATCGGCCTTCCCGCCGGTGCCGCCGGGCCGCGCCAGGACGTGGCGATCGGGTTGCGCCGCAATATCTCCGGCCTCGTGTGCACCGCGATGGGGTATGCCGCTCCGCTCACCCCCGTCGTCCACGCCTGGGTCGCCTATGTCGAAGACCTCGCCCTCCAGCACACCGAGCCGGGCACGTCGTGGGGGGCCGGCACGGCCCCTCTCGTCGACCATTGCGTCGCGCTGCTCCCGGTCCTGGTCGCGCTCGGCCCCCCGGCGTGACGGCGAGAAGGGCGGTGAGGTCAGGCGGCCGGAGGGGTGCGCAGGGCGGTGACGACGTCGGCATACATCCGGGACTTGATCGTGCCCAGGGTGAGGCGGTCCTTGCCGGCCAAGGCACGGACCCGGTCGGCCGCGGCCGCGGCGAGCGACTCCAGGGGAGCGACCCCGTCGACGATGCCGTATGCCGCGGCCTCCTCCCCACCGAACCGGTGCCCCGTCGTCATGCTCGCCACCGCCGCCTGGGGGGTGAGCTTGCCCTGGATCAGGGCGGACATCCCCTCGGTGAACGGGATGCGAATGTCGGCCTCCGGCAGACAGAAATAGCCACGGTCGGTGCGCATGATCCGGAAGTCGTGCGCGAGCGCGAGCATCGCCCCGGCGCCGAAGGCGTGTCCGTTGAGCGCCGCGATGGTCGGGACCGGGAGGGTGAGGATGGTGGCGAGGAGATCCTGGACGCGCGCGGCATACGTGAAGAAGTCGCCGGGGTGGGCCATGACCCACTCGAGGTCGAGGCCATTGGAATAGAACTTCCCCGACCCGATTGTGACAAGGGCGACCGGCTCGGTCGACGCGGTCACCCGAGCGACGAGCCCCTCCGCCTCCTCCAGCCACGTCGGTGAGAAGCGGTTCTCGTCGTCGCCGAGATCGAGGGTCCAGACCGGTCCGTCCGTGGTGAGCGCAGGCACGCGCCCCATCGCAACACGAAGCGGCCACCCCGGGGAAGCCGTCCCATGCGAGACGTCGCTCACGCCCTCCGTGGCCCCGGTGCGGCACACCCGTCAGGTGACCAACGCCCCGGCAGCCGGCCACGCGCTCGACATCCTGACGCTGCTCGCTTCGCACGGCGAGCCGATGCCGGCCGCGGCGATCGCGCGCGACCTGGGGCTGCCGCGCTCCTCCGTCTATCACCTGCTCACCGTGCTGGCCGACCGCGGCTTCGTCTCCCACCTGCCCGAGGCACGCCGATACGGGCTGGGGCGCACGGCATACGAGATCGGGTCGGCGTTCTCGCGACAGGGGCCACTGCAGCGGCGCGCCCGCCCGATCCTCACGCGCCTGGTCGACCGGACCGGCGTCAACGGGCATTTCGCGGTGCTCCACGGGACGGACGTTCTCTATCTCATCGAGGAACGCGCCACCGGCCGCCCACCCCTGGTCACCGACGTCGGCGTGCGGCTGCCCGCAACCCTCACCGCGAGCGGTATGGCGCTCCTGGCCGCCCTCCCCCCGCGCCAGGTCCGCGCCCTCTTCCCCACGAAAGACGCTCTCGTGCAACGCGACTCACGCGGACCCACCACGCTGCAGGCGCTCAAGGCCGCTCTCGTCGACACCCGTGCCAGGGGGTATGCCGTGGAACGCCACACCGTCAGCCCCGGCCTCGCCTCCGTCGCCCGCGCCGTGCTGGATCACACCGGCCACCCGGTCGGGGCCTTTGCCCTCACCTTCCCGGTAGAGGAAGTCGACGCCACGGCCGAGGCGCGCCTGGCGGGCGACGTCGGCGACGCTGCCCAGGTGCTCACCGCCAGGATCGGCGGGCGCGTCGAGCGGGCCCAAGCCGTGGCCGAGCAAGAGGCCACCAGTCGCCACGCTCGGGGGGGATACGCCCCGAGACGCCGCATGATCCGGGCGTTCGGCGGCCATCCACCCGTGAGTCCGAATCAGTAGGCGGGTTCGGGCAGCCCGGAGTCTTCCGGCCTCCCACCCGATCGCTTGCGGGACCCGATCACCCAGGAAGTGGTCCAGACAGACGCCGACGGCGGACGGAGGAGAGGAACCCGGCCCCGATGAACGCGACCCCGACGAACCCCGTCACGACCTCGGGAATCTCGACGCGAGTCGTCGCTAGCAAGATCAGCGCAAGGGTGCCAATGGCCCAATGGGCGCCATGATCCAAATAGACGAGTTCTTGGAGCGTGCCGCGTCGCACGATGAGGACCGTCAGCGTTCGGATGTACAACGCTCCGACCCCAAGACCGACGGCGATGATGATCGGGTCAGACGTGATGGCGAACGCCCCCACCACCCCATCCATCGAGAAGGACGCATCGAGAACCTCGAGATACAGGAAGGTGAAAAATGCTGCCCGGCCCACGCGAATCACGACCGCGGCCGCCCGGCCTTTACCTCCACGGCTCTCGAGATCGCCCTCGAAGACCTCACCAAGGCTACTGGTCAGCAGATAGACGACGATGCCAACCGACCCCGCGATGACAACGGGGAGCTGCTGGTCCTGCGGGAAGGTGCTCTGGTAACGGACAGGAGCGTGCCGGAGAGCCACCACGACCGCGAAGCTGGTCCAGGTCGCCCGAGCTTGCCCAGTTGCTCTTCGATGCGGCCGCAGCCATCGGATCTCACGTTCCTCGAAGATGAAATTGAGGAAGACCAGAGCAAGAGGAACATTCCCCAAAGGCGGCAATCATCGGGTGGGCCTCATGAAGCAAGAAGCCGTATGTCCCGGGCACGTCCGGATCACCGCGATCGAGAGCCAATTGCAACGCACGCCCAGGACCAATCCCGGCGGTGAACCACACAATGACGAAAGGAATCACCAGGCGCATCCCGAAGACCGCAATGATGACGCCGAACGTCAGGAAGAGGCGCTGCCATTGCTCGTTCATCAAATGGAGGACCTTGGCATTAACCACCGCATTATCGAACGAGAGAGAGATCTCGAGAACGATCAGAATAATCGTGGTGAGCGCAGCGGCGGGCCCGGCATAGAACACGCTGGCCCCCGCCCCGAGAGCGGTGAAGAGCAGGGGCCAGCGAAGTGTCTTGATCACGTCAACGCCGCATCACTCAGCTGAGTCCGTGTGCGGCCACGGCGCCCGCGAGTCCGCCGGCGATGAACTCCCCGATAGCCCGGAAATGCCAGTCCGCGCCGTCTCGATAAAGCTCGCCGAAGATGAGGCAGTCCTGCCCGTCGCCGTTCTCGGTCAGGGAGTATCGTGCGAGTTCCGAGCTGTCGGTGCTGTTGACCACCCGGATGTAGGCCCCGCTGACGACGCCGAAGTGCACGCCTAGCGCCTGGGCGTTGTGGATGCTTACGAGGAAGCGGACCGACGCTGCCTGATTAGGGACGAGCGAGAGCTGAACATTGAGCTGCTCGGCGTCTCCGCCACCCGTCCGTTCGTCTCCCATGTGCTGGATGGCACCAGTGGGGCTCAAGAGGTTGTTGTAGAAGACGAAGTCAAGAGGGGACAGCGCCTTGCCTCCGGGGCCGCAGATCACGGCCGACGCGTCGAGGTCGGCCTCCGTGTCCCAGCCAAGAGCAACCTGGACGTGGTCGAGAGGAGTGGGCCCAGCCTCTTTCGCGAGGTTGATCGTCCCACCCTTATTGAGATTGATTCCCATTGTATGTCTCCTTCGTGAGTTCTAATTTCGTCATCCGCCGACTAGGCCGTGCGCGGCCAACGCTCCGGCAAGTCCTCCCGGGGTGAAGTCTCCGATCGCCCTGAAGTGCCATTCGGCACCATCCCTGAACAACTCCCCGAAGACCAGACAGTCCTGCCCCGTCGCGCCTTGCGTGAGGGAAAAGCGAGCGAGCTCACGGTTGTCGGCTTGATTGACGACTCGGATAAATGCGTTGTTGACCAGCCCGAAGTGCTGGCCCCGGGAGGCGGCCTCGTGGATGCTCACGGCCACTCGAAGGCGCTCGATCGTGGGGGGAAGTTGACTGAGGGTGGCCAGCACTTGCTCGTCGTCGCCGTCGCCCTCCCCTGTGAGATTGTCGCCACAGTGAGTAACGGCACCCGAGTAGTGAACCTTGTTGCCGTAGAAAACGAAGTCACCATCGGTTGCGCACCTTCCCCACGAGTCGGTGAGGAATACCGACGCATCCAGGTCGAATGGTGCGCCTGTGTCCGTTGGGTCCCAGCCGAGGCCGATGAGGATGTGGTCGAGGGGTGCCGGGCCTGACTCCTTTGCCAGGGAGACGACGCTACCCTTGGAAAGATTGATTGCCATGAGCTCTGCCTTTCTAGTGTGTACGGTGGTCCGGGTGAGGTTCAGCTGATCGAAGGGATGACTCCCTTCTGATTGAGAATCCACATGAGGGGATCGAGGACTCTGAATGGAGTGATGCCGTGGGGAGGCAGGAGCTCTCCGTTTGCCGCGTCACCCAGGGCAGACGTCGCAAAGAAGCGATGCGGCAGGATGACCTTGGTCGCGGGATTCTCAATCATATTGACGATCACCGTGCCATTGAGAAGCATCAAGGCCGAGCGCACTTCCTCACTGAGGACCTGGGCAGTCTCCTCGTCATAACCGACTTGGCCATTTGCTCGACGCGTGGGTGATTCGCGAGTCATTGCGGCGCCCGGATTGGCAAAGACCGGACTTATCGGGCTGTCCTGCTGGGCGAGCGCCTGGAGGGCGTCGACCTTTGCGAGGCAAATTGCCAAATGCGGGCGGCCGGTGCCTATGTGGCGCAAGACAGTCTGCAGGACCCGCTGGGGTTCGCCCCCCGATTCCCCCTGTTGAGGTAAGAGGCTCTCCAACGCGTCACGGATGCTCTGAATGGCGAGGGGATCGAACAGGAAGATCACGAGATCAGCGCGGCCGAGGAAGCTCAGGTTGAGCTGACTGTCCTTCTCCAGATCCTCTCCCGCGATGTCCCGCAGCGCTAAGTAGCGTCGCCGGCCATTGAGCTGACCCATGCTGTAAAGCAAGGATCTGGCTATGCTGGGCGGTGTTGCCGAGTAGGCGCGACCGGTCACCATCTGCTTCAGATACTCGGCGTTCTCGTCCGTTTCGGAGTACTTCTCCTCGTAATCCAGTGACGATCCCAATTCTTCTACAAGCTTTTCCAAGAACATCCGCATAACCCCGATAGAGACGGATTTGCCCGTGGCTCTGGCGCCCGCCAGTGCCACGCAGATAACATCGGATTCGGCGACGTCCTTTGGCATCGGAGCGTGGCAGACGGTGCACGTTCGCTCCAGCTGCTGACCACACATGGCGCAGTACTGCTCTAATCGAGGCCGCCAAGCGCCTCTCCTATCCGTGGGTCGCCTCTCGGTTCTCGACTGCTTGATCGTCGCCTCTCGACCGAGGTAGGCCTTCAAGGGAGCGTCAGGTGTCTGCTCGCTCTTGCAATCTCGGGTGCAGCACTGCCACCGGGCCATTGATTGGTCGAGGTCACTGAAGCACAGAGGGCACTTGCTCACGAGGCGACCGCCCGGCCGCACGCGCTGTCTGCATCGAAGCAGCCGCGCAAGAGATCCTTCGCCAAGGCCGGGAGCCGCGAATCGTCAGCCAGTTTCAGCGGCCATACAGTCACATCGACAGGACCAACCGACGTAGGCGCGGTCGCTTCGTTGGCCAGAACGACGAGGTGGCGCGCTTGCATCATCACGTCGGCGAAGTCGGCAAGCCGGCCAGGAACATCGTCGGTCACGAGATAGACCACCGTTGGCTCATTTCCCGTCGTGCTCGCGATCTCGGGCAGATCGAGGGAGGAAGCGAGTCGATACGGGGCGTCGTTCAGTGCCCTTTGAAGGTCTTCCACGTTCTCCATCCGCTGGGGCGGCGATGTCGCCAGATGCCACTCCAGGCGCTTGCTCTCGCCGCCAAGCACCGCATGAATTCCGATGAGTGCTTGGGCTGCCTCATTGAGGCTGCTTCGGGCGCGGGTCGTCTTCATGGACCCAGACGCGTCCACGACAACGACCACGTGGGCGCGTTGGGCATCAGGCACGCTAGCGACGCCGAGGACATGCCGCGCGGCCGCAGCCATTTTGGCCGCCTGAGGAGGCAAATCCATACCCGGCGCGGCCGTGTTGCTCGGTCGATTGAGCGTGAGCCAGTCGTCGCTGACGACGAGGGTCACGATGTCGGCGTTCGGCATACCACCCAGTCCGCCGACACTCCAGGTAATGGTGTCCAACCCAACGGACACGGTTACTTGGAGTGGGGGCCCGGGGGGAAATGCACTGCCGTCCACTCGAGCGGCGGAGATCGTCACCTCCTTCGGCAGGTCCCTGGCCGGACGATTGAACATGCCGAGGTATCCGCCAGCCTGTTGCGCCCACAGGCCAGCGATCGACGCGGCGGGATCAGTCGTTCTCAGACGCAGGAGAACCGGCTCGGAGCCGAGGCTAGCGGCCATCGATACCCGGCTTCGACGCACGCCGAGGGGCTGCGTCGTGAGTTCGTGATTCGTCATTGACTTCTCCCTAGTGACTGTCGTGCCAGTTGCCTTGTCATCGCCCGAAGAGCCGCCCCACGCCCCGGATGCGCTCGCCGACCCCACGACTGCCGCCCACTCGTCCGAACCAGGTCCGCGCGAAGGTGACGGCCTCCGATCCCTCGCCATAGATGGATGCGACGAGGCTGAACAGGCCATCGCGAGCAGAGAGGAGGTCATCTCTGGACAAGGTCGAGTAGTAGCTGCTCAGGGCCGACGTCAGCGCCACCGATCCGTTCACATCGAGCAGCGAGTGCGCGAACATCGGGAGACTCGTCGCGTGCGCGGGTCGCGGGAAATCCGCCTCACAGATCATGGAGCGCAGCGCGATCTTCGGTAGCCTCTGCATATTCATTCCCGAACTCGAGGGAAGCTTCAGGAGGGATTCAAACAACTCGGCGCAGCCGGGGACTACGCTTCCGGACGCAGGAAAGAGCGCCTCCAATACACCGCGTGGGTCGGCAACAGCATCCGTCAGTTCCACGGCAGCGGCCAGATGCCCGGCCCACATCGACCCTGTCGGGATTCTCGCGAAGGCCCAAAGCGACGTGAAGTCCCTGAGCAGTCTTGGTGCGTACTTGTCAACGGCGACCTCGAAGGTCGGTGCACCCCAGGCGGGCAAACGATCGAGCACGGAGAGAAGGGGAACAAAGGTGTCGATAGCGGGGCGGTCCCGGCGTTCGGTGAGGTGAACCAGCAGGTTGGCGACATCCTCATACTCGTCGGCTTGGGCGCCGAGGAGTGCAGCCGCCACCTGCGTGTCCGGCACTCGGCATCCGCGCGCGGCGAGTTGAGCAACCTCGCTGGCGCACAGATGCCTGGATTCGTAAACAACGGCCAACAACTGGTGGCGTATGTCGCTGGCCGAGGGGTCGTTCAGGCCATCGACCTCCGCTAACAAGCGGGATCGAGCGCGGTCGCGGGCAGATCCATCGCTACCGCTGGTCGCGGCGAGGGCAAGGACTTCGACATCAAGAAGCGACAAGTCCGCGGGCAACCCACCTGTCACCGGGTCTGTTGGGTCCGTGGGGTACAACCAACCCAACGCTGCCGGCGGGATGCGGCGACCCACGGGCCGACGCAACTCACCGGCCACCTGTTCCGGCCAGTCGGCAAGCGCGGGCCTGAGGATTGCCTGAAGCGTCTCGGGCGCAACATGCGTCATGCCGATAATCGGCGCTCGCTCCTGCGGGCTTGCCAGCACTGGCCGCACGGCACGTGCGACGGCACCGAGCAACCGCCCGTGCCCGAGAGCATCCGGATCCGTCATCGGCCATCCGCTTCGCACCAAGAGATCGCTGAGGTTGACCATGGCGATCGCCCTGGTGACCGGATCGTCGTTGGATGCGATCCTGTTCACAGCGGCGGCTACCTCGTCGTCCATTCCGGGATGTGCCTGCAGATGCCATCCCTGATCTTTCGCCGCCGGAACCCCGCCTGCCTGACTCAGCCATGCATCCTCGGCCAACGCCCGCGAGAGGTAGATGGTCTGGTGCACGGCCCTGATTGGGCCGGGCCCGCAAGCACACAAGGCGTCCCATGCGGCGCTCGCCGTCATGCCCGTATGCCGTCCGACAAGCTCGACGATCGTGTCGAGAAGGTCGGCTTCCTGTCCGACCTCAGGTGGCGTGGCAGCGCGCAGAGCGGCGGCGATGGGATGAGAAAGAAAATCCCAGCTGTGGATTCGGCGCCCCATTGCCAACGCCAATGGCCAATAGCGCGCGAGGTCCCGATCGCCCACACGCGCCGACAGAGCATCGATGTCTTCCAATACAGCGACCGGATCCTGGGCGAGGCTGAACATTCCCAACGCGAGCGCGCTCCAGGCAAGATGGCCAGCGCTATCGGTCGGGCTCCACTCGCGCGGGGCAGCGTCGTCGGACTCCGTCATCACCACCAGACCGGGAAAGCGTTCTCGAACGGCGACGATCTCGGCCATTGGCATACAGATGAGTTCGAGCCGCGACGCTCTCGACGGTAGGAGGGCACGCGGAGTTTCCCAAACACCGAATCCCATGCGCACGGCGGATCGCGGTGACATCAAGTGGGAGACGGCACCGACCCAGAGGGCCCCGTGATCCGGCGAGTCGACCCCGAGAACGACGGGCCCCGCTCCCCTCGAGGGAGGGCGAGTTCCTCCAGGAGTCGGGAGAGGATTCCCAAACGCCACGTCGCGGTGTCGAGTACGAAGTCACAGACCTGGCGATGACCTACCGCACCCCCTGGCCCTGGGCGGTTGGACGGCACGGCACATGCACGTACTTCCGCCGCGCCAAACGGCGTGACCCACTCGGGGGATCGCCACGAGTCGATGACACGTCGACCGTCGGCACCGGGATCGCGATCGATCAGCGCATGGACGAACACATTGCCCGTGCGGCCGCTCTCGTCTGCGCCAGCTGGGGCGGAATGCCACGCGGCGGACATGCCAGGTGCCAACTCAGCGCACACGAGATTGCGGTTGAATCTGGCCACCTCCTCGGGAGCGGCGAAGCGGGGGAGTTGCTCACCGAAATCCGTCCGCTCGGGGTCCGCACCGCGGACCAACTGATCACGCTCGGCATCCGTGAGTTCTCCGGATTGGGACTGAATTCCGAATCCGCCCCGACTGGAGGTGTAGCCGATCTGGCCGACGCTCGTCGACGGGAGGTCAACGTCGGTCACGGCCCCCACCTCAATTGCGAGACGGGTGGATCGATGACGACGATCTTGCGCAAGTTGTCCGCGCCCAGCGCCGGCGATACGAACAAGCGAAGGTAGCCACGCGACAGGCTTGTCGGAAGCATGGCTCTCCACCGGGGCGACGCAGCGCCGCCCAAGAGAGTCGCCGGCAGGAGAACGGGGGATGGAGTTGCGTCGGGGGTGTCGTCCGGAACGACCTGGAGGAGTGTGCCGTCCCGGGCGTGCAGTGGTAGGCGATCGTCGCGAAGGACGACGACGAAAGGCGGGGCTCCGCCAGCTTTTTCGTTGGGCGCCCAGACGGCGATGCGGGTGTAGTCAACTGGCCCCACCCGCATTCGCCGGTGGAGTTCGGATGTGTAGCGAATCATCCAGCGTTTCGCCAACACTACGGAGATCGGCGCGCTCGCGGAATCCCCCCGGACGGCAGTCAAGTACAGCGCGATGTCTGACGTCGGTTGCAGCGAGAGGCGCATTCCGCCGTGGCGACGGTAATCCTGCTCGGTGACCTGGCAAATGGGCGGCCCGGATGTGACGCCCTCTCCGTCGGCACCCACGGGTCCTACATGGGCGCGCACATAGGTGGCTCCATCGGGCCAGACAAAGGTGACGACTTGCTGGGCGACTCGATCCACGAGCCGTGGCTCCCCAGGCTGGGGTATGTACCCGCGTGTGGCCGGGCGTCCGGGAAGGGCGCGCTGTCCGAGGATCGTGACCGGGACGAAGTGGACGCGCGACCATTTTGGTGGCCAAGGCACCTCGACCATCTTCACCCGGCCGGAGGCATCCGGTCCATCGACGGGGTTGTTGCGCAGTTCACTTTCGGTTAGCCCCATCTGGAGAAGCGCACCTGTGGGGAACTCGGAACCCGAAATGCCGGGGCCAAGTGGGTTTTCCAACCGATAGATCTGCGTCGATCCCACCGGAGGCGGGGTCCACTCGAGATCGACCAATCCAGGTTCGAACGCCGTGGGAGGACGCAAAACGGAGATCACCAGGTCGGTCACCTCTCGAATGACGGCGGGCCACTCGAGTTCGATATCGACGGGTGGCGATTTGTGTATGCCGCCGGACGCGTCCCGTGCCTCCACAATCATCCGGTAGACATAGCTGGCACCTGCCTCACCGCCACGATCGATCACACCGGTGAGGTTGGGCCGGTCCGTCGACAAGGCGAAGGCGGCGTGACCATGGGTCAACTGCACTCCGGGAGGTAACCGGAACACATTGACCCGGCTCGCCCCCGGTGGCGCGGTCCACACCAGTGCTACCTGGCCGAAGTCGGCCGACCCTGATGCATTGCGCACCGGACCGACCCGAACGCATTCGGCGATGAGGCGGGGTTGGCTCCCCTTTGCCGCCGCGATGGACTCCCCCTGATGCGCCCAGACCTGAACGAATCGCAGGCTGCCGCTGAGCGGGAGCGGATCGACGGCGGAAGTCGCCGTGGTGGCCAGGATCATCTCCCCCATCTCGGGAACCAGAGGACGTCCCGACTCGGAGACGATGACCCGATAGATGACGTTGGGGGCCGGAAGTGCGGGCCACCGGTAGGTCGTGCCCTCATCGGTGACGATCTGCTCGATGGCGGTCGTCGCGGGCGTGTCCGCAACGGCGAGGGCCTCGGCATACCCTCCCTCGAGGTCCTCGGGAGAGGTTGCCGGTGTATGGCCGCCGGACGGCGGTGGCGCCGGAAGTGCGGACGTCGTCGACCCGACTCCCCGTGCCACCGGCTTGCGCGCCACCGCCGCTGCCGCTTGCGACTGAGGCGTGGACTCATGGACGTGAATGGGCGATGACGTGTGAACGGATGCCGGAGTGGGAACAGGTGTCGGAGTAGGGGTAGCTACTGGTTGGCCCGACGACTGCATGGGACCTGTAGAAAGTGCACTGCGCGGGTGGGTGCGGTCGAGTTGCTCCGCGCCTCCCGCAGAATTGGTTCGCGCCTGGTGGTCGGACGGGTTGAGCAACGCGTAGAGCTCGACTCCAAAGGGAGCCAGCGCCTTGACCCGCCGTCCGACATCGTCGGGCGAGCCGAGCGGGAGCGACAGCGTGGCCAGGCCGCCATCCGTCACGGATCCGGAAGGCAGTCGCCCCGTCGTGACAGCCTCGTCACGCCAGGCCTGGAGCCGCTCGATGGGAGTTGGAGTCGGCTCCGGGGCCTTCAGGGGCTTGAGGAGCTCCGGAGCCAGGTGGATTCCGTCCCACTTCACCCCGAACCTCTCTTGATTCTCCAAGAAGGCAACGACATGGCCCCAGCGCGCGACCGCGACCGGAGGATTCTCCGGGATCCGCGCACCGTGCAGCGGGATGAGTTCGGATTCGCTCGGCAAACCCGTGATGCCCTTGGCCTCCATCGCCGCGCGCCAAGTCAGCAGAATGCAGTCAGTTCTCTCAGGCATGAATCCGTCTCACCCTCAGAAGACCCCATTGAATGGAACGGCTCGGGGAGGCTCCGGCACGCTAGAGTCGAAAAGCTCTCTACCGCGCTCTGGCCGAAGAAACTCAGAAGGCATCGCGTCGGAGATCTGAGTCAGAACGACTGTCCGAGAGAGACCCTCGGCCCGTTCTTGACACCAGGTTGCCACGGGACGGGCAAGGTTGTTGATAACGGCCGACGCCGAGAAGATCCCTGTCGGGAAGGCCGTCGGGTTCTCCACCTCCGCAGTCAACCCACCCAGGAAATCACGCAAGGGGACAGTGACCCCCTCCGCCTCGGTGGACACGCGTCCGAGCAGGCCATCCAACTGCACCCTGGCCGTCGTCTGAAGACCGGTGACGATGCCATCCCACACTTGTTGTCCGGCCACGCCGGGAACGCCCCTTTTCTCCAGTTCCGTAGCCCACGCAGGAAGCAAGTCGTCCTCCTGGACCGCCCGCTGGCGATACATGAGATCGCTGTCGTCCAGGAGGGACGTGCCTCGTACCCCGAGCAATCCACTCGCCCCATCCAGGAAGGTCTTCCAAATCCGGTCGAGCCAACCCGCCGGGAAGACCACTCTTCGGATTCCGTTGGCCGTCCGCGCCACCTCGACATCGTCGACCTCGGCTCGCCCGAATTGGACCGCCAGAGAGTGGTCGCTGTCCGGGCCCTCGCTCCGCGCTTCCTCGGCACCACGGCGACCGAGGGGGTCACCAGCGAAAACTGCCAACGCCTCCGCCCAGAACTGCAACAGCCCATAGGCGTCGCCGCAACGCCGTGCGTCACGGATGGCGGCAGCGATGTTGTACTCCGCCGCCTCGGCCCTGCCCAATGCCACTGCTCGCTGGTTCTTGAGTTGGAAGAGGCGCTGCTGTCCCCGCATGAAAGTGATCACTGAACCGATGAGCCAGGCGAGGACGAAGACGGTCAGCATGATGGAGGCAATCAACCACGCGATCAGGGCGAGCGCCCCGAGCGCCACCGTCGCGCCGACCAGCAAGATCAAACCGACGAAGAGCCAGCGCAATCGACGTGCCAGGCCCCGCTGTTCCTTCTCGATCTCGGCTGGAAGGTCGGACGCGGAGCCGGCTGCCTGGAGGATCTGGGTGTTCTCGAGGATCTCCTGGAGCCTCTGCTCGAACGCGTCGGACACGCGCAGTGCCACCTTCGCGGTGAAGGTGCTGCCCACCCCGCGCCACCATTCCTGGAACTTCTCCTCGGTCGACTTCGCGTCGACACCCGCCGTCGGGTCGGCCTGGATCTGGCGGAGGCGCTGATGGAAGCGACGGATCGACAGGGTGTCATAGGGGGCCAATGATGCTGTCCCCGTCGCGGCGCGCACCGGCCCAGGAATGTCGGTGAATGACTGGCTGACCTTCGACGGTGCCAGCATCGTCCCAAAGCGCAGAATCCCGATCTCGCTTCCGATCCGCGCCGCCGGCATCTCCGGATGGCGGGACTCCCCTCCGTCTAACAAGGTCAGTCCACCGGCGATGAGGTCCTTCCAGAGGCTGTCGAGACGCGCATGCACCTGATGCCCCTCGTCATCGCGGCCCAGGCTGTTCTCGAGTGCACCGAGTGCTCGGAGCTGGGTCTGCCACGAACTGTCACCGGGCGCGCCCCGAACGCCGCCGACAACCACACTGAAGGCACTGTTCTGTCCAAAGATGGCCGCGGTCGCCGTGTTCGCCACCCACGACTTGCCGCTGTAGATGACCTTCTTGGCCCAGTCCGCCGGAGCATTCTTCAACGCGGCCCAGAGGAAGCCCCAAAGCATCTTAAAGGCCTTCCAGAGCGACAGGTCCTCCACCGGAGCAAGGGCGGGGTTTCGACGGCCCGACATCAGTACGTCGGCGTGGAGGGCCCAGAGACTCTTCGCCATGTCGAGATTGGCTCGATCGACATCCTCCACGTAGGTGGCGCGCGTCGTTCCTCCTTCCATCACTACGAGGGGATACCCACGCGTCATTTCGAGGACCTGCATCTGCAGCGCCTGGCCGACGGTGGCACCGTCGAGCCGTCTCGCGAATGCGCGAAGCACCCGAAACTCCCCAGAAGGGGGCGCCGGCACGTCATCGAAGGGTGCGGCTTGCACGGTGTCGAACAAGGCGCCGACCACGGCGACGGCCGGGAGGGCGTAGCGGGCGAGATCCTCGTCCGTGGCGGGGCCGTCGAGTGTGGTGTGGGGGCGAGACGGACCCGCGGCGTCATCGGGAGAGATCACGACGTTGTGCCAACCAACGATGCCGTTCAACTGACCGGTCCGCGCCCCGATTCGGGTGACGAGGAGTTGTATCGCTGTGGTGCGGATGGCCCCCGGCCCCACGTACACCGGCGAGGACTCGTTCCGCCAGCACGCTCGACTCGCCCCCGGGCGTGATGTCGCTGGTCAACGCGATAATCCGCACGTGATCGGGAGACCGACGGGCCAGGAGGTCGCCGATGGAGGTGACGGTGACGTCTCCACCCTCGATGAGCCGCGCCTCGATGCCGCGGCCCCCGGAAGGGGCCACCGATGGCACCCAGACATAGGTTCGGATAAGCCCCGCGGCCGACCAGTCGCGAAGTGCCGCTGGAATACCGGCCAAAAGAGGATTCTCCGTGACGAGAATGGTCAAGTCACTCATCGGCATACCGTCCTGGCCGGTTAGAAGGTGGAGTCCATGACCGCGGGCGCGCGGCCGCCGCCCAAGTCGGCGGTGGTGACCATGTCGACCAATTGCGGAAGTACGATCAGGAGGTCGGGAGCGAGATCACGGAAGAACGGGACTTGCTGACGTTGATCCGCCGTTTGGATCTGAGAAAACTCGCCGCGACCGCTCGCAACGAAGTGCTGGGTAACCAGAGCCAAGATGGAGTTGAGCCACTCCAGCGCCGCGGCGCGGCGGTCCTCACCCGTGGCGCTCGGGCCGAGTCCGGGCACGCGCGAGGTTGCGCCAGCGGGCGTGCGCCCATCGGTCAACCAGGCCGAGACAGCTGCAGCCGCCCGGAGCTGGAACATGCCGGCGGCCATTTGGGTCGGACCGTTTGGGTTGTCATCCCAGAGGCGACGCAGGGACTCGTATGGCGCAACGGACTGCCCGATCGGGCTCGACCCAAAATTGGCGACGGCCAAGAGATGCGATTCGAGCACTGCGGGCAACCAGTCGAAATTGCGCAGGAAACGCTCCGGAGGCGTGAGCAGGGGATGAGGGAACGATTGCCAGGTGTTTCTCTGGTGGTCCCACACCCGAACGGGTTGGGTGTACGGCGGTACCGGGATTTGGATCTCCCCCGTCATCTGGCCGAGGAACCATCCCCCGACCATGGCCTGGCGCTCGGCCTGGCTTAGCGCCAGGGCGGCCGGCAGGGGGCGACTGCGCCGGCCGTGCCAGAAGGTCGTTCGAGCATCGGGAGAGAGGGACTGGGCCCACTGGGTGCGGGTGGGCTCGAGCAGACCGGAGTACACCACCGGCAATTCGTTCGGGTAATAGCCGAAGACATCAATCCGGGTGGCCGGTGCCTGGCTGAGGGCGAGCGTGAGGTTCTGGGCGGTGAGTGGGTCGACGGAGGCGTCCTGGGTCACCAGCGCCTCGAGGTCGCCCGCAATGGGCAGGCCAGCAAAAGGGATGTCCGAGAAGAAGAAGTTGACGGTCGCCGGTGCGTTGTGCACCTCATCGACGACCTGCTGGCTCACCTGCGCGAAGGGCACGGCTTTGGTGAGGACCTGCCGGAATTTCCCGACGACCTCGCCCCCACGCTGACCACCCCCGGAGTCCACATAGGCACGGATCGACTCCTGGACAAAATTGGAGAATGAGGATTGTGTCCGATTGACGTACTGCCGCGCGCGATCGAGGACGTCGACGGGTCCCACGTGGAGCGTGTACACCGCCCGGGTCGGCACCTGGGGCCGATCGGTGGCCGGGTCGATAGGAAGAGACTTGGCGACGAAGTTCGGGTCGCTGGAGAGGAGACCACCAGGCGGGGAGTATCCGCCCGCCGTCGGCCAGATCCCGGTGACGATCGCCTGAATCGTGCGACGGCGTGCTTCCGCAGGCGGAGGAGGCGCATCGTCGGTGCTCGACTTGCAGGCTGCCGCAAGGTCGCGTAGGTATTGGTCGGGGAAGGCGTTCGCGGGAGTCAGCAGGACCTCGTTGTCGGCAGCACTCCACCGGGCATCGACGATCACGTCTCTGTCCGACGGCCACAAGGGATACTGGGTGGTGGCCACCGTGGCCAAGCCGGTTCGGGCCGCTGGCGCCTGCTGGGCGGTCTCGACCTCCCGCAAGGCCGTCATCACGGCCTCGGACATTGGTCCAAGGACACCGCTGGCGATATCTCCCATCACCTGCGCGACGACCTGGCACCACTGCCCGCGGCCGGACATGTCGAGCATCGCCAGGTAGCGGTCGCGCACTTGGTCGGCCAGTTCCTGACCCCGCTGGATGACACCGCGCACAGAGGCGAACAATTCCCCGACTCCGGGCGGCAACTGCTCCGCGTTGGGCGACTGTGCGGCGAGCGCCGTCAGCCCCGCTGCACCGTAGTTGCCGGTGAGATGCTCTTGCAGCGTCGAGAGCAGTTCCTTGGTGTAGACCAAGCCATGGCTCGCGATCGCTTCACCGATGACGCTCTCCAGACGGCTGACGAAGTTCGCCGACCAGGTGTACGCCTCGGCGTACGCGGCCTTCCTGGACTGTGCTGCCAATGCCGCGCGTTTCGAGCCCAGGAATCCCATGAGTGCCGGCATGAACTGCTCGGCCGGAACCCCCGCCGTAGCGACCGGCATGTCGGTGGCCATCTCTCGCTCCACGACCGAGCGAGCCATGTGTGCGGACCTCTGCCGGGGAAGACCGTGATCGAAGACCCAGCGGACAAGAGCCTGGGGGTCTTGTCCACCCCCGGCGGGAAGACCGAGCTGCGAGCAGACGTACTGCCACTGCGAGGCGACCAGGGCCCGAGCCTGGAGTTGTCCGGCGTTGGGGTTTCCCTGCTGGAGGTGCCCGGTCATGAGGTGATCCAGCGCCGCGCGGGCCATGCGCTGGGCGGCATACTCGGCATAACGGTCGCGGCCCATGGACAGGGACGCGTAGCCAATGGAACCCCACTGGATATCAGGGTTGTTGTGCGCTCCCCAGCCGAAGGCCGAGACCCTCGTGTGAGCCCTCGGAGTGAAGTTCTCGAGAATGAACTTGCGGTAATTGTCCAGCGCCTTTTCGTTCAGCGCCAGAGCCGCGAGGCACTGTCCGACTCCTCGGTAAATCGTCTGCATGCTCCCGTCACCGAAGGGTGTGCCGGCGGTTCCCAGGAACCTGCCGACGGGGATCACCCGTGCGAATGGGACGCGGGACGCACCTGGCACCGGGGCACCGACGGCCTGCATCAGCGCGAGATCATGCTCGTGAGATTCCCCTAGTTGACTCGCGACGATCTCCCCGAGCATCGCCAACGCATTCGGGCGGACCCCCGCCCGCAGAGAGGCGGGAATCGAATCGAAGACGTCCGGCGAGCACATGAATACCGACATCAGAGAGCTGTCGACGATCTGGCCCAGGATCCGGCAGATGTCCAACGCAATCGAGGCACCGGTCCCCCCCGCCATGGAGGACAAGACGACGGTGTATGCCGCAGCGGACGCGCTGTAGGGCTCCCCGAGGGCCTCCGCGGCGGCATACATCTCGCTGGTCGCCTCCGCCGACTTCATGGCATCCACGGCGGACTTCAACTGCTCGATCAGACTGGGGGCGCGCGAGGCCAGCAACACTCGACCCAAGACGCGCTGCTGGCCGGCGCCCAGTTGAATGGGCACACTTACTCGCTCCGGCGCTCGTGGCGCCCAGGTGGCAATGTGCTCCAAGGCGAAGCCATTGGTGACCGCCCGGTCGACGATGGCGTACGACCCCACTTGTGGAGCGAGGGCGATGTAGGTCCCACCGAGGTCCCAGACCGTCCCGAGGCCCGGTGCCATCGGGTCCGGCGCGGGCGGGCAATCGACGTGGATGAAGCCCCACCCGCGCGGGAGTTTGTCGATGCCATGCCGGCGCAAGTCGGAACGAAGCTGGTCCATCACATAGCCCAGCAACGCGCCGCCAGACCCACCGCACCCGACGAAGAGGATGTTGCGCACAAATAGCTCCTTTGTCGCCGTCAGTTCGGCTGACGGGGGTCGTCGAAGGTCAGATTGGAGAAGTCGAGAGTGGGCGCCCCCGCGTCGTTCGAGGAGGATGCCGCCGGCGTGCCACGTTCCTGGTCCATCCATGGCTGCGCGTCGTCCGGAGAAGAGTGAACCGGAGCAGTGGCCTCACTCGGAGGTCCGAACGTGCCCGGCGATCCCGGTGGCACGATCAGCGGAGCGGTCCGGTCATCGAGGCCCGAGGCCCACGGATTCGTGGCCGACTGCCCGGACGGCTGCATGGCGGGTAAACCGGACTGGTCGACTCCGCCGGGTGAAGGCGGCGGTGGCCACTGAGGGGACGAGGCACCGGGGGGGTTCACGGACGGTGTCGCCCATGGATCGGGTGCAGCACCGCCGACCGGGGCAGCCCCCCATGGATCTGGATTAGGGGTGGGGGCGGACAAGGCGGACGTCGCCCACGGATCGGGGGCGGGACCACCAGCGCCAGGATCGGTCCACGGGTTCCCCGACCCGGATCCGCTGGGCTGGGATGCGGCTCCCCACGGGTCCGACGATGCAGCCCCCGCTGCACCCGCCGTCTGGGCCCAGGGATCCCCGCCCTGGGAACCGCTCGTCGGGGCCGTCGCCCACGGGTTCCCAGAACCGCCTCCGGCCCATGCGGAGTCCGGGTCGACCAGGCTCGGGCCGCCAGTGCCGGATCCACCGGGGTCGACCATTCCACCGCCGCCGGTCTCCGAGGCCGACCCCGCCAGGGACGCGAGTCTTTGCGGAATGTCCGCGAGCGCTCCAGCCACCAGGTCCGCACGTTTCTCCGGCGACGCGTCTGCGCTGGCGAGGAGGAGGAGTCGACCCTGGCCTGGACCGCGCTCGGGGGCGTTGAAGAGCGCCCAGTTGTTGTGGATGGCGAGTGGAAGTTCCGCTGCCCCGTCCTTGCGGGGACTCGTGTTTGCCTTCGAGATGCCCGTGGCACCTGCGACGGTGGCTAGCACCATGCCGGCCCCGAAGGGCAACCACCCATTCCTCACCTTGAGCAGGGCTGGACCGATGGTCAGGCTCTTGGCTCCTCCTGAGGTGATTGGAATTGGATCGCGCAGTTCCGTCTTGGCGATTTCGAAGGGCATCCCATTGCGGGTTACTTGACCCCCTTCGACTGCGATATCGAAGACCCCACCGACGAGGGGGAGGGGAGGAATCTTGCTCGCCATCGACTTGGACAGATACATCAGCCCAAGAGGTATGCCGAGGCCTGCGCCGAGGCAGAGGACGAACATGAGCCACTTCATCCCCCCATTCGGGGGTTTGTCGAGGTTGGCGGTGAACTTCACTGGCTTGGTATGGGCGCGCCCCGGCTCGTCGGCCGGAGCGAGATGTGCAGTCACCGTTCCGTTTACGGCACCGTTCGCGGGCGAGCCGGTCGTGAACGTGACGGCAATATCCTTCGACTCTCCGTCCGAGAGCTTGACGCACGATTGAGCGGAATTGGCGGCACTCGTCAGTCCCACAGTCCCCGCCTGCTCCGGTGCCGCGATCACTTTCGCCGCATCGAACCAGACACAGCCTGGCCCGGTCGCTTTGATGGACCCATCCGCCTTCGCAGCACCAGTAGCGGTCCCGAAATCGACCCTGTCGGCGACGGAGGGGAAGCCGACCGGCGGGAGGACCGTCACGTCGAAGTCACTCGATGCAGCCTTGAGCTGGGTGCCGGGAATAGTGGCGCCCTTTGCAGGCTTGACCGGGGCCGTCGTCAAACTCGCGGTGACAGTGAGGGAACCTTTCCCTTCGGCCGCGGACGTGAGATCGAGGGGCAGCGGCGCTGCCAACGCCGCGGCGTCCAGACCAGTAGCGACCGGAATCTCGGTGCCCGCAGAGTCCGTGAATGTAGCGTCCACACGTACCGAACCAAGGAGCGACGACGGATCGATCACCGTGCCGTCATGGTGCTTCAAGCCGAAGGACACGGGAGCGGACTTCTCCCCGGCGTAGATCTTCGCGGACGGCAAGGTGACCGATGGCTCGATGTCGCCGGACAGTTCGAGCGAGGTCACCGACTTGGCGGTGCCCGACCCTTTGTCGGGATCCACGAAGACCACCGCCCACACGCCGGTCCAATCCCCAGTGGCGGTCAGGTCCAGTGACGTGGTGCGCTTGGACAATCCTTCGCTGTGGACGGTGGCCGCATCGACATGTGTGTCTTGCTCACCCGTGGTGGGGATCTCAACGGCCTTGCGTTTGGGCGAGACGATGAAGAGTTTGAGTCCCTCGACGCTGGCGGATGCCGCGATGTGCACCCTCGTGATGGAGGAGTCGAGAACGAATCGGTGAGAATGGGCAGGGCAGACCTCTCCCTGGCAGACGCCGAGACGCTGGACCAAAGGCAGCTGACCGGGACTGCGAACGGCATCAAAGGCCAAGATGAGTTCGTCGATGTCGGTAGCAAGATGGAAGTCTCCCGTGCCCGCGGCCGGGACCGCTCCGCATCCATTGTCCCCGAGCGCGATCGCCTTCATGAGGTCGAAGTCCGCGGGGACGGCTGTCCCTGCGGCCAGCCCGACCGCGAACGTCGCAATACCGGACGAGCGCACCTGGTCGGCCACGCCGCCACGACGGCAGAGATCTTTGGAGGCAGCTGCTGTCGCTGCCGCGTTGGAGGTGCCCTTGTCCTTGAGATATGGCTTTAGCGCGACGACGGCCTTGCCGTTGACAACGGCGGGAAAGGTCGCAAACGCGTCAAGCTTCCCATCGCTGAACCACAGGATCGCTTGACATGTCGACCCACCCTTCTGGGACCGCTGAGCCAGCGCCTTGCGCGCTCCATCCAGCGCCATCCAGTAGTCGGTCTGTTGGCCGTGATTGCGTCCTCGAAACTGCTCGAGATCAGCCTTGATCTGCGAGTAGTCCTCGCTGGCGTCGAGCCACTTCCCCGAGCCGTCCATAACGTCATCGGCGAACCCCATGGTCTGGATGGCGATCGTGACACCCGACTCGGAGCTCAGCGCACTCCACTGCTTGACGAGGTACTTCGCCGCGTCCACCCTGGCGCCCCCGGGGTCACTTTGTTGGAGCGACCCGGACTCGTCCAGGAGAAGGACCACATCCGCAGTTCGTTTGCCGCTGAGACACGCACCGAACTTCGCGATCCCAGTGGAGCCTCCCGGGCTCGCGACAGAGGGAGACGCGACGACCGCCGGCGCCCCCGGAGCTCCGCTGGACGAGGCGAGGGCGGATGCGCTGGGTGTGGCCAGGGCGAGGACCGCCGTAGTCAAGGCGCGCGTGATCCGGCTCATCGCGACGCCACCCATTCCGCGATGACGTATGCCGACGCCGCCACCGCGAGCAGACAGGCCCCGGCGACGGACATGCTTGCCGGTCGGGCCCAGGCGCCCTCGTAGGAAGCTCGGGCGCGCTGCCTCTCGTCCAGCTTGATGAATTGACCGAGCGCGAGGATCGCCACCGGACCGGCTAGGAGCCAACTCCCCGCGCCGAGGAGGAGGGAGCGGTGGAATAGCAACGCCACCAGGCCCCCGATGAAGGCGATGGTCGTGCTCGCGGCCGCGATGGCGAACCACAGGACCGGGGGTTTGCCGGCGGGCAAGGTCGTCACGGGGCCCCCGCTCTGGAAGGGGTCGTCCGCTGGCCATGACGTGGGGGCCGTTCCTGGTGGCACGGACCCCGGTAGTCCGCCCGGCCCATCAGGCCAACCGAACTGAGAGTCGGACTGCTGGCCGCCGGGCGCGGATGTGCCGGTCCAGGCCGTCCCCTGGTCTGGGGTGCCGGGCCATCCCGTGTCAGGGGCGGCGGCTCCGGGTGCCTCCCAGGGCGCTCGAACCCCGGGGCCGGAGTCGAACCCGGAGAAGTCCTTCTCGGTGAAGCTCATGGTCGTCCTCTTCAAGCGGGGTGTGCCGCGGATGGCCCGCTGAGGTCGGCCGTGAGTGCACCTCTCGGGGGGCCACTGTCAACTTGCCGGAGTGGCCGGGGCGGGACCAGTCCCCACATTGAGGGACACGGCCTCGATCGGGAGCAGAGGAGGAGGTCCGCCATAATGGCGCTCCGCGAGACAGGCTATTTATGGCGTCACGCCGTCGTCAGTCCCCCAACAAGGGGACCTTTCAGCGGCCCAATCCCCGTCTGCCAGATGTGGTCTGGCGCGTCGGTGTCCCACAAATGGGGGACACCGACGGAACGGCATACGTCTCTAGCATGAGTCGCGAGGCGGCGGGCGGCCGCAATCGAAGGGTGTCGGCGAGGGGAGGTGGCACGATGGCGGACCCGTGGTCGACAGACGACCTCCGGTTGACTGACCCCGACGCGTTCCCAGGGCAAGGGCAGCCCGGAAGTCCCTATGGAACCTGGCCAGCCTCACCCTCGACTCCCTCATGGCCGAACTTCGGCGACGCACCGAGCGTCAGCCAGGTGGGGCCGACATTCCCGTCGGCTGTCGCGCCGTCTCAAAGCGTCGACCTGTGGGGTCAGCCGCAGGCCGCGGTAACCCCCTACTCGGTCAATCCCGGGGTGGGCGCCTCGGTCGCCCCCGCAGCGGTGTCCAAAAGGAGAAGCGGGCGCCTGAGCGTCACCGCTTTCATGGTTGTGCTGCTGGGCACGGTGCTCGGAGCCGGGCTGCTGTATCAGTCGGTCGCGTCGATCAGCCTGATCTCGCGGGATCCGCTGGGCGACGGCCTTTTGTGGCTCACCGGTTGGGTCGGCATGGACATCGTCATCACCATCGGCCTCATCCTGGCGTTGATCGCGTTGATCCGCGGCCCGCGCCGGGCCGTCGCCGGCATCTCTCTCGCGATCGGCGTTCTCATCACACCGTTCGTCTTTCTTGGCGCGCTGCAACTCGGGGCCAACACCGTGCAGGAGCGAGCACGATCGCAACTGGCAGGCACTGCTGGCGCAGCCGAGCAATCCGTGCTTGAGTACGCCGACTCGCATGGGGTTGATCTCGGCCCAATGCGCCCGATCCTCCGCGCGCTCCTCGACGACGGTCGATGACTCGTGGAGTTGATCTAGCACGACGTTTGTCCAGTGAGGACACTCCACGCCGACGGCGAAGGGCCAAGCCCGGCACCCGTAGGTTGAGACCATGCAGGCCATCACCATCCCCTCCCCCGGCGGACCCGACGCGCTCGTCCTGGCCGAGGTGCCCGACCCCACCCCGGCGGCCGGGGAGGTGCGGATCGCGGTGGCGGCGGCGGGGGTCAACCGCGCGGATGTCATGCAGCGGATGGGGTTCTATCCGCCGCCGGAGGGGGCGTCGGCATACCCCGGCTTGGAAGTCAGCGGGACGATCGACGCTCTCGGGGAGGGGGCGACCGGGTGGGCGGTCGGTGACCAGGTCTGTGCGCTGCTCACCGGCGGGGGGTATGCCGAGAGGGTCTGCGTCCCTGCGGCCCAGGTCCTGCCCGTCCCGGACGGGGTGAGCCTGCGGGATGCTGCCGCGCTGCCGGAGGTCGTCGCGACGGTCTGGTCCAATGTCTTCCTCACCGCGAATCTCCAACCAGGAGAGATCGTTCTCGTCCATGGCGGGTCGTCCGGGATCGGGACGATGGCGATCCAGCTGGCCCGGGAGGCGAGGGCGACCGTCGCCGTCACCGCCGGGTCCGCCGCCAAATTGGCCGTATGCCGCGACCTCGGCGCCCGCATCCTCGTCAACTATCGGGACGAGGACTTCGTCGCCGTGGTGAAGGAGGCGACCGGTGGCGCCGGGGCGGACGTCGTCCTTGACAACATGGGCGCGAAGTACCTTCCCCGCAATGTCGAGGTCCTCGCCACCAACGGCCGGCTCGTCGTTATCGGGCTGCAGGGCGGAGTGAGGGGCGAACTCGACCTCGGCCGTCTCCTGAGCAAGCGCGCGGCGGTCATCGCCACCTCCCTACGGGCCCGGCCACCGGCGGAGAAGGCGACCATCATCGCCGCCGTTCGGGAGCACGTCTGGCCCCTCGTCGAGGCGGGACGGGTGCGGCCGGTGGTGCACGCGGCATACCCCCTCGGCGGTGCCGCCGACGCCCATCGGGAAATGGAGTCGAGCGCCCACATCGGCAAGATCCTGCTCACGACCTGAGGCCGAGCCTGGCGCCCGGGGTGAGTCGGGCCGGGGTCGGAGCCGGTCGGCATACCCGGTATTGACCTGACGTCATACTCGGTATACCGTGGCGCTGTCGCAGATACTCGGTATACCCGTGCGCCGGACCGGCCGCGGTTCGCCGACATCACCTTCCGCGACTGACCCACGACGAGAGGAGCCGCCGATGTCGGTCAAGCTCGGTCTGCTCGCCCTCCTGGCGGAAGAGTCGATGTATGGCGCGCAGTTGCGCAGCGAGTTCGAGGCCCGGACCGGGGGGACCTGGCCACTGAACGTCGGGCAGGTCTACACCACCCTCGCCCGGCTCGAGCGCGACGGCCTGGTCGACCACGACGACGCCGCCGACGAGGAGGGTCGCATTCGCTACCACCTCACCGACCGCGGGCGCACCGAGGTCATGGCGTGGTGGGAGACCCCGGTCGATCGCGACGACACCCCGCGGGACGAACTCGTCATCAAGCTCGCTCTCGCCGTGACCACCCCCGGCGTCGATGTGCACCAGGTCGTCCAAACGCAGCGGACCGCGACCCTGCGGCACCTGCGCGACCTGACCCGGCTGAAGGTCCAGGCCAGCGACCGCCACGCCAGCGGCGCCGGTGGCCCGAACGATCTCGCCTGGCTCCTCGTCGTCGAGAACCTCATCTTCGGAGCGGAAGGCGAGATCCGGTGGCTCGACCACGTCGAGGCGAGCCTGGCGCGGGCGGCGAGCACGCGGCATACGGACCGGGCGGATGGCGCACACTCCGCAACCACGAAGTCCACCACCGACCGCCTGCAGGGGGCCCACCATGACCACACCCGTCCTTCGTCTCGTCGACGTCGTGCGCACGCACGGCGACGGCGACACCGCAGTCCACGCCCTGCGCGGCGTGAGCCTGGACGTCCTCCCCGGGGAACTCGTCGCCGTCATGGGGCCGAGCGGATCGGGCAAGTCGACGCTGCTCAACCTCGCCGGCGGTCTCGACAAGGCGACCAGCGGGCAGGTCTACATCGAGGACTCCGAGATCGGTGGGCTCACCCCGGCGCAACTGGCGGCGCTGCGGCGCCGACGGGTCGGCTTCGTCTTCCAGGACTTCAACCTCATCCCCTCGCTGACCGCCGGCGAGAACGTCGCCCTCCCCCTCGAGCTCGACGGCACCCCCGCACGGCAAGCGCGTGGCTTGGCCGCCGACGCGCTCGAGCTCGTCGGGTTGCGCGACCTGATCGACCGCTTCCCCGACAAGATGTCCGGCGGACAGCAGCAGCGCGTCGCCATCGCGAGAGCGCTCGTCGGCGACCGTCGCCTGGTGCTCGCCGACGAGCCGACCGGTGCCCTGGATTCGCACACCGGTGAAGGGGTGCTGCGAGTGCTGCGGGAGCGGTGCGATGGGGGCTCCGCGGGGCTGCTGGTGACCCACGAGGCACGACACGCCGCGTGGGCCGACCGGGTGGTCTTCCTGCGCGACGGGATCGTCGTCGACACCACCGGGCGGCCGGATGAGGTCGACGATCTCCTTGTCGGGGCGGCGCACTGAGATGACGACATTGACCACGCGGCGCGACGCCGCCGGGCTTCCGCCTGCCACCGCACCCGACACCGGATCCCGATTCGCGCGATGGCGCTCCAGTTGGCGAATCTCGTTGACGATGGCCCGCCGCGACGCCGTGCGCTACAGGGGCCGCAGCGCCCTCATCGTCGTCATGGTTGCCCTCCCGGTGGCCCTCATCGTCGCCGGCCTGACTTTCTCGGCCACCTCGAACACGTCGTTGCGCGAAAGCCTCCCCACCCGTCTCGGCAACGCCCAGGCGGCGATCGACTCGATCTCGTCGACCGTGGTGAATCAGGGCCCCGACGGGAGCTACTCGATGGGCGGGGGCCCGGGGACGGAGGAGAAAGCGAGGCCCATCCCCGGCTTCACCGAATACAGCCCGCTTGCCGATCGGGTTGCGGCGCTCGCCGCGCTGACGCACGCGACGATCGTGCCGATCCAATACGGCGATTTCCGCTGGCAGGACGGTGCCCGCCGGCCCTCCGGCACCGCCGCGTATGTCGACCCCACCGTCGATCTCGGCCCCAAGCTCCGCCTGAACTCCGGCCGGTGGCCCACCTCGACCGCCGAGGTCGCCGTCACCCCGGCGGGGATCGCCCAGGGCATGCCCACCTCCGGGCCGATCGCCGTGCGCGTCGGCGACACCGACATCCCGGTGACGGTGGTCGGACAGGCCTCCCTTCGAGACCCTAATATCGGTATGCCGCTCCTGCTCACCACGGCCCCGTGGGATGCGCAACACGCGTGGCAGACCCAGTACATCCTCCAGCGGGACACGCCCGTCCTCTGGCCGGAGGTCCGCGAACTCAACCGGTACGGGCTTGGCGTCACCAGCCGGGCCGTCGTCGAGAACCCCCCTGCGCCGAGCGAGCTGTCGCCCGACGCGCGGATGAACACCTCCAATGAGGACGCCTCGACCCGGCTCGCGGCGGCCATCCTTGGTAGCACGCTCTTCCTCATCACCGCGCTCCTGGTCGGCCCTGCCTTCGCGGTCAGCGCCGGTCGGCAGCGGCGCTCGCTTGCCCTCGCGGCGAGCAATGGCGCGGAGACCCGGCAATTGCGCCGGTCGGTCCTCGCCTCGGCCGTCGTGCTCGGCGTCCTCGCCGTGGCCCTCGGCGCGGCTCTGGGGGCCGCAGTCGCGCTGGGGGCGGCGGCATACTGGCGGTGGAGCCACCCGTGGACGACCTTCGTCGGTCCCAATGACATCCCGTGGATCGCTGTCCTCATCGTCGCCGCATGCGCGACCCTGGCAGCGCTCACCGCAGCACTGATCCCGGCGTTACGCCTCGGCCGCCTGGACATCGTGGGGGTGATGAAGGGGCAGAACGTCTCCCCCCCACACAACCGCCGGCTTCCCTGGATCGGGTTGGTGCTCTTCGCCGTCGGGGGCGCCGGAGTGTTCCTCGCCGTCGTCAAGGAGTCGGCCCTGGCCGCGGTCGTCGGGATGGTCGGACTGCTTGTCGGTCCGCTCCTGATCATCCCCGTGCTCCTGGTCTGGGTGGGCAGGATCGCCGCCCGGTTCCCCGTGACGGTCCGGATGGCGACCCGCGACGCCGCGCGCCAGCGGCACCGCAGCGCCCCGACGGTCGCCGCGGTCATGGCCGGGAGCGCCCTGCTGTCGACCTTTGCCGTCTTCCTGGCCAGCGACACGAAGTTTCAGGCGCGTCAATATGTCCCCTCGACGATCGCCGGCGAAGGCGTGGCCTTCCTCGGGGACAAGCAGTCGCGGGACGAGTTCGCCGCGGCCGTCGCCAGCTTCGCCCCGACGTGGAAAATGGTCCAGGAGTATGCCGTTCAGGCCGACTACGGGCCGGACGGCACCGCCACCCCGACGGAGGAGCCCTTCGTCGGGATTCTTCCCGACGGCTGCACTCCCTCCCAGATCATGGCCGACGACGGCTCCGGCATGGATCCCGGGAGCAACCCGTGTTGGGCGGCCTCGACGAAGAACGGCCAACGCGCCAGCGTCACCGTCATCCCGGCGGAGGAGATCATTCGTCGGCTGCGCCTGACCGGTGCCGATGCCGCCGCCATCCGGGCGGGGGCGGTCGTCGTCGGCGATGCCCGATGGGCCGGCGACCGTGGTGTCGTCCTCGCCTATGGTGCGCGCAGCCTCCCCACGGACACCGGCGAGGTGAACCAGCCGCCCACGCAGAAGGTGGTGTGGTCCAAGACGATCACCATTCCTACGGTTCTCGCGTCAGCGGCGGACTATCGCCGAGGAGCCGTGGACAACTACACCGGGCTGGTCATTCCCGAGGAGAGGGCGACCGCCCTCGGGATCAAGGTCAGCCCATCCCAGGTCCACATCTACGACCCCGCTGGACCGATCAGCAAGGATGCGGAGAAGAAGGTCACCGACCGGCTCTCCGACAGCGTCCACCTCTCTGTGGAGCGCGGATTCCAGCGTCAGGACTTCATGATCCTTGCCATCGTCTTCGGGATCGCCGCATTCCTTCTCGTCACGGTGACCCTGATCAGCACGGCTCTCGCCCTGGCGGAGCAGCAGTCCGACATGGGCACGCTGGCGGCGGTCGGAGCGACCAAGGGGACCCGGCGCTCGTTTGCCGGCGCCCAGGCCGCGACCGTCGGCGCGGTGGGCGTCGGGCTCGGCATCCTCGTCGGGATCGTCGCCGGTGTCTCGCTCGCCTATCCGGCCACGTCACAGGGGTGGGACCAGATCAGCGGGCAGCAGGTCACCCTGAGTCCGACGATCGGCATACCGGCGCTGCACCTGATGCTCGTGCTCGTCGGGGTGCCGCTGCTGGCCGCACTGATCGCGGCCGGGTCGATCCGCCGGTCGCCGACGGTGACCCGCCGGGCCTGACCTCTCGGTCTGGCCCACGTCGGCCGACCCACCCGGCCGACCCTTCTGGCCGACCCACCCGGGCGGGGTGCGCGCAGGGGGCGCGCCCCGCCGGAGGGGTCGACATACCATCCGTGCAGGTCGGGGGCTGGTTCGGACGACGGCGGGCTGCACCACGTCGGTG
Source organism: Nostocoides sp. (assembly GCA_016702415.1). Taxonomy (GTDB): domain Bacteria; phylum Actinomycetota; class Actinomycetes; order Actinomycetales; family Dermatophilaceae; genus Nostocoides_A. Next base: position 208,915 of record JADJEA010000025.1, read on the forward strand.
TGGGCGTGACTGTGGGGCTTCAGTGACGCCGGCCGGGGTGCACCGCGCGCGCGGGGCGGTTGCTCGGCATACTGTCCACTCGTGACCGACCCTCCAGGCCTGCGGGCCGACCGCGACTTCGTGCGGTTCTGGACGGCGCGGCAGATCTCGGTCACCGGCTCGCTCATCACGGCCGTCGCCCTGCCGGTGCTCATCTATCGCCTCACCCACTCCGCGACGCTGACGGCGATGACGACGATGCTCGAGGGGTTGCCGTATCTCCTCTTCAGCCTCGTCGCGGGGGCGCTGAGCGACCGGTGGGACCGCCGGCGCGTCATGGTCGCGGCCGATCTCGTGTGCGGGATCGCCATCGCGAGCATCCCCATCGCCCACGCCTCCGGGCATCTGACCATCGGCCACGTCTTGGTCAGCGCGTTCCTCAGTCAGGCGATGGTCGTGTTCTTCGATGGCGCCGCCTTCGGGGCCCTGCCGGTCCTGGTCGGGCGGGATCGGATCGGCGCGGCGAATGCGGCCCTGTGGGGATTCGGCGGCGTCCTCGACCTCGGGGTGCCAATCATGGTCGGACTATTGCTCGGGTTCGTTCACCCGGCGGACCTGCTGGCCGTCGACTCGGTCACCTTCGTTGTCTCCGCCCTCCTGATCGGGACGATCGGTCGCCCGCTGACCGGGCATCGCGACCACGTCCCGCCGTTCGCGCCGCGCCAAATCCTGACCGAGGTCGGCGAAGGCCTGTCGTATCTCTGGCGGCACCCCGGAATCCGGCCGATGACCCTCATCGGGATCCTCCAGTCGATCAGCGGGGCCGGGTTCATGGCCCTTGCCGTGCCGTATGCCGACCGCCTCCTCCACCTCGGCACCTCCGGGTGGCGCTTCGGCCTGCTCTTCGCCTCCTGGGGCGTCGGCGGAATCCTCGCGGCGGCGTTGACGAGCCGGCTGCTAACCCGCCGGACCGCGGTGGCGCTCAGCCTGATCGGCCTGCCCATCTCCGCGGTCGCCGGCCTCGTCGTGGCCCTGACGGGCACGTGGCTCGTCGCCGTCGTCGCGATGATCGTCTGGGGGACGACCTACCAAGGGGTGATCATGAACTCGGTGACCTACCGTCAGCAGGTCACGCCCGAGCATCTCCTCGGCCGGGTCGTCACCACCGGCCGGATGCTCGCCTTCGGGATCGGCTGGACCCTGGGGGCCGCGACCGCGGGGACCCTGGCTGGCCACTGGGGGGTACGCAAGGCGATGGTCACCCTGGTCAGCCTCGGGGCTGTCGCGGCGGCATACGGGTGGATGTCGCCGCTGCGGGGACAGCGGCATACCGCCCCGCAGATCGATCCCGCCACCGCACCCGGCGGAACCCTCTCCGCGGACGCCGTCTCGCCCTGATGCCCGCGCCGACGTGTGGCTCGACGTGCTCGCGCCGCACCCCGCCGAGTTTGGCAGGATGACCGTATGACGCAGCCCACCCCCTCCAGCGACGGTCCCGACGCCCCCGATGGCGCCGCGCCCGACGGCGAGCGCATCGTCGTCCTGACCCCCGAAGGGATGGGCGTGGCCGAGCCGTCGTCGGACGACCGCAACCCCGCCGACCTCATCGAGCAGCCCGCCAAGGTCATGCGGGTCGCCTCGATGATCAAACAGCTCCTCGAAGAGGTCCGCAGCGCCCCGCTCGACGAGGCCGGCCGCGCGCGGCTGGCCCAGATCCATGCGCGCTCGATCGCCGAGCTCAAGGACGGTCTGGCACCCGAACTCGTCGACGAACTCGATCGACTCGCGCTGCCCTTCGGCGACAACGCGCCCAGCGATGCGGAGCTGCGGATCGCGCAGGCGCAGCTGGTGGGCTGGCTCGAGGGTCTCTTCCACGGGATTCAGGCGGCCTTGGTCGCCCAGCAGATGGCCGCTCAGGCCCAATTGCAGCAGATGCGCCGCAGCCTCCCACCGGGCCACCCCGCCGCGGAGGAGCCGGCTGGCGCCCGCCCTCCCGGTATGCCGCCCGGCATGCTCCCCACGCGCCCCGGCTCTCTCCCGGGGGAGCAATCCGGTCCCACCGGCCAATACCTCTGAGTCCGCGCTCACGGCTTGCCGGTCACCGCGTGCAGGAGTCGAGTTCTTGGCGTAACCCGGCACCATGACGGGAGGGCCTTGTCGGTCGCCGCCGCTAGCGTCGTGTGTCAAGAGGCACCCAGGAGGAGGCTGAGATGACGTTGCGTGGCACGTCCACACCCTCGGAGTTGGGGCGAGGCTCGACCAGAGCCAGGTCCCCGAGACTATCCAGCGAGCTGTCAGTGACTTTTCCGAGAGCTGCCCGACCGTCATCAGCGCTGAGGTGAACTCGGTCGAAACCGATTCCGTCGCGGTCGACCTTGGTTCTGACCCGTCCAATGGCGAGGTCGAGGATCTGATCGACTTAACTGCACGCGACAACATCAAGCGGGCGATCATCACGGCCGAGGAGTCGGCAACCGTGGTGACACGTGAGACCGAGTTGATGGGTCGCGTCCAGGGGCCGGTGTAAATGAGACGGGCGTAGGTTCAGGTTCCGGACCCTCATAGTCATCGAGGAAGGGACCCACACCCGTGTCTGCACGAGTATCACCGATGGATCGGATCCATGCCAGATCGATGCCTTGTCCGCTTCGGAACGTGCGCGCTGCCGGACATCGTGGAGGAGGTCGCCTGCTCGGGGCGCAGTTGTTGATGCGAGCCGCTCTGGAGACCGAGGTCACCGAGTTCCCGGCCGCGACCGCGACCAACGCGCGGCCACGACGGCCCAGGCCCGGCCGGGCTCGCGCAACGGGTTCCAGCCGGTGACGGTCACGACCAGCCGCCCTGCCCGGTCACGCTGGAGCGGCCCAGCTGCGCGGCACCACCGCGGCGTTCGCCTCCCGCCTGTTCGGTAAGCACGTCACGATCACCAACGCCCTGGAGTCGCTGGTGATCGCCTCGCTCGTAGGGCCCGTCCGCGACTCTACCCGGCCGCGATGAAGATCCTGCTCACCGACGCCGCAGGACTGACCTCCTGCGGCGCTTCCCACCGAGCACCACACCCGGACGGCACTCCAACTTCATCGAACGCACCCCTTCGGTGAGACCCGCCGCCGCGCCAAAGTCATCGGCCGCTTCCCGGCGAGACCTCCTGCATCAGCCCTCGTCTGGGCCGTTCCGACCGGGCCTGCGCTGATTGGCGCGGCCGGAGCATGACCCTTTGCCGGGCTACGCCACTCTGCACGACCTACGCCTGCGGCGTGTGCGGATCCACCCCCACCAGCTACCTCCTCCCCCGCCACCGCACTCCGGCCCGACGACCAGCCTGACCCCTGTCACCGCCACCGGGTAACCTGACCCACGAAGCCGGAACCCACAACCCCTCATTTACACCGGGAAACGGACGCCACCGAGTCGCTTCCAGCGTCTCCGGCCCGACAGTCACCTGTTGCTCCACGGCTTGACACCGCCCCTGGACCAGGGGAGGCTGTGGGTGTCCTCTACCCAGAGGGGGTCCCAACCTACTTCGCCGTAAAGGAATTGTTACCCAGCCTGACTCCAGGGAGACAAGCGATGGAGGCGCTGGTGCGGGTCCAGGAAAAAGTCGACGGTCTCCCCGCGGTGTCTTCTGAACTCTGTGGGGGCCTCGCTCTAGCGGTCACACTGGTAGGCGCCGGTTCTGTCCCCCAAGCGTCCAGCCAATCGGACAAATTGAATCCTCCTTTGCAGACCATCAAGGGGACCTTCCTCAAACGCTCAACCTCGTCGACGAACTGACACACAGCTATCTGACGTCGTTGGCGAATTGATTCGCTGTCGATGAGCGGAGGGGGCAGTCTCTTGCTGCTGCACCAGATGCTTAGCGGTCATTGAGAGTATTCCAGCCGCTACTTCCCCATCATCCGAACTGGGAAGAGTTACCGCTTGGAACCATGGCTGAGGCGCCAACAACAACGTTTGTGCCGAGTGAAACCTCAACCTTTCGTCGTCAGGCTCTTCCGGAAGCGGCACCTTCATGTATGGCCAGGCCGGGAAATCCATTAACGGGGCATCCTTACCGGTCAGCTGGACAGGCCTTCAGGACTCTTACCAAGCGACCGAAACGCAGGCTGCAGCGAATGGACTCGGGCATAACCCCGGCAGACCCATACGGGACGTGCAGCAAGTGAGTACCAGGTCGAACTTGACAATTTTCCATATGGCTGATATGTTAGGTTTGCAGTAATCCCATTTTTCGTTCGCAAGGAACGACTATCTTGTGGTAGCGGTCACGCCCTATTCCCCGCGACGTCTGCCGCCGAGGTTGGGTTTAGCATCAGTACGTCAATAGGGTTGGCAGGCGAGCCGTCCTGGCAACGTCTCTATGGTAGTAGTTTTAGGAACGACTCGAGCACAAGTCGGTATTCACCTGTTTGGTAGACGAATGGGCTTCCGCCCGGCACGGCATTCGGACGCCTGATGTCCATTAGCGGCAACAACATATACCTACATCGTGTACATCGTGAAGAGCTTCAGCACTTCACGGGCTGAGCCGATATGGGGTGCCGCCGCCTCCGCGAGGAGTGATTTGGGGGCGCGTGTTGAAGACGTTCCTTTCGAACTCAGCCCCTATACAAATGGCCTGAAAGTCAATGCGGTGTCAATCACTAAGGCTGCTGAGGACTTCGTGACGATGAACATGACGCTACCAGCGGGTTGACTGCACTTGTGCCCCTAGGGAAATGCCTTGTCTCGCGGTAGCAACAAGCCCACCTTAGGAACAATTGTTGCCCTTCTCATTCTTTCCCCCCTGCTCGTACTGAAACATCTGCAGTCTTGTGGCTAGTTCTGGAAGGGCTATTCACGATCTCGATTTCGCCTGGCGTTTGGCAATTTCGATTGTTCTTTCATTACTTTCTCTTGGCTTTGCTTTTAATTTCTCGGTGCACCGAAATCACAAGCGCAAAGTGAGTCTCAACCATGCGCAATGCCTTCTTTAGTGGCATTTTCGCTGAAATATGTTTCGGCGGTTTCGTGAGATAATGACGTGTGGGGCAAGGAAGCACGCCAGATCAGCGACCCGAGCTGATCCTCGCTGAGCGGGCTCCGGTTACGGAGCTGGAACGGGAGAACCGGGAACTGAAAGCCGAAAACGAGTTCCTCGGAAAGCGACGGCCTTCTTCGCGAAGAAACACCCGTGACCGCGAAATGCGCGTCCATTCGCAGCGAAGAAGTCAACTATCCGGTCACCCGATGCCGGTGGGCCAAGGTCGCCCGGTCCGGCTACTACGCGTGGAAATAGCGCACCCTCGCCCGGCGTAGCGGCGGCCCTGCTGGCGGCACTGGTCGCGAAGTCCTTCGAGGACCCGAGGGCACCTACGGCTACCGGGCGGGCACGCTGACCTGCTCGAGTGGGGCCACCCGCGCCACGTCGAGACGGTGGATCGTGCCGCCGCAGGCCGGCGGGCTTGACGATGACCCCGCGGGACTACGCCACCGCAAGACCTGCGCCGATCCCGGCTCGATCCACCCACACTTCACCCCGGCAGGCACCTCGACCGCCGACCCGGCCCACGACGTCCCCAGCGCCGTCGGCGCCACCGAATAGCATCACTGCCGAGGCCGCAACCGAAGCCCCATTTACCCTGGAATCCGACGCCACCAGTTGGCGCCTGTGGCCCGTGCGGCAAAGCCAGTGACCACCGCTGGCGAGGAGCGCTTGGTCCGGGTGGTGGTGGGCCATCCGCGGAGGGCTCGGTCATGTCGGCACCGTGCCGATGGCCTGGGGCGCTATCCTCCTAGCCTCGGGACGACCTTCGGGTGGGTCTTCGCTGGCGGCGTGGTGGCCTCGATCGTCGGGCTTGTCATCCGCGTCCGGCAGCGCCCGCGCTATCGCCGACTCATCGAGTATGAGCGCTTGGCCGGGCGCGCGCCCAACAGAGATCCGGGACGCTTACCGGCCATCACCGATGCCGGGCTACACCTTTGAGCGCCGCTCACGTAGATGCCACAACATCACGGGCCTCTGCCTATCGCCAAAGACGGCAAGTTCTTCCGATGGCCTAGTGTCCGAGTCTCAGCAGCTTCACGTGGTCGCTCGCACGACATACCCGGACGACGAGGGGCTCATTGCGATGGCCTGGGAAAAGGAACGGCCGTGGTCACGGACCCGCCGTCGGACCGTTCGCACTGGAACAGCCACAACATCGACCGGTACGGGATGTCTGAAGCCCGGTGACACACCACCATGCAACCGAAGCCTGCTGGTCTCCGCTCGACGCACCGGGGCCGAGCCGCCCGGTCGGCCTCGTCGTCGTCCGAGAGTCTCACGCCGCGCGGAGCGCACGGCCGGATCGCTGACGAACTCGCCAGCTCTGATACCTACGACCTACTGACCCAGATCATGATCGAAGTCGTGAGATGCCCTGATGAGGATGACGTGGCGTTGTTCCGCGAGCGTCTCCCGGACCGAGGAGGACACCAAGGCGCTCCGTCATCTCGGACGACAAGAACTGACGTCACGAACGGCATTGCGATAGCGGGCCATTCCACCACGTCGTCCGCGGTGGCACTCTCGACTATCGCACCAGGGTGGAGCCGATGACGGTATTCACGACAGAGCCCCCGTGGCGTGGTGGGCTTTGAGGTGGTCCTCGGTGCCCTACTCGCCGCTGTCGATGGCGGCGTGTGCACCAGTATCCACGGCATCGTTGAGCAGTGCCATGGACTCCTCTGGAGAGGTAGCGGCGGTCGCTGGCGATCCATCCGTCGTGCATGTCGATCAGGACCGCTCTGACGAGCCGGATGACGGCGGCGGTGTTGGGGAAGATCCCGACGAATCTGGCTGCGGCGCTTGATCTCTTTGTTGACCCGTTGGCGGGGCTGGTCGACCAGATCTTGCGCCAGTGCGCCTTCGGGAACGCGGTGAACGCGAGGACCTCGGACTTGGCCTGGTCCATCAGTGGCCCGATTTTCGGGAAGGACTTGGCGAGTTGGTCGTGACCTCGTCCCATGCCGTGCTGACAGCGTCGGGGTCGGGGTTGGGCGAAGATCGTGCGGAACACTGCGGCGACCATGTCGGCGTGGCTCTGGGCACGTGCGCAGCAGGTTTCGGCGAGGGGGACCGGCACCTCTGGTGCGCGGAGTCCCGGAAGGAGCGCCTGAGCGCCGCGACGAGGCCGGAGTGCTGGTCGTTGATCACCAAGCGCACCCCGGTCAGGCCGCGCTGCTTCAGCGAGAGCAGGAACGCCCGCCAGAACGTCTCCTCCTCGCTGTCGCCGACGTCCAGGCCCAGGACGTGTCGGGTGCCGTCGGCAGCGATCCCGGTCGCGACGATCACGGCCATGGAGACGACGTGGCCGCCTTGCCGGGCTTGTTCCGCACGTGCAGGCAGGTCGCGTCCAGGTACACGTACGGAAGGTGATGTCGGCCAGGAACGGGTGCGGAAACGCGCCCACGGTCTCATCGAGCTGTTCACAGATCCGGGAGACCTCGGACTTGAGATCCCGGAATCCGCACCAAGCGCCACGACCAGGTCATCGACGCTGCGGGTGGTGACACCCAGGACGTAGGGCCTCCATCACCACCGCGTACAGCGCCTGGTCGATCCGCCGACGGGGTTCAAGGGATTGAGGGGAAGAACGAAACCCTTGCGAAGCTTGGGGATCCGCAGTCGACATCGCCGGCCTTGGTGGTCAGCAGCTTGGGACGTGAACCATTGCGCTCGGTGACACGGTCCTGGCGCGCGTGCAGCGTTGCGCGCCGATCACACCCGCAGCCTCGAACCTCGACGAGCCTCTGCAGCACGGTACGGACCGACTCTCGCGGATCATGTCCACGCCATCGCCGGCGCGGAACGCCTCCAACAGCTCGGACAGGGCAGACTTGCGAAGGCCATCGGTGGGTCTCCTTCAGTGGGTGACTTGGTACTTACACACCGAAGATCCCGCCGATGGCCGCTAACATCACGCAGCCCCGCCGTTGACCCTCAAAACCCACCACCCCAGGGGACTCTCCTGTATTCCCTTCACAGCCACTGACCTAAGGGCTACATCAGTTCCTGCTCGACGGCCCGTCCCCTATGCCTGGTGGCCGGCGGCTCCGGATGCGGACCCCGGTCGGCTCCACGACTCGCTGCGACGTCGGCCAGGTGGCGACGACGGCGTCGGCGTCGCCGCTGCTGGCCTCGAAGGGGCCGCCCTGGTGCTGGTCGTCGTCACCGCGAGGGTCGTGCACCCGGCGGCGCGGCCCGAGGCGAGCCCGGCCGGGGCGTCCTCGACGACGAGGCAGTCCGCTGGGGAGACACCGAGGCGGCGAGCGGCCCGGCATACGGATCGGAGCGGGTTTCCGCGCGCGACCGCGTCGGCGGTGACGAAGACCGGCGGGATGACCAGGCCGGATGCCGCAACCGGGCGCGGCCGAGAGCGTCGGTGCACGACGTCGCGATCGAGTGACGCGGGCCGGGAGCCGGCGAGAGCGGCGAGCGCTTCCGCGGCACCCGGCAGGAGCGGGATGTCGTGGGCGTCGGCGAGCCTGAGGTCGGTGAGTCGTTGCCGGGCCGCCCCCGGTGCCGTTCGCGGGAGGAAGTGCGCGATGACCCCGAGCGCCGGGACACCGTGCCAGCGACGCAACCGGTCGAGATCGATACCGAATCTCGCCTGACCAGACCGCCCAGCACCGTCTGACCGAGGGCGCGGAGTCGATGAGCGTCCCGTCCATGTCGAAGAGCACGCCGCGAACGGCCGGTCGGCCACCCGCCTGAGATGGAACCCGCGAGGTTGGCCTCGGCCGGTGCGGGTGGGATCGGCCGTGCGATCATCGGGCGCTGGTCCCGGTGACGACCGCGGCATACGTGACGGCGATTTGGTCTTCGGCCGCCCGGCAGCACGACCGCCGCGCCGGAGGAGGAGTATGCCGCGGCGCACCTCGACCTCCACCCTGCCGCCCGCGGGTGCCCTGTGACGTCGACCCGCCACACCTGGGGCCGCCGCCGGATGGATGTGGCGCTCATCGACCCCAGCGGCTCCGGGCCCGAAGTGGTCGAGGACGCACCACAGCGCCGCCTGGGCCCACGGGAGGATCGTCGTCACCCCACGCAAGTGGGTCGCGGCGACGGCGTGACGGCGGTGTGCCAGAACGACATCGAGAGCGGACCTGACCGAGGCCGCCGTGGACAGGTCCCACTGGGCAGGACGACGAGGAAGCTGTGCAACGCGATCGCCGCCCATGGCTGCACTCCCAGGTCTCCTGCGGAAGCGGTCGGAGACGGCAGCGGCGACCGGGACGCCCCTGACGGCGCAACACCGGTCGTGACGTCCGTGGGTGCACACGAGGAGGCGCACCGCGACCGGGTCGGGCTGGGGACCCTCGGCAGCGAACGCCGACAATGCCTCGTCCAGCCCGGCTCCCGGCTCCCACACGCCACGGGACTCGGTGCGCGTGAGCGGGTCGATCACGAACCAGCGCCGCAATCCGCCTGGCTGCGGCCGCCCCGGCGCCGGATTTGAAGAGGGAGCCGCCCGGCGCGCGGCGACGATCTCCTGATTCGGGCTCCGGACCTGACGTAGGTCCGGGGCCCGCCAGATCTTCCGGCTAGCCCTGGGCCGCTTCGAGGAGCAGCCACTGGCGCACCGGAGGTGCCGTCGCGACGAGCGCATCCCCGCGGTGGCGGGCGGCATCCGGTTACAGGGCGGCCACGCCGTCATCGCGACGCGCGCTCCACGCGCACCACGCCGCCCCGCACCAGCCGACGGGCAAGGCCGGTCCCCAGCTCTGCGCGGACGCGTCCGTGGTCGAGGAGGACCCGGATCCGCGCCCACGTCCGCGAGCGCCACCGCCTGCCGCCCCGCGCGGGACCCAGGATGAATCCGTCCCCGGCCGTCGTCAGCGCGAGCGAGAGATGCCGCCGCAGGACTACCGAGTCACTGCCGGCCCGCCGCCGCCCGACCGCGGCGATGGGTCCGACTGCGGCGGGGCGGGCCGCGGCCCGCCCTGACCACGTCAGCTCGCGGATGAGGACATCCGGCGGGGCCCCGCGCAGCGCCTTGCAGCGCCGCCCGAGCGGTCTCTGATCGCGTGTGTACAGCGGGATCCGTCACGGCGGACCGGATCGGTGAGGTCGATCCCGAGGGGGAGGGAGGCATGGACGTGCGAGGTCGGCGGCGAGGCGGCGCGCGGCATACGCCAGCAGTCGGCTACCGAGGTGGTGTCCGGTCCAGGTGTGTATGCCGATCGTCAGGTGCGTGGACAGCCGGCAATGCACGCCGTGGCCGCGTGGACGAGTCCCCGGGGAGATAGGTAGAGGTGTCGCCCGGCCCGAGAGTCGCCGAGCAGCGGCGGCCGGGTTGCTTTCAAGCCGCCTGCGGACGGCGTCCCGACGGTTTCTCCCACGGTTGGCGCAGCGGATGACGGTGACCGGCGGGCGGAATTCGCTACCGTCTTGGTCCCCGCCACCTGAACGACGAAGACGTCGCGCACGTCGCAGTGATCAGCGGGAACCCGGTGTTCTGCGGCGGGGTCAAGGATAGGCGCTGACCCGGACGTGATGCCCAAGGTCGGCGGCGAGATCGGCGGCGAAACTCCCGGATCGGAGAACAGGTCCAGCAATCCCTGAGCACGAGGTCGCCCCGCTTTGACGAAGAGGTTGAGCAGCTTGGCGTCGCCGAGCTGGAGTTCGCCGATGTTCCCGCGCCCACGCCGCCGGGGGCGGTGAAGTCGGCCGCCGTGACATGTCCGGCCGTCCTGGCCGCGGTGCAGGAAGGGGGCGGCGCCTGCGCGATCGGCGAGGAGGGTGTCGGCGGCGGCATTGTCGAAGAGGTCGCCGGAGCGCGCCGTCCGACGACATCCCGGGCCTGGGTCAGGAGGGCGCGCCCCAGTGGTCGGCGGCGAATTTCGGCCCGGTATGCTGACCAACCGCCCGGAGGAGCGTTCAGAGCCCGCGCCCGAGGTCGGGCGGCTACGGTCCGCGTCCGGGTCCATCCGGACGTGAGGCGAACCTGAGATCTGCTTCGGTCGACGCCGCTGAAGGCCGGGTCGGGTCCGGCGGGAGAGCGGCCGAGATCGCCTGGCAATGTCGTCGGCGGTCCGGGAGGTGGCCAAACGCTGTCGGCATTTCATCGGACCTGACGTCGAGGAGGTGTCATCGGAGGTTCTCGAGTGTTGCCGCCACTTTCACACCTTGGTTCATTCGTGGCGGTGAGCGGCAGCGTCGCCCGGTGCCATTCCCATGTGCCTCGATGTCTTGCAGATCTGCGCTGGTGGCCGCGTTGTCGGTGGTCGACGCAATGCTCGTGTCGATAACACCGCCTTGACGAAGGAGCGCCATGGGCACCTGACAGCCAAGGGATTCGCCGACGTGACCCACCCAGACTTGCCCGCCATGACGGCTGCCGAACGTGCATACGACCTGGTCCTGTTCCCGGCGCGAGGATTCGTGGGAACCCGACCGCCGGTGAACTTCGCCGTCAAAGCGCCCGTAAGGGTCCGCATTGTCGCGGCGGCCGGTCCTGGGCCAGGTCGAGGCTGCGCAGACGACGCTCCCGGCCGCCGCATCGCACTGGCTGGCGATCGAGGTCGACGCCGGGGATCCCGGGAGGAGGTTCGCGCTCGCCGAGTCGACCAAGGTCGTTGACGACGGTGGGGCCGTATGCCCGCTACGGGCTCCCCTCGTCGCCGCGCGCCGAAGGGGGACTCAGTACGCCGACCTGACCGGCGAGGTGTTGTTCGTCCGGCGAGAGCGCCGACAGCTTCCACGCGGCCCGTGAGCACGAGGCCAAGATCGTCCACGCGGCTTGACTCGACTCATCCTCTCCGACATCGGCACGCTCGAACCGTCGAGACCGCCGCCGCCAACGGCGACGGGAGCGACCGAGACCACGCTCTATGTCCGGGGATGCGCGGCGGGTTCAGTGGCGGAACGACCGACCTCGATGCGCCAGCAGGCGATCAGGACATGGCGGATGCGGCCAACTCGAGGATTGTCGCCGATCCCTTTGGGCGGTCTCAGCCCGACCAGGGTCGGCCGAGCCGTCAGCCGTCGCGAAGCGCCGCGCCCACGAAGATCGGCAATCCGCCTGACCTCGTGCGCGCGGCTTTCGAAGCAGGTCTCGCATAGGCGCTCGCCTGACGGTCACCGGCTCGCGCCCTTCGTCATGGCGTCGTTCAACACACGGATCGTCCGGCGTAGCAATGCCTTTGCCCGAGCCACGAGCCTTACGGTCGCGGCTTCCGCTACGCCGAGGTGATGGACTCGGCACCTCTCCCCTGAAGGTTCCGGTCCCTGCAACCGAGGACGGACGGTCTCTCGGGGTGGCGGCGGGGATTGCGGGTTCCCGGCGACCCGCGCCGTCCTCGACCGGGTCCTGCCTGCCGGGCGAAGGCCCGAGCCCGGAGGCGCAGGGAGAAGGGCCGGTTCCGGATGGAGATCGAGTCCACGACGACGTCCGGGGCGCGCTATCGGACGGTCTTCGCCGCAAAAGGCCGATCCCGGCTATTCCGGCACCGCGATCATGCAGCGCAGGCCGGTCTGGCGCTCGCGCTCGACGACCTGCCGGACCGGGCGGGTAGGCTGACGCCCGCGTGAGCGCGATTGGCCGGGGCCCGGCGGACCGACCTCCGGGGCGCAGGGCTTCGGATCGAGACGACCCGGTGGCGGGCCGGCGCGCGCGGGACGCGAGTTAGCGGCATACGGTATGCGGCGATTCTCGCCGGGGGATGGCGACTATGCCTGCCCTGATCTTGGTGGGCGGGTGGGCGCCAGGTCAGGCGCTTCGCCGACTCCAGCACCCGCGTCCCGGCATGAGGTCCTCGCCGGGCCGGGGTCCGGCCAAGTGCGCCGCCCAGCGATCTTGCGGACGAGACCTGGCTAAGGATGTCGATCTGGAAGTCGTCCGCGTCTGGTCACCCCTGGGCGGGTCCACTGCGGGACGTCCGCGCGATCGGCAGCGATGTGTCCGCGTCTCGACGCGCATCCAGGGTGGGGAAGGTCACGCTCACCGGCACGCTGTTCCTCTGCCGATGCCTGTACAGATCGGGCTACGGGGTCAGTCCTTTCACGACGCGGGCGGCGGACTCGCCAGTCCGGCGGACGGCGACGGTGCCTCGGCCAGACCACATCTGGGCTACTGTGGTCTGCGTGCTGTGGACGGGGACTTGCGTATCGAGCCGAAGATGGATTGCCGGTTTCGGTTTGTCAACGACACGCTCAAAGGTAAAGCGGCCGTCGCCGAACTCGTGACGATCCAGCAGAGCATCCAAGGCTGCCGCCGGGGCTGCGGCTGACCGCGGCCCTCGGTCGGACCGAATGGGGTTCGCCGCCACCCTCGAGGGCAGCAATGTGACCATCGCGGGCGGCGGCTGAGGCGTCGGACTCCTGGCTCGTCCTGCAGTGGCCCCAGGGGTTAGCGTTGTTCGACGACGAGGCGCCGACAGGCGCCTCGGTCGTTCTGAATTTTAGAGGAGAGCATGCTCGACGAAAACTTTATCACCGCTGCTGAGCGCGGAGCAGTGGCTGGGATCTCCTTCAGGCAGAACGAGTTCGGCCGCCTCGCCTTCCACCTTGCTGGTGAGGTGCAATGACGCCGATCAACCATGTCGTCGACGAGGACCGGCTCATCTTTCCGCACCGCCGAGGGCGGAAGCCGCTCGGGGTCAGTCGCGAATGACGACGTCGCCTTCGAGATCGACGAGCGACGACGAGCAGCGCTTACGAGTGTTGTCCTTGCGGGCCTGGGCGCGCATCCTCGAGGTGGCGACGAGGTTTACTGCGTCGACACGCTGCCCCGCGCCCTCCGTCGACACGATGGTAGCTCGTGGTCGTGGCCATTACCCCGAGCGAGATCGGCGGCCGCACGTCCCTGCTCCACCGGCCCTGGATGGCGCACATCTGGGGAATGCGTGGTTCCAGCCTCGGGGTTTCGGGACCATGGCAGGTCGGAACAGGCGTCGGGCACGTTGGCCGCCAGCTCGGCGAGCCAGGGGCGGATGGAGGTTTCATGTTGCATTTTTTTTGGACCAGGCGGCGTTGGTTTCGCGGATCATTTTCGACCATTAAGCACCACTTAACTGGCTTAGCAGTAATGCACCAAGACTTCCAACCGCTGCGTCGGATCACCTTCGCATACCAAACCCCGCTTGAGGCAACCGCGGCCACTTCAAATGTTTTCGACTGCGCCTTGTGGGGTTTATATCTGCAGACAGGTGGCGCCTTCACGCAAACCCCCCCCCCCCCGCACTCCGGAAGGGAACAGGTTTTTCTGGCGTCCGCGGCGCGCTAAGGCTTCACTTTCACCTTCAGGTTTAGCTCCGGGAGACCCGGTGTCGGTGATGGACCGAGGATGGTGCTGACCGCCGCGGCGAACTGGCCGGAGGAGACAACCCAGCGGATGGGGTGCCGCATGTGAGGGTCTTGGGGACGCTCAAGCTGCCACCTGGTGGAAAAGTGGGACATCTCATCACCGACACCATAGGTGCACCAGCCGAGGGCGAGTTCCGAGAGGTCGCCGGTGCCCAGGACGACGCTTTCGGCGGATTGGCGAGCCGGAAGAGGAAGTTGGTACAGGTAGCTGGCCTGAACATTCAGCGCATGGGACGTCAGACCTTCCTGGCCTCGCCTGCGGGATGCCCCATCGCGGTGAGCATCTGTGTCGCGGCGGGCCGAAATGTCGAGGGTCTCGAAGGCCACCTTGAGGGCTTGAGAGGGCGGTGGCGTTGTTCTTCGGGTGCCGCTGGTCGCGAACCCGGGCATGTGGCAGGAAGGCGAGGAGGTCTGAGCGCGGCGGGCTGAGTCGATCCATCGCCTTCGGCTGCGACGATGAGCGCTGTGTGGTGGAGTCAGAGACTCGCCCGAGACGCCGACGCGATGATCGTCGGGGTCTCGATGTTGCGCAGGCGGCTGAACACCGGACACCCGGGACAAGCTGTAGGCCTCGCAGCAGTCCAGCGCCAGCCGCTCCTCTGCGTCGGGGACAAAGGGGAAGTGGTCCATCTCGCGCATGCAAACCCGATATCGGTTGTCGGGGGTCGAGGACGAAGGGAATGCGCTGAAACGCGCTTCGTCCGCGCGCCTAGCAGCATAAGCATTGTCAGCCAAAACGTTCCCTTGACGGATGCGTTCCTGCCGCAGCAAGTCGAGGTCGACGTCGGTGACGCTGCGGCAGGCCCGTCTGGGAAGCGCTTCGTCTCGGCGAGGAGC
>JADJEA010000026.1 GCA_016702415.1 Nostocoides sp.
ATGTGTCCCTTCGCCGACAGCGACGGCAACACCGGGTGGGTGACGATCACCCAGCGGGGGCGGATGTCGCCCAGGTCGAGACGTGGGCGAGCGCGGAGCGCGACGACCCGCTGACCCTGGATCAGTTCGCCCGGCTGACCAGCGTCGTGGAGAACCGCCTCGAGCGGTAGGTGCCGCGCCCAGCCCAACCCGGGCACCGACCGGCATCCGCCGGGCCCGCCGGGCACCCCTCCCCTGATCTCTTCCTCGACCCCGCCGACTTCACCCCTGTCCTGCTGACCGGCACCGGCGGTGCCGAGGCGGGCCCGGGCCAGTGGGGGCGGGTCGAGCGTCACCACGGCGTGCGATGCCGACACCGCCCACGACGGGACCTTCGCGCTCATGCGATCACGAAGGCCGGAGTCGATGCGGGCTATTTCGCCACCCAGCGCATCCGCCAGGTCAGCTCCGGCTCGTCGATATCGGCGAGGCCACCAAGACCGAGGTGGACCGGCTGGCGGGCGCGTTCTCCGGATGCGATGTCTCCGGCGCGGACACGCACACGACGAGCCTTGCCGGCCCGGCGTCGGGACTGTGGAAGCTGGAGACGACCTTCACCGATGGCACCGCCCCCTTCATCCAGTTCGTGGCGGTCGGGGCGACCGGCACCGGGGTACGTCTGGACGATCGTCCTGACCGCACCTGCGGGCGGGTCGATCGACGAGGCCGGCTATTGGCGCGAATTGGGGCGCCTCCAGGCCTGGCCGCCCAGCGCTGACCAGCGTGGCGCCACGCCA
This sequence comes from Nostocoides sp., assembly GCA_016702415.1. GTDB lineage: Bacteria > Actinomycetota > Actinomycetes > Actinomycetales > Dermatophilaceae > Nostocoides_A. The sequence continues at coordinate 777 of JADJEA010000026.1, forward strand.
CCGCCCCGTTGTCCACAGGGGACGGCGGTCGGCGCGCGGGGTGAGCGGTCTGGCATACGCTCGCGGAGGGGTGAGCGATGTCCGACACGCGTGGGCGGCACTGGCCAGCGCCCTGATCGGGTGGTCGGGGGCGGTGCCGGGCACCGTTTCCTCCAGTCCGGGATGCATCGGTATGCCGACGACACCCGCCCCGCCCGCCGCCTCACCACTGGTGCCCGCCACGGTGGCCCTCGCCGCCGTCCTCGGGTGGCGGATGGCCGACCGGGCCTGGCCGGTCCCGCTGACGGCAGCGCTCGCGACCGTCCTCCTGCTCCTGCTCGCCGCCGTGGATCTCGAGGTGCACCGCCTGCCGCGGCTGCTGACCTGGCCGGCCTATCCCCTCCTGGCGGTGCTCCTGGCCGCGTGCTCCGTCGCTGAGGGCGGTCTCCCGCCTACCGGCGGGTCCTCGGCGGCCTCGCGGGGTGGACCCTGTTCTACGTGCTCTATCCTCCTCGGGCGCCGCCGTGGCCTCGGCCGTGGCGACGTCACCCCGCGGGCCTGCTGGGGATGCTCCGCGGATGGTTCTCGTGGAGCGCCCTCCTGGTCGGGATGTATGCCGCATTCCTCCTCGCCGGACTGACCGCGGCGGCGCTGCTGGTCACCCGGCGGGCGACGCAGCATACCCGGATCGCGTTCGGTCCGGCGCTGATCGCGGGGGCCCTGCTGGTCCTGCTCGGGCAGTGAGCCCGCCGCCTCGCAATCCACCCGTGTCGCGCACCGCTGGTTAGGTTGGTGGAGGCTGCATCCCACGGACGGACGGAGATCCTCATGGCCCAGGAAGGGCAGGCGGCGGTCAAGGAACAGACCGCACCGGAGCCGGACGATCCACGCAAGCCCGACGCACCGACCGAGATCACGAAGCCCGGCTGGCGGTTCACCGCCAAAGCGGCGGCCGGGGAGTTCGGGCGGGATCAGTGCACCGATCTTGCGGCCGCCCTGACCTACTACGCGGTGTTGTCGATCTTCCCGGGCACCGCTCGCGCTGGTCTCGCTCCTGGGGATCTTCGGCCAGGGCCAGTCGACGGTGACGGCGCTGCTGGATCTGCTCGACGAGGCCGGCGTCGGCAATGTCGACGCCGAGTTGACCAAGGTCATTTGAGCATGGTCGACGCCGGCGGCGCCGGATTCGCCCTGGTCACCGGTATCGCCGGTGCGCTGTGGTCGGCCTCGAACTATGTCGGTGCGTTTGGGCGGGCGATGAACCGGATCTATCAGATCGACGAGGGCCGGCCCTTCCGGAAGCTGCGACCCCTCCAAGTCGCCCTGACTGGTCTTCATCGTCGTCCTCGCCGCGCTCGTCCTGCTCGGGCTCGTCGTCAGCGGGCCGCTGGCCGAGAGTCTCGGCAACGCGATCGGCCTCGGCGACACCGCGGTCACCATCTGGGCGATCGCCAAATGGCCGGCCATTCTCGCCATCGTCGTCCTCATCGTCGCGACGCTCTACTACTGGACCCCCAATGTCCGCCAGCCGAAGTTCCGCTGGATCAGCGTCGGGGCCGTCATCGCGATCCTCGCCTGGGTGCTGGGTTCGCTGGCGTTCGGGTTCTATGTCGCCAACTTCGGCAGCTACAACAAGACGTACGGCTCCCTCGCGGGCGTCGTCGTCTTCTTGCTGTGGCTGTGGCTGACCAATCTCGCGCTTCTGTTCGGCGCGGAGATCGATTCGGAGCTCGAACGCGCCCGCCAGCTCCAGGCGGGCATCAAGGCCGAACGCACTCTCCAACTCCCCCCGCGCGACGACCGGGGGTCGAAGAAGTCGATGGCCAAGCTGGAGGAGAAGGTCGCCCGTGGCCGGAGTTGCGCCTCTCCGGTGCCGAATCCGACGAGCCCGGCGAGCCCGGGCCCGGCGAGCCCGGTGGGTCCGGCGAGCCCGGTGGGTCCGGCGAGCCCGGTGGGTCCGGGGAAACCGGTAGCTCCGGAATGGGGTCCGGAGACGGGCACCGGCGCGGGTCCGCGCCCGCCGACGGGCGCCGGTCCGGCAGCCCGCGCCGGCGGCGCAATGGGACCCTGCAGTCCCCGGACGCGCGACCCCGCCGGCGTCGCGACGCTGGTGGCGCTCCTGCTCGCGCGGTGGCGGTCCCGGCGCGGCACTGTCACGGGCGAGGTCACCGAGCAGGAGGTGAGCGGTCGCGGTGGCGAGGGTGCCGCGCGGGAGGGGAGCGGTCGGCATACGGACTGAATGCGGAACGCCCCCGACCGGTGGTCGAGGGCGTTCGGGGCGGGAGACTACTGCAGTCCCCGCATGATCTCGCGCATCAACTCGGCGGTCTCCGACGGCGTCTTGCCGACCTGACCCCGGCGGCTTCGAGAGCCTCCTTCTTGGCCTGGGCGGTGCCCGCGGAGCCGGAGACGATCGCGCCGGCGTGGCCCATCGTCTTGCCCTCGGGTGCGGTGAACCCCGCGACCATAGCCGACGACGGGGCTTGGTCACGTGCTCCTTGATGTAGGCGCGCCCGCTTCTCCGCGTCTCCCCGATCTCGCCGATCATGACGATCGCGTCGGTGTCGGGGTCGTTCTCGAAGGCCTCCAGGCAGTCGATGTGCGTGGTGCCGATGATGGGGTCGCCGCCGATGCCCACGCCGGTGGAGAAGCCGAAGTCGTTGAGCTCGTACATCATTTGACGGTCAACGTGCCCGACTTGCTGACCAGGCCGATGCGGCCTGGGCCGGTGATGTCGGCCCGGATGATGCCGGCATTGGACTTGCCGGGGCTGATCAGGCCGGGGCAGTTCGGACCGATGATCCGGGTGCCCTTGCCGAGGCTGTAGTTGAAGAACTCGGCCGAGTCTTGACCGCGACGCCCTCGGTGATGACGACGGGCTGGCGGGGATGCCGGCGTCGATCGCCTCGACGACGGCGGCCTTGGTGAAGGGGCCGGGACGAAGATGACCGTCACGTCGGCGCCGGTCGCCTCCATCGCGTCCTTGACCATCCCGAAGACCGGGACCGTCCGTCCCCGGGAAGGCGACCTGCTCGCCCGCCTTGCGCGGGTTGACGCCGCCGACGATGGTGGTGCCGGAGGCGAGCATGCGCGTGGTGTGCTTCATGCCCTCGGAGCCGGTCATGCCCTGGACGATGACCTTGGAGTTCTCGGTGAGGAAGATTGCCATGGCTTCTGTATGCCGTCCTTGTCGACTCGGGGTTTCAGTTCGCGGCCGCGGCCAGCTCGGCGACCCGGCGGGCCGCACCGTCCATCGTGTCCACCCGCTCCAGCTGGGGCAGCTTGGCCTCGTCGAGGATGTGCCGGCCGAGTTCGGCGTTGTTGCCGTCCAGGCGCACCACGAGCGGCTTGGGGTGCTTGCCGTGCTCCGCGAGGATGCCGTATGCCGCGACGATCCCGTTGGCGACCGCGTCACAGGCGGTGATCCCACCGAAGACGTTGACGAAGACAGCCTTGACCTGGGCGTCCGCGAAGATGGCGTCGAGTCCGCGGGCCATGACCTCGGCATTGGCCCCGCCGCCGATGTCGAGGAAGTTGGCGGGCTTGGCTGGCTGCCGGTGAACTCCTCGCCGGCATAGGCGACGACATCGAGGGTCGACGACGACCAGACCGGCACCATTGCCGATGATCCCGACATTGCCGTCGAGCTTGACGTAGTTGGAGGCCCTTCTCGACGGCGAGCACCTCCAGCGGTCGGTCTTGGTGGTCTGACGAACTCTTCGTGCTCCGGGTGGCGGACCTCGGAGTTGCCGTCGATGCTCACCTTGCCGTCAAGGGCGACGATCTCGCCGTCGCCGGTCTTGACCAGCGGGTTGACCTCGACCAGGGTGGCGTCCTCGTCGCGGTAGACCTCCCACAGCTTCTCCAGCACCGGCGCGACCTTGGCCGCAGTGTCGGCGTCGAATCCGGCGGCGGCGACGATCTCCTGGGCCTTGGCCGGGTCCACACCGACATTGGGGTCGACGGTGATCTTGGCGAGGGCTTCGGGGCGCTCGACCGCGAGTTGCTCGATGTCCATGCCGCCCTCTTTGGAGCATGGCCAGATAGGTCCGGTTGGCCCGGTCGAGAAGGATGGAGAAGTAGTACTCCTCGGCGATCGAGGCCCCCTGGGCGATCATCACCTTCTTGACCGTGGCCCTTGATGTCCATGCCGAGGATCTGCTCGACATGCCTGCGCCTCATCGGCGGACTTGGCGACCTCGACCCCGCCAGCCTTGCCGCGTCCCCCGGTCTTGACCTGGGCCTTGACGACGGTGACACCGCCGCTCTTGGGCCCGATCCGCTCGGCGGCCGCGCGGGCCTCCTCCGCTGTCGTCGCGATCGCGCCCGCGAGCACGGGAACCCCGTGCTTCTCGAACAAGTGCGCGCCTGGTACTCGAATAGATCCACGCCTGTTTCCGTCCTTCGATGCGTCGCTGCTGCGAAGTGGCCGTGAAGACTGCCCCACGGGTCCAGTCGAGCCTAGACCGCCGCAGTAGGTCCTCGACACAGGTTCCGGCGTAGGCCTGGTCACTTCTCGGTCAGGACATTCCGGTCCAGGCCCACGTCGCACCCTTGTCGTGCGACCAGTAGAACCCCTTGGTGCCGTCGAAGGGCACGAGATAGAACCAGTTCGGTCGGGGGCCCGACCCAGCCCCAGCCGGTGTCGGGGAGAGCGGGATCGGTGGGCGTGCTCCACGTGGCACCGCCGTCCGCGGTCGTGGTCAGCGTGCCGTGGACGTCGGGCGACCCCCCGGAGACGGCGACGATGTGGTCGCCGTCCGTCGCGGCGAACGCGGTGACGCCGGCGTTGGCGAGCCGCAGCGGCGACCCGTCGGCCGCGCTCCAGGTGGCCCCGCCGTCGCCCGAGCGGCGGACGGAGAAGTATGCCGACCCCGCCGCAGCCCCGTCCTCGCACACCGCGAGCAGGGTGTCGCCGGAGCTGGGGGCGACGATCCGCGCGCGGGAGTGGGCAGCGCAGCCCACGTCGACGGGCTCGGTCTTGCCGTCGGCGGCCGCGGTGACGACACCACCGGTCCCGTCCACGGGCGCCGGGGAGACGAACAGCTGCCCCTTCCACCAGGCGACGGAGGCCCCGAAGAATCCCGTCCCCGTCACGGTGGCGGCTGGGGTCGTGGCGGCGGTGGCATCCACGGGCGCGATCTGGACCTGGAGGTCACCGGCGCACGTCTGTCCGTCGCAGGCCCCGGCCGTCGAGACGATCGCGACCTGACCATTGGCGACCGCCATGTCGAGGACCGCGGCGCCGGCATGCGCATAGGTGTGCCAGGTCAATCCACCGTCCGTCGTCTGGAGGATGCCGTCGCCGAAGACCCACCCCACGCGCGCATTGGCCATCCGGATCTGGGTGAAGGACCCGCCGGAGCCGACGGTCGGCATGCCGGACACGACGGGGGTGTCGGAGAAGGTCGCGACCCGTTGCCACGACGAGCCGCCATCGGTCGAGCGGACCGCGACGAGGCAGTCGTGATCGGTGCACATCCCGACGCCGAGGGCAAAGACGGTGCTCCCGTCGGCCTGGGACATCGAGCGGGTCTTGAACGAACTCGGCATCGGCAGCGGGCTATTGACCGACGCGGCCGTCGACGGGCTGGTCGACGGCGCCGTTGACGTATGCCGCGTGCTCCCCGACGGCGTGACATCGGCCGTCGCGCTCGCGGTCCCGGACCCGGACGCGGTCGTCAGCGCCGATGTCGTCGTCGAGCCGTGACCGGCGACATCGCTCGGGCTGGAGGCACCGGGCAGGCCACGGCCCACGGCATACCCGATCCCGCCGACAAGAACGGCGGCGGCCGCGGCGGCAGCAAATGTGGTCCAGCGAGAGCGACGGCCACGGCGACCCGCGGCGACGATCTCGTTCCAGCGCTGCTCGTCCGCGGGTTCGCGGGTGATCGCCGCGCGTTCGCGGGCGAAAAACTCCTCAATGGGGTCGCGGCCGGTCATCGGGCACCTTCCAAGATCACGGCGAGCTTGCCGCGCGCTTCCCACAGGTCACGCTTGACGGCGCCCTCGGACTTGCCCAGCTGCGCGGCGACCTGGGCGACGGTCAGATCGGCGAAATAGTGGAGCAGCACGGTCACCCGGAGCCGGTCCGGGAGGGAGAGGACGGCCTCGCGCACCGTGATCGCGGTGGCCTGGTCGGGGGTGTGGGCGGTCTCGAGGTCGAGGCCCACCTTGCCATAGGCGACGGCCTCACGGCCCCGCTTGCGCCAGTGGTCGCGCACGAGATTGGCCGACGTGGTGTAGAGCCACGCGCGCGGCTCGCTCACCTCGCCCCAGTGGCGCAGCAGCCGGATGAAGGCTTCGGTGGCGATGTCGTGGGCGAGGTCACGGTCGCCGACGAGCCGCGCGGTCCAGCCGGTGAGCGTGCCGTAGTGCGCTTGGTAGATCTCGCGGACGGCGAACTCGTCGGCGCCGACAACGGCCCCCGACATGCGCACTCCCTCCCACCAGGTCTGCCGCACGGGCATCACGATCGTCGTCACGAACCTTACGACGCCACACCGGGCCTCCAGGTTGGGTCCCGCCTCGGGCGCGGTGCCGGGGGCGGGCCCCCGGGTGGGGGAAGGCGGCATACGGGCCGGTGGACGCCGGTATGGCGCGCACGCGCGACTATCACGGACCCGGCCGGTGTGATCGGGATGACACCCCAGAATTTCGGGTAACGAATCAATCACGCTATCCTCGTCGTCGAGATATCTCGGGAGCAACGACGCGTCCCCCCACGTCCCCTCGTTGCTTCGACCCTCCCGGGCGCCCGCGCCCCCCGTTCGTTAGGACCTCCCCCGTGGCCACATCTGACGGTATGCCGCGCCCCGCCGCGCCCGCGCCGGCCTCGCGCCACCTCGTCCGTCGCCTGATCGTCGCTCCCGTGGCCCTCGGTGCCGCCATCGTCACCACGGTGGCCGGCTCCGCCATCGCCCAGCCCTCCGAGCACGCGGCGACCGGCACCACGCTGACGGCGACAGCCCTCGGCGAGGCATTCGCCGCGGACGCCACGAAGGCCGCGGCCCAGAGCGCCGCCGCCGAAGCCGCGGCCCTGCGCGCCGAAGCCAGCCAGGTCGCCAGCCGCGCCAACGCCGAGCGCTCCGCGCTGACGATGATCCAGGGTCAGAAGGATGAGCGCGCTCGGGCCCTGGCCGCGGAACGCCGGGATGCCGCCGCCGCGCGGAAGGCGGCCGCGCTCAAGGCCAAGCGCCGCGCTGCGGCCCACCGCTGGGTCATGCCGCTGGAGCACCCGCTGCTGACCTCGCACTTCGGGATGCGCTGGGGTCGACTGCATGCGGGCCTGGACTTCGGGGCGCCGGTGGGCACGCGCATCTTCGCCATGTCGAGCGGCGTTGTGACCAAGACGGAAAATGCCGGGGGCTATGGCAACAAGATCGAGATCACCTATTGGGATGGCACCGTCTCGTATTCGCCCACCTGAGTGAGATCGACGTCACCGGCGGCCAGCACGTCCGACCGGGCACATATGTCGGCAAGTCCGGCAACACGGGCCACTCCACCGGACCGCACCTGCACATGGAGATCCACCCCAAGGGTGGGGAGCCGATCGACCCGCTCCCCTGGCTCAAGGCCCACGGGATCAACGTCCGCAGCCTCTGAGGCAGTTGGTGCTGGGGCGCACCCGGGGCCGCGCTCCCAGCTGGGGCGCACCGGGGCCGCGCTCCTAGCCGGGGCGTACCCCCGGCTACACCAGTGCCTCGGCGCCGGCGCTTCCCAAGCCTGACCACGTCCCCGCGGGCCCCAAAGCTGTAGCCGAGGGTCCGCTCAGAGCTTCTCCAATGGCGCATAACGCAGCAGCAGCCGCTTCACGCCCGAATCGCCGCCGAAATCCACATGCGCCACGGTCGACTCGCCCACGCCGTCGACCCGCACCACCGTCCCGAGGCCGAACGAGTCGTGGCTGACCCGGTCGCCGGGGCTCAGCGCGAGGATGGCCCTGGTGCCCGGGGAGCGCACCCCGGGGTGGCGGCCAGCCTGGCCAACGAGGGCGGCCACGCCAGGGCGGAGGCCTCGACGAGCCGCTCCCAGTCGAGCAGGTCGGCGGGGATCTCGTCGAGGAAGCGGGAAGCCGGCTGGTACTGCGGGCTCCCCCACGCCCGGCGCACGGTGGCCCGCGACACGTGCAGGCGCTCCCGGGCCCGAGTGATGCCGACATACGCCAGTCGCCGCTCCTCCTCCAACTCCCGGTCGTCGTTGAGGGAGCGTGAGTGCGGGAAGGTGCCGTCCTCCATGCCGGTGAGGAAGACGACGGGGAACTCCAGGCCCTTGGCCGTATGCAGCGTCATCAGGGTGACGACCCCCCCGCCCTCGCTGTTGTCGGGGATCTCGTCCGCGTCCGCGACCAGGGACACCTGCTCGAGGAAGTCGTCGAGGGAGATCACCTCGCCGGTCTCGATCCGCGCCTCGTCGAACTCGCGGGCGACGGAGATGAGCTGGTTGAGGTTCTCGATGCGGGTTTCGTCTTGGGGGTCGAGGCTGGCCCGCAACTCGGCCAGATAGCCGCTCCGGTCGAGGACGGCCTCGAGCACCTCGCCGATACCGGCGCCGGAATCGCGGATCTCACCGAGCCGCTCCAGGAGCCTGGTGAACCCGGCGATCGCCGTCACCGACCGGCTGGCGATGCCCGGGGCGTCGGCGGCGCGACCGAGCGCCGCGACGAAGGGGATCCGCTCGCGCTCGGCGAGCGCCGCGACACACGCCTCGGCCCGGTCGCCGATGCCGCGCTTGGGGACATTGAGGATGCGGCGCAGGTTGACCGTGTCGGCGGGGTTGGCCAGGACGCGCAGGTACGCGAGAGCGTCCTTGACCTCGCGCCGCTCATAGAACCGGGTCCCCCCGACGACCTTGTAGGGCAGGCCCACGCGGACGAAGACCTCCTCGATCGCCCGGGACTGCGCATTGGTCCGATAGAAGACCGCGACATCCTTGGGGGCCACGCCGTGCTCGTCGGCGAGCCGGTCGATCGTCCGCGCGACGAACCCGGCCTCGTCGTGCTCGCTGTCGCCGACATAGCCGATGATGGCCGCGCCCTCCCCCGACTCGGACCACAATCGCTTCTCGCGGCGCGCCCCGTTATGCCGGATGACGGCATTCGCCGCCCGCAGGATGGTCTGAGTCGAGCGGTAATTCTGCTCCAGGAGAATGATTTCCGCGTCGGGATAGTCCTCCTCGAACTCCTCGATATTGCGGATGCTGGCGCCGCGGAATGCATAGATCGACTGGTCGGCGTCGCCGACGACGACCAACTCGCCCGGCGGAACCTGCGGCCCACCCTCCCGGGCGCGGCTGGTGCCCGGCCCGCCGACCAACTCCCGGACGAGGACATACTGCGCGTGGTTGGTGTCCTGGTATTCGTCCACGAGGATGTGCCGGAACCGCCGCCGATAGTGCTCGGCCACATCCGGGAAGGCCTGGAGGATGTTGACCGTCGTCATGATCAGGTCGTCGAAGTCGAGCGCGTTGGCCTGGCGCAGGCGACGCTGGTAGGCGGCATACGCCTGCGCCAGCAGTTCGTCCTGGTGGGCGGGCGCCTCGTCCCGGGCGACCCGGGCGGCATACGTCTCCTCGTCGACCAACTCGTTCTTGAGGGTGCTCACGCGGTGACCGAAGGTGCGGGGTTGTACCTCTTCGGGTCGAGGTCCAGGTCGCGCAGCACCATGGCCATCAGGCGCTGGCTGTCGGCGGCGTCGTAGATCGAGAAGTTCGACTTCAGCCCCACCTTCGCCGCCTCGCGTCGCAGGATTCGCACGCACGCGGAGTGGAAGGTCAGCACCCACATCGCCTTGGCCCGGGGCCCGACCAGCCCCTCGACCCGCTCGCGCATCTCCGCCGCCGCCTTGTTGGTGAAGGTGATCGCGAGGATCTGTCCGGGCTGGACCGAGCGATGCCCGAGGAGGTAGGCGATCCGGTGGGCCAACACCCGGGTCTTGCCGGAGCCGGCCCCGGCGACGATGAGCAGTGGCGGGCCTTCGTGAACGACCGCGCGCCGCTGTTGCGGGTTGAGACCGGCGAGGAGGGTCTCGGGGTCCACCGCCACCGGGCCGTATGCCGATCCGCTCCCCCCGCGATCACCCTCCCGACCTGGCCGCGCCCTCCGGGGGGCGCCCTCCGGACCCGGTGGCTCCCCCGGGCGGGCGCGCCCCGGCTCGGACAGCGCCCAGGTGGGGATGCCCGCGGCCGTCACGTCCGCGGACCACTCCGGGAACTCATCGAACAGAGTTGTCATCTCGGTCCCAACCCTAAGTCCCGCGCCGGCCCCCGACCGGTCGCCACCACGCGACGCGCGCGGCACGCCTGGCCGGGGGTGGGCTGGTGCTGGGGCTGGGGTGGGGCTGGCGTGGGCTGGGGATGGGCTCGGGTGGGCTGGGGTGGCAACTTGAGCACGGCAAACCGACTTGAGCACGTCATGTCGACGGAACTTGAGCACGCCCGCCAACTTGAGCACGCCAGATCGACTTGAGCACGCCAGACATGGCGTGCTCAAGTCGACTCGGCGTGCTCAAGTTGGAGGGCCGGCGATGACCCGAACCGCCCGGCCTGACCCGCCCGGCCTGACCCGCCCGGCGGGTCAGCCCAGCGGCGGGTCAGCCCAGCAGGTAGCCCACCGAGGCGACGCAACGCACTACCGTCGGATCATGACCCTTGCCCCGTCCCGCCCCCGCCTGCCGAGCACGGCCGCATCCCGGGGCCCGCGGTGACCACCGTCGACCCGCGGATCCGCAAAGCCCGGCCCGAGGACGTCCCCGCGATCCTGCGCCTGGTGCGGGAACTCGCGGCATACGAACGGGAACCGGACGCCGTCGAGGCGTGCGAGGACGACTTCACGCAGGCGTTGTTCCCCGCGGAGGGGGTGCCCACGGCATACGCCCATGTCGGCGAGGTCGACGGGCAGGTCGTCGCGATGGCGCTGTGGTTCCTGACGTTCTCGACGTGGACGGGCAAGCCCGGTATCCACCTCGAAGACCTCTATGTCGCCCCGGCCTTCCGCACCCACGGCCTGGGCAAGGCGCTGCTGCTGGAGCTGGCCCGCATCTGCGCGAAGCGCGGCTACCGGCGTCTGGAATGGTGGGTGCTCACGTGGAACACTCCGTCGATCGAGTTCTACGAGGCCATCGGGGCGCGGGCGATGGACGAGTGGATCGACTACCGCATCGACGGGCAGACCTTGATCCGACTCGGAGGTGGCGCATGACCCCGACAACCGCCCTCATCGTCACCCGTAATGGCGGCAGCGATGTCCTCGCCGTCGAGGAGCGCGCCATCCCCGATCCGGGTCCCGGGCAGGCGCTGGTGCGCGTCGCCGCGGCGGGGGTCAACTTCATCGACGTCTACCAGCGCCAGGGCGTCTATCCGATCCCGACACCGTTCACGCTCGGCCTCGAAGGAGCCGGCGAGGTCGTCGCCGTGGGTCCGGGTGTCGACCTGGACTTGGGGGCGCGGGTGGCGTGGGCGATGCAGCCCGGGAGCGCGGCGGGACTGGCGACCATCGCGGCCGCGCAGCTGGTGCCCGTCCCCGACGGGCTCGACCTGACCCTCGCCGCCGCGGCGATGCTCCAGGGGATGACGGCGCACTACCTGGTCACCTCGACGTATGCCGTGCAGCCCGGCGACCATTGCCTCGTCCACGCCGCCGCGGGTGGGGTCGGGCAATTGCTGGTCCAACTCATCGTCGCCCGAGGCGGGCACGTCATCGCGACCGCCGGGAGCCCGGAGAAGCTCGCCATCGCTGCGCGTCTCGGCGCCGGGACGCTGGTCAACTACCGGGAGGACGACATCGCGGCGGCGGCGCGGGCGGCCACGGGGGGTGCCGGTGTCGCGGTCGCCTACGACGGCGTCGGCAAGGACACCTTCGATGCCTCGCTCGCGTCGCTGCGGACCCGGGGGATGCTCGCTCTCTTCGGCGGAGCCAGCGGCCAGGTGCCCCCCTTCGACATCCAGCGGCTCAACGCCGCCGGCTCGGTCTTCCTGACCCGGCCCTCACTGCCGGCCTATTTGCGCGACCGCGACGAACTGCTGTGGCGGGCCGGCGAGGTGCTCGGCGCCCTCGCGGACGGGTCCCTGGAGCTGGAGATCGGTGGGCGGTGGCCGCTGGCGGAGGCGGGCGCGGCATACGACGCGCTGGAATCCCGGGCGACGACGGGCAAGTTGCTGCTCATCCCCTGACGGGATGGCGAACGGGTGTGCGCGTCGGCCGGTCGCGGCGGCCACCGGAGTGGGGGCTCCCTCGCGGCACCGACTCAGGTGGCGTCGGCCGCCTCGGTCTCCCAGAGCGTGGCGACGGCGGCGTTGAGGATGCCGAGCACCCCGGCGTAGTCGATCAGCCGCGAGTCGCCCTCTCCCCGGCGCGCTCTCGCCGCCGCCATCTCCGCGCACGCGGAACACGCCACCGCGACGGCGAGCTTGACCCCGATCTTGGCGTGGTTGAGCGGGTCCTTCTGCGACTCGTGGATGCCGACCAGCGCGAGCCCGGTCAGAAGCTGGAACCGAGCCCCCCAGACGACGACGCTCAGGCCCGCGCCCGACTCCACACCCCGCGCGCGGAGGCTGATCCATCCGCCGACGATGCACGCCATGCCGACGAGATGGGCCAGGACCAGGGCATTCGTGAGGAACTCCATGGCCGCACCCTATGTGGCGACCAGCGTCAGACGAGCTTGCGGCCCATCGCCCACGCGGTGAGTTCGTGGCGCGAAGACAGTTGGAGCTTGCGCAGGACGGACGACACATGCGTCTCGACGGTTTTGATGGAGATGAACAGCTCGCGCGCGACCTCCTTGTATTGATACCCCCGGGCGATGAGGCGCATGACCTCGCGCTCGCGGGCGGACAGGCGGTCCAGCTCCTCGTCGACCTCGGCGATCTCGCCCGCGGCCGAGCCGAAGGCGTCGAGGACGAACCCGGCCAGTCGGGGACTGAAGACGGCATCGCCGTCGGCGACACGGCATACGGCCGTCGCGAGATCGGTGCCGGTGATCGTCTTGGTGACATAGCCCCGGGCGCCGGCCCGGATCACCTGGATGACGTCCTCGGCGGCATCCGAGACCGACAACGCAAGGAAACGCACCGGGCGCCCCCGGCGACTGTCGACGGCGACGCACCCGGCGAGGACGTCGACCCCGCCGCGGCCATTGCCTCCGGGGAGGTGGACGTCGAGGAGGACGACGTCGGGTAGCTCCCGCCGGATGATCGCGATGGCCGCATCGACGTCGGCGGCCTCACCGATGATCTCGAGCCGGCCCGCGGCGACCTCCATCAACTCCGCCTTGACCCCGGTGCGGAACATCCGGTGATCGTCGACGACGACGACTCGGATCGGGTCCTGCGGGGCGGCCTCAGGTTTCATGCGCGGGCTCCTTGGGTGGAGGGAGAGTGAGGGTCCATTCGGTGCCGGGCTGAAGGCGGCGCACCGAGGCCGTGCCGCCGTGGCGGGTCATCCGGCCGATGATCGACTCGCGAACGCCCAGGCGGTCGACGGGGATGGCGTCGAGGTCGATGCCCGGACCATGATCGCGCACAAACGCCTCCACCCCGGACCGGCCCGCCTCGATATAGACCGACACCGGCGGGCTCCCGTGACGGACGGCGTTGGCGAGCGCCTCCCGGAGCGCGCGGACGAGCGCCTGCGCGCCGTCGTCCATGTCGCGATCTCCGGTCATGACGAGATCAACCGGTATGCCGTGCGCCCCCTCCACATCGCCGATCACCTCGGCGAGCGCCCCCGACAAGGAGGTCGGCGCCGAGGCCCCGCCGCCGTAGAGCCAGGTCCGCAGTTCGCGTTCCTGCGCCCGGGCAAGGGTGGCGACCCGGGCCGCGTCCCCAGACTGGCGTTGGATCAGGGCGAGCGTCTGGAGGACGGAGTCGTGGAGGTGGGCGGCCATATCGGCGCGCTCGTCGGCTCGGGCGCGGGCCGCCTGCTCGGAGCGCAACTCGGCCATGACGCGCACCCCCCACGGCGCGACGAGCAGGGCCGCCCCGAGGAGGACGACGAGCACGGCGACGACGATGTCCCAGGTCTGGGAGATCGGGATGTCGCGGGTGACCAGGGCGAGGATGCCGCCGGCAGTGACGACCACGCCGAGCCCGAGCCGGATCGCGGTCTGCCAGCCCGAGCCCGCCAGCCACTGATTGCGCCGGGCGGCGTCGAGTTGCGAGAGGCCGATGACGGCGCCGACGGCGATGACGAAGAGCGGGAGCAGGACGCCGAGCCGCAGGTCGAGCCCGGAGCGCTGCCCGATCCAGGCGAGCCCGAGCAGCCCGACGATGGCACCGAGCAGGACCAGCGCCGGTCCGTCGCCGCCGCCGAGGCGTTCCGCGACCGGGTCCGGTCCACCAGCGGGGTCGGCCGACCCCTCGGCCTCTGGCGTCAACGCCCACAACATGACATAGGCGACGACCCCCGGACCGAGCACGATCAAGGCGATCATCCCGAGACGGACCGCCCGCACCGGCCAGCCCAGATGGTCGGCGAGCCCGGCGCAGACGCCGGCCACGCGCCGACCGGCCAGCGGCCGGATCATCCGGGGCGCTGAGGGGCCGAGCGTGGCCTCGTAGGGGGTGGGCACCCCCCAAGTCTGACCGACGCGCGGGCCGCGGGGAACGCTTGGCCGCGCCGGACCGCGGTTCGGGGGGAGGGTCAGGGGCGACCCGCATCCCCGCCCCGGGGCCGGGCAGGATCGTCGGTATGCCGCCCGCCTCCACCGACGCCGACGCGCTCCTCGACCGCGTCCTCGCCTGGGCGGAGGGTCTCGGTGCCCGGCGTCGGCCGCAGGACCGCTGGGTCGCCGGCGTATGTTCGGGGGTCGGCGCCCGTCTCGGCATCGATCCGGTCGTCATCCGGGTCGCCATGGTGACCCTGACCCTCATGACCGGCCTCGGCCTGCTCGCGTATGCCGTCGCCTACCTCCTGCTCCCCACCGCCGACGACCCCGCCCCCCTCGCCCGGGCGCGCGCGTCCGGGACACCGTCCGCGGCCCTGGTCGCCGGGCTCATCGCGTTGGCGGTCGTCGGGGTCGGTCTCGGTTTGAGCGGCCCGGGCGGGATCGATTGGACCAACGCCGGGGACGTCGTCCCGCTCGCCGTGCTCGCGTTCCTGGGGTACCGCATCGCCATCCGTCGCAGCGGCTCCCGCCAGCGGAGTGGCCACCAGCGGGGCCAACGCCAGCGGAGCAAACGCCAGCGGAATCGCGGCATGCCCGGGTCCGCCGTCGCGCCGGGGTTCGCCCCAGCCGCGCCGGGGTCGCCGGTTAGCGATGCCCCGCCGACCGCCGCTCCTGGGGACCTCGGTGACCTTGGTGCGGGCCTGCCGCCGTACGCGCCCCCGGTCCTCATCCCGGTTCCCCCGATCGGGCCGTATGCCGTCGCCCCACCCCCCGCGGTCGCGGCGGGTTCCGCACGAGCGCCCGCCGTGACGGCGCGGACACCCCGCCCCCGGCATCGGCGCCTCGGGCCGGTCGGGACGCTGCTGGCCCTGGGGGGTGGGCTCGCGGCATACGGCATCGCGGTCCTGGTCCACCCGGGAGCCGGAACCACCGACACCACGGTCGGTCTCGGTGCCGCGCTCGCGGTCATGGGGCTGACCCTCCTGGTGGCGGGGGCGCTCGGGCGCCGCGGCGGACTGCTCACTCTCGTCGGGATCGCGCTCGCGGCGGCGACCGCGATGTCGGCGACGGGGGGTACGCAGGTGTGGAGCGACGGGGTGGGCACGCGCACGTGGGCGGTGACGACGGGGGCGGACACGGCATACCGCCTCGGGGCCGGCCAGGCCACGCTCGACTTGACCAGGATGCCGACCACCACCGCAGCGGCGCCGACGCACCTCGACGTCCGGGTCGGCTTCGGCCAGGTGGTGATCCTCGTGCCTCCCGGCCGGACGATCCAGCTCACGGGCCGGATCGGCGCCGGCACCATCAACGAGAACGGCCGGGAGATCGCCTCCAGCGATCCGACGGGCCTGCCGATCGATCGGCGGATCGGTACGGGCTCCCCCGACGCCGTGGTCGCGGTCGATATCACCGCCGGCAGCGTCGAGATCGTGAGGCGTTGACATGGGCCGCCGACCCGTGGCCACGGGCCCCCATCTGCGGACCATCCTTCTCGGGCTGCTCCTCCTGGCGGCCGGGGTCGCCGTCGTGACCACCCAGGTCGCCGACGAACCGATCGACTGGTCCCGCGTCGGTCCGTATGCCGTGCTCTCCGCCGGCGCACTCCTCGCCCTCGCCGGGGCCCTCGCCGCCCTCACCCGCCGGCGGCGCTGACCCTCCGCTTCACCCCCTGCCGCGGCCCGCCCTGCCCACGGATCCCGGTGCGGCTCGTGGTCAGCCCAGGTGCGTCGCCGCCCGCAGCCAGACGTCGAACCGGTGGTTGTCGATCAACGGGGCGCGGGGCAGGGCAGTGAGGTCGGCGATGGGCACCCAGTCGGCGGCAGCGGTGGTCCCGCCGAGGTCGTGGACGATCAGCGACGCGGACTGCGGCACGGTGGCCCGATAGATGAGCCGGACGACCTGGTAGTCCTCCCACCGGCCCGACGGCGCCCGCCCGACCCAGTGCGTCATGACGAGGTCGATCAGGTCGAGCGTGCCGAGATGCTGGCCGGTCTCCTCCCACACCTCCCGGCGCAGCCCGGTCGACGGATCCTCGCCGGCCTCGATGCCCCCGCCCGGCAGCGTCCAGGTGCCGCCGCCGCGAAAGACGGTGCCGGACAACTCCGTCAACAGGACCGCCGACTCGCGAACCGCGACGGCATAGGCGGACAGCCGCTGGTGCGTGTGGACCTCGGCCCCGGGAGGCGGCACCTCCTGGCCCGGTGCGGCCGACAAGCGGGTGGTCCCCGGCCGTGTGGGTGCATGGCCACCCGGGCCGAGCGGGACCACCGTGACCCGGAGGGTCACCCCCAACTGTCCGGGCGGTGCGTATGCCTGTGTCACTCCGGTGTAGCCGAAGCCGAGCGCCGCCAGGTCCTCGGCCGGATCGCGCCCGTGGCCGAGGACGAAGTCCGCGACCACATCGCCGAGCAGGGTGCGCGCCTCGATCCGGATGCCGCGGCTCACCTCGGCTGACCCCGCTTCGCCATGGCGGCGCGCGCCCGGTCATAGGCCGCCTCGACATCGGCGACGACGCGCGGCCACACCTGCGCCGGCTCCACCGCGCGATTGTGCGCCGCGATCCGTCGGCGCAGGTCGTCGTCGGTGGCCAGGCGCGCGACCGCGGCGACGAGCCCGGCGTCGTCGTGGGCGAGCAGGCCCTCGACACCGTCGCCGACGAAATCCGCCACGCCCGAGCCCGCGACCGCGGCGACGGGCAACCCGGCCGTCCGCGCCTCCAGGGCCGCGACCCCGAAGGCCTCCAGGCGCACGGGGGAGAGATAGAGGTCGGACTCGGCATACGCCCGGACGAGGTCCGCGCGCGCGACCCGGCCCGGCAGGGTGATCCACCCGGCGTCCGCGACCCGCCGCCGGGCCAGCGGCAACAGGCTCCCGTCGCCATAGAGCGTCGCCGCGAGCCGCACCCGGGCAGGCACGGTCTCCCGGATCGCTCGGAGCATCCGCAACAGCGCGGGCACGCGTTTGCGGGGCGCGAAGCGTAGCGCCGTGACGATGCGCACGGCGTCGCCGCGGCGCTCGGGACCCGGTCCACGCCAGCGGGCGGGATCGATCCCATTGGGCACCACCGAGACCGGCAACCCCCCGGAAGCCCGCGACACACGGTCCGCGGCCATCCCGGACACGGCGGTCAGCACCGCGCCGGCACGGGCGAACCGCGGGATGAGGCGGAGTGCGGCATACGCGCGCTGCGCGGCGGGCTCCAGGACGCAATGCCACGTCAGGACGGTGGGCAGCCCGAGCTCGAGCGCGAGATGCGCCATATCGGTCGCGAACGGCGAGATGACCCCCATATGGACGTGCGCGACATCGAAGGACCGCAGTTCCGGGCGGATCGCCTTGGGCGCCAACGGATTCATCGGGATTCCCAGGGGGGTCCAGATCGTATGCCGATGCACCGTCACCGGGCCGTCCGCCGCGACGACCCGCCCGCGCACGCCGTCGGCCCCGACCGTCGCCGTGTAGACGTGGACCTCGTGACCGGCCGCCGCGAGCCGGTGCCCGAGATCGCGCACCTGGGTCTCGATGCCGCCGAGCCGGGGCGGGTAGCAGTCGGAGAGGAGGGCGATCTTCACGCGTCGATGCGGTTGACGATCGCGGTCCCGGACGCGAGCTCGAGCCGCCAACCGCCGAGCCCACGGACGGTGATCGGCGGACCGCTCGGCGGATAGGCCTCGGCGGCATCGGCATCGACATAGACCGTCGTGCCCTCGGGGAGGTCGAGGACCGCGTCGGACGCGTGTTCGCTGGTCAGGCGGGCGGGCCCGGAGAGGAGGCACGCGGCATACGCCGGGAGGGTATGCCGACCGCTCCCCACCCGCTGCGCCGTCGCCCCCGAACTCAACGCCCGGGCGACGAGGGGGTCGACGTCGCTGCGCAACCCGTCGGCATCGAGGCGCAGCCGCCGCGGGAGGGTGAGGCAGCCGGAGACGGGGACGGCCCCGTCCTGGTCCGGCCGCGGCTTGACCCAGCCCAGAAGCAACGGTCCGCCCGGGCCGTCGGCGACCTGGGGGGCGTAGCAGCTCGGGCCGCCGTCCACGACGCCCGCCTGCCCGGTGGCTCGGAATCGCGGTGCGCCGGAAGCGGATTCGATCAGCCCGCGGACCCAGAGCACCTCCAGGAGCTGCCCGTCCAGCCAGCGCGACACCAGCAGGACCGCTTCGTCGCCGATCAGGACGAGTTGGGGGCACTCCCAGATCCCGGCCCGCGGCAACCCCGCGAGGACGGGATCGGTCAGATCGGCGAAGCGGCCGGCATACCGCCAGTCGAGGATGTCCTCGGCGTCGAAGACGAGCACCGCGGGCTCCCCCGCGCCGACGCTTGCTCCGACGATGGCCCAGCGCCGTCCGGCCCAGGTGAAGGGGGTGGGGTCGCGCATGATGACGACGCCCTCGGGGTGGGGGGTGCGGCCTACGACCACGGGATCGGACCAGGTCAGGAGGTCGGCCGAGCCCCAGCGCAGGCACACCGTGCTCTGGCCGTCGGACTGTGCGACACCGGAATAGACGACCGCCGGCCGGCCCAGCCCCGGCGCGAAGGCTCCCGACCAGCAACCGAAGGCATCCGGCCCACCGGGTTGCGGCCCGAACGCGATGGGATGGTCGGTCCAGGTGACCAGGTCGGGGCTGCTCGCGTGCCCCCAGTGGATGTCGGCGTGAACGGGACCCGCGGGATTGTGCTGGTAGAACACGTGCCAGGCCCCCGCGGCATACGTCATCCCGTTGGGGTCGTTGATCCAGCCGTGCTGCGGCCGAATGTGGAAGCGCGGCAAGGGGACCGGCGAGGTCGGCGTCGGGGTCGGCATGGCTCACCTCGGGTGCGGGGTGCGTTCTGGGTGGTTCGCATCCTGGCACATCGGGTCTGGATGGGAGGATGGGGGCGATGACCCCCTCCCCCCCGCGGCGAACCCTTGTCGCCGTCCACGCCCACCCGGACGACGAGGCCCTCCTGACCGCCGGAACGATGGCCCGGGCGGCGGCGCAGGGTCATCGTGTCGTCCTCGTCCTGGCCACGGACGGGGGTCTCGGCCTCGCCGCGGCGGGTTTCCACGGTGGGGAAGACCTCGCGACGGTGCGATTGCGCGAGGCCCACGCGAGCGCCGCCGCCCTCGGGGTGTCCCGGATCGAGTGGCTGGGGTATGCCGATTCCGGCCTCGGCGACGACCTCTATGCCGACCCCCCCGGCGGCGTCCGCTTCGTCAACGCGCCCGTGGCGCAGGCGGCGGAGCGGCTCGCGGACATCCTGCGCGAGGAGTCCGCGGATGTCCTACTGAGCTATGACCGCAACGGCGGGTACGGCCATCGCGACCACGTCCAGGTCCACGCCGTCGCCGCTGCGGCGGCCGCCCTGGCCGCCACGCCCCGCCTCCTCGAGGCGACCATCCCCCGCGACCTCCTCGTCGCGGGAATTCGGCTGTCCGGCATGGTCTATCGCTATCCGCCCGAATTCGACCGGGACGCCTTCACCCGCGCGTACTCGGCCCGGCGCGAGATCACCCACCGGATCGACGTCCGGCGGTATGCCGCGGCCAAGCGCGCCGCGATGCGCGCCCATGCCTCGCAGGCGACCGCGGATGGTGGGGACCGGACCCTCGCCGCCTTTCTCCGCATCCCGCGACCGGTGTTCGACCTCGTCTTCGGGCGGGAGTGGTACATCGACCCGGCGCACCCACCCGGCGCACCCATCTCCCGGGACATTTTCGCGGGGCTGGCGTGAGCGGCTTCACGATCGGGCGGTTCACGATCGGCCGACGCCGGCTGGTGGAGGTCGTCGTCGGTTTCGGCCTGACCGCAGTGCTGCTCGTGTGGGGGCTGCCGCATTTCGCCAAGACCACATGGTCGGCCGTCTGGGAGATCGTGGCCCGGCTCTCACCGGGCCAGGCGGCGCTCTACCTCGCGCTCGTCCTGGTCGGCCTCTGGTGCTACACCTTCACCTTCACCGCCTCGCTCCCGGGGCTGGGCCATGCGCGCGCCTTCATCGTCAACGTGGCCGGTTCCTCGGTCAGCAACCTCCTTCCGGGCGGGGGGGCGGTCGGGCTGGCGGCCACCTTTGCCATCTGCCGCTCGTGGGGCTTCACCAAACGTGATGTGTCAACCTCGGCGATCGTCTCCGGGGTGTGGAATGTCCTCGCGCGCATCCTCCTGCCGATCATCGCGGTCGCCGCACTGGCCACCGGACGCTCGGACCTCCCCGCCCTGATGCGGGACGCGGCGATCGTCGCCGTCCTCAGTGGGGTTGCGTTGGTGCTCGCGTTCGCGGCGTTCATCGCCTCGGACCGCGCCGCGGAGACCATCGGGCGGCTCCTGGGCCGGCTCGCCCGGCTGGTCCCGCGGCGGGGGGGAACGGCGACATCGGTCGAGGCTCTGGTTGCCGACGTCCGGTCCCGCATCGTCGGGGTGGTCAAGCACGGATGGCTGGGGCTGACCGTGGGGCTGGCCGGCTACTTCGGCTTCTACTACATCCTCTTCGTCGTCGTCACCCGGTCGACCGGTCTGCACCTCTTCTTCGGGCAACTCTTCGCCGCCTTCGCCCTCGGCCGGTTGTTGACGTCCGTCGGGGTGACCCCGGGCGGGGTCGGGGTCACCGAAACCGGGACGGCAGCCGCGCTGGTGGCCTGGGGCGCCGACCCGGCCGCAGCCACCGCAGCGGTCGTCATCTTCTCGATCTTCACCCACCTGATGGAGGTGCCCCTCGGCGCCCTCGGCTGGCTCGCCTGGGCCCTCCTGCCGCGCGGGTCGGGCGCGGCTGTCGGCGACGACGGGTGAGGACCTGACCGGGCAGACCCAACAGGACGGACGACGCGGCGGTATCCGGGCGGGACCGGCATACCGTGACTGTCTGGGGCTAACCGACGAGGCGGCGGATCTGACGGGTGCGGGCCTCGTCGGCGATGCTGTCGTCGAGGGCCTCGGGAGCGAACGCGGCTCCGGTGGCCAGGGGCACGGCACCGGCCAGCAGCGCATCGGCCAGACGGGGGTTCGCGGGGAGGATCGGTCCGTGGAGATAGGACCCGACGACATTCCGGGTCCGCGCACCCTCGGTCTGGTCCGCCCCGTTGTTGCCGAAGCCGGAGCGAACCGTCCCGAAGGCCGCCTGCCCCGGGCCGAGTGTCGTTGCGCCGGAGTGGTTCTCGTAGCCGACCACATCGCCGACATCGGTCCGCAGGACCACCGGACCGATCATCCGTCGCGGGTTCCCCTGGGTGGTCACATCGAGTATGCCGAGTCCCGGCAACCGCGTGCCGTCCACGGTGACGAAGGCGTTCCCGAAGAGTTGGTACATCCCACAGATCATGAGCATCGGGGTGCCCGCGTCCGCGAGTTCGCGCAGGCGCGGCGCGATCACTTCGAGGTCCTCCTGCACCCGGGCCTGTCCGGAGTCCTGGCCGCCGCCGCCGAGGACGAGGTGCGCACGCGACGGGAACTGGCCGCCCGGGTGGTGATCGTGCAGGACCGGGGTGTAGCCGTGCCGCCGCAGCCGGACCAGGATCGTCCGCGTGTTGCCGAGGTCGCCATAAATCGACATCTCGCGGGGGTAGAGGTGGACGACATGAACCTCGCCCTTGCTCGCCACGTCCCTGCTCGCCACGTCCCTGCTCGCCACGTCCCCGCTCGCCGTGTCCCTGCTCGCCGTGTCCGTGATCCCCACGTCCGGACCCCTGTCGCCTTGACTCATGACGCCCTCCACCGAACCCGTGCGGCGACCCGGCGGCCCGCCGCCAGCATCCTCGGCCCGCCCGCTCGCGCCGTGGACCTCGCGGCGCCGACGCGCGCGGACGCCGCCGGGCCCCTCGCCGTAGCGACCGAGCCCATGTCCGCTTCCTCCCCGAACGCCGGGAGATCGAAGCGAGCGGCGAGAAGCTTGCGCAAGGACATCATCGCCGTGTAGGTGCAGAAGATCCGGGCCGGGTGGCCCCGCTGTTCGGTGAGAAAGCGCTCGAGCGCGGCCTCCAGATCGGGCTCGACGGCCGCGACCGGGACATCGTCATACTCCAGCCGCAGCGCCATGTCGTAGGCACGCACCCCGGAGGTGAGGGCGACGCCGGACTCGCGCAGGCTCGCGAAGGACACGTCATACAGCCACGACACATCCCGCCCGTCGGCGTAGTTGTCGTTGATGGCGATCATCGTCGCGACCGGGGAGGACCCATAGGTCGAGAGGGCGACGGTGAACCCTGCGGGGTTCTTGACCAGCACGAGTTCGAGGGGGGCGCCGTCGGCGTCGATGACCTCGCCCCGGCCGAAGGGGGCGGTGACGCCCTCGAGGGCACGCACCGCCGTGGCCTCCACGAACCGGTCGGCCAGCAGCAGCCGGGCCAGCGCCGTCGCCGCCGTCGCATTGATCATCGCCGCGAGCCCACGCTGCTGCAGGGCCACGGGCCCGACCCGGCCGGCCACACCGTCGGCACCCACCAGCACCTCGAAGTGGCGCTCGTCGACCGGCCGGAGGAGGGCGTCGTCCGTCCTGCTCGGAGGTGGCGCGAAGTCGTCCCCGAAGCGCACGTCCTGCTCCTGCAACTCCGGCAGCCGGTCGGCGATGACCGCGTCCACCCCGAAATAGCGGACCTCGACCCCCGTCCGCACCAGTCCCGCGGCGCGGGCGATGAACGAATCGTCCCGGTTGAGGACCACACCCTGGGTCACCGACGCGGCGAGCTGGCCGAGCAAGGTCGCCGTATGGTCGATCTCGGCGAACCGGTCGAGTTGGTCGCGGGCGACGTTGAGCAGCAGGGCGTGCGTCGGAGGCACGGCCGCGGCGAAGCGCAGCGCGTGGGCCTCGTCCAGCTCGAGGACGGCGATGTCGGCGTCGAGCCGCCCACCCAGGCCGACCTCACCCAGGACGGCCGAGAGCACGCCGCGGGTGAAGTTCGAGCCGGTCGGATTCGTGAAAACCCGCAGGCCATGGGCCCGCAGGAGGGCGACGACCATCTTGGTCGTCGTCGTCTTGCCATTGGTCCCACTGACCACGACGATCCCGCCGCGCACTCCCGCGAGGGCGTGAGCGAGCACGCCGGGGTCGACCCGCTCGGCGACGAGGCCCGGAAAGGCCGACCCACCGCCGCGGGCCTTGGTGACGACCCGCGCGGTCTTGCCGGCGGCGACCGCGGCGAGGGTGCGCAGCATACGGATCAGGAACTCCCCTCGAGTTCGGCGTTGACGTCGGAGGCGTAGCGGCCGGACCGCTCCTGCCCGCTCATCGCGCCGATGGCGTCGGTGACGGCGTCGGTGATGGCCCGCAGGAGCCGGGCCTTGACGAATTGCGCTTCGAGGGACGCCACGTCGACGGGCGGGCCGAAGGAAACGCGCACCTTGGCCGGGCGCGGGAGGCGGGCATCCGGCGGCTGCACCCGGTCGGTCCCGCGCACGGCGCACGGGATGATCGGGGCCCTCGAGGCCAGGGCCAGTCGGGCGACACCGGTGCGGCCACGGTGCAGCCGACCGTCGCGGGAGCGGGTCCCCTCGGGATAGATCCCGAACGCCCCACCCTCGGCGAGCACGCGCTCGGCGACGGCGAGGGAATCGGCGGCGGCCCGGGCGTCGGCGCGTTCCACGGGGATGGTGCCGAGGGAACGCATCCACGCCTTGACGAAGGCACCGGAGAGGCCGGTGCCGCGGAAGTACTCCGCCTTGCCGAGGAAGCTGACCCGCCGGCCGGAGGCGAGCGGGATGACCATGGAGTCGAGGAAGGAGAGGTGGTTGCTCGCGATGATCGCGGCCTGCCCGTCCGGGGGGACGTGCTCGCGCCCCGTAACGCTCAGCATCGTCATCCCCCGCACCAGCGGGCCGATGACGACATAGCGCATCGCCCCGTCGAGCAGGCGGTTGCTCTCGCCCAAGCCCGGGTCGCTCACGCCGCTCCCTTCCGTGCCGGTGCCGTCTGGCCGCCCGCTGTCTGTCCGCCCGCGGGTGAGCCGCCCGCGGGCGGTCCGGCCGGTGGCTGCGCGGGGCGGGTCCGGGTGGGCCACCACGTGCTGCCGGGTAGGAGATGCCGGTCCGCGGCCACCGCACAGAGACCGACGGTGACCCCGATGACGACGCAGACGACGGCTGCGGTGCCAAAGAAGAGCGTATGCGCGCGCGATCCCGGCAGCGGGTGCACGCCCCCTGCCCACCACCGCCAGAAGGCCAGTCCGGCGCCGACGACCCCGAGGGCGGGGTGTCCGACGGCCAGGTCGAAGCCCGCCGCCCGGGCCCGAGGGCGGGAGGTGTAGCGGGCGGCCGCTGCGAGCGCGATGCCGGCCAACGCCAGGACGACGCCACACGAGGCCACGACATCCGAGGGCCGGTGCCATTGCCAGGCCAGGACGCCGATGCCGACTGCGCCGGCGACGAACCCGCCGACCAGGCTGCCGAGCGGCCGCGCCACCCGCGGAAGGGCGAACACGAGGCCGACCGCCAGGACCAGACCCGCCGTCGTATGCCCGCTCGGCAGGCTCAGTGGGACCATCGGGGTGCCGGGACTGCGTTCGAAAACACTCGCCTTGAGGTAGTCGTTCAGCCACAGGGCAGTCCCGGTGAAGGCGGGGATCGCCAGCGTGAGCCGCAGTTGGCGCTGCACGAGCGCCGCGACGGCACACGCGAAGGTGACCAGAAGGATCGGGCCCGCATCGATGTGGTCGAACACCCAGTGGACCACTCCGGTGTTGGGGGGGACGGGCACGGCATACGCCTTGTGGATGTCCTCATCGAGGCGCGCCGTGGACGGATGCCACAGCCCGAACCACGCCGCCCCCGCCAACACGAGGACGCCGCCGATCAGGAGGGCGAGAAGATCGCCATACGCCCTGGCGGTGCGCAGGCCGTTCACTCCCACTCGATCGTGCCCGGAGGCTTGCTCGTCACGTCGAGGACGACGCGATTGACGCCGGGGACCTCATTGGTGATCCGGGTGGAGATGCGGGCGAGAACGTCATACGGCAGCCGGGTCCAGTCGGCGGTCATCGCGTCCTCGGAGGAGACCGGCCGCAGCACGACGGGGTGGCCGTAGCTGCGCCCATCCCCCTGGACCCCGACCGAGCGGACGTCGGCGAGGAGGACCACGGGACACTGCCAGATGTCGCGGTCGAGGCCGGCGGCGGTGAGTTCGCGGCGGGCGATCGCGTCCGCCGAGCGGAGCGTCTCGAGCCGGTCGGCGGTCACCTCCCCCACGATGCGTATGCCGAGTCCCGGCCCGGGGAACGGTTGTCGCCACACGATCGCCTCGGGAACCCCGAGTTCGAGACCGACCTTGCGGACCTCGTCCTTGAAGAGGTCGCGCAGCGGCTCGATGAGGGCGAACTGGAGGTCCTCCGGCAGGCCACCGACGTTGTGATGGCTCTTGATATTGGCCGTGCCGGTGCCCCCGCCGGACTCCACGACGTCGGGATAGAGGGTCCCCTGGACGAGGAATTCGACCGGGTGGCCGTCGGCGGCAGCATGCCCGACGACGTCGCGCGCCGCCTGCTCGAACACCCGGATGAACTCCCGGCCGATGATCTTGCGCTTCTCCTCCGGGTCGCGCACCCCGGCGAGGGCGTCGAGGAAGCGGGCCCGGGCGTCGACGACGACGAGGCGGACGCCGGTGGAGGCGACGAAGTCCTCCTCGACCTGCTCGGCCTCGCCCGCGCGCAGCAGCCCGTGGTCGACGAAAACGCAGGTCAACTGGTCACCGACCGCCTTGTGGACCAGGGCAGCCGCGACGGAGGAGTCGACCCCGCCGGAGAGGGCGCACAGGACGTGCTTGTCGCCGACGCGCTCGCGGATGGAGGCGACCTGCTCCTCGATGACGCTCCCGGCGTCCCAGTCGCCGGTCAGCCCGGCGCCGGTGCGCAGAAAGTTCTCCAGGACGCGCTGGCCGAAGGTGGAATGGACGACCTCGGGGTGCCACTGGACCCCGTAGAGGCGCCGGGCGTCGTCCTCGAAGGCGGCCACGGGCGCACCGGCGGACTCGGCCGTCGCCGTCAACCCCTCGGGGAGCACCGTCACCGCGTCGCCGTGGCTCATCCAGACCGACTGGTCCTGCGGCTGGCCGGTGAAAAGGGTGCCGGAGGTGTCGGTGATGCGGACGGCAGTTGCGCCATACTCCCCCGTGCCGGTGTGGGCGACCGTGCCCCCGCAGGCCTGGACCATCGCCTGGAAGCCGTAACACATGCCGAACACCGGGACCCCGGCGTCGAGGAGGGCGGGATCGAGGCTGGGGGCGCCCTCGGCATACACCGAGGAGGGTCCGCCGGAAAGGACGATCGCGGCGGGCCGGCGGGCGAGGAGGTCGGCGACGGACAAGGTGTGCGGGACGACCTCGCTGTAGACCTTGGCCTCGCGGATGCGGCGGGCGATGAGTTGGGCGTATTGCGCGCCGTAGTCGACGACGAGGACGGGTCGGCGGCCGGCAGTCACGGAGGGAACTCTAGGCGATGGGGTGGTCAGGGCAGCCGAGGCGCGACCTCGGCCGCGACCCGGCGCTCGGCCCAGAAGCTGAGGAAGGGCACGCAGCCCGCGAGCATGATGAGCACCATCTTGGGCAGCGACCAGCCGACCTTGAAGCCGAGATTGGCGGTCGCGGCGACGTAGATCATGTAGAGGAACCCGTGCGGCTGGGGCCACCAACTGAGCGCGTCGTTGTCGAAGCCCCAGTGCAGGACCATCTCCAGGACCAGGACGAGTAGGCCGATCCCGACGACGAACGCCATGACCTTGAAGAAGGTGAAGGCGCCACGGGCCTTCGGGTCGGTGAGGGGGGCGGCGGTCACGGGAGGCTGGCTTCCTTCGGCGTCGGGGACGGGGCCACCTTAACCGGCGAACTTCCGTCCCCATCCGGGCGGTCCTCCCGGGAGCTGTCGTCGTCGCCCTGGCCTCGCTCCTCCCGGTGGGCCTGGTGGACCATCCGCACCCACAGGTAGAGCGCGAACGCGGCGAAAACCCACCACTGGAGGGCGTATGACGCATTGCGCCACTGCAGACCGCTCGGCGGGAGCGGGGGCGGGACCCGGGCCAGGCCGGCGGTGGTCGCGGCCGGCGGGGCGGGGGTCTCGTCCTGGACGAACCCGAACGCGTTGTAGAGGTCGCCGGGCCAGGCGTTGACGAGTCGGGAGAGGTCGACCGAGCTGAGGATGCCGGGGGGAAGCCCGTCGGCGCTGGGGGCCTCACCGGGGGCGAGGGCGGCCCGGACGGTGTGGGCGCCGGTGGGCACCGGGGGCGGTGTCGGCGCCGAGGTCCACCCCCGCACCAACGGGAAGGTCGCCCCGGTCGAGGCGACGGTGAACGGGGCGACGACCCAGTACCCGGTTCGCCCGTGGAGGAGGCGGCCTTTGACGAGGACTTGGCCCGCGGCATACGTCCCGGTGGCGGTGACCATGCGCCCACTGCCGTCGGCGGGGAAGGGTTCGTGGGGCGTCAGGATGGTGGCGACATCGACGACGGGTTTGGCGCCGGCGGCCTTGACCGCTTCCACCCGCGCCTTGTCGTGGGCGACGCCGAGTTGCCACCGGCCGAGTTGGACGAAGGCGACGCCGATGAGGATGACGACGCCCAAGAGCCCCAGCCAGCGGGGTTTGAGCGCGGTCCGGAGCACCGGTCCAGGCTACGTCGTATACCGCGCGGCCGACCGCGCTCCCCCGCGCTCACCGGGCAAGGATGCCCGCGGGGTAGGAGTAGCCGCCGCCGGTTTGACGGTTCGCTGTCGTGGAGGTGAGTTGCTTCCCGCTGGGGGCGTCATGGGTTTGGACGACGAAGGTGTCGTCGTCGGCGCCGTCTTCGCCGAGGAGATACAGCCGTCCGTCCCCCCTGTCACCCTTGAGGCGGGAGTCGTCGAAGACGATCAGGCTGCCGCCGTAGCAGGCGACCCACACCTGCTTCTTTGTCGGCTCGTAGGTGATGCCGATGGGGAGGCATCGGTCGGGACCGTCTGGACGACCGCCATATCGGACGTGCGGATCTTGCTCATCGACGCCGACCCGTAGTTGACGACGTAGATCGATTTCCCGTCGCTCGAGATCGTCATCGAGCGCGGCTCGCTCGCGGTGCGGACGGTGGCCAGGACGGCGCCGGTGGCCCGGTCGATCTTGCTCACCGTGCCGGAGTTGTTGTTGGTGACATAGAGGTATGCCGCGTCCGGGCTGATCACCAGGTGCCGGGGTCCGGTGCCCGGCTGGGCAAACGTCGTCACCGCCTTGGAGGCCAGGTCGACGGTGACGATCCGCCCGGAGCCCATCAACGCGACATACGCCGTCCGGGAGTCAGGCGAGACGACGATCCCGCGGGGGTACTTGCCGCCCAACGGGATCTGCGCGGTCTGCGTGTTGGTCTTGGTGTCGATGACGGACAGGGTCCACGAGCACCAGTTGCTGACGAGGACCTTGGAGGCGTCGGGGGTGACCGCGACATACTTCGGGACCGCGCCGACGGGGACGACGGCATCGACGGCGAGGGTCTTGGTGTCGATCCGGTAGACGAACGACGTCGACGTCCCGTCACCGGCGGTGCACCGATCGAGACCCTCGGGGCCGAACCCCGCGCCATACATCGAGTAGTTCGACACCCACGCGTGCGTGCCGTCCGGCGTGAAGGCGACCTCGACGGGAGCGCCCTTCGAGATGCCCGCGTGCCCGGTGATCCCGAACGAGGACAGGTCGACCGAGTCGGGGATCGTCTTGAGGAGGGCACCGTCGGCGCGGAAGACGCTGACGGTGTGGTGGTACATCATGTTTTGGGCGAAGAGCAGGCCGCCCGGGCCGGCGACGATCGACTTCGGGGAGAGGTTCGCCGCGGCGATGCGCATGGTCCGGACCATCGTGGTGACGTCGGACGCACCGGGTGCCCCTTGCTTCGCGTCGGGGCTGGGTGTGGGAGCGGGGATCTCCGGCGTCGCCACCGCGGCGACGGCTGCAGCCCCTCCCGTCGCTTTCGCTGTGGACCCTGGGTTGGCGGGCGCGGCGGAGTGGGTGCCCGATCCGGAGGAGAACAGACCACCGACGAACCCCGCGACCGCCCGCACGACGAACCACACCGTCGCCAGCAGGGCAATGAGGACGAGCAGCGCGACGAGGCGCCGGAGCGCGTAGTTGGGCCGAGGCCCCGGAGGGCGACGGAGTGGGGTGCCGGCACCGGGTCCGCCGGGTCCGCCGCCGGACCCGCCTGGGCGCGGCTGCGC
The DNA here is from genome assembly GCA_016702415.1 of Nostocoides sp. Classification (GTDB taxonomy): domain Bacteria; phylum Actinomycetota; class Actinomycetes; order Actinomycetales; family Dermatophilaceae; genus Nostocoides_A. The sequence continues at coordinate 30,488 of JADJEA010000026.1, forward strand.
CGGTGTCGTATGCCGCGCGCCCGCCCCCGTGGCCGGTGCCGGCAGCGTCTGGACCCGCGCGGACCCCCCGGATCGCACGGTGGTCGTCGATCGCTCGGTGGTCGACCGCACGGTGGTCGACGCCGGGACCCGGCGATCCGCCGGCGGCGGGGGCAACTCCTCCAGACCCTCGTGGTCCGGTAACGACATCGTCACGCGGTCAGCGTAGGCGCGGCATACGACACTCCCGTGGCGCCACGCCCGAGGCGCGGGACGGTCACCGGCCCCCGCCGCGGGGCGCGGCCACGGACCCCCGGCTCCATCAGCGCCAGGCCGAGGGCGCGACACGCCGGCGACAACGGCGGCGGGCGAGCAATGCTGTAGCCGGGGGCACACGGCATACGGCGAAAATCGGTGTCGCGGTGCAGTGGTGCCCGCGTAGCGTGGTCGGCTGCCATGAAAAGCCATGTCCGACATCCCGGCATCCCGCCGACGACCACGCCGGCCGCCTTCCTCCTGTGGGGAGCGCGGCTCCAGTGGCGCACCATCGTCGGCGGGATGACGTGCGGAATCATCTGGATGACGGCGATCGGGCTGGTCCCTGCGGCCATCGGCCGGGGCATCGACCAGGGGCTCGTCGCCGGGGACCGGTCCGCGCTGCTGCGCTGGTCGGCCGCCCTGGCCGCGCTCTCCCTCGTCATCGCCGTCTCGGGCGCGATCCGGCACTGGTTCGCGGTCCAGAACTGGCTCGACGGTGCCTTCCGGACGGTCGTGGCGGCCGACGCGGCGGTGACCACGCGGGGGCAGGAGATCGCCCGGCGCTTCCCCACCGGCGACGTCGTCAGCGTGACGACGACGGACATGGAGCGGGTCGGGCACGTCTACGACGTCTCGGCGCGCTTCGCGGGCGCGATCGTCAGCTATGTCGTTGTCGCGGTGATCCTTCTGCGCGCATCGGTGCCGACCGGGTTGGTCGTCCTCGTCGGCGCGCCGGTGCTTCTCGCCCTCCTCGGCCTGATCATCCGCCCGCTGCAACGCCGTCAGGCCGCTCAGCGGGAGGAGTCCGGCCGGTTGACCACGCTGGGCACCGATACCGTTGCGGGACTGCGGATCCTGCGCGGGATCGGCGGCGAGGCGGAGTTCGCGCTACGGTATGCCGCCCAGAGCCAGCGCGTGCGCGCCGCGGGTGTCCGGGTGGCGGGCTACCAGGCCGCCCTCGACGCGAGCCAGACTCTGCTGCCCGGTCTCTTCGTCGTCCTGGTCGCCTGGACCGGGGCGCGGGCGGTCGTGGCGGGCCACCTGTCGACGGGCGAACTCGTGGCGTTCTACGGGTACGCGACCTTCCTCGTCTTCCCCCTGCGCACCGTGACGGAGATGGTCGAGAAACTCATCCGCTTCCGGGTGGCGGCCGCCAAGGTCATGGCCATCCTCGCAGTCCCGAGCGACCACGAGCCGGTCCGATCCGGCGACGGTGTGCGGGACCCTGGCGGCGATCTCGTGGACGAGGTGAGTGGGGCGAGATTCCGCGGCGGTCAGTTCACGGCGCTCGTGTGCGCCCGGCCCGAGGATGCGGTCGCGCTCGCCGATCGCCTGGGGCGGGTGGGTCCCCCCCGTGGCCGGGTCACCCTCGGGGACCAGGATCTCGGCGAGCTTCCGATCGCTGCCGTGCGATCGACGGTGCTCGTCAACGACCCGGAGGCCCGCCTCTTCGCCGGGAGCCTGCGCGAGGAGTTGGGCGCAGGTCGGCCGGTGGCGGACGCGGCCCTCGCGAGCGCGATCGACGTCGCCCAGGCGCGGGAGATCCTCGAGGGGCTCGCCGACGGACTCGACAGTCAGATCGAGGAGAAGGGGCGGGGCTTCTCCGGCGGCCAGCGCCAGCGGATCGGTCTGGCCCGGGCGTTGGCGGGCAACCCGCCGGTGCTCGTGCTCATCGAGCCGACGAGCGCGGTCGACGCGCACACCGAAGAGCGCATCGGGGCCGCGTTGGCGCCGGCCCGCCGGGGGCGCACGACGATCGTGGCGACCGTCAGCCCGCTGCTGCTCCATCACACCGACCGGGTCGTCCTCCTCCAGGACGGCCTGGCCGTGGCGAGCGGGACCCATGCCGACCTGCTCGCCGGCTGTACGGCATACCGAGACATCGTGATCCGAGGAGGTGACGACTGATGACAACGCTGCTTGAGCGGGAGACCACCCGCGCGCCGGCCCCCGACAGCGGGGACCGGCGGGGCTGGTTCGCGCCGCCGACGCAGGCGGAGACCGACCCCTTGCGCCGAACGCTGCCCGTTGCGGAGCCGGCTCAGGTCTGGGCCTACACCCGCGGTCTGCTGCGCCACCACCGCGGCCAGTTGGGTGCCGTCATCGGCCTTCACGCGCTGGCCGCCATCGCCGGGCTCGCGTCGCCGTGGCTGATCGGCGATCTCGTCAATGCGTTGACCGCCGGGACGACGCGACGGCATGTCGACGCCGTCGTCGGGATGCTCCTGGCCGCGGTCGTCGTGCAGGCTGCGGTGACGTGGTGGGCGCGCCGGGCGAGCTTCGTCTTCGGGGAGAGCCTGTTCGCCGACCTTCGGGAGCGGTTCGTCGACCGGGCCTGCCGGTTGCCCCTGTCCACGCTCGAACGCGCGGGCACCGGCGATCTCGTCGCCCGGACCACCAACGATGTCGAATCCCTTTCCTGGGCGGCGCGATTCGGGTTGCCGTCGATCTTCGTCGCGAGCATCACGGTCGTCCTGACGATCGCGGCGACGGTGTGGGTCTCCCCCGTGGGCAGCCTCGCACTGCTCACAGCGCTCCCGTTTGTCGTGCCCGCAACCGGGTGGTATCTCCGGCGCGCCCGCGACGGCTACCTCTGGGAGCGGGCCAGGTGGGCGGTGCTCAACGGCGTGGCGGCCGAGTCCGCCGAGGCATCTCGGACGATCGACGCGCTCGGGTTGGGGGCCCAGCGGCATACCCGCATGGTGGATGCGATCGACGGGGCCTATGAGGCGGAGTACTACACCCGCCGGCTGCGGATGGTGTGGTTCGTTCCGACGGAGTTCTCGTATGTCGTGCCCGCCGCCGCCGCACTCGCGTGGTGCGGTCTGCTGGTCGCCCACGGGTCGCTGAGCGTGGGCGCCGCGACCACGGTCATCCTCTATGTGCGCCAACTCGTCGATCCGTTCGACGAGTTGGTGTCGTGGCTGGACGAGATCCAGGTGGCGGCGACGTCGATGGCCCGGATCATCGGCATCGAATCGGTCCCCGACGACCGGACCCCGACCGGCGCGGCTCCGGTCGACGACACGATCACCGCGCGCGACGTGCGCTTCGGATATCGCACCGATCGTGAAGTCCTGCACGGAATCTCGCTCGATCTGGTGCCGGGTGAGCGGTTGGCGATCGTCGGGCCGTCGGGTGCCGGCAAGTCCACGCTCGGGCGGCTCCTGGCCGGTATCGACGGCCCCACGTCGGGGTCGGTGACGGTCGGCGGCGTGCCCTTGATGGGGCTGTCGATGGAGACGCTGCGGGGCGAGGTGGCGCTGGTGACGCAGGAGCACCATGTCTTCGTCGGGACGTTGCGCGACAACCTCATCCTGGCCCGGCCTGGCGCGGACGACGCCCAGATCGAGGCCGCCCTCGCCTCGGTCGATGCGCTGGAATGGGCGATGGGGCTGCCGGACGGTCTCGCGACCGATGTCGGGGCCGGTGGGGTCGAGCTGACCCAGCCGCAGAGCCAGCAACTCGCCCTCGCCCGGTTGGTCCTCGCCGACCCGCACACGCTGGTCCTTGACGAGGCGACATCGCTGCTCGACCCTCGGGCCGCGCGTCACCTGGAACGCTCCTTGGCCTCCGTCGTCTCCGGCCGGACCGTGGTCGCCATCGCCCACAGGCTGCATACCGCCCACGACGCCGACCGCGTGGCGGTGGTGGAGGACGGCCGGATCAGCGAACTCGGCTCCCACACCGACCTCCTCGCCCGCCGCGGCCCCTACTCCGCCCTCTGGCGCTCCTGGCGCTCCGAGACCTGAGGCGGGCTCGGGCTGGCGTGAGGGCTCGGGGGTCGGGGCTCGGCTCGGGTGGGGGTCGGGGCTCGGGGCTCGGGTGGGGGTCGGGGCTCGGGTAGGGCTGGGGTGGCAACTTGAGCACGTCATGTCGACTTGAGCACGTCATATCGACGGAACTTGAGCACGCCTCCCAGCCTGAGCACGCCAGATCGACTTGAGCACGCCAGATATGGCGTGCTCAAGTCGACTCGGCGTGCTCAAGTCGACTCGGCGTGCTCAAGTTGAACAGGGCCGGTGCCCCCGGCCCGGCGTGAGGGCCCTCGCCCCATGAGTTGTCCACACGGTGGGCTGCGCCAGGATTCGGCCCCGTCCACAGCCCAGGGCGTATGCCATTGCCCCCCGAGCCACAACGCCCAAGCCTTGCGCTCATGTCGCCAACCAAGACGAGCGTTCCCGGCCTCTACTTCACGCGGGACCTCGGGTGGACCCACGTCAGGAACGCCCGCTCGCACGGGCGGCTCGTCAAGATCCGCCGTGGCGTGAGCGCTCTCCCGCTCCCGCAGCACTCCTCCCCCTGGGAGGCTGAGCGACGTCAGGCGTTCATGATGATGGCCGCCGTCGCCGACGCGCTCCACGTCAACTTCGTCTTCGGCTTTGCGAGCGCCGCCCTCCTCCACGGCCTCGGCGCGGTGCCGTGGGACGGGCGGGCACACGTCATACAGCGACACCGTCAGGGTCGGTGGAGGGCAGCCGGCCTCCATCACCATTGGGGATTCTGGGACGAGGACGAGGTGACCGTCATCAACGGGTACCCGGTCACCTCGATCACCAGGACGGTCTTGGACTGCGCGGTCTACCTGCCCCCCGACTGGGCCCTCGGGGTCGCCGACGCCGGACTGCGGCGGCTCGCGGACATGTCGCGCTTTCACCGAGTCGAGTCGAGTGCGCGTGAGCAGATCGTCCGGGCCGGGCTGATGGAGCGACTCGGCGATCGCAAGCGGGCCAAGGGCATCGTCAAGGCGCGCAATGTACTCGCCTGCGCAGATGGGTTTGCCGAGAGCCTTCCGGAGTCTCGGATGCGCTGTATCGCCCTGGCCGGCGGCCTGCCGCCGCCGACGTGTCAAATGCCGATCAAGACGGTCGACGGGCTTCGCTATCCCGATCTGGCCTGGCCGATGGCTACCCTCACGGGCGACCTAGATGACCCTCGAATCCTGGCCGAGGAGTATGACGGCGTCGAGAAGTACGCGCCTGAGGACGCCGCCAGTCCCGCCGCCGTCCTCAACCGCCAGGCCCGACGCGATGAGTCCCTGCGTCTTGCCAACGTCCACGTCCGCCATCGCGGGGCGCGGGACATCGAGTCTCCGAGCGTGCTCTTCGAGTCGATGGTCCGGAGGTTCCCGCCGTGCGTCGTCTCGTCCCTGCAGCCCCGACCGAGCCTCCTGCCCCTCGACCCCACGCTCCGGGCCGGCTAGCCCCTGACGGAGCCGTGAGCCCGCGAAGGCGCCGCAACGTGCTCACGCCGTATCGACTTGAGCACGCCAAGTCTGGTGTGCTCAAGTCGATACGGCGTGCTCAAGTTGCGATCGCGTGCTCAAGTTCCCGCCTCAGGCCGGCAAGCGGCGGCGGGAGCTACGCAGCGGGGGCGGAGGCGGGGGTGGTCAAGGCCGGGCGGACCGGGGCGATCGGGTCCATCCGGACGTATGCCGACCCTTGCGCCGGGCGGCCGTCCTCCTCACCCGCATTGGGCCACATCGACATCGCCCGCTCGGCCTGAGCGGTGATCGTCAACGACGGGTTGACCCCGAGGTTGGCCGAGATCGCCGACCCGTCGGTGACGGAGATGCCGGGGTAGCCCCATACGCGGTGGTACGCATCGACCACGCCTTCCTCCGGGCTCGCGCCGATCACCACGCCGCCGAGGAAGTGCGCAGTCAGGGGGAACCCGAGCAACTCCCCCCAGTTGGCGCCGGTCACGGCCTTCATCCGGAACCGCCTCGTCAACGCGGCGGCCAGCTCGCGAGTCGCCTTGTGCCCCGCGGGAATCCACGGCGGATTGGGCTCGCCGTGGCCTTGCGTGGAGGTCAGCCCGACGCCACCGAGCCGACGCCGCTTCCCCGCGACCGTGACGGAGTTGTCCTTCGTCTGCATCACCAGGGCGATGATCGTCCGCTCCGACCACCGGCGCGGCGTCAGCATGAGCAGGGCCCGTGGGTCCTTGACCGCCGTCCGCCGCAACTCCCGGAACCGCTCGCGGCGGGTATCACCGGGGACCATCAACGTCTGGAGGCCGGCCATGGAATTGGAGCCCGCGCCATACCGGACGTTCTCGACATGGGTCTCGGCATCGGGATGGAACGACGACGTGATCGCCACCCCCTTGCTCAGGTCCGCATCGCGCGGCACCCGGGTGAGCGACGCCCCGAGCAGCGACTCCGAGTTGGTACGGGTGAGTTCACCGAGGCGCGACGACAACCGCGGCAGCCGCCCGGCGTCCTTGAGCGTGTGCAGCAGCCGTTGGGTCCCCCACGTCCCCGCCGCGAGGACGACCTGCGCCGCCACGACCGTGCGCCGGTCCTTGCGAGCCCAGGCGCCGCTCCGTTCGCTGACGATCTCGTATGCCGCGGGCTCACCCCCCGCGCCCACCTCCAGCGGGCGCAGGTCGACCACCGTCCGCAACGGCTCGATGACGACACCGAGCTTCTCGGCCAGGGCCAGGTAGTTCTTGACCAGCGTGTTCTTGGCCCCGACCCGGCATCCGACCATGCAGTTGCCGCACTCGGTGCACCCCGTCCGCTCCGGACCGGCACCGCCGAAGTAAGGGTCGGCCGCCTTCTCCCCAGGCTTGCCGAAATAGATACCGACCGGGGTCTTGCGGAAGGTGTGGCCCACACCCATCGAGTCGGCGGCCTCGCGCATGGCCTGCTCGGCCGGTCCGTCGCATTCGTTGACGACGACGCCGAGCATGCGCGAGGCGGTCGCATAATGCGGCGCCAACTCGGCCTGCCAGTCGGTGATCCCGGCCCACTGCTTGTCCTCGAAGAACGGACGCGGGGGCACATAGAGCGTGTTCGCGTAGTTGAGCGAGCCCCGCCGACCCCCGCACCCGCGAGGATCAGGACATCCGGCAGCTTGTGAATCCGCTGGACCCCGAAGCACCAGAGCTTCGGCGCCCAGAGATAGCGCCGGGCGTCCCAGTTCGTCTTGGCGAAATCCTCATCTGCGAACCTGCGACCCGCCTCCAGGACAAGCACGCGATAGCCCTTCTCGGCCGCCCTCAACGCCGCGACCGAGCCACCGAAACCCGACCCGACGACGACGACGTCGTAGTTCGTCTTCACCGGGGATGTCACTGCAGCCCAGCGCCTTTCATGACCTTCAGGGCGACCGTCAGCACCTTCGTGAAGGCTTCGTCGCTCAGCCCCATGGCCGGAGCGATCGGGATGAGCCGCTGCGCGGTGACATTCTGGGTCTCGGTGAAGCGCAGGATGCCTTCGTCGCCGTGGCGACGACCCATCCCGCTGGCCTTCATCCCGCCCATGGGGGCGGCGACGCTGCCCCAGGCCGCGGCATACGCCTCGTTGATGTTGACCGTCCCGGTCTTGATCTGACCGGCGATCCGGCGTCCGCGCGCCACGTCGCGCGTCCAGACCGAGGCGTTCAGTCCGTATTCGGTGTCATTGGCGAAGGCGATCGCCTCGGCGTCGTCCCCGACCCGGTAGAGCGAGACGACAGGACCGAAGGTTTCCTCATCGCGGCAGACCATCTGCGGGGTCACCCCGGAGAGGACCGTCGGCTCGTAGACATACGGCCCGATGTCGGGGCGGGCCCGGCCGCCAGCAAGGACTGTCGCGCCATGAGCGACCGCGTCGGCGACGTGGCGCTCGACCGTCTCCAACTGGCTCGGCGAGGCGAGTGAGCCGAGGTCGAAGCCGAACTCGAGCGCCGTGCCGATCTTCATGGCCTTGACCGCGGCCACGAAGCGGGGCACGAACCGGTCCCAGATCTTGTCGTGGACCAGCAGCCGCTCGGTGGAGATGCACAGCTGCCCCGCCGAGGAGAAGCACGCCCGGATCGCGCCCGGCACCGCGCGCGCCAGATCGGCGTCGTCGGCGAGGTAGACGGAGTTCTTGCCGCCGAGTTCGAGGGAGGAGCCCACCAGGCGCTGCGCCGCCGCCTGCGCCACCCGGCGCCCGGTCGGGGTCGACCCGGTGAAGCACACGTAGTCGGCGTGGTCGAGCACCGCCGCGCCGATGGTCGACCCGCTACCGAGGACGACCTGGAGCACGCCATCGGGCAACCCCGCCATCTTGAGCAACTCGACCCCCGCCAGGGCACACAGCGGGCTCTGCAGGTCAGGGCGCAGGACGACACAGTTGCCGGCCATCAGCGCCGGGAGCGCGTCGGTGATCGCCAGCGACAGCGGGTAGTTCCACGGCGACACGATCCCGACGATGCCCTTGGGGATATAGGACTCGACGGTCTGGGTCAGCACCGGGAAGACACCGCGCTTGGGCTTGGGTGCCAGCGTCCGCGCCGCCGTGGCGGCATAGTGCCGGGCGACGATGGCGCAGTCGGCGACCTCTTCGAACGCCTGAATCCGGGTCTTGCCGGCTTCGAGCTGGACCAGGTCCATCAGCTCGTCCTGGTATTCCAGCGCAAGATCGTGGAAGCGCCGCAGGATGGCGCTCTTCTCGCGCATGGGGGTCGCCGCCCACGCGGGCTGCGCGCGGCGGACCACGGCATACGCCCGCTTGACGTCGTCCATCGTCGACAGGGGCAGGTCCCCGAGCACCTCCCCCGTCATCGGGGTGATGAACGTATGCCGCGGTGCCCCCGGGCTGGTGACGAGTTGGTGCTGGAGGCGGTCCAGGAGGGCCGGGTCCATGATGGGGTCGGGGGTCGTCGGCAGGTCGGGCACCGACTGGAGGGTCGCGGTCATCCTTCCAGCGTAGGGACCCTGCCACCCATCCCCTAGGGGCGCGGTCACGCTGTGAAAGTGGCGGTGGTCACAGTTGGGCCTCGTCCTCGGCGCTGGGGCTTGGGCTGGGGCTGGGATGGGCTCGGCCACGGACGCCGACTTGAGCACACCATGTCGACTTGAGCACGCCATGTATGGCGTGCTCAAGTCGACACGGCGTGCTCAAGTTCCGGACGGGCGACACGGCGTGCTCAAGTTCCGGACGGGGCCGGCGCGGTGGAGGATCAGCTGGGCTGGTGGGGCGAGACGACCACGTCGATGCGTTGGAACTCCTTGAGCTCGAGGTACCCCGTTGTCGCCATGGCCCGCCGTAGCGCCCCCATCATGTTGGTGCGGCCGTCGGCGGCCCGGCTCGGACCGAAGAGGATCTCCTCGATCGTGCCGGCCCGGCGCACCTTCACACGCTCACCGCGGGGGAGTTCGCCGTGATGAGCCTCGGGGCCCCAGTGATAGCCCCCACCGGGGGCCTCGGTGGCCCGCGCCAGCGCCGCCCCCAGCATGACCGCATCGGCGCCGCAGGCGATGGCCTTGACCACATCGCCACTGAAGCCGACTCCACCGTCGGCGATGACGTGCACATAGCGCCCGCCCGACTCATCGAGATAGTCCCGGCGCGCGCCGGCCACGTCGGCGACGGCGGAGGCCATGGGGGCGTGGATGCCGAGGGAGGTCCGGGTGGTGTGCGCCGCTCCCCCGCCGAACCCGACGAGCACCCCCGCCGCGCCGGTCCGCATCAGGTGCAGCGCCGCCGTGTAACTCGCCGCGCCACCGACGATGACCGGCACATCCAACTCGTAGATGAACCTCTTGAGGTTGAGCGGTTCCGCGCGGCTCGACACATGCTCGGCCGACACCGTCGTGCCCCGGATGACGAAGATGTCGACCCCGGCCTCGATGACGTGCTTGCTGAACTGCGCGGTCCGCTGCGGCGAGAGCGCGGCCGCGACGGTGATGCCCGAGGCCCGGATCTCCCGGATCCGCTCGGTGATGAGCTCGGGCTGGATCTCCGCGCGATAGATCTCCTGCATCCGCGCGGTCGCCTCCCGCCGGGGCAGGCTTCCGATCTCGGCCAGCAGGGGGGTGGGGTCGGCATACCGGGTCCACAATCCCTCGAGGTCGAGGACGGGCAACCCGCCGAGGCGACCCAGCGCGATTGCGGTCTCGGGGGAGGTGACCGAATCCATCGGGGCACCGAGCACCGGGATGTCGAAGTGGTAAGCGTCGATCTGCCAACCGAGCGAGACGTCCTCGGGATCGCGGGTACGCCGGCTCGGCACGACGGCGATGTCGTCGAACGAAAAGGCGCGCCGCCCGCGTTTGCCCCGGCCGATCTCGATGTCGCTGCTCACCGGCAAAGGCTATCGGGCGGTCGCTCACCCCGGCGGGCGAACCCACGGCTACACCAATGGGGTATGCCGCGCGCCCCCTCCCCGCATCGACCCAGGTCAGCGTGCCGACACCGGGCCCCAACCCCCATTGCTGTAGCCAGGGGTCCGCACCCGGCGTCGACCCAGGTCAGCGACCGCGGTAGTTGGGCGCCTCGGAGACCATCTGCACGTCGTGGGGGTGACTCTCCCGCAGCCCGGCGGGGGTGATCCGCACGAAGCGCCCCCGCTCCTGCAGTTCCGGGACGGTCCGGGCGCCGACATAGAACATCGACTGGTGCAAGCCTCCGATGAGCTGGTGGGCGACCGCAGCGACCGGTCCGCGATAGGCGACCTGGCCCTCGATGCCCTCCGGCACGATCTTGTCGTCGCTGACGACATCGGCCTGGAAGTACCTGTCCTTGGAGTAGGACTTCTTCCCCCGCGAGCTCATCGCCCCGACCGAGCCCATGCCGCGATAGGCCTTGAACTGCTTGCCCTGGATATAGACCGTCTCCCCCGGAGATTCCTCGCACCCGGCCAGCAGCGAGCCGATCATGACCGAATCGGCGCCGGCCACGAGGGCCTTGGCGATATCGCCGGAGTACTGCAACCCGCCGTCCCCGATCACCGGGACGCCAGCCGGTTTGCAGGCGCGGGCGGCATACATGATCGCCGAGACCTGGGGGACGCCCACTCCGGCGACCACCCGGGTGGTGCAGATCGAACCGGGGCCGACCCCGACCTTGACCGCGTCGATGCCCGCGTCGACCAGCGCCTTGGCCCCCTCATAGGTCGCGATATTGCCGCCGATGAGTTGGACGTGGGCGGTGGCGGGGTCGGCCTTGAGGCGCCGAACCATCTCCAGCAGCAGCCGAGCGTGCCCATGCGCGGTGTCGACGACGAGCACATCGACGCCGGCCTCGACGAGCGTCGTCGCCCGCTCCCACGAGTCCCCGAAAAAGCCGACCGCGGCCCCGACCATGAGCCGGCCGGAGGCGTCCTTGCTCGCGTTGGGGAACTGCTCGTTCTTGACGAAGTCCTTGACGGTGATCAACCCCGCCAGGCGGCCCTGGTCGTCGACGATCGGGAGCCGCTCGCGCTTGTTCTGGCGTAGCAGCGCGATCGCGTCGTCACGGGCGATGCCCACCGGCGCGGTGAACAGCGGGGCCGGCGTCATGACGTCGGCGACCTTCGTGCTGCCCCACTGCGCCACCGGGGTGAAGCGCAGGTCGCGGTTGGTGATGATCCCGAGCAGTTGGTCATCGACCCCGACGACGGGCAGCCCCGACACGCGGTACTGACCGCAGAGCTCGTCCAGGTCTTCCAGCGTCGCGTCCGGGCCGATGGTGATCGGGTTGGAGATCATCCCGGTCTGGGTGCGCTTGACGAGGTCGACCTGATAGGCCTGATCCTCGATCGAGAGGTTGCGGTGCAGCACGCCGAGCCCGCCGTGCCGGGCCATGGCGATCGCCATCCGGGCCTCCGTCACCGTATCCATCGCGGCGGAAACCAGCGGGACCCGGATCGCGATCTCCCGCGTGAGCCGGGTGGTGGTGTCCACCTCGCTCGGCACGATGTCCGACTCACCGGGCAGGAGGAGGACGTCGTCATACGTCAGCGCGACGGGGACGTCGCTCGGTTGGGGGGACCCGCTCGTCATCCGCCGATTCTAGGGCGGACCGCCGTCACGCCCGTATGCCGCCCGCGCACCCCACCCTCTCGCTATCCCCACCGTCCCCTCACGACCGCCGTGCCCTACCGCGCGCTCCCCCACGGCCATCCCACCGTCGATCCCCGCACCCAGAGTGGCGCTCACGCTCGGGTGGGCCGGGATTTCTTGACCATTCCTTGAATCAATCCTTACTCGGAGCTTGCCCAACGCCACTCTTCCTCAACGTAACCTCCCGGCTGTAGTTGGTCGGCCCACGAGCATGAGCGGGTCGGCACCCGACCGAGGGGATTTCCCGCCATGGCCGAGACGACAGCAGTTGCGCCGCTTGCCGCACTGTGGGAGTGGCAGTTCGACGGGCTGTGCCGCGGCCTGAGCCCAGAGATGTTCTTCCACCCCGAGGGCGAGCGCGGCGCCGCCCGCCGCATCCGCGACCACGCCGCCAAGGAAGTCTGCTTGCGCTGCCCGGTGCTCGCCCAATGCCGAGCCCACGCCCTCGCCAATCGAGAGCCGTACGGCGTGTGGGGCGGCATGAGCGAGGACGACCGGCTGGCGCACTACGAGGTCGCCGAGGCGTCCTAGCGGGTCAGCGGGCGCGCGGCATACCGGATGGGGGCCGGGAGCGCGCGCGCCATTCACGGGCCAGCGCTTCCTTCCACGGCGGGACGTGCACGCCCTGTCGGGCGAGCAGGGCCCGCGCCTTGCGCCGGGACCCGAGCAAACCCACCAGGCCGATGACATAGAAGGGCACCTGGACCGCGAGCGCGAGGCGGAAGCGTTCGAGCGTGTAGACCCCATCCGGGCAGAGCGCGTCGAGCGCAACACCGATCAGTTGGATCGCGCCCAGCGTGGCGGTGAACCCGCCGAGGTTGACCACCCCGTTGGCCGTGCCGAGGCGCGCGGCCGGCGCGGAGGTTCGCGCGAAGTCGAACCCGATCGCCGAGCCCGGCCCCCCGAGGGCCAGGCCCGCGCACAGGAGGACCAAGAGCCACAGCGGTGCGGGACCCGGCCACAGCCATACGGTCACCCAGGGCACCAGCGACGCGCCGGTCATGGCGAGGACGAGATTGCTGCGGCGCAATGGATGCCGGCCGACGAGGACCCCGAGCAATGGCCCGGCCACGCCCCCGACGACGACGAGGACGGTCATCAGGGCTCCGGCCACGGCAGGGCTGCGGCCCTCACCGCGGGTGAGATAGGGGAATCCCCAGAAGAGCGCGAAGACCATGGACGGGAAGCCACTGGACCAATGCGTCCACAGGCCCAGCCGGGTGCCGGGGTGGCGGGCGACGGCGACGACGGTGCGCCCGATCTCCCGCGGGGACGGTGTCGGACCCCGCCGCAGCGGACCCCGTGGGGTGTCGTGCATCAGCGCCAGGACCAGGGCGGAAATGACGAGCGGGAGCGCGGCGGCCGCGAGGAAGGCGGGGCGCCACCCCGCGCGACCAAGGAGCCAGACAAATGGGATGGCACTCCCCAGCTGGCCCACCGCCCCCAGAAGGCCGACGCCTTGGGTCAGGATCGGGACACGGCGCGCGGGGAACCACGACGGGAGCAGCCGGATGGCGCTGGTGAAGATGAGCGCATCCCCCGCCCCCAGGACGACCCGGGCAGGGATCGCCTCACCCACGGAGTCGGCCAGCGCCATACCGGCCTGACCCAGGCCGATGACGGCCAGGCCGCCGGCGATGGCCAGGCGCGAGCCGAAGCGGTCGATGAGGACGCCGGCCGGGATCTGCATGAGGGTGTAGACGAGCAGCTGCACGACGACGAAGGTCGAGATGATCCCGGCCCGGGCGTGGAAATGGTCGACCGCCGCGAGACCGGCGACGCCGAGCGTGGTGCGGCAGAGGACGGCCGCGGCATACGCCGAAACCGCGAGGGCGAACATCGCCCAGGCCCGGACCCCCACACGCGCGGGAGACTCCGCGGACAGTTGCGTCACGAAACTATCCTGCCGCGGCGCGCCCGCCGAGCGTCGTGGCTTTCCACCTGGCGAGAGGCGCGCCGACGACAGCGGCCCCCTCCTCGCCGCGGAGGAACCGCGGCGAGGAGGGGGCCGAGTGCCGTCGTGAGGTGGCTACCGACCGCTCAGGTCAGAAGTCGATACGCCATATCCCGCGACCGTGCGTGCCGATCACGACCGCCATCGCTCCGGGCACGGTGCGCACGCTCAGCGCGGGCGAGTTGGGCAGGCCCGGGATGCGGTGCCACGTGGTCGGGCTGCTCATCGGCGCGAGGAAGACCCCGACATCGGTGCCGAGGACCAGGTTGCCCTTGACGATCGCCAGGGCGTTGCCCGGTGCGTCCGGCAGGTTGCCGGTCAGATCGGTCCACGTCCGGCCACCATTGGTCGACTCGAACACCACCCCGAGACCGCCGCCGGGGATCCACTTGCGGGAGTAGCCGTTGAACACGGCATACACATGCGCCGGGTTGGCCGGGTCCACCGTGAGGCCGGCGACATAGCGGTTCGGCAGGTTCGGGGCCGAGATCCGGTGCCAGGTGCCGCCGTAGTTGGTGTCGATGCCCGTCTCGAACGTCGGGCCCGGGTTCGCCACGCCGTCGATCCAGCCGGCATAGGTGGTCGAGCCCGAGGCGGCCAGCGCGGTGCCGAGCTTCGGCAGGCCGAGTCCGTCGGTGCCGAAGGTGTGCACGGCTTCCAGTCGCAGGTGCTTCCCGAGCAGACCGTGTTCCAGCCCTTCGTCGTCCGCCAGACCCTCGAGCCTGCCGCGACCCAGGTGTTGGCGTTGGTGACATCGGCCTGGAAGGGGGCGATGAACCGCGCCGACGGGTCGCAGTTGCTGCCGGTGTACTCCCCGCAGATCGGCGTGACGTTGGTAAAGCTATGGCCGCCGTCGCTGGTGCGGTACATGTTCAGACCGACGTACTCCCCGACGGCGCGCGACGCATTCGCCGGGTCGACCAGGACGTAACCGCCGTCGCCTCCGGCCGGCTCGATATTCGTCTTCGCCGGCCGCAGAAGGGAGGTCCCGTTGTCCTGCAGGCCACCCCAGTACGCCGTGCCCGTGCCCATGCGCCCGGCGGCGGCGTCGTAGTACTGCAAAGTCAGCAGGGTGGCGTTGTGGGATGCCCATCCGCCGTAGCCGCTGCGCGTCGTCGAGCGCGAATAGACACCGCCATCGTTGCCAATGACCACGCGGCCGCCGGCGATCGCGATCGCATGCTGGTCGGGGTGCGTCGTCTTGGGGCAGGAGGAGCCGCAGGCGAGCCCGTAGTTCCAGTAGGGGCTTGCGGTCTTCCAGGTCTTGCCGCCGTCACGCGTCTCGTAGACCTCCTCGAGGCCGACATAGACGTGCTTGGGGTTGGCCGGGTCGACGGCGACGAACTGGTTGTACCAGGCCTGGATCCCCGGGTTATAGCCGGGGAAGGTCAGCGCCGAACCCGACGCCATGAGCGTGGCGTCGTCGGCGAGCTTGGTCCACGCCCCACCCGGGTTGCCGGTGGGGGCGACGAAAATACCCTGGAGGATCGAGTCGTCGCCGCCGGCGAGGCGAGCGGGCGACTGGACCACGGCATACAGGCGGGAACCGGCGGCGTCGTAGGCGAAGGTCGTCCGGCCGATGTCGGCGGCATCGAGGTCGCCACCCGGGGAGAGCTTCATGAAACTCCCCTTGGCCCCGCCGGTCTTGGACAGATAGAAGCCGTTGTATGCCGATCCGCCCCGCCATCCGAGCACGGCCAGAACCTGCTTGCCGCCGGTCCCGGGCCGGATAGCGACATCGGTGATGAACGAGGTCGCATAGGGCGAATCGGTGGGGTTGGGGTCGGGCTTGAGGACAAGGGTCCACGCGCCGGCCGCGGTGGTGCTCGAGTGGCGGTACAGACCCTGGCTGGTCGCGGCATACATCATCCCCATGCCGTCGTCGACGAGGCGGAACACCTGGTGATTCATCAACTCGGTGCCGCCCACGCGCGTGAACGTCGAGCCGCCATTGGTCGAGCGATAGACGCCGACGCCGAGATAGGAGTCGCCATTGGTGTTGGCCTCGCCGGTCCCGACCCACAGGGCCTTGTCCTTGGCGATGCCGAGGGCACCGATGGACAACGTGGGCATGCCGTCCCAGATCGAGGACCAGTGTCGACCGGCGTCCGTGGACTTCCACACCCCGCCCGCAGCGGCACCGGCGTAATAGGTCTGACCGGCGATGGCGAGCGCGGTCATCCGGCCGCCGACCACCTGGAATCCGGACCCCTCGTTGGACCAGACCGGATCGGAGTAGCCCGCGGGCTCGGCGACCATGCCGGTCGTCGTGAGCTGGCTGACATAGGCACGCGCTGCGGGGACGGCGGCCGCCTGAGCTCGTGCGGCGATGAGCGCCTGGGCGGAGACGCTCTCGGCGGGGAGGCTGCGCTGCTGGGCATACTGCTCGGCCATGTCGGCGACCTCGAGGGAGTCACCATCACCCTCGCGCGCGGCGGCGTTGTGCAGTTGATGGGTCTGCAACTGGGCCCACCGTGGCGACGGGGCCGGGCTCGCGGCCACGGCCGCGGTGGCTCCGGTGACGGCCAACGCCAGGGCGAGGGTGGTGGTGCGGCGTACGCGTGACTGGGTCATCGGTCCTCCGGTTCGGGCGGGGCTGACTGGCGCAGCCCGGTGGCGCCCTCGGCCAAGCTTGCACCGACAGGCCGGCCTGTAAAGCCCCAGCGCCGTCCAGGTTCCTCCCAGGTTGGATGGGAGCGCTTTCACCCGCGGAGCCTAGCGCGTCGGGGCGCGCCACGCGAGGATCGTCAGGAGAATCGCGACGGCCGGGAACCCGAGCGCGTAGTACCTCGTCATCGCGTCCAGCCAGCGCGGCACCGCCTGCGCCTGCCTGGTCACGGGGTCGACGAGCCGGTCGTCGAGCGCCGCGGCGTTGGTCCGGATCAGCCCGTATGCCGCACCCGCCACCGCGAGCGCTCCCACGACGGCGGGCCAGACCGGGCTCATGGTGGCGGCGGTCGATCGCCACAGGGCGCTGGGCAGGACCGCGCCGAGGAAGCCGACCACGAGCCCGGCGAACGCGAGCCCGGGCCGGCGGCTCAGCCACCCCAACGCCATCGGGGCGGCGACGACCGCGACGACCACAGCGAGAACGGCGGCGCCGACGAGGGAGCCGTGGGAGACGGCATACGACTCACCGCGCAACCAGGCACCGGCCGCCGGTGGCAGGACCCACAGTCCGAGGACGCCGAGCAGGGTCAAGGCGGTGGTGCCCAAGGTGCGGGCACGGCGGGGCGCGTTCTCGGGGAGGGCGAGGGAGACGGCATACGCCAGCGGGGGCCCGAAGACCTCCGCAGGCGTCTGGCCGGTGTCGGCACAGTGCGCCTGGACCTCGGCGAGGGCGGCCCCGATCGCCTCGCCGGGAACATCCCGCACGCGGAGGGCGAGGACGAAGTCGCACTCCCACTTTTCGGTCCCACGAGTGGCGTTCATCTGTCTGCTCCTTCGGACGTGCCGGCCGGAGCGCCCGTGACGAGGCCCCCGATCGCGACGGTGAATTCGGCCCATCCCCGGGCCTGGCGCGTAAGTTCGGCCTGGCCGGACGGGCTGAGCGTGTAGTACTTGCGGCCCGGGCCGCCCTCCCCCGCGCGCCACTCGATCTCCACGAGCCCGGCGGCCTCGAGCCGGCTGAGCAGCGGGTAGAGCGTGCCGCCCTTGACCGCTCCGGCACCGGCCTCGTCGAGGGCAGCGCTGATGGCGTAGCCGTAGGTCGGACCGCGGGAGATGATCCCGAGGACGCAGGGCTCGAGAAGGCCGCGCATCCACTCGGCGGGCCACTCCTGCTGCGGACTCATGGCTATATCGTTGCGCTATCTAGTCAGATTGTCAACATAGATAGATGGGCAACTCACGTGGCCGGTGGGTGGGGGCGGCGCTGGTCCGAGGATGCAAGGCGCCGGTATGCCGAGGCCTGGGTGGGCGAGCGGGCCGAACGTCCCGACGAGGCCGACCGGCCGCGCGGGACGCCGGGGCCGGGATGGCGAGCGGGCCGAACGTCCAGCCGCGGGCGGCGAGCCAGGGACGCCGAGAGCCCCCTGTCCCACGGACGAGTCCGTGGGACAGGGGGCTCTCGGCCTCCCTGGCGGGGTCAGTGCCCGTGTCCGTGGCCGTGACCGGCCGCGGGAGCGGACTCCTCCTCCTTCTTCTCGACCACGAGCGTGTCGGTGGTCAGGACCATCGACGCGATCGAGGCGGCATTGCGCAGCGCGGAGCGGGTGACCTTGACCGGGTCGACGACGCCGGCGGCGACCAGGTCGACATACTCACCGGTCGCGGCGTTGAGGCCCTGGCCGACCGGGAGCTCGGCGACCCGAGCGACGGCGACATAGCCCTCGTAGCCGGCGTTCTCGGCGATCCAGCGCAGCGGCTCGGCGGCCGCCTTGCGGACGATATTGGCACCGGTCAGCTCGTCACCGGTGAGGCCGAGGGCGTCCAGCGCGGGCAGCGCGTGGACCAGGGCGGTGCCGCCACCGGCGACGATGCCCTCCTCGATCGCGGCGCGGGTGGCCGAGATGGCGTCCTCGATGCGGTGCTTCTTTTCCTTGAGCTCGACCTCGGTGTGCGCACCGACCTTGATCACACAGACGCCGCCGGCGAGCTTGGCCAGACGCTCCTGGAGCTTCTCGCGGTCCCAGTCGGAGTCGGTCTTCTCGATCTCCGCCTTGATCTGGTTGATCCGCCCGGTGACCTCGTCGGCGTCGCCGGCACCGTCGACGATCGTCGTGGTGTCCTTAGTGACGACGACGCGGCGGGCCTGGCCGAGCAGGTCGAGACCGACCTGGTCGAGCTTGAGGCCGACCTCCTCGGAGATGACCTGACCGCCGGTCAGGACGGCCATGTCCTGGAGCATCGCCTTGCGCCGGTCACCGAATCCGGGCGCCTTGACGGCGACCGCGTTGAAGGTGCCGCGGAGCTTGTTGACGACGAGCGTGGAGAGGGCCTCCCCGTCGACGTCCTCGGCGATGATCGCCAACGGCTTGCCGGTCTTCATGACCTTCTCCAGCACCGGCAGCATGTCGGCGATGGTCGAGATCTTGGCCTGGTTGATCAGGATGTAGGCGTCCTCGAGGACGGCCTCCATGCGCTCCGGGTCCGTCACGAAGTAGGGGCTGATGTAGCCCTTGTCGAACTGCATGCCCTCGGTGAACTCGAGGACGGTCTCGGCGGTCGAGGACTCCTCGACGGTGATGACGCCATCCTTGCCGACCTTGTCGAAGGCGTCGGCGATGATCGAGCCGATCCCCTCGTCCTGCGCCGAGAGGGCGGCGACGGAGGCGATCTCCTCCTTGCCGCCGAGCTCGCGGGCGTTGGCCAGCAGTTGGTCGTTGAGCGCCTCGACGGCCTGGTCGATGCCGCGCTTGAGGCTCGCGGGGGCGGCGCCGGCCGCGACATTGCGCAGGCCCTCCTTGACCATCGCCTGGGCGAGGACGGTCGCCGTCGTCGTGCCGTCACCGGCGACGTCGTTGGTCTTGGTCGCGACCTCCTTGGCGAGCTGGGCGCCGAGGTTCTCGTACGGGTCGTCGAGCTCCACCTCACGGGCGATGGTCACGCCGTCGTTGGTGATGGTCGGGGCGCCCCACTTCTTGTCGATGACGACATTGCGGCCCTTGGGGCCGAGGGTCACCTTGACGGCGTTCGCGAGCGCGTCGACGCCGCGCTCGAGGGACTTGCGGGCGGAGTCGTTGAACTCCAGTTGCTTGGCCATGAATGTCCTCTGAGGGTCTATCTGCTTCGGGGATGGACGACGTATGCCGTGACCTCACCGGTCCCGTGGGACCCGGGGTGAGCCCACGGCATACGTCAGGGGTGCTGGGATCGGCGCGTCACTCGACGACGGCGAGAACGTCGCGCGCGGAGAGGATGAGGTACTCCTGGCCGCCGTGCTTGATCTCGGTCCCGCCGTACTTGCTGTAGATGACCCGGTCGCCGACCTTGACGTCGAGCGGGATGCGCTCGTCGCCGTCCTCGTTCCAGCGGCCGGGGCCGACGGCGAGGACTTCGCCCTCCTGGGGCTTCTCCTTGGCGGTGTCAGGGATGACCAGACCGGACGCGGTCGTCTGCTCGGCCTCGAGGCTCTTGATGACGATGCGGTCCTCGAGCGGCTTGATGGAAACCGACATGAGTGTCCTTTTCGGATGAGACGTCAGTGTTTCTGATGGCTGGTGCGCGTGGGTCGCGGGCGCCGTCGCGGGGGTCGCTCTCGAGCCGTGCGCTGGCACTCACACGAGGAGAGTGCCAATGAGGCAAATCTAGGTCGCGATTAGCACTCGGTCAACTCGAGTGCCAGGCTGGGCGCGCCTCGCGGCTGCGTGCCTGGTGTTGGATTGAGCGGTGGACATCACGCAGGCGCGCTGGCTCAGCTCACCCGAGGGCTATGCGCTGCTGCGTGAACTGGGTCCGTATGACGAGTCCGCCGCCCCCGCACTGTCCGCCCGGTTGCGCGCGGCCGGCTTGGGCGCGGGATTCGTCGCCGCCCTCTTGACCCAGCAGCGGCTCCGCACGCGAGCCCGGGAGAAGTTCGGCAACTTCGCCGAGGGCATGCTCTTCACCGGCGACGGACTGGAGCAGGCCACGAGGTTCGAGGTCGCCGCCGGCCACGCCCATCGCTTCGCCCAGGCGTCGCTGGCGACCGTGCATGACCTCGGGTGCGGCATCGGCTCGGACGCGATGGCCCTGTCCGCCTTCGACGTCACGGTCGCGGCCATCGACGCCGATCCGGTGACTGCCCTCTTTGCCGACACCAATCTGCGCCCGTGGCCCGACTCGCGGGCGCGCCTCGGCCGAGTCGAGGACTGGGCCGCCCCGCCGTCACCGGCCCGCGATCGCGTCGGAGCCTGGCTCGATCCGGCGCGCCGGACTGGACAGACCGACGCTCGCGGCCGCCCGCGCCGGGTCTTCTCGCTGGAGGAGATCGCCCCGTCGTGGGAGAGGGTCCTCGCCGTCGCTGCCGCGGTGCCGGCGACGGGGGTGAAGTTGTCCCCGTCCTTTCCTCACGACCGGATCCCGCGAGGGAGCGAGGCACAGTGGGTCTCATGGTCGGGCGAGGTCCTCGAATGCACGATCTGGTGGGGTCCGCTGGCGCGCACGACAGGACGCACCGCAGCGGTGCTGCGCCCCGGGCGGGCACCGATCGAGGTCACCGAGGACGTCGCCACCGCGCAGGTCCCCGCGATCCCCAGCCTGGCCCAGGTGCGTCCCTGGCTCTACGAGGCGGACCGGGCCCTGGTCCAGGCGGGCCTGGTCGGGGCCGTCACCGCGGCGACGGACGGTCGCGAACTGGAACCGGGGCTCGGTTTCGTGACGGCGGATGCGGCATACGACCTGGGGTTTGCCCGCCGGTATGCCGTCACCGCCGCCCTGCCGTTCACCGTCAAGGCCGTCCGGGCCTGGCTGCGCGCCCGGGGCGTGACCTCGCTGACCGTCAAGAAGCGCGGCGTTCGGCTCGACGACGAGGCCCTCCGGCGCCAACTCAAGGTCCGGGCCGGCGACGAGGGGACGATGCTGCTGACCCGGGTAGCCGGACGCCAGTGCGCCCTGATGCTCGAGGCCGACTGACGCGCGGGGTCAGCGCGCCGCGTTGACCTCGTCACGCCAGGCCAGCCACGGCCCGACCACGGACAGGTCGTATGCCGGTCCCCCCAGCCCGATCGTGAACAGGGTCGCGCCCTGAGCCAGGAGAGGCCGGCCCTCGACCTCGGGGGCATCGGGAGCGCGGCCGGTGCGTCCCGGGCCGCCGACCCCGACGGAGACCTCGATGTCGGCGAAGTCCCGGCCCTCCCGGGCACAGTGCTCCTTCAGGACCGCGATCTTGTGGTCGAGGTCCGCGCCCTGGACGAAGGTGTGCCAGATGTCGGCATGCCGGGCGACCAAGCGGAGCGTCTTCTTCTCGCCGCCGCCGCCGATGAGGACGGGGATGGAGCGGGTGGGGGTCGGGTTGAGCTTGGTCCAGCGCTCCTCGATGACCGGAAGGGCCTCGGCGAGCGCGTCGAGACGTCCTCCGGCAGTGCCGAACTCGTAGCCGTACTCGGTGTAGTCACGCTCGAACCAGCCCGACCCGATGCCGAGGATGAGGCGGCCGTCGCTGATGTGGTCGACGGTGCGGGCCATGTCGGCCAGCAACTGCGGGTTGCGATAGCTATTGCAGGTGACGAGCGCACCGAACTCGACCCGGCTGGTCTGCTGCGCCCACGCCGCGAGCATGGTCCAGCACTCGAAGTGGGCCCCATCGGGGTCGCCGTAGAGCGGATAGAAGTGGTCCCAGTTGAAGAGGACGTCGACGCCCATCTCCTCCGCCGCCGCCACGGCGTCGCGGATCGCGCCGTAGTCGGCCTGCTGCGGGTGAAGCTGGACGGCGATGCGCACGGGTCGGGTCGTCATACGGCCAGCCTAGGCGGGCCGGCCGACGGTCGCCGTCAGACGCGCAGCCACTCCCGCCAGCCGCCGTTGAGAACGAGCCAGGCGATCAGGCCGTAGCCGGCCTGGCCGGGGTGGTCGGGGACCTTCGCGACGGCGAGGTCGGACTCCCACTGGTCGTGGCCGAGCAGGGGCCGGAAGCAGTCGACGAAGTGGACGCCCCGGCGGGAGCAGACGTCGGCCTGCGCATCCACGAAGACCTCGAGGAGGGCGTTGACCGAGGGGTCGGTGACCGGCGGCGGGCTGACGACGAAGGTCGAGATGCCCGTGCTCGCGGCGTCGTCGAGGATGGTGGCGAGGTTGAGGCGGTGGCGGGCGACACTGACGTTCTTGTCGACATCGCTGCGCCCCACCGAGACGACGAGGCGTCGCTCGCCGCGGCCGACGAAGCGCGGCGGGCACTCCTCGCGGAACCGCTCGAGAACCTCCGCCGAGGACGCACCCCGGACCCCGAGGTTGTATGCCGTGAGCTCCAGGTCGTCGGTCTGGCTGCGGGCGACCACCCGGGTCACCCACCCTTGGCCGCGGGGATCACCTAGGCCGTTGACCAGGGAGTCGCCCAGGAAGACGAGGCCGACGTCGCGGCGGTGCCAGGCAGTGGGGTCGTCAGTCACGGCCCCACCATAGTTGCGGGGTGAGACTTCGGCCTAGTCGGGTTCACCCTGGCCCGCGGCGGGCGGCGGTGGGAGCCGGTCGAGCCGGCCGTCGGGCTGGGCACCGGTATGACGGACGGCCTCGGCGCCGGCCGCCGCGGCGGCCTCGAGCGCCTCGATCCGGCCCGCGCCGCGCGCGAGCGCAGCGGCCAGGGCCCCGACGAAGGCGTCCCCGGCACCGGTGGTGTCTTGCACCTGGTCGGGGGTGAGTTGGACCGCGGGGACGACCTCCCCGTCCCAGACGGCGCCATTGCGGCCCATCGTGACCAGGAGGGAGGAGGCCGTCGCGCCCGAGTCGGCCAGCAGCAGCGCCTCGTGTTCATTGGCGACCACCGGGTCGGCGAGGTCGAGGAGGGAGGTGGGCAGATCGGCATACGGAGCGATATTGAGGACCACCCGGGCGCCCGCCTGATGTGCCCGTTCGGCGGCCCAGCGGACCGCGCCCAGGGGGATCTCCAACTGGAGGACGACGACGTCGTCGGGGTGCAGGTCCGGGAACCGATCGGGCCATCCCGCCTCGATGGCGGCATTGGCCCCGGGCACCACGACGATGGTGTTCTCACGCTGATCGTCCACGACGATGTAGGCGGCGCCGGTCGGTTCGCCGGGGCTGACGCTCAGGTGGGTGACGTCGACGCCGCGGGCGGCGAGGCGCGCGGCATACGCCCGGCCCGGATCGTCATCGCCCACGCACCCGACCATGAGGACCTCGGCGCCCGCCGAGGCAGCGGCCACGGCCTGGTTGGCCCCCTTGCCGCCGGCGAGTCGGTCGTGGCGAAGGGCCAGCACCGTCTCCCCTGGTTTGGGATGGCGCTCCACTTGGGCTACCTGGTCGACATTGACCGACCCGACGACGACAACCCGTCCCATCAGCGACCTCCTCGAATCGTGGTGCGCCACAACGTGGCATAGCGATCTGCGGCGACAGCGCAGGCGACGTCGACGAGGACGTCGGCGGGCCCGTGCGGATCATGGGCGAGATCGAGTCCGGTGTCGCGATGATCGACGATCGTCCGCCCGCGGGTATAGCGACCGGCCAGTTCGACCCGCACCGGCAGGCGGGTCGTGTCCAGGCCGTCCGGATCGATCGCGGCGCACACCGCCCCGGCATCACCGATGGTCGCGGCGGGGCTGGCGAACCGGCGGCACTGAAAGTCGATGAGCGCCCCGCCCAGTCCGGCGGGGCCGGTCGGGTCGTGAGCGATGAGATCCTCGGCTTCGGCGCGCGTGACGACGGGCTGGTAGAACACGTCGAGGCCGTACATCGTCACCGGGATGTCGAGCTGCCCGCAGGCGCCGAGGACGATCGCCGCCGCCTCGGGGTCGTGGAAGACGTTGAATTCCGCCGAGGCGGTCGCATTGCCGGTGGCCGCCGAGCCGCCCATGAACAGGATGCGCGCGATCCCCGGGGCGACGTCGGGGTAGGTGCGCAAGAGGAGCGCGATTGTCGTCAGCGGCGCGAGCGGGATCAGGGTGATGGGGCGCCGCTCGGCCGCGGCGGCGCGCAGGAGGTCGCGCAGGAGTTCGACGGCGTGGCGCGGGTCTGGAGTCCGGGTGCTGAACGGCCGACCGAGGTCGCCCATCCCGTCCGCCCCATGCACATGCCGGGCATCCGCGGGCGCCTCCAGCAATGGCCGGTCGGCGCCGGCAGCAACGGGAACATCGGGCCGGCCGAGGACGTCGAGCACGGTCAGGGTGTTGCGGACAACGTCGGCGAGCGGGGCGTTTCCGCCGACGCAGGTGACCGCCCGCAAGTCGATCGCGGGATGCATCCCGGCGAGGAGGATCGCGCACGCGTCGTCGACCCCGGTGTCGACATCGAGGATGACGGGCAGTGGCGCGCGCACAGTCGGCAGCCTAAGTGCTGTGCCCGGGCTCAGGGGGTGCGCTTAAGGTGACGCTCGTGTGGAGTCCCCGTCCGTATGCCGCTGCCCTCGCCGCCGCCGCCACCCTCGCCCTCGCGGCATGCACCGGCGGATCGGGGGCGTCCCCGACGGGGACGTCGACCTCCTCGGGGTCGTCCTCCAGTGGGTCCGGGTCGAGTTCGTCGGGATCGAGTGCGTCCGGGTCGGGTTCGGGGGAGTCGGGTTCGGGCGGGTCGGGTTCGACATCGAGCGGGCCGGCCTCGACGACAGCCGCGACGGCCGCCTGCGTGCGCTCGCTCGCCGACCGGATGTCGCCCGAGCGTCGCGCGGGTCAACTCGTCATGGTCGGGTTGACGCCGACGGACTCGCTTGGCGATGCCGAGGCCCGGGTGGCTCGCGGCGAGGTCGGCGGCATCATCTACCTCGGGGGCTGGTCGGGCGCGTCCGCCGTCAAGGCCGCCGCGACGGGGCTACAGGCAGCGGCTCGGGCGGGCGGCATCCGTCTCCTGGTGGCCGCCGACCAGGAAGGCGGCCAGGTCCAGCAGCTCTCCGGGACCGGGTTCACGCCGATCCCTCCCGCCACCGAGCAGGGCTCGATGACCCCGGCGGCCCTCGAAACCGAGGCGACCGGGTGGGCGCGCGCGCTCGCGGCGGTCGGGGTCAATGTCAACCTCGCGCCAGTCGCCGACACGGTGCCCGCCTCGATCGGCACCGCGAACGGCCCGATCGGCCACTGGCACCGGGAGTTCGGCTCCACCCCGCAGGTGGTCGGCCCGCACGCCGCCGCCTTCGTCAAGGGCATGCACGCGGGCGGGATCGCCGCCACCGTCAAGCACTTCCCCGGGCTCGGCCGGATCACCGGCAACACCGACACGACGTCGGCGGGGATCACCGATTCGACGGCGACCGTCGACGACCCGTTTCTCCAATCCTTCGCCGATGGGATCGCCGCGGGCGCGGATCTGGTGATGGTGTCCTCGGCGAGGTACCCCAACATCGACCCGGACAACCAAGCGGTCTTTTCGCACGCCGTCGTCACCGACCTGCTGCGCGGGCGCCTCGGATTCAGCGGGGTGGTGGTGACCGACGACGTCGGGGCCGCGGTCGCGGTGTCGGCTGTGCCGGTGCCCGATCGGGCGATACGCTTCGTCGCCGCCGGCGGCGACATCGTCCTGACCGCGCGCACCGGCGATGTGACCCCGATGGTCACCGCGCTGGCGGACCGGGCGGCGGGCGATCCCCAGTTCGCGGCGACCGTCGACGCCGCGCTGCTGCGGGTCCTCACCCTCAAGACCGCTCGCGGCCTGACCACCTGCTCCCCTGACCACGGCGCGCGGCCTGACCACCTGCTCCCGCCTGGGACCCGCTCGGCTGACCACGTCCCCGCCCCAACCACGTCCGCGAAGAGACCGGGTCCTCACTCCCCCCACCGCCCCGATCCGCGACATGGTCGGTCCGCGGGGGAGCGTCCCGTCGAAGAGACCGCGTCCTGACTCCCCCCACCGCCCCCGATCCGCGACGTGGTCGGTCCGCGCTGCGCGTCCTTATGACTGGACCAGGGTGACCGGCATCGAGGAATCGGCGGGCACGTCCAGGGCCGAGGGAGCCGCACCACGGGCGACCAGTTGGGTGCCGAGGGCGGCGACCATCGCGCCATTGTCGGTGCACAGTCCGGGTCGCGGCACTCGCAGCCGGATGCCGTTCGCGGCACACCGCTCCTGGGCGAGCGCCCGCAGGCGGGAGTTGGCGGCGACGCCACCGCCGATCTGGAGGTCGGTCACGCCGTGCTCGCGGGCCGCGGCGACGGCCTTGCGGGTGAGGACGTCGACCACCGCCTCCTGGAAGGAGGCCGCCACATCCGCGACGGGAACCGTTCTGCCCGAGGCACGTTCGGTCTCAACCCAGCGGGCGACGGCGGTCTTGAGACCGGAGAAGGAGAAGTCGAAGCGGTGCCGCTCCAGGTCACGCCCGGAGGTCAGGCCCCGGGGGAAGTCGATGGTGATCTCGCCGTCGCCGGCCGCGCGGTCGATATGCGGCCCTCCGGGGAAGGGCAGCCCGAGCACGCGTGCCACCTTGTCGAACGCCTCACCGGCCGCGTCGTCGATGGTCGCCCCCAGCGGCCGGACATCACTGGTGACATCGGGGACGAGCAAGAGCGAGGAGTGACCGCCCGAAACCAGCAGGGCGAGAACGGGTTCCGGCAGCGGTCCGTGCTCGAGGATGTCGACGGCGATGTGCGCCGCGAGGTGGTTGACGCCATACAACGGGATCCCCAGGGCGAGCGAGAGCGCCTTGGCCGCGGCGACGCCGACCATGAGCGTCCCGGCCAGTCCGGGGCCGGAAGTGACGGCGATGGCGTCGAGGTCAGCCAGCCGCACCCCCGCGGAGGTGCAGGCGCGCTCGAGGGTCGGAATCATCGCCTCCACATGGGCGCGGCTGGCGACCTCTGGGACGACGCCACCGAAGCGGGCGTGTTCGTCGACGCTGCTGGCGACCGCGTCGATGAGGAGCTCCTCACCGCGGACGATGCCGACCCCGGTCTCGTCGCACGACGTCTCGATGCCGAGCACCAGGGGGCGATCCGGAGTCATGATTCGACGTCCTTGCGCGACAACAGTTTGCGCATGACGAGCGCGTCGACGTCACCGGGTTGGTAGTAGCGGCGGCGGGTCTGGATCACGGCATACCCATGGCGGTCATAAAGGGCGCGCGCGGGCGCATTGTCACTGCGGACCTCCAAGAGGATTGCCTCTGCCCCGCCGCTGCGGGCCCGACCCTCCACCCACGAGAGGAGGCCGTCGCCGAGGCCGGTGCCCCGCGCCCCGTGGTGACGGCGATCGTCATGAGGTCGGCGAGGTCGCCGGCCAGGTCGAGTCCGGCATACCCGACAATCTCCTCGCCGCGAGTGGCGACGACGTAATCGCGCCGGGGACGGGCGGCGAGTTCGGCCCACCACGTCGCCGCCGGCCACGCGTCGTCGGCGAAGGCCTCGGCGTCGTGCGCGACGAGGGTGTCGATGTCGGTCCACGACATCGCCCGGAGCGCCACCGCAGCGTCCAGCGCCGCGCAGGTCGTCCCGGTCACGACGACCGACCTTGGAGGAGAGTGGATTTCGGACCGGTGGATTCGTGGACGTCGGGTCGGCGCAAATAGAGCGGGCGCACCGGCAGCGCCTCGCCCGCGGCGAGCCGCGCCAGGGCGACCAGGCCGAGCGCGCCGGCGGAGACGTCGAGGGGGTGCGCGGCATACGGCACGTCGGCCGGATAAAGGACGGCGGCGCGCCCGACCGCCGGGAGGGTGCGGATGTCGTCGGGGAGGTCGGCGGGGCGGCATACGGCCGGATCGGTCTGGCGGACGGCCACGCCGTCCCGCGCGACATATCTCGCCCAGTAGACCTCTTTGCGGCGCGCGTCCGTCGCGACGACGACGTCGCCGGTGTGCCCACCGGCGTACTCGTGGGCGAGGGCATCGAGCGAACACACCCCATGCACCGGTATGCCGCGCGCCCACCCCAGGGTCGTTGCCGTCACGATCCCGACGCGAAGGCCCGTGAAGGGTCCCGGTCCGATGCCGACGGCGACGGCGTCGAGGTCCGCGGGCGTGAGGCTCGCCTCGCGCAGAACGCGATCGATCGACGGCGCGAGGACCTCGGCGTGACGGCGCGGGTCGATCACCGACCTCTGGGCATGCACCTCACCGTCGATGAGGACGGCCGTGGAGATGGCCGAGGTCGCGGTGTCGATGGCGAGCAGCACCTCGGTCATGGCGACCCCTCCCCCGCGGCGGCTGCCCGCGTGCGGTCCCCGGACGCCGAGTCGTCCACATCGCCCGTCACGAGAGCCGCGAGCGCGGCCCGCGCCCCGGCGCCGGCCCACCGGGGGCCGACGGGAGTCAGGGTGACGCGACGGACCTCACTATCCGGGTCGGCGGCAAGTGTGATCGCCAGGTGGCTGTCTCCCAGATCCTCGGCCAGCCCCTCCCCCCATTCGACGACCGTCACGCTCTCCTCGACGGAGGAGTCCAGATCGAGATCGTCGAGGTCGGCGACATCGGCGAGCCGGTAGGCGTCGACGTGGACCAGATCCGGCCCGTCACCCATGCTCGGGTGGACCCGGGCGATGACGAAGGTCGGTGACGTGACGACGCCCCGCACCCGCAGGCCGGCACCGATGCCCTGGGTCAGGGTCGTCTTCCCGGCCCCGAGATCGCCGGTGAGGACGACGAGGTCGCCCGCCCGCAGCAGCGTGGCGAGCGCCCGGCCCAGAGCTCGGATGTCGTCGGGCTCGGCGAAACTGGCCGGTCCGTAGGTCACGCTCACGCCGAGACCGCCGCGTCGGGTCGGGAGCCGACTCGGTCGAGGAGGCCCAGGAGGTGGAGGTTGACCACGGCGGGATGTTCGAGCATGACCAGATGTCCCGCGTCGGGGATCAGCAGGTGCTCCGCGCCGGGGTTGGCGGCGACCAGCGCGTCGCTGTGATCGGGTGGGGTCAGGACGTCCTCCTGGCCGTTCACGACGAGTTCGGGAAGGTCGGCGAAGACCTCGAGCGCGTCACGCTTGTCGTGGTCCTCGAAGGTCTCCAGGAAAGCGCCGACGACGGTGAGGTCGGTGCCCAGGAGCAGGTCCGCGCAATAGCGCACGGTCTCCTGCGAGACTGGCGAGGCGAACGAAAGGCGCTGCACGAGTAGGGATTCCACGTCGCGCCCGATCCGGCGAGCGCGCTGCCATGCCTGCGGCCGGGCGGCCAGACCGGCCAGGGTGCGCGGTCCCACGCGGGCCAGGACACCACCGAGCACCGGACCGAAACCGAGAGACAACAGACCCTGCCCACCGGGGCTCGTCGCGACGAAGACGACGGCGACGACCCGGGCGCGGACCTCCTCCGGGAACTGATCGGCGAACGACATCATCGTCATCCCACCCATGGAGTGGCCGATCAGGACGAGCGGCCCCTCGGGCGTCGTCTGCGCGATGACCTCGGCGAGATCACGGCCCAGCTGGTCGATCGTGCACTGGGCGTCGGTCCCACGCCCGGAGCGGCCATGCCCGCGCTGGTCCCACACGACGCAGCGATAGCCGGCGTCGACCACGGCCCGCCGCTGGTGAATCCACGCCCCCAGCGCCAAACAGAAGCCGTGGGAGAAGACGACGGTGGGAGGTGTCCGGTGGCCCTGCGGTTCGTCGATCTCGGCATACAGGCGCGTGCCGTCGTCCGCGACCACCCAGGTCGTCGCGTCGGGGGTCCAGGCGAAGGGGGCGGCGTCCTCGGCCCCGGCGACGTCGACCGACCGCCGATCCCGGGTGGCCGACCGGACGGCGGCGACGGCGGCACCGGCCACTCCGGCGACCGCGGCCACCCCGAGTGAACTGAGGACGACCGTGCGCATTCGCGGCATCGGCTCAGGGCTCCCGATAGACGCGCGGCAGCCGGGAGGAGATCCGGGTGACGATCTCGTAGCTGATCGTCCCGGTGGCATCGGCCCAGTCCTGCGCGGTGGGCTCGCCATCCTCGGCCCGGCCGATGATGACGACGGGATCGCCGACCGCATCGGTGGCGCCGGGACCGAGATCGAGGACGACCTGGTCCATGCATACCCGTCCGGCGACGGTCAGCCGCCGCCCACCGACGAGTATCGGGCCGGCGTTGGAGGCAGCTCGGGGGAGGCCGTCGGCATACCCGAGGGGCACCAGCCCGACGCGGGTGTCCGATGCGGTGTGGTAGGTGTGCCCGTAGCTCACTCCGGCCCCGGCCGGGACGTCCTTGACGAGGACCAGGCGCGCGAGCACCCGCATGGCCTCGCGCAGTCCGAGTTCGCTGCTGGTGGCCAGGTCGGGGATCGGGGAGAGCCCATAGACCGCCAGCCCGGGTCGGACGATGTCATAGTGGGCCGCCGGATTCGTCAGTGTCGCAGCGGAATTGGCCAGATGCCGACGGACGTCGCCCAGACCGGCCCGGCCGAGCTCGGCGACGGCGTCGTCGAAGACCTCCTGCTGGGCCCGGACCGTGGGATGGGCGGGGGCGTCGGCATACGCGAAGTGCGACCACACGCCGACGACCTCGACGTGGCCCGCCGCGTGGGCGGCCGCGGCCGCATCGACCAGAGCGCTCCATCCGGACCCGAGGGCACCACCGCGGGTCAGTCCGGTGTCGACCTTGAGATGGATGCGGGCCCGCGTCCCTCGCTCCCGCGCGGCGGCGACGACGGCGTCGAGGGACCATGGCGCGGAGACGCTGAGATCGAGGCCGGCGAGGATCGCCGCGTCCAGGTCGGCGCCCGGGGCATAGAGCCAGGTCAGGAGGGGGGCGGTGATGCCGGCCGCGCGCAGGGCGAGCGCTTCGTCGAGTTGGGCGACACCGAGCCAGGTCGCGCCTCCGGCGAGGGCGGCGCGTGCGGCGGGGAACGCCCCGTGGCCGTACGCATCCGCCTTGACGATCGCCATCACCTCGGCGCCCTCGGCCACGCGCGCGAGTTCGCGGACATTGTCGGCGATCGCGCCGAGGTCGATCTCGACGTGGCCGGTGCCGCCGAGGACCGCGGGTGGGGGTTGGGTGTCCATCGCGCTCAGTCTAGGAGCCGAGCCGGGGTGCCTTGCTGGCGGACGCGCGCGGCCCCTGCCGCCGACGCGGGTGCTCAGCCGGCGGATGCGGCGAGTGCTGGGCGCCCTGACCCCGCCATGCCCGGCTCAGGCGCGCCGGCGCAGCCGAGCGATCGTGTGGGGCAAGGCATTCGCGACGGCGAGCGCGCGTACGGGACCACCGGGGTTGGCGTCGTCGGCGGCGACGCCGTGCACGAGGGCGGCCAGCGCGCCGGCGTGGTGCAGCGGCATACCGGAAGCGGCAAGGGTGCCGAGCAGTCCCGCGAGGACGTCACCGGCGCCCGCGGTCGCCAGCCAGGCCGGGGCATCGCTCTGGCTGTATGCCGCCCCCTCCCCCGGCGCGACGACGAGCGTCGTCCCGCCCTTGAGCAGGACGACCGCCCCGGTGCGCTCCGCCAATTCCCGGGCATGGGCCAGGGGGGCCGCGGTCACCGCTCTCCGGCTGACCTCCGGGACAGATCCGTTGTCCCGCAACCGAGTCAGCAGTCTTGCGGCCTCACCGGCATGGGGGGTGAGGAGGGTCTCGCCCGGGCGCGGTCCCGTCAGGAGATCGAGGCCACCGGCGTCGAGGACGACCCGTGCGTCGGAGGCCAGGACGTCGCGGGCCACGCCGATCTGCTCGGCAGCGCCCGGCGCGGCGGAGGTCGGGTCCAGTCCCGGGCCGACGACCCAGGCCTGCACCTGCCCCGCGCCGTGGACGGCCTCGGGAACGGCGGCGCGGACCAAGGCGTGCGGCGCCGGGGTGCCGACGTAGCGGACCATCCCTGCCCCCGCGGCGACGGCGGCGGTGCACGCCAGGACGGCGGCCCCGGTGTATACCTCACCGCCGGCGATGATCCCGACGACCCCACGGGAGTACTTGTCGTCGACGGGGCCGGGGGCCGGCCACAGGTCGGCGACGTCCGCGTGATCGAGGCGCCGCACCACGGCCGATGCGGCGGGGGCGGCGATCCCGATCTCGATGACGGTCAGCACCCCGCAGGCCGCCTCGGTCGGGGGGAGGAGGTGCACGGGCTTGGCCAGGGAGAAGGTGACCGTCTCGTCGGCCCAGACACCGCCGGGATCCGCCTTCTCCCCCATCGGATCCTGGCCGGAGGGAAGGTCGACCGCGATGACGTGGGCCCCGTCCGGGATCGCGGCCACCCACGGTTGGGCGAAGTCGGGCAGACCCGGCCGACCGCCGATGCCGACGATCCCGTCGAGGACGACGTCGGCGCGCTCGACCACCGCGCCGGCCGCATCGGCCGGGCTCTCGGGCCGGACCGGCTTGAGGACGACACCGGAGTCGATCGCCGCGGCCAGGGCCCCCCGGTGGACCTTGCCGTCGAGATAGACCGCCGCGCACTCGACTCCGTCGCGGGCGAGGGTGGCCGCGGCATACAGGGCATCACCGCCGTTGTTGCCCGGGCCGACCAAGGCGACCACCCGCCGCCCACTGGCGGCGCGCAACCGGGCTCGGGCGACCTCGACGAGTCCGGTGACGGCGCGGGCCATGAGTTCCCCCTCGGGGAGGCCGGCCATCGCAGCGGCTTCCGCGGCATACACATCGGTGCTGGCATAGGCGTCGATCATCACGGATTCCGTTCGCAGACAACGACCGCCGAGGCGATCCCGGCGTCATGGGAGAGCGAGAGGTGGACGGCGGTGATCGCCAGTTCGGCGACCTTGGCCGCGACCGTCCCGGCATAGCGGAAGGCCGGACGGCGATCCTCGTCGCGGACGACCTCGGCGTCCTGCCAGTCGAGGCCGACCGGGGCTCCGAGCGCCTTGGCGAAGGCCTCCTTGGCGGCGAAGCGGGCGGCCAGGGAGTTGATCGGGAGTTCCCGCTCGGCTGGGGTGAACAGCCGCTCCCGCAATCGTGGTGTCCGGGTGAGGGTTTCGCCGAACCGGCCGACATCGACGACGTCGATCCCGACACCGACGATCATCATGGCCTCACTCGACGGTGACGCTCTTGGCGAGATTACGCGGCTGGTCGACGTCGAGTCCCTTGGCCGTCGACAGGTGCAACGCGAAGACCTGGAGGGGCACGACGGTCAGCAGCGGCTGGAGCAGGGGCGAGCTGTGCGGGACCCGGATGACCTCGTCGGCGAACGGGACGACGTCCTCGTCGCCGTCCACGGCGATGACGAGGGTGCGCGCCCCGCGGGCGCGGATCTCCTGGATATTGGAGACGACCTTCTTGTGCAGATCGTGCGGTGAGTCCGGCGCCGGGACGACGATGAAGACCGGCTGGCCGGCGTCGATGAGGGCGATGGGGCCGTGCTTCAGCTCGCCGGCCGCGAAGCCCTCGGCGTGGATATACGCGAGTTCCTTGAGCTTCAGGGCCCCCTCCATCGCCACCGGGAACCCGACATTGCGGCCGAGGAAGAGGACCGACCGGGTGTCGGCCATGAACCGCGCGATCTCCTTGACACGATCCATCCGGCCGAGGAGGTCGGCGATCTTGTCGGGGATCTCGTGGAGTTCGTGCATGACCGCGGCGGCGTCGTCGGCGTAGGTCCCGCCCCGCAATTGCGCGAGATAGAGCCCGAGGATGTAGCACGCGGTGATCTGGGCGAGGAAGGCCTTGGTCGAGGCGACGGCGATCTCGGGACCGGCGTGGGTGTAGAGCACGGCGTCGGACTCCCGCGGGATCGTCGATCCGTGGGTGTTGCAGATCGACAGGGTGATCGCGCCGAGCTCGCGGGCGTGCTTGACCGCCATCAGGGTGTCCATCGTCTCGCCGGACTGGCTGATGGACACCACCAGGGTGCGCGCGCCGACGACGGGGTCGGCATACCGGAACTCGTGGGCGAGAGCGACTTCCACGGGGATCCGGGCCCAGTGCTCGATGGCGTACTTCGCGACCATCCCCGCGTATGCCGCGGTCCCGCACGCGACGACCGTGATCTTGTCGACGGCCCGCAGTTGCTCCTCGCTGATGCGGACTTCGTCGAGGATGAGCCGGCCGGTCTCGTCGGTGCGGCCCAGCAGCGTGTCGGCGACGGCGTGGGGCTGCTCGTTGATCTCCTTCTCCATGAAGGTCGGGTAGCCGCCCTTCTCCGCTGCCGCGGCATCCCAGGTGACCTCGTAGTGGCGGCCCTCGGCGGGCTGGCCGTCGAAGCCGATCACGGCATACGAGTCGGGGGTGATCGTGACGATCTGGTCCTGACCGAGTTCGAGGGCGTGCCGGGTGTGGCCGATGAAGGCGGCGACGTCGGAGCCGAGGAAGTTCTCACCCTCGCCGAGACCGACGACGAGGGGACTATTGCGCCGGGCCCCGACGACGACTCCGGGCTGGTCGGCGTGGACGGCCAGGAGGGTGAAGGCGCCCTCGAGGCCCTGGACAGCCGCGCGCATCGCCTCAGTCAGATCGCCGGTGCGGTCGAACTCACGACCGACGATCTTGGCCGCCACCTCGGTGTCGGTCTCGGACTCGAACTGGGTGCCCTCGGTGAGCAGGTCGCGCTTGAGCGCATGGAAGTTCTCGATGATCCCGTTGTGGATCAACGCGAGCCGGCTGCCGGAACCACCGCGGTGCGGGTGGGCATTGGTGTCCGTCGGGCCGCCGTGGGTGGCCCAGCGGGTGTGGCCGATCGCGGTCCGGGAGGCTTGCAAGGGACGGGCATCCAGCGCCGCCCGGAGATTGGCGAGCTTTCCGGCGCGTTTCTCCAGGTCGACACCGGTCTCGGTGACCAGCGCGACACCGGCGGAGTCGTAGCCGCGGTATTCGAGCCGGGCCAGCCCTTCCATGACCACGTCGAGCGCCTTGCCGTCAGCGGTGGGGCCGACATAACCGACGATTCCACACATGGACGACAGCCTAAGTGCTGCACTCTCGGCGTCCGCGCACGTCGGGCCGCGTGCCCGCGCCCGGCCGAGCGAGCACGACGTGGGAGAATGCCCACCGTGACGGCGACAGCGAGGCCCGCGCCGACGCTGGCCTCCCCCTACGTCGAACTCACGCGCGCCGAGTGGGCGCACCTGAGGGACAACCATCCGATGACGCTCCAGCCGGACGACGTCCACCGCCTGGCCGGGCTCGGCGAGCGGATCGACGTTGCCGAGGTCGAGGAGATCTATCTCCCGCTCTCGCGACTGCTGGCCCACTACGTCGGGGAGACGACGCGGCTGCACCAGATCACCGGGGAGTTCCTCGGGGACCCGCCGGCCAAGACCCCCTTCGTCATCGGAGTCGCCGGGTCGGTGGCGGTGGGCAAGTCGACGACCTCCCGCGTGCTGCGCGAGATGCTCCGCCGCTGGCCCGAATCACCCCGGGTCGATCTGATCACCACCGACGGGTTTCTCCTGCCCAATGCCGAGCTGGAGGCGCGTGAGCTGTTGCAGCGCAAGGGATTTCCCGAGTCCTACGACCGGGCCGCCCTGCTGCGCTTCCTCACGGAGGTCAAGTCCGGGGTGCCCGAGGTCGAGGCGCCGGTGTACTCGCACCTGACCTATGACATCGTCCCCGACGAATCGATCGTCATCAGCCACCCCGATGTCCTCATCGTCGAGGGCCTCAACGTCCTCCAAGTGCCCGCGCCGGACGCCGGCGGACGATCCAGCCTCGCGGTCAGCGACTTCTTCGATTTCTCGGTCTATGTCGATGCGAGCCTCGACTACATCAGGCACTGGTATGTCGAACGCTTCCTCCGCCTCCGGGAGACCGCGTTCGCCCAGCCGGCGTCCTATTTCCGGCGGTATGCCGCCCTCTCCGACGCCCAGGCCCGCGCCACCGCCCGCGACATCTGGGCCCGGATCAACGAGCCGAATCTCCTCCAGAACATCCAGCCGACCCGTGGGCGGGCCACCCTGGTCCTGACCAAGGGCGCCCACCACCGCGTCGAGCGGATCGGGCTGCGCAAACTCTGACCGTGCCCGGACCCGGGTTATGGGCTTTGCGTCTCGCCGAGCCTGCCCGGGCTTTAGTAGGCGGGGTTCAATAGCCGGGGCTCAGGTGGGCGGAGTTCACGGGGTGGACTCAGTACCAGTGCGGGTAGCGGCTGTTCCAGGCACCCAGGGCGGCGCAGGGGCTGCCATATGCCGCCTTGATGTAGCCGAGGCCCCACTTGATCTGGGTGGTCGGGTTGGTCGCCCAGTCGCCGGCCACCGTGCCCATCTTGCTCCCAGGCAACGCCTGGGGCAGCCCATAGGCACCCGAGGACGGGTTGGACGCGCGGTAGTTCCAACCGCTCTCCCCCGTCCAGAGTTGGTCGAGGCACTGCCACTGTCCCGCGCCGAAGCCGTATGCCGGGAGCAGCCCTTGCGCGACCTCCTTCGGGTGCCGCTGGGCATGAGCGAGCGCCTTCGCCTTGCGGGCGGCCGCCGCCTTCCGCGCCGCGGCCTTCTTCGCGGCGGCGACGCGCTTGCGCAGGTCGGCGCGCTGCGCGTTGCGGGAGGCCTGGACTTCGGCGCGGTCCGCGGCGAGGGCGAGTTGGCTCACCGCGGCAGCGGCGGTAGCGGCTGCGGGCGGAGTCGCCGCGGCGGTCACGGCCGCGGTCTCGGCGGCGTCGGAGGGGGCGATGCCGATCGCACCGAGCGCGACGGTCGCGGTGGCGGCGACCACGGCCGTCGCGAGGGCGTGCGGCCGGGTGAGCGTATGCCGCGCGGCCCGCGCCCGCGCGGAGGGCGCGGGCGAGCGCAAGGGCAGGGGGGACATGGGGGGACTCCTCGATCGGGGGCCGGCCGCTGGTATGTCGCGATGCCGGGGACGCCGCGGCGGCGCGGCGGGGAGCCCGACTCGGGCTCCGTTATCGAATCGAGATGTTACCCGCTCGTTGAATGAGCGATCAAATCGCGGCCGACCCGCGTCAGAGGTCGATGCCCTCGAGGAGGTCGGTGACCAGCGCCGCGATGGGGCTGCGCTCGGAGCGGGTCAGGGTGATGTGGGCGAAGAGAGGGTGGCCCTTGAGCGTCTCGATCACGGCGGCGACGCCGTCGTGGCGGCCCACGCGGAGATTGTCGCGCTGGGCGACGTCGTGCGTGAGGACCACCCGGGAGTTCTGGCCGATCCGGGAGAGCACCGTCAGCAGGACGTTGCGCTCGAGAGACTGCGCCTCGTCGACGATGACGAAGGCGTCGTGGAGAGATCGCCCCCGGATATGCGTCAGCGGGAGGACCTCGAGCATGCCGCGGTCGAGGACCTCCTCGACGACTTCGGTGCTGACGACGGCCGAGAGGGTGTCGAAGACCGCCTGACCCCAGGGGCCCATTTTCTCGGCCTCGGTGCCGGGCAGGTAGCCGAGCTCCTGGCCGCCCACGGCATACAGCGGGCGGAAGACGATGACCCGGCGGTGGGCCCGCCGCTCCATGACGGCCTCGAGCCCCGCGCACAGGGCCAGGGCGGACTTGCCGGTCCCGGCGCGACCGCCCATCGAGACGATGCCGACGTCGGGGTCGAGGAGGATGTCGAGCGCGATGCGCTGCTCGGCGCTGCGGCCGTGGAGGCCGAACGCGTCCCGGTCGCCGCGCACGAGCCGCACCTGTTTGTCGGGGCCGACCCGCCCGAGCCCCGATCCGCGAGGGGAGAGCAGCCGCAAGCCGGTGTGGCAGGGCAACTCCGCGGCGGCGGGATTGTCGAGGCGTCCGGTGCGATAGAGCGTGTCGAGGTCCTCGGCGGTCACCTCGAGCTCGGCGAACCCGGTCCAACCGGACTCGACGGCCATCTCGTTGCGATATTCCTGCGCGTCCAACCCCACCGCGGACGCCTTGACCCGCAAGGGGAGATCCTTGCTGACGACGGTGACGATATTGCCGTCGAGGGCGAGATTCTTGGCGACGGCCAGGATGCGGGTGTCGTTGTCGCCCAACCGGAATCCGTCGGGCAGTGCGCCGGAGTCGGTGTGATTGAGCTCGACGCGGAGACTGCCGCCGTCGTCACCGATGAGCACCGGCGCATCGAGGCGGCCATGAACGACGCGCAGATCGTCGAGCAGGCGCAGCGCTGACCGAGCGAAGTAGCCAAGTTCGGGGTGATGCCGTTTGGCTTCGAGTTCGCTGATGACAACGACGGGGAGGACGACCTCGTGCTCCTTGAACTTCAGGACGGCCCGGGGATCCGAGAGCAGGACGGAGGTGTCCACGACATACGTCCGCCGCCGCTCCCCGGACGGGGTCAGCCCCGCCGCGGACCTGGTCCGCGCCGACCGGCGCCGGGTGGTGGTGGAGCCGGTGGCCGTCGCCATGGGTGTTCTCCTCACGCCCCGGCCCGGTGCCGGTGCCTTGCGGGGGAAGGTACGGGGCGAAGGTGAACGCACAGCGGCATTCACGCGGCGTGTCGCGGTCGTTTGCGCCGGACGGTCGGTGGCCACTCAGCCGCCGTAGCGGCGGTGGCGCTCAGCCGCCGTAGCGGCGGTGGCGGTCGGCATACGACCGCAAGGCACGCAGGAAATCGACCCGACGGAAATCGGGCCAATAGGCCTCGCAGAAGTAAAACTCGCTGTGGGCGCTCTGCCACAGCATGAATCCGGACAGGCGCTGCTCGCCCGAGGTCCGGATGACCAGATCGGGATCGGGCTGGCCGGAGGTGTAGAGGTGGGTGGCGATGTCGTCGGCGGTCAGGCTCGCAGCGACGTCGGCCAGCGACGCCCCCGCCCTCGCACGATCGGCCAGGAGGGCGCGGACGGCGTCGGTGATCTCCTGGCGCCCGCCGTACCCGACCGCGACATTGACCGTCATCCCGCTGACGAGGGCGGTCCGGGCGCCGCTGTCGCGCAGGCTGTCGGCGGTGCGTTGCGGAAGGAGATCGAGCGCCCCGACGGGATTGATCCGCCACCGACCGGTCGCGGCGAGGTCGGCGACCGCCGTCTCGATGATCTGCAGGAGCGGATCGAGTTC
Source organism: Nostocoides sp. (assembly GCA_016702415.1). Lineage (GTDB taxonomy): Bacteria > Actinomycetota > Actinomycetes > Actinomycetales > Dermatophilaceae > Nostocoides_A. Next base: position 69,818 of record JADJEA010000026.1, read on the forward strand.
CAGCGGTGGCCGCGCGAGATTGTCGGTCGAGAGCAACCACAAGGTGACGACCTCGACGCCGAGGTCCTCGCACCATCCGAGGAAGGCGGCGATATTGTCCGCACCGGCCTGATGACCGGTCTTGGTGTCCTGGCCGCGCAGCCTGGCCCAGCGGCGGTTCCCGTCGAGCATGACCCCGACGTGGCGCGGGAGGCTGGACCGGTCGAGACTTCGGGCGAGACGGCGTTCGTATGCCGCGTAGACGACATCGCCGACGGACACCGGCGAACCCTCAGCGGCGGTCGCGCGGACCGGATCCACCGGCCGGTGCGGGGCCGTCGCCGGACCCACCCGTGACGATGCGGCCCGCGCGCTCCACCTCGTCGTGCTCGTGGCGGTAGTTCATCCGGCGCAGCCGGGCGGTCAGGTTGCGGACCAGGAGATAGACGGCGAGGGCGAGGACAAAGACGACGATGAAGCCCAGGAAGCCCGAGGAGTGCTCCTGGTTGTCGACGGCGGCCGGGAGGGCGCGCAGGGCGGCATACGGCACGGTGTCGATCATACGGCGGCCTCCCGTCCGACGCGCGCGTCGTAGGCCAGGACGGGGCGGGAACGGGCGAGGCTGTCCGCCTCGGCGGGGGACGGCAAGCCGGCGAAGAGATCATCCTCGATCTCGACGACGGGCACCACGGACGCCGCCGCTTCGTAGTCCTCCCACGGCCACACCCGCGCCTGGATCTCCCGGGAGAGAGAAAAGAACCAGCCGTCCGGGTCGATCTGGGTGGCGTGGGCCAGGAGGGCGGCGTCGCGGCGCTCGAACCACTGTGCACACTCGATCCGGGTGGTGACGCGGCGCTGGGGGCGCTCCCCCATGCGGGTGAGCCACTCGGCATACGGACTCTCCAGGCCCTCATCGAGCATCGCCTGGTGATAGGCCTCGATCCGGGCGCGGCTGAACCCCCCGTTGTAGTAGAGCTTGAGCGGCTGCCACGCCGGGCCGGCCGTCGGGAAGCGCTCGGGATCCCCCGCGGCGTCGAAGGCCGCCGTGCTCACGTCGTGGCACATGATGTGGTCGGGATGGGGATACCCGCCCTGCTCGTCGTAGGTCGTGACGACGTGCGGCCGGAAGCGGCGGATCTCGCGGACGAGCGCCTGCGCGGTGACCTCGATCGGCTCGCGCGCGAAACAGCCCTCGGGCAGCGGCGGGAGCGGATCCCCTTCCGGCAGACCCGAATCGACGAAACCGAGCCACGTATGCGCGACCCCGAGCACCTCCTGCGCCGCCCGCATCTCATCCCGCCGCACCTGGGCGAGGTCGCGCAGGATGGCCGGGTCGCCCTTCAGGCGCGGGTTGAGGATGTCGCCGCGTTCGCCACCGGTGCAGGACACCACGAGGACTTCGACGCCGGCGTCGACATATTTCGCCATCGTCGCGGCACCCTTGCTCGACTCGTCGTCCGGGTGGGCATGCACGCACATCAGCCGGAGACCGGAGGGCATGAACGGGTCCTCTCGAGCGGGTGACATGATCGGCACATCCTCTCATCGCCCCCGGGAGTCCCCTTGGCCGCCGCGCACGATCCCGACCCGGACAATTCCGCCGAGGACCCTGCCTCCGAGGACACTGCCGCCGAGGACACTGCCGCCGCGCACACTCCCGCCGCGCACAGTCCCCGGTTCTGGTGGATCGTCGGCATTCTCGGCTGCCTGGCGATGACGGCGATCGCGGTGTGGTGGGGGCTCGCCGCCACGGTTGGCAGGGTCTCCTGGCAGCTCCGGTCGTATGCCGTGGTCGATTCCACCACCGTCACCGTCACCTATCGCATCGACCGCCCGGCCGACACGGCGGTCGTGTGCTCCCTCAAAGCCCTCGACTCCGCCTTCGGGGCGGTCGGGATCGCCGAGGTGACGATCCCCGCCGGTCCGCAGCGCACCCTGACCCAGACGAGCACGATCCGCACCCGGGCTCTGGCCGTCACCGGCGTCGTCGACCGGTGCCACACGGCCTGAGAAACCGCCTGAGAAAAGGACAGCCTGGGGCCGAGGCGGTAGACTGGACGGTCTACCCGCAGCGCGGTGTCCCCCGGCCACGGCCGGCGGGACCCCCCTGCACCCACCCCGTCGCCCGGATCCGCCCACCCGCGGAACGAGCTGCGGCGTACCTTGACCGAGCACAAGGAGACTCACCATGACCGAGACCCCGACCCAGGCCAGCGGTGCCTACCTGACCCAGGAGGCCTACGACCGGCTGCAGGCGGAGCTCAAGGAGCTCCAGGGGCCCGGCCGTTCCGACATCGTCCGCCGCATCGAGGCCGCCCGCGCCGAAGGCGACCTCAAGGAGAACGGCGGTTACCACGCCGCCCGAGAGGAGCAGGGCAAGCTCGAGTTGCGCATCCGCCAGCTCTCGCAGCTGCTCGAAACGGCCGTCGTCGGCGACACCCCGCCGCCGGACGACGGGATCGTCGAGCCGGGGATGGTGGTGACCGTGACCCTGTTCGGTGAGGAGGAGACCTTCCTGCTGGGGTCCCGCGAGATCGCCGACGGCTCGATCCAGGTCTTCTCCGAGAACTCACCCCTCGGCGCGGCGATCAACGGAAAAAAGGTCGGCGACACCACGAGCTATGTCGCACCCACCGGCAAGTCTGTCGAGGTGACCATCGTCGCCGCGACGCCCTACGTCGGCTGACCCTGGTCGGGGCCCCCACCGAGGGCTAGGGTGGCGCGCCATGAGCGCCGCCACCGTCACCTATGCCGACGTCCTCGCCGCCCGCGAGGTGGTGGGGACGCTCGTGCGGCCCACGCCGATGCTCCACTCCCGGGTCCTCTCGGAGAAGCTCGGGACGACCGTCCTGCTCAAGTGCGAGAACCTCAACCGGGCGGGGTCGTTCAAGATCCGCGGGGCGTTCACCCGCCTCTCGCGCCTCACCGACGAGGAGAAGGCGCGCGGCGTCGTCGCCGCGAGCGCCGGCAATCACGCCCAGGGTGTCGCCCTGGCCAGCCAGAAGCTCGGGATCGCCGCCAAGGTCTATATGCCTGTTGGCGCCTCGATGCCCAAACTCAATGCGACCCGGGGCTATGGCGCCACCGTCGAGCAATTCGGCACCACCCTCGACGAGGCCATCGTCAAGGCCCAGGAGTATGCCGCCGCCACCGGCGCCGTCTTCATCCATCCCTTCGATCACCCGGACATCGTTGCCGGACAAGGCACCTGCGGGTTGGAGATCGTCGAACAATGCCCCGAGGTCCGCACCGTCGTGGTCAGTCTGGGCGGCGGCGGTCTCCTCGCCGGGATCGCTCTCGCCCTCCGTGAGCTCACGCCGCAGGCAACCATCGTCGGGGTCCAGGCGGAGGCGGCGGCCGCCTACCCGATGTCGCTCGCGGCCGGCCACCCCATCGCCGCAGACAAGATGGCCACCATGGCGGACGGGATCGCCGTCGGTCTGCCCGGGAAGGTGCCCTTCGACGTCGTCCGCACCCATGTCGACCGTGTCGACACGGTGTCGGAGGATGCGCTGTCGCGGGCGCTGCTGCAATTGCTCGAGCACAACAAGCTCGTCGTCGAGCCGGCCGGTGCGGCGGCTGCGGCCCGCCTCAACGAGACCCCGGACCTCGGCTGGGAGGGCCCCGTCGTCTGCGTCTTGTCCGGTGGCAATATCGACCCGCTGCTGCTCCTGCGGATCATCCGGCACGGGATGGCCGCGGCCGGCCGCTACCTCCAGTTCCGGGTCGTCATGCCCGACCGGCCCGGGTCCCTCGCACGCCTCATCGCCGATTGTGCCGCCGCGGACGCCAATGTCATCGAGGTCGAGCACCAGCGCCACGACCCGTCGCTGCGCGTCGATGAGGTCGACATCCTCGTGCAATTGGAGACCAAGGGCCCGCAGCATTGTCACGAGGTCCTGACCGGCCTGCGCGCGGCCGGCTATCGCCTGAAGTTCGCCTGATCACTCACCGCGGGTCCAGGAGACTGCGGGCGAGGGCGTCGGCGCGGCGCGGGTGGTCGTCGGCGAGCAGACCCACCGCGAAGAGGACGTATGCCGAGTCCACCCTCCCCCGCGCGGCCCGCGGCACCAGCCACCCGCCACCGTGGTCGGCGAGGACGGCACCGAGGACCCGCTCCGCCGAGCCCGTCGGCGCATGCCGCAGGACCCCGCCGGAGCCGATGAGGATGCCGACGTCGCGCAGTGCGCGGGGCGCCTCACCGGGACCCGCCGCCCGCCCGTGGCGGCGGGCGGCGACGACGGCGGCGACGGTCGCGAGGGCGAGCTCGCTCTCCCACTCACCAGGCGACCCAGGGAGGTGGGCGACGTCGTGGAGGACGGCCTCGGCACACGCCCGGGTGGTGGACCCGAGGGTGAGGTGCTCGCGGTCGGCGGCCTCGACGACCCCGGGCGCGGACCAGCGCATCCCGAGGTCGGCCTCGACGGTGCGGGCGAACCGCAGCTGCGGGCTGATCTCCCGCCGCACCCCGGCATCCTCGCCCATGGGGGTCACCGCCGAATAGACGTCGGTCGTCGCCCCACCGATGTCGATGGTGAGGGCGTCGCCGACACCGGCACCGGCGAGCACCTCCACCCCCCGCAGTACCGCGTCCGGCGTTGCGCAGCGGACGAGCCGGACGAAGTCCGCCGAGCGGGACAGGTGCTTTCCGCCGATCACATGGCGGAGAAAGGCCGCGCGGATGGCGGTGCGCGCCGACTGCGGCGCGATGACGCCGATGCGCGGCAGGACGTTGTCGGCGACGACGACAGTCCGGCCGGTGCGCTCGAGCGCGGCCCGGGCCCGGTCGGCAACGTCGGCATTGCCGGCGAGGACGACGGGCGCGGTGAAGCGCGCCGAACCGAGCCGAGTGGCGTTGTGCAGCAAGACATCCGCATTGCCGCCGTCGGTCCCGCCGACGAGGAGGACCAGGTCGGGCCGGCTGGCCCGCAGGTCGGCCATCGACGCGCGGTCGAGCCGGCCGGCGAAGACGTGGACGATCCGGGCGCCCGCGGACAAGCCCACGCGATGGCCGGCGAGAGCGGTGACGCTGGCTTCGTACCCGACGACCGCCAGCCGCAGTCCCCCGCCGGCGCTGGAGCACGCGACGACGGGCGTCTCGCGCGGCGCCCCCGTCAGGGCGCGCACCGTGTCGATGCCGTCGAGGACATCGGTGGCGAGGGTCGTCGGGGTGGCGGCGGCGCGGCATACGGACCCGTCGGCGGCGACCAGGAGACCCTTGGTGAACGTCGACCCGACGTCCACGCAGAGGATCGGCCCGTCCTGCGCGACGGGCTCCGAACCAGGGTTCGTCATCTCGCCCGCCACCGCTGCACCATCACCTCGACATCGACCAGGGGTGCGACCAGTGACGGCAGCCGCGGGTCCCGCGGACGCAGCCGGTCGGCCCGAACCCGCGCGTTGTAGTCCTCCAGCACCGCTCGCACACTCGCCTCGGTGCACAGGTCGCGCAGCGATTCCGGGTATGCCGCGGCCTCCTTCCGCAGCGAGACCACCTCGGGAAGGGCGCCGGCCGCGTCGAGTCCCTCGCTGCGCAGCTTCCCCTTGACCCACCAATCGGGATCATCCGGGGACCCGAGATCGAGCGGCTTGCCGGCCCCCGGGAGATTGTCGAACTCCCCCCGCTCGGTGGCCTCGCGGATGAGGCGGTCGACGTGGGACTCGAAGAGCGCCATACGCCCAGCCTGCCATGCGCCCCCGGCAAGGTGTCGGGTTGGTCACGAAATCGACCAGGGTTGCCGCGACGCGCTTCTTTTCGTGACCATGGACCCGGAGGGAGATCGGCGGGGGCGTCGGGAATGGGACGCGTCTTCGTTGTGCTGACCCCGGCGAGGAGGCAGGCATGGGACGAGCGCGACGCGCGCGGCGGATCGCGGCCACCGCGGCATACGGCGGCGGCGGACTCGCGGCCACGGCCGGGGCGTTGGGGGCCCTCGGGTACGGCCTGATCAAGGTCGAGGCCCGGATCGCCCGCAGGATCGTGGGGCGTCCCTTCGACGGTGCCCCCGAGGACGACCGGACGTATGGCGCGGGCGTCGGCCTCCCTCTCGACGTCGTGGTGCTCGGTGATTCCTCCGCCGCGGGTATGGGTGCCGACACCGGCGATCAGACCGTGGGCGGGATCGTCTGCGGTGGCCTGGCGGCCCTGACCGGCCAGCCGGTGCGCCTGACCAATGAGGCGGTCATCGGCGCCGAGTCCGGCGACCTGGAGCGGCAGCTGGCCAACGCCCTCGACCGCCTCGATCGCACGCCGGAACTCGCGATCATCCTCGTCGGCGCCAACGACGTGACCCACCGGATCGATCGGTCGACGGCCGTGCGCCATCTGGAGGGGGTCGTGCGCCGCCTGCGCGGAACCGGGGCCGAGGTCGTCGTGGGGACCTGTCCCGATCTGGGGACCGTGCAGCCGATCCCGCACCCGCTCAAGGCGCTGCTGCGCCGGTGGAGCCGGGATCTCGCCGCCGCCCAGACGGTCGCGGTCGTCGAGGCCGGCGGGCGCACCGTGTCGCTCGGCGACCTCCTGGGGCCGGAGTTCGAGACCAGCCCCGCCGTGCTCTTCAGCAAGGACCAGTTCCACCCCTCACCCGCGGGGTACGCCCGCGTGGCGGCCGTCCTCCTCCCCACCGTCTGCGCGGCCCTGGGGATCTGGACACCGGGAGACACCACCGACCGTATGCCGCAGCCTCGCCGCGGCGAGTCCATCACCCCCGTCGCGGTGGCCGCCGGGGCGGCGGTGCGCCATCCAGGGACCGAGGTCAGCGGGACCGATGTCGGTGGCACCGCCCGCGGCCCGCGGGGGCGCTGGGCGGTGCGGTTGCTGCGGCGGCAGGCGCCGGTTCCGGCCGAGCCCCACGAGGATGCACCGGAGGCTGAGGCCCGCCCCGTGGGCGAGACCGGGCCCGAGGGCGAGGCCGGGCCGCACGCGGCCACCGCGGACGCGTCTGCCGGCTAGCGGGTCGGTGGGCTTGCCGGGCCGGGACCAAGCGGGTCGGGAGGGCCGGCGGTCGGCGTTGGCCAGGAAATGCCCCGGTGCTCATCTGCTCAAGTGGCTACGGGTCCAACGAGCGCCGCAAGCGCGCGAGGTCGGCTGCCGCGGCAGCGGGGTCGACCTTTGCGGCGAGCAGCGCGTCATACACCACCACCGTCAACTGATCGAGCAGGACGGCGGGACCGAGGTCGGGGACGGGGATGGCGGGGTGGAGGAGGGCGGCATACCCCTCGATCACCGCGCGAACCGGGACCCACAACGCACCCGCCTGGTCCAGCGGCAGCTGCTGCCACCGTCGGACCAGGCGGGTGAGTTCGGTCGAGACCGCGTCGGGCAGGGCCCTCACGGTGCGGGCGAGGTCAGTCGCGCATCCGGGCCAGGAGGCGGAGGAACTCGATGTAGAGCCACACCAGGGTCACGATGACGCCGTGGGCGAGCAGCCAGGAGTACTGCTGCGGGGCGCCACTGCGGATCGCACGGTCGATGGCGTCGAAGTCGAGGGCCAGCGACACCGATGCCAGGCCGACCGCAAAGATCGAGATCGCGATCCCGAGCATGCCCGTCCCGCCGAACCCGAAGGGCGTGTTGCTGATCATGGCGAAGATGAAGTTGACGACCGCGAAGATCGCATAGCCGAAGATCATCAGCGTGACGATCCGGCGGAACTTGTCGGTGACCTTGATCAGGCCGGACTTGTAGGCGAGGAACATCCCGGCGAAGGTCGCCAGCGTCGCCACGACCGCGGTCGCGACCAGGCCCTGGCCGTAGACATCGTTGAAGACGTTGCTCACCGCGCCGACGAAGAGGCCCTCGAGGACGGCATAGCCGACGATGAGCGGAACGCTGATCGTCTTCTTGAACGCGATGACCAGGCCGAGGATGAGGGTGCCGATCATCCCGCCGATCCAGAACATCTGGCCGAGTGCGCGGTTGCTGTCGGAGACGACCCAGCCGGCGGCGCCGACGCCGACGACGATCGCGAAGAGCCCGAGGGTCTTCATGATGACGTCGTCCATCGTCACCCGGCCGGTCCGAAGCGGTCCGGCGGACGGACGGTCATACATATCCTGCAGTTGCCGGTCGGACACCTGACCGGGATAGCCGCCGGGGTAGGGCGTCTGCTGCGCGGGCGCGGTGCCGAAACCGGCATAGCCCGTGCGGGCGTCCTTCTCGATCCGGTCGAACACCGGGTTGCTGGCCATCGGGTCTCAGTCCTCCAGGACGTGGTCGGCGATGCCGTGGGCCGGCATCGGTTGTGACAGATCAAGCGTATGCCGGGCGGCGATTGTTCCCGGGGGACCGCGCGGGACGCGCCGCACCACCGCGCGGTGCCCGGCTCCGGTGCCCCCGACGGGAATCGAACCCGCACTGCGGCGATTTTAAGTCGCCTGCCTCTGCCGGTTGGGCTACGGGGACACGTCCACGATACGTCGAGCCGGTGGCCCGCTGGGGTCGCCCGGGGGCGAGGCGCCGTTCGGTTCAACAGGACAACCCGGTTCGGGCGTGGGATGCTGGGCGGGTAATCTAGATACTCGGAAAGGAGAACCGCCACGATGACAGCGCCAACGATCGCCCCGGCACCGCCCCGTCGCGGCCGCCGAGGGCCCCTTCCGGGCTCACCCCGAGGGCCCCGACTGACCAAGGCCGAGCGCGTCGCGCAGATCGCCGGCGTCGCCGAGCGGATGTTCTCCGAGCGTGGATTCGACTCCACGACGATGGAGATGGTCGCCGAGGCTGCCGGGATTACGAAGCCGGTCATCTACGACCACTTCGGGTCGAAGGAGGGCCTGCTCACCGCCGTCATCGACAGCGCCCGCGACGAGTTGACCACGACGATCAACCAGGCGTGGCGCGAGGTGCAAGAGGAGGAGTCCCCCAAGGCCAGCTTCCGCGCCGGCCTCGTGGCGTTCTTCCGTTTCATGGACGAGCACAACGGCGGGTGGCGCAGCCTCGTCCGCAAGGGCGGAATCAGTTCGCTGGCCATCGACGAGGCCCGGGCGGCCCAGACGGCCACCGTGCTCGGCGCGCTCACACGATTCCCCGAACTCGAAGACGTCCCGCCCCTGCTCGTCGAGGGCGCGATCCAGGGCCTCGTCGGCGCGTGCGAGCGGATCTCCATCTGGCGGACCGAGCGGGAGGAGATCACTCCCGAGGACGCCGCCGACATCGTCATGTCACTGGCGTGGTACGGCATCGGCAGCTTGGTCGGCGGCAACCACAACGGCTGACGGCCCCCGTCTTGCCTTCTGGGATCCGCCACCGTCGGTCCTCAAACTCGTGGTCCTCCCGGTGCGGCTCGCGCCGATCCGGGTCCCTCTCGCGGGACCGAGCACCCCAGTGGGTCCGGGCGCGCCTCCGGGTGGTCGGCCCGTCTGGGTCTTCAACCCCGGGTCAGGGAACCAGCGAGAGGGCGATGCCGTCGAGGATGTCGTGCTCGGAGGTCACCACAGGGACCGGGCCGGATGCGGCGACCACCGCCTCGACGACGGCCCGCCAGATGAGAGCCCCCGCCGCGATGACGTCGACCCGACCCGGGTGCATATAGGGCAGGGCCGCCCGCTCGGTTCGGTCCATCCGGGTCAGTTCCGTGCAGGCGGCGATCGTCGCCGCGGGAGTCAGGATCGCCAGGTGGATCTGCTTCGGGTCGTATGCCGCGAGCCTCCTCGCGTGCGCCGTCACCGTCGTGACCGTCCCCGCCAGACCCACCAGGGCCCCGAGCCCGGCGAAGGAGACGACGTCGGCGGCGCGAGTCACGGCGGTCGCGGCGTCCGACCACGCCGCCGCAAGCCCCTCGACCATCGCGTCGGTCATCGCGCCGGCCGGCGTGCCTTGTGGCGAGGCCGGAGTGCCTGCTGGATTGTCGGACGGCGAGGGGTCGGCGAGCAGGTGACGCTCGGTCAGCCGGACGCACCCGATGTCGAGGGAGACGGCCGACTCGATCGACGCCGCACCGCGGACGAACTCCGTGGACCCACCGCCGATGTCGACGACGAGGTGGGGGCCGGGGATACCGGCCGCCCGGACATCGCCGGTGGCCCCGTCGAAGGACAACCGCGCCTCGTCGGCGCCGGTGATGACCTCGGGCCCGATCCCGAAATCGCGGAAGGCGGCCGCGACTCCGGCGACGAAGTCACCGGCATTCGCGGCATCGCGCGAGGCGGAGGTCGCCACGAACCGGACGGCCTCGACGTCCTGCGCGCGGCAGCGGTCGGCATACTCCCGGGCCGCGGCGAGGGCGGCGGCGATCCGGGCGGGGTCGAGGCGCCCGGTGCGCTCGACGCCGGCCCCGAGCCGGACCACCCGCAACTCGCGCACGACATCGCGCACCGTCCGGGTCGCGGGATCGATGTCGGCGACGAGCAGGCGGATCGAGTTGGTGCCGCAGTCGACGGCCCCGACCCGCACCTCAGGTCCCTTCGGCGGCAGTCGGATCCGCGCAGGGCAGCCGCGACCACCATGGGTCGAGCCGGGCGAGGGTCTCATCGCCGACCGGGTTGACTCCGGGGCCCGCGGCGAGGGCGTGGGCGGCGAGGGCGTGGAGGCACTTGACGCGGTGCGGCATACCACCGGCGGAGACGCCGTCGATCTCGGGAACCGCTTCCAGGCCCGCCGCGGCCGCGAGATCGCTGCGGGAGCGCAGATAGGCGCGGTGCGCGCGCTCGTATGCCGCGGCCCACCCCCCGTCCTCGCCGAGCCGGTCGTGGAACTCCCTCATGACGCCGTCCGACTCCAGGGTGCTCACCGCCGCGGCGAGCCGGGGGCAGGTCAGATAGAAGGTCGTCGGGAAGGGGGTGCCGTCCGGCAGCCGCGGAAGGGTCGCAACGACATCGGGTGCCCCGCAGGGGCAGCGGTGGGCGACGGCGGCGATGCCCCGGGGTTCACGGCCGAGTTGCCCCGTCACCAGGGCGATGTCGTCGGGGTCGAGAGCCTCGGTCATCGCCCGGAGGCGAGTTGGGGGTTGTCGGCGAGCTTGGCGGACTCCCAGATCTGGCCGTACCACGGGTGATTGCCCGCGATCGTGTTGGCCCGCTGGACGAGCTTCTCCTCCATGGTCGGGGTCGCATCGAGCACGGTATAGGACTTCTCGCCCGGCATGACCATGCCGAGACGCTCCCGCGCCTGGGTCCGGACGTAGCTGTCGTCGGACCACAACTGCTTCTCGTGTTGCTTCGCGGCGACATCGGCCCGCTGCGCAGCAACCTTCTTTTCCAACGCGGCGATCTCGCTCCGCTGGCTGACGTAGGTCTTCATCGTCGGGCCGAGGAGGACCAGCAGCAGCAGGGCCACCGAGCCGATCGCCATGACCCGCCGCACCGACCACGCCGACCGGGCCCCCGTCTCCGTCGCCGGAGTCGTCACCCGGGGCAGGCCCCGGGGTGGCTGACGCTCGCCGTCCGCCCGCCCCTTGGGGCGGGTGGCGGGCGGACGGCGGGCGGCAGTGGCCATCGGGATGGTCAGGCCTTGGCGGAGAAGCGCGGGAAGGCGCCGGCACCGGCATACAGGGCGGCGGCGTCGAGCTCCTCCTCGATGCGCAGGAGCTGGTTGTACTTCGCTACCCGCTCGGAGCGGGCCGGGGCACCGGTCTTGATCTGGCCGCAGTTGGTCGCGACGGCGAGGTCGGCGATCGTGGTGTCCTCGGTCTCGCCGGAGCGGTGGCTCATCATGCAGGTGTAGCCGGCCCGGTGGGCCATGTCGACCGCGTCGAGGGTCTCGGAGAGCGAGCCGATCTGGTTGACCTTGACCAGGAGCGCGTTGGCCGTCTTGGTCTTGATGCCGCGGGCGAGGCGCTCGGGGTTGGTGACGAAGAGGTCGTCGCCGACGAGTTGGACCTTGTCGCCGAGGGCATCGGTCATGGCCTTCCAGCCGTCCCAGTCCTCCTCTGACATCGGGTCCTCGATGGAGACGAGGGGGTATTTCGCGACCAGCCCGGCGTAGTAGGCGACCATCTCCTCGCTGGACTTCTGGCCACCCTCGAAGGCGTAGGAGCCGTCCTTGTAGAACTCCGTCGCGGCAACGTCGAGGGCGAGCGCGATGTCGGTGCCGGGCTTGTATCCGGCCTTGGTGATCGCCTCGAGGATCAGGTCCAGCGCGGCGGCGTTGGAGTCGAGGCTCGGGGCGAACCCACCCTCGTCGCCGAGCCCGGTCGCCAAACCCTTGTCGTGGAGGACGCCCTTGAGGGCGTGGTAGACCTCCGCGCCCCAGCGCAGGGCCTCGCGGAAGGAGGCCGCGCCGATCGGGGCGATCATGAACTCCTGGATGTCGACATTGGAGTCGGCGTGCGCGCCGCCGTTGAGGATGTTCATCATCGGGACCGGGAGGACCCGCGCGTTGGGGCCACCGACGTAGCGGAAGAGCGGGAGCCCGGCGGAGTCGGCCGCGGCCCGCGCGACGGCGAGCGAGACGCCGAGGATCGCGTTGGCGCCGAGCTCGCCCTTGTTGGCGGTCCCGTCGAGGGAGAGCATCTCGCTGTCGATGAGGCGCTGGTCGGTGGCGTCGAAGCCGTAGAGCTTCGGGGCGATCTCCTCGGTCACCGCGTCGACGGCCTTCTCGACGCCCTTGCCGAGATAACGCTTCTTGTCGCCGTCGCGCCGCTCCACTGCCTCGAAGGCGCCGGTGGAGGCACCGCTGGGGACGGCCGCGCGGCCGATGGTGCCGTCGTCGAGGCCGACCTCGACTTCGACGGTCGGGTTGCCACGAGAGTCGAGAATCTCGCGGGCGATGATTGCCTCGATGATGGCCACGGGGAACTCCTGAGGACGAGGGGGATGGGTCTCGCCAGCCAGCCTAACCGGCACCCGTCGGGGTCGGTCGTATGCCGCGCCGAACCTCACACCGCGTGGGCGCGGATCGGGCCTCACCGCGTGACGATTGTGCTCCAGACCCGGTCCAGCGTGTGCGGATCGGCGAGGTCGAACTCCTGGGCGCCCGGTCCCGGTGTGACCGACACGACCTCGGGGCACCCCAAGCGGGCGACGACGGTGACAGCGGGCTCGCCCGGGCGCGTGAACGTGAACAGGTCCTGACTCTCCCCCCGGTTAGGGCAGTGGCCGAAAAAGCGGGGTTGGGCGGCGAGATTCTCGAGGGCGCGGGTCACGGTCGTGATCGCGACCGGATCGGTCAGGTTTCCGCGGGTGACCGTGTGCGATGTGCCGGGGTCGGTCTCCAACGGCCGGATGATCTCGTAGGACATCGCGGTGACGCCGTCCAGATACTCCGAGACGGGATTGCTCTCGCGCCAGGAGGTCGCTGCTTGGACCCGATAGAGCGTCGGGCCGCTCGGCGGCCGAAGGACGGAGAGGTCGAGCAAGGGGGTGGTGAACGCGGAGGTGGGGGCCGCGGCATACCGCAAGGAGACGAGGCGACCGGCCGGGAAATCGTTCTCGATGAGGTTCTCCGCCTGGAGGGTGAGTCCGGCCGGCGGGTGAGCGCGAAGGTACCTCATGGTGGCCGCAGCGGAGGCGTCCACGGCATACCACTGGTCCGCGGAGACCTGACCGGCGTAGTAGGTGAACAGATCGTCCCCGCCCTTGCGCGCCGGCACTTCCCGGGCGCCCGGCACCCGCGGGGCCAGGGAGACGAGGCGGAGAACCTCCGTCTGGGCCGCCGCCGTGTTGGCCCGGCTCGCGGCCTGGGCGGCGAGTTCGCGGGCACGCTTCTCCTCCAGCGCCGCCTGCGCCTTCTCTCGCTCCGACATGATGGTCGAGGTCGGGCCAGTCGAGGTTGGCCGACCGAGGCTGGACCCGGTCGGATGGCCGCCGCCCCAGATGGTGGCGCCAACCGCCGCGGCAGCGACCGCCGAGGCCGCCACGAGCGCGGGTGTCCACCGGCGCTTCCGCTGGGGCATCTGGGGAGCCTCGGCGAGTCGGCGGGCGCGGTCGGGATCGGCGAGGGACTCGTGTGCGGCGAAGGTCTCGCGCAGCAGTCGCTCGATGGCGTCATCGGTGAGTGTCGGCATCCTTCACAACTCCTCAGGTGGAAGGTCGGCGAGGCGCTCACGCAGGGTGGCGAGCGCCCGGAAGGCGGTGGAGCGCACGGTGCTCTGGCCGCAGCCGAGGATCTCGGCGATCTCGCGATCGGGCAGGTCCTCGTAGTAGCGCAGGACGAGGACGGCACGCTGGCGCGTCGGGAGGGCGGTCAGGTGTTGCCACATCGCGCCGATGGCGGGCGGTGGCTCGGGGCCGACCGCGGCGAGGTCGTCGAGTTCGGCGACGACGCGGGGCCGACGGGCGCGGGCGCGGACCCCCTGGAGGTGGGCGTTGACGAGGATCCGGCGCAGGTATGCCGCGGGCGCCCCCATCGAGACCAGCCCCGCGCGGTGGCGGTGGGCCTGGAGGAGGGTGGTCTGGAGGAGGTCCTCGGCGTCGGCGCGGTTGCCCGTGAGCATGACCGCGGTGCGCAGGAGGGCGGGGGCCCGTGCCGCGACGAGGTCCTCGAACGAGGTGCTCACGCTGGTGCTCACACCCTCTTGAATGCCGCCGGGGCCGCCTAGGTTGCCTCGGGTGTGTCCGCGGCGGTCTCCCCGGGGCTAGCGCCGGCCCGGAGGGCGCCGTCGGCGAGGAGGAACTGGCCCGCCGTATAGGTGGCCATGACGGCCGCACCGAGGGCCGGCGGCGGGGCGTCGAGGAGGAACTGCCCGATCCCGAGCAGGGTGTCGGAGGCGAGGAAGAGGACGGCACCGGCGAGGCTGGAGCGCCGGGCGCCGGCACCCAGGGCGGGGTGGAGGCGAGCGGCATACACCGCGGTGGCGGTCAGGAGGGCGGCATACCCGAGGACGGCGACACCGACGACGGGGGCCTGACGGAAGGCGCCGACCGCCATGACGGGGCCGGCGACGGCATACACGACGCCGAGGGTGCGGACGACCCGGTCGTCGCGGAGGCGACCCGGCCGCCGGTGGCGCCGCAATCCGGTGATGTATGCCGCGTGCCCGCCCCCGAAGGCGGCCATCCCGGTCACGAACGGGACGAAACCCGGCCGCAGCAGGGCGACGTCGCCGATCCAGCCGCCCGCTTCGGCGAGGAGGGTCGTGCGGGTCAGCGGGGAGCGCCGGAACCGGCGGTCGGTGGCCACCGACGCGGCGAGGACGGGCATGAGCAGGGACTTCGTCACCCACCGGACCCGGTCGACGGTCTCGCCACCCATTCCGGCGAGGACGGTGTCGGTGGTGGCGAGGGCGGCATACGCCAGGCGCAGGGCCCCGGCGAGGGTCACGTCCGGGCCTGGGGGGCGCGCGCGGCATACGCACCGGCGACGGCGGCGCCGACCCGGGCGTTGTCGCGGACGAGCGCGATATTGGTCCTCAAGGAGGCGCCGTCGGTGAGCTCGACGATCCGGCCCAGGAGATAGGGCGTGATGTCCCTGCCGATGATGCCCCGGTCGGCGCAGTCGGCCAGGGCGCGGTCGATGACGACGGCCATCTCGGCGGCGGGGATCTCGCAGTCCACCGGGACGGGATTGGCCAGGCAGACCCCGCCCCGCAGGCCGAGTGCCCACTTCGACGCCATCAGCGCTGCGACCTGGTCGGCGGTGTCGAGGCGCATGGGCACTCGGTGCCCGGACGCACGCGAGTAGAAGGACGGGAACTCGTCGGTTCCGAACCCGACCACGGGCACCCCGAGCGTCTCGAGCACCTCCAGGGTGCGCCCGATGTCGAGGATCGATTTCACCCCCGCGCTGACCACGGTGACATCGGTGAGTCCGAGTTCGGTCAGGTCGGCGCTGACATCCATCGACGCCTCGCCGCCCCGGTGAACCCCGCCCAGCCCGCCGGTGACAAAGACGCGGATGCCCGCGAGCGCGGCCAGGCGCATCGTCGCGGCGACGGTGGTCGCCCCATGGGCGCCGGTCGAGACGACGTACGGCAGGTCGCGGACGCTGACCTTGACCACGCTGGGATCGCTGGCCAGGAGCTCGAGGTCGTCGGCGCCCAGCCCGATCCGCGGGACCCCATCGAGCAGGGCGATGGTCGCCGGGGTCGCCCCGCCGGCCCGGACGATCCCCTCGACCTCCAGGGCCATCGCGACATTGTCGGGATAGGGCATCCCGTGGCTGATGATCGTCGACTCGAGGGCGACAACCGGGGCGCCGGTCGCCAGCGCGTGCGCGACCTCGTCGGTGACCTGGAGCAGTGGATGCGTCATGGGGTCCTCTCCCCCGCGGCGCGTCGGACGAGGTCGCGGGTCAGATCCGGGCGCACCGTGTGCTCGCTGGCGACGGTCAGCGCCGAGACGACATGTCCGTATGCCGCGGCCTCCCCCTCCGTGCGCCCGTCCAGGAGCGCGGCGATAAATCCCGCAAGGAGGGCGTCGCCCCCGCCGGTGACGTCGGCGACCTCGACGACCGGCGCGGCGAAGGCGAGCGCCCGCGGGTGGTGGCCGGGATCGGCGGAGACGAGCACGCTGCCGGTGGCCCCGAGGGTCACCCAGACGTGGGTGACGCCCTCGTCGATGAGCGGGGCAGCCACCGCGGGGATGTCCCGCAGTGTCATCGGCTGCCCGGTTAGGGCCTGGAGTTCGGCGACATTCGGGGTGATCATCCAGGGTCGCGGGTGCAGGGCCGCCCACATGCGTGGCCCCTTGGCCACACTCACCGGATCGGCGATCAGTCGGGCTCCCGCGTCCGCGACGGCTGTCGCGACGACCGCGACCACGGCGGGCGGGAGATTGGCGTCGAGGACGACGGTGTCGTCTGCGGTCAGATCCGAGAGGGCGAGTCCGACGACGTCGGGTTCGAGGCACTCGGTCGCGTGCATGTCGTTGACGGCGAGGGCGAGTTCGCCCTCGTGGGTGAGCAGAGCGGCATACCGACCGGTGGGGTGCAGCGACGTCACGGCGTGGGTGAGGCCGATTCCCGCCTCGGCGGCGTTGTCGCGCAGGACATCCCCGGCGCGATCCTTGCCGATGGCGGCGACGAGCTCGACGGGGACGCCGAGGCGACCGAGATTCTCGGCGACATTGCGGCCCACACCCCGGGACGTTCGAGCGCCACGCCCGGATTGGACGTGGCGGGGACCAGGGGGCCGGTCGATCGGGCGACGAGATCGAGATTGGCCCCGCCGACGACGAAGACACGGGCATGCACGGGCGGCAGCCTAATCGCCGCTGGACCCCTCAGCGGTCACCATGGGCGTTCACCGTCACCGCTCACCATCGGCGTTCACCGTCACCGCTCACCATCGAGCGCCCGCTCCGCGGCCTTGATCCGCGCCCATTGGGCCTCGACCTCCTCGGGCGTGCTCGCCACGGCGTCGGCGAAGACGTGCGGGTGGCGGCGGACCAGCTTGGCGACGAGGGCGGCCGCGATGTCGTCGATGTCGAAGGGTGAGTCCGGGTCCTCCTGCGCCACCCGGGCGTGGAAGAGCACCTGAAGGAGGACGTCCCCGAGCTCCTCGGCGAGGTGCGCGCGGTCGCCGGAGGCGATCGCCTCGACGGTTTCCTGGGCTTCCTCGGTCAGATAGCGGGCCAGCGACGCGTGGGTCTGCTGGGCATCCCATGGGCAGCCGCCCGGCGAGCGCAGCCGGTCCATGACCGCAACGGCGTCCAGGAGCCGGGCACCGGGGACATCCCAGGAGCCGACGACGACCTCGACCTCGGGGGGCTCGGGGAGGGCGCTGACGTCGGCGGCGATGGCATCGGTCAGGCCGGGGTCCTCGTCGGCGCTGCCGAGCCACACCACGCGCGCCGCCTGCGACCGCGTCAGCAGGTCGCGGGCCAAGTCCGCGACCGGTCGATCCTCCGTCGTCTCCACCGCGATGCCCGCCGCCATGACCGCCGAGACGAGCGGTTCCTCCACACTCCGCCCCAGGACGTATGCCGACCCCTCCACCGCGCGCCACGCCTCCCGGCTGAGCAGCCCGGCCGGCACCCGCGGGCTGGTCAGCAGGAGCGTGAGCCCCGCCTCGGCGACGGCGTGGTCGTGATGAGAGGGCGAAGTCAGGACTGCCCTGCGATCCAGTTGGGGGTCATTGGGACCATCTCGAGGCTGGTCGGGTCGAACCGGCCGTAGCGGGGGTTGACCGTGATCTTGGCCCGCTGCAGGTCGGCAATGACCGTGTCGATGAGGGCGGGATCGGACTGCTGCATCTGGTAGAGAGCGAAATTGGCCTTGACGACCTCGACCGTGTCGGCGCTGGGGTCCACCTTGGCCAGCGACTGGCGTGCGGTGGCGTCGGTGACCGGCTGGCCCTTGGCGTTGGCGACATCGAGGATGAATGGCGCCTTGACCAACCAGGTCGCGGCCTGCCCGGTGGTCAGGGGCTCTTGGAGGTCGAAGGCCGCGTTGATCTGCTGGGCGGTGGTTCGGGCGGCGTCCTCGGAGATGACGTGGCCGTTCACGCGGGCGGCGACGTCGGCGCCGCCGACCCCTCCGCAGCCGCCGAGCACCAGCGCGCCTCCGGTGATGGCCGCGGCGGTCGCCCGGCGCAGTGATCGGGTCACTGTCGTTCCTTCCTCACATCGATCGGGTCGATCAGCACAGAGCGCAGCACGGTGGCGGCCCAGTCCAGCACCGCGAGGTCACGCAGGGGCTTGCCGCCCACGCGCGCCGTCATCGGTTTCGGCACCAGCATGCTACGGATTCCTTCTTTGTACAGCGACTTCGGGTACAGCCGTTGGAGGCGCAGCACCTGACTCTCCCGGAGGGTGACCGGCGCGAACCGGACCACCTGGCCCTGCACGGCGATCTCGGCGACTCCGGCCTGACGCGCCACGACGCGCAGCCGGGCCACGGCGACGAGGTTGGAGACCGGCTCGGGCAGCGCGCCATACCGATCGACCAACTCCGCCTGCACCTCCGCCAGCTCGGCGTCGCTGGTCACCGCGGCGAGCTTGCGGTAGGCCTCCAGCCGCAGCCGCTCGCCGGGGATATAGGTGTGCGGGAGATGGGCATCGACCGGGAGCTCGATGCTCAGCTCGGCGACGGGCTCCTCCTCCTCGCCGCGGAAGGCGGCCACGGCCTCGCCGACCAGACGGACATAGAGGTCGAACCCGACCCCCTCGATATGCCCGGACTGCTCCCCGCCGAGGAGGTTGCCGGCGCCACGGATCTCGAGATCCTTCATCGCCACGGCCATCCCGGCCCCCAGGTCGGTATTGCTCGCGATCGTCTGGAGCCGATCGATCGCGGTCTCGGTCAACGGCTTTTCGGGCGGATAGAGGAAGTACGAGTAGGCGCGCTCCCGGCCGCGCCCCACCCGGCCGCGGAGCTGGTGCAGTTGGGAAAGGCCGAGCTGGTCGGCTCGCTCGACGATGAGCGTGTTGGCATTGGAGATGTCCAATCCGGTTTCGACGATCGTCGTGCAGACGAGGACGTCGAAGCGTCGCTCCCAGAAGTCGAGGACGACCTGCTCCAGCTTGTGCTCGCCCATCTTGCCGTGGGCGACCTCGATCCGCGCCTCCGGCACCAGGTCGCGCAACCGGGCGGCGGCCCGCTCGATCGTCGAGACCTTGTTGTGGACATAAAAGACCTGCCCGTCACGCAGGAGTTCACGGCGGATGGCGGCGCTGATCTGCTTCTCGTCATATCCGCCGACGAAGGTCAGGACGGGATGGCGCTCCTCCGGGGGCGTCGCCAGGGTCGACATCTCTCGGATGCCGGTCACCGCCATCTCCAACGTCCGCGGGATCGGTGTCGCCGACATCGAGAGGACGTCGACGGCGGTGCGCATCGCCTTGAGCTGCTCCTTGTGCTCGACGCCGAAGCGCTGCTCCTCATCGACGACGACGAGACCGAGGTCCTTGAACGTCACCGTCGCCCCGAGCAGGCGATGGGTGCCGATGACGAGGTCGACACTGCCGTCGGCGAGGCCGTCGAGGACCGCCTTGGCCTCGCGGTCGCTCTGAAAACGGGAGAGTGCCTTGACGACGACGGGGAACCCGGCATACCGCTCCGAGAAGGTCGAGTAGTGCTGCTGGACCAGGAGGGTCGTCGGGACGAGGATGGCGACCTGTTTGCCGTCCTGGATCGCCTTGAACGCCGCCCGGACGGCGATCTCGGTCTTGCCGTAGCCGACATCGCCGCAGATCAGGCGGTCCATCGGCACGGAGCGCTCCATGTCGGCCTTGACCTCGTCGATCGAGGACAGCTGGTCGGGGGTCTCGACATAGGCGAAGGCGTCCTCGAGTTCCCGCTGCCACGGGGTGTCGGGGCCGAACGCATGCCCCGTCGTCGCCATCCGGGCGCTGTAGAGCCGGATGAGTTCGGCGGCGATCTGGCGGACGTGCCGGCGTGCCCGGGCCTTCGTCTGCTGCCAGTCGGCCCCGCCGAGCCGGTTGATCGTCGGTGCCTCGCCGCCGACATAGCGGGTGACGAGGTCGAGCTGGTCGGTGGGGACGAAGAGGCGGTCGGCGGGCTGGCCGCGCTTGGACGCGGCATACTCGATGACGAGATATTCACGGGTGGCACCGGCGACGGTCCGCTGCATCATCTCGACGAACCGGCCGACACCATGCTGCTCGTGGACGACATAGTCGCCGGGGCGCAGTTGCAGCGGATCGACTTGGGCCCGCCGCCGGGACGGCATCCGCCGCATGTCGCGGGTCGATCCCCCGGTGCCGGTCGAGCCCATGAGGTCGCCCTCGGTGAGGACGGCCAGCCGGGCCTCGGGGAGGACGAAGCCCCGCCCCAAGGCGGCGACCGTGACGGCGACGAGACCGGGGGCGAGGTCCCCCCCGTCCCTGGTGGGGACGTCACGCTCACGTAGTACCTCACCGATGCGCTGCGCGAGCCCATGACCCTCGGTGACGATCTGGACCGACCAGCCCGCGTGGGTCCACGCCGCGAGATCGGCGACCGCCACCTCGGTGTTGCCGCGGTATGCCGTGGGGTCCTCCCCCGCGATCCGCGCCGCCACACCCCCCGCCGCACCGAACTCCGCGAGGTCGCCGTCGCTCTCGAACCCGCCGAGCACCCACCAGCCGAGCCCGCGCGCCTGCGCGTGCTCCCGCGCCTGGGCGACCGTCCAGTAGGACGCACTCCCGAGCACGCCGCGCAGGTCGATCGGGACGGCGTTACCAGCCGCGGCGTTGGACCACGAGGCCTCGAGGAACTCCTCGCTGGTCGCAACGAGATCATGGGCCCGGGCCCGCACTCGCTCCGGGTCGGCGATCGCGACAACACTCCCCCGCGGCAGGACATCGAGGAGGGTTTCCATCCCCTCGACCAGCACCGGCGCCAGCGACTCCATCCCCTCGACGGCAATCCCCTCCGCGACCCGGGAGAGCAACTCCCCGACTCCGGGCAGGTGCTCGACCAAGGCGGCGGCGCGGGCCCGGACCGCATCGGTGAGCAGGACCTCCCGGCACGGCGGCGCCCACAGGCCGTGGGCGACGATCTCCAGGCTGCGCTGGTCGGCGACCTTGAACCAGCGGATCTCCTCGACGACGTCGCCCCAGAACTCCACCCGCAACGGGTGCTCCTCGGTGGGCGGGAAGACGTCGAGGATGCCGCCGCGCACGGCATACTCCCCCCGGCGCTCGACCAGGTCGGTTCGGGTGTATGCCGCGCCCGCGAGCGCGTCGGCGACCTCGGCGAGCGGCCGCTCCTCCCCCGCGTGCAGGGCCACCGGGGTCAGGTCACCCAGACCACGGACGAGGGGCTGCACGAGCGCCCGCACCGAGCAGGTGACCACGCGCAGCGGGCCGAGCGCGGGGTCATCCGGATCGGGGTGGGCCAGTCGGCGCAGGACGGCCAGCCGCCGCCCGACCGTATCGCTGCGGGGCGAAAGGCGTTCGTGTGGAAGGGTTTCCCAGCTCGGGAAGGTCGCCACCGACTCCGGCGGCACCAACGACCCCAGGGCGACCGCGAGGTCCTCGGCCTCACGGGCGGTCGCGGTCACCAGGAGGGTCGTCGCCTCCTGCGGGCCGGCGAGGGCGACCAGGGGTGCCCGCAGTCCGCCCGGGAGGGCGACCTCGATCGGCTCCTCGGCCGCGCGCAGCGCCGCCACCGCTGCCGCGACATCCGGGATGGCGGTCAGCGCGTCGAGGACGCCCGCCACCGGGGTCACCGTCCACCGCCCGGCGCATGGAACCGCTGTTGGGCGGCCAGCAGGCCGTGGCCGACCAGATCCTCGACCGCATCCGCCGCCTCGACGACCGAGACGGCGATCTCGGGCCGCTCGGCCGCGCTGAAGTCGCGCAAGACGAAGTCGGCAGGGTCCATCCGTCCCGGCGGCCGGCCGATCCCCACGCGCACCCGGTGATAGTCCCGAGTCCCCAACAGGCCGCTGATCGAGCGGAGCCCGTTGTGCCCACCCTCGCCGCCACCGAGCTTGAGCCGGACCAGCCCGAAGTCGATGTCGAGTTCGTCGTGGACGACGCAAATCCGCTCGGGCGCAACCTTGTAGAACCTCGCGAGGTCGCGGACCGGCTCCCCCGACACATTCATGAAAGTCGTCGGCACGGCGAGCACGACCGGCACGCGTTCGGCCCCCACGGCGATCCGGGCCGCCGTCACGCTCCCCTTGTGCCGAGACAGCGCGACCTTGTGCCGGGCGGCGAGTGCGTCGACGACGTGGGCACCGACGTTATGGCGGTTCGCGGCATACCGGCTCCCGGGGTTGCCGAGACCGACGACGATCCAGGGGTCCACGACCGCCTCCTTTCAGCGAGCGAGGGTAGCCCGGTACACCGACAACACCTCATCGGTGATCGCATCCCAGTCGTAGCGGGCCAGGACATCGGCGCGCAGCCGACGCGCACCCGTGGCGCCGGCCTCGTCGCCGGACAGTTCGGCGACGATCGCGTCCGTCAAGGCGGACACGCTGGCGGCGGGGACGATCCGGTGGCCGGGGGCGTGGGACCCGACGATCTCCCGGTGCGGGGGGATGTCGCTGACAACCACCCGACGGCCGTATGCCGCCGCCTCCAGAAGGGTGATCGGCATCCCTTCGAGGGTGGACGGCTGGACGAAGACGCCCGCCGAGGTCATCACCTCCGCGAGATCGCGCCCGAAGAGATAGCCGGGCAGGACGACGCGCGGGTCCAGGTCGGCGAGGTCCCGCAGGTCGGCCGCGAAGGCATCGGTGTGGGAGGAGTCGCCGACGACGACCAGCCGGGTCGCCCCCGGCACCCGCGCGAACGCGCGCACGAGTTGGTCGGGCTGCTTCTCGGGGACCAACCGGCCGAGAAAGACGACGTAGTTGCCGGGGGTGAGCCCGAGGCGGGCCAGGGTCGGCCCCGGCGGGGCGGGGGTCACATGCTGGGCCCCATTGGGGATATAGCGGGCCTCCCGGCCGTGCTCCTCACGATAGATCCGGGCCATGTCGCGCGAGACGACGACGACCTCGTCGGGCACACGGGTCGACAGTGCCCGCCCCGCGCGCAGCATCAGCCGGGCCGCCGGAGACCACTTGGCCCGCTGGTCGTCGAGGGCGTGGATGGTCTGGACGACCCGAGAAGGAGAGAGATAGGACGGGAGCGGGGAGAAGATGCCCGGGCCCATCGCGTGGAAGTGGACGACGTCGTAGGAGCGCGACCACACGGTGTGGGCGGCGCTGAGCCCGGAGTGGACCGCCGACTCCAGGTGCTTGCCGCCCGAGGTGGGGATGGTGCGCAAGGTCATCCCGCGGTAGTGACCGAGGGAGCGCCCGGTCGGCGCGAGGTAGTCGTGCTCGGGCGGGACCGCAACCCCCGCAGTCGAATAGGACGGCCGACAATAGATCGTCACATCGTGGCCGCGGGCCGACAGCCGCGCGCCGAGCTCCTCGACATGCTTCTCGACGCCGCCATAGGTGGCCGGCAGCCCGCGCAGGCCGATCATCGCGATCCTCATCCGCCGACCCTCCCGGCACCCACGCCCGCATAAAGACGGTCGAGGGCGTCGAGGTGGACCGGTGGGGAATGGCGGGCCAGGACCCGCTCCCGCGCCGCCGCACCCTCGCGAACCGCACGATCGGAATCGGTCAGGTAACCCGCGAGCGCCTCCGCCAGCGCCGCCGGGTCCTCGTGCGGGACGAGGGTGCCGGTCTCGCCGTCGACGACGAGTTCGGGTATGCCGCCCAGTCGGCTCCCGACGACCGGCACCCCGGCCGCGAACGCCTCGAGCACCGCGAGGGGCTGGTTCTCCAGCCACCGGGCCGGGAGGGCCGCCACGCGTGCGGACGCGACGAGGTCGCGCAGGGCGGGTGGGTCGAGCCGCCCGTGAAAGCGGACGCGGCCGGGCGCGACGCGGGCGGCCAGCCTCTCCAGGTCCGCCCGGTCGGGCCCATCCCCGGCGATGTGGAGGACCGGCCCCGCGGCCGGGCGCATCCCTGGGAGTGCGTCCGGGAGCATCGCCGTGGCCCGGACCAGGACCTCGACGCCCTTCTCCGGCGAGAGCCGTCCGGCGTAAACGATGCCCGTGCCGCTGCCGGTCCGCCTCGGGACGTCGGTCGGGGTGAGGTTGGGGAGGTGGACGAGGCGGTCGGGAAAGACTCCGGCGTCGGTCAGGCGGGCCAGGAGGAAGGCGCTGGGACAGGCGAAGGCGCGGATCGCGGCATACGCCCGGAAAAGGCGGTGGAGGCCGAGTTCGGTGGCCGCCAGGGCGCTCGCGGGGAGGCGTCCGTGGTGGCAGCGCCGGCGGACCGCCTGCCGCAGCCCTCCGTGGATGCAGGCCGTGCAGATCCGGCCCTGGTCGAGGAAGCGGTAGGTCGGACAGGCCAGCTTGTAGTCGTGGACGGTCATGACGACCGGGACCCCGGCCCGGCGCGCCGCGGCGACGACCGAGGGCGAGAGCTGGTGGTAGATGTTGTGGAGGTGGACGACGTCGGGCCGGAAGTCCGCGATGACGGCGCGCATCCCGCGGGCCGCCGCGGTCGACCAGACCATCCGCGCGGCCAGGACGGCCTGGTCGCCGAGGTCGGACGGCGGGGGGTCGAACTCGGCATACGGCGGGAAATGACGGGCGTAGGGCAACGGGGGGTTATCCGGGTGATCCATCCCGAACAGCGCGACCTCGTCCCCGCGGGCACGCTGGAGGTCCGCCACATCGAGGAGGTAGGCCTCGGCCCCGCCCCGGCGGTGAAGGAACTTGTCGACGTGGAGGACGCGCACCCTCAGCCCTCGACCACCTCGGCGTCCAGGCGGCGACGGCGCAGGTAGGCACCGGAGGAGAGCGCGAGGATCGTCACGGCATACATCATGACGACGACCTGTGACATGAGGTTGGCGACGAGGCTGAGGAGAGCGACCCCCAAGGCGGTCACGAGGGCGGCCTCGGTGACCGCGCGCTCCAGCCCACCGAGTCGGCGCCGGCTCGCGTCCACCGCCGCCGTCAAGCTGCACCACACCATGAGGGTCAGCAGGACGAGATAACTGACCAGGCCCGGTATGCCGACCTCGACGTACGCACGAACGAGGTCATTGTGCGGTTGCTTTGCCGCCGTCGTCGTCGTCGCCACCGTGCGCAGACCCACCCCCGCGATCGGGCTGGGTTCGGCGATCTCCAGCGCCTGTTTCCAGTAGTCGACGCGCCAGGAAAGGCTGTTCGCCGGCTTTCCCGAGACCTGGGAGGCGGTCTCGAGATCGGCGAAGCGGTTCTGGACCGGCGGGCTGACCGCGACCAGGACGAGGAGGGCACAGCCGGCGGCTACGGCGACATAGGAGCGGTGCCGGAAGGTGAGGACCAAAAGGCCCAGGACCGCCACCAGCCAGGCACTGCGGGTGAAGGAGAAGAGGATCAGGCCGGTGGTCAGGACGAGGACGACCGCGACCGCATGCCGGCGAGTGCCGCGCAGGACGGGATAGGCCGCGAGCATGAGGAACCAGGTGAACACGGCGAAATACGCGAGCGGATTGCTGTGGACGAAGGTGCCGGTGATCCGGTGGAACCCACCGGCGATGCGCAGGCCCGAACCACTGGTGAGTTGCCACAGCGCGAAGGCCGACGGGACGAGTACCGACAGGCCCAAGGCGGCGACGAACCGCCCGAGGCCGACCCCCCGCGCCGCGAACTGCTCGACGACGAGGAAGACGACGGCGATGCTCGCGATTCGGGACCACTCGTCGAGGGCCGTCCCCGGGGACGGCGAGGTCAGGACGCCGAGAAAGGCGACGACGCCGAAAGCGGCGAACGCGAGGCCGAGCCTCGACGCCGGGAAGGCTGCGCCGAGTTTGACCCGCCGGTTGACCAGCCACAACCCACCCAGGCCGAGCAGCAAGAGTCCCAGAAGAGCGCCCGGGCTGGAGGCACGCGCACCCCCCTTGAAGACATCAAGGCTGGAGCGGATGGCCAGGGCGACCAAGACGAACGTCTCGAGGTCGTTGAGGGCGATCAGGGTCATCGCGATGACGAGGACAAGGACGACGGGCAGCACCACGACGGCCGCCGACGCCTCCCGGGTCAGCATCGCGACGGTGTAGGCGGTCAGGGCGAGGCCGAGAAGCAGGGACGGGAGGAGACCAGCGGATGGGGGACGGGTGGCTCCACGCTCAACGGAGCGGTCGGGCCATCGGCTCGCGGTCGGCCGGTTCATCGTGTCCACCTGTGGTGTGTCCTTCTGCCCGCCGGGGCGGGCACTCATCGATCCGGTCCATCACGGACCAGGGGCCGAACTCGAAGCCGGTCCAGGGGTCGGCCCGCGCGTCGGGCCTCGTGCGGTCCCGGCGGTCAGTCGGCGGCGGGCGAGGATGCCCACCGCAACGCTGAGGCCGAGACCCACGACGCACGCGAGAGCGAGCACAGGCACCGACTGGCGACCGACACTCATCCTCAGGACCAGCCAGGCCATCGCAGCTCCCGGAAGTCCGACGAGAAGACTACCCGCTACGGCCGGAGCCAGGCCGAGCGTGCGCATCCCCGGGAGGCGGCGGGCCCGTGCGTAGGCGTGGGCGACGTTGACATATTGCGCGGCGGAATAGGCCACCGGGATCAGCGCGATCGCGTGCGGGGAGCCGGCGACGAGTGGGAATCCGCCGAGGAGGATCGCCGAGTTGGCGACGGCACCATAGACCGTGTTGCGCAGCGGGGTGCGGGTGTCCCGGAGTGCATAGAAGGGCGCGAGCAGCGCCCGCTGCAGTCCGGATCCGGCGAAACTCACCGCATAGATCGCCATGAGCGCGCCGAGGGTCTTCACGCTCCCGGGTGGTCGGCCCAGCCCGAAGACGAGGTCGGTCACGGGGGCGGCCAGGACGATCCCGAGAAGGCTCATCGGGATGGCGGCGAGAGCCAGGAGGCGCACACCGCGGCGGGTGAGCGCCGCGAATGCCGACTCGTCCCCACGCCCGGCGGCCGTGGCCAACCGCGGCACGAGCGCGACCATGACCGACCGGAAGACGATCGTTCCGCCCAGCGCGCCGGCCAGCCGGTTGCCGTAGTGGACGAAGGTCGCCGAGCCGGTGGGCAGGAAGCTCACGACGATCCCCTCGACGACTCGCATGACGGGGTTGAGACCGGCGCCGAGGCTGGGGCGGGCGAACAACGCGACGGTATGCCGCACCGCCTCCTCCCGTGGCGCCGGCCGCGCGGGCCGCCACCCGTGTCGCCAGGCGAGCGACGCCATGGCGGCGACCTGGACGAGGGAGCCCGCGGCATACGCGATCCCGACGGTGGTGACGCTCGGCGGCCCGAAGAGGATGACCGGGATGCCGGTGACATTGAGCAGCAACGACATCACTGCCGGGGCTCCGATGACCAGGCGTGCGGTCAGCCAGCTGCGGAACACCTCGGCCGCGGCGAGCAAGGGGACGTACGCGGCCAGGACCCGGGTCAGGCTGGCGGCGAGATCGAGTTTGGCGGGTGCCCAGTGCGGGGACAGCACGTGCATCAGCGGGCCGGCGGCGGTCGCGATGAGCAGCGCGACGGCGGCGGCGCCGGCGACGACCCATACGAGAACGCCGGCCATGGCGCGAGCATCATCACGGGGGCCGAATGTGGTGGACCACGTCGCGAAGGCCGGGACGAGCACCTGGCCACCCAGGACGACGACGATGGCGGCGAGGCCGACCGGCAGGCGCAACGCGAGCGCGACGGCGTCCGAGGCGTCGCCGAGCCCGAGGCGGTGCCACCAGGCCAGGTCGAGCAGGAGGCCGGTCGCCACCCCGGCGAGGGCGACGACGGCCGTGATCGCGCTCTGGCGCCCCAGACCGGGGCGGATCACTCGGTCCGCCCCGCGGTTCGGAGCCGGTCGGCCAGGTCGGTGCACAAGGCGCGGACGCGCGGGTCGAGGTCCAGCACGGGAACCGGCCGCGCGTGGGGAAGCCGGGCCCGGGGGTGGTCCTGCGGGCGATAGGGCAGATCGAGGAACGCGGTCAGCCGCGCCCACTCCCCCACCGGATCCCGGACCAGGTCCTCATAGCGGACCAGCCGCACATCCTCCCGCCGGTCGAGTCCGGTTGTCTCCCAGAGGGAGTTGCGGACCCACCAGAAGAGTGCCGCCCCGTCGTGAGGGCTCAGCCGCGCGGGGTCGAGCGCCCGGACCTGGGCCAGGACCTGGGGGGTCATCCCGGCGGCCTGCCAGCGGCCGTCGGGGCCGTGCTCGGCGATCCGGGCGAGGACGTCACGGTTGACGGAGCCGAACCTCGTCACCGCCGATCGGGCCCGCGCATCCGGCTCGCGCCACACCCAGAGCGCTCGGGCCGGGGCCGGGTCGCCGGCGAAGAGACCGAGCAATTCGACTGTCGCGTGGCTATCGCACAGGGGCTTGGCCACGACGGCGAGGTGGCGGGAGCGCCGGACCCGAGCGGTCAGGGCCGCAGGTGAGCGCAGCCGGAAGCGACGGAACAGGCGGGGGTCGTTCTCGGCATACGCCTCGACCTCGGGGAGTGCCGCGAAGGTGCGCAGGACGAGATTGGTGCCCGAACGCTGGGCACCGACGACGAGGATCGCCCGGGCCGACCCCGGCTCCCGTGGGTTCGCCCGGCGCCAACGCCACCGCGCCGCCGCCCGCCGGCCCCGGTCGGCGAGGTCGAGTCCGCCCTCCTCCGTGAGCGGCCGGACCCCTTCCTCACGCGTCCAGGCCGTATGCCGCGCCACCCGCCCCACGGCCCGGCCGACGGTGCCGCGATCCTCGGGGAGACTGCGCCCGGCCGCCATGCCACCTCCTCCCGCCCACGGTCGAGGACCACTAACGCTGGGACCACTCCCCGCTGAGGGTAGCCGCCCACCGCCGAAGAGCGGCTGACGTCCTTCAAATGACCGACATTCCCCACGCGTCACCTCATGCCAAAGTGGAGGGGAACGAGCCGGCCAATGCGGCACGGAATACCAATAGAAAGGCGTGCGATGACCCAGAATCCCGTGGACGAGCCGAGTCGAACGAAGGCTCTTGGTTATGTGCTTGCTGCGTTGGGCATCCTGACGGGGGGCGCGGCCGTGCTCAAGATGAGCGTGATCGGATTCTACCCCCACGACGTGCCCCTGCTCGTGATCATGAGTCTGGTGGCTGGGGCTCTCCTCTGGGCCGCCGAAAAGCTCATCTAAACACCACCTCGACACGAGAGGACGATCATGATTCACCCCCACCTGTCAAAGCCAGTCGCCGCGGCACTCCTCCTCGCGGCGATGTCCGGAATGTCGGCCTGCTCCAGCCTCGGCATGGCGAAGGTTCCGACCTGTTCCGAATATGCCGCAATGTCTTCGGACAGTGGGCTCACCGGGAGTCTCACCAAGGACCAGGCGAAGGCGATCGACAACATCCTGACCAAGCACAACAAGCAGAGCGACAGTTCGAATGAGATGATTGCCGCCCTCCAGATCGTCGCGTACTGCAATATTGTCGGCACCAAGGCGGAGTCTCATCCGGACGACCCGATCGACGGCATACCGGGTCTGGCGGACTGACCGACTGCTCCAAGGCTGGGGCCGACCACGGGCCCACCGAGAGAGTCGAGGCGGCGCGTCAGTCCTCGTCGCCGGCGGAGGGCGGTTCGGCGGAGATCGCCCCGAGGTCGTACGGCGTGCGCTGGTAGACGCAATAGTTGAGCCAGTTGGCATAGAGCAGGAAGGCGTGGGAACGCCAGGTCACCCGGGGTTCCCGGGTGGGGTCGTCGTCGGGGTAATAGTGCCGCGGCACGGCGATATCGAGGCCCCGGCCGATATCCCGATCGTATTCCCGTTTCAATGTGTCCCACTCATATTCGGGATGCCCGGTCACATAGAGCTCGCGGCCGTCCGGGGTGCCGGCGAGATAGACACCTGCCTCGTCACTGACCGCCAGGAGGTCGAGACCCGGCGTGGCCTCGATGTCGGCGGCGCGGGTCTCGGTGTGCCTCGAATGTGGCGCCGGGAAAACGGCGTCGAACCCGCTGAGGATGCGATTGCGTGGATCGAGAATCCGGTGCGGGAAAACCCCGAACATCTTCTCGGCCAGGGGGAACTTCTCGATCCCGTAGCGATGTTTCAGCCCCGCCTGCGCCCCCCAGCACACGTGCATCGTCGAGAAGACGTGATCACGGCTCCAGTCGATCAACCGGCACAGTTCCGGCCAATAGTCGACCTCCTCGAAAGGCAGGGTCTCGATCGGGGCGCCGGTGATGATGAGCCCGTCGTATTTGCGTTCGCGCGCCTCCGCAAAGGTCAGATAGAAGGCGTCGAGATGGGCGGCGGCGGTGTTGCGCGGGTCGTGCGACTCCATCCGCACCAAGGTGATCTCGAGTTGAAGCGGGGTGTTGCCGAGCAGCCGCAGCAACTGGGTCTCGGTCGCCATCTTCGTCGGCATGAGGTTGACGATGGCGATATGGAGCGGCCGGATGTCCTGGTGGAAGGCCCGGCCCTCGGTCATGACGAAGACGTTCTCGCTCTCGAGGATGCGCCGGGCGGGTAGTGCGCTGGGGATGGTGACGGGCACTGGTCAGGCTCCTCTCGACCGGGCCGGGAATCTCGCCCGGGCATTGTCGCCGCCCCGTCCGGTATGCCGCGGACCCGTCCACGCGTTGACCGCGCCCCCGTCAGGCCCTTCCGACCCGCCCCGGCCAGAGCAGGGCCACGGCCGCCTCCAGGATTGGCCGGTTCGCGGGCAGCCAGGGCACGCTCCATACGTCCTGCGGACCCAGCCACCGCACCTGGGAGTGCGCCTCCAGCGGGGTCGGTATGCCGTCCGCCACCCCCGCGACCCACACCCGCATCTGGTAGCGCACCCCGAGCGGCCACCACCCGCGCAGTGGCCCGTCCACCGTTGGCCCGAGCTCCAGGCCCACGCCGAGCTCCTCCCGAAGCTCCCGACGCACCGCCTCCTGCGCGCTCTCCCCCGGATCCACCTTCCCGCCCGGCAACTCCCAGCCACCCGCCAGCGCCGGAGGCTCGGTGCGCTGCGCCCCGAGCAGCATCGAAGGGGCGGCGAGGTCGTCGACGAGGACGGCCGCGGCGACAGCTATCCGCGGCCACCCCCGCACCGGTTCCGGTCCCTCGGTCATCCTCGCGCCCCCTCCGCCGTTGCGCAGCGGCTGACCATCGTCATCCCGGACAACGTCATCCCGGTCATCGTCACGTCGGCCCGTGCAATCGGCGCGCCGCCTCGGCGATCGACCCCGTCAAGCTCGGGTAGACAGTGAAGGTGCTCGCCACCTGATCGACGTTCAACCTCGACGTGACCGCGAGAGTCACCGGGAAGATCAGTTCCGAGGCTCGGGGGGCCACGACCACGCCGCCGAGCAGCGTCCCCGATCCGCTTTCGGCGAAGAGCTTGACGAACCCGTCGGCGATCCCGAGCATCTTCGCCCGCGGGTTTCGCGCCAGCGGCAGCGTGGTCGTGCGGACCTGGAGCCCCAGCGCCTCGACGCTCTTCTGGGACACGCCGACCGTCGCGATCTCGGGATCGGTGAAGATATTCGCGGAGACGACGTCGAGGTTGAGGGGAGCGACGGCGTCACCGAGCGCGTGCGCCATGGCGATCCGGCCCTGCATCGCCGCGACGGACGCCAGGGGAAGGACCCCGGTGCAGTCGCCCGCGGCATACACCCCCCGGAGGGAGGTCCGCGAGACCCGGTCCACCGCGATGTGACCGGACTCGGTGAGCGTGACCCCGGCCTCGGACAGCCCGAGGCCCGACGTCTGCGGGACCGATCCGACCGCCAGGAGCGCATGCGATCCCTCGACGACCCGGCCGTCCTCCAGGGTGACCGCGACGCCCGTCGCGACCCCGGCCGCATCCCGGACCACCTCGGCGGCCTGCATCCGGGACCGGGACAGGACCGTCATACCCCGCCGACGGAACACCTCCTCGATGACCGTCGCGGCGTCGGCGTCCTCCCCGGGCAGGACCCGCTCGCGGCTCGAGACGAGGGTGACCTGGGCCCCGAGGCCGAGATAGGCCTGCGCCAGTTCGGCACCGGTCACCCCCGACCCGACGACGATGAGGTGCTCGGGCAGGTGCGGCAGCGCATAGATCTGCTGCCACGTCAAGATCCGCTCCCCATCGGGGAGCGCCGACGCCATCACCCGGGGAGTGGCCCCGGTGGCGAGGAGGACGACGTCCGCCTCGAGAACCTCCGCCACCCCGTCGGCCCGGTCCGCGCGCACGTGCCCCGCATCGAGGAGGTATGCCGATCCCGCCACCACCCGCACCCCCACCTCCGCCAGCCGCCGCGCGATGTCCTCACTCTGGGCGCCCGCGAGGTCGAGGACCCGGCGGTTGATCTCGGGGAGATTGGCGTGAGCGGCGACCATTTCATCGCCCTCGTGGTCGACGAGATGCACCCCGAGATCGGCGGCGACCGCGAGCTCGCCGAGATAGTCCGCCGTGGAGATGAGCGTCTTGCTCGGGACGCAGTCGGTCAGGACCGCCGCGCCACCGAGGCCGTCACGGTCGACGACGATGACCTGGCCACCCAGGTGGGCCGCGACGAGAGCCGCCTCATAACCCCCGGGGCCGCCGCCGACGATAACGACTTGACTGCGTCCGTTCATGTGATGCTTGCCCCTCGGGTTGCCGCATGTCATGTTCTATCCACACCGTGCCCCAAGCATGGCCGAAAGCCGCTCCCTGCCCCAATCGGGAGCCGATCGATCCGGAGGATCCGTTGTCCACATCCATTCGACGCCTCACGACGTTCGCGGTCGCCCTGACCGCCATGACGACCGTCGCCGCGTGCGCCCCCTCGTCCAAGTCGAGTTCGTCGACCACCAGCACGACCAGCGCTTCCGGATCCGAGACGTCCGGCGCGTCATCCAGCACGGCAGCGGGCGGCGGTGACGCGGCCACGGCGGCGTCGGCGCAGGACCTCGGGGGGATGGACGCGTTGGTCGCCGCCGCCAAGAAGGAAGGCGAGCTCAACGTCATCGCGCTGCCCCCGGACTGGGCGAACTACGGGGAGATCATCACCAAGTTCAGCGAGAAGTACGGCATCAAGGTCAGTAGCGACCAGCCGGATGCCTCCAGCGCCGACGAGATCACCGCGGCCACCAACCTCAAGGGCCAGTCCAAGGCTCCCGACGTCTTCGACCTGGGGGCCGCGGTCGCCTCCGCCAACACCGGCATGTTCGCCCCCTACAAGGTGACGACCTGGGCCGACATCCCCGACACCCTCAAGGACGCCAACGGGACGTGGGTCAACGACTACGGCGGGTTCATGTCGGTCGGCTACGACTCTTCTGTCGTGCCGGCCCCGACGACCATCGATGACCTCCTCGGCGACAAGTTCAAGGGCAAGGTCGCCCTCAACGGCGACCCGACCAAGGCGGGGGCTGCGTTCGCGGGCGTCCAAATGGTGTCCCTCGCCAAGGGCGGAACCGCCGGTGACATCGCCAAGGGTGTCGACTGGTTCAAGCAGCTCAAGGCCGCGGGCAACTTCCTGCCCGTCGACCCGACCCCGGCCACCATCGAGTCCGGCGACACCCCCGTCGTGTTCGACTGGGACTACCTCAACGTCGCCGCCGGCAAGAATGTCGACACCTGGAAGGTCTGGGTGCCCGACGGAGTCGCCCTCGCGGGCTACTACGTCCAGGCGATCAACAAGGACGCCCCGCACCCGGCCGCCGCACGGCTGTGGCAGGAGTTCCTCTACTCCGACGAGGGCCAGAACCTCTGGCTCAAGGGCGGCGCGCGGCCGGTGCGCATGGAGGCCATGACCACCGCCGGGACGATCGACAAGGCCCTGGCCGACGCCCTCCCGAAGGTCACGGGAACGACCACCGTCCCGACGGCCGAGGATGTCACCAAGGCGACGGAGTATCTGACCGCCAACTGGGCCAAGGCCGTTGGCTGACGCGACGGTGCCCCGTCCGCGGAGGGCGCTCGGCGGCATACGTCCGTCGGGCGCCCTCGCGGGCGTCGTGCCCTTCTTCGTCTACACGACGGTCTTCCTCGTCATCCCGACGATCGTCGTCGTCGTCGCGGCCTTCGTCAGCGAGGGACGGCCCACCCTTGGCAATGTCCGTGCCCTCGGGAATGCGAACTTCCTGACGGCGATGCGCCAGTCGATCATCCTGTCCGCCGCGACCGCGCTCATCGGCGCCGTCGTCGGTGCCATTTTGGCGTATGCCGTGAGCACCGCCCGCCCCGACGGCATCCTCAAGCGGTTCGTCACCTCCCTGTGCGGGGTTCTCGCGCAGTTCGGCGGCGTCGCGCTCGCCTTCGCGTTCATCGCGAGTTTCGGCGCCCAGGGGATGATCAGCGCCTGGCTCAAGAAGGCGGGGATGGCCCCGAGTTCGACCCTGTGGCTCTACGAGTGGAACAAGGGCGTCCTGCTCGTCTATCTCTACTTCCAGATCCCGCTGATGCTCATCGTCTTCCTCCCGGCGGTCGAAGGGCTGCGACCCCAGTGGCGCGAGGCGACCGAGACGCTCGGTGGGACAACGTGGACCTATTGGCGGCGGGTGGCGATGCCGATCCTCTTCCCGTCGTTCGTCGGGGCCACCCTGTTGCTGTTCACCAACGCGTTCAGCGCGTATGCCACGGCGGCCGCGCTCGTCTCGCAGGCCCAGCCTCTGGTCCCCCTCCAGATCGCCGGCACGTTCACCAGTGAAACCGTTCTCGGACAAGCGAATATCGGCAAGGCGATGGCGCTGGCGATGGTGGTCGTCGTCGCGATCGTCATGGCGATCTACACCTGGCTCGACAAGCGCTCGTCGAAATGGCTGGTCCGATGAGCCAGCGAGCGGCCTTCCGGCGCAAGCAGACGCTCTTCCGGTGGGTGACCGTCACCGCGGTCCTCGCGTTCTTCGTCCTTCCCCTGCTCGGCATGCTCGACTTCACGACGAAGGTCCGCCGTGGCGGGCGGACGCTGGCGACATGGCGGACCCTCAGCCACGTCTCCGAGATTTCCACGCGCTATCCCGCCCTCAAGGAGGGGTTCCTCGCCTCGCTCGGGTTGTGCGTCATCACGGTCGTGCTCATGTTGGCGCTCCTGGTCCCGACGATGACGTGGGTGCGCCTGCGACTGCCCGGGCTCTCCCGGACGGTGGAGTTCATCTGCCTGCTGCCGCTGACCGTGCCGGCCATCGTCCTGGTCGTCGGGTTGGTCCCGGTCTATGCGTGGGTCTTCTATCTCTTCAACGAGTCCACCCTCTGGCTCGCCCTGGCGTATGTCGTGTTGGTCCTGCCGTATGCCTACCGCGCCCTCGACGCCGGGCTGAGGGCGATCGACGTCAAGACCCTTTCGGAGGCGGCGCGCTCCCTTGGGGCGTCGTGGTTCACCGTCATGTGGCGGATCGTCCTGCCGAACCTGCGGACCGCCGTGCTGTCGGCCTCCTTCCTCTCGGTCGCGCTGGTGCTGGGCGAGTTCACCATCGCCAACCTCTTCTCGCGACGCAACCTCCAGGTGGCGATGTATCAGCTCGGTAAGTCGGACGCCAAGATCTCCGTCGCCGTCGGGTTGGTCTCCCTCGTGTTCGCCTTCGTCGTCCTGTTCGCCATGTCCTTCGTCGGGAGCGGGCGCGGTGGGCGCCGAGCCCGGCGTGCCGCCGCCCCCGCGATCCCCGCAGCGTCCCCCGCCGCGGCTGCCGCCAAGGAGTCCTGAGTGACCGTCGCCTCCCCCAATGCCGCTCGCGGCGTCGCCGTCGAGCTGATCGGACTGCGCCGCACATATGGCACGGTCAACGCCCTCGACAGCTTTGACCTCCACCTCGCCCCGGGCGAGTTCGTCGCCCTCCTGGGGCCGTCCGGGTGCGGCAAGACGACCGCGTTGCGCTGCCTCGCCGGCCTGGAGGACCCCGACGCGGGCCGCATCACCATCGGCGGGCGGGATGTCACCGCCCTCCCGACCAACAAACGCGACCTCGGCATGGTGTTTCAGGCCTATTCGCTCTTTCCGCACATGACCGCTCGCCAGAATGTCGAGTTCGGGTTGGAAATGCGCAGGCAGGACAAGGCGACTCGTGCCAAGCGGGCTGGCGACATGCTCGATCTGGTGGGGCTGTCGACCCAGGCCGACCGCTACGCCCACCAGATGTCCGGCGGGCAACAACAGCGCGTCGCCCTGGCCCGGGCCCTGGCCATCTCGCCGCAGGTCCTCCTCCTCGATGAGCCGCTCAGCGCCCTCGATGCGAAGGTCCGCACCCAGTTGCGGGATGAGATCCGGCGCATCCAGCTCGAGGTCGGCACAACCACCCTCTTCGTCACTCACGACCAGGAGGAGGCGCTCGCCGTCGCCGACCGGGTGGGGGTCATGCGCGCGGGCAAGCTTGAGCAGTTGGCGGCGCCCCTGGAGTTGTATGCCCGTCCCGCCTCCGCTTTCGTCGCCGACTTCATCGGCCTCACCAACCGGCTGCGCGGGCGGGCCACCGGTGACCGCGCCGAGATCCTCGGTGGGTCCGTTCCCCTCCTGCCGGGGTCGGGCTCGGGCGATGTCGAGGTCCTGATCCGCCCCGAGCACATCGACGTCACTCCCGACGCGGACGGCAACGCCTCAGTGCTCAGCGCGAGCTTCCTCGGCGCCCACGGCCGAGTCACGGCGACGACCGACGCCGGGGAGCAGGTGCTGGTCCAGGTGCCGAGCGCATCCCTGCCCGACTTCAGCCCCGGCCAACGGGTGCGCCTCACCCCCCGCGGCGACGCCGCCCTGGCCGTCGCGCTCTGACGCCCCGCCGGGCTCACCGGGTTTCGCTCAACAGGGGGGGGGGGGGGGGGGGGGGCGGGGGGGGGGGGGCGGGGGCGGGGGGGACTTGAGCACCCGCCGACTTGAGCACGCCAGACATGGCGTGCTCAAGTCGACACCGCGTGCTCAAGTTGCGGGAACCCGGGTTCGGGTGCGATTCGGCGTGCTCAAGTTGCGATTTCCGGGCTCAGGCTGTGATTTCCGAGACCCAGCCTGTATGCCGACCCCACGGCACCCGGCCGGGCTACCCTGGCGCCTGTGACGGACTCCCCACTCGACGCGCCCGGCACCGACCCCTTCGAGATCGCCCGAGAGGCGGCAGCGGTCATCGCCGAGCGCTCCGGCGCGCCCACCCACGACATCGCCCTCGTCCTCGGCTCCGGGTGGGGGGAGACCGCAGACCGGATCGGTGAGACCTGCGCGTCGATCGACAACACCGACGTCCCGGGCTTCGCCAAGGCCGCGGTGGTAGGACACAGCGGGACGATGCGTTCCGTCGCCATCGGCGACTCCGGCCGGCGGGCGCTGGTGTTCGGCACGCGTACCCACTTCTACGAGGGCCGCGGGGTCCGCGCCGTGGTCCATGGGGTCCGAACCGCCGCGGCGGCCGGGTGCCGCGCCGTCGTCCTGACCAACGGCTGCGGCGGCCTGCGCCCCGAATGGGCTCCCGGCACGGCCGTCCTCATCCGCGACCACATCAATCTCACGGCGGCTTCACCGCTGGAGGGGGCCACCTTCATCGACCTGACCGACCTCTACTCCCCGCGTCTGCGCGCCCTGGCCAAAGAGATCGACCCGACCCTCGACGAGGGAGTTTATGTCCAGTTCCGGGGGCCTCACTACGAGACCCCAGCCGAAGTGAAGTTCGCCGCCACCATCGGCGGCGATCTCGTCGGCATGTCCACCACTCTCGAAGCCATCGCCGCCCGTCAGGCCGGCCTGGAGATCCTCGGCATCTCCCTCGTCACCAATCCCGCCGCGGGGATCTCGCCGGTCCCCCTCTCCCACGAGGAAGTCGTCGAGGCCGGCGCCGCCGCGGCGGGCCGCTGCGGCGATCTCCTCGCCCGCATCGTCGCCCGCATCTGACTCCCGACACCCAGGACCTGACGCGCGCGCACCGCCCGGACCGCCCCTCCCCCGAGCGCCCGCGCACCCACGGCCAGAGCCGAACCCCGCGCCGCCTCACTGCCCGTACGACTCGCGGAGATCGCGATACAGGATCTCGTTGACCCGACGCCGGTAGTGCCCGACCACCGAGGCGTCATCGACCTCCTCCGGCGACTCGATCGTGAACCGGAGCCGGGTCTCCGGCCCGGACGGAAGGCACTCGAGAACGATCCGCACCCGAGGCCGCGCGGGCCACAGGGACGACCACACCACTTCGCGTGGTTCGTGGCTGCGCAGGACCCGCGGCTCGACCTCGTCGGGGCCCAGCCGCAGCCAGGCGCGGACCCCGAAGGCGCGTCTTTCGACCAGGTCGGCCCAGACGACGGGAGGGGGCGCCGGCAGCCGCCGGACCCGCTGGCCTAGAACGTGCCAATTCACAGCGTGATTCTCCCTCGGTTCGTGCCCGCGAGCGTGCATAAGGGCGTAAAGTCGCGCCGATGCGCCGCGGGGATCGGCGCATGTCCTGCACGTCTCGAGGAGCCCGGTCCGTATGCCGCACCACCCCCCACCCGCTGTCCACCCCCTCCTCGACCAGGCGCGCCGGTGGGCGGCCGACGACCCCGATCCCGAGACTGTGACCCAGCTGACCGGCATCATCGCCGCGGTCGAGGCCGGCGACGAGGCCGCTGCCGCCGATCTGGCGGACCGATTCGCTGGCTTCCTCGAGTTCGGGACCGCGGGACTTCGCGGCGCCCTCGGTGCCGGCCCGAACCGGATGAACCGCGCGGTGGTCATCCGCGCGGCGGCGGGATTGACGGCATACCTGAAAACCGTCTCCGACCAACCGACCGTCGTCATCGGGTACGACGCCCGGACCAACTCCGACGTCTTCGCCCGCGACACCGCTGCCGTGGTCGTCGGTGCCGGCGGCCAGGCCTATCTCCTGCCCGAGCCGCTGCCCACGCCCCTGCTGGCGTATGCCGTCCGCTACCTCGCCGTCGACGCCGGCGTCATGGTCACCGCCAGCCACAACCCGCCGCAGGACAACGGCTACAAGGTCTATGTCGCCGACGGGTCCCAGATCGTCCCGCCCGTGGACGGGCTCATCGCCGCGGAGATCGCCAAGATCGGCACCGTCGCCGACGTCCCGCGCGCCGAGTCGGGATGGGAGACCCTCGACGACCAGGTGTATGCCGACTATCTCGCCGACACGCTGAGCGCCCTCAACCCCGACGCGGAGCCCCTGCCGCCGGAGGGCAGCACGGAGCAGAGCACGCCAGCCAGCGGTCCCCGCGATGTCGTCGTCGTCCATACCGCCCTCCACGGGGTCGGCTCCCGGACCCTGCGGGATGCCTTCGCCGCCAACGGGTTCCCCGCGCCCATCCCGGTCGCGGCCCAGGCCGAACCCGACCCCGCGTTCCCGACCGTGACCTTCCCCAACCCCGAGGAACCGGGGGCGATGGACTTGGCCATCGAGTTGGCCGAGCAGACCGGCCCCGACCTCGTCATCGCCAATGACCCGGATGCCGACCGCTGCGCGGCGGCAATCCCCGGACCGGGCGGCTGGCGGATGCTGCGCGGAGACGAATTGGGCGCCCTCCTCGGCGCCCACCTGCTCGCCCGCGGCGTCCCCGAGGGCGCCACCTTCGCCAACTCCATCGTCAGCTCCCGGCTGCTCGCCGCGATGTGCCGAGCGGCCGGCGTCCCCCACGAGGAAACCCTCACCGGCTTCAAGTGGATCTCCCGAGTCCCCGGGCTCGCCTACGGATACGAGGAGGCGCTCGGCTACTGCGTCGCCCCCGACCTGGTCCGCGACAAGGACGGGATCACCGCCGCGCTGCTGCTGGCCGAGCTCGCCGCGGCGCGCAAGGCCGCCGGCTCGGACCTCCAGGCCGTCCTCGATGACCTGGCCCGCGCCCACGGCGTCCACGCGACCGACGCCTTCTCCGTCCGCGTCGACGACCTGTCGATCATCGCCCGGATCATGACCCGGCTGCGGGCCACCCCGCCGACCGAGGTCGCGGGAACCCCCGTCTCCCGGACCGACGACCTCGCCCGCGGCGACGGTGGCCTGCCCCCGACCGAGGGATTGCGCTATGTGCTTGCGGAGGATTCCCGGATCATCGTCCGGCCCTCGGGGACCGAGCCCAAGCTCAAGATCTACCTCGAGGTCATCGAGCCCGTCTCCGCCCCCGACGACCTCACGGACGCCCGGGCCCGGGCGGCGGACCGGTTGCGCGGCATCCGAACGGCCATGGAGTCCCTGACCGCTCCCTGACCCCCCGCGGGTTTGGCAATCCACCCCGAAGTAAGGCTCGACATACTCGGTATATCCGTGCAAAGATCCGGCCCGGGGGGATTCCCCTCACGCGACGACGCGACGGGAGTGGGGCATGAGATTCAGAGCAGGGCTGAGTATCAGCGTGAGCGTGGTCACTGCACTGGGCCTGGCGACGGGGGCGGCGATGGCCACCCCGGCGACTTCCGCGGACGCCTCCGTGGCCCGGACGCCGGCCCGCAGCACGATGACTCACCTCAGCCAGATCCCGGCGATCCCGGCGACGCCGGTCGCCAACCAGATCGTCACCCTCCCCACGGGCGACCGGGTCCAGCTGGGCCGCACCCCCTCCGGGGCGATGACGACGACGGTATTCGGGCGCCCCAGTGGTGGGGGCGCGGCGTCGCTGCGGTCGGGCACCGCGGCATACGTCATCCCGCGTAGCGTCCTCCCGGTCCTCGGGAGCACCCTCGACCTGTCCCTGTTCGACGCCGCGGGGATCGCGGCCCGCGGGGGGCGAACCCCCGTCACCGTGACGTATGCCGATCCCTCCTCCCCCACCGCCGTCCCCGGAGTCGAGATCACCTCGCGCGACGGAATCCGCGCCACCGGCGTCATCACGGCGGCGAGCAGCCGCGCCCTCGGCGTTGCCCTGCGCACCCAGGACGCCGCCCGCCTCTTTGCCGGGGTGACCTCCGTCCGCGGCACCTCCTCACCCGCCCGCACCACGTCCGACAACGCCAGGTCTGACAACGCCACGTCTGACAACGCCAGGTCCGACAACGCCAGCTCCGGCAACGCCACATCGCACCGCTGGCCGATGCACACCGTGACCTTCAAGGGCGTCGGCCGCGACGGCAAGCCTCGGGCCATGCTCATCGGCTACCTCGAGACGGGCAGCAGCCGGTCCTCGGGCGTGGCGTTCACCAACTACAAGGGCATCGCCAAGGTCAGTGTCCCGGCGGGGATCTACACCGCCTTCGCGTCCGATTTCAAGGCCGACGGCACCGAGGGGTATGTCGGCATCACCCCCGAGTTCACCGTGGCCGGCCCCCGGACGGCGACCGTGGATATCCGCACCGCGACGACGAAGTTGACCTCGACCTTCCCATGGACCGTCGACGCCGATTCGAGTCTGGGAGCAACCACGTTCAGCCGCGCCGTCGTGGACGGCTCCAGCTGGGCGATGGGCCTGATCGCGCCCGGGACGACACCGATCTATCTCTCCCCGACTCGGGGCACTCTCCACGGCTTGCAGTCCGTGGCTCGGTACGACTTCGGCCAGCACGTGGGCGCCGGCGGGGCCAGCCGGGTCGATGTCCGTTCCGAGGTGACCGGGCGCATCCCCGACCGGCCGATCCGGTTCCGGTATGACGCGAGCAACACCGCGGCCATCGACACCTCCTTCCACGGGCCGGCCGATCTGTCGCCGGCGATGTTCACCACGACGTTGTCTTCGCGGACCAGCGGCGAGGGCCTCGGTACCACCCCGCTCGCCCGGCGGATGACTCGGCACGTCAGTGCCGGGCCCGACACCTTCGTGAACGGCGAATACGCCCAGACCATGGACTGGGACACCTTCACGGCGCAGGGCTGGTTCCGGTCCTTCCCCGAAGCCATGACCCCGGGCACCTCCGTGCAGCACTGGGGGTCGGCGCCCTTGCACAGCAGGTTCCTCTCCGCCGACCAGAATGACTTGGAGCGGATGCCCTGCTCGACCTGCATCAAGGACGGCATGGTCGGGCTTATCTCCCTGCCGATGAGTGACGGCGCCGCCCACATCGGCAACCCCGACGTCCTGCCCGATGGGACCGTCAAGGGGTCCTTCGCCATTCTGGCCGACGGCAAGACCATCGCGTCCGGCCTGGGCTTCCTGAATGTCGGGGTCGCCTATCCCGCCGGGACGACAGTGATCTCCGGCCGCCAGACGGCGACCCGGGGCGGAGGGATCTTCCCCGTCACCACCACGCTGACGACCGAGTTCTCGACCCCGGTCAAAGCAGCGACCCCGATGGATCCGGACGTGGTGTGCCTGCTAGGAGACGGGACCGGCTGCCGGTCCCTGCCCATGCTCTCGGCCGACTATGCCGCGCCGGTGGACCTCGACAACCGCCTCGCCGCCGGGAAGCAGACCCTCGCCATCGATCTCCACCAGGCGGGCCGGACCAGTCCGGTCGGCATCACCGGGGTCAAGGTCTGGGTCAGCTATGACGGCACGACGTGGACCCCGGCCCCAGTCTCCGGCAGTGCCGGTCACTACTCCGCGGTGCTGACGGTGCCCCGAGCCGGCGCCGGCCGCACCGTCGCGGGCCTGAAGATCACGGCCACCGACGCCGCCGGATCGACCCTGACCGAGATGATCGCCGGGGCCTTCCGGTTGCCGCGATGATCGCACCCGACAACGCTGAACCCACCGGGACGCTGAACCCACCGGGACGCCGGACCCACCACACCAATTGGCAGAGGGATGACGCCATGACCCCCCGATCCACCACCCCCAGATCCACACCCACCCCCAGATCGACACCCACCACCGGATCCGCGCGCTCGGTCGGCCTGGCCGCGGTCGCGGCCATCGGATTGATCACCACGGCCGCGGGGGTCCCCGCCGCTGCGATCCCCGCCGTCGCCCCGGCCGCGGCGCACCTGAGCACGACACCGACCGCCGCAGCGGCGACCACAGCGCTGGCCCCCGTGCTGATCACCCTGCCGACCGGCGATCGGCTCCAGCTGAGCAGGGGCCCCAAGGGCACCCCGATCACGACCATCATCGATCCCTCCCCGACTTTCGCGGCGACGAAGGCGGTCGTCGGCGACAAGGTCTACGTCATACCGCGCAGCATCCAGCCTGTGGTCGGCACGAAACTCGACCTGGAGTTGTTCGACGCCGCCGCAATCGCCGCCCGCTCCGGTGGGCGCACCCCCGTCACCGTGACGTATGCCGATCCCTCCTCCCCGACAGCCGTCCCCGGCGTCGAGATCACCGGACGCACCGGGCGCACCGCGACGGGGTTCGTGACCCCGGCCAGCAGCCGGGCGCTCGGCGCGGCCCTGGCCGCGACCCCGGCTCAGCGACTCTTCGCGGGCATCACCTCGATGCGCACGAGCAGCCCGGCCAAGCCGGCCACCCGCTGGCCGATGCACACCCTCACCATCCATGCGGTCGGACTCGACGGCCGCCCGGCGAGCACGATGGTCGCCTTCATCGCGATCGATCCGAACAAGAGCGGTGGCGTCGGTTTCACCAACTACAAGGGCATCCTCAAGGTGTCGGTGCCGTCCGGGACCTATTCCATCCTTGCGGCCGGGGCCAACGGCGACGCCACCCGGGCCGCCCTCGTGGCCTCACCGCAGTTCACCGTCTCCGGGCCGACCGACACGACGGTCGACCTGCGCAGCGCCACCACCCCGGTGAGCACCAAGGTGGACAAGCCGCTCGGTCTCAGCCTCACGTCAACCGGCTTGACCCGGACACTGACCAAGGGCATGGCGTTCGCTCAGTATTCCTTCCAGGTCATGACGGCGCGCAAGACCAGCGTCACCGTCGCCCCGACCACCGGACGCCTGGACGGCGACATCGCGCTCTCGCAGTTCGTCGGGGGAAGTTCGCCCGCCTCGATGACCCGTCCC
Organism: Nostocoides sp.; assembly: GCA_016702415.1. GTDB lineage: Bacteria > Actinomycetota > Actinomycetes > Actinomycetales > Dermatophilaceae > Nostocoides_A. The sequence goes on from JADJEA010000026.1 coordinate 113,742, forward strand.
TACCTCCTCATGGGACTGAACGAACGCCCGGGACGCATCCCCAGAACCCCCATCCGGTTCCTGGCCACGGCGGGGCAACTCGCGACATACCGCAGCACGTTCCACGGGCCACGCGACGTCTCGACGTCCATGTTCACCCAGTCGGTGGGGACGCCGAGCGCGGGCATGGGACTGGGGATGCCGCTTTCCGCGCGGGAGGTGACCAGATACGTCAGCGCCGGATCGGATCTCGTCGACGGGGCCGACCTCTTCTACGTCCTCGACGAGGACGATGTCACCGCCCAGGGCTGGCAGCGTGCCCTACCGGTGCCGCATACCCCCGGGACGACCGTCGATGACCCGTGGCTGGCGGGCCCGCTCCACAACAAGCCGGCCTCCGCGAGGCTCTCCCCGCAGCTCAACCTCTGCTCGAGCTGCGTCAAGGACGGGATGGTCGCCCTCATCGCGCTGCCGATGTCCGACACCAACCCGGCCCACTTCGGCAATCCCGACATCGCCCAGGGCAACGTCCAGGGGACGTATGCCGTGCTCGCCGACAAGACCGTCATCGCCAGCGGTGACGGCTTCCTGGTCCTGACCGGCGGCGCTTACCCGGCGGGGACGAAGGTCATCACCGGCCGCCAGACCGCGGTCCGCCGTGGCGGCCTCTTTGTCCCCGGCACCACGCTGACGACGGAGTTCTCCACCCCGGTCAAGGCCGGGATTCCCAACCCCGCCGGCACCGAGTGCGCCTTCGGGGACGGATGCACGGTGCTGCCCATGCTCAGTGCGGAGTATGCCGCGACCGTCGACCTCGACAATCGCCTGCCGGCCGGGCCGGTGCGGATCGGCGTGGACATTCACCAGAACGGCCGAACGGCCCCCGTCGGCGTGACCACCGTCAAGGCGTGGGTCAGCTACGACGGCAGCACGTGGACGCCTGCGCCGGTCAGCGGGAGCGGCGGGCACTACGCCGTCGCGTTGACCGTGCCACGGGCCACCCCCGGCCGTACCACCGCGGGCCTGAAGATCACCGCCGCAGACGCGGCGGGTTCCACCCTCACCGAAACCATCAGCGGCGCCTTCCTGTTGCCGCGCTAGCCACGAAAGACGGAGAACATCATGCGAATCCCCACCCTGCGTGCCGGTCTGGCCACGACCGCGGCCGTGGCGGCCGCCGTGGCCGGCCTGGCCCCGAGCGTCGTCGCGTCCGCCGCTCCTCAGAGCGGCAGTCGGCCGCTGGTCCCGTGCTCGTCCGATACGCGAGAGGGCTATTCCCACTGCATGTCCCGCTTCCGGGCCCCGTCCCCGGCGGCGACCGACCGCCGCCCGGACGGCTATCTCGCGGCGGACTTCCGGTCGGCATACAAACTGCCCAAGGGCGGCGGCACGGGCACGGTCGCGGTCGTCATCGCCTTCGACGTCCCCAATGCCGAGAAGGACCTCGCGGTCTACCGCAAGCTCAACGGGCTGCCGGCCTGCACCACTGCGAACGGGTGCTTCACCAAGGTCAACCAGCGCGGGGAGAAGAAGAACTACCCGCAACCCGACGGCGGTTGGGCCCTGGAGGGGTCGATGGACCTCGACATGGTGTCGGCGGGCTGCCCCACCTGCAAGATCCTCCTGGTCGAGGCCGACGACAACTACAACGACAATCTCGCCGAGGCCACCCGGACCGCCTGGCGGAAGGGCGCAACGGTCATCTCACACAGCTACGGTGGCGGTGAGTACGGCGGGATGTGGTCCTTCCGCGACGCCTACGAGCACGCCGGCGCGATCTCGGTGGCCTCCAGCGGTGACTTCGGCTTTACCGCCGCCGGCAGCCCGGCCGTTTTCCGCACCGTCCTCGCCGTGGGCGGGACCTCCCTGCGCAAGTCCGGGAACGCCCGCGGGTGGGACGAGGATGCCTGGTGGGGATCGGGGAGCGGGTGCTCGGCATACGTCCCGAAGAGCTGGGTCCAGAAGGACAAGCACTGCCAGATGCGCACCGTCGCCGACGTTTCGGCGGTCGCCGACCCCGACACCGGCGTGGCGATCTACGACACCTACGAGAACCCGTTCGGGATCCCGCCGGGCTGGATCGTCGGTGGCGGCACGAGCGCGTCGGCCCCGCTCGTCGCGGGCATGATCGGGCTCGCCGGCAATGGCGCGACCTATAGCAATGCCACGCCCTACCGGAAGCCGGGCGCCTTTTTCGACGTGATCGGCGGCAGCAACGGCATGTGCGGCGGCGACTACCTCTGCACGGCCAAGAAGGGGTATGACGCCCCCACCGGCATCGGCTCCCCCAACGGGCTGACCGGTCTCTGAGCCGAGGGGTCTGGGGTAGCCGCGCGCTCACTCCAGCCCTGGCCCGCAGGCACGGGCGACCCGGACGGCCCCGCCCGCCGCGACCGCGTGGCGGGCGGGGCCGTCCGCTGCCTGCTCGCCACCGCGCCCGCTTTCCGTAGACTCGCCGGGTGACCACCGCCGCCGCAGACGCCACCGCCGATGCCACCACCGCCGAGGTCGATGCCAACACCGACGCCAATGCCACCACCGACGCCGCTGCCATCGAGCACGCCCGCGCCCTCCTCGGCGTCTCCCGCCTGACGAATGCCGCCTTGACGAGGTGGCTCCACGGTCTTCCCGGCGTCGACCAGGTCGGCTGCGAGGCGCGCGCGGGGGCGCTGGGGACCCGGTCGATCAAGTCGGCGAGCAAGGCGTGGGCAATCGACCTGGCGATCTCGATGATCGACCTGACCACCCTCGAGGGAAATGACACCCCGGGCAAGGTGCGCGGGCTCGCGGCGAAGGCCCTCACCCCCGACCCGAGCGACCCCACGACCCCACGACCGGCCGCTGTCTGCGTGTATGGCGATATGGTCGCCATCGCGCGAAACACATTGGGGGACAGCGGCGTCCGGGTCGCCGCCGTTGCCACGGCATTCCCGAGCGGACGCGCCTCGCTCGCGGTCAAACTCGCCGATGTCGCGGATGCGGTGAACGCCGGCGCGGATGAGATCGACATGGTCATCGACCGCGGGGCCTTCCTCGCCGGCGACTACCGGACCGTCTTCGACCAGGTCGTCGCGGTCAAGCGGGCCTGCGGGACCGCGCGGTTGAAGGTCATCATGGAGACCGGCGAACTGGTCACCTATGACAACGTCCGCCGCGCCTCGTGGCTGTGCATGCTCGCCGGAGCCGACTTCATCAAGACAAGCACCGGCAAGATCTCGCCCGCGGCGACACTTCCCGTCACGCTGGTCATGCTCGAGGCGGTCCGCGACTGGCGGGAGACGACCGGCACCCAGATCGGCGTCAAACCCGCCGGCGGGATTCGCACGAGCAAGGACGCGGTCAAATTCCTGGTCGCCGTCAACGAGGTCGCCGGCCCGGACTGGCTCGAGCCTCACTGGTTCCGCTTCGGTGCCTCGAGTCTGTTGAACGACCTTCTCCTGCAACGCCAACGGCTGCGCATCGGCGCCTATTCGGGCGCCGACTATATCGCCGACGACTCCCCCTCCACCGCCTACTGAGGACGCCGTATGCCGACATTCGAGTACGCCCCCGCCTCAGAATCCCGGGCGGTCGTCGACATCAGGAGCACCTACGGCCTCTTCATCGGCGGGACCTTCGTCGCGGGGACGGGTGGGATCTTCACCACCGTCAACCCGGCCACCGAGGAGCCTCTCGCCGAGATCGCGGAGGCGAGCGCCGCAGACGTGGACGCGGCCGTCAAGGCGGCGCGGACGGCATACACACGGGTCTGGTCGCGGATGTCGGGCAGCGACCGCGGGAAGTACCTCTTCCGGATCGCCCGGCTGTTGCAGGAACGCGCCCGTGAGTTCGCGGTCCTGGAGACGCTCGACAACGGCAAGCCGATCAAGGAGACCCGCGACGTCGACGTCCCCCTCGCTGCGGCGCACTTCTTCTATCACGCCGGCTGGGCCGACAAGCTGGAGTATGCCGCGCTCGGCCCCGACCCGCGCCCGCACGGGGTTGTGGGACAAGTGATTCCGTGGAACTTCCCGCTGCTGATGCTTGCGTGGAAGATCGCGCCGGCGCTGGCCACGGGCAACACCGTCGTCCTCAAGCCCGCCGAGACGACCCCCCTGACGGCCCTGCTCTTCGCCGACCTCTGCCGTCAGGCCGACCTGCCCCCCGGCGTCGTCAATATCGTCACCGGCGCAGGTCCGACCGGGCAGGCCATCGTCGACCATCCCGGCATCGACAAGATCGCCTTCACCGGATCGACGGCGGTCGGCAAGATGATCGCCCGCTCCATCGCCGGCACCCGCCGGAGGGCGACCCTGGAACTCGGCGGCAAGGCCGCCAATATCGTCTTCGATGACGCGCCGATCGACCAGGCGATCGAGGGCATCGTCAACGGAATCTTCTTCAATCAGGGCCAAGTCTGTTGCGCCGGAAGCAGACTGCTGGTCCAGGAGTCGATCGCGGACACGGTGATAAAGCGCCTCCAGCGCCGCCTGGCCACCTTGCGTGTCGGCGACCCCCTGGACAAGAACACCGACGTCGGCGCGATCAACAGCCGTCGGCAACTCGACCGGATCACCGAACTCAGCGCCGCCGGTGAGGCCGAGGGCGCGCTCCGCTGGGACAGCGGATGCCCGTTGCCGGACAAGGGATTCTGGTTCCGCCCCACGGTGTTCACCGGCGTCGCGCAGACGCACCGGATCGCCCAGGAGGAGATCTTCGGGCCGGTGCTGTCGGTGCTGACCTTCCGCACGCCCGGTGAGGCGGTGGCCAAGGCCAATAACACGGCATACGGGCTATCGGCGGGGGTATGGACCGAGAAGGGATCGCGCATCCTGTGGATGGCCGATCAGCTGCGGGCCGGTGTCGTGTGGGCCAACACCTTCAACCGCTTCGATCCGGCGAGTCCGTTCGGCGGCTATAAGGAGTCCGGCTATGGCCGGGAGGGCGGGCGCCATGGGCTGGCTGCCTATGTCGTGACGGGAGAGGGCGCATGACCCGGGTCGAGGTCAAGAAGACCTACAAGCTCTATGTCGGCGGGGCCTTCCCCCGCAGCGAGTCCGGCCGGTCGTATGCCGTATCCGACGCCCGCGGGCAGTTCCTCGCCAATGCCTCGCTCGCCTCTCGCAAGGACGCGCGCGACGCGGTCGTCGCCGCCCGCAAGGCGCAGCCGGGATGGGCGGGGGCCACGGCATACAACCGCGGTCAGGTCCTCTATCGGGTCGCGGAGGTCATGGAGTCGCGGCGGACGCAGTTCGTCGAGGAAACCCGCGCCGCCGAGGGGGTGACACCCGCGCGCGCGGCGGCCCTCGTCGACGCCGCGATCGACCGCTGGGTCTGGTATGCCGGGTGGTCCGACAAGTACCCCCAGGTGCTCGGCGGACTGAACCCGGTGGCCGGTCCCTTCTTCGACATCTCGCTCCCGGAGCCCACCGGGGTCGTGGCCGCCCTTGCGCCACAGGGAAGTTCACTGCTCGGGCTGGTCAGCGTCGTGGCCCCGATCATCGTCACGGGCAACACCGCGGTCGTGCTCGCCAGCAGGGAGCGGCCCGTGCCCGCGATCACCCTCGCCGAGTCGCTCGCGACCTCCGACGTCCCCGGGGGGGTCGTCAATCTCCTCACCGGCGACCCCGCGGAAATGGCGCCCTGGCTGGCCTCCCACCGCGACGTCAACGCGATCGACCTGACCGGGGTCGCGGGGACGGCGATCGACTGGGCGGAGTTGGAGCGGGCTGCGGCCGACAATCTCAAGCGGGTCCGCCGGCCGCGGTTGAGCCAGGACGGCCCGACCGAGCCGGACTGGAGCGCCAACCTGGGCCTCGACCGGTTGACGGCCTTCGTCGAGACCAAGACCGTCTGGCATCCCAAGGGGCGCTGAGCCGGCCTCAGAGCCCGGTTTCAGAGCCCGACCTCAGAGGTCGGCGACGTCCAGGTCGACTTGGATCTCGGTGGCCAGCCGCTCCAGATCGGCCCGCAGGGCCGCCAGATCGCTCGACGGCGGCGCCGTCGCGACGACGTGAGCCTCGAACAGCTGCCCACCGGCCATCGGGGCGGGGCCGGTCGCTGTCGTGAGTTCCTCGACGTTGACGCCGTGGCGCGCGAGCACCTCCGAGACCGCCCCGACGATGCCGGGATGGTCGTTGCCCACCAGATCGAGCCGTATGCCGCGCCCCTCCCCCGCACCGTCCGCCCCCGGGCTTGCCGGCTGGGCGACGGTCCCCGCATGCACGGTGATGTCGAGCAACCCGGCGAGCGGAGCCAGCGCGGAGGTGAACTCCGCGACCCGCTCTGAGGGCACGGCGACCACGACGATGCCGGCGAACTTCCCGGCGAGCTCGGCGAGCTGACTGCGCTCCCAGTTGCCGCCGCACTCGGTCACGATGCGGGCCAGCGAACTGACCAACCCCGCGCGGTCGTCACCGATGACGGTCAGGATGAGGGTCTCCACGCCCCGATCGTAGCGAGGCCTCTCGCTGGCTGCCCCACCCCGCAGCAACCGCGGCCGGGCAGACGTGCCTCGTCCCTTCGGCGGTGGCGGCCGTGGTTCGTCGCCTCCTGGCCGTACCGTATGCCTGTGCCCCCGGAGCCGACGCTGCCCGCCCGCCCCGTCGTCGTCCTCCTCTGCGGCCCGAGCGGCGCCGGGAAGTCGCGGCTGGCCGGGCGACTCCATGACCGGCACGGCTGGCCTGTGGTGGCCCTCGACAACTTCTATCGGGATATCGACGACCCCGGGCTGCCCCGGCATCCGACCCTCGGGATCGCCGATTGGGACGATCCGGCCTCCTGGGATGCGGAGGGAGCCGCGGCGGCGATCGGGGAGCTCGCGGCATCCGGACGGGCGGGCATCCCGGTCTACGACATCGCGACCAGCAGGCGGGTCGGGTCCACCGATGTGACCGCCCGCCCCACCGATCTCCTTGTCGCCGAAGGGATCTTCGCGGCCGAGCTGACCGGCCGCCTGCGGCGGGAGGGGCTCTTGCACAGCGCGTGGTGCGTCCGCGACAACCGAGTCCTGACGATGGCCCGTCGCTTCCGCCGCGACCTTGCGGAGGGCCGCAAGCCGCCGCTGGTCCTGGCCCGCCGGGGCTGGGCCCTCATGCGGGCCGAGCCGGGAATCGTCGCCCGCGCGGAGGCTCTCGGCGCGCGCGCGATCACTCAGCGCGCCCTCGCCGCCGCGCTGGAGCCCGCGGCCCCGCCTGGCCGGAGACCCGCCGGCTCGGTTACCGCGTGAAGTGCGCTTTGACGGTGTTGCCCGCTCCCGGGATGGCGAGGTTGATGATCGGCGTCGCCAACCCGCAGTTGGCGAACCTCGGCAGGGTGTAGGTCCCGGTCATCCAATAGTCGTATGACGTGCCCGGGCCGGTACCCGTCGTGTGGAAGCGCCCGTCCAGCGTCTGCGTGAACGGCGCTGTCTTGCAGTAGTTTCCGACGAGGTTGAGGTTGAGCCCGACGGGCTTGATCGAAACGATCTGGACGGTGGTCGTCTGGGTGGTGCGCAACACCCAGTCCCAGTCGTCGAAACTGATCGACGTCGTCGACGGCCCCACCTGTGTGATCTTGGTCGTGACATCGGCCAGCGGCAGGCTGCCGATCTTCAGCCGCGTCGTCCCGGCCGGCAAAGAGAGCATCCCGACGATGGTGCGCTTGTCGCTGTCGAGGACACCGACGAACGACCCGCGCGGATAGGTCGTCGTCTGGTTGAGCTTCTTGATCGTCGTCGTCACGTCGACATTGGCAACGACGTCGGCCGTCCAGGCCGAAGCCGGGGCTCCCGTCGTCAATGCGACGCCGAGCGCGGCAGCGCCGGCCACGAGCGCACTGCGAACCCGGGAACGAGTGGCAAGACGACGCATCCGAGCCTCCGTGGGTCAGCGGTTACCTGAGGTGGCGGATAACTTACCGGCCGGTTGCCTTCTGTCAAGGGTTGACGAACTGGCGCTCACCGCCCGCATCCGCGACGGGTCCGCCCAGCGGCGACGGCTCAGGCGAGGCCGAGCGCGGCATACCCCGGCTTGACGACGCCGTCGATGATCGCGAGGCGCTCGTCGAAGGGGAGGAAGGCCGACTTCATCGCGTTGATCGTGGCCCAACGCAGGTCGGCGAGGGTCCAGCCGGCCTGGTCGACCAACTGCTGCATCTCCCGGCCCATCGTCGTATTGCTCATCAGCCGGTTGTCGGTATTGATCGTCACCCGGAAGCGCAACTGCTTGAGCAGCGTGATCGGGTGTGCGGCAACGGATTCCGCGGCCCCCGTCTGAAGATTGCTGGTCGGGCACATCTCGAGTGGGATGCGGGCGTCGCGGACGTATGCCGCGAGCCTCCCCAGCGCGGGCCGCTCACCGAAGGTGTCGATGTCGTCGACGATGCGCACCCCGTGTCCGAGGCGGTCGGCGCCGCACCACTGGATGGCCTCCCAGATGCTCGGCAGGCCGAACGCCTCCCCCGCGTGGATGGTGAAGTGGGCGTTTTCGCGCTGGAGATATTCGAAGGCGTCGAGATGGCGGGTCGGTGGGTATCCCGCCTCGGCGCCGGCGATGTCGAAGCCGCCGACGCCCTGGTCGCGATAGCGGACGGCCAGTTCGGCGATCTCGCGGGACTTCGCCGCGTGCCGCATCGCCGTGAGCAGGGCGATCATCCGGATGGGGCGACCCGCGGCCGCAGCCTGCGCCTCGCCCTCGCGGAAGCCAGCGTTGACCGCCTCGACGACATCCTCCAGGGACAGCCCACCGGCCAGGTGTTGCTCTGGCGCATAACGGGATTCGGCATAGACGACGCCGTCCCCGGCAAGGTCGAGGACGCACTCCCGCGCCACCCGGCGCAAGGCATCGGCGGACTGCATCACCGCTGTCGTGTGGGCGAAGGTCTCCAGATAGCGCACCAGGGAGCCCGAGTCCGCGCTCTCGTGGAACCACCGGCCGAGCGCGCCGGCGTCGGGGGCGGGCAGGTCGGCATACCCGATCTCGTCGGCGATCTCGATGATCGTCTGCGGCCGGACCCCGCCATCGAGGTGATCGTGGAGGAGGACTTTCGGCGCCGCGGCGACCTCCGCGCTGACGGGATAACCGGTCTCGGGGGCGACGAGGGCGGCGGCCGGCGTCATGCGGCGTCCCCGGCGTCGATGCGGTCGATGACGAGGGGGAGCAGGTCGGGCCGCGACCCCTCGGGGGCGATGACGATACCGCCGTCGAGCGCGGCCCGGGCGCGCTCGAAGCGTTCCGGGGTGTCGGTATGCAGCGTCAGCAACGGCTCGCCGGCGCGGACCACCGCGCCCGGCCGGACATGGAGTTCGATCCCGGCACCCGCCTGCACGGGGTCCTCCTTGCGGGCCCGGCCGGCGCCGAGGCGCCAGGCGGCCAGGCCCACGGCATACGCGTCGAGGATGGTGACGACACCGTCCGTGGGGGAACGCACCTGATCGGTATGCCGCGCCACCGGCAGCGGGGCGTCCGGGTCGCCGCCCTGGGCACGGATCATCCGCCGCCAGGCGTCCATCGCCCGGCCGTCAGCGAGCGCTGCGGCGACATCCTGGCCCCCGCGGCCCGCGGCCTGGAGCATCTCCTGCGCGAGTCGGACGGTCAGCTCGACGACATCGGGCGGACCCCCACCCGCGAGGACCTCGACCGACTCGCGGACCTCCACCGCATTGCCCGCGGTCAGGCCCAGTGGCACGTCCATATTCGTCAGCAGCGCAACGGTATTGACGCCGGCATCGGTGCCCAGCGCAACCATCGTGCGGGCGAGTTCGCGGGCCTGGTCAACGGTCTTCATGAACGCCCCCGACCCGACCTTGACGTCCAGGACGAGGGCGCCGGTGCCCTCGGCGATCTTCTTGCTCATGATCGAACTCGCGATCAGCGGGATCGCTTCGACGGTTCCGGTGACATCGCGCAGGGCATACAGCTTCTTGTCGGCGGGGGCCAGCCCGGACCCGGCGGCGCAGATGACTGCGCCGACGTCGTCGAGTTGGGCGAGCATCTCGGCATTCGACAGGGACGCGCGCCACCCGGAGATCGATTCGAGCTTGTCCAAGGTGCCGCCGGTATGGCCGAGACCGCGCCCGGACAGCTGCGGGACCGCGACCCCGAAGACCGCGACCAGTGGTGCAAGCGGGAGGGTGATCTTGTCCCCGACCCCCCCGGTGGAGTGCTTGTCCGCGGTCGGGCGGGACAGGCCGGAGAAGTCCATCCGCTCACCGCTGGCGATCATCGCCTGCGTCCAGGTCGCGATCTCGCGGCGGGTCATTCCGTTGAGCAATACCGCCATCCCGAGAGCGGACATCTGCTCGTCGGCGACGACCCCGCGGGTGTAGGCATCGATGACCCACCGGATCTGCTCGTCCGACAACTCGTGGCGATCACGCTTGGTGACGATGACGTCGACGGCATCGAAGGCTTCACTCATCCGCGCATCATCGCAGACTCGGCGCACCATGCCGGGGACGCGTGCGATCGCGCGATCAGGTGCCCGCGAGACGGTCGAGATCGTCGCGACCGAAGGCCTGTGGCAGCACATCTGCCATGGCCCGGATACCGACCGGCGTCATGAGCAGGCAGTCCCCACCACCGTTCTCCCACAACAGTTGCCGGCACCGCCCACACGGCATGAGGGCCCGACCGTCGGCACCGACGCAATAGACCCCAGCGAACTGGCCGCCCCCACCCATGTGCAGGGCCGACACCAGTCCGCACTCCGCGCACAGACCGACACCGTATGCCGCGTTCTCGACATTGCACGCGGCATACGTCCGGCCGTCCGTCGTGATCCCGGCGACCCCGACGGGGAATCGGGAGTATGGGCAGTAGGCGTGTGTCGCCGCCGCGACCGCGGCCAGGCGCAGCGCCTCCCAGTCGATCCCCGGACCGGGCATGGGCTAGTGCCCGCCGCCCTTGCGATAGACCTGCCCGTCCGCGGCCGGCATCCGCAGTCGCTGGGAGGCGAAGGCGAGGACGAGGAGGGTCGTGACATACGGCAGGGTGCCGGCGAGTTCGCCAGGGACGACATCCGAGGTGAAGTACCACCATCCGGTCAAGGCCGCGACGGCGAGTGAGGAGATGGCCTGGACCACCCGCCCGCGCCGCAACTGCCAGAGCGCGACGATCACCAGGAGCGCGGCGACCAGGAGCAAGACGGCGTGGACGCTCTGGCCTCCGCGCAACCGGATGGCATCGGTGTAGCCGAAGAGCGCCGACCCGGCCAGCAGCCCACCCGGCCGCCAGTTGCCGAAGATCATCGCCGCGAGGCCGATATAGCCACGGCCGCCCGTCTGGCCGTCGCGGAACAGATTGGAGGCGACCAGCGTCAGGAAGGCACCACCGAGCCCGGCCAGGCCACCGGAGGCGAGGACGGCGAGGAATTTGTAGCGATAGACGTTGACACCGAGGGATTCGGCCGCCGCCGGGGATTCGCCGACGGACCGCAGGCGCAGTCCGAAGGCGGTGCGCCACATGACCAGCCAGGTGGCGCCGAAGAGCGCGAGGGTGATCAGCGTCAGGACCGAGACATTCGTGGTCAACCCGCGGATGATGCCGGCGAGGTCGGACAGGAGGAAGATCCGCTTGCGTTCCAGAGTGAGCAACGGATCACCGACGAACGGCAGGGACAGCTGCGGTGGCTGCGGCAGTGGCGGCGACTGCGTCGGCCCGCCGCCGGGGAGGTGGGTGAAGAAGCGCGAGGCGAGATACTTCGCAATGCCCAGGCCGATGATGTTGAGGGCGACACCGGAGACGATGTGGTCGACCCCGAAATAGACCGTCGCGATGGCATGGATGAGGCCGCCGACGAGGCCACCGACGGCGCCGCCGAGGATGCCCACCCACGGCCCCCAGTGGTAGGCGCAGAAGGCCGAGGACCAGGTCCCGAGGATCATCATGCCCTCGAGGCCGATGTTGACCACCCCGGCACGTTCCGACCACAGGCCGCCCAGCCCGGCCAGCGCAATGGGCACCGCCAGGCCGAAAGCCGCGGCGATAGCACCGGAGGAGTCGAGGTCGTTGGCTCCCGTCACGACGCGGAGGATCGACAGGACGACGAGTCCGCCGGCGATGATCCCCGCCCACCGGACGACCCGGTCCCGGGTGGACGAGTCGGTGGCCGGGGTGGCGGCGGGTGGCGTGGGGGCGGTCGGTGCCGTGGTCACGGTGGTCATGCCGCCGCTCCTTCCGTCACGCGGGCGGCGCGCAAGGCGGCCAGCTCCCGTGCGACTCGCTGTTGCTCGAGACGGACATCGAGCCGGCGCGTGCCCTCATAGGCGATGACGACGGCGAAGAGGATGATGCCCTGGATGATGTAAACCAACTCGGGAGCGACCCCGGCGCGGATCTGCAGGGCGTTGGCCTGGGTGTCCAGGAAACTCCACAAGAGCGCAGCGAACGCGATCCCGATGGGGTGGTTGCGCCCGAGAAGGGCGATCCCGATACCGGCGAAACCAAGCCCGGCCTGGAAGGTCGTCCCGTAGGAATAGTCCTGACCGAAGAGGAGCGGCATACCGACCAGGCCCGCGAGCGCACCCGAGGCGATCATCGCGGTCATGACCATGCGCTTGACCTTGACACCGCTGGCCACGGCGGCCGTCTCGGAACTCCCGGTGGCGCGCAGGTCGAAGCCGAACCTCGTCTTGCCCAGGATGAACCAGTAGAGCGCCCCGACGAGCACCGCCAGCGCCAGCAGGCTGAAGACGCGGTTGCTCTCGCCGGGGATGAGCTTCCACCCCGCCAACTGCGACGACTCCGGGATGACCTTGGTGCTGATGGCGTTCGATCCGGCCTCTTGAACGGCGACCTTGAGCAGCAGCCAGGACACCAGGCCGGTGGCGATGGCGTTGAGCATGATGGTCGAGATGACCTCGCTGACCCCCCGTTTCACCTTGAGGTATGCCGCGAGGCTCGCCCAGAGTCCGCCCGCCGCCATCGAGACGATGATCGCGACGATGACGTTGAGGATGCCAGGCAGCCACGCCTGGCCGGCGAAGAGCGCGGCCGCGAAGGATCCGACGCGGTATTGCCCGTCGACGCCGATGTTGAAGAGGTTCATCTTGAACCCGACGGCGACGGCGATCGCCGACAGATAGAGCACGATGGCGCCGTTGACGATATTGGTGAGCTGGCGAGGCTTCGGCTTGCTCAGCATGGTGATCCACACATCGCGCACGGGGTCCCCGAGCGCGAGCAAGACCAACGAAGTCAGGGCGACGGCGACCAGGAGAGCGAGCAGCGGCGCGGCGACGGACAGGAGGGCCCGCCGGAGGTTGGCATTGGTCATCGGAGATCCTGAGGGGCATCGGAGGGGGCATCGTGGGCGCCGACATCGTGCGAGCCGTCGGCGCCGGTCATCGCGGACCCGAGGTCCTGGCTGGTCACGGTGTCGGGATCGAAGGTCCCGGTGAGTCGGCCGCGCAAGATGACCCGGATGGTGTCGGACAGGCCTATCAGTTCCTCCAGGTCGGCGCTGATCAACAGGACGCCGAGGCCTTCGTGGCGGGCCTTTCGGATCAGGTCCCAGATCGACGCCTGCGCCCCGACATCGACCCCCCGGGTGGGGTGGGCGGCGATGAGGACCTTGGGATTGTGACTCATCTCCCGTCCGACGATGAGCTTCTGCTGGTTGCCTCCGGACAGCGAGCCAGCGGTGACGTGGATGGAGGGGGTGCGCACGTCATACTCGCGGACGATGCGTTCGGTGTCGGCCTTGGCCGACTTGGCGTCGATGAGCTGGCCGCGGACATTGGGGCGCTCGGTCTGGTGACCGAGGATGCGGTTCTCCCACAAGGGCGCATCCAGCAGCAAGCCGTGGCGGTGGCGATCCTCCGGGATATAACCGACCCCCGCCTCGCGGATCTCGCGGACCTCCCAGGCGGAGATGTCGGTGCCTTCGAGTTTAACGATGCCGGCACTCGGCTCGCGCATCCCCATGATGACCTCGACGAGTTCCGCCTGTCCGTTGCCTTCGACCCCGGCGATACCGACGATCTCGCCGGCGTGGATGTCGAGGTCGATGTCGGTCAACAGGTTGCGGCCCTCACTGCCGGCGAGGGTGATGTCGCGCAAGGAGAGGACGACGCGGTCGGTGACCGTCGACTCGCTCGTCTCCGGGGTGGGAAGTTGGGAGCCGACCATGAGTTCGGCGAGCTGGCGGGCGTTGACGGTCTTGGGATCGACCGAGGCCACCGTGGTCCCGCGGCGGATGACCGTGATGTCGTCGGCCACCGACAACACCTCATCGAGTTTGTGCGAGATGAAGATGACGGTCAGGCCATCGGCCTTGAGTTCGCGCAGGTTGTCGAAGAGCTCGTCGACCTCCTGGGGCACAAGCACCGCGGTGGGTTCGTCGAGGATGAGGATCTTGGCCCCGCGATAGAGCACCTTGAGGATCTCGACCCGCTGGCGGTCGCCGACCCCGAGGTTGGCGACGAGATCGTCGGGGTCGACATCGAGTCCGAACTCAGCCGAGATGCGCCGGATCTCGCGGCGGGCACCGCCACTAATGCCGTGAAGCCGCTCGGCACCGAGGACGACGTTCTCGAGGACCGTGAGGTTGTCGGCGAGCATGAAGTGCTGGAAGACCATCCCGATGCCGGAGCTGATGGCATCGGCAGGACTGTGGAGGTCGACCTGGGCCCCGTTGATCGCGATGGTGCCCTCGTCCTGGCGCTGGACGCCGTAGAGGATCTTCATCAGGGTCGACTTGCCGGCGCCATTCTCGCCGACGAGGGCATGGACAGTGCCACGCCGCACGGAGAAGGTGATGTCCTTGTTGGCCACAACGCCCGGGAAGCGTTTGGTGATCCCGGTGACCTCGACAGCGAGCGTGTCGCTGCCGAGGGACGGGCTCGCGAGTGTAGTGATGGCAAGACCTCCTCGTCCCATGCGGCCGCCGTCGGCGGCCGGTCCCGAACAGACGCGAAAGCCGGGACCCGGGTGAACGCTATCGCGCCACCGGGCCCCGGCTCACGCAAACCCGCCGTGCGCACGTCGACAGGTATGCCGACGGCGCACCGGCGATCACATCGTGGCGGGAACCTTGATCTCGCCGGAGATGATCTTGGCCTTGTACTCGTCGAGCTTGGCGACGATGTCGTCGATGTGCCCGCCGGTGGTGCTGTAGCCGACACCGTCGGCCTTGAGGTCGTAGACGATATTGCCGGCGGCGGCCTCACCCTTGACGGCCTTCGACAGGTAGTCGTAGACCGCCACGTCGACCTTCTTGAGCATCGAGGTGAGGATGACGTCGCGGACACCGGCCTCGGCCGTCTTGGCCTGGTCGGAGTCGACACCGATCGCCCACGCCTTGGCGGCCTTGGCCGCGGTGAAGACGCCCGCGCCGGAGCCGCCGGCGGCGTGGTAGACCACGTCGGCGCCGCCCTGGAACATGCCCTCGGCTGCGGTCTTGCCCTTGGCCGGGTCACCGAAACCACTGAAGTCCGGCGGCTGGGTCAGGTAGGTGGAGTCGATCTTGATCTTGGGGTTGACCGCCTTGGCGCCCGCCTCGAAGCCCGCCTGGAACTTCACGATCAGGGGAACGTTGACGCCACCGACGAAGCCGATGTGCCCGGCCTTGCTCTTGAGTGCCGCGGCCGCACCGACGAGGAAGGACCCCTCGTTCTCGGCGAACGTCAACTGGGCGACATTGGCGGCCTTGGAGGCGTCCGAGGCGTCATCGATGATCGCGAAGTGGACGTCGGGGTTCTCCTTGGCCACCTTGCCGACGGAGGCGGCATACGCGAAACCGACCGCGACAATGTTGGTGTAGCCGGCGTCGACGAGCTGGTTGAGGCGCTCCTCACGCGCCGCTTCGTTCTCGCCGTTGACCGCCGTGGCTTCCTTGATGTCGATCCCGAAGTCGGCCTTGGCCTTGTCGAGACCGGCCGCCGCGGCGTCGTTGAAGGACTGGTCTCCCCGACCGCCCACGTCGTACGCCATGCCGACCTTGACGTCGGAGGCCGCCGCCGACGAGCTCGTCGCGGAGCCGGACGTGGCGGAGGAGCTTCCGCCCGCGGTGGTCGACTCCTTCGACGTCGAGCCGCCGCAACCGGCGAGGGCCATGGTGCCGACCGAGATCACGGCGGCAACCTTCAGAAGTGGACGCAAGATGCATCTCCTTACTCGTGTTCGTGGCGCAGATGTCACGCGCCAACTCGCGCCAGGATAGTTCCCACCGAGACGTGCCCGGTCACGCTGGGACGCGTGTGACGAACCGTTACGAAGTCGCGACGTCCGCGGCGGTATGCCGCGCGATCGCCGTCAGGGCGACCGACCCCAGGAGCTTGGCCCCCGCGTCGATGGCCCGCTCGTCGACGATGTAGTCGCCCTGGTGGAGGTCGTAGGTTCGACCCCCGACGGTGCGGGTCCCCAACCGGGCCATCGCCCCAGGCGCATGGTGGAGATACCACGCGAAGTCCTCCCCGCCCATCGACTGGCCCGTCGGGACCGCCGCCAGGCCCACGGCCGCCGTGGCTGCCCGCAGGTCGGCGATGGCATCGGCGGTATTGACGACGGGCGGCACGCCCGGGACGTGCTCGAGCTCGGCCTGGACCCCGAAGGGTTCGGTGACCTCGTCGACGATGCGCTCGAGCAGCGGTCGCAACCCGGCCCAGACCTCGGAATCGAGCACGCGGAGGGTGCCCTCGGCATACCCCGTCGAGGGGATGACGTTGCCGGCGCGGCCGGCGTGGACCTGACCCCAGACGATCAGGGCGGCGGCGCGCGGGTCGACCCGGCGGGAGAGGAGAGTGGGGACGTCGGTGACGACCTTGGCGAGCGCGAACGTGAGGTCCTCGGTCAGGTGCGGCCGCGAGGTGTGGCCACCGTGGCCCTTGAGCGAGACCTTGATCCGGTCGCACGCCGCGGTCAGCGGCCCCTCGCGCAGACCCACTTGGCCGACGTCGAGCCCGGGATCGCAGTGGACGGCGTATGCCGCGTCCACCCCCTCCATCCCGCCCTGGGCGATGACGTCATCGGCGCCGCCGGGGATGGCCTCCTCCGCCGGCTGGAAGAAGAGCCGCACCGCGGCGCCGGTCGCCTCGAGATGCTCGACCTGCTCGGCGAGGGCGAGAGCCGCACCCAGGAGGGCGGAGGTGTGGACGTCGTGTCCGCAGGCGTGGCAGACCTCGGGACTGATCGAGGCGAAGTCGAGGCCGGTGCGCTCTCGCACCGGAAGGGCGTCGATATCGGCGCGCAGCGCCACTCGGTATGCCGCCTCCCCCGCCCCGATGTCGGCGATCAGGCCGGTGCCGTCGAGTCGGTGGTACCGGATGCCGGCGGTCGCGAGGCGCTCCGCGATGACGGCCGTGGTGCGGAACTCGTGGCGGCTCAGTTCCGGGTGTTGATGGAGGTCTCGCCGAACGGCGACGAGGTCCGGGCCGTGCGCCTCGACGGCGCGGCAGAGCTCGGTGATGGGGTCGAGGGTCATTGCGTCTTCGATGGTAGTGCGCCGCCCGGCCGGCTCAGACAAGTCGGCCCCGCCCGGTGGCCTTGAGGTGCTCGACGACGAGCTTGACGTCCTGGGCCCGCTCTCGGGTGGTGACGAGGACGGCGTCGGGAGTGTCGACGACGACGACATCCTCGATGCCGAGGAGGGCGACGAGCCGGCCCCCGTCGGCGACGACGACCCCGCTGCTGTCGATGGCCTCGACGAGGGTCGGGTCCCCCACCACAGCGCATCCCCGGGGACCCGGCGGCAGCATCGCCCCGAGCGAGGCGAAGTCGCCGATGTCGTCCCATCCGAAGCTACCCGGGACGACGACGACCTGGCCGGCGTCGGCGGCGGGCTCGGCGATGGCGTGGTCGATGGCGATCCGGGGCAGGGTCGGCCAGAGATCGGGCAGGCGCTCGGGCTCGGCGGCAATCCGGCGCAGCGACTCGGTGAAGCGGGGCTGCCACTGGGCCAGAAGGTCGAGCAGGCGGGTAGCCCGAACGACGAACATCCCGGCGTTCCACCGGAATTCGCCAGTCTGGAGATAGGCCGCCGCCCGCTCGGCGGTGGGCTTCTCGACGAACTGCCGCGCGTGGCGCGCGGTCGGGAACCCGGCCACGGGCTTGCCGGACTGGATGTACCCGAAGCCGGTCGCGGCATACGTCGGGGTGATCCCGATCGTCACGAGGTGACCCGCGGCGGCGGCGGTGATCGCCTCGCCGATGCACTCGTCGAAGGCGCCTTCGTGGGTGATGACGTGGTCGGCCGCGAAGGACCCGAGGATGGCGTCGGGGTCGCGGGCCTCGAGCACGGCGGCGGCGAGCCCGATCGCGGCCATGGAGTCGCGTGGAGTCGGCTCGACGAGGACGTTGTCGTCCGGCAGGTGCGGGAGTTGGGCCCGCACCTCCTCGACATGGGCCGTCCCCGTGACGACGAGGACCCGGTCGCCGGCCAGCGGCTGCAGCCGATCCACGGTGGCCTGGAGGAGGGTTCGGCCGCTGCCGGTGAGGTCGTGGAGGAACTTCGGGCTACCGGCCCGGCTGACCGGCCAGAGCCGGGTGCCCGCGCCACCCGCGGGGATCACGGCACAGAAGGAGTCGTATGGCGCGGCCATGCCCGGCACGCTATCCCGCCTCACCGCCCCCGGTCGAACTCGCCTCCGCGGTCGCCGGGAGCGGCCGGGAGCGGCAGTTGCGGGAGCGGAACGCCGGCGGGCCGGCTGGGGGCACGGACGCCGCGGGCGTTGCGGGGGACGGGCGGTGTTGGCGGCCGCAGGGGGGCAGGCGGCGTCAGCGGCGCACGAGCCGGGTGGCGCGCAAGGCCAGGCCCGCCGCGGCGGTCGCGGCGGCACCGAGCACCGCGCCGGCCGCGACGCTGGCCCGATCCGAGGAGCGCTGGTCGAGGGTGGGCAGGCCCAGGGCCGCCCGGGCCGCGGCATCCTGCGGCAGACCGGAGGGTGCGCGGTGGGTCCACTCGGCGGCGGCTTGCTCGCGAGTGGCGGGGCCCTCGGCGACCGTCGGCTCCTCGCCGGGCCTCGTCGTCTTCGCCAGGTTGATCGCGTCGATGTCATTGGGTGCCCAGGCCGCGGACATGAGCATGGCGCGGGCGATGAGGTTGAGAAAGGCCAAGAGCCCGACGACGAGGGCGATGGACGCGAAGAGCTTGTTGTCCATGGTGCCGGCGATAAGACGGGTGCCGAAGGTCTGCAGGAGGGTCATCGCCACTCCCCCGAACAGTGATCCGTTGCGGAGGGCGTTCGACGGCAACTCGACGCCGGAGAGGATGCGCAACATCAGCGCGACCAGGAGGGCGTTGGCGACGAACGCGACCACGAGCCCGGCGATCGTGACCACCCAGGACTGGCCGCCGAGGCCGACCCACGACGCAACCCCTTGGGCGATGGCCCCCGTCACGCCGCTGACCACGGCCGCGAGGACCACGCCGAGGCCGAGGGGTGGCCAGGACGAGGAGATCGCGGAGTTTGTTGGTGACAAAGTTGCCCGGCTCCCCGCTGACCCCGAAAATCGCGCGGATGCCGTCGCGCAGCGCCGAGAGCCAGCCGAGGCCGGCCCAGAGCAGGCCAAGCAGGCCGACGATGGCCGTGATGCTCAGCGTTGTCCCCGTGGGGATCGACATCGGGATGAGTCCGCCGGGATTGGCCTCGGTCTGCACGAAGCCCGGTAGTTGCCAGTCGATCGCGTCTTGGACGGTCTTGAGCGTCTCGGGGTGGCCGCGCAGGACGAGCCCGAAGACGGTGAACCCGAGCGCAATCGCGGGAAAGGGAGAAGAAGGCGAAGTAGGTGACGCCCCGGCGAGGAGACCGCCGCGGGCAGCGCCATACCGGTCCCAGGCCCGCCAGGCCGGGGTCTTCTGCAGGCGGCCCAGGAGGGCCTTCAGGCTGTCCACGCGGTCATTGTCCTGGAGGTCGAAGGCCTTCACCGGCCGCCAGACCTCGTCGTCGCCGTGGTGGTACAGATGGATCGCGGGGACGGGGAAGGCGACGGCGAAATCGTCGAGATCGACGAACGCGGCATCGAGTTCCTCCTCGCTGATGTTGTGCGCGACCGTCACGCTGGGGTGGTAGTCGAACTCCAACTCACGCGCGACCGGACCCTGCCGGATGGCCGACTCCAGCGCCTCGCACTCGCTGACCCCCTGGTGAGTTGGACGAACACCACCGGGGAGACCGGCCGGAAGGTCTCGGTCGACTCCAGCGCGATGTCGAAGGCGTGGTGGCGGCACGCGACGTCGGCGAGATGGTCCTCGAACGCCTCCAAGTCGTCCGCATCGACCTCCGTCGGGGGCAGGAGAGTCACATGCGGAGGGATGGCGTGGGCCAACGGGTCCCCGAAGCGCTCGCGCCGTTCCTGCAGGAAGCTTGCGTAGGGCTCCGGAATCGCGACGGCGACGCCGATGGTGGGCATGCCTGGGAGAGTAGCGCTCGTCAGTCGCGCGGCAGCAGGCCGATCGCCGCACGAACCCGGGCCAGGGTGCCCGCGGCGACGACGCGGGCCTTGGCCGATCCCTCGGCGACGATCCGGTCGAGTTCCGCGGGGTCGGCGAGGAGATCGCGCATACGACCCTGGAAGGGTTCCAGGGCACCGACCACGACGTCGGCGACCTCGGCTTTGAGGTCGCCATACCCCTTGCCGGAGAACGCCGTCTCGAGGTCGGGGATCGTCGTGCCGGAGAGCGTCGCGTGGATGACGAGGAGGTTGGAGACACCCGGCGGACTGCGGGTCGTATCTGATCTCGCGCTCGGTGTCCGTCACGGCCGACCGGATCTTCTTGGCGATGCGCTTCGGGTCGTCCAGGAGGTCGATCAGGCCGAGTTCCGCCGAGGTGGACTTGGACATCTTCGACGTCGGGTCCTGCAGGTCCTGGATCTTGGCGCTGCCCGTGACGATAAAGGGCTCCGGGACGGTGAGGATGCGGCCGAATCGCGCGTTCATCCGCTCGGCGAGGTCGCGGGTGAGCTCGAGATGCTGGCGCTGATCCTCCCCGACGGGGACCAGGTTGAGTCGTAGAGAAGGATGTCGGCGGCCGCGAGGATCGGGTAGGTGAAGAGACCGACATTGGCCGACTGGCCCTTGGCTGTCTTGTCCTTGAACTGCGTCATCCGACTGGCTTCGCCGAATCCGGTCTGGCAGGACAGGATCCACGCCAGTTCGGCATGCTCGGGGACGAGGCTCTGCAGGACCAGAGTGGCGCGGATGGATCGACCCCGGCCGCGAGATACTGCGCGGCGGTCACGCGCGCACGCCGGCGCAGGACTTCCGGGTCGGTCGGGACCGTCAGGGCATGGAGGTCGACGACGCCGTAGTAGGCGTCGTAGTCGTCCTGGAGCTTGACCCAGTTGACCAGCGCGCCGGTAGTTGCCGAGGTGCAGCGAGTCGAGGTCGGCTGCATACCGGAGAAGATGCGCTTCGGGCGCGCGGGAGCGGTGGCGTCACTGGGCATCCACGCATTCTGCCAGGCGAGCCGGGGCGGTTCCACGCAGTTACGCTGCCTCCATGGACGCGGTGGGCGCATTCCGGGAGCGATTCGGCGGCGAGCCGGAGGGGGTGTGGTCGGCACCCGGCCGGGTCAACCTCATCGGCGAGCACACCGACTACAACGGCGGACTCGCCCTCCCGATCGCGTTGCCGCACAGGACGTATGCCGCGGCCTCCCCCGCGGCGACCGCGTGCTGCGCGTGACCAGCGTCCAGACCGGGGATGTCGTCGAGGTGAGCCTCGACGAGGTGGGCCAGGCACGGTCGGGTGGTCGGCATACGTCGCGGGGGGGTGCCGTGGGCGCTCGCCCAGGAGGGGTATGCCGTGGGCGGACTCGACGTCGCCGTGGACGGCCGGGTGCCCCTCGGGCCGGACTGTCGTCCTCTGCGGCACTGGAATGCGCTGTGGGAGCGGCAATCTCCGGACCTCAACGGGCTGGGGCTGCTGGAGTCCGACGACGCGCGCGCGGTCCTGGTGAGCGCCTGCAGGCGGGCGGAGAACGACATCGCCGGGGCCCCACGGGAGGCATGGACCAGTCGGCGTCGCTGCTATGCCGACCCGACCACGCGCTGCTCCTGGACTGCCGGGACGGGGGCGACCGAGCACGTCCCGTTCGGGATCGGTGCCGCCGGCCTGGTCCTGCTGGTCATCGACACCAAGGCCCACCACGCGCTCGTGGACGGGCGGTATGGCGCGCGCCGGGCCGCCTGCGAATCCGCCGCCGCGACGTGGGCGTGGAGACGTTGCGGGAGATCGCGATTGGTGATCTGGAAGGGCGTTGTCGCGGCTGCCGGACGAGGTCGAGCGACGCCGGGTGAGGCATGTCGTCACCGAGATCGACCGCGTCACCGCGACCGTCGCCGCCCTGCGCCGTGGGGGAGTATGCCGAGGTCGGCCACCTCTTCGACGCCAGCCATGTCTCACTGCGCGACGACTACGAGGTGTCGTGTCCGGAGTTGGACGTCGCCGTGGCGGCCGCGCGCGACGCCGGGGCGCTGGGTGCCCGGATGACCGGCGGCGGCTTCGGGGGCTCCGCCATTGCGCTCGTGCCGACCGACGCGGTGGCGGCGGTCGTCGGGGGTGTGGAATCGGCATACGGCAGAAGGGGGTTCATCGCGCCGGAGTGCTTCTCGGTCATCCCCGGCGGGGCGCCCACCGCGATACGTAGGCGACGAGACGCGTCGGAGGGACGGGGGGTGGAGGCGTGGGGCGCGCGGCGCGGTTGGCGGCGCGTGACCGGACCCCCGGCCACCAACGCGGCATACCGCGTCCTCGTCGCTGCGTCTGCGCAGGTCAGGCCCTGGGCTCGGCACCCCTCTTTCGATGCTGTAGCCGGGGTACGCGACCTCGGCCACACGCAACCCCAAAACACCACCTCCGTATGCCGCGCCGACCACCGTCAGTCCCCGCCTGTGGCGATGCGTTGGGACGAACTCATTACCAAGCGGCAGGTCGTCAACGTGGGGGATCACGTCGATCCTTGAGGTCGGCTGCATCCAGGGCACGACGGCCGTAGTCATCATCCACGCCGTGCTGCCCACGCCGGCGGGCTCGCCGTTCGCTTTGAGGGCTACGCGCCAAACGCCGGCGACGAGTTGGATGTCAATGCACCGTAGAGCTCCGAGCAGACGTCGCCGAGCAGTCGGCCGGCGAGGGACGCCTTCTCGATGTCGCCAGACCGCCCGCGGCCGGCATGTCCTGGGTGTCGATCAGCGCCTTCGTCGGCGCTCCGGCAGACGCAGCCGGTCAACGCTACAGGCCCCGCGTGGCCTAGGAAGCGCACGTTTGACAGCCATTGGGGCTCAGAATGACAGGCCCCGTGGCGTGGTTGGGCTTTGAGGTGGTCCTCGGTGCCCTACTCGCCGCTGTCGATGGCGGCGTGTGCACCAATATCCACGGCATCGTTGAGCAGTGCCATGGACTCCTCTGAGAGGTAGCGGCGGTCGCTGGCGATCCATTCGTCGTGCATGTCGATCAGGACCGCTCCGACGAGCCGGATGACGGCGGCGGTGTTAGGGAAGATCCCGACGACCCGGCTGCGGCGCTTGATCTCTTTGTTGACCCGTTCAAGGGGGTTGGTCGACCAGATCTTGCGCCAGTGCGCCTTCGGGAACGCGGTGAACGCGAGGACCTCGGACTTGGCCTGGTCCATCAGTGGCCCCGACTTTCAGGAAGGACTTGGCGAGTTGGTCGCGGACCTCGTCCATGCCGTACTTGCTGACAGCGTCAGGGGTCGGGTTGGGCGAAAATCGTGCGGAACACTGCGGCGACCATGTCGGCGTGGCTCTTGGGCGTGCGCTAGCAGGTTTCGGGCGAAGTGGACTCAGCACCTCTGGTGCGCGGGCCCTGGAAGGAGCGCCTGAGCGCCGCGACGAAGACCGGAGTGCTGGTCGCTGATCACCAAGCCGCACCCCGGTCGGGCCGCGCTGCTTCAGCGGAAACGGGAACGCCCGCAAGAACGTCTCCTCCTCGCTATCGCCGGCGTCAGGCCCAGGACGTGTCGGGTGCCCGTCGGCAGCGATCCCGGTCGCGACGATCGGCCATGGAGACGACGTGGCCGCCCTTGGAGCTTGTTCCGTGTAGGTAGGTCGCGTCCCAGGTACACATACGGAAGGTGATGTCGGCCAGGGAACGGGTGCGGAACACGCCCACGGTCATCGAGCTGTTCGATCAGGAGACCTCGGACTTGGAGATCCGAATCCGCACCAAGCGCCACGACCAGGTCATCGACGCTGCGGGTGGACACTCACGTGGACGTTAGGCCTCCGCCACCACCGCGCGTACAGCGCCTGGTCGATCCGCCGACGGGGTTCAGGATTGAGGGAAGAACAGACCGCTGCCGACAGGGATCCTGGCTCGACATCGTGGCTTTGGTGGTCAGCAGCTGAGGACGTGAACCATTGCGCTCGGTGAGCACGGATCTGAATTTGCACTCATAGCGTTGCGCTTCAAATCCACCCGCAGCCTCGAACTCGACGAGCTCTTGCAGCACGGTACGGACCGACTCGCGGATCATGTCCACGCCATCGCCGGCGCGGAACGCCTCCAACAACTCGGACAGGGCAGACTCCGGGTAAGGCCATCTCGGTGGGTCTCCTTCGGTGGGTGACTTGGTGCTTACACGCCGAAGATCCCGCCGATGGCC
>JADJEA010000027.1 GCA_016702415.1 Nostocoides sp.
GTCGAACGAGACCGGCTCCTCCATCGCGGTCAACGCCAGCAGTTGCAGCGGTGGTTCTGGATGACGTCGCGGGCCGCCCCGAATGCCGTCGTAGAGAGCGGCCCGGCCCACCGATGCCGATGTCCTCAGCCATCGTGATCTGCACGTGGTCGACGAAGTTGCCGTTCCAGATCGGTTCCCACAGCTGGTTGGCGAAGCGCAGCACCAGCAGGTTCTGCACCGTCTCCTTGCCCAGGTAGTGGTCCGATGCGGAACACTCGAGTCGGGGCTGAAGACGCTCTCGACGACCGTGTTGAGCTGTTGGGCGCTGGCCAGGTCGTGACCGAACGGCCTCGATTGACCACCGCGCCGCCACTGGTCGGAGGCCCGAGGAAGCTTCCGCCCCCGTGCCGCTGCTGGTTGCGACAGACGCGTCGAACTGGCGGAATCGAGAGGTAGAAGGCGACGTTGCCGCCGGTGCCCCGGGTCTGGCCGAGTTCGCGGACGGGTGTCGGCGAGAGTGGCGAAGCGACGTCATCAGGGGCGAAGTCACCGGGGACGAACCGGAAACCCTCCGACAGGGGTTCGCCACAAACGACCTCCTTGAAGGGCGTGCGGAGTGCTCGCGAACCGGAGTCGTGCACGATCTGCGCGAAATCCTCGGTCGCCCAGTCACGGCGGGCGAAGCCGACCAGCAGAAGCCTGGCGGCAGTAGGCCGCTCTGCGCGAGATCGTAGATCGCCGGCATCAGCTTCTTTGCGGGCCAGGTCGCCGGTGACCCCCGAACAGCACCAGGCGGCAGGGGCCGGCGATCGTGGCCACCGCTTGTCGCGTGGGTCCGGAGCGGGTTGTGCTCGGCCCCGATCCTGCCCGGGCTCATCCGGGCGCCCGGACCGCCAGCTCTGAGCCTCGCTGACCGTGGCCCGTGGCAGCGGGCCCACGACACGCGCGAACTTGTCGACGCCCACGACCCGAGCAGGTCGGTCACCGTGTAGGAGATGCCGAGTTCCGAGTGGCGGTCGAGCAGGTCATCGGCCTCGTGTTCGGTGCCGGTGATGGGTGTCACCGGTGATGGTGGGCCGACGACTGCACGGCGTCGGGTCTTGGCGGGCATCGTGTTCACCACCGAGGCGGCGACCAACTGGTCGACGTACATCGTGGGGAGTAGTCGGGGGGGAGAAGTCGCTTGACACCCGTGGAGGCCCACAGTGGACGCTGCGGACGGGCCCCTCGTCGGCCAGCCCCGCCACCTGGGGGTGGAGAACACCTCGGTCAGGCGTGGTAGGCGAGCCGGGCGTTGGCGATGCCGGCCTGCCCTTCCAACGCGCACGGCCTTCGTCGGTGCCGATCGCGTCGAGGCGGGCGTCGGTCTCGGTGTCGACCCGGGAGACGAAGAAGCTGGCCACCGACGCGATCGTGGACAAGTCCAGACCCTGCTCCCGGCCTGCTCGAGGCCCAGCAGGTAGGCCTGTACCTGACCGCCCGGTAGCGGTCCAAGCTGAAGATCACGTGACGTTGACGCTGATCCCCTCCGCCAGGGCGGAGCGCTGATCGCCGGCAGCCCTCGGCGGTGGCCGGGATCTTGATCAGCACGGTTCGGCCGGTCGACGGTGCCACAGCCGACGGCCGCCTCGGCCACGGTGGCGTCGGTGTCGCGGGCCAGGCCGGGGTCGACCTCGATCGACACCCGCCCGTCGACGCCGTCGGTGGCCTCGAAGACGGGGGCGAACAGGTCGCAGGCCCGCCGCACATCGTCGGTGGTGATCGCGAAGATGGCCTCGCCCCCGAGCCAGGGCGCCGGCCAGCGCGGCGACCTGGTCGGCGTAACGGTCTCCGTGGCTGAGCGCGGCGGCGAAGATCGTCGGGTTCGTGGTCACCCCGGTGACGTGCCGTTCATCGATCAGCCCGCTGCAACGAGCCCGACTCGCGATCAGTCCCGGGAGAGGTCGTCGAGCCAGATCGAGACCCCAGCCCCCGGTCAGGTCGGTCAGCGCATCGGTGTGCTCGGTCATGTCGGTCCACTTCCCTCAACGACCGCGCGGCGGCGGGGACGCTTTCGGCGGCCGCGGCGACCGCGGCAGCGGTGATTCCAACTCGGTGAAGAGCCTGGCGCCGTCTGCGGAGGCGCCGTAGTGCCTCGAGGCCGACGAAACGCCCGGCGTCGCCCACCAGCTGGTGCCAGCCCATCGCGATGCCCGCCTCGACGCTGACCCACGCCTTGACCGCCGCCGGCAAGACCTGTTCGCGGTAACTCCTGCTTTGACGGGCGAACCACTCCAGGCACGGCATCGAGACCCCCGGGCGTGGATTCCTTTGGCCTGCAACGACTCTCGAGCCGCCAGGGCGAGCGCCACCTCAGACCCGGTGCCGATCAGAATGACGTCGACCGCTAGTCGCCGCCCGCGGCCGCCACGATAAACGTAGCCGCCGCGGGCCGTTGCGGGCCGCCGTCGCCACGTTCGATCACCGGCAGGTTCTGGCGCGACAGGCCAGCGCGGCCGGCCGGTCGGTGTTCTCCAGCACGCGCCACGCCTGGGCCGTCTCGTTGGCGGCCGGGCGCACCACGTCGAGCCCAGGAATCGCGCGAAGGGCCGCCAGGTGCTCGACCGGCTGGTGGGTGGGCCCGTCCTCACCCAGACCGATCGAGTCGTGCGTCCAGACGAAGATGGACGGAATCTCCATGATCGCGGCGAGACGCACCGCCGGCGCATGTAGTCGCAGAACTCCAGGAAGGTGCCGCCGTAGGCGCGGGTGAGGCCTGACAGGGTGATGCCGTTCAGGATGGCGCCCATCGCGTGCTCGCGGATGCCGAAGGCAGGGTCCGTCCGTACGGCCTGCCCGGCCAGCCCGGGTCTGCCGGGCGCCTGGGGACGAACGACGGCTCGCCCTCCATCGTCGTGTTGTTCGACTCGGCGAGGTCGGCAGATCCGCCCCACAACTCGGGCAGCACGTCCGAGGGCGGTCAGCACCTTGCCGGAGGCGGCGCGGGTGGAGACGTCCTTGCCGGGCAGGCCCTCGGCAACACCGGCCGTCCAGCCCTCGGGCAGCGGGCACAATCTGTCGAGCAGCGCCGCGCGCTCCCGCTGGCCTCGCGCCAGGCCTGAGTACGACCGCTGCCAGGCCGCGGGCCGCTCGGCCCCGCGGACCAGCGCTGCCGGGCGTGGGCCAGCACGCCGACTGGCGACCTGGAACGGCGCCCGGGGGGTCGAACCGAGCGCCCGCCTTGATGGCGGCGATCTTCGCCCCCCAACGCCGAGCCGTGCATGGCCCGGTGTCCTGCTTGGTGGGGCGCGGCCATCCGATGATGGTCCGCAGGCGATGATGGTCGGCTTGGCGGTCGGCCTCGGCCCCGATGCCCGCCGCGCCCACAATGCGGCAATGTCCTCGAAGCTGCCGTCGGCCGTCCGCCGGTCCACTCGACGGGTGTGCACGTGCCAGCCGTATGCTCGTAGCGGCGCGACGTCCTCGGTGAACCAGATGTCGGTGTCGTCCTCGATGGAGATCTGGTTCTGGTCGTAGATGACGCCGAGGGGTTGCCCAGGTCCTGGTGACCGGCCAGGACGACGCCTCGGACTGGTGACGCCCTCCTGAGGTCGCCGTCGGAGGCGAGCACGTAGATCTGGTGGTCGAAACGGCTCTCACCTGGGGGCGCTCGGGATCGAAGAGGCCACGCTCGCGGCGGGCCGCCATCGCCATCCCCACCGCGGTGGCCAGACCGGCGCCGAGCGGACCGGTGGTGATCTCCACGCCGGGGGTGTGGCGGTACTCCGGGTGGCCGGGGGTCTGCGACCCCAAGGTGCGCAACGCCTTGAGGTCGTCGAGGGTCAGGGTAGCCGCTGAGGTACAGCTGCACGTACAAGGTCAGGCTGGGAGTGCCCACACGAGAGAACGAAGCGGTCGCGCCCGCCCAGGTCGGGTCGGTCGGGTCGTGACGCATACGCTCTGGTAGAGCAGGTAGGCCACCGGGGCAAGCGTCATCGCGGTTCCGGGGTGACCGTTGCCGACCTTCTCGACGGCGTCGGCCGCGAGGAATGCGGGCGGTGTCGACGGCTTTAGCGTCCAGAGCCGTCACCCAAGCCCGCTCAGGGCTCATCAGGTTCCCTTCGAGCTCCCGAGCCTGGCGGCGGTTCCCACGGCCAGGCGGCAAGCCGCCCTAGTCAGCGGGCGGCTCGGCGCAGGCCAGTGCCACTGCGGTTGGCGCCGCTCCGTGGCGCGCCACCTGCGCCTCGTGCCGACGCAGACCACCACGGCCGACGCGCACTGTGACCCCCGCAACCCCCGCGACCGCCGAACCCGACCACCGGACCGATGGGCGTGCGTGCTGCGGCCTACCTGGCGCTGATGAAGCCGCGGGTGGTGGAGTTCGTGCCGGTCACCACCGTGCCGACGATGCTGCTGGCCGCGCGGCGGGTTCCGTCGTTGGGTGGCTGGTGCTGGCCACGCTGATCGGTGGCACCCTTTGCCGCGGGCGCGCCAACGCCATCAACATGGTCATCGACCGCGACATCGACGCGGTGATGAAGCGCACCTCGCAGCCGACCGCTGGTCACGGGCCGATCTCACCGCCAGGCGCTGATCTTCAGGATCGCCGTGTCGCTGGTTCCGTGGTGGTTCGTGGTTTTTCGTCAACTTGCTGTCGGCTGGCTGGCGTTGACCGCTGTGCTCTTCTACGTCTTCGTGTACTCGATGGCGCTCAAACGCGCACACCGCAGGAACATCGTCTGGGAGGTGCGGCCGGGTGCGTTCGCCGTGCTGATCGGCTGGTCGGCGGTGACGAACACGCTGTCCTGGGCGTCGGTGGTGCTGTTCCTCGGTGATCTTCCTAGGACGCCACCACTATTGGCCGCTGTCGATGAAGTTCAAGGACGACTATGCGGCGGCCTCGGTGCCGATGCTCCCGGTCGTGGCGCACCTCGTCGTCGTATCCCGCCAGATCCTCGCCTATTCGTGGGTGATGGTCCTGGTCTCCCTCGCCTTAGTCGGTGGCCCCATGGGCTGGGTGTATGCCGCGGGTGCCCTCATCGCCGGCGGGCTCTTCCTCGCCGAGGCGCATCGGCTGCACCGCCACGCGGTGCTGGGGTCACCGCAGTCACAGTTGCGCCCGATGCGACTGTTCCACTACTCGATCACCTACCTCACAGTGCTTTTCGTCGCGGTATGCCGTCTGACCCGTTGATCTACTCCCGCGATCCTGGGCTGACTCGCTGGACGACCTGGCTGACAAACCGGACGGCTGCCGGGCGACGGCCTGCGCAGAGGGCAACCCGCGGGACGTCAGCGCTCCGTAAGGTCCTCGCAATGGCCTGCCCGTTGCGGGCGAGGCTGGGGGCGTAGCCCTCCGCTGACCGCCCGCCCCCGTCCTCACCGTCCCGCCGCTCGGCCTCCGGGCACCTCGCTCACTCTGGCCAGCTGCGGTTCGGCCGCGATGCCGATGGCCTCGCCGCCCACTTCCGCCATGCTGGACAAGGGGCATGGCCGACAAGATTTTGCTCCTGACCATGGCCGACAAGACCCCGATGACCGACCGATGACCGACAGAGCCTTCTGCGATGGCCAAAGAGGCACCTACGTCTCGTACGCCGACTACCAGTCCTCGATGTCGATGTACCAAGGGTCCAAGGTCGTGCTGTTCTTCCACGCGCCCTGGTGCCCCGACTGCCGGGCGACGGATGCCGCTCTCCCCGCCGGATCGTTGCTGCCGGACAGAATCGCCGTCGGCGTGAAGTCAGACTACGGCTCGATGACCGAGCTCAAGCAGAAGTACGGCATCACTCAACAGCACACGTTCGTCCAGGTCGACGCCTCCGGCACGGCGCTGAAGAAGTGGACCGGCACCAAGGACGCGGCATCGATCAAGGGGCAGACGCTCTGATGCTGGCCGTGCTCGGGGCTCTCGTCGCGGGGGCCCTCACCACGCTGGCCCCCTGCGTGCTGCCGCTGCTGCCCATCATCGTGGGGGGAGCGGCCGCCGCCCCAACTGACCTCGAGCATCCCAGGCGGCCATGGCCATGGCTCCAGCCCGGACGGGCAGCGGGGCGTTCTGGCCGCTGCAGGCACCGGGGCGGGAGTCGCGGTGGCGCAGGCGAGGTCACGACTTCGGCGCAGTTGGTTGGCGCGGCACCGCCGAGCCGTGGTGATCACGGCGTCACTGGGTGCCTCGATCACCGCCTTCACGCTGATCCTCAAGGCCAGCACGGCACTGCTGTCGGTCGACCCACGGGTCTGGTCGTCCCTCTCGGGTGCCGTCCTGGTCCTGCTCGGGGTGGCGGGGGCGTTTCCCGACCTCTGGGAACAGGTCTCGGCACGCCTTGACCTGCAGGGTCGTTCCGACGCCCGGCTGCGCGCGGCCCGGGGCCGCGGGGGGCTCACGGGTGATGTGTTGACGGGTGCCGCGCGCGGTCCGGTCTTCTCCTCATGCAGCCCGCTCTACGCCTATGTCGTCGTCACGGTCCTGCCCGCTCGCTTCAGCTACGGCCTCGTGCTGCTCGCGGCATACGTGCTCGGATTGTGGATTACGTTGCTGGCCGTGGCCTCGTGGGTCGTCATGGCAGCTTGGCGCGATTGGGCTGGAAGCGGCCGACTCGCACGGACGCTTCCGACGCCTCCTCGGCGTGGTGTTCGTCGTCGGCTGGGCATCGCGATCGCCCTCGGGTGGGCCAATTCAGCGCAGGCGTGGATCCTCGAGCACTCGCCGATCGCGCCGTGGGAGCTCGGCTCGGGGTTCATCCGGCAGGCTATTCACGCACCCCCATCAGCCAACCCCGCACTGCGGGAGCCGGGCCTCGCCGTCGCCCCGAACTGATCCACGGGTGTCCAGGGGCTGACGGCGCGCGTGATGACGCGGTGGCTGCTGTTCCACCAACACCCGTCGCTGCATCAGCGGCGTCGTCAGGCCCGGCACCGGGAGCGGTACCCCCCCGGGGCCTATGCTCAGCCGACCGGCAGCCGGACCTCGATGGCGCATCCACCTGCGATGTTGGTCACCCCCGACTTGCCCGCCGTGCACCCTCGACGAGCCCGCGGACGACCGCGAGCCGGGGGCCAACCCCACCCTCGCCGCTGCCGGAGCGGGCGAGAAGTCACCCGCCGCCACCACGGCTCGAACATCCGCCCGAACCGGCTCCGGTATGCCGCCACACGAGTCCGCGACGACGATCACCGCCTGCTCACCGTCGGCGTGCGTGGCGACGCTCACCGTCCCGCCGGCGTGGCTGGCTGCGATGGCGTTACCGATGAGGTTGTCCAGCACCCGGCCAATCTCACGGGCGTGCGCGAGGGGCGAGGACCGCGCCATCCGCCTGTCCGTCCAGGCCGCACTCGCGAAGCGTCCGCCCGAGCCCGTGTGCGCTGGCCAGCGCGTCGGACACGAAATCGGCGACGCTCACCGCTCGAACGCAAGGTAGGCGCACCCGAGTGGATCCGCGAAGAGCGAAGCGGAGTCATCGACCATGGCCGCCATGCGGTCGGCCTCGCGGCAGGGATGCGGGCGGAGTAGGCACCTCGCCGGGGGCGACACCGTCTTCGATGGCCTCGGCCATCGCCCAGATCCCCACCGATCAGGGTGCCCAGATCGTGGGACGCCCACGCGACGAGGTCACGCCGTTGGGCCTCGGCCTGGAGCGTCCCGCTCCCGGGCTGACGACGGCTTCTGGCGGCTGAAGACCTCACGGTCCAGAGAAAGTGCACTCGACTGGCCAGCACGAGCCCGTAGATGAGCGCCACCGGGGCCACCGCCGCGACGACGGAGCAGGACGACCGAGGTCGTGGTCGCCTGATGAACATCGCGCGCGAGGGGAGCAGGCACCCCGGCCGCGACCGACCCGACGACGACGGGGGGGCGGCCACCAAGACCGAGCGGATGCTCCGACGCTGGTGCCCCAGAGCTGACTTGCGCCCGACAGCCCCGGTGCCCGCAGCCGTCCCCGCCGCGATGAGGACGGTCTCGGTCTCAGGGGTCACGGCATACTCGGGCCGTCAGCGGGCACGGGCGGCGAGCACCGCGGCAGGAGCGGCGGGTGCGCGTCCCGGCGGTAGCCGACCCCCCAGACCGTGGCGATCCGCTGCGGGGCGGCCGGGATCGGGCTCGACCTTCTCCCGCAGGCGTCGGACGTGGACCGTGACAGTGGACTCGTCGCCGTACTCCCAGCCCACACCTGCCGCAGCCTTTGGGTCCGCGAGAAGGCCTCGCCCGGGTGGCGCAGCAGGTGGACGAGGAACGGGTAGAGCTCGCCCGTGGTGAGAGCCAAAGGGGTATGCCGCCCCGGCTCGCCGTGCGGGCGCGGGGGTCGACGGCGAGGTCACCGTCGGTGAGCAGGTCACTCTCGGATGTGCGGGCAGACGCGGTTGCGGAGCGGCGCAGGATCGACTGCACTCGCAGCACGAGCTCGCGTGCGGAGAAGGGCTTGGTGACGTAGTCGTCGGCACCGACTTCGAGGCCCAGCACCCGGTCGTTCTCCTCGCGCCGCGGGCGGTGAGCAGCACGACCGGCAGGTCACCGCGCTGCGCCCGCAGCTCCTTTCACCGGGACCTCGAGTCCGTCCAGGCCCAGAAACATGAGATCGAGCACGACGAGATCTGAGCGGCGTCCCCCGGGCCTGGGCGAGATACGGCCTCGGCACCCCGTCGCCCGCCTCTCGTCGACGACCGGAGGCCGAAAGCGCGGGTGAGGTAGCTGACGACGACCTCTGGACGGTGGGATCGTCGTCCACCACGAGAACGCGGGACATGGGGAAACTGAGAGCAGGACCCGGCGGATAACCCCCCGCTGATTCTTAGGGTTCGATGACGTCGGAACAGGGCCGGTCCGACCGAGCCGGTCCGACCGAGGTCAGCGCGGTGAGCCGGCCCGCGACGTCAGTCCTGGTCGATGAGAGAGATCTCCTCGACCGGCCGAAGAAAAGCCAGGCCAGCCAGGATGGCCTTCGGCAAGCGACGGGTCGGCATTGCCGGTCTCGATGGCGTTCACCGTCTGGCGGGACACGCCCAATGCCCCTCGCCGAGCGCCCCCTGGCTCAGGTCGAGGGGCGACCCGAAGCTCACGGACGAGGTTACGCACCGAGCGGGCGCGGCGCACCCCGACGAGCGGTTGGCCACCGATCAGATGGCGCACAGCGGCACCAGCCGCCACTCCTGGCTCGGCTTTGCGAGTGGCGGCGTTCGGGCCGCCCCAGCCCCAGTAGAGAATTCGATGGCCTGCAGGGCGATGGCAGCCAGGCCCGACCACTGCGAGCGCGCGATCGAGCGGGAGCCGGTCGCGCTCGTCGGCCGGTTGGGCGGTGTCCGGCCGGGTGGTGTCGCTGGTCACCCCCCCCCCGCAGGAGAGCCGCGCCGGATCGAGCAGCGCGGCGACCACGCCTGAGGCCGACAGCGACGCCCTACCGACAAAGTTACTGCCGGTGCCACGCGGCTCCCGAGCTACGCCCGCCCGACGACGAAGATGGTGATGAACACGCGATTCGCGGGGAGCAGTGTCGAGAACATGCCGTCACGCTATGTCAAGCCACCGCGACTGTCAAGGATGTGACACCGGGGAGTCTAACCCCCCCGACCCCTTCAGACAGGGTGCCGATAGAGATTGAGGTGCCGTTGGTGAGGGCGACCGCAAACAGCGCGGCCCAGAGGATGTGGGCAGCCACGAGGGACGACGGGCGAGCCCGGTGAAGAACTGCGTGTAGCCCAGCACTCCCTGCAGGAGGCTCACGTGCAACACCGACGTCCAGGACCGGCGCAGCCAGCCAGTTCCGGCACGCCTCGGTCGCCGGCCTATCGAAGCCCCCACCCGACCAGCCGCACGGCGACAAGCTTGGCGATGGGCAGCCCGAGGAGAGAGCATGACGACGTCGGCGTGGATCCACGACACGGTCCGCGGGTCGAAGCCGGTGCGCGCCGGTGTGTCGGCGTCACCGGAGTGCGGACCAAACCCAGCCCCAACAGTGCCCCAGGACGAGCACGAGCAGGCCGACGGCATACGTCAGCCAGGCCAGCCTCGCCGTCAGGGCCGAGGACGAGCAGGGTCCGTGACCGCCTCGTCGACGTCGTCACCAAATCCTGCGCGCCGCGCAGCATCGCCGTGGCGATGGCGATGAGCACGATCGTCGCGAGGAAATTGAAGGCGACGATGACGGGGTTGGAGCCGGTCCACACGGTGATGCCGCCGACGACGGCTTCGACGAGGATGCCGACGATCATCGCGATGCCGAGCTGGTGCAGGCGACGCCGGTGCGGCAGCCAGGTCTTCACCGCCCAGGCGCAGGCACGGCGATGGCGATGAAGCACGCCGGTGAGCAACCGGTTTGCCGAACTCGATGAACTTGTGGAAGCCCTCAGCTTGAGCCGCGACCGGGGTGAGTGAGCCTTGCGCACAGGTCGGCGAGTCAGGGCAGCCGAGGCCGCCGCCGGTCAGCCGGACGACGCCTCCGGTGAGATGATGAGGACTTCGGCGACGACGTTCGCGATCAGGATCGGGCGCAGCCAGGACGGTTTGCAGACAGGGAAGAGCCACGGGCACCAGCGTATGCCGCGCGCCAAAGCAGAGAGCTCACCCGCGGGGCCTGGGCGGGCGGCGGCGACTACGGTGGTGCCATGGGGTATCTCGACGACCGGAAGTGGGCCGGGGCCCATGGACGGCCCCGGTGCCCAAGCTGGCCGACGCCAAGGCGGCGGGGCGCAAGCTGGCGATGCTCACGGCATACGACGCGAGCTTCGCCCGCGTGCTCGACCGGCACGGGGTCGACCTCGTCCTCGTCGGCGACTCGCTGGGGATGGTCGTGCGCGGCCGGCCTTCTCGACCCTCGCGGTGACCGTCGACGACGCTCGCTATCTTTGTACGGCCGCCGTGGCGATCCGGGCTGCAGCGGGCGCTGCTCATCGCCGACCTGCCCTTCCTCGCCGACGCGACCCCCGAGCGAGCCCTGGCCGCGTCCGAGCGGCTCCTGCACGCCGGCGCCCAGATGGTCAAGCTCGAAGGCGCCGGGCACAAGCTCCTGACACGATCCGGTTCCTCGTCGAGCGGGAGATCCCCGCTTGCGCCCACCTCGGGCTCACCCCGCAGTCAGTGCTGCGGCTGGGCGGGTTCAAGGTGCAGGGCCGTGAGGAGCGAGCGGCGGCCCGACTGCACGACGACGCTGTGTGGCGGTGGCCGAGGCGGGCGCGACTCTGCTCGTGCTGGAATGCGTCCCCACCAGGGGTGGCGGCGTCGGTGACCGCAACCACGCCGATCCCGACCATCGGGATCGGAGCAGAAGTTCAGGCTCGGACGGGCAGGTGCTCATCCCTGCGGCCTTCTCGGTCTCGACACGGGCCACCGGGCACCGAAGTTCGTCAAGGACTTCCTCGCCGAGAGCAGCTCGGTAGCCGGGGCGGTCGCGGCATACTGTGCGGCGGTGCGCGACGGAGGCTTCCCTGACGCGGCGCACGCCTACCAGTGACCCGCCTCCGTGATCGGCACCATCACCGACCTGACGGCGCTGCGACAGCACATCCTCGGATGGCGCCGAGCCGGGCTGCGGATCGGGTTCGTCCCCACCATGGGCAATCTGCACGAGCGGGCACTACTCCCTCATGGAGCTGGCACGGCGGCACGCCAGACCGGGTAATCTCCAGCGTGTTCGTCAACCCCACGCAGTTCAGCACGGCCCGACCAGCGAGGACTTCACCCACTACCGCGCGCACCCCCGAGGCCGACACGGCGAGCGGGCTCGAGGCCGCCGGAGTGCGATGCTTGTGGCTGCCGACCGTCGGGGGGATGCCTCCTTTCGGCATCAGGCTAACCTCGACGATCCACATCCCTGTGGGGGTCGCCCCCGTGTTGGAGGAGTGCACCGCCCGGGCCACTTCGACGGGAGGTGTGCACGGTCGTTACGCGGCTGTTCAACCAAGTGCAGCCGGATGTCGCGGCGTTCGGCAAGAAGGACTTCCAACAGCTCGCGGTCATCCAGCAGATGGTGACCGACTTGGCCTACCCCTTGGAGCTGTTGCCGGGCGACATCGTCCGCGAAGCCCGACGGGTTGGCGATGAGTTCACGCAACCAGTACCTAGGCCCACAGGAGCGGCGCACGGCGACCCAGATCCACCGCACTCTGCTCGGCATGCGCGAGCGGTCGCTCGCCGGGGTCGCTCGTGCGGTCGTCGAGGCCACCGCCGCTCTCGAGCTCGCGCAGGCGGGTTTCGACGTCGACTACACCGCCGTGCATCACTCCCGACCTCGTCGAACCGGCCGCTGCACCCGACGCGTATGCCGCCCCGGTCACCGCCCGTGGCGCTCGTCGCGGCACAGCCAGCCCGGACCCGGCTCATCGACAACGTGGAGTTCGAGCTCCCCGGCTGACCAGGGGGGCTCGGGTCGACCGTCAGAGGCGCGGGAAGCGTCCCCCAGTCCGACCAGCCCGGAAGGTGCGGCTGGCCAGCAGGGTGGCTTTGGCTCCCCAGACGAGCAGGACGGCCAAGGCCCCGACCGAGAAGGTCCCCGAGACGCAGACGGCGCAGCCCGTCACCGAGGGCGGCCGAGGGGGAGCAGCGCCGCGACCCACCGGGGCTTCCGGGCGGCTGGGTTGCGCGGGAAGGATGACCGCCGGAGGACGAGGAAAAAGCACCCAGAGCAGGTTGGCCAGGGCCAGCACGCCCTCGGCGCGGAGCAGCCCGGCCAGCAGAAGTGCGAGGAGCCACGAAAGCCCACGTCCCGGCGAGGAGAAGGCACGGCATACCCGAGGCCGATCAGGGTGGGACGCCAGCCGAGGGCGAGACCGACACCGCCGATGACCGCCCATTGGAGTAGCTCGACGCCGAGGGTGGCCCACGCCTTGCCCCAGAGCAGCCCGTCGCGGCCCAGGGGAGTCGTCCCGAGCAGCCGCAGCACGGCATACCGCCGATCGAAGCCGGTCGCGATCGCCTGCGCGGTGAAGGCCGCCGAGATGACGCACAGGGCCAGCACGCCGGGCACGGCGAGGTCGATGCGCCGTCCCTCGCGCCCGAAACTGGAGTGCCGAGGTGAGCGCGAGCCCGACGAG
>JADJEA010000028.1 GCA_016702415.1 Nostocoides sp.
ACCGTCACGACCTGGAAGACCAGCACCGACCCTGACGACGAGGTCAAGAAGAACCGCGTGCTGGAGCTGTACGAGATCGCCGACGGCAAGCGGGCCCCGACCGAGAAGGGCGCGACCGTGGTGATCTGCATGGACGAGTTCGGCCCGCTGAACCTGCACCCACACCCCGGCAGGCAGCGGGCGCCGGCCGGCTCAGGACGCGGCACCCAGGACCAGCCACGGCGCCGACGCCGTCGAGCGACGTACCATCGCCCACACGGGGTGTGACACCTGATGGCCGGCCACTTCGCCCTGGACGGCACCGACCACAACAGCCACGCCGAGCAGGCCAGCATGATCCGCCGCTCCCTCCTCTGGCGCAACTCACACGCCACTGACCCCGCCTGCGCAAGGTCGTCAACGGGCCGCAATCATCAAACGGGCGAAGGTTGCATGACGCGGTACTAGCTGGACCACGGCCCGCGACCGTCGGTCATCGACTCGCGTAAACGGTGACCACGACGACGGCGGTGAGGACCAAGCTGGGCCAGGGCGAGCGGAATCAGGGCGAGCCAGGCGAAGCGCTGGAGCTGGTCCTCCCGCAACCTGGGCCAGAAACCCGGATCCAGATCATGACGACGGCGATGAAGCCCTTGAGCAGCGTCCGCGAGTTAGGACAATTTAGTGCGCACGCCTGGGTTGGCTGATGGAGTGGATTGCTGCGTGGAGGTCCTCGGGTAGGGG
This sequence comes from Nostocoides sp., assembly GCA_016702415.1. Classification (GTDB taxonomy): domain Bacteria; phylum Actinomycetota; class Actinomycetes; order Actinomycetales; family Dermatophilaceae; genus Nostocoides_A. Next base: position 724 of record JADJEA010000028.1, read on the forward strand.
GTCGGCGGCGGTGATCAGCTGCTCGCCGGCTTCGATGATGACTTCGCGGTAGCGACGCGTGGTGGTCACGAACCGGTTGATCGACATCCCGGTCGCTGTCTCGATGTGGCGGGTTAGCGCGAGGGCGGCGAAGACGATGGACATGTGCGCCTCGATCGATTCGCGTTTGTGGTGGAAGATCGGGCGGGCTTGGAGGTCGTCTTGCTCATCCGGAAAGAGCGCTCAATCTCGTACAGCCGGTGGTAGGCACCGGTGACGAACTCGGCGTTGGCGGTCCCAGGTTCCAGGTTGGTGGAGTAGCCTTCCACCCAGCCAGCATGCGAGCCTTGGCTTCAAGGTCCCGGTTCACCGAGCGGTTCCGCCATCGAGCGTGATGAACCGGTTCCGTTTGATCGGCACCTGCCCCGCGACCGCCTTCTCAGCTTTGGTGACCTGCTCGGTGATGCCCTTGAGGGTACGTCGGCCACGGAGTGGGAGTACTGGTAGTGGGTCCACCAGTGCCCGCGCCCGTCGGACGGCATCGCCAGTAGTGGTTCCAGCAGCCGAAGCCCGTCCGGGACCTGCTCAATGTTCGGGTGATCCTTGTGCCACTGGGCGATCGCGTACGGCACCGACGACAAACGCGCGCCGAGGATGAAGGTCAACCCGGCCTGCTCGAGCGCGACCCGGTTGCTCGGGAGAGCATCCCCGCGTCCGCGACGACGGTGACGGCGGTAATGCCGTGAGCGGCCTGGAACTCTTTGATGACCGGCAGCATCGTGGCCGTTTCGGCCTTGTTGCCTTCGAAGGCGTTGACCATCAACGGAAACCCTGAGGCGTCCGTCAACAGTCCGATGGTGATTTGTGGCTCCAGGCGCCGCTCCTTGCTAAACCCTGGCTCGCGGAACCCGTCGCCGGTGTCGGTCTCGAAATACAGCGTGCTCACGTCGAAGAGCACCAACGCACGCGGCCCCAGGACCGCCCGTGCCGCGCACGCACCCGCCAGGCCAGCCCGGAACTCCACCGTGGCGTACGAAGCAGCCGCCGCGCCATAGTCCGGTAGGAGAGCGTGGCTACCCCGGCCTCATCCAGCACCCGCAGGCTGTCCAGCTTGCTTGTCGGTTCGATGATCCGCGCGATCACCAACGCCTTGAACACCTCATCGCCGTCCGTGGCGTCCTCGAACCCCAGCACCCGATAGGCGACCTCGAGCGCGTCGACCAAGTGACCCATCCGCGTCGAGCGGATCGGCAACGCTCCGCCCTTGGCCGGCGCCAAGCCAGGCAGGTCGAACATCCCCTGCCCTGCCGAGATCCGTTGCCGCGGCCTTCCCCAACAACTCCAGCTCGGCATCATCATGGGCTGAGCCGATATGCTCCATCGTGCGCCTCCACCCGGTTGGAATACACGATCTGAACAGCCCGAGCCCCCGACGAGGTCTTCACCGTACGCACGTGAGGCGACACCACCCCACAATACGAGCCCGACTAGTGCACAAATCCGCCAAGCCCCCCACGCATCACCGCAGGTCAACGCCCTGCACCCTCCAGAACCCAAGAATCGTGTCCTAAGTCAGGTCAAACGGGCGAAGGTTGCATGACGCGGTACTAGCTGGACCACGGCCCGCGACCGTCGGTCGTCGACTCGCGTCAGATGACCACGACGACGGCGGTGAGGACGAGCTGGGCCAGGGCGAGCGGAATCAGGGCGAGCCAGGCGAAGCGCTGGAGCTGGTCCTCCCGCAACCTGGGCCAGGAAACCCGGATCCAGATCATGACGACGGCGATGAGGAAGCCCTTGAGCAGCGTCCACGCCCACCCCGCGACGTCCGCGAAGGGTCCCCGCCAGCCCCCCAGATAGAGCACGGCGAAGAGCAACGACATCAGGACGATCCCGCCGTACTCCGAGAGCAGGAAGAGGGCGAAGCGCAGCCCGGTGTATTCGGTGTAGGGCCCGAAGACGATCTCGCTGTCGGCGATGGGCATGTCGAACGGCGGGCGCTGGAGTTCCGCCACCGCCGCGACGAGGAACACCAGGGCACCGGGCAGTTGCCAGAGCAGCCACCACGGTCGCCAGGCTTCGACGATGCCGCCGAGGCTGAGCGTGCCGGCGGCCAGGGTCACCGAGGCGACGGCCAGGGCCATCGGCAGTTCATAGGCGAGCAATTGCGCCGCCGCCCGCATGGCACCGATCAGGGCGTATTTGTTGGCGCTCGCCCACCCCGCCACGAGGGTCCCGAGGATGCCGACGCTGGTCGCGGCGAGGACGAACAACGCCCCACCGGGAAGGTTGGCGACGGCGAACCCCGGATGGATCGGGATCGCCGCCAGCGCGACGAGATAGGGGATCAGGGCCAAGGCCGGGGCGAGCGTGAACAGGCGCCGGTCCGCCGCCGCCGGGACGATGTCTTCCTTCTGGACGAACTTCGCCCCGTCGGCAACCAGCTGCGCCCACCCGTGGTAGCCCCCGGCATACATCGGCCCGAGGCGACCCTGCATGTGCGCCATGACCTTGTGCTCGGTCTGACCGACCAGCAAGGGCAACACGAGAAAGGCGAGGAGGACCCCCACCGCCCGTATGCCGATCTCCACCCACGTCATCGCGGGCCCCACTCGGCGGGCGGCACGCCGGGCGGCATCATCTTGCGCCGGCCGGGTCCGCCGCCATGCGGCTGGCCCGGCTCCTTCGCGCCCGGCCAGTCCTTGCTCACCCGCGCGGTCAGGACGAAGTCCTTGCGCAGGGGGTGCCCGTCGAAACCGTCCGGCAGCAACAGGGGACGTATGCCGAGTCCCGACCCGTCCTCGAACCCGGTCACCTCGATCCCGAACATTTCCACCGCCTCCCGCTCATGCCAGGCCGCGCCGCGGAAGATCCCGGTCACGCTGGGCAGCGGCATACCGAGGGGGAGGCGGGTGGTCAAGAGGATCCCGGCGAGGGCACCGGGGCCGCGAGCGGCATACAGGTGGAGGGAGATGTCGAAACCGGCGGGGTCGGCATCGGTCTGGTCGACCGCGGTCAGCCAGTCGAAGTAGTCGAAGCCCTCGGCGCGGGCGGCCGTGACGGCGGCGATCCACTCGCCTGCCTCGACCGCGCGCCGCTCGTCCGTCACATCGGCGGGGGACACGCCGAAAGCGGGAGGGCCCGCTCGTCAGTCGCCTCCGGCGGCGGAATGGCGCGCGGAACTCCGCCGCGCCCGCACGATGTCGTGAGACCCGGCGCGTCGTCAGGTCGTCGCCTCCGGCGGCGGGATAAGGGCGCGCTGGACCTCCGCCGCGCCCGCGAGGCGATGTCCGGCATACCGCCGCCGGAGCGCCTCCGTGCTGGGCCGCTCCGCGGCGATCTTGTCCTGGAGTTTGAGGATGCCGTGCAAGAGCGCCTCGGGCCGCGGCGGGCACCCTGGGACGTAGACGTCGACGGGGATGATCGTGTCGACTCCCTTGGTCACGCAGTAGGAGTCCCAGTAGGGGCCGCCGGAGTTGGCGCAGGCGCCGAACGAGATGACGTACTTCGGCTCGGGCATCTGGTCATAGAGCCGCCGGACCGCCGGCGCCATCTTGTCGGTGACGGTGCCGCTGACGATCATCAGGTCGGCCTGCCGCGGCCCGGGGGCGAGCGGGATGACGCCCAGCCGCATGAAGTCGTGCCGGGCCATCGAGCCGGAGATGAACTCGATCGCGCAGCAGGCGAGCCCGAAGTTGAAGACCCACAGGCTGTAGCGGCGCCCCCAGTTGAGGATCACCCGCATCGGTTTCGGAGCGTGCGCGGCCAACGGGCCCAATGTGGGACTCGGCAGATCGACCGGCGGCATAGCGAAAGCCTATGCTGCCCGGCCAGACCCGGCCAGGACCTGGCCAGGACCGGAGAAAGGCCGATCCGGGGGCGCCCAGACGCCCCCGGATCGGGTAAGTGGAAGCTGGTCTACTTCGGGGCCCGCTTCAGCGACCCGCCCTTGACCCGCGCACCCAGCTCGGCGGGTGGGTCGAGAGTGACTTTCTCCCGGGCACCAAGAGTCTGCAGGCTCGCAGAGTCGAGCCGCATAGTGCTCCAGTAGCCCGACGCGGTGTAGAACGAGTAGCCGACTTGACCCACTGACTGGTTGTAGTCGTAGCCCGACCACAATGTCCGGCCGTTCACCGACCAGGAGAAGTACGGCCCCTGGGCGACAACCTTGACGGTCTTCCAGATCTGATTGCGGATGACGCCCGCGTAGGTCCAGTCGACGATGGGGTATTCGTCCCCGTAGTTGTCGGTGAAGAACACCGAGAAGTAGCCCGTGTTGGTGAAGTTGAAGTGATAGCTGGGCGCCCAGTCGCGCTCGCTGTTGAGGCGAAGCGGGTTGCCCCGGATCACCATGGAGTTCGACCAGTAGCCACCGCCGTTGCCGTCTCGCTTGACGCGGGCCTGGTAGACGAAGTTCCGCCACGAGCCGGTGTGGGCCGTGGAAGCCCAGTAGCCGGGAGTCCCTTGCGCCCAGTAGTACCCGCCGTTGAGATTCCAGGTTCCGGCGACCGAATTCCATCCGAGCCGGTTTCGGTTGAAGTCGCTGTACCAGCCTGCCATGCGATCTTCGTCCGCGTGGGCCGCGGCGGCTCCAGCGACTGGCGCTGACGCGACGGCCAGAGCGGCACCGGTGAGGAATGTCCTGCGCTCCATCGATTGTCCCCTTCTGTGTGCGTGCGGTGCGCCGGCTGCGCACCACCTCGTTGATCACATCAGTTTCGAAGCGCCCGTGCTAGTCCTTCGAAATAGGGACAAGGAGTTGTGGCGTCACGGCAAGATACGCGCGACGATCAACCACTCACAGCCAGCGCAGGAGGCCTCGTCGCGCGCCGTGGACCAAACCCACGAGGACAACGGCGACAAAGATCGCTATCTCGACCAGAGTGGCAGGCCCCATCGCTGTTTGCAGAACCAGCGCCCAGGGAAAGAGATACACCGCGTCCACGGCGAAAATGACATAGAGGAAGGCGAAGGTCAGATAACGTATCTGAGTCTGCGCCCAGTTCCTTCCAACAGGATCGACACCGGATTCATAAGTCGTTTGCTTGGCGACTGTGGCGGCTCGCGGAGCGAGGAGACGTCGCGCGATCCCGGCAGCGGACACCAGAAGAATCCCGGTGACGACGACCGCAGCGACCACGACATACGCATCCATGACCGTCGAGAGTAGCCGTCAATGGCAAGGCTTGGCCACGCCGGCACCGGTCCCCGCGCACGCGCGCTCCGCGTTCAGTCGGGTGGTCCACTTCGGGACGTCATAGGTCGAGGACGGGGTTCCTGCGGCGAGCGGGATGAGGTTGGTCATCTGACCGGGGTCGGTCTTGGAGTCGTACAACTCCTGGGTCACCGCCTTGCCCGCGCCGTCGTACGTGATGATGAAGGTGTAGCGGCCATCGGTGATGCTGGCCCACGTGGGGATCGGCGCAGGCTTCGACGGGGAGTAGCGCGGGTCGCGCCAATACTCTCCGAGAAGCAGCGTATGCCCGTTGGGTTGAGTAACCAGTGAACGACCGTCAATACGTGGCAGGCTCGGGTCCACCGCTGTCCCGGTCACGGACAGGATCGTCGGAAGGATGTCGATATTCGAGACCTTCGCCTTCGGGGCAGCTGCAGCACTCGCGGTGCCTGGAGCGAACACACCGGGATAAGCGAGCATGAGCGGAACGCGCACCGACGGTGAGTACGGCACATACTTCTTGGAAAGTCCGTGTTCGCCGTACATCAGACCGTTGTCGGAGGTGAAGATCACCAGTGTCTTAGACAGTTGCCCCGATGCCCGGACTTGATCGATGATCGCACCGAAGACGTCGTCCATGCTTTTCAACGCGCGTTGGGCGACCGGGCAAACGACGCCATAGCTGTACGGGTCGGTCAAGGGGAATGCCTGCACGTAGGCGGGCTTGTCGCTTCGGTCGGTCTCGACAACGGGGGGCGTGCAGCCTGGCACAGCGAGCGATCTATACCTCGGCTCCGTCATATTCCTCTTCGTGTTGTACTCGTCGTGGAGGTGAGGGGCCGTCGGGTCGATCTCGAGGTAGAAGGGCTTGCCTGTGTTGGCCTGGGCCAACGCCGTGGTGAGATAGGTGCGAATCTGGCCACCGAGCCAGGTGGTCTGATAATTGAGACCAGTGATAGGATTCCCAACTATCTTCTTGACGCTTCCGTCCGGAAAAGTCGCTAGGAAATTGTAATACCATGCAGGAGCCGTCTCGGATGTGCAGTACTCCGTCGTCTGCCCGTTGTCGCAGGATCCCATGATCGTGATGTAGTCGTCGAAATTCGGAGGAACGGGCACAAGGTTGAGGTACTTGCCGAATAGTGCTGTTCGATATCCGCGGCGCTGCAGATAGGCAGCAATACTACCCCGAGTATCGAGAGTACCGCCGAGGCCTTGGCTGATGACCCCTTCGTTGTGTGGATATCTTCCAACGAACGTCGACGCCCGACTCTGGCAGCATGAGGGCGAGGATACCTGGCTGTTGACGTAGCTGACGCCATTACTCGAGAAAAAAGCGGCAGTCCGTGGCATGAATGCGGCCAAACGCGAGGCCTTGTCGAAGACCTGATCGTCGGTCTTCACCAGAATGACGTTCGGCGGGGTGGCGCCCAGAGATGCGAGATTGGGACCCCGATCAGACCCTCCATCGACCGGACTGGCCGCGGACGACCCGACGGCGACCCACGCCGCCACGAGCCCGGAGATGAATACTGTCCTGATGCAAAATCGATGCATGACTTCCTCCCTGACTCGACAGGGTCTCCGGAGGCCGTCCCCGCGGACAAGTCCCCTATCCGAGGGACATGAACCGGACCTCAAAGCACCGCCTCGCCGAGTCGAGGAGGTTAGGTGGCCCTACCATGGTCGGCGGCCGGATATCCGGCGACGAGCGAGGTGACCATGACGAACGACACCGTGACCAGGCCGGCCCCGACTCGGCTGCGCCGGGTCGTGATCCGGTTCGCCGGTGACTCCGGGGACGGGATGCAACTGACCGGCGACCGGTTCACCGCCGAGACCGCCGGGGTCGGCAACGACCTCTCGACCCTGCCGAACTTCCCGGCCGAGATCCGCGCCCCTCAGGGCACGCTGCCGGGGGTCTCGAGCTTCCAACTCCATTTCGCCGACCACGACGTGCTCACGCCGGGCGACGCCCCCGACGTCCTCGTGGCGATGAACCCCGCCGCCCTCAAGGCCAACCTCGCCGACCTCCCCCGCGGGGCGACCCTCATCGTCGACACCGACGAGTTCTCCGCCCGCAACCTCGCCAAGGTCGGGTATGCCGCCTCCCCCCTCACCGACGGCTCTCTCGACAGTTGGCACCTCCATCCGGTCCCGTTGACGTCGATCACCGTCGAGGCCCTCGCGGGCTTTGAGACCCTGTCCCGCAAGGACAAGGAGCGGGCCAAGAATATGTTCGCCTTCGGGCTGCTGTCGTGGATGTACAGCCGGCCCATGGAGACGACGAAAGCGTTCCTGCAGAGCAAGTTCGGGGCCAAGCCCGACATCCTCGCCGCCAATATCGCCGCCATGGAGGCGGGCTGGAGCTATGGCGAGACGACGGAGAGTTTCGCCACGGCATACGAGGTCGCCCCGGCACCGATGCCGAGCGGGACCTATCGCAATATCACCGGCAACACCGCGCTCGCCTACGGCCTCGTCGCGGGAGCACATCGCGCCGGCCTGCGCCTGGTCCTCGGGTCCTACCCCATCACCCCGGCGTCCGACATCCTCCACACCCTCTCCGGGCTGAAGCGCTTCGGCGTCATGACCCTCCAGGCGGAGGACGAGATCGCCGGCATCGGCATCGCGCTCGGGGCGAGCTTCGGTGGAGCGCTGGGGGTGACCAGCACGAGCGGACCGGGCCTGGCGCTCAAGGCCGAGACGATCGGGCTCGCGGTCAGCCTCGAACTCCCGCTCGTCATCATCGATGTGCAGCGGGGGGGCCCGTCCACGGGCCTGCCCACGAAGACCGAGCAGGCCGACCTGCTCCAGGCGATGTTCGGACGCAATGGCGAGGCGCCCGTCCCGATCGTCGCTCCCCGCTCCCCCGCGGACTGCTTCGACGCGGCCATCGAGGCGGTGCGGATCGCCACGGCATACCGCACCCCGGTCGTCGTCCTCTCGGACGGCTATCTCGCCAACGGCTCCGAACCGTGGAATCTCCCCGACATCGCCGCCCTGCCGGATCTGACCGTCGAGTTCGCGACCGAACGCAATGGGGTCGACGAGTCCGGTCGGCCCGCCTTCCACCCCTACGCCCGCGATCCCAAGACCCTCGCCCGGCCGTGGGCCGTGCCCGGGACGGCGGGTCTGGAGCACCGCATCGGCGGGATCGAGAAGGCCGACATCACCGGCAATATCAGTTACGACCCCGACAACCATCAGCGCATGACCGACCTACGCCAGGCGAAGGTGGACGGCATCGCCTCCACCATCGCGCCGCTCGCGGTGGACGACCCCTCCGGTGACGCCGACGTCCTGGTGATCGGGTGGGGATCGACATACGGCCCCATCGCGGCGGCGGCGCGTGAGGTGCGCGCGGGCGGCGGGCGAGTCGCGACCGCGCATCTGCGCCACCTCGCTCCGTTTCCCGCCAACACCGGCGACATCGTGCGCGGCTACCGCCGGGTGCTGGTCCCCGAGATGAACGGTGGGCACCTGGCGCTGCTTCTGCGGGCCCGCTTCCTCATCGACGCCCAGTCGTATGCCCGGGTGCGCGGCCTGCCGTTCACCACCGGTGAACTCGTCGATGCCATCCTCGCGACAACCGAATCGGCCTAATATTGTTCAAGCCGAAACTATCGTCACCGACCACGAGACCGTGAGATGTCCCTGACCACTCAGCCCCGCAGCCGCCGCGAGACCGGTGTCGACCCCAGTCCACTCGGTATGCCGCTGCCTCACGGCCTCGCGTCCGTGCCGCGGCTGGACCCGGACGGTCCCGCGCCGACGCGCAAGGACTATGCCTCCGATCAAGAGGTCCGGTGGTGCCCGGGCTGTGGCGACTACATCATTCTCAACACGGTGCAGGCGTTCCTCCCGGCGCTCGGGCTCCGGAAGGAGAACATCGTCTTCGTCTCGGGGATCGGGTGCTCCTCCCGCTTCCCCTACTATCTCGACACCTTCGGGATGCACTCGATCCACGGACGCGCCCCGGCTATCGCCACCGGCTTGGCGACGGCCCGGCCGGATCTGTCGGTCTGGGTCGTCACCGGGGACGGGGATGCCCTCTCGATCGGCGGCAACCACCTCATCCACGCGCTTCGCCGCAATGTCAATCTGACCATCCTCCTGTTCAACAACCGGATCTACGGGCTGACGAAAGGGCAGTACTCCCCCACCTCCGAGCAGGGCAAGATCACGAAATCGAGCCCCGTCGGCTCTGTCGACACCCCGTTCAACCCGGTCAGCCTGGCCCTCGGCGCGGAGGCCACCTTCGTCGCCCGCAGCCTCGACAACGACCGGGCCCACCTCGGCGAGATCCTCAAGGCCGCAGCGGCGCACCGCGGGACCGCCCTGGTCGAGATCTATCAGAACTGCCCGATCTTCAACGATGGCGCCTTCGACGCGATCAAGGACCGCGATCAGCAGGCTGCCCGTCTGGTCCACCTCGTCCACGGCGAGCCCGTGCGGATCGGTGCCGAGCCGTCGCGACAGGTGCTGGTCCGGGTCGCCGATGGCGCGCTGCGCTTCGTCGCCGAGGCCGAGGCGGCGGGTGCCGGTGAGGTCGTCGTCCACGACGCCCACGCCGACGACCCGAGCCAGCAGTTCGCCCTCAGCCGCCTCGACGGTGCCGGGATGACTCAGGTCCCGATGGGCATCTTCCGGCAGGTGGAGCGGCCGACCTATGACGACGGCGTCCGGGCCCAGATCGACGCCGCGGTGACCACGGCCGGCGGCCCCGCCGACGATGCCGACCTCCACGCCCTGCTCGCCGGCAAGGACACCTGGACCGTGGAGTGACCTCCAACGCCGATGAGGTGAGGCGGGGCACGGCATACGGCGTGCTCGCGTATTGCATCTGGGGCCTGTTCCCGCTCTATTTCCACGCCCTCAAACCGGCCGGAGCGTGGGAGGTGCTCGCCCATCGCATCCTCTGGACGATGCTCCTGTGCCTCGTGGTGCTCATGGTGCGTCGGGATTGGGCCTGGATTCGCGATGTCGTCCGCCGCCCGGCCCTGGCCGGCGGCCTGACGCTCGCGGCCCTGTTCATCGCCGTCAACTGGGTCATCTATGTCTTCGCGGTCCTGCACGGGCATACCTACGAGGCTGCCCTCGGGTACTTCCCTCAACCCCATCCTCACCGTCGCGCTGGGGTCGTTGTCCTCGGCGAGGGCCTGCGCCCGCTGCAGTGGGTCGCGGTCGCGATCGGCGCCGTCGCCGCGGGCTATCTCGCCGTCGAGGCGGCCACTTCCCCGTCGTGGCGCTCAGCCTCGCGGCGTCGTTCGGGTTGTACTCCCTCCTGAAGAAGCGCCTCGGCGTCAGCCTCCAGCCGTGGCACACCCTGTTCGCCGAGACCGCCGTCCTGACCCCAGTGGCCGGGGTCATTCTCCTGGTGATCGCACGCCAGGGCGATCTGACGTATGGCGCGGGCCCCCGCCATACGGTCCTTCTCACTCTCGCGGGGGTCGTGACCGCGCTCCCGCTGCTGTGCTTCGCTGCCGCCGCGCAGCGGGTGCCGCTGGTGACCATCGGGTTGATGCAGTTCATCACGCCCGTCATCCAACTGCTCATCGGGGTGCTCGTCCTCGGTGAGCGCGTCAGCGCCGCGTTGTGGGTGGGCTTCGGGATCGTCTGGTTCGCGCTGACCGTTCTGACCGTGGACTCGGTGGCCGCGGCGCGACGCGGGCGGAGCACCCCCGCCGCGGTCGAGCCGTCCAGCGCCTGACCTGGCATGATCTGCCCGTGAGTGCCCGCGCCGACCTGACGAAATACGCGTGGCTGTCGATCACGGCGGCGGTGGTGACCATCGCGTTGAAGTTCGGGGCCTATGTCCTCACCGGGTCGGTGGGCCTGCTCTCGGATGCCGCCGAGTCGATCGTCAACCTGGTCGCCGCGTTCGTCGCCCTGCTCGCGCTTCATGTCGCCGCGCAGCCCGCCGACGACGACCACCACTTCGGGCATTCGAAGGCAGAGTACTTCTCCGCGGTCGTCGAGGGCCTGATGATCTTCGTGCCGCCATCTTCATCCTGCTGACATCGGTCCAGCGCTTCCTCCACCCGCACCCCTCGAGAATGTCGGGATCGGGCTGGCGATCTCCATCGCCGCCTCGCTGGTCAACGGGCTGGTCGCGCTGGTGTTGCTGCGGGCCGGGCGCACTCACAACTCGATCACCCTCATTGCCGACGGCAAGCACCTCTTGACGGACGTATGGACGTCGGTCGGGGTCGTCGCCGGCGTCCTGCTCGTCGGCCTGACCAAGTGGGACCGGCTCGACCCGGTCATTGCTTTCCTGGTGGGCTGCAACATCATCTGGACCGGTTGGCACCTGATCCGGCACTCCGTTGACGGCCTCATGGACAAGGCCATCGACGCCGAGCGGCTCGCGGCGATCACCGGGGTCTTGGATCGGCATACCTCTCCGGAGGTGCAGTATCACGGTCTGCGGACCCGGGAGGCCGGACATCGGGTCTTCGGGTCGCTCCATGTCCTGGTCCCTGGGTCCTGGACCAGTCCAGCAGGGACATGACCTCGTCGAGACGATCGAGGACGATCTGGCCGCGACCATCCCCGACCTCGACATGTCGGTTCACTTGGAGCCGCGGGAGGACCCGCGCTCGTACGAAAGCGGCGTCAGCCGTCCCGCGGATCTCTTCCCCGACCCGGCCTGACCTGGGCTGCGACCCTGTCCGCCACGTCCTGAGCCCACGTCGTCGACCCATCTCGGGCTCCGGGGACGCCCTGGGGGCGGCCTACTGGTCGCGCTGGACGACGCGGAGGGCGAGGTGCCCGAGCGCCGCCTTGATCTCGCCGTCGGGCAAGGGGCGCGAGAGCACGTCCTGGGCGGCGAGGGCCATCGCGAGGGTCTCCGCGCGGGCACGATCCATGGCCGGATGAACCCGCAGCAGGGGCGAGCTCTCGGCCAGTTCGGCCTCGGTGTGCGTGGGTTGACGCAAGAGCTCCTGGAGTCGGACGTCGGCGGGATCGGTCGACTCGAGGGCATAGATGATCGGCAGGGTGCGCTTGCCCTCACGGATATCGGTGCCGGGCATCTTGCCGAGCACCTCTCCCGTCGAGGAGATGTCGATGAGGTCATCCGCCAGCTGGAAGGCGATGCCGATGCGCTCGCCGTACTCCCGCACCACGTCGATGGTCTCTCGGGAGCACCCGGAGAGCAGGGCGCCATAGCGGGCGGCCGTCGCGATGAGCACTCCGGTCTTATCGGCCAGGACCCCCAGGTAGTAGGCGTGCGGGTCCGTCCCCGGTGGGCACGGGCGGTCGTCGCGGATCTGGCCGGAGCACAGCCGGATGAACGTCTGGCTCTGGATCTTTACCGCCTCGGGTCCGAGATCGGCGATGATGTCCGACGCCGTGCCGAAGAGGAGGTCGCCGACGAGGATGGCCGTCGAGTTGTCGTACTTCGCGTTGGCGCTCGGCGAACCCCGCCGGGTGTCCGCCTCGTCCATGACGTCGTCGTGGTAGAGCGAGGCGAGGTGGGTCAGCTCCACGCCAGCCGCAGCGGCGATGACCTCCGGTGAGATGCCCGATCCCAACTCGGCCGTCAACATCGTCAACAGCGGCCGGAACCGCTTGCCCCCGGCCAGCAGCAGGTGGGCATTCGCCTCCGCGATGAAGGGGTCGCGATGCTCGACGCGGGATTCCAGGAGGTCCTCGACCGCGCTCAGGCCCGCGTCGAGACGCGCCGGAGGGCATCCGAGAGCCCCGGGAGAGCGGGTGCGGTGGCGCAGCTCGGCATACGGTCAGCGGATGAACTGGCTCGCCTGGGTGGCCAGGTCGAGCACCGGACCGGGCCACACGCCCAGCCCGATGGTGGCGATGACCGCCACCGCGAGGGCGATGGTGGCCAGGACGGAGGGGTCAGCGCCACGACGTCGCTGCGGCCCTCGTCGAAGTACATCAGGACGATGATCCGGACGTAAACGAAGGCGGTGATCGCGCTGCAGAGGACGCCCAGGACGACCAGGAGGATCGCGCCCTTGCCGCCGCTGGCGATTGCGGGGAGCGAACGCGGCGAACTTCGCGGTGAACCCGGAGGTCAGTGGGATTCCGCGAAGGTCAGCAGGAGCAGGGCGCGAAGACCCCGGCGATGACGGGATGCGACTTGCCCAGCCCGGCCCACTGCGACAACGCGGTCGCCTCACCGCCGCCCTCACCCTGACGGATGATGGGTGACGACGCCGAAGGCCGCGATCGTCGCCAGACCATACGCCAGCGCATAGAACATGACGCCGGCGACGCCGCGCGCTTGTCGAACGCGAGCACCCCGACGAGGATGAACCCGGCGTGGGCGATGGAGGAGTAGGCCAGCAGGCGCTTGATGTCGGTCTGGGTGACCGAGAGGATCGAGCCGACGACCATCGTCAGCGCGGCGATCGCCATGACCGCGACACGCCAGTCCCAACGATTGGCTTCGATACCGACATAGACCAGGCGCAGGATCGCTCCGAAAGCGGCGAGCTTGGTGCACGCGGCCATGAAGCCGGTCACCGGCGTGGGTGCTCCCTGGTAGACGTCGGGGGTCCAGGCGTGGAAGGGCACCGCGCCGACCTTGAACAGCAGGCCGACGAGGACGAAGACGACTCCGGGGAGGAGGAGGCCGTCATACTGCACGCCGCCGTCGGAGATTGCGGAGGCGATGTCGGCGAGGTGGATCGATCCAGCGTATCCGTAGATGAGGGCGGCACCGAAGAGGAAGAAGGCGCTGGAGAAGGAGCCGAGCAGGAAGTACTTCAGGGCCGCTTCCTGCGACAGGAGAGCGCTTGCGGCGCGCGAGGCCGGTGAGGATATAGAGCGGCAGCGAGAGCACCTCCAGCGCCACGAACATCGTCAGGAGGTCGCCGGCGGCCGGGAAGATCATCATGCCCGCGATTGAGAAGAGGGCCAGCGGGAAGACCTCACCGGTCCCCCAACCCGCGCGCGCGGCCGTGGCCTCCAGCCGCGACCCCGGCACCGCGGCGCCCATCGGAGTGAACGCGTCCGGTCCGGCGCTGGAGAACTTCTCGGCCATGAGCATGACGGCCAGCAGGCCGAGCACCAGGATCGCCCCCATCTGGAAGAGCGCCGGTCCATCGATCACGAGCGCCCCGCCGAAGGTGACCCCGCGGTCATGCCGGGCTTTGGTCACCAGAACGACGAAGGCAGCGACGAGCGTGGCCAGGGTCAGGGCGACCTGGACCGTATGCCGTGACCGCCGCGGCACGAACGCCTCGACCAGAACACCGATCAACGCGCCACCGAAGACGACGAGAACGGGCATGACCGCCCAGTAGTTGACGCTGACGGCCTGAAAACCGGTGTCGGGGGTCACTTCTCACTCCCAGTGGTGGCAGCGACGGGGACGGTCGGCACCAGGTCGGTCACGCCCACATATGTCAGGACGCGCTGGACCACGGGGTTGACCGTGTCGAGGAGGGGGTTTAGGATAGAAGCCAAAAGGAGGAACGCCACGAGGATGGGGGCGACGACCGCCTTCTCCCGCCAGGACAGATCCGGGACCGGTTCGGCGAGGTCTGGCTTCGGCCCGGTCATCATTCGCTTGTACATCCACAGGACATAGAGCGCGGCCAGGACCAGCCCGAAGGTCGCGATCGCGGCCGCCCCCTTATAGCGGGCGAAAAGTCCGGGAGGACGAGGAACTCCGAGACGAACGAACCCATGCCGGGAAGGGACAGGCTCGACAGTCCGGCGACGAGGGGAAGACACCGGCGATCGCCGGGGTGACCCGCTGCCAGCCACCGAGTCGGAGATCCGGGTGCTCCCGGCGACGGACGAGCATCGCGGCCACGAGGAAGAGGCCGGCCGTGCTAAGCCGTGGTTGATCATGTAGGTCGCGGCGCCCGCTCCGGCCGGGGTGGTCATGGCGAAGATCCCCCATGACGATGAAGCCGAGAAGTGGCTGATCGAGGTGTAGGAGATCAGCCGCATGATGTCGTTGGACCCGATGGCACAGAACGCGCCGTAGAGCACCGAGACTACGGCAGAGGCGATGACGACGGGAGTGGCCCAGGTGCTGGCCTCGGGAACATCTGCAGGCAGAAGCGGATCATGCCGTACGTCCCGACCTTGTCCAGGACCCCGACCAGGAGGGTCGACGTCGCCAGCGGCCGCGCCCACCGCGTCCGGCAGCCAGGTGTGCACGGGCCGCATCGGCGCCTTGACGGCGAAGGCGACAAAAGCCGAGCCAGATCCACTTCTGCGTCGTCGAGTCCAGAGCCAGTCCGGTCAGATTGTTGACGAGGAAACCCTGGGGACCGCGCGGGCCGTGGAAGTAGAGCGCGATGACACTGACCAGCATGACCAGGCCGCCGGCGAGGGAGGACAACAGGAACTTGACCGCGGCATACTGCCGGTTCGGCCCGCCATAGGACCCGATCAGGAAGTAGACCGGGATGAGCATGGCCTCGAAGAAGACGTAGAACAGGAAGACGTCCGTCGCCGCAAAGACCCCGACCATGAAGGCGAGCAGGAGAGGTCAGCGCGAAGTTAGTTCTTTCCCGGCGCCCGCCCTCGGGCACATCGTGCCAGGCCGCGAGGATGCACACCGGGGGTCAGGATCGCCGACATGACGATCAGCGAGAGGGCGATTCCATCGACGCCCAGGGGCATAGGACACCCCGAAGGTGCAGAATCCACTCATGGGTCTCGGCGAGAGTTGGAACTGCTGCAGCGAGTCGGCGTCGAACCCGAGTCACGGCGGCCACGGCAACGGCAAGCGTGACGAGGAGAAGCCCAGGGCCGGTGCTTCGCCTTGTCCGCCAGCGCCGACGGGAGGGCTGCGATGACCAGTGCCCCGACCAGCGGGAGCACCATCAGCACGGTCAGCCAGGGGAAGTTGTCCATCAGTTGATCACCCACAGTGCACCGGAAGACGGCGACAACAACGGCGAGCATCGTCAAGGCACTACGAGCGTGCGTACCCGTTCTGGAGGCGACGCAATCGGTCCGATGCGCCGCGGGTGAGGTGGGCCAGGCCCATGAACCCCGCGTCGACACCATGCCGATCACTCCATTCGACCGCGTCGGTCAGTTCCCGCCGGGCAGTTCGAAGACGTTGCGGTTGATCACGTCTTGGTAGAGATCATTGCGGGCCGCCCGGGTGAGGGCGTTCCCATCGGGGGCGACGATCGGGACGTCGGCGCGGCATACCGCATCCAGGCGAGCGCGACCCCGCCGAGGACGAGAGCCAGGGGTCAACCCATGAGCACCCACTTGTTGACCACCGGCTCGCCCTCGTGGCCGCCGCCGACGATCGGCTCGAGCCAGGTGGTGAACATGCCGGTCGGTCCGAGGATGACCCGAGGGGCCGCCGAGGCCACGGCGGAGCACCATCATCGGGATCGTCATCGTCAGCGGGGACTCGTGCGGGTGCTGGTGGTCGGTCCAGCGCTTGTCGCCCTGGAAGGTCGTGAAGAAGAGCCGGGACATGTAGAAGGCGGTGATGCCGGCCCCGATCAGCGCGGCAAGGCCGAACACCCCAGGGCCGCCAGCCCCTCGCCCACGAACGCGGCTTCGATGATCATGTCCTTGGACCAGAAGCCGGAGAACGGCGGGACTCGAGGATGGCGAGCCAACCCAGGCCGAAGGTGATCCACGTGATCTTCATGAACGGCCCCGGCCTCCGAACCGGCGCATATCGACCTGGTCGCTCATGCCGTGCGCCCGACCGAGCCGGCGCCGAGGAACTGCCGGCCTTGAAGAAACCGTGGGTCAGCGGGTGCATGATTGCGAAGGCGTAGCCGACCGGCCCAAGCCCGCACGAGCATCATCGTAGCCGATCTGGGACATGGTAGAGCGGCGAGGGCCTTCTTGATGTCGTCCTTGGCGCATCCGACGACGGCCCCGTACAGGAGCGTGATCGCGCCGACGATGGTGACGGCGAGCCGGGCATTCAGCGGCGCGGCAGCGAAGATCGCGTGGCTGCGGACGACAAGGTAGACACCGGCGGTGACCATGGTCGCGGCGTGGATCAGTGCCATGACCGGAGTCGGACCGGCCATGGCGTCGCCGAGCCAGCCAAGTGGGAACTGCGCCGACTTGCCGCACGCGCCGATCAGGAGCAGGAGGCCGATCGCGGTGAGGACGCCGGTGCTGGCCTTGCCGGCTCCGGCGTCAACGGTCGCGAAGTCGACGGCGTGGAAGGTCGCGAACATCAGGGCGATGGCCAGGGACAGGCCCATGTCACCAACGCGGTTGACCACGAAGGCCTTATTGGCGGCGGTGGCGTACTCGGGGCGCTGATTCCAGAAGCCGATCAGGAGATAGGAGGCCAGACCAACGCCTTCCCAGCCCACGAAGAGAAGGACATACGAGTCGGCGAGGACGAGGCGTGAGCATCGCCGCGATGAAGAGGTTCAGGTAGGCGAAGAAGCGCCGCTTGTCCGGGGTCGTAACTCATGTAGCCGAGCGAGTAGACGCGTGAATGGTGAGCCGACAAAAGTACATTGGGGAGGACGAAGCTGATCGACAACGGGTCGACCAGGAGACCGGCCGACAGCTAGAGCTCCGCCGGGATCAGGGAGTAAGGACCTGATGGGTGGACCGGCCCTCCGGGTCGGCGCCCCGTAGTCTGAAGCAGGGCGGCGAAGCCGGACCAAAGCTGGCCCAGGACAATCCGGTGGCCAGGCCCGGACCAGAAGCTGTCCAGTGGCCCGGCCACCAACAATAACAGCACGGCACCGGCGAGCGGCAACGCGATCACGAAGACTGGCCGGAAGACTCACCGGGCCGCTGTCGGCGCCGGTGGCCTGCGCGACCTGGAGGGGACGAGGGAGGAGCACTTTGATGCCTCGACTCCTTCTACGGCTTAAGGAGGTTGGCCGTCGTCGACCAGGGGCCGACCGGCGGGCGCGGAAGATCGCCATGATGATCGCGGGCCGGCGACGACCTCCGGCCGCCGCGACGACCATGACGAAGACAACAACGATCGCCGACCCTTCGGCGAGTGATCCGCGCATCCGCCGAAAGGTGACGAACTCGAGTTCGCCGCATTGAGCAGCATCAGCTCGATCCCCATGAAGACGACGATAGCGTTGCCCTGGTCAGCACGGTGGCCGCGCCGAGGGCGAAGAACCATCACTGAGGTAGATGTAGTTCATCCAGGCTCATCAGGGTCCCGTCCCTCCTCGATCTCGTTCTGGAGGTTTTAACCGGCGGCGGTGAACCGGCCGGGCCCGGCGACCTGGTCGCTCGACCGGGTCCGGCGACCGACAACGCCGACGGGCTGCCGTCGGGCAGGAGCGCCGGGGTGTCGACGGCGTTGTGGCAGGCGTAGACCCCGGGCGCCGGGAGACCCGAGACGTGCTCGTTGCGCTGGAAGCGCTCCTTGGAAGGTCCTTCTGACTCGGCGGCCCCATCCGCTCGCGGTGCGCCAGCACCATCGCCCCGGGCAGCGGTGATCAGCAGCGCGCTGTGGTCTCGAAGACCAGACGTACCCGAAGATGAAATTGGCCATGGCGGAGACATTCCCGCCGGGTGGCCAAACTCGAGGGTCAGCTCGCCGGCACGACAGTGATGTGGCCGATCCCGATGACGAGCATGACCGCGAGGCCGAGGCTGAGCAGGGCGCCGCCCACTTCTGCCCGCCGGATGGTCTCACGACCAGCGAGTCCGAGTCCACGCCGACGAGCATGAGGACGAAGAGGAAGAGCATCATGACGGCGCCAGGTAGACGAACACCTGGACCACACCGAGGAAGGGGCACCCTGTCCGATGTAGAAGATGCAGAGGACCAGCATCGTCATAGCCATCCCGAGCGCGGCGTGGACCGCCTTGCGGGCAGAACAGCAGGCCCAACGCACCGGCCACCGCGAAGAACGCGAGAATCCAGAAGACGACGGCCACCCGTGCCAGTCATGACGCGTCACCCGAGACCTTCCCCTAGTGGTAATCGCGCTCATCCATGTCTTTCGCCATCGCGTGCGGTGGCGACCATCTACCGGCGCTGAGCAGGGCCAGGAACTGCTCTTTGGTGAAGATCAGATCCGCCCGCTGGTGATCCGGCCAGCTCGTGAAGTGGTCATGGTCAGGGCCCGGGTCGGGCAAAGGCCTCGATGCACAGCCCGCACAGGATGCACCGGAGGTAGTTGATCTGGTAGACCCGGCCTGAGCGCTCGCCCGGTGAGTAGCGGCCGCTGCCGGGGTGTCGTCATTGTTGGCACCTTCGACGAGGATGGCGTCCGCCGGGCACGCCCACGCGCACAATTCGCATCCGACGCCTTCTCGAGGCCGTCGGGGTGGCGATTGAGCTGGTGACGACCGTGGAACCGCGGCCGGGTGGAACGCTTCACCTCCGGGTATTCCTCGGTGTAGACCTTGCGGAACATCGTCGCAAAGAGTGACGCCGAACCCGCCGACCGGCGCAGACATCTCGGAAGAACCCGCCCTTGCCCTGCTCAGCCATGGAGGACCTCCTGCTCCGGTGCGTGGGGTCAGGACTCGGCCAGACGCTGACCCGGCAGTGGCTGCAGGGGTAGCCCGGCATACGGATCGACCACCGGTGGTGGCGCGGCCTTAACGACCTCGGCCTTGGCCGCCTGGCGTCCCGTCCCAGATCCACGTGGCCGCGAAGACACCGACAAGGAGAACGCCGATGATGAACAACGGCGAGGTGTAGTAGGTGCGCGATGCCAGCGACGCACGGTGTTGGTGCCGAAAACCGGCCCTCGTTGGCTGCCTGGATGAAGGCGACGGCGACCACCCAGACGATGGTGATGGGGATGAGGAACTTCCAGCCGAAGTGCATGAACTGGTCGTACCGGACCCGGGGCAGGGTGCCACGGAGCCAGACGAAGAAGAACATGAAGAGCCACAGCTTGAGGAAGAACCAGAGCAGCCCCACCAGCCGTGGTTGAACATGCCGTCGTTGATGGCGGCGATGCCGGGCGGGGCCTGCCAGCCGCCAGGAGAGACGGTGGTGGCCAGCGCGGAGACGGTGAACATGTTGACGTACTCGGCGAGGAAGAACATCGCGAACTTCAGCGAGGTACTTCCGGTGTGGAAACCACCGGTGAAGCTCGCCCTCACCCTCGGCTTCGAGGTCAGACGGCAGGCGGTTGGTCGCCGCCCACCATGGTCACGACGTAGATGACGGGGGGCGATGCACGGGAGGATGAACCACCGGTGCTCCCTGGAGCCTTGACGATCTGGCTCGTCGACATCGACCCCAGGAACATAAAGACTGGCGACCAGCGACAGGCCCATCGCGATCTCATGCGGGGGGCGATCTGGGCGCTGCTGCGCAGACCGCCAAGCCCCGGACAGGTCGACCGAGACCATCCGGCGAGGACGACGCCGCAGGCTCCGACACCCGCGACCGCGAGGACGAGGAGAACGGCCACCGGCGATGGATCCAGCTGCAGCGGTGTCTTAATGACCCGAACATCCACACAGCCGGGCCGAGCAGGATGATCGAGAACGAGACGAACGCCATCGCCAGAAAGAAGGCGGGCGCGAAGAGGAAGACGATCTTGTCGGCGTTCGCCCGGGCGTCAGGTCCTCTTTGAGCGCGGAAAGCCGGCATCGGCGAGGGTCTGCAGCAGGCCGAAAGGGTCCAGTGCGGTTAGGGCCAGGCCGCTGCTGCATCCGGCCGATGACCGCCGCTCGAACCAAATGACGACC
>JADJEA010000029.1 GCA_016702415.1 Nostocoides sp.
CGGCTCCAGCGACTGGCGCTGACGCGACGGCCAGAGCGGCACCGGTGAGGAATGTCCTGCGCTCCATCGATTGCTCCCTTCTTTGTGCGTGCGGTGCGCCGGCTGCGCACCACCTCGTTGATCGTACATCAGTTTCGAAGCGCCTGTGCTAGTCCTTCGAAATAGGGACAAGGAGTTGTGGTGTCAGCCGGCAAGATACGCGCGACGATCAACCACCCCCAGCCAGCGCAGGAGGCCTTGCCGCGCGCCGTGGACCAAACTCACGAGGACAACGGCGACAAAGATCGTTATCTCGACCAGAGTGGCAGGCCCCATCGCTGTTTGCAGAACCAGCGCCCAGGAAAGAGATACACCGCGTCCACGGCGAAAATGACATAGAGGCACGCCGATGTCCGATAACGCATCTGGAGTCTGCGCCCAGTTCCTTCCAACAGGATCGACACCGGATTCATGGGTCGTTTGCTTGGCGACTCGTGGCGGCTCGCGAGCCGTGAGACGTCGCGCGATCCCGGCAGCGGACACCAGAAGAATCCCGGTGACGACGACTGCAGCGACCACGACATACGCATCCATGACCGCCGAGAGGTAGCCGTCAATGGCAAGGCTTGGCCACGCTGGCACCGGTCCCCGCGCACGCGCGCTCCGCGTTCAGCGGGGTGGTCCATTCCGGGACGTCATAGGTCGAGGACGGGGTTCCTGCGGCGAGCGGGATGAGGTTGGTCATCTGACCGGGGTCGGTCTTGGAGTCGTACAATCCCTGGGTCACCGCCTGCCCGCGCCGTCGTACGTGATGATGAAGGTGCAGCGGCCATCGGTGATGCTGGCCCACGTGGGGATCGGCGCAGGCCTGGACGGGGAGTAGCGCGGTCGCGCCAATACTCGGAGAAGCAGCGCATGCCCGTTGGGTTGAGTAACCAGGGAACGACCGTCAATACGCGGCGGGTACTGGGGTCCATCCCCGTCCCGGTCACGGACAGGATTTTCCGAAGGATGTCGATATTCGAGACCTTCGCCTTCGGGGCAGCTGCAGCACTCGCGGTGCCTGGAGCGAACACATCGGGATAAGCGAGCATGAGCGGAACGCGCACTGACGGTGAGTACGGCACATACTTCTTGGAAAGTCCGCGTTCGCTGCACATCAGACCGTTGTCGGAGGTGAAGATCACCAGTGTCTTAGACAGTTGCCCTGATGCCCGGACTTGACTGATGATCGCACCGAAGACGTCGTCCATGCTTTTCAACGCGCGTTGGGCGATCGGGCAAACGACGCCATAGCCGGGTACGGGCTTGCCAAGGGAATGCCTGCACGTAGGCGGGCTTGTCGCTTCGGTCGGTCTCGACAACGGGGGGCGTGCAGTCTCGCTTGGCGAGCGACCCATACCTCGGCTCCGTCATATTCCTCTTCGTGTTGTACTCGTCGTGGAGGTGAGGGCCGTCGGGTCGATCTCGAGGTAGAAGGGCTTGCCTGTGTTGGCCTGGGCCAACGCCGTGGTGAGATCAGTGTGAATCTGGCCACCGAGCCAGGTGGTCTGGATAATTGAGACCAGTGATAGGATTCCCAACTATTCTCTTGACGCTTCTGTCCGGAAAAGTCGCTAGGAAATTGTAATACCATGCAGGGAGCCGTCTCGGACGTGCAGTACTCCGTCGTCTGCCCGTTGTCGCAGGATCCCATGATCGTGATGTAGTCGTCGAAATTCGGAGGAACGGGCACAAGGTTGAGGTACTTGCCGAATAGTGCTGTTCGATATCCGCGGCGCTGCAGATAGGCAGCAATACTACCTTCGAGTATCGAGAGTACCGCCGAGGCCTTGGCTGATGACCCTTCGTTGTGTGTGGATATCTTCCAACGAACGTCGACGCCCGACTTGGCAGCATGAGGCGAGGATACCTGGTTGCTGATGAAGCTGACGCCATTACTCGAGAAAAAGCGGCAGTCCGTGGCATGAATGCGGGCCAAACGCGAGGCCTTGTCGAAGACCTGATCGTCGGTCTTCACCAGAATGACGTTCGGCGGGGTGGCGCCCAGAGATGCGAGATTGGGACCCTGATCAGACTCCTCCATCGACCGGACTGGCCGCGACGACCTGACGGCGACCCACGCCGCCATACGAGCCCGAGATGAATACCGTCCTGATGCAAAAATCGATGCATGACTTCCTCCCTGACTCGACAGGGTCTCCGGAGGCCGTCCCCGCGGACAAGTCCTATCCGAGGGACATGAACCGGACCTCAGCACCGCCTCGCCGGAGTCGAGGAGGTTAGGTGGCCCTACCATGGTCGGCGGCTGGATATCCGGCGACGAGCGAGGCTGACCACGACGAACGACACCGTGACCAGGCCGGCCCCGACTCCGCGCTGCGCCGGGTCGTGATCCGGTCCGCCGGTGACTCCGGGGACGGGATGCAACTGACCGGCGACCGGTTCACCGCCGGACCGCCGGGGTCGGCAACGACCTGCACCTCTCGACCCTGCCGAATTTTCCGGCCGAGATCCGCGCCCCCAGGGCACGCTGCCGGGGTCTCGAGCTTCAACTCCATTTCGCCGACCACGACGCGTGCTCACGCCGGGCGACGCCCCCGACGTCCTCGTGGCGATGAACCCCCGCCGCCCTCAAGGCCAACCTCGCCGACCTCCCCGCGGGCGACCCTCATCGTCGACACCGACGAGTTCTCCGCCCGCAACCTCGCCAAGGTCGGGTATGCCGCCTCCCCCCTCACCGACGGCTCTCGACAGTTGGCACCTCCATCCGGTCCCGTTGACGTCGATCACCGTCGAGGCCCTCGCGGGGTTGAGACCCTGTCCCGCAAGGACAAGGGAGCGGGCCAAGAAATATGTTCGCCTTCGGGCTGCTGTCGTGATGTACAGCCGGCCCATGGAGACGACGAAAGCGTTCCTGCAGAGCAAGTTCGGGGCCAAGCCCGACATCCTCGCCGCCAATATCGCCGCCATGGAGGCGGGCTGGAGCTATGGCGAGACGACGGAGAGTTTCGCCACGGCATACGAAGTCGCCCCGGCACCGATGCCGAGCGGGACCTATCGCAATATCACCGGCAACACCGCGCTCGCCTACGGCCTCGTCGCGGGAGCGCATCGCGCCGGCCTGCGCCTGGTCCTCGGGTCCTACCCCATTACCCCGGCGTCCGACATTCTCCACACTCTTTCCGGGCTGAAGCGCTTCGGCGTCATGACCCTCCAGGCGGAGGACGAGATCGCCGGCATCGGCATCGCGCTCGGCGCGAGCTTCGGTGGAGCGCTGGGGGTGACCAGCACGAGCGGACCGGGCCTGGCGCTCAAGGCCGAGACGATCGGGCTCGCGGTCAGCCTCGAACTCCCGCTCGTCATCGTCGATGTGCAGCGGGGAGGCCCGTCCACGGGGCTGCCCACGAAGACCGAGCAGGCCGACCTTCTCCAGGCGATGTTCGGCCGCAATGGCGAGGCGCCCGTCCCGATCGTCGCTCCCCGCTCCCCCGCGGACTGCTTCGACGCGGCCATCGAGGCGGTGCGGATCGCCACGGCATACCGCACCCCGGTCGTCGTCCTCTCGGACGGCTATCTCGCCAACGGCTCCGAACCGTGGAATCTCCCCCGACATCGCCGCCCTGCCGGATCTGACCGTCGAGTTCGCGACCGAACGCAATGGGCTCGACGAGTCCGGTCGGCCCGCCTTCCACCCGTACTCCCGCGATCCCGGAGACCCTCGCCCGGCCGTGGGCCGTGCCCGGACGGCGGGGCTGGAGCACCGCATCGGCGGGATCGAGAAGGCCGACATCACCGGCAATATCAGTGCCGACCCCGACAACCATCAGCGCAGACCGACCTACGCCAGGCGAAGGTGGACGGCATCGCCTCCACCATCGCGCCGCTCGCGGTGGACGACCCCTCCGGTGACGCCGACGTCCTGGTGATCGGGGGGATCGACATACGGCCCCATCGCGGCGGCGGCGCGGGAGGTGCGCGCGGGCGGCGGGCGAGTCGCGACCGCGCATCTGCGCCACCTCGCTCCGTTTCCCGCCAACACCGGCGACATCGTGCGCAGCTACCGCCGGGTGCTGGTCCCCGAGATGAACGGTGGGCACCTGGCGCTGCTTCTGCGGGCCCGCTTCCTCATCGACGCCCAGTCGTATGCCCGGGTGCGCGGCCTGCCGTTCACCACCGGTGAACTCGTCGATGCCATCCTTGCAGCCACCGAATCGGCCTAACATTGTTCAAGCCGAAACTATCGTCACCGACCACGAGACCGTGAGATGTCCCTGACCACTCAGCCCCGCAGCCGCCGCGAGATCGGTGCCGACCCCAGTCCACTCGGTATGCCGCTGCCTCACGGCCTCGCGTCCGTGCCGCGGCTGGACCCGGACGGTCCCGCGCCGACGCGCAAGGACTATGCCTCCGATCAAGAGGTCCGGTGGTGCCCGGGCTGTGGCGACTACATCATTCTCAACACGGTGCAGGCGTTCCTCCCGGCGCTCGGGCCCGGAAGGAGAACATCGTCTTCGTCTCGGGGATCGGGTGCTCCTCCCGCTTCCCCTACTATCTCGACACCTTCGGGATGCACTCGATCCACGGACGCGCCCCGGCTATCGCCACCGGCTTGGCGACGGCCCGGCCGGATCTGTCGGTCTGGGTCGTCACCGGGGACGGGGATGCCCTCTCGATCGGCGGCAACCACCTCATCCACGCGCTTCGCCGCAATGTCAATCTGACCATCCTCCTGTTCAACAACCGGATCTACGGGCTGACGAAGGGGCAATATTCCCCGACTTCCGAGCAGGGCAAGATCACGAAGTCGAGCCCCGTCGGGTCGGTCGACACCCCGTTCAACCCGGTCAGCCTGGCTCTCGGCGCGGAGGCCACCTTCGTCGCCCGCAGCCTCGACAACGACCGGGCCCACCTCGGCGAGATCCTCAAGGCCGCCGCCGCGCACCGCGGGACCGCCCTGGTCGAGATCTACCAGAACTGCCCGATCTTCAACGATGGCGCCTTCGATGCAATCAAGGACCGCGACCAGCAGGCCGCCCGCCTGGTCCACCTCGTGCACGGCGAACCGGTGCGAATCGGGGCCGCGGAGTCGCGCCAGGTGTTGGTCCGGGTCGCCGGTGGCGCGCTGCGCTTCGTCGCCGAGGCCGAGGCGGCGGCTAGCGCCGGTGAGGTCGTCGTCCACGACGCCCACGCCGACGACCCGAGCCAGCAGTTCGCCCTCAGCCGCCTCGACGGTGCCGGGATGACTCAGGTCCCGATGGGCATCTTCCGGCAGGTGGAGCGGCCGACCTATGACGACGGCGTCCGGGCCCAGATCGACGCCGCGGTGACCACGGCCGGCGGCCCCGCCGACGATGCCGACCTCTACGCCCTGCTCGCCGGCAAGGACACCTGGACCGTGGAGTGACCTCCACCGCCGATGAGGTGAGGCGTGGCACGGCATACGGCGTGCTCGCGTATGGGGTGTGGGGCCTCTTCCCGCTCTATTTCCACGCCCTCAAGCCGGCCGGGGCCTGGGAGGTGCTCGCCCATCGCATCGTCTGGACGATGCTCCTGTGCCTCGTGGTGCTCATGGTGCGTCGAGACTGGGCCTGGACTCGCGATGTCGTCCGCCGCCCGGCCCTGGCCGGGGGCCTGACGCTCGCGGCCCTGTTCATCGCCGTCAACTGGGTCATCTATGTCTTCGCGGTCCTGCACGGGCATACCTACGAGGCTGCCCTCGGGTACTTCCTCAACCCCATCCTCACCGTCGCGCTGGGGGTCGTTGTCCTCGGCGAGGGCCTGCGCCCGCTGCAGTGGGTCGCGGTCGCGATCGGCGCCGTCGCCGCGGGCTATCTCGCCGTCGAGGGCGGCCACTTCCCCGTCGTGGCGCTCAGCCTCGCGGCGTCGTTCGGGTTGTACTCCCTCCTGAAGAAGCGCCTCGGCGTCAGCCTCCAGCCGTGGCACACCCTGTTCGCCGAGACCGCCGTCCTGACCCCGGTGGCCGGGGTCATCCTCCTGGTGATCGCGCGCCAGGGCGAGATGACGTATGGCGCGGGCCCCCGCCATACGGTCCTTCTCACTCTCGCGGGGGTCGTGACCGCGCTCCCCCTCCTGTGCTTCGCCGCCGCCGCGCAGCGGGTGCCGTTGGTGACCATCGGGTTGATGCAGTTCATCACGCCCGTCATCCAACTGCTCATCGGGGTGCTCGTCCTCGGTGAGCGCGTCAGCGCCGCGTTGTGGGTGGGCTTCGGGATCGTCTGGTTCGCGCTGACCGTTCTGACCGTGGACTCGGTGGCCGCGGCGCGACGCGGCGGAGGACCCCCGCCGCGGTCGAGCCGTCCAGCGCCTGACCTGGCATGATCTGCCCGTGAGTGCCCGCGCCGACCTGACGAAATACGCGTGGCTGTCGATCGCGGCGGCGGTGGTCACCATCGCGTTGAAGTTCGGGGCCTATGTCCTCACCGGGTCGGTGGGCCTGCTCTCGGATGCCGCCGAGTCGATCGTCAACCTGGTCGCCGCGTTCGTCGCCCTGCTCGCGCTTCATGTCGCCGCGCAGCCCGCCGACGACGACCACCACTTCGGGCATTCGAAGGCGGAGTACTTCTCCGCGGTCGTCGAGGGCCTGATGATCTTCGTCGCCGCCCTCTTCATCCTGCTGACATCGGTCCAGCGCTTCCTCCACCCGCACCCCCTCGAGAATGTCGGGATCGGTCTGGCGATCTCCATCGCCGCCTCGCTGGTCAACGGGCTGGTCGCGCTGGTGTTGCTGCGGGCCGGGCGCACTCACAACTCGATCACCCTCATTGCCGACGGCAAGCACCTCTTGACGGACGTATGGACGTCAGTCGGGGTCGTCGCCGGCGTCCTGCTCGTCGGCCTGACCAAGTGGGACCGGCTCGACCCGGTCATTGCTTTCCTGGTGGGCTGCAACATCATCTGGACCGGTTGGCACCTGATCCGGCACTCCGTTGACGGCCTCATGGACAAGGCCATCGACGCCGAGCGGCTCGCGGCGATCACCGGGGTCTTGGATCGGCATACCTCTCCGGAGGTGCAGTATCACGGTCTGCGGACCCGGGAGGCCGGGCATCGGGTCTTCGGGTCGCTCCATGTCCTGGTCCCTGGGTCCTGGACCGTCCAGCAGGGACATGACCTCGTCGAGACGATCGAGAACGATCTGGCCGCGACCATCCCCGACCTCGACATGTCGGTCCACTTGGAGCCGCGGGAGGACCCGCGGTCGTACGAGAGAGGCGTCAGCCGTCCCGCGGATCTCTTCCCCGACCCGGCCTGACCTGGGCTGCGACCCTGTTCGTCACATCCTGAGCCCGCGTCGTCGACCCCAGCTCGTGCCCCCGGGGTCGCCCGGGAGTGCGGCCTACTGGTCGCGCTGGACGACGCGGAGGGCGAGGTGGCCGAGCGCCGCCTTGATCTCGCCGTCGGGCAAGGGCGCGAGGACGTCCTGGGCGGCGAGGGCCATCGCGAGGGTCTCCGCGCGGGCCCGGTCCATGGCTGGATGCACCCGCAGCAGGGCGAGGCTCTCGGCCAGTTCGGCCTCTGTGTGCGTGGGTTGACGCAAGAGTTCCTGGAGTCGGGCGTCGGCGGGGTCGGTCGACTCGAGGGCGTAGATGATCGGCAGGGTGCGCTTGCCCTCCCGGATATCGGTGCCGGGCATCTTGCCGAGCACCTCCCCGGTCGAGGAGATGTCGATCAGGTCATCCGCCAGTTGGAAGGCGATCCCGATGCGCTCGCCGTACTCCCGCACCACGTCGATGGTCTCGCGGGAGCACCCGGAGAGCAGGGCACCATAGCGGGCGGCCGTCGCGATGAGCACGCCGGTCTTATCGGCCAGGACCCCAAGGTAGTAGGCGTGCGGGTCCGTCCCCGGTGGGCACGGGCGGTCATCGCGGATCTGGCCGGAGCACAGCCGGATGAACGTCTGGCTTTGGATCTTCACCGCCTCGGGCCCGAGGTCGGCGATGATGTCCGACGCGGTGCCGAAGAGCAAGTCGCCGACGAGGATGGCCGTCGAGTTGTCGTACTTCGCGTTGGCGCTCGGCGAACCCCGCCGGGTGTCCGCCTCGTCCATGACGTCGTCGTGGTAGAGCGAGGCGAGGTGGGTCAGCTCCACACCGGCGGCGGCGGCGATGACCTCCGGGGAAATACCCGATCCCAGCTCGGCCGTCAGCATGGTCAACAGCGGCCGGAACCGCTTGCCGCCGGCCAGCAGCAGGTGCGCATTCGCCTCCGCGATGAAGGGGTCGCGATGCTCGACGCGGGATTCCAGGAGGTCCTCGACCGCGCTCAGGCCCGCGTCGAGACGCGCCCGGAGGGCATCCGAGAGCCCCGGGAGAGCGGGTGCGGTGGCGCGGCTCGGCATACGGTCAGCGGATGAACTGGCTCGCCTGGGTGGCCAGGTCGAGCACCGGACCGGGCCACACGCCCAGCCCGATGGTGGCGATGACCGCCACCGCGAGGGCGATGGTGGCCAGGACGGAGGGGGTCAGCGCCACGACGTCGCTGCGGCCCTCGTCGAAGTACATCAGGACGATGATCCGGACGTAAACGAAGGCGGTGATCGCGCTGCAGAGGACGCCCAGGACGACCAGGAGGATCGCGCCCTTGCCGCCGCTGGCGATTGCGGGAGCGAACGCGGCGAACTTCGCGGTGAACCCGGAGGTCAGTGGGATTCCCGCGAAGGTCAGCAGGAGCAGGGCGAAGACCCCGGCGATGACGGGATGCGACTTGCCCAGCCCGGCCCACTGCGACAACGCGGTCGCCTCACCGCCGCCCTCACCCTGACGGATGAGGGTGACGACGCCGAAGGCCGCGATCGTCGCCAGACCATACGCCAGCGCATAGAACATGACGCCGGCGACGCCGGCCTTGTCGAACGCGAGCACCCCGACGAGGATGAACCCGGCGTGGGCGATGGAGGAGTAGGCCAGCAGGCGCTTGATGTCGGTCTGGGTGACCGAGAGGATCGAGCCGACGACCATCGTCAGCGCGGCGATCGCCATGACCGCGACACGCCAGTCCCAACGATTGGCTTCGATACCGACATAGACCAGGCGCAGGATCGCTCCGAAAGCGGCGAGCTTGGTGCACGCGGCCATGAAGCCGGTCACCGGCGTGGGTGCTCCCTGGTAGACGTCGGGGTCCAGGCGTGGAAGGGCACCGCGCCGACCTTGAACAGCAGGCCGACGAGGACGAAGACGACTCCGGGGAGGAGGAGGCCGTCATACTGCACGCCGCCGTCGGAGATTGCGGAGGCGATGTCGGCGAGGTGGATCGATCCGGCGTATCCGTAGATGAGGGCGGCACCGAAGAGGAAGAAGGCGCTGGAGAAGGAGCCGAGGAGGAAGTACTTCAGGGCCGCTTCCTGCGACAGGAGGCGCTTGCGGCGCGCGAGGCCGGTGAGGATATAGAGCGGCAGCGAGAGCACCTCCAGCGCCACGAACATCGTCAGGAGGTCGCCAGCGGCCGGGAAGATCATCATGCCCGCGATGGAGAAGAGGGCCAGCGGGAAGACCTCACCGGTCCCCCCAACCCCGCGCGCGGCCGTGGCCTCCAGCCGCGACCCCGGCACCGCGGCGCCCATCGGAGTGAACGCGTCCGGTCCGGCGCTGGAGAACTTCTCGGCCATGAGCATGACGGCCAGCAGGCCGAGCACCAGGATCGCCCCCATCTGGAAGAGCGCTGGTCCATCGATCACGAGCGCCCCGCCGAAGGTGACCCCGCGGTCATGCCGGGCTTTGGTCACCAGAACGACGAAGGCAGCGACGAGCGTGGCCAGGGTCAGGGCGACCTGGACCGTATGCCGTGACCGCCGCGGCACGAACGCCTCGACCAGAACACCGATCAACGCGCCACCGAAGACGACGAGAACGGGCATGACCGCCCAGTAGTTGACGCTGACGGCCTGAAAACCGGTGTCGGGGGTCACTTCTCACTCCCAGTGGTGGCAGCGACGGGGACGGTCGGCACCGGGTCGGTCACGCCCACATATGTCAGGACGCGCTGGACCGCGGGGTTGACCGTGTCGAGGAGGGGTTTGGGATAGAAGCCAAGAAGGAGGAACGCCACGAGGATGGGGGCGACGACCGCCTTCTCCCGCCAGGACAGATCCGGGACCGGTTCGGCGAGGTCTGGCTTCGGCCCGGTCATCATTCGCTTGTACATCCACAGGACATAGAGCGCGGCCATGACCAGCCCGAAGGTCGCGATCGCGGCCGCCCCCTTATAGCGGGCGAAAGTCCCGAGGAGGACGAGGAACTCCGAGACGAACGAACCCATGCCGGGAAGGGACAGGCTCGACAGTCCGGCGACGAGGAAGACACCGGCGATCGCCGGGGTGACCCGCTGCCAGCCACCGAAGTCGGAGATCCGGGTGCTCCCCCGGCGACGGACGAGCATCGCGGCCACGAGGAAGAGGCCGGCCGTGCTGAAGCCGTGGTTGATCATGTAGGTCGCGGCGCCCGCTCCGGCCGGGGTGGTCATGGCGAAGATCCCCATGACGATGAAGCCGAAGTGGCTGATCGAGGTGTAGGAGATCAGCCGCATGATGTCGTTGGACCCGATGGCACAGAACGCGCCGTAGAGCACCGAGACGACGGCGAGGGCGATGACGACGGGAGTGGCCCAGGTGCTGGCCTCGGGGAACATCTGCAGGCAGAAGCGGATCATGCCGTACGTCCCGACCTTGTCCAGGACCCCGACCAGGAGGGTCGACGTCGCCGGCTTGGCCGCGCCCACCGCGTCCGGCAGCCAGGTGTGCACGGGCCACATCGGCGCCTTGACGGCGAAGGCGACAAAGAAGCCGAGCCAGATCCACTTCTGCGTCGTCGAGTCCAGAGCCAGTCCGGTCAGATTGTTGACGAGGAAACCCTGGGGACCGCGCGGGCCGTGGAAGTAGAGCGCGATGACACTGACCAGCATGACCAGGCCGCCGGCGAGGGAGAACAGCAGGAACTTGACCGCGGCATACTGCCGGTTCGGCCCGCCATAGGACCCGATCAGGAAGTAGACCGGGATGAGCATGGCCTCGAAGAAGACGTAGAACAGGAAGACGTCCGTCGCCGCAAAGACCCCGACCATGAAGGCGAGCAGGGAGAGGGTCAGCGCGAAGTAGTTCTTTTCCCGGCGCCCGCCCTCGGGCACATCGTGCCAGGCCGCGAGGATGCACACCGGGGTCAGGATCGCCGACATGACGATCAGCGAGAGGGCGATTCCATCGACGCCCAGGGCATAGGACACCCCGAAGGTGCGAATCCACTCATGGGTCTCGGCGAGTTGGAACTGCTGCAGCGAGTCGGCGTCGAACCGAGTCACGGCGGCCACGGCAACGGCAAGCGTGACGAGGGAGAAGCCCAGGGCCAGTTGCTTCGCCTTGTCCGCCAGCGCCGACGGGAGGGCTGCGATGACCAGTGCCCCGACCAGCGGGAGCACCATCAGCACGGTCAGCCAGGGGAAGTTGTCCATCAGTTGATCACCCACAGTGCACCGAAGACGGCGACGACACCGGCGAGCATCGTCAGGGCATACGAGCGTGCGTACCCGTTCTGGAGGCGACGCAATCGGTCCGATGCGCCGCGGGTGAGGTGGGCCAGGCCCATGAACCCCGCGTCGACACCATGCCGATCACTCCATTCGACCGCGTCGGTCAGCTCCCGCCCGGGCAGTTCGAAGACGTTGCGGTTGATCACGTCTTGGTAGAGATCATTGCGGGCCGCCCGGGTGAGGGCGTTCCCATCGGGGGCGACGATCGGGACGTCGGCCGCGCCATACCGCATCCAGGCGAGCGCGACCCCGCCGAGGACGAGAGCCAGGGTCAGCCCCATGAGCACCCACTTGTTGACCACCGGCTCGCCCTCGTGGCCGCCGCCGACGATCGGCTCGAGCCAGGTGGTGAACATGCCGGTCGGTCCGAGGATGAACCCGAGGGCCGCCGAGCCCACGGCGAGCACCATCATCGGGATCGTCATCGTCAGCGGGGACTCGTGCGGGTGCTGGTGGTCGGTCCAGCGCTTGTCGCCCTGGAAGGTCATGAAGAAGAGCCGGGACATGTAGAAGGCGGTGATGCCGGCCCCGATCAGCGCGGCAAGGCCGAACACCCAGGGCCGCCAGCCCTCGCCCACGAACGCGGCTTCGATGATCATGTCCTTGGACCAGAAGCCGGAGAACGGCGGGACTCCGAGGATGGCGAGCCAACCCAGGCCGAAGGTGATCCACGTGATCTTCATGAACGGCCCGAGCCCTCCGAACCGGCGCATATCGACCTGGTCGCTCATGCCGTGCATGACCGAGCCGGCGCCGAGGAACATGCCGGCCTTGAAGAAACCGTGGGTCAGCAGGTGCATGATTGCGAAGGCGTAGCCGACCGGCCCAAGCCCCGCAGCGAGCATCATGTAGCCGATCTGGGACATGGTGGAGGCGGCGAGGGCCTTCTTGATGTCGTCCTTGGCGCATCCGACGACGGCCCCGTACAGGAGCGTGATCGCGCCGACGATGGTGACGGCGAGCCGGGCATTCGGCGCGGCATCGAAGATCGCGTGGCTGCGGACGACGAGGTAGACACCGGCGGTGACCATGGTCGCGGCGTGGATCAGTGCCGAGACCGGAGTCGGACCGGCCATGGCGTCGCCGAGCCAGCTTTGCAGTGGGAACTGCGCCGACTTGCCGCACGCGCCGATCAGGAGCAGGAGGCCGATCGCGGTGAGGACGCCGGTGCTGGCCTTGCCGGCTCCGGCGTCAACGGTCGCGAAGTCGACGGCGTGGAAGGTCGCGAACATCAGGGCGATGGCCAGGGACAGGCCCATGTCACCAACGCGGTTGACCACGAAGGCCTTATTGGCGGCGGTGGCGTACTCGGGGCGCTGATTCCAGAAGCCGATCAGGAGATAGGAGGCCAGACCAACGCCTTCCCAGCCCACGAAGAGAAGGACATACGAGTCGGCGAGGACGAGCGTGAGCATCGCCGCGATGAACAGGTTGAGGTACGCGAAGAAGCGCCGCTTGTCGGGGTCGTGACTCATGTAGCCGAGCGAGTAGACGTGAATGAGTGAGCCGACAAAGGTGATGAGGAGGACGAAGCTGATCGACAACGGGTCGACCAGGAGACCGGCCGACAGCTGGAAGCTCCCCGCCGGGATCCAGGAGTAGAGGACCTGATGGGTGGACCGGCCCTCCGGGTCGGCGCCCATGGTCTGAAGCAGGGCGGCGAAGCCGAGACCGAAGCTGGCCCAGGACAATCCGGTGGCCAGGCCCGGACCGAAGCTGTCGGTGGCCCGGCCACCGAGCAATAGCAGCACGGCACCGGCGAGCGGCAACGCGATCAGCAGCCAGGCCGGAAGACTCACCGGGCCGCTGTCGGCGCCGGTGGCCTGCGCGACCTGGAGGACGAGGGAGGACACGATGCCTGACTCCTTCTACAGCTTCAGCAGGTTGGCGTCGTCGACCGAGGCCGACCGGCGGGCGCGGAAGATCGCCATGATGATCGCGAGGCCGACGACGACCTCGGCCGCGGCGACGACCATGACGAACAACGCGATCGCCGACCCTTCGAGTGATCCGCGCATCCGCCCGAAGGTGACGAACGCGAGGTTCGCCGCATTGAGCATCAGCTCGATCCCCATGAAGACGACGATGGCGTTGCGCCTGGTCAGCACGGTGGCCGCGCCGAGGGCGAAGAGAACCATCGCGAGGTAGATGTAGTTCATCAGGCTCATCGGGTCCGTCCCTCCTCGATCTCGTTCTGGAGGTTTTGCTCGGCGGCGGTGAACCGGCCGGGCCCGGCGACCTGGTCACGCTCGACCAGGGTCCGGCTGACCGACAACGCCGACGGGCTGCCGTCGGGCAGGAGCGCCGGGGTGTCGACGGCGTTGTGGCGGGCGTAGACCCCGGGCGCCGGGAGACCCGAGACGTGCTCGTTGCGCTGGAAGCGCTCCTTGGAGAGGTCCTTCTGACTCGGCTTGGCCCCCATCCGCTCGCGGTGCGCCAACACCATCGCCCCGAGAGCAGCGGTGATCAGCAGCGCGCTGGTCACCTCGAAGACCCAGACGTACTTGCCGAAGATGAAGTTGGCCATGGCGGAGACATTCCCGCCGAGATTGGCCGACTCGAGGGTCGGCTCGCCGGCGACGGTGATGTGGCCGATCCCGATGACGAGCATGAGCGCGAGGCCGAGGCTGAGCAGGAGCGCCGCCCACTTCTGCCCGCGGATGGTCTCGACCAGCGAGTCGGAGGAGTCCACGCCGACGAGCATGAGGACGAAGAGGAAGAGCATCATCACGGCGCCGGAGTAGACGAACACCTGGACCACACCGAGGAAGGGGGCACCCTGTCCGATGTAGAAGATGCCGAGGACCAGCATCGTCATGGCCATCCCGAGCGCGGCGTGGACCGCCTTGCGGGCGAACAGCAGGCCCAACGCACCGGCCACCGCGAAGAACGCGAGAATCCAGAAGACGACGGCTTCACCCGTGCCGGTCATGACGCGTCACCCGAGACCTTCCCCTGGTAGTAGTCGCGCTCATCCATGTCTTTCGCCATCGCGTGCGGTGGCGCGACCATGCCGGCGCTGAGCGGGGCCAGGAGCTGCTCTTTGGTGAAGATCAGATCCGCCCGCTGGTGATCGGCCAGCTCGTAGAAATTGGTCATGGTCAGGGCCCGGGTCGGGCAGGCCTCGATGCACAGCCCGCACAGGATGCACCGGAGGTAGTTGATCTGGTAGACCCGGCCGAAGCGCTCGCCCGGTGAGTAGCGGCCGCTGCCGCCCGGGGTGTCGTCATTGTTGGCACCTTCGACGAGGATGGCGTCCGCCGGGCACGCCCACGCGCACAATTCGCATCCGACGCACTTCTCGAGGCCGTCGGGGTGGCGATTGAGCTGGTGACGGCCGTGGAACCGCGGCCGGGTGGGACGCTTCACCTCCGGGTATTCCTCGGTGTAGACCTTGCGGAACATCGTCGCAAAGGTGACGCCGAACCCGCCGACCGGCGCGAACATCTCCGAGAAGAACCCGCCCTTGCCCTGCTCAGCCATGGAGGACCTCCTGCTCGGTGCGTGCGGGTCGGGACTCGGCCAGACGCTGACCCGGCAGTGGCGGCACGGGGTAGCCCCCGGCATACGGATCGACCACCGGTGGTGGCGCGGCCTTGGCGGCCTCGGCCTTGGCCGCCTGGCGTCCGTCCCAGATCCACGTGGCCGCCAAGACACCGACCACGAGAACGCCGATGATGAACAGCAGCGAGGTGTAGTAGGTGCGCGATGCCAGCGACACGGTGTTGGTGCCGAGCCAGCCCTCGTTGGCTGCCTGGATGAAGGCGACGGCGACCACCCAGACGATGGTGATCGGGATGAGGAACTTCCAGCCGAAGCGCATGAACTGGTCGTACCGGGTCCGGGGCAGCGCTCCGCGCAGCCAGACGAAGAAGAACATGAACATCCACAGCTTGAGGAAGAACCACAGCAGCCCCCACCAGCCGTGGTTGAACATGCCGTCGTTGATGGCGGCGATGCCGGGCGGGGCTTGCCAACCGCCGAGGAAGACGGTGGTGGCCAGCGCGGAGACGGTGAACATGTTGACGTACTCGGCGAGGAAGAACATCGCGAACTTCAGCGAGGAGTACTCGGTGTGGAAGCCACCGGTGAGCTCGCCCTCACCCTCGGCGAGGTCGAACGGCAGGCGGTTGGTCTCGCCCACCATGGTCACGACATAGATGACGAAGGAGACGATGCACGGGAGGATGAACCACCGGTGCTCCTGGGCCTTGACGATCTGGCTCGTCGACATCGACCCCGAGAACATAAAGACCGCGACCAGCGACAGGCCCATCGCGATCTCGTAGGAGATGATCTGGGCGCTGCTGCGCAGGCCGCCCAGAAGCGGATAGGTCGACCCCGAGGACCATCCGGCGAGGACGACGCCATAGGCTCCGACACCCGCGACCGCGAGGACGAGGAGAACGGCCACCGGCAGGTCGGTCAGCTGCAGCGGTGTCTTGTGGCCGAACATCCACACGGCCGGGCCGAGCGGGATGATCGAGAACGAGACGAACGCCATCGCCCCGAAGAAGGCGGGCGCGAAGAGGAAGACGATCTTGTCGGCGTTCTTGGGCGTCAGGTCCTCTTTGAGCGCGAGCTTGACGCCGTCGGCGAGGGTCTGCAGCAGGCCGAAGGGGCCGGTGCGGTTGGGGCCGGGCCGCTGCTGCATGCGGCCGATGACGCGCCGCTCGAACCAGATGACGACCAACGTGTTGAGCAGGAGGAACACGAAGAGGAGCAGGGCCTTGATCAGCGAGAGCCACAGGGGGGTGTCGCTGAAGTCGGCGACCGGATTGTCGGTCGGGTCGACCTGGGCGAGCGAACCGAGCGCGATCATGACGCTCATGAGGCACCTCCGGGGATGACGGTGACGAGCTGTCCGGTCGGGACGGCGAGATCACTGACCCGACAGCCGGCGGAGTTCGCGGGCAGCCACACCACGTGGTCGACCATCTCGGTGATCGTGACGGGAACGCTCACCGATCCGCCGGGGCCAGACACCGTGACGACGTCACCGTCGGCGACACCGATGGCCGCGGCGCTCGCGGCCGAGAGCCGGGCGATCGTCGGGTGGGCCGTGCCGGCCAGATAGGGCTCGCCATCCTGGAGGGAACCCCGGTCGAGGAGGAGATGCCAGCTGGAGAGCACGAACTGACCCTGGCCGGGTTGTGCCACGACGGACGCGAGGGTCGTCGGGCGATGTGCCCGGCCCCCGATCCACGGCCCGAGTCCGGCCATCTCGTCCTGGATCGACGCGAGCGACCGGGCCCCGAGGTAGTGGCCCATCTCGCCCGCGAGCAGGTCGAGGACGCGGTAATCGCTCAGGGCCGGCGTATCGAGCGCGGCGGCGAACGGCCGGACCCGACCTTCCCAGTCCACGAACGAGCCGGCCTTCTCCGCGTGCGGCGCGACGGGGAGGACGACATCGGCATACGGCGTCACCGAGGACGGGCGGTAATCGAGCGAGACCACGAAGGCGCGGTCGAGCGCCTTGCCGGCCTGCGGCCCGAGGTCGGCGGCGTCGACGCCACCGACCACCAGGGAGGTCAGGCCGCCGCCGGCGGCGCCCGCGATGATGCCGGCCGTATCGAGTCCGACATCGGTGGGCAGGTCGCCCGCCCCCCACGCCTTGGCCACCTGGGCGCGGGCGTCGACATTGCGGACCGGCCGTCCTCCGGGGAGCAGTCCAGCGGTCGCGCCGGCCTCGAGGGCCCCCCGCTCGCCGGCCCGACGCGGCACCCACGCAAGGCGAGCGCCGCTGCGTTCGGCGAGGTCGAGCGCGGCACCGAATCCGCCGGGGACGGTGGCGAGTCGCTCCCCGACGAGGATGATCGGGGACGGCCCGTCGAGCGCGGCGGCAGCGGCCTCGGCCGCGAGGACATCGGTCTCGGTGCCGGGGGCGGCCGGAATCAGCCGGCCGCCCAGCTTGGTCAGCCCGCGGCTGGCATAGGGCGCGACCGAGCTGACCACCGTGCGATTGCGGCGGAACGCCTTGCGCAACCGCAGGAAGACGATGGGGCTCTCCTCCTCCGCCTCGAAACCAACGAGGAGGACGTGAGAGGCGCGTTCGAGGTCGGCATACGTCACCGCACCGCCCTCGGGTCCGGTGCCGACCACGCTCGAGGCGAGGAACTGGGACTCCTCGGCGCTGTGCGGCCGGGTCCGGAAGTCGATCGCGTTGGTGTGGAGCACCATACGGGCGAACTTGCCGTAGGCGTAGGCGTCCTCGGTGCTGATCCGTCCGCCGGTCAGGACCGCGCCCTTGGTGCCGGCGAG
The DNA here is from genome assembly GCA_016702415.1 of Nostocoides sp. Lineage (GTDB taxonomy): Bacteria > Actinomycetota > Actinomycetes > Actinomycetales > Dermatophilaceae > Nostocoides_A. Next base: position 17,782 of record JADJEA010000029.1, read on the forward strand.
CCCGCGCGCCGCGGCGGCGAGGGCCTCCGGCCACGACGCCACCTCGAGGTCACCCGAGGCACCGCGCACGAGGGGGAACTCGAACCGGTCGCCGACCATGGGTGAAGCGAAGGCCCAACGGCCCTTGTCGCAGTTCCACTCTTCGTTGACCGCGGGGTCGTTGATCGCCATGCGCCGCAGGACGATGCCGCGACGGTGGTCGGTGCGGATCGCGCACCCGCTCGCGCAGTGCTCACAGGCGCCTGGGGTGGAGACGAGGTCGAAGGGGCGACTGCGGAAGCGGTATGCCGCACCCGTCAACGCCCCGACCGGACAGATCTGCACCGTGTTGCCGGAGAAGTAGCTCTCGAAGGGCTGCTCCTCGTAGATGCCGATCTGCTGGAGGGCGCCACGCTCCACCAGGGCGATGAACGGGTCACCGGCAATCTGGTCGGAGAAACGGGTGCAGCGCGCACACAGGACGCAGCGTTCGCGGTCGAGGAGGACCTGGCTGCTGATATTGATCGGCTTGGGGTAGGTCCGCTTGACGTCCGCGAAGCGGGAGACGGCCCGGCCACTGCTCATCGCTTGGTTCTGCAGCGGGCATTCGCCGCCCTTGTCGCAGACCGGGCAGTCCAGCGGGTGGTTGATCAGGAGGAGTTCCATGACCCCGTGCTGGGCCTTCGCGGCGCCGGCGGAGGTGTATTGGGTCTTGACCTCCATCCCGGGGGCCACCGTCATCTGGCACGAGGCCTGGGGCTTCATCCGACCGGGTGGGCCCTGCATCTGGCGGGCCGGCCCAGGCTTGCCGTCGGGTCCGGGCGGGCCGGGCATGGCGACCTCGACGAGGCACTGCCGACAGGCGCCGACCGGGTCCAAGCCCGGGTGGTCGCAGAATCGCGGGATCTCGATGCCGACCTGCTCGGCGGCCCTGATGATCAGGGTGCCCTTCGGCACCGAGACGGGGATGCCGTCGATGGTGAGAGTGACGAGATCTGCGGCCACCGGCGCGGGCTTGGGTGGCTCCGCGGAACCGGGCTTGGCGAGCACGTCGCCGCCGGAGGCGGGGCTCTGCGGCTGCGCCGTGGCCTTGGCTTCGGGGGTGGCGGTCATACCGACGCGGTCTCCTTCGCGAAGAGGGAGGAGGCGTCCCGGTCGAAGGGACACCCGCCCTGGCGCAGATGCTCGAGATACTCGTCCCGGAAGTACTGGATGCTGCTGGTCACCGGTGACGTCGCGCCGTCTCCGAGAGCGCAGAAGCTCCGGCCGAGGATGTTGTCGCTGATGTCGAGGAGCTTGTCGAGGTCGTCCTCGGTGCCGTGCCCGTGCTCGATGCGCCCGAGGATCTGCTTGAGCCACCAGGTGCCCTCGCGGCAGGGGGTGCACTTGCCACAGGACTCGTGCTTGTAGAACTCGATCCACCGGTCGACTGCCCGCACGACGCACGTGGTCTCGTCGAAGATCTGCAGCGCCCGGGTGCCGAGCATCGACCCAGCCTTGGCGACCGCATCGAAGTCGAGGGGGACATCGAGGTGGGCGTCGGTGAACAGCGGGGTCGAGGACCCGCCCGGGGTCCAGAACTTCAGCCGCTTCCCGCCACGGATGCCGCCGGCCATGTCGAGGAGCTCGCGCAGGGGGATGCCGAGGGGGGCCTCGAACTGACCGGGGTTGGTGACATGTCCGGAGAGGGAGAAGATCCCGAAGCCCTTGGAGCTCTCGGTCCCCATACCGGCGAACCAACTCGCGCCGTGGAGCAGGATGGGTGGGATCGAGGAGATCGACTCGACATTGTTGACGACGGTCGGGCGGGCATACAGACCCGCGACGGCCGGGAACGGCGGCTTGGACCGCGGCTGTCCGCGGCGGCCTTCGAGGGAGTCCAGGAGGGCGGTCTCCTCGCCGCAGATATAGGCCCCCGCCCCGGCGTGGACGGTCACGTCGAGATCGAAGCCGGAGCCGTGGATGTCCTTGCCGAGGTGGCCCGCGGCATACGCCTCCTCGACCGCCCGCATGAGGCGACGGTAGACGTGGACGACCTCACCGCGGAGGTAAATGAAGGCGTGGTTGCACCCGATGGCGTATGACGTGATCGCCACCCCCTCGATGAGGAAGTGGGGAGCGGCCATCATCAGCGGGATGTCCTTGCAGGTGCCCGGCTCGGACTCGTCGGCGTTGACGACGAGATAACGGGGCCCGCCGTCGGAGGGCGGGAGGAAGGACCACTTCATCCCCGTGGGGAATCCGGCACCGCCGCGGCCACGAAGACCGGAATCCTTGGCCATCGACACCAGCGCCGACGGCTCCATGGCCAGGGCCCGGGTCAGGGCTTGATAGCCCTCGTTGGCCTCGTAGGTCGCGAGGGTCCAGCTCTGCGGGTGGTCCCAGAAGCGGGTGAGGATCGGGGTCAGCGTCGTCATGTCACTCCCCTGCCTTGTCGATCTGGCGCGTCGCGCTCGGGGCGGTCCAGTCGTGGTCCTGAGCCACCTTCAGGCCGACGAGGCTCGCCGGACCGGCGCCGACGCCCTCATCGGCGAGTCCGTCGGCGAACCCGGCCAAGGTGCGGGACATCTCCTTGAAGGTGCACTGGCGATTGGGACCGCGGGTCGGACGGACCTCGGCTCCGGCCCGAAGGTCATCGACCAGCCGACGCGTGGACTCGGGAGTCTGGTTGTCGTAGAACTCCCAGTTGACCATGACGACCGGCGCGAAGTCGCACGCGGCATTGCACTCGATGCGCTCGAGGGTGATTTTCCCGTCGGCGGTGGTCTCGTCGTGGTCCAGTCCGAGGTGCTCGCTGACGGCGTCCCAGATCTGGTCGCCGCCCATGATCGCGCACAGGGTGTTGGTGCACACCCCGACGGTGTAGTCGCCATTGGGGTGCCGCTTGAACTGGGTGTAGAAGGTGGCGACCCCGCTGACCTCGGCCTCGGTCAGGCCGAGTTCCTCGGCGCAGAAGGTCACCCCGCGCCCGGTGATATAGCCGTCGACGCTCTGGACGAGGTGGAGCATCGGTAGCAGGGCCGAGCGGGCCTGGGGATAGCGCGCGATGATCGCCTGGGCGTCGTCGTGGAGACGGGCGCGCACGTCCGCGGCATACGGCTCCTTGCTTTCGGCACTGACGTGCAGGAAGCCGGACGCGGTCTGTTCGCCGTAGTGCTCCATCAGCGGTCGACACCTCCCATGACCGGGTCGATCGAGGCGACCGCGACGATGACGTCGGCGACCTGCGCGCCTTCGCACAGCGCGGCCACCGCTTGCAGGTTGTTGAAGCTCGGCTCCCGGAAGTGGGCCCGGAAGGGGCGGGTCCCGCCGTCGGAGACGAGGTGGCAGCCGAGCTCGCCCTTGGGGGACTCGACCGCGACATACGCCTGACCGGGGGGCACCCGGAAGCCCTCGGTGACGAGCTTGAAGTGATGGATCAGGGACTCCATCGAGGTGCCCATGATCTCCTTGATGTGGGCGAGGCTGTTGCCCATGCCGTCGGAGCCGATGGCGAGTTGGGCGGGCCAAGCGATCTTCTTGTCGGCGACCATGACCGGCCCGGCGCGACCCTGGAGGACGTCGATGACCTGCTCGACGATGGCCAGCGACTGCCACATCTCATCGATGCGGTTGCGCAGCCGGTCGTAGGCGTCGGCGCCGGAGCGGGTGGGGATCTCGAAGGAGTAGTTCTCGTAGCCGCAGTAGGGCGCGGACTTGCGCAGGTCGTGCGGGAGCCCCGCGCTGCGCAGCATCGGGCCGGTGACGCCGAGGGCGATGCACCCGGTCAGGTCCAAGTAACCGACCCCGACCATGCGGCCCTTGAGGATCGGGTTCTCGTTCATGAGGAGTTCGAGCTCGTGGAAGCCCTTGCGCAGGTCGGGGATGATCTCGCGGATCGCCTGGATTGCGCCCGCCGGAAGGTCCTGGGCGACCCCGCCGGGCCGGATGTAGGCGTGGTTCATGCGCAGGCCCGAGATCATCTCGAAGATCGAGAGGATGCGCTCCCGCTCCCGGAACCCGATCGTCATGACCGTGGTCGCGCCCATCTCCATCCCGCCGGTGCCCATGCACACGAGGTGGCTGGTGATGCGGTTGAGCTCCATCATCAGGACACGGATCGCGCTGGCCCGCTCGGGGATGTCGTCGGTGATGCCGAGGAGCTTCTCGACGGCCAGGCAGTAGGCCGTCTCGGTGAACAGCGGCATGACGTAGTCCATGCGCGTGCAGAAGGTCACGCCCTGGGTCCAGGTGCGGAACTCCATGTTCTTTTCGATGCCCGTGTGGAGGTAGCCGATGCCCGCGCGGGCCTCGGTCACCGTCTCGCCCTCGAGCTCGAGGATCAGGCGCAGCACCCCGTGGGTGGACGGGTGCTGCGGGCCCATGTTGACGACGATGCGTTCCTCGGGCAGTGACCCTACGTCGCCGACGATGTCGTCCCAGTCGCCGCCGACGGCATTGAAGACGCGTCCCTCGGCGTGGTCGCCGGACGCGGCATACACATCGGCGGTGTCGGGGTCGTCCGTCGTCGCCGTGAAGACGGTGCTGTCGGTGCTCATTGAGCTGTCGGTGGTCATCGGGCCCCCCGGGAAGTCTCGACGCGCGGACGGAGCGTGGATGTCGGTGCCATGCGACTCATCAGTTGTAGGACCTCCGCTGGTCGGGCGGGGGCACGGAGCCGCCCTTGTACTCCACTGGGATGCCGCCGAGGGGGTAGTCCTTGCGCTGCGGGTGGCCCGGCCAGTCGTCGGGCATGAGGATGCGGGTCAGCGAGGGGTGCCCGTCGAAGATGATGCCGAACATGTCCCAGGTCTCGCGTTCGTGCCAGTCGGCGGCCGGATAGGTCGCCACGACGCTCGGGACGTGGGGGTCGGCGTCGGGGCAGGTGACCTCGAGGCGCAGCCGCCGGCAGCCGTGGGTAATCGACATGAGGTGGTAGACGACGTGGAGTTCGCTTCCCACGTCGGCGGGGTAGTTGACACCGGAGACGGAGAGGCACATCTCGAAGCGCAGGTCCGGATCGTCGCGCAGGGCCCGGGCGACGGCGGGGAGATGCTCGCGATTGACGACGACGGTCATCTCACCTCGGTCGATGACCGTCCGCACGAACGCCTCCGGGGAGACCCGGGCTTCCAGGGCGTCGGCGACCGCGTCGAAATCGCCGCCGTAGGGCCGCACAGCCGCCCCCGGGAAAAGGATCGGGGACCGGAGGCCGCCATACCCGGTGGTGTCGGCACCGCGGGTGGCGCCGAACATGCCGGTGCGCTCGCCACGCTGGATCGGCTCGGGTGTGGTCCCGGGTCCGGCCGGGAGGTTCTCGGGCGCCGAGGTGGGGGTGTCGGTCATGCGAGCAGGCTCCGTCCGGTGGACACGCCGTGGTCGTGAGTGGCGGCCATGAGCTGGGTGGGCGTCGCGCGCAGGGCGGCCTCCTCGGCGGCTCGGGCCGCGGCCACCCGGTTGACGCCGAGCTTGGAATTTTGGATCTGGTCGTGCAGGACGAGGATGGCGTTGAGGAGCATCTCCGGCCGGGGCGGGCAACCGGGGAGATAGACGTCGACCGGGACGATGTGATCGACGCCCTGGACGATCGCGTAGTTGTTGAACATCCCCCCGCTGCTCGCGCAGACACCCATGGCGATGACCCACTTGGGCTCGGGCATCTGGTCATAGACCTGACGCACGACCGGGGCCATCTTCTGGGAGACCCGCCCGGCGACGATCATCAGGTCGGCCTGCCGCGGGGTCGCGGAGAAGCGTTCCATCCCGAAGCGGGCGATGTCGTAGTCGGGCGTGCCGACCGCCATCATCTCGATGGCGCAGCAGGCCAGACCGAACGTGGCCGGCCACACCGAACTCTTGCGCATGTAGCCAGCGACCTGCTCCACCGTCGTGAGCAGGAAACCGGCCGGGAGCTTCTCTTCGATACCCATGGTTGCCTCGATGCCGTCAGTCCCAGTCCAGGCCGCCGCGGCGCCAGACATAGGCGTAGGCGATGAACACGGTGAGGATGAACAGGATCATCTCGACCAGCGCGAAGAGGCCGAGTTGTTTGAACGCGACGGCGAAGGGATAGAGGAAGACCGACTCGACGTCGAAGATGATGAAGAGCATCGCCGTGAGGAAGTACTTGATCGGCACGCGACCGCCGCCGGAAGCCTGGGGGGAGGGCTCGATGCCGCACTCGTAGGCGTCCATCTTGGCCCGGTTGTAGCGCTTGGGCCCGGTCAGCGGGGCGATGGCCACCGAGAAGACCGCGAACCCGCCGCCGATGGCGAGCAGAAACAGCAGCGGTAGGTACGGTGATGGTTCACGACCGGCCTACCTCCCTTTCTTCAGATGTGGTGCACGTCACCGACGCACGCCATTCAATCCTATGGCGCGGACAGCATCCCTGGTGCGCAGGTCCGGGCGTGGCGGAGCCGGTGTCCGAGAGGGTGAACACGTCGTCGATCACGCGTCCGGGGCGAGCGTGCTGAGGGCGACGATCAGGCGGTCGGAGACGCGCCCGCCGCGCTCCTCCGGGAGGTTCGCCATGATCTTGAGCAGCAGGCGCATCAACGCCGTGCGTGGCAGGCCGTACTTCGTCGCCAGCCGCATGACCTCGGGGTGGCCGATCGCGTGGGCGAACCAGCGACCGAGCGTGAAATATCCCCCGAGTGCATCCTTCATCCGGACGCCGTATGCCGCGAGCACCCGTTCCCTGGCCGCGTCACCGTCGCGGGCGAGCGCCTGGGCGATGATTTCCGCGCTCACCCGGGCGGCCTCGAGGGCATAGTCGATCCCCTCACCGTTGAACGGGTTGACCATGCCGCCGGCGTCGCCGACGAGGAGGAGGCCGTCGGCATACAGGGGGGTGCGGTTGAACCCCATCGGGAGGGCGGCACCGCGGATGGGGCCGGCGGACTCGTCGTGGACGAGATGCCAGTCGGGGTCGATGTCCGCCACCCACCGCCGCATGACGTCCTTGTAGTCGGTCTGGCCGAAGGCGCTGGAGGTGTCGAGGATGCCGAGGCCGACATTGGTGCGCCCGTCCTCGAGGGGGAAGAGCCAGCCGTACCCGGGCATGAGCATCCGGGTGCCGGCGTCGTCGCGCGTCCACAGCTCGAGGTGCGACTCGAGGTAGTCGTCCTGCCGTGGGGTCTTGTAGTAGGCCCGGACCGCAACGCCCATGACCCGGTCCTCCCGCTTCTCCCGGCCGACCGCGGTGGCCAGGCGCGAGGAGACGCCGTCGGCGGCGACGACGACGGGGGCGTGCACGGCATACGACTCGCCGGTGGCGCGGCCGGCTGGGTCGAGTCGTTTGGCGGTCACTCCGACGACGCGGCCGGTGCGCTCGTCGCGGATGGGGGCGGTGACGGACGTGCGCTCGTGCAGCCGTGCGCCGCGGTGCTCGGCGTGGCGGGCGAGGGTCTCATCGAACTGGGCCCGGGTGCGCACCATGCCGTAGTCGGGGAAGGTGCGGGTCGTGGGCCAGTCGAGAGTGAGTGTGTGGCCGCCGCCCTTGATCCGCAGCCCGCGGGTGCGCTGCCAGCCCGTGGTGTCGACGCCGAGGGAAACGAGTTCTTTGACCGCCCGGGGGGTCAGGCCGTCGCCGCAGATCTTGTCGCGGGGGAAGGCGGCCTTCTCCACGAGGACGACATCGAGACCGTGCTGGGCGAGGTAGGCCGCCGTTGCGCTACCGCCCGGGCCGGCACCGACGACGACGACGTCGGCCTGATCGACAGGCTGCGTCATGGTGGGCGTCCTCGGGGAGCTTGTGAACGGTTTCACGAAACGCCTGCGAGTCTAGGCGAGAGGCCGCGCAGCGCAAACCGCGCCCGGGAACGACCTGGGGGTCCGTTCCCGAGGCGGCTCCCGGGTCAGTGGAGTGGATCGACGACCGCGGCGTTCCCGCCGGCGAGCTTGACCACCGCATGCGTGGTCAGGTCGTAGGCCCAGGTCCCCGTGGCCGGCCGGTCGTACGAGGGCGCATCGCGAAGGTAGAGCGTGCCCGCGACCACCGTCAGGGGCGGCTGGTAGGTCCCGGCGCCGAAGTCCGGCTCGATCGGGCGCATGCCGCCGGTGGAGGTGACATAGCCGACACCGTCGAGTTCATCCTGGCGGGCCTGGGCCGCAATCGGACCGCGAGGGGAAGACCAGGCCTCCATCGCCCCGAACGGTGCGAAGTCGTGGGTGGTCAGCCGCTTGGTGGCACCGCCGTTCAGGGGGACCAGGAAGACGTCGATCCGGTCGGGTGCGATCGTGCACGTCGCCTGGATGGTCGAGGCATCCCAGAGGCGATTGGCCCCGCAGACCCGGCCGCCGGGGGTGGGCAGTCGCCGCACGAGCGTCCCGCGGGCGTTGTCGCGGACCTCGAACTGCGTTCCTTCGGCGGGGGTGGCCACGAAGGTGGCCCCGTCGACCGAGGGAAGGACGTGGCTGGTCGCGAGCCGCACGAGTTGGGATGCGCCGGTCGTGGACACGCGCTCGATGAACTCGCCGCGGGCCTTGGACCACGACTCGATCCAGACGGCCGTCCCGGTCGGTCGGCTCAACCGGGTGGCGTTGACCCGGCCGGCGGTGTAGGTGAAGCCGCTCCAGGTCTTGGAGGGCACGTCATACACCTTGACCGTGCGCCCGTCCGCCCCGAGGAGGAGGATGCGGCCGGCGTCGGCGGAGACATCGGTCACGGCATACCCGCGGCCGGGGCTGGTGGTCAGGCGGGTCCGCACACCGTCCGGGCGGACCAGGAAGAGCCAGCCGCCCTCATTGGCGACGACATAGCCGGCCCGGCTCGTGGCCGGCTGGGCCCCGGGGTTCGCGCTCCCCGCACCGCCCGTCGGGGCACCGGAGGGCGTGGCACCGAAAGCCGTGGCACCGACGGACGTGGCGGTCGCCGCGAGGAGGGCGGCGCCACCGAGGAGCATGCGGGAAGTCTTGCGCGAGAACATTTTTCGATCCCCTTCGTGATGATCCGACGGTATGCCGAACCTGATGTCACGAGGACTCCGCACCCGGGTGCGGGTTGCCCGTCCCGCATCACGAATCGGACACGGACTTGGGGCTGCGGTGAGTGTGAAGGCCCCGGTGCCGGGGATCTTTAGGCGCGAGCGGCGGTGAGGGCGTCGCGCATCGGGAGGAACTTCGCGTCCGATTCGGCGACCTCGGCCTCGGGGTCGGAGCCGGCGACGATGCCGCACCCGGCATACAGGGTGATCTGGTGGGGGTCGGTGGCGCTCAGGGCGCCCGTACGCAGGGCGATCCCCCACTCACCATCGCCGGCGAGGTCCATCCACCCGACGGGGCCGGCATAGCGCCCGCGATCCATAACCTCGAGTTCGGTGATGAGGGCGTCGGCATCGGGGCGGGGAGTCCCGCATACCGCCGCGGACGGATGCAGGGAGGCCGCCAGGTCGAGCGCGGTCGCCCCGTCGTCGACCACCCCGGTCACGTCGGTGGCGAGGTGCATGACATTGGCGAGGTGCAGGACGAAGGGGGCCTCGGGCACGAAGGTCGAGGTGCAATGGGGAGCCAGGGCGTCGGCGACGGAGCGGACGGCATACTCGTGCTCCTCGAGATCCTTGGACGAGCGGGCCAGCGAGGCGGCGAGGGCGAGGTCGTGGGTGTCGTCCCCGGTGCGGCGGATGGTGCCGGCGAGGACCCGTGAGGTGGCCAGGCCGCGATCGAGGCGCACCAGCATCTCCGGCGTGGCCCCGACGAGTCCGTCGACCGCGAAGACCCACGTCGTGTCGTACCTCTCCGCGAGCCGCTGGAGCAGCCAGCGGACGTCGATCTCCGCCTCGGCCCGGGCGTCGAGGGAGCGCGCGAGCACGACCTTGTCGAGGGGCCCCACGGTGATGCGGCGGACCGCCTCGGCGACGGCGAGTTCCCAGTCGGCGGCCGATTTCGCGCCATCGGCGAAGGCGACCACGCCCGGTGACGGGGGCTCGGGGGCGGGGGTGAGGGCGGCGGCATACGGGAGGGAGCCGTCGGTGGTGACGGTGGTGACCCAGGCATCCGCGCCACGGCGGCCGACGATGACGGCGGGGACGACGAGGGTGGAGGCGGCGGCGGAGGAATCGGCATACGCCATGGAGGCGAAGACGAGCGGACCGGTGCCAGGCACGCGGACGTCGTCGCGGACCACGGCCCCGGCGGCCAGCGAGCGCCACCAGGCACCGGCGTCCCGGAACCGCTCCATCCCGCTGGTGGTCGTCGCCAGGGCACGGCCCCAACCGACCAGTCCCTCACCTCGGCGGACCCACGAGACGAGGTCGCCGGAACCGGTCGCGGGCAGGAGGCGCAGGAGTTCGGTGGCCTCCCCGACGGGGATCCGGGTCGTCCGGGCGACCAGACCGGTGGCGGGCGCGGGGATGGTGGTCATCGGCAGAGAAGCCTACGACGCATGAGGCAGGATGCTGACATGACCCGAGCCACCCTGGACAAGGACCCGGTCGACGTCGCGGCGATGTTCGACGGCGTGGCGGAGAAGTACGACCTGACCAATGACGTCCTCACCGGCGGGATCGACCGCCTGTGGCGGCGGGCCACGGTGGCGGCGATCGGGGCCCGGCCGGGCGATGTGGTCCTCGACATTGCGGCCGGGACCGGGACCAGCGCCGAGCCGTTGGCCGATGCCGGTGTCCACGTCGTTCCGGCCGACTTCTCGCTGGGGATGTTGCGCGTCGGGGTGCGGCGGCGGCCGGACCTGGCGTTCACGGCAGCGGACGCGATGCGGCTGCCTTTCGCCGACGGATCCTTCGATGCGGTGACGATGTCGTTCGGGCTGCGCAATGTGGCCGACACCACGGAGGCGCTGCGGGAGTTCGCGCGGGTCACCCGTCCGGGCGGACGGCTCGTCGTGTGCGAGTTCAGTGCCCCGACAAATGGGTTGTTTCGGCGGGTCTACACCGAATACCTCATGCGCGCGCTGCCCTCGGTGGCTCGCCGGGTCAGCTCGAACCCGGAGTCGTATGTCTATCTCGCCGAGTCGATCCGGGCCTGGCCGGCGCAGCGCGAACTGGGTGGCCTTATCGCCGCTGCGGGGTGGTCGTCGGTGGAGTGGCGCAATCTGACCGGCGGAATCGTCGCCCTGCACCGGGCCGTCCGGGAGTGACGAGGCGCGGGGTGGGCGGACCCGGCCACCCCCCTCACTGACCGCGGCGCGGTCGCATTCACCAAGTCGCGTTCACCACGTGAGCCGGGCGGCGGTCGCGCGCAGGGCAGCGTGGTCGGCCCGGTGGCGGGCCCGGTCCGTCGCGATCTCGACGACGCGCAGGCCGTCCGGCGGGGTGGCGACCGCCGCGGCCAGGTCGCCCACCGTGGCGACCCGCGTGTGGGCGACACCATGCGCGCGGCACAGCGCCGTGAGGTCGGTCGCCGTCGGAGTCGCGAAGATCCGCTCGAACGCCCCCGCACGCGCCGGCTCCCCCGGCTCGAGCAGGGTGAAGATCCCCCCGCCGTCGTCGTTGACGACGACGATCGTCAGATCGGGACGCGGCTCGCCAGGCCCGATGACCAGAGCGTTGGCGTCGTGGAGGAAGGTCAGATCCCCCATCAGGGCGTATGCCGACCCCTCCGCCAGCGCGATGCCCGCCGCCGTCGCGACGCACCCGTCGATGCCGGCGAGCCCGCGGCTGGCCACGACCGTGCGGCCGTCGGGAATCCGCGCGACCCCGAGGTCGACGTCGCGGACGACATTAGAGGAGCCGAGGAAGAGCGTCGCCCCCTCGGGCAGTCCGGCGACGACCGTGTGAGCCACCGCCAGGCCACTGCCGGGGCGCGGGGGCTCCGCGGCGACGAGGTCGGCCAGGCGAGCGCCGCCGGACGCCCAGGCCGCGGACCATGCGGGGTCAGCGGCGGGCCAGCTGGTCGCGTCGGCGAGCGCGGCGAGGGGATGCGCCCGACTGACGACGCCGGCTGGATCGGGCACGAGCACGCGATCGGTGACGGCCTCGACGACGAGCCCCGGACGGCGCAGGAGGGCCGTCACCGCCCGGGACAGGGTGGGTCGGCCGACGACGAGGACGCGCTCCGGGGGGTGGTCATCGAGCCACCCGGGGACGGTGAGGAGCAGCGGTCCGTGCGGGATCGTTCCCTGCGCGGTATGCCGACCGAACGGCTCCGCGATGACCGGGTACCCGTGCTCGCGCGCGAAGCGCGCGACGACCGGCCGGGTGCCGGGATCGACCAGGTCGCCGAGGACGACGAGGGTCCGGCTGGGCCCGGCGCCCGCGGCCGGGCCGGGCGACGGTGTGGCGGGGTCAGCGTCCGGCGCGACTGGTGGGGCCACGTCAGTGTCGGGCGGGACTGGCTCGGCCCGGTCACCAGGCCCCTGCGACGGCGGCACCTCGGGCAAGTCGAGCGGCCACCCATCCGGGACCAGGGGCTCCCGCAGGCAGAGGTTGAGGTGGACCGGCCCCGCCTCGCCGCCGGCGGGGCGGTCGGTGGGGGGTGCGGCCGCGGCATACGCCCGGCGGACGAGGCCGCGGATCGCCACCACATCGGAGGTGTCGGTGGGGGCGTCGATGTCCGCCTCCCAGCGCACCGCGCCCCCGAATATCCCTGGTTGGACCGTCGTCTGGTTGGCGCCGGAATACCGCAGCTCCCGCGGCCGGTCCGCCGAGACGACCACAAGCGGGACGCACGCGTGATGCGCCTCGAGCACGGCGGGATGGAGATTGGCGACCGCGGTGCCGGAGGTCGTCACGACGAGCGCCGGGCGTCGCGTGGTCTTGGCCAGCCCAAGCGCCAGAAACCCGGCGGACCGTTCGTCGATCCGCACGTGGACCCGCACCCGGCGGGCCTCGGCGGCGGCGAGCGCGGCATACGCCAACGGGGCGGACCGCGATCCAGGGCAGAGCACCACCTCGCCGACCCCACAGGCGATCGCCTCGTCGATCAGGGCACGGGCGAGGTCGACGGCGGGCGAGGGCACCCGCCGATCATGCCAAAGGCAGCAGCCGTCGCGACCTCGGCCCGAACGTCACGGACCGACGCGAGCCGCCGGCACAAGGGCGGTCGGCACTAGCCGGAGTCAGGGCAGGCGGCCGGTGCGCGGGTCCCGATCGGTCAGGCAGTATGCCGCAGTGCCCACCCCCCGCATGACGCTCCACCGCGCGCCCTCACCCACGTGAATCGCGCCGAGCCCGACGTGACGCGCGCGCGTCGCCGCCCGGTCGGCACAGGCGAGGTCCACATGGCCGGTGACCGTCGTCCGGTCACCGGGCTCGTCGAGGCGGTGGAGGAGCAGGCGCAGCCGTAGCGGCGGCGAAAGGGTCAGGACGACGAACTCCGCCCGGCTCCCGCGCTCGGGCTCGACACCCAGGAGGTGGGACCAGAAGGCGACCTCGGCGGCATACAGATCCGGGGGGATGTCGAGGGCCACCTGGTCGACGGCGTCCCCGTCCGATCCCGGTCCCGGACGCCAACCGGTGCGCTCCCGACCATTCCACGCCGTCACGCAGAAGGTGAACCCGCCCGGGGACGTCATGACGACGACCGTCCCCTCGGGATAGCGGTGGACTTCCCGGGCGCCGAGGCGCACCGCCTGACCGACCGCCGTGTCGACGTCGGGCACGTCGAGGTCGAGGTGGACCCCGCCCCCAGTCCGGACCTCCTGGACCTTCAGCCACGGATCCCCCTGTGCCGGAAGGAGAGTCGCGAACTCCCCGCGCTCCCCCCGCCTCGACGACAGCGTCGACCCCGTCGCCCGACACCAGAACTCCCACGCCGCCCCGGCCGGCTGCGGGCAGTCGAGGAAGACCCAGATCCAGCGTACGTCCACACCCACATGCTGGCACGCGGGCGGAGTATGCCCGGCGTTCGCGCCGACGCAGGCCACCGAGCGCCACCTCGGAGCCGACCGGCGACCGGTCTATGGTGACCGGGTGACGACGACGATCCTGCACAACCAGCGCTGTTCGACCTCCCGGGCGGCCGTGGACGCGGCGGCGCAGGCCGGTGCCGAGGTGAGCATCCGGAACTATCTGCACGAGCCGCTCGACGAGGCCGAGCTGCGCGATCTGATCGCCAGGCTCGAGGACCCCGCCACCGATCTCGTCCGCCGCGACCCCGCCTTCGAGCGGCTCGGCCTCACCGACGCCGACGTCGCCACCGTCGACCAGGTCGTCGCGGTCCTGGTCGCCCACCCGGAGCTCACGCAGCGTCCCGTCCTCGTCCGGGGTGACCGCGCAATCATCGGCCGCCCCAAGGACCGGGTTCCCGGCTTCCTCGCCGGCTGACCCGAAACACCGAATGTGACCCCGATACCGAACTGACCCCGATGCCGAGCCCGCCGACGCCGGTGCCGGCCGGTGACATCCCGGCCCTGCGACACGCCCTAAGCCTCGCCCTGGACGGCGGCCCCGCCGTCCTGCCGTATGCCGATCGCCCCCTCCCCCTGCCCCCTCACCACCCCGGCGACCTCCCCCCCGGTCTGGCCCTCGCCGTCCCCACGTCCGGCTCGACCGGCATCCCCAAGCTCACGCTCCTGACGGCCGCGGCCCTGCGCGCCAGCGCCCACGCCACCCACGACGTCCTCGGCGGCCCCGGGCAGTGGCTCCTCGCGCTCCCGGCGACCCATATCGCCGGCCTCCAGGTCCTCGTGCGCTCCCTGCTCGCCGACCTGGACCCGCTCGTCCTGGAACGCGACCGGCCCTTCGAGGCCCGCGATTTCACCGCTCTCACCACGCGACTGCGCCACCGGCCGCGCTACACCGCCCTCGTCCCCACGCAGGTCGGGCGCCTGCTGGCCGATCCGGCCGGTGCAGCGGCGCTGGCGAGCTTCGACGCGGTCCTTGTCGGCGGAGCCGCCCTCCCCCCGGTCCTGCGTGAGCGGGCGGACGCGGCCGGAGCGCGGCTGATCGCGACCTACGGGATGAGCGAGACCGCGGGCGGCTGCGTCTATGACGGACGGCCCTTGCCTGGCGCCGAGATCGCGCTCGACCCCGACGGCCGGGTCCGCCTGACCGGACCCATGCTCGCCACGGGCTATCTCGCCCGGCCGGAGGAGACCGCGGCGTCCTTCATCGAGGCGGCCGGGCGGCGCTGGTTCGCCACCGACGATGTCGGGGAGTTCGGTGGTGACGGGCGGCTGCGCATCCTTGGCCGACGGGACGACGTCATCATCACCGGCGGTTTCAAGGTTCATCCGCGGATCGTCGAGGAGGCCGCGCTGGCCCACCTGCCCGGAGTCACCGGAGCCGTGGCGGTCGGCATGCCCGACCCGGAGTGGGGACAGATCGTCGCCCTGGCCCTGATCACCCCCGGCCCCGGGAACGCTCCCGGGCGGCCAACCACCCGGCCGCCGGGGAGGACCGGGCGGGGGGGGGGGGCGGGCGGGGGGGGGGGGGCGGGCGGGGGGGGGGGGGGGGACCACGGGCCGGGGACCGGCGCAGGACCCGACCACCGCGCAGGACCCGACCACCGCGCAGGTGCGGGCGCGCCTGGGAGGGGAGCTCCCGGCATACGCCCTGCCCAAACGGGTGCTCGTCCGCCGCGCGCTGCCCGAGCGGGGACCCGGCAAGCCCGACCGGGCCGCGGTCGCGGAACTCTTCCGCACCGATGCGGTGGGACAATAGGCGCATGCTCCGCTTCCTGCCCTGGCTTGCCGCCCTGGTGGTCGCGGTCTATTCGGTTGTCGACTGCATCCAGACGCCGGAGGACCGCGTGCGTGGGCTGCCCAAGGTCGTGTGGGTGTTCGTCATCCTGCTTTTCCCGTATGCCGGGTCCGCCGCCTGGTGGTTCGCCGGCCGGCCGAAGGCGATGACCCTCCCCGGCCGCCCCCCGTCGTCCCGAGGTCGTTCGCGCCCAATCGGCCCTGACGACGACCCCGATTTCCTGCGCAAGCTCTGATCCCCGCACGATGGCCACTCTCGCCCAATGGGTCGCCGGGGCGCGCCCGCGCACCCTTCCCGCGGCCGTCGCCCCGGTCCTCGTCGGCACCGGAGCCGCCGCAGCCGTCGGGAGGGCCAACCTCGGGTTCGCCCTCCTCGCGCTGATCGTCTCCCTGGCCCTGCAGGTCGGGGTCAACTACGCCAACGACTACTCCGACGGCATCCGGGGGACCGACGCGGCCCGCGTGGGGCCGGTGCGGCTCGTCGGCCAGGGACTCGCCCGCCCGGACAACGTCAGATTCATGGCTCTCGCCTCCTTCGGGGTGGCGGGCGTCGCCGGTCTCGGCCTTGTCGCCGCCTCCGGCACCCTGCCCCTCCTGCTGGTGGGGGCGCTCGCGGTGGTCGCGGCATGGCGCTACACCGGGGGCTCCAATCCCTACGGCTACCGCGGCCTCGGCGAGATCTATGTCTTCGTGTTCTTCGGTCTGGTGGCCACGCTCGGGACGACGTACACGCAAGCCCACACCCTGACCCTCGCCAGCGTCCTGGGCGCCTGCGGGGTGGGCGCGCTCGCAAGCGCGATCCTCGTCGCCAACAACCTGCGCGACATCCCCGGGGACACCGTGGCCGGCAAGCGCACCCTCGCGGTCCGCCTCGGCGACCGGGGGACGCGGGCCCTCTATGTCACCCTCGTCGTCCTCGCCTTCGCCTTCGTCGGGTATGCCGCCCGCACCACCACGTGGGCCCTCCTCGCCCTGGCTGCCCTCCCCCTCGCGGCCCGCGAGATCCGGCGCGTTCTCGGCGGCGCGAAGGGCCGCGACCTGATCCCGGTCCTCGCCGGGACGGGCCTGCTCCAGTTGGCGTATGCCGCCCTCCTGACCACCGGACTCACCCTCACCTGACGAGGCCCGCCCCGGCGGGACGCACGAGGGCACGCACGACGGGACGCCGCGGCGGGGGCGAGCACACGGCATACAAGACGAGCGCCGCCGGCCCGATTTGGCGGGCCGGCGGCGCAGTGTGGACGAGGGACCGGGGCGTTAGTTCGCGCCGAGCAGCGACTTGATCGGGTCGATCGCGAAATAGACGACGAAGAGGGCCGAACAGAGCCACATCAGCGGGTGGAGTTCCCGGGCCTTGCCGCGGATGACGTGGATCAGGGCGTAGGTGACGAACCCGGCACCGATACCGACGGTGATCGAGTACGTGAAGGGCATCAGGACGATCGTCAGGAAGGCCGGGATGGCGATCTCGAGATCGTCCCAACTGATCTCCTTGACCTGCTGCATCATCAGGAAGCCCACGAGCACCAGCGCGGGCACGGCGGCCTCGCTCGGAATGATCTGGACAAGGGGGGCGAAGACCATCGAGAGCAGGAAGAGCACCCCGGTGACCACGGACGCCAATCCGGTCCGGGCCCCCTCTCCGACGCCGGACGCGGACTCGATATAGGACGTGTTGGAGGACACGCCCGCCATGCCACCGGCGGCGGCGGCGATCGAGTCGACCACCAGGATCGCCTCGGTGCGCGGCGGGAGCCCGTCCTTGTCGAGCAGCCCGGCCTCATGCCCGATCGCCGTCATCGTGCCCATCGTGTCGAAGAAGTCGGCGAGCATGAGCGTGAAGATGAGCAGAACGGCCGCGACGACACCGACGGACTTGAACGACCCGAACAGCGAGAAGGTCCCGATCGTGTCGAGATGCGGGGTGTCGATGACCTTGTCGGGGAAGCCGGGGACGACCAGATTCCACCCCACCGGGTTGACCTTGTCGCCATTGACCTGCGGGCCGATCTTGCCGATCGCCTCGACGATGATCGCGATGACGGTCGTCGCCACGATGGCGATGAGGATGGCGCCCTTGACCTTGCGCACCCACAACGCGATGACGATGACCAGGCCGATGACGAAGACAAAGGTCGGCCAGCCGTTGACGAAGCCGTCGGTCCCGAGTTGCACCGGCACCGGCCCGGCACCGGTACGCCGGACGAAGCCGGCGTCGACGAACCCGATGAGGGCGATGAAGAGGCCGATGCCGACGGAGATGGCCACCTTGAGCTGCGCGGGGACGGCATGGAAGACCGCGGTCCGGAAGCCGGTGAGCACGAGGATGAGGATGATCGCCCCCTCGAGCACGACCAGGCCCATCGCATCCGCCCACGTCATCTGCGAGGCGATCGAGAAGGCGACGAATGCGTTGAGCCCGAGGCCGGTGGCCAGCGCGAGCGGGTAGTTGGCGACGACCCCCATGAGGATCGTCATGACACCGGCGACGAGGGCGGTGCCGGCGGCGATGGCCGGCAGGTTGCTGCCGTCACCTGGCCCGCCGCCGAGGAAGGCCCCCGAGTGGTCCTTGGCGAAGCCGAGGATGAGGGGGTTGAGGACAACGATGTAGGCCATCGTGAAGAACGTGACCACCCCACCCCGGATTTCCCGGGCGAGGGTGGAGCCACGCTGTGTGATCTGGAAGAACCCGTCGAGCCCGGTGGCTGCCGGCGTCGGCGGAATCGTGCGGGGGGACGTGGTGCGCTGCGCCATGGCGCAGACGATACGGGGGCGGGGGCGGCCGGCATACGCACCGGGCCGGGGACACCACCGAATCCGTGCGCCGCTAGAGTTGCGACGGTGAGCACCCTGCGCCGGGACAACGGCATCCCGCCGAGCGCGCCCGAGCCGCTCCGGGTGAGTATGCCGACCATCGTCCTCGCCGGGATGGCCGTCTGGGCGGCCGCGCTGGCCGTGTGTCTGCTGGTCCCCGCCCTGGGCACCGGCGACCGCGCGTGGTGGCCCTGGGCGTGCGTGACCGGCCTGGTCTTAGGGGCCGTCGGCCTCGCGTATGTCCGTGGCGGGCGCGGCAACGCCGCCGCCGCGCAGCCCGCGGACCCTCAGTCGTATTACTGACCCCGCGACCGCAAGACAGGCCCCTGACCCGTGGATCTCGTCCTCAGTCCGTATGCCGAGTCCGACCTCCCGGACTTCGCTCCCGTCTTCCGCGCCATCGTCGCCGCCGGCGAGACCTACGCCTATCCCGAGTCCCTGAGCGACGACGACATCCAGCGACTGTGGTGGGAGCGCGAGCCGGGCCGCACGGTGGTGGCGCGGGGCAGGGACGGGCGTTTCCTGGGCAGCGCGAAGATGGGTCCCAACCGTCCCGGCCGCGGCGCCCACATCGGGACGGCGAGCTTCATGGTCGCGCCGGACGCTCGTGGGTCAGGGGTGGGGCGCAGGCTGCTCGATGAGGTCATCGACTGGCATCGCCGTGCCGGATTCGCCGGCATCCCGTTCAACGCCGTGGTCGAGACGAATGTCGCCGCGGTGCGCCTTTGGCAGTCCGCCGGATTCACCATCATCGGGACCGTGCCGGGTGCCTTCGACTCGGCGACGCATGGCCCGGTCGGGCTGCACGTGATGTTCTTGCCGCTCGGCTGAGGGTCCCGCGCTCGCGCACGCGCACGCGGGTGGGAGCTGCAGCCTGCGGGTGGGAGGCGACGGAGTGGGCGCCCCGGACCTCACAACTCGTCGACGGCGAACTCGTCGACGATCGGGGCGGGCACCTTGTCCGGCTCGGGGGCGGTCATGTCGACCTCGCTGTGGGCGCCGCAGCCGTGGTCAAGGCTGACGACCGTCCCGTCGGAGGGTGACCACGCATTGGCGCAGACACCGAAGACCGAGCGCAGCACCCCCGCCATCGGCACGAAGAACCCGCACGTCGCGCAGGCCGCCGGTGCCTTGACCGCGACGGGAGCGGCGGGGCCGTGCGCTCCGTCATACCACCGTTGCGCCGCCCGCTCGCGGCCCTCCGGTGAGAGCACCCGCGTGCGGCCGAGACCGAGTTCCCACTGGGCCATCGCGTCCACGTCGTCGTCACCGGTCGCCTCGAAACCCTGCTCCAGGAGCGGGTCGTCGGCGACATACGGCGTGATATCTCCGGGGCCGATGTCGCCGGGGGCCAGCCGCTCGACATAGGGCACCCACACGGGAGCCAGGAGGGCCCCCTCCCCCGGGACCAGCGCCGACTCGCAGATCGTCGCGTGCTTGGCGCGCGGGGCGCGGGCCAAGGTCACCGACCAGTTCCACCCGGGATAGCCCGCACTGGTGCACCGGAAATAGTGCGTCGCCAGCCGCTCCCCCTCCATGACCGCACCGAGATGGTCGCCGACGCTGCCTGGTTCGCAGGCCTCGTCAAGCGCGGCGCGCGCGAGGTCGACATCGCGCAGAAGGGTCGGGTCGTCCTTGATCGCGGCGGACATGGGCCGGGTCAGGCCTCCAGGTCCGCGGCGACCGCCCGCAGGACCTGCGCGACCTTGTGCGCCGTCCCCTTGTCGGGGTAATGGCCGCGGCGCAGGCTGTTGGACACATTGTCGAGGAGCTTGATGAGGTCCTCGACGATGACGACCATGTCCTCGGTGGGCTTGCGGTCGCGCTCGCGCCGGTTCTGCTGGACGCTCGGCGCCGGGTCCAGGACGTGCAATTGCATCGCCTGAGCGCCCTTGCGCCCCTCGACGATGCCGAACTCCACGCGGGTGCCACCCTTGAGCGCGGTCACGCCGGCGGGCACCGCACTCGCGGGCAGGAAGACATCGGCACCCTCGTCGGAGTGGATGAACCCGAAACCCTTCTCGGCGTCGTAGAACTTGACCTTGCCAGTGGGCACAGCGCACCTCGTCTTGCATCGCTCGCGGAAAACGGGCGCGCCGAACCGCACCCGTTCCCCTCAAGGCTAACCCGTCCCGGGCCGGCGCAGCGCCGCCTTTTCGCCCGAACAGCCCGCTGCGCGGCGTCCGGCGACCAGACGGCATACAGGAAACTCCCAGGAACACGGGCCAGGGTGGACCGTATGCCGACCGCCACCGACCCCGAGGCCCGCCTCCTCATCGTGGAGGACGAACCCAACATCCGGGAGCTCCTCGCGACCTCGCTCCAGTTCGCCGGCTTCGAGGTGGTGACCGCGGGAGACGGGGCCGCGGCGATCAAGGCGGCCACCGAGCACGACCCCGATCTCGTCGTTCTCGACGTCATGCTCCCCGACATGGACGGGTTCACCGTCACCCGGCGCATTCGCGACAGCGGGCGCCGCGCGCCCATCGTCTTCGTCACCGCCCGTGACTCGATCGACGACAAGATCAAGGGCCTGACCGTCGGCGGGGACGACTATGTGACCAAGCCGTTCAGCCTCGAGGAGGTCATCGCGCGCATCCGGGCGGTCTTGCGGCGCACCAAGGGTGAGGTGGACGAGAGCGCGATCCTTCGCTTCGAGGACCTGGAACTCGATGAGGACACCCACGACGTCCGCCGGGCGGGGCGGGGCATCGAGACCTCGCCGACCGAGTTCAAGCTGCTGCGCTATCTCATGCTCAACCCCAACCGGGTTCTGTCCAAGGCTCAGATTCTCGACCACGTCTGGGACTACGACTTCCGCGGCGAGTCCGGCATCGTCGAGTCCTATATCTCCTACCTGCGGCGCAAGATCGACACCGAGGGCCTGCCGCCGTTGATCCACACCAAGCGCGGGGTCGGCTACGTCCTGCGCAAGCCCCCGGCGTGACCTCCGGCGCGCCCTCCTCGACCACAGAAGCGCCCTCCGTCCCCGACCGGGTCGTCGCGCGAGTGAAGAGCACCCCGGAGCGGATGCGGCGGCTCACTGAGGAGCTCCAAGGGCTCCCCTTGCGCGCCCGGTTGGTCGCCATCATGGCCGCGCTGCTCATGCTCGGCCTGCTGGTGACGGCGGCGGCGACGGCCTGCCTTTGATGAATCGCGACCTCATGGGCCGCGTCGATGCCAACCTGCGAGCCAATGCTGCCCGGATCGCGACCAACGCCTTCCAGCTCAGCGAGGGTGACCGCGAGACCCAGCTGCCCGGCGGCTACGTCGTCGCGTTCTTCCATGCCGGCTCGGGGACGCGGATCAGCCGGATCTACTCCTCCGAGATCGCCACCCTCCCCGCGCTGGCCCGATTGCCGGCGTCGGACGCCCGCGTGGTCGACGGCGAGCCGTTCACCCTCCACTCCGAGCGTGGTGACGAGCGCTGGCGGGCAGTCGCCGGCGTCTATTCCGACGCGCCGATGACGTTCGTGGTGGCGCGCTCGCTGACGGAGGTGCGGCATACCGTCGAGTACTTCATCACCTTCATCGTCCTCCTCGGTCTGGTGATGACCCTTGCCTGCGCCGTCCTGGCCTGGTTCGCCATGCGGCGGGCCTTCCGGCCCCTGACCCAGATCGAGCAGACCGCCGCCGCCATCGCCGCCGGCGACCTCAGCTCGCGCATCCCGACCCGGCCGATGCCCGACGAAGTCGCCTCGGTCGCCGCCTCCCTCAACACGATGCTCACCCACGTCGAGAACTCGTTCAGTGTCCGAGAGGCCTCCGAGGAGCGGATGCGCCAGTTCGTCGCCGATGCGTCCCACGAGTTGCGCACCCCCCTGGCGACCGTGCGGGGGTATGCCGAGTTGTACCGCCAGGGCGCCGTCCCCGACACCCGGGTGCCGGCGACGATGGAGCGGATCGAGACCGAGGCCGCCCGGATGTCGAATCTCGTGGAGGACCTGCTCCTCCTGGCCCGGCTCGATGAGGAGCGACCGCTTTTGCGCGAGCGCGTCGATCTAACCGTCATCGCCGCGGACGAGGTCCAGGCGGCCCGGGTGCGCGACCCCGGGCGGACCATCCTCCTCCAGGGCCGGGGCGGCGCCCTCGGGCCGGTCGTGGTGATCGGCGAGGAGGCGGGACTGCACCAGGTGCTGGGCAACCTGCTGACCAATGCCATTCGGCATACCCCGGAGGGAACGCCGATCGAGGTCGCCGTCGGCACCGAGGACGACGGGGCCACCGCGGTCGCCGAGGTGCGCGACCACGGGACGGGGATCGACGAGGTCGCCGCGACCCGGATCTTCGAGCGCTTCTTCCGCGCCGACCCGGCCCGATCCCGCTCCAGCGGGGGCACGGGCCTCGGGCTCGCGATCGTCGCCGGGATCGTCGGGCGTCACGGCGGCCGGGTGGGCGTGGCACCGACGGCGGGCGGCGGGGCGACCTTCGTCGTGCAACTTCCCACAGCCGACTCTCAGCTAGGCCCCAGAGACTCTTGAACTTCACGGCGTTGACTTGGTCCATTCGGACGAAGGAGCGCGACTGATGAGCGAGAACGGAACCGCCTTGGACACCCCCTCCCAGACCCCCCAGGGCCTGCCTGACGGCACTGCCGAACCCACCGTGCCCTTGTGGTTCGGCGACCGCGCCCAGGCACCGCGCTATCCGAGCGCCGACCCCAGCCCTTCGTCGTGGACCACCCCGCCACCGGTGACGCCACCGCCGCCACCCCTTGCGCCCAGCCCGCAGCGTCCCCGCGGCCAGTGGCCGGGGTTGGTCGCGGTCGCGGCCCTCACCGCGGCCCTCGCCTCCGGCGGGACGTATGCCGCCGTCCGGGCTGCCGATGACGGGTCCACCACGGCCACGGCGGCGTCGGCGACCCAAAGCCCCGGGACGGGGTCCGCTTCGGCGACCCCGGGTGCCACCGCGACGACGGTGCGTCAGGCGGATGCGGCCAACCCCAACTGGACCGCGACGGCTGCCGTCGTCACCCCGAGCGTCGTCGCCATCAGACTTCAGGTCCAGGGCGGGGCCGCCCAGGGCTCCGGCGTCGTGATCGACACCTCCGGCCACATCGTCACCAACAACCACGTCGTCGGCGACGCCGTCGACGGCTCGATCGAGGTCACCCTCGCCGACGGGCGCATCTTCACGGCGACCGTCGCCGGCACCGACCCGGCCACGGATCTCGCGGTCATCACGCTGACCAACCCCCCGAGCAATCTGGCGCCCATCGCCCTCGGTGACTCCTCGACCCTCAAGGTCGGCGACCCGGTCATGGCCGTGGGGAACCCGCTCGGCCTGGCGAGCACGGTGACGACCGGCATCGTCAGCGCCCTGAACCGCCCGGTCACCACGTCGGAGTCCGGCGGGTCCGGCGAGAACGACCCGTTCGGCCAGCAGGGCGGCCAGTCCCAGAACCCGGTCGTCACCAACGCGATCCAGACGTCCGCCGCGATCAACCCCGGCAACTCCGGCGGCGCCCTCGTCAACGGCAGCGGCCAACTCGTCGGCATCAACTCCGCGATCGCCAGCACCGGTAGCTCGGCCGGCAATATCGGCATCGGGTTTGCCATCCCGGTCAACGAGGCGAAGTCGATCGCCGACCAGCTCATCGCCAGCGGCAAGGCCAAGCACGCCTACCTCGGGGTCATGCTCGGCGACGGAAAGGCCACGGACGGCTCCGCCACCCGGGCCGGAGCCCTTGTCAGCAGTGTCTCCCCCAACACCCCCGCCGCGACCGCGGGCCTGAAGGAGAACGACGTCATCGTCGCGATCAACGGGTCGCCGGTCGAATCCTCCACCGCCCTGATCGGCCACATTCGCGAGCAGACCGTGGGCGGGCAAGTCACGCTGACCATTCTGCGTGACGGCCAGAGCGTCGAGGTCCCGGTCACGCTCGCCGCCCGTCCCGACAACTGACCGCCCCGACACCTGTCACCCCGACACCTGACCACCCAGCACTGATCGTTGCCGGGTAAGACCGCCCGCCACCGCCCCACCCTCCCGCCAGGCACCGTCACCCGCCGTCACCCGCCCCCACTCGCCGTCACCCGCCGGTTCACCGGCGGGTGACGGCATTTCGGTGGAGCAGGCCGGTGTGGCACCCTTGGCCCGGTGCCCGTGACTGAACTCGACCGCGAACGGGCCTATCTCGACACCGCCCGCGACGCCTTGGCGCGCATGCGCGAGCGCACGGAGTCGCTCGAGGTCAAGGCCGCCGATCCCATCGCCGCCGCATACCTCGCACGGGCCCTCTACTACCGGGCCGAATCCCTCCGCGACGACCCCGGCACGACCCTGTTCTTCGGTCGGCTCGACTGCGCCAGCGGCGAGCGGTGGTATATCGGGCGCCGCCACGTCGGCGACTCCGGCGGCGAACCCCTGGTCATCGACTGGCGCGCCGCCGTCTCGACGGCGTTCTACCGCGCCACCCGGACCGATCCGATGGGGGTGACCCGGCGACGACGGTTCGGGGTCGCGGGGGGCGAGCTCACGGCATACGAAGACGAGGATCTGACCGACGGCGGCACGGCCGCCGGGCCCAGCGCGATCCTGGCCGCCGAGATCGAGCGCCCGCGCGTGGGGCCGATGCGCGACATCGTCGCGACCATCCAGCCGGAGCAGGACGCCCTGGTGCGCGGCGACGCCGACACGAGTATCTGTGTCCAGGGGGCGCCCCCGGCACGGGCAAGACCGCGGTGGGATTGCACCGCGCGGCGTGGCTGCTCTATGCCCATCGCGAGCGGCTCGCGCGGCAAGGGGTGCTCGTCATCGGACCCAACCGGGCCTTCCTCGACCACATCGGGGCGGTGCTGCCGGCGCTCGGGGAGGCGCGGGTCGCGCATACGACCGTCGCGGATCTCTTCGCCGCCAAGCCGATCCGGGCAAGCGATGCCCCCGCGGTGGCGACGCTCAAGGGTGACGCCCGGATGGCGGCCGTCCTGCGCAACGCCGTCTGGGGTCTGCTCCCCGTCCCGCAGGACCCTCTCGTCGTGCCGCGGGGAGTACGCAAGTGGCGGGTCCCGGCATACGAGGTCGCCGAGATCGTCGCGGAGCTGCGCACCCGGGGCGCGCGCTGGCATGCCGCCCGAGCGATGCTGGCGCCGAGGCTCGCCCACGCGGTGCTGCTGGGGATGGAGCGAGCCGGGGATTCCCCGGACGACCGGGTTCAAGACGCGGTCGCGCGCAGCGCCGCGGTCACCGGCTACGTCTCGGCGTTGTGGCCGCGTCTGGACCCGGCGCGCGTCCTGCACGCCCTGTGGTCCGATCCCTCGGTGCTCGCCGCCGCCGCCGACGGCATCCTCAGCGCCGCCGAGCAGGAGATGCTCGGTTGGACGAAGGCACCGCGCACCGCCGGGACCGCCCGGTGGAGCCAAGCCGACCTCGTCCTCCTCGACGAGATCGCCGACCTCCTCGATCGCACGCCCAGCCTCGGCCACGTCATCCTCGACGAAGCGCAGGATCTCTCGGCGATGCAGTTGCGCGGGGTGGGCCGCCGCTGCTCGACCGGCGCGGCGACCATCCTGGGGGATCTCGCCCAGGGGACCACTCCGTGGGCCGCGAGTTCCTGGGCGGACACGTTGGCGCACCTGGGCAAGCCGGATGCTGCCGTCGAGGTGCTGGACCGTGGATTCCGGGTGCCCGCCTCCGTCATCGCGTATGCCGCGCGCCTCCTCCCCCGCATCGCCCCCGGTCTCGGGGTGCCCGTGTCCGTCCGCGAGAACCCCGGCCGTTTGACCGTCCACGTGGTCGGCCCGGCCGGCGTCGGCGAGGCGATCGTGGATCGGACCCGCGCCGCGATGTCGGCACCGGGCTCCGTCGGGATCATCGCGGCCGACGCCGCGACCCCGGCGATCGCCGCCGCCCTGGAGGTGGCCGGGATCGCTCACGGTGTCCTCGGCGTCGATCATGGTGACGTCGAGCACCAGGTCGACGTCGTCCCGGCGTCGGTGGCCAAGGGCCTGGAGTTCGACCGGGTCATCGTCGCCGAGCCAGCGGCCATCGTCGCCGCCGAACCCGACGAACGGACCGGGCTGCGCCGCCTCTATGTCGCCTTGACCCGGGCGGTCAGCGAACTCGACGTCGTCCACTCCCGACCGCTGCCGGCGGAACTGTCGGCGGCATGATCGTCTCAGGCAATCAAGGAGAGAGGGCGGCCGATGAGAGCGCTGCGTTATGACAGCTTCGGGGGTCCGGTGACGATCGAGACTGTCCCCGATCCTCGTCCCGAACCCCTCGACGCGATCGTCAAGGTTTCGCGGACCGGATTGTGCCGCAGCGACTATCGCGCGTGGAAAGGCCACGACGCCGATGTCGTGCTGCCGTGCATCCCGGGGCACGAATACGCCGGAACGGTCGTAGCCGCCCCGACGCTGCCCCATCTGGTCGGGCGCCGCGTCGTGGTCCCGTTCGTCATCGCCTGCGGGGACTGTCCCGAGTGCCAGCACGGCCAGGGTCAGGTATGCCGATTCCAACGCCAACCCGGGTTCACCGACCCGGGATCCTTCGCCGAGTTCGTCCTGGTCCCCCGTGCCCGGACCAATCTCGTGCCGCTCCCGGACTCCGTCGGCGACGACGCGGCGGCCAGTCTCGGCTGCCGGTTCGCAACGGCCTGGCGGGCTCTTGTCGGCGTGGCCCGCATCCAGCAGGGTGACTCGGTCGTCGTCTTCGGCGCCGGCGGGGTCGGGCTGGCCGCGATCATGATCGCGTCGGCGATGGATGCCCAGGTCGTCGCCGTCGACATCAGCGATGACGCCCTGGCCCTGGCCGACCGGTTCGGCGCCCAAGTGATCCCGGTCGGTGCCCGGAATCGTCCGCAAGATATCGCCGCCCAAGTGCGTGAGATCCTCCCCGACGGCGCGGCCATCGGCATCGACGCCGTGGGCTCGCCGACGCTGGCGACCGCGAGCGTGCTCTCGCTGCGGCGGCGGGGGCGCCACGTCCAGGTGGGGCTCATGGACGGCGACAGCTCGACCCTCCCGATCGGGGACATCGTCGCCCGGGAGCTGACCGTCCTGGGGTCCCACGGGATGGCCGCCTCGGATTATCCGGAGCTCTTGCGTCATGTCGAGGCCGGACGGCTCGAGCCCCAGTTGCTCGTCACGGCGACGGTGGGGCTCGCCGGGGCGGCCAGCGCTCTCGTCGGAATGGGCGGTAGCGGCCAGCCCAGCGGCATACGGCTGGTGGACCCGCAATCCTGACGCGCGCCACGTGAGTAGGCCCACTCACGCGTTTCGGCGGCCCTAGCGGCGACGATGGTCCCATGACGAGCACCGATCTCGAGGACCTCCTCCGGTTGGAGGACCAGTTCGCCGACGCGATGACCCGCATGTATGCCGTGGGCAACGGCCTGGCCACCCTCCGCGCGCGGGCCGCGTTCGCCGCCTCGGCCACGGCCACCCAGGCAGGCGCGGTTGTCACGGCGCCGCCACCTCCGGTCGGTGCACCGGCGATGCCCACTCCCGCCAGGGTGCCCACGCCCCCGGCATCCCCGGCGTCTCCGGTCGGTTCACTGGCGGTGCCCGCGCCCCCGGCCCCGACCTCCCCCGTCGGTGCTCCGGGTCTGGACGGGCCGGTGCACCCGGGTGCCGTTCGTCTCGATCCGGCGAGCGCCGCACGAGGCGTGGGTGCGCCCCGGGTCGCGTGGTGGCAACGTGAGGGCGTCGTCGTCAAGCTCCTCGGCCTGGCCGGGGCTGGCGTGCTCCTGATCGGCGTCGCGCTCCTCCTCGCTTTCGCGATCGAGCACGGCTACCTCGGCCCCGCGGCCCGCGTCGGTGGAGCCGCCGTGCTCGCCGTCGGGCTCGTCGGTGTCGCGATGCGCCTCCACCGCACGCAATCACGGGCCGCTGGATCGGTCGCGATCGCCGCGGCCGGTTACGCGACGGCCTATCTCGACATCGTCGCGGCCACCGCGATCTATCGCTGGCTGCCGCCGGTCATCGGCCTGACCCTCGGCGCCCTGGTGGCCGCCAGCGGCATCGTGCTGGCCCGTGCCTGGGATCGGCAGTTCCTCGCCCTCATGACCGTCGGCGGCGTGGCCGCCCTGGCCCCGGCCGTCGCCCGCGGCGACCACCTGCTCAGCGCAGCATTCCTCGTGGTCCTGGCCATGGCGGCATACCCCGCGCACATCGGCCGGGACTGGTACGTCCTCCACCTCGTCCGGGTGCTCCCGGCCGTCATCGCGCTCGTCGGCTCCGCGGTCTCCCGCTCGTTCGACTCCGGGTCGGTGGCCCCGGGGTCGGCGGCCGGCGCGCCGGACCGCCAGCTGCTGGCGTTGGCCGTCGTCCTGGCCGCAGCCGAGTTGGGGACCGCGGTGCTGGCCAGCCGCATCGACGCCCGAACCGGGCTATTGACGCCGCTGCTGGTCGCGAGCGCGTTCCCGCTCCTGGTCACGGCCGAGCCTGCCGGCTGGGACGCGTGGACCGTCGCGGCACCGGCCGCCGTCGCCTACCTCCTCGGTGCCAAGCTCGCCGGCGGCGTCCCCGTCCCGCAACCCATCCTCGCGCTCGCGCCGTGGGCGACCGCGGTGGGCACCGGGTTCGCCGTCGTCGCCATCGTCACCGGCGCCCGCGGTCACTGGGCCGCGCCCCTACTGCTCGTCCTGGCCTGCGCGTATGCCGCCGCCGCCCACGTCATTCCCGCCCCCTGGATCCGCTGGGCGGCTCTCGTGGTCGCGGTGATCGCGCTGGCGGGCTACCTCCCGACGTTGCCCCTCGTGCTCGACCGCGACCGGATCTCCGGGCTCGGTGTGACCGATCTCGTGGCATCCGCCCTGGTCGTGGGCCTGGCCGTCCTCCTGCCGCCGCTGGTGCAGGCGAGCCTCGCCACGGATCCGCAGCACGGTGGCGTGGGCACCACGGCGCGCTTGGGCCTGACCTGGCCGCTGCTTCTCATCGGCGGCGGGGCCACGGTGGTGACCGCGTGCGTCCTGGCCGGACGGGCGCTGGAGCGACCCGCCGGGGGTTTCGTCGTCGGTCACGGCCTGGCGACGCTCCTGTGGGCGGCGGGTGCGGCATACCTGCTCATGCACGGCCTGCGCCGGAGCGCCGACGCGACCATCTCGGTGCGGATCGGGCTGGTCCTGGCCGCCGTCGCGGTGGGCAAACTGCTGCTTTCGACCTCGCCGCACTCGACGGGTTGGTCCGGATCGCCGCATTCATCGGCGCGGGGTTGGCCCTCCTCGCGATGGGAACCGGTTACGCCCAGGCGCTCGAACGGACTCGGGCGCCGCGCTGACCACCTCTCAGGAGGACTACCCCTGCCCGGCGTCCCCGCCGGGGACGAGTTCGCGCAATCCCGGGACGACCTGCTCGGTGAAGGTGCGCAGGAACCGCTCCTGGTCCTCGCCCGGGCCGTGGAAGACGAGATGGTCGAACCCGAGGTCGGTGTAGAACTTCACCGCCGCGACCGCCTCGTCAGGGTCTGAGGCGACGATCCAGCGCTTGGCGACCTGCTCGATCGGCAACGCGTCAGCGGCCCTCTCCATCTCGGCGGCGCTATGGATCGAGTGCTTCTGCTCGGCGGACAGGGACAGCGGTGCCCAGAACCGGGTGTTCTCCAGGGCCCGCTCCGGGTCGGGATCCCACGAGAGCTTGATCTCGATCATGCGCTCGATGGACTCCCCCGACCGGCCCTCCTTCTCCCGGCCCTCGGCGACCGCGGGGATGAGCTGATCGGCATACAACTCCCGGCCCTTGCCGGAGGTGCAGATGAACCCGTCGGCCACGCGACCGGCATACCGGGCCACCATCGGACCCCCGGCGGCGACATAGATCGGCACCGGCGTCTCGGGCCGGTCGAAGAGTCGCGCCCCCACCGTCGTGTAGTAGTCGCCGGCAAACGAGACCTCGTCCTCGGTCCACAGGCGCCGGATGATGGTGATCGCCTCGCGCAGCCGGGCGAACCGCTCCTTGAACTCCGGCCACTGCGTGACCGAGCCCACCGCGATCTCGTTGAGCGCCTCGCCCGTCCCCAGACCCAGGACGACCCGCCCGGGCGCGAGACACGCCAAGGTGGCGAACTCCTGGGCGATGACGGCGGGGTTGTACCGGAAGGTCGGCGTCAGCACGGAGGTCCCGAGCGTGATCCGCTCGGTGCGCGCCGCGACATACGCCAGCCACACCAGCGCATTGGGCGCGTGACCGCCGGTCAACCGCCAGGGTTGGTGGTGATCGGAGATGGTCGCGCTGTCCAGGCCGACCTCCTCGGCGAGTCGGGCGTATGCCGCGAGCCTCCCCGGGCCGAATTGCTCCGCCGACGCCTTGTATCCGAGCCTGAGGGTCATGGCGTCAATCTACGGGCAGGGTGGGTGCCTCGGTCGGCCCAAGCGGGTGCCGCTCAGTCCAGCCCGAGGCGCCCAACCTCAGTCCGCCTCAGTCCGCGACGATGGCGTCGAGCTCGACCTCGACGAGCCAGCGCGGGTCGAGCAGACCGGCGACGATGACCATCGTCGACGCCGGGCGGATGTGCCCGAACACCTCGCCATGCGCCTGCGAGACGGGATCGGCGCTGTCGGCGTGGGTGATGTACTGCCGGGTTCGCACGACGTCCGCCACCGTCCCACCGAGTTCCTCCAGGGCGGCAATGGCGATCTCCCAGCACCGCCTGGCCTGGGCGTGGGCGTCCAGGACGAGCCCACCATCGGGCCAGATCGGCGCGGTCCCGCTCACGGCGATGTGGGTGCCGACGCGCGTGGCGCGGCTGAACCCGATCGTCGCCTCATAGGGTGACCCGGAGGAGGCATTGCGCCGGGCCACGCTCGACGCCTGGCCGGTGCTGGGGGCGATTGTCGCGGTCACTTCTGACCGATCTCCCCGAGCAGGGTCTGGAACCACGCGACGCTCGGGTCGAAGGCCTTCGCACCCCGGATCCGCGGGAACTCGATCGCCCGGAGCTCATCGCCCTGCTCCTCGTCCTCCCCGATGACGCCGCTCTCCCCCCGCAGCGCCGCGTCGACGGCGAGGTCGGTGCAGCGCTTGATGAGAGCGAGATCCTCGGCATTGGCCGCGGCCGACCGGGAGAAATAGCCGCTCTTTTGGACCATGGTCTTCTCGGCGCCGATCGCCGCCGCGAACTGCTTGGCGAACCACGCTCCCGGGTTGACCTTGTCGAGTTGGACGTGCCCGAAGGGGTCGCGCGGCACGGCTTCGCCGGCGGCCTCCATTTCGGCGACGACGTCCTCCACCCCAGCGCCTTCCGACAAGAAGATGTTGACGCAGCCGTGGGCATCCATGATGGCGCGGAGCCGGTCGCTCTCCGCCTTGATGTCGATGTGGCTCTCCGGGACATAGACCGCGTGGACGTCCCAGCCTTCCTTCGTGTTGCCGATGCCCGGCACGAACTCGCGCTCGCCGACCCACGCGTGATAGCGCCGGGCCGTCTCGGCGGTCAGCCAGCCGCAGTTCCGGCCCATGACCTCGTGGACGATGAGCATCCGGGGGTTCGACGTGTGCTCGGCGATGATGTTCCGCGCGTAGATCGACCCCTGCTCGGCGGCCGTCCACGCGCCCAGGCTCTGCCGGATGGGGACGACGTCGTTGTCGATGGTCTTGGGCAGACCGACGACCTGGAGCTCGTAGCCGTTCTCGTGGAGGTATGCCGCGAGGTCGGCCGCCGTTGTGTTGGTGTCGTCGCCGCCGATGGTGTGGAGGACGTCGACGCCGTCCTTGGTCAGTTGCTCCGCCGCGACGTGCAGGGGATCCTGGCCCTCCTGGACCAGGCCGCGCTTGACGCAGTCCTTGACATTGGTGAGCTTGACGCGGGAGTTGCCCAGTGGGCTCCCGCCGAAGCCGTGGAGGAGGTGCGCGCCGGCGCGGACCTCGGGGGTGACGGCGACCGAGTTTCCGGTGAGGAGGCCGGCATACCCATCGAGGTAGCCGATGATCTCGACCTCGGGAGCGAGCTGCGAATAGCGCTCGATGAGACCTCCAACGGCGCTGGAGAGGCAGGGGGCCAGACCCCCGGCAGTGAGCATGGCGACTTTGCGGACCGGCATGAGCGGACCCTTTCGGGAGGGGGTGGTTCCTTCCTCCCATCCTTGCATCCCCGCCCCGCCGCGCGCATGCGCGTCAGGCGTGATGGACGTATGCCGATCCTCCCCCGTCCGCCCGCCCCGCTGTGGGGTGAGCTACCCGACCAGCGCCACGGGCGCGATCAGTCGCAGGGGCGCGCGACCATCTCCGGCTGCACGGGCGGGCGCGCGGGCTGCGCGGGGACCCGGTCGAGGGGCAGCAAGGAGTCGAATCCGTTGCCGAGGACGAGATCGACGTCCTTGGTGGCTCGCTCGTCCTGCTGCATCCGGGCACCCGGGAGGTGGCTCTGGAGGACCTTGGCCGCGTCCGTGCCGTCCGGACCGAACCTGATGACCGCCACGTCGTCCGGAAGGAAGGAGCGGATCGGGTCGTTACCGATCTGGCCGACGACGAAGCCGCGCGATCGCACCTGCGTGGCGGCTTGCGAGGCGAGGCCCTCCCGCCACGTCGTGTTGTAGACGTTCACCGTGATCTCGCTCGGCAGCGGCGGGGGCGCCGGGGGGACCGCGACCAGTCCGGTGAAGCCGTAGCCGAGGACGACCTCGACGCTCTCACCCGCTCGGCCGTCGTCGTAGACCCGCGAGCCCGGGATCTGTGCCGCCACGAGAAGCGCCTGATCGCTCCCCTCCGGGCCGTGGTAGACCATCGCTGATCGCTTGATGTAGACGCCTTCGGGAGCATTGGAGTAGCTCACGACATCGAACCCGCGCTTGGTGAGGTCACGGGCAACCTTGGCGGCCTCTCCCGGGGTCTCGGCGGAGTTGAGCACGGTCAGCGCGAAGGAGGAGCGCGCCGGCGCGAGGACACGAACCGGCTGGCAGGCCGGCTTGCCGGAGTGGTCGAAGAGCCCGACGCCGAACGCGGCGGCGATGCTGCCGGTGCCGAGGACGAGCCCGGGGAGAGTCACGAGCACCGCGGCGCGACGCCACTGGCGCACGCGGAAGGAGCGCGACGCCTGCGCCTCGTCCTTGACCGCCATACCCCCGCCTCACCCGTCACCACAGTATCGACGCCGACATCATGCACCATCCACAACAGCGGCAACAGGAGGCGCAGCCATGTGCAGATGAACAACTGATAACAGCCGATGGAGAGGGTCGAGACCCACCGGTCACGCCCGCCGGTTTAGGCGTCAGCGTCCGGTTCCCGCGTAGACGACGGCCTCCTCCGCGGTGTCCAAGCCGAAGGCGGCATGCACCGCGCGGACGGCCTCATCGAGCCGGTCATCGCGCATGACGACCGAGATGCGGATCTCCGACGTCGAGATCATCTCGACGTTGATGTCCGGCGCGGCCAACGCCTTGAAGAAGGTCGCCGAGACGCCGGGGTTCGATTTCATCCCGGCTCCGACGAGGGAAAGCTTGCCGATCTGGTCGTCGTATTGGAGCGAGGCGAACCCGACCTCGTCCTGGATGCGGCTGAGGGCCTGCATCGCGTTGGTGCCCTCGCTCTTGGGGAGGGTGAAGGAGATGTCGGTCAGGCCGGTCTCGGTCGCCGAGACGTTCTGGACGATCATGTCGATATTGATCTCGGCCTCGGCGATGGCCGCAAAGATCGCCGCGGCCATGCCCGCGCGGTCGGGGACCCCCACGACCGTGACCTTGGCCTCACTGCGGTCGTGCGCGACGCCGGTAATGATCGGAGCTTCCACTGCGGTTCCTTCGGGGGCGGGCTGGTCGGTGACGAGGGTCCCCTCCTTGGGCGAGAAGGAGGAGCGGACATGGATCGGTATGCCGAACCGGCGGGCGTACTCGACGCTGCGCAGGTGGAGCACCTTGCTCCCGGACGCGGCGAGTTCGAGCATCTCATCGGGCAAGATCCGGTCGAGCTTGCGCGCCGCCGGGACGATGCGTGGGTCGGCGGTGAACACCCCGTCGACGTCGGTGTAGATCTCGCAGACGTCGGCCTGCAAGGCCGCGGCAAGGGCGACGGCCGTCGTGTCCGAGCCGCCGCGGCCGAGCGTCGTGATCTCCTTGGTCTCCTTGGAGACGCCCTGGAACCCGGCGACGATGACGATGCGACCCCGGGAGATCTCGGCGGTGATCCGTCCCGGGGTGACGTCGATGATCTTGGCCTTGCCGTGGACGGCATCGGTGATGACACCGGCCTGCGACCCGGTGAAGGATCGGACGCTGAAGCCGAGGTCGGCGATCGCCATGGCGAGCAGGGCCATGCTGATGCGCTCGCCGGCCGTCATGAGCATGTCGAGTTCGCGCAGCGGGGGCAATGGGCTGACCTCGCGAGCGAGGTCGAGGAGTTCATCCGTGGTGTCACCCATCGCCGACACCGCGACGACCACCTCATTGCCGGCCTTCTTCGTCTCGACGATGCGGCGGGCGACCCGCTTGATGCTCTCGGCGTCGGCGACGGACGAGCCGCCGTATTTCTGCACGACGATCGGCACGGATGGGCTCCCTGGTCGGGTGAGGTCTGGCTGTCGGCTGGAATGCGCGGTCAACTGTAGGTGAGCGTCCGAGGACCGGACGCTTTCTCCCGTATGCCGGACCGCGACGCGCAAGCTCGGTCGGGCCCGAGGCGCCGGGGGCGGGGAGCGCCTACGGGTGGAGGGCGTCGAACTCGGCCTCGGCGACCAGGTCGTCGTCGGCATCGAGGCGGATGTGCGCGAGCAATCCCTGCAGGACCCGCAGTCCCATCGCGGCGCGCTCACCCCAGTCGGACAGGTAGCTGAACTGCCACCACCACAACGCCTCGATCCGCTTCCCCGCGGTGTAGTGGCGCAGACCATGATCGAGGGCCGCGGCCACGATCGCGATGTCGTTCGAGATCGCGCCGGTGGTCACCTCGGCGGAGGTCACGGGGTCGACGAGGTCGGCATACTCATCCAGTCCCTCGAAGACATTGGCGAGCCCGCCCCGCAGCCCGCTGAGATCGGCGTCGGGACCATCGTCGGGCTCGAAGCGCTCGGCCGGGATGACGTCCTCGACCGCCCCGAGGCGGGCACCGGTCACGAGGATCTGGGAAAGAGCGAGCAGGGCGAGCGAGAGCGACGACTCCGGGGCCTCACCCGCGGCCACCTGGGTCATCGTCGTGACGAAGACACGGGCCTCCTCGGCCGTGAGATCGGCGAGCGCGGCCAGATCGGCGGCCGCCGTCGTGTCGAGCGTGGTGGCGTCAGGCATCGATCAGTCTCCGTCCTTCGAAGGCGCGGCCCAGGGTGACCTCGTCGGCATACTCCAGATCGCCACCGACGGGCAGACCGGACGCCAGCCGCGTCACGCGCAACCCGAACGGCTTGAGCTGGCGCGCGAGATAGGACGCGGTGGCCTCCCCCTCGATATTGGGGTCGGTCGCGATGATGACCTCGGTGATCTCTTCTGCGCCCAACCGGGCCATGAGCTCGGCGACCCGCAGTTGCTCCGGCCCGATCCCGTCGATGGGGCTGATGGCGCCTCCGAGGACGTGATAGCGCCCACGAAACTCGCGGGTCCGCTCGATCGCGACCACATCCTTGGGCTCCT
Source organism: Nostocoides sp. (assembly GCA_016702415.1). Classification (GTDB taxonomy): domain Bacteria; phylum Actinomycetota; class Actinomycetes; order Actinomycetales; family Dermatophilaceae; genus Nostocoides_A. The sequence continues at coordinate 53,646 of JADJEA010000029.1, forward strand.
CGACGACGCACACAGCGTGGACGTCACGCCGGGGATCGGCGCAAATGCGGCAGCGGACGTCCTCGGCGACATTGCCGCAGACCGTGCAGAAGCGGACGCGGGCCTTGACCTCGGACAGGGCCGCCACGAGCCGGGTGACATCGTCGTCGTCCGCCATGAGCAGGTGGAAGGCGATCCGCTGCGCCCCCTTGGGGCCAATCCCCGGGAGCAGCCCCAATTCGTCGATCAGGGTCTGGACGGCGCCTTCGTACACGTCGCCAAGGGTATGCCCTGGTGCCGACACCGGCCGGTCCGCGCGTCCAGCGGCGCGCCTCGGTCAGGTCCGGGCCTCGCCCGGGCCTCGCCCAGGCCTCGGCCGATCGAGGCGTCTGTCCCTCGCCCAGGCCGCTCGGCCGGTCGAGGCGTCGGGTGGGCCTACCCGCGTTGGGCGACCACCGTGGACTTGCGCGGCCACCACGGTGCCTCGGGGAGTCGCCCGTGACTCACCTTCCCTCGTCGGCCTCCTTCCAGATGACGGTGGCACCGAGCAGCCGCTCGACGACGGGCTGGCCGACCTCGCCCAGCTCGACCAGATCCTCGTCGTCCGGGCTCACAAGATCCTCCTCGTCGGCAATTGGTGACGGCGGCGCGGGCGGAGGTGCCGGGGGTGGCGCTACCGGAGCCGGCCGGTCCGGCGGCATACGGTCCGGACTCGCCGGGTTGCGCGGGTCGCGGGGAGAGGGCGCCAGACCCGAGGGATTGCCCGTCACGGCGGACTGCCGGGGCGAGAACTCTTCGCGTGAGTCCTGTCCGGGTGGGGCCTGCCGCGGCGGGTCCTGTCCAGGTGGTGCCTGTTGGTGACCCAGATCGGATGCGGCGCCCACCGGCCCGGCCTGGGCAAATGGCGCGTCCGTGGCCCAGGTCGGCGGAGATGACGCCGGCGCATTGCCCCAGCCGGACCCCTCGCCCCAGTCGGGGGGACCCGAGGGACGCCCGGTGCTCCCCCCCGGTGACGCCGCACCCGGCCGCCCACCGGTACTGCCCTGGCCAGATGCTCCCGGGGCCGAGGCAGCCGCGCCACCCGGTCCGCTCGGAGCGGACGAGCCCACCCCGGCGTCGCCGTGGCCGAGCCCGCCGCCGCCAGCCGGCGCCCGGTCCGACTCGGCCGCCCCGGCACGGCCGGACCCCCACGACCTCTCGGAATCATCCCCGGGTCCATGCCCAGACCCGGACCCAAACCCCGAACCGGGCCCGGGCGAACCCGCCGGCCCTGGGGCGCTCTCGGCCACGACCTCGGCCACCACCCCTTCGACGTGGACGTCGAGGCCGAGCACGTCGATGAGGGCCTGCCGAACGATGTCCGAGTGCACCCCGGCCCGGAAGGCATTGGCGAGCCCGGCCGTGGAGATGCCGAGGACAAGCCGCCGCCCGTCGTAGTCCTGGACCTGAGCATGGTCGGACAGGAAGGTCCAGGTGGTCCGGCGCAATTGGAAGACCTTGGCCAGGACGTCCGGCCACGACCGCCGGAGAGCGGCAATGTCGAGTCCACCTGGGCCGCGAACCGCGGACGGCCCGTCGGGGGGATCGTCGCGCTCGGCGTCCCGAGGCGGCGTGGACGGAACGAAGAGCGGTGCCGAGCCAGAGCGCGCGGCCGCCGGGGGCCTGCCGGGACCGGGCGCGGAGCCCGACTCCCCCGGACCGCCAGGTCCGCGCTCCCCTCGAACCTGCGAACCAGCCTCCTTGGTGACCGGCCGGCTCGGCCCCGCAGACCCGCCCTCGGCCTCGTCCCTGACGCCCGAGGCCGGAGGACCTCCGAGTCGACCAGAGTCCCGGCCGCCGCCGTCGGTATGCCGATCCGCCCCCGACCGCGAGACGCCAGCCGAGTCGCCCGCCGCTCCCCCGGAACCAGTTGTGCCGGAAGGAACTGCGCCCATGCCGGCGACCGGTGCCGCCGCTTCCCCCGCGACCCTGGAGCCCACCGCGCCGGACGGAACTCCGCCCACCTCCAGGCGGCGTTCGAGCCGGTCGAGGCGCGCGGCATACCCCCGCTCGCCGGCGGCACCGGGCAGGAGCACGCGGGCCGCGATCAACTCCAGTTGCAACCGCGGCGCCGTGGCGCCGGTCATCTCCGTCAACCCCGCATTGACGACGTCGGCGGCCCGCGACAGCGCCCCCGGGCCGAATGCCGCCGCCTGCACCCGCATCCGCTCGATCTGGTCGGCCGGCAGGACGCGCAGGACGGAGGCGCCCGCGTCCGGGATCGCCGACAGCACGATGAGATCCCGGAAGCGCTCGAGGAGGTCCTCGACGAACCGGCGCGGATCCAGCCCGGTCTCGATGACGTGGTCGATCCGGCGGAAGACCTCCCCGGCATCGCCCGCCCCGAACGCGGTGATCGTCGCATCGAGGAGTTCGCCGTCGGTGAAGCCCAGCAGCGCGGCGGCACCGTCATAGGTCAATCCGCGCGCGTCCGACCCGGCGATCAGCTGGTCGAGCACGGACAACGCATCCCGCACCGAGCCACCCCCCGCACGGACGACGAACGAGAGCACCCCCGGCTCCACGTCGACCTGTTCGGAGACGCACAACTGCCCGAGATAGTCGTGCAGGCGCGCGGGCGGGACGAGCCGGAAGGGGTAGTGGTGGGTCCGGGAGCGAATGGTCCCGATGACCTTTTCGGGCTCCGTCGTCGCGAAGACGAATTTCACGTGCTCCGGCGGCTCCTCCACGATCTTGAGCAGGGCGTTGAACCCCTGCGTGGTGACCATATGAGCCTCGTCGATGATGTAGACCTTGAAGCGGCTCTCCGCCGGCGCGAAGGCAGCGCGTTCGCGCAGGTCACGGGCGTCGTCGACGCCTCCGTGGCTGGCCGCGTCGATCTCGATGACGTCGATCGATCCGGCGCCGCCCCGGGCCAGCGCGACGCAGGAGTCGCACTCCCCGCACGGAGTGCTCGTCGGACCCCGCTCGCAGTTGAGGCAGCGGGCCAGGATGCGCGCGCTCGTCGTCTTGCCGCATCCGCGGGGCCCCGAGAACAGATAGGCATGGTTGATCCGGCCGCTGTCTAGGGCGCGGGCCAGCGGAACCGTCACGTGCTCCTGCCCGATCACGTCGGCGAACGTGTCGGGCCGATAGCGGCGGTACAACGCTGTGCTCATTCTGGGAACCTTAGACCGCCGTACCGACAAGCCGCCCGCCCGCACCCGGGGCCTGTGGATTTGCCTCCGACCACCTCGGTGACATAGTCAGGGCCCATGCGCATCGACGTGTGGTCCGACCTCGTCTGTCCCTTCTGCCACCTGGGGCGGCGCCATCTGGATCTGGCGCTCGAGCAGTTCCCGCACCGCGACGAGATCGGGGTCGTCTGGCACAGTTTCGAGCTGGACCGGACCGCGGCAGCGGTCGACGACCGCCCGGTGGTCGAGCGCGTCGCCGCCAAGTACGGCGTTCCGGTCGATGGGATGCGGGCGCAACACGAGCAGATGGCCGCAGCGGCTGCCGAGGTGGGGCTGGACTTCCAATGGGAGCGCCTGGTCGGCTCCAATTCGTATGCCGCACATCGCCTTCTCCACTACGCCCGGTCCGTTGGGCGCGAGCGGGAGGCCATGGACCGGATCATGCGGGCGTGGTATTCCGAGGGCGAGGCGATCGGTGACCCCGCGGTCCTCCAGCGGCTCGCGCTCGAGGCGGGGCTCGACGCGGACGACGTCGCCGACGTCCTGGCCAGTGACGATTTCGGCATCGACGTTCGCACTGACGAGGCCCTGGCCACCCAGATCGGGATCACCGCTGTGCCGACCTTCGTCCTGGACCAGAAGTACGCCGTGACCGGCGCCCAACCCGTCGCCGCCCTCCTCCAAGCACTCACTCAGGCCTGGGCGGAGCAGGGCACGCCAGCACCCCAGCGCGAGCCGGACCACTGTGGCGGCGCCTGTGGGAGTGGCACCTGCGGCGGTAGCGGTCGCGGACGTGGTGGGTGCGAGGGTGACGGCTCTGGGGTGACGGCTCTGGGGGTGACGGCTCTGGGGGTGGCACCGGCGAGACGGGTCCGTGCGGTCATCCCGAAGCTGCCGGGACCGGCGACCGCCACAGCGCGGCAGGAGCGGCGCAAGGGTGAGCGACGGGGTGAGCGCAGCGGCATACGACAGCGCGATCGGCGCCTTCTGGCGGTGGTGGGCGGAGGGCGGCGCCCGGGACACCGACGCCGCGATCGAAGCGCGCGAACCCGACCGGATCGCGGACCACCTCGCGACCCTGGTCGCGGCGATCGACCCCGGCCTGCAGTGGGAGTTGGGCGCCGGGGGGAGCACGCGGCATACCCTCGTCGTCACCGCGGCGGGCGACCCGCCCCTCCGGGCGACCGCGCGGGCCTGGTTGCGGGCGGCGCCACCGCCCGATCCGGTCTGGGGGTATGCCGACCTCCGCCAACCCGCCGCCGACCCCGACGGGAGCGTCCTCGAGATGGGCGGCCGCCGGATCGCCTTCGATGCCTTCGTCGCCGCCGCCCACCGCGGTAGCACCGCGATCGACGTGGCCGTCCACCACCCGGTCTTCATGGACATCGCCGCGGACGACGCCGCCCGCCTGGCCTATCTCGCGCTCGACACCCACCTCGGCGAGGAGGTCGTGGAGACCTGGCTCGGTGAGGTGACCTGGCCCGGCGAGCCTCCCCTGGACGCCTTCCCGCTGCGCTTCCTGCGTGGTGTGGTGACGGAGTTCGCCGACGGCTGGCGCACCCCCGACGGGGAGCCACAGTGGGTCGCTCTGCGCGGCACGGGGCCGACCGGGTCGCCGGTGCTCGCGTTCGCGCAGGTTCCCCTGCGCCAGATCACCTTTCCGCTGTTCGACACCCATATCGGCGTCACCCTGCCGTATGCCGAGTCCACCCCCGAGGGTCTGCCCGGTCCCGCCTCGCTGGAGGAATTGCGGTCACTCGAGGACCGTCTGGGTGCGGCACTGGGCGAAGACGGCCGGATCGTGGCCCACCAGAGTCACGAGGGCGTGCGCCTCCTGCACCTGTATGCCGACGCGCACTCCCCCGCGGCCGACCGGGTCGCCGCCGTCGCCGCGGACTGGACGGAGGGACGGGCCCAGACCATCGTCACCCACGATCCCGGCTGGTCACTCGTGCACCATCTCGCCGGATGAATCCAGGCGTCGCCCGCCCGGACGAACCGATGACCTCGTGAAGGAATAGAGACACCCCGCGTACCTGGAAGAGCTCACTGACCCTTGCTGCATTCCTGCCCTGGGGGGGTTGGGTGAGGTACCACCACGCGGGGTGCCGGGTCCCAGTATAGGCGGGCCCATGAGGTGAGCGGGCCGAACGCACTCGGCCCGCCCCCCTCAGAGCCGGAACCTCACGTAGAGGTTCCGGACCTCTAGGTGAGGTACTGGGTCAGGCCCCGCTTGAGGAACTGCCCGTCACCCTTGGCCCCGAGGTATTCGTTGCCGTCGATGATGACCTTGCCGCGCGAGAGGACCGTATCGACGTGGCCGTCGATCTCGAAGCCCTCCCAGGCCGAGTGGTCCATGTTCATGTGGTGGGTCTTGCCCATGCCGATGGACGTGTGGCCGTTCGGGTCGTAGACGACGATGTCGGCATCCGCACCCGGGGCGATGACGCCCTTCTTGCCATACAGGCCGAACATCCGCGCCGGGGTCGTCGAGACCAACTCGACCCAGCGCTCCACCGTGATCCGGCCCTCGACGACACCCTGGTAGAGCAGGTCGACGCGATGCTCGACCGAGCCGATGCCATTGGGGATGGCGCGGAAGTCGTCCTTGCCCATCTCCTTCTGCCCCTTGAAACAGAACGGGCAGTGGTCGGTCGACACCAGGCTCAACTCCCCGGTGCGCAGGCCGCGCCACAACTCGTTCTGATGCTCCTCAGCCCTCGAGCGCAGCGGTGTCGAGCACACCCACTTCGCGCCCTCGAAACCGGGAGCACCGAGGTTCTCCTCGAGGGAGAGATAGAGATACTGCGGGCACGTCTCGGCGAAGACGTTCTGACCGCGGGACCGCGCCGCGGCCACCTGGGCGACCGCCTGCTTCGCGGAGACGTGGACGATGTAGAGCGGGGCCTTGGTGACATCGGACAGCATGATCGCCCGGTGCGTGGCCTCCTCCTCCATCTGCCAGACGCGGGAGATGCCGTGGTAGTAGGGAGAGAGCTTCCCGGCGTCCGCGAGCTGGGCGGCCAGGATGTCGATGACCGGGCCGTTCTCGGCATGCATCATCGTCATCAGCCCGGTCTCGGCCCCGACCTGCATCGCTTTGAAGATCTGGGCGTCGTCGCTGTAGAACACCCCCGGGTAGGCCATGAACAGCTTGAAGCTGGTCACCCCTTCCTCAGGAAGCCGCCGCATGACGGCGAGGCTGTCGTCGTCGATGCCGCCGATGATCTGGTGGAAGCCGTAATCGATCGCACAATTGCCGTTGGCCCACTCGTGCCACTGGGCCAATCCGTCCATGACCCGCTCGCCGTACCTCTGGATGGCGAAGTCGATGATGGTCGTCGTGCCACCCCAGGCGGCCGCCCGCGTTCCGGTCTCGAAGGTGTCGCACGCCTCCGTCCCGCCGAACGGCATTTGCATATGGGTATGGGGATCGATCCCCCCCGGGATGACGTACTTCCCGGTTGCGTCGATGACCCTGTCGACGGACTGCTCGAGGCCGCCGAGTCCGGCGCTCGTCGTGCCCGGCTGGAGAAGCCCCGCGATCCTGTCGCCCTCGATGAGGACGTCCGCCTGGACGCGTCCGGTGGCGGAGACGACCGTCCCGCCCTTGATCAATGTCGTTGTCATGATGCGCTCCTATCTGCCGCTCAGGGGGCCACGATCGCGCCGTAGGCGTCCGGCCGGCGGTCGCGATAGAACTGCCAGTCGTAGCGGGTGCTGCGGATTTCCTCGAGATCGATGTCGCGGATGAGCAGTTCTTCCTCGGTCTGGCTCCCCTTCTCGCCCACGAAATTGCCCTTGGGGTCGACGATGTAGGAGGTCCCGTAGAAGTTGACGGCGTTGTCCTCCCCGAACTCCCCGATCTCCGCACCAACGCGGTTCGGCACGCAGACGAAGTAGCCGTTCGCGCCGGCAGCGGCCGGCTGCTCGAGCTCCCACAGCCGGTTCGACAGCCCGGGCTTGGAGGCGTTGGGGTTGAAGACGATCTCGGCCCCGGCCAGGCCCAGCATCCGCCATCCCTCAGGGAAGTGGCGGTCGTAGCAGATGGTGACGCCGACCTTGCCGACCTTGGTCTCGAAGATGGGCCAGCCGAGGTTGCCCGGGCGGAAGTAGAACTTCTCCCAGAACCGGTCGACGTGGGGGATGTGGTTCTTGCGGTACTTGCCCAGGTAGCTGCCGTCGGCGTCGATGACGGCGGCGGTGTTGTAAAGGACCCCGGTGTTCTCCTCCTCGTAGATCGGCAGGACGATGACCATGCCGAGTTCCTTGGCGAGCGCCTGGAACCTCTCGGTCGTCGGGCCCGGGACGGACTCGGCGTAGTCGTAGTACTTCCGGTCCTGGACGACCCCGAAGTAGGGGCCGTAGAAGAGTTCCTGGAAACAGATGATCTGGGCCCCCTGCTCGGCCGCCTGCCGGGTCAGGCCGACATGCTTCTCGATCATCGACTCCTTGTCGCCGGTCCACTTCTGCTGGGTCAGGGCGACGCGAACGGTGCTCATGCGGGTACTCCTTGATCTCGGATGGTCAGTCGGACGTGGTGGCGTGGGCGGGTGCGGCGGCATGGCCCGCGTCGAAGGGCACGGTCTCGTGCGCCCGCTTCTCCGGCAGCGTCAGCAGCCAGTAGGTGGCCATCCCGACCAGGAAGGACACGACCCAGTTGTAGTCGTAGAGCGGCTTGAGGAAAGGAATCATGCCGTCCGCGGGGAAGGGCCCGCTCTTGGTCCCGTCGGGCGCGACGGCGGAGTAGGCCCCACCGACCGCGACGAGACCACCGAGCACGGTCGCGACGATGGCTTGCCAGTGCCAGCCGCCCTGGTAGTGATAGTCGCTGCGGTACTTGAACAGTTCCGGCACCCGGATATTGGTCTTGCGGTGCAGCCAGTAGTCGCCCACCAGCACACCGCCGACGGCACCGAGGATGCCGCCGTAGAACCCGAGCCACACGAAGACATAGGCCTCCGGGCTGGCCAGCAGCTTCCACGGCAGGAAAAGCGTGCCGATAACCGCCGCGACCATGGCACCGGTCCGGAAGGTGATCAGCTTCGGCAGGGCGTTGGAGAAGTCCAGGGCCGGGCTGACGAGGTTGGCGGCGGTGTTGGTCTGGAAGCTCGAGACGACGATGACGAGCGCACCGATGACCACGGCGATCCGACTGCCGAAGTGGGAGACGAGCTGATCGGGATTCCACAGGGTCGCCGGGTCCACGTTGTAGTGCTTCGCCGCGAGCGAGGTCGTGAGCACGGCCATGAACGACACCACGAGCATGGTCGTCGGCAGCCCCCACGCCTGGCCCCGGCGCTGCGCCGCCTGATTCTCGGCGAAGCGGGTGAAGTCGGGCATATTGAGCGATAGCGTCGACCAGAAAGCGATATTGGCCATGAGGCTGGGCGGGAACGCCTTGATCCAGAAGTCATGTCCCCACCCGAGCGAGGACGGGTGCGTCAGGACCGGCCCGAGATTGCCCTTGGTCTGGAAGAGCAGGATGACGATCAGCACGGCGACCGAGCCGATGACGGTCGGGGCGGCGAACATCTGGAACCGGCGCAGCGAGTCGAAGCCCCGGATGATGATGGCCAGTTGCGCCACGACGCAGAACAGGTAGCACAAGAGCGTCGTCCACGGGAGCTCACCGAACACCCCGAGGCTGACCTTCGAGGCACCCGTCCAGGACGAGCCGATCATCGCCCCGAGGGCGAGATTGAGAGCCAGACCACCGAACCACGTCTGTATGCCGAACCACCCGCACGCGACCAGACCGCGCATGACCGCCGGGAGATTGGCACCGCGGACGCCGTATGCCGCGCGCGCGAACACCGGGAAACTGATGCCGTGCTTGGCGCCCGCGTGGGAGTTCAACAGCATGGGGATCAGGACGATCAGGTTGGCCAAGACGATCGTGAACAACGCCTGGATCCAGTTCATCCCCAAGGCGATCAGGGAGGCAGCCAGGGTCCAGGTCGCCGCGTTCATACACATGGCGACCCAGAGGGTGAGGTACGCACGCTCGTTCCACGTGCGATGCGCCGGGTGGATCGGACGAAGGTCGCGGTTGTACAGCGCCGGTGCAACCTCGTGCCCGTGGGCATCCAGGTCGATGGCGCGTCCGGCCCTCGTCGTCGCGGACGGGGATTCGGTCATACCAGGGTTTCCGTTCTCGAGTGCCGTATCAGTGGATGTCGATTCCGACGGTAGAGCGGTAGGCCGACATAGCGTCCCAATCGGTCGTCACGGCCGGACTCTCGGCCTGGAGCTGATCCCAGGTCACGGGCTGACGACCGCTGTCCACGGTGACCATGGTGATGCAGCCGTCCACGGGACAGACATTGGCGCACAGTGCACATCCGACGCAATCAGACTCGCGGACGACGGGTTTGGGCCGCGAGTCCGCGACCGCCTTGCCGTTGGCGTTGCGGTCGAAGCCGGGTTGGACGACCTGGCCCGCGGTGTCCACCAGATCGATGCATTGGTGCGCGGTGTCCTCGCACGCGTTGTAGCAGAGATTGCACGAGATGCACGCGTTCGTGTCGATGCGAGCAACCGCCTGGTAGGACAGGTCGAGTTGACCGAAGGTGCTCACCCCGGAGAGCGCGCGCCCACGGAAATCCTCGATCGTGGCGAACCCCTTGTCGTCCATCCAGTTCGACAGGCCGTCGACGAGGTCGTCGATGATCCGGAAGCCGTAGTGCATGGCACCGGTGCAGATCTGGACCGAGCTGGCTCCGAGGAGGAAGAACTCGGCGGCGTCGGTCCAGGTGACGATTCCGCCGATTGCGCTGATCGGAACCCCCGAGGCGACCGTGTCGGGGTCGGTCATCAGTTCCGACAGCATGTGGAGGGCGATCGGCTTGACGGCGGGGCCGGCATACCCCCCGTGGGTTCCCCGACCACCGATGGTGGGACTGATCGAGAAGGTGTCCAGATCCACCTTGGTGATGCTGTTGATCGTGTTGATCAGGCTCAGGGCATCGGCGCCGCCAGCCAGGGCCGCCCGGGCGGAGGCCTTGATGTCGGTGACATTGGGGGTCAGCTTCACGATGACGGGGATCGACGCCACCGAGGTGGCCCACTCGGTGTTGAGTTGGCACATCTCGGGGACTTGTCCGACCGCCGCCCCCATGCCACGTTCCGACATGCCTTGGGGGCAGCCGTAGTTGAGCTCGATCCCGTCGGCGCCGGTGTCCTCGATCTGCCGGATGATCGTTTCCCAGGCCCGTGGATCGGCATCCACCATGGCCGAGACGATGACCGCCCGGTCCGGCCAGTTGCGTTTGACCTCGGCGATCTCGCGCAGGTTGACCTCCAGCGGCCGGTCGGAGATCAGCTCGACGTTGTTGATGGCGAGCATTCGTTTGCCGTCGATGGTCAGGCTGCCGTACCGGTTGGAGATGTTGAGGACCGGTGGGCCGAGCGTCTTCCAGACGGCACCGCCCCAACCGGCCTCGAAGGCCTTGTTGACCTGATAGCCGGAGTTGGTGGGTGGGGCGGACGCGAGCCAGAACGGGTTGGGCGAGGTGACCCCGCAGAAGGTGGACGTCAGGTCAGCCATGGTGACCTCCGGGTTCGGGGGTGTCGGACGGGTTGACGGACAGGAAGTAGGCGTCGATGGAGTCGGCCGCCTTCTTGCCGTCCTCGACGGCCATGACGGTGCTGGCCGCCCCATGGTCGCGGATGGCGTCGCCGCCGGCCCAGACCCGCTCCCGGCTCGCACGCAGGTGCGGGTCGACAGCGATATAGGTGCCGGCGAGGTCGAGCCCGAAGGCCGAGTCCGGCCCGTAGCCCTCCTGGCCGATGGCCCGGACGACGAGGTCGCACGGGATGAGGCGATCCGACCCGTCCACGGGGACGGGCCGGCGCCGGCCGGAAGCGTCGGGCTCGCCGAGCGTCATCGCCGTGCACCGCAAGCCGGCCACCCGCCCGTCCTCGGTCACGACCTCGACGGGTTGGGTCAGAAAGGCGAAGTCGATGCCCTCGCGGAGCGCGAACTCGTATTCGTGGTGGTATGCCGGCATCTCGGCGGCCGTGCGGCGGTAGACGATCGTCACCTCGCCACCCCGGCGGCGGGCGATGGTCGCGGCGTCGATGGCGGTGTTGCCGGCGCCGATGACGACGACGCGACGGGCCTGCACGTCGTCGGGGTCGGGCTGGTTCAGCTTCGCCTGGGCGATGTAGTCAAGCCCGTCCCGGATGTGCTCGGCACCGCCGACGGGCATCGCGGGGACCGCCCCGAGCCCGGTGGCCAGGAAGACCGCATCGAACCGGGTCAGCGCGTCGGCGAGGGCCGGCTCGTCGGCGAGCGCCGTCGAGGTGTGGATTTCCACGCCGAGGCGTTCGATCATGGCGACCTCACCGAGGGCAACCTCGATCGGCTCGCGCAGCGGGATGATCCCGTAGGTGGACAGGCCACCGGCGAGGGGACTGCGTTCCCAGACGGTCACGGCATACCCCCTCTTGGCGAGTTCACCGGCGGCGCTCAGGCCGGCCGGGCCGGACCCGACGACCAGGACGCTGCGCCCATTGGCCGCACCGCGCTGGTAAGGGTCGGGGGTGACCGATGCGAGGTGGTCGGTCGCATGCCGCTGGAGCCGCCCGATCGCGATCGGCTTGTCCGTGGCCCGGAGGACGCAGGCCCCCTGACACAACTCCTCGACCGGACAGACCCGGGCGCAGGTCGCACCGAGGAGGTTGCTGTCGAGGATCGTCATACCGGCGCCGCGGACATTGCCGGTGGAGATCTTGCGGATGAAGCCGGGGATGTCGATGTGGGTCGGGCAGGCATGCATGCACGGGGCATCGAAGCAATAGAGGCAGCGTTCGGCCTCCATCACGGCCTCGTGGGACTGGTAGGGCGGAAGGTGTTCTGCCAGTTGATGACTCGTGTCCGAGCCGATGGTGTCGGTCATTTTCATCCCCTTTCCGGGTCGTCGTCGGCGATGGTGAGCGGCCGTGGTGGTGACGTCGTGGCCGGCGGTTCAGTGGGTGCCCGTGTAGTAGCCGTCGGCCACCGAGAGCGCCCCGTCGAGGGCGTCCAGGCCCTCACGGATCTCCTCGGGCGTGGCGGTCAGCGGCGGGACGACGTGGGTGCGGTTGAAATGGGTCATCGGCCACAGTCCCCGCTCTTTGCAGGCGGCGGCCACGGCGGCCATGGGGGCATTGGCCTCGCCGGACGCGTTGAACGGCACGAGGGGCTCGCGCGTGGCTCGGTCCTTGACGAGCTCGACGGCCCAGAAGACCCCGAGCCCGCGGACCTCACCCCCGCTGGGATGCCGCTCGGCGAGGTCGGCGAGGCCGGGTCCGATGACGTCCGCGCCGAGGGCGGCGGCATGCTCGACGATCCGGTCCTCTTTCATCAAGGTGATCGCCGCGACCGCCGCACCGCAAGCCAGGGGATGGCCGGAGTATGTCAGTCCGCCCGGGTAGGCGCGTCGACCGAAGGTCTCGCGGATGGCCCGCGACATGATCACCCCACCGAGCGGGACGTAACCGGAGTTGACCCCCTTGGCGAAGGTGATCAGGTCGGGTGTGACGCCGAAGTGGTCGACGGCGAACCATGTCCCGGTGCGGCCGAACCCGGCCATCACCTCGTCGGCGATGAGCAGGATCCCATGCTCGTCGCAGATCGCCCGCACGCCCTCGAGATAGCCGGGCGGAGGGATGAGGATGCCATTGGTCCCGACGATCGTCTCGAGGATGATGGCCGCGACGGTTTGCGGGCCTTCGACCATCAGGGTGTCTCTCAGGTGCGCCAAGGCCCGCTCGGTTTCCTCCTGCGGGGTCGTGGCATGGAAGGCGGACCGATAGAGGTAGGGCCCCCAGAAGTGGACGATGCCCGGCTCGGCCGGCTCGGAGCCCCACCGGCGGGGATCGCCGGTCAGGGCGATTGCGGCGTGGGTGGCGCCGTGATAGCTGCGGTACATCGCCAAGACCTTGGTGCGACCGGTGTGGAGCTTGGCCATCCGGATGGCGTTCTCGTTGGCCTCGGCCCCGCCATTGGTGAAGAAGACGTGATCCATGCCGTCGGGGGCAACGTCCGCGATGAGTTTGGCGGCCAGCCCTCGTGACGCCTCGGCGAAACCGGGGGCGAGCGTGCACATGCGGCGCGCCTGCTCGGCGATCGCCTCGATCATCCTGGGGTGCTGGTGGCCGACGTTGAGATACACGAGTTGGCTGGCGAAGTCGAGATAGCGATTGCCGTCGGTATCCCAGAAGTAGCTGCCCTCGGCGCGCGCGATGGGCAGCGGCGCGATCAGATCCTGCGCCGACCAGGAGTGAAAGACGTGGGCGCGGTCGTTGGCGGCCACCTCCTCGGGGGACAGGGCGGCGAGCCCGGCGAGCAGGTCGGTGGTTGCGGTGGTTACGTTCGTCATCGCCGGTCTCACCGGGTCCGGGGGAAGCCGAGGTCGATGGCGGAGGTCGAGGGATCGGGCCACCGGGAGGTGACGACCTTCCCTCGGGTGTAGAAGTTGATCCCCTCGGGGCCGTACATATGGGTATCCCCGAAGAGTGAGGCTTTCCACCCGCCGAACGAGTAGTAGGCCACGGGAACCGGGATGGGGACATTGATCCCGACCATGCCGACCTGGATGTCGAACTGGAACTCCCGTGCCGCACCGCCGTCTCGGGTGAAGATGGCCACCCCGTTGGCGAAGGGGTTGGCGTTGATCAGCGCCACGGCCTCCTCGTAGGTCGCGACGCGCACGACCGACAGGACCGGCCCGAAGATCTCGTCGGTGTAGACGGTCATCTGGGGGGTGACCTGGTCCAGGAGGGTGACGCCGAGGAAGAAGCCATCCTCCGGCGCATTGTGGTGGCGTCCGTCGACGACGACTCGCGCACCTTCCGACTCCCCCGCGTCGATATACCCCTTGACCTTGTCTCGATGGGCCTGGGTGATCAGCGGTCCCATATCGGTGCCGGGCTGAGCGCCGTCTCCGACCACGAGGCCCGGTAGGCGGCGGGCGATCGCCTCGACGAGATCGTCCCCGATGGAACCGACGGCGACGGCGACGGACAGCGCCATACAGCGCTCTCCGGCGGCACCATAGGCGGCACCGACGAGGGAGTCGGCGGCCATGTCGATGTCGGCGTCGGGGAGGATCACCGCGTGGTTCTTGGCTCCGCCGAGTGCCTGGACCCGCTTGCCGTTGGCCGTGCCTCGTTCATAGATGTACTTCGCGATGGGTGTCGACCCCACGAAGCTGATCGCGGCGATGTCGGGGTGGTCCAGGAGCGCGTCGACGGCGATCTTGTCGCCCTGGACGACGGTGAACACACCGTCGGGCAGGCCCGCGTCCTTCCACATCTGCGCGAGGAAGAGGGAGGCCGAGGGGTCCTTCTCACTCGGCTTGAGGACGAAGGCGTTGCCGCAGGCAATGGCGTTGGCGCACATCCACAACGGCACCATGCCGGGGAAGTTGAACGGCGTGATGCCGGCGACGACACCGAGGGGCTGGCGCATGCTGTAGACGTCCACACCGGTGGAGACCTGCTCGGAGTAGCCCCCCTTGAGCAGGCTCGGCACGCCCGTCGCGAATTCGACATTCTCGAGGCCGCGGGCGATCTCACCCTGCGCGTCCGAAAAGACCTTGCCGTGCTCCGCGGTCAGGATCGCGGCGAGGTCGTCGCCGCGCGCATGGAGTAGCTCCCGGAACGCGTGGAGGATGCCGGCCCGCTGGGACAGCGATGACCGCCGCCAGGTCCGCGCGGCCGCCACCGCGGAGGCCACGGCAGCGTCGACCTCGGCGACGGAGGCGAAGTCGACCTCACCGGTGACGACACCGGTTGCCGGATTGAAGACCTGTCCGCTGCGGCCCGACGTGCCGATTTGTCGTTGTCCGTCAACCCAATGCGGAATTCGCTCGACCATGACGAGACACTAGCGATACGAGACTGGGCGCACAATAGTAGCTTTGTGCTGTGACAAAAACACGCCGGCGCGAGTCCGCGGAAATGGCGGCCATCAGATCCCGGATGGGAGACCCGGGAGCGAAAGGCCTGGCGATGGCCGTCGGGGCGGCCATCCGGGACGGGACATTGGCCCCCGGGGTGTCCCTCCCCCCGATCCGGGACGTCGCTGCCGCACTGCAGATCTCACCGAGCACGGTGAGTGCGGCCTGGGCCGCCCTCAACCGCGCGGGCATGCTCCTGACCGACGGTCGGCGAGGGACCGCCGTCCGCGATCTGCGTACCCCGGCCGTCACGCGCTACCGCCGCGCAATGGATGGTCAGACCGGGCTGCCCCTGGACCTGTCGACCGGCGTGCCGGACTCGGCGCTGCTACCGCATCTGGGAGCGGCCCTCCTGCGGTGGGACACAGCGGGGACACCGTCGAGCTATCTCGAGGATCCGCTGGTGCCGGAGCTCGACGCCGTCTTGCGGCGCGACTGGCCCTACCGACCACGCACCCTCCTCGTGGTCGACGGCGCCCAGGACGCCCTCGACCTGATTGTGCGCACCTACCTCGGTCTGGGCGACACGGTGGCCGTGGAGCATCCCGCATTCACGCCGCTGGTGGACCTGCTGGAGTCGGTCGGTGTCGGCATCGTTCCCGTGGAACTCGACAGCCACGGACTCATGGTCGCCGCGCTGCAGGCTGCCCTGGCGGGTGGGGTCAAGGCGGTCTTCCTCCAGCCCCGCGCACAAAATCCGACCGGGGTCACGATGACCCGGCACCGCGCCCGGCAGATCGCCCGATTGATCGGCGACGCGGGCGTGTTGGCCGTCGAGGACGACAGCCAAGGACTCCTCGCCAACACCCGGCCGCTCAGCGTCGGCGCCTGGATTCCCGACTTCACCGTGCACATCCGCGGGTTCAGCAAGTCCCACGGCCCCGACCTGCGCCTGGCCGCCCTCTCGGCACCCGAGCACGTCCTTGACCGCCTGGTCAGCTATCGCGCCCTCGGGCAGGGCTGGAGCAGCCGCCTGCTGCAACGGATTCTCACCCACCTCCTCACCGACGACGACGCCCGCGCGCAGGTCGACCGGGCCCGTCAGGTGTATGCCGCACGCCGCGCCGCGCTCGTTGCCGCCCTGGGCGCCCACGGGGTGGTGGTGGGCGGGACGGACGGGATCAACATCTGGGTCCCGGTGCAGGATCAGGCCACGGCCCTGGTGCTCCTGGCCGGCGAGGGGATCGCCGTCACCCCCGGCCGCGCCTTCACCCTCGAGCCGGGATATCCCGCCCATATCCGGGTCACGGCCGGGCTGGTCCCGCACTCCGAGGCAGCCGTTGTCGGTGGCGCGATCGCTCGCGCCGCCACGACCACCTTGTGGCGCAACGGGGTCCGCTGAGCGACTGGGTGCGATTTCGGCCCCACGGGGGCACTCGGGTACCCTCTGCGACGGAGGATTCGCATAGTGGCCTAGTGCGCACGATTGGAAATCGTGTTGGGGATGAAACCCCTCGCGGGTTCAAATCCCGCATCCTCCGCCACCTCCTCGGCCCGCTGGTCGGGCTCGTTCCATACACGCACGCCCCGGCGCCGAGCGCGCAGGCCGACCACCCGACCGTCGGTCCGGGCCGCAAGTCGCGGGTACCGGGTGGCGTCCCGGTGGCGGTCGGGTGGGGCCGTGCGGCATACGGCCCCCGGACTCCGCTCGTCGCGTTCGGGTGACCGCTGACCGAGCGCCGGGGCCCACCCGTGGCGCGAACGGCGGCGACCCGCCACGATGGGCGGCATGAGCAACGGAGCCTACGCAGCGGCATACGCACAGAGCCTGTCCGACCCCGACGCCTTCTGGGGGGAGGCGGCTCAGTTGATCGAGTGGATCACCCCGCCGACGACCGTGTTGGACTCGAGCAACCCGCCGTTCTATCGCTGGTTCACGGGCGCGAGCCTCAACACGTGCTTCAACGCGTTGGACCGGCACGTGCGGGACGGGCGCGGCGAACAGATCGCGATGTACTACGACTCTCCCGTGACCGGCACCAAGGCGTCCTTCACGTATGCCGACCTGCTCGACCAGGTGAGCCGGTTCGCGGGCGTCCTGTCCGGGCTCGGTGTCGAGAAGGGCGACCGGGTCCTCATCTATATGCCGATGATTCCCGAGGCCGCGATCGCCATGCTCGCCTGCGCACGGCTCGGGGCGGTGCACTCGGTCGTGTTCGGTGGCTTCGCCCCCGCCGAGTTGTCCGCGCGGATCGAGGACGCCAAGCCGGTCGTCATCGTCTCGGCAAGTTGCGGCATCGAGCCCACGCGCACGATCGCCTACCAGCCGATGCTCGATGCGGGGATCGAGCGCAGCGCGCACAAGCCGGAGAGCGTCATCATGTTCCAGCGCCCGCAGCTGCCCGCCGAGATCGGCGTGACGGATAAGGACTGGCAGGAATGCGACTGGGCCGAGCTCATGCGCGACGCTGAGCCGGCCGGGTGCGTCGAAGTCGACGCCACCGACCCGCTCTACATCCTCTACACCTCGGGAACGACGGGACGACCCAAGGGCATCGTCCGCGACAACGGCGGGCACGCCGTCGCGCTGCGCTGGTCGATGGAGAACATCTACGACGTCCACCCCGGCGAGGTGTGGTTCACCGCGTCCGATGTCGGGTGGGTGGTCGGCCACTCCTATATCGTCTATGCCCCGCTGTTGACCGGGGCAACGACGATCCTTTATGAAGGCAAGCCCGTGGGCACCCCGAATGCAGGTGCCTTCTGGCGGATCATCGCGGAGTATGGCGCGGTCGGCATGTTCACCGCCCCCACGGCATACCGCGCCATCAAGCGTGAGGACCCAAACGCGGAACTCCTTGCGGGACACGACATCTCGCACTTGCGCAATGTCTTCCTCGCGGGGGAGCGACTCGACCCCGACACCTACCACTGGGCCAACGACGTCCTCCACTGCGAGGTTGTCGACAACTGGTGGCAGACCGAGACGGGCTGGCCGATCTGCTCCAACATGCGGGGCCTAGAGCCCATGCCCATCAAGCCGGGCTCGCCGTCGGTGCCCGTCCCCGGCTATGACGTCCAGGTGCTCGATGAGGTCGGGGCCCAGTGCGACCGGGGCAACGAGGGCGCGATCGCGATCAAGCTGCCGATGCCACCCGGGACGCTCCCGACGCTGTGGCAGGACGACGCCCGTTATGTCTCCGGTTATCTTTCGGTCTACGAGGGCTACTACCTGACCGGGGATGGCGGCAAGATCGACGAGGACGGCTATGTCTATGTCATGGGCCGCACCGACGACGTCCTCAATGTCGCCGGTCACCGGCTTTCGACGGGCTCGATCGAGGCGGCCCTGGCCGGCCATCCGGCGGTGGCGGAGTGTGCCGTTATCGGGGTCGCCGACGACTTCAAGGGGCAGATCCCGCGCGGGCTCGTCGTCCTCAAGGGCGGGATCGACGCCTCCACCGAGGGTGACCGGATCGTCAAGGAACTCGTCCAGCGCGTGCGCGACGAGGTCGGCGCGGTGGCGAGCCTGAAGCAGGTCGACATCGTGGCCGGCCTGCCCAAGACCCGCTCCGGCAAGATCCTCCGCAAGACGATGCGGGAGCTCGCCGACGGCAAGACCCCGACGATTCCCGGGACGATCGAGGACGCGAGCGTGCTGGACGCGCTCGCGGGGACGCTGCGGCATACGGTCCACTGACGGGGTAACCGCAACGGGTGCCGCATCACCGGCGCACGGACCACGATCACCACGGTGAACTCAAGACGGTGATGCGCCGCCCGCGATCAGGCTGACAGGCTGGCGGCGTGACCGGGGTGCTCGACGGCTTTGCGACAATCTCGGTCGTCATCGCCGTCGGCGTCCTCCTGGGCCACCTGGGCGTGCTCGATCTCGACGCCCAGCGGCTGCTGCAGCATGTCGCCTTCCACGTCGGCAGCCCGGCCCTGCTCCTCACGGTCATGGCCGGCGCCGACGTCCACGGCATGGTGTCGCGCAATCTCGTGGCCACGGCGATCGCCGTCGTGGTCCCGGTGGCGATCTATGTGTCGGTAGCGCGGCTGGTGTGGCGGCGACCGCTCGGGGAGACGGTCATCGGGAGCCTGGCCTCGGCATACGTCAACGCGGGCAACCTCGGGATCCCGATCGCGACCTATGTCCTGGGCAACGCTGCCCTGGTCGCGCCGACGTTGATGATGCAGTTGCTGCTCCTCCAGCCCCTCGCGCTCCTGCTGCTCGACGCCGACAGCGCCGGGGGACGGGTGACGTGGGGGCAAGCGCTGCGGCGGCCGTTCGCCAACCCGCTGACCGTCGCGACGCTCCTTGGTGTGGTCCTCTCGCTGACCGGGACGACCCTGCCCGCCGTCGTGGACGCGCCGCTGCGGATGATCGGCGGGCTGGCGGTGCCCGCCATGCTCCTGGGGTACGGCGTGGCCTTGCGTCTCGGTCCGCGCTTCGGCGGCGGGGCCCCGGTCGAGGTCGCGCTCACCTCTGTGCTGAAGTCGGTGGTCCAACCCGCGGTGGCGTATGCCGCGGCGAGATTCGCGCTGGGGATGTCCGGTCCCGCGCTACTGGCCGTCACGGTCACCTCGGCGCTGCCGACCGCGCAGAATATCTTCACGCATGCGACGCGCTATCGCCGCGCCGAAGCCGTTGCGCGCGACACGATTCTCGTCACGACGATCAGCTGCCTGCCGATCACGATCCTGGTTGCGGCCCTCCTGGGGTGACGAGGCACCCGCCGATCGCTGGCCCGGCCGCGGTTGTTCGAGGGCGACGGCGGGGCGGATGGCGTCGAGGGCGTGACGGCGTCAGTCGCAGTAGTCGCAGCGCCCCGTCGCGGGCAGCACCGTGAAGCACGTGCGACACGTCGCGGGCGGCGCGGCATCGGCGTTCGCGCGGGCTCCGGCGAGGCGGGGCGGCGAGGCGCGGCGGATGGTCGGCGTGCGGCTGGAGGCAACGGGGCGACGCGCCCAACCTCCCGGCGGCGTGGGGGCCCCAGCCCACTGATAGCACACCAGCCGCTGCCCAGCCGCGGCCCGCTCCCGCTCGACCTTGGTCTGCGCGATGGGCTCCCCAAGGACCCGCAGCACCCCGTCGTATGCCGACCCCACCCCTGCGTTGTCCGCCGCCACCAGCAGCGCGGCCAGGGGCGGCTCACCGGCGTCGCGGCACGCCTGGGTGAGGTGCTCGAGGAAGGGGCCGATCCACTTCGTTACGGGAGCGTTCGCGCGAATGCCGGTGCGGGAGTGCAGGGTCTCGGCGAGATCGGCATACGTCATGGTGGCGTGGGGGGTGCGGGCGACCTCGGCGAGCACCTCTCGGGCGGCGGGAATCCACCGGGCCTCGCTCGCCGCGCGGCCGATCGTGAAACCCTCGCTGTCGCGGGCGAATCCGCCGATGCCC
Source organism: Nostocoides sp. (assembly GCA_016702415.1). Lineage (GTDB taxonomy): Bacteria > Actinomycetota > Actinomycetes > Actinomycetales > Dermatophilaceae > Nostocoides_A. Next base: position 74,093 of record JADJEA010000029.1, read on the forward strand.
GACATGGCCGTCGCCTCCTCCGTGCGAGTGCCGAGTCCTGCGCGGGCTACCGGCTGCGGCGAGCGGTGCCGAAGATCGACCGCGTGATCTCGCGGCCGATAACGGTGCCCGCGGATCTGAGCATCGACTTGAACGCGCTCGACTTGACGACGGTCTGCACCAGACCCGGGTCCTCCTTCTCGGCCCGGCGGGGTGCCGGGGCATCCGCTCGCGGGGCGGGTGCGTCTTGACGCGTCGGCGCCGGCCCGGGGGCGGGAGCCGCCGGGGCCTGCTGGAGGCGGCGCTGGAGGATCTCGTAGGCGGAATCGCGGTCCTGCACCGCGGCATACTTCGACGCGAGCGGGGAACCCGCGACCAACTGCGTGACCAGGGCGGGATCGGAGGGGCCCATCAGCGACTGGGGGGCCCGCATCATCGTCCAGGCCACCGGTGTGGGCGCGCCGGTCTCGGACAGGACCGTGATGACGGCCTGGCCGGTGCCGAGTTGGGTGAGGAGCTTCTCCAGGTCGTATGCCGTGTGCGGATACGTCGAGACCGCCGCCCGGAGCGCCTTCGCGTCGTCGGGGTGAACGCCCGCAATGCATGCTGGACGCGGTTGCCGAGTTGCGCGAGAACGTCATTGGGGACGTCCTTCGGGCTCTGCGTGACGAAGAACACGCCGACGCCCTTGGACCGGATCAGCCGGACGGTCTGCTGGATCGCGTCGAGGAAGGCCTTGGACGCCCCGTCGAACAGGAGGTGCGCCTCGTCGAAGAAGAACACGAGCTTGGGCTTGTCAAGATCGCCGACCTCGGGCAGGTCGTGGAAGAGGTCGGCGAGCAGCCACATCAGGAAGGTGGAGAAGAGCGCCGGCCGGTCCTGGACCGCGGGGAGTTCGAGCACCGTGACGACACCCTTGCCGTCCGCGGCGGTCCGCAGTAGGTCACGCGTGTCGAACTCGGGCTCGCCGAAGAAGACATCGGCGCCCTGGTCCTCGAACGCGATCAGTTCGCGGAGGATCACGCCGGCGGTGGCCTTGGACAAACCGCCGAGGTCGGTCAGCTCGGCCTTGCCCTCGTCGGAGTTGAGGAAGGTGATGACCGCCCGCAGGTCCTTCAGGTCGAGCAGCGCCAGACCGTGTTGGTCGGCGTAATGGAACACCAGACCGAGGCTCGACTCCTGAGTCTCGTTGAGCCCCAAGACTTTCGAGAGCAGGGTCGGGCCGAATGAGGTGATCGTCGCCCGGATCGGAGTCCCGGTTCCGAGACCGCCGAGAGAGAGAAACTCGGCCGGGTATGCCGTGCCCACCCACTCCTGGCCGATGTTGTGCGCGCGCGCCTCGATCTTGGGGTTGGTCGTCCCCGCCGTCGCCAGGCCGGACAGGTCGCCCTTGATGTCGGCGAGGAAGACGGGGACGCCATTGCCGGAGAGCTGCTCCGCCATGAGCTGGAGGGTCTTGGTCTTGCCCGTGCCGGTCGCCCCGGCCACGAGCCCGTGGCGGTTCATGACGGCGAGCGGGATCTGGACCCGGGCGTCCGGGTAGGTGACGCCGTCCACGACAGCCGCACCGAACTGGATGGCCGCACCGCTGAAGGCGTAGCCATTGCGAATCTCGGTGGCCAAGGTGTTGTCGGCGGCCGCAGGTGTCGGCGCGGCCGGGGGTGTCGGCGCGGCCGGGGGTGTCTGCGCGGTCGGGGGTGTCTGCGCGGTCGGGGGTGCCTCAGCAACCGAATGTCCGCCTGTGACGTCAGAGCTGGCGGAAGCGGTGGACGCGTCGGCCGAGGGGTTCTCACTCACGGCGCAAATGTAGCCCCCGCGCCCGCGCATCGCTCACATGCTTGACTATCCGTCGACACCGGGGTCGGACCGAGAGGAGACAAGGGCAGGATGGGGAGTCCCCGCACGGCTGGAATGACCCGGCGGTGGCGCGTGATCAGGCAGATTCTCGTCTTCGCCGCCGTGCTCGCCTTCCTTGGCGTTGCGTTCTACAAGGCGATGACCTACCTCAAGAGCGACACGGGGAGCCCCAAGGCCACATCGACCCCGTGCGTGGTGTCGCCGAACTCCAAGGCCGCCCCCACGTATACGGTCCGGGTGAACATCTTCAACGCCACCAACCGCGCCGGCCTGGCCGCCGAGGTCGCTCAGCAGTTCAAGGCGCGCGGTTTCCTCATCGGCAAGGTCGCCAACGACCCGCATAACCGCAAGGTCACTGCCTCCGCCGAAGTGCGGTATGGCGTGAACGGGCCCAAAGAGGCCCTCGCCGTGAGCAACCAGGTGTCCGGCGCCAAGAAGGTCAAGGACACGCGCAAGGACGCCTCCGTCGACTTCGTCCTCGGCAATGCGTTCGCCGAGTTGAAACCCGCCCCCACCTGCACCGCTCCCACCCCCACCAACACCTGACCCGACGGCCTCTAACATCTGTCCCGACGCCTCTAACACCTGTCCCAAACTGACGACGCGCGGGAACCCGCCGATCGGGTGTCGCAGTGAGCCCCATTGCCCCGGGCTCCCAACGAGCACGCCGAAACTTACCCGTCCCCCAACTTGAGCACGCCTAATCTCCGCCGTCGCCAACTTGGGGACGCCGGATCTTGCCGATCCGGAACTTGAGCACGCCGGAACGACTTGAGCACGTCATACATGGCGTGCTCAAGTCGTCCCGGCGTGCTCAAGTTCGGGGGCCCGACGTGGGCCAGTCGCTATGACGTGCTCAAGTTGGGGGGAGCCGGGCGCGAACACCCCGGCCCGGGCCGCAGCGTCGGCCGCGCGCGCGGCAAGGACGGCGTCGACATGATCCACCTCGCGGCCCAGGACGAGGATGCGGTAGTAGATCGGCGCACCGAGCTGGGCCATCACCGCACCGACGTCCGTCCCAGCAGGCCAGTCGCCGCGCTCCAGCGCCCGGGCACCGATCGGCGCGATGGCGAGCAGCCGGTCCCGCCAGAAGCGCTGCATGACCTCGGTCACCGGGGCGGACGCGCGGCTGCTCGTCAGCAGGGCGCGGACCAGGGGGCCGCTGATCGGGTGATTGACCAGATCCACGACGGAGTGGGCGAACGCCTCGAGGTCGCCCGCGGTCTCCCCGGTGTCCGGCACCGGCACGGATTGGCCGATGAAGCCCGCGAGCGCCTCGACGACGATGTCGTCCGTCGACGCCCACCGCCGGTACACCGTCGTCTTGTGGATGCCCGCGAGCGCGGCGACATCCTCCCGGGTGAACCGGTCCAAGCCCTCGCGGGCGACCAACTGCAGGGCCGCCGTCAGCGCCGCTGACCGGTTGGCCGCGGTCCGTCCCCCTGGCCGCGGCGCGCGAGCACGGGCCTCCTCCACGCGGCCATCATGGCATCGATCGATCTAACGCAACTTCGAGATGCGCTAACCACGGCCCGTCGATACATTGTTATCCATGACGTATGCACCGCTCTCCCCCGGCGATCTCTAGCCGCCGCCACCGCCTCGCGCCACCCAATTGGGCGAGGATGGGGCCATGACCGCGACCTTCGCCAGCTGCCGGGTCTTCTCGCCGTGGTCGGCCGAACGCACCCGCCTGGCGACATCCTGGCTTGAGGTCATCGGGGCGAGTCCGGTGGATGTGGTCCGGGCGGATCTCGACGCGAGTCTCCCTCGCGCCCGGCCGCGGCCACTGCTCGATGGGGTGGTGCGGCATACGGCCTCAGTGTCGTCTCCGCACGAACCGGTGTCCTGGACCGATATCAGCGCGTATGCCGAGTCGGCCCTCGCGAACGCGCGTGCCTGGGCAGCGGCCGGGTCGGCCTGGGACCTGGGGTATTCGGGTCCGGCCGGGCTCGCGGACCATCTCGCTCTTGCGCTCACTCGGGGCGCCCGGCTCGTGCCGTCGTGGACGGCGCACCTCGCCGACCTGCCGACCCACACGGCCGAGGGCACGAGGAACCTCGAACCCGTCGAGGACGGCCCCGTCCTGACGACACTCCACCGGATCCTCGACCACTGGCAGGCCCCGCCGCCCGAGTCGGGACACGCCACCGACTGCGTACTCGCACTCATCGCCGCGGGCGCCGACCGCATCGTCGTCGGCAGCGAGACGCTTGCCGAGACCCTGCTCGCACTGCCGGTCTGGCGCGCCCGCCCGGGTCTCGCCGACCGGATCACGATCTGGACGCGTCCGCCCATCCCTATGCCGCAGGACGCGCACGCCCCTGGCGTCGTTCGCGTGTCCGCGCGAGTCGACGCCCGCACGAGCCCGGCCCTGGAGCCCATCCTCCGGGCCTACGCGCTCCTCGCGCCCGATGAGCGCGACCGGGTGCGCCTCGTCCTGACGACCACCGACGGACCGGCCACCGATGGGGCGACAGCAGCCGCGGTGCGCCGGCACGGACTCGAGGACTGCGTCGAGGTTCGAGCCGATAGTGGATTTCCTTGGCGCGCCGGGGATTTCGCCCTCATCGTCGACGAACCGCGACCCGAGGGTATGCCGTGTTTCCCCGCCCTCCCGGCCGATCTCGCCGACGCGGAGGCGGGCGGCATACCGGTGATCCTTCTCGCGCCGCAGGACTCGCCGCTGACGGGACGGCCCGCAGCGGCGCACCTCCCGTTCGAGCACGTGAGCGCGGCCCGGGCGTTGCTCAGTCGGTTGGCGGCGCAGGCTCGCCAACCCGCCACGGCCCGAGAATGACGTCGAGGTAGTCGCCGGCAGTGGCCCCCGCCGAGCTGAGCGCATCGGCCGCCGCGCGGCTGCGCGCGGACTCGGCTGCCCAGGAGGACGGATCGGCATACGCCCGGATGCGCGCGGCGGCCTCCCGGGGACTGGAGACGACCCAGTCGGGGGTGGCGGCGTAGATCGTCCGGGCCCCATCGACCGCTGCCACCTGGGGCCAGTCGCGGATCACGGGTACGCATCCGGAGACGGCCGCCTCGACAACGCCCACGGGCCAGCCCTCGACGACGCTGGTGGAGAGCGCGAAGCCGCACGCGTCCAGGGCCTCTTCCAGGCGCTGGGTGAAGCCGACCCAGACGATGGCATCCCGAAGGGTCGGGTCGGCGGTCAGGGCCCGGAAGCGTTCGAGATAGTCGGCGACCGGGACGAGGGCGGAGTCGGCGAAGTCGCGTCCGATGAGATGCAGACGCCAGGTGGGGTCGTCGGCGAGGAGTTCGCGAAGGGTCTCGACGGCGAAGATCGGGTCCTTGACCCGCCGGCCCCAGCCGACCATGGCGATGGCGCGTTCGGCCCCAGGGTGTTTGGGCCGGCGATAGCGCTCGACGTCGATGATGTTGTTGACGACGACGAGCGGAGTCGGGAGCGGCTCGCCGGGGGAGGCGAGTTGGGGAGCGACGAATGCGCGCACATGCTCGCTGACCAGCAGCACCGCGGCGACGCGCGGCCAGCGGACGAATTGCGCCCACGCCTTGGTCGCGTCGACACGGTGCATACGCACCACGAGCCGCGCGGACTCGGGGGCGAGATGGGACGCGAACAACGCCCCGGGATCGCACCAGTCGGCGAACACGACATCGGCATCGGCCAGCCGGGCGGCGAGGACGTCGAGTTGACGCCGCGCTCCTCGATCCTCCGGCAGGCCGCACCAGCGCGGCGGATCGGCCAGACGCAGCCATTCGCCGACGATCTGCTCGGTCGGGTCGCGGCGCTTGAGCATCGGGCCGAGGTCGTCAGCCAGGACGACGTCCGGCTCCAGACCCGCGGCGGTGAGAACGTCGACGACCGGCTGGAAGAACGAGCCGTACGCTCCGGCCAGGACGACGACCCTCGGCGGTCGGCCAGGACCTGCGGGTTCGGCTGTTTCGGCCGGTCCGGGACCGTGCGGTGGGGGGGTCTGCGGGCGGGTGAGGGAGGCGGCATACCGCCCGAAGCAGGACTCGCGCCACGGGGCCAGGACGGCCGTCGCGTCCTCGACGATCAGCGAACGCGGGCCATCGGCGTGGAGTTCACTGTGGAAGACCAGGCGCAGCCCCAGGGTGACCAGCCGCACGGCGCCGCTGAGATCGCCGCCATCGACGCGATCCATCGCGGCATCGAAGGCCGACCGCGCAGCGTCGACATCGCCTGGTTCCGGGCCGGAGCCGAGGCTGAGCTGCGCGATGCGCAGAAGTGCGGGCAAGCCGTTGGCCCGCTGGTCGGCCTCGGACAGGCGCGCAAAGAAGGGGGCCTGGGTGCTCAGCTCGCGGTATCCCGAGGACGCGAGAAGGTCGGCTGCGGCCCGCCCGATGGCCTCGACCGTCGCCGGTGACCGATGGGTGACGGCGAGCGCCTCCTCGAGCAGGACGGCCAGACCGGCCCGCCCTTGCGCGCCCGCCTGATGCGTGCGGAGCAGCTGCCGGCGACGCACATCGGCGAGGTCGTCGACGAACGCCGTCCATTCGAGGATCTCGAGGTCGGGCTGCCGACTGAGCCGTCGCACCTGACCGGCCTTGCCCGCCGGCACGACGACCTCGGCCGCCCGCGCGAAAACCTTTGCGGCCGTGGGATTGCCGCGAAGAGCGGCCACCAGGCGCCGACCGGTTTCGAGGTCACCACCCGCGATCCCAGGGCCGAGATGAACCTGCTTGACCGTCGACGGCAGTCCCCGGAGGGCGCGGCGGCCGGTATGGACGATATGGGCCCGCGCGGGCTCCCCGGCGGTGGCCAAGGCCCATTGGTGGGCCACGTGGGCCGCCATGGTGGGGTCCTCGGCCAGGATGAGGATGTCCCGGAGGCGACGGGGCGGTTCCGTTGCAGCGGAGCCCGTCTCCCGTGCTGTCGTCTTAGGTGGTGCCGTCTCACGTGGTGCCGTCTCCGCTGACCCCGACACAGCCGTTGCCGACACAGCGGGCGCCAACTCCGTCCGCGTCGACTGCGTGGATGCCGACTCGGACGGATCCGATGCCGAGGGGTCCGGCCGGACGTCCGGACTGGTGCGCTCGGAGGTCATGTGGCCACCCGGGGACGACCTGGCGCGACGAGCAGCGCCTCCAGGCTGGGCACCTCCACGCCGAGATCGCGACTCCAGTCGGCGGCCTCCGCGTCGGTGGGGGCGGCATACGCGATATCCCGACCGAAAACCGCCCGGGCACCCTCGCGCAGGGCGAGAAGGTCGACGGCCACACCATCTCGCGGGGCCGGCAGCAGGGCCACGATCGTCTCGGCCCGGACGGCCGGCACATCCAGGCTCGGCATCTCCAACAGACCCGGGGTCAGGACGACCAGGAGCGGAGTGGACGCGGGGTCGGAGACACTGATCAGGTCGATCTCCCCGGCCAGCACCGGGCCCATCGCCGCAGCCAGCGTCTCGGGCCGCCGCGGCCGGCCGAGGGTCGGATCCTCTTGGAAGACGAGGGCACTCGTTCGCGAGGGGTCCGCGATCAGTGACCGGGTCGGTTCGTCCGTCCACGCCGAGGGGATGGTCAGGTCCACGAGATACACCACGTCGTATGCCGATCGCGGACGCGGTGCTCCCGGCAGGTCGCGCCGGAAGGCCCAGGAGGCCGGGAAGGCCCGCCGCCGCAGTTGGTTGGGCCCGCGCAAGGGAGCGGCCGAGGGCGTCAACGAGCCGTGCCAGGCCCGGAATGAGGCCCGGTAAAGGGCGCGGTCCGGGGTCATCCAGAGCATCCGGAAGTCGCTGCGGGAGAGCGATCCTCCGCGCAGCCGGGTGATGGCCAGAGGTGTGGAGGTGTCGAGTGTCGGACCGAGCCGGCGCTCGACGCGCTCGTGGTACTCGGAGTCGGCGCCCTTGCGCACGGTGTCGAAGACCCCGACCGTCTCGATGGTCGAGCGGCGGACCATGAACGAGGACGCATTGCGTCGTCGCGACGGATAGCCGAGCCAGCCGACCGTCAGATCGTCCAGCGCCCGGATCGCATCGCTGCGGCTCGCCGGGGCGAACGGGTTGTCCCGCAGCAGCGTCACCTGATCGGCGATGCGTTGGGGATGCGACCAGTCGTCGGCGTCTTGTGTCGTCACGAAGTGGCCGCGGGCCCGGGTGATCGCCTCGTTGCGACCGAGATAGCTCCCGCCGTTGACCGGCATCCGAATCACCTCGACCCGCGGGTCGAGCGCGACCGCCTCGTCGAAGACCTCGGAGTAGCCCGGCCCGGAGGCGTCGTCGACGAGGAGGATCTCGAGGTTGCCATAGGTCTGGCTGACCATCGAGGCAACGGAGTTGACCAGCCCCGCATCCGGCCGGAAGCACGGGACGATGACCGTCACCAAAGGTCCGTCCACCGAGGGCCCAGTCGGCGCGCTCAACCCGTCGAAGGGATGCACGGCGGTTGCGTCGACAGCGACGGGTGCCAGGCCGGCGGCGACGAACCGCGCATTGAACAACCCCAGCCAACGGGCAACGGCATCGGCCGCACCCTCCTCGACGGCTCCGAGTCCCGCGGCACGGCCCGCTGCCGCAAGAACCCCGGCGTCACGGGCATACGGGTTGGCGAGATCGAGCTGGAGGTCGGCCTTCTCCGCCGCGGTCAGTGGCAGGACGTCGAGCATCCGGCGCAGGCCGGACCGGTCACCGGCGAGGCAGGCCAGTTGAGCGCAGAGGAAGGCGGCCGACTCCGCCTCGCTGAAAGGTCCGGGACCAAGGCGGTCGAGGACATCCGCATACCCGGCTCGCGCCCGAGACTGGTCACGGATCCGTTCGTCGCCGACGGCCCAGACGGTGGCCAGCGCGAGCGTCTCCTGTGGGCGTCGCAGACACCGATCGGGCCACCGACCGCTGGTGTCGAGGGCGGTGGCGAGGGCGGCGGCATCGGCATACCCCTCGCTCGCGCGGAGGGCGAGGACGTCGAGGAGTTTCGGGGCTCCCGTGCGCAGAGCAGCCCGCCCGAGACCGTGGATCTCGGTCACCGGGAGGGGGCGGGCGGCCAGGCGCGAGACCGCGGCATCGACGACGGGAACCCGCGCCAGCATCGAAACCGCCTCTCGGCTGCATGGAATAATCGCCGAGCGTAATGCAGGGTGCCGGTCAGCAATTGGCCCCACTGCCGCCGACTCGACCTGGAGGATCCGCCTCGATGACGTCCAAGCGCGTGCTCGCCGGACTCGGGGCGCTGGGCCTCCTCGGCCTGCTCGCCGTCATCGGGGCGCTGACCCATTGGGCCTGGCTGATCGTCCTCGGTCTCGCGGGCATGATCGGCGTCCTCGGGATCGTCGCCCTCAACACCAACACGCTCGTGCGCAGTCACCGGATCGCGTGGGACAAGTCGATGCGCCAAGGCGGCGGCAGTCCCACCGGCAGCGCGACCTTTGGCCCGGTCGGCGTCGCGGCAAGCGAGAAGGATCTGACCGGCGCACTGCGGCTCATCCAGGCGCAGTATGTCGGGCGCCTCGACCGTGCGCAGACCACGCTCGAGCGGGCCGCCGCCCGACTCGATGAGATGGGCACCTCCGGGGGCACATCCGCCGGCACATCCGCGGGCACATCCGCGGGCACATCCGCGGGCACCCCCGGTGCCACCCCAGCCAGCAGCGCCCAGGACGACCCGATCGCCACCCTCCCGTCGGACGCGATCCTGAGCCTGTATGCCGTCTCCCCCGCCACCCTCGATCTCGCCGCCCGGGCGGTGGCCCGCGGGATCGCCGTCGTCGTCGTCGATCCCGACAGCGCCGACCGCGAGCACCTGGCCCGTGCCGGTCTCGACGAGGTGACGTTGGTGGACGCCGAGTCCGTGCCCGCGGGCGGGGTGACCATCACCCTCCCGGTGCCGAGCGCCCAGTGACGCCACCTCCGGGGCCATCGTCGCCGGGTGCGGAGCGCGACCGAGCCCGGCGGGCCGTCATCGACAATCTCGCCAAGGGCATCCCGCCGCAGGATCGCGGCTTCGCCCCCACCCTCCTGCGCGCCCGCATCCCCTCGGGCAGAGAGGTATTGGCCGCGCGGGCGACCCATGGGTCGCATCTCGCGGAGGGGCTCGACGCGATCGGGCGCGAGGCTGCCGCGGCGGGACCGGGTGGCCTCGACCCCAAGGCCGTGGCGGCGGTGGCGAGCTTCGAGGGGGAGTTGGTCGCGGCATACGCCCAGGTCAGCGCCCTGATGGGCGGGGATGCGGACGGGCGCGCGGTCGGACTCGGCCTCTACCTACTGCTCGACAAGGGGGGTCGCCTAAGGGACCTCAAGCGTCGGCACCTCGATCTCTACCCGCAGTTGTTGTATGCCGCGGGCCGCCTCGACGACGCCCGCCAGGCCCTCGGCGACACGCTCACGCCGTCGGTCGTCGACTTCCTCCGCGCCGACCTCGCCCACCCGTCGACGGGGGGAACCCCCGCCACCTGGCTGGCCGCGCTCTCCGCCGCGCTGGCACCGAACCCGGAGACCGTCGGGGTCGCGTTGGCTCCCGCCACGGGATCGGGCGCTCCTGGTGACCCGCACGCGGGGACGGCCTGGCCGGACGGGCTACGGGGCGCCCCCCTCTTCGACCGACTCGTGGCCGCCACCGCACCGGCTCCCCTGCACGGCCCCTTGGTCACGGTCATCACCAGCGCCTACAACCCGGGCCCCCCCCTGCTGACCGCCGCCCGCTCGCTCATCGCGCAGTCCTGGCAGGACTGGGAACTCCTGATCGTCGACGACGCCTCCCCCGACCCGGGCGCCGCCGCCGTCCTCGACGAGGTCGCCGGCCTGGACCCGCGCATCCGCGTCATCCGCAAGGCGGTCAACGGCGGGACCTACCGCGCCCGCAATACGGCACTGCGCCTCTGTGGAGGCGACTTTGTCACCTGTCTCGACTCGGACGACTGGGCCCATCCCCAGCGACTCGAACTCGGCCTGCTGCCCCTGCTGGCCGAGCCCGGCCTCATGGCCACTCGATCCCTCGGCGTCCGCGCCGACGAGGACTTGCGGATCACCCGTCCGGGCTATCTCGGACCATTTCCGGCCGCCTCCTCCCTGCTCTTCCGCGCCCCGCAGGTCACGGGGCGGATCGGTTTCTTCGACACCGTACGCAAGGCCGCCGACACCGAGTACGCCCGCCGCATCGAGGCGGCCTTCGGCCAGCCGGTGCTCGACATCCCCCGCGACATCCTGACCATCCTGCGATCGAGCCCTCAGTCGCTCTCGGCCGACGAGTTCACCGCCGGCTGGCGCCACGAGGCGCGCCCCGCGTACAAGCAGGCCTACACGCGGTGGCACGAAACCATCACTGCCGCAGGCGCAGACCCCTTCCTCGACCCGCTGGCACCGCGCCCCTTCCCGGCTCCCGCCCGGTGGACCCGACCGGTGGACGCGCGTCTCGGCATACCGGAGCATGTCGATGTCGTCCTCGGCGGCGATTGGCGCAGGTTCGGCGGGCCCCAAGTCTCGATGCTGCAGGAGATCGCCGCCTGCACCGCCGCGGGAATGCGCGTCGGCATCCTGCATCTGGAGGCGCTGCGCTTCTACACCAGCGCAGACCAGCCCTTGTGCGGCCCGATCCAGGACCTCCTCGCGGCCGGAACCGTCACGCGCGTCTTTCCCGACGACGACCTCGACGTCGACATCCTCCAGATCCGCTACCCGCCGATCCTTCAGTTCCCCCCGGCGTTGGCGCGCGCGTTCACGCCGAAGCGTCTCTTCGTCATGGCCAATCAGGCCCCCCGTGAACTCGACGGCTCCGACCCGCGCTATGTCCCGGCCGACGTCACCGATAACGCCCGGGCGCTCTTCGGCACCGAGCCTCGCTGGATTCCCCAGGGACCGACGATCCGCGCCCTCCTGGAGGAGGAACTCGCGCCCGAATCGATCACCCCCTGGGACAACCCGGGCCTGATCGACATCGACGCGTGGTACGTCCGGCCCGTGGACCGTCCGGTGGGCACCCGCCCGGTCGTCGGGCGCTTCTCACGCGATGACCGCATCAAGTTCCCCGACGACCCGCACGAACTCCTGACCGCCTACGCCCTACCCGAGACCTATGACGTGCGCATCCTCGGCGGTGCCCTCACGATCCCGAAGCTGCTCGCCCAGATCGACGCCCCGATGCCGTCGAACTGGACACTGTTGGCGCACAAGGAGATCGACGTCAGGGAGTTCCTGCGGGGCCTCGACTTCGTCGTCTATATGGACAACCCGAACGCTTTCGAGGCCTTCGGCCGCGCCCTCCTGGAGTCGGCGACCTCCGGGGCCGTGTGCATCGCGGCACCGAAACACGCGGCGACCTTCGGCGACGCCTGTCTGTATGCCGAACCCGCCGGCGTCCGTCCCCTCCTCGACCGCCTGGTCGCCGACCCGGCCGCCTACCGCACCCAGGTCGAGCGCGCCCATCGCCACATCGAGCGGCACTTCTCGACGGCGAGTTTCGCCGACCGGGTGCGCGCGATCCAGGACGAGATCGCCGCCACGACCCTGCCGGAGCCCCACGTCACGCACAGTAATCAGGCCCCGGGGTGGGTCACCATCGCCGTCCGGCGGCCCGCCGACGGGGAGTCGGCCGACGGGCTGGCGGCACGGCATACCGGCGGGGAGCGGGGCCGGGCCGCCGCCTTGGCGACCTTGCGCGCCCTCGCCGCCACCCTTCCGGAGGGTATGCCGTTGACTCCCGAGATCCTCGCCCCTGCCTGGCGCGCCGGGGTCACCGACGTTGCCCACCGGGTCGGCGGCGAGGTCCTCCGATTCACCAGTTCCGGAGCGTGACCGACCCGCCGACGGGGCCGGTTTCTCAACCCGACGAGGCGAGGGAATAGCTCCAGGCGGTCGGATCGAGGAGTTGATCGTCGAAATAGCGACGGACCGACTTCAGGCCCACGCCCCAGGCCCCGGCGTCGACGTCGGTGAACCGATACGGCGCCTGCTCCCAGTAGCCGATCCGCGCGGTCTCGGGTTTGAGCGGGGCATCCTCGGCGATCTCCCGGTGCCAGGGCGCGACGAACATCCGCGGGGCCAGGACGATCTCCCCCTCGGCCCACAACTCCCGCACGACCAGCCCCATCGTCGCGTGATCGGGGTTGGCGTCGTATTCACTGACGACCCACACCTCGGCATACGGCATCCGACGGGTCCAGGCCCGCACCGCCCGGCGGGTGATCGCATGCACGAACCCGCCCTCGGACTGGCGTGGCTCGGCCATCGCCACGGCGCTCGCGGGCAGCCCGAGACGCGCGGCGCACGCCGCGAACTCGCGATCACGCACTCGCCCGATCTCCTCGCCCGTCGGCTCGTAACCGAGCAGTCGCGGCATATCGCGGGTGCGCACGATCGTCCCGTCGCCCAGCCCGAAGAGGACGAGTTGCACACCGCGGCCGGCCTCGACTGCATTGCGAAGCGCGGGGCCCATGATGAGCAACTCGTCGTCCTGATGCGGCACGAGAGCCAGGATCGGCGGCCGGTCCCCGGAATGGGCAATCACGGTGTCTAGGCTAGGAAGGGTCAGCCGGAGAGCGGGGAATTGGAGCCGATGAGTCGTCGCGTGTCGCGCTTCGAGCGCCTGACGACCTTCGTCCGGGATCTCGATAACACTGTCCCCCAACCCGATCCGGACTCCGGCTATATCCTGGTTCCCGCGGATGCTCGATCGCTCGACGAGTTCCGCCGGGCCGAGCCCCGGGCGCTGACCGACCGCAAACACGGCGTGCTGCGCGACCGGCTCGGCACCGACGAGAGCGGGTGGCTGGTGCGGTCGGCGGCCGGCGACTGGCTCGGCTGGTGCCATCTCGTGCTCGGTCGCGGACCGAACACCCGGATCGGTCACGAACTCCGACTGCGCCCGGACGACGCCTTCCTGTATGACGATGCCACCCTCCCGCGCTATCGCCGCCGCGGGGTCCACGCCTTCACCATCGCCCGGCGACTCGAACTGGCTCGCGAGGCCGGAGCCGTGCGGGCGATCACGACGATCACCAACACCAATGCCGCGTCGATCGCCTCCTATCGCACGCTCGGGTTCCGGCCCCGCAGCCAGCTGGTCCATGTGCCCAGTCTCGGCCGGACCGTCGAGCTTCCCTTGACACCCGCGTGGCTCCGGGAGGTGGCGCGTGCAGGTCGACGTCGTCCGCGACGCTGACGGGCTGGCCGCCCTCGCTGCGGATTGGACCCGCCTGGATCGCACCGATCCGCGCGCCGAGTTCTACACGACGCACGCGTGCGTGCAGGCGTGGTGGGCGGCGTTCGGGGAGGACGCGGCATACGACCTCCACGTCTTGGTCGCCCGTCACAATGGTGCGGTCGCCGGCATCCTTCCCCTTGCGCGCCAACGGATCTCGGTGCGCAAGGAGAGCCGGACGATGCTGCGGTTCGCCTCGCACGGCGACTGGATGGGCCTGGTTTGTGACCCGGCACTCGACCCCCGGACCGTATGCCGCGTCCTCCTCGCCCGGATCGATGCGGACGACTCGTGGGACCTCCTCTCCCTCGACAACCTCCGGGCGACGTCGGCGCTCGCGGCCTACGCGCTGGGCTCGGATCGGTGGAATCCCCATCTCGCGCACCGGGTCGAGCACCCGCGGATCGACCTCGTGGGCGTCGAGTCGCTCGCGGCCTTCGAGGCGGCCGGGCGGGTGCCGGCCAAGACCCGCAAGTACCGCGCCCGGCTCCTGCGCGACCATGACGTCCGGTTCGTCGTCCGCGAAGGGGATGAGGGCGACCTGCTGGCCCGCCTCGGCCGGCTCCACGCGCTCGAGAAGGACCATCTCGTGCGGGAGCAGGGGCGCCGCGAGCGGCATTCTTGGTTTGAGGATCCGCTGCGGCGGGGGCATTACGCGGGGCTGTTCGCGGCGCCGGGTCTGGCAGTGACCTTCGGCTACGAAGGGCCGGATGGTGAACTCCTCGCCGCCCGGTCGACCTTCCGGCACGGGCGCACCCTGCTGTCGTGGACGAGCACCTATCACCCGGACCTGCGGGACTACCGGCTGGGCAAGGTCATTCAGTACGACATCCTCGACCACGTCCTGCGCCACGGTGGGGTCGACGTCTTCGACTTCGGGGCGGGCAGGTACCCATGGAAGTTCGAGTGGACGACCGCCTTCGAGTCGAGTTACCGACTGCGTCTCGAGCGGCCGTCCCGGGGCTCCTCCGTGTCCGGGAGCGCCGTGTCGAGGAGAGACGGGCCGGGTTGCGCCGTGCCGGAGAGCGCGGCGACGACGCGCACGCACGAACCCGCTAGCGAGCGAGGGCCCGCCCAGGTCGGGCTGAACGAGGGGCTCGGCCGTCGCATCGGCCGGGGGGTCGGCCGTCGAGTGGGGCGGATGCGCACCACGATTGCCCAGCGCCTCTCCCGGGAGGAGATCTGGTATCTCGCCCGCCCCGGGGACGAGCTGACCGTGTGGGGGGCCTTGCTGGAGCGAGGATCGCTGGCCCACGTCCACCTTGTCCACCTCGGCCCCTGGGCCACGACGAGGCAGCGCCGGATGCTCGACGCCGAACTCAAGGACCCCATCACGGACGAGGCTCTCGCCCAGGCGATCCGCGACGAACTGACCGCGGCGGGGGAGGCGATCGGCATACCCCCCGGAAACGTCCACGCGCTGCCGCACCTGGCCCCCTCCGGGTGGGCGCGGCGGGTGGCCGTGCGGGAGGCGCTCGCGGCATACCCCCACGCGACCCATCGGATTGCCGTCGGAGGGCCGACCACCGACCTCGTCCGTGCCGAAGCCGACCGGGTCGGCGTCCGCGTGGTCGAGGTGACCCCGGCGGCGGCGACGCCGACGGGGCGGCGGGCGCAGGCGGTCATCGCGGCATACCGACTCTGGGATCCCGACTCCGGTCGGTATGCCGTGCACCGCACCCCCGCATCCCGGTTCCTCGCGGAGTCGGCCGGGCCGCAGGACTGAGTCACGTCGTCGGGCCAGGCTCGCTGCCGTCGCTGCCGTGGTCCGCGGCGGCGCGGTACCGCCCCGGGGTCACTCCGAAGGCCCGAACGAAATGCCGGGCCAGATGCCGATCGTCGACGAACCCCGCGCGGTGGGCGATCTCCGTCACCGAGAGGCTCGTCATCCGCAACAGGCTTGCGCTGGAACGCACTCGGGCATCCCGACGGTAGCGCGCCGGGGCGATACCGACCTGCGCGCGGAAGCGCCGCCGCCACGTTTCGTACGCCATACCGACCGCGGCGGCGACCTCTGTCAGCGCCACGTCGTCGTCCTCGTCCGCGAGCAGATGCATCGATCTCGCCAGCCAGCCACCGGTCAGTGTCTCGGGGTCCGCCGGCGCGAGCGCGCGGATCAGGGCGGCCAGCAGGTCGAGCGCCTCCGCGTCCTGCGCCGACGTCGTCGTGGGTGGCGGGGCCAGCCGGACCCGCTCGAGGAGGGACTGCAGCCGGGCCGGATCCGCCGGGTCAACGACGCGGTCGCGCCCCAGTGCCCCTCGCCGCGCGGCGAGATCGAACGCCGGGCCGGTCACGGCGCAGTACGCCTCGTCCCAGACGGCACCCGGTGACGGGCCGTACCAATGGGGCTCCCCCGGCCGAACCAGCACGAGCGACCCCGGCCCGAGCGGCGCGTCCCCGGTGACACCGCGATAGCCACCCGTGCCCCCGGTCACGAGCATCAGCGCATGGGTCGGATACCGGCGCGGTGCCCGAGGCCGTATGCCGCGACCCCCCACGATCCGGCCGGCCAGTTCCACGCGCCCGAGGCCGACCGGCACCGGCGGCCGGACGGTGACATAGGAGCCGACCGGAGCGGGCAGGGGTGGGTCAAGGGGACGAGCCATCGGCCAGAACGTACCGCAAGTGCCCAGCCTGTCCCGGCCATCCATGCTGCGCGGGCGTCAGGATATACCGCAGCGCACCTGCTTCGGCAGGTGCGGACGGTCCCAGCCCCCGCGTAGAGACGAGACGACGATGACCACCACCCCCGCCACCAGCACAGCCCCCACAGCTCCCGCGGTGGCCGCCCCGACGCTGGCTCGGGCGGCCGCGCTCCCGGCCGAGGAAGTGGACCGCTACCAGCGGGACGGGCACCTTCTCGTGCCGGGCCTCGCCACGCGTGCCGAGGCAGAGCACTTCGCACCCGTGATCGCGGCGGCGACCGCGCGGCATACCGAATCGGCGATCCCCCTCGCCGAACGGGACACCTATGGCAAGGCTTTCCTCCAGGTGATGAACCTGTGGCGGGAGGACGAGGCGGTGGCCCGTTTTGTGCTGGCCGA
Organism: Nostocoides sp.; assembly: GCA_016702415.1. Taxonomy (GTDB): domain Bacteria; phylum Actinomycetota; class Actinomycetes; order Actinomycetales; family Dermatophilaceae; genus Nostocoides_A. Next base: position 91,102 of record JADJEA010000029.1, read on the forward strand.
CCGGTTCGCCGCGGTCGCCGCGCAACTGCTGGGCGTGCCGCGCGTGCGGCTCTATCACGACCAGGCGCTGTTCAAGGAGCCCGGCGGGGGCTACACGCCCTGGCACCAGGACGCGATGTATTGGCCGCTCGACGGCCACCAGTGCATCACGATGTGGATGCCGCTGGTCGACATCGTCCCCGAGATGGGCGCGCTGACCTTCGCCACGGGCTCGCATCTGTCCGGCCCGCTCAGCGACGTGACGATCTCGGATGCCAGCGAGGCACATTTCGAGTCGATCCTCGGCGGATTCCCGCTCGCGGCGCCACGGCCGATGCGGGCCGGTGACGCCACCTTCCACTCCGGCTGGACGGTCCACAAGGCCGGCGGCAACACCACCGACATGATGCGGGCCGTCATGACCGTCATCTATTTCGCCGACGGCCTGACCGTCGCTCCTCCGTCGAACTCGTCTCAGGAGAACGACCTGCGGACCTGGCTCCCCGGGCCGCGGCCTGGCGATGTCGCCGCGAGCGAGGTCAACCCGCTGCTGGGGTGACCGACGCAGGTCGGATCCTGTCGAAGGACCCTGGTCGAGACGACCGGACCTCATGGCGGTGGCGCAGGGATTCGAACCCTGGGTGGAGTCACCCCCACACGCGCTTTCGAGGCGCGCTCCTTAGGCCGCTCGGACACGCCACCGCCGAGCAGGGTACTAGACGCGCTGCTCGGTGAAGAAATCGCGCAGGAGGCCGGCGCACTCCTCCTCCCGGATGCCACCCACCACCTCCGCGCGGTGGGTGGCCCGGCGGTCCCGGGGGATGTCCCAGACGGAGCCGCAGGCCCCGATCTTGGGGTCCCAGGCGCCGAACACGATTCTCGCGACCCGCGCCAGCATGAGGGCCCCGGCGCACATGGGGCAGGGTTCGAGGGTCACCGCGAGCGTGCATCCGTCCAACCGCCAGGTGCCCGTATGCCGTGCCGCCTCCCGCAGGGCGACCACCTCCGCGTGTCCCGCCGGGTCCCCCTCGGCCTCGCGCACATTCCAGCCGGTCGCGACGATTTCACCTCGCGGGTCGACGACGACTGCCCCGACGGGGACGTCGCCCGAGGCGAGGGACGCCCGGGCGGCGGTCAGCGCGTGGCCCAGCCACGCGGCATACGCATCGGGGTCGGCGACCACCCGCTAAGTTTCCCTCATGCGCGTGCACACGGCCGACCACCGCCTGATCCACCACAAACTGACCTATCTGCGGGACAAGCGGACCGACAGCCCGACCTTCCGCCGGCTGACGGAGGAGTTGATGATCCTCCTCGCCTACGAGGCCACCCGCGATGTGCGGGTCGAGCCGTTCGCCATCGAGACCCCGGTCGGGCCCACGACCGGCATCAAGCTCGCCAACCCCAAGCCGCTGATCGTGCCGATCCTGCGCGCCGGCCTGGGGATGCTCGAGGGCATGGTCCGGCTGCTGCCCAGCGCGGAGGTCGGGTTCCTCGGTATGCAGCGCAACGAGGAGACGCTGGTCGCGACGACCTATGCGAACCGGCTGCCCGAAGACCTCACCGACCGGCAGGTCTTTGTCCTCGATCCGATGCTCGCCACGGGTGGCTCGATGGTCGACGCGATCCGATTCCTGGTCGACCGGGGGCGCGCGACATCACGGCCGTTACCCTGCTCGCCGCGCCGGAGGGGATCGCCTACATGCAGGAGGCGCTCGCGGACGTCCAGCCGGCGGTCACCCTCGTGACCGGGGCCATCGACGAGCGCCTCAACGAGCACGGCTACATCGTTCCCGGGCTCGGGGACGCCGGCGACCGCCTCTATGGCGTCGTCTGAGGCGCCCTCGGGACGTCGTCTGAGCGGGGACGCACCCGCGCGCAGGTCGCCAGATAACGATTAACGCGGCGACTGCCGCCCCATGAGTACCATGGGGCACACTGACCTCACTGGTGCCCGCCTGCACCAACGGTCGCGCTCGCCGCTTTGTCGCCCCGCCCGGGGCCCTGTCCAGGAGGTCCACGGTGTCCATGCCCCCGGTCAAGAAGATCGTCGTGTGGCTGATCGTGGTCTTCCTGCTCTATGCGATCTTCACCAACCCGAACGATGCGGCCGACATCGTCTCGCGCGCGTGGCATCTGATCGCCAAGGCGGTCCACAACATCGCGAAGTTCTTCGACGCGCTGCTCAACCGCACCTAGGCGGCGGCGGTGGCGGTTGCCGAACGACCTGGGTGGATCGAGTTCCCGCTCGTCGCGGAGAACTCGAAGGAACTGCGGCGCACGCTCACGGCTGGCGAGCGGGTGTTCCTCAACGTCCCGCAACACGTCCTGTGCCTGTGGAAGCCCGCCCTGGCGGTGATCTTCCTCACGGCCGTGATGATCTCGTCCGTCGTTCACAACCAACTCCCGAGCGGGCTCCTCACCCTGTGTTGGCTGGCCGCTGTCGCCTGGCTCGTCTGGAGCGAGTTCGAGCGGCGACACAACACCTTTGTCGCCACCGACCAGCGCATCCTCAAGATCGAGGGCCTGATCAATCGGCGCGTTCCGGTCATGCGGCGCGGGAAGGTCACCGACCTGGAACTCAAGCGCTCGCTCCTCGGGCGGGTCTTCAACTACGGGACGATCGTCATCGAGAGTGCCGGCCAAGACCAGGCCCTCAACCGCATCACCTTCGTCCGCTATCCCGTCGCGACCTTCCGCCGACTCAACGCCATCGAGGCCAAGGACATGCGCCAGGTCCGGGAGCCGGCCCCCGGCGGGGCGACGCGGGCGGCGTGGCGCGCCGGTGCGGCCCTCCGGCGCGCCACCGGGCGCATCCGCGGCGATGTGCCCCTCCAGACGAGCCATGAGGCGGGGACCTCCGCCACCCACGTGCGACCCGCACGATTCGACGGCTCCGGTCGGGACACCGACGAAATCCCGTTGTCCAAGCCCTCCCGGCCCGGCAGCGGGCGGGGAGAGCCCGGCATACCGACCAGGAAAGGCAAGTCCGACAACAGAAGGGAGCAGTCATGAGCGTCATGCGGACCAAGTCCATCGAGCAGACCCTGCGCGAAGGCGACGAGCCGGAGTATCAACTCAAGAAGCAACTCACCGCCCTCGACCTGACGGTCTTCGGTATCGGCGTGGTCATCGGCGCCGGGATCTTCACCGTCGCCGGCCGGGCCGCCTCCCAGCAGGCCGGCCCCGCCGTCGTCGTGTCGTTCATTCTCGCGGCCGTATGCTGCGCCCTCGCCGCCCTCTGTTATGCCGAGTTCGCCTCCGCGATCCCGGTGAGCGGGTCGGCATACACCTTTTCGTATGCCGGCCTCGGCGAGATCGTCGCGTGGATCATCGGGTGGGACCTGCTGCTCGAGCTCATGCTTGGCGCGAGCGTCGTCGCCCAGGGTTGGTCGATCTATCTCGGGATCTTCCTCGACCACCTAGGCATCACGATCCCGCCGTCGGTCGCCTATGGGTCGCATTTCGATCTGCCAGCATTCGTGCTCGTCATTCTCCTGACGGTCCTGGTCAGCATCGGCATCAAGGAATCGATGCGGGTCAACATGGCGCTGGTGGCGCTGAAGATCTTCATCGTCCTCTTCGTCATCGTCGCCGGGATCGGCTATATCAAGACCAGCAACTACTCGCCGTTCATCCCGCCATCGGTCCCGACCAAGGCCGGCTCGACGATGGAATCGCCGCTGCTGTGGGCGGCCCTCGGCCACACGCCGAGCCACTACGGGTGGATCGGCGTATTCGCTGGAGCCTCGCTCGTCTTCTTCGCCTATATCGGGTTCGACGTCGTCGCGACGACGGCGGAGGAAGCCAAGAACCCGGCGCGGGACCTGCCCCGCGGGATCATCGGCTCGCTGATCATCTGCACGGTCCTCTACTGCGCGACCGCACTCGTCCTGACCGGCATGGTGAGGTACGACAAGCTCGCCGAGGCCGGGTCGCTGGCCGGTGCGTTCGAGCAGGTGGGCCGGCCCGGCTTTGCCACCCTCATCTCCGCGGGTGCCGTCGCCGGTCTGACGACGGTTGTCATGACGCTGATCATCGGGGCCACCCGGGTCGTGTTCGCGATGTCCCGTGACTGGCTGCTCCCGGCCGGCCTGGGCAAAGTCAATCCCAAGACCGGCACGCCGCTGAAGATCACCATCGGCCTCGGCACGATCATCGCCCTCACCGCCGCGTTCACCCCGGTGGGGAAGCTGGAGTACATGATCAATATCGGCACCTTGTCGGCATTCTTCCTGGTCTCCCTCGCCGTCCCGGTGCTGCGGAAGCGTCGGCCCGACTTCAAGCGCCCCTTCACCGTCCCCTTCAGCCCCTTCCTCCCGTGGCTCTCTGCGGCCATCTGCGCCTACCTGATGCTGACGCTGCCGGTCGAGACCTGGATACGGTTCCTGATCTGGCTGCTGCTGGGCTTCATCATCTACTTCGCCTACAGCTACAAGAACAGTCGCCTCGCCGGTCGCTCCCCACAGGACTCCGGAGTGCCGAGCATGACGTCGACCTGAGGCTCAGGCCCGGCGGAGGTCTCCTGTCGCCCACTTGAGCACGCCAAATCGACTTGAGCACGCCATTTATGGCGTGCTCAAGTCGATTGGCGTGCCTGCGGATCTGGGGCTGCGGGCTGGGAACTGAGGGCTGGGGCAAGGGGCTCCGCCCTGAGCCCTCAGTGGGGGTCACAGCGCCTTGATGATGTCCTCGACGCGGGCCTTGGCGTCACCGAAGAGCATCTGGGTGTTGTCCTTGAAGAACAGCGGGTTCTGGACACCGGCGTAGCCCGTGGCCATGGACCGCTTGAAGACGATGACGTCCTGGCTTCCCAGACGTGCAGGACGGGCATGCCGGCGATGGGGGAGCCTGGTTCTTCCATGTCGGCGGGTGTGGCGGTGTCGTTGGCGCCGATGACGAGCACGACGTCGGTGTCGGGGAAGTCGTCGTTGACCTCGTCCATCTCCAGCACGATGTCATAGGGCACCTTGGCCTCGGCCAGGAGCACATTCATGTGCCCCGGGAGCCGACCCGCGACGGGGTGGATACCGAAGCGGACGTTGACGCCCTTGGACCGCAGGATCTTGGTCAGCTCGGCGACAGCATGCTGCGCCTGGGCGGTCGCCATCCCGTATCCCGGGGTGATCATGACCTCCTTGGCGTTGTCGAGCAGCTCCGCGGCGCCTTCGGCCGTAATCTCGCGGTGCTCGCCGTAGTCGGTGTCGCTGGCAACAGTGCCACCCTCGACGCCGAAACCGCCCGCAATGACGGAGATGAACGAGCGGTTCATCGCCCGGCACATGATGTAGGAGAGGAAGGCACCGGAGGAGCCGACGAGGGCACCGGTGATGATGAGCAAGTCGTTGTTGAGCAGGAAGCCCGCGGCCGCCGCCGCCCAGCCGGAGTAGCTGTTGAGCATCGAGACGACGACCGGCATGTCGCCACCACCGATGGACATGACCAGGTGCCAGCCGAGGAAGAGCGCCATCAGCGTCATGACCCCGAGGAGGCTCTGCCGGGCCAACTCGTTGTCACGCGGAATGGCGACATAGACGATCGTCATGATGACGAACGCGACGATGATGCCGAGGTTGACCAGATTGTGCGCCGGGAGCATCAGCGGGGCGCTCTTGATCTTGGCCGAGAGCTTCAAATAGGCGACGATCGAGCCGGTCAGGGTGACCGCACCGATAAAGACCCCGACGAAGACCTCGACGTCGTGAACCTTCGGATAGTCGACCAATTTCTCGTATGACGAGTTCCACCCGACGAGCACCGCCGCCAGACCGACGAAGCTGTGCAACATCGCGATGAGCTCGGGCATCTGGGTCATCTCGACGCGCTTGGCGATCGTCATACCGAGAACGGCCGCGACGACCATGGCCGGGAGGATCCACGCCAGTCCGGCCCAGCCGGACTCCTCGCCGATCTGGATTCCGCCGGCCTCTTGACCGATGGTCGCGGCGAGGATCGTCACGGTGAGGGCGATCGCCATACCGGCAATGCCGTAGCGGTTGCCCATGCGGGCGGTGTCGTGCTTCGAGAGGCCCGAGAGGGCGAGGATGAAGAGCAGGCCGGCGACGATATAGGCGCCTTGGACCAGGGTGTAGGAGATGTTCATCGGGTCGCGTCCTCACGCTTGAACATGTCGAGCATTCGGTCGGTGACGGTGAATCCGCCGAAGACGTTCATGCTCGCGACAAACACCCCGATCACGGCCAGGACCGAAACCCACAGCTTTCCGTGGTGGCCGACCTGGAGCAGCGCGCCGACGACGATGATGCCGCTGATCGCATTGGTCACCGACATCAATGGCGTGTGCAGGGCGTGGTGGACATTGCCGATGACATAGAAGCCGATGACAACCGAGAGCATGAAGACCATGAAGTGGCCGAGGAAGGCGACCGGGGAGATCGCGGCGACCAGCAAGAAGAGCAGGGCAACGCCGAGGATGATCCCGAGCCGGGTGCTCTGGGCCATCGGGGGTTTGACCGGTTTCGGCTCGGGCGGGGCAGCGGCCACGGCCTTAGGGGCCGCGGACACCTGAACCGGCGGCGGTGGCCACAGGGTCTGACCGGCCTGGGCCACGGTCATCCCACGCACGACGGTGTCCTCCATGTCGAGGACCGCCTGGCCGTCCTTCCCGGGCGTGATGAGCTTCATCAGGTTGACCAGGTTGGTGCCATAGAGCTGGGACGCCTGGGTCGGGAGCCGTCCGGGCAGGTCGGTGTAGCCGAGGATCTTCACGCCGTTTGCGGTCGTGACCACCGTGTCGGCCTGTGCCCCAGCGACATTGCCGCCATTCGAGGCGGCCATGTCGACGACGACCGAGCCGGGCTTCATCGAGGCGACCATGGCCTCGTCGATAATCCGCGGCGCCGGACGACCTGGGATAAGCGCGGTCGTGACGATGATGTCGCAACCGGGAACGACCTCGCGGTACATCTCGGTCGTGCGCTTGTTGAACTCCTCGCCCATCTCCTTGGCATAGCCGTCGGCAGACGGGCCGGTGTCGAGACCCTCGAGATTGGGCCGGAGGAACTCCCCACCCATCGACTCGACCTGGTCGGCGACCTCCTGTCGGGCGTCGAACGCCTTGACAACGGCACCGAGGCTGCTCGCCGTGCCGATGGCCGCCAGCCCGGCGACGCCGGCACCGACGACGAGCACCGTCGCCGGCGGCATCTTGCCGGCCGCGGTTACCTGACCGGTGAACATTCCGCCGTACTCATTGGCCGCCTCGATGATCGCGCGGTACCCACCGAGGTTGGCCATTGAGGACAGGACGTCCAGGGCCTGGGCCCGCGAGATGCGGGGCACCGCGTCCATGGCCATCGCCGTGACGCCCCGGGCCCGCAGCGCCTCGACGAGGTCGGGGTTGAGCGCGGGCGCCATGAGGGACATCACCAACTGACCCTCGCGCAGCCGCGCGATCTCGGCGGCGTCCGGGGCGTTGATCTTGAAGACGATGTCCCCGTCGTATGCCGACTCCGGGCCCACGAGGTCGGCACCCGCTGCGGCATACGCAGTGTCCTCGTATGCCGCGGCGTGGCCAGCACCACGCTCGACGGCGACGGTGTATCCGAGCTTGATCAACTGCTCGACGGTCTTTGGTGTGGCAGCGACCCGGGTCTCCCCTGGCCGCGACTCCTTGGGCACCACAATGCGCATGGAGGATCCTCTCGGGCGGTCGGTCTCTCAACAAGGGAACCTATCGCGCCGGGGCCACGCGGCACGGCCCATGAGACGCGAACGACCCGCTAACCGGCCCGGTGTGATGAAGCTATCTTGTTCTAGTTCCCCCAGAACAAGTAGGCTTAACAGGTGCTCATCCGAATCGATCCGACCTCCTCGGTGGCGCTCTACGACCAGTTGGCCGCCGCCATTCGGGGTGGGGTTGGCGCCGGCGACATCCGCGCCGGCCAGCGTCTCCCTCCCGCCCGCGAACTCGCCGCCTCGCTCGGCATCAATGTCCATACCGTCCTCAAGGCGTATGCCGCACTCCGCGACGAGGACTCCTCCACGTCCGACGCGGCCGTGGTGCCGTGGTCACCGACGTCCGTCCGGGCGAGGTCGAGCTCTCCCGCGCGGTGGCCGAATTCCTCGCCGTCGGCCGGCGAAACGGCCTCTCCTCAACCAGATCCACCACGCCCTCGACCAAGGAGCCGAGCCATGACCAGCCGGCAGGACGCGACCAGCGCGAGCACCGGGACCGCCGCGCCCCCCGAGAGCGCAGCATGCACCCTGGGCATTCCGATACTCATGGTCATCGCGATCGGGCTGATCCAGATCGGCGCCCTCGTCGCGTGGCGACCGGATCTGCCGGACCCGATGGCGACCCACTTCAGTGGGTCGGGCCGGGCCGACGGGTTCATGTCGTGGACAGCCAATCTCGTCATGGCACTGGGGTTCTCCACCGTCCTGGCCATCGTCCTCCTCGTCGGCTTCCACCTCGGTGGCGGCCGCGGGCGGATGGCCCGGATTGGCGCGGCCATCGGCGTGGGCACGAGCGCATTCGTCGGTGCCCTGATGCTGGCCGCAGCCGCCGCACAACGAGGACTGGCCGACGCGCACGATGCGCGCCTGAGTCCCGCGTGGATCGCGGCCGGGTCGGCGGCGGGATTGGCCCTCGCCGGTTTGGCGTATGCCGTGACCCCGACGTCCCCCTGGCCCACGCCCGACCCGGCGGAGACGCCGCGGATGACCTTGCGCCCCGGTGAGAAGGTCGTGTGGTCGAGTGAACGCCGCAACCGCACGCTCACCCTCGTCGGTCTCGGCATGTCGCTGCTCGGGCTCGCGCTGTTGGTGGTGGGTCCCGTTCTGAACCTGGCCGGGGGACTCGTTTTCCCGGGCGTCCTCATGGCCGTCCTCGGCGCGCTGTTCGCGAGCGTCGGCGGGGTCCGGGTGACCGTCGACGGTGCCGGTCTTCGCTGGCGGATGGGACCCCTCTTCGGTCGAACCCCGTTGTCCCGCATCACCTCCGCCCGCGTCGTCGATGTCGTCCCGATGGAATACGGCGGGTGGGGCTACCGCCTCTCCGGCCAGGGGCCGGCCGTCGTCATCGGCGCCGGACCTGGGCTGCGGATCTCCCGCGCCGGCGGTTCCGACTTCACCGTGACCGTCCCGGACGCCGAGACGGGAGCCGCGCTGCTCAACGGCCTGATCGCCGGGACCGGACGCGGGGGTGATCGCCCGGGAGGTGAACAACCGGGAGGTGAGCGGTCGGCATACGGCCGCGGGGCACCCAACCGATGTTGGATGCGGTCATGGAGCCTCTCGTCCGCGTCACCGGTGGTCTTGTCCGCGGCAGCGTCACCGATGGTGTCGCCGCCTACCTCGGGATCCCGTATGCCGCACCCGCCGTCGGCCCGGCCCGCTACCTCCCGCCGCAGCCGGTCCGGCCGTGGGCGGGCGAGCGCGACGCGACGCGGCACGGGCCGACTAGCGACCAACTCCCTTATCCCCCACCGTTGGATGCGATCCTGGCGAGTTCGGTCGATCCCGGCGACGACTATCTCAATGTTGCCGTCTGGGCGCCCGCGGACGGGGGCGGCGGGCTGCCGGTCATGGTGTGGGTGCCCGGCGGCGCGTTCGTCCGTGGGGCGAACTCGATCCCCACCTATGACGGATCCGCCTTCGCCCGCGACGGGATCATCCTCGTCGGGGTGAACTATCGCCTCGGCGTCCCCGGATTCGGCGTCCTCGACGGCGGGACCACCAATCTCGGCCTTCGCGACCAGATCGCCGCGCTGGAGTGGGTTCGCGACAATATCGCCGCGTTCGGGGGCGACCCCGACCGGGTGACGATCTTCGGGGAATCCGCGGGCGGGATGAGCGTCGCGACGCTCCTGGCGAGTCCGGCTGCGCGCGGGCTCTTCCACCGGGCGATCATCCAGAGCGGCGGAGCCACCTCGGTCGCCACCGTCGACGACGCGCGCCGCGTCACCGCCGAGATCGCCACGGCCCTGGGAGTGCCGCCGACCGCCGAGGCCTTCGCGGCCGCCGACCCGGGGGCGGTGTTGGCCGCCTGGGCCACGGTCGCCCTTGCGCTGCAACAGAATCCCGACCCGTCTCGTTGGGGTGCCTCGGTCCTGCGTGGCGGCCTCGGGATCATGAGCGTCTTCCCCGTCGTCGACGGTGACCTCGTCCCCGACATCCCGCTGCACCGGATCGCCCAGGGGTGCGCGGCCGATATCCCGCTCCTGGTCGGCTACACGAGCGAGGAGTTCCGCCTCTTCGCCGTCCCGGTCGGGCTGGCCGCGAGCATCACCGCCGCCACGCTGCCGCTGTTCGGAGCCCGCCTCGGGTGGCCCGCCGGTGCCATCGAGACGTATGCCGCGAACCGCCCCTCCGCAACCCCCGGCGACCTCGCCTGCGCGATCCTCACCGATAGCGCCTTCCGGGTTCCGGCCGGCGATCTCGCGGCCAGCCAGTCCGAGGCGGGCGGGACGGTGTTCCAGTACGAGTTCGCCTGGCGCACACCGGTCGCCGGTCTCGGGGCCGCGCATGCGGTCGAGTTGGCGTTCGTCTTCGACACCCTCGCGCAGGCCGGGCCCATGGTGGGGACGGCCCCGCCGCAGCCCCTCGCGGACGAGGTCCACGCCGCGTGGGTGGCCTTCGGAGCGAGCGGCGACCCGGGGTGGGCCCGGTGGTCGCCGCATACGCCGTCGGTCCGCGTGTTCGACGTCGCCGGCCCGGCGGTCGTCGTCGGCCCGCGATCGGACGAACTCGCCCTGTGGCGGTGAGAGGTCCGACTGTGAGCGGTACCGGGCCGCCGGCCCCGCCGGGTACGGTGACCCGATGACCTCGCCGGCGCTTCGGCACGACTACGCCGCGGCCTTGCCGGAGATCGTGCGGCCCTGGAGCCCGACGCTGCCCCCCGGGCCCGAGGGCGGTCAGGGTCCGGAACTCGTCGCAGTCAATGACGCGCTCGCCGCTGACCTGGAGATCGACCCTGCGTGGGTGCGCGGTGCCGAGGCGCTCGTCGTGCTGGGGGGGCGCGGCATACTCCCCGGGTCGCGACCGGTCGCGCAGGCGTATGCCGGACACCAATTCGGGGGTTCTCCCCTCGCGCTCAAGGGCTCGGGGCGCACCACCTTCTCCCGCGGCGGCGACGGCCGCGCTGTCCTGGGACCCGTTCTGCGGGAATACCTTTTCGAGAGTCGATGGCCGCCCTGGGAGTCCCGACGACCCGCGCGCTCGCTGCGGTGACCACGGGCGATCGGGTCTACCGCGACGGCCGAATGCCCCGGCGCCGTCCTCACCCGAGTCGCGGCTTCCCACCCGCGCGTCGGCACCTTCGAACTCGTGGCCCGCTCCTCCCCCAGGACGCCCGCGCCGCGGTCGCCCCCGTCTCGTCGCGTATGCCGCCGCCCGCCACCACCCCAGCGCCGACCCGGGCCCGGGCCAAGGGCTCGCGCTCCTCGATGCGGTCGTCACCGCCCAGGCCGACCTCTCGCGCATTGGATGAGTCTCGGCTTCGTCCACGGCGTCGCGAACACCGACAACACGACCATCAGCGGGAGACCATCGACTACGGCCCCTGCGCCTGGCTGGAGGCCTATGACGGGGACGAGGACGCCGCACTCGTCGACGACCTCCTGGCCGGTCTCGCGGATGCCCGGGCGGACTACACCTCGACCTGGCGCCTCCTCGCCGCCCACCTGCGCGGCCAGGGGGCCCCGGGCGTGCCCGGCGTCTCCGAGGGGTGGCTCGCGCGCTGGCGGGCACGCGTGCCGGGTGATCCCGCGAGCGGGCGGCGGCTGTGGATGCCGTCAACCCGGCATACGTCCTGAGGAACCATCTCGTCGACGCCGCCCTGGTCGCGGCCGAGGAGGGCGACCTGGCCCCCTTCGAGCGACTCCTGGCTGCCCTCACCGATCCGTATGCCGACCACCCCCACCGCGCCGACCTCGCCACCCCCGCGCCACCCGGGTTCACCGAGCGATTCGTGACCTTCTGCGGCACGTGACCGCCGCCCCGTCGGCATCCGGGCCCGTCCGCAACGGCCCAGGACTAGCATCCCGATTCATGAGCCCCATGACCTCGACACGCCTCTTCGCCGCCGCCGCTCAGGGGGACAGAGGTCGAGGTCCCGCAGGGGTGGGGTCAGGGGCGGGCGACCTTCGGGGCCTGGTGACAGGGGTCATGCTCGCGCGGTGCGTCGCGGCATACGGCCTGGACCCGGATGGTCTGCGCGCGGCGACCACGCGTCCTTCGTCGCCCCGGTGACCCCGGGCCCCGCCAAGGTGACCGCCGAGGTGCTCCGTCAGGGAGTTCGGCCACCCAGGCCGAGATTCGGCTTACCCAGCGCGACGAGCGCACCGGCACCGAGACGGTTCGCGCGGTGGTCCTGGCGACCTTCGGGGCCGATCGCGTGTCCTCCGTCGTCGTCCCCGCGGACGGCGCGAGCGCGCCACCGCCCGCCCCGGACGGGCTGCCGGCGTTGCCGCACCTACCCGGCGTCACCCCGACCTTCGCGCACGTCGACAGGCGACTCGCCACCGGCGCTTTCCCTTCTCGGGTGCCTCCGGTGGCGACCCTGACCGGCTTTATGCGCTTCCGTATGCCGACCGCCACCTTCACGCTCGCCCACTTCGTCGCGCTCGTGGACGCTTGCCGCCGGCGCCGGGCCAGATGCTCACCCGCCCCGTGGGGATGAGTAGCCTCACCTGACCATCGAGCCGTGGGCCATATCCCCGACGCTCCAGAGGCGTTCCGGTGGTACGAGGTCGTCACCGACGTCGCCCAGGACGGCTACGCCCACTCGCACGCCCGGATCTTCGGCCCCGATGGGGCGCTCGTGGCGATCTCCCGCCAGATCATCACGTTGTTCGGATGACCGGGTCACGCGGTCAACCCGCCATGCTTAGATAAGGGGAGGAAATACCTCGATAAGGGAGGGCCATGACCGACTCCCGGCCGTCCGACGCCATCGGGGTCGACGCCAGGCACGTCGACGTCGCGCTGACCGATAGTAGACCGAAGGACGCGGCCCCCGCAGGCCGTGGTCCTCCTCGCTTCACCCGTACGACGACACATCGTCGAGGTCCTGCGCGCTGCCCGCCGGGTCCCCGGCTCGCGATGAATCTGCCGGTTCCTCCGCGGTGACGGGCATGACGGCCGCGCAGATCGCGCGCGGTAGGGCCCATGTGACGACAGCCCGATTCCACCTCGACCAGTTGGTCACCGCCGAAGTGCTCATCACGACGACCCATCGGCGCGCCGGTGCGGGGAGGCCCTGCAAGATCTTCGCGCTCGCTCCCGCAACGCCGACGCCCGCAGACGACGCCCTCGCGGTCACCCTGCTGACCGAGTTGCTCACAGAGAACTTCTCCGACAGGCGCGCCGATGGACACCCTCTGAATCCCGACGAGGTCGGTTTCCGCTGGGCCCGCCGCCACATCCCGTGCAAGGACAGCCCGGCGGCTCGCTCGATCGGTGAGTGGGTGGGCAAGGTGGGTGGCCTTATGGACGTCCTCGAGCGCTGGGGCTACGCACCGGAGTTGGCAACCACCAACGGGGGGCGAGTGGCCCGAATCGACCTCCCCCACTGTCCGTTCCGTGAGTTGGCTCAGCAACATACGGACGTCGTTTGTGGAATCCATCGCGGCCTGATCTCGGGAACCCTCGACCGACTCGGCGAGCCTGACACCGACGTGACCCTCGTCCCGTTCGCCCGGGGCAGCACCTGCATCGCGCATCTGCGCCGCACCGTCGACTTCCCACCTAGCGAGGCCAGACCGGGCGAGCCGCACCAAGCAGGAGGACCCACGTGACGACACCGGGCATGTGCTCTCGTCCCCTGCCAATACCTCAGTGGTACCCATGTGGCACCGGTCCGACTCGACCAGACAGGAGACCCGACGATGAGTGAACCCTGGCAGGCCGCGACAGAGGGAGACGAGTGGCGCAACGACGTCCACGATCTCACCGCCCTTGGCGACCAGCTGCTCGACCGCGCTCGAAAAGACTTGCAGCGCAAGGCGAGTCAGGTCGTCATCAATGGCGATCGGCAGCGTGCCGTCCTCATGGCGATCGTCGCGGGTGGGGCGCTCGGCGAGCACGGGTCGCCTCCGGCGGCCACCCTCCACGTGCTGCGCGGGCGGGTTCGGTTGTATGCCGGGTCCAGCCGCGAGTGGCTCGTCGCGGCGGGGGAGGTGGTCGGCATACCCCCGGAACGGCATGCCGTCGATGCGCTGGAGGACAGCGTGTTCCTCCTGACTGTGGCGTTGGCGGCGCGCTGACCGCGTCGCGCGCACCCCGAGTGTCGACCTGGAGGGCGCGCCGGTCAGCGAACGAGGTCGGAAGATCCCCGATGGGGAAGTTCACGACCGAAGGCACCGCGCTGGTAGTCCTCGAAGGCGTGCGCAAGCTCGGCCCGAGTGTTCATGACGAAGGGTCCCGCCCAGGCCACGGGTTCGCGGATGGGGCGCCCGCCGAGGATGACGACCTCGAGACCGCGCTGGCCCGAGCCGTCCGCCTGCGCCGTTGCCCCGACACGCACGACGTCCCCGGCACCGAGGACGGCCAATTGACCGGCACGGATCGACGTTTCCGCAGGTCCCACGACCCCGACCCCGCTCATGACATAGACGAGCGCATTGAAGTCCGGCCGCCAGGGCAGGTCCAGCATCGCCCCCGGTGCGAGGGTGGCATGGAGGAAGGTGATCGGCGTGTGGGTCGAGCCCGGGCCGGTGTGCCCGGCGACGTCTCCGGCGATGATGCGCAAGAGCCCACCGCCGTCGACCGTGGAGAGCAGCGTCGTCGCCCCCGCACGCAAGTCCTGGTAGCGCGGCGCCACGAACTTGTCCGCGGCCGGGAGGTTGACCCACAGTTGCAGGCCGTGGAAGAGACCGCCGGACATCACCAGGGCCTCCGGGGGCGCCTCGATGTGGAGCAAGCCCGATCCCGCTGTCATCCATTGCGTGTCGCCATTGGTGATGCGGCCGCCGCCTCCGTGGGAGTCCTGGTGGTCGAAGGTGCCGTCGATGATGTAGGTCACGGTCTCAAAGCCACGATGGGGGTGCCAGGGCGTGCCCTTCGCCTCCCCCGGCGGGTAGGTCACCTCGCCCATCTCGTCCATCATGATGAACGGGTCGAGGGCGCGCAGGTCCACCCCGGCGAAGGCCCGCTTCACCGGGAAACCCTCACCCTCGAAGCCCCGGTGGGCGTCGGTCAGCGAGCGCACCGGGCGGCGGATGGCGGTGTCTGCGACGGGGTTCAGACGGGGCAGGACGGTGATATCGGGGACGCTGACGGCGGGCATGACGCCTCACCCCTTTCATTGCGGTTTCAACTATAGTGGAACCACGGGGGTGGACGAACCATTGCCGGGGCGGGCGGCATACGGCCATGGACGGAAGCGGCCCCGTCACCCGGGGATCGGGTGCGGGGCCGCCGTGGTCAGGACGTATGCCGTGACCTCACTCCAGGCCTTCGACCTCGGACTTGATCGCCTCGACGGTCGGGGCGCCGATCATCGCGCCCGCCATGCCCATGGCCTGCGCCACCGACATCGGCTTGACCATGGCGATCATCGGGTTCGTGGTGATCCCGGGCGAGTGCTTCTCGAAGATCGCCACGACCTCGGGGTCGTCCAGAAGGGTGGCCATCGTCGTCGTGTTGATGTCGTAGCGGGCCATGCCGCACTCCTAACTACCAGTGGGTAACTGAAGCCAACTCTATCTGGTCCGACGCAGTGGCGCGCGCCATCGGCTGGCGACGGGTGTGTGATGTGCAACGGCACGAAGAAGTGGCAGAGAAAATGCGACGGCGGCCCCCGGGGAGCCGGGGACCGCCGTTGCCACGGACCAGGTGCTCAGCCCTCGCCGCGGTGGAAGCCCGCGGCCTGGGCCGCGTCCTCCGAGATAAACCACACATCGGGTGTCGTGACGTCATACCAGTCCGACCCGGGCACCTGATAGACCCCGCCGAAGGCGTAGACCGCCTTGATGGGGTGGCCGAGCGGCATACAGCCGTCGTCGTTCGGCGCGGCAGACCCGACGCCGAAACCGCCGTCCCAGACCGCGTGATCGTGGGGTCCGGCGTCGTTGGAGTCGTCCTGGTGGGTGTCGTCAGCCGCTGCCGTGCCCTCCACCCCGTCCCACGCAAGTCCCACGCCAGCCGCCGCTGCCGCTGCTCCGGTCGCGGCGGCGAGCCCGGGGACATCCCCGTGACCGTATGACGTGTCCGCACCGTCGTCGGCGCCACCATCGGCACCCGCATCACCAGCCGCACCCGCGTCCGCACCACCATCGGCACCCGCGTCACCAGCCGCACCCGCGTCCGCACCACCGTCGGCACCCGCATCGCCAACAGCACCCGCATCCGCGCCACCGTCGGCACCCGCATCCGCGCCACCATCGGCACCCGCATCAGCACCACCATCGGCACCCGCATCGCCAGCCGCACCCGCATCGCCAGCCGCACCCGCATCAGCACCGCCATCGGCACCCGCGTCACCAGCCGCACCCGCATCAGCACCGCCATCGGCACCCGCGTCACCAGCCGCACCCGCATCAGCACCGCCATCGGCACCCGCGTCACCAGCCGCACCCGCATCAGCACCGCCGTCGGCACCCGCGTCCGCACCACCATCGGCACCTGCGTCAGCGCCGTTGTCGGCGCCCGCGTCACCAGCCGCACCCGCATCGGCACCACTATCGGCACCCGCGTCACCACCAGCGACCAGCCCCGAGGCGTCCCCCGTGGACGGAGCGTCCGCGTCGGCCGCAGTGCCCTCAACACCATCCCACACGAGATTCACCCCACCGACCTCATCGACCGCCGCCAGCTCACCCTCACCCCGATGCGGACCATTCGACTCCCCCGCATCCACATTCCCCTCGTCCGCATTCACCACGAACGGAACACCCGCAGAAGTCGCCACCGCAACAGCAGCTCCAGCAGCAGCACCCGCATCGGCGCCGTCGTCCGCACCACCATCGGCACCCGCATCGGCGCCGTCGTCCGCACCACCATCGGCACCCGCATCGGCGCCGTCGTCCGCACCACCATCGGCACCCGCGTCGGCGCCGTTGTCGGCACCCGCGTCACCAGCCGCACCCGCGTCGGCACCGCCATCGGCACCTACGTCCGCGCCGTTGTCGGCGCCCGCGTCGCCAGCCGCACCCGCGTCCGCACCACCATCGGCACCCGCGTCGCCAGCCGCACCCGCGTCCGCACCACCATCGGCACCTGCATCACCACCGGCCCCGCCGTCAGCGCCGTTGTCGGCGCCCGCGTCACCAGCCGCACCCGCGTCAGCGCCACCATCGGCGCCCGCGTCACCGGCCGCACCCGCATCGGCACCACCATCGGCACCCGCGTCACCACCAGCGACCAGCCCCGAGGCGTCCCCCGTGGACGGAGCGTCCGCGTCGGCCGCAGTGCCCTCAACACCATCCCACACGAGATTCACCCCACCGACCTCATCGACCGCCGCCAGCTCACCCTCACCCCGATGCGGACCATCCGACTCCCCCGCATCCACATTCCCCTCGTCCGCATTCACCACGAACGGAACACCCGCAGCAGTCGCCACCGCAGCAGCACCGCGAGCAATACCCCCATCGTCAGCACCCTCATCAGCGCCGCCATCGGCACCCGCGTCACCAGACGCACCCGCGTCCGCACCGCCATCGGCACCCGCGTCACCAGACGCACCCGCGTCCGCACCGCCATCGGCACCCGCGTCACCAGACGCACCCACGTCCGCGCCCCCATCGGCACCCGCAGCGGCGCCATCCGCTCCGGTGTCACCGGCCTCGTTTGCGATCACGTGGCCGTCGCCCACCACGTCGGCGACGACATCGTCATGGGACACAATCGCGTCCACCCGCGGGGTGCCCACGTCCGTCAGGTTGCTCGCCACCTCGGAGTCGTCGACGGACTTCCCTACCCAAGAGGACGCGTCACCTGCGGGCGCGTTAGTCCCCCCGTCGGTCGACTCATCCACGCCCGCACCGGTCTCCAGGTCGTCGGCTGTCGCGTCATACGTAGCGGCGGCGACGTCAGCACCCTCCCCGCCCGCGGATGGGACTTCGACCTCCTCGGGCGCCTTCCATTGGTCGGCCGCGCGGTCGAGGCCGACCTGAGCCTCATCCTTCTGCCACCATTCCTTGCCACCTTCAACCGCTTGCTCGGCCCGGACCTCCCCCTGCGAACTGGCTGCCGAGACCGAGGCGGCCAGTGGCGACGCGGCAGCCCCCGCCGACCCGTCATCCGCAGCCATGGGTGACATCCCCGCCGCGTGCCCAAAGTCGCGGCCAGTCGACGCAACGGGCTCAATCGGCCCAGCGGTGGCGATCGGAGGCTGCGTTGCCCTTCGAGACGCGCGCAGCAGCCACCAGATGATCCCCAGGAAAGCCAGGAACACGATGAGCAGGACGATGTTGTTTCGACCGGGCACGGGTCCTCCAGAGCAGCTATGGCGCCGCGGGCGCCGTCCGCGCAGTGATGTCCACCACGTCATAGGCCCGACCCTATTCCCCAGGACCGTCGGGTGGCGGGCACAGGCCCTCACAACTTGCCGCATGACCGGGTGTATGTCCGAGCAGTCGGGTGATCACTCGTTTGGCACCCTTGTGGCACCCTCTGGTCCATCGTGCATGTCCTCTCACGAGAGAAAAAGCACTCTGACCTGCACGTTTACCCGTAGGCCCCGCGGGACTCGAACCCGCAACCTACGGATTAAAAGTCCGCAGCTCTGCCATTGAGCTAGAGGCCCAGGAGCCGGATGGCCCGGGGACACGATACGCCGTGGGCGTCGGGGACGCCGCACCCCGATGAGACCCTTGGGTATGCCGACCCCCACCCCCGTCACGCGACCACCCCGACTCCTGATCTTCGACGTCGGCAACGTGCTGCTGCGGTGGGACCCCCGCCCGGCGCTGGCCGCGGATGGCGGCGACGAGATCGCGGACGCTGTCCTGGCTGGCGATGACTTCGACTTCGCCGCCTGGAATCTCGAGCAGGACCGGGGCCGGTCCTTCGACGACGCCGAGGCCGAGGTGGCCAAGACCCACCCGCGACTCCTGCCCGCGATTCGCTCGTACCGAGCGAACTTCGCGAAGTCCCTCACCGGCGTCATCGAGGGGACGGTCGCCATCACGCGGGAGGTGGGGGATCTCGGCATACCGATGGTGGCCCTGACGAACTTCTCCGAGGAGACCTTCGCCCGGACTCGGGAGCTCTATCCCGAGGTGTTCGCGCCCTTCATCGACATGATCGTCTCGGCCACCGAGCGGGTGACCAAGCCCGACCCGCGGATCTATGCCATCCTCCTCGCGCGGATCGCTCACTTGGCGACCGCTGACCAGTGCCTCTTCGTCGACGACAACCCCGGCAATGTCGCTGCCGCGCATGCGGCGGGGATGGACGCGGTCGTCTTCACCACGGCCGAGACGCTGCGCACCGATCTCATCGCCCGCGGTCTCGCCCTCCGCCCCGTGACCTGACCGCGGATCTGACTCCAGCGCAGTCCGATCGCATCCCATCCCGGGCGAGACTCGCCGGGTCGCACCGCCGAACCCGCCCGCCGACTGTCACACTGGCGGCGTGACACCGCCAACCGGCCGCGACCGCCCCCGTCGTCCGGCGCACTTGAGCCTCGAGGCGATGACGAAGTATGCCGGGGTGACCCCTGGCCCGGCCGAGGTCACCGAAGTCGCCCACCAGAGCGCCGCCGTCGTCGTCGGGGTCGGCCGGACAGCGCACGACCCGCACGTCACCGCCCGCCTCGTCGCTCTGGTCGACGAACTCGGTCTCGACACCATTGCCGACCTCTGGTCGGTGATGCCGGCGGGCACGCTTCCGGGCGCGTTGTGGCGGCTCTATGTGCTGCGCGAGTGGGTGATGAGGTCACCGCTGACGGCGAGTCGGGAGTATGCCGCGGGCATGCGGCATACCCACGTCGACCACGTCGTCGCCGGTGCCGCCGAACCCCCCGGTCCAGGAGAGTTGCGGGCGTTGGTCGACGACATCCTCAAGCGGGTGTACCGGGGGGACCTCGCCGTGGCGCTGGAGCGAGCCGCGGCGTTTTGCCGGGTCATCTCCTCAGGACGCGCCGATCTCGCGCACGACACCGACACCCTCGACCCCGAGCAGGCGCACCGCGAGACGGAGCAGGCCGCGAACCTGCTCACCACGGCCGAGGAACTGGACTCCGCGGCCGCCGCCTGGCGTCGAGGTGCCCTCCACTGAGCCCGCGCTTCATCCCCGAGTGCCGAATCGGGCACTAGCCAGGCGACTACCCGGGAACTGAGCTACCCTGACGCATGCGTCGGGCCGCGGCAGCCCCGGGTCCCAACATATAGCCGCTACGAGCGGCCACGCGCCGTGAGGCGCTCCCGGCCCGACGCACCAATCCGACTGACGTCCCGCCACACACCCGCCCGACCCCGGTCGAGAGCAAGGCCGACCCAGGACGGGAGCGGACGGCATACTGCCGCGACGGATCAGGTCAGGCCGCAACCGATCAAAGCACCTGACCGATCGCGTGGATGATCACGCCCGCGAGGGCACCGACGATGGTGCCGTTGATCCGGATGAACTGGAGATCGCGACCGACGAAGAGTTCCATCCGCTGCGATGCCTCTTCGGCGTCCCACCGATCGACCGTCGTCGAGATGACCATGGCGAGCTCGTCGCCGTAGGTGTTGACGAAGAACGCGACGATGTCGGCCAGATGACCTTCCAGCCGGGCCCGGGTGGTCTCGTCGTGGAGCAGCGTCTCGCTCATCTCACCGAGCCAGGCGTGCCCGCGCGCCCAGAGCGAACTCTCCGGGTCGGCCAACGCCGCGAGCAGCGACGTCCGCACCGAGACCCACAGGGACTCGACGGTGTCCCCCACCTGAGGATGGGTCAGCACCCGCTCCTTCAGCGCCTCGGCCCGCTCTTGGACCTCGGGATTGTCGTGGAGATCCGTGGCGAGTTGCACCAGGAGGTCATCGAGCGCCACCCGCGCGGAGTGGCTCGGGTCGGCCCGCATGTCGCGCACCCAGTTGAGCGCCTGCTGGTAGGTCCAGTTGATCACCCGCTCGTCCACCCACGGCGGGGTCCACCAGGGCGCGCGCTCGTTCAGAAGGGTGGAGAAGACCTTGGGGTTCTCCACGAGCCAGTCGTGGATCTCGCTCAGGCCCATCTCGACGAGCCCATGATGAGCGCCGTCCTCGACGATGCCGGCGAGGAACCGACCGAGGATCGGGCTGGCCGGCTCCTTGATCAGGCGCGGCATCAGGACGTTGACGACGAACTCGTGAACGTCCTCCTCGCGCATCCGAGTCAGCCCTGCCGTGGCGATCCGGGCACCCTCGGTCAGCGCGCGGGTGCGGTGGTCCGGCTGAGCCAGCCAGGTCCCCAGCCGCACACCGACATTGGCGGACGCGAGTCTCTCCCGGGCGATCTCCTCGGTCAGGAAGTTGTCGCCGACGAATTCCTCCAGGCTGCGCCCGAGCTCGTCCTTCCGTTTCTTGATCAGCGCCGTGTGCGGGATCGGCAGCCCGAGTGGGTGTTTGAAGATCGCTGTGACGGCGAACCAGTCCGCGAGCGCGCCGACCATGGCGGCCTCGGCGGCGGTATGGACGTATCCCCACCCCCCGCTCTGATGACCATTGGTGACGGCGAAGACGACGAACGCCAACACCAGGAGTGACGTTGCAACCATCCGCATCCGGCGCAGCGCGGCCCGCCTCGCCTCGTCGGCGGGTGAGGGCGACAGGAAACTCACGTGGCAATCCTCCCGGACGGGTCGGGCGCGGTCACACCCGGGACGGGAGACCTCGACCGAGGCACCTCGACCAACGGCCGGGTCGACCCCAGGATTCCCGGGGCCGGCCTGGGTGAGGGCGGCGCTGGGCCCCCGTGGCCCTCAGGCCGCCCCACTACGCTGAGGACGTGAACGAACTGGCCCTCTATGTGGACGCGTGGTCGGCCGCCGCCGATGACCTGCTCGCGGCCGCCGCCGAGATCACCCCGCAGCAGTGGGAGGCACCATCCGACTGCCCGGGGTGGAGCGCCCGAGATGTCCTGGCCCACGTCGCCGCCATCGAGTGCGAACTCGCCACCGGTGCGACGCCGTCGCCCCTGATCCCCATTCCCGGGCGGCCCCCGGCGGCCTGGTGGATCGCCTCCGGGGTCGCTCAGCGACGGGGGATGGACCCCGCCGCCATCGCCGACGAACTTCGCGAGGCGGTGCAGACCAGGCGCGCGCAGTATGCCGCGGACCCCCCGACCGATCCGGACGCCCGCCCCCCGCGCACCATCGGCAACCTCACCTGGGACACCCGCACCCTGTTGCGAAACCGGGTCGTCGACATGTGGGTCCACGACCAGGACATCCGGCGCGCCGTCGGCCTGCCGCCGACGCTCGACACGCCCGGGGCCGACGTCGTCGCCCTCACCTTCGCTGCCGGTATGCCGTATGTCATCGGCCGCAAGGTCGCCCCCCCGACGGGAACGTGCGTGCGCGTCGTCATCGACGACACGTCCTCGGCCTATGTCATCGACGCCGACGGACGGTGCGTCCGCGCGGAGTCCGACGAGGCCCGCCACCCGGTCGTCACGCTGACGATGAATCGCGCAGCCCTTACCCTCCTCGGTGCCGGCCGGCGCACGTACGCCACGCTGCCGCCGGACGCGGTGGCGACGATCGAGGGGGAGCGGGAACTCGGCATACGGATCCTGGACTCGATGTCATTGACGCCCTGACGGGCACCGCGCGCCGGGTCGCCCGCGAGGGCCCTGGCCGGTGACATCGCGGGACCCTGGCCGTCGGCGCCGAAACTATGCTGCGCCACATGCGTTTCCTCGACGGCACAGCGCCGGGCCACGATCTGACCTATGACGACGTTTTCCTCGTCCCGAGCAGGTCGGGTGTGGCGAGCCGCTTCGACGTCGACCTGGCCAGCGGCGACGGGAGCGGCACGACGATCCCCCTCGTCGTCGCCAATATGACCGCGATTGCCGGACGCCGCATGGCCGAGACCGTCTCCCGCCGCGGCGGCCTGGTCGTCATCCCGCAGGACATCCCGCTGCCTGTCGTGGCCGATGTCGTCCAGTGGGTGAAGTCGCGGCACCTCATCTACGACACCCCGATCATGCTCCGTGGCAACCAGACGGTCGGCGAGGCCCTCGTGCTGGTCACGAAGCGGGCGCACGGGGCGGCCGTCGTCGTCGAGGACGATCGACCGCTCGGCCTGGTGACCGAGGCGGACCTCACCGGTGTCGACCGGTTCGCCCAGGTGAGCGGAGTCATGTCCACCTCCTTGTCGACGCTGCCCGACGGGGTCACCCCTGCCGAGGCGTTCGAGGCCCTGACCGAGGCGCGTCACCGGCTGGCTCCCGTCGTCCGCGCGGACGGGACACTCGTCGGCCTCCTCACGCGGACCGGCGCACTGCGGGCGACGATCTACCGGCCCAATGTGGACGCGGCCGGCCGGCTGCGCATCGCGGCCGCCGTCGGGATCAACGGCGACGTCCCCGCCAAGGCCCGGGGCCTGGCCGAGGCCGGCGTCGATCTCCTGGTCATGGACACCGCGCACGGCCACCAGGACAAGATGCTCGAGGCTCTTGCCGCCGTCCGGGCGCTCGACCTCGGGGTGCCGATCGCCGCCGGCAATGTCGTCACCGCGTCCGGGACCCGGGATCTCGTCGCCGCGGGCGCCGACATCGTCAAGGTCGGGGTGGGGCCGGGTGCGATGTGTACCACCCGGATGATGACCGCCGTCGGCCGGCCGCAGTTCTCCGCCGTCCTCGAATGCGCCTCCGCCGCAAGAGAACTCGGCAAACACGTGTGGGCGGACGGCGGCGTGCGGCATCCCCGCGATGTCGCGCTCGCCCTGGCCGCGGGGGCGGCCAACGTCATGATCGGCTCGTGGTTCGCCGGCACCCTCGAATCCCCCGGCGACCTCTTCACCGACCCCTCCGGCCGCGCCTACAAGGAATCCTTCGGGATGGCGTCCAGCCGCGCGGTCGCGCATCGCACCGCCAGCGACACCAGCTTCGAACGCGCCCGCAAGGCGATCTACGAGGAGGGCATCAGTCACGCGCGTATGTTCATCGACCCCGCCCGACCCAGCGTCGAGGACCTCATCGACACGATCACCGCAGGCGTGCGCTCGAGTTTCACGTATGCCGGGGCCGCGACCGTGCCCGAGTTCGCCGCCCGCGCCGTCGCCGGGGTCCAGTCCATGGCCGGGTTCGCGGAGGGGCGCCCGCTGCATACGTCCTGGTGACCGGGGTCGGGGGACCCCGCCCCGCGCGCCCGAGGTGGCTAGCGTAGAAACCATGACGTATGACGTGGCCGCCCTCCGCGCGGACTTCCCTGCCCTGGAGGAGGGGGCCGCGCACTTCGACGCCCCCGGGGGGACCCAGACGCCGAGGGCGGTCGCGGACGCGATCGCCCGCACGCTGACCGCGGCGATCGCCAATCGAGGCGTCGTCACCCGCGCCGAGCGGCGCGCGGAAGAGGCTGTCTCCCACTGCCGTTCGGCGCTTGCCGATCTCCTGCGCGCCGACCCGCGCGGGGTTGTGTTCGGGCGGAGCATGACCGCCCTGACCTACGACTTCGCCCGCGCGCTCGCCCGGACGTGGCGACCCGGTGACGAGGTCGTTGTCACCCGCCTCGACCACGACGCCAATGTCCGGCCGTGGGTTCAGGCGGCCGAGGCGGTGGGCGCGTTGCCACGCTTCGCCGACTTCGACCCCACCACCGGCGAACTCGTGCCCGACGACATCGCCGCCCACCTCTCGCCACGGACCCGCCTCGTCGCCGTCACCGCGGCGTCGAACCTGATCGGGACGATGCCGGACATCCCCGCCATCACCCGCCTGGTCCACGAGCGCACGGACGCGCTTGTCTACATCGACGGCGTCCACTACACCGCCCACCATGTCGTCGATCTGCCCAGCAGCGGGGCGGACTTCTGGGCGTGCTCGCCATACAAATTCCTCGGACCGCACTGTGGCGTCGTCGCGGCCGACCCGGCGCTGCTGGAGACCCTGCACCCCGACAAGCTCCTCCCCTCCACCGATGCGGTACCCGAGCGCTTCGAATACGGCACTCTCCCCTATGAACTCATGGCCGGGACCACCGCGGCGATCGACTTCCTCGCCGAGGTGAGCGGGGTTCACGCCGGCTCAAGGCGGGACCGGCTGGTCGCGGCATACGCCGAAATCGACCGGCACGAGCGGCGCCTCGCGGAGCGGCTCGAACCCACCCTGCGCGCCCTGCCCGGAGTCGTCGTCTACTCCAATGCGGCGCGACGAACCACGACGACATTGTTCTCCGTGTCCGGTTGGGACAGCCAGACGATCCGCGCCGAGCTCGCCGCCCGCTGGATCAATGCGCCGGCGGGCAACTTCTATGCCGTCGAGTGCTCCCGCCACCTCGGCCTCGGGGACGCGGGTGCCGTCCGGGTCGGATTGGCGCCCTACACGAACGAGGACGACGTCGACCGGCTCCTCGACGCGCTGCGCGATCTCCTCATGCAGTGAGCGCCGTAGTCTGATCCGGTGCCCCTCTCCCGCAGCCCGATTCTGCTCACCGGATGCTCGACCGGCATCGGTCGCGCGACCGCCGACCTGCTCGTCAAGGCGGGGTACACCGTCTATGCCACGGCGCGCCGGGTCGACACACTCGACGAGCTCGCCGACGCCGGAGCCCGGGTCCTGGCTCTCGACGTGACCGATGAGGAGTCGATGGTCGCCGCCGTCCGGGCCGTCGAGGCCGATCACGGGCGCGTCGGGACCCTCGTCAACAATGCCGGGTATGGCGAGTACGGCCCGGTCGAGGAGGCCGATCTCGCCAGCGTCCGGCGGATGTTCGAGACCAATGTCTTCGGTCTCGCCCGGATGACCCAGCTCGTCCTGCCGGGCATGCGCGCGGCGGGCGGTGGACTCGTCGTCAACATCGGATCGATGGGGGGCCGCCTCGCCTTCCCCGTGGGGGGCTACTACCACGCGACCAAATTCGCCGTCGAGGGACTGACCGATTCCCTGCGCAACGAGGTCCGCGCGTTCGGCGTCGACGTCGTCCTCGTCGAACCCGGTGCGATCCGCACGAACTTCGAGGAGACAATCAATTCGTCTGCGGCAGTGGGCAATCCCGATTCGCCGTATGCCGACCTGGTCGCCCGCGTGCGCCGGGTCAACTCCGGCGCCTACGACAGTCGGCTCCTGTCGGTCGGCCCCGACGCGGTCGCCCGGACGATCCTCAAGGTGGTCGAGGCCACGCGTCCGAAGTCGCGCTATCTCGTCACGACCTCCGCCCGGGCCATGGTCCACGCGCGCCGCCTCGGCGGAGATCGCCTGTGGGACAGCATCGTCCGGTCCCAGTTCGGCTGATCCGTGGTCGCCTTGCTGCCGCCGGTCACGGCGCCGATCGACCCGGTCACCGCATTGCGGCGGATTGCGTTTCTCCTCGAACGCACCCGCGCTGGGAGCTACCGCGTGGAGGCCTTCCGCAAGGCGGCGACGACGATCGCGAGTCTGCCGGACGGGGAGGTGACGGCGCGGCATACCGCCGGGACGTTCACGGACCTCCCCGGGATCGGGGCCTCGACCGCCGCGGTCGTGTCCGATTCCCTCGAGGGCATGGTGCCGACCTATCTCGCGACCCTCCTGCGCACCGCCGGCGAGCCGCTCGTCGACGGCGGTGAGGACCTGTATGCCGCGCTCACCGGCGACTGTCACAGCCACTCGACCTGGTCCGACGGCGGCAGCCCGATCGAGGAAATGGTGCTGAGCGCGGTCGAGACCGGCCACGAGTGGCTCGTGCTGACCGACCATTCGCCGCAGCTGCGGGTCGCCAATGGTCTCAGCGCCGAGCGCCTGACCCGGCAGATCGCCCTCGTCGACGCGATCACCGCCTCGCTCGGCGGTGCCTTCACCCTCTTCAAGGGGATCGAGGTCGACATCCTCGACGACGGCGCGCTGGACCAGACGCCGGCGATGCTCGACAAGCTCGACCTCGTCGTGGCCAGCGCCCACTCCAAGCTGAGGATGCCCGCCGCGCCGATGACCCGGCGCCTGGTGACGGCGGCGAGCAATCCGCGGGTCAATGTCCTCGGGCATTGCACCGGCCGGCTGGTCACCGGGACTCGCGGGACGCGACCACAGAGTGAGTTCGACGCGCGGGCCGTCTTCGAGGCGTGCGCGGAGCACGGAACAGCGGTGGAGATCAACTCCCGGCCCGAACGCTGCGACCCCCCGGATGAGTTGATCGAGCTCGCCCGCGACCTCGGCTGCCTTTTCGCCATCGACTCCGACGCGCACGCGCCGGGGCAGCTCGACATGAAGGCATATGGCACCGAGCGGGCGGACCGACTCGGCATACCGCCGGAACGGATCGTCACGACCTGGGACGCCGACCGGCTGCGCGCCTGGGCGGGCGCCCGGTAGACACGCCACTCCCTTCCGCTGCCCGCATCCCTGTGATGGCCCGAGCCGTGCCCAGCGGCAGCTCAGCAGCGGCGTTTTGGAGTTCCCCGGCCGTGACCCGTATGATTCCGAAGTCCTCGACGGATCACCGAGCCCGAGCTCGCTAGCCGGCCGGGGTCCCGAGTGGATCGGGTCCCCATCGTCTAGCGGCCCAGGACTCCGCCCTTTCACGGCGGCAGCACGGGTTCGAATCCCGTTGGGGATACGCAATACCGGTCTTGCACCGCAAGGCCCCGTAGCGCAGTTGGTTAGCGCGCCGCCCTGTCACGGCGGAGGTCGCGGGTTCGAGTCCCGTCGGGGTCGCCGATCAGGCCACATGGGCGTCTCCATCACGGAGGCGCCCATTGCGTTTGGGCCACGTCCGCGGCCAAGAACTCGACGTCACCCCGTCTGGTTGGTTGAATGCCGGTTGATGAAACTCCCGGTGAACAACAGGTGAACAACAGGCGGAACACATGAGTGACCTCCCCAGCCGACCAGGCGACGCGCAGGCGTCCGGTCCCGTCCCGGCGCTGCCCCCCGTCGTCACGGTCGAGGCCCCCACCCCGCCCGCCGGGGAACTCACCCGCCACGAGGCGATCGACTACGACCTCGACCCGCAGCGCAGCCATTGGGTCGTCCAGGCGTTCAAGGCGGCCACCCCCGGCCTCCACTTCCTCACCCACCAGTACCGTCGGTCGTGGTGGCGCACCGATGTGATCGCGGGGTTGGCGGTCGCGGCATACCTCATCCCGCAGGTCATGGCCTACACCGCCATCGTCAACGTCCCGCCGGAATACGGTCTGTACACCGCCCTCGTCGCTCTCCTGGTGTATGCCGCGATGGGCAGTTCGCGGGTCCTGTCCGTCGGTCCCGAGTCCACGATCGCCCTGTTGACCGGTATGGCGATCTCGCCGATGGCCAAGGGCGACCCGTCCCGGGTTCTCGCCCTCAGCGCGGCGCTGGCGATCCTCGTCGGGGTGTGGTGCCTCATCGCGCGAGCGCTCCGCCTCGGGGTTATGGCCGACCTGCTCTCCCAACCCCTGCTCATCGGCTACCTCGCCGGCGCCGCCGTGCTCATGGTCGTGGGCCAGCTCGGCAAGATCACCGGCACCCACGTCGGCGGCGAGAGCATCGTCGCCCAGGTGCGCGGCTTCCTCGATGTCGTCGACGAGACGAAGCTGATGACCCTGTGGGTCGCGCTGGGCACCCTGGCCTTCATCCTCGTGATCCACTGGGTGCGCCCCCTGTGGCCGGCCGCGCTCATGGCCGTCGCCGCGGCCACCGTCGTCTCTGTCGTGTTCGATCTCGCCGCCAGAGGCGTCGCGGAGGTCGGCAAGATCCCCAGTGGACTGCCGATGCCGAGCCTGCCGTCGGTCGGTTCGGGTGACTGGCAGGCCCTCATGCTCCCGGCTCTCGGCGTCGCGGTGCTGGCCTATAGCGACAACATGCTGGGGGCCCGGGCGTTCCCCGCGCCGGAGATCCCGGGCGAACGACCGAGCGAGCGCGCCGTCGACCCCCAGGTCGAACTCGTCGCCCTCGGCGGGGCGCACGTCGCGGTCGGCCTCTTCGGCGGTTTCCCGGTCTCCTCCTCCGGCTCCCGCACCGCGCTCGCCCTGGCCAGCCGCGCCCGCAGCCAGATGTACTCCCTCGTCGCCGCCCTCTGCGTCTTCGCCGTCCTCTTCATCGCCGGGCCGCTCATGGAGCACCTGCCCCAGGCCTCCCTCGGCGCCGTCGTCCTCTATGCCGCGACCAAGCTGGTCAAGGGCGGCGAGTTCCGCCGGATGTGGACCTTCCGCAAGCGCGAGGTCCTCCTGGCCCTGGTCACCCTGGTCGGCACCATCTGGCTGGGATTGCTGTATGGCGTGGGCCTCGCCATCGCGATCAGCCTCCTGGAGATGGCCCAACGCCTCGCGCGCCCGCACGACGCGGTCCTCGGGCGGGTGCCCGGGCTCGCGGGCATGCACGACACGGCCGACTTCCCCAACGCCCAGACCCTCCCCGGCCTGGTCATCTATCGCTACGAGGCGCCGCTCTTCTTCGCCAATGTCGGCGATCTGCGTCGGCGGACCCAGCGGGTGCTGGACAAGGAGTTCCACGGCTACCCCGACGCCCCACCACGGTGGTTCCTCCTCAACGTGGAGGCCAACACCGAGGTCGACGTCACCGCGTGCGACGGCCTCAAGGACCTGTATGCCGATTTCAAGGCCCAAGGCGTCAAGCTCGGCCTGGTCCGGCTGAAGCAGGACCTCTATCAGCCGCTGCGCCGGGCCGGCGTCGTCGACCTCATCGGGGAGGACATGCTCTTCCCCACGCTCCCGGTCGCGGAGGAGGCCTATCTCGCGTGGGCCGCTGCCCATCCCTACGTCCCCACGGTCGTGGACGACCACGCCGCCGTCGAGGAGGCCGCGCTCGCGGCCGCGCACTCGGCGCCCGGCTTCGCCGCCTCCGCGTTCTCCACGCACACCGTCGAGGCAGAGGAGATCGGCGACCCGCTGGCTGCGTCGGAGGCCAATGCGGACCCGGCCGCCCCTGCCCAGACTCCCCCGGCGACCGTCTCGAAGACCCCGCCACGAGGCGTCTCCGACCTCACCCCGGACCACGACCACGGGGAGCGCGGCGACGTGCTCGGCACCCGGGAGGGCGTGCGGCATACGGTATAGTTCACGTCGGCCGGAGCGATCCGGCTATCCGTTTGCCGGGCCCCTCCCGCCCGGCGGACACCGGCCAGGTAGCTCAGTTGGTACGAGCATCCGACTGAAAATCGGAAGGTCGGCGGTTCGACCCCGCCCCTGGCCACCAACACATCCGCCGATCACCTCCCGGCGGCAAGCGGGGGTCGCCTACGCTGGGGACCGCAACCAGGGAGGGCGGATGTTCGATCGGCGATCCACCTTCGGCGAGGCGCTGGCCGACCCCGAGGCGCGGGCGATTCTCGAGGACTATCTCCCCGGCGCGGCCGAGTCCCCGCTGGCGACGCAGTTCCGCGACGGCCACCTCGGGTCGTTGCTCGCGCTTGTCCCCGCGCTCGCCGATCCGGCTGAGCGGGAACGGTTTTGGACCAGGCTCGCCGTGGTGGGGCCGGACCTCGTCCGCCCCGCGGAGGCACCCGCGATAGCGGCGGACCCGGCATACGAAAGCTCGGATGTCCCCGTGGGGTCGGCCCGGGTGACCCTGCCCGAGTCCCCGACGCGGTGGAGTCCCGTGGAGCTGTCGTTTGACGGTCCTGCCCACGGCAATTTCTTCATCGACGTCGACCTCGCCGCGGTGTTCACTCGGGCGGGCGAGCGGATCCGGATGGGCGGGTTCTACGACGGCGACGGCCGGTATGCCGTGCGCTTCCTCCCCGACGCCGAGGGGGACTGGTCGTTCGTCACCGAGTCCACCGCCCGGTCCCTCGACGGGATCACCGGGACCGTCCACGTCGGTCCGCCGCGTCCGGGCGCCCACGGTCCGGTCCGCGTGGACGGGTTCCACTTCCGGCACGCGGACGGGACCCGGCACCGGCCGCTGGGCACCACGGCATACGCCTGGACCCACCAGGACGAGGCCCTGCAGGGGCAGACCCTGGCGACCCTCGCCACCGCACCCTTCGTCAAGCTGCGCTTCTGTATCTTCCCGAAGTCCTACCAGTACAACAGCAACGAACCGGACGACTTTCCCTTCCCCGGGTCGCTCGCCGAGGGGTTCGACACCACCCGCTTCGATCCGGCGCATTTCCGGCGGCTGGAGCGCCGGATCGCGGAGCTCGATGCTCTCGGCATCCAGGCTGATCTCATCCTCTTCCACGCCTACGACCGCTGGGGGTTCGCCGACCTCGGGACCGCGGCCGACGACCGATACGTGCGCTATGTCGTGCGCCGCCTCTCGGGATTCCCGAATATCTGGTGGTCGATGGCCAACGAATACGACCTTGTCTGGTCCAAGGACGAGGCCGACTGGGAGCGTCTCGCCGGAATCGTCACCGAGGAGGACCCGGCCGGCCATCTCCGCTCGATCCACAACTGCATCCCGTTCTATGACCATGCGCGGCCGTGGATCACGCACGTCAGCGCGCAGCGGATCGACCTCTACAAGACCGCCGAGAACGTCGACGAGTGGCGCCGCCGGTGGGGCAAACCGGTCGTCGTCGACGAGTGCGCCTATGAGGGCGATATCGACCAGGGCTGGGGCAATATCTCCGGCCAGGAACTGACCCGGCGCTTCTGGGAGGGAGCCGTCCGCGGGGGATATGTCGGCCACGGCGAGACCTACCTGCGCGACGACGAAGTCCTGTGGTGGTCCAAAGGCGGAGTCCTGCATGGCTCCTCGCCGGCGCGAATCGCGTTCCTGGAGAAGGTTCTCGCGGACGCGCCCGGTGGCGTGCTCGACCCCGTGCACTCCGAGTTCGACCTGCCGGTCGGCGCCGCGGACGGCTATCGATTGGCCTATTTCGGCTTCGGTCGCCCACGCTTCCGGCGTCTTGTCCTTCCCGAAGGCGAGTGGCGGATCGACGTGCTCGACACCTGGCAGATGACGATCGACCCGGTTCCCGGCACGCACCGGGGAGAGACACGGGTGGAGTTGCCGGGGCGGGAATTCATGGCCCTACGGATGATTCGGGTCGGACCGTGAGTATGGGCGGGGAGGTCGGCGGCCGGGGCGGGTGCGCTGGCAGGGCACGACCCGGGGGAACGCGGGACACCGGTGGAGTCTGGTCCGCCGAGTCCCGGTAACACTCCGTCCCGCCGCAGCGAAGTAGAGGCATGAACGCACTCACCGAGGACGGCGTCCGGCGCCTGGGCCGCGACCCGGAGGCCCTGGAGGAGTTCTATCGCGCCCACGTGCGCGACATCGAACGCTTCATCGCCCGCCGGGTGGCCGACCCGCACGAGGCGGCCGATCTGACCGCCGACGTGTTCGTCGCCCTCATCACCCACAGCGCCGACTACCGGGCCGACCGCGGATCGCCGCTGGGCTGGGCGTACGGGATCGCGCGGCATACGGTCGCCGAGCACCGGCGCCAGGCGGCCCGGTCGCTGCGGCTCACCGCACGGATCTCCGGACGGGCCCTCCTCGACGCGGATTCCCTTGTGCGCGTGGAGGAACGCCTCGACGCCGAGCGTTCGGCCCGCAGCCTGTATGCCGCCCTCGACACTCTCCCCGCCGCCGACCGGGCGGTCGTCGAACTCGTCGCTCTCGACGGGTTGACGGTCGCGGACGCGGCCCTCGTGCTGGGGGTGAAGCCGGTCACCGCGCGGGTCCGGCTGCACCGGGCCCGGCGCAAGATCACCACCCACCTCGGCGACGGCATACCCGCCGCCCCTGCACTCCTGGAGGTCCAGCAATGACCACCCCACCCCGCGAGGAGCCGCTCGACGGCTTCGAACGCGCCCTGCTCACCCAACTCAAGGACGTCGCGGCCGCGCAGGGGGCGGCCGCCCGTTCCGCCGCCGCCGACTCCGGCCGTATGCCGCATCCCTCCCCCGCGGTCCGGTCGCCGCTGCGTCGTCCCGCGGTCCGGCTCGCCGCCGCAGCGGCCGCCGTCGCTGCCGGGGTCGGCGGCTACCTCCTCTCCCCGGCCGGCTCGAGCCCCGCCTTCGCGGTGACCACGGATGCCGGGGGCGATGTCACCGTCCAGGTCAATCGACTGGAGGGCGCGGACGCGCTGGAGAAGGCGTTGGCGGACAAGGGCATCCATGCGGACGTCAGCTTCCCGTCGAAGGGGATGCACTGCCGCGACGGGCGGTTCACCGACGCCGGTGCCCCGAGCACGCAGCCCGGTCACCGCGTCGTCATGTCTGCCGAGACATCGAGATCCGGCGGGCAGACGATCACCATCCCCAAGTCGGCGGTCGGGCCGGGCCAGACCCTGGTGCTGGAGTCGATGTGGCCCACCCCGGACATCTGGGCCATGCGGGTCGGCATCACCGACGGCGCCGTCAGCCCTTGTGTGGAGGAGGCGTTCGTGTCCCCGCCGGGGATGCGAGAGCAGCCACCGCCCGGCGGCCCCGGGACGACCGGAAGCGCGACGCAGACCAATGGTCAGCCCAGCTCAGTCACCCGAGGCCAAGCCTCGACGCAGAAGTGACCACCTGACAGGAGGAGCTTCGGACGCCGAAGGCGGGCATAGTGGGCGAATGGCCGACTACACCGAGCACGAGCACGACACCATTCGCACCGCCGCCTTCGGCGCCATCGCCTTGGTCTCCAAGGCGGATCCGGGATTCTTTGCGGCGTTCAAGGAGTCCATGGCTGGGTCCAAGGCTCTCGCCGCGGCTCCGGAGGCAGTCAAGGATCTGTTGAAGGCCGGGGGGTTCCCGACGCCGCCGCGTGGCAGCGCCGAGGAGATCGAGCGCCAGATCCTGGACGGGCTGCGCCAGGCCGTCCAGACCATCGCGGCCAAGGATGCGGCTGCGGCTGCTGGGTTCCGCGACGTCATCCTCTCTGCGTGTGACGCGGTCGCAACGGCGAGCAAGGGTGTCTCCGCCGAGGAGAGCGCGGTCATCGCGAAGGTGCGCGACGCCCTCGGCGGCGCCGGCGGCCCGGCCCAACCGAGCGACGCCCCCGCCTGATCGGGCGCTACCGCGTCCAGCGGGCGAGAAGGTACTCCACGCCATACGGATCGTCGCGCCACATGACCTCGGCGGTGGCGACACCATCGGGGAAGCAGCGCCCCAGCACCTGGAACGCAGCCCGGCCGGTGCACCACAGCTCTTCGGCGACAACGGCATCGAGTGCGGCCAGCGCCTGGATGTCACCCTCGGCGAGGGCCCGACGCACCTCCTCGTCGAAGTGCTCCGCACGCGGGTCATAGAACCCGGGAGCCTTCTCCGTGCGAGTCGCCGACCCATCGGCCGGGACCAGGAGGACGGCACGCCCCGGCAACGCCCGCACCCGCGCGGCAGCATGCTCCACCTCGACCGGGGTGGCATCGACTTCCACGGTGATCTCGGTGACCGCGCCGCGCCATGCCGCCTCCTCGAGGAGCACCCGCGCGATCCGAACCCCCGCAGCCCCTTTGGTATGCCGCGGCGCCCGCTCCGCCCCGGCGACCACCACGACTCGTGCGAGTCCGCCGTCGTCCGGACCGTCGTCACCCAGGGCGTCCCGGCGCGGCGAACTCGCCACCTCGAGGAGGTCGCGCAGCGCTGCGGCACTGCGCGCCCGGAGCGCGGCACCGGGGTCGGTCTGACCGGCATACTCGGGCAGTTGCAGCAAGGCCCCCGGGACCACGAGCGCGCCGGCGATCACTGCAGTCCTCGGGTCGTGGCGGCCGGACGCCGCTGTCCCGCAATGGTGCTCACCATGTCGAGGACCTGACGGGTCTCGGCGACCTCGTGCACCCGGAAGACCTGGGCGCCGAGCCAGCTCGACACCGCCGTCGTCGCCAGCGTCCCCACGAGCCGCTCGCCGACCGGCTTGTCGAGACTCTCCCCCACGAAATCCTTGTTGGACAACGACACCAGCACCGGCCACCCCGTCGCGACGAGTTCGCCCAAGCGGCGGGTGGCTTCGAGCGAATGCCAGGTGTTCTTGCCGAAGTCGTGCGCCGGGTCGATCAGGATGCGATCCCGCGCCACCCCCTCGGAGACCGCCCGGTCGGCCTGGGAGACAAGGGATTCGACGATGTCGGCGACGACGTCGTCATACTCGATCCGGAACGGCCGCGTCCGCGGGGTCACCCCGCCGGTGTGGGTGCACACGAGCGCGGCGCCGAACTCCGCGGCCACCGACGGCAACTGCGGGTCCGCCCCGCCCCAGGCATCATTGAGCAGGTCGGCCCCGGCCTCGCACACCGCCCGACCGACCTCCGCCCGCCACGTGTCGACGCTGATGACGAGATCGGGATAGGCGCCCCGGACCCAGGCAACGAAGTCGACGACTCGCCGCTTCTCCTCCGCCGCATCGATGTCCGCGCCGGGGGCGGCCTTGATCCCCCCGATGTCGACGATGTCCGCCCCCTCATCGACGACCTGCCGGACCCGGTCCCGAGCCGCATCCGTGGCCCAGGTCGCGCCCTTGTCATAGAAGGAGTCGGGGGTCCGGTTGACGATCGCCATGACGAGACGGGCGTCCGCGGCATACGTATGCCGACCCAACCGGAACGCGGTCATCGCCCCTCCCCGTAGCCTGGGACCGTGACGGCCGGGGGCCTCTCCCCGATATTGGGGTGGCGCACCCGGGGCGTGAATCCCGTTGCCGTGCGGTCGAATTGCACGAGGTCGACCGGCGCTGGCGAGCGGTCCACCGGGCGCCTCCCCAGCCGGGCTTCCGCGGCCGCGATGACCTGGACCGCCATCGGCCCGAGGGTGTCGTGCCGATGGTGGCGGTGGGCCCGCCGACCGAGATCGACCTGCGCGACTGCGTCGGCGCCGAATCTGTCGGCCACATCGACCAGCGCGGCGATCTCCACGCCGTAGCCCATGGGCACCGAGAGGCTCTCGAAGGCCGACCGGCGCACCGCCCACTCGCCCGCCAGCGGCTGGATGACGCCGGACAGATGCGGCCAGTGCAGCGCCAGCAGCGGGCGGGCGACGAGTTCGGTCACCCGGCCGCCGGTTTCCGCCTCCCGGCCCTCGGGATCGAGCAGGGGACGGTCATAGACGGCCTTGACGAGGTGCACCCGTTGGTCGGTGAGCAGGGGCGCGAGCAGCCCGGGGACGAAATGGGTCCCCCACTCGACGAGATCGGCGTCGATGAAGACGAGCAACTCGCCGGTGACGACGTGCAAGGCCTTCCACAACGCCTCACCCTTGCCCTCCGCAGGACCCAGGTCGGGGCGAATATCCTTCGCCGAGAACACCATCGCGCCCGCCTGCGCCGCCACCAGGGCCGTGCCGTCGACCGAGTCGCTGTCGATGACCACGACCTCGTCCACGAGCGGTTCACCCTCGATCCAGTCTCGTCGAACCGCCGCAACCACCGACCCGACGCTTGCCTCCTCATCTCGGGCCGGAATGACGAGCGAGACCCGCCGCCCGGCTTTCGCACTGA
This sequence comes from Nostocoides sp., assembly GCA_016702415.1. Classification (GTDB taxonomy): domain Bacteria; phylum Actinomycetota; class Actinomycetes; order Actinomycetales; family Dermatophilaceae; genus Nostocoides_A. The sequence continues at coordinate 127,459 of JADJEA010000029.1, forward strand.
GCAGGGTGGGCACGTCGATGTCGGACCAGTGCCGCACTCAGGTCGTCCGGACTTCCCAGGGCCGATAACTCGCCAGTGTCGCGAGCAGCCTTCGCCCGACGGGATCGAGTTGGCCGTCGGTCACCCCGACGATGGACAAGGCGGCATACCGCACGAGCATCATCGCCAGCCGGCGGGCGCGATAGTCCGCCCACTCCCCGGCAAAATCCCACTCCGCCTCCGGGATGACCAACTCGACCGGATAGCCGAAGGCGCGGACCGCCGCGAACTCCGGCTGATCGAGGAGCAGCACCGGCCGGAAGCCGCGCGTCTCCCCCTGGAGGACGGCCACCTCGCGCAGGATGTGCGGGAGCGACGCCCCGGATCCGATGGCGTCGATGACGACGATGGGGAGCCGTTCGGTGCCGTCCATCCCCGCCAATGGGCGGCCGGCCGCGAGCACCATGACAGGGACCGGGGCATCCCAGGAGAACACTCGGCGGGCGACGTCGACCAGCACGGCATTGCCCCGCACCGCACCGATTGCCCGGTCGGTGGCCGATGACAGCCGACTGGAGCTGCGGACCGTCCGGGCCGTCGCAGTGATCCACTTCGGGACGCCTCGGGCGGTGCGCGCGTCCCGCGACTTCCGTCCGGCGGTCACCGACCGATCACCTCCATCAGGCGGTGTGCCGCCGCGTGCGCCCCGTTGCCCGGATCGGCCGCCACCGCCCGGGCGGCCATCTCGGGACCATGTTCCAGCAACCGCCACAACGCCACCGTCACGGCGTCGACGCTCACGTGATCGAGCCGGACCGCCCAGCCCTGGTCCTCGGCATACCGCGCCCGGGCGTCCTGATCGTCGACGGAGGTCCGCAGGTTCGCAACGAACGCGGTGGGGATGCCCAGACGGAGGAGTTCGTGGAAGGAGTTGTATCCCGCCGCCGCGATCACCACGTCGAATGCGGAGTAGCACGGGGCGAGCGGATAGGCCCGAATTGCGTGGACGTCGCCCTCGACGGCCGCCTCGGCGATGGCCACCTGGGTGACCGCCACCCCACATCCGGTATGCCGCAGCGCCGCCGCCGCCGCTCCGACGTCACCTGTGGTGTCGTTGATATTGCCCGCACCGAGGGCGACCAGCCCGATCGGACCCTCCGCGGGGAGGCCGAGGCGGGCGCGGGCCTCGGCGCGCGGCAGGAGGTCGACGCGCTCGACCAGGGTGACCGGCGCGACGCGGTGGGCGAGTGCACTGGCGCTGGCCCCCTCGTCATACTCCTGCGCAAAATCGCCCGGTTCGAGGATGTCGTCGAACCACGACGACTTCGCCAGCTGGTCGACGTTAAGGCCGGGCTTCCACATCCCGCGACGCGACCACACCCAGCGGGTCCCCGGGACCGCCTCCCGGGCCGCATCGATACCGCGATAGGGATGGGTTCCGTCGAACACGACGAGATCGGGCCGGACCCGCTCGATCGTCTCGATCAACCGCTCCTCGAAGAGTGGTTGCCACGTCGAGGACGTCATCCCCAGTGCCCCGGCGCTGGGGAGGTACTCGTAGCGGTAGCCGTACTGCGCGACGACGGGGACCGCCTGCGACATCGACAGGACATACCGGCGCACCTCGGGGGGGAGGCGCTCGGCATACGCGAGGAGTCGGGTCAGGTGACCCATCCCGGCGCCATTGCTCGACATGAGCAGCACGAGCGGAGCGGTGGCGGTCATGATCTGCCGATCATCCCACGGGCCGGGCGGGCTGCCGCTCCCGGCAGAGCGAGGAGGCCCGCCGTGTCGCTGGGCTAGAATTCCCCGCGGCCAACGCAAAGCACAAAGCACCTCCGGACCCCCAGGAGTTCCCAGATGTCTGTCGACGTCGCAATTGTCGGTCTCGGCTACGTGGGGCTGCCGCTGGCCCAGGAGGCGACCCGAGTCGGCCTGGCCGTCCTTGGCTACGACATCGGCCAGCGGGTCGTCGACGGCCTCAATGCGGGAACCTCACATGTGGACGACCTGTCCGATTCCGATATCGCCGACATGCGGGCCGCCGGGTTCGAGGCAACGACCGACTCCGCGCGGTTGCGCGAGGCCAAGACGATCGTCATCTGCGTCCCCACGCCGCTCTCGGAGGACGGCGGACCGGACCTCGGCCCGGTCGTCTCGGCCGTGCGGACGATTCGCGACAATCTCCAGCCGGGAATGCTCGTCATCCTCGAGTCCACGACCTACCCGGGCACCACCGACGAGGTGGTCCGGCCGATCCTCGAGGAGACCGGGCTCGTCGCCGGCCAGGACTTCCACCTGGCCTTCTCCCCCGAGCGGATCGACCCGGGCAACGAGAAGTTCGGCGCGAAGAACACCCCCAAGGTCGTCGGTGGCCAGACCCCCGCATGCGGCGATGCCGCAGCGTCGTTCTATGGGCAGTTCGTCGACACGGTGGTGCGGGCCAAGGGCACCCGCGAGGCCGAGACGGCGAAGCTGCTCGAAAACACTTACCGTCACATCAATATTGCGCTCGTCAACGAGATGGCCCGGTTCTGTCACGACCTCGGCATCGACCTATGGGACGTCATCGCCGCCGCCAAGACGAAGCCCTTCGGCTTCCAGGCCTTCTATCCCGGACCGGGCGTCGGTGGTCACTGCATCCCGATCGACCCGAACTATCTGTCCCACAACGTCCGGGCCCGTCTCGGCTATCCGTTCCGGTTCGTCGAGCTGGCGCAGGAGATCAACGCGACCATGCCGGCTTATGTCGTGCAACGCGCACAGAATCTCCTCAACGAGGACAGCAAGCCCCTGCGCGGTTCGACCGTGCTGCTCCTCGGCGTGACCTATAAGCCCAATATCGCCGACCAGCGCGAGTCGCCCGCGGTCCCCCTCGCGAGGCAACTGGCCGACAAGGGCGCGAACGTCGTTTACCACGACCCCCACGTCCAGGAGTGGCGCGCGCTCGGCGACCGCGCCACCCGGGCCGATGACCTTCAGGCGGCCGTAGAGGGTGCCGACCTCGTCATCCTCGTGCAGAACCACAGGGACTACGACGTGGACGCCCTCGCCGCAGCCTCGCAGCGCTTCTTCGACACGCGCGGCGTGGCCACCGAGAGCGAGAAGGTCGCCCGGCTGTGACGGCCGGCTCGCCGGGAGCCGCCCGACCCCCGGCGCTCAGTCCCGAGGCCGCAGCCTCCCTCGCCAAGGCCAACCGCCTGGTCGAGTTGGGCTCCCGGCCGCCGTTCCGGACGTATGTGGCCGATCTTTGGCGACGCCGTAGCTTCCTGTGGACGCTCTCCCAGGCCGAGGCTGATGAGAAGAACTCCCAGGACAGACTCGGCGTCCTCTGGACGGTCCTCAACCCACTGCTGCTGGTGTGCAGCTACTACCTCATCTTCGGGGTGCTCTTCGGCACCAAACGGAATGTGCCGAATTTCATCGGCTACCTGAGCATCGGGGTGGTGGTCTTCGGCTTCACCTCATCGGCGATGACCAAGGGGACCCGATCGATCATCAACAACACCGGACTGGTGCGGGCCCTGCGCTTTCCGCGGGCGCTGCTGCCACTGTCGGCGACCTTGACCGAGCTGATCACCCTGCTGCCGGCCCTCGGCGTCCTGCTCGTCCTCATGGTCGTCACGGGCGAACCGATCACCTGGCACTGGCTGCTCTTGCCCCTGGCCCTGGCCATCCAGGGGCTCATCCTCGCCGGCTTGGTCCTCATGGGCGCCCGATTGCTCAACATCTCCCGCGACCTCGGCAATCTCATCCCGGTGGCCATCCGGCTGCTGCGTTATGTCTCCGGGGTCTTCTTCGACATCGCCCAGCGGATGGACAATCACCCGACGGGGGCGCACATCATGCAGCTGCAGCCCTTTGCCCTGCCCATCGATCTGGTCCGGCAGTGCCTGATGGAGAGCCAGCCCATCAACTGGCATCACTGGCTGGTGGGCATCGCCTGGGCGGTCGGACTATTCGGCGCCGGGGTCTGGATCTTCTGGTGGGACGAGGCGAAATATGGCCGAGGCTAGCCCCGACATCGCCGTCGTCGTCTCCCATCTCGACATCACCTATAGGGTCCAAGGCGGCAAAGAAGCTCGGCCCAACCACCCCCGAGGACGAGGAGGAATCTCTCTTTCGCAGCCTCTTCCGGCGAGGCAAGGACCTCAGCACGCTCCAGACCGTCGAAGCCGTCAAGGATGTGTCGTTCATCGCCCGGCACGGCGAGTCCGTCGGCATCATCGGCCGCAACGGATCCGGGAAGTCGACGCTGCTGCGGGCGATCGCGGGGCTGATCCCCCCGACCCGCGGGCGGGTCTGGGTGTCGGGGGAGCCGTCCCTCCTCGGGGTCAACGCCGTCCTCATGAGCAAGCTCTCGGGAGCGCGCAATGTCTTTATCGGGTGTCAGGCGCAGGGCCTGACGAAGGCCGAGATTCGCGAGCGCTTCCAGGACATCGTCGACTTCTCCGGAATCGGCGAGGCGATCAATCGCCCGATGCACACCTATTCCTCCGGCCAGGCCGCACGGCTCCGCTTCGCGATCTCGGTCGCGACGACGCCCGACATCCTCATGATCGACGAGGCCCTCGCCACCGGGGACGCCGACTTCAAAGAACGCAGCGCAGCCAAGGTCGCCGAGATCCGCGAGCAGGCCTCGACGGTCTTCCTCGTCTCCCACTCCAATGCCACGGTGCGCGACCTCTGCTCACGGGTGTTGTGGATGGAGAAGGGTGTGCTCCTGGCGGACGGACCCACCGAGGAGGTGGTCGCGGCATACGAAGCGAGCCTTCCGAAGCGCAAGCCGCCCGCGAAACCCGCCCAGAAGGCGCCCGCCCCGACGACCCCGGACCCGAAAACGCAACCCCCGAAAACGCCGGACCCGAAAACACCGGGCCCGAAGACACCGGCCGCACCACCGCCCGCACCACCGCCCGCACCCGAACAGCAGGCACCCCCCGGCCCCGCCGCCGCACCGATCGGCTGAGCCATGCCGAACATCCTCGTGGTCACCGTCGTCCACGACCCGGAGGACTCGCGCATTCGGCACCGCCAGATCCCGGCCCTCCTCGCCGACGGGTGGCAGGTGACGTATGCCGCCCCCTTCCGCGGGTACGCCCGCCCCGAACCGCACGTCCCGGGCCTGCGCACGCTCGACCTGCCCCGGGCACAGGGACGCCACCGGCTCGCCGCAGCCCGGGCGGCGCGATCCCTCGTGCGCGCCGAGGCACCACGACACGATCTCGTCCTCGTCCACGACCCGGAACTCGTCCCGGCGCTCGCCGGGCTGCGCCTGGGCACCCTCGTCTGGGACGTCCACGAGGATCCCGCCGCCGCGCTCGTCGCCAAGGAGTGGCTGCCCGGGCCGTTGCGGGGGGTCGTCGGCCGCGGATGGCGCGCCGCGGAGCGTCTGGCCGAGCGCCGCCACCCGCTGCTGCTTGCGGAGTATGCCTACCAGGACCGTTTCGCCCGCCCACACCCCGTGGTGCCCAACACCGTGCGCGTTCCCGAGACGGTGCCGGAGCCGGGCACGGACCGGGTCGTCTATCTCGGGACAGTCACCATGGCGCGCGGAGCGGCCGAGATGGCGGACGTGGCCCGGATCGTGCGTGAGCGCACCGGCGGGGCCTGCCGTATCGAGATCATCGGCGGGTCGAAGGACGACGAGGCGACCCGCGTCCTGGCGGCGGCGGCAGCAGCCGGCGACCTGACGTGGAGCGGCTTCATCCCGAGTGACCGGGCCTTGGGGATGCTGCCGGGGGCGCTCGCGGGGCTGTCATTGCTCCACGATCTCCCCAACTACCGACACTCCCGCCCGACCAAGATCGTGGAGTACTTCGCCCACGGGGTCCCCGTCATCACCACCCCGCTCCCGGTCGCCGTCGAGTTGGTGGAGTCCGCCGGCGCGGGCGTCGTCGTCCCCTTCGGCGACCCGCAGGCCGCGGCGGCGGCCATCCTCGCCCTCCGCGAGGACCCCGCGCGGGCCAGGGCGTATGCCGCGGCCGGCCACGCGGCGGCGCGCGCGGCATACGACTGGGGGGTCGCCGGACCACAGTTCACGGCGACGCTGCGCGGCCTTCTCAGGTCGGACTGACCGTCGAGGCCGCGCCCGGCGGCACGGTGGTGTCCGGCGCGCTCGCCGGCGCGTCCGGGCCCAGCCAGGTCGTCGCGGCGTCGGCCCACGGCAGCGTCACGCGGGTGCCTCCCGCGCAGGTCACCGTCATCCGGTCACCCGAGACCGGGAAGACCGGAGTCGCCGCGAACCCCCAAATGGGGTCGCCATAGATCCCACCCGGGACCTTCGGGGAGTTGTCGAGGAAGAGGAGCATGAGATAGCGGCCTGGGGGCGGGTTGAATTCGGGGCTCACGCCCTCCCACAGCTTGAAGGTTCCCGCCGGGGTCAGGCCGGGTAGGTCGGCGAGGACGGCGTGGACGCGAGCCTGCGCCCAGCCGTATCCCGAGGTCAGCCCCTGGGTCATCAAGACCTTCGGCGCGTCCGGGATGTCGACGACGACCACCGCATAGGTATGCCGCGTGCGCACCAACCAGTTGACCCGCGCCAGGTCCTCCCGGACGCAGGCGGGGGCGTCGGCGAGGGCGGTGACCGCTGTCGTCGAGAAGCCGGACGCACCGGAGGACCCCGAGGCCGCGGCCACCGCCCCCGAGTGGGACCCGAACAGCCCCACCCCCGTCGATGACGCCACCACCATCGTGCCGCCACCCACGACGGCGACGGCTGCAACCCCTCCGGCGACCCGCTGCACCAGGCGGCGGCGACGGCGGCGGGAGGCCGCGGCATACAGCTCCGGGCCGGGGGGCGGGAACTCCTCACCGGAGACGGCGACGTCCAAGAGGGTCTCGAGGTCGGTCATGACGACGCTCCTGTGGTGAAGGTGTCCGCGGCGAGCAGGCCGGAGGAACGCAAGGCGGCCAGGCCGCGGGAGATGCGCGATTTGACCGTGCCCGGTGGGCAGCCGATCGTGTCGGCGATCTGGGCCTCGGTCAGGTCGACATAGAAACGCAGGACGATCGCGGCGCGCTGGTCGACCGGGAGTCGGCGCAGGGCTTCCCGAACGCTCTCCGCCGCGTCGAGATCCGTCGTCGGCCCGATCGTCTCGGGCAGGTCCGCATGGGGGATCTCGCCGGACCAGCGGCGCCGGCGATCCTTGAGCAGCAGGCGGACCATGACGGTTCGGACGTAGGCGTCGGCCGCCCCGCCATCCCGCACCCGGGACCAGCTCACGAAGGTGCGGATCAACGCCTCCTGGAGGAGGTCCTCAGCGGTGTGCCGGGTGCCGGTGAGGAGGACGGCGGTGCGGGCGAGCGCGGCATACCGTGCCTGCACGAACGCCTCGAACTCCTCCGTGGCCGCCACCGCGTCTCCAATCGCTCCCGCTCCGGCCGTATGCCGCAGCCTCCCTCACCCTGTTAGAGCACCGAGGGGGGTGGTTTCGTTCCCTGCCGGGCAGCGGTCAGGTCGATGAGGTGGTGGCCGACAGCGAGGCGGGCGTCGCGTGAGTGGCGCTGGCCATGGCGGAGATAGCGAAGGAACCCGTCTTCGCAGTGTTGAGCGGGACCCGGAACTTCAGGTCCGTCGTCGAACTGCCCGGGGCGAGCGACCCTGTCCAGACAAACGTGTAGACATAGCTGCTGCCCGAATGCGTCACTCCCGCCGACGTCCACGCTCCACCACCCGCCGTGATGGTGGCGGGACCCCCGGTGACCCGGTCGTCGGGATAGATGACGGTCACTGTGATCGAGGTGAGGGTCGGCGCGTTCTGGGTCCAGACGCTCTGAACGGACAAACCGGACTCGACGGCGGTCGGCTTCCCGGACCCGTTGTAGGCGGCGCCATAACCATTGAGGTAGTTGAACTTCAGCGGCGCCTTGACAGAGGCCGCATGGATGGGGGCCGCCGGCACCAAGAGGAGGGTGGGCGTCGACCACGCCAGGATGCGACGGCGTGAGGGGCCCGGTTCACTCATTCGCGAATCAAAGCGCAGGCGCCAATTTGCTGTCAAGACCCGGTGGCTCCCTCGCGAGTGGGTGTCCGCCATGAGATGTCCCGACACGCACAGCCTCAGACCATGGCGACCTCAGAACACGACGACCTCAGAACACGACGACCGTGCGGCCCATCGGCATCAAGTCGCGGGCCCAGATCATGTCCATTGCCGCGTTCGAGACCCGGGCGCAGCCGTGCGAGGCGGGGTAGCCGGGGACGCTGCCCGAGCCGTGGACGGCAATGCCGCCGGTGAAGTACTTGGGGCGCCACAGGTCGCCCAGGGGGCCGTGCTCCATCGCATCGATCTGCATGATGACGCGGAAGGTCCCGCGGGGGGTGATCGCCGTGGCGGTCTGGCCGTGGCTGATGTACTGCTGGCCGCTGCCCGTGCTGGTATTGACGATGGCGACGATGCGGGAGTCCTCGACGATCGTCAGCACCTGCTGCGCCAGGCTGATCTGGACGGCATCGCCGCTGACCACGAGCTTCGGCTGCAGGCCCTTGTCCAGCGCCGCCCGGGTCTCGGGGCCATAGACACCGTCGCGTCCGAGCCCGGCGACCTTCTGCAACGCCATGACCGCCTGGCTCGTCTGGTAGCCGTAGGTTCCGTCGGGCGTCCCCAGCCAGTAGCCGAGGTCGGAGAGACGCTGCTGCATCCGCTTGACCGCCTCGCCCTTGTCGCCGACGGTCATCGTGCTCGTGTCCGAGATCGGCGGAGTCGACGAGGAGGACGAGGTTGGCGTCGTGCCACTCGAGGACGGGGTCGTGCTCGTGGACGTGCTCGACGTCGTGGTGGAGGACCCGGTCGTCGTGCCGGTTCCCGTGCCCGTCGCGGACGTGGTGGTCGTGGAAGTGCTGGCCGCCGAGGTGCCGGTTGCGCCGCTCGTCGCGGACGTGCTCACCGCTGAGGAGGACGGTGCCCCCGTCGATGACGTGGTCGAGCCCCCTTGGGGTGTGCATCCCGCCACTGCCGCGGCAACCAGCGCGCCCACCGCGATCCAGCGCCCGTTCGTCCTCATCGTTGTCCCACTCACCTTGTCGTCCTGTGTCAAGTCCGGTCGTTGACCCGTGCCGGGTCCCGCGTCCGCATTTTCCGCACCGCGTTTCGGGGTCTGCCCGTATGCCGTGCCCCACCGCTCACCGGCACCGGCACCGGCACCGTCACCCTTCAGACGCCGCCCTCGCCGCCCGGGTTGTCCTGGCAAGGTCACGAACAGGTCACACGGTGCGGGGAGGGGAGGAACGGCATACGACCACGCCCTCGGGGCGAGGAAGCGGAATCCGGGCACGACCATGTAGCGTTACCCCCACGACATACACACATTCTCAGGGACCGCTCCGCGAACTCGGCCACGCTCGCAGCCAGGCCGGTTGGACGATGCCGTCCCGCTAGACGACACAAGGGGGTCACGCCATGGGGCGCGGCCGGGCCAAAGCCAAGCAGACGAAGGTTGCCCGGGAGTTGAAGTACTACTCCCCGAACACCGACCTGAGCGCACTCGAGCGCGAGCTGCACGAGGGCTCCACGTTCCGGACTTCGGAACGCTACATCGACGAGCCCGAGCCCGAGGAGGAGGACGACGACTACGGTCGTTGGGCCTCCGGGCAGCGCTGACCCGACTCCCCCACTGCCGGCCCGCCCGGTGTTGAGGGCGCGTCACGCCCCTGTCGTCGCCGAAATCTGGCACGCTCATCGCCTATGAGCACCCCAAGCGCGCCCGGCACGGCCGAGCGAGTGCGGTCACTCGGAGTCGAGTCGACCGGCATCGAGATCATCGCCGAGTCCGAGCGCACCGCGCGGCCCCGTGACTTGTTCTGGCCGTGGTTCGCGGCCAACGTCTCGGTGTTCGGGATCTCGTATGCCGCCTTCGTCCTCGGTCTCGGGATCTCGTTCTGGCAGGCCGCCCTCGTCACCGTCATCGGCATCGTCGTGAGCTTCGCCCTCTGCGGGGTCATCGCCATCGCCGGCAAACGGGGATCGGCGCCGACGATGATCCTGTCCCGGGCGCCGTTCGGGGTGGTCGGCCAAAAGGTCCCCGGTGTCATCTCGTGGTTGACGTCGATCGGCTGGGAGACGTTCCTCTCGATCATGGCCGTGCTCGCGACGGCGACCGTCTTCGAGCGCCTCGGCTGGAGCAGCGGGACCGCCGTGAAGATCATCGCCGCCGCGGTGGTTGCCGCGATGATCGTGCTGGCGTCGGTCGCGGGCTACCACATCATCATGCGGATGCAGTCGTATCTCACGTGGATCACGGGCATCGTCACCATCGCGTTCATCCTCATCGCCGCCCCGAAGATCGACTGGGCGACGGTCTCGGCCATCCCGAGTGGTCCGTGGCAGGCAGTCGTCGGGGCGCTCGTCATGCTGATGACCGGATTCGGGCTCGGCTGGATCAATATCGCCGCCGACTGGTCGCGCTACCAGCGCCGCGACTCCTCCGGGGCGGCCATCGTCTGGTGGAACACCTTCGGCGGGGCGGTCGCGCCCGTCCTGCTCGTGCTCTTCGGTCTCCTGCTCGCCGGCTCCGACGACAAGGTCAAGGAGGGCATCGTCAGCGATCCGATCGGAGCGCTGGCTCAGGTGCTGCCGACGTGGTTCCTCGTGCCCTTCCTCATCGCGGTCATCCTCTCGCTCGTCTCCGGCGCCGTCCTGGGCATCTATTCCTCGGGCCTGACGCTGCTCTCGCTCGGGGTCCGGATCCCGCGGCCCGCGGCGGCGCTCGTTGACGGCGTGCTCCTGACGGCCGGCACGATCTGGGTCGTCTTCTTCGCCGAGAACTTCCTCGGCCCCTTCCAGTCCTTCCTCATCACCCTCGGGGTGCCGCTGGCGGCCTGGGCGGGGATCATGATCGCCGATATCGCGTTGCGCAAGAGGGACTATGACGACGATGCCCTCTTCGACAGCCGGGGCGTCTATCGCTCGGTCGACTGGATTTCCATCGGGACGATGGCCGTCATGTCCGTCCTCGGTTGGGGTCTGGTGGTCAACCCGTTCGCCGCCGACGCGAGTTGGAACAACTGGCAGGGCTTCCTCCTCGAGCCGCTCGGCCTGGGGACGTGGAATGCGACGGACGGCTATTGGGAAGGCAACTGGCCCTATGCCAATCTCGGCGTCCTCCTCGCCCTCGTCGGCTCCTTCGTCCTCACCTATCTCGCCCGTCGCCGAATCGTCCGTGACCAGGAAATACCCCGGGGCATGGCGAGCTACGGGCCGGGAACGCGCTCATGAGCACACCTGAACCCGCAGACGACTGGCTCGTCGTCGTCGACCCGCAGCGCATCTTCGCCGACCCCGACAGCGCCTGGGGATCCCCGATGTGGCCCGCGGTGGTGGGCCGGATCGTGAGGTTGGCCGCGGCATACGGCGACCGGGTCGTCATCACCCGGTTCGTGGCGGATCCGCAGATGGGCGGATCCTGGGGGCCGTACTACCAGGAGTGGCCGTTCGCCCTGGTCCCGGACGAGAACCCGCTGTATGCCGTGGTGCGCGAACTCGGCGACGTCGCCGCCCGCGCCGCGCGCGACGGCCGGATCGTCACCCTCCCGACCTTCGGCAAGTGGCACGCGGACCTGCGCGAGATCGTCGGGGACCAACCGCGAATGACCCTCGCCGGGGTCTCGACCGACTGCTGCGTCCTGGCGACCGCGCTCCCGGCCGCCGATGCCGGCGCAACCGTGCGGATCGCCGCGTCCGCCTGCGCCGGGTCCACCCTCGAGAACCACCAGCGGGCCCTCGACGCGATGGCGCTGTTCGGGCCGCAGATCGTCATCGCGGACTGACGCCGGGGTGGCGTCCGACCCGCACCCCGATATTGCCCGGTTGTACGCGGCCGGGCGCTCGCGGGTCGCCGAGATCGTGTCCTGGCTGACCGATCCGGCGGTCGTGGTCGTGGCGACCGTTGTCCTCGTCGCCCTACGCTCGAGTGCCAGTGTCGGCCGCGGATTGGGTTGGGCCGCACTGGCACTCACCTTCTGCGTCCTCGTTCCGTATGCCGCGCTCCTCCTGCTCCTGCGCGCCGGCCGGGTCAGCGACCGCCAGATCGTCCGGCGTGAACAGCGGCTCGTGCCCGGCCTCGTGGCCCTGGCCAGCGTGGTCGCCGGGCTCGGTCTCCTGGTGGCTATGCACGCCCCACGTGACCTGCTCGCGCTCATGGTCGCTCAGGTGACTGCGCTTGTCGTCCTCATCGTGGTGAGCCTGCGCGTCAAGGCGTCCTTGCACACGAGCGCGGTCGCCGGCGCGGTGACGATCGCCGTGCTGGTGCTCGGGTGGTGGGCCCTCGCCCTGGCGCCCCTGGTCCCCCTGGTGGGGTGGGCGCGGGTGCGAGGGGGTCGGCATACGGCCGGGCAGGTGGTCGCGGGCGCGGTCATCGGGGTGGTGGTCTCCGCGCTCGTCTTCGGAGGCCTGCGCGTCGACCCGCGGTCCGCGCTCCGCCGGGTCGACGTGGCCCTCCCCGGCCCGGTGACCGCGATGGCCGCGCTCGGCGACTGCGTTCTCCTCGGGACGTATGCCGCGGCCTCCCGCCCCCGCGCCGGCCTCCTTCTCGAGCGTTGTTGAGGCCGGGGACTGCGTTTCGGCTACCTCGTGCCTCCTCGCCGGACGGATCGGGGACCACCTCGCCGCCTGGGCCTGGGATGGCCGGACCGGGCGCGCGCTCGACCTCCCCACCGTCCCCCTCGGCGACCACGACCGCGTCCTCGGAGTCGCCCACGAGGGCAGCGAACCCTGGATCGTCTTGGCACGCACTGGTTCCGGAGACATCGTGCGCGGCCTGCGGACGCTCGTCCCGGTCCCTGGCTGTGGTATGCCGACCGCCCTCACCACCGTTGCCGGCCACCTCTGGCTCGCCACCGACGGTCCGGCCGGCCCCGCCCTCTGGACTACCGCCCGGGGGTAGCCGCCCGGGTCCCGGTGGTCGTGGGGTTACGGGCTGGACTCCCGTCCGGTGCCAGCGTGGCCGAAGTATCCCCTTGCCCGGGCGAAGCGGGGCTAAAGCTACCGCCGCCGCAAGCCCCGACAGCCCTGACCTCCGGCGACCCGGCCAAGTGACACTGCCGGCTCCACCTGTGGATCATCCCCAGATCGTCAGGCGTAATCGCCCACGAGTTGCACCGACCCGCCCTGGACGCCCTTTGCGCCGCGGACGAGGTCGGCATACGGATCGATGGCGGCGTCGGTCGCGTCGGTGACGTGCCCCATCCCCCAGGTCCGTATGCCGCGCGCCTCCAGCGCGGTGACCGCCGCGTCGGCGGCGGGTTCGGGGAGGATCGCGACGAACCCGACTCCCATGTTGAGGGTGCGTTCGAGGTCGGGCTGGGGCACCTTGCCGAGGTGACCGATCGTCGTGAAGACGGGGGCCGGGGTCCAGGTCGAGCGGTCCAGGCGAGCGTGGAGGCCGGCGGGGAGGACTCGGGCGAGGTTGGCGGCGAGGCCGCCGCCGGTGATGTGGGACAGCGCGTGGACCCCTCCGGCGGCGACGACCGCGGGGTCGCGGAGGAGGGCGAGGAGGTCCGCGGCATACACCCGGGTGGGGGTGAGGAGTTCCTCGCCGAGGGTCCGCCCGAACTCGGGGACCGCCCGCTCCAGGCCCCATCCGGCGGCGGCCACGACCCGGCGAACGAGGGAAAAACCGTTGGAGTGCAGGCCGGATGAGGCGAGACCGAGGACGACATCGCCGGCGGTGACGCGGTCGGGGCCGAGGACCTCGGCATACTCGACGACGCCGGTCGCGGCGCCAGCGACGTCGTAGTCGTCGACGCCGAGGAGGCCGGGGTGCTCCGCGGTTTCGCCCCCGACGAGGGCGACCCGGGCCTGCGCGCAAGCGGCGGCGATGCCGGAGACGATGGCGGCGATGCGTTCGGGGACGACCTTGCCGCAGGCGATGTAGTCGGTCATGAACAGCGGCTCCGCGCCGCAGACGACAATGTCGTCGACGACCATCCCGACGAGGTCGAAGCCGATGGTGTCGTGGCGGTCGAGGGCCTGCGCGATGGCTACCTTGGTGCCGACCCCGTCGGTGGAGGTGGCGAGGATCGGGCGGGTCATCCGGGCCAGCGTCGAGGCGTCGAACATCCCCGCGAACCCGCCGAGTCCTCCGACGACCTCGGGGCGGGTGGCGCGGGCGACCGACGCCTTCATCAACTCGACGGCCTTGTCGCCGGCCTCGACGTCGACCCCGGCGGAGGCATAGGTGATCGGCTCGCTCACGCCGCCGAGCCTATCCGGGCTCCGGTCAGCCCACGTCGAGCGGGAGCTGCATCTCCAGCAGCCCCTTGCCGAGACGGTCGTCGGCGGGCAACTCGACCGGATAGACCCCGCTGAAGCAGGCCGTGCAGAGCTGGTCGCGGCGCTGGTGGGTCGCGGTGATCATCCCTTGCTCGCTGATATAGCCGAGGGTGTCGGCGCCGATGGATCGGCATACGTCGTCGACCTCGAGGCCGGTGGCGATCAACTCGGCCCGGGTCGCGAAGTCGATCCCGTAAAAGCACGGCCAGCGCACCGGCGGGGAGGAGATGCGGACGTGGACTTCGGCCGCGCCGGCTTCGCGCAGCATCCGCACCTGGGCTCGCTGGGTATTGCCCCGCACGATCGTGTCGTCGACGACGACGAGCCGCTTGCCGCGGATCGACCTCGCGAGCGGGTTGAGCTTGAGCCGGATGCCGAGCTGGCGGATGGTCTGGTTCGGCTGGATGAACGTGCGCCCGACGTAGGCGTTCTTGACCAGGCCCTGGCCGTAGGGGATTCCCGATTCCTGGGCGTAACCGATGGCCGCGGGGGTGCCCGACTCCGGCGTGGGGATGACGAGATCGGCCGCGACCGGGTGCTCGCGGGCGAGGGTCCGGCCCATCTCGACCCGTGCCTCGTGGACGACCCGGCCGCTGATGGTGGTGTCGGGGCGGGCGAGATAGACGTACTCGAAGATGCAGCCCTTGGGCTCGGCCGCGGCCCAGTGCCGGGAGCGCAGGCCGTTCTCGTCGATGGCCACCATCTCGCCGGGCTCCACCTCGCGGACGTATGCCGCACCGACGATGTCGAGCGCGGCCGTCTCGGAGGCGACCACCCACCCCCGTTCGAGGCGGCCGAGGACGAGGGGACGGATGCCCTGGGGGTCGCGCGCGGCATACAGGGTGTGCTCGTCCATGAAGACGAAACTGAAGGCGCCCCGCAGCAGCGGCAGGACCTCCAAAGCGCGCTCCTCGATCGACTTGGACGGGTCGTCGACGAGGAGGGCGGTGACCAGCGCGGTGTCGGTGGTGTTGCCGCGGCGCAGCTCACCGGCGTGGACGTCGAATCCCTGCGCGGCGCGGTCCATGACGACCTCGCGCAATTCGGCGGAGTTGATGAGATTGCCGTTGTGCGCCAACGCGACCGTGAAGCCGGAGTGGCCACCGAGGGTCGGTTGGGCGTTCTCCCAGGTCGACCCACCAGTCGTCGAGTAGCGGCAGTGTCCGACGGCGATATGACCGGTCAGGCTGGCCAGGGAGCCCTCGTCGAAGACCTGCGAGACCAGCCCCATGTCCTTGTAGACCAGGAGCCGGTGGCCGTCGGAGGTCGCGATCCCCGCAGACTCCTGACCCCGGTGCTGGAGCGCATAGAGCCCGAAATAGGCGAGTTTGGCGACGTCCTCGCCGGGCACCCACAGCCCGAAGACGCCACACGCGTCTTGGGGGCCACGCTCGCCCGGCAGCACGTCGTGGGACAGGCGTCCGTCTCCGCGTGGCACGCCCGCCATGGTCTCACAACACGCTCGCCTCGATGGTCGCGACGGCGGCGACGGTGGGGTCGGGGTCGGCGGCCAGACGGGTGGTGAAGGCGGCCGCCCACGCGTGGAGACTCTGGGGCCGGGCGCCGAGGGCGATTTGGGCGCGAACCTCTGCCTCGAGCCGGTCGGCGCGATGCAGGGCCAGGGTGGTCAGGGGCGCGACGGTGGACAGACCCCGGACCGCCCACCCGTGGATTGCCCACCGCGTGATCGCGGCCCCGGGGTGGGTGTCGGCCGGGTCGGCGAGCGCGGTCGCGATCCGGAGTTGGTATGCCACGAGCCCCCCGCCGCCGGATTCCTGGCCCATGCGACCTTCTCGGCCGGTGCGACCTTCCCGGCCGGTGCGACCTTCCCGGCTGGTGCCGCGTTCCCGGCTCATGCGGCCCGCACCCGGGCGTCGAGGCGTCCCCGCAGGTCGGCGAGTTGACCCAGGATTGCCGGTATGCCGAGGGTCCCCACCGCGGCGGCGAGCACCTCGAAGACGACGAGATCGAGCGCGGGCGCCCGGTCGAGGGCGAGATCGAGGAGGTCGAGGGTGGAGGCGGCGACGGTCCGCGCGTGGACGTCGAGGTGGTAGCCCTCGGCCCAGACCCCGCCCGCAACATGAATCTCCGCCACGTGAGCCCACTCGAGTTCGTCGAGGAAGGCGGGCAGGTCGAGCAGGCCGTTGTCGGCGTCGCATTCGAGATTGTGGAGGTCGAGCAGGAGGCGGGTGCCCGAGCGCTCGGCAATGGTGTTGAGGAAGCGCGCGAGGCTCCACACGTCCGGGCGAGCCAGCGGGGAGGCGACATGCTCGAGGAGGAAGGGCGCGGCATACGACTCCTGGATGGCGGCGACGCGATCGATGACGAGCGCGGCCGCCTCGGGGGTGCACGGGAGCGCCGGCATGGCACCGAGGGAGCTGCCGGAGACCGTGGTGAAGCCGAGATGTTCGCTGTGCCACAACGGTTTCCGCCACTCCCAAAGGGTGTCGAGGAGGTGGAGGTAGTCGTCATTCCAGCCCCCGACGGTGCCGATCGAGAGGCCGATCCCGTGATAAGTGACGGGGAGATCGGGTGCGAGCGCGTCGAGTTCGGCCAGCCGCGCGGGGACGATCCCGGCGGGCCCGGCCAGGCAATCGGGCAGGATCTCCAGCACGTCGACGACGCCGGCGAGCGCGGCGAGGAGGTCGGCCGGCCGCCCCTCCCACGAGGCGCCGAGCCTGGGCCCGACGCCTCGGGGGCGGATCATCCGCCGAGCCCGCCCAGCTGGGCGAGCTGGCCGGCGAGTACGGCCTGCCCGACGAGCGTGGACTGCTCGAGAACGTCGACGACGGCGACCTTCGAGACGACGTCGAGCCGGTCGCGCAAGTTGAGCCAGCCCTCCTCGGGGTCGACGTTGAAGTTGAACTCGAAGCCGTTGAGCCCGCATCCGGGACACCCGGCTTCGGCAACGAGATGCGCGAGGGCGTCCTGCAGTTCGGGCAGGGAGACCCCCTTCTTGACAGTCAAGGTGACGCGTTGGGTCATGACGACTCTCCTTTCGTGATGGTGTGTCGTGGTGGTGTGATCGGTCATCGCAACAGAGGGCGGCCGGGGCGGTGTGATACGCCGGGGGCGGGTCGGACGGCATACGGTTGGGGGATGCGCGTTCTCGTGTCCGGCGGGGCCGGCTATATCGGCTCCCACACCGTCGTCCAACTCGTCGCGGCGGGGCATGACGTCGTCATCGTCGACAGCTTCGCCAACAGCAAGCCGGCGGTAATCGGGCGGCTGGAGGCGCTGACCGGGCGGCACCTGCCGGTCCATGCGTTCGACCTGACGGACTACGACAAGACGGAGCGGCTCTTTGCCGACGAGCCGTTCGACGCGGTCATCCACTTCGCCGGGCTGAAGGCGGTCGGGGAGAGCGCCCAGATCCCGCTCGACTACTACGAGAACAATCTCGGGACGAGCTTCTCGCTGCTGCGCGCGATGCAGCGGCACGGGGTGCGGATGCTCGTCTTCTCTTCCAGCGCAACGGTTTATGGCGAACGCGGCGCGCCGCCCTATCGTGAGGATTTCGAGCCCATCGAGGCGACCAGCCCCTACGGGCGCACGAAGGTGATGATCGAGCACATCCTGGGCGACGTGGCGGCGGCGAACCCCGCCTTGCGGATCGGCATACTCCGGTATTTCAACCCCGTCGGGGCGCACCCGTCAGGGACGATCGGCGAGGACCCGCAGGGCATCCCCAACAACCTCATGCCGTTCATCGCCCAGGTCGCGGTCGGGCGGCGGGAGCGGCTCGTGGTGTTCGGCGACGACTACCCGACCGCCGATGGGACGTGCGAGCGCGACTACATCCACGTCGAGGACCTCGCCGCCGGGCACGTCGCCGCGCTCAACCGGCTCGCGCAGGTGGAGGCGCCGGTGTCGGTGTGGAATCTCGGCACCGGTCAGGGGACGAGCGTGTTCGGGATGCTGCACGCCTTCGAGCGGGCGGTCGGCCACGAGTTGCCGCATGTCGTCGGTCCCCGCCGGGCCGGCGACCAGCCCCGCTCCTGGGCGGACCCGGCCAAGGCCAACGCCGAGCTGGGGTGGCGCACCGAGAAGACGATCGACGACATGTGCGCCGACACCTGGCGCTGGCAGAGCCGCAATCCGACGGGCTACGAGGACTGACGCGCCTTGAGACGGCCCTCGGGGCCGGCTCGGGAGTCAGCGGGCGAGCAGTTCGTCGAGGATCTCGCCCTCGTGGTGGTAGCCGTAGAGGTGGCCGACCTCGTCGGGCCACGTCACGAACCGGGCGTTGGGCAACTGGTCGACGAGGCGCCGGGCCGCGGACTGGGGCGCGTTGGCGTCGGCGGCGGCGTGCTGCCAGGTGATGGAGGTGCGTATGCCGCTCGGCACGATCTCGTCCCACCTGAGCGAGAGCGCCATCGCCTCGTCCACCCACCCGTCCAGGGTCGCGCCCAGGGCCTCGCGCATGGTCCGGACGTGGGCGGCCTGCCAGAGCGGGTCGGCCATGACGGCCTGGTCGTCGGCCGGCGCGTGCTCCATGATCCCGCGGAAAGCGTCGAGCGGGTCGGCGAGGATCGCCTCGCGAATCGGGCCGAGGAGAGCGACCTCGCCGTCGCGATCGCCCGCCTGGCACAGATAGTGAGACTGCTGGTTGATCGGGATCATCGTCGCGATCTCGTTCTCCTGCAAGGGCGCCGCACCGACAAGAATGGTCGCGGCGGTCACGCGATCGGGGTGTTGCTGGCAGAAGGCGAGTTCGTGCGGGGCCGAGCCGCTGCCCCCGGTGAGATGGACCCGGTCGATCTCGAGGTGATCGAGGATGGCCGCGAGGTCGTCGGCATGTTCGAGGAATCCGCGCCCAGGGAGGGGGGTCGAGGCGCCATACCCCGGTCGCTCGGTGGTGATGACGCGCAGCCCCCGCTGCGCCCAGGCGCTCCGGTCGGCCCGGATGCTCCACCGGCACCCCGGCGTCCCCGGCACGCGCAGCAGCGGCCGCCCGTCCGCGGGGCCCCACTGCGTCCAAGCGACGACGCGGCCGTCGGGGCGGGTGAGGTTGTGGTCGGTGACGTCGGCGAAGGGATCCATGGGCCCATCCTGCGCTATCGGCTGCGCAAAGCGGTGGGATGCCGGTGACGGCGCGGCATACCATCGCGTATGCCGTTGCGCGTCCTCCTCGCCGAGGACAACGCCCTGCTCCGCCCTCGTTTCCGGCTGGCTGCCTCTGGGGGCGCCTCGCTGATCTGGGCTACTGGCCGGGGCCCGGTCTCCAACTTGGGCATGTCATACGGCGCGGGGCCGACCGGGTCTCCAACTTGAGCACGTCGTACGGCGCTGGGCGGCCCGGATCTCCACCTTGGGCACGCCATGTCGACTTGAGCACGCCAGACTAGGCGTGCTCAAGTCGGTATGGCGTGTTCAAGTTCCACAGGGGCGGGGCTCACGTCGGTATGGCGTGTTCAAGTTCCACAGGGGCGGGGCTCACGTTCCCACGGGGTCGTCATCAACCTCGGCCCCAAGGCCATGGCGCGCGCGTGGGTCGTCGTCGAGCCGACTCTCGTCCTCGATCTCACCGCGACCGCGCCAAGCGTCGCCGCCGCCACCACGCTGCTGCACTCGATGAACACCCTGCTCCTCGCCGACGTGCACTGACCGCCCAAGACCCCCCTGGACCCCAGACCCCCGGGACCCCAAGACCCCCGAGGCCCCAAGACCCTGAGACACCCAGGGCGCCTCCACCTCTGTCCGTCGTTCTGGGGACACGGCCCCAATGGCATGAGCGGCGCGAGAGCGCGATGATGCCCACATGAGGATGCATCGCCTGGTGGTCTTCATTCCCGGCATCGGCGGATCGGTGCTTCGGGACGACGACTCCGGAGAAACCGTCTGGTCGCACAACAAGCGCGCACTCCTCAGCGCGCTGCGCGATCCGGGTTCGCTCGATCGGAGCCGGGAGTTGACGCCCGCGGGACTGCTCATGGACGTCCAGGCCCTCCCGGGCTGGACCGTGGCGCAGGGCTACACCAGCATGTGGGAAGGACTGAGCGGCATCCCCGGAGCGATTCCGGATGATGCAACCGCGGGCGTGCGCATCGAGAGGGCCAACCTCATCGCGTTCCCCTATGACTTCCGCCAAAGCATTCGCGACAACGCCTCCGCACTTGACGCGCGAGTGCGTGGACAACTGGCAAGACTCGACCGGGCGGACGAGCCGGACAGCGTCATCGTGATCGCTCACTCGATGGGAGGACTCGTCGCCCGGCATTGGATCGCCTGCCAGGGCGGCCATGAGGTCTGCCATGCGCTGCTCACGTTGGGCACGCCGCACCGGGGGGCACCCAAAGCGTTGGATGTCTTTGCCAACGACCTCCGCATCCAAACCCCCTTGGGCGGCAAGGCCGTCCAGCGGCTGAGCGCCCAGCTCCGGGCCTGGCCGTCGTTCGCCGAGCTGCTTCCGCGTTACCCGTGCATCGAGGACCCCGAGCACCCGGGGACTGGGCTCTATGTGCACGACCTCGCTCGCCTCGACCCGCAATGGGAGCGCCTGGCTCAGGCGGGGCGGCACGGGTGGGAACTGCACGAACAAATCCAGGCAGGCTGGACAGCCTTGGCTAAACCGCCCAAGTTCCGACTTCGCTCGGGCATCGTCCAGCCGACCTTGCAATCGGCCAGACTGACCGCCCGCGGGCTGGAGGTGAGCGAACTCGCCCCGCTCTGGTGCGGCTTGGGGATCTTTACGCAGGACGAGGGAGACGGCACCGTGCCAGCCATCAGTGCCTTCCCCATCGACGTCGAGGACCACGACACATACGACGAGGTTGTCGACATCCTGCCCGTGACCCACGGCCGGATCGGCAACGACGAGTATGCCGTTCGGTTCGTCGAACGGTGCGAGGGCTTCCCGACAATGACGGCCGCGCGCGGCACCAAGCGGAACCCCGGCCTCGGGATCGACGTGCCCGAACTCTTCACCGTTGGCACTGCCGCCACGGTGCGGGTGTCCATCGGCGGAGTCGCCCTCGACAACCCCGCCGCCCAGCGCGTCTACGTCTCGGCCGCCCCGGCCGACGACACGACCGCTGAAGGCGATCCGGATGCCGGTGTCGAGAACCTGCGCGCCGAGTGGGACCGGGAGCACAGTCAGTATGTCGTGGACCTGCCGCCGCTGAGCGCGGGCTATTGGACCATCTCGGCATCCGCGAGGGCAGTCCGGAGAGCAGGCACGCTGAGCATGGATCGGGACGTGGCCGTGGTCGACCTGGAGGAGGACTGATGACGACCGCCACCCCGGCCGACCCGACGGAGGGTTCGCTCGTCAACGAAGCGCGACGTCACGCGCTGCTCGATCGCGATGCCGCGTCCACGGATGACCAGTCAGCGGCCCAGCCTCCCCCGTCACTCCAGCCGCACGAGGCGGTCTGGCCGGCGTGGAGTCTGGAGCGACCGGAGGATCTGGCGCGGTATCTCCGACGGGACGTCTTCCAATCTCGCGTCCACCTGCCCGAATGGGGCGCAGGCGACAACCTGTCACGCGCCAAGGCGGTGTATGACGCGATCAAGCGCGGCGGGAAGGATGACCCACCCATCCGGTATGCCTTCGAGCGCGACGTCCTGATCGACGGAGCGCAGGTCATCCGCACCCCTATGGAGGTTCTCGCCTACCCCCGCAACGGAACCTGCCTCGACCTGGCGTTGGTGCTCGCCGCCGGTATGCAGTTCGCCGGCCTCCCGGTGTCCGTGCTGCTTGTCGAATCCGGGTCGGGGATGGAGCGGCACGCCCTGGTCGCCGTACGCGTCGATGCTGCCGAGTCCGACTGGTGGCCCACCTCATCGGCCGACACGGTGGTGTGGCCCGCTCCCCCGCCCCGCTTCCTGCGTGCCGTGGATGATGATCCAGAAGGTCCGGGGCGCATCCGGGTGATCGACCCCAATGGGCTCGCCGTCGATCTCGACACCAGCCCCGTGGTTGGGCTGGACACCGACTTCGCCGCAGCGGTGGCGTCTGGGGCGGAATACGTGCGCACCTGGGCCTGGCGCCTCGGCCTCGTGCCGGGAGCGACGGTGACCCCGTTCCGGCCGGCGGATGCGCCCGAGAGCAATCCCCTGGCAGCGCTGTTCAACACGAGCCAGGCATCGTTGACACCGCTGCAGTTCCTCCGGCCCGAGTACCGGTCGGTGCCCTTCCGGCGGCGCGCAGAAGAGACGATTCTGGAGAGCCTGGCGGAAGCCGCGCTGGAGTCGGGGAGCACCCAGATCGTCGTCGTGCATGGCCTGGGCGGATCCGGCAAGACCCGCCTGGCGCTCCAGGTCGCCGACACGCTCGCCAAGCAAGGCTGGTATGCCGGGAGCCTCCCCAAGGGTGCCGCCGGGGTGGAGTGGCTGGCCCAGGTCGTCACCCCCCTGTGCGTGGTCGTCGATTATGCAGAGGGACGCGTCGGCGGCCCCAATACGCCGAGCGACCTACGCCAGCTCCTCCGCGCGCTAAGAGCGAGGCGGCCGGGACTGCCCACCGTGTTGATCCTGACCGCGCGGCAACTCACGGGTGGTTGGCGCGAAGAGCTAACAAATGTCTTGACGGACTATCGGTCCGTGTTCGGCGTCCGAGAGCTCGCTCTCCCGGCGGCGCACACGCAGAGCAGAGACATCTATCGCTCGGCGTATGTGGTCGCGCGCGAGGCACGGCTCGCCACCGGCGATTCCGTCGGGCCGGCCGAACCAAGCTCCACGCCGATCGCCGGACCTCGGTGGACGACGCTCGACTTCGTGCTGCTCGGCTGGCTGGCGGCAGCGACCGAGGGAACGCTGCCGCAAAGCAAGAGCAGCCTGTATGACACCGCGCTGGAGCACGAGGGCAACTATTGGGCCGGGGAATACCGGAATGTGCGCGGCGATGGCGGCCGTACGCCTCGGAAGCCGCCTCGCGACCGGCTGCTTCTGGCGGGGGCCGCCACGACGCTCGTCCAGGCCGGAGAGGACGATGTCGACGCCACGCTGGCGCATCTCCCCGTCCTCGAAAGCAACGCTGACGAGCGCGATGCAACCGGCCAGGTCCTCATCCAGTGCGTGGGCGGCGGGGAGTCCGTTGCCGTGCGCCCCGACCCGGTCGGTGACCATCTCGTCCTCACCCGGCTGGGCACGGCCAAACGGTCGAAGCTCCTCAAGCTGCTGACGACGAGGAAGCGGGACTGGACTCGGGCGCTCACCACGCTGAACCGGGCCGGGCAGAACGACTTCGAGGCTGCGGTCACCGCGATCACGAGCCTCCTCACGGCGCGAAAGAAGCGCTGGCCGATCGCCCTCGACCTGGCCCTCACGCAAGGCGGGCCCACGCTGGCAGTCCTCGAACGCGATGTTCGCAGTGACTCCCCGTCGCTGCCGTTGGCTGCCGTGTCGGACGCGATCCCGCTCACGGAGTTCCTCTCCACGCCGCTCGGCGCCCTGGTGGACGAGGCACGGCTGCGGCAATTGCGGTCGAAAGCCGCTGCAGTCCCGGCGCAGGCAGGGGCCGACGACTCCGGCAGCGATTCCGATCTCGGTGCCGGGCCGAAGGACGAGGCCGAGCTGTTGGAGCGGCTGATGCACCGCCGGCGCCTGCTCGGGGACCGGACCGGGGCCCTGGCCGCCATCGAGGAGGCCGTCACCCTGCGCCGGGCACTGGCCCAGGCCGCCCCCGCCGTCCACACCCCCGACCTCGCGATGTCTCTGAACAACCTCTCCGTCCAGCGGTGCGAGAACGGCGACCGCCCCGGGGCCCTGGCCGCCATCGAGGAGGCCGTCACCCTGTACCGGGCACTGGCCCAGGCCGCCCCCGCCGTCTACACCCCGACCTCGCGATGTCGCTGAACAACCTCTCCAACCGGCGGTCCGAGAACGGCGACCGCCCCGGGGCCCTGGCCGCCATCGAGGAGGCCGTCACCCTGTACCGGGAACTGGCCCAGGCCGCCCCGGCCGTCTACACCGCCGACCTCGCGATGTCGCTGAACAACCTCTCCAACCGCCGGTCCGGCACTGGCGACCCGGCGGGGGCCCTGGCCGCCATCGAGGAAGCCGTCACCCTGTACCGGGAACTGGCCGCTACCGCCCCGGCCGTCTACACCCCGACCTCGCGATGTCGCTGAACAACCTCCAACCGGCGGTCCGAGAACGGCGACCGCCCCGGGGCCCTGGCCGCCATCGAGGAGGCCGTCACCCTGTACCGGGCACTGGCCCAGGCCGCCCCGCCGTCTACACCCCCGACCTCGCGATGTCGCTGAACAACCTCGCCAACCGGCGGTCCGAGAACGGCGACCGCCCCGGGGCCCTGGCCGCCATCGAGGAGGCCGTCACCCCTGCGCCGGGCACTGGCCCAGGCCGCCCCGCCGTCTACACCCCCGACCTCGCGATGTCGCTGAACAACCTCGCCAACCGGCGGTCCGAGAACGGCGACCGCCCCGGGGCCCTGGCCGCCATCGAGGAGGCCGTCACCCTGTACCGGGCGCTCGCCGAGGCGGCCCCCGCCGTCTACACCCCGACCTCGCGATGTCGCTGAACAACCTCTCCAACCGGCGGTCCGGAGAACGGCGACCGCCCGGGGGCCCTGGCCGCCATCGAGGAAGCCGTCACCCTGTACCGGGCACTGGCCCAGGCCGCCCCCGCCGTCTACACCCCCAACCTCGCGATGTCGCTGAACGTCCTCTCCGTCCGGCGGTCCGAGAACGGCGACCGCCCCGGGGCCCTGGCCGCCATCGAGGAGGCCGTCACCCTGCGCCGGGCACTGGCCCAGGCCGCCCCCGCCGTCTACACCCCCGACCTCGCGATGTCGCTGAACAACCTCTCCGTCCAGCGGTCCGAGAACGGCGACCGCCCCGGGGCCCTGGCCGCCATCGAGGAGGCCGTCACCCTGTACCGGGCACTGGCCCAGGCCGCCCCCGCCGTCTACACCCCCAACCTCGCGATGTCGCTGAACAACCTCTCCAACCGGCGGTCCGAGAACGGCGACCGCCCCGGGGCCCTGGCCGCCATCGAGGAAGCCGTCACCCTGTACCGGCCACTGGCCCAGGCCGCCCCGCCGTCTACACCCCCGACCTCGCGATGTCGCTGAACAACCTCTCCGTCCAGCGGTCCGAGAACGGCGACCGCCCCGAGGCCCTGGCCGCCATCGAGGAGGCCGCCACCCTGCGCCCTGCACTGGCCCAGGCCGCCCCCGCCGTCTACACCCCCAACCTCGCGATGTCGCTGAACAACCTCTCCAACCGGCGGTCCGAGAACGGCGACCGCCCCGGGGCCCTGGCCGCCATCGAGGAGGCCGTCACCCTGTACCGGGCACTGGCCCAGGCCGCCCCCGCCGTCTACACCCCCGACCTCGCGATGTCGCTGAACAACCTCTCCGTCCGGCGGTCCGAGAACGGCGACCGCCCCGGGGCCCTGGCCGCCATCGAGGAGGCCGTCACCCTGTACCGGGCACTGGCCCAGGCCGCCCCCGCCGTCTACACCCCCAACCTCGCGATGTCGCTGAACAACCTCTCCGTCCAGCGGTCCGAGAACGGCGACCGCCCCGGGGCCCTGGCCGCCATCGAGGAGGCCGTCACCCTGTACCGGGCACTGGCCCAGGCCGCCCCCGCCGTCTACACCCCCGACCTCGCGATGTCGCTGAACAACCTCTCCAACCGGTTGCGCGAGGGCGGGGCGAGCGAGGAGGACAGCATCCGGCCGTGGACCACCGCCATGGCGGAGCTGCCTCATATCGCTGCCGCCGAGCTGCGCTTGGCCCTGGCCCGGCGGCTCGGGGCGAGGCAGCCTGACCAAGGCACCAGCTTGCTCAGTGCGGCAGCCGCCGCAGCGGATTCGGTCGACGTCGCGACTGCTGACCGAGGCACGCGCCTGGTTGCCCTGCGCCTGCGCCGGGAACTGCGCGGCTACGTCCAGCAGGACGGCTCAGAGCTGTCGGTGGCCGACCGCGAGGCCCTCCCGGCGTGGGCAACGTTGCCTCTTCCCGAGGCCTCTTTGAGGCGCTGTCCACCATCGGCGCGCAATCCGGAGCGCAGGCCTACGTCGACGTGCTGGACCACCACCCAGGCGTGGTTCTCGATCCAGCGCTGGCCCAACAACTGGCGGCCGTCACCACGCTCATGCCGGAAGCGAGCCAGGACGCGGACGCGATGCGGGCACTCGCGGCGCAGGTCCAGTCCAACGGCCTCGATGTCGTGCGGGAGGGCTATGCCGACCTGCTGCAGCGCCTCGATCTGATCCGGTCCTGGATCGCCACCGAGACCTCGGCGGCGTCGAAGGCCTTCCTCGCCGACCATGAGGCCGACCTGACCGATCGGTGGACCCGCGACATCCTCGTCGGGTCTGATCAAGAGGTCGCCCGGCAACACCTCGCGATCCTGGATCTGACGAATGACCTGGGGGTCGACGCGGCATACGCCATCGTCACCGATGTCGACGCGGCCGAAGACGCCGCATACCGGGCCATCGACACCGGATCGGTGCTGCCACAGACGGGGGACGACGCAAGCGACAGACCCAGCCACCTCGCGGCCATCCTGACCGCCTCTCCCCTCCTGCGATCCGGCAGGCCGAGCGCGGCCCTGGCCGTCGTCGTCGACAGCCTGGTGCGCGGCGAGCGGGAGGGGGCACAGGCAGTCCTGGACCAACTCGCCGCCGACACCCTCACGACCCGGGAGGTCGCGGCGATTCATCTCAAGCGCCTCCAGAGCGCCCGCCCCGAGATCACCGGGGTCACGGAGGCCCGCGCGCGGCTAGAGAGGGACAAGGCCTGAGCAAGTCGGCTCTCTGCGAGACTGACGACCATGGCCGAGGAGACGCGCTACATCACCTGTGTCCTGTGTGAGGCGAGTTGCGGACTGGAGGTCGTTGTCGACGGGCCGCAGATCCGCTCGATGCGCGGTCACGCGGCCGATCCCCTCTCGCGGGGGCATATCTGCCCTAAGGCGATCGCGCTCCAGGATCTCCACACCGACCCCGACCGGCTGCGGACGCCGGTCCGTCGCGTCGGGCCGCCCGGGGAGGAGGCGACGTGGGAGCCAATCTCGTGGGAGGAGGCGGTCGACCTGGTCGCGGCGCGGCTCGTCGCCATCCAGACCGAGTTCGGCCGGGACGCGGTGGGGGTCTACCTCGGCAACCCCAATGTCCACAGCCTCGGCGCGCTGACCCATGGCGTCAACCTCGTGCGAACCATCAAGTCCCGCAACAGTTTCAGCGCCACATCGCTCGATCAGCTCCCCCACCAACTGACCGCGTGGGCGCTCTATGGCCACCAGTTCCTCCTCCCCGTGCCCGATATCGATCGCACCGACCTGCTCGTCCTGGTGGGCACCAACCCGATGGCCTCCAACGGCTCGATGATGACCGTCCCCGACTTCCCGGGGCGGCGTCGCGAGCTGAAGGCTCGGGGTGGGCGCCTCGTCGTCGTCGACCCCCGGCGCACCGAGACCGCCCGTATCGCCGACACCTATCTGCCCATCCGCCCCGGCACCGACGCCTACGTCCTCCTGGCGATCGTCAACGTCCTCCTCACCGAGGATCTGGCCACCCCCGCCCTCTACGTCGACCGCGTCGCGGCCGTGGAGGAGGCCGTCGCGGCGTTCACCCCGCAACGGGCGGAGGAGGTCAGCGGCATACCCGCGGAGGCGATCGTCACTCTCGCACGCGATCTCGCCGCCGCCCCCAGCGCGGCCGTGCATGCGCGGATGGGTGCGTCGACGCAGGCATACGGCGTCATCGCGCAGTGGGCCGCCCAGGCGATCAACATCCTCACCGGCAACCTCGACCGCCCCGGCGGGACGATGTTCACCAGCCCGGCCGTCGACGTCGTCGGCAAGGGACTCATGGGTACCGGCCACCTCGGCGCCTGGCGCTCCCGCGTGCGTGGGCTGCCGGAATTCGGCGGCGAACTTCCGGTTTCCGTTCTCGCCGAGGAGATCACGACCCCCGGCGAGGGCCAGATCCGCGCCCTGCTGACCGTCGCCGGCAACCCGGTCTCCTCCTCGCCCGCGGGGCACCGGCTCGCGGACGCGCTGGCAGGGCTCGATTTCATGGTCGCCATCGACTTCTATGTCAACGAGACCACGGCGTATGCCGACGTCATCCTCCCCCCGACCGGTCCCCTCGAGCGCGACCACTACGACCTCATCTTCCACACCCTCGCCGTGCGCAACACAGCGCGCTGGAGCGAGGCCCTGTTTGCCCGGCCGGAGGAGGCCCGCCACGACTGGGAGATCGCCCGCGACCTCGCGCTGCGCATCCTCGCCCGGCGCGCCGACGCCGAGCATCCCGGCGGGGTCAAGGCCCTCGCCGCCCGCGCGGCCAGCACGGTCAAGGACCTGCCCAAGACGGTGGAGGCGCAGGCGCGGTTCCGGACGCCGCCGAAGCAACAGCTCGACGTACTCCTGCGCACGGGCGGCCACGGCCTCTCGGTCGGCCGGCTCGCCAAGACCCCCGGCGGCGTCGACCTCGGCCCGCTCGAACCCCAACTCCCGGGCCGGCTGCGCACCCCCAACCAGCGCATCGACCTCGCCGTCCCCGTCATCCTCGACGCGATCGCCGCCCTCGACGCCGCACGGGACGAGACGCCCGCCGCCCACCTCCTCCTCATCGGCCGGCGCCACCAGCGCGACAACAACTCGTGGCTGCACAACTCGACCCGCCTCACCAAGGGCCGCCCCCGTCACCACTTGCTCATCCACCCCGACGATGCCGTATGCCGCGGCCTCGCCGACGGCGACCGCGTCCGGGTCACCTCCCGGGCCGGCTCGGTCGAGATCGAGTGCGCCTTGACCGACGACATGATGCCGGGGGTGGTCAGCCTCCCCCACGGCTACGGCCACAACCGCCCGGGTGTCCGGTTGCGGGAGGCCACCGCCCTTCCCGGGGTGAGCATGAACGACCTGGCCGACCCTGCGCACACCGAGAGCGTGGGGGCGAACGCGGTGCTGAACGGCATACCGGTGACGGTCGATAGCATCAGTGGCGAGTAGCCCACAGTCGAGGAGGACTCATGGCCGGTTCGTCCCAGCAACTCGTCCAGTTCGGTGACACCGACGTCCTCGTCGAGATCCGCGGCGGGGGCGGCCCGACGACGGTGGACGACCGGGGCCCGTTGTCGTTCGAGCCGGCGAAGAAGGCGATTGCGGCCGTGGTCAGCGAGCTCGGTGACGCCATCCGCCAGGCCAAGCCGCAGGAAGCATCGGTCGAAATCGGCTTCAGCTTCAGCGCCAAGACGGGCAAGCTCACCGCGCTGATCGTCGAAGGCGGTGCCGAGGCCAATCTCAAAGTGACTCTCACGTGGAAGGCGCCCGAGCACGCGCCGGCGTCCTCCTGAGGCGTCTTTCGCGATGCCCGGCTTGACCGTCAACGACCAGGTCTTCCGCCGCTTCGTCGTGCGGGTGCGCCGGGCCGACGGCGGGTCCGGGTCAGGGGTCCTCGTGGCACCGGGGTGGGTCCTGACCTGCGCGCATGTCGTCGCAGAACCGGGGACGGTCGTGGTCGAGTTCCACCCGTTGGCCAGGGAGTCGGGGTCGTATGCCGCGGACGACCTCGCCGTCGACGGCATGGTTACGCACATGTCGCCGAGGCCCCCGCGGACGACACCCCCTTCTGGCCGTTCCCCGACCTGGCCCCCGTCCACGTCGCGCGGAACGACCATGTTTTCGCTCCGCTGACCTCGCTCGCGAGGATTCCCGTTGGCGAGCCCGCGCACGCCTGGGGCTTTGGCAGGCGCGTGGATACTGAGACCTCCCCGGGGATGAGCGCGGCATACACCCTCACCGGCCGCGACGGGGACACGTGGATTCGACTGCAGGCCGGCGAGGCGACGCCCGGGCTCAGTGGGGCACCGACGCTCACGGGCCCCGACGGTGTGGTCGGCTTGATCTCGGTGACGAAGCATCCCGACGAGCCTCGCGGCGGGTGGGTCTCCCCCGCGGACGAACTGCGCCGACTCGAGCCGTGCCCCGACGGCACCACGAGCGCCGACGACATCTGGGCGACAAATGGTCGCGACTGCTGGCGCCACCGTGAGGCCTGGGCCCAGGCGGTGATCCCGGGTGACAACCCCCTCGAGCGTCCGTGGACGTTGGAGTTCGACCCCAACGAGGACTCGCCCTCGGCGGCGCTGCTGCCCGAGTTCCGGGTCGTGCCCCTCGTTGGGCGAGCCGACGTCCTCGCCGAGTTGGAGGACTGGTGCCGTCAGCCCGCCAGCTTCTCCATCCGGACCATCCAGAACCTCGGCGGGACGGGAAAGACCCGACTTGCTGTGGAGTTGAGCGCCTGGCTCGAACAGCGTGGCTGGACCACGGGATTCCTCACGAGGGCAACGGCGACGGTGCCGACCCGTGGCCCTCGTCTCGTCGTCGTCGACTACGCATCCGAGCACGCCCCGAAGGCCCGTGACGAGGCGTTGCAGACTCTGAGCGCGTCGGCCACGCCGTTGGGGCCGGTGCGCGTGCTTCTCCTCGATCGGAAGGACAGCCACGCCGCCACCCTCGTTGCGTCATTGAAGACGGGAGAGGCGAGCGCGGCGCTCAAGCAGTCCTTCGACCGCGCGCAGACCATGGCCGGTGCGACGGTGGACTTGACTCACGAGGATCGCACGACCCTGTATGCCGAGGCCTACACCCGGTTCCGCGGGGAGGCTCCGGATGCGATGGCCACCCCTGACCTCAGCAAGGATGGCTACGAGCGACCGCTCGACGTCATCGTCGCCGCTTACGACAAGGCAGTGGTGACCCAGTCCGATTCGACGGACCCGTTCGAGCGTGTGCTCGACCACGAGATGACCCACTGGCGAGCCCGATCGGCAGGCAAGAGCGACATGTCCGAGGCGTCGCTTCTCCATGTCATGGCGCTGGTCACCCTGTGCGGCGCGCGGAGCCTCGATGAGACGACCGTGCTCCTCGACGTTGCCGGGGCGGGGGAGCGCAGTCTGAACGAGGTGGACCGACTTGCCCGGGGCATGTATCCAGGGTCATGGCAGTGGAATCCCCTCCGCCCCGACCGGCTGGGCGAGGCGCTGATCTCGCGATGGCTCGAGGCCGACCCGCACCGCGCTGCCGTGGCCCTTCACCGCCTGGTCGAGACCGGGTCGCTGGCCCAAGTGTCCCGGCTATTCGCGGTGGGCGCCAAAGTCACTCGCGGCGAACTCGCCTTCGTCACCCTCCTCGCGACTGCGACCAGACCCCTGCTTCGCCACCTGACCCTCCTGTCCGCGCCCCTCGAAGAGGACCAAGTGCCCATCAACCGGGGGACCGCGATGGGCTCGGCCGGCACCGGCGAACTCGAAGCGGCGCTCGGCCAGTTGGTGCTCCGAGTTCCCGACGCGAGTGTGTTGGGGGACTCGACGTCGGCGCTCGCCAACGGCGTGGGAGTCCTGCTGGATCGACTCGCTCTTCTGCTTCCTGAGGCTGGCTTACCCGCAGCGCGGGCCGCGGCACTTCTCGTCCGCGCGCTCTGCGAGCGCGCGCTCGACGTCGATCCAGGGAACCGTGGCCACCAACGCGACCTGTCAGTCAGCTACGAACGTCTGGCCGACCTCGCCCGCACCGAAGGCGACCCCGACACCGCCCGCCGCTTCTACACCGACAGCCTCACCATCCGCAAGGTCCTGGCCGACCGGGAACTCGGGAACACCAGCTACCAACGCGACCTGTCAATCAGCTACAACAAGCTGGCCGACCTCGCCCTCACCGAAGGCGACCCCCGACACCGCCCGCCGCTTCTACACCGACAGCCTCACCATCGCCCAGGCCCTGGCAGCCCGGGAACCCGGGAACACCAGCTACCAACGCGACCTGTCAATCAGCTACAACAAGCTGGCCGACCTCGCCCTCACCGAAGGCGACCCCGACACCGCCCGCCGCTTCTACACCGACAGCCTCACCATCGCCCAGGCCCTGGCAGCCCGGGAACCCGGGAACACCAGCTACCAACGCGACCTGTCAATCAGCTACAACAGGCTGGCCGACCTCGCCCGCACCGAAGGCGACCCCGACACCGCCCGCCGCTTCTACACCGACAGCCTCACCATCGCCCAGGCCCTGGCAGACCGGGAACCCGGGAACACCAGCTACCAACGCGACCTGTCAATCAGCTACGACCGTCTGGCCGACCTCGCCCGCACCGAAGGCGACCCCGACACCGCCCGCCGCTTCTACACCGACAGCCTCACCATCCGCAAGGTCCTGGCCGACCGGGAACTCGGGAACACCAGCTACCAACGCGACCTGTCAATCAGCTACAACAAGCTGGCCGACCTCGCCCTCACCGAAGGCGACCCCGACACCGCCCGCCGCTTCTACACCGACAGCCTCACCATCGCCCAGGCCCTGGCAGCCCGGGAACCCGGGAACACCAGCTACCAACGCGACCTGTCAATCAGCTACAACAAGCTGGCCGACCTCGCCCGCACCGAAGGCGACCCCGACACCGCCCGCCGCTTCTACACCGACAGCCTCACCATCGCCCAGGCCCTGGCAGCCCGGGAACCCGGGAACACCAGCTACCAACGCGACCTGTCAATCAGCTACAACAAGCTGGCCGACCTCGCCCGCACCGAAGGCGACCCCGACACCGCCCGCCGCTTCTACACCGACAGCCTCACCATCGCCCAGGCCCTGGCAGACCGGGAACCCGGGAACACCAGCTACCAACGCGACCTGTCAATCAGCTACGACCGTCTGGCCGACCTCGCCCGCACCGAAGGCGACCCGACACCGCCCGCCGCTTCTACACCGACAGCCTCACCATCCGCAAGGTCCTGGCCGACCGGGAACTCGGGAACACCAGCTACCAACGCGACCTGTCAATCAGCTACGACCGTCTGGCCGACCTCGCCCTCACCGAAGGCGACCCCGACACCGCCCGCCGCTTCTACACCGACAGCCTCACCATCGCCCAGGCCCTGGCCGACCGGGAACCCGGGAACACCAGCTACCAACGCGACCTGTCAATCAGCTACAACAAGCTGGCCGACCTCGCCCGCACCGAAGGCGACCCCGACACCGCCCGCCGCTTCTACACCGACAGCCTCACCATCGCCCAGGCCCTGGCCGACCGGGAACCCGGGAACACCAGCTACCAACGCGACCTGTCAATCAGCTACGACCGTCTGGCCGACCTCGCCCTCACCGAAGGCGACCCCGACACCGCCCGCCGCTTCTACACCGACAGCCTCACCATCGCCCAGGCCCTGGCAGCCCGGGAACCCGGGAACACCAGCTACCAACGCGACCTGTCAATCAGCTACAACAAGCTGGCCGACCTCGCCCTCACCGAAGGCGACCCCGACACCGCCCGCCGCTTCTACACCGACAGCCTCACCATCGCCCAGGCCCTGGCCGACCGGGAACCCGGGAACACCAGCTACCAACGCGACCTGTCAGTCAGCTACGAACGTCTGGCCGACCTCGCACTCAGGGAAAACGACCCTCGAGCGGCGGTGCACGTCGAGCAGGCCCTCCGCGCACGACTCCTTCTCGCCGCGCGAGAGCCCACCCGGGAAGACCTGGCCGTTGAACTTGGCTACGCCCTCTATCTCGCCAGCTTCGTGGGGATCACCTTCGGCGAGGAGGGGCGGACGCCCCGTGAGGTCGCTGCCCACGTCCTCACTCCATTCGAGCAAGCGGGCCGGCTGGGGCCGCGCGGGCGAGCACTCCTGGCGTGGGCGCGCGAGGCCTGACGGCATACGGGCGGAATCCGCCGCGGCGGCCGTCCAGGTTCACACCCCGCGCCCCAGCGGGACTCGCGCCAAACCCGAACACAGTGCCGAACGGCATACCGGTCAAGGTGGCTGGCCTCAGCGGGGAGCAGGCAGGGGCTCGCCGGGAACGTGAGCACGCGCCACCCGAACTTGAGCACTCCGCTGTGAGACTTGAGCACGCTCCACAACGTGAGCACGCCATATCGACTTGAGCACGCCAGAAATGGCGTGCTCAAGTCGGCATGGCGTGCTCAAGTTCGGAGGACCGGGGGGCGGAGGGCCGGGGCCGGAGGGGAGGGAGCGGCATACCGTGTGACGGTCGTCTCGTCGGGGCAGGTGGGGGCCGATGGTCAAGTGCGCGAAGGGAAGTGGCGTTGGTCACGGAAGGCCACCCTCACCTGAGGGCATACCCCCGGGAGTTTAGAGTTGACTAGCAAGTAACCACCCCTGCACTACTCCCGGAGCTCCCCAGATGGATGCGCTCGACCTGGCGCGGTGGCAGTTCGCCATCACGACCGTCTACCACTTCCTGTTCGTCCCGATCACCATCGGGATGAGTGCGATCGTCGCCTACTTCCACATCCAGTGGGTGCGCACGCACAACCCTGATTACCTCCGCTTGACGAAGTTCTTCGGCAAGCTCTTCACCATCAACTTCGCCCTCGGGCTGGTCACCGGCATCGTCCAGGAGTTCCAGTTCGGGATGAACTGGTCGGACTACAGCCGCTTCGTCGGCGACATCTTCGGCGCGCCGCTGGCCTTCGAGGCGCTGCTCGCGTTCTTCCTCGAGTCGACCTTCCTCGGGCTGTGGATCTTCGGCTGGGGCAAGATCCCCGAGAAGCTGCACGCCCTGACGATGCTGCTGACCCACCTCGGGACGGTCTTCTCGGCCTACTTCATCCTTGCCGCGAACTCCTTCATGCAGAACCCCGTCGGCTACAAATACAACCCGGCGACCCACCGGGCCGAGATGACCGACTTCCTCGCCGTCCTGACCAACAAGGTCCAGCTGGTGACCTTCCCGCACGTCATCACCTCGGCCTATATGGTCGGCGGCGCCGTCGTCATGGGCGTCTCGGTGTGGCTCATGCGGCGCAACCAGCCGTCGGACGACACCCCGCTCTACCGCCGCTCCGCCCGCACCGGTGCGATCGTCGCGATCGTCGCCAGCGTCCTGGTCATCATCACCGGCGACATCCAGGGCAAGATCATGACCGAGGTCCAGCCGATGAAGATGGCTGCGGCAGAGGCCCTTTACGAGTCCAAGGACAGCTGCGCGCCGTTCTCGGTCTTCACCATCGGCACCCCGGACGGCAAGTCCGAGAAGTTCTCGATCACCGTGCCTTGCGTCCTGTCCTTCCTCGCCACCGGCTCCACCAGCGGCAAGGTCGAGGGCATCAACGACCTCCAGGCCCAGTTGACCGCGAAGTATGCCGACGCCGGCGCCCTCGTCGCCGACGCGACCTACACCCCGATCATCCCGATCACCTACTGGAGCTTCCGCTTCATGATGGGCCTCGGTTTCGTCACGATGGCGATGGCCGCGGCGGTGCTCTGGTCGATCCGGAAGGGCGGCATACCCCGGAGTAAGTGGTGGACCCTCGTCGCCGTCGGTGCCCCGCTCGCCCCGGTCCTGGCCAACAGCTTCGGGTGGATCTTCACCGAGATCGGCCGCCAGCCGTGGATCGTCAACGGCCTCATGACGACCAAGTCCGCGGTCTCCCCCGGCGTGTCGTCCACCGAGGTGCTCATCTCGATGCTCGTCTACACCGCCCTGTATGCCGCCCTCGCCGTCGTCGAGGTCCGGCTGTTCACCGACTACGTCAAGAAGGGCGCGGAGCCGTTCGAGCCACCCAAGGCACCGGACGAGGTCTCCGACGACGCCCCGCTGCAGTTCGCGTACTGAGAAAGGAGAACTGACATGGACCTCGCAGTGATCTGGTTCCTTCTCATCGCGGTGCTGTGGACCGGCTACCTCGTGCTCGAAGGCTTCGACTTCGGCGTCGGCATGCTCCTGCCGATCCTCGGCAAGGGCCGTGACGCCGCCGACACCGAGGCGCGCCGCCGCGTCCTCGTCAACACGATCGGCCCAGTCTGGGACGGCAACGAGGTGTGGGTGCTCACCGCCGGTGGGGCCACCTTCGCCGCCTTCCCGCACTGGTATGCCACGCTCTTCAGCGGGTTCTATCTCCCGCTCCTGCTGATCCTCGTTGCCCTCATCATCCGCAATATGGGCTTCGACTACCGCGGCAAGCGAGCGTCGGCGTCCTGGAAGGCCAACTGGGACAAGGCGATCATCATCGGCTCGTTCCTCCCGGCCCTCCTGTGGGGGGTCGCGCTGACCAATGTCGTGCGCGGCGTGCCGATCGACAAGAACATGGAATACACCGGCTCCCTCTTCACGCTGCTCAACCCGGTCTCCCTGATCGGCGGCCTGACCTTCGTCGCGCTCTTCCTCACCCACGGGGCCTACTTCGTGGCGCTGAAGACCGACGGCCAGATCCGTGCCGACGCCCGTGCCTTCGCGACGAAGTCCGGCCTCGCGGCCGCGGTCCTCGCCGTGATCCTGCTGCTCTGGCTCGGTATCGGTCACGGAAGCCTCTGGTCGTGGCTGACCACCGCGCTGGCGGCCGTCTGCCTCCTGGCGTCCATCGCATTCAACGCGCGCGCCGCCGAGGGCAAGGCCTTCCTCGGGACCGCGTTGACGATCGCGCTGGCCGTGGCGACGTACTTCTTCATGCTCTACCCGAACGTCATGCCGAGCTCGACGAACGACGCCTTCAGCCTGACGATCCACAACGCGTCCAGCACGGACTACACCCTCAAGATCATGACGATCGCCGCCCTCGTGTTCACCCCGGTCGTCCTGCTCTACCAGGGCTGGACCTACTGGGTGTTCCGCAAGCGGATCACCACGGCCCACATCCCGCCGGCACAGGACCCCCTGACCACGCCGGCGCGCGCGGGCCGGTGATCCCACCGACCGCGTGAAGCCGTTCGACCCGCAAGTTCTCCGCACCGTTCCCGAGGCCCGCCGCCCCTTCGTGGCCTTGGGAGCGGTCGGAGTGGCTCAAGGAGCCGCCACGATCGCGACCGCCTTCGCCCTCACCGGCGTGGTGGTCGCGATCGCGCGTTCGGCCCCCATCACCACCCCGCTCGCCTGGCTGGTCGGCCTTTTCGTCGCCCGAGCGGTCCTCGCCGCCGCCGCGGAGTATGCCGCCGCCCACGCCGGCGCGACCGTCACCACCGCGGTTCGGGCCCGCCTCCTGGGCGCGTGGGCGTCGGAGGGCGAGGGCGCGGGGGCCGGGGTCGCGGGGGGCGCGTCGGCGGAGGGGGTGGGCGGCATACCGACCGATCCGGCCGCCCGCCTGACGTTGGCGACCAGCGGGTGCGCCAGCGTGGAGCCGTATGCCGCGCGCTACCTCCCCGCACTCGTCGCCGCCGCCGTCGTGCCCGCCGTCGCCGTCGCGACCCTGGCTTTGGTCGACTGGCCGAGCGCGCTCGTGGTCGTCCTCACGCTGCCGCTGCTGCCGTTGTTCGCCGCCCTCATCGGCCGGACGACCCAGGACGACACGCAGCGCCGCTGGCGCGCGCTGGCCGACCTCGGCGGGCACTTCCTCGACGTCGTGCGGGGGCTGCCGACGTTGGTGAACTACGGGCGGGCGGAGCGGCAGCTCGCTTCCATCGGCGAAGTCACCGAGCGCCACCGTCGCGCGACGATGCGGACGCTGCGGACGGCCTTCCTCTCCTCCGCCGCCCTCGAGCTCCTAGCGACGATCTCGGTGGCGATCGTCGCCGTTCTGTGCGGGGTCCGGCTGGCCCGGGGAACCATGCCGCTGGATACCGCCATGGTCGCGATCCTCCTTGCGCCGGAGGCATATTGGCCGATCCGGCGGGTGGGCCAGGAGTTCCATAGCGCGGCCGACGGGGCGGAAGCCCTGGCGGCGATCCAGGCCGAGCTCGATGCCCCCACACGGCAGTCCCGAGGCACCCAGGAGTCCCGAGGCACCCAGGGGGCCCCCGCGGCCACGGTCGACCTCACGGACGTCACCTACACCTACCCCGGGGCGGACGCCCCCGTCCTCGCCGGCCTCAGCCTCCACGCCGGACCCGGCCTGACCGTCGTGACCGGCGAATCCGGCGCGGGGAAGACGACGCTGCTGGAATTGGTGTGCGGCATCCGGCGGCCGGAGTCGGGAGTCGTGCGAGCGCCGGCGTGCCACCTGGTCACGCAGCGGCCCTTCCTGCCGACGGGCAGCCTGCGGCGGCTGATGACACTCGGCAATACCGCTGGCACACAAGCGATTTGGGAGGCCCTGCGGGACGTCGGGCTGGACGGCGTGGTCGCGGCCCTGCCGGATGGGCTGGAGACGGTCGTCGGTGACGACGGGTTCGGGCTGTCGGCGGGCCAGCGTGCGCGGGTGGGGCTGGCGCGGGCGCTCCTCGCGCCCGAGTCGGTCATCCTCCTGGACGAGCCGACCGCTCATCTCGACGACGAGAGCGCGGCCATCGCGCACGCGGCGATCCGCGAGCTGGCGAGCCGCAAGGCGGTGGTGGCGGTCACCCACCGGGCCGAACTCGTCGAGGTGGCCGATCGGCATACCCACCTCGCGCGGACGCGGCGAGGGGCGGTGGCGTCGTGACAATGCCCCCCGCTCCCCGGGCCCCCCACCCTCCCCGGGCCCCCCACCCTCCCCGGGCCCTCAACCCTCCCCGACCTGCGGACAGTCCGGCTGACCCGGCCGCTCGTCCTCGCCGGCGTCATCGGCGGGCTGGCGCTGGCCAGTGGCGTCGCCCTGACTGCCACCTCGGGCTGGCTGATCGTCAAGGCGAGCGAAAAGCCGATCATCCAGACCCTGCTCGCGGCGATCGTCGCGGTGCGGGCGTTCGGGATGACGCGGCCGGCATTCCGGTACTGGGAGCGGCTGCGCACCCACGACGCCGCCCTCGCCGATCTTGCCGAACGCCGCATCGACACCTATGCCGCGCTCATCCCCCTCACCCCCGCCCGCCTCGGCCGGCGCGGGCGCGCGGATCTGCTGACCGGCGTCGTCGACGATCTCGACGACATCGTCGGCGCCCAGATCCGGGTGACCGTGCCGGGGCTGTCGGCGCTGGTGGCCTGGGGGCTGGCGACGGCGGTGACCGCGGGCTTCGACTGGCGGGTCGGCGCCTGGATCGCAGGGCTCGGGGTTGTGGTGACCGGGCTCGCCGCCCTGGCGGAACGGCTCGAGTCGGCCGGCCTCGCCGAGCTGACCCATGCCCGCGCCGACGTCGGCCGGATCGCCGGGCTGCTGACCGGCCAGGCGAGCGAGATCGCGGCGATCAACGCCGGCCCGGACCTCCAAGCCGAACTCGCTGCGGCACAACGTGTCTGGGTGGCGACGACGCTGCGTCAAGCGCGCGGACGGGCGCTTGCCGCCGGGACCATCCTGGTGTCCGTGGCGGCGACCACGGTCGGGGTGGCGCTGAGCCTCGGGGGGGCGGCGCGGCATACGGCACCGGTGGCGGCGCTGCTCGTCCTGACCCCGGTGGCCGTCGCCGACGCCCTGACGCCGCTGGCCGAGGCCGCCCGGGCGCTCGCGCGGGCCCGTGGGAGCGCGGTCCGGTTGCGGGGAGTCCTCGACCAGACCCCGGCCGTCGCCTCGGTGACGGGGACGGAAGACATGGCGGCGTCGGAGGGGGAGGCGCGGCATACGGACATCGCCGTGCGCGCCGTGAGCGCCCGCTGGACCCCCGAACGCCCGCTCGCGCTCGCCCCCCTCGACCTCGACCTGCCCGCTGGCACCCACCTCGCGGTCGTCGGCCCGAATGGTGCCGGGAAATCCACGCTCCTGGCCGTCCTCGCCCGCCACCTGGACCCCGAGTCGGGAACCGTCACCATCGACGACACCCCC
The DNA here is from genome assembly GCA_016702415.1 of Nostocoides sp. Taxonomy (GTDB): domain Bacteria; phylum Actinomycetota; class Actinomycetes; order Actinomycetales; family Dermatophilaceae; genus Nostocoides_A. Next base: position 167,256 of record JADJEA010000029.1, read on the forward strand.
ATCTCCGGTATGCCGCTGGCCTCCGCCCGCGCCCGCGTCGCCGTCGTGGACGACTCGCCGCATGTATTCGGGTCGAGCCTGCGCGAGAACCTCAAGCTCGCGGCGGGGGGCGTCGCGAGCGATGCCGAGATCACCGCGGCGCTGGGCCGAGCGGGGCTGGGCGGATGGCTCGACCGGCTGCCGGACGGGCTCGACACCCGCCTCGGCGCGGGCGGCCGCGGGATGTCGGGAGGCGAGCAGGCCCGGCTCGGACTGGCCCGGGCGTTGCTGTCCGAGCGGCCGGTCGTGCTGCTGGACGAGCCGGTCGCGCACCTGGACTCGGTCACCGCGCGCGAGGTGCTCGACGACCTCCTGGCCGCCTCGTCCGACCGGACCCTGGTCATGGTCAGCCACCGGGAGGATGGCCGGGACGGCTTCGCCCGGACCTTGCACCTGACCCCGCCCGCCTGAGCAACGCACCCCGCTCCGGCGCGCCGTCCGCGCCATGGACGGGCTCGGCTCCTAACATCGGTGTGGTGCAAGCAGATCGGGGGAGAGCACGAGGCGGCCCGCGGCGCCGGTCGGTGTTGATCGCCGGGGCGGCGGCGCTGGCGCCCGCGGCCTGCGCCCCGACGATGGGCCACCGGGCCACCGGTTCGGGGGACGGGGGCGGGGACGGCGCTGGGGGGCAACGGCATACGACCGGGGTAACGACCGTCCTGCCGGCCGGAACCTCCGCCTCCGCCCTGCGCGCGGCCTCGCGGGCGTTCTTCGCGTCCTCGCCGGTCGTCGTCCTTGCCGGAGACGAGGCGAGCCACCCGGCCGCCGCGCGGGTCGCCGCGCACCTCGGCGTTCCCGTCCTGCTGCCCGACGCCCACCTCCTCGCCGAACTCGGCCGGCTCGGGGTGAACGAGATCGTCAGCTACGCGGCGCAGCCTCCGCCGGGGGACCGGCGGGTCGTGCCTGGCCCCGCCGAGGGCACCCCGAGGCTCCACGCCGACCTGCCCGCGCCCCCACCCGCTGGGCGCGCGCTGCTGCTCGTCGACCCCGACAAGCCGGCCTCCCTCCTGGTCCGGGCGACGGCAACCGCTGCCGGGGCGGGGATCGTCGAGATCCGGGGCGCCGATCCGCGGGCCGACGCCGACGCGATCGCGGCGCTGCGGGCCGCGCCCGAGGCGACGGTCGCGGCGGTCGGGCGGACGTTCGGGTCCACGGAGCGTTTTACGGGGCGAGTCCGGACCGCGCGGCTGGCCCCGGAACTGCCTGGCGGCGGGTTGTTGGCTCTCCCGGCCAACCACTTTGTCGCGATCTACGGCAACCCGCTCACCCCGTCGCTCGGGCTGCTCGGCGAGCAGGACGCGGCGGCGGCAGTCACGCGGGTCGGCGACCTCGTCGCCCAGTATGCCGACCTCCTCGACACCCCCGTCCGGCCCGCCTTCGAGCTCATCGCCACCGTCGCGGCGAGCGCTCCCGGGAGCGACGGGAGCTACTCGACTCCCACCGATCCCGCCGTGCTCGCGCGCTGGATCGACGTCGCCGAGGGCGCCGGCGTCTATTGCCTCCTCGACCTCCAGCCCGGCCGCAGCGATTTCCTCACCCAGGCCCGCCTGTATGCCGATCTGCTCCGCCGCCCCGGCGTCGGCCTCGCGCTCGACCCGGAGTGGCGCCTGCTGCCCGGGGAACTGCCCCTCACCCGAATCGGGCATGTGGACGCCGCCGAGGTCAACGCCGTCGCCGACTGGCTCGCCACCTTGACCCGCGAGAACGATTTGCCGCCGAAAATGCTTGTGCTGCACCAGTTCCAGACCCAGATGCTGCGCGACCGGGACCAGATCGACCGCACCCACGACGAGCTTCAAATCGTGGTCCACGTGGACGGCTCCGGCGGTCAGGGTGCCAAGCAGTCGACCTGGCGCACGATGCGCGCGGACCTTCCGGACGGCTTCTTCCTCGGCTGGAAGAACTTCATCGACGAGGACGCCCCCATGCTCACCCCGGCCGAGACGGTCGCCCAGGTCACCCCGTTCCCGTCGCTCATCAGCTACCAGTGACCGGTGTCTGAGGAGCCCTCGCCAACTTGGGAGCCCCCGAACTTGGGGAGTCCCCCAACTTGGGAGCCCCAGTCAACTTGAGCAGTCCCCCAACTTGAGCAGTCCCCCAACTTGAGCAGTCCCCCAACTTGAGGAGTCCCCCAACTTGAGCACGCCATGTCGACTTGAGCACGTCAGACATGACGTGCTCAAGTCGACATGGCGTGTTCAAGTTGAGAAGACGTGCTCATGTCCAGTCGAGAAGACGTGCTCAAGTCCGGAAGACGTGCTCAAGTTCGCCCCCAGCCCCCGCGCGCGGGTCCGGCCGCGGCCAGCCCGGCGTGGCCATCCAGCCCAGCGAGTTGGCCGAGCGGGGAGAATGACGCGGTGACCTATCGGATCTGCGTCGTCTGCACTGGCAATATCTGCCGCTCCCCCATGCTCGAGTTCCTCCTCCGCGAGGCCCTCGACGACGCGGGGCTGGCCGACCGGGTGAGCGTCGATTCGGCCGGAGTCTCCGCCGAGGAGGCGGGCAATCGCGCCGACTCGCGCACGCTCGCCGTCCTGGCGCGCCAGGGCCACGACGACTGGGGCGGCCGGGCGCACCGGGCGCGGCGCATCGAACGCTCCTGGCTCGACGAGCGCGATCTCGTCCTGGCCGCCGACGCCGGACACCTACGGGCGTTGCACCGGTTGGCGGGGGATCGGCATACCGACCACATCCGACTCATCCGCAGCTTCGACCCGGACGCCGTCGCCGCGGGCGACCTCGACGTGGACGACCCGTGGTACGGCTCCACCGCCGCCTTCGACCGGACGTATGCCGAACTCCGGGCCGCCGTCCCCGGCATCCTCGCTCACGTCCGCGCCGCGCTCGACGCCTGAGTCACCCGCCGGCGGCAGCCGACCCGGCAGATTCGGATTCGACGATGGCCTTGATCCGCTCGAGGGAGCGGCGGATGCCGTCCTCCAACTCGTCTGTGTGCACCTCGCCGCCCAGGAGTACCCGGGTGAACACCGCCGAAAGGGTCGAGATCCCGTCCGCCGCCACCCGGCTCTCGGTCAGCCGGGTCCCCTCCCCCGCGGGCTCCAGGGCATAGGTCCAGGTCGCGCCATTCTCGACGATCCGATACGCCAGGACCCGGGGCGGCTCGCAGCGCACCACGCGTGCGGTCGTCGGCCAGGCCACGAAGCCCCGCTTGTTGAGCCCGACGAACCGCGACCCCGCGCGCAGGCGGGCCGGCGCGAGGACCTTGCGGCACTCGGGCGACCACTCGCCGGTGCGGCGGACGTCGGCGACGACGCGCCATACCGCCTGCGGCGGCGCCGCGATCTCGACCGATGCGGACAGGGGACGGACCGATTTGCCCATGCACCCACTGTAGATCCGGTCCCGACGCGCCCTGGTCCCCACGTCGGCCCACTCGCCGGGCACGGGACAATGGCCGTATGCCGTCCCTCGCCGACGCCCGACCGCCCGTCTCGCTGGGCACCCTCGATGGCCGCTACCGCGCGACCGTCGCCCCCCTGGTCGACCACCTCTCCGAGCCCGCGCTCAATAGGGAGCGGTTGCGGGTCGAGGTCGAGTGGCTCATCCACCTCACCGATCACGGCGTCGTCCCCGGTGTCGGGGCGCTGACGCCACAGGAGAAGGCGGCGTTGCGCGGCATACCGGACGGGTTCGGCCCCGACGACATCGCCGCCCTAGCGGCGGTGGAGGCGACGACCCAGCACGACGTCAAGGCGGTCGAGTACGTCCTGAAAGAGCGCTTCGCCGCCCTCCCCGGGCGGGCGGGCGATCCGACGGCCGAACTGATCCACTTCGGCTGCACCTCCGAGGACGTCAACAATCTCGCCTACGCCCTCATGGTCCGCGGGGCGATCACCGAGGTGTGGCTGCCGAAAGCAAGCGCCCTCCTCGCCCAGGTCGAGGCCATGGCCCGGGACCTGCGGGATGTGCCGCTGCTCGCGCATACCCACGGCCAGCCCGCCACCCCGACGACGATGGGCAAGGAACTGGCCGTCCTCGCCTGGCGCCTGGGCCGGCAACTGCGGCGCATCGGGCGGGCGGAGTTCCTCGGGAAGTTCAACGGGGCGACGGGCACCTACGGAGCCCACCTCGCCGCGGTCCCGGACGCCGACTGGGAGGGCATCAGCCGCGACTTCGTCACCGGTCTGGGCCTGACCTGGAACCCCTTGACGACCCAGATCGAGAGCCACGACTGGCAGGCGGAGTTGTATGCCGACCTCGCCCGCGCCAACCGCATCCTCCACAACCTCTGCACCGATATGTGGACCTATATCTCGCTCGGCTACTTCGCGCAGGTGCGCGGGCAGGGGACGGTCGGGTCCAGCACGATGCCGCACAAGGTCAACCCGATCCGGTTCGAGAATGCCGAGGCCAATCTCGAGGTGAGCAATGCCCTCCTCGATGTCCTCGCCGCCACGCTGGTCACCTCACGCCTCCAGCGGGACCTGACCGACTCCTCGATGCAGCGCAATATCGGGACGGCGGTCGGTCACTCGCTCCTGGCGATCGACAACATCGGGCGAGGGCTCGCGGGCCTCGACGCCGTCCCCGCGGCGATGGCGGCCGATCTCGACGCCAACTGGGAGGTCCTCGCCGAGCCGATCCAGTCGGCGATGCGCGCCCTCGCGGCGCAGGGGGTGGCGGGGATGGACGCGCCATACGAACGCCTCAAGGAACTCACCCGGGGACGGCGGATCACCGCCGCGGATCTGCGGGAGTTCATCGACGGGCTCGGGTTGCCGCCGCAGGTCGCGGCCCGGCTGCAGGCCCTGACCCCACGGACCTATGTCGGGCTCGCCCCGGCTCTCGTGGACCACCTCGGGCAGGGCTGAGCCGGCCGCGTCGCGCCGCTGGGCACCTCTCGGCCGGACGCCTCGGGGCGTAAGCGTTTTCACGCTCCACGGTGCCCTCGACGATGGTCAAGAGCACCCCTGCGCGTGTGTAACGATGAGCGCATGCGCGTGGATCATGTGTCGTATGCCGCAGAGGCCGACGGTCTCCAGGCGACCGCGAAGCGTCTGGGAGCCGATATCGGGGTCGACCCCGTCGAGGGCGGCATCCACCCGCGGTTCGGCACCCGCAATATGATCCTGCCGCTGGCCCACGAGCGCTATGTCGAGGTCGTCGAGGTCCTCGACCACCCCGCCGCCGACAAGGCCCCCTTCGGGCAGGCGGTCCGGGCGCGCAGCGAGATGGGCGGCGGCTGGATCGGCTGGGTCGTGCGCGTGGAGGATCTGCGCGACCTCGAGGGTCGCCTCGGCCGGCACGCGGTCGACGGCAACCGCCGGATGCCCGACGGCCGCGAGTTCAAGTGGCGCCAGCTGGGGGTCCGCGGGCTGCAGTCCGACCCGCAGTTGCCCTTCTTCGTCGAATGGGATCCGTGCAGCCCGCACCCGTCCGACGACGCCCACACCGACACCACGATCGAGTCGCTCGAGATCGGCGGCGACCCCGACCGGGTCAAGGACTGGCTCGGCCTTCCCGCCGAGACGACGTCCTCGGTCATCCACTTCAGCTTCATCGCCCCCCACGGCACCCCGGGGCTGATGGCCGTCACCTTCAACACCGCGGACGGCAAGGTCACCATCTGACCGGCGGTCGCCCTGAGCGACGGTCGCTGCCTTCCCAATGCGGCGGCGGCTCACCTGACCGCCGCCCGGTCGCCGAAAACCGCTGTGCCGCAGACCCGTTCAGCCGCTCAGGCTGCGCTGGCGCACCGCCTCGTAGAGCACGATCGCCGCGGAGGTCGCGGCGTTGAGCGAGTCGGCCCGGCCGGCCATGGGTATCCGCACCCGCAGGCCCGCGGCGGCCAGCATCCGCTCATCCAGCCCCCACTTCTCCGCGCCCACCGCGACCGCGATGCCGCCGGTGAGGTCGGCGTCGAAGTGGCGCACCGAGGTGTCGGGGGTCGTCGCGACGAGGGTCAGGCCCCGCTCGGCCAGCCACGCCAGCGTCGATCCCGTGTCGGCGGCGGCCACCGGCACCGAGAAGACGGTCCCCTTGCTCGCCCGGATGACGTTGGGATTGCCCCAATCCGTCACCGGGTCCGCGGCGATGACGGCGGCGACCCCCGCGGCATCGGCGGTGCGCAACATGGCCCCGAGATTGCCCGGCTTCTCGATCCGTTGGGCGACGACCACGAGGGCACCGGCCGGCACGTCGAGACTCGCCAGGGCCGCGCCCGGCGAGGGCACGACGGCGAGGATGCCGTCCGGTCCCTCGCGATAGGCCATCCGCTCGAACACGGTGCGCGACACCGCGATCGTCTCCGCTCCCGCCGATCGCGCCCGGGCGACCAGCTCCGCCCCGGCTGCGGCATCGGCGCCCATGAGCTCCGCGCAGTGGAAGAGGGTCCGCACCGTCCACCCGGCGTCCAGGGCGAGCCGGGTCTCGGCGATCCCGTCGAGACAGGTCACGCCCTGGGCGTCCCGGGACCGCCGAGAGCGCAGCCCGACGACGAATTTGACGCGAGGGTTGGCCGTCGACGTCAGCTGTCGGTCGCCGTCCATCACCGGGCCACCGCGACATCCCCGCGGCCGACCCCGGGCAGGGACTCCAGCACCCGAGCGGCCCCGTCCCCGAGCACATCGGCGGTGACCTCGTCGGCGACGGCGCGCACCTCCTCCGGGGCGTCCCCCATCGCCACTCCGCGCGCCGCCCACCGGAGCATGTCGATGTCGTTGCGCTGGTCCCCCACCGCGACCGTATGCTGCGGGCCCACCCCGAGCCGGCGGCGCACGAGTTCCAGCGCACTCGCCTTGGTCACGCCCTCGGGGTTGATGTCGAGCCAGGCCGAGTAGCCGACGGCGTAGTTCATCTCGTGCAGCCCGATGCGGTGGGCGAGGGCGAGGAAGTCCTCGCTGGTCCCGGTCGGGCTGTGGAAGGTCAGGCGGGTCACCGGCGTCGCGGCCAGCTCGGCCCAGGGAACGACCGTGACCGTCCCCTCCAAGTGGATCGGGAAGGGCGCCGACACCTTGAACCCGACGCCCAGATCCTCCACCGCGACAACGGCATCCGGCCACGCGTCGTGGAGGAGTCCGAGCGCGGGCGCCGGGTCGAAGGTGATCGCCTCGAGCACCTCGTACCCACTCGGGTGCCCCGGGTCGAGGGCGAGGGTGACCGCGCCATTGGAGCACACGGCATACCCCTGGTCGATCCCGAGATCGGCGAGCACGGGGAGGGTGCCGACGACTCCCCGTCCGGTGGCGAGCACGAGGTGGTGACCGGCCTCGCGGGCGCGGGCCACGGCATACCGGACGGGGTCGCGCACGGTGCCGTCGTGGGTGAGGATCGTCCCGTCGATGTCGAGTCCGACCAGGTGCGGCGCGCTCACTTCTGCGCTCACTCCTGCGCTCACTCCTGCGCCGTCCATGCCTGCCGTATGCCGACCCGCCCCCGGGTCTGCAGGAGGGAGCGTCGGTAGAGGCGCTCCCCCACCCGGAGGATCAGGACGGCGAAGACGACCAGGAGGAGCAGGGCCACCGCCGGTTGCCACCACGCGACCCCGCCCCCTGCCAGCCGCATGGGCATCGCGACCGCCGAGATGGGTGGGACGAACGAGAGCACCGTTGCCACCGTGCCCTTGGCCATGAGCGAGCCGAAGAAGATCGCCATGACGATCGTCGTCAGCGGCGTCGTCGTCGCCTGCAGGTCCTCCGAGCGGCTCGCCAACGCCCCCGCGACCGCCCACAGACACGCGAGCGCAGCGAAGCCGGCGACGAAGAACACGAGGAACCACACGATCGGGCCGCCGACGTCGGAGAGATAGCGGCCGTAGCTGGTGAACGACAACCCGATCACGCCGATCCCGGCATACAGGGTCATCTGGGCGAAGGCGAGAGCGGTGTTGCCGGCGATCTTGCCGGCCAGCAGTTGCCGCAGCGGGATCGAGGTGGCGATGATCTCGACGATGCGGGATTGCTTCTCCTCCAACACACTTTGCGCCAACTGGACGCCGAAGAGGAGGGCGGAGATATAGAAGAGGAAGGCGAAGACAAATCCCAGCACAGTCCGCAGCGTCCCGGCGGCTCCCGAGGTGTCGAGGGCCTCGGGCACGACGACACTCCCCCTGGTCAGCGCCTCGACGGTGGTCCCCGCGGCGGCGGCGTTGGCGGCGAGGACGTCCTGGCGGACGACCTCCGACACGACCGTCAGCAGCCCCGCGTCGGGGTCCGACTTCGCGGTCAGCGCCCACCCCGTGGCCGTGCGATGCAGCCACGCATCCGCATCCCCACTCGTCAAGGCCGCCTTGGCGGCGGTGTCGTCGGTGACGACCATCGGTGTCACGGTCGTCTTGGCATCCTGGGCCGTCGCGGCGGCGGCCACCTGGGCGACAACGGACTGCGCCGATGACGTCGTCGCGACCGTGTAGTGGTGCGCCCGGTTCCCCAGGACCGCCTGGAGGATCAGGGCGACCGTGATGACGAGGAGCATCATCCCGGTGGAGAAGAGGAACGCCTTGTCGCGCAGCTTGGCGACGATCTCGCGGTGGGCGACGATCGTCCACGCGGCCCGGTCGCGCGGGTGCTGGGGCTCACTCATGCGGCGGTCACCTTCCGGTAGATCTCGGACAGCGGCGGGACGACCCGCCCGAAGCTCGTGACGGGGCCGCGGCGCACCGCTTCGGCGAGGACGCGCTGCTCCGCGCCCGGTGTCGCCACCTCGAACTCCGTGGTCCCGTCCTGCTGGCCCACGACGAGAACCCCGGGTATGTCGCGCACCCACCCCAGGTCGCCCGGTGCCGCGACGTGGAAGCGCACCGGACCGGCGGTGCGCAGGTCGTCGGAGGTTCCCTGGGCGACGACGCGGCCCCTGGCCATGACGACGAGCCGGTCACAGAGGCGGTCGACGAGGTCGAGCTGATGGCTGGAGAAGAGGACCGGGACCCCGCGCGCGACGTGTTCGCGCAGCATTGCGGCCATCGAGTCGACGGCGTCGGGGTCGAGACCGGAGAAGGGTTCGTCGAGGACGAGGAAGCGGGGGTCGCCCAGGAGCGCGGCGACGATCTGGACCCGCTGCTGGTTGCCGAGGCTGAGCTTCTCGACCCGTTCCTTGGCCCGGCCGGCCAGGCCGAAGCGTTCGAGATTGGCCAGGACCGCCGCCCGCGCGGCGGCCGTGCTCATCCCCTTGAGGCGCCCGAGATAGATCAGCTGGTCGAGGATCGGCTGCTTCGGATAGAGGCCGCGTTCCTCGGGCATATAGCCGAAGTGCCGCCGGTCCTGCGCCGTGATAGGCGCGCCGTTCCACGTCACCGTGCCGGCATGGACGCCGAGGACGCCCATGATCATCCGCATCGTCGTCGTCTTCCCGGCGCCATTACCGCCGATGAACCCGGTCAGGCGGCCGTCCGGGACGGTCATCGAGACCGAGTCGACGGCGACGACGTCGCCGAAACGGCGCGTGAGGCCATGAGTGGTGAGCACGCGGCATACCCCCAAGTCGTGACGAAACCGCGGGCAGCCTAGTGGGCCGTCCTCACCGCGGGCTGAGCCGGTCCAGCCCGACGTAGGGGCGCAGCCCCTCGGGCACGACGACCGACCCGTCGGGCTGCTGATGGTTTTCGAGGATGGCGACCAGGAAGCGGGTCGTCGCGAGCGTGCCGTTCAGGGTCGCGGCGACCTGATTGCCCGACTCGCCCTTGATCCGGGTCCCGAGACGGCGCGCCTGGAAGGTCGTGCAGTTCGATGTCGAGGTCAGCTCGCGATAGCGGCCCTGCGTCGGAATCCACGCCTCGCAGTCGAACTTGCGCGCCGCGCTCTGCCCGAGATCGCCGGCGGCGGTGTCGATGATGCGATAGGGCACGTCGATGAGCGCGAGCATGTCACGCTCCATCGTCAGGAGGCGCTCGTGCTCGGCCTCCGCGTCGGCGGGGTCGCAGTAGACGAACATCTCGATCTTGTTGAACTGGTGGACGCGGATGATCCCGCGGGTGTCCTTGCCATAGCTGCCGGCCTCGCGTCGATAGCACGTCGACCACCCGGCATACCGGCGCGGGCCGTCGCGCAGGTCGATGACCTCACCGGTGTGATAGCCCGCGAGTGCGACCTCCGAGGTGCCGGTGAGATAGAGGTCGTCGGCCTCGAGCCGGTAGACCTCGTCGGCATGCCGGTCGATGAACCCGGCCCCCTTCATGATCTCGGGCAGGACGAGGGTCGGGGTGATCATCGGGACGAACCCGCGCTCGATGGCCATGGCCATGCCGGCGTTGAGGAGACCGAGTTCGAGCCGCGCCCCGACGCCCGTCATGAAATAGAAGCGGGCACCCGACACCCGGGCGCCTCTGCCCATGTCGATCGCGCCCAGGGCCTCACCGAGGTCGAGATGGTCGCGCGGCGTGACGCCCTCGGCGGCGAAATCCCGTGGGGTGCCGACCACCTCCCGCACGGCAAAGTCCGCCTCGCCACCGGCCGGAACGCCGTCGACGATGACGTTGCCGATCTGCTCCAAGAGCGAATCCCGGTGTGCCTGTGCGGCATCCGCGGCGGCCTGGAGGTCCTTGACCCGGGCCGCGAGGTCGCGCGTCTCGGCGAGCAACGCCTGCTTGGCGTCGCCGCTCGCCGCGGCGACCTCCTTGCCGAGGGCCTTCTGCCGGGCGCGGTTGGCCTCGAACTCGGTCAACCGCGCACGGCGCTCGGCGTCGGCGGCGGCGACCTGGTCGACGAGAGACTCGTCGTCCCCGCGGGCGCGCTGCGAGGCCTTGACCCGCTCGGGGTCATCGAGAAGGAGTCTGATGTCGATCACGGGATCAGCGTAACCACCGCGTGCCGCTGCGTTCCTCCCCTTTCCGAGGGTGGCGGCCGAGGCGGAAAGGGGCCCCCGGGTCCCCCTTACCTCGCGGTAGCCTGAACCCGCTCGGCCGTCCCAGCCGGGCGCGGAGGAGGGAAGGATTCGCGGTGCGCTCGTCGTCGATGCGGTCCCTCGCCGACGATGCCTGCCAGGCGTTCACCGCATACCGCGAGGGTGATGTCCAGCGGCTCGGTGACCTCGTCCACCAGGTGACCCCGATCCTGTGGCGGACCGCCCGCCAGCACTGTCCGCGGCGGGAGGATGCCGAGGAGGCAGTCCAGAACACGTGGTTGCGGCTGGTCGACCACGCCCACGACATCACCGATCCCCAGGCCGTCCTTGGCTGGCTCCTGGTGACCGTCCGGCGGGAGGCGTGGCACGCGGGAGGGCGGGATCGGCATACGACGGTGGTTGCGGATCCCGGGGCGGAGACGGAGGCGCCCGACCCCACTCCCGAGGCGGTCGCCGTCCTGAGCGAAGGCCAGCGCGTGTTGTGGGACAACGTCAAATCCCTATCACCGGCGTGTCAGTACTTGATTTGCGTGATCGCCTACGCGACCCGACCCGACTATGCGACCATTGCCGAGAACCTGGGAATCCCGGTCGGGAGCATCGGTCCGACCCGCGGACGATGCCTCGCCAAACTCAAGGCGGCACTGGTCGCGGACCCGCGATGGAAGGAGTGAGCGGATGAACGCCCCGCCCGACGACGACGTCGCCGAGTCCGCTGCGCTCTTCCGCGAGATCCGTGACGTGCTCGACGTCCTCGACCCGATGCCCGACGATCTCACCACGCGGGCGAAGTTCGCGATATCCGCGCGCACCCTCGAGGCCGAACTCGCCGAGTTGACCACCGAACACCTCATCGCCGTGCGTGGTGCCGCGGCACCGACCTCGGGTGGGCTCTTCACCGCCGCCGGCGGCAGTGTCGTGGTCGAACTCGCCCCCGACGTCGCGGGCGGGATGCGAATCGACGGCTGGGTCAGCGACGGTCCCGCCGACATCGAGGCGTATGCCGCCCACGACCCCCTCGCGCTCGCGACCCGTCCCCCGGTGGCCACGGCCGCCACGGACGAGGCGGGGCGGTTCGACATCGTCGTTCCCGGGGGGGCCGGTGGCGCTCCTGGTGCGATTCCGGGCGGGTGCCGGTCACACCATCCTCACCCGCCCCCTGGAGCTCTGAGACGATCGCCGCGCGCGCTCGGCCGGCGGCGGAGATCACCCTCGGCCTCCTCGAGGAGCACCGCTCGACCGCGCAGCGCGACAACAACGAGGGCCGGCACGGGCAAGCGCGACAGGAGTTCGCGCGTCTGCTGCGGCGGATCGCCTCACTCCCGCCCGAGGCCGGCGCGCGTCTCGGGGTCGAGGCCCTCCGGGAGCTGACGGTCCGGACCGCCCTCGGGCTGTCGTTCGCCTGTGTCGCCACGGCGCGGTGGGATGAGGCGATGCGCGCGCTGGACGAGGCGGCATACACCTGCGGTCCCGACCGGCCCGACCTGCGTTCGCTCGTGGAGCGGCAGCGTGGGGTCGCCTATGCCAACGTCGGGCGGACCCGGGACGCCCTCGCCCACTTCCAGTCGGCGCTGGCCCAGCGCGAGCGCCTCGCCGTCGGCGACATCCTCATCTGCCTGCTCAATGTCGCTCTCCTGCATGCCCATCTCGGAGACTTCGCCGCGGCTCACCGCGAGACGGCGGAACTGCTGGAGCTGGCCGATCCGGCCAGGCATCCCACGGAGCGCTTCATGGCGACCTACAACGCCGGCATGATTGCGTATCTCGAGGGCGACCTCCCGCGGGCCCTGGCAATGATGGCCGCGGCGGACACGATGCCGGTCGCCATCACCCGCGCCCCGGGATTGACCGACCAGGGGCGGGTCCTCCTCGACGCCGGACTGGTCGAGGACGCGATCGACGTCCTGACCATCGCGACCGCCGAGGCCGCCGAGGGCGGCCGCTCCCTCTTCCTGGCGCAGGTCCAGGCGACCCTCGCCGACGCCTATTTGGTGGCCGGTCGGCATACGGAGGCGTATGCCGCGGCCCGCGCCGCGGTGACCCACCTGGGCCGGCGGGCGTCGGCGACGATGCGGGACGAAGCCCGGCTCGCGGTGCTCGCCATCCGCCTGGCCCGGGGGGATTCGCCCCGCGCCATCGTCCGGGCGACCGCGCCCATCCTCGAGCGTGCCCTCCAGGACCGGAGCCTGTTGGCGGTGCGGGCGCGCCTGCTGACGGCCGAGGCGCTGCTGCCCTCGGATCCGCGCGCCGCCGGCGCCACCCTTCCGCGCGTCATCCCCGACCGGCTGTCCCTGAGCGACCGCCTGCGCTGGCGTCGAGTGCGTGCGGAGAGTGCGGCGACCCTCGGTCATCGTGGCCGCGCCCGCGCGGAGCTGCGGGCGGCCGCGACCGAGTTGCAGGAGGCGCAGGCGCGGATCGCCAGCCTCGACCTCGGTGCCGCCCGGGCCCGGCATACCGAACCGCTGGCCCGGCTCGACCTGCGCCTGGCGATGACCTCCGGACCCGCGGCCGTCTATGAGGCGACCGAGCGCTGGCGTGCCGCGATGGGCCGGTTGGCAGCCGTGCGGCCGCCCGAGGATCCGGTCGCCGCCGAGCTCATCGCCCAGTTGCGGGCGACGCACGCCCGGCTGGAGGGGGCGGACGAACGGGAGCGCAGCGGCATACGGGCTCAGATCCACGCTCTGGAGCGCGAGATCCGGCGCCGGGACTGGGGCGACTCCTCGGACGGCCCCCAGGGGCAGGTGCGCCCACTGGCGGCGGCGTCCGCGATCGCCGAACTCGCCGAGGCCGGCGTGGACGCGTGCAGCTTCTTCGAGGCCGAGGGCGAGATCCATGTCGTCGTATGCCGCCGGGGCCGGATCAGCGTCGAGCGGTGCCTCCCCCTCGACCGGGCCGTGGATCTGACCCACCGGGTGTGCGCGGACCTGCGGATGCGGACGGCATACGGGCCGATGCCGATGACGGGGGCGATCGACGCGAGCCTGACGCGCAACCTGGCGGCCCTCGACGGCGCGCTCCTCGGGCCGGTGCGCTCCCGGCAGCGGGCCGTCGTCGTCGTCCCCTGTCGCGCGATCAGCGGCCTGCCGTGGGGGGTCCTGCCGTCACTGGCCCAGCGACCGCTGACGATCGCCCGGTCGATCTCCGGCTTCCTCGGGCGCCTGCCACAGCCGGTGTCGGGCATCGCCCCGAAGGTCGCGGTGCTCACCGGGCCGGGATTGGGGCCGGTCGCCGAGGCGGAACGTCAGGCGATCGCGTCCGCGTGGAGCCTTCGGGCCGAGCCGGTGGTCGACGGCGCGTCGAGTAGGGCGGGGGCGCAGGTCGCATTCCGCGAGTCCGACGTCGTCCACATCGCTGCCCATGGGCGCCACGAGGGGCGTAGTCCCCTGTTCTCGTGGCTGGAACTCGGCGACGGCCGGTTGTTCGCGCACGAGCTGCGGGCCGGTGGCGTCGGAGCCGCCCACGTCGTCCTCGCCGCGTGCGAGGTCGGGCGCACGACGGTCCGCCCGGGCGAGAACTCGCTCGGCTTCGCTGCGACGCTGCTCGCCCTGGGCGCGCAGACGGTGGTGGCCGCGCAGCTCCCGGTCCCCGACGACGTGGCGGCGACGGTCATGACCGGCTATCACGCGGGCCTGGTCCAGGGTCGGCCATCGGACGAGGCGCTGGCGCTGGCCGTGGCGGCGGGTGGGCCCTTCGCCGGGGTATTCGCCGCGTTCGGGTCGCGCTGGGTGGTGTGACGGAAGGCGTTGTGACGGTAGGCGTCGTGACGGACGGCGTTGTGACGGACGGCGTTGTGACGGTAGGCGGGACGAGGGTCGACGCGGCCGCTCAGCCGGTCGCGGTCTGGGTGGGGCGGCCGGTCAGGGCGAGGACGACACCGAGCACGATCATCATCAGCCCGCCGACGGCGTTGATCCGCCTGAGCCGGTGCGGCGATCGCCCGAACCAGTCCCGTGCCTTGGCCGCCATGGTGGCGACGAGGCTGTCACTGGCGACCGCGACGACGAAGAACGTCAGGCCGAGGACGAGCATCTGGCTCCACACCGGCGCGGCACTGCGGTCGACGAACTGCGGCAGCAGGGCGATGAAGAACACGGTCGTCTTGGGGTTGGTCGCACCGACGACGAAGCCGTCGCGCAGCGCGTGGGCGGCGTGGCGGGGCCGCAGGTCGAGCTCGCCGAGCGCCCGGGCAGCGGCGTCCCGGTGGCGGATGGTCTGAACCCCGAGATAGACGAGATAGCCGGCGCCGACGAGTTTGATCGACGTGTATGCCGTGGCACTCGCCGCGACGACCGGCCCCAGCCCCGCGGCGATGAGGAAGATCTGCATGAGGATGCCGGTGGCATTGCCCAGAACGCTGAGCAGGGCCTCGCGGCGGCCCGCGGCGAGGGCGCGACCGACGACGAAGAGCAGACTCGGTCCGGGGATGGCGGCGATGACGATGCAGGCGAGGGCGAACCCGAGCCACCGGGAGAAGTCAGGCATCGACGTCGGCCAGATGGTGAACGAGATCGTGCAGGAGGTACCTGCCGAGGCTCGCCGTCGTGAACGCGGAACCGTCGCTGCGCCGCCCCGGACGCTCCCACGCGTCGGGGGGCACGGCGGCATACGTCGCGGCCAGGGTGGCACTCGCGGTGGCGAGTTCGGCGGCGACGACGGTCGGGTCCTGCGCCCAGTAGCGGTCCTCGACCGCCGTGGCGTCCTGGTCCCAGTTGGTGAAGACCGGGTCGTCCTCGTCGAGGATCAGCCGGGTGCGGGTGTCGAAGAGGCGGCAGACGTCGCGGACGTGACAGCCGTATTCGAGCGGGGACCAGACGGCCGGACTCGGGCGGACCCCGGCGTCGGGGCGGGCCAGGACCGCCGACCACGGCAGGGTCGCCTGGGCGATGGCGCCGGCGAGATCGTCGGCGCGGACGGCGGACGCGGCATACCCACAGTCGGGGCAGGCGGCCTCGAGTACCCAGGTCCAGTCCTTGTCGTCCGGAGCCGGCGCAGCGGGCGCGCCTACGGGGGGTGGGTTCTCGGCGGGTGCGCCCTCGACGGGTGGGTCGCCGGCGGGTGGGTCGTCGGAGGGGGCGTTCACGACGACCATGCTGCCGTATGCCGCCCGCCCGCCGCTGGTAGTTTCAGGGCGTGACGGACGCGCTGATCATCGCCGGCGTGATCCTGGCCTCCCTCGCTCTGGTCGCCGTCGGGCTGGTGATGGCGGCGACCGTCCGCCCGTCCAGAACCGTGCTGCCGCGCCCGCACCGGGACGCCTTCCGGCGGGGCCAGGCCACGCCTCGGCAGCGGCGGCTGGCGGTCGTGGTGAACCCGACGAAGGTGGATGACCTCGCCGATGTCGAGCGCCGGCTGACCGCTGTAGCTCGCGAACTCGACTGGGCCGCACCGGCATTCCTGACGACGTCGGTGGAGGACCCCGGGACGGGCCAGGCGCGCGCCGCGCTCGCCGATGGTGCCGACCTGATCGCCACCCTCGGCGGAGACGGCACCGTCCGGGCGGTTGCCGCCGCCCTCGC
Organism: Nostocoides sp.; assembly: GCA_016702415.1. Lineage (GTDB taxonomy): Bacteria > Actinomycetota > Actinomycetes > Actinomycetales > Dermatophilaceae > Nostocoides_A. The sequence continues at coordinate 183,608 of JADJEA010000029.1, forward strand.
CGGCACCGACACTCCGCTGGCGCTGCTGCCGGGGGGGACGGGCAATTTGCTCGCCCGCAACCTCGGGCTCGGGATCGATGACGTGGATGCCGCCTTGCGGCTGGCGTTGACCGGGCGCAATCGCACGGTGGACGTCGGCTACATCCGGCTGGACCCGGCCGATGAGGTCGGTGATCTCGGCCCCGACCGGGGGCCGGTGCCGGAGTCGGCCGCAGACGCAACCGTGGTCACGGGCACGGCCACTTCCACGGGCACAGCCCCGACCACAGACGCCAGCGCGGCCGCCGACACGGCCCCGACCACGGGCACAGCCGCGGGCCCGGCGGACGGTCATGTCTTCCTCGTCATGGCCGGCCTGGGGCTCGACGCGACCATCATGGCCGAGACGAGCGAGGAGGCCAAGGCACGGCGCGGCCAGCACGCCTATGTGGCGACCGGGCTGCGCAACTTCCTCGGCCCCCGCTTCCGCGCCGAGGTCGCGGTCGACGGGGGACAGTCAGCACGGACATATGCCCGGACCATCCTGATCGGCAACTGCGGGCGTATCACCGGGGGCATCGACCTCATGCCTGACGCGCTGGTCGATGACGGGCTCCTCGACTGTGTCGTCCTGGCACCCAAGGGGGTCGCGGGCTGGGTCCTAGTCAGCGCGCGGCTGCTGACCCGCAACCGCAAGGCGCAGGGGGACCGGCTGGCGCGGCATACCGGAGAGCGGTTCGACATCAGGACCGACCAGCCGGAGGAGGTCCAACTCGACGGGGACGTCATCGGCACCGCTCGGCACGTCGTCGCCACCGTCTCCCCCCGCGCCCTGGTGGTCCGGGTCGGGGCCTGACCCCGCCGTCCCGAAGGCCCGCCAGCCGTCAGCCCCACGAGCTCTGAGCCCCAGGTGCCGGAAGCGCCGGGAGTCCGAAGCCCCCAGGAGCCCAAAGCCCCGGGAGTCCCGAAGCCCCAGAAGCCCGAAGCGCCAGAAGCCCGAAGCCCCAACTTGAGCACGTCATACGGACTTGAGAGCCCGGGGGGGGGCCGGCCGCGGGGGGGCGGCGGGCGGCCCCGGGGGCGGCGGCGCGGCGGCACGTCATGTCTGGCGTGCTCAAGTCGACTTCACGTGCTCAAGTTGGCGACTCGGGGAGTCCAGGTCGATAAGGCGTGCTCAAGTTGGGGAATTTGGAGCTTCCCGGTCGACAAGACGTGCTCAAGTTCAGGAATCGGGGGCCAGGTCGATAAGGCGTGCTCAAGTTGGGGAATTTGGAGCTTTCCGGCCGGGGGCCTCAAGCCGGGGGCTCAGGCAGGCTCGCGCCACTTCCGCTCGAAGGGCAGGCGCCAGGCGAAGGGGGCGATCAGCTGGTGGATCTGGTTCGGGCCCCAGCTGCCGGGGTCGTAGGGACGCACGATCGGCGGGTTCTCCAGCAACGGCTGGGAGATCTCCCAGAGGCGCTCGACGCCGGTGGCGGAGGTGAACAGCGTGCTGTCGCCCCGGGCGGCGTCGTAGATGAGCCGCTCATACGCCTCCAGCACCGATCCCGCCCAGGTGGTGTCCTTCATGGCGAACTGCATCGAGAGCTTGTCGAGCCGATAGCCCGGACCGGGGCGCTTGCCATAGAACGACAGCGACATCCGCGGCTGGTCGGAGAGGTCGAAGGTCAGGTGGTCCGGGCCGTGATCGCCCACCCCGGAGCCGCCGGGGAACATCGACCGTGGGGGTTCCTTGAACGCGATCGAGATGATCCGCGCGCCCTCGGCCATCCGCTTGCCCGTCCGGAGGAAGAACGGCACCCCGGCCCACCGCCAGTTGTCGATATAGCACTTCAACGCCACGAAGGTCTCGGTCTCGGAGTCGGGCCGCACCCCCGGCTCCATCCGATACCCCTGGTACTGCCCACGCACCACATTCGTCGGCTCGATCGGCGACATCGACCGGAAGACCTTGTTCTTCTCCCGGCTGATCGCCAGCGGCTCCAGGGCGGTCGGCGGCTCCATCGCCGTGAAGGCGAGCACCTGGAAGAGGTGGGTGACGACCATGTCGCGGTAGGCCCCGGTGTTCTCGTAGAAATCCCCGCGCTGCGTCAGGCCCAGGGTCTCGGGCACATCGATCTGGACATGATCGACGTGATTCCGGTGCCAGATCGGCTCGAAGAGACCATTGGCGAAGCGGAAGGCCAGGATGTTCTGCGCCGCCTCCTTGCCGAGGAAATGGTCGATCCGGAAGATCTGCGCCTCGGCGAACACCTCGTGCAATTGCCGGTTGAGCGTCCGTGAGGACTCATAGTCGGTCCCGAATGGTTTCTCCATGATGATCCGGGAGCGTTCCACCAGGCCGGCCTGGGCGATCGTGCTCACCGCGGCCAGAGCGGCCTTGGGCGGCACCGAGAGATAGTGCAGCCGCAACTCGTTCCCGCCCTCGAATGCCTCCTCCGAGCGCGCGACCGCATCCCGCAGCGCGGCCGGACCGGCGGAGATCGGGACGAAGTCGAGACGGTCGGCGAAGGCACGCCAGTCCTCGTCCTTGAGCACCCGCGTGCTGTGCTCCCGGATCGCCTTGAGGGCGACCTCCTTGAACTGGTCGACACTCAGATCGTCGAGCGAGGTCCCGACGATCCTCAGGTCGTCCAGGAGCCGCGACTGGAAGAGGTGGAGCAGTCCGGGGATGAGCTTGCGTTTGGCCAGATCTCCGGTGGCACCGAAGAGGATCACGGTCACGGGTGCGCTCATTCCCACATCTAACCGTTCCCACACCGCCCGCGCCACGTTCCCAGTGGACGTATGCCGACCCCTCCCCGGGCGGCCACCCCGCCGTCCTGACTACCCTGGCGAGATGACCCCGCGCACCGCCTTCGTCCTCGGTGGCGGCGGGGTCCTCGGTGCGACGCAGGTCGGTATGCTGCGCGCCCTCGCCGAAGCGGGAATCGTCCCGGACCTCGTCCTGGGGACGAGCATCGGTGCCCTCAATGGCGCCTTCGTCGCCGCCGACCCGAGCCTGGAGGGCATCCTCCGCCTCGGCGAGGTGTGGCACGAGGTCGTCCGCGAAGGACTATTCACCCAGCGCCCGATCCGGCAGGTCGCCCGGATTCCCCGCAACTGGACCCACCTGCTCTCGCACGCCCCGCTGCGCCTGCTGCTCGAGCGCTATCTCCCGGTGTCGACCTTCGCCGACCTCCAGGTGCCCTTCCAGTGCGTCGCCGCCCAGATCGAGGGCTGCCGGGCGACCTGGTTCGACGCCGGACCCCTCGCCCCGCCCGTCCTCGCCTCGTGCTCCGTCCCCGGCCTCTTCCCGCCCGTCCGGATCGACGGCGCTCACTACCTCGACGGCGGTCTCGTCCACTCCATCCCCGTCGGCCGGGCCTTGGATCTGGGGGCCGAGGAGATCTATGTCCTCCAGGTCGGCCGGATCGAGCAGCCCCTGGAACCCCCGTCCGCGCCCTGGCAGGTCGCCACCGTCGCCTTCGAAATCTCCCGCCGCCACCGGTATGTCGAGGAGATCTCCCGGGTGCCCGACACCGTCGCCCTTCGCGTCCTGCCCAGCGGGACCGCGTCGGCCCCCACGGTGTCGCTGGTTCAGGCGCGTCAGGGGCGGATGGCCGACCGGATGGACGCCGCGTATGCCGCGAGCACGGCATACCTCCAGGAGCACCGGCCCTCCTAAGGTGGGCCCCATGGGTATGCGGCAGCTACGACCGCCGCCGCCGATCGTGCGGCGGCTGCTGCGGTTAGTGTGGCCGCTGTTGGCGTTGACCGTCACCGTGGTCGCGCTGCCGCTGCTCGTCATCGGTGCGGTCTGGTCGCTGGTCGACCGTCGCGCCCGGCTCTTCCGCGCCACCGGCCTGACGTTGCTCGTCGTCTGGCTCGACGTCCAACTCCTCCTCGGATGCTGGCGGCTGCGGCTGGCCGATCCCCTCGGCGACGGGCCGACCTGGAAGGACGACCACGAGCGGCTCCTACTCGACGTCCTCGACACGGCGATCCGGGTCGGGCGCACGTGGGTCGGTTTCGACATCCGCCTCGATACGGTCATGGATCTCGGCGAGGCGGACCGGCCGTTGATCGCCTTCGCCCGGCACGCCGGACCGGCCGACTCCCTCGCGGTGGCGTGGTTGTTGTCGCGGACCGGGGGCCGGTTGCCCCGGATCGTCCTCGCCGACGCCCTGCGCTGGGACCCCGGCATCGACCTCATCCTCACCCGGCTCGGGTCCTCGTTCGTCCCGTCAGCCTCCGGAGCCGGGGACGACCGGCTCACCGGGGTGCGCCGCCTTGCGGACTCCCTCGACCCCACGGATGCGCTCCTGATCTTTCCCGAGGGTGAGAACTGGACCCCCAACCGCCGCGAGCGGCTCATCACCCGCCTGCGCACCGCGGGTCAGCAGGCCCGACTGCGTCAGGCCGAACTGCTGCGGAATGTCTTGCCGCCCAAGACGAAAGGCGCGATCGCCACGCTGTCGGCCCGGCCCGACGCCGACGTCATGATCGTCGCCCATGCCGGCCTGGGGCGCCTGGACGGCCCCCGGGCGATCTATGACGCGATCCCGTTCAGGCGGCCGTTCCTCGTCCGCACCTGGACGTATGCCGCGGTCGACGTCCCGCGGGAACCCGCCGCCATCGAGGCGTGGCTGGTGGAGCGCTGGCACGAGATCGACACCTGGGTGGACGCCCAGGACGAGTAAGAACATCGGCGGGCACGGGCCGGCGCCTGGGTCAATCGGCCTGCGCGCGTTCGGCGATCGCCGCCTCGGTCAACTCGCCGCCGCTCAGCTGCGCGGTCACCCTCCCGAACCGCATGACCAGGACCCGGTGGCAGACGTGGGCGAGTTGCTCGTAGTCACCGGACGCGACGACGACCATCGCGCCGCGGGCAGCGGCGTCGCAGATCGTCTGCAGGACATCGAATTTCGCTCCCGCATCGATGCCCTGGGTGGGCTCGTCCAGGAGCAAGAGACGCGGGTCCTCGTGCATCCACTTCGCCAGGACGACCTTCTGCTGGTTGCCGCCGGAGAACTGGCCGACGCGGGCCAGTGGGTCGGGCGGGCGGACCCCGAAACGGGTCATCGCCGTGCGGGCGTCGGCGACCTCCGCCCGGGTTCGTCGAGGGGCGAGGAGGGTGGACCGGGCGTCCCCGAGCAGGGCGAGATTCTCGCTGGCCCGGGCCTCGAGCCAGACCCCGTCCCGTTGCCGGTTGCCCGGCACCAGGCTGACCCCGCGCCGGATACGGGCCCCGATCCCCGCCGTGGTGATGTCCTCCCCGTCCAGGAGCAGGCGGCCTCCGCGCGCCGGCACGGCACCCGAGAGCAACCCCGGGACCTCTTCGTGACCCATGCCGACCAGCCCGGCGAACCCGACGATCTCCCCGGGGACGAGAGCCAGGTCGAGCCCGGTGACCCGCTCGCCGTCCAGGCGTTCCGCGCGCAACATGGGGGCGGCCGGCGCCACCGCGGGCCGGTCCGGGTACGCATGGGCGAGCCGCTGACCGAGCATCGCCTCGATGATCCGGTGCTGGTCGCCCTCGCCGCCGCCGAACGAGTCGACGACCAGACCGTCCCGAAGAACCGTGACCCGATCGGCGACCGCCTCGACCTCCTGCAACCGGTGGGAGATGAAGACGACCGCGCTGCCGCGGTCGGCCACCGCGCGCATCAGGCGGATCACCTGGGCGGACTCGTCCGCCCCGAGGTATGCCGTGGGCTCGTCCAGGATGAAGACGAACCTCTCCGCGTGCTCCCGCAGGACCCGGGTGGCCCGGGCGATCGCCACCGTCGCCCGCGCCGCGGGCGACAGCGCTCCCACGAGGGTGTCGGGGTCGATGTCGGCACCCAGGTCCGCCAGCAGGGCCCGGCTGCGCCGGCGTTCGGTCGCGAGGGAGAAGGGCGCGAGGAGGCGGGCGGCATACCCACTGGCGACACCCATGTTCTCGGCGACGGTGAGGCCGTCGACCAAGCCGAGGTCCTGGTGGATGACGGCGATGCCGTGCTGGTGGGCGGCGGTGAGCGGCATACTCACCGGGGTTCCCCAGACGTGCATCGTCGCGCCGTCGTCGGGGGCGTGGATGCCGGTGACGACCTTGACGAGGGTGGACTTCCCGGAGCCGTTCTGCCCGAGCAGGGCGTGGACCTCGCCGCCCTGCGCATCGAAGTCGACCCCGCGCAACGCCGCCACACCGCCGAAGTGCTTGCGGACGCCCCTCAGCGAGAGGCCGGGGACCGGCATACGGCCGCCCCTCAGGATCGTCCGCTCAGGCGAGCGGCGACCCGGGCGAAGGTGACGGCGAGAATGAGGGCCACGCCATTGAAGACGTCGGAGACCCACGGCTGGGCACCGAAGAGCTGCAGCCCGGTGACGAAGATGGTGAGGAGATAGAGCGCGATGACCGTCCCGATCGCGTTGAACCGGCCGACGGTGATGACGGTCGCGCCCAGGAACGCGGCGGCGAAAGGCTGGAGGAGGAACTGCCCCGCGACGCTGGGGTCGAGTTGGCCGACCTGTCCGGCGAACAGGACACCGGTGACGGCGGCGAGCACGGAGCAGGCGACGAAGGCGCCGATCTTGAGCCGGTCGACCCGCAGGCCAGCCAGCCGCGCGGACCCGGGACTCCCGCCGATGAAGAGGAGATAGCGGCCGAGGGGAGTGCGCTCGTAGACGTACCAAAAGACCAGGACGAGCAGCCAGCCGAGCCAGACGACCGAGGGGAGGCCGAGGAGCGGGGTGCGGGCCAGCCGGAGGACTCCGTTCGGGAGGTTCGGCACGATCGAACTCGACGTGATCGCATAGGAGAGGCCACCGAGCGCCGTCATCATCCCGAGGGTGACGATAAAGCTGTCGATCCCGACCTTGACGACCAGGAACCCGTTGAGCAGGCCGACGGCCGCCCCGAGGAGGAGCGCGGCGGCAATGGCCAGCGGGATCGAGGTCCCGGTCGTGGTGAGCTGGGCGACGACCGCCGCCGCGGCCGTCATCGTCCCTGCGATCGAGAGGTCGAAGTCACCGGAGCGCAGGGGCAGGGTCAGCGCCAGGGCGAGCAGGAGAATGATCGCCTGACTATTGATCATGGCCCGGACGTTGCCGAGCGTGGGGAAGGTCTGCGGCAGGAGCAGCGAGAACGCGAGGAAGGACACCACCAGGACCGCGACGAGGCCGTATCTCTCGACGAGCTGCATCGCGGACCATCGACCCCGCGCGCCGCCACCCGACCGGCCGGGATTGGGAGCCGGGGGGCGGCGACGCGCGGGTGACGAAGCCGGCTGCGAGGACATGGACCGAGTCTCGCGGGTTGCCGGGGTCACATCCCCCATTTGTCGGTGAATGCCTTCTCGAAGCCGGTGAAGCCGGGATGGATGCCAGCCTCGGTGCCGTCACCGATATTGGTCTTGTCGATGATCCGGCCGGGCAAGGACCAGTCGGCGGGCTGTTGACCGGTCAGGGCGCGACCGAGTTGGTCGACCAGCGTCCAGCCGATGTACTTCTCCGGCGGTCCGGCCACCGTCATTGCCTGGAGCGTCGATCCGGCGGCCATCGCCTGGAGGGTCGACGGGCTGCCGTCGTGCCCCAGGATCTTCACGTCCGGGTTCGACTGCTGGAGAACGGGACTCATGATGCCGGCGAAGGCATCCGCGGCGGCGTCGACATACTTGATCTTCGGGTCGCGCCGCACGACGGTCTGGGCCTGCGGGCCGAGCTTGGTGGAGAAGTCCGAGAGGCTGAATTCGTTCTCGGAGACGACGCAGTCCGGGCACAGCTCCTGCACCTGCTGCTTGGCGGCCTTGATCATGAGGTCGACGACGGTGATCGTCGGGATCGTGAAGGTCGCCAGGTGGAGGTCGCAGCCGGAGTCCATCAGTGCCCACGCGGCCTTCTTCTTGCCGTCGTCGGTGAAGGTGGCCGCGACGTGGGCGAAGATGCCGTCCTCGAGCGGGGCGTCCGGGTCGCCATTGTTGAGGTCGATGACCTTGATCCCGGCCGCCTTCGCCTGGGCGAGCGGGCCGGAGACCGTCCCGGGGGTCACATTGAGCAGCGCGATCCCGGCCGCCTTCGCTGCCACCGCCTGCTCGACGAGCTGCTGCATCCTGTTGACCTGACCGTCGGCCTGGACGTATTTGCCGGTCAAACCGGCCGCGGCGGCGGCTTCGGTAAAGCCCGCGCCCACCGTCTGGGTGAACTCGGTCTGCCCGGCGCTGATCAGCCAGAGCTGCTTGCCGGCGAGGGACTTCATGTCAACGGGCGACGGCGGGACCTTGACTTGGAGGGGTTCGCGGGCGTCGCCGACGATCTTGGTCGCGGCGGCAACGCACGCGGCTCGAGCATCACCCGTGGTGGAGGACGCCCCCGAACTGCCGGTCCCGGACGAGGTCGACGAGCCGCTCCCGGACCCGGTTGAGTTGCTCGATGAGCACCCAGTGGCCGCGGCGGCCAGCAGGCCGGCGAGGAGGACAACGCTGCGCGCGCGCTGGATTCGTGAGGACACCCGGACACTCCTGTGTGGTCGTGCGCGCCCGCAGCCGACCGCGGGTGCTGAGGTGGGAGAGGGACATATTGCCCCGTGAGTAGGAACGCTAGGGACGACAGCGGACCCGCTCCAAGCGACATTTCATGCACTCCCGGCCGCGTCGGTGTGCAGGCTGCACAGGGGTCGGCGTCGGGCCGTGCTCGGGGGCGAACCGCCACCGCGGGGTCCGTATGCCGCTCGCCTACCCCCCAGGGACCAACTCCCCCGCCGCTGTCACCCGCAGGCGGACCAGATCGCCAGGGACGTAGGCGACGGGGGATTCGTCGATCCCGACGATGCGCACGCTGGGGACGGCGGCGCCGGCCATGACGGCGTTCTGCTCCGCTCGCGCCCGGGCCCGCGCCAGCGCCTGGTCGTGACCAGGGCCGGAGGCGGGAACGATGCAATCGACATACCCGGCAATGCGCGAACCCACGGCCCCGACCGCCCCGGCTCGCGGGGCCCGGACCACGCGATCGGCCGCCATGCGCTCGACCGCCGAGCGATCGGCCGCCGCGCGCTCCGCCGCCGCGCGATCGGCACCAACGCGATCGACCGCCGCGCGCTCGGCCGCCGCGCGCTCGGCCGCCGCGCGATCGGCACCAACGCGATCGGCACCCGCGAGGTGATCCCGCCCCTCGGCGGCACTGACGAGGGTGACCCGGACCGGGCCGGGGTCCAGAGAGCGTGGCGTTCCCGGGACCTGGCCGGCCTGCGGGTCCAGGACCCACTCGACCCCCGCCAACGAGGTCTCCACACCGAGGATGTCCTGGCCACGCCCGGACAGGACCGGGCGTCCGTCTCGGACCACGGCGGTCCGGCCCGTCTCCCGGTCGGCCACGACGCACGTCGCGAGCCCCGCCAACCGGGCCGCCCCTCGGCATCGGGCAGCCGCGACCGATCCGAGCGCGAGGACCGGGAATCGGCGGGCGAACGGGAGTTCCATCAGGGTTGCGTCGCACCGCGTGAGGAAGGTCCGGGCACCGGGAATGTGCGCGCGAACGACGCTCTCCGCCGCTGTCGTCAGGCGCCGGGCCGGCGGGAGCAGCGCGGCGTTGAGGGCCGCCGCGTTCTCCCGCGGGAGCACACCGACACTGCCGAGCGGGGCCGAGACCGAGAAGTCCATCCCCGGCAGCAACGCGGCCAACCGGCTCGCCAGACGGGTCTCCCACCGGTCGTCGACCGGCGAGAAGGCAGCCGTCACCGCGACGGCCTCGACCCCGGCCGCGCGCAGGCCCTCGGCGGTCGCGGCAATGACCGCCGGCTGCGGCTCGCCCAGGGGCGTGGCGTCATACGTGCACCCCCCACGCAGGCACCGATGGTGGGCGGCCACGGCGGCCAGTGATTCGGGCCACCCGAAGAATGGCGGGACGCCGGGCTCCTCCCCCGCCCCGAGCCGGACGCACCCGACGCGGGCCAGGCCGATCCCGGTCTCGAGGGCGCGCTCGAATGCGTCGGTGGCGACGCATACCTGGGCCGCCGTCGCCGCCCGGCGGTCGGCCCGAACCAGGGCGGCCAGGGCGGCGTCGAGCGCAGCGGTGGGGTCCTCCCCGCAGGCGGTCACCTCCGCGGCGATGCTCACCTCCGCCTCGACTGCCGGCCCGGTATCGCTGCGCCCGCCCGGGTCGCTGCGCCCACCGGGGTCGGTGCGCCCGCCGGAGTCCCCCGAGGTGTGGTCCACCGGGTCACCGGGCAGTGCGTCGGCGCGGGGTGCCAGCAGCACCGCGTGCGCGCGGGTGCCGCACAGTTCCACGCCGATGGTCGGAGGTTTCGTCGGCATACTCCCCATCGTTGCCGATCCAGTCCCCTCTGTGGCCGGACCGCCGCCGATCCGCGACGATCCGCCCGCAACCGATCCAGAACGACTCTGGGCGACGCGGCCCCGGCGTGACATCCTGCCCCTCATGTCGCCGGCCACCCTGCACCTGCGCGTGGCCGATGTCGCCGCCCTCGCCCACGGGTGCGATGTCCTCGGCTCCGGCGGCGGCGGTCAGACCGTCGCCGCGCGTCGGGTGCTGGCTCATCATCTGGGCGGCCGCGTCGTGGAGGTCGTCGACGAGCCTGAGCCGGGGGCCTATATCGCCGCGCTCGGCGCCTTCGGATCGGCGACGGTCATGCTGGAGAGCTTGCCGACGCCGGTCCCGTTCCGCGCCGCCCTGCGTGCCCTCGAGGCCCGCCACCGACGCGTCGACGCGCTGCTGCCCCTGGAGGTCGGCGGCGTCAATGGTGTCTTGGCAGTGCTCGCCGCCGCGCACCTCGGCCTGCCGCTGATCGACGCCGACCCGATGGGCCGGGCCTTCACCGAGATCTCGCGCACCGCGCTCGCCGCCGCCGTGCCCCTGACCTCGGCGACCCTGTCCGGCCCGCTCGGACACACCGTCCACGTGACCGCCCCCGACGGGCCTGAACTCGAACGGGTCCTGCGGGCCACCCTCCCCGCGATCGGTGGATGGGGGGCCCTGGCCGCCTTCGCGGGGCCGGCGGAGGAGATCCTCCCGTATGCCGTGTCCGGCTCCCTGACCCTGGCCATGCGCCTCGGCCGGGCCCTCGACGCGGCGGTCCGCGGTGACGGCGGGGCCCGCCTGGACGAGGCCGGTGTGCGCACGCTGACGGATGCCTGGGTCACCGAGGTGGTGCGCCAGCCGGGAATGGAGGTGCGCGGGGTGGCGTCATTGAGTTCGGTCTCCGCCCGAAGGTCGGGGCGCCGCCCGGGGCGCGTGGAGTTCGCCAACGAGTATGTCGCGGCCATCGTCGGCGGTGAACTCGCCGCCGCGTCGCCCGATGTCATCTGTGTCGTGGATGCCGCCTGGCGCCCGGTCCCCGCCGAAGAGCTCCGCGCCGGTCAGCACGTCCGCGTCCTTGCGGTCGATCCACCCGAAGGGCTTCTGCGTGCGCACGCCGCGAGCGGCGCCTTCGGCCTGCGGGCCCGCGGGTATCACCCGGTGGCCGAGGAGGACCGATGGTGACCAAACGCGTCCGGGTGACCGACATCTGCGGTCTGCCGACCCTGACCCAAGCCACCCTCGTCGGGCCCGCGGCCCCGCCACCGCACCCCGTCGACGGCGTCGACCTCGTGCTGCCCCGGGCCGTCCTGGCCACGCCCCTGACCGAGAACGGCGTGGTCGTTCTCGCCCTCGACATGGGCGGCGAAGCCGCCGGCGACCACCTCGTCGACGTCGTCTTGCGGCGGGCCGAGGCGGCCCGCTCGGCGCTCGTCATCGCCGTCGGGGCCACCGACCCGGTGCCCCAGGCGACGGCGGAACTGGCGGCGTGGGTCGGCATACCCCTGTTGGTGGCGGGGGGCGAGCAGACCTCGGTCGAACTCGTCATCGCCTTGCGCGGGCTCATCGACGACCCGGAGTCCGCCCGGACCGGCCTGTTGATCGGGGCGGCCCGGCAGCTGCCCCGTGGACCTCAGAGCCCGGAGGCCGTCCACCGCCTGCTGGAGTCGCTGCTGCCGGACACGAACGTCTTCATCGTCGCCGGCCGCGACACCGTCCTGGCCGGCACCCCGCGGCACCTGGCGCCGGAGTCGGTCGTCGGGTATCACGAGCAGACCCACATCCAGCACGACGACGTCCTCGCCGTCGTCGTCCCATTGGAGGGCCTCGACACCGGACCATCCTGGTGGTTGGTCGCCGAGCGGCGCCGCGCCGGCCGGCTGTGGCTGGAGTCGGCCGGGACGATGCTGACCCTCTGTAGTGGCGCGCTGCTGAGCTGGCTGATCAAGGAACAGTCCGGACTCGAACGCGACGCCCGCATGCGCTCCGCCCTCCTGACCGAGATCATCGAACACGGCGACCGGCTCCCCGCCGAGGTCAAAGAACTCATCGCCCGCAGCCACTGGCATCTCGACGGCTGGCATGTGGGGGTCCACCTGCGGTTCAGCCCGCAGGAGCCGTCGACGATGACGATGCGCTATGTCGTACGTGAGCTCGCCGCGCTCGGGTTGACCGAGGACACCCTCGTCGAGCGCACCGACGGCTGGGCGGCGTGGATCACCTTTCCCGCGGAGCCGGGCGTGGAGCAAGTGCGACGCCTGTCCCGCGACATCGAGCGGATGCTCCAGCCGCCGGCCGGCACCCACGTCGTCGTCGGCATCGGCTCCCCCCACCGCGATGCCGGGGGCGTGGGCCGGTCCCTCGCGGAGGCCCGACAGGCCTGCGTCGTCGCCGGCGGGGGCACGCGCCGCGTCACCGTCCGGGTGCTCCAGGAACTGGGCCCGTCGCGCCTCCTGCTGGGGTGGTACGCCTCGGACGCCCTGACGAGCTACTCCCGCGAGATCCTCGGCGGCCTCCTGGACGAGACGGAAACCGAGGTCCTGCACACTCTCCAGGCCTATCTCGAGCGGGCCTGCTCCACCGCGCAGACGGCCCGCGCCCTCGGCCTCCACCGCAATACCGTGAGCAAGCGGATCGCCCGCGCCGAGCGCATCCTCGGGACCTCGGTCACCACTTCGGACACCCGTCTGGCGCTGCAACTCGCCATCCGCGTCCTTCGCTCCTGACGGGGCGTATGCCGCCCTACGCCCTCTGCACACCGGCGCGGCCGCAGATGTGCAGATTGTCGATGGCTCACCCTCGCCCACCTGCCTAGGTTCGGGGCCGATAGCCGGCCTGCCGGACCACGACGACCCGAGGTGAGCCCATGCCGGCGCGTGAGCGGCCGAGACTGCGCATCGGCATCGACGTCGGCGGCACCAACACCGATGCCGCGGTCCTCGACGGCACCCGGGTCGTCGCCCACGCCAAGTGCCCGACCAGCCCCGACGTCTTGACCGGGGTGTCGGCGGCGCTCCGGGCGGTCACGGCGGCCATCGACCCGGCCGACGTCCACTCGGTCGTCATCGGCACTACGCACTTCGTCAACGCCATCACCCAGGCCCGCGGGCTGGCCCCCGTCCTCGCGATCCGGATCGCCTCCACCCCGGCGCCCTTGCCCCCCTTCACCGACTGGCCCGACGATCTCGCCGCTGCCGCGCGGGGCGCGGTTATCGAGGTCGACGGCGGACACCAATTCGACGGTATGCCGTTCACCCCCCTCGACCTGGACCACCTGCGGTCGAGGGTGGCCGACGCGGCGGCGCGCGGGCTGGCGGATGTCGCCATCACCGCGGTCTTCTCCCCCGTCAACCCCGACGCGGAGGTGCGCGCGCAGGAGGAGGTGGTGCGCGGCATACCCCGTGCGCGGGTGACGCTGTCGCACGACCTGGGCCGCATCGGATTGTTGGAGCGCGAGAATGCGGCGCTGCTCAACGCGGCCTTGCGCCCGCTGGCCGACCGGGTGGTCGACGGATTCCTCGGGGCGACAGGCGAACTCGGGCTGGAGGTCCCGATCTTCCTGTCGCAGAACGACGGGACGGTGATGAGCCTGGACACCGCGCGCCGCTTCCCCATCCTCACCGTCGCTTCTGGGCCGACCAACTCGATGCGCGGGGCGGCGGTCGAGGCTGGGGCGAGCGACTGTGTCGTCGTCGACGTGGGCGGCACCACGACCGATATCGGGCTCCTGCGCGGCGGATTCCCGCGGGAGTCGACGCTGGCGGTCGACCTCGGTGGCGTCCGCACCAACTTCCGGATGCCCGACGTCGTCTCCCTTGGCATCGGCGGCGGCAGCCTGGTCACCACTGAGGGGGGAGATGTGCGCGTCGGTCCGGCCAGCGTCGGGTACGAAATCACCACGCGTGGAATGGTCTTCGGCGGATCCGAGCTCACGCTCACCGATGTGGCGGTCGCGGCAGGGCGCGTCGTCATCGGCGATCCGGGCCGGGTGGCGGATCTCGATCCGCGGCTGGTCGAGGACGCCCTGCGGGTCGTGGACGAGGCGGTCGCCGACCGAGTGCAGCGGGTCAGGATCGACCAGAGCGACATCCCGGTCGTCCTCGTCGGCGGCGGCGCCCCCGCTGCTCGGGACCGCGGTCGCCGGCGCGAGCAGCGTGGTGCAGCCACCCACCGCGGCGGTTGCCAACGCGATCGGCGCCGCCCTGGCCGACATCAGCGGCGAGGTCGACCGGATCTTCACCCTCGCCGGACGCACGCGCGAGGAGGCGATCGATCAGGCCCGTGAGGAGGCGCGATCGGCCGCCGTGGCCGCGGGCGCGCTGCCGGAGAGCCTCCGGGTCGTCGACGAGGAGGACGTCCCCATCGCCCACCTCCCCGGCGGGACCGCGACCCGAGTTCGGGTGCGCGTCGTGGGTGACCTGGACCTGGCCCGGGAGGCGGCACATGCGTGACCTGGACGACGAACTCCTGAGCGATATCACCGTCGGAGCGACCATCCTCGGCTCGGGTGGCGGTGGCGATCCCACGCTGGGAATGCTGCTCGCGCGCAAGGCAATCCGCGAGCACGGCAGCGTCCGATTGGTGCCCTTGGCGGAGTTGCCCGATGAGGCGCACGTGGGCTTCCTGGCCGCGGTGGGGGCGCCCGGCGTGCTGATCGAGAAGATCCCCCGGCCGGACGACGCGGTCGCGGCCCTCGATGTGCTCGAGAGCTACCTGGGGCGGCGGTTCACGCACATCGCCCCGATCGAGGCCGGCGGGCTCAATGCCGTCACCCCGGTGGCCGCCGCCGCCGTCAAGGGCATCCCGGTGCTGGACGCCGACGGCATGGGCCGCGCCTTCCCCTTCCTCGACATGGTCACCCCGACGCTCTACGGCGGGCGGGCCACGCCGATGTCGTTCGCCGACGAGCACGGCACGACGATGGTCCTGGAGACCTCGACCAACGCCTGGTCGGAGTCGATCGGGCGCGCGGTCACCGTCGCCTCCGGCGGGATCATGTTCTTTGCCTCCTATCCGATGACCGGCCGGCAGGCCCGCGCGTGGCTCATCGATGCCCCCTTGACTCGGGCCGCGCGGCTGGGGGCGCTCGTGCGCGAGGCCCGGGCCGCCAAGGTCTCGCCGGTCGACGCGATCCTGGCCCACGAGCCCGGGAAGCGGATCGTCGAGGGTCGGGTCACTGGCGTGCGTCGGCGGACCGAGCGCGGCTTCGACTTCGGCGAGGCCCGGATCGAGGGCCTGGGCCGGGACGCGGGCCGAACCGTCACCCTGGACTTCCAGAACGAGTATCTCGTTGCGCGCGAAGGGGATTCGGTGCTGGCCACAACGCCCGACATCCTCATGACGTTGACGGCCGAGACCGGCGAGCCGATCCCTGCGGAGGAGTTGCGCTACGGCTTCCGGGTCGCTGTCGTCGGCATTCGCGGGGACGAGCGCTGGCATAGCGAGGCCGGCCTGGCACTGACCGGGCCGCGCCGCTTCGGCTACGACATGGATGCCGTCCCGGTCGTGCCGGGTGCGGCGGGTTCGGCGGTCGTCGCGCACGCGGCGGGTGCGCCGGGTGCAGCCGGTGCTCCGGGTGGGGTCGGTGCTCCGGGCGGGGTCGGTGCTCCGGGTGGGGTCGGTGCTCCGGGTGCGCCGGTCGGGTCGGGTGCGCCAGTGGGCTCGGGTGCGCCGACGCGGGCGAAGGATGTCGAGTCGTGGCGCGCGTGGTGCAAGGAACGCGAGGCGACGCTGCGGGCGGTTCCCGGCAATCTCGCGCTGGTGGTCAACCAGCCGCTCGGCGAGGAGCCAGAGGCTGTCGACCTCCTCCCGGGGATCGAGGCCTGGTTCGCCGGCGGTGACCCCGGGGTCCGCCTGCGGATCGACCCCACGGTGACGGCGGAGATCGACGGGGTGCCCGCCGCCGGGGAAACCATCCTGCGCCGGCTCGGACCCGGCGGGCCTTACCTCCGGTGTGGGGGGATCTGGGTGGATGCCTTCAGCCTGGAGGGCGCGGCATACGAACTGAGGATTTATGACGAAGGCGCGGCGGCGCTGACCGCCTTCGACCGGATCGAGACCTACCCCCACGACCCGGCGATGGTGTGTGCGGGGCGGTTCACGGCATACGACGAGGTGGCGGCGGTTCCCTGGGAGTTCACCAAGGAGGCCGACTCGGGGCGACCGAAATCGGTTCCGGGACGGATGGCGCTGACGCTGCCCGGGGATGAGGAGGCGAACCTGCTCGCGTTCAAGGACGGCCCGGAACTCGTGCTTGTGTTCGCCGACGGCACGACCGGTGTGGAGTCGTATGCCCCGGGCCGGTTCCTGCGCATCCCGGCCCCGGCCGGCGACGCCGAGGTGATCGTCGACTTCAACCGGGCCTTCATCCCGCCGTGCGGGTTCTCCGACTTCTACAGCTGCCCGATCCCGCCGCCGGAGAATCGCGTCGAAACCGCCATCCGGGCCGGCGAGCGCCGCGTCCTCTGGCATGGTGGAGCGCGTGTTCACTGACGAGGGCCGGCCGAGCCCGCGCGCCGGGACCTCCTCGCCGGGCCAGCTCGCGCTGCTGGAGCGCATCCGGGCGGGAGTGATCGGCGAGGACCGGGTCATGGACGGTCCCTACGGCCCGCGCCGGATCACGTATGCCGACTACACCGCCTCCGGCCGCAGTCTCGACTTCATCGAGGACTTCATCCGGGCGGAGGTCCTGCCTGCCTACGCCAACACCCACACCGAGGCGAGCGGGACGGGACTGCAGACCACGCGGCTGCGCGAGGACGCCCGCCGGATCATCCGGGACGCCGTGGGGGGCGATGAGGAGACCATCGTCGTCTTCTGCGGCTCGGGGAGCACGGCGGCGATCGACAAACTCATCGGCATCCTCGGGCTGCGGATCCCACGGGGGTTGGATGCGGCATACGACCTGTCGGCGCAGGTGCCCGCCGACCGGCGGCCGGTCGTCTTCATCGGGCCCTTCGAGCACCACTCCAACGAGATCCCCTGGCGGGAGTCGATCGCCGACGTCGTGACCATCCGGGAGGACGGGGACGGGCACATCGACCTCGCCCAGTTGCGCATCGAACTCCAGCGGTATGCCGACCGCCCCCTGAAGATCGGGTCTTTCTCCGCCGCCTCCAATGTGACGGGGATCGTCACCGACACCGAAGCGATCGCCACCCTCCTTCACGAGCACGGGGCCCTGTCGTTCTGGGACTTCGCCGCCTGTGCGCCCTATGTGGAGATCGAGATGAACGGGCCGGGCACGTCCTACAAGGACGCACTGGTGCTCTCGCCGCACAAGTTCATCGGGGGCCCGGGGACGCCGGGGGTCCTGGTCATCCGTCGCTCGCTGATGACCAATCCGGTGCCGGTCGTGCCCGGCGGGGGCACGGTGCTCTACGTCAACCCCACCGAGCACCGCTATCTCTCCGATCCCGCGCATCGCGAGGAGGGCGGCACTCCGGCGATCGTCGAGTCCATCCGCGCGGGCCTGGTCTTCGGGCTCAAGGACGCGGTGGGCGTCCCGACGATCCAGGCGCAGGAAGAGCGAATGCTTCGGTATGCCGTGGACGCATGGCGCGCGGAACCGGCCATCGACATCCTCGGCAATCTCAGCGCGCGGCGCCTGAGCATCGTCTCGTTCATCCTCCGGGCGCCGCAGGGGGCGGATGCGCCCTATCTCCACCACAACTTCGTGGTGGCCCTCCTCAACGACCTCTTCGGCATCCAGACCCGCGGCGGCTGCTCGTGCGCCGGCCCCTACGGCCACCGCCTCCTCGGCATCGACCTCGAACGCAGCCACGCGTTCGAGAGCCAGATCGCGGCCGGATGCGAGGGGATCAAGCCGGGGTGGGTCCGGGTCAACTTCAACTACTTCATCGACGAGGAGGTCCTCGACTACATCGTCGAGGCGGTCCGACTCGTCGCCCGCGACGGCTGGAAGCTGTTGGAGGACTACCGGTTCGAGCCGTTGACCGGACTCTGGCGTCACCGCCGCGGTCCGGTCGAGCCCCCGCTGCGCCTGGTCGACGTGGGGTATGCCGAGGACGGCACCATGACCTGGCCCCAACACGGAACGACGGCGCCCCCCGGGGCCCTCGCGGGCTATCTCGACTATGCCCGTGACCTGTTGGCCGCCACTGAACCGCCGGACCTCGTGCGCGGAGCGTCCCCGGACGGCGACTTCGAGTCGTTGCGCTGGTTCGCCCTCCCCGACCGCTGCCTGCCGGCCTGACCGCTGCCTGCCGGCCTGACCGGCGACCGCCGGAGTCGGGGGTTCACCCGCACGGACTCCCGAACTTGAGCACGTCAGGTCGACGTGTGGCCCCCGGTTCCCCAACTTGAGCACGTCATGTCGACTTGAGCACGCCGGACAGGACGTGCTCAAGTCCGTATGACGTGCTCACGTTCGGGTTTCGAGCGCCGGGCCAGCGGGCCTCCCAGCTGGCGGGGTCAGGGCCCGACCCGGACCACCAGGGCGCGGAGATTCACCCGCCCGCGTTCAACCGCGTCCGTCGGCCCAGTCGACGATGCCGCGCAGACCGGCCAACCACGCATTGGCGGCGCGGAAGTCCTCGTCGGCGTTGTGTGGCGCGATCCCCGCACGGGCCTTGTCCGCGCGGGGGTAGCTTCCGAGGAACACGACGTCGGCGCAGATCCGCTTCAGCCCGGTCAGGGCCTCGCCGACCCGCTCGTCAAGCACATGCCCCTCGATGTCGACGGAGAAGCAGTAGTCGCCCATCGAGTGCTTCGTCGGCCGCGACTCCAGCCGGGTCATATTGATCCCCCGGGCGGCGAACTGCTCCAGCAGCGCCATCAGCCCACCGGCGTGGTCGGAGCGCTGGTAGAGCACCAGCGTCGTCTTGTCGGCGCCGGTCGGGGGCGGGATGTGGCGGGGCTTGGCGACCAGGACGAAGCGCGTCACCGCCCGTTTGAAGTCCCCGATGTCGTCGGCGAGCACGGTCAGCCCCGCAGCGGCGGCGGCAATCGGCGCACAGACCGCGGCATCGTGGCGCCCCTCCCCGCCCGGCGCCAGGTCGTAGGCCGCCGACGCCGTCGACAGCGTCGGGACATAGGTCGCCTCGGGCAGGTGTGCCCCCACCCAGCCGCGGATCTGGGCCCAGGCGTGCGAATGGGTGCCGATGGTGCGGACGCGAGCCAGCGGCATACCGTCACGGGCGGCGAGGACGAACCGGATCCGGACCAGTCTCTCCCCGACGACGATCAGCGGCTCGCCCGCCGCGAGGGCATCGAGGGTGGCCGTGACGCCGCCCTCGACGGAGTTCTCGATGGGGACCATTCCGGCGTCGACCTCACCCGAGCGGACCGCCGCCAGGGTCGCATCCACCGAGGGGTATGCCGTGCGCTCCCCTTCCAGGGCCGGTGGCCAGTCGAGCAGGGCCATCTCGGTGAAGGTCCCCGCGGGCCCGAAGTAGCCGAATCGCGTCACGAGCGCAGCGTAGGCGCGGCCGAGCACACCCGGTCGCGCTGTTCGACCGTCGGGAAGGCGGGCGCGATGCCGGCACGACGTGGATACGCTCGGCGGCAATGAGCTTCAGCATCGTCACCGCCGCCGTCGTCTTCGGGCTGATCTTCCCCGTGGAACTGCCCGACAAGACCTTCGTCGCCACCCTCGTGCTGGCCACTCGCTACCGCCCCCTCCTGGTCTGGATCGGTGTCGCGTCGGCGTTCGCGGTCCAGACCGTCGTCGCAGTTGCGCTCGGCGGCGTCATCGGCCAACTCCCCCGGCGCCCCGTCGAGATCCTCGCGGCCGCCATGTTCGCCATCGGCGGCGTGATCCTCCTGCGTCACGCCAGCCGTGCCGCCCAGGAGGAGGCCGAGGCGGAGGAGGAGTTCGCTGCCCGGGCCGCGGCCCCAGCGACGGGTCTGCGCGCCATCGCGGCGTCTTTCCTCATCCTCTTTCTCGCCGAGTGGGGAGATCTGTCCCAACTCCTGACCGCATCCCTCACGGCGCGGTATGACGATCCCCTCTCCGTCGGCGTCGGTGCCTTCACCGCTCTGGCGACCGTGTCCGCCCTCGGTGCCGCACTCGGCAAGGCATTGCTGCGGCGGGTCAGCCTCGTGATGGTGCGCCGGGTCGGTGGTGGGGTTTGCCTGCTCCTCGCCGCACTGACACTCGCGGAGGTCGTCCGCGGCTGAGCCCCGGACCCGCTACTCGTGCGCGTTCTGCGTCCCGGGACGCGCCACCTCCCGGGATTCTCACCCGTTCCGAGGTCGCCAGTATTCAAATTACTGACAGGTCGGCGTGAAAGCGCTATCACGGAACCTCGACAACGCCAGCGATCGGTTGCAAACCAGTACTGGCCAGTAACTTTCCCAAGCGACCGGCGGGTAACAAGTAGTTGAGCACTCAACTTCTGAAACGCCTTGTGGGAGAACGATTTTTACTTGTCCTTGACCATCCAGGAAATTCACTTCGCGGACAGTTGACGTTGCCTCTTCGGCAGGTGTAACAATGTCTCATCGGACCATTCGTTACTGATCAGTAACAAAGGGATGAGCCGCTGCCGGACTCGGGGTTCGGACGCGGCCGGGAAATGGCACAGGCGGCGTCTCGGGGCCGCGACTGGGTGAACCGTCCGGCGTGTGTGCGCCGGATGCGAGGAAAGGAACACTAGGCATGTCCGACGCGCGAAAGGCCCAGGGCAAGCACCGGGCCGACCGGCAACCCACCGGGAAGCACAGGGTTCAGGGGGCCGCCGCCAACGGGTCCTCGAGACGGGGCAGCGCCGTCGTCGCCTTTGCCGGCCTTGTCGGCACCCCGACCTCGATCGTCGCGCCCGCGGCTCTCGTGGCGGGATCCATCGCCTTTGCCGCTCCCGTCGCCGCCGCGACATTGGTCGATGTCACTAACCTGACTGCCACTCTAGTTAGCCCAGCCAGTGGGTCGACGATCGGGACCTTGACGACCATCACGGTGCAGTGGTCGTTCGACGTTCCCGCGGGGGCCAACGCGGGCGACGCCACGGTGTTCACCGTGCCGAACTACCTCACCGGAAACGTGAGCGGGCTGGATGTCAAGGACGGCTCCGGCAACGTCATCGGGACTGTCTCCGGTTCGGGCCAGACGTTCACGCTCACTTACAGCGACTACGTCACCAC
The DNA here is from genome assembly GCA_016702415.1 of Nostocoides sp. Lineage (GTDB taxonomy): Bacteria > Actinomycetota > Actinomycetes > Actinomycetales > Dermatophilaceae > Nostocoides_A. Next base: position 204,959 of record JADJEA010000029.1, read on the forward strand.
CCACGACAACGTCCACGCCACGATCAAGTTGGCGTTCTCCCCGGTCCAAACCCCCTGGGGCAACGACACCCAGCGTGACATCTCCGTCACCAATGCCGCGACGACGGCAGTGGGCGGCAATCTCACCCTGCACTACTCCACGATCGTCAACTTCACCGAGTCGACATCGACGGCTCAGCAGAACGCCACGAGCGGCGCCGACCTCCTTTACTACTACTCGAGCCCGCAGTTCACTGCCGCGCACGTGGGCGTCCTGCAGACGACGACGTTCAACATCGACCCCGACACCCAGTCGAAGGCCGCCTTCAACTGCGACACCATCAACCCGGCCGGGACGAGCCCGGGCATCCGCTACTTCTACGGGCCCGACAAGAACCACACCTCGTCCTACTGGGCGAACTCCACGTCCGACCCATTGGGCATGGAGATCGTCAGCTGCAGCGCAACCCAGGTCGTCGTCACCTACACCCCCGTGGCGGCGGACTACGGGTTCACCTGACCTTGCCGGGAACACCACGGCCGGGGCGCGATCTCGCTCACCAACGAGGCCATCGCCACGCAATACACCGGTCCGTTCAAGGTGTTCACGGTCCGCACCCCGGCAACCGGAAGCGCTGTGACGAGCCGGGCGCAGGCCAGCTATGACTACAGCAGCGCCGGCGGCGGTGGCACACAGAGCCCGAAGCCGACCATCCACGCCTATATCGCCGACACGCAGCCAGCCGACCCCACGGGCCAGACCGCCGACGGCCAGGACTCCGATGCCAACACCACGGCCGTCACGCTCGACCCGGGCCCGCAGACGGTCTCGGTCATCGTCACCAATGTCGGTCCGGTCGCATCGACCGGCGGCACCTTGCTCGACTCCGCGACGGGCGCCGAGGTCGCCACCCTGCCCGCGCTCGCCTCGGGTGCCAGCACCGTCGTCCAACTCACTGTCACTGTCCCCGAGGGCAGCTACACCAACCTCTATACCGCGATCCTCGAGGGCCCACTCGGCCCGTCGGCCCCCGCGGCCGACCCGGTCAATGCCAAGGGCGTCGTCTCCAACCCGACCGCGGCCGACGACACGGCGACTACTCCGTACGACACCCCGGTCACCGTCGACGTCCTCGCCAATGACAGCGCCTCCGGCACCGGTCGACCCCTCGACCCCTCGACCCTGACCCTTCTCGACGGCTCCGGCAACCCGGTCAACTCCGTGTCGGTCACCGGTGGCACCTACACCATCGACAACGGGAAGATCACCTTCACCCCCGACCCGGGCTTCACGGGCCCGGCGGCCCCGGTGAGCTACCGGGTCGCGGACACCGGCGGGCACACCGCCACCGCCACGCTCGCGGTCACCGTGAAGACGGTCAAGCCGACCGCTGCCGACGACAGCGCCAGCACGACCTTCCGCACTCCCGTCACCATCGACGTCCTGGACAACGACAGTGGCGGCGCCGCGGGTGTCTCCCTCGACCCGGCGAGCCTGACCCTGCTCGACGGGAGCGGCAATCCGGTCGACAGCCTCAGCGTCACCGGCGGCACCTACACCGTCGTCAACGGCAAGATCACGTTCACCCCGAACTCGACGTTCACCGGACAGGCCGGATCGGTCTCCTATGAGGTCGCCAACGAACTCGGCGAGACCGCGAGCGCGAAGGTCTCGGTCAGCGTCGCGTCGATCACCCCGACCGCCGCCGACGACGCGGCGACCACGGCATACAAGACCCCGGTCACCGTCGACGTGCTCGGCAATGACGACAGCGGCGCCCCCGGGATCTCCTTCGACACCGGCAGCCTCACGCTCGTCAACAGCAGTGGCGACGCGGTCACCTCCCTTTCGGTGACCGGCGGCACCTACAGCGTGGTCGGCGGGAAGATCGTCTTCACGCCGGACGCCGGGTTCACCGGCCAGGCCGCCGCGGTCACCTACCGGGTCGCCAACGAGACCGGTGCCACGGCGACCGCGAAGGCTGCGGTCAAGGTCAGCGGGGTCAGCCCGACCGCGCTGAACGACACGGCCGACACGGCATACGAGACCCCGATCTCCGTCGACGTCCTCGCCAACGACGAGGGCGGCGCGCCCGGGGTGACGTTGGACGCCTCGACCCTGACCCTGCTCAACTCCAGCGGCGACCCGGTCAGCTCGCTCCACGTCAGCGGCGGGACCTACTCCGTCGCGAGCGGCAAGATCACGTTCACCCCGGATGCCTCGTTCGCCGGTGCCGCAGCTGCGGTGACCTACCAGGTCGCCAACGAGACCGGTGCCAAGGCGAGCGCGACCGTCCAGGTCAATGTCGCCGGTGTCTACCCGCACGCGCAGAGCGACACCGCGACGACGCCGACACGAGACCGCGGTCACCGTCGACGTCCTCGCCAACGACGACCCGGGTGCGGCCGACCTGACCCTCGACGCCTCGACCCTGACCCTGCTCAACCCCAGCGGCCACGCGGTCAGCAGCCTCGCAGTCAACGGCGGCACCTACTCCGGTCTCGGGCGGCAAGGTCGTCTTCACGCCGAACGCGCGCTTCATCGGCGCGGCCGACACCGTGACCTACCGGGTCGCGAACTCCCTCGGCAAGAAGACCACGGCCACGGTCAAGGTCACGGTGGGCGGCGTCACGCCGTATGCCAAGCCCGACACCGCGACGACGCCGCGGCAGACCCCGGTCACCATCGACGTTCTGGCCAACGACTCCGGTGGGGCGGCCGACAACCCGCTCGACCCGTCCACGCTGACGCTCATCGACGCCAATGGCAACGCCGTCAACTCGATCACGGTCAACGGCGGAACCTACAAGGTCTCCAACGGCAAGATCGTCTTCACCCCGTCGTGCTACTTCCAGGGCACCGCTCCGGCCGTGACCTACCGGGTGGCCGACAGCTTCGGGACGACCGTCTCCACCACCGTTCAGGTCACCGTCACCGGTTGCCCGCCGGTGGCCAACCCGGACTCCGCGACGACTCGGCCCAACACGCCGATCAGCGTCAACGTCCTCTACAACGACTACCCGGGCAGCTACAGCAGCCCGTTGGTGTCCTCCACCTTGACCCTCCTCGACAACAACGGCAATCCCGTCAACTCGCTGAGCGTCTATGGCGGCACCTACCAGGTGAGCAGCGGTCGCATCCTCTTCACCCCCTACTACGGCTTCGTGGGCCGCGCGGCCACGGTGAGCTACCGGGTCGCCGACACCGCCGGCGTGACCGCCAGCTCGACGGTGCGCGTGACGGTCGGCTATACCTGCTGGTGGTGATCTGCTGATCCTCACCCACGGGTGAGGGGATGGCGACGGGCCCGCCCCACCGGTTAACCGGTGGGGCGGGCCCGTCGCCGTCCCCGGCTCAGCCGTGCGGGCTCACGTGCCTCACGCAGCTGGCTGGCGCAGTTACTGGGCCGCGGGTTGGGCCGTTGGTTGGCCACCAGAAGTCGCCTCGGGGCTCGAAGGCTCGCCCCAGCTCAGCCCACGGCCGAGCAACCACAGCCCGAGGAGAGCACCGGGCAGATCGGCATTCTGAAGGATGCGGCCGACCAGCTCGGGAGGCCAGGCGTTGGCGATCCAGCTGATCCCCACCAGGGCAGCCGACACAGGAACCAGATCGTCAGCACGGCCCCGCCGATCAATCGGCGGCGGTCCCGCAGGGGATTGCCGCCGAGGACCGCGAGGATGACGACGACGATCCAGTGGAAGTGATGGATCCAGGCGACCGGCGAAAGCAGGCAGGCCAGCAGGCCGACGACGGCGACCTCGGTGACGGAGTCGCCCGCGGCATACGCCCGCCTGGCGATCCGGAAACCCGCCACGGCGACCAAACCGGCGAGCAGGAGCCACAACAGCGTCCCCGGCAGCCCCTGCGGGCCCAGCCGCAACAGGACCCCGCGAATCGACTGGTTGGAGGTGCCACGGTTGGGCCCGAGCCGGGCGGGATCCTGCAACGCGCCACCCCAGAACACGATCGAGGACGCCGGCTGGGCGAGCGCGGCGGCCAGCGTGACCCCGGCGGCGGTGCCGAGGGCCGTCCCCGCCTCCTTCCACCGCCGGCACAGCAGGTAGTGGACGACGAACACGCCCGGGGTCAACTTGATCGACATCGCCAACCCGACGAAGACCCCCGGGGGGATGCGAAGGATCAGGCCCGGCCGGGGACGGCGCAGGTCCATCAGGACGAGCAGGACGAGATAGGCGTTGATCTGCCCGAAGCGGATGCCGTCCGCGACGGGATGCAGCCACACGGCGACGGCGGTCAACCCGGCCAGCACCAGCGGATCGGCCCGGCCGCTGCGGTGGATGAGGCGGTACCCGGCATACCAGACGATCCCGGTCGTCGCCCCGACCTGCCCAAGGGTCCAGATCCACGCCGCGGGCCGGAACGGGATCAGCGCGAGCGGCAGCGCGAGAAAGGCGGCGAACGGGGGATACGTGAACGGCAGCAGCTGTGGGGCCTCGGTCATCGCCGAGTAGATCGGTCGCCCGATCAGCAGGGACACCCCCGCCTCGCGGTAGACCTCGATGTCGACCTGCCACTGGTCCTGGGGCCAGAAGACCAAGAACCGGAGGATGGGGATCGCGGCCGCCGCGGCGATGACGATCCCGGCGACCAGCCACCGCCATCCGGACGTATGCCGCGGGCCCGCCCCCCGCGTCCGCGTCACCGCCGTCACCGGCCCTCCAGGACCGCCGCCGCCGCGATGGCGATGACGAGGGGGATGGCGATCATGGCTCCGGTCGCCGGGATGGCCACCCCCGAGTCGTTGAGGGCGAACCCGAGGATCATCACGATCACCCAGGCCACCAGTCCCGAGCGCAGGACCGGTGCCCGCTCGATGCTGCGGCTGAGCGATCGGGCCCCCCACGATGTGGGCCGCATCAGGACATAGACGACGAAGACGAGGGCGATCGGCACGAGCAGCGTCAGCGGGCTGCCGATGAGGTTGTGCCAGTTGGTCGCGAGCTTGCGCTGGATGGTGTCGAGGGCGGCGCCGGTGCCGAGGCTGTCGAAGAAGCGCCCGAGATGCGACATCCGCTCGGGGGGCCGCAGCGAGTCGAGGAAGCCGACGAGAAGGAAGAGCCCCGCCGTCACACCGCCGATGAGGACGATCCGGCGCCAGGTCAGCCGCAGACCGAGGACCGCAAGGGTGAGATAGGCGATCCCGGGCAGGAGTGCTGGGGGCCCGCCGCCGTCGGCACCCCAGGAGGGATATCCGTCGATGATCGCAGCGCCGAGACCTCCGAGGGCGACAACCGTGGCCGCCGCCCACCGGCGCTCGCGCCGGACGAGGGCATCGGCCACGGCGGTGAGGGCGAGAATGACCGCGGTGACGAAGAGGGCGAAGGTGACATTGCCCATCCCGTAGAACCGTCCTCCGACGACGGGCTGCAGCCCCATCATCGACGAGAGCTGCAGGCGGGAGCCGGTCATCGCGTCGGCAGCGAGGACGACCGCCGTCACCAGCGAGACGACGAGGGTCGGCCCGAGGAGGTGGGCCGCGGACGGCCGCGCCACCGCCACCGCGGTGATGGCGGCGACGACCACCCCGACCGCGCCGACGAGGGCGAGCATCACCGTGCCGCTGCGCCACCACGGGATGAGATTGGCGAGGAAGGATGCCACCGGGACGGTTGCGGCGGCGACTGAGCAGATCCGGACCACGTCGAGCAGGCGCCGCCGGGTCCGTTCGGTGCCGATGCGCCCCTTCCAGATCCCCCAGACGCCGAGGTACATCGCGACCTGCGCCAGGATCAGCGCGTTGAAGAAGGGTGGCACGAGGGCATGCCCGCGCAGCGTCGCCAGGTCGAGGTCGACGAGACTGCGATAGCGGTCGGCGGCGGTCTCGTCGTCGGCTTGGGAGACCAGCCGCCCACCGCCCTGGCTGGCCGGCACCTGGGCCCCGCTCAGCGACAGGAGAGTGACGGTGAGGTCCGAGGACTGGATCAGCCTGGGCTGGCGCGTGGAGGGCGAATAGAGCAATCCCGGCCCGAAGCCCGGCCCGCTGACCAGCACCGGACGCAGCCGCGCTGTTGCCCCGGCGTCGGAGAGGCCCGCCACGATGACGACCGCGTCCCTGGCAGACGCGGGAGCAGGCTCGCCAGCCGGGCATCGACGCCCCGGAGCTGCTCCTCGACGCTTCCCGGTGCCTGCTCCCCGGTCCCGACGTCGTCGGGGTCCCGGACCGCGCCGAGATCGACGAGGGTCACCCCCGACGACGGCCGTGCGGTCCCGTTCGCCAGGTCGGCCACGCTGACGTATGCCGTAACCCTCCCGTCCGAGCGCGCCGCCCCTACCGCGGCCCCGGGACCGGCGGCCACGGTGTCGACTCCGGCGGCGGCGAGTTGGTCGGCCAGCAAGCCCAGGTGCGCCCCGAAGTTCGCGCGGGAGGCGGCCTCGGCATACTGACTCCAGCCGGGGACCATCCCCCCCGACGGGTCCGGGATCGGCGGGCACCCGGTCGACGGCGAGCGCCGGACCGCCCCGGACGGGCCCGGTGCGGCTGCGCGCTCCCCGGCCGAGAGGGACAGCCAGGCGTCGATCGGGCAGGTGTTGGGGTCGACGGAGCGGACGGTGACCGTCGAGACGGCCGACCGCTGCAGCAATCCCCACAGCGTTGGCGTGCGCTGGGCCGACAGATCGGACCAGGTGAACCCGCCGGTCCCGAGGAGGACGACCGGATGCCGCGTCTGCGCGTTCGCCGGCCCAGCCGAGACCAGCACGACCATGAGGACGGCCAGGAGAAGGCTCCAGCGAGCCGGGGGCCGAGTCACCGGTACAGGCTAATGGCGCACCCGCACCGAGCCCGGCAGCAGCTAGATTTCGCGGTGTGCGCCCCGTCATCGGCATCACCACCTATGTCGAACCCGTCGACCGCGGCGACTGGCGCGGCACCCGCTCGACCGTCCTCCCCCACGCGTATGTCGAGTCCATCCGCGCCGCCGGCGGCCTCGCCCTCCTGATCCCACCCCGCCTGGACACCGACGCCGATCTCGCCGACGCCCTCCTCGCTCGCGTGGACGGGCTCATCGTCGCGGGGGGCGCGGACGTCGAGCCGAGCCGCTACGGAGGCAGCCCGCACCCGGAGGTTCAGGACCCGCGCCCGGACCGCGACACCACCGAACTCGCCCTCGTCGCGGCCGCGGTGCGGTCGGGCCAGCCGCTGCTCGGGATCTGCCGCGGCATGCAGGTGATGGCCGTGGCCCACGGCGGAACCCTGATCCCGCACCTCCCCGACGTGGTCGGCCACCACGACCACGCCGCCGCGCCGGCGACCTATCGCGACCATGCCGTGCGCATCCTTCCCGGGACACGCTTGGCGGCGGTGCTCGGGACCGAGTCGGTTGTGCCCAGCTACCACCACCAGGCGGTGGCGACGCATCCGGGGTATGCCGCCTCGGCATACGCCCCCGATGGCACGGTGGAGGCCTTCGAGCACCCGGCCCTGCCGTTTCACGTCGGGGTCCAGTGGCACCCGGAAGTGGGCACCGACCTGCGCATCTTCGAGGCGCTGGTGGCCGCGGCCGGTCAGTCGGCGGCGACCAGGAGGCCCTGATCGGCCAGCGCCCGCACCGCCTCGGCGATGAGGTGATCGGACTGGGGATGCTCGCCGTGCGTGTCCACGATGAGGGCGGTCAGATCAGCAAGGCTCACCGGCTCCTCGGCGGCCAGCCAGATCGTGCTGCCGAGCCCGAGAAGGCGGATCGGGCGTGGTCCGTTGAGCACGAGAACCTCATCCTCCTCCCGGAGCGCGTCCACCCATGGTGCCCGGCGGACCAGGCCCGCGGGCGAGAGGTCGAGGTCCTCGGTGCCGTGGTGACCGAGCCACGGCTGGCCGGCGCGGTCAGGGGGCGGCGCGAGTCGGTCCACGCCGAGGTCGACGGCGGCGCCCCGGTGGGCCGACCGCAGGAGGTCCAAGACGATCGGGACCGCGTCGTCGATCTCCCCGTACATCAGCTTGGACACCCCCCGCCCCGCACTCAGCACGGCCATCAGAGTGCCGAACGGGGCCGCCTGCGCGGGAAGTGACGACGACTGCGGGATGACGTCGATGATCGCGTCGATGACGCCGATGCGCTGGGCCGGGGCGCCGGGAGCGCGCTCGAGGATGACCAGACCCGCCACCCAGGCATCCGGCCGCGGCGGCAGGAGACCGAGGTCGGCCGGAGAGCGCTCGTGCTTGCCGCCTTGGCCGACGATGGACAAGGGCTTGGGGTGGGGAACGATCGAGAGGTCGTCTCGCACTGCGGCCGTCTCGTCGGTGAGATAGTTCAGCTCCCGCCCGAGCCGGGTCGCCGCGGTGGTCTTCCCGGTCCCCGACGGAGCCACCAGGAGCAGCGTCGCCCCCGTTTCAGGCAGCGCCAGTGCCGCGGCGTGGAGCATGGTCAGCCGGCCGGCCTGCGCGGCGATTGCCCGGCGGGTCAGCTCACCGGAGAACGCATAGGGCGCGGAGTCGGCGTCTGAGGGGAGGAAGATCCGCTCCGCACCCTCGACCACCCCGTCGGGCGAGCCATAGGGAAGGGCAGCCAAGCGCCGCGGGAACCCCGCCGGCTCGCTGCGATCGGGGGTCCAGTCCCCCGCGTCCCGCCACAGCCGCCGCAGGTTCTCGGCCACCGGCTCCGGCATCCGGCTCAGGTCGACCTCCCAACGCGTGCCGAGCGTGTTGAGGCGCAGCACGGACATGCGGATCGACACTCCAGGGGACAGGAGACGGGGACGATCAGATTATCGCCCCACGCGTGGTCCGGGCTCGCCGGTCGGTTGGCCCACCGCTCGCCGCCGCGGCTTCCCAGCGGCACGCATTAGGGTCGGGTCATGGCCAAGCCCCACGCCGCGGCGGTGCTGGAGGACAGGTGGAATGCCGTCAAGGCGGCGGTGCTCCGACGCCGTCGTTACCATCCCCAGGCGATCGCCTTCCCCGGGTACGGCTCCGTGGGGCGCGCCCGGGTTCTGGCGAGGGTGGTGTTGACGAAGCGGGCGGCATACGGCAACCGGCGGGGGACCGCAGCGGACGACCGGCGCGGGTGGCGGGCGTTCCTGACCACGCCCGTCATGGGGGCCCAGGTCCTCATCACGCTCGGCGACGCGCGGGTGGCCGCGCGGACCGACCGCAGCGGCTTGCTCGACGTGACCGTCGCCGACCACGGACTCGCCCCGGGGTGGCACCAGGCACTTCTCGAACTCCCCGGCGGCGCGGTGACCGAGGCGCCGGTGCTCGTGGTCGCGGACGACGCGAGATTCGGAATCGTCAGCGATATCGACGACACGGTCATCAAGACGATGCTGCCCCGGCCGTTGATCGCCGCCTGGAACACCTTTGTCCGCCACCAGGGCGCCCGGTCGGCGATCCCCGGAATGGCCCGGCTCTATCGCGATCTGCTCGGCGCCCACCCCGGGGCGCCGGTCGTCTATGTCTCGACGGGGGCGTGGAACACCGTGCCGACCCTGACCGCTTTTCTGGAGGCGAACCGATATCCGTCCGGCCCGCTGCTGATGACCGATTGGGGTCCGACCAATACCGGGTGGTTCCGTAGCGGCCAGGACCACAAGCGCGCCTGTCTGCGCCGCTTGACCACGGAGCTTCCCGGGATCGCCTGGGTCCTGGTCGGGGATGACGGGCAGCACGATCCGACGATCTATTCCGAGTTCGCCGACCAGGACCCCACCCGGGTGCGGGCGATCGCCATCCGGCGCCTCACGGCGACCGAGCAGATGCTCTCCCACTTCACGCCGCTGCCGAATGACGATCCGGGTCCCCGGTCCCGCGAGCAGATCCCCGTGCCCGTATGCCGCGCCTCCGACGGGTACGGCCTGGCCCGGCTGCTGCGGGTCGCCCTCGACGGCTCGCCGGTGCCGGACGACGTGGTCGTCGAGACCTGACCGACCCAGATCTGACTACCCAGACCCGACCGACCCAGACCCGACCAGGGAGGAAGCCGTGCCCGAGTTGCCCGAGGTCGAGGCGCTGCGCGCCTTCTTGGAGTCGCGCGCCGTCGGTGAGGCGGTCGTCGGCGTGGAGTTGGGCTCGTTCACGGTCCTCAAGACCGTGCTCCCCCCACCCGACGCCCTCGTCGGTGCGCCGGTGGAGACCGTGTCCAGGCATGGGAAGTTCCTCGATCTCGACTGTGGCGGAACCCATTTCGTTTTCCATCTGGCCAGGGCGGGATGGCTGCGCTGGTCGGATGCCCTGCCGGCGACGACGATCCGCCCGGGCAAGTCGCCGATCGCCGTGCGGGTGCGTCTCTCCGACGGAAGCGGATTCGATCTGACGGAGGCGGGGACGAAGAAGAGGCTCGCGGCATACGTCGTCGGCGATCCGTCCCAAGTGCCCGGGATCGCCACGCTCGGCCCCGACCCGCTCGCGCCCGGGTTCACCGCGGAGGATCTCGCCGCGATCCTGCGCGGGCGGCGCGCGCAGATCAAAGGCGTCCTGCGCGACCAGGGCATCCTCGCGGGCATCGGCAATGCCTACTCCGACGAGATCCTCCACGTCGCCCGGATGTCGCCCTTCGCGATCGCCTCGTCCCTGGACGAGGCCGCCGTCGCCCGGTTGTATGCCGCCCTCCGCGACACCCTCGCCGGTGCCGTCGCCGCGGCCACCGGCAAACCCGCCGCCGAGTTGAAGGACGCGAAACGCGCCGGGATGCGGGTCCACGGCCGCACCGGGCTGGCCTGCCCCGCGTGCGGGGACATCGTCCGGGAGGTCAGCTTCGCCGATTCCTCGCTGCAGTACTGCGCGACCTGCCAAACGGGCGGCAAGCCGCTGGCCGACCGGCGAACCTCGAAGTTCCTCAAGTAGCCGCTCCCTCGATCGTCTAGGGTCGGGCCGGTGAGTACCCCCACGCCCGAGCCCACGCCGGACCACCCCACGACGGAACCCACCACACCGGAACCCACCACCCCGGAACCCACCACCCCGGGCCCCCAGGCCACACCGGAACCCCAGGCCACGCACACCACCGGTCACCCCGGGACGGTCATCGCCACCTCCACCTCGACGACCCGGACGACAACGAGCGCGGCCGCGCCCACGGACGCGCTGGTGACCACGCGGCATACGGTCGACACCGTCTCGGGCACCCTCGCCTACACCGCGACGGCGGGCCGGATCGCCCTGCACGGGGAGGCGTATGCCGCCGGTGTCTTCTCCGGGACCGAGGCCAAGGCTCCGGCCTTCCTCACGGCATACACCCTCGACGGGGCAGACCCGAGCGAGCGTCCGGTCGCATTCGTCTTCAATGGCGGCCCCGGCAGCGCGAGTGTCTGGCTGCACCTGGGCCTGCTCGGTCCGAGGCGGGTGGTGGCCGGGGACGCCGGGAGCCCGGCCGCGCCCCCCGGCGGCCTCCTCGACAATGCCGAAACCCTTCTCGCGCATTGTGATCTCGTCTTCATCGACCCGATGTCGACGGGCTACAGCCGCGCGGTGGAGGGCAAGAAGCCCGGGGATTACCACGGGTTCGCCGCCGACATCGAGTCGATCGGCGAGATCGTCCGGTTGTGGACGAGCCGCAATAGCCGCTGGCTCTCGCCCAAGTTCGTCATCGGCGAGTCGTATGGCACGCTGCGCGGGGCCGCGCTGGCCGAGCATCTCCAGCGCCGCCACGGGCTCTATCTCAACGGGCTGGTCCTCATCTCCAGCGTCCTCGACCTCGCCTCGATCGACTTCGAGAACCAACGCAACGACCGGGCGCACGCGCTCTACCTCCCGTTCTATGCCGCCACCGCGCACTACCACGGCCGCTTTCCCGGCCGCACCCGCGACGAGGTCGTCGCGCAGGCCCAGGCGTATGCCGACCGCGACTACCCGTGGGTCCTCTCCCGTGGCGCTCGCCTCACCCCGGCGCAGCGGGCCGAGGCCGTCGCGACGCTGGCGGCATTGACCGGACTGAGCGAGGACTACGTCGACCGGGCGGACCTGCGTATCGAGCACTGGCGCTTCTTCGGGGAACTGCTGCGCGACCAGCGCCGGACCGTCGGCCGGCTGGACTCGCGCTTCACCGGCCCGGCCGGGAGCGGGATCGCCGAAGCGATGGACGCCGATCCGTCCATGGATGCGATCGACGGCGCCTACACCGCCGCGATCAACCACTACCTGCGCGCCGAACTGGAGTACTCCAGCGATCTGCCCTACGAGCGAATCTCCGAGCGGGTCAACCCGTGGTCGTATGCCGAGTTCGAGGGCCGCCCGATCGACGTCTCCCCGCTGCTGGAACGGGCCATGCGACAGAACCCGCACCTGCGGGTCCACGTCGCGTTCGGGGTCTACGACGGGGCCACCCCGCCGGCGGCGGCGGAGCAGGTGCTGGCGCTGCTGCGGCTACCGGAGGGATTGCGCGCCAATATCGAGCGGGCCTACTACGACGCCGGGCACATGATGTACGTCCACGAGGAGTCCCGCGTCCGCCAGAGCGCCGACCTCGCCGACTTCGTCACGCGCGCCAGCCGCCGGGAGGGCTGACCCGGGCTGCTGCCCACTGACGGAGTGCCGGCGACTCGCTGACCGCCGGAGTCCGCGCGGGTCCTCGACCGGCGCCGACTCGCTAGGCTCCGGTCTCATGGCGTGGTTCACGCGCAAGAAGGGGGCGTCGGCCGAGGAGCCGGCCGCGCCTGAGTCGTCGCCCGGCAGAGGGCTCGCCAGCCCAGCCGGGGCGGTGCACACGCGCTGTCGGCCCTCGAGACCGACGAGTCGCTGCTCGACGAGTCCGGCCTCGGTCCCCTGCGTCCGCGGGAGCGCGGCCTCGGCGACCGGGAGCGCGCCCGGATCGCGGACGCGCTCGCCGCCCTCGCCGACGCCGGCGTGGCGGTGGACGACATCGGGAGTGTGGGGTCGGCATACGACAGGGCGTATGCCGAATGGGCCGCCGCCCGCCGGCGCGGCGACCACGACGCGATCGTCGAACGGTTCGCGATCGGGATCGGGGAGCACCTCGCGCGGCATACCGACCTGCGGTGGCGGATCGTCACCGACGTCTTCGGCACCGACCTGGCCCTGGCCGACGAACGCGATGGTGACTTCGTCGTCGTCCCCGGCAACCTCGTCGCGGCTCGGTGGATGCGAGGCGAGACCGGGTGGATCCCCGGCGTCGTCGGTCACCTGGTCCGGCTCCGTGGCTGAGGACGGGCGGACCGGCCGATTCGAGCGCGCGGTGCTCGGGCACGGCAGCGAGCCGGACCCGCGCTACAGCCTGGCCAACGAGCGCACCTTCCTCGCGTGGATCCGCACGAGCCTGACCTTGCTGGCCGGCGGGGTCGCCGTCGAAGCATTTGCGGCGGGCGCGCTGGGCATCGTCTCCCGCCGGGTGCTCGCCCTCGGCCTGATCTGCCTGGGCATGATGCTCGCCGCGGCGTCGTGCTGGCGCTGGGTCACCCTCGAGCGGGCCATGCGGCAGAACCGGCCCCTCCCCCTGAACCCGATCGCCCTCGTCCTCGCCGCCGGCGTCACGCTCGCGGCCGCCGGGCTGGGCGTGTCCGTCGTCCTGCACGGCTGAGGCATCATGGCCCGGCGACGGCGGGTGGCGGACCGGGAAGCTGCTGCGGTGGAGGCACGCGATATCGGCCTCGCCGCGGAACGCACCGACCTCTCGTGGGGCCGGACCCTGCTCGCGGTCATGACGGTCTCGTCGCTCTTCCTCAAGTGGCTCCCGATTGTCGGGATCGTCACCGCCGTCCCGCTCGCTGCCGGCATCCTCACGGCGCTGACCTTGGCCCGGCTGCGCTACCGCCGCCGCGATGAGGTCGTGCACGGCCACGGCAGTGCCGCCGAGGAGGTATGCGCGCTGACCGCCCTCGTCCTGCTCGTCGGCCTCGCGGCCCTGGCCGTGGTTCTCCGCGCCGGCTCGGGACCGGGCTAGGCTGGTCCCTCCCCGTTGACCTCACGAGCGCCGACCCGCGCGGTCCACCCGTGACCGCCGCCTCCGGCGCAGCCGACCGACCGAAGGAGCCCGCCCATGGCCGGAGGCCTCGTCGCCCTCTTGGACGACATCGCTGCCCTTGCCAAAGTCGCCGCCGCCTCGATCGACGACGTCGGGGCCGCCGCGGGTCGAGCCAGCGCCAAGGCGGCCGGGGTCGTCGTCGACGACACCGCCGTCACCCCGCGCTATGTCCACGGCTTCACGGCGGACCGCGAACTGCCCATCATCAAGAAGATCGCCGTCGGGTCGCTGCGCAACAAGCTCCTCTTCATCCTCCCGGCGGCGCTGCTATTCAGTCAGTTCGTCCCGTGGCTGCTCACGCCGCTGCTCATGATCGGCGGGACCTACCTTTGCTACGAGGGCGCCGAGAAGATCTGGGAGAAGCTCGCCGGTCACTCCGGGGGTCACGACGTGCCGGCGGCGATGGAGGGCGACGACCACGAGTCCACGATGGTCTCCGGCGCGATCCGCACCGACTTCATCCTCTCGGCCGAGATCATGGTCATCGCCTTGGACGAGGTGAGCTCGGAGCCGTTCGTGTCCCGGGCCGTCATCCTCGTCGTCGTCGCGATCGTCATCACCCTGCTCGTCTATGGCGTGGTCGGGCTGATCGTCAAGATGGACGACATGGGTCTGGCGCTGGCGGAGCGGCCCTCGCCGGGGGCGCAGCGGATCGGCCGGGCCTTGGTCGCCGGTATGCCGCGACTCCTGGCCATCCTGTCCACCGTGGGCATCGTCGCGATGCTGTGGGTCGGCGGCCACATCCTCCTCGTGGGAGCCGACAAGCTCGGGTGGCACGCGGCATACGGACTGGTCCACCACGCCGAGGAGGCCGTCCACGACGCGACGGGGGCCCTCGGGGGTCTGCTCGGCTGGTCGGTCAACACGCTGGGGTCGGCGCTGGTCGGTGCCCTGGTCGGGGCCGTGGTCGTGCTGATCGCCAGCCGGTTCCACCGCGGCGAGACGGCCGCCCACTGACCCCTCAGGGTCAGGCGGTCGCGAGCACCGACCGATAGATCTCCAGCCCGGCCCGCGCCTCCTCGTCGGTGACGACACAGGGCGGCACGACGTGAATCCGGTTGTCCTGCACGAACGGCAGCATGCCCGCCGCGAGGAGCGCCGACTTGATCGCCCCCATGCGTGCGGCCGACAGGGGCGCCCGGGTCTCGCGGTCCTCGACGAGTTCGATGGCCCAGAAGACCCCGAGGCCGCGCACCTCGCCGATGATCTGGATGTCGGCCGCCAGTGCCTCCAGGCCGGGCCCGAGGACATCGCGTCCGATGCGGCCGGCGTTGTCCACGACACCCTCGTCCGCCATCGCCGTTAGCGCCCCGACGATCGACGCCATCGCCAGCGGGTGCCCGGAGTAGGTCAGCCCACCCGGGAAGACCCGCTCGTCGAAGGCCTTGGCGACCGGCTCGCTGAGGATCACCCCGCCGGCGGGCACATAGCCGGAGTTGACCCCCTTGGCGAAGGTGATCAGGTCGGGCACGACGCCGTAGTTGTCGAGCGCGAGCCACGTCCCGGTGCGCCCGAACCCCGCCATCACCTCGTCGAGGATCAGGAGTATGCCGTGTTGCCGCGCGAGTTCGCGCACCCCCGCGAGATAGCCGGGCGGCGGCGGGAGGACGCCCGCGGTGCCGGGGACCGTCTCGAGCAGGATCGCCGCGATGGTCGCCGGCCCCTCGGCCTCGATGACCCGGCGCAGGTGGTGCAGCGCGCGCTCGCACTCCTCTTCCGGGGTGGTCGCCCAGAACTCCGACCGATAAAGGTAGGGACCGAAGAAGTGGACGTGCCCGCGGGCGAACTCGTTCGGCATACGGCGCCAGTCGCCGGTGGCGACGATCGCGGCCCCGGTGTTGCCGTGGTAGCTGCGATAGGTGGACAGGACCTTGTCCCGGCCGGTCTGCAGGCGCGCCATGCGGATCGCGTTCTCATTGGCGTCGGCGCCGCCATTGGTGAAGAACACCTTGGTGAATCCGCCGGGGGCCCGGTCCAGGATCAGCCGCGCGGCCTCGCCGCGCACGCGGGAGCCGTATGCCGGGGCGACCGTCGCGAGGATCTCCGCCTGGTCCTTGATCGCCTGGACGACCCGCGGGTGCTCGTGCCCGATGTTGACATTGACGAGCATGCTCGAGAAGTCGAGATAGTCGCGGCCCGACGCGTCGCGCACCCGGCACCCGCTGCCGCCGACCAACTCCAGCGGCGCCAACGTCGCCTGGGCAGACCACGAATGGAAGACCAGCTCCGGGTCGTGCATGGGGCCGTCGTGCATGGGGCCGTCGGTGCTCAGGGGTGCGCTGCTCATACGAGGTGTCCTTCCGTGCTGGTCTGTCCGTGCGGGTCTCTCCGTACGGGTCTGGCGGTGCTGGTCTGGCGGTGCGGGGTCCGGGACCAGTCTCCCAGGATCGCCGCGGAAGCGCGCCGACGTGACGGCCGGACCAGGCGAACGCGCCGCGTGAGCACGCCGGGTAAGCACGCCGGGTAAGCACGGCGGGTGGGCACGGCGGGTGGGCACGGAATGGGGGTGGGTTTGGGGACTTGGGCGCCGAACCCGACGACGGGTATCCTGGCCGCCGCGCCAGAAAGCGCTATCACGCGCGCCCGCCTCCTCATCGACGAGGGGTCAACGGGCGCGTGACCCGTTTCCCGAAGGGACCCCTGCACGTGAGCGTGTATCAGCCGTTCGCCACCGCCTTGGACGCGTTCCCGGCCGACGAGTCGCCGACGACGGAAGAGCACCGCTACGGGCCGGAGTTCCCCGCGACGCACCCGCTGGCCAATGGGCCCGTGGTCTCGCCGCCGCACTCCGTCGAGGGGTTCGTCCGGGAGTTCCTCCGCGAACTCAACTACGGCCAGGGCGTGGCCCTGAAGCGCTCGACGGTCAACGACCAGTACCTCGCGCTCGCGCGCACGGTCGCCCACTATCTCGCCGCCCGCTGGCTCGAGACCGGTCGGACGACCCGTCAGAGCGGGGCCAAGACGATCGGTTACCTCTCCGCCGAGTACCTCCTCGGCCGGCAACTCGGCAATGCCCTCCTGGCCACCGACCTGCGTGACATCGTCGAGGAAGGCCTGGCCGCGTGCGGGATCAACCTCGCCACGCTGCGCGCCCAAGAAGTCGAGCCGGGGCTGGGCAATGGCGGCCTCGGCCGGCTGGCCGCGTGCTTCATCGACTCCCTGGCGACGATGAATATCCCGTGCATCGGTTACGGCATCCGCTACGAATACGGCATCTTCCGGCAGACCTTCGTCGAAGGCCGCCAGGTCGAGCAGCCGGACGCGTGGCTGGCGCTGGGCTCGCCGTGGGAGTTCCCGCACCCGGAGAACGCGGTCCGGGTCGACTTCGGTGGGCACACTCAGACGTATGCCGACGAGGACGGCACCCCGCGGACCCGCTGGGTGCCGGAGTGGAATGTCCTGGGCATCCCCTACAACTACATGGTCCCCGGCTACCACAACGGCCGCGTCAACACCCTGCGCTTGTGGAGCGCGGTCGCGACCAAGGCCTTCGACCTGGCCATCTTCAACTCCGGCGACTACGCCGAGGCCGTGCGCGCGCAGACATTCGCCGAGAACATCTCCAAGGTTCTCTACCCGGAGGACTCCACCCCCCAGGGCCGCGAGCTGCGCCTGCAGCAGCAGTACTTCTTCGTCGCATGCTCGCTGCGCGACTTCATCGACCGGGAGTTGCCGCAGGACTTCGACCTCGCCGATCTGCCCGACCGGATCATCTTCCAGCTCAACGACACTCACCCGGTCATCGCGGTGCCGGAGCTCATGCGGCTGCTCGTCGACGAGCGCAAGATGGACTGGGACCAGGCGTGGGCGATCACCCAGAAGTGCTTCGCCTACACCTGCCACACGCTGCTTCCGGAGGCGTTGGAGGTCTGGCCCACCGACCTCCTCGGCCGGCTCCTGCCGCGCCACCTCGAGATCATCTACCGCATCAACGACGAGTTCCTCACCGAGGTCCGCGAGGCTTTCCCCGGTGACGAGATGCGCATTCGCCGGATGTCGATCGTCACCGACTATCCCGAGCGTGCCGTCCGGATGGCCTATCTCGCCACCGTTGCCGGCTCCAAGGTCAACGGTGTCGCTGCGCTTCACTCCCAGTTGCTGCGCGACAAGGTGCTCCCGGACTTCTCCGAGTTCTGGCCCGACAAGTTCACCAATGTCACCAATGGCGTCACCCCGCGCCGGTTCATCCGCTTGGCCAACTGGAACTTCTCCCGGCTCATCAACGAGACCATCGGGGTCGGGTGGGTCACCGATCTCGATCGGCTCGCCGAACTCGAGCCGTATGCCGAGGACGCCGACTTCCGCGCCCGCTTCCGTGAGGTGAAGGTCGCCAACAAGGAGCGCCTGCGGATGCTGCTCGAGGCGAGGGACGGCATACTCCTCCCGCATGACCACATGCTCGACGTGATGGTCAAGCGCCTCCACGAATACAAGCGACAGACGCTGAAACTGCTCCACATCGTCTCTGTCTACGAGCAGATCATCTCCGGTGAGGTCGATCCCGCCTCCGTCACGCCGCGGACCTTCGTCTTCGGCGCCAAGGCGGCGCCCGGATATCGCATGGCCAAGGAGATCATTCATCTCATCAATGCCGTCGGCGCCAGGATCAATAGTGACGAGCGGACCGGCGGCAAGCTCTTCGTCGCGTTCCCGGCGAACTACAATGTCACGCTCGCCGAGAAGCTCATCCCGGCGGCCGATCTCTCCGAGCAGATCTCTCTCGCCGGAAAGGAAGCCTCCGGAACGGGCAATATGAAGTTCGCCCTCAACGGGGCGCTGACGATCGGGACCGATGACGGCGCCAATGTCGAGATCCGCAAACTCGTCGGCGACGACAATTTCTTCCTCTTCGGGATGACCGAGCCCCAGGTCGCCGAACTCCAGGCGCAGGGCTATGTGCCCAGCCACGTCTACGAGACCAACCCGCTGCTCAAGCGGGCCATGGACCTGCTCGCGAGTGGGCACTTCACCGAGGGCAATCGCGAATCGGTCGCCCCCGTGGTCTCCGACCTGCTCTACAACGACCGCTTCCTGACGCTGGCCGACTTCCAGTCCTATATCGACGCGCAGGCCAAGGTGGACGCGGCGTATGCCGACGAGGACGCCTGGACGCACGCGGCGATCCTCAATGTCGCCCGGACCGGGTTCTTCTCCTCCGACCGCTCGATGCGCGACTACCTCGACCGCATCTGGCACACCAAGCCGTTGAAGTAGGCCTTCTCGGACCTGCTTCAGGCGGTTCCGGTGAGGGCGGCGAGCGAGGCGACGAGGTCGTTGGCGCCGGTCACCGGCACTCTGGTTCGGGCCAGGAGCAGTCCGACGATCCGCAGGGCGCGGATCGTGTCGGCAGCCAGGGGGTCGGTCGGGTCGCGCAGGAGCTTTTGCACCGTCTGGTTGTTGGCGTTGAACACCAGCGTCGGCAGGCGGCGACGCCCGCCCTCGGTCTGACCCGCGGGCCACCACAGCACCGGGCGCGACGACGGCTCGAAGTGGGCGATCTCGATGAGAACCGGATCGTCGACGAGAGCGGCGGCCGCCGCGTCGAGGAGTCGACCGCCGCGGTCGATATCGGCATACGGCTCGGGGTGGGCGAGTTGGGCGATATCGAGGCGGGTCATCTCGGTGAACCGCTGCGCGCCCTGCTCCTGGTTGACCACCTGGAGGAGGTCGACCTCGTGCGGTCCACCGGCGTTGACGACCAGCGACCCGGCGTGGATGGCGACGTCGCGGACGGCATCGAAGGCGTCGGCGTCCGCGACATACGCGATCGACTCCGCGTCGTGGGCCAGGAGGTCCTCGATGGTCTTTTCGCCCTGGGTCGTGGTGAAGGGGAGGGTCGAGCGGAGCAGGTCGCGGATGTCGACGCCGCGGACGGCGAGCGCGCGCAGCCCGGCGGCGTGGAGCCGGATGATGTCGGCGAAGACGTCCTGATGCAGGCCGTGGACCATGATCAGCTCGCCGAGGAGGCGGGTGCCCAGACGCTCGCGGACGAGTTGCAGGGAGGTCGTCTCCTGCAGCGACTCCCGGGAGGCGGTCAGCGGCAGGTCGCCGGCGTCGATGACGGCGCGGCAGAAGAACGCCCAGTCGGGGAGCAACTGATCGTCGGAGTCCGCGACAAGCATGCCGTTGGAGTAGATCCGGTCCCCGGTTCGGTGACCGGGCGCCGCCGTGTAGGGCAGGACGAAGCCGAGCCCCCGGACGTTGAGCAACGAGGAGTCCAGGGGGACGATCCCCATCGCCTCGAAGCCGAGCCGCTCCGAGCACCACGCGAGTTGCTCCTCGACGCCCCGATCCCAGGGCGGGACGTTCATCGACAGGAGGTCGCCCGCCACCCGGACCGGGACGTCGAGGATCTCGGCGAAATCCGTCGTGAGGCGGCGCAGGGTGGCCTCGCTGCACCATTCGAGATCGCCGTGGCGAGGTTGGACGCGGACCTCCGTGCCCGGCGAGTCGAGGGCCACCTCGGATCGGCCGATGGTGAAGGTCCCGTCGCCATGTCCCACCCAGAGGATGGTGTCGGCGTCGGGGGTTCGGGCGGAGCGGGAGCGAACCTCCACAGTGTCGGCGACGAGGAAACACGACAGGAGCCCGATGCCGAATTGCCCCAGGAATTTGCGCCGCGCCGCCGCGAAGTCGTCACGCTTGGAGGAACTGCCGATCGTCGCCAGGAGCGTGCGCATCTCCTCGCCAGTCAGGCCGATCCCGTTGTCCTTGACCACCATGGGTTCGTTGCGCACGGACGGAGTGATGTCGATGGAGCCGGTGTGGTGGGGTTCGAGGCGGCGCCGGGCCTCGATAGCGTCACGAGCGTTTTGGATGAGTTCGCGAAGGTAGACCTGTTCGCTGCTGTAAAGGTGGTGGCTGAGGATGTCGACGATGCCACGAAGGTCGACCCGGAACTGCTCGCGCAAGGACTCTCCCGAAGGACGCACGGATTCGCGGACACTGTATCCGGCTGGGCGCGAAGGCACTCAATCCCGAGGGTCGCCATGTCGGGATGGGGGCGGGATGGGGCCCGGGAGGGCCCACGTATTCCTGGCGAGCATCGCCACTCTGCTACCTTTCCGTCCGTGGTTTGGTGGCGGAAGGTTGACGACCCGCATCAATCCGACGACCCGCTGTTGGCCGCCCTCCCGGCCTCCGAGCCGGACGGGGTGTCGGCCGATGGGCAGGGGCCGCTCGAGACCGACGCCGACCGGCTTGCGCCGAGGCTCGAGTCCGAAGCCCCCCAGGCGCCAGCCCGGCACGCGCACCCTCCCACCGAGACGGCCGCGGCGGTGACTCCGGCTCCAGCCGACGGCGATCCTCGGCCCCACGACCCCGGCCCACTCAGGGCCGATCACGAGCATCCGCTCACCTCTCCCTCACCCTTAGGAAGGTCCAGCTCGATGGCTGACTACCAGGCCTCGCTCAACGAAGCCATGAAGATCGACGGCGCCCTCGGCGTCGCCCTCGTCGACTCCCAGAGCGGCATGGCCCTCGCCACCGCGGGCAACCCCGACGGCCTCGACCTCTCCGTTGCCGCCGCCGGCAACTCCAATGTGGTCCAGGCGAAGCTGCGCACGATGCGCGACCTCGGTCTCGACCAGAAGCTCGAGGACATCCTGATCACCCTCGAGACGCAGTACCACATCATCCGGACCTTCTCCCGCGAGGACGGCATCTTCCTCTACCTGGTCCTGGACAAGTCCAAGGCCAACCTCGCGATGGCCCGCTTCAAGCTCGCCGGGATCGAGCGCCAGCTGGTGATCTGACCCGGGGCGCCCTCGGCGCTGGGCCTCCCCCGAACCTGGGCACGCCCCAATGGGGGGCGCTGACGCGGGGGCTCCGAACTTGAGCACGCCAAATCGACTTGAGCACGCCAGACATGGCGTGCTCAAGTCGATTTGGCGTGCTCAAGTTGTGTTGCCGTGGTCAGGTTGTGTTGGCGTGCTCACGTTCGTCTCGCGTGCTCAAGTTCCACCCACCCAACGGGCTGGAGCTGGGCGGAGGGGGGCGGCACTTGAGTCGGGGCGAGTGGTACCTCAGGCGGAGGACGGGGGCGGCGCGGCATACGACCCTGGAGGCATGAGAGGGGACTCACCACGACAGGCCGCGCCCACGACTCGGGTCGCCGTCCTCGCCGACGCGCACACCGACTGGGCACCGGCCGTTGCGGCCGGCATCGCGGAGCGGCATACCGTGCTCGCGCTCACGGTTTCGAGCGGGATCTGGTTCCTCGGCAGCAACCCGCTGGGCTCCACACGGGCTGCCTCCGCCGGGGCGGCGATGGCCATGCTCGGGACGGCCGATGTCGTGCTCCCGCTCGATCCCAGCCCTCCGGTTCTCGGGCTCGCGCGAGTCAGCGGGCTCCCCTGCGGCCAGTCGCCCACTACCGCCGACCTCGCCGCGGACTGGTGGACCGTGCGCCTGGTCGCCGAGGACGCCGGGGTCAGCCTTCCGGCCGGCATCCGGGTCGGTCGGCACGCGGCTCGGGCGCTGGACTACCTCGGGCCCGTCACCATCCGTCCCGGCCGGCCGCGCGCACCCGGCCCGCGCCGACACATCACCGACGCCGCTGACCTGGCCCCCGCGCTCGAGCACGCCTTGTCGTATGCCGATCACGCCGTCGTCGAGGAAACCCCCGTCGGTGAGGTGGTCACTGTCGCGCTGGTGCGTCGGCCCGACGGCGCCGTCGCGGTCTCCACGGCCGCGCTCGTCGACGCCGTCGCCTCCATCGCCTCGACCATGCGTGCCCCCACGACGATCACACCCACGACGATCACACCCACCACGCCCGCGCCCACGACGGGGGCGTCGGCCAGCCTTACGGCACCCGCCCTCGCCACGACGACAGCGACGACAACCTCGACAGCGCGCGACCCGTGGGGGCTCCAAAGCTGCGGCGGGCGGTCGGGGGCCCGCCCGCCGCACACGTCCGACTGCTGGCCCGAATGCCGGCCCGCGGACCGGGCAACCCCCGCCGCGGACCGGGAACGCATCGACCGGGCAGCGCTCACCCTCATGACGGCCCTGGGCGCCCACGGACTCGTCACGATGTCCTTCGTCGTCGACGACGGTCCACCGGTCCTCGTCGACCTCGACGTCCTGCCCGACCTCGGCCCGCGCTCCCCCGCGATACGCCTCCTGAGGTCAGAGGGAACCCGCTACGCCGACCTCCTCGACCTCCTCGTCTCCGGTGCCCGCCCGTGACCTTTGGACCCGACGGGGCGGGCGGCGGCCATACTGTCGCCGTGACGCCCGACCCGACTGCACCGGCGCCAGGCGCCGGTCGCTCAGCGGGCCAGTCGCCCACGCCCGGCGAGCCGCCACCGGATGGCCCGACCCTAGCGATGCCCGTGACGCCGCCGAGTCCACCGCCACCGACAGCACACGCCTTCCCGTCGCGTACCGCCCTCGAGAGCCTGCGGCTCCCCGAGTTCCTCGACACCTGGTGGCCGGAGATCGCCGCCGCGGGAGCAACGGTCATCCTGTCGATCTGGCAGATCCTCGCCGGCGGATCTGGCCTCACCGTGGTCTCCGCGGTCGCCGTCGCCGCGGCGGCCGCGACCTTCCGGCGCCGTCCCGGCCTCGGGGTCCTCCTCCTCTGGGGGGCCCTTTTCTGGGTGTATGCCGCGGGCACCTCCCTCCCGTGGACGGGCGTTCTCGTCTCGGCGCTCCTCTCGTTCGGGACGGCCCGATTCGGCAACCGGCTCGAGCGGGGGCTGGGTGTGTTGTCGATCCTCATCATCCCGGTCGCTGCGGTGCTGGGCCTCGAGCGGTGGCGGATCGGAGCCGCCATCGACATGTGGCGCACCGGGCAGAGCGTCCCGATCCCGTGGACCCGCATCGTCGGCGACCTCAGCCGGCCCATGCTCCTGTGGGCCTTCGTCCTGGTTCTCCCGTGGATTCTCGGCCGGGTGGCGTTGTCGGTCGCCAGGTCGCGAGAGCGTGAGGAGCATGCCCAACGCCAGCAGGCGCAGGCGGAGCGGGAGCGGGTATATGCCCAGGAGGTCGCCGAACTCCGCGCCGGCCAGGCCCAGCTCGCCCGGGATGTCCACGATGTCGTCGGGCACTCCCTCGCCGTCATCCTCGCTCAGGCCGAGTCCGCGCAGTACCTCCAGGACGACGAGACCGACAAGATGCGTGAGACCCTCGCCAATGTCGCGACCTCGGCGCGCCGCTCCCTCCAGGATGTCCGCGCCGTCCTCTCCCCCTCGTCACCCGCTGGCAAGCCCCCCGCGACCGGCCTCGACGCCCTCATCGACGGGGTCGCCACCGCCGGCAACGACGTGCGCCGGCGGATCGACGGCACCCCACGACCGCTGCCGCCCGATCTCGAGCAGGTCGCCTACCGGGTGCTGCAGGAAATGCTGACCAATGCCCTCAAACACGGCCACCGCGGCGGGCCGGTCTGGGTCGACCAGGCGTGGCCGGCGGACTGGCGATCGGCATACCTCCGCCTGGAGGTGCGCAATCTCGTCGACGACACCCGCCCGGCGGGGACCGCGGAGGGGGCGCCGGGCGGGGGTTTGGGGATCGCGGGGATGAGATACCGCCTCGAGACGGCGGGCGGGCAGCTGGCCGTGACCTCCGGCCACGAGGGGGGTGGCACAGTATTCACCGCGACCGCGTGGCTGCCGCTGCGCGCCGCCGAGGTGGACCTGGAGGGGACGCGATGACGGGGTTGGCACGATGAGGACGGCGGACCGATGAGCGACATTGCGGTGCTCCTGGTCGACGACCAGGAACTCTTCCGCGCCGGAGTGGCCCGGATTCTCAACGCGCAGGACGGCATCACCGTGGTCGGTGAGGCCGCCGACGGAACCGAGGCGGTGGCCGCCGTCGACGCGCTGGCCCCCGACGTCGTCCTCATGGACATCCGGATGCCGGGGATGGACGGGGTCGAAGCGACCCGCCAGATCTTCGCCCCCGCGCGCGTGGCGTCCCGGGACAAGCCGGTGCGCGTCGTCGTCCTGACGACCTTCAACCTCGACGACCGGGCCGCGACCGCGATCCGTCACGGGGCCAGCGGATTCCTGCTCAAGGACGCGACGCCGCGGATGCTGGCCGAGGCCATCGCCACCGTCCACGCCGGCAATGCCGTTCTCGGACCGCGGGACCTGACCACCCTCCTCGACGGGGAGTTCCGGGCCAAGGCGGCGGTGCCCGCGGCATACGGCACCCTGACCGACAAGGAACGCGAGGTCCTGGGACTGGTCGCGCGCGGTCTCTCCAACGCCGAGATCGGCGCGACGGTCTATGCGAGCGAGTCAACCGTCAAGACCCACGTGGGCGGCATCTTGCGCAAGCTCGCGCTGCGCGACCGGGTCCAGATCGTCGTCTTCGCCCACGAGCACGGGCTCGTCTGATCCGCGGACCAGCCGCCGCTCGACCAGCCGCCGCTCGACCGCCCGGCACACCGGGTCGAATCAGCCTCCGGCCTTGCGCCGGAACATCTTCTGGTGCGCCTCCGAGCCGTGGGAGTGTTCCACCTTGCCGCCCTCGCCGCCGGCGCTGACGTTGACGCCGCCGCCGCCCGCCTTGCGGTCGAGCGCCTCACGGAACTTCCGCTTCGTCTCCTCGTCCGGCACCGCTCGTTTGGGCTTGTCCTTGCTCATGGCTCGCCATCCTTTCACCCGGGCGACCGGCAGCGTTCTCCCGGGATTCGGGCGCGGGGCGCGTGTCGCTCCCATGATTGCAGGCGCCAGTGCTCTACAACCAGGTGTTAAGACCCGGCCAGGTATGAGATGGCCGGGTCAACAAGTCCCTTGCGGGGGCGCTCCCGGACCTGACATCGTCGGGCTCATGGGAGCGCGCCCGGAAGGATTCACGTATGCCGTCACCGCCGCCGGCGAGGTCGTCATCAGCCATCGCGGGGTCACCGCCACCACCCTGCGCGGCCGCCGCGCGGCCGACTTCCTCGACGACGCCGAGTCGGGCGATGAGCAGGAACTCATGGCCCGGCTGACCGGGAACTACCGGCGCGGCAACGAACGCACCGCGCGCAATCACCCACGCAACCGCGGACGGTGACGCGGGCGCGGCATACCGACTGCACAATGGCGCCCATGCCCGCGCGCCTCATCCACACGGCCCAGGCGCTCGTCGACGAGGTCGTCGAGGTCCCGACCCTGCCGCGACGCGGCGGGAATGTCATGGCGGGGGCACACCGGATGTATGCCGGGGGCGCCGTCAACATCCTCGTCGCCGCCGCGCGGTCGGGTGCCACCTGTGTCCACGCGGGTGCCCACGGCACCGGTCCCAATGGCGATCTGATCCGGTCCACCCTGACGCGCGAGGGCATCGCCTGGTCGAGTCCGCCGCTGCCCGATCTGGACACCGGGGTGTGCTTCGTCATGGTCGAGCCCACCGGCGAGCGTACCTTCGTCACCACGCAGGGCGCCGAGCGGCGGATCACCCCCGAGAGCCTGGACGACGCACGTCCCGTGGCCGGCGATCTCGTCTGTATCAGCGGGTTTTCCCTCGTGGGGCGCACCCGCGACCCGCTCCTCGCCTGGCTCGCGACCCTTGACGGCGCGGCGGTCGTCGTCCTCGACCCCGGCGCGACCTTCGCCGACGTGGAGGGGCCGATCGCCGAACAGGTCTTGGCCCGGGTCGACGTCTGGACGAGCAATGCGGAGGAGGCCGAGGCGTTGGTGGGCCCGGCCTCGATGGGTGCCGCGGCGACGGCCATCGCGGCGCGGCTGCGCCCGGGCGGGGTCGCCATCGTCCGGGACGGGCCGGCCGGATGCGCGGTCCACGAGCCGGACGGGGAGAACGGCGTCGAGGGCGGCCCGGGGCGGACGGTGACCGTCCCCGGATTCCCGCAACGGGCGGTCGACACCAATGGCGCCGGCGACACCCACACCGGGGTGCTTCTCGCCTGCCGGGCGGCCGGTGCCGCGTGGGCCGACGCGGCGCGTCGAGCCAATGCGGCCGGCGCGATCAAGGTAACCCGCCGCGGCCCCGCCACTGCCCCGACCGCGGCGGAGATCGACGCCTTCCTCGCCGCCCACGACGGTCCGCGTGGCTGAGTGAGCGGAACCGTCCAAGGCCGGACCGTGACGCCGCGCCCCGGTGCTCGCCCAGATGCCTCACGCAATGCCGTCACGGGTATGCCGCGTGGGCCGCGTCCGCCGCGGGCGGGCGAGTCGGCATACCGGCGAGTAACCTGACGGACATGACCCCAGACGTCGACGTCCTCATCATGGGTGCCGGGTTGTCCGGCATCGGTGCGGCCTGCCACCTTCAGCGCGAGCGCCCCGGCACGACCTACACGATCATCGAGCAGCGCGACGCCATGGGCGGGACCTGGGACCTGTTCCGCTACCCGGGCGTGCGCTCGGACTCGGATATGTACACCCTCGGATACGACTTCAAGCCTTGGCGGGGCGAGCACGCGCTCGCCTCCGGCCCGGAGATCCTCCGCTATATCCGGGAGGCCGCGGCGCAGTATCACGTCGACCGGCATATCCGCTACCGCCACAAGGGAATCCGTGCCGAGTGGTCGAGCGAGGAGGCGATGTGGACGGCGACCGCGCAGCATACCCTCGAGGACGGGACCGTCGAGGAGGTGACGATCACGGCGCGCTTCCTCTACTCGTGTTCGGGCTACTACGACTACGACCAGGGCTATGCGCCGCAGTTCCCCGGCATCGATGAGTTCGGTGGGACCGTCATCCATCCGCAGTTCTGGCCCGAGGACCTCGACTATGCGGGCAAGCGCGTCGTCGTTATCGGCAGCGGCGCGACCGCGGTGACGCTGGTCCCGGCGATGGCCGCGACCGCCGGGCACGTGACGATGCTCCAGCGATCCCCCACCTATGTCTTCAGCCTGCCGTCGGCCGACCCCGTCGCGGACGCCGCGGACCGTCTCCTGCCCGGGCGCGCGGCCTACACCGTGACCCGGTGGAACCACATCCTCGCCGCCTGGGGGCTCTATCAGGTCAGCCGGCGGCGACCGGCGATGATGCGCGGGTTCTTCCGCCGGGAGGCCACCAAGCTCCTGCCCGAGAACTATCCGGTCGACGTCCACTTCAACCCTCGGTACGACCCCTGGGATCAGCGGCTCTGCCTGGTGCCCGATGGTGACCTGCACGCGGCCATCACCGCCGGGCAGGCCGAGATCGTCACCGACACGATCGAGAGCTTCACCCCCACGGGCATCCGGCTGGCCAGTGGGCGCCACCTCGACGCCGACATCGTCGTCACCGCGACCGGGCTCGTGCTCAAGCCCGGCGGTGGGGCCACCCTCGTCGTGGACGGGCGGGAGGTCGACCTGCCCACGACGGTGTCCTACCGCGGGATGATGCTCTGCGGCGTCCCCAATTTCGCTCTCGCCCTTGGCTATATCAACGCGTCGTGGACGCTGCGGGTCGATCTCGTCAGCCGTTATGTATGCCGCCTCCTCACCTACATGGACCGGCACGGCTTCACCTCCGCCTGGCCGAAAGAGCCCCCGTCCGGTCAGGAGACCCGGCCGATCATGGAGTTCGCGGCGGGATATATCCAGCGCAGTTCGGCGAAGTTGCCGCGCCAGGGATCGAGCGGCCCGTGGAAGGTCCACCAGAACTATCTCGTCGAACGGCGTCTGCTCGGCCGGCGGGCCCGTATCGAGGAGGAGATGGAGTTTCGCCGCGGCGGGCCCGGGCAGGTAGCCTCGCCCGCGGCATCCATGGCGTCCGCTGGGCAGGCGCCGGGAGGAGAAGGGGACGGGTGACGGCGATGTCGAGCGATGCGGATCCGGCGCGGGCCAAGGCGGTGCTGGACGAGTTCGGCGGGACCATCGGCGTCGGGAATGCGCGCACGATCCGGGCACCCTGGCGCGGGTCGTCGGTGCCGCGGCTGCGACAGGCGGTCGTCGCCGACCTGATCGCCCGCGAGGTCGACGACGAGGTCGTCGACGAGGTGGCGATCGTCGTCAGCGAGCTCGTCGCCAACGCTCTCATGCACGCCAATCCGTTGCACGACAACACTGTCCGCATTCACTGGACCGAGCGCAATGGCGTGGTGGAGGTCGAGGTGACCGACGGCGGCGGCGACAGCACACCCAAGGCCCTCCCCCAGGCGGTCTTCGCAACCTCCGGGCGCGGCCTGCGGATCGTCCGCTCGCTGGCCCACGAGTGGGGCGTCTCGGAGAAGAAGGGCGCGGTCACGGTGTGGGCCGCCCTCGGCGGTCCCTCCCGGCGTCGGGCATGATCGCCTGTCATGGGTGAGGCAGCACATGGGTAAGGCGTCGCGACGCAAGCACATCGACACCCCGCCGGGCACCCCGCGGGACACGCCCCGGGGGGCGAGGCCCGCGGCATACGCCCGCAGGCCGTTCGCGGGGATGGCCGGCGAGACCGACTGGGTCGCCCTGAAAGAGATCCTCCCGGCGGCGACGATCACGGTGCCGCTGGCACCCGGCGTCGCCGGCGCGGACGGCCCGACGACCGTCACCGTGGCGACCGTCCTGCCGATGGCGTGGCCGGCAATCCGGCGGGCCGACGGGTCGATCCTCATCGCGACCCAGGGCGGTCCGGCCAGCGGTGACGCCGCGCGTGACCTCGGCAGTGCCCTGCTCGCGGCCCTGGCCGCCCCGCCGGGGACACCGCTGCCGCGGGTTCCGCTGGCCACCGCGGACACCCCACCACTGGTCGATCTGATCGACGCCACAGCCCCGCCGGAGGTCGTCGTCCACGAGGGCTTCGACTTCTGGGTCGAGGGCCAGGAACTCGACGGCGATGCCCAAGAGTCGCTCGCGCGGGCGAACGAATCCGCGGTCCCGACGGCGAAGATGTCCAGGGTGCCGTCGGCATACTGGTGCCTCCTCGGGGGGCGTTCGCACCTGCGTCTGGTCCTGCCGGACGACGAGGATGCCGCCACGGATGCGCTGGCCCGGCTGTATGCCGCGGGCGAGGCCACCCTGGGCGAGGGCACCCGGCTGCTCGGCGCCTTCCGCACCTGCGGCCTGCTCGTGCCCGTCTGGGAACTCGTCGGCGACTCCCCCGCCGGCGAGTGGGAGGAGGCGATTGCGGCCTTCGCCATGCGGTATGCCGCGGCCCTCCACGACGATCCCCTCACCCCGGCGCAGCGGCGGGCCCGGGCCGGCCTGCTCGGCCGCCAAGTCACGCTGCGCTGAGTGGGTATGCCGTGACCCCCCTCCCCACCCGGGTCGCCGTCGTCATCCCCGCCAAGGACGAGGCGGACCGGATCGGGGCGACGGTCGCCGCCTGCCTGGGACTGCCCGGCGTCGACCTCGTCGTTGTCGTCGACGACGGCAGCAGCGACCGGACCGCCGAGTTGGCCGAGGCCGCCGGGGCCGCGGTGGTGCGTCATCACACCAACGCCGGCAAGGCCGCGGCGCTCGCCACGGGCGCGGGCTGGGTGTCCGCGATCGAGGCCTCCGAGGGCGTCGGCGGGGGCACGCCCACCCCCCGGGCCCTCCTCTTCGTCGATGCCGACCTGGGCCCGAGCGCGACCGCGCTGGCGCCCGTGATCGCGCCGGTGCTCGCGGGGGCGGCCGACCTGACGGTGGCGGTGATCCCGCGAACCCACTCGTCCAAGGGTGGTGGCCGCGCGGTCCGCTTGGCGCAGAAGTAGATCCACCGCGCGACCGGGCGGGAGATCACCCAGCCCCTCAACGGGATGCGTTGCCTGACCCGGGCGGCCTACACCGCCGCGCAGCCCTTGGCGCGGGGGTGGGGGGTCGAAACGGGGATGCTCCTGGCGGTCCTCCGCGCGGGCCTGCGGGTGGTCGAGGTGCCGGTCGAGTTCACCCACCGGGCCTCCGGGGCTGACTGGGCCGGGCGCCGGCACCGGGCGCGGCAGCTGCGCGACATCGCCCGCGTCGTCGTCGCGAGCCGCCTCCGACGACACGCCCGTCCCACCCCGGGCTGAGCCGCGCCACCACCGGCTCACCCGGCCCGCGCCCTGCTGACCCGCCCCACCCGAGCGGCCCGCGCCACCAGACCGACCCGACTCGACAGACCGACCCGAATCGCCAGACCGATCCGAGCACACAGGCACCAGCGCGAGGGGCGGACCGCCGCAGCGGCCGTACGCTGACCCGCATGGCGGCACGCGGCGACCGGATCCTCCTGGCCGCCTCGTTCACGCTCTTCCTCCTCGTCGGCCTGCTCGGGGAGAGCGCGGCGAAAGCTCCCCTCGGCCCGCACGGGTGGGCCCCCGGGGCGCTGCCCTGGGCGCCGGGGTCGGCGACGGTCACCGCGGGGGTGGCCGCGGCATACATCCTGGGCGGGATCGGTGTCGTTCTCTCCCTGCGGAATCCGCGCCCCGCCCCCCGGCTCCTCATCGCCGCGCTCGCTATCGGGGCCCTGCTGACGATGCCCATCGGGTCGGCGGATCACACGAACTACGCGGCCTACGGACGCATCCTCCTCCAGGGCGGCGACCCGTGGAGCGTGTCGCCGATCGGCTGGGCCGGCGGGCACGATCCCGTCACCAGCGGGGTGCAGCCGCCCTGGCAGACGACGCCCAGCGTGTACGGCCCGGTAGCCGGGCTGGTCCAACTGCTGGCCGCGTGGATCGGCGGCGACAATCTCCGTCAGGTCGTCTGGGCGTGGCAATGGGTCGTCGTCGGCGCCTGGTTGGCGGGGCGTTGGCTGCTGCGCCGCCTCTTCCCGGACCGCCCCGGCGAGGTCGACGCGCTGTGGACCCTCAATCCTCTCCTCGTCGCGACCGGGGTCCTCGGTGCCCATGTCGACCTCCTGGCAACGGTGGGCGCCCTCGCCGCCCTCCTGCTCGTCCGCACCCACCGGATCGCGAGCTGGGCGCTCGCCGGCGTCGCGGCGGGTGCGGCCGTCGGGATCAAGGTCACCGCGGGTGTCGTCCTCGTCGCGGTCCTCGCCGGTGCCGTCGCCGAGGATCGCCGGGCGGCCCCCGCGCGGTGTGGAGCACTCCTGACCGGGGCCCTCGCGGTGCTCGTCCCCGCGCACCTGTGGGCGGGGCTGCACACCTACGACCAACTCGGCCGCTCCCGGCGGTCCATCTCGCTGGCGACGCCGTGGCGGAAGGCGTACGAATGGAGCGCCGGACTCCTGCCCGACTCCACGCTCCGGACGGTGATCTTCGCCGCGTCCGCGCTCGTCTGCGTGCTCCTCGCGGCGGCGTTCTGGCGGGTCCTGCGGCCACGGGCCGCGGCGCCGGGCGATCTCGCCCTCCTCCTGACCCTCGCCCTCTCCTTCGCGTATGCCGCTGGCGCCACCTATTCGCTCCCGTGGTACGACCAACTGGTCTGGGCGCTGCTCCCGGCGGTCCTCCCCCTCCGCGGCGGTATGTCGTGGGCTCACCTCCAGATCGCCCGCGCCACCGTGCTCGCCCTGGCCTATGTCCCTGGCCGCGTTGTCGGGATGACCCCCGCGGTGGAGGCGGTGACCTTGGGGTGGCGGCGCGACCTGGCCCCCGCCGCGACGCTGGCCGTCTGGCTTGTCGTCCTCAGCTGGGCCGTGCGCCCCGGTCCGGCGTCACCGGTGCGGCATCGGCGACCTCGGTGAGCGCGGCGGAGAACTGCGCGGCATACAACCGGGCGAAGGCACCACCGGCGGCGAGCAGTCCCTCGTGCGTGCCCTGCTCGACGATCCGGCCGTCCTCCATGACGAGGATGAGGTCGGCGTCGCGGATCGTGGAGAGCCGGTGGGCGATGACGAAGCTCGTCCGGTCCTGCCGCAGGGCGTGCATCGCCTGCTGGACCAGGAGTTCGGTGCGCGTGTCGACCGAGGACGTCGCCTCGTCGAGGATGAGCAGGGCCGGGGCGGAGATGAAGGCGCGGGCGATCGTGATGAGCTGCTTCTCCCCGGCGCTGATATTGCTCGCCTCGGAGTCGAGCCGGGTGTCGTATCCGTCGGGGAGGGAGTGGACGAACCGGTCGACATAGGTCGCCTCGGCGGCGGCACGGACCTCGGCTTCGCTGGCCCCGGGCTTGCCGTAGGCGATGTTGTCGCGGATCGTCCCCTCGAAGAGCCAGGTGTCCTGGAGCACCATGCCGATCTCGTCGCGGAGGTTGTGCCGGGTCATCGTCGTGATTTCGACCCCGTCGAGGGTGATCCGGCCGTGGTCGAGTTCGTAGAACCGCATGATGAGGTTGACCAATGTCGTCTTGCCCGCGCCGGTCGGGCCGACGATGGCGACGGTCTGACCCGGCTCGACACAGAGGTCGAGGTGCTCGATGAGCGGCTTGTCGGGGGTGTAGGCGAACGACACGTCCTCGAAGGCCACCCGGCCGTGCGGGTCCTCCACGACGGTCGCATCGGTCCGGTCGGGGACCTGCTCCGCGGCGTCGAGCACCTCGAAGACGCGTTCGGCGGAGGCGACGCCGCTCTGCATGAGGTTGGCCATCGAGGCGACCTGGGTCAGCGGCTGGGTGAACTGGCGGGAGTACTGGATGAACGCCTGCACATCGCCGATCGACATCGAGCCATGAGCGACCCGCAGCCCCCCGACGACGGCGACGAGGACATAGTTGAGGTTCCCGACGAACATCATCAGCGGCATGATCAGGCCGGAGATGAACTGCGCCCCGAAGGTCGCCTTGCGGAGGTCCTCATTGGTCGTGGCGAACGCCGCGGCGACCTCATGCTGGCGGCCGAAGACCTTGACGAGGCCGTGGCCCGTGAAGGTCTCCTCGACGATCGCGTTGACCTCGCCCGTGCTCTTCCACTGCTGGACGAACTGCGCCTGGGACCGCTTGCCGACGACTGCGGTGATCCCGATGGATACCGGGATGGTCACCAGGGCGATGACCGCAAGGAGCGGCGAAACCCAGAACATCATGACGAGCATGGCGATGACGGTCAGCGCGCTGGTCACCAGTTGGCTCAGGGTCTGCTGGACGCTCTGGCCGATGTTGTCGACGTCATTGGTGACCCGGGAGAGGAGTTCACCGCGCGGCTGGGAGTCAAAATAGGCCAGCGGGAGGCGCCCGAGCTTGGCCTCGACGTCGCGGCGCAGGCGATAGACCGCGCTATTGACGACGTGGACGATGATGCGGGCCTGCGCCCAGGACAGGAGGCTGGAAACGGCATACAGACCGAGCACCAGCAGGAGGATCCGGCCGAGCGCGCTGAAGTCGACGCCCTGACCGGGGACGAGGTGGCGCATCCCGGAGACCATGTCGGCCATCCGGGTGTCTCCGCGGGCGCGCAGGTAGGCCACCGTCTGCTCGACCGTGGTCCCCGCCGGCAGCTTGCGGCCGATGAATCCGGCGAAGACATAATCGGCGGCCCGGCCCAGGATCTTCGGCCCCAGGGCACCGAGGACGACCGAGACGACGGCGAAGGCCATCGCGACATACAGGGCCAGGCGGTCCTGCCCGAGGATGCCGAGCAGCCGTCGCGCCGACGGACCGAAGTTCTTCGACTTCTCCCCCGGCTGCCCCATCCGCATGTGCGGCGGTCCACCACGCTGGGCGGCCCCCACGGCACCGCGCCGCTCCAGGGCGGCTTTCTCTTCCTCGGTGAGAATGCGATCGCTCATGTCAGGCCGCCTCGTCCACCAGGGCCTGGGAGGCCACGATCTCGGCATACGTCGGACACGTCGCCAGGAGGTCGGTATGCCGACCGCTCCCCACGACCCGGCCGTCGTCGAGGACGACGATCAGGTCGGCGTCGATGATCGTCGAGACCCGCTGGGCGACGACGAGGACGGCGGCGTCCCGGGTATGCGGGCGCAGGGCCGCCCGCAGCCGGGCATCGGTCGCCACATCCAGGGCCGAGAACGCGTCGTCGAAGAGATAGACCCGAGGGCGGCGCACCAGGGCCCGCGCGATCGCGAGCCGCTGCCGCTGCCCCCCGGAAACATTGGTGCCGCCCTGGCTGATCGGGGCCTGCAGGCCCCCCGGCATCGCCGAGACGAAGTCGTCCGCCTGGGCGACCCGCAACGCCTCCCACAACTGGTCGTCGGTGGCGGTGGGGTCGCCATACCGGAGATTGCTCGCAACGGTGCCGCTGAAAAGGAAGGGCTTCTGCGGGATCAGCCCGATGCACCCCCACAGGTCGTCCAGCGATGCCTCGCGGATGTCGCGTCCGCCGAGGAGGACGGCGCCGCCGGTGACGTCGTAGAGCCGCGGGACGAGGTTGACCAGCGTCGTCTTGCCCGCGCCGGTCGAGCCGATGATCGCCGTCATGTGTCCGGTCTGAGCGGTGAAGGAGATGCCGCACAGGACGGGCTGCTCGGCACCGGGATAGGCGAAGTCGACGTCGCGGAACTCCACCGAGAGGGGCCCGGCGGGGATCGGCCGCGGGTCGGCCGCGTCAAGGACGCTGGAACGGGTGTCGAGGACCTCGCGGATGCGTCCCGCCGACACCGCGGCCCGCGGGATCATCATCGACATCATCGTCCCGAACATGACCGACATGAGGATCTGCATGAGGTACTGCATGAACGCGGTCAGCGCCCCGATTTGCATCTGACCGGCGTCGACGCGCTTGGCGCCGAACCACCAGACCGCGACCGAGGCCGCGTTGAAGACGAGCATGACGAGCGGGAAGACCCGGGAGAAGAGCCGGCCGACCGCGACCGCGGTGCCGGTGTATGTCGTATTGGCCTCGTCGAAGCGTCGCTCCTCGAAGTCCTCCCGGACGAAGGCGCGGACCACCCGGATGCCGGTGATCTGTTCGCGCAGAATGCGGTTGACGGTGTCGACGCTCTCCTGCATGCGGCGGAACCACGGGAGCATCCGGGTGACGATGGATCCGACGATCACCCCGAGGAGGGGGACGGCGACGGCGACCAGCCACGACAGGCCGACGTCCTCACGCAACGCCATGATGATGCCGCCGACCATCATGATCGGGATCGACACCATGAACATCAAGCCCATGTTGACGACGAGTTGCACCTGCTGGACGTCATTGGTGTTGCGGGAGATCAGCGTTGGCGCGCCAAAGCGCGACACCTCCTGCGCCGAGAATCCCGCGACCGTGCCGAAGACCTCGCCACGCAGGTCGCGGGCGATGCCGGCCGAGGTCGCGGAGGCATTCCGGGCGACCGTGATCGTCGCGACGATGTTGACGACCGAGACCGCCAGCATGATCGCGCCCAGCCGGAGAATGGCCCCGGTGTCCCCCTTCGCCACGCCGTCGTCGATGATCCTGCCGTTGAGGGACGGCAGATAAAGCGTCGTGATCGTCGAGACGAACTGGAGCAGGACGATGACGGCGACGGAACCGGCATACGGCCGAAGATGCGACCGGATCAGTCTCCAGAGCACGGCGGCCCCTCCTTTCTGGCCCCGTCCAGGACGAGGGACACGATCTCGGCGGCGGTCAGGGTGCGACCGTCGGTGATGTGGGGGTTGCTCCCCGAGAAGGCGAGTAACCGGACATAGCGCATCACCTCACGTGGCGTGAGCCGCAATTCGTCGGTATGCCGCGCGAGCAGCCCCCGGTGGGCCTGCGCGATCCGCTCCAACCAGTCGGCGTGCACCTCGTGCTTCGGCGGCCCCTGCACCCCGAGGACGGACAGCAGGCGGAAGACGTGGGCGAAGCGGTCGATCTGTAGTTGGGCCAGCCGGGTCAGGACGTCGTCGAGGCTGCCGCTGCCGTCGAGGCGTTCGACGGCCTCGATATAGGGCTCCATGTCGAACGCCGCGGCCACGACCGCGTCGACGAGATCGTCTTTGGTGTCGAAGGCGCGAAAGACCGTCCCCTCGGCGATTCCCGCGGCGTCGGCGATCTGTTTGGTCGTCACCGCCCGGCCGTGCTCGAGGACGAGCGGCAGCGCGGCCCGGACGATCGTGTCGCGGCGCTGCTGGGGAGCCATCGCCCGCGCCCGCGGTCGCGCCCCCCGGGCGGAGGCACCGCCTCGCGCCTCGGGCCGCGTCTCGGGCCGCGCCTCGGGCGGCGCGTGGGCCGGGGCTTGGGGCCGCGGGGGGAGAGCGGGGGTCACGACCCGGGAGTATACGTGAGTGAGGACTCACTCACAATCGGAATGACGCCAACGCATCGGCCCTCGGCGACGGGCCGGTTCCGAGACCCGGTCAGAGAGCCTGGGTGTCGATGCGGTCGAGGGCGGCACTCCAATGCGCGGCCAGCCAGTCACGGTCGACGTCGGCGGGCAAGTGGTCGTGGCGGATCTCCAGCTCGGTGGCGTCGCCGTCGGCCGGGCGGAGGTGCACATCGACCAGCGTGGCCGGCGCGTCGGTGCCGGCGTGCCACGAGAAGCGGATCTGCTCCTGGGGATGGAAACTTCGGGTGACGCCGAAGGTGCCGTCAGCCGCATGCCAACTGGAGCCCTTGGCTCCGAGCTCGCCGCCCTCGCCCAGAAGCGCCTCGGCGCCATGCGGGGCCATGAGCGCGCCCCACACGCTGGAGACCGGGTGCGCCAGCACGCGGCTGACCGACACGACATCCGTGTCGGTCGCGGTCCCTTCTGCTGTGTTCGTCATCGAACCAGACCTTCCTACACCGGAATGATGGGTGGCCGGCCGGTGGCGACCGGTCACGTCGTCCGACATTACCCGCGCCCGGCGACAACGGGGAATGGAGGGAACCAACCGGTCCACGGCGACGTCAAAACACCAACCAGGAGGTCCCCATGACGCACGCGACGACTCGCCCTTCCCGCCGCACGGCCCTGCTCGCCGGGCTCGGGCCGCTGGTGCTCCTCGCGGCCTGCGGAAGCCAGCACGCCGGCTCCGGCACCGCCGCGTCGGCCGCCGGCAGTGGCGCCGGCAGTGGCGCCGGCACCGGCGCTGGCAACGGCACCGGAAGTGGCACGGGCACGGACTCCGCCGGTGCGGCCCGGTTCGCCGACCGGGCGGCCACGGTCGCGCAGAAGCTGCGTGCCGCGGGGGTGCCCGCGGCATACTCGACGGGTTTGGTCCTGCTCGGCGAGCGGGTCACCTGGCCCGGGTTCACCGACGACCTGGCCAAGCAGGGGGCCATGGACGGGCGTGGGGTGCTGACCCTGCCCACGGTCACGATGCCGAAGACCCAGAGGGTCACCCTCCCCGACGGTACGACCGCGACCCTGCCCCTCCAGACCGCTGCGGCGGCGGCCGGCGAGGCGATCCCGCAACCGTGCGGGGCCACCGAGCGATGCAGCCTCTCCCTCGACCACGCGAGCCTGACGACCCGGCCCATGGTGACCAACCGCGGGACCCTCGACCTCCCGGCCTGGAAGTTCACCGGGGGCGGGCTCGACGGGGCGCTCTACGTCGTGGCGGTGGCCGCGGCGGACCTGGGTGGGGTGTCCGCACCCGACCTCGGGCTGCCTCATGACACCCGGCTCGCGCCGGCGCAGAGCCTCGGAGCCGTCACCGACACCTCCCTCGGGTTCGTCGTCGGGACGGGCTCGTGCGACACGGACCTGGTGCCCCGCGTCGTGGAGTATGCCGACCTCGTCGTCGTCGGTGGCAGCATCCAGCCCCCGTCGGGTGCCTGCGATGCCGCGATGCGCCTCCAGAGTGTGACGGTGCCGCTGACCGCACCGCTGCGTGGGCGGCCCGTGGTCGACATCCTCTCGGGGACGATCCTGCTGCCGACCCCGCACCCGCTGGGCACTTCCTGAGCGGGCGGCTGCTCCCTCGGAGCCCTCGTCGCCCCAACCCCGTCACTCGACGGGCTTGACCGCCTCGACGAGATAGCGGGTGGCGTGGGTGACGAGGGAACCCTCGCTGCGGATCTGCTCGTGGAGGAGGGCGAGGCGCGCGGCATACCGCTCGACACTGAAATCGGGGACCCACCAGATGAGTTTGCGAAGGGTGTAGACCACCGCGGCCACGTCACGAAACTCCAACCGCAGGCGGGTATGCCGCACATCCACGACATCGAGTCCGGCATCCCGGGCAGCGGCGATGGTGTGGTCGAGGTGGCCGAGCGAGCGGGTGATCCCCGCGCCGAGGAAATGCTCGACGAGCTCGAAACCACCGGCCGGGCCCAGATGCTGCGCGAGATAGGCCCCGCCCGGGGTGAGCACCCGCGCGATCTCCTGGAACAGCGTCTCGCGCGGATGTAGCGCCGACACCAACTCAAAAGTATTGTCCCCGAACGGAAGTGGCTCCTCCTCGGAATGCCGGACGACCCACACCCCGAGGGGCTCGAGGCTGCTGCGCGCCGAGCGCAGGTCCTCCACATCGCCCTCGGTCACCACCATGTGGTCGGGCAGGTCCTCCAGTTGCGCCAGCCGGGAACCGTCACCGGTTTGGAGGTCGAGCGCACTGTCGAGCCGCGAGAGCCGGTCGCCGAGAACCTCATCGAACTCGCCCGTCGTCGTCCCATGGCCGCCCCAGGCGAAGAGCCGGGCGAGATCCCAGTGGATATCCGCCCGCTCCCCGGCCGCGAGGAGTTGTGCGAAGGAGGGCACCAACGCAACATACGACCGGTATGCCGCCCACACTCGCCTTCCCGGTGTGCCCTGGGCCACCCCGGCGGCGCTTCGGGCGAGATATCCGCCACATTCGGCGTCCGCAAATGCCGTTTCCGGTCCGCAATCGAACCGCATAGGGTGCCCAGGTGACAGCGCAACGACCTCCACGGGGGCGCCCAACGCTGCATACCCGCCGGTTGGAACTGCGGCCGATGAGCTGGGACGACCTCGACGACCTGACGGCGCTCGACGCCGACCCCGAGGTCATGCGCTTCCTCGGAGCACCGCGGACTCGGGCCGAGGTCGTCGAGCTGATGCCCGGGCGACTCTCGCCGTCCGAGGATGCGATCGGGCTCGGATTCTGGTGCGGCATCGAAGCCGGTGCCGAGGTCGAGCCGCGGGATCGTGGCCGCTTCGCGGGGTGGTGGTGTCTGAGCCTGGAGGGGCCAGGGCTCGCCGAACTCGGCTATCGGCTCCACCGGCACGCCTGGGGCCGGGGCCTGGCTGTCGAGGGCTCGGCGGCGCTTCTTGAGCACGGGTTCGCGACCGTCGGGTTGGAGCGCATCATCGCCACGACGATGACGGTCAACGCGGGATCGCGAGGCGTCATGCGGCGGTT
Organism: Nostocoides sp.; assembly: GCA_016702415.1. GTDB lineage: Bacteria > Actinomycetota > Actinomycetes > Actinomycetales > Dermatophilaceae > Nostocoides_A. The sequence goes on from JADJEA010000029.1 coordinate 244,776, forward strand.
GGGGATGCGGCATACGGCCACGGAGGTCCTCACCTGGGCGGACCCGCTGCCGGACGCCGACCAGGGCGAGGTGAGCTACGAGATCACCCGGGCGGAGTGGGCCGCGGCTCGGTGACGGCGAGGAGGGTGTCCAGGCGCGGGTCGGCGGCATACGCGATCCGGACCCCGGCCGCCCGGGCGGACGCCAAGGCGTCGAGGGCCGCCGCGGTGATGCGCTCCCCCGGGGCGAGGACGGGGATTCCGGGGGGATAGGGCGCGACGAGTTCGGCGGCGATGCGGCCCAGCGCCGCTCCCAGGGGCACCGGCTCGCGCGCAGCGAAGAAGGCGTCCCGGGGCGTCATCGCCTGATCGGGCACTACGCCGTATGCCGCCGCCCCCACCGCCCGCGGCACACCCCGGTGCCGCTCGATGCTCGCGACGAGGGCGTCCAGGAGCCGCTCGATGTCGGCGGCCGTGTCGGCCAGGGTCACCATCGCGACCAGCGTGTCCCTGTCGGCCATTTCGACGGGCATTCGCGCGGCAAGGAGGTCATCCTCGACGAAATTGCCGTCTGCACCGGTCCCGCCGAGGACGATTGCCAGTTTGAGTGGATCGACCCCGGGCCCGTCGAGCACGAGCAACCCGGGCACTCCGTGGAGACGCGTCCGGGCGGAGGCGACCATGCGGAGTGTCGCGTCGAGCAGGACCCGGCCGTCGCGCTGGAGCAGCGCCCGCGAGGCGTCGATACTCGCGAGGATCGCCCCGGACGGGCTCGTCGTATGGATGGCGTCGACGGCCGCGTGGAGTCTGGCCGGGTCGACCCGCGGTCCCTTGGCGAGCACGATTGCCGCCTGGCTCCACGCCGGAAGGGTCTTGTGGGCGGAGGTGACGACGGCGTCGGCGCCCCGGGCGAGCGGATGGTCGGGCAGGTCGGGGTGGAACCCGAAGTGGGCCGCCCACGCGGCGTCCACCAGGAGCGGGATGCCCGCTCGATGGGTGACCTCGGCGCAGGTGTCCAGATCCCCGGTGGTGCCGACATACGCCGGGTCGGTGAGATGGACGGCGACGACATCGGGATGCGCGGCGAGGACGCCAGCCAGCCGCTCCGGAGAAATGGGACTGGGCAGGCCGGTCCGGGAATCGACGTCGGGGGTGACCCAGACCGGCTCCAGCCCGGCGAGGACGAGCGCGGACACCATGGACCGATGGGCGTTGCGGGACACCACGATCCGGTCGCCGGGCCGACCCACGGCCAGGGCCAGGGCCTGGTTGCCGTGGGTGGAGCCGCCCACGGAGAAGCGGCATAGGTCGCCGCCCCAGAGGTCGGCGGCCCGGCGTTCGGCGTCGGCCAGGGTGGCGCGCGTGAGTTTCATCGTGTCGAGGCCGGCATAGAGCGGAATGTCCCCGGCGATGACATCCCCGACCAGGTCGAGGCGATGCTTGTGCCCGGGAATGGTGAACGGATGATCCCCGCGCTCGCGGAACTCCAGCCACGCATCCAGGAGCGGGGCCTCGGCGCGCAGGGCGCGTGGGTCGGTCGGCACGTCCCCAGTCTCGCGTGCCGAGCCTGGCCCTCCGCTGCGCAGCGAAGGAGTGTCTTGCGGTGCGGTTGGGTCGCGGGGCTGGGTCGCGCGGTTGGGTCGCGAGGTTGGGGTCGCTTGGGCTGCGTCGGTCGCGAGGACTGCGGTGCCGCGTCCAACCCCGCGGGTCCCCTCAGAACGTCGCCGTCCCGGCCACGGACCCCCCGTCGTCCGGGCCCTCGGCGGCGGCCAACCGCGCGGCGGCCTGCTGCCGGGCCTTGACCGCCGCCGCCACCGTCGCCCGGGCCCGCGCGTCGACCTCGAACGCCTCGGCCAGTTCGCGCTCGACCGCCGCGAGTTCGTCGGCGAGGGCGGCCGCGCGCTCCTTGAGCGCGTCCACCCGCGCGCTGGAGTCGGTCACCTCCCGCCGTGCGGCGCTCACCACCTGCGCCGCCTCGGCGTATGCCGCGGCCGCCTCCCCGATGAGGCGCTCCCGATCCTCGGGGTCGGCAGGGGGAGGCGTCGGCTCGGGTTCCTCCGGCACGTCCGGTTGCTCAGGCACGTCCGGTTGCTCCGGCTCTTGGGCGTCGGCCATCTGGGAGACCTCTGCCATCCCGGGGATCACCCGGAGGATGACCCCGCCCTCGGTGCGAACGACGGCATCCGAGAGGTCGACCTCCCCGAATCCCGAATAGCTCAGCGCCCGAGTCAGGTGCCCGGCCAAGACCGCCTCGGTCGCCTCCGAACTCGCGATGGCCGCGATGATCGTCTCTCGAATCTCCTCGGCGGCAACCGAACTCAGGCTCGAGTCGACCGCCCGCGCCACCTCCTCGGCGGCGCTGATCCAGTCGGCGAGGAGGGCATCCCGGGCGGGCCGCAGCGCGGTCAGGGTCTTCCCGTGGAGGATCGCCTGGGCGGAGCGCAGCTGTTCGCCCACGGACACCAGCCGCTCGGTCAGATCGGGTCGCGACCGGACCACGGCATTGATCACGGCTGCGGCGACACTCGGCTTGCGCAGCTTGCCGATCCGGCCAGCGAGGTCGCGGTCCTTCTCGGCCCGGGCCTGGGCGACCAACCGCGTCCGGGTGGCCATGAACTGCGCGGGGGGAGCGGCATACACCTCCTCGACGGCGCCCTCGAGGGTGACCGGCATCAGGGCCGACCCGACGCCGAGCGGACCTGCGCGTCCATCGCGTGCAGGCGCTCGGACGCCGCCACGTCCGGGAAGCCGGTGGCGCTCACGACTTCCAGCCGCCGGCCCAAGGCGAGGACCTCAGCCGGATCGAGTCCGTGCGCGGCGGCACCCGCGAGGCTGCGGGCCGAGGTCAGGTCGGGGACCCGGAAGACGGGAGTGTCCGTCGGCAGGCAAGGGCCGTCGACGATCTCCGCCTCGGTCGCGCGCGCGGTCGGCCCGGTGGCGCCGATGTGGGCGAGGACGGCCGCGGCATACGCCTCGTGGCCGGGGGTGTCGGGATGGAAGGAGTTGACGACGATCGGTTTGACACCGTTGAGGTACGAATCGGGTTGGCACACAGCATGTCCCGCGAAGGGGGCGCGGACGTCGACGAACTCGGCGTCGGTCCGGCGGGTTGCATCCTCGATGCATACCGCCAACTCGTCCGCCGCCGCGTTGAGGCGGTCCATTTCGTGCCCGGTGAAGAAGGTGACCGGGCTGCAATCGATCCCGGCGAAGAGCCGGGGGTATGCCGTGACCACCCTCCGCGCGTGCGGCGCGCGGGTGGCGACCTCGCCCAGGAGGGTGTCGAGGCGACCGGGCAGTTCCTGGCGCAGGACCGCGAGGGCGTGGTCGATGACGCTGTCGCTGTCGCTCATCCACGCCGGCTCCGCGCACGCGAGGAGGACCGGGACGAATCCGATGTCGTTGCCGCCGATGGTCAGGGTCACCAGGGTGGTGTCGCCGGACAGGGCGTCGAGCTGATGCGCGTGGACGTGGTGGGTCGTCGCGCCCAGACAGGCCTGGTAGGCCAGGGTCAGACCGAGGCTGCCGGCGACCGTGACCGGGTAGCCCTCCAGCGAGCGCCAGCACAGGCTGCGCGGTCGCCCGGCGCCGACGCCCGCGGCATACGAGTCACCGAGGGCGACATAGGGAAGCGTCATGGCGCAACGATGCCAGACGGCAATGCTGCCGGGGTGCCCCGCGAGGCGGGGCCCCGCTCAGCGCCGGATCTGCATGACGACGGCCTTCGGCTCGGTGAAGAACTCCCGGCTGAAGTTGCCGCCCTCCCGCCCGACGCCCGAGTCGCCGACGCCGCCGAAGGGTGTGCGCAGGTCGCGGATGAAGAAGCAGTTGACCCACACCGTCCCGGCCCGCAGATTGGAGGCGACCCGGTGGGCGCGGGAGAGGTTCTCGGTGAAGAGCATCGCGTTGAGGCCGTACCTCGTGTCGTTGGCCAGGTGAACGGCCTCCTCTTCGGTCGAGAAGCGATTGACGACACACACCGGACCGAAGATCTCCTCGCAATAGGGCGCGGCGTCTAACGCGAGCCCGTCGATGATCGTCGGGCGGACGACCCACGAGCCGTCCGTGGCGACGCCTCCGGTGCGGATCCGACCGCCGAGTTCGGCGGCCTGGGTCACATAGGAGGAGACCTTGTCGAAGTGGCGACGGCTGGCCAGCGACGAGAAGCGGGTGGCCGGATCGAACGGGTCGCCGATGGTCAATGCCTCCGCGGCCGCGACGAAACGCGCGAGGAACTCGTCATAGATCGAGTCCTGGACGAAGAGCCTCGACCCGGCCAGGCAGATCTGGCCGGCGTTGCGGAAGATCGCCTCGACCGCCCAATAGACCGCATTGTCGAGGTCGGCATCCTCGAACACGAGGTTGGCGCCCTTGCCGCCCAATTCAAGCGAGACGGGTGCGAGATGCGTTGCAGCGGAAGCCATGACGTACTTCCCCGTGACGCTCGACCCGGTGAAGGTGACCCGGTCGACGCGGTCGTCCGCGGTGAGGGCCGCCCCCGCCGGGGCACCGTGGCCGTTGAGGACGTTGAGCACTCCCGGGGGCAGGCCAGCCTCGGCACCGAGGCGCCCGAGCAGGGTCACCGACGCGGGGGTGTCCTCGCTCGGCTTGATGATGCATGTGTTGCCCCAGGCGATCGCCGGCGCGATCTTCCAGGACGCCATCATGAGGGGGAAGTTCCACGGCGAGATCGCGGCGACGACGCCCGCCGGACCGAACTCGCTATAGGTGTGGTGCCCGCTGTCCATCGGGTAGACCTCGCCACAGTGATCGCGCTGGTGGTCGGCGAAGAAGCGGAAGTTCCAGACCGAGCGGGCGACGTCGTGCTTGGCCTGCTCGAACGGCTTGGCCATATTGGTCGAGTCGAGCCGGGCGAGGTCGTCGGTGCGCGCCTCCATCAGGTCGGCGAGTTTGTGGATCGCCTTGGCGCGCTCCACCCGGCCCAGGCGCGGCCAGTCCCCCTCGTCGAAGGCCCTGCGCGAACTCTCCACTGCGCGAGCCGCATCCGCAGCCGATCCCTCCGCCGCCTGCGCCCAGACCTCGCGCTTCCAGGGATTCCACACGTCGAAGCGGGTCCCGTCGAGCGACTCGACCTCGACGCCGTCGACGATGTGTCCGAAGAACTCCAACTCGCTCATGGGTCAACTCTCTGTCGTGACATCTCGCCGGTCCGCCGCGTTTCCCCGCTGCGGAACACGCCCTGGACACCGCACGCGCTGGGCACCGCACGGCGTGAGCACCGCCCCGAGCCAACTGGTCCGGACGCCCCGCGACGGACCCCGTGGACATGACCGCCGATCAGGGGCCAGGACGCTGCGGAAGGGCCATCACCTGGGCGGATATCTCCCATGGCGCACGGTCATTGTGCATCCCCGCGGTGCCGGTGGTCTGCTGGACCGCATGACGACCCTCCACCACATCGGCTACTGGGTGGACGACCTCGAGGCAGCGGTCGCACGGGCCGCGAGGGATCTCGGCATCGGCCCTTTTCTCGTCCACGACCACATCACTTTCGACTCCTTCGAGTACGGCCCCTCGATCGCCTCCCGGCCCGATCCGGTCGTCTTCGACCACTCGGCTGCGTTCGCCGCGTGGGGACCGCTCGTGGTGGAACTCGGGCAGGTGCACGCGATCGACCCGGGGTTGGCCGCGGCATACGGCGTGGCACCGGGGGTGGTCAGCCACGTCTCGTGGATCGTCGACGATCTGGCGACGGAGGCGCAGCGCCTCACCGACCTCGGCTGCCGGCTCATCAACACCGCCCGAACCGGCCCGATCCACGTCTCGTGGCACACCGGCGGCGACCTCTTTCCGCACCCGATCGAGGTGCACGAAGCCAACCCGGCGATCCTCGGGATGCACCCGCGGCTGTGTGCCCTGATGGCGTCGTGGGACGGCCACGAGTTGATGCAGCCGATGCGTCCCGCCTCGTGACTGCGCCGACGCGACCGCTGCGCTTCGGTCTGCTCTCCGGCGCCGCAACGCCGCAGCAATGGCGTGACGACGTCGCGCGTGCCGAGGCCGAGGGCTACTCCACGGTCGTCCTCACCGACCACCTCGACCTCTCGGGGGCGCACGTCACGCGACTGTCGTGGATGCCCGCCTTCGCCGATGCGCTCGCCCGGACCACCACGCTCGGCGTCTCGGTCATGGTCGCCAATCAGGACCTGCGCCACCCGGCCGTCCTCGCCCGGGATGTCGTCACCCTCGACCGCCTCGGCGGCGGGCGGGTCGAGCTCGGGCTGGGCGCCGGCTGGGTCGAGCGCGAATACGACTGGGCCGGGCTGCGCTTCGACCCACCCGCCGTCCGGGTGGACCGGCTCGGCGAGTATGCCGCCGTCCTCCGCGGCCTGACGACCGCGGGACCCGAGTCGTTCTCCTTCTCCGGCAAGCACTTCCGGATCAGCCGTATGCCGACCGCCCCCCTCCCGACCCACGGCCGGCTGCCGCTGATGATCGGGGGCTCCCGTCGCCGGGTGTTGTCACTCGCCGCCGGGATCGCCGACATCGTCAACCTCAACACCCTCCACGACGACCGGCCCGGCGATGTCGTCCTGGCGGAAAAGGTCGGCTGGGTCGCGGAGTCCGCTGGGGACCGATTCGGGGACCTCGAGTTGGCGATGTCGGTGCCGCTCGTTGCCGGTGGCGACGGCTCGCCAGCCGATGCGGTCGAGGCGGTCAGGACCCGAGATCCGTTCGCCGCCAAGGTGACCGCAGGCATGTCACCGGAGCGGGCCGCGGACGCCGCTTTCGTCCTGGCCGGCACGACGAGTGCGATCGTCGAAACGCTTCGGCATCGGTATGCCGCCCACCACATCTCGTATGTCGTCCTCCCCGCCCACGCCGCCGACGTCATGCGGCCGGTGCTCGCCGCCCTGGCGTAGCAGAGTGGCCGACAGCGGTTGGCTGCGCGGCCCGGCGTTCGGCGATGGTGACGTCCCCGGCCGCCCAGTGGGTCGGGGCGACCGCACGCAGCACGACGCGAATGGAGTCGCGGGGAGCTCACGGACTCGGCCGGGGCGTCGGTGAGCCCGGTGATCAGGGTGCGCAACTGCTCGGGGGTCGGTCCCTCTCACCAAGGTCAGGGCCCTAGCGCGTCACCGCGAAGGACCGGCGTGCCCGGTCAAGTTCGAAGGGCCCGGAACTCCCGGTGCGTATGACGCCCCGGTCGGCGGCGGTTGTGCACCGCCGCCGCTACGGCAGCAGCCGGGTTGCGGTCCGGCAATTCACGTGCAGGTATGGGCAGTGGGGGTGGTGGCCGCGAACACGTCGAGGTTGGAGGTGCTCCACCCGTTGTCGGGGATGTCACCCGGAACGATATCCCCGGCGCGGGAGGTGAAGATCGAGGTGGCACCATCGTCGGTGATCGCCACACCGTAACTGTCGCCGGTGGCTGGGCGCCCGTCACGGGTCACCGAGACCAGGGACCGCTGCCCGGTAAGGCGGTCCCACCTGTAGATATCGGCGATGCCGCTGCCGTCGGAGCGGGCGGCGCTGAGCAAAACCCACCGGCCGCTGTAACTGACGGCGTCGGCCCCGGTGACCTGATTCCCGTACACCGACTCGACGACGGTCAGGTCGCTGGTGCGTTGAACCACGACGATGTAGTCGTAGGTCGAGGGGTCGCGGTTCCAGGTGGTGAAAAGCAACCGGCCGTCGCCGCTGAGCGCGCTGCCCCAGATCCGGGCGGCCTTCCCGGCCGGGCCGCGCCCGACGTGACGAGTGACACCGGTCGTCCGGTCCAGCAGATACAACTCCCGCTGGTCCCACGCCGACTTCGCCGAGGTGTAGGCGAGGTAGCGGCCATCAGCACTCAACGACCGCACGAGGGCCCAAGCCCGGTACGGGCCGAGCGACCAGCGGAGGGTGACCCAGTCGAAAACCGCGACCCTCGAGAACCAGGAAGTTAAGTCGGCGCTGTAATACGTCACTTCCCCGCGGTGAGGCGGCCGTCGGCGGAGATACCTTGCAGGTCGACGACACCGAACGGCAGCCCGGCAGCCGGTCCGGTGGCGTCGGGCATCCGGGAGGTCTCCAGCCGACCAGTGCGCAGGTCCTTGCGCATCAACCACCGACCGGGATCGGCCTGCGGGGGGGTCAAACTGGAGTTCTGACTGATCATGGCCACATACCGGCCGGTGCCGCTGACCAACCCCCAATAGCTGCCCTTACCCGGGCGGCCAGCGCTGTCGCTGGACACCAGGCGCGTCCGGCCGGTGCCCCGCTCACGCACATACAGCCAGTAATCGGTGTTGTCGTCAGGCGGCGCCCCTGGCTCCAACACGTGCGTCGTGGTATTGAACACCACCCGGCACCCGTCCGCGCTGGCCGTCGCGCCGCCAACCTCATTCCCCGGCCGGCCCGCCAACGTCACCGACAACGCCTCCACCCGCAACCGCACCATGGTGTCCGACCCTGCCGCCGCCGACGCCCCGGTCGACAACCCCGCGAGGACGGCGGCCAGCGCGGCGCCAGCCGCCGTCACCCGTCTCGGCGACATTCGTGTACCCCACCTCCGGGTCACGAGCCCGTCACCGGCTCCCACCGGCTGATCCGGATATTGTCGATATCCCCAGCATAGGTATCGCCACTGGTATCGTCCCGGGGCTTCTTACCGATGGACACCTCATCGTCCGGCGCGACCCAGATACCCGCGTGGGCGTCGCCCTTGAAGCCTGCTGGGACGACATCGACGAATCGCGTGCCATTCCAGTGCCAAACGTGGAGGCTGGCCTGGCCGCGTGTCGACAGCTCACAGGTGAGGAGATAGCGATCGCCAGGCTCCATTTGCGCGGCTGATCCTGCGAAGGCCTCGGTGCGGACGATTCGGGCGTCGGTCTTCGAGGTCGCGCCAACGAATGTGCAGACCGGAGACATCGAGGGCGCGTTCATCGACACCTTCCACTGGTGGCCATTGCCCTGGTCGACTCGGCCTTTCTGGATGATGTTGGGTGACTCCCCAGGCACTTTCGGTGACCGCGGCCGAACGTACACGTAGATCTTGAACCGCTTGCCCAGCGGGTTGAACTTGTCCCGATGCGGCACCCACACGCGACTCGCGTTCTCGTCCACCAGGCCGTTGTTGGGGGTGCCGTCGTCCCAGCCAGGGAACCGGAGCGAACTGGCGCCGTCTGCGGCCACGGGTGGAATCGGTTGCCCGCCATTCACCTTCTTGACGATCGTGTTGTCGGCGAGGCGACCGTCGTCCTTCGGGTCACTTGCGGTGCCGGGGTTGATGGAACCGGGCGTGTAGAAATGGCCGCCTCGGCTGAAGTAGGTGTTGAACGCCCACGCGCCCTTGGTGTACTCCCTCGTCGTGGTGACCGACGGGTCACTGCTCAATCGCGCCGCCGCGGTGACGTCGGCCAGTTGATGGCATTGCCGAGCAGTTGCCGCCCGTCGGCGGACAGGTCCGCCAACGTGGCGTCGGTCAAGCCCAACGCCACCCGGTTCGCCGGTGTGGTCGTGCCATCGCTGCGCAGGTCCCCGGCGCTCATCGTGTACACCACGTGTGCGGTCGTCACTCCGGAGCGGACCGCGACCGTGTCGGCGGAAGCAGGCACATATGCGTCAGACACCGACTGCAGCAGCGTCGCGGCGTTAGCGGGCGCGAACACCTGAGGCAGGCCATTCGCGATTGGATGTGCCGAATCCACCACCAGCAAGTTGCTCGTCGAGTTCTGGGCCCAACCAGGCCCCGCGGTGACACCCATGCCAACCCAGCTGCCATACCCCAAGGCGACCAACCCGACCGGGACATCGCGGTACTTGCTCGACAACTGAATCGAATCCGCCGAAGCGGCAGCCACCACAACCGCGGTATCCGACGTGACCGCCGACGGCGCCGCGTCGTCGGCCACCTGCACGTCATAGCCAGTGTCTGTCAGCTCCGCCTGGACTGCCGCGTCGCCTGCCGTCATCGCCGCCGGGTCACCCACCACCAGAACGACCGGTGAGCCAATGATGACCTCAGCCGCCCGCGCTACGGCCATCCCCCCCGGCCGCCACCGCCAACGTTGCCACGCTCACCACAGCGGCCCTCGAAGCCACCGTCGTCACTACCTTCACCAAGATCATCCCTCTCCCAGAGCCGTGCGCCTTGCGCATCCTCCCCGAAACGTATCGGCAACGACCGGTCCCGATATCTCAGATTCCTGAAAGTTCACTGAAGCGTGACCCACGCCCACGTCGCACCCCACACTTCCCGCACTGGGGCCACCGTGGGTCGAGATCGCGCGCCAAGGCGAGGCACTCAACCAGCCGGCCATCGTCGGCGACCTCGTCACAACCGACGGCCTTCTAGCCAGGCGGCGGCGCGGCCCGGCGTTCGGCGATGGTGACGTCCCCGGCCGCCCAGTGGGTCGGGGCGACCTCACGTAGCACGACGCGAATGGAGTCGCGGGGAGCGCCCACGGCCTCGACCGCGGCGTCCGTGAGCTTGGTGATCAGGGTGCGCAACTGCTCGGGGGTCCGACCCTCGACCAGGGTGACGTCGATGAACGGCATACGACTCAGTCTCCCCCGGACAGGTGCACCGAGCCGAGATTGGTGAAGTGGATGCCGATCGCGCTGCCGGGTGGGCAAAAGACCGCGTCCGTCATCCCGCCGGTCAGGACGATCCAGCCGGGCTCGATCGCGTGACCGCGACGGGCAAGATCGTTGGCCGCCAACGCGAGTGCCTCACCCGGATGGCCTTGCACCGCGGCACCGGTGGCCGAGTCGAGGATCTGGCCGCCGACTTCGACGAGCACGCCCTCGAGGGTGAGGTCGAGTTCGCTCGGCGGCAGCCCGATCGGGCCGGTGACGAAGGCGCCCGACGAGGCATTGTCGGCGGCCACATCGCCGGCCTTGAACCGGAAGTCGCGATAGCGGCTGTCGATGATTTCGGCTCCACCCCAGACTGATTCGACGGCGTCCATGGCCTGTGCGCAGGTCACCCCGGGCCCCTCGAGCCGGTCGCGCATGACGAAGACGATCTCGGGTTCGACCCTTGGGTGGATCAACCGGGACTGCGGCACCGGGTCACCGGCCGGGAGGATCATCGCGTCGGTCAGCCACGCGACGAACGGGAAGTGCACACCCATCCGCTGTTGCTTCGCCCGCGACGTCAGGCCGAGCTTGACGCCGATGAGCTTCTCGCCGCGGGCGAGTCGCTTGGCCAGGTTGCGGTCCTGGATCGCATAGCCGGTGTCGAGGTCGAGGTCGGGCCAGTCGTCGGTGAACGGCTCCCGGTCACGGCGCTCGGCCTCGCAGGCGAGAAGCTCGTCGCCGACCGACTCGATGTCCCACGCCATCAGCGGACCCCCGCACCCGCGAGGTCGCCGAGTTCCTGCTCCTGCTGGAGCTGCAGGGCGATGTCGATGATCATGTCCTCCTGGCCGCCGACATAGCCGAGCTCGCCGACCCGCTGGAGGATCGCGTGCGCCGGCACGCCATAGCGCGAGGACGCCCGCTCGGCGTGAAGGAGGAACGAGGAGTAGACCCCGGCATACCCCTGCGTGATCGACGCCCGGTCCATCCACGGCAGGCGTGGAATGAACGGCCGCACGACGTCCTCGGCCGCGGAGAGCACCTCGCCGAGGTCGACACCGGTGCGGATGCCCATCCGTTCGAATGTGGCGGCGAGCACCTCGGTCGGGGAGTTGCCGGCGCCGGCGCCCAGGGCGCACAGTGCGCCGTCGATCTGCTTGGCACCTGCCTGATAGGCGAGCACGGAGTTGGCGATGCCGAGGCTGAGGTTCTGATGACCGTGGAATCCGACCTGCGCGCCATCCTTGCCGATCTCGTCAATGACCGCCTGGATGCGCTCCTGAGCGTCCGAAAGGACAAGGGCCACAGCGGAATCGACGACATAGACACATTGCGCACCGGCGTCGACCATGATCCGCGCCTGCTGGGCCAGCAGGTCCGGGGACGCACGGTGGGACAGCATGAGGAAACCAACAGTCTCCATGCCGAGCTTGCGTGCCTCGCCGAAATGCTGGATCGACACATCCGCCTCGGTGCAGTGCGTCGCAATCCGGGCAACGGTGGCGCCCATCTCGTGCGCCTTCTTGAGGTGGTGGACCGTGCCCAGGCCGGGGAGCATGAGGATGGCGATCTTGGCTTGGGTCGCTTCCTCGACGGCTGCCTTGATGAGCTGGAACTCATCGACCTTGGAGAAGCCGTAGTTGAAGCTGCTCCCACCCAGTCCGTCACCGTGGCTGACCTCGATGACCTGCACACCCGCGCGGTCGAGGGCGTTGACGACGGCGCGGACCTGCTCCTCGGTGTACTGGTGGCTCATCGCGTGGGAGCCGTCCCGCAGAGTCGAGTCGGTGATCCGCAGGTCGCGCTCGCCGCCGGCGCTCGGGGTGAGCGCCAGGACGTCAGCCTCGGTGACCGCCTCCGTGACGACCGGTGCGTCCTCCGGGCGAATAGTCATGTCTCCCATTGGTTCTCAGACTCCTGCCTGCTCGAGCGCGGGGGTGACCGGGTCGGGAGCCTCACCGAGATCGGCCGAGGACTTCCAACTGGTCGCGACGCCGAGTCGGTGGGCGACCATGATGTCGCCGACCCGCGCCGCAGCCGCGGTGATGATGTCGAGATTGCCCGCGTAGTCGGGCAGGTAGTCCCCGCGCCCCTTGACCTCGATGGGGACGAACGCGCGCGCCATACCTCGCCAGAGCTCGCGGGCGGGATCGAACTGCGGGTCCGCGCGGAGGTGGTATCCGGGGACGTACTCCTGCACGGTGGCGACCATCGCGTGGATCGACTCCAGGATGCGGTCCTGCAGGGCCCCCGGCTCGCCGGCCTCGGCGGGAATAGCGCAGAACACCGAATTGCGCATCATCAGGGGCGGCTCGACGGGATTGAGGATGATGATCGCCTTGCCGGTCTCCGCGCCGCCCACGGCGGTCACCGCGGCCGCGGTCGTCTCCGGTGAACTCGTCGATATTGGCGCGCGTGCCGGGCCCAGCCGACTTCGAGGAGACCGAGGCGACGATCTCGGCATACGGCACCGGGACGACGGAGGAGACGGCGTTGACCATGGGGATGGTCGCCTGGCCGCCGCAGGTGATCATGTTGACGTTGACGGCATCGAGGTTGAACTCGAGGTTGACCGGCGGGCAGAGATACGGACCCACGGCGGCGGGGGTCAGGTCGACGGCGAGGATGCCGGCCTCGGCATACCGGGGGGCATTGGCCTCGTGCGCCTTGGCGGAGGTGCACTCGAACACGATGTCGGGCAATTCCGGTTGCGCCAGAAGCCAGTCCACCCCCTCGTGACTCGCCTCCAGACCCACGGACTTGGCCCGGCGCAAGCCGTCGGAGGTGGGGTCGACGCCGATCATGTAGCGCGGCTCGATGATCTCGCTGCGGCGCATCAACTTGAACATCAGGTCGGTCCCGATGTTGCCCGGCCCGACGATGGCGGCCGTGGCCTTGGTCCTGCTCATGGGGGAACTCCTTCGAGGTGGCGCGCGGGCTAGACGAAACGCGCGGTGACCGAGCCGATGCCGGCGAAGGTCGCAGAGACGGTGTCACCGGCGGCGACGGGAACCATCGCGCAGACGGCACCGGGGAGGATGACGTGCCCGGCCTCGAGGACGACGCCCCGGGCGCCGACCGTATTGGCAAGCCAGACAAGGGAATTGATCGGGGAGCCGAGGACCGCCCCGCCGGCTCCGGTGCCGGCGACCGCACCATTGACCGTCATGACTGCGCCGGCCCGGCGCAGGTCGACCTCGGCCAGCGGAGTCGGCGTGGACCCGAGGACCAGGGCAGCCGAGCTGGCGTTGTCGGCGATCGTGTCGAAGAGGCCGATCTTCCAGTTCTTGATCCGGGAGTCGACGATCTCGAGCGCGGGCAGGACGTAGTCGACCGCCGAGATCGCGTCGGTGACGGTGACGCCAGGCCCGGACAGGCTCTTCTTGAGGACGAAGGCGACCTCCGGTTCGGCGCGCGCCTGAAGGAAGCGGCTCGCCGGGATCGGCATGTGCTCGAGATAGAAGAAGTCGTCCATGAGGTGGCCGTAGTCGGGGTCGCTGACCCCGAGCAGCTTCTGCATCGCGACGCTGGTCAGGCCGACTTTGTGGCCCTTGATCGTCCGACCCGCGGCCTCCCAGGCCGCGATCTGCGCCTGCTGGATCGCATAGGCGTCATCGAGGGTCAATCCCTCGTAGGTCGTGGTGAGCGGGTCGATCGGGCCGTCGGCGTAGGCCGCGAGCAGACGCTGCGCGACCTCGCGGCGCGACTGGTCGTCCACGATGGCTCCCTTCGTTGGTCGAGGTCTCGCCCCAGCCAGACCGTATGCCGACCCGCGCGACTCGGGCGGGCGATGTTCCGCTCCCGGGAACATCGCCGAAGCGGGGGCGGAGGGTGGTCGGCGTGGACGATGCCGGACCGAGCGATGTCGGCTTGGGCGATGTCGGGTTGGGGATGGCGGAATGGGGGATGGCCGAGTGGGGGATAGCGGAGTGGGGGATGCGGTGTGAGCGCTCAGGAGGTGTAGGCCCGGCTGATCCGGTTGGCGGCCGCGATCAGGAGCGGGACGAGGTGGTCGACCTTCGGGGTGATCAGGTCGTTCGGGCCGAAGACGGACAGGGAGGCGATCGCGCGCTTGCGCTCGAGGATGGCGACGGCCACCGAGGAGGCGCCGTCGAAGGAGGCGTCGTGGGACACGGCATACCCCTCCCGGCGGACCTGGTCGATGACCCGGTGCCAGTCGGCCGGGGACCGGACCGTCCCTCGCGCCCGCGGCGGGAACCCGGCCGAAAGCCGGGCCCGGTTGGCCTCCTCGTTGTGGGCGGCGATCGCCTTGCCGGAACTCGTGCAATGGGCCGGGAGGCGGCGGCCGGCATGGCCGAGGATGCGGACGCCGTCGGCATTCTCGAGGCGCTCGACGAAGACGATGTCGGCGCCGTCGGGGACCCCGAGATTGACCGTCAGCCCGGTCGCCCGGGCGACCTGACGCATGACCGGGAGTGCGATGTGCCGGAGTTGATTGCGTTGCAGCGCAAGCTGACCCAGCTCGTAGATGTGGATGCCGAGGCGGTATTGCCCGGTGCCGGCATCCTGCTCGACAAAGCCGCGGGTGACCAGGGTCGTCAGGAGGCGATGGGCCGTCGACTTGGCGCACCCCAGTCGGCGGGCCACGTCGGAGACGCCGAGTTCGTCGTCGGTGGCGAAGCACTCCAGGACGTCGAGGGCGGCCCCGACGGACTTCAGGCCGCTGCCGGACTGCTCGGTCGGGCCGAAACGCTTCGGGGTGGACGCGCACCAGGCGCTGTCCTCGGGGGCAATGGACATCCAGATGACTCCTCGCTGAGCTGCTGCCCGTGACAATCGCGCGTTTTTCCGCGTCTAATCAATGCGTGCGTTCCGGTGAGTGGAACGCCCGCGTCGGTGCGGGCGGGGCGGAGAGCGAGGGCAGCAGGTCGGTCCTCGGGCGCTACCTGACGCTCCTTTCCGCTTTCGACCCGGTCACTCCCCGGATGACCTTGGCCCAACTGACCGCGCGGGCGAACCTGCCGAAATCGACCATCCACCGGCTCTGTGGCGAGCTGCTCGCGGAGGGACTGCTCGAGCGTGACGAGGCGGGAACATACGCCCTCGGCATCCGGCTCTTCGAACTCGGCGAGTTGGTGCCGCGGCACCGCACCCTCTCCTCGGTCGCCCTGCCGATCATGGAGGACCTGCGCGAGGCGACCCGGCAGCGGGTCCATCTGGCGGTGCTCGACGGCGTCGACGTCGTCTATGTCGAGATCCTCGGGTCCAGCGCCGTTGACGTCTCCTCCCGTGTCGGCGGCCGCCTCCCGGCGCATGCCACCGGGGTGGGCAAGGCGATCCTCGCCTATTCCAGTGCGGCGACGGTCAAGGCGCGGATCGCGGCCGGGCTCCCTGCGATCACGGTGCGGACGATCACGACGCCCGACGCCCTGGTGGCGGAATTGCGCAAGATCCGCACGATCGGTATGTCGCTCGACCTCGGCGAATCGCACCTCGGGATCGCCTGCGTCGCCGCCCCGGTTTTCGGCGCGAATCGGCGCATCCGCGCAGGCCTGTCGGTCACCGGCCCGGTCGCCTCGATCGACCCGGGCATCCTCGGCCCCGCCGTGCGCACTGCCGCCTTCACCCTCACCCGCGCTCTCCGCGACACCGGACTGTGACCCGGTCGGGCGTGCCGGTCGGGTGTGATCGTCGGGACTGGGAGCGGCGAGGGCTTGGTCAGCCGCCGAAACGTGACCCGATCCGCGCCACCGCGGGGAGGATCTCGGCGACCGCGCTCCAACGGGAGGCGATGATCCCGGACAGCCAGGCGACCGCGGCCTGGGCGACCGCGTCGGGCAGGTCCCGGACCGCGTCGAGGTATGCCGTGCCCTCCCCCGCCGCTCTCCCCATCGCCTCCGTCAGTGCCGCCGGTGGGGTGAGGCCGGCCGCGCCGGGGTCGGCGGGGCCGAAAACGTCGACCAGGGCCTCGACGGCACCGGCGAACTGCGCCTGCGCCGGGATGGCGGGATCCATCCGGCCGGCGAGCGTGCGCAACCGGCTGAGGCGTTCCCGCCGGCCCGACTCGATCGCGGCCACCGCCCCCTGCCCGACCCACACCCCGAACGGCCCCTGCGCGGCAAAGAAGGGGGTGCGGACCGCGGCATACCACGCAGTGAGGGCGTCGAGATTGGCGACGTAGTGGACGTTCTTGGCCACGAGGCGGTTCAGGCCGCGATACTCCCGCCCGGAGTAGTCGCTCTCGGTCATCGACGGTGGCGGACCGACGACGGTCAGCGAGTTCTCCTGGACGACATCGCTGCGCAGGATCGAGCCTGCGCCGACCGTCGCGCCATACGCCACCTGCACCGGACCGACCGCGCCGCCCTGACCACCGAGGAAGATCGCCTTCTCCCGCAACAGGACTCCGCGCGGGACATCCCCGAACAGGCTCGGCGTCGTCTTGTCGCCCCCGGGCGTGAAATTGAAGTGAATATAGGCCGACCCCACCTCGCTGTGGTCCCGGCGGCTGGTGCCGCCGGCCATCAGGCAGTCGCAGAAGTTGATCAGCGACCCCAGGGTGACGAACGGCAGGAGGATGGTCTGCTTGAGCCCGACGCAGTGCGCGGCGCTCGCCTGCTCCTCCAGCAGCGTCCCCTCGCGCACGTGGTGACCCAGGCCGAGACTGGACCCGTCGAGGAAGGTGGCGCGCGCGGCATACCCGCCGGCGAGGCGGACCCCGCGCCCGAGGTGACAGTCCTCCACCGTCACCGGCGCCTCCCGCCCGAGTTCGCATCCCGGCGAGATCACCGTCGACGCACCGCGAATGCGGGTGCCCGGGTGGAGGACGACGTCGTCGCCGCTGATCCGGGCGACATCGACGTCCTCGCCGATCTCGACCGAGAGCGGGAGCGCCATGCGGACTCCCTTGGCGAGCAGCGCCGCCAAGGCCGATGAGTTGCGCGGCGACAGGTCGGGGTTCATCTGCCCATCCTGCCGCCGCGCGAACGTCAGCGCTTGATCAGGGGCGAGTTAACCCCGCCCGCCTTGTCGCCCTCGTTGAAGAACTCCTCGCGGTAGATGTCACGCGGGAAGAGCCGGCGCGACATCAGCGTCTTCAGGGCGGCCTCGACCATCAGCGGGGGACCGCAGAGGTAGCCCTTGCACCCCGACAACGACGCATGGTCGGCGGCGATGACGTCAGTCACCATCCCATAGGCGTATGCCGCGGGGTCACCCCCACTCGCTGCGACCTGGTCCGCCGTCTCCTCCGACAAGCACGGACGATAGGTGAACTGGTCGAATTCCGCTGCGAGAGAGGTGAAGTAGTCGACGTCGTAAAGCCATTCCCGGGAGCGGCCGCCCTGATAGAGGGTCATCTCCCCGTCGTATGCCGCGTTCTCCAGCCCGTGCCGCAGCATCGCCTTGATCGGGGCGAGTCCGGTGCCGCCGGCCACCATGATCGTGTGGTTGTCCTCGCCGGTGTGCAGGACGAACCGGCCATAGGGACCGGACACCGGGAACTGGTCTCCCACGGCCAAGCCGCCGAACACCCACCCGGCCGTTCCACGCCCACCCGGGACCAGCCGGACGTGGAACTCCAGCCGCCGGGGCTCGCTCGGCGGCGACGCGATCGACCAGGTGCGGTCGACCGAGTCCGCGGCCCCGTCGGCCGTCGCCGGGACGGTGAACTTGAGGTACTGCCCGGCGTTGAAGGCGATATCCCGGTCGAGCTCGATGACCAATCGCACGGTGTCCGTAGCGATCTCGGTCTTCTCCACAAGGGTGGCGACGTAGTCCTCGACGGGATACATCTCCAGGTCCTCATCGACATCGATGTCGGCCTCGATGGTGACGTCGGAGCGGGGCCGGGCACAGCAGGTGAGCAGCTTGCCCTCGTCGCGCTCGAAATCCATGAGCGCGAACGAACTCGCCTCGCCGTGGTCGACGTCGCCGTCGACGAGATCGCACTTGCACGTCGCGCACGTCCCGTGCGTGCAGGAGTGGGGCAGCCACACTCCTGCACGCAGGCAGGCGTCGAGGATCGGTTGGTCGTCACGGCATACGACCTGCCGTCCCAGGGGTTCGACGGTGATGACAAAGGACTCACTCATGGTGTCGCTGGCCTCGTCCGCCGCTCAGGCACGCACCATGGCCAGGACGCCCTTGTGGACCAGGCCGATGTCGGCGAAGGTGTCGGTCGCCTTCGGCTCCACCGGGGTGCCGTCGATCGAGAACGCGAACTGCTGATCGGGGCTCCAGTCGGGGTCCTCCTCGAAGAAGGGCACGACCAGGGCGGACCAGAAGTCCGACCAGGGCATCGCCCGGGGCGCGCGGAAGCAGGCCGCCGCGCAGAACCACGGGTTGTCCTTCCACCAGACATGCACGAGCTGGTCGTCGCCGTAGAGCTCCTGACGGGACTTGCTCGGGAACTTGTATTCGCTGATCGCCTTGACGGGCATGTCAGTTTCCTCCGGTCTTCTCGGCCATGTCGTGCCAGGCCAGCCAGTTCTGGTGATCCGTGCTCCCGAGGTACTCGCCGCCGTCCTCCGGGTTCATGCGGTACCACGCGAGCACGTCGGGGATCGACGCGCCGCCGCAGTTGCCCTGGAAGATCTGGTGGACGGGCAGCCACGCCTGGACGTACTTCTCCGGCTCGTGGTCGAAGATGTTCTTGCATCCGTCGGAGCAGAAGTTGAAGCGCTCGCCCTCGAAGTCGCTGTGCCGCTGGCAGATCGTCGTCGGATCGCCGGGCTCGGTGAAGAGCATCGGGATCTGGCACACGCTGCACAGCTCCGGCAGGCCACGGTCGAAGTGCCGGCCGCCGGCGGCGACATTGCGCTTCTCCTTCTCCCACAACGGCTTGTAGAGCTCGTCGAACTTCGGGTAGTTCGCCGACAGCCACTCCATGTGCTCGTCGGTCGGGATCGAGGTGGTGAACGACGCGGCGTGCGAGAACTGGTAGAGGGTCCAGTAGACCTGGTGGGAGAGGTATTCCTTCTCCTCCTTGGCCTGCTCGACGAACTTCGGCGGGGTGATGCCGTAGTAGGCCAGGTCGACGAAGAGCCCACCGAGCATCTGCTGCTCGAAGTAGAGGTCGAAGGCCTCCTTCCACGACATGACCTTGCGCGGGAGCATGTAGTCGAGCATCTGGGCGACCAGGGCCAGCAACCTGTAGCCCCGCCAGAACCACTTGTCGATCCAGTGCTGCACGAGGGGGACGTTCTTCTCGTCCTGCTCGAGGAGGAACTTGATCGCCTCGAGGCCGAGGGTCATATGCCGCGACTCATCGGACTGCGCCGAGAAGCCGAAGGTCATCGTCGGCAGGTCGCCATTGAACGACGCCCCGGACATGAACGGCACGAAGAGGAGGTTGGTCAGGAGGTACTCGAAGGAGAACCCGATGGCGATGAGGAACTCGAACGGGCCGGCCGAGACCGCGTCGTCGAAGAACGACTTCGGCACCGAGAGATACCACACCCGGTCGTGCTGCCACACGTAGCTGTGGAAGCCGGTGTAGAGCTTGTTGTAGTTGGAGAGGGTGTGGACCTCGGTCTGGATGTGCCGGATCTCATCGAGGCTCTGGCAGAGCGCCGCGAACCGCGGGCCGGGGCCATTGAGGTGGCGCGCCAGGTAGGCGAAGTTGCGGTGCGCTTGGTACTCCAGCGGCGAGACGCCCTGGATGAACAGCTTCATAGCGTTGAGATAGCTCGCGTCGGTGAGGCCGAGGTGACCCTGGCTCTGCGCGAAACCGTCGAGGACGGCATACAGCCGCTTGTCCTTCTCGGCTTGGTACTTCGTGTAGGCGTCGACGGTCAGGCGGAAGGGGTCCTCCCACTTGCTCCAGTCGTGAATGGTGATCCCCTCGAAGTTCGTGAAGGGGAACATCTCCTCGTTGGTGACATAGCTGGGGTCCCAGGCGAGGTCGCGGGTGAGGGCCGAATAGCGGTCCTTCATGCTCAGCTTGCGCGGAGCCTTTGGTGCGATGGTCATATCAGAGAATCCTCACTTGCCCTGGTGGGGCGACGAATGTGAATGGTGTCCGGGCGCCTGGACCGTCAGCGGTCCCACGCGATGAGGATCTGGTCGTCGTCCCAGTCCTTGATGTGGCCGAAATAGGAGATGATCGCCAGCTGGAATTCGTGGGTTTCCCATTCGCGCCCGAGACGGGCCTCGACGGATTCCCGATTGATGACCAGCCGACCGGGCGCCTGGACCCGGACCATGCCGGGCATGTGCCGCACGGTGGCGTTGGCGTTGTCCGCCTCGATGGCCTCGATGACGGCGCGGTTCTGCTCGCTCTCCTGCAGATCGACGCCGACCGGGCGGTCGGAGGGGGAAGGGGTCGTGGTCATGTCAGGCCTCCGTGGTGATGCCGAGTCCGGCGAACTTGGTCCGTATGCCGTCCGCCGCCCCCGCGAGCACGTCGCCCAGGCCGGCCCCCACCAGGGCGTCGCCCTTCGCGGCGATCGGGGTCAGGGCAGCGACGGCGGTGGCGAGCGTCTTGTCGACGACGGCGGCGAGAGTGGCGACATTGGCCGCGCCATACTCCGGATCGGCGACCCCGGCCTTGTAGAGCGCGTCGAACCAGCGCCGCTGGTCGGCGAACCAACCCGAGAGGTGTTGGGCGACAAGGGAGTAGGACCCGGCACCACTGGTGATCGCGGCGTCGTCGAGCTTGTCGAAGAGCATCGCGTAGATCAACTGGTCGGTCACATCGAGGGCCACCATCGCGGTGCCCCAGTCGCGGTCGACGATCATCTCTTCGACGTGCTTGCGCAGCCCCTGGAAGGCCGCGTCCTCGAGCCAGTCGGTCTTGGCGAGCCCGAGCGACTCCGCGGTCCCACCGGCGAAGGAGATCCCGACCCGGGAGAGGAGTTGGGCGTTGCCGATGCGGTCGAATGCGGCATACCCGAAGCACTGGGTGGTGCTGGTGCCCCAGCCGAAGCGGCAGGCGTTGGCGCAGATCATCTCGCCGGCGGCCTCGTAGTGCCGGAAGGGCAGGACGACATCCTGGAAGAGGCTCTTCCACGCCTCCGGCAGCCGCCCGAAGAGGTCACGCTTCTCCAGATAGGCCAAGGTGGTCCCGAAGGATTCGTGCATATCGGCGCGGCTCGTGACATAGGCCGCGTAGTAGAACTGCCGCGGGTCCGTGAAGCTGTAGGGATCCGCGAGCTTTAGCACGCTGTAGTCGGGCGAATAGATGTCCTTGTCCGGCCCCCACAGCGGCCGATAGTGGAAGTTCGCCTCGGCCTGAATGCCGATGGAGCCTTCCTCGTAACGCGAGGCGGGGCGATCGCCATACCGCTCGACCAAGTGGGCGAACGTCTTGCGATTGGCCTCGATGACCTGTGTTCTCAATTCGATCTGCACGAGGAACTCCTTTATCGGGTGCAGGGGCGTGCCGGGCCGCGGCACCGGGGTGACCGGCGCCCGGATATCGGGTCGTCAGAGGGACTACGGGACTTCAGAGGGATACGGGATGGTGCGGGAGACCCGACTCGGCGAGGAGGCGGATGAGGAGGTCGGGGACGGCGTCGGCACTCTCGAGCTCGTGCGGCAACTCGCTCTCGAAACCGTCACCGACGAGGAGGCCGTATGCCGCTCCGTCGGCGAAGGTGGTCGAGATCCGGGCCCCCCGCCCGCGGTAACCGACGGTGAACGCGAGTTCGTTGGGGAGGGTCTCGTCGGTGAGGGAGAGGTGGTCGTCGCTGGAGGAGAGCACGGCATTGGCCTCGCAGACGAGCTGCTCGGCGAGGGAGCGGATGGCGACCTGCCGGTCGGCACCGGTGCTGGTCGCGATCCGTTGACTGATGCGGGTCATCGGCATCGGGGCGATGGCGTCGATGTGCGGGCCGTCGACCTCGTCCGGGTCGGCTCCGACAAGTTCGGCCACGCGGATCATGAACGGCGTCATGCGGCGCCTCCTTCGCTCAGGGCTGCGGTGAGGGCATCCGCCCCCGCCTGGGCCACCTGCTTGTCCTGGGCCGCCGAGCCCCCGGAGGCACCGACGGCCCCGACGACCTCCCCACCGACCCGGATAGGGACCCCGCCACCGAAGGCGGCCACGCCGGGGCGACCACCGATCCCGTCGCGCACATCCGGCTCACCGGAGATCGCGGCATACAACTCGTCGGTGGCCAGGCCCTCGAAACCGGTGACCGTCCGTGCCTTGTCGCGGGCAATGGCCCCCGACTCGGCGAACGCCCCGTCCATCCGGGCGAAGGCGAGCAGGACCCCGCCCCGGTCGGTCACGGCGACATTGAACGCCCCGCCGACCCGGGCCGCCTCGGCGAGGGCGCCGTCGAGGGCGAGGCGCGCCCCGGCATACGTCAGCCGGGTCGTGGTGACCACGAGTGGGTGGGTCATGATCGCCCTCCTTTCACGGGGATGCGCTCCTTCGGCGGATGCGCGGGGTCGACGAATCACGTCGAGCCCGCCACGCCTCGGGAGGGAGGCGCTTGGGCCCAGCGTGGGGGTGATGCGCCGGCGGCGGCGGGGTCGAGCGCACCGCCGCCGGCGAGTCTGAGTCCGGCCCGATCAGGTGTGGACGGTGGTGAACCGCTCGTTGAGCTCGCGGGCGTGGTAGAAGATGCCCTTGGCGATCTGGTCGGGGGTCCACTTGTTGACCGGACGGTCGCGGTAGGCCGGGTAGCCGCCCGCGAAGACCTCGTTGCGGTTGCCCGAGGGGTCGAAGAAGTAAATCGTCTGGCCGCGGGTGATGCCGTGGCGGGTGGGGCCGATGTCGATCGGGATGTCGTCCATCGACATCAGGTCCGCGGCCCGGCCGACCTCGGTCCAGTCGCCGAGCTTGAAGGCGAAGTGGTGCAGCTTGGACTGCGGGCCTTCGAGGACGGCGATCTGGTGGATCTGGTTGTTGCAGGTCATCCAGGTGGCGATGAAGTGCGCGTCGTTGTCGTCCAGGTCGGTCTGGACCCGCTCGGTCGGGAAGAAGTCGAAGACGGTCCGGAACATGTTCTCCATGGTTCGGACGTCCTCGGCGAGGATGAGTGCGTGGTCGAGCGCGGGCACGCCGACCCCGACGAGGTGGCGTGGGAAGGCCTCGGGGTTGTGGGTCCCGACCTCGGTGCCGATGACCGTCTGGGCGTGGTAGACCTCGAAGACGTGCTCCGACGGCGAGATGAAGCGGATGCCGTCGCTGACCTCGGGGTTCTCGCCCTTGCTCATCCGCTCGACGGAGAGGCCGTAGTCCTGGGCGCGCTTCTCGATGAGGTCGATGTCGGATTCGTACTCGACCTTGAACCCGAACTTGACGACCCCGACGCCGCCCTCCTCAAGGACGACCGAGTGGTGGTCCCACTCGTCCCAGCCCTTGTAGTAGACCTTGCCGTCCTCGGCGAGGGTCTCATAGAGCCCCAGGCTGTTGGCGTAGTGCTGCTTGGCCTCGGCGAGATCGGTGACCCGCGCGTGCACATAGCCCATGCGCATGACTGCCATTTGCGTTACTCCTTCGTGGTGGTGCCCGCCCGACGAGTGCGCTCCGCGGCAGCGGTCGCCTCGGCGCGCAACCGGGCCTTCTCGTTCATTTGGCGGAGAAAAGGATTGACGAGCCGCACGTTCTCTCCGCGCAACTCGATCGTGATGTCGTTCTCGGGCACGGCCCGGCACGACAGACAGGTCCCGTCCACGGCTTCCTCCGCGGTGATCACGGTGTCGGCGACGGGGCGGTTGTAATGAAAGGACCCGGCGTGGCAATCGACCTTGCAGATGGCACACCCGCCGCGCCGACACCCGATGGTGTAGGCATACCCGGCCTTGTAGAGCCCGCTGAGCACGGTCTCGTCGGGCTCCAGGTAGATCACCTCACCCGAGGGGTGGATGGTCACGGTCGGCACGGTGCTCCTATGCACGATTGATCGGTCGGTGCGCCGGTGGGCGCAGTGCCAATCTCGCCCACGCCGCCGCGGCGGCTAAGTGGCGTTCCTCATGCCGGAACCCCGCCGGGTATGCCGCGGGGCCGCCCGGGCCGCCCGAGACGCGCCGTTCGCCGCGCCAGGCGCCCGGCTCCCGGTTACCGTTGCCGTATGCCGCTCGCCCCCCTCGACCTGCCCGCGCCCGACGCCGACTGGTCGGCCTACGTCGGTGAGGAGGTCGGCCGCTGCCTCGACCAGGCGCGGGCGGTCGTCGCGCAACTCACCGACGGGACGTCGCGCACCGCCGCGGAGGTGCTCGAGCTGTGGAACGACGGAGACATCGCTTTGGGGCGGGCGTCCGGGGTGGCCGGGCTCCTCGCCCAGGTCCATCCCGAGGTCGAGGTGCGGACCCGGAGTGAGGACGCGGCGGCGGAGCTAGCGAAGTTCGCGACCGAGCGCGCGCTCGACCGCGGACTGTATGACGTCCTCGCCGCGGTCGACCCGTCCGGGCTCGATGCCACGGCCGCCCGGCTGCTGACCTTGACGCTGCGCGACTTCCGCCGGGCGGGGGTGGACCGGGACGAGGCGACCCGGGCGCGACTGGTGGCGATCAGCGACCGGCAGACCCTGCTGGGACAGGACTTCTCGCGCACGATCCGGGACGACGTGCGCAGCATACGGATCGCGCCGGCGCGGCTGGCCGGGCTCCCGCAGGACTTCATCGACGCGCATCCGGTGGGGCCGGACGGTTTGGTGACGATCACGACGGACTATCCCGACGTCATCCCGTTCCGCACCTTCGCCCGGGACGCCGCCGCCCGCCGCGACCTCACCTGCGCCTTCCTCGACCGGGCGTGGCCGAAGAACGACCCGATCCTCCACGAGTTGCTCGCGTTGCGCGCGGAGCAGGCGCGGTTGCTCGGCTATAGCGACTGGCCCGACTTCGACGCGGAGGTCAAGATGATCGGCGAGGGGGCGGCGATCGCGGAGTTCATCGACAAGATCGCCGACCTGGCTCAGTCGCCCGCCGAGCGCGAACTCGAGCCCCTCCTCGCGCGCGCCCGTCGCGATATGCCCGGGTTGGAGCAGCTCACCGCCGCCGACCACACCTACTACATCGAGATGGTGCGCCGCGAGGACTACGACGTCGATGCGCAGGAGGTGCGCGCCTACTTCGACTTCGCCAAGGTGCGTGCCGGCCTCCTGGAGGTGACCGGTCGCCTGTTCGGCGTGACGTATGCCGAGCGGTCCTCCGCCCGGGTGTGGCACCGGGAGGTCACGGCATACGACGTCCTGCGCGGTGCGGAGGTCGTCGGGCGGTTCTATCTCGATCTGCACCCGCGCGAGGGGAAGTTCAAGCACGCCGCCCAGTTCACGCTCGCCCCCGG
This sequence comes from Nostocoides sp., assembly GCA_016702415.1. GTDB lineage: Bacteria > Actinomycetota > Actinomycetes > Actinomycetales > Dermatophilaceae > Nostocoides_A. The sequence goes on from JADJEA010000029.1 coordinate 270,487, forward strand.
GGTCGACGGGCGGATGCTGCCCGAGGGCGCGCTGGTGTGCAACTTCCCCACCGGCCTGATGCCCCACAGCGATGTCGTCACCCTCTTCCACGAGTTCGGGCACCTCCTCCACCACGTCCTGGGCGGCCGGCAACGGTGGGTGCGTTTCAGCGGGGTGGCGACGGAGTGGGATTTCGTCGAAGCGCCCTCGCAGATGCTCGAGGAATGGGCGTGGGACCCGGCGATCCTGCGGACCTTCGCGACGAATGCCGCGGGCGAGCCCATTCCGGCGGATCTGGTCGCCCGGATGGTGCGGGCGAAGGAGTTCGGCAAAGGGCTGCAGGCGCGGACACAGATGTTCTATGCCGCGGTCTCCTACTATCTCCACCGCGACAATCCGCCGGATCACACGGAGGTCGTCGCCGCCCTGCAGCACCGCTACGACCTGATTGCGCGGCTGCCGGGGACGCACTTCCAGGCCTCCTTCGGCCATCTCGACGGCTACTCGTCGGCGTATTACACGTATATGTGGAGCCTGGTCATCGCCAAGGACCTCTTTTCGGCATTCGACCGCGCCGACCTCCTCGCGCCCGAGGTGGCGGCCCGGTATCGGGACGCCATCCTCGCCCCCGGTGGCTCCAAGGATGCCGCCGAGTTGGTCGAGGACTTCCTCGGGCGGCCGTATTGCTTCGACACGTTCGGTGCCTGGCTGGCCAGTTGACCCTTTGCCCGGGGGGGTCCGGCGGTGGGGCACGGTCGGCGGTGTGGGGCACGGTCGGCGGTGGGGGTGACGGTCGTAGGTGGGGCACGGTCGGCGGTGGGGCACGTCATACGGCATCCCGGGCCACCATCGCGCGGCGGCTTGTTTGAATGGGGCGGTCGCCGGAGCCGCCGGCGACGGGCAGACGGAGGCAGCCGATGGAGCGCGGACTCAGCGCGCAGGACCAGCAGTTCCGGCAGGAGATGCGCGAGTTCTTCACCACGCAGATCCCGCAGGAGATCCGGGCAAAGGCCCACACGGGCGAGGAGCTGACCAAGGACGACATCGCCACGACCCACCGGCTCTTGCACGCCGCCGGCATGGCCGTCCCCGCGTGGCCCGTCGAGTGGGGCGGGAAGGACTGGAGCAACCGGCAGCGCTACCTGTGGTTCGACGAACTGCAACTCGCCGGCGTCCCCGCGCCCCTCGCCTTCAACGCCAACATGATCGGCCCGGTTCTGGCGACCTTCGCCAGCGAGGAGATGAAGGCGCGCTTCCTCCCGCCGACTGCGGCACTGGACATCTGGTGGTGCCAGGGGTTCTCCGAACCCGAGGCCGGCTCCGACCTCGCCTCCCTGCGCACGACCGCCGTCCGTGACGGCGACGAGTATGTCGTCAACGGCCAGAAGACGTGGACGACCCTCGGGCAGTATGCCGATTGGATCTTCGCCCTGGTGCGCACCGACCCGGCCGCGCCCAAGCCGCAGCAGGGCATCTCGATGCTGCTGATCGAGATGACCAGTCCCGGCGTCACCGTCCGCCCCATCCAGCTCATCGACGGCGGCCATGAGGTCAACGAGGTCTTCTTCGACAATGTCCGGGTGCCTGCCGACAACCTCGTCGGCGAGGAGAACCACGGCTGGGACTACGCGAAGTTCCTCCTCGGCAACGAGCGCGTCGGGGTCGCCCCGGTGGGGTGGATCAAGCGGAAGCTCGCCGACGTCAAGGCCCACGCCGCCCAGGTGGCCGAGGGCGAGGGGACGCTCTTGGACGATCCGCTCCTCGCAGCCCGCATCGCCGAACTCGAGTGCGACCTCGCCGCCCTCGAACTCACCGTTCTGCGCGTGGCCGCCAACTCCCACCACGGCAAGCCCGACCCGGCCTCCTCGATCCTCAAACTACGCGGCAGCCAGATCCAACAGGATGTCCTCGAGCTCATGGTCGACGTCGCCGGCCCCGCCTCCCTGGCCTGGGAGCCGGGCGACGACACCCCCGACTGGGCCCGCCGCTCGGCTCCCGTCTATCTCAACTTCCGCAAGGCCTCGATCTACGGCGGCTCCAACGAGGTCCAGCGCAGTGTCATCTCCAGCGGCATTCTCGGACTGAAGGGCTGAGCACGATGGACTTCACATTCACCGAGGAGCAGGACTCCCTGCGCGAGGCCGTCCGCGATCTCCTCGGGCGCACCGCAGCGAACCGACGCCGGGTGACCCCGTGTTCGACGCCAAGCTGTGGCGCGCCCTGGCGGAGATGGGCACGCTCGGCCTCCCCTTCCCGGAGGAGGCCGGCGGGATGGGCGCCGGTCCGGTCGAGGTGATGATCGTCGCGAGCGAGCTGGGCCGCGCAGGGGTGCGGTCGCCATACGCCGAAACGATGGTCGCCGGCACCCTCCTGGGTGACGATGCCCTCCTCGGATCGCTTTGTGACGGAAGCGCGCTCGTGGTCCCGGCGCTGACCGAGCCGGGTCGCGCCTGGTCGCCCTTACCCGTCGGCGTCGTCCTGAGCGGCGGCGCGGCGAGCGGGGTGCGCGCCCCGGTCCCGTATGCCGCGGCCGCCGACCACGTCGTCACCACCGCGCGTGCCGGTGACTCGACCGCCATCCTCGCCGTCGACGCTCCGGTGAGTTCGACGCTCGACCTGGCCGGGAAAGCGATCCGGGTGCTGGCCGAAGACGGGGAGGCGACCGTTCGGCGGGCGATCAACCTCGGCATCCTCGCCCTGGGGGCCGAGGCGCTCGGGGCGATGGACACCGCGCTCGCGCTGACCGTCGACTATCTGAAGACGCGCAAGCAGTTCGGCGTCCCGCTGGCCCGCTTCCAGACCCTCACCCAGCGCGCGGCGGATATGTACACCTCCGTCGAGCTGACCCGCAGCGTCGTCTACTTCGCGGCGATGAGCCTGGCCGCGGACCCCGACGACGAGGTCGCGATCGCGCGGCTGAAGGTCTCGGCCGGCAAGGCCGGGCGCCACGTCGGGCAGGAGGCCGTCCAGTTGCACGGGGGGATCGGGGTGACCGCGGAGTATGCCGTGAGCCACCTCCTCGCCCGCCTCACCGCGATCGAGCACACGTATGGCGACGCGCGCTACCACCTGGCCCGCCTCGCCCGCCGTGTGGGCGACTACGGCGCGCTCGACCTGATGGCCTGATCGGCGCTCAGCCGAGCAGGTGAAGGACGGGGCGGGCGGGGACTGGTGGGCTGACACCCCACGTCGGGCCCGTGGCTGCAACTTGAGCACGCCAAACCTGCACATGAGGCCCGCCGCCAGGACTTGAGCACGCCGTGTCGACTTGAGCACGCCATGTCTGGCGTGCTCAAGTCGATTTGGCGTGCTCAAGTTCTGACATGTGCTCAAGTTCGGGCCAGCGTGCTCAAGTTCGGGCCAGCGTGCTCAAGTTAGCTCCTCTCGCCCTCACGTTGACTCTCCGCGTGCTTCCAGCGGCAAGGAAGGCCGGGGCGAAGGGGCAAGAACCACCACCGGCCGGGCTGAGCGTCACTCAACCGACGAGGTGACCGTCGGCGATCTCGATGACCCGGTCGGCGAGGGAGAGCAGCAGCGGATCGTGGGTGGTGACGATGGCGGTCATCGACTCCCGGCGTACGAGCGTGCCGATGAGTGTCATGATCTCCGCGCGCGGTCTGGGAGTCGAGTTGCCCGGTCGGCTCGTCGGCCAGCAGGAGACGCGGGCGGGCGGCCAGCGCGCGGCCAGCCCGACGCTGCTGCTGACCACCGGAGAGCTGACCGGGCAGCTGGTTGACGTGACCGGCCAGCCCGACGCTCTCGAGCACGGCCAGGACCCGCCGGTCGCGCTCCTGTGGGTCGACCTTGTTCAGCCGCAACGGGATCGAAACATTCTCGCGCGCGGTCAGGATGGGGATCAGGCCGAAGGACTGGAACACATAGGAGACCTGTTCCCGCCTCAGCCGCAGCAGGTCGTCGTCGGACATCGCCGTGACGTCGGCGTCACCGACGACGATCTGGCCCGACGTCGGCCGGTCGAGCCCGCCGATGACGTTGAGGAGGTCGTCTTGCCGGAGCCGGAGCGGCCCTTGATCGCGACATACTCCCCGGTTCCGATCGACAGGTCGATCCCCGGAGGGCGTGGACCGCGGTCTCCCCGCCCCGAACACCCGCGTCACCCCGCGGATACGGACGAACTCGGCATTCATCGCGGCTCCTCCATGGCCAGTCGGTGCCCGGGTCGGGGTCGAGGCCGGGCCGCCCCTGCCCGGCCGCGCGAGGTGATCCGGCCAGACCCCGATGTGGTCACGCTCGAGGTCGAGCCGGACCCGGTCGCGCATGGAGAGCGCGTCGGTGAACTCCCGCGGGAGTTGGAGGCGGCCGGCGCGGTCGAGCACGGCATACTCCTCGGCGATGATCGCCTCGGCCCCGTCCGCGTCGATCGCGGTGCGGCGCACCACTTCCGACGACGTGCGCCCGTCGCGGATGCCGACCGTGCGCTGAACCTGCTCACTGACGAGCGGGTCGTGCGTCACCAGGACCACGGTGGTGCCGTATGCCGCATTCGCCCGCCGGATCGCCGCGAACACCTCCGCCGAGCTCTCGCTGTCGAGTTCGCCCGTGGGTTCGTCCGCCAGGAGAACCTTGGGCCGGTTGGCCATCGCCACCCCGAGGGCGACCCGTTGCTGCTGCCCCCCGGACAACTGCGCCATCCGCCGACCCGCCAGCTGCGGTATGCCGAGCAACTCCAGCAATTCCTCCGCCCGCCGCGGCCGCTCGCGGCGCCCCACCCCCGCCAGCGTCATCGGCACCTGGATGTTGTCACTGGCGCTGAGGTAGGGCACGAGATTGTGCATGGCCTGTTGGAACAAGAAGCCCACCGTCTCGCGCCGGTAGCGGACCCGGTCGCGAGCGGACATGGCCAGGAGGTCGGCCCCGGCGACACGGGCGACCCGGCGCTCGGCACGTCGAGACCGCTGAGGACGTTGAGCAGGGTCGATTTGCCCGACCGGGCTCCACGACGGCGACGACCTCTCCCGCGTCGACGAGCAGGTCCAGTCCCTGGAGCGCGACGACCTCGACCCCTTCGTACTTGAAGATACGCACGAGGTTGTCGCAGACGATCTGGGCGCTGGCCCCGAAGGTGGACGGGTGGATCGCGGTCATCGCTGATCTCCTGCTCGAAGGTGGTCGGCAAGTCCGGTGCGTCGAGCCCGCAGCCCGTCGACGACGAGGGCGAGGACGACAAGTGCGAGCAGCCCCGCGACGATCGCGGCCGTCCAGACGACGGACGCTCGGACCGGGGGATACGCGGGGCCGCCCGAGTAGGGGGACAGATCGAGAATCCCCGACAACACCCGTGGCACCACGATGCCGACGCCGACGCCCGTGCCGATCGCGGCCAGCGCGACCGGAAGGAGTTCGATCACCCCGAGCCGCCACTCGCCCCCGCGCGCAAGGCCCATCGTGCGCAGCCGGATCATCGTGTCGGCGCGGGGCCGGCGCGTCGCGGCGAGCAGTTGCAGGGCCGCCACGACGGCGAACAGGCCGCCCAGGGCCAGCCCGATGAGAATCGCCGACCGCACCACCCGCGGCAGAGCGAGACCGGCGATGTGCTGCTGCAGATCGGCGCGCCCGAGGACCCGCTGGGTCAGCCCGGTCGGCGGCGCTCCGGTGACCAGGGAGCGCGCGGCGTCATCGTCCGCGGCGATGAAGACCGTGTTGGGCTGGGTGGACTTCTTCATCGCGATCACCCGGTCCAGCGGCATCAGCAGCACGGGCACCGCCGGGCGGCCCGCCGTGCCTCTCGCCAGCGCCGGATCAAGACCGACGACATGGATGGGCAGGAAGAGGCCGTCGACCAGGACCTGGAACTCGGACCCCGGCAGCCTCAGCCCGGAACTCGCCAGCGCCGGGATGGCCCCCTCGATCGCGTCTCCGGCAAGGGGGTGGGATCGAAGGCGAGAGGGGTGCCGGCGAGGGCGTCGGCATACGCACCGGGGTCGGCGGCGACGATCGCGACGTTCTCGTTCCCGAGGTTGGTCGGCCCGACGAGTTGGGTGCTGTCGGTGTATGCCGCGACCGCCCCCTGGACGCCCGCCCGCCCGCGGAGGGCGACGACGTCGGGCGGGTCGATGCGGACCGCGTCGAGGCGGACATCGGCCCCGACGCTGCGATAGACGCCGTCCAGGCGCGCCCGTTCGATGGAGGAGCCGAGGGTGGCCAGGAGACTGGTCGCCATGGCGGCGACGACGAGCACGACCACCGGCAGTCGCGAGGCGCGGGGCTCGCGCGCCGATCGAAGGAGGGCAACGAAGGCAAAGAGCGAGCGTCCCGACGCGGCAGCCGTCGCGGCTGACCGGATCACCAGGGGGAAGAGACGCAGGAGAACGACCGCAGCGGCAAGCGCGAGCAGCGCCGGCGCCAACGCGGCGACCCAGTCGGAGGTGCCCGTGCGGATCTGCTGGTCACGGCTGCGTAGCGAGCCAACGATGAAGTATGTCGCTGCCAGGACGAGAATCTCGACCCCGAGCCGGCGAGCCGGCGCGGCCCGCGGTGCGACGTCGCTGCGACCGGTCCGCAGCCGAGCCAACGAGACGGTGGCGGTCACCGCGACGAGGGCGAGCGCGGCCACGGGGACGAGCGCGAGCACCACAGTCTCCGTCCGCGTCGACCCACGCACTCCGAGAATGGCGGCAGTGGCACCGAGGGCGGCGGCGGGGATGGTCCAGACGAGGACGTCGGCGAGGGTGAGTCGGATCAGTTGCGCCAGGGAGGCGCCGCGCGCACGCAGCAGCAGCAGACTCGCCTGCCGTTCCTCGACCAGGGCCACCCCGAGACGGCTCATCGCCAGGGTCGCGGCGGCGACGAGCGCCACCAGGACGAAGAGCAGGAGGGCGGATGTCACCGCTACCGCACGGTCATACGCCCGCAGGAGGTCGAGCAGACCGGTTGCCACGTGCGGCACCGTGGTCCCCCACTCGGCGCGCGCGAGGTTGATTCTCGAGACGGCGGCGGCGAGGTCCGCGGCGGAGGTCCGGGTCATCGCTCGGTCGTCGAGAACGTAGCGCCACTCGTGGACCATCCCCGCCGAGGCGTCGGTGGCGCCCGGGGGGGCGACAAAGTCGGCGAGATCCCTCGGCCGCGGGAACATGCTCGCCCCAAGCGGCCCATAGTTGGCCGGCGCGGTCACCAGCACCGCTTGCGGGGCGAAGCCGCCTCCGGGTCCGGAGATCGGGATCACCGCCGCACGCATCATCCGGGCCTCGGCATCCCAGAAGGTGTCGCGACGATCGAGCGGGGTGAACGTGCCGGCGATCTCGACGATGATCGGCTGCGCCGTGTCGTATGCCGCGGCGCTGGTCCCCGATTCCAGCCGGATCCGGTCCCCGACGGCGAGCCGCCAATCGCGGGCGACGCTGGACTCGATCGCCACCGGGATGACATCGACCGGCCGTTGGACCGTGCGCTCGCGGAACCGGTAAGGCACGCGCGCGTGCATCGTCGCGGGCCCGGGCATCGCGCCGGCGTCCCAATGGACGTGGCCGGCGAAGTCGCTTTGCACCCGGACCATGGCCTCTTTGGCCTCTTGCCCCGGGCGTGGGCGCCCGTCGGCGTCCAAGAGAATGACGGTGTTGGGCTTGGTCTGCGCCGAGAACGTCGCCGAGCGGACGAGCCGGCTCACCGGACCCAGCAGCGCCCGGGTAGCCCGGTCGACCGACTCCTGAGGCGAGACCGGGACTCCCCCGAGAATGTCGAGTGGGGCCTCGAAGAAGTACCGAACCGATCCTTCCGCGGAGAAGCTCAGTTGGATATCGCGCAGTCCGTAGGGCGCCGACTGCAACTGGTCGCCGATGGCGTGGTCGTATGCCGCGTCTCTCCACCCGCGGGGCCGCCACGACGAGGATCGTCATCAGGGCCGTGATAGTCGCCAACAACAGGCCCGTGCCGAATCGGCGCAGGTGGCGGCGCCAGATGGTCGCCAAGCCGAGCGGGCGCGTGGTCACGGGTGCTCCTGAGCCCGCAGGGCAGCGGCGACATCCCCGGCTCGGCGCACAACGAGAGCGGCGATTGCCACCAGGCCGACGACGAGCGCCCCCGCCAGGGCGATGAGTGCGCGCCAATCCACCTCGACGACGACCGGCGGAACCTGCGGATGACCGTCGCCCGACACCAGGAGCGGAGTGACCAGCCAGGAAGCCAATGCGGCCGCGACGATGCCCACGACGGCCGTGAGTAGGACTACCACGGCCCGCTCGGCCAGGAGCACCCGGCGCTGCGGGCTGGGTCCGTAACCGAGGGCGGAGAGGACCACCGCCTCGTGACGCCGCACCGCACCCATGGCGGTGGTGGCCGCGGCAAAACCGAGCGCCGCCAACACAAAGGCAGCGCCGGTGACGACTCCCATGGCGATCCGCATCCCGGCATTGACGCTTCCCTGCCGACGCTCGGTGAGCACGTCGGCGCGGTCGAGCAGTCCTGCGCCGAGGCGGGGGGAGGCCGCGATCGCGGCTCGCGCGGCGGCGGGGTCGGCCGGGTTGAGCCAATACTCCGTGGCGACCGCTTGCCGGACCCCGCCGGCGTCCCCGGCGACCGCGGCCCCGGCTGCGCGCTGGACGACGCCGAAGTCGGCCAGGACACCGAGTGCCGGCATTGTCGCCGTTGGGAGCTGGTCCACCAGGGCGACGAGCCGCGCGGTCCTTGTCGCTCCCGCCATGGGCATGGCGAAGGTGGACCCCACCGTGATCGTGGCCCGGCGGGCGAGCTCGCGGGTCATGACGACCGGCACGGGCCCCGGATCACCCAAGGGGACGCTCAGGAGTTGAGTCGCCCCTCGCCAGGACCGCTGCAAGGGCGCGGTGTCGATGGAGACACCATCGGCAGTGAGGGAGTCGACGATGAGTTCCGGCCGTCTCTCCTCGGGCAGGTAACCGAAGATGTCGGAGTCGACGGTGAGCCCGATGACCCGGATCGGATACTCGACGTGACGGTCGGGGGTTGGGTTGCCGGGTGCGGGGTTGCCGGGGGTGTGGCCGTCGGGGGCCTGGCCGTCCGGGGTGTGGCCGTCGGGGGTCGAGAGGGCCAGAGTGGCCGCGATCTCGCTCGGGTTCGCTCGGGTCCCGTCACCGGGGGCAATGGTGAGCGGCTGCGACCACCACTGACCCGCGGCGTCGGCCAGGATGACGCTGCCGCTGGTTCGGGAATCCCCGACAAACGAATCCCCCGCCTTGGCCATCAGACGCCCGGTCAGGCGCAGCTCGCGGGGCCGGCCGGCGACGCTGATGCCCGAAACGTCCGTGGAGGTCAGCTTGGCGAGCAGCTGGCCCCACTGGGCCCCTCCGAGCAGGTCCGGGCGGGGCGCCATGACCCTGCCGGCACGGGTGTCCACGGCCAAGAGTGTCACTGCGCGCACCCCGCCGACCTCGACGCTCTGCCGTAGCGCCCGCATCGCCCGGTCGGGACCACCGGCGATGCCGGCCATTTGCGAGGGGACGAAAGGATCGGCATACAACTCCCCGCCGATGGCGGCGCGCACCGGCGCGCCGACCTCGAAGTCGGTCTGATCGCTCAACGATCGCTCCACAGTCGCCTGCTGGCTGACCGCGAGCGCCCCCATGGTCAGGCACAGGAGAACGAGCAGGATCGAGCCGGCCTGCGCCGGCATGCGGCGGGAAACCTGCCAGCCCGCCCAGGCGCGACCGAGTGAAACTCCCCCGGCCGCGACCCGCGCCCCGGCTCGGGCGAGGAGGGGGATCAGCCGCAAGGCGAGCACGCACAGTCCTCCGACGACGAGCGCCGGTGCCGCCAGCGTGAGCGGGTCGAGGCTCGCGCCTGCGTTGCTGCCCTCATAGCGCCGCAGCTGCACGACGCCCAGACCCCCCAGGAGCAGGAGCGCCAGGTCGAGCCCGGCCCCGGCCGCCAGGGTGGCCACCCGGCCGCGAGAGTCGTCGGCGCGTTCGACCCGCAGCCGACCGTGGCGCAGGCTGGCCAGGACGTAGACGCCCAGGGCGAGGACTGCGCCGACGACGACCGCGACCCAGACGGCGGGAGCGGTGAGGGTCTGCCCGTATCCGCTGGCCGACTCCGGGAATGCCGACGCCCGGGCGAGCCCGCGCAGCACTACGGGCGCGAGCAGGAGCGCGCCGAGGGCGCTGGCGAGGACGATGCCTCCCCCCTCGACCAGGGCCAGGAGGGCGAGTTGTCCGCTCCCGGCCCCCCGGGCACGCAGCAGGCGAGTCTCCGGCTCGCGCAGCAGGGCGAGTTGCCCGGCGGCGAGGGCGAGCGCGGCCCCGCCGAGGAGAAGCACCAGGAGCATGGGCGTCAGGAGAACCCGCCCGGTGCGCTCCCCCAGCGCCGCGGCCGCCCGCAGCACGTCCCCCATGCCCGAGGTGACGGTCGCACCACGTAGGTCCGGCGACTTCTCCAGGGCTTCCACCGCCGCATCGGCGGCCCCCGCGGCCGGGCCGGCCGCCGCCAGGGACAGCCGCTCGGGGGCGAGATCGACGAGCCAACTCATCAATGTCTGCGACGTCAGCGTTCCCGACGGCACGAGCACCGGTCCGTATGCCGTGAAGTCCCCCCGCTCGATCCCCGTCAGACCGATCGGGACCAACCGCCACAGCGGGCTCGCCCGGTCGGTGACCGTATAGATCCCGACGACCGTCACCGCCGTCGGCTCGGCCTGCTCGTCGATGAGGTCGACGAGTTCGGCACGAGCGCCCACCTGCCATCGCAGGTCAGCGGCGACGGAGTCGGGGACGGCAATCTCGAGCGGGCCCGTCGTGGCCCTGGGTGCTGCGGGCCACCGGCCGGCCGTCAGCCGGGTGGCCTCGGCGATGCGAGGGATCTCGGCGAGTTGGATCCGGTCCGTCGGCTTCCCGCCGGCGAGGCCACGGGAGGTGGCGAGGCGCGCGGCATACACCTGTCGGCCGGTGATCCCCGCGGTCGCCCGAGTGACGACGGCCTCGGCCGCCTCGGTCGTGCCCGGACGCAGCGGGAGGGTCACCGCGATGACCCGCTGGTCAGGCCTGGCTGCGGCGACGGCTCCACGCACGCTCGCGTCGGCGATGCCCGCGGAGAAGGCCCGCAGGGCGGCGATGACCAGGAGCGACACGAGTACAGCGGCGACCACGGCGGCGAGCGCAGAGGGGTGCTCGCGCCAGCGACGCCGCAGCAGGCCCACCACCCCCACGTTCCGACCCCGCTTCCCCCGGTTGTCCCGGCCCCTCGGTCGACTCCAGGAATGGCCGACCCTTGGGAGGAAGGATGCCGGACGCCACCGACAGCGCTGCGGGCGTATCCCAACCGTTACCCGGCGCCCTCAGCGCAAACCCACCGCGGGCTGACACCCCCGGACGGCGCAACGCCTGGTTGAGCCCCGACACCGAACTTGGCCCCCGACACCGAACTTGCCCCCACAGCGACTTTGCCCCCCACAGCGACTTTGCCCCCCATAGCCAACTTGAGTTACGCCGTGTCTACTTGAGCACGCCATATCTGGCGTGCTCAAGTCGATATGGCGTGCTCAAGTTCTGACATGTGCTCAAGTCCGGGCCCACGTGCTCAAGTCCGGGCCCACGTGCTCACGTTCGGGCTCGCGTGCTCAAGTCCGGGTAGGGGCGCTCACGTTGCCCCCGAGCAGGTCAGTGGATCAGCACCTGAGGAGCGCTCTCGTCGTCGGTCAAGTGGCTCTCCTCGTGCTCCCGGGGGAGGAAGTAGGCCGGGACGAGGGTCAGCAGCACCAGGAAGGCCGCAACCAGGAAGCTGTGGCCGAAGACCGTGCCCATGGCCTCGCGCACCTGCGTGGCGAGGGCGGCAGCACCGGCGGCCTGGTCGGTGCCGTACTTGGCCAGGATCGACCCCACGAGCGGGAAGTCCTGGAGGAGCTTCTGCATCTGCGCCGGGTCGGTGACGTGCTCACTGGCGATTCGGAAAGCCCCCGCCTGAGCGATCAGCTTGTCATTGGAAAGGCCATTGGTGAGCACCACCGACATGATCGCGACCCCGACCGAACTCGCGATCTGCTGGGTGATGTTGAGCAAGGTCGAGCCGCGAGCGACCTGATGCGCCGTGAGGGTCTTGATGGCCGAGGTCATGATCGGCATCATCGTGCCGCCCATGCCGAGGCCCATAAGGAAGAGCACCGGGATGATGTAGCCCCAGTAGGACGTCGACCCGTCGACCCGCGACAGCAGGAACATCCCGATGATGATCGCGATCAGCCCGAACGGGACGATCCGGCCGACCGGCTTCTTGTCGGCGAGCGCACCGGCGATGGGCATCGTCAGCATCGCCCCGATGCCCTGCGGGGCCACGAGCAGCCCGGCGTGGAGGGCGTCCTCGCCGCGCACCTGCTGGAAATACGTCGGCACGAGGAGCAGGCCGCCAAAGAATGCCGCCCCGAAGATGAACATCGTCACCGTGGCCACGGTGAGATTGCGGTTGGCGAAGAGCCGGAAGTCCAGCAGCGGGTGCTCGGGCTTGAAGCTGTAGACGACGAACGCGACGAGCAGCGCCAGACCCGCGCTTCCCCAGCCCATGACCTTCGGCGCGAAGAAGGTGCCTTCACCGGGGATGGAGGACACGCCATACAGGAACATCGCCAAGCCGGGACTCATCATGAGCATCCCGAGGAAGTCGAAGGACTCGCTCGGCTGGGGGTTGTCCTTGGGGAGGGCCCAGGCGGCATACGCCAGCGCGAGGACCCCGAGCGGGAGGTTGATGAGGAAGATCCAGTGCCAGCTCACCTTGTCGATGAGGTAGCCACCGAGGATGGGACCGAGGATCGGCCCGAGCAGCATGGGGATGCCGAGGATCGCCATCAGCCGCCCCATCCGCTTCGGCCCCGCGGCCCGGGTCATGATCGTCATCCCGAGGGGCATGAGCAGACCGCCACCGAGGCCCTGCAGCACCCGGAAGAGGATGAGCTGGTTGATCGATCCGGCCGACGCGCACAGCACCGAGCCCGCCGTGAACAGCGTGATGGCGAGCATGTAGAGCCGCTTGGTGCCGAACCGGTCGGCCGCCCAACCCGTCATCGGGATGACGGTCGCAAGGGCAAGCGTGTATGCCGTGACCGTCCACGCGACGGTCGAGTAGGCGAGCGGGTGGTCGGTGCCCGTGAAGGTCGTCTGCAGCTTCGGCAGGGCGACGTTGACGACGGTGATGTCGAGGATCGACATGATCGCGCCGAGGACGACGACGCCGGCCACCTTGAGGACGGCGGCATCGATCGTGTCTGGATAGTCGCTCGGCGCCGGGTGGGCTGCCTGCGCAGGGGCTGACATGGAGGCTCCGGATTATCAGAGAGGGATTCGCGGCACGCGAGGACGAGGTGGCGATCCTCGCGTCGAGGACCAGCGACGCAGGCGGCCCAACCGGCAAAGCCTAGCCGATGCTTGAACGTTCAGCCACGCGTTTCCCCCTCCGCGACCGAGAACAACCAACCACCGCACCGGACAGAGCCCCGTGTCCCGATCGACCACCCAGGGGTATGCCGACCCCTCCCCGCCGCCGCACCCTCCGTCCCCTCACCATCGGCCCCCTCACCTACTGTGGTCCCCATGCAGGCGTGTCAGGGTCCCCATGCAGGCGTGTGATCGCAAGTCGAGCCGCCCCGGGGAGCGACTGGGCCCGGCATACGAGCAGGTGGTGCGGGACGGGCAACCGGTCATCGTCCTGCGGTCCTTCGCCCTGGCCCGGGAGTTCCTCCGCATCGCGGAGGGGACGCGGCAGGCGGGATTCGAGGCCCAGCAGATCTACCGTGGCGGCGGCGTCATCAAGTTCCCGGTCCTTTATCAGGAAGGCGCCGAGCATCGCGCCCAGCGCCGGGAAATCGCCCGATTCTTCACGCCGAGGGCGGTGGAGGCGCGTTATCGCGACATGATCGGCGCCTGGTGCGATTCCCTGATCGGGTGGGCGGCCCGCCAGCCCCTGGTGGCCCTGGACCGGGTCACCTCGCGGTTGGCGATGCGCGTCGTCAGTAGGGTCGTCGGGTTGACCGAGGCCGATATCGCCGGGCTCGAACGCCGCCTCGAGGTCTTCTTCACCCCGCAGCCGGGCCCGGACGCGCCGCTGATCCCGCGCACCGTCGGGCAGGTGGCCGGCCTGGCCAATCTCGGGCGGTTCTATGCCCGGGACGTCCGGCCCGCCATCCGCGCCCGGCGCCGCTCCCCTCAAGACGACCTCATTTCCCACCTGCTGGCCAAGGGCTATCACGACCGCGACATCGTCACCGAGGCGATCACCTATGGCGCCGCGGGCATGGTCACCACCCGCCAGTTCCTCACCATGGCGACCTGGCATCTGGTCGAGCGGCCCGACCTGCGGGAGCGTTTCCTGGCCGCGGATTCGCCCGGTCGGCAGGCCCTGCTCGCCGAGATCATCCGCGTGGAATCGGTCGCCAGCGTGCTCTTGCGCAACACCCTCAGGGATGTGGAGATCGGGCCGGCTGGCGGGCGGGTCACGATCCCTGTGGGCGCTCTGGTCGAAATCGATCTCGGCGCGGTCAATGCCGACACCGACGTCTTCGGCCACGACAGCCTGGCGATCCGGCCCGGCCGGGATCTTCCCCCGCGGATCCCGCTGTCCGGGCTCTCGTTCGGCGACGGACATCATTCGTGCCCCGGTGAGTACCTCGCGCTCGAGGAGACCGAGATCTTCCTCGACAAACTATTCGCCCACGAGGTCGAGATCGTCCAGGAGCCGACGATCACCTGGGATCCGGTGGTGCGCGCCTATGACCTCGCCGATTTCCTCGTCGCCCTGCACTGAGTCGATCGCCGGCGACGTCGATCCATACCGGCTCGATGCATAACGACTCGACGCGCGCTGACTGGCTCCCCGGCCTGCCGCTGGCCCGGCCCCGGCCCAGGTCTCGGGGTTAGCGTGTGGCGGTGACCACGCCACCCGACATCGCCACCCTCGCGGACCTGCGCGCCAGCGGACACGAGCACCGCACGCTGCGTGAGGAGATGCGCGCCAATCTCCTGGCGACACTCGCGGCGGGCGGCGACCCCTGGCCCGGCCTCCACGGATTCGATGCCACCGTCATCCCCCAGGTCGAGCGGGCGATCATCGCTGGGCACGACATCGTCCTCCTCGGCGAGCGCGGTCAGGGCAAGACCCGCCTCCTGCGCACGCTCGTCGGTCTCCTCGACGAGTGGACCCCGGTGATCGGCGGCGCGGAGTTGGGCGAGCATCCATACGACCCGATCACCCCCGCCTCGATCCGGCGCGCCCGCGACCTCGGCGGCGACCTCCCGGTCGAGTGGCGCCACCGCAGTGAGCGGTATGCCGAGAAGCTCGCCACACCCGACACCTCCGTCGCCGACCTCATCGGCGACGTCGACCCGATGAAGGTCGCCGAGGGCCGGCACCTCGGCGATCCCGAGACCATCCACTTCGGTCTCATCCCGCGCTCGCACCGGGGCATCGTCGCCGTCAACGAGTTGCCCGATCTCGCCGAGCGAATCCAGGTCGCGATGCTCAATGTCATGGAGGAGCGCGACATCCAGATCCGCGGCTATGTGCTGCGCCTGCCCCTGGACGTGCTCGTCGTGGCCTCGGCCAATCCGGAGGACTACACCAACCGGGGACG
>JADJEA010000030.1 GCA_016702415.1 Nostocoides sp.
CTCGGTCGCGCGCGGCACGGAGGGGCGACGATCTGGGCGATCCGGGGCGAAATCCCGGCGTTTCGGCGGGGGCACGATCTGCGAGCCGTGATCGGCGCCGAGATACACCTGGTAGCCGTTGTCCGGAGGCGGGTTGTGGCTCGCGGTCTCCATGACCCCCGGCGCACGCCCCGGGTGGCGGACCGCGAAGGCGAGCACCGGGAGTCGGCGCGGCAGGCATGGGCAGCAATGCGCGCGCCCAGCGCCGGCGAGGACCGCCGGCGTGTCCGTGCGAACGGGCCGAGTTGCGCCGGGCGCCAGCCGACGACGACCGGATGCGCCGCCCCACCCAGCGCGTCGGGAGATCGCGACGCAGGCCGGCGGCCGCCGCTGCCACGAGCACCGCGCGGTTCATCCGCATGGGACCGGCCCCGAGCGCGCCGCGCAGCCCGGCGGTGCCGAAGGAGGACGGCCGAGGCAAGGCCAGGCGCCCGCGCGCGTCCGGGTCGCCTGGACGCGGCGAGCAGGGCGGCGAGCTGGGCCCGGGTGTTCTCGTCAGGGTCGTCGGCGGCCAGGTCCTGGGCGGCCCAGGTGGGCAGCGGACGGGGAGGAGGGGGCGGGGGGGACGGGAGCGGACGGCATCGGCGCCTTCAGTGGCTCTGCGACGCGGGCGGCGAGCAGGTGATCAACGGGGCGGCGGCGCCTGACCGGCTCAGGACCTCCGCGTGGAGAGCGGGCTGGACCGGAGATGCCGGCCGCGAGGTTACCTGACCAGCGAGATCCCCAGCACCTCCATGCCCGCCTGGCGCGCGGCGATCGCCTCGAGCGCGGTCGACATGCCACCAGGTGACCGCCGATCCACGCCATCAGACCCCTCGGCCGGGGTCTCGTACTGGGGGCCCGAACTCCGACGCAGACCCCTCGTCGGGGTCGCCGCTGGACGCCCCGGGCGACGGCGCGCAGCCGAGGGGTGAGATCGGTGAGGTCGATGACGTCGCCCCCGATCCGGCGGAGGCTGCGGTGAGGTTGATGTGGTCGCGGATGAGCACGGGGGGTGCCCGGGCTTCTGGCCGGGTTGAGGCCGCCACAGCCGCTGGTCAGCACGATGGTCGAGCAGCCTGCCTTGGCGGTGGGCACTGCGTGGACGACAGCCCGCACGCCACGGCCTTCGTAGAAGTGGGTGGGGTGCCGGGTAATCAGCGCCCGTCGGCCGGTGTCGCCGATGGCCACCGATCGGCGGCGCTGATTATTCCGCCACGGCGGCCTTTGCGGAAGCCGGGGATCTCGCGGAGTCGACACTGCCAGGGTCGGCCTGATGAGCTCGGCCGTCTGGCTCCCAGCCAGAGCCCAGGACGAGGGCCACGTCACGGTGGGTGCGCCGGTGCGATCGGCGATGACGGCTGGGCGGTGTGCCGCGATTCCCAGGGGTCGACGGTCGGGTCGGCAAGGTCCAGTGGGCGCTCACCCGGCTGAGTTTGGGTCACGCCGAGCGTGCGCGGCACGGCCTGGAAGGTGGTTGATGGCGGGGCGATCGTTCGCCAAGCTTCGTCAGCTGTCGTCATCGGTGGGACCGGGGAGATGAGGCCGCCCTCGTCGCCCGCCGCCTCGAGCCCAGGTGACCGTCGTCCACAGCGACGGGTCCCGGCGGCTCGTGCGCTGACCGGTCTTGCGTTCCGAGTAAGAGCCTCATCTCGACCGCCCACCCCGTGCGCCGGATGAGCGCGGCGACCGAACACGGCGTCGACATCTCTTCGTTGTCCGCCGGCACCGATTTTCCAGGCGGTCAACGAACGTATCCTCCCGCGCGTTTCCGCACCTTGGGCGCGGGAGCGCCGACATCACCCAGCGGGGTCACCTCCGACGGCATCCGGTAGGGCTACGCATTCCTGACGTTTCCTGCTCGCCGTCGCGGGTTTTTTTGGGCAGGTCGATCTCCGGGACGGTGGCTCGAAGACCTGGGAAGCCGACGCGAGCTCCCCGTCGCCACCGGCGTCCACCCCACGGGTTACGGCGACCGCTCCAGCCGGACGGGTGAACGGATCCTCACCCCCTGACCCAAATCCCCCCTCTCGTTCCCTGGGACCCCCCCGTGCCGGCATTGCCAGGTTGTCGGCTCCGCGGTCACCGGAGCCGAACTGGCGCAGGCCTCCCCCGACCCGCCTCGGGGCAGCCAGGTCACGGCTGGTCTCATCCCGCGACCAGGTGCTCCCCGGCGAGGACTCGACGCGTAGCTGGGCGTCATCGAGGACGTCTTCAAACGCGAGGGTCATGCAGGTGGGGCCTCGCGCTCTCCCGCGCGGATGAGTCGGGCCGTCGAGCGCACCTCCGACGGGTGCTGCTCGTGCGGCTTGGAGTGATCGGGCGGCACTGTCGAGGCTCGTACGCGGCGTGCCAGGTCGGCCCGTTGCCCAACACCTGGGGATGCGCCCGGAAACCGGGTGGCGTCCTGCCCGGTCCCCTGGCGGTCATCTTCCAGGTCGAGGCAGGCAAGGCACCTCCGTGAGGGGTGTATGGGGCAGGCGACTGCACTGGCGTCTTCCCGCTGGCGTCGGTGGGGGCCATGGTGGGCCGGATCGCCATGTGGCATGCCCTTGCGGGATGCGTTTTTTTTTGCTCGCTGCATCTGATACGCCGTCTCGGCCAACGTGTACCGATTTTTTTTTTTTTCCCCCGCCAACGTCGGGGTGACCCAGAAGCAGGTCGTGACTCCGGAGAGAGGCGCAGGTCGTCACCGCCAAGCCGGTTGACCACCAATGTGCGCGTGCCAAGATGGGCCAGCATCCACGACGGCTTCGTTGCACATCTTCGGCCCGCCCTTTGGCCTGAGGCACAGCTCGGCACCCCCCGTCGTCCTTCCCGCGCGTCAGGAGCTGATCTATCCGATCTTCATCGCCGTGGAGAACGGCCCTTGGCACCCTTTGGGGGATCACCTCCAGGTCCAACCCGCCCTACACGATCTTACCCGTGGGACCGGTCAATTTTTTACCCAGCGCAGGTTGCACCTCGCTCCGCCCGCGCTGGACCGACGCGGCCGGATCGACCTGACCGGCCAGGCCTCGTCCTTGATGTCGGCCAGGACCGTGCCGCTGGACGGTCTCGCCGACCTTTGGCGCTTTGATCCCGGTGACGACCCCGGCCTTGTGCGCGTTGATCGGCGCTCCATCTTCATCGCTTCTAGACGACGACGAGTCACCTGCGGCGACGGTCTGACCCTCTTCGACGGCGACCTTGACGATGGTGCCCCTGCACGGAGCGGCGAGCGAGTCGCCGGAGCCGCCGATCCGCCTTCGCCCGCGACGCTGCGCCGGGGGCGCTGGCGGCGACCGGCGCCACCAGCGCCGCCGCCGCCGAGCGAAAGCCCGCCGGGCAGGCGCACTTCGATGCGCTTGCTGCCGACCTCGACGACGCCTTTGGGCGTCCCTCGGCTCGGCAGCGTCTGGCGCGCCCACCGGCATACGGCCGATGGTGTTGTCGAAATCGGCCTCGATCCACCGGGTGGGACCGAGTACGGGGTGCCGGCGCCGGGCCCGCGCGAAGGCCGGGTCCGCGACGACGGCCCGGTGGAACGGGGTGACCGTCGGCATGCCGTCGACGGCGAGCCGGCGAGACGGCGGCGCGAACGTCCGAGGCCTGCTGGCGGTCGCGGCCGGTGAGATGAGCTCGCCGATCATCGAGTCGAAGGCCCCGTGACTGGTGTCGCCCTCGACGACCCCGGAGTCCCAACGCACCCTGGGCCGCGGCGGGACGACTCCGCGACGGTGCCAGGGCGGGCTGGAAGCCGCGACCGGCGTCCTCGCCGTTGATCCGGAACTCGATCGAGCGGGCGTGCGGCGGCGGGTCGCCGAGACGAGCGGCGCTCGCCCTCGGCGATGCGGAACTGCTGGCGGACCAGGTCGATGCCGGTGACCCCGGTGACCGCGTGCTGGACCTGTAGTCGAGTGCTGACCTCGAGGAACGAGATGTCGCCGGGCCGGTCCGACGAGGAACTCGCAGGCGCCGGCCCTGCGTAACCGGCCTCCTCGAGGATGGCTTGGAGGCGCGGACCATTCGCGTGCTGGGCGTCGCTGGAGAACGGGGCCGGAGCCCTTCGACGAGCTTCTGGTTGCGCCGCCGCAGCGAGCAGTCCCGACACGAGACGACGACGACGTTGCCGTGCTGGCCGGCCAGGCACTGGGTCTCGACGTGCCGGGGCGGTCGAGAACCGCTCGACGAGCACCCGCCGGCGACCGAACGCCGGTGACGGCCTCTTCGCGGACGGCCGACTTCGTACAACTCGGGGATTCCCGGTCCATCGTGCGGGTTAACCCTTGAGGCCCCGGCCACCGCCGCCGAAGGCCGCCTTGATGGCCACCGGCAGCCCGTACTCCTTGGCGAAGGCGACGACCTCGTCGGGCCCAGTGACCGGGTCGGCCGTACCGGGGACCAGCGGCGCGTTCGCCTTGAGCGCGATGTGGCGGCCTTGACCTTGTCGCCGAGCGCGTCGATGGCATCGGGCCCAGGGCCGATCCAGGTCAGTCCGGCGTCGATGACCGCCTTGGCGAAGTGGGCGTTCTCGGCGAGGAAGCCGTATCCCGGGTGGACCGCGTCGGCGCCGGACTGCGCGGCGATGGCCAGCAGCTTGTCCTGCACGAGGTAGCTGTCCCCGGGCGTCGCCCCGTCGAGCGCGTAGGCCTCGTCGGCCATGGTGACGTGCAGGGCGTCTCGGTCGGGGTCGGCATACACGGCGACCGAGGCGATGCCGGCGTCCCGGCAGGCCCGAGCGATGCGGACGGCGATCTCGCCGCGGTTTGCGATCAACACCTTTGTGACCAGCGCCATGGTGGCGAGCCTATCGCTCGCTCCGACCGGCCGAACCGGCCGGTGGACGTGGCGCGGATCGCTTTCGACGAGGTGCCCTCGGCGCGGGCGAGGTATGCCGCACGGCTCGGTGCGCCCGGCCGGCAAGCCATGGACTCACCGGCTCGACGGGAGTGCTGTTGGCGACAGTTGGCCACGTGGCGGCCCGCCGCGAGGGGACAATCCCAAGCGTGCCCGACCAGCCGACGAGCAAGGCCACGGAGTTGCAGACCGTCATCGCGGCGATGCGCCGCTCGATTCCCGAGCTGCACGGGGTCATGGTGGCCTCGGTCGACGGTGGCGGTGGCCCGGCACCAGCCGGAGGCCAGAGGATGGACTCGGCGATGGCCGCGACCGCCCTCGGGCTGGGCACGCGGATCCCTACGGGCAAACCTCGGCGGCTTGCGCGAGGCCGTGGTGCGCGGCGACAACGGGCACCTCGTCGTGGCCGCCGGCACAAACGGTTCGGCCGTTCTCGTCCTGTCCGGGCCGCCGGACTCCAACCTCGGGCTCATGCGGATCGAGGCGCGCGAGGCCGCGGGCCAGGTCAAGGCCCTGCTCGGCTGAGAAAGGTCGTCATGGACTCGATGCGCGACATCGCCCGCGAGGCGATGGCCAGATGCCCCCGGCTGCCAACCGCAACGCAGCGACGGCGAAGGAATCTCACGCGCGCCACCGCGACCTGCTGCTGGGCCTGGAGCGCGAGCCAATCGTCACCGGGTTCTACGACACCCCTCTTCGCCCACGGCGTCACGGCGGCGGTCTTCGCCAGGGCGAGCGCCTGACTCGTGAGGACACCCTCGGCGCGTGGGCGTCGCACCGTGCGAACCCGCTCGACGACGACTACTTCGCCTGGATGGCGCTGGTCGTAGCGTTCACGTCATCCGCGAAGTGAGGAAACCCGATGATGCTCGCGATGACCGAGTACGTCGCACCATGGTGGCCGACCAGGCGCGCACCCTGGCCGATCCCCCACGAGCGCGGCCTGTCGTCGACGTTCGGGCGACCGGCTCGACCGTGGGGCGGTCATCACCTATGCCCACGACCACGCGGTCGCGTCGGCGCTGTCGAGGTCGCCGGCATGCCGGCCCCGCTGTTGCGCAGGCTGCAACGCGGCGGTGGCCGGGCGCTTCCAAGGCGGCCCGAGGCCAGGCCGACCCACGTCCACGCACCCACGGGGGGGATTGCCGCCAGAGCCCGGCATCACGTCACTGGGCCGCCATCACCGCGGTGCCGGCATTGCCGCGTGCGCCGGCACTCACATCTTGCGTCGCTCGCGGTCCATCGCGTAGATGATCGCCGCGACGGCGACGAGCGCCGGCCCCAGAGCCCGGGTCACCCGGGTGGCCGGCGGGCCGCCGTGTCCCAACGCGGCCCGCCGAGGAGGTCGAACTCGGCGTGGGCGTGGCATCGGCAGTAACGGCGCCGACGATCGGCGCGGCATACCCGATCGTCGCGGTGATCAGCAGGTAGGCGCTCGCGAGCACGGCGGCGAACGCGCCGCCGGCGGTACGGCGGATGCGGGCGGGCATGGCGGACCTTCCGGTGGCGGAGTGACCAGCGTATGCCGTGCCGCGGGAGACCGGGTGGTGCCCTCCCGCCGCGGTATGCCGCTAGGCCAGCCGGCCCAGGTCGAGGCAGCGGGCCTCGAAAGTGTCGAGTTCGCCCAGGGCGTCCTCGAGGTCTTTGGAGCTGGTCAAGGTCGACGCGGCGGTCGCCGATCTGGGCGAGGACGTACTCGGGGTTGGCTCGCCTTGCCACGAGGGGCGTCGTAGAGGTCGATGATCGTGCGGACCTGCTCGAGGGAGCCCAGACGTTTACCGCGCAGGATGAGGTTGGCCGGGTCCGGTCGCGGCGGTGGTAGATCCGTTGGGTGCCGCGTCGTTCGGGGGAGAGCAGGCCGAGTTCTTCGTAGTGGCGGATGGTGCGATGCGTCACGCCGAACTCCTCGGCGACTTGAGCGATCGAGCACTCCTCGGGGCTTGCCACGGGCGCAAGTATCCTTTACGTTACACCGCTTAACGCGTCAATCGGTGAGCGTCGCCTCGCTGACCCGGAAACCTACGCCGCAGGCCCGCCGTGAGAGGGAGCAGCCGATGTTCGAGCCGAGCAAGGACCACGAGGATTTCCGGATGCTCGTGCGCGACTTCGCCGAGAACGAGGTCTCCCCGGCACATCGCGGGAGTGGGATCGGCAGGCCTACTTCCCGGCCCACCTCGTGCCCCAGATGGGTCAAACCGGGCTGTTCGGCCTCGTCGTGCCCGCGGCATAACGGGGCAGCGCCCGCGGCGCTGACGGGAGGACTTCGGCGGCGACTTCACTATGCGTCGTTGGCCATCGAGGAGGCGGGCGGGTCGACCAGTCCATCGGGATCACGCTGTCGGCCGGTGTGGGACCGGGGATCAACCCCATCCTCACCTACGGCACCGAGGAGCAGAAGCAGCGCTGGCTGCCCGACCTCGTCGCCGGGCGAGCCTGGCCGGCTTCGGTCTCACCCGAGCCCCGACGCCGGCTCCGATGCCGGCGCGACGCGGACAAGGCAGGCCGGCGCGAACGGCTCGACGAGTGGGTCGTCGACGGGGCCAAGGCATTCATCACGAACTCCTGGGACAGCGCCCTGACCTCGGTCGTCACGGTCACCGCCCGCACGGCAACGGAACCGGACGGCTCCGCCGAGGTCAGCGCGATCATGATCCCCACCGGGACGCCCGGATTCGTCGTCGAGCCACGCCTACCGCAAGCTCGGCCCGGCACTGTCGGACACCTCACGGGCTGGGCTTCCACGGCGTTCGGGTGCCGGCGGAGAACCTGCTCGGAGAGCGGGCCAGGGTTCAAGCAGTTCCTCGGGACCACCTCGACGACGGACGGATCGCCATCAGCGCCCTCGCCGTCGGGTGCGCCTAACGGATGCTCGAGGAGGCCACGGCGTACGAAGACGCGCCTGGCCTTCGGTCGGCCGATCGGGGCCAACCAAGGGATCTCGTTCCAGATCGCCGACATCGCCGTCGCCGTGGAGGCCGCCCGGGCGCTGACCTACAAGGCCGCGTGGCTCCAGGACGAACTGCACGCCGGTCGCCGGTCCATCAGCGAGGTCCAGCACGGCCGCTTCGGTGGCCAAGGTGTTCGCTTCGGAGTGGGCCGCGGTGAACGCCACTCGCATCGCCGCCCAGGTGTTCGGCGGCAACGGCTTCATGGAGGAGTTCCCGGTGGCCCGCTTCTTCCGCGATGCCAAGATCCTCGAGATCGGCGAGGGAACGTCCGAGGTCCAGCGGATGCTCATCGCCCGCGGCCTGGGCCTCACCGCGTGGAAAACCGGGTCGATCCACACATCATGAGGCGTCCTCCTCCAGGGGGCAGTTTGCAGCCGGGGGGGCGCCCCCTGGGGGGGCCAGCCGGGCCGGGGCCAGGTCGCGTCAACCTGGCCTCCGGGGGTCACTTGTGGTCGGGTCGGGGAACAGACTGCCGCGCCCCCCGCCGTCGGCGCCCCCCCCCCCGCCCGCGTCCCCCCCCCGGGGGGGGGGGGGGGGGGCCCCGGGGGGGTCCCCGGCGCGCCGCGGGCGCCCCCGGGGGCCGGGCCCGGGCGGGGGGGGGGGGGGGGCCCAGACCGCCTCGCGTTCGAGGGCCCGACTGGGGTGACCCGAGGGTCGACGGACGTCCGCGAGCGGTTCGCCGCGGCATACCGGGCTTCGGCCGCACCGCTGACCGACGCCGCCGCCGCCAAGCTCGCCCAGCAGGGCAAGCTCTACGTCCGCGACCGGATCGCCCTACTCGTCGACCCCGGGTCCTTCGTCGAGGACGGTCGCTACGCCAACGCGCTCGCCGGCGACCTGCCCGCCGACGGCGTCGTCACCGGCCACGGGACCCTCGAGGGTCGGGCCGTCATCGTCATCGCCAACGACCCGACGGTCAAGGCCGGGTCGTGGGGCGCCCGCACCGTCGAGAAGATCGTCCGGGCCACCGAGACCGCGCTGCGCGAGGAACTCCCGGGCTTCTGGCTCGTCGACAGCGCAGGGGCCCGAATCACCGACCAGGTCGAGATGTTCCCGGCACGCCAGGCGCCGGGCACATCTTCCACAACCAGGTGGCCCTGTCCGGCAAGGTCCCGCAGATCCGCTGCCTGTTCGGGCCCAGCGCCGCCGGTGGGGCCTACATCCCGAGCTTCTGCGACATCGTCATCATGGTCGAGGGCAACGCCTCGATGTACCTCGGCAGCCCCCGGATGGCCGAGATGGTCGTCGGCGAGCGGGTGTCCCTCGAGGAGATGGGCGGGGCCCGGATGCACTGCAGCGGGTGTCCGGCGTGGGCGATCTGCTCGCCCACGACGACGCCGAGGCCATCGACCTGGCCCGGCACTACTTCTCCTACCTGCCCGGGTCCTGGCGCGAGCACCCGCCGAGCTACCACCCCCGAAGCCCCCGCCGCGCCGCTCACCCGGCATACCGTGCCCGAGCGCGAGAGCCAACCGTTCGACATGCACGAGGTCATCGACGGACTGTCGACGTCGACTCGTTCTTCGAGATCAATCCCTGTATGCCGCCGAACTCGTCGTCGGGTTCGGGGCGGATACCGGCGAGTCGGTCGGCATCGTCGCGAACAACTCGATGGTCAAGGGCGGGGTGCTGTTCCTCCGGACAGTGCCGACAAGGCGGCCCGATTCATCTGGCTCTGCGACGCGTTCTCGATCCCGTTGACTACCTCGCGGACGGCCGGGTTCACGATCGGCTCCGGAGGTCGACCTGGCGGGATCATCCGGCATGGGGCGAAGATGCGTGAAGGCGCGGTGGCCGAGGCCACGGTGCCCCAGTTCTGCGTCGTCGTCCGCTAGGCCTACGGCGCGGTGGCTCGCCGCCATGGGCGGGCCGGGGTTCATGCCCGACGCGACTTTGGCGCTGCCGACCGCGAAGATCGCCGTGATGGGCCCCGAGGCGGCGGTCAACGCCGTCTACGCCAACAAGATCGCCTCGATCGCCGACCCGGACGAACGGGCCGCGTACGTCGCGGAACGCCGCGCGGAATACGAGCAGGACGTCGACCTCGAACGCCTGGCCGCCGATCTCGTCCTCGACGGGGTCATCGAGGCCGACGCTGCGCGAGGAACGGCTGTCGGTTGCGGCATGCCGCGCCGCGCGACCGACACTTTATGAGCGCCGTCGATCGGTGCCGCCGGTCCAGGAGGCCCCCGCGATGGGCGTCCGCGGGGCCCGGCCTCGTCCGCCGCGGACAGCCCCCACGGGGAACCGGCGGCCCCCAATGGGCCAGGGTCATGGTTGCACCGCGTGGTGCACCGGTCCACTTCGCCGAAGTCGCCGGGACGAGCACGCCGACCACCCCGCGGCTGTGGGATCCGGGTGTGGTTCGTCCTCGCCCCTCTATGCCGTGACCCGCGGGATCGACGCGGTGTTCTTCCAGGTCATGCAGAGCTGGCAGGTCGCCCTCGGTCGGGAAAAACGGGGTCGCCAGGGTCCTCTACCCGACGCCGGCCGCACCCGGGTACTTCGTCGTCACCGCCAACTGGGACGGTCAGTGGTACCACGAGATCGCCGATATCGGGTATCCCGTGCCGCTGCCGACCGGCGCCGACGGTGCTGTCGAGCAGAACCCGTGGGCGTTCTACCCCGTGTTCCCGCTGCTGGCCCGTCTCGTCATGCGGGTGACCGGTCTGGACTTCTACGCGGCGGGTTCCAGTCTCTCCTTGGTGCTCGGCGCGCTGGCGATGCTCGCCTTGTTCCGGCTCGTCGACGAGGCGGTGGGTCGCTGGTCGGCCATCGTCGCCGTCGTCGGGACGACGACCTACCTCGCCGCACCGGTGTTGCAAACCTCCTACACGGAGTCGGCGGCCCTGCTCGTCGTCGTGCTCACCCTCATGGCGCTGCGTGCCCGCCGATACGTGCTCACCCTCGTCGCCCTCGTCGTGCTCGCCCTGACCCGCAACATCGTCCTGGCCATGGCGCCGGTCATGCTCGCCCACTTCGCCATCCGATGGCTGCGCCGGGACGTCGAGCGTTTCCCGCGCCGTCACCAAGGCGTGGTGCTCGCCCTCGCCGCGGCCAGCGTGGCACTGACCTGGCTCTGGCCCACGATCGTCGGGCGGGTCACCGGTGACTCTGACGGGTACACCCGCACCATGGCGGCCTGGCGGGTGATCGCCTCGGAGGTCAAGCTGCACACGTGGATCGACTACCTCAAGTACGACTACGGGTATGCCGGGTGGGCCTTTGCGGCCGTCTCGGTGGTCGTCTTCGTGGTCTCAAAATGCTCACCCCACCGGACCCAGCGGTGGGGGCCCGAACTGTGGGGCTGGGCGGGGGCATACCCGGCATACCAGGTGCTCGTCACGGGGATCGGACCGTCGCGGGTTCGCTACGCGCTGTTGGCCTTCCCTTCGCCTTGCTCGTGGGGTGGTTTCTCAACCTGCGGTGGTGGCGGCGTTGGCGAGTGGGTGGCCAGCCTCGTCGGTGTCGGCTGTCGTCGGGTGGCGCTGCAGGGCTGGTGGATCTGGAACTACTGGATCATC
>JADJEA010000031.1 GCA_016702415.1 Nostocoides sp.
CCGACGACGTTGTGGTGATCGCCGCCCTCGATGGACGCCCACAAACTGGTCACCCCAGGCCGTCGACGGTGAACGCCCCGGCCCACAGCGCCTCGCCCGTGGCCCGTGGGCGTCGATCTCCCCGTCGCTGAGGTCGGCGAAGTGGACCCAGGTCGGGCAATGGCGCCCGAGGGCGCCCACCACCCCCCCGTCCCCCCGCCGTGGTCGGCGGCCCGCGTCGACGAGCCAGTGACTTGTAATGCAGGACCCCCGGCATTGACCCCCCATGGGCTGCCAGCGCTCGACTTGCCTCCCCGGCCGCGTCCTGGGGTTTGCCGTGGGCTGACCGTCGAGTTCGAGGACCGAATCGCAGCCGAGGACGATATCCCCGAAAAGACAAAAACGCGTCCCGCTCGCGAAACGCCACCTCTCCGGCCTTGGCCCGCGCAGGCAACAGGGGCGTAGTGAAGAGGAGATCCGGGGACAACACTCCAAAGCGCTTCGTGCCTCACGGCGACGACGAGGTCCTCGTCGACGTTGCTGACGACGACGATCCGCGGCTCTTACTGGCCCGTTGCAGAGTATTGCAGCCGCGCGGGCGACGCGGGCGGCACGAGCCGCACGCGAGGGAGAGGACATCGGCACAGCGTATGCCGCTTAAAGGGCCCGTGCGTCAGACCTTCGGTCAGCCCGCGCTGGGGCTCGCCGAGAACCGCCGCGCGCAGGGTCGCGAGATCCACCGCGCCCGACGTCCCGGGGCCTTGCGGTGGAAGGCAGGGAGATCGGGAAACCGGCGCCCGCCGA
Organism: Nostocoides sp.; assembly: GCA_016702415.1. Taxonomy (GTDB): domain Bacteria; phylum Actinomycetota; class Actinomycetes; order Actinomycetales; family Dermatophilaceae; genus Nostocoides_A. Next base: position 784 of record JADJEA010000031.1, read on the forward strand.
GCGCCAGGCCCCGTTCCTCGCGCAACGACAGCCAGAGCCGCTCGCCGATCTTGTAGCTCGGGGCCTGGCCCGGCCAGCCGAGATAGCGGTCCAGTTCGAAACGCAGGAAGGCCGGGTCCTGGTTGGCGTGCGCCGTGAGGAACGCCCACGCCTTGTCGTAGTCCCACGCGCCGCCGCCGACCTCGGCGGGCGCCTCGAACCCGCAGTGCACGCCGATGTCGAGGACGACCCGGGCGGCGCGCAACGACTGACCGTCGAGCCACCCCATCCGGGCGCCCGGGTCATCCATGCCCCAGCTCGGCCATCAGCCGCTCGGCATACAAGGCCCAGCCCTCGCCGTGGGCGGAGATCCAGACAAGCCAGCCAGCGCCTTGCCGGTTGAGGGTCTCGGCGCGGTAGAGCGGTCTGGGCCACCTGCAGGTGATGCCCCGGGACGCCCTCGTGGTAGACGGTGGTCAGCTCGCGCCAGGTGCCGAACGTCGTCACGCCCTTGGGCACCGACCACCACATCCGCCCCGGCCGGGTGAAGTCCTCGGACGGCCCGGTGTAGTAGATGCCGCCGGTCTGGGTCGGCGCGATGCAGCATTCGATGGTGCGCACCGGGCCGGGGATGTCGAAGTGGACGTCGGCCAAGTCGGCGATGACCCCGTCGGCCTTGGCCTGCATCCACACCCGCAGCTCGGCGGTGCCCTCGAGCTGGTATGCCGGGTCGGCCTCGAGCAGCGCGACGGCGTCCTTGATCGACGCGCCGGAGCCCGGATC